>NZ_FQUC01000001.1 GCF_900128985.1 Indolivaga macrotermitis | reverse complement strand
TTTAAGATTGGGGAACTCTATGGTTTTAAAATACTTGTCAAAACGGAGGAAAGCCAAAAAGAAGGCTCGATGTTTAAAGACAACCGTTTCTTTATTGAGGGAGAGGGTAATATCAAATACTCCTATAACAACGGGCATATTGCGACAGACCCAATATTGGCATCAGTTAACTTCCTGAAAGCATTGGAAAGGATTCCTGCTCATATTGAGAAATACCAATCGGACAATCAAAAGCTGGAAAAAGATCTGCCTGTACTCAGAGAGGTAATGGATTCGGTATGGAAGAAGGAACCGGAACTAAAAGAGCTTAAGTCGCAGTTGGATTCACTCAGCAGGCAGATCAACCTCTCATTGGAGAATAAGGACAAAAACCAGGGACAAGCGCAAGCGACGAATGTTCAGGGGGAGAAGGATATGAAACCGGAAGTATCTGTTTCGGCGCCTACCGCAAACATCCGGGAAGAACCCTCCGGTATTCGTTCCGGACAGCCTATGTCTATCAAAGACATAGTGGAGGCCAATCCCGGCAGAATTATTATCGCCAGCCCTGATACGGGATTCCGGCAAGAGTCACAACCGGTAAAACCCAAAGGCTTTAAATTGTAAAGCAAGTAAAAAAAACAGATTGTAGAATATAATAAGCAGCAAAATATGGAAGTAAAAATGATAGAAGGCAAGGTTTATGAGCAACTCAGGCAATGTATAAAAGCCCTGTTGAGCCGGACCGCCAAATTAAGACCAAAGCCAGTGAGTGAAATATGGTACAACAACGAAGAGGTCTGCCGCCTGCTGGGCGTGTCGCTCAGGACACTGCAAACCTACCGGGACAAGGGACTAATCCCTTATTCGCAGGTGGGGCACAAGTGCTACTACAAGATAAAGGATGTGGAATGCTTTATTGAGAAGAACAGGACAGAAATGGGTTAAAAGAAGAGATAGATAATATTTAAACTTATAAAAGACTAACAGATATGGATGTACATGATATTTTAAATTACAGGTCTTCCGAGATACTCGATTTATTCCACGATTTTGAAAAAATAAATGAAGATATTTCCGGCTATGTGGATACCCATAAGCATAGCTTGTCAGACGAATCCTTTCTGGGGAACAAGGAGGTGTGCAGGCTATTGAAAATTAGTCCCCGTACTCTCCAGGATTACCGGGACAAGCGGCTAATCGCCTTCTATAAACTGGAAGGCAAAATCCGGTACAAAATGTCCGATATCCTCAGAATGCTGGAAAACAATTATTATGACGTATGGAAGCAGAAGAGGTAATTCCGGACCATTGACAGCGACAGCTAAGAATAAAAATACCCGAATGAACATTTGCCATTCGGGTATTTTTTATGTGATAAACGAATCCGGCTTCAATCCAGACAAAATCTGCCGTTCCCAATAATGGAGCCGAAACACCGGTTCCCGTTGGTAGCCTGTGTCTTTATCTATCGATGATTTGAAATACCTGTGGGTTTATTCTTTCTGTTATTTAGATATTTGTTAAATTTGGGGGTAAATCACAAAATACCTTTGAATGCAAAGAAATGGAACATTACAAAAAGATTACTAAATACTGGAGGGATTCTCTCGTCGACAAACAGTTTTCACAGGGAAAATATAAGTCGTCCGATTTAGCAAAAAACTTTCTGCTGAATGACAAAAACGCATTCTTTAGAGTAAATAGTAAAAATGTACTCCAACGTTTATTTTCATCGGAAGACAACACTGTTGAAACCTCATATATTCCATTTTCATTCAAGAAGGTCACCAGCCACAATAAATATGAAAAAGATTACCGACCGGAAATACTTTTCCCTGTAATTTTCAAAGTTCAGGTTTCTGAGTATGGTTTTATCTATCCTACCGATAAACCGGTTATTCCGAGGGATTTATTGCTTCCTTTGGACAAAGAGGATTTTTTCATAGGCAATATGGATGATTATGATTCGTTTGTAACCAAAAATGATATCCCCGCATTTGAATTCTCTGAAACTTCCGAATGGGAGAAATATTATTCGGAAAGCATTGAATCCGGGTATACAAAAGGATTAGTCGCCCATTTATTGGAAGAGTCGGTTATCGATGGCAAACAAGCTGAAGAAGATCATAAAAAATTAGTCAAATTGCTACTTGGAAAGAAAAATGCAAAAAGGAAGTTTCTTGACATTGTCAGCAGATATAATGGTGAATGGGAGAAAACTATTGAAGATGTATTGGCCGGTGACCCGGAATTTAATAAAGCTATCGAACCGTATATTACAAAATGGAATGATTATTTAAGATACATTGATAATCTTTTAGATAACGTTATTGAATCTAAAGAAGTATTCAACCATTATGAAAAAACAAATTCCGCTTATTTTACCAATGGCGAATTGGATATTTCTTCAAAAATCACCGCTGTTTATGAAGATATTTATACGCGTGACGAGAATCCGGATCTGAGCCTTTTTAGAAATTATACAACAGTTGAAGAAGGAAGCGAAATACCGGTAATAGGCTCTAACAATTTCTTCTCCAAAAGGTTAGGACACAATAACAATAAACATCCTTTAGCCGATGCGCAACGAACCGCTGTTTCTGCCCTGCTGGGTGCGCAACGGGGAGAAATACTGCCTGTAAACGGTCCTCCCGGTACAGGAAAAACAACGATGCTGCTTTCGGTAGTTACCTGTTTATGGGTGGAGAATGCCGTAAAAGAAACAGACCCACCGGTAATTATAGCCAATTCTACAAACAATCAGGCTGTAACCAATATAATAGATGCTTTTGCCAAAGATTTCTCTGAAGGAGAAGGCGATTTTGCAGGCAGGTGGATTGACGAGGTAAACAGCTTTGGAAGTTATTTCGTATCGAGTATGCGTTCAGCTGAAGCCAGGGATAAAGGCTACCTCACAGAGGATGCCGTAAAAGAGATGGAAACGGAGGATTTTTATGTCAAAGCAAAACAATCTTTTTTAGAAAAATCAGAAAAGGCTTTTCACAACAAAAATATAACGGTTGAAGAGTCGGTTCGAAGATTGCATAAATTATTGCTGGAAAAAAGGTCTTTATTGACAGATATCGAAAAGACTTATGAAAATTACCACAAGTCAGGGACACAGATTAGTGAGATTTTAGAGATTGACTATAAAAACAAAGATGCTGTAACAGATATTGGTGAAACACTCGATGAACACCAAAAAGATATAGAAGGAATTAAAGACAAGTGGGAGAGATATTTAGCGTCAGAAAGTCTTTTTCTATCCGCATTGTCATTTCTTCCATTTGTCAGAAAAAAGCGTAATCTGAAAGCAAAGGTATTTGCCAAAGGGAACGGTTTTTCCAAACATTTTGATATAGATAATCTGGATGCCGGAAGATTTATCGATAAAGTAAACGATAAAGAAGCGATTATCCTTGCCAACATCCAAAAACATGACTCATTCAAGGAGGCATTGAATGATTATACTCATGCGCTTAATAAATTAGAAAATAATACGGACCCGAATTTAGCGTTTATAGAAATTGACAAAAAAGCGGATACCAAAATAAGGTTTGAAATGTTTCTGGTAGCCACCCATTATTGGGAGGGGCAATGGTTGCTCGAGATGGAAAAACTGCTCGAGAAAGGGCATCTGAATAATACCCACTGGAAGTATAAAAATATATGTGAAAATAACTGGCGCAGGAGAATGAAAATTACACCATGTGCTGTAATGACCTCTTACATGCTGCCCAATTACTTTTCTTTTTCAAGGAAAATTCATGATAATCTGAATAAGGTAGATTATTTATATGACTTTATCGATCTGTTGATAGTCGATGAAGCAGGACAGGTATCTCCCGAAGTAGCAGGGGCCGGATTCTCTTTAGCTAAGAATGCGCTGGTTATCGGGGATACCAAGCAAATTCCTCCGATAAGCAAACTGACCAAAAGTATTGATATCGGGAATCTCCATAAGGCAAATCTGATTTCAAAAAATCAGGGGACAGATAAAATAGACGAGGCCTACAAAGAATTACAAGCAAAAGGAATTGCCTCAGATGGAGGCAGTGTGATGAAAATCTCACAAAACAGGTCAAAATATTATCCTGAAAAGAAATTGGAAAGAGGTTTATATTTATATGAGCACAGAAGGTGTTACGATAATATCATAGCATTCTGTAACGAATTATGTTACAAAGGAGTCCTCAAGCCTATGCGCGGTGAAGTTATGAAAGATGCCATCCTTCCCTCAATGGGCTATCTAAACATTGAGGGTAAATGCATGAATGTTTCAGGGAGTAAGCAAAATGAACTGGAAGCTAAAGTAATAGCGGGCTGGATCATCAGCAATTATAAAAAACTGAGAGAGGCATATAATGGAGATGAGATAAAGGACATCGTTGCAGTAGTAACACCTTTCAGGGAACAGTCCCGAAAAATAACAGAGTATTTAAAGGAGTCCAAAGATAAAAGTATAAAAGAAGAGCTTTCTCAGATAACCGTAGGAACAGTTCATTCGTTGCAAGGTGCGGAAAGAAAAGTCGTATTGTTCTCCCCGGCCTATTCCAGGCACAATAAAGGTAGTTTTATTGATAATGACAGAAGTATGCTGAACGTTTCCGTATCACGGGCGAAAGACAGTTTTTTGGTTTTTGGCGATATGTCGCTATTTAACAGGCAATCCGTATCCCTGACCGGCATATTGGCAAGATACCTGTTTGAAAATGAGATTAATGGACTATCATACGAGTATCAATATTCAAGGGTATTTGTAAGGGATGATCTGGTGTCTAAAGAACATTTCCCTCAGATTCTCACGAATTATGAAGAACATGATGAGTTCCTGAAAAAAGTATTCAGTGAAGCTGCCCGAAGAATAGTTATTATTTCTCCGTGGATCATTTATTCTACCATTGAGAAAAACGGATATGACAAATTACTATCCGGGAATACGAAGGTTACCATATATACGGATGAAAAATTCAATACTTATACTCAAAATAAACCCGATAAGAAAAAAGAAGAGGAATTTGATTTAACCTTGAACAAACTAAATGAACTGGGCGTTGACGTAAAAGTCAAAAATAATATCCACAGTAAAGTTGTTATAAAGGATAACGATACGATGTGTATCGGCTCTTTCAATTGGTTTAGTGCACAAAGAGGAGGCCTGTATTGCAACACAGAACATTCCATCGTGTATCAGAGTGAAAGTGCTAAGGATGAAATCGAAAACATTCTGATGCAATTAGTATGAAAGAGACTGATGTTTAAATAATATTGGAAATAACTATGACGCATGGAAGCCGGAACAGTAAATTCCGGATCATTGACAACAACAGCGAAGAATAAAAAATACCCGAATGGCAACATCCATTCGGGTATTTTTGTAATATACAGAGCCGGGATTAATTCAAACAAAAACCAGCCGTTCCAGATAATGGAGCCGGAATATTACTGCCCGGATAAACACATCGCCCGACAAACCACTGCCTGAGTATTTTTGCATTGTATGAATCAATACGGAAAGCCATTGCTATAATCACAACCAGATTCACTTCCCGTATATCATATCTGATGTGTTTTCTGTTGACATATAACTCATATTTACAGGATTCTTCCACATCAATGATATTTTCTTTAAGTACTGCATCCAGACAGGTATTTACCTTTTGGATGCTGACACCGAACAACTCCGGCAATTCCGCTTTTCGAAGCCATACCGTCGAATTTACAGGCTGGAATACAACCCCCGGTTTATTGTTATAGTCCGGTTCTATGGATAATTTTCCCTTATCTTTCATATAGCCTCCTGTTTTAGTTCATTAACCGTATTTGTGTCCGTACCTGTTTTTACCTGTGTCCCGGGAAGCATGTATTTGTTTCCCAGGCGTTTTTCCAGTGCCTGCATGTCTTCCTCTACTTTCTGATGGGTTATCTTGGCATAGATCTGTGTCGTATTTAAATTCTTATGCCCCAGCATACGGCTGAGCGTCTCGATAGGGATACCGTTCGACAGGCAAACGGTAGTCGAGAATGAATGCCTGCTCATGTGGAATTTTAAAACATCCAGTTTGATTGCCACCCTCAGCTTTTCCAGGTATATACGTGCTAAAGAATAATTTGGTACAGAAAAAACCTTCGCTTTTGCATTCATATCAGCGTTTCTATATTTGTTGTAGATGGCAAGCGGTATCTCCAACAAAGGCACAACAGCCTGTGTTCCCGTTTTCTGCCTCCTGATGCGTATCCACACCATGCCTTTGCCATCGGTGGAGATGTCCTTATTCCGCAGGTTCTGTAAATCGCTGAACGACAATCCTGTAAATGCAGCGAAAATAAACATGAGGCGTATGTATTCCACATCTTTATCCTTTTGCGTTGCATTCAGGATTGTATCCAAATCTGTTTTGGACAGCCACTTGCGGGTGGTATCTCCGGGACTGCATGGAAAGGAAGCAAACGGATTTTTACGGATAATCCCCCGGTTGATGGCTTTGCGAACCATACGCTTCAATTTCATAACTACATTGAACACGGTAGAAGGGGCATATCCAAGACCGACTTTCAGGAAGAATTCAAAGTCTTGTATAAACGAAGGCTGCAAATCATCGAAGGCAATATCTTCCAGTCCATATTTTTGGGTGATGAATTTCCCTAAAGCTTTATAAGCCTGGTCATACCCATCATAGCTACCCCTCGACTTGGTGATACCGACACTTTTGATATATTCTTCATTATGCGCCTTGAAGCCAGCCAAAAGCATCGGGACTTGTGATTCCCCGCCAAGAAAAGCATTCTTCAACCGTTCGGCTGTTACGCACGACTCTTTCTCAATCAGCCTGTGGTAATGCTTTTTTAGTTCATTGCGACAGGTCTCCAGTTTTTGATTGAGAGCCTTATCCGGTTTCTCCTTTCCTGAAGAGCGTCCCTCCTCTACAGACCATAAGGAAGGTGAGACTTCCTCTTTTATACTGAACTGCGCTATTTTCCCGTCTACGGTAATCCTGCACATGACAGGGCATTTCCCGTTCTTCCTGATTTTCTGTTTGTTGATGTAAAACAATATATTGAATGTACTGCGCATAGTTGATTGTTTTTTTATCGGTTCAGTTAATAAACTATTCAAATGCCTGTTAGAGCATGGTTAAGGTAAATTTTCCTGCTATTTGTTTCGACAGCAGCTGCATATCCTCCCTGATCTTGTCGATAGACAGTTCAGCATATCGCTGGGTTGTTTTGATGTATTTATGGCCGAGCATGCGGCTGACTGTTTCAATAGGGACACCTTCGGAAAGCGTAACGATACTGGCGAACGAGTGCCGGCTCATGTGGACTCCTATTCCCCTGTCGAAACCACATCGTTTTGCAATGGCGTTAATGCCCCTGTGTACTACCATTTTATCCGGCACATCAAGTACCCGCCCGTCTGTCATAACTCCCCTGTATTTGTCGATAATGGCAAGGGGGACAGCCAGGAGCCTGACACGGTATTCAACGCCCGTCTTTTGCCGTTTGGCTACAATCCACCTGCTGCCGTCTCCCATTGTTTTTATATCATCGCAGTTCAGGTGTTTCATGTCTATATACGAAAGCCCCGTGAATGTCCCGAAGAGGAAAACGTCTTTTGACTTTTCCTGCCGTCCGTTTTCAGGTACTGCCTGCATAAACCTGTCCAGTTCTTCTTTTGTCAGTGTTTTATGGACAATATCAGCTTTCTCCATTTCAAAACCATCAAAGGGGTCACGGGATAAAATCCCGTCATTGACTGCATTGCGTATGACTTTCCGGAAGTAAATCAGGTAAGAGTTGCTCGTGCCGGTTGATAACTTACGGTCTACACGCAAATAATCGTAGTAGTCCTCGATATAAGAAAAAGTCAATGCTTTGAGTGGAATATCGTTCAGTTTAAGTTTTTGACGTATAAACTGTTCCTGCGCTTTATAAGCGAAGCGATACTGTTCATAACCGGCCCGGCTGTAGTCAATTCCTGTACGCCGGGCGATTCCCTCATTCATCTTTGTGAACAAGTTCAGGATTGTGTCCTGTGCCGAAGCAATACCCTGGACTGCATTTTTCAGGTCACCGGCATCTACTTCCCTGTGGATTCCGGCAAGTTCCCTGTAACGGATATGGATGATCAGGTTGATGTGGTCGATGGCGCGGTTGACATCCCGGGCCAATTTGCTTTTTCCGCTCATCCGTCCTGCCTTGGTATCCCACAGTCCGGGATCGGCGTCTGTTTTCAGGCTGAATACCGACATGCCCCTGCCGGTTTGGATGCGTCCCATCACCGGGCAAAGTCCATTCTTTTTTACATGGTTCTTTTTCAGGTAGAACAAAACCTTTAGTTCCTGTTTCATAGGCTCATTTTTAGTTTTTTGAAATTACTGTTTATGAGCTGTCTGATCCTGTGAAATATAAAGCAGGCAGGGACAACAAAGCCTCACTGCTAAATTTGATTGCCAAAAACGAAATAACTTTGCCTTTTTACCCCCAAATCACTGTCGTTTTACTATCTTTAGCAGCGGATTTCGTTATAAAAAACAGGTAACGAACTGGTAACGGAAAGACTGCTAAAAGGCGCTTTTTCCTGCTTTTTTGAATGAGGAAGAATAACGCAACCTGATACCTTATCTACTGATTGACTGATTGATAATATTAAATTTTATTAATCGGCAAATAGGTGTTACCTTTGTTACCTTTTTATTCTGCCTGAGATCAAGCAATTATCCTTAAACAACGTGACAAAGGTGACAAAAGTGACATCTTTTTCTCTTTTTTTATTCACCCTTTTTTAGTTTTCATTTTTATCGTTTTCAATATTCCAAAGAACCCTCTTTGTATATAGATAAAAATAACACGTACCTATAATCGAAAATAGAGACATATCCCTGATATAATAAGGAGATTACTATAGCCGGATAATCACAAGGATTATGCCTACTTTTGGGTGGAGTAGCCCTCCTACTGCTAATTATTCATTATACCCTTACATTCTTTATTCATTAGAACGCAAGCAGCACAACATAAAACAGGTATTATTAAATGAACCTTTCAACTACAGGTTCGCATTATGTAACAAGAAAAAGGGGAGCCATGGCTCCCCTTTTATCTTTATCCCAGCAAGAAATATACAATTATTTAGTCTTGTCTTTTTCCACTCCATCTACTACTTTCTTTGCATCGGGAGGTGTTTGTTTTTTCTTCACTCCACTTCTTTCCAATAGTGCATCTATGGTAGGTTCTTGTCCTCTGAACTTCACATACAATGCCATCGGGTCTTCGGTATTCCCTTTCTCCAATACATTTTTACGGAAAGCTTCCGCTGTTTCTTTATTGAAGATTCCATCTTTCTTGAATGCTGCAAAAGCATCTGCATCTAATACCTCAGACCACTTATAGCTATAATATCCGGCAGCATATCCTCCTGAGAAGATATGTCCGAATGCAGTCGACATATTTGCGCCATCCGCTACGGGAAGCAGTGCAGTAGTAGCCATAGCTTTGCGTTCGAAGTCTTTTACATCTCCTTCGTATGGAGTTTGTAAAGTATGCCATGCCATATCCAGATATCCGAACGAAAGCTGACGATAGGACAGATATCCGGCGTTGAAATTCGAAGCATCGATCATTTTTTGTACGAGTGCGGCAGGAATAGCTTCTCCTGTTTTATAATGCTTTGCAAAACGATCCAGATATTCTTTTTCAGTCAACCAGTTTTCCATCACCTGAGAAGGCAGTTCAACAAAGTCGCGGGCAACATTTGTACCCGATAATGTTTCGTAATTACATGCGGTAAGCATTCCATGTAATGCATGACCAAATTCATGCAAGAAAGTTTCAACCTCGTCAAATGTCAGTAATGCAGGTTCTGTTTCAGTCGGACGGGTAAAATTCATCACAATAGAAACGTGCGGACGAGAGTCTACTCCATTTACTTTATACTGTCCTTTATATTCGGTCATCCAAGCACCCTGACGTTTTCCGTCACGTGGATGAAAATCCGTGAACAACACTGCTAAATATTGTCCGTTAGCATCAAATACATCAAAGGCTTCTACTTCTGAATGGTAAACAGGTATCTCGGTATTCTTTTTGAATGTCACACCATATAAATCTGTTGCCAAACCAAATACGCCTTTCTTCACATTCTCCAATTCGAAATAAGGACGAACCATTTCGTCGTTCAGGTCATATTTCTCATTTTGGAGCTTCTCTGAATAATAAGCCCAATCCCAAGGTTGAAGGATAACTTCTTTACCTTCATATTTAGATGCGAATTTCTGAACATCTGCTACATCTTCTTTTGCTCTTTCTTCAAAAGCATCATATAAGTTGTTCAATAAATTGTAGACACCTTCTTTATTCTTTGCCATCTTATTTCGCAACGAGAATGTTGCATAATCAGGATACCCCATCAGCTGCGCAATTTTCATACGGATATTAGCTATTTGGCGTACATTCTCCTGATTATCGAATTCACCACCGGCAACACACTTCGTATTATAAGCCAGATAAAGCTTTTCACGTAAGTCGCGTCTTTCCGAGTATTTCATAAATGCAATATAACTAGGTGCAGACAGGTCGAACATCCAACCCTCTTTGCCTTTGGCTTTAGCTTTAACCTGTGCCGCATCGCGAACGCTTTGCGGAAGGCCTGCCAACTCTGACTCGTCTGTCAAAAGCATTTCAAACTTATTGCTTTCTTTAAGCGCATTCTGCCCGAAGTTCAAAGTCAACTTGCTTAACTCGCTAGATAAAGCCCTGTATGTTTCTTTATCTTTAGCTGATAAAGTCACACCTTTATTCTCGAAACCTTCGTATATTTTTTCCGTTAACCGGATTTGTTCAGGATTCAGTCCTAAATTATTCCGTTGATCATAAACAGCCTTTACTCTGGCAAACAAAGTTTCGTTCAGGCTGATATTATTGCCATGATCTGATAATTTGGGAGATACACGTTGAGATATTTCCATCATTTCGTCATTGCTCTCGGCGCTCAGCAAGTTAAAGAACACATTACTTACCTGCGATAATAACTCTCCCGATTTTTCGTATGCTTCGATCGTATTGGCAAATGTAGGAGCCTCGGGGTTATTTATAATACGATCTATCTCCGTATTATGTTCTTCCATTCCTTTTTCGAAAGCCGGCTCATAATGCTCGTTCTTGATTTTATCAAAAGGAGGTGTACCATGAGGGGTTTTATATTCGGAGAAAAATGGATTTTGTGAATGTATATTTACAGTCATAATCGATAATAATAAAATTAAGATAAAGCTTTTTCTCATAAAAAACTATGATAATAAGTTAGTAATATTGTCAAAAAGTGTACCAATTAGCCGCAAAGTTCTTCTTTTTTGTGTACAACTACAAATAAATCCGATAATTCATCGGAAGAACGTTTGATTTAAAGCAATATTAAAGTTATTTTTGCATCGTTTGGGATAAAAATACATCCACTCTAAAAGAGCTTATTGCCAAAAGAATAAGTATATTGGCTGATTATTTAGGTCACAGGCCTTTTTATTATTTCATTAAGCATAATAACAACAGTTTGTTATGTTTCGAAACTGGCTCATAAAAGTAATTACTGTTATTTACATTTCTTTATTATGATTGATTATATAAAAGGGGAGATTACAGAACTAACGCCGGCATCTGTTACTCTCGAAACAGGCGGAATAGGTTATTTTATCAGCATTTCGTTGAATACTTACTCAGCGTTAGAGCATAAGAAAAACGAAAAGTTATTTATACACGAATCTATTCGTGAGGATGCACATCAATTGTTCGGATTTATCAACAAGCAAGAGCGTGATTTATTTATATACTTAATAAGCGTCTCGGGGATAGGAGCAAGCACCGCCCGTATGATTCTTTCGTCTATGACCATACCCGAACTCGAACTTGTGATCTCTACAGGCAATGTGGATATGCTAAAAACGGTAAAAGGTATAGGCCTGAAGACTGCACAACGTATTATTGTAGACCTGAAAGATAAAATAAAGGTTTCCGGTGAAGGAAGTCTGGATACCGGAATAAGCAGCGAAACTGCAAGTGAATCGATCGCCGCATTAGTGATGTTAGGCTTTGCCCAGGTGCCATCTCAAAAAGCTGTTGCCCGAATATTGAAGGAGAAACCTGACAGTAGCATAGAACAAATCATCAAAGCTGCATTAAAGATTTTATAAAATTTTTGATCTGGACGTAAAAATCGGGGAAATCTATTGGATAAGAATATTAAATATTTTATTCTAATCACATCACTTCTTATATGTGTATTTAGCCTGTTTTCGATTCCATCGGAGAGGGTTGAAAACAACTTGTCTTTCCCTTACGCCGATTCAGAAATAGCATTACCGGAAGATACGGGAACGATATACCCTGTCCGGAAGACACAAATAAACAATTACGAAGATATAACCCGCAAAACTCCTATAGACTTACGTGATCCGTCGAATGTCCAAACCCAGGTCGAATACGATGTCACACACAATGTCTACTTATTCAAAACAAAGATAGACAACGACGAATGGATAACTCCCTTTACCCTGAATCCTCAGCAATATCTGGACTATAGCCTGAAAGAATCGATGTCGCGGTATTTCAAGGAAAAGAATGATGAGACATTTGCCAACAAAGATAAAAAGGACGGATTCTCGCTGAAAGACATTAGAGTGAACATGAGTAACCTCGAGCGTATTTTCGGTCCGGGTGGTGTTCAGGTCAAAACTCAGGGATATGTGGAATTATCCATGGGTATTAAAAATACGAAAACAGACAACCCTACCCTTTCGCAAAGGAACCGTAACAGAACTATGTTCGACTTTGATGAAAAGATACAGGTAAATGTCGATGCTTCGGTCGGAGACAAGGTCAATTTCGGATTGAATTATGACACGCAGTCCACTTTCGATTTCGATTCGAAGAGGGCTAAACTTGCTTATGAGGGGAAGGAGGATGAGATAATACGCTATCTCGAAGCCGGAAATATCAGTATGAATACGACTAACTCTCTTATAACAGGAGCCTCTTCGCTATTCGGGGTACGTGCAGACCTTCAGTTTGGTAAGTTAAGAATAAATACCGTTATATCGCAAAAAGAGACCCAGAGCCAGACTGCCAATTCGTCAGGCGGTGTTCAGACTACAACTTTCGAGTTTAAGGCAAATGCTTATGACGAAAACCAGCACTTCTTTTTATCCCAGTATTTCCGTGATAATTTTGATTATGGGATGAGCAAACTCCCCTATATTCAATCATCCATACTTATCAACAAAATAGAAGTCTGGGTTACCAACGTACAAGGCAATTTTGATAATGCACGTAACCTTGTCGCTTTTTCGGACTTAGGTGAATATGATAAAATCGGGAATTCGAAATGGTCTAAACAAGGACGGTTAAATATTCCATATAATGCGGCGAACAACCTGTATACTACTATCAACTCTTCGTACAGTGGAGCACGTGACAAAGATCAGGTGAGTACTGTACTAACAGGTGCCGGACTTGAAAACGGGCAGGATTTTGAAAAGCTCGAAAACGCAAGAAAACTGGAATCATCGGAATATACCTTCAATGCTCAGTTAGGATATATATCACTGAATTCTTCACTTAACTCAGATCAGGTTCTAGCTGTAGCTTTCGAATATACCAAAGGCGGAGAAACTTATAAGGTAGGGGAATTTGCCAGTGAGATACCATCTCAATTAGGTAGTGCAACCAAATCAGGAGCTATATTTGTAAAACTTTTGAAACCCGTTGCACTGTATCCTACTTCATATACTTGGGACCTGATGATGAAAAACGTCTACAAACTGGGTTCGACACAAATACAGAAAGACAAGTTCAGGTTAAACATTAGTTATCAAAGTGATACCGTAGGGACTTATACCAACTATATTCCGGAAGGAAATATCAAGAATGAACTACTGCTGAGAGTTATGAACCTCGACCGCCTGAATTCGTCTAACAATACAAATCCCGATGGGATATTCGATTTTCTTGAGGGGTATACAATTAATGCAGAAAGAGGACGGATTATTTTTCCGGTAGTCGAACCTTTTGGCGAACATCTACGCAAAAAGATAGGTAATAATGCTATTGCCGACAAATACGTTTATCAGGAACTTTACGATTCCACAATGACCGTAGCCGAGCAGATTGCCGAAAAGAATAAATTTAGGATAAGCGGTTCTTACCGGGCGTCAGCCTCATCGAGTTCGGTTATCAGCCTTAATGCTATGAATGTAGCCAAAGGTTCTGTTACAGTTACCGCCAACGGTACCCCCTTAACCGAAAATTTGGACTACACAGTCGATTATATAGCAGGTACTGTTACCATTATCAACCAGAGCCTGATAGATACAGGAACACCTATCAGTGTCTCTTTGGAAGACCAATCGCTATACAGTATGCAGCGGCAGACTCTGTTAGGGTTAAACCTGAGTTACGACTTCACCAAGAACTTCAATGTAGGAGCAACTATCCTGCATATGTATGAGAAGCCGTTGACCTACAAGACATCCGTAGGAGAAGAAGCACTGAAAAATACTGTATGGGGGTTAAACACCTCATACCGCACCCAGTCTCAATGGCTGACTAACCTGATAGACAAGCTGCCTTTTGTCAACGCAACGGCTCCTTCCGAGATATCGCTAAATGCCGAATTTGCACAAATGATACCCGGGCATTATGAGAACCAATACACCGGAGGATACTCTTATCTAGATGATTTCGAGTCTGCAAAAACCCGGATATCATTGATCAATGCTTATGGCTGGAAGCTTGCAGCAACGCCTTTCGATAATAGTTCATCCGCTTTATTTCCCGAGTCGCAGCTGACCAACGATATCACATACGGAAACAACAGGGCGCATCTTGCATGGTTCAATATCGATAATCTTTTCACACGGAAAAGCTCGTCCCTGACACCATCCCATATCACCTCGAATGACAAGTCCGACCCGTATGTCCGCGAAATCGGTATTGAAGAAATATATCCGGGAAAAGATGTACTGTCAACCGAATCTTCCGCAATCACTGCACTCAACCTATCTTATTACCCTATACAAAGAGGACCGTATAACTTAGATGCGACAAATATAAATAGCGAGGGTGAACTCCTTACTCCTGAAAAACGCTGGGGTGGTATTACCCGCAAACTTGACAATACAAACTTCGAGAGCAGTAACATCGAATACATCGAATTCTGGCTACTCGATCCCTTTATTTACAATGATACGGCTATAGTAAAAAACACGGGAGGAGACCTGTATTTTAACTTGGGAGAAATATCTGAAGATGTACTGAAAGACGGTAAGAAATTTTTCGAAAACGGTTTACCGACCGATCCTAATTCGACCGACTATGCGACTACGACTTGGGGACGGGTACCTACACGGCAGTCCACGGCGTACGCCTTCGACAATACCTTAAGCGACGATGCCCGTGCACGGCAAGATGTGGGATTCAACGGTTTAAGTACAGCTGACGAGCTTTTATTTCCAACTTATGTTTCCTATCTGAATGCTTTGGAATCCAAACTATCATCGTCTGCCCTTTCCAGAATGAAGCAAGACCCTTTCTCTCCTTTTAATGATCCGGGTGGAGACAACTACCACTATTACAGAGGATCGGACTACGACAGAGATAAAGTAGGCATATTGGATCGTTACAAATACTTTAATGGAACTGAGCGAAATTCTATTACCGACAGTAACGAAAGTTATTCGACTGCGGCAAGTGCTGTTCCCGATGTTGAAGACCTGAATCAGGATTATACAATGAACGAGTCTGAAAATTATTATCAGTATAAAGTTACACTCGATCCTGATCGGATGGCAGTCGGTTCAAATTATATTTCCGAAGTGCGGGAGGTCAATGTAAGACTGGCAAATGGAGAAACAACCACGAATAAATGGTATCAGTTTAAAGTTCCTATCAACGATTATAATAAAAAGGTTGGAAATATACAGGGCTTCAAAACCGTTCGTTTCATGCGGATGTTCCTTACTAATTTTAAAAAGGAAACATTTTTACGTTTCGCGACACTCGACCTTGTGCGTGGCGAATGGAAAACATACGGACAGGTGTTAGACGATGGTGTTAATCAGGGACAGGGAACTATAAATGCCTCGGCTGTAAACATTGAAGAAAATGGTAATAAGACTCCGGTTAACTATGTAGTGCCTCCGGGAGTAAAAAGAATTGTAGACTCCAATCAATCACAGCTTGTACAAGACAACGAACAAGCATTGGCTTTACAGGTTCTTAATCTTGAGCCGAATGATGCCAGAGCCGTTTACAAAAATACGGTATACGACCTTCGCCGTTACAAGCGGATACAAATGTTTACACATGCCGAAGAAATAATAGGAGGAACGGATCTTAGTAAAAACGAAATAAGTGTATTCTTAAGGCTTGGTTCGGATTATAAGAACAACTATTACGAGTACGAGATACCTTTGAGTATTACTCCTGCCGGCAAATACAATACGAATAATACCAATGATCAGGAAATAGTATGGCCACAAGAAAACATGTTTGACTTTACGCTGAAATTACTGACCAACCTCAAACTCGAGCGGAATAAAGAAAAACGTAAAGCAGGATCGTCCACATCCTATACGACTCTGTATACGATCAATGACCCCGACAATCAACAAAACACCGTTAGTATCATCGGTAACCCTTCATTATCGGATATACAGGTAATGATGATAGGTATACGTAACAAATCGAGAACCGTAAAATCGGCCGAAGTATGGGTAAACGAACTACGACTGACCGACTTCGACGAAGAAGGAGGATGGGCTGCTCAGGGAAACCTCAATATCAAGTTATCGGATATCGGATCGGTAAGCTTTACCGGACGTAAAGAGACCATTGGGTTCGGATCGATCGACCAGAGCCTGAATGAGCGACGGAGCGACGATTACTCTTCGTACACTATAGCTACGAATCTCGATTTCGGACGCTTCCTTCCGGAGAAAGCTAAAGCGTCTATCCCATTCTATTACTCATACTCGAATCAGACTACAACCCCAAAATACGATCCTTTGGATCAGGATATAACGCTGGACGAATCACTATCGTTGGTTAGTACAAAAGCGGAGAAAGATTCAATTAAAAATCTGGCTCAGGATAAAACTACAACCAAGAGCCTTAGCTTCTCCAATGTCAAATTCGACATTAAGAGTAAAACCCCGATGCCTTATGACCCCGCCAACTTTACATTCGGATATGCTTATAGTGAAACCGAAGTAACTAATCCAACCACGGTCTATGATGTTTCGAAGAATTACAAAGCATCGTTAAATTATTCGTACTCTCCGACAGGAGGAAAATGGGAACCATTCAAAAATCTTGAAAGCAAAGCTCCGTTAGCAAAATATCCGAAATCGTTATCGATCAACCTGCTACCTAGTAATATTTCTTTCAACTCTTATATCACGAGATTCTATACCGAAACTCTGACAAGGGATCTCGAAAGTTACACACTGGGAGGAAATAACAGTAACAATGAATTTTTGTCATGGAATCAGGAATTCTATTGGGACAGAGATTTCAGTATAAACTGGGACTTGCTGCCCAATCTTAAAATAAGTCTCCAGACAGGAACACGTGCCGAGATAGAAGAACCTTACCTGCAAGTAAACAAAAAACTAAACAGGGACGATTACGAAATTTGGCGCGATTCGGTTATGCGGAGTATTCGTAATCTGGGAGACCCATTATCATACAAGCAAGCAGCAAAAGTAACCTATACCTTTCCGTTCAACAATATTCCGTTCCTGAACTGGATCAATTCATCAGCCAATTACGATAGCCAGTATACATGGGACAGAGGTGCCGAAGTAGACTCTGTAGAGGTTGGTAATATTATAACAAACAATATTACTTTCTCGTCAAACAACAGGTTTGATATGACAACCTTATACAACAAATCACCCTTCCTTCGCAAAGCGAATGAAAAATTCGGCTCCAACAACCGAAGGCCATCTACCCAGCGAAGGCAAACGAATCCGGTCAGGTTAAAGCGTTTTAATCAAGAGGTCGCATTAAATCCCGACTCTGCTACTGTTGTATCCCACGGACTCAACAGTAAAAATATTGATGTTGTAGCCAGACGCGATGGACGGATAATCAAGATAAAGTATAAGCGGATCGATGAAAATAATATCCGCATAAATCTGAAAGACACGGCAAATATACAACTCAGCATCTCACAAAAAGGCGATATTGAGGAAACGACACTCTACAAGGTAGCTCAATATGCAGCCAGAGGAGTGATGTCGTTACGTTCGTTCTCGATTAATTATTCAGCCCGGAACGAAACTGCAATAAGCGGATTCAGACCGAGTATCGGGGATGCCTTCGGACAAAAGAGAACCGAGTATGGAATAACACCCGGACTAGACTTTGCCTTTGGTTTTAAAGGAGGAGAGGAATATCTCGACAGGGCTTTGCATAATGATTGGCTTGTATTAGACGAGAACAATGTATCTCCGGCTGTATATAATTCAATACGGAAACTGGACATCGAGGCTCAACTCGAACCGGTCAGAGGATTTAAGATCAGATTAACGGCTTTACGGGAAAAGAATGACCGTACATCGTATCAATACTACAATTATCCCTCATCCACAATCAAGACTCTGGGCGGTAGTTTCACGATGACGACTATTTCATTATCATCCAGCTTCGATAGTGGAAACTCTAAGAACGGGTACCACTCGAAAGCTTTCGAAAAGTTCAGACAAAACCGGGATGTTATAGCTTACCGTCTGGAACAACAATACAATGGCATTACTTATCCGAACACCGGCTTTATCGCTTCATCCGGATTAGGAGGCAATCAATATCAAACCGGAACAGGTGAGAATGTAAATATCAATTCGTCCGATGTGCTAATCCCTGCATTTATTGCAGCTTATACAGGAAGGAATGTAAACTCTGTTTCGCTGAATCCTTTCATGGCACTTTCATCTATACTGCCCAACTGGCGTATCACATATGACGGGCTTACAACTTTACCTTGGTTTAAAGATAAATTCAAGAATCTCGTAATCAGCCATGGATATGTATCCCAATACAGTATCGGTTCATATAATTCATTCTCCAGCTGGATAGATGCCGGAAACGGGCTCGGTTTTATCAAGAATTTAGATGATACCCCCATGCCGGCACCATCTTCGATATATGACATATCGGCAGTCAGCCTGATCGAACAATTCAATCCTTTATTCGGAGCCGAAGGTACAATGAACAATAATCTTACGATCAAGGCTCGTTATAATTATACAAGGTCTTTAAATTTAAGTATCAGCTCATTCCAGATAGTAGAAAACCTACAGAAAGACCTTATCATTGGTGCCGGATACAGAATTAATGAATTTAATAAGATTATGGGATGGAATAAGAAAAAACAAAGCGGATTCAATAATGACCTGCTGTTGAATGTAGACTTATCAAGGAGAACAACCCAGTCTCTGATCCGTAAAATTGAGGACGGGTTTACCGAAGCAACATCCGGTACTACTATCTTCACCCTTAAATTCTCCGCCGATTACAGTCTAAGTAAAGCACTTGTTATGAGAGCCTATTTCGACCGCATAGTGAACTCGCCTCTTATTTCGACCTCGTCCTACCCTACCGCTAACACTAATTTCGGTGTTAGTCTGAGGTTTACACTTGGCGATTGAGAGCTGTACCAACCTTACTTTTTATTTAATAAATCTAATAAAATAAAAAAATACACGACTTCCCTTTTTTTCATAATTTGTTAAACAAAAATAGATTATCTTTGTTAAAACTAAAATTAAAGAAGTAAAATAGAGCAGATATTTAAGTATATACCGACTAAAATGTCGATACCGGCAATATCTTTTTTAGACTTACGGAAGCTATAAAAAGCAAATACTTTAATTTAATGCACTATCGAATAGTGCTTTTATCGAGTTTCGTAAAAAATGAAAAAATCTACAATCTGGCTACTAGCTGCAGTGATGGCAGTTACCTTTTTCGGGCTACTTTCATTACAAATTAATTATTTTCGTGCCACATTAAATATGCGGAACGACCAGTTTGATGAAGCAGTCCGTAGAAGCTTGTATCAAGTATCAAAAAATCTTGAACTCGAACAGACCAGAAAATACCTGTATCAGGAAGCGTCTGACTATTATAATAAAAAAGGCTTATACAAGGACATTCCGGTTACGAATCCAAATGGCGAAAAAGTTGTAACACATTCTCAAAGCATCCGGATTACCGACAACAACGGCGACCCGATCATGAATATGGAATACAATATATCGCAAACGACGAGCATAAAAAACAGCAAATCGTCCAGTTCCCGGCAGAAGGGCTCCAACGCTGTAGCTCAGGCTTCGTACAATATGCAGGAGCTTTTCAAACAGAGATATGAGTATCAACGGCAATTGGTAGACAATGTTATCTCGAAAGATAATGTTATTTCTAAAATCATACAAAGGTCGAGTACAGAGCCTATCAGCGAAAAAATCAATTTCAAGACCTTAAACGGAAATATCAGGGACGAACTTCGCTATAACGGTATAGAGATACCGTTTCAGTTCGAAATTGTTGATTATAACGACAAACCGCTGTACAGGCAGGAGAATTATTCCGACCCCGATAAGAACTCATTATATAAGCAGGTTCTATACCCTAACGACCCCATTGATAAGCTGAATAGTTTATGGGTGTCGTTCCCTACTAAAAATGATTACTTATTGAGTGAGATTTCTTTGCTATTGCCTGCCTTTGTGTTCACATTGATTCTATTGGTCACGTTCATTATAACGATATATCTTATCTTCAGGCAGAAACGCTTGTCGGAGATGAAAAGTGATTTCATGAATAACATGACTCATGAGTTGAAAACTCCCGTATCAACTATTTCGTTAGCTGCACAAATGCTGAAAGATCCGGGTATCATGAAGTCTCCTGATATTTTTAATCATATATCAAGTGTTATCAATGACGAAACCAAACGGCTTAGTTTTCAGGTAGAAAAAGTATTACAAATGTCGCTTTTCGAAAAACAGCAAGCAACTCTTAAGTTCAAAGAGTTGGACGTCAACGATATTATTGTTAATATTGCTAATACTTTTCAGCTGAAGGTCGAAAAATTCGGCGGATCGATCGATATTGACCTTGAAGCGGATGACACATTGGTGAACGCAGATGAGATGCATTTTACAAATGTTGTATTCAATTTACTTGACAATGCCCTTAAATACAGACGCGAGGATGTACCTCTTCAGTTGATGATAAGGACATGGAATCAGAACAATAAGATATACATAAGTGTTGAAGATAATGGTATCGGTATAAAAAAAGAAAATACGAAAAAAGTTTTTGAACGTTTTTATCGTGTTTCGACCGGTAATAGACATGATGTAAAAGGATTTGGGTTAGGTTTAGCCTACGTCAAAAAGATTATCGATGACCATAAAGGTTCGATTAAAGTAGAAAGCGAACTTGGACAAGGAACAAAATTTATAATAAGTTTATTCAATATAAAGTAGAGATATTATGGAAGAGAAGTTGAAATTATTTTTATGTGAAGATGACGAAAACCTTGGAATGCTACTCCGTGAATACCTTCAGGCTAAAGGCTTTGACACAGACCTATTCCCTGATGGAGAAGCAGGATACAAAGGATTCGTGAAAGAAAAATATGACCTGTGTGTTCTTGATGTTATGATGCCTAAGAAAGATGGTATTACTTTAGTAAAAGAAATCAGGGCTATTAATCCTGATATACCCATCATTTTTCTGACAGCAAAAAACATGAAAGATGATATTCTTGAAGGATTTAAAGCCGGTGCCGATGATTATATTACTAAACCATTCAGCATGGAAGAGCTTGTTCTTCGTATCGAAGCTATTTTCCGTCGTGTGAAAGGCAAAAAAGGTAAAGACCAACAAATATATCAGTTCGGAAAGATGGTTTTTGATACTCAGAAACAAATACTTACAATCAGCGGAGAGAGTACAAAACTAACTACTAAAGAATCTGAATTATTAGGTTTACTTTGTGCACATGCTAATGATATACTGGAACGTAATCATGCGTTGAAACAGATCTGGGTAGACGATAACTACTTCAATGCCAGAAGCATGGATGTATATATCACTAAACTAAGAAAGTTATTGAAAGCTGATCCGGAAATTGAAATCATCAATATCCACGGTAAAGGCTACAAACTTATTGCACCGACCAACGAAGAAGCTGAAGAATCTGAAGCTTAACATTATACGTTAAAAAGAAAAACCGCCGGATAATCCGGCGGTTTTTCTTTTTATATACACACTATATAATAAGTTAAGCCTTATTTATATATTTGTTCAATTGTATTATCTTATATAGCTATGGGTAGAACTATTTTCACTTTTACGCTCTTATTGTTCCTGACATCGTGCAGCTTTGGCGAAAAGGTTGCAGATAAATACAATCAGCCTGTCAATCGTAAGCCATACGGAAAGTCGATGAAAGGTAAACGCATCCTCCTATATGGAGACAGTATCTCTTCCGGGTACTATCCTTGGTATCGGTCTGCCCTATTAAGCTTATCGCAAGCCGCAGAGGTATATCCCGCAGGTTTTAGCGGATATACAACAGCCTTACTTGCACAGGATGCACAATTGCAACGCATATATGACTATAATCCTGATATTATTATCTGCCTTGTCGGAGGCAATGACACGGGGGAAGAAAATTCGGTAGGAACTTTCGGTGTTACCAATGAACCGAAAGTGGAAGAAACTGATCTGGAAGAAGATTACAACAGGGGTTATTTTATCCAATCCGTTTCACACATTATGCGTAAACTGGAGAGTCATTATTCAATGTCTGAAAGCAAACCTTTTATTGTATTTTGCACCCCTCTTCCTCAGAAAAGAAGTAACCGGTTCAACATCTTCTCACAGCCCGAAAACTGGTTACGTAAACGGGATGCTGTTGTAGAGGCATGCAATAAATATGATATTAAATGTATAGACTTTTATAACTTGTGTGACTGGGATTTTACAAAAGAACCTTATTTTACAATGCCTCCCGATCTGGTTAATAACCGGGGGATCTTTACAATGGATGGTTTGCATCCGAATCAACGAGGATATGAAGACATGGCGCGAATAATCTGTGAGGAAATGTAAATATGAACTTTATTAATGCTATGAGAAATTTAAAAATACAGAGTTTAATTATCAAATACTCGTCTTTAGTAATCATTGCCTTTTTAGTATCTAGAATCCTATCTGCAATTATTTACGTTTTGTACCCTAATATATTAACCTTTCGTCTCAATGGGGAATACCATACCTATGGCGATGGCTATCTAATAACTGCAATATTCTCGGTTTGTAGTCTTATGATCTCTATTTTTATGTTTAAGGATATGAGGATAATCAAGAAGATTTCGTATCCAATCTTATTCTTAACTCTTTTGTCACCCTTATCTGGTTGCATGTTTTTCTTAATACTTAATTATAAACAATCTAAAAAAATAAATGATGAACGAGAATTTACTGAGGATAATCTATAAATATATTTATCTTCTTATATTTTACTATCTTTTCACCAATTCTTGGTTATGGTTTTTCGCATACAATGACAGCAATGTAGAGGTTATAAATAAGATTATGACAGTAGGTACAATACTTACATCTATATTAATACCCTTTTTGCTATTCATAGATTCCCGCAAGATTGATATACCTACTATCTACCTTATACTGATATTAGTCAGTTCATTTATTTACCCTCTAATGGGAGTCGTTCTATTCAGTCTTATTTTTATATCCCATAAGCATCAATAAATCTATATCGAGACCAGAGTGTGTGTATCTAAAAAAATAAATAATGGTAATAAACAAAGGTAAAATAGCAGACATTGACAGTTTGGAAGCTCTATATAATGATTTAAATGACCATTTTGCCATTACAACCAATTATCCGGGGTGGATTAAACATATTTACCCTATACGTGAAACGGCAATCGAAGGTATTAATGAAGGAACCTTATTTGTCGCTACTGAGGATGAAATTATAGCCGGAAGTATTATCTTAAACCATACTCCTGAAGAAGCATATAATCAGGTAAACTGGCTTATTGATGCAGACTATAAAGATGTATTAGTTATACATACATTAGTTGTACACCCTTCTTTTTTCAGAAAGAATATAGCTCACTCTTTAATGGAATTCGCAAAACAATATGCAATGGAACACTCCATCAAATCTGTTCGCTTAGATGTATCTATTAACAATAAACCGGCAATAGCCCTATACGAAAAGATGGGTTATCAATATATCGGTACTGTTGATCTCGGACTACCCTATGAGCATCTAAAATGGTTCAGGCTTTACGAGTTGGTTATTTGAAGGAAATACTCCACTACATAATCTAAAGAAAAAGCCTGCTAGCAAAATAATTTTGACCAGCAGGCTTACTACATTTATTCCGAATACTATATAAATCTTATACAAGATATTTCTTCAACATAGCCGCTGAAAATATAGCTAAGCTTTTTACCGGAGATAATTCAGCAAATCCATTCAGTAACCCCCAGTCGTGAGTTACACCATTAAAACGAATCGTAGTTACAAATACTCCGGCTTCGTCCAAATGACGGCCTAGAGCTTCTCCTCCATCTCTTAAGATATCATTTTCAGCTACTTCAATTAATGTAGGAGGAAGTCCTTTCAATTGTTCTTTAGTCGCACGCATTGGCGATACATAATAGTTATCCCACTCCGACTTGTTATTTAAATAGTTGTCGCGCATCCATTCCATTAATGGTGTGGTGAGGAACCTTTGTGCTCCATATTTACGGTATGACTCAAAATCTGTTCCGGCATCGCTATATGGCCACATCAATATCTGGCATTTAATCTTGGGTCCGTTTTTCTCTTTTGCTCTAAGGCTTGTACCGATGGTCATATTACCACCTGCACTATTGCCTACTATTGCCAGATTTTTACCGTCGACATTGATTTCATCGCCATGCTCGGCAACCCATTTAGTCGCTGCATATATTTCGTCTAAAGCCTGAGGGAATTTTGCTTCCGGAGAACGTGTGTATTCTACAAAAACACTTGCAAATCCGGACTCTACAACAAGGTCACGAACAAGACGTTTATGAGTAGGATAGTCACCTAAAACCCATCCTCCGCCATGTATAAATATGAAAACCGGGAGTTTCCCACTCTTTCCACTAGGACGCGTAACTACTATCTTAACTGATAACCCGTCTGATTCAATAGTTTTGAATGTCTCTTCAATTCCGGACAAATCTACTTTGACCGAAGATTGAGCTCCTTCGAGCACTTTACGTGCTTCTGCCGGAGGCAGTGATTCTACCGGAGTATCTCCGGCGTTCAATACTTTTAAAAACTCTTTTGTGCCTACACTCAGATTGGGATCCTCTAAATAATTCAGAGGTTTTTCACTATTACTACTCATGATCTTATACTTTTAAAATTAAGCCAATTCAAATGAATTTTTCTTATAAAACAAGCTCTCTATTCAAATTGTTTTTTGCTGATAATTAAAAATACATAATCAACAACCCGAACTACATCACCAAAACATCGATTAATTATCAAACAGTTACAAGAAAGCTTGTCAGTTTGTAAGTTTCTCTTTAAATCAGTCTGCTTTAGAGAGTAACAGGTTTGGTCTCTGTTACTGATGATGATATTCCGGGTAGGTTATTGGTTTTAAAGCTCAGTAAATCGTTAGATATAAATTATACTTTACAGGACTTTTACTCTATAGTTTTCGATATTTTACAGAGTCAACATCTAAAGAATTAAGCATATTTATAGAATAGGCTCAAGACTTTAACTTATCTGAGAAAGAATATTGCTCTAACGCGATTCATTCTGATTCAAGGAAATTTAATTAAATTAGTGATTGAATAATTAAAACCGGATAAATGGAAATTAAATCTCTGGGTGAAATAGATTTCGATACTATTTTCGATGCCTTTAGTCGGGCTTTTGCCGATTATGAACTTCAATTAGATAAAAATCAGCTTCGAGCCATGCTCCAAAGACGTGGATTCAATCCCGACCTGTCGTTCGCCGCTTTTGACAAAAATCAAATAGCAGCCTTCACTTTTAATGGAATTGGAAATTTCAATGGAATAGCAACAGCATATGACACAGGTACAGGTACACTGAAAGAATACAGAGGTAAAGGATTGGCTACAAAAATCTTTGAACATTCCATTCCGTATTTACGGAAAGAAGGTATTAAACAATATTTACTTGAGGTATTACAATACAATACTAAAGCTATATCCGTTTATCGAAAACTCGGATTTAATACGATTCGGGAATTCAATTATTTCAGGCAGAAGAATGAAAAAATTAATTTCGATTTGCCAACCCACAATATTGAGTACCCGGTACGAAAAATTAATATGGAAAACTTTAAATTGCCAGATGCTTTCGGGGATTTTCATCCATCATGGCAAAATAGCCTCGAATCCATTCAAAGAGATATCAATAGTTTTGTGTGTTTAGGAGCATTCAGTGATGATAAACTTATAGGATATTGTGTATTTGAACCTAATTCGGGAGATATTACCTTAATTGCGGTCGATAAAGAGAATAGAAGGAAAGGAATTGCATCCCTATTACTCAAAGAAGTTGCCCTATTGAATAAAAATGATTCTATAAAAATTATAAATACCGATATCTCTTGCAGTTCAATTACAAACTTCCTGAAAGCAAAGAATATAGAAATTACAGGAACACAATTTGAAATGATAAAAGAATTATAGACTATATAACTCGTCAAACTCGATCCTTTATTTTACTTTCCATTCTCTTCTACAATCATAGCAATAATACACCCTTTTCAAGAAAGGAATAGGAAAACCGAGGAGAAGAATGCTTAACGCAAAAGTATATCCGGGCAAATTCTTTCTCACGATATTTGCTCCTCCACAATAAGGGCAGATATTTTTATACTCTGACGAAAACACTTCGATTTTTTGGGGTTCTTCAGACGGATTTTTGTCAATATATCCGCCTTCTTCCAATAGAGATAAGGCTTCTTCTGATTTATCTTTTTCAACAAAAATCTTTACACCTCCGATAGCATTTGAGAGAAAATTATGCATCTGCACAGTTAGTTCATCCTTGATAATTACTTCTATATCGTGGGCTTCCAGAAAAGCTTTAGCAAGATGCGCTTCGTGTGGGTATGTGAATGATATTATATTTATCCAATCTTTCATCTATTCCTTTATGACTCATAGTGTTCAGTACAAATATACGATTATTTGCCAAATAAAGGAGAAGTGGAGAATTGAATGGTTCAACTTACAATACGAATACTTGAAGATTTCTATTTGTAAAATTTAGTACCTAAATACCGAGTTCTTTTTCAGCAAAGACCTTGATAAAATCATTAGCTTTGTTGGATACTAATTTATTTCCGGGAATCTTACATTTAAAAGTAAACAATCCAAAAGTAGACTGTAAATAATTAATGCAATCAAAAACTTTCCGTATTATGGCAAAAAAAGTTCTTTTATTCTTATCTGAAGGGTTTGAAGCTTACGAAGCTAGTGTTTTCACTGATGTTTTTGGATGGAGCCGGGAAGTAAGTATCAATCCTGTTGATTTAGTTACTACAGGATTCCAGTCTACAATTAAATGTTATTGGAATCTTATTATAACGCCCGAACTACCCTTCGACCAAGTAGATATTAATGATTTTGATGCTTTAGCTATTCCCGGAGGGGCAGAAGAAGCCGGCTTCTTTCAGGATGCGTATGACGAACGATTTCTTGACCTGATCCGTGAATTTGACAAACAAGGAAAACCGATTGCTGCAATTTGTGTAGCTGCTATGCCGATTGCCAAATCCGGCATTTTAAAAGATAGAAAAGCAACTACCTGGGATCTAAATAATGGTGTCAGACGTAAACAACTATCAGATTTCGGCGCTAACGTCCAAGATAAAGACCTGGTTATTGACAGAAATATTATAACCTCAACAGGTCCTGCGACAAGCCTAAGTGTTGCCTTTAAATTACTTGAAATGCTGACAGATATTGAACATGTAAATGAGATAAAAAGAAATATGCGATTTAAATTAGACTGATATTAATCCAGCATTTTATCTGATAAAAATCTTAAGTAAAATAATAAACCCTAAAACATTTTAATGGGGATTCTGTGAAATATGTTAGCTTTATAGGTATACCCGAACTTATGGATAAATACTTCGTCGCGTCTTGGTTAATATCCTCAATATTTCATACTGAGAATAATAGTAAAGACTTTAATCTAATAAATGTTATTGCATATGCCGATTACTCCAATCATGCAGTTATGACTTATGATGAATTTTTTGATGGCTTGAAACATCTAATATCTATAGGTTTGGTTATTCAAGTCGAAAAAGAATTGTTTACAACAGAATTATATAAAAATTGGTGGAACGCTCGCTTTCAAAATAAAAAAAGAATATATGCTCTGAAAGAGATATCTGATGTAGAGAAATTTATTAGAAAAATTGAAAACACTAACAATTGCAGAAATTTTGATTTCATTGCAGAAATAAAACAAACCGATTTTGAAAAAGCGATACAACTATATTTGAATAGATTTGAAAACAAATAACTTCCACATTCATTAATGTCGGAAATTATTTATCGTAAAGCATAGTACCAAAAGCATCTAACTCATTTTTTGTAGATTTTGAATAGATCACTAACTTTATAAAGAATAAAATAATTAAAACTTACAATGAGAGCACTATACCCCCTTCTGTTATTAGCTTTTATATATTCCTGCCAATATAATCCATCCAATTATAAATATACAGAAACCGAAACGAACTTGTTTTTAGATAATATCATTCAAAATATAAAAGTACAGATTACTGATATTACTGAAATAGAAAGACAACCAACAAACAAATTCTTAATATATACTAGATATCCCTTATCTGAGATACAACTCGAGGAATACAATAAAGTAGGATATCTTTTAAATAGGGACGATGACATTTCGGACTTTGCAAAATATACTTTCAAAAAGTATGAATTAGTCAATGAAAAGAATGAAAAAGTGCAATTTTTCAACAACGGAAGAGCTATATATTTACAAGAATTTGGAATATGGGAGTATAATAATATTTTGTATCAGAATTTGGGCATTGACACCGAATTAAATATGAACTATGAAAAATTAAGCGGATACATTATCATGGAATTCGAAATGCCTTACAATATTAAGAAAGAAGTGAAAATACCTGTAAATATTAGTATCTACGATACAAATAATCAATAACAAATAAATCCTCAAACATTTCTGTCTGAGGATTCTAAATTCCTGTGGAGCACAGCACCGAAGTCTCGAACTCTTTTTATTAAGGATTATGAGAAATTTGTTAGTTTTATGATAAATATATAATTATCACCATATGTCAAGAAGCATTCACATAACAATTAAAAATTTTAGAGGATTGACAAAACAAGAATTAGAGAAACAGCATAAGGATAAAAACTCTGATTTGAATTTATGGGCTAAGAAGAAAGGTATAAAGAGAGCTAAAATAAGTAGTAGAAAGAAATAAAAACCCCCAAACATTTCTGTATGAGGATTCTAAATTCCTGTGGAGCATATCGGATGCTCCTTTTTTATTTTAAAAATCTTATATTCTGACAGTTATAAGTGTCTATTTTGTGTATGCCGTCTAAATTAAATTATAAGTGTCTATTAATCGCCGGATAATTTCGCCCTCAAAGAACCGACCTGTTGATTTAGTTCTTTTATCTCAATATCCTTTTCTGTTATTTTCTTCTCTAGATATTCTACCATTGCAGTAGTAGCTATATCAGTTTTCTCCAACATATCACCAATCCCTGTAAAGAGCCATCTTACATTCAAGTCTTTATTATCATTTATCAACCGTTCGAAGAATTCACAACTAGGTTTAGATTTTTCATTCCAAATATTTGATATAGTTTGCTTTGAAGCATATCCTGCTATCAATAGATCAATCTGTCTTTTACCCTTAGATTCCAGATATTGAACAATTCGCTGATTGATAGATTCTTCCATTTTATTAACTTATTTTAAGTCTAAATTTATTGACTTTTAGTCTAATTAAATATACCTTGCAGTCTAAATATAAGTTTAAAAAATATATTATGAGCAAAGAAAAAGAAACTTTAACAATCAAACAACGGATGGAATCTTTGTCCGTAAATGATCGAGTAGCTATCAGAGATCGTTTTTTGGCAAAGTTTGAATATGGATATCCTTCGTGGTATCAAAAAATTAATGCAAACAATTTTAAAAAACTTGAACGGGAACATATCGAACAAGAAATAACTAAAGTAGAAAGCGACAAATCACCAAATAATTAACTAAAACAATTACACTTATGAATTTCAAAAAAGCAGAAGATTCACCATTTACGATAGGGTCTACACAAAAAGGAAATACAATTTCTTTTGTTCCAATTTCAGAAGATAAATTGGTTTTTAGAAAAGAACTGGATAAACCCGAAGTATTGGAAGCCATCCGGTTATATACAGAAAAATCATTTGAGCCTGTGCCTAAACCAACACGTATAATCCTGTATTGTAACTTTTACATAAAGCCCTCGATGTTAGACGAATTGAATTCATCTAAAATAATCAGTGTTATCGAGGGTAGCAATACAAAACAGCAAATCATAGCAGAGCCTCTTAACTTTTTCGATTACGAAAAGTTAACCGATATCCTTTTTGACTTATGTAAGAAATTTGATTTATGAAACAACAGTGGGACAACCTCTCTAAATCAATAGGTGAAACACATAAAGTCATTGGTGATCTTTTTGAATGTATGTCTGAGAAAAAATATGACAAGGCTAAAAAGATCATACAGGAAAAATGGAATCGTTTAATTGTATTGCATAACGAATTCGACAAATTAGTTGAGCCCGTAAAACCAATACCTATAAAAATACCATTTGAATCACCTGAGTTCGCTGAAATATGGGTATTTTATAAAGATTATCTTTCTGAATCCCATAAATCATATTTAGGTTCCCGACATGAAGCCATGATACTTCGTAGGCTAGTTAAGTTAGCGAATAAAGACGAAAAGCAAGCTATTGAAATGCTTGAGTTCTTTATGGCTAATGGATATAAATCAATTTTTAAACCAACTGAAAAACAAATTCAGGGAGAAGAACCGGCTAAAACTGAAACACAAGATAATTCATCTTTTGATTCAACAGTTAATGCCGTCGATTTTTAAAATAAAACAGGAATATAATGAAAAAGGAAATAAGGTTTACAAGACAAGTCGAAAAAGGATTTCAACTCTTTAAGATAAATGCAACATATACAGTTACGATTGTTTGCATAGGATTTAAGACTGAGCTCGATGATCTTGGATGTGGTCAGGGCGTTACCGGCTATTCTAGACCTGCAGCAATCGTTGAATTTGAAAACGGAATGATTACGACATTATTTATAGGAGAAGACATACATATAGTAAGAGACATTATTTAAATCAGCAGTCATGATAAAACGATATAATTATGAATATGGCTTCGGAGAAGCAACAGTTTCATTTGAAGTAGATACAGACATTTTCACAGCTGAACTAGCAAATGAAACTTTAACCTTTTTCTGTTGGAATTACGATAAAGATGCAGATCCGGTAGATGAAGTTATGAAAAAATATGCACTGGAAGCCATAAAACAAGCAACCTTCAATAATTATAATGAGTTCGGAGTTATAGACGCTTTCAACAACAATGAAGGATTTGGACGTCTGGACGGTAGTATCGGCATTACTCTCAAGGAAGTAACAGGCTATGAATTTGACGAATCACAATTAACCATAGATTAAAATAAGCCATGAAATATTTGAGTACAGTTTGGATACTTGTAAAGGTTTTATTCGTTATCGGTTTAACCTTATTGATGGAATTACTTATACTGATAAGTAAAGTTATCGGACTTTTAATCGCGATATTTTTCAGTCCGTTTACTCTTATAAGTATACGTGTTATGAAAGAATATGCTATTCATCTGATGGAAGCTTTTAAAGAATAAAAACACTTCCAAATATAACTGATTATGATACCACTAAAAGCAGGCATAAAATTCAGAGCCTTATGGAAAGGACACGAAAACCGGATATATCAGATTAGATCAGTGTACAAAGATTATGAGACAAAACCACATGTACACATCAAAGCGGACTTAGTTGATTGTCCGCACGAAAAACAGTATTCAAGTGGATTCTGGTTTACCATATACGAAGATACCTTAACAGACATCAACAATCCGGAAAACAAAATAGAATTACTTGAAATTAAAGGAGTTCAATGCACCTTATTTAAAAATATGAAACTATTAATAACATGTTCCGGAGGAAAAGATAGTGTAGCCGCTTTGTTATGGATGAAAAACAATGGGTATAAAAATGCAGATATAGTATTTTGTGACACTAATTGGGAATCAGACTTAACATATTCTTATATCAAATATTTAGAAGAAAAGACCGGGCATAAATTCATATTCTTGAAATCAAAAAAATATGACGGTCTTATTGATTTAGCAGAAAAAAAAGGACGGTTCCCATCCTCACAAAGACGCTTTTGCACATCTGAATTAAAATCTATCCCGATGATAGATTATATACTGGATGAAGTAAGGGATGATTTTATAGTAGTTCAAGGAATCAGAGCCTCAGAAAGTGAGAACCGGTCAAAAATGGAGTCTCAATGTAATTATTTCAAATATTACTTAGAGCCAATAGAAACTAATACATCAAGACTTGAAAAGCTAGAAAAATACATTGACGGTTTAAAATCTAATATAGATCATCAATTGGAATTATTCCCAGATGATGAGATTGAAGGTTCAAAAGATGATAAAATAATAGCTATTCAAGAAAAAATCGATCATTTAAAATCTAGGTTGGCGAAAGGAAAAGAAGACCCCAAATATCATACATATAGACGAAAAGAGGTTTTAGCATATTGTAAAAAATACGCAACCGATGTTTTAAGACCTGTATTTAGATGGACGTCACAGGAAGTAATAGACTATGCCTTGGATTGTATGATTGATGTTAACCCATTATATAAAATGGATATGAAAATATGACAGTAGAAGAATTAGATACCAATATAAAGAAAAAGCAGGCTGAAATAAGAGAACTTGTCGCTGCACGTAATGCTGCAAAATATGAAAATCTAAAGCCAAAAGTTGGTAAATACTACCAGAATAAATTCACTAAAGATAAGTACATGTTTATAGATTTTATAAGCAAAGATACTTTTCGTCCATTCGGATATATAGTTACTTATAAAGAAATGCATATAGCATGTATGGATGATCCGGCTGATTGGGTAGAAATTCCTAAACAAGAATTTGAGATAGCATTCAACTCCGAAGTTGATCGTTTGCGAAAAGAAATGAAACTATAAATAAAGATAAATAATGGATACAATGACAAAATCTAAACAATTGAGATTTAATAGAGAACCAAGTAAATCTGAGTTGAGACATATTGCCACTCGTATTTGGGGATTCTGTGTTGATTTTGAAACACTGAGAGAATTTAATGATACTCCGAAATTCTACCAAGATGTAATATCTGTAATTAAAGGAGATATGCCCATTGATTCATTTTCGAGTGATTATATCTGTGATACTATCCAAGATCTGGACTTTAATATGATATATGACACACTTAGATATTTGTTACGAAAAGGAATTATTAATGAAATATAAATGATAGATACAAATATGAATATTTTAGAAACAAGAATATTTTACACGAAAGGTCAGATAAGCAAAATTGTTGTTTTAGCTGATTATACTTCTGTCGGTAAACCTTATTCAGACATTAGAGCTTTGGAAGCGAAAAATCAACCTTGTAGTGGATATGAATTTATTAAACCAAATGAAACCTTATCTGATGATTTAATCAATAGAATAGCGGATTTTGGCATAGAAGTAAATCCCAGTGATGCTTTTCCCGATTGGAAAAAACAATACAAGTAACCCAAACCGCAAATTTACGTAATGAAATTATATGATTTATGGAAACCAAACGATGTCCTATTTGTCTCCAGACAAAGAATATAACTGAATACTATAGCTACTACAGCAAATCCCGGGCAAAAAACAGGATAAGTAACTATTGCAAACCTTGTGGCAAAAGCTCCTCTCTTATCCGTGCAAAAAGGCATTACCAAAATAATATTGAAGAAAAAAAGATATACGCTAAGGCTTATCAAGCTAATCCGGAAAATAGGGAGAAAGTAAAGCGCTGGAGAACTGATGCCAAAATACGACATCGGAAAAATCTGCAAAATTGTTATGTCCGGGAATTGTTGAGAACAAGAAACAATCTCACTAATGCAGATATAGAATCGATACCCGAAATAGTGGAGACGAAAAGGCTGCAGGTAAAAATAAAAAGAAAACTTAAATCATTAAGAAATGGCAAAGAATAAGCTATCAGACCTCAATGATCATCTGTTCATGGCCCTGGAGCGATTGAACGACGAAGATATGACTCCGGAGAAAATAGAGATGGAAGCCAGGCGGGCAGATGCTATAATAGGCATATCAACTCAAATAGTGGGGAGTGCTAAAGTTACTATTGATGCCTTGAAACTAGTATCGAATGGATCGCTATCATTCAAAGAGATACCCCAGAATTTCGGTTTGACAGAAAAAAACGATCCAGTATGACTAAAGATCAGCTATGCAACCTATTCTCCATAGAGGATATCAACGATCTTCCTGATGTTGTCACAAAGCTGCTGGAAGGAGATATAAAGGTCAGAGATGTGATATTTAGAGAACTAATATTACTGAATAACAAAGACATGTCATATGACTGGTTTCAGGAGATATACGAGTTGGAATTAGCGCAGCGCCGGCAAGGCAAACAAGACTTCACGCCTAATCAGGTCGGACGCCTGGCTTCCCTTCTTACAGGTAATCCTGAAGGCTGTATTCATGAACCGACTGCCGGTAATGGCGGTATGATCATCGCCGACTGGTGGAATAGATGCTGCAAATATACATTCCCATGGGATCATAAACCATCAAAACATATGGTCTATTGCTGGGAATTATCGCCCCGATCTATCCCATTACTGCTATTAAATCTATCCATTAGGGGTATCATGGGGTATGTATACCATGGTGATGTTTTGACCCGGGAAATAAAGATGAAGTATGTTCTGTTGAACAGGACAGATGACACTCTTGAATTTTCCGAAATAGTTAAAGATCCTGATGGCAAAATGCAAATTGTCGCAAAAGCAACAGATGTAACCATAAAATAATATTGATATGAATTTTAAAGACTTATCCGAATTATGGATCAAAGAACATTCGGTTGATATTAAGATATCTACATTGTCGATTTACAGATTATCCTTGAAGAACTGGATATTACCTTATTTTGGCAATAAAAACCAGGTGTCAAACCAGGATGCTCAAGATTGGGTAGACTTACAGCTCAGTACCGGGAAGATGTCCCAGAAAACAATAAAGGATGCCCTCATTGTTTTACAAATGGTATTGAAGTATGGTAAGCGTGAAGGCATATTTGAATATTCAGGGCAATTTTATATTAAATACCCTCGTGTAAATGTCAAGGATGTTAATAAGAAGTTAGAAGTGCTTGCTAAACCCGATTTCAAGAAGTTGAAATTATACCTTGAAGATAATTTCTCTTTCCCGAATTTAGGCATACTTATAGCCATGCACACAGGTATGCGAATCGGCGAAATATGTGGTCTTCGATGGAGTGATATCAATCTGCAAGAAGGTGTGGTAACTGTGAATAGGACCATGCAACGAGTTAATTTCGACGGTGAGATCCATGATACTTTTTCAAAAGATGAACTGCAACGATATGCAGATATCGACGGCTTAGAAATGGTAATACCTGGTAGGCAGTATAAGAATAGAGGTAATTCGATGGTCATAATATCAAATCCGAAGACTGCTAATGCAAACAGAGATATACCGTTATCTTCTAATTTGATAAAGATATTCAAAAAGGTGGATAAACTATTAAATAACAAAGAAGTATTTGTTATAACTGGTAATGAATACGTATCGGAACCTCGTACGTATCGGAACTACTTTTATAATCTGTTAGATAAGCTCAGTATTCCAAGGATTAAATTCCACGGAATCCGGCACACCTTTGCTACTTATTGTATCGAGTCTGGGGCAGATATCAAGACTACAAGTCTAATGCTCGGACATTCAGATGTGTCGATCACTCTGAATGTATATGTAAATCCGGATATGAAGACTAAAAGAGCCGTTATCAATAAGATTTTTAAATAAAAAACATTATGAATATGAAAACAATAAAAGAATTAACTGTAAAAATGACATTTAGAGTAGGTCTTGAAAATGTCGAAGTATCGGACGTAGTATTTAATGGATTAAATAAAATAGAAGAACAAGGTAATTTTTCCGATGATAAGATGAATATATCTAAAGATCAAGAAATGCTTACAGCATGGGATTGGCTAGGTAGAAATATAGATAGTAATGATGCTATGGATACAGAATATGAAATAGAAGATTTTATCAAATAGTATTATGGAAAAGAAAACATTGCAAATAGATGTAATTGGCCCAATAGAAGGCGTCTCTGATGTAGTTAAATGCCTGATTTATTATAACGGACATTCTTACGGTTTTTTCATGCACAAAGTTAGTTATGAAGCCTTAATGTATGATGAACTTTTTATCAGGGATGGCAAAAGTGAAGACAGTGCCGGAGTAATTAATACGACAAATGTATTTGTCGAAGAAAAGTAACTAATTATGATACTCAACTTTAGTAAAAAATTCCCATGGGGTGAAAATACCGATTTTGTCGACAAAATTGATGATAAAATAAAAGTTCACTCAATCCGTGAAGACAAATCAGACCGATGGAAACCTGGAAAACTAATACACCTTACAACCGGTTCCCGAACAAAGTATTATGACTGCTTTAATGAACTAGATTGTATTTCAGTACAATCTATAGAAATTAAAGAGATTGATGAATTTGACTCTAAACATGGATGGATACATAGAGTACAAATCAAACATAAAGCTGGCTGGGTAGATGAGTTCGTTCGGGTTTTTAATGTTATTGTCGATGGTAGGATACTTTGTACTTCTGAGATTGTCAAACTAGCTAGAAATGATGGTTTTGATTCTACTCATGACTTCTTTCGTTGGTTTAACGGTAATTATACCGGAAAAATTATTCACTGGACTGATTTAAGATATTGAACATTATGACACCAACACAAGAAAAATTAAGAAAACAATACCCAACTTATCAGAAATTCAAGACTGATGTAAACCCCGGCAACCTGTTGGTAACATTCGCGAATATAAACACTATACAAGAATCTATTCAGAAAAAAAGGGTAACGTTAGAAGATATACAGGTTACATATTCTGATCAGGTAGATGGAGAAGCTGGGATATATTATATTCGGGACTGGATACGTGCACTTCAGAGATTTTTAAACATCAAAGAAGGTTTGCCGGAAGAGATGGCTGTTGGATATATGATATATAAGAAATATAAGCATCTGTATATTGCAGACTTAAAATTAATATATGAAAAAATATCACTTGCTGAATATGGCAAATATGCTCAGTTCTACAATGCCTTAGAAACACAGAAAATACTCTATTCTTTTTCCATGTATAATTACGAAAGGCACTGTCTTCTAAACAAAGAAGCTGATAAAATAGCCATAAAATACGACGCCCTCAAAAAGCAATATGAAGATGAATTCAAGAATAAGATATTTGCCGGGGTCGTTGCCGATGGCTTTGAAGATGGAAAGAAGTTCGAAGAATATAACCGCCGGGTTGATTTAGAACTCCCAAAAATGATAATGGATAAAATGAAAGAATTGGATGAAGCAGACAAAAACGCACCCCAAAAATAGTATATACTGTTTAGTGTACAGGTGTAAAAAGCAAGGTTTACGTGTCTCTGTGAGAACGAAAACTATTTATTACAATTGCACCGATCCTGAATCAGCCAAAACCAAATCATGTGAGAGACTTTGTTCCGTACATGGTTTTGCCAGGCAATCAGAAATAAGATAATAACTAAAAGGAAGGGACTAAATCATTTATGGCACAATATGATAAGTTGGAAACGAATAAACCTCAGAAAGATTTATTCAGTGACGAAATACAAAATATCGTTTCATTTTTACAGGAGCATTACGATATCCGGATACCGGCACACGACCCATCCAAAATAAAGATAAGCTGCAAAGATGAAAGCCGGTATAATTTTCCTCCATCATCAGATGATATTTGGTTACACATGAAGTCGGAAGGGTATTCTGTCAGCGAATCAGTATTAAGGAAGATATTACGCAGTCCCAACTATATCACGCCGTTTAATCCTATCACCGACTATTTTGACAACCTCAGAAAGAAGTTTAAAGGAGAAAGCCAGATAGACTTATTAGCAAAGCATATCATACCCCGGTGCTTTGACGATAACACACCTGAATACTACAGATCGAGAACCGATAAGCTTCTAAAAAAATGGTTTGTCGCCTGTGTCGCCTGTTGGATGGGTAATATACCTAATGATGTTGCACTGGGATTTATCCATAGCCGGGAAGGTATAGGCAAAACATGGCTGATCGAGTTCTTTATGCCTGAATCCCTTCGTGAATATCACGTCAAGTCAAGCCGGGATGATCGCAAATTCGAAATGGAAGATGCCTTTACCCGTTATATGCTTATCAATTTTGATGAATTCGAAGGGATTAATAACCGGAACATCGACCAGTTCAAAAAATGTATGTCAGACAAAGCAATTCTGAATAAACGCCGGCACGAAGAATATCCGACCGAAAAAGACAGGATCGGATGTGCAGCGTTCACTTCGAACAGAAATCAGGAGAAAGGCGGCTTTCTTAAAGAAAGTTACGGATACAGACGGTTTGGTATAATAGAACTTGAAGATATTAACCACGACTACAGGAAAGTTGTAGACATTGATCAGTTATGGGCGGAAGCTCTAAACCTATATGAAGAAACCGACTTTGATTATATTTTCGGTTTATCGGACTTCGAAGAATTTCAAACGTATAACCGTCGATTCCTGGAAGAAACTATTGCGATGAAGTACATACTTATGTATCTCACTGTTCCCGAATCGAAAGAAGAAGGTGAAAATCTAAATGCTACCGATATACATAGCCGGTTAAGAAAGCTTGTAAAACGGGAACATCTAAGCGATTTTACCGTAAATAAAATCGGTACAGCACTCACAGCCCTCGGATATTCAAAAGTATCATACCGGGATGGCAATGGAAATCCTTTGAAAGGGTATCACGTAAAGTTTATCGAATAATTATGAGCCACGATTCAAGTAAGATTATAGCATTCAATTATTTTGGGGGTAAGTTTACGTACCTCGATTATTTATATTCTAATTTCCCTGAAAAATTTACCCATTTGGTTGAACTATTCGGAGGTAGTGCCGTTGTTTCGCTCAATTACAGAGGGCGTGTGATAAAAACAATTAATGAGATAAACGAAGATGTCACCAACTTTTTTGAGGTCCTTAGAAATCACGAAAATGATTTAGTTAAGCTTTTACTTTTAACTCCATGTTCTGAAACGGAATACAATAACTGTTGGGAACCATCTGCAGACAAAATAGAACAAGCCCGTAGATTCTATGTAAGAGTGAAACAATCCTTTTTCGGATTGGGCGGACAACGAAAAAACAAAGGCTGGCACATGGCTAAGATACACGTAAACTCACAAGGAGGCGAAACCGTTTCACGTTGGAACAATGCTATTTACAACCTTTATAAAGTTGCTCACGTCCTCAGATCTGAATGTCAAATTATGAGTATGGACTTTGAAGACTGTATTAACCGGATTGATCACCCGAAAGCTTTTTTCTATGGTGACCCACCCTATCCTAAAGAAGTCAGGAAGTCATTCCATGATTATAAATTTGAATTCAGCGATGAAGATCACAGGAGGTTAGCTGATCGTTTACACCATATAGAAGGGCTGGCCATGGTAAGCAGTTACGAAAGCGATCTATATGATGAAATATACTCGGATTGGTATAAAATAAAGTTCCCGGTCAAAAAAAATAATATTAGATCTGGTGAAGTTCAGGAAATAATATATACAAATTACGATCCCCGAAAAAGAAGCACATTACTTTTCTCTGAATAGTCCCACGCTCTTAATTCGTTCCCCACTCCCTTGTAACTTTAGTAGTGAAATTCTGACTCGCTACTTTTAGGTTGCAGGGGAGTTTTGTATATATACATATTATATATTAAATAGTAAATAATAAGTTTTATTTATATATATAATATTGTTTACATGAAATACTTTCTATGCAAACAAAACTACTACTTACTACAAAGCATAAAAAAACGCTTGAAAGCCTTTACTGTAAACACTTTCTTTGTAGTAGTTTTAAAATTTAAAATAAAACTACTACAGCCTACTACAAGTTACTACAAAACAAGCCTACTACAAGAATAATCACACTAAAACACTGAATATAAATAATATAAACCTTGTAGTATGTAGTAAGCAAAAAAACACAAACAATTTTATTTACCAAAAGTCTATTTTTGTTTACTTTTAACACGTAACATATTGATAATATGAGAAATATTGACTATTTTTAAAATAATAAAAATAACAAAAACTATGAGTAGTGAGATTTATATTTATTTGAAAATGGAGCGTTATTTAGGTCAATATGTAACCCATCATTGGGGTGACCCTATCAGATTAAGTTCAAATTCACCGGAAGCAAAATTAGTTCGCCGGTTTTTAGACAAAAATCCAAAGGACACAGAACTTGATTCGCTCTCTGACGAAGACATTACCACATACTACCGTCTTGAAATACCCTGGTCGAAAGAGAAAGACCCACGGGTTTATAATTACCTGTATCCCGGTTCTAAGAAATTACTGATTGACTATTTCGAAAGCATTCTGGTTAACAATATGTGTACTGAACTTCTCGAACTCTCATGTGACCCTAATATCGTTCTCAGTGATCTGATATTAGCATACTGTGAAAAACATGGAATGACAAATATCGACGATCAGAAGAACTTTGAAACCATACGTCAGAAATTTTACAGGGCACGTAAAAAATACATGGAGGAAAACAACGTTAAACTTAGTTAATTTAACATAAATATGTTACGACTTTCAGGGCATTTTTGCACAAAAATGAAATGCTGAAAATATCTAAAATATTGATAATCTTATAAATAAATCAAACATGAGTAACTTTTTAGCAGGGATAAAAAAGATAGAATATGCTTTTCCCGATCAGATACAGATAGGACATAGTGAAAGACTAACTCAGGGCGTTTTTATCTCTGTAGCCGGAACATTTTCTCCCATATGTATAGAAGGCCTGGCATCTGTAGAATATGAAACGAAAAAGGTGAGTGATCAGAATATATATACAACCAAGCTTATTTTCAGAGCCGGCAATCAAGAGGTATATCCTTACAGTCTTGAAAGTATTATTCTAAATAAAAATATTGTTTACCTGTTGACGGATATAATGAATTATCAATACCTGCTAGGTATTAATAAGGCTCCCTTTCCGGCAGCTACCGTGAAACATACGAATCCAGGAAACGCTACCGAGGCTCATATATCCGAATATGAAATCACATATATAAATATATTTAGTATACTCGATATAATATGTTTACAGAAAACGAACTGAAATTATTAAGAGACTTCTATTATTTAACTTACTACAAAGACTTTAGAGTATATTTTGAACAATTATCACTTTCTGATATTGAGTTTTTATACAATCTAAGGCAATATAATCCTATAAACTACAAGTAGCGACAAATGAATTTATAGAAGCAACAAGAAGTACAGGTATCGAAACTCTGATAAAACTATCAGCCGGATTTAAAGAACTCGCATACGCAGCTAAAAACATAGCTGTCAGCAGAAAAGATATATATAAAATGTATGAATTTATGAAAAATAAACGCAAATAACAGTCTTTTTTCCTGCTATATATTATCCGTAAAGTTGCATTGTGAAATAATCTCAATGTAACTTTTTTTATATGGCATACGCAATAGACATCGACGGATACATAGGTGACTGGACGGGTTCGAAAAAAGCCATCAAAAACATATTGGCTAATTACAAAGGTAAACCTGTAACGGCTCGTGTAAATTCATTAGGTGGTGATGTAAACCATGCCCTTGACATTTCGGCTCAGTTTGAAGAACATGGAAACATCACTGTCGACCTGTTTTCATTCAACGCCTCGGCTGCTACCGTACTGACTCTCGGAGCAAACAAAGTAAGAGCACATGTGGACTCGCTGTATCTGATTCATAAAGCTATGAGTTGGGTCGACGAATGGGGATATATGAATGAGGACGATATCCAGGCAGTGATCGACCAGCTGACCAAGGAGAAAAAGGAAAATGAAAAAGTAACCTTAGTTATAGCTCGTAAGTATGCTAACAAATCGGGTAAGAGTATTACAGAAATACTAAACCTGATGAAAGAGCAAACATGGCTAACTTCTCAGGAGGCTAAAGAATGGGGATTTGTTGATGAAGTATTTGGAAAGCATGAATCCACCAAACTCAATTCGGTTGAAATGAAAGCCCGTTTCAACACAATAGGCTTACCTATTCCTGAAAGATTTAACGAGAAAGATGATTCCATCTTTCAGCTTATAAAAGATGGTTTTGCCGATCTGAAAAACGCTATCCTGCCAAAAGATAATCAAACAGATAATAACCCTCAAAACCCTATTATTAATATGAGAAAGGAATTTACTCATATCAATACTATTCTGAATAAAGAAGGTGTTGAAGAAATCGACAAAAAGGTAAACCTTTCTGTTGATGATGTGGAAAAGATCAATTCTGCCATCGAAACAGCTAATAAGGCTAAAAACGATGCAGAAGCTTTGGTAACAACCAAAGAAAATAAAATAGCAGAACTCGAAACCGAGGTGAAAAACCTAAAAGGTTCTGCCGGAGACACAACCAATCCGGTAAATTCTAAAACCGACAATGACAGTGAAGGCACTGGTGATGAACACACCGAGTTTCTGAATGCAGCAATATCAGCTCGCAAAATGTATGATAATCTTCCTGATTAATTCTAATTCTTTTTATATATGGCAACTAAAATTACAGTAAGCCCCGAAGACCTGGCTAAATCGGCTCAGAAGTTCCGTAAAGAACTCCTGATGATGCCTATTATAGCACTCGAAAGATCGACTCAGCACATGACTGTTCGGTACGGTATTCAGGGTAAAGAAACCGTTGGTGAATTATCCGGTGGTGCGGAACTAGGACCTTACAATGCAGACAGGGAAGATGCCGACGATGTAAAGATCGTAGGTCGTACTCTCGAAACATTCTTTGGTAATGTTGTGAAGAAATTTGACCCAAACCAAGTTATTGGCTCTATATACGGCAGCATGGTAAATAGTGGTGAAGCTTTGAAAGGGGTTCCCATCGCATATCAGGTTGTTGCGTATGTGATAAAGCAGATTTCTAAAAACATGAATAAATCTTTATTCACCGCATCTAGAGTTGACACCGGAACCACAACATTAGAGTTGTTCAATGGTTTTGATACCATAGCAACGACAGAAATTGCAGCCGGTACTATATCTGCTGCAAAAAATAACCTGTTTGCTTTCGGTACGCCTCTTGATGTCACCAATTCAGTAGATGGGCTGAAAACACTTTACAATAGTTCTACTGATGAATTGCAGGATGAAGAAAAGGTAAAAATGTTTATCCCACGTAACATTTATAACTTCTATCTGGAAGATTATAAAGCCACCACAAATGCCACTCCTTATAATACCGAGTATAAAAAGACTTTTCTCGAAGGGTCAGACAATAGATGTGAATTAGTTCCTCTTGCTTCGAAGAAAGGTTCTCAATATATCCAATTAACCACACAGTCTAATATGTTGGTTGGTTGTGACCAATGGGGGAATAAGGAATTAATTAATGTAGACCGCTTTTCGGCTTTCTACCTTACTCTGTCTGCAGCTATGTTTTTCGGAACACAATATGAAAGTATTTCGCCCGAAAGATTGATGATTGGTAAACTTGCTTAAATATTAAACCATGGCAACAAAATGCGATACAGCTACAAGCCCGACATCATTAGAATGGTGTGACGGGCAAATAAATACTCCTGGTATCAGGAGTGAAGTATTTTTCACACCCCGGCGTAATATTTTAGCATGGCCCACGCTTCCCAGTACACTTGCTGCCGGCGAAACAATGGGTAAAATGGCTACCTATCAGGGTAACTTTGCCCTGGCAGCTGAGACCGTTTGGAATCGTATGGATATTATTATCAGCCGGTCACCTGTAACCAGTGAATCACAGGGTACAAAACCCTCTAAAACATACCTTAATCAGGCTACTATTGTTGTTCCGAATACTGATCAGGATGCCGCCGGATTCGCACGCCTGGCTAATAACGACGATTATGTATATATCGTGCAGGAAACAGGCGGTAAATACAGGGTATTGGGTAATGAGATGTATCAAACCGAAACAAATGTAGCAACGGCATTAGGTGCAGCTGCTACAGACGAAAAAGGTACAACTCTGACAATACAGGTTCCCGATATATGTCCGGCTCCCTTCTATGAAGGGGAAATTAGAACGGAAGACGGAATTATAAACGAAACTCCCGATGAAGCGCCCGAGAGTGGTGCGTGATATTTTCATAAGTGATATTAGTTTTAGTTATTAGGTGTGAGAGGTTTTGCCATAGGCAAAGCCTCTCTTGTCTTTTAGCAGCTTTCCGGTAATTACTAGGTTTGGTCTACAAATAATAAATAATCATTTTTATGAATTACCTTGAGTATTTGGAAAAAGTAAAGGCATGGCTCAATGCTGATCAGCCCGATATCGAAGCCGGCGCAAAACTCCTGCTTAGTTTGAACAGAAACCGGATATTATACCTGAATATAACCCGGAATCCTGAAAAATACCGTAAAAAACTGATTTACGAATTGCAAAAACAGGCTGAATTACTGGAAGCGAAATCGAATTATACTGAACTGAAATCATTGACGGATGAAGAAGTTAAAGAATTGGATGATAAGGTAGAAAAGTTCGACAAAGAAGTTGCGCCTGTTTATCTCGAAAAAACAAAAGGTAAAAGGGAAGATCACGACCAGCTGCCGGATGTTGCAATAGCAGCTTTCAACGAAAATGAAGACTTATACCCCAAAGTAAGGTCAACGCATGAGAAATTGAAACTGATGGCTAACGAAAGACCATGTGACAGGTATCCGTTTTTAAAACAGTTAGCGGCTTATGATGATACAATTCGCCGGAACTGGGATATTTACGACACAGCTGTCGCTGCTCCTATACCTGATGGTAATACGGCCAAGGTAGAAGAACTTGAACCAGAAAAAACAGCGGTCACACCACTGTCAGCAAAAGAAGTTACCAGCCACCGGGCATACCTCAGTAGAAACAAGGCTAAACTACTTGAGTTGAAAACAACCGGTAATATACCCGGATACGAGAATCTGAAAAACAATATGCAAACCAGGTATGACTTAATGAAAGCTGCCGGTGAATCATTCGACCCTGATCAGGAAAAAGAATTACAGGACTTAGGACTGACTATTACGCTAAATGAGAAGTGAAAAGAAAAACAAACAGATACTCAAAAATATAGGCTTGCAACGGATGCAAGCCTATTTAACTGATAGGCATGCGTAAGGAGAAAACAATAGATATATGTCACCGGCATTTATTCGATGATGTGGATACTTTAAAAAAAATAGGTATTCCACCTCAAATAATCGAACGTATCAAAAGAATACGCTCGATCTATACTATCTGGAATGATTATCCTACAAAGAAAGACAAGGAAATGAGGGACAAGCTTACCAGCATGTTCAATATTTCCATGTCGGAAGCGTATGAGGACATTAGAATCATAAAACAACTTCTGGGTGATTTTAACAACGCTACTAAAGCTTTCCACCGGTTCAGGGCTAATGCCATGTTTCTTGAAGCTTTCGAACTTGCCAGGATAAAAAAGAATCCCATAGCTGAAGTAATGGCAGGTGACAAGTACGCTAAATATAACCAACTCGATAAAGAAGATTCTTTAGAGTTTCCATGGGAGGATATTATGCCGCAAAATTATGAGCCTACATCTGATCCGACTGTAATAGGAATTAAACCGATAGCCAATATTCAGGAGAAGATAGCAGCCATGAAACAAAAGTATATGACAGATATTGAAGATGTAGACTATGAAGACATCGGCATTAATCCCAGTTTATTAGAGAATACGAAAGATTATGAGTAACCGTAAGAAAATATACTTTAACCCACCCCAACAGTTGGTTATGTACACCGGTGCTCATACTACTGTTTTTGTAGCCGGGCGGCGTATTGGGAAAACGCACGGCGTTGCAGGCCCTTATGTGCAACGTAACGCACAAAAGATGCCCCGTTCATCGGGTGCTTTCGTTTTTCCTTCTTATAAACGGGGATTAACCAACACATTACCAGGTACACTCAATGCGCTTAACTCTTTTGGTTTTAAACGCGATCTGCATTATGTGATAGGACGCAAACCGCCTAAAAGCCTGGGATTCGCCAAACCTATTATTGAGCCGGCTAATTACGAACATGTAATATATTGGTATAATGGCTCTATCCAGTATTTCATCTCTCAGGACATTACAGGTTCCTCTAATTCATTAACCCTTGATTGGCTGCTTTGCGATGAAGCTAAGTTCTTAGATTTCGAAAAATTGAAAGATGAAACCTTTCCTGCTAATGGTGGCATTAAATCCCATTTCGGACACATTCCATATCATCACGGAATGTTAATCATATCCGATATGCCCACATCCAAAAAGGGTTCATGGTTTTTAAACTATAAAGAGAAAATGGATCTGGAACTGATTGATACCATACACGGCATTATTTACAAACTATGGGAGATCAGGAACAAGATACAGGAGTATAAGAAGAAAGAACAGCCGATACCTAAATACCTAACATCTTATTACAAATACTTATCAAAATCACTATCCAAATTCAGACGTGCAGCTGTATATTACGGGGAATGGTCTAGTATCGAAAACCTGTTAATCCTGGGTGAAAATTATATCAAGCAAATGAAGCGTGATTTGCCCCCTATCGTGTTTCAAACCTCCATCTTATGTAAGAGGTTAGGGACGTTAAGAGACGGGTTCTATGCGGCGCTAAACAGCAAAATACATTATTACACCAGAAATAACAATAGCTATCTCCAAGACCTGGAATACAACTTGAAAGCAATTCAGGACAACAGTTCACTACAGGACGGGGATATACAACCCTTAGAGCCTATATGCGTGGCAATGGACTACAATTCTAACATTAACTGGATAGTTGCAGGTCAACCTGAGGGAATATGGATAAACGTCCTTAAAAGCTTTTATGTCAAGTATGAAAGAAAACTACCCGAGGTTATAGATGATTTCTGTTATTATTACAGGCATCACATGAAAAAGACAGTAGTATTCTATTACGATTCGACAGCATTAGGATCTAACTATGCTGTGAATGACGAAGACTTTAAATCGGTTGCCGAAATGCGTTTCAATCAGAACGGTTGGACGGTTGAGTTAATTTACATCGGTCAACCTATGAAACATATAGAGAAACACCTATTAATAAATCGTCTACTGAAAGGACAGGTTGAAGGAGGATTAACACCCCGTATCAATGAAGAGAATAACGAGGAATTGATTGTAGCACTTGAGAACACAGGGACACGTAACGGTTCAGAAGGTTTCAAGAAGGATAAATCGGGCGAAAAGCTGGCTGAATCGGAAGAAGATAAGTTAGAGTATCGCACTGATGGAACAGACGCTTATGATACTCTTGTTATCGGTATGAATAAGTTTCCTTACAATTCATCCGGAATATTCACAGGCTCACATATGGGAGGCAGATAGCCCTATCTCCTACTCTATACCATCCGGCGGTAATGACAGCTCATTACCGTCCTTTTTTTACCCGTATTAGGAGGTATAAATACACATCTAATATCCTATCATAGTGGTATATATAAGCATGCCATACAACCGTTCAAATGTTAAAATTCACACAAATTTTAACATTTACAAATATTTACATATTTTAACACTTTGCCATATAAGGTCGATTACCGCCCTGGTAATTACAAAGACGCGACAGGGCGAGGTCGGGGTCAACTTCGTTTAACTTCTGATTTTTTCAAAAATAGAAGCACAAAAAGTGTTAATAACTAGCTAAATAACTGATTATTAATCGGAAAAACGAAATAAAGTTAAACATTATTTAAGCTTTTGTTATGGTAATGGCTTAATATAAAGCGATTTAAAAAGGATATTCCTTTTTATATGTATTTTAAATAGAACATTTACTTTTATAACAAAAATGTTATAAAAAAACTTGCGTATTTATAACAAAAACGTTATATTTGTATTGTAAACAAATGTTCTTTGAATTATGAAAGTATCTGAACTAAGACGTAGAATCGAGCGTATCGGTTGTTACGTAACTAGGAACGGAGCCAATCATGATATCTATTACAGTCCGATAACTGATAAAAAGTTTCCTGTAAGCAGACACATGAGCGAGGAAGTCCCTATCGGTACTCAAAGAAGCATCGAAAAGAGCGCAGGTCTGAAATAGACCTGCCATTTGTTTGCAAAATATACATTATAATAATTTTAGTTATGAAACTGATAGCTATCATCGAAAAAGGAAAAGACGGTTACGGTATATATGTAACTAACCTGATAGATCACGGACTTACAGGAATGGGTAAAACCGTTGAAGCTGCAAAATCCGATATGTACGAAGCGTTGCAGCTATTGGTTAGTATTTATACGGATGAAGGGAACGCCGTACCTGATGAACTGGATAATCCGGAATTTGTTTTTAAATACGATATTCCTTCATTCTTTGAAGATTTTGACTGTATCAAGATATCCAAGATAGCAGCCAAAGCAGGTATCAACGAATCGTTAGTACGCCAATATAAAAATAAACTGGCTTTTGCATCTGAGGAACAAACTAATAAAATAAAAGATGCCGTACATGAGTTAGGTAAAGAATTACTGGCTGTCGAATTTAAGTGATTTTTATTTTACTTTGAGTGATCAAAGATATTTGTTTACACCATCGGCGAGGAAGTTTTTCCTCGCCTTTTTTTGTTTTATTATATATCTTATCTGGAATATGTATAGTTTTTTTGACTTTTCTATATATTTGCAGGAGCAAATTATTTACAAACAACATAATACCGATGAAAAGAATATTCTTATTATTTATAGCTTATATATTCTTTGTTTCTGGACATGCCCAGTTTATGGTTACTCCGGATGGACTACGGTCTGAATTTGATGAAAACATTGAATCTGTCGCTATAACTATACCTAACAGTACAAAGGATTTGTTATATGATGTTACATACCGATATTTGATAAATGAAAGACAGGATATTGTTCAATACACTAAAAATAAGACGCTTGCTTTCAGAATTGATGATACAAACTTTATTACTATACAGAAACCGGGTAATGATAAACCGGCATATGCAATTTATGAAGTGGTATTAAAATTTGATGATAATAAGATTGAATATAAAATTGCAGCATTACAGATGCCTGTCGAGAATTCGAAATATACCATCTTATTTAAAGGAAATTTGAAGGATGGATATCCCATATATAATAATAAACTTAAGCTTGTTAGGCAAAGGGAAAAGCTATTGATTGAATGGTATTTTAATGATAATTTTAAACATTTCAAGAATGAAATAACCAAGAATGTTAATATAGTTATGCCTAAACAAAATAGCAAACAGGTTCTTAAATTTGAAGACGGTTTATATATTATAGAGAATATGCCTGATTAATAAATAAGTCTCTTTCACTTTTTATATTTAAATACCTAGAATTCTCGGTTTCTAAATATTTTTTTAACCATCTAAATTTATTCAGTTGCCTTTATGACAAAGGCAACTGTTTTTTTTTATAAAAAACGGGAATTTCCGTTTTTACAGATACTTTTTTATTTAAATTTATAGTCTAATTTATAGACTATATAATACACTATAATGTTGCACAAACAATACTTTTTATAATGGAAAAAGATTTTATTGCATTAGATGTAAAGACAGCAAATCCCAGCCTTGATAGTATTTGTCAGATTGGGATTGTAAAATTTGTAGATGGACAAATAGTAGATTCTTGGAACTTAATTATTGATCCGGAAGACTGGTTTGATCCTTTTAATGTCAGTTTACATGGAATAACTGAAGAAATGGTATCGGGCAAACCAAAATATCCCGAAATATACAATCGGCTTAAAGAAATAGTTAATGGCATGGTTGTTGTCCATCACACAGCATTCGATAAGATTGCTCTTTCAAAAATAAATGAAAAGTATAGTCTTGATCCGTTACCTGTAAATGCTTGGCTAAATACTGCCAGAATAGTTAGAAGGACATGGGAACAATTCAAGGACAGTGGATATGGACTCGTTCCTGTTTCTGAATTCCTAAATATAAAGTTAAAGCATCATGATGCATTGAACGATGCAATAGCCACCGGGCAAATATTACTACATGCTATAGAAAAGACACAAATAGATGTATTGAATTGGCTGATTAGAGTAAATCAACCTATAACGGTGAGAGAACGAGATTATGCCGGATATAAGAATGATATAAAAAAAGAAGGAAATCCTGATGGTGATCTATATGGTGAAGTGGCTGTATTTACAGGAAGTTTTTCTTTGCCTAAAAAAGATTTAAGTATTATTGCATCACAAGCCGGTTGTGCCGTTGATACATCCTTTACATCCAAAACAACAATACTAGTTGTAGGGATCCAAAATGAAGCGGCTCTTAAAGGTGCTAAAAAAAGCAGTAAACATATAGCTGCTGAAAAAAGGATAGCTAACGGTGAATCGGTACGTATATTATCTGAAAAGGATTTCCGGGAGATGTGCCAATCTAATAGAGATATATAGAAATATTTACCTCTTTTTTTACCAGTAGCAACCGTGGTTATAATAACCACGGTTGCTATTTTTTTATATCGTCTAATAGCTTTTCAATATCGGAGATAGAATTTATTTTATAGACTTCTCCATTATGTTCTATGTATCCTGTCGTTCCTTCTATTTGAGGCTTTTCAAAAAATTCAGAAATTTTACAACCGATCGCTTCCGCCCATTTTATGAGCATTTGTGCGCCAGGATTACCATTATTTATGGTATTTGATATACTAGCTCTTGATACACCAATTCTTCTACCTAGCTCAGCTGCTGAGATATTGTATTGATCTAATACCTCTTGAATTCTTAATTTCATATGTGTATATATTTATTTATACACAAAAGTAAGATTAATTATATTTTAGATAAATATAAATATACTAAAATTAGTTAAAGTATAAATATATTTATCCAAAATTATTGTTTTGTATATTTTTATATGTACATTTGTATAAGAATAATGAAACAATAAAAATGTATAATCATGAGAATTGAGAAAACAGAAATAAAAGGATTACCGACTATTCATAGGGTAATTATTGAAGATATAGTTATCACAGACGAAAGGGATATAGCTAAATGCAAGCAGTACGAAGAGGATAATTACCATACTAGTGTGAAGTGCGTAGCTTGTAGATATGCTTACAGTAGTCTCTTTATTGATTGTGTTGATGAATTAGTAAGACTTGAAGTTTCTAATAAACCCAGCAACGAAGAAAAACATCAAAGCCTAATTAGATTCTTAGGTGAACATTTTAGAATTAGTTATAAATCAGAAAAATAAATAATATCATGATAAAGTTAAAAGGTGAGTTAGACTATGAATTAACCCGTTTGGGATTAAAGTCCGGTGATGAGATTGCAAGCCATACAAAACCGGGAAAAGTTAACGGTGTTGTTAATTTTGATGTAAATTTTGAAGGTTGGAAATATGCCTGTTCTGTATGGCCGGAAAATTACGATATAATAAATTTAAAAAATACAGCTTTATGAAAACAAAAATTCCAAATGCCCAGGTACGGCGTAAAACAATTGAGGTCCGTGACATGTTAGAAGACCTACATGTATTTGTTGAGAAAATCAATCTTTGTATTGCCCAGAACCCGAAATTATCGCATGATTCGAAAGTGAAGTATACTCGTGTTATACTGGATAATGGGGTTTCGCACATGTTTGAACTTGGAAATCACAGGTTACAGGTTGACCTGCAGACGGATATCGATACTGAATAATCAGCACTCAAAATATTTATACGGTCTATTAGTAATGGATTAATATATGAGTGAGATATTTAAGTAATAAAAAAATAAAAAGACGGGTTATGAAGAATCATGTAAATATAGGTGGTGCGATTATAAATAATAATGATACCATATCTGCGATAAAGGATATTCAAGAGGGTGAAGGTACTCATGTGAAGATTATAGAGAGTACGATAGAATTGATTTTGAGCGAAAAGGACCATATCCAGAAGTCGGCGGATACTTTGATGGATTATCTGAGTGATTTAAATTTGATAAAACAATTGTTGCAACAAATAAGTAATACCGGACACAATGAGTAAGAATAAGGATAAGGATTTCAGAGATATTATTTTTGCGCGCTACATCGGGCAATTCCTACAGGCAAATGATTCGGATACTACCATCAGGAAAAGCAGTGAAGAAATAGCTTTCGATCTGTCGGGGATGGCTTCTTTCAGCGCGGACGGAATTTCGGAGCGAATGATTCAGTTCGGTTACCGGATCGGTTTTGATGATCAGAAACCGGTATGGCTGTTGAAGGAAGATAATAAAAACCAAATTAAAGATTAAAAAAACCTAGTCCAGAACAATAGAGAGAAGGCCTGTCGTAACTGACAGGTCTTTTTTGTCTTTTCGGCTGTAGGTAATGCTTTGTTTATTTGCTTAAAACTTATAGACTATGAAATATTTGAGTTACGGCATTTGCTTTTTGATCGGTGTGGCTACAGCTGCTTTGTTCTGGAAATTGTCGGATATCCGATCTGAAAAATCAGATAGTTACGAAATTGTGCGTATTGACACTATCCGGAAAAGTGATTCTGTTTATGTGCCTATTCCCTATCCTATCGAGATAATCCCGGCTATTATTCCTTCCGAAATAGATACTCAGGCTGTTATAGCTGATTATTATTCGAAAAAGGTGTACAGGAATGACACGGTTATTAATACCGATAAACTGATAGTTTCTATTACAGATACAGTCACCGAAAACAGCCTGTCAGGCAGATCGGTGTATTACACGTTCGAATATCCGGAAGTAACCCGGTATAAGATACCTAAAGACCGGTTGAGTATAAATGCTGATACACGAGGGATTGTTAACCTGGCATGGCAGCGTAACAGGTTTGTATTTTCCGCCGGTTATGATATTGCTAATAAAAAACCGGTTGTCGGTTTTGGTATAAATATTTTCGAGAAATGATTTTAGAGACTTTTATCCCCGATCTGGCATTTTCGAGCCAGGTATCAAATATCGTTCTTTCGTCCGATAGTGACGTAAAGTTTGTGCTATACAGGGTAACGGAATCGGGCGAAAATGAAGCAATCTTATCGGAGCTGTACACTCCTGATAATGATTCGAAAATTTATATTCTGAACCTGCAAAAGATTTTGAGCGGTTACCTCGAACCGGTAATAACAGGCGACTTTGTTTTTTCGTTCGTGGTGGATGATGAAACATTGGAATATACATCGAGACTGATATTATCCAGATCTGAAATAAATGTAAGCGCCCCGAAATTTGTTGCTAATAAGTTTCTCTCTCTGTTGATGGGGGATAAGGTTACCCGTCCTAATAACAAGGAATATGTATCGGTTTATTCTCTTACGGAAGACACGGTTAATGTGAAAGCTTATTACCGGGATAATGAGACACAAACGTATTCTGAAAAGGATATAGCCGGTAATCAGGTTACTAAGGACACGGTTACTTTACTGGACGTGTCGCCCGGTAATTATGAGGCTGAAAATCTCGTCTTGGTGCGTTATATAGTTTCGTGCGGTGACAGGTCTATGACATTCTGGATTGATAACTTATCGGAAAGCAGTGCATTATCGGTTCTATTTTCAAATAATTTCGGAGTACTGGAAACTTTTTCTATCTCGGGTGTACTGCAATGGGAACCTAAATACACGAACGATATCGGAACGATCAGAGGTGAGTATAACAAATATAATATTGATTTCTACAGAGAATATACAGCGAACACAGGTGTACTGGAACGGCTCACAGCTGACTGGCTTGAACTGGAATTATTCTCGTCGCTATATGTTTTTGAAATGCGTGACACGCTTATCGGTAAACGAATAATGATCAGTGATCAGACTGTAAAACGCAGTAGCAGCAAAACGGAAACTCCTTCGTTCGAATTCAAATATAGAATTTCGCAGCGTATTCAGGACGTAATAGACTTTGCAGGTTTTATTCATCGGATTTTTGATATGACATTCGACTTAACTTTTGACTGATGAAAGAATATATACACATAAGCAAGGTACGCAGGCTGATGAATTCTCATACTGAAATTGCATCTATGAAGTGCTGGAAGAAAGACGGCTCAATAATGATCTGCCGGAACATTATCTGCACATCGAGCAATTTCAAAGGGAATACTTTTAATATCCGGTTCCTGGATTCGGGGGAAATACGGAAGATAAAAGCATTTTTTATTTTCGAAATTAATAATCAGGAAGTTATATTATGAGCAGAAATATTACAGATTTAGGATATCATTCGGCAGTTATTGACCTAGGTAATGGTCATGCAGCCTATATTAATACGATTGATTTCGGGGAATTGGACTCTATGTTATCCGATATTACGGATGATTCGAAAACAACTCCTACCAAAATATCAGGTTATGAAAGCTTACGGGGTTATGTGCCGTGGGGTGCATCGAACCAACGCCCGTACAATACCATAGATTTAATTAAGGCAGATGAAGTACTGGCACAAAATAAGCATTTTAATGCTTTGACCTGTTACGCTTCCGGGCTTACATTCAAGAAAGAAAATAACGAGAAAATAGCAGATAAGGAAATTACTGATTTCTTTAAATACAACAGGCCGGTTAAATACCTGCTCGATCAGTGTGTGGACATGAAGTATTTTCTGTTCACTGTTTCTGTTATTATTCTCAACAAAGAAGGCAGTAAGATTGTACGGATTGTACATAAGGAAGCGTGTCACTGCCGGTTTGAATCGTGCAATCCTAAAACGGGGCAAATCGAACACCTGTACTATGCCAACTTCCGTGATAATACACCTAAAAAAGAAGATACGGAAATAATAGAAGTACTGGACTATTACAATCCCATCGGCGACCTGGAGGTAAGATTAGGAAAGATACCTGATGATGATGGAAAAATGCGGAAACCGACTAATACTCGAAAGTTTGCCATAATCAACAAATTTCCGACGGTAGAAGATAAATACTATCCAATACCGCCTTATTACTCTATATTTCACAGCGGTTGGTATAGCTACAAACGATACATTCCTATCGTAAAACTTGCCAAATTAAAGAATGGTACTAAAGTTCGATATCATGTGGAAATACATACTGAGTACTGGAAAAACCTGTTTAAAAACGAAGGTATTACAACCGATGAAGCCAAGAAAGACCGGGTTAAAAAGCAATGGAAGGATATAGAGGAGTTTCTTACAGGCCTCGAAAAATCAGATAAAGTTTGGATCAGTGATTATTACACCGACCCATCCGGCAAAGAAATCAAGTATATACGAATCAATTTAGTAGATACAACTAAAGAAGGTGGTGATTTTATTGATGATTCGGCAGAAGCTTCTAACATGATGTGTTATGCAGATGCTGTACACCCGGCTATGATCGGTGCAACACCAGGTAAATCACAGGGAAGTTATCAGGGTTCGGTACAACGGGAATTATTTACGATCAAACAATCGCTCGAAAAGCCATATCACGACATTCTGTTAGAGCCTTATTTAGTTATAAAGGAGTTTAACGGATGGGATGATATTATTTTCGATGTTCCGGTAATTACCCTCACAACGCTTGACAAAGGAAAGGATACGGAAGAAAATACAATGCGTACAACCAATAATAACTAAAGAATATGATTATAAATTCGATTGACGAATTCGTTTCGTTTATTCCTACAGCTTACGGATATAATCCGGATGATAAGATGTCAGATTATGATATTATTAAACCGTTTCTGCAAGAGTCAGAAATATGGGTAAAGGATGAATTATTAGGTGCTGACCTGTTTTCGTTTGCCGAAATGGGAACTGATCAGGAACTGCATGATAGTATTGCCCGGGTTATTGCCTGTAGCGCTTATTATTCCTGTATTCCTTTCGTTGACCTGATACAAACACCTAACGGTTTTGCAGTAGTGTCAAATTCGAATCAAGCGCCGGCGTCGAAAGAGCGCGTTGAAAGGTTATTGAATTGGGTTAAGACCAGATACAGTGAGGCTGTGGATATGCTTATTCTTATGGTATTTAAAAACCAGGATTACAACCTGCTTTGGAAGAAATCGGATAATTACAACCGGTACACTGAATGTCTGATAATGACTGCAGCTTCACTTCGTAAATACGGAAGAAAAGACGCTCAGAGAGATACTTTGGACGAATTACACCCTATGTTAATGTCTTATCAAATGCAAATTGCCAAGATGATAAGTCCTGAATATATGGATGAACTGATACAAAAGAGGCGTAATCAAGACCTGACCGATTCAGACATGGTAGTATTGCTGTTTTTGTATTCCGTGATCGGTTTGATGCTGAAAAAGGAACATGTATATCCCATGTTAGAAACTATAGTTAATACTATGGTGAAAGATTTAGACCAATATCCGGCATATAAAAACTCGGAAACCTACAGGCTCAAGATCAGTGACAAGTTTCAGAATTCGAAGGATAGTTCAATTTTTGTTTGGTAAGCCATGAAAATATTACTTATTATCATTATCGCTATTATAGCCTGGATAATTATGTTTGCCTGTTACGCTACGTATATGCGAATGAAATTGTCTGTTGTTGAACATATTGATTTTACATTACCGAAATCATGGAAGGAACTCACTGAGAAACAATTCCTGTTTATTTGCCAGCTATTCCTGATGGATAACTCCCAGGATGAAATACTGGCTAAATGCTTTTTGTTTTTCACTAAAATAAAGGTTATTCGTAAAACGTCGTCCGGTTTATGGTTTTGCAAATCCGGTGGAAATAATTTTACAATACTGGATTACGAAGTACAGGACTTTTCTCAGAGACTGCTATTTATCGTTGAAAATATCAGCGATGTAAAACCCTTGAGTTCAATAGCAGGATTCAGTCCTGTTAATCACACATTCGAGGGTATACCTTTTAAACAATGGTTAGCAGCCGAAAACTATTATCAGGCTTTTCTCTACACTAAAGACGAAAGATTTCTGAATATGCTTTGTGCTGTGATCTATTCGGAAGGCATAGAGTTTGACGACAGCCAAACTGAAAAAAGAGCCCGAAGGTTCAGGAAGATACCGGCAGTATCCCGTTTCTCCGTTTTTATTGTCTATATGGGATTTAAAGAAATGCTATCCCGGCAGTTCCCGTATTTCTTTAAAAAGGCTATTGGGGAACCAACAGACAGAAAAGAGCCGCCAAGAATGAGAGAGCATATTAATAATATGCTTCATGTTCTGGATGGTGGCGACGCTACCAAGACAGAGCAGATATTCTATATAGATTCGTGGCTGGCTTTTGATAAGTTAAACCGGAAAGCCAAAGAAATACAAGAAATGGAAGAACGTTTAAGTAAAATGAAACAGAAATGAGAATCCAGTTTAATGCATACACCTATTTCACCGGCATAGCTGAAAAGCTTAAAATTTCGAAAGACAATGAGTTTTACCCCTGCAAAGTCAGCGGACTGGCAAACATGGAAGAAGTACTCAGTTCTTTCAGGGGAAAGAAAGCATATTTTGCCATCGACGATACAAACGACGGAATCATATATCAGGGACGGGGCGGCGGATATTTTGAGAGAAAGATGTACACTATATTTATCCTCAAAAAAATTACTGCCGGAAATATGGATATGCAACACCAGGCCTTGAATATATGCCGGCAAATTTATCATTCTGTTTGCACACGGCTGATCAAAGACCGGCGCGAACTTGAGAATGAAATGATTTATTTAGACACAGAGCGTATCCCATTCTATGAACTCGAAGGTTATGCGATAGCCGGATGTACAGGGCTTTACTTTATGATTACTGTTGACCAACCCCGTAACTTATGCTATGACACAAACGAATGGTACGAATGACAGGGAGGAATATCTGAACGCCTGGGCTAAGACAATGACAAATATCTGGATTGAAAAACTAGTAGTGTATAATGTTCGGGATACAGGTAGCCTGCTAAATTCTGTAGCTGAAAATCTGGCTCATAATCTTGTGAAAAATGCTAATGGTGATATAGAGATCATAGAGCATTTCTTCAACTATTACGGAATATATGTTGAACGTGGAACCGGTAAAGAAATACCTAAGGGTAATGATGGTGATTTAGGTTTCACTCCTAAAAGAAAACGGAAGCTTTGGTTTAATCGCAAATTCTACTATTACTGCATGAAATTAGCGGAGAAAATGGCTGAAATATCGGGTAAAGAGTTTACGCATGTAATGCAAAATATCATTGAGAAGGAAATTCCCCGATTTTAAAATAAACAGACTGGCTTTTGTCTTTTACCACACAAAATAAATATCCTTATTTCACTCAAAATTATAAACCATGGCCAGCCATTGTGAATATGTATTATGTCCGGTGTGTAAACAGAAGTTCTGTGTCCGGTGCAATATTTACGTTTGTCCCAATTGTAAGAATAAATATGTGTGTGTATGAATATTTTAGATCAGATTTTGCAATATGCAAATCAAATTAAAAATCAAACGGGTAAATTTCTTAACACCTCGCAGATAGTTGGTTCTGTATTGGTAGGAATTACCGAATACATTAAAAATATCGTTTCCGGTCAAATACGGCAGCCGGCTGTTGATACTTACGCTTTATTGTTATCAACATATCCGACTCCTGCTAATGGATGGACGGTTTTAGTTCGTGCTGATAAAACTATTTATCAGTGGAACGGCTCTCAATGGGTAAACCTTGAATCTGCCGTATATCCCGAGAATGTTGCAACACAGGACGATTTAGATGATTATGCTAAAACTACAACTACAGACGGAACATTAGTACGTACAGCTGATGGTACAATACCAAATGTTGATTTATCAGCCAAAGCCGACAAAGTTTCGACTTTGGCTCAACCGGTTACTTATTACAAAGCAGCATCAGGGGATACCACCGGCGAAACTGACTTAACAACCGAATTCAAAGCCTCTTTTGTCCCTACAACAGTTGCGTACATGGGTATTCACCGTTGGTTTTTCAACGGTCTGAACTCCAATCCTCCATCTAATGGAAATGCACCTGTTGCCAGTGGTGACGGTTCAGCCAATATAGCCGGTTATATGGCTATATATAAACTCGAACCAAACACCACATATGAAATTGACGGTAACGCTAATTACATTCCTAATTTCGGCGAACCTCCTTATTACAATATCGATGCAAATAGCAATCTTGTTGCTTGGAATAATGGCAGCCCTGTAAAGAGAGAAATGCCTTCGTGGGTACTTGTTGCTGCTAATTCTTCCGGAGCAATGCAGTATGCAACAACACCGGCATACTATTGCTATCCGGACTATAAGAAGAAATATAGGTTCACAACACCTAACCAAGAGCTATATCTATGTGGATATGTGGCTATATCGTCCGCTCCTACATTCGTTGTTGCTGCTGCTAGTATGCCTATGCCTTCAATGGTATTCGATAGCCGTGAAACTATCTCCCTGAAAAAGGTGTCAGGGGCAACGGGCACAGCTGATGCGTTGGTAGATGTCAACGGGGTTAGTTTGAAAAGCCTTGATTTCGGAACCGATATCAAGGCAGAAATAACTAAAATAGAGGGAATAGTATCACACCCTAGCGGTGGAGACCCTAATCCTAATTTATTCGAAGGAATACCCACGCCTTTGACAGTACTAGATCGTAATATTGATGTTAACGGAGTAGTTGTTCCGGCAGGTAATACGGCGGGTGCAAGCTACTGCTATATCGATTATTATTTTCCCGTAAAACCGGGTCTGTATAAATTGAATTTATCTCCATATCGAAGGAATTCATGGACTGTCAGTGGAACAACTTATAGTTGTGTCGAATTTAGTCTTTGCGGCGAGAATCAGGTATTTATACCATGGCCGGCGAATATGCCGGAACAGCCTTTAAATAGACCGGGAATCGCTGCTGCAGGTGTAAATCCCCGTACATACGCATATATTAATGTTCCTTATGGACTTGGTGTAAAGTATATCCGGATTAACGCCGTAAAAAACACTTACGACACAGTTGCCGCTTCTGAGGAAGGTCTTATTTTACAGAAAGTCTATTCCGAAGATGCAGTAGAAACAGACAATTTAAAAGTTGAAATTGCGGCTAATCAACTATCCGATGCTCAGGCATATGGAACTGACGGTAAGATTCAGATACCTACTTTAATGGTACCTGAATCGAATATTATTAAAGATGGTAGCAGTGGTGGAGATGATACCTATAAAATCTCTATGCGGAACACGAATACGTTTGTAGGGTCTTTGAACACAGCCATAGATCAGATTTTTGCATTAAAATCACATGCACGACATGTTCTTTGCGGACACTTCACGACAGACGGTAGTGCCGGTAATGGAGCGCTAAAAGCTTTGGTTGCAACTCAAAAAGCCGTCGCCCAAAATAGGAATATTCCTTTTATCGATTTGGCTTCGATAATGGGTTATACTCTCAACGATACTAATATCGTTAATGGGATAGACTATAATAACTTAAAATCGTGGTGCGATGATGGATTACATCCGGGTCTATCGTCTAGTTCAGCGATGGCTGACGCTCTATTTTCCGCTGTATATGAATTGCTCAAACCGATATTCGGAAATAGTTGGATGGGAAAGAATGTCACTGTTATCGGCGATTCTATTGCTGCCGGATATTCGTATAACGGAACTACCGTCAGCTGGGCGCAATTTATTTCACGGGCATTAACTGCACTGGGCGCTAACGTTACACTTTACGCTTCATCCGGAGGCGTACTTCGGGCGACAGACACGGACAATGTAACGTTATCTAACAGCTTTATGGGTAATAACGTATCTAATTGGGGCTTTCAGGCGCAAATCCTTGATAGGATTGTCGCCGGTACTGACATTGCTGATTTATACCTGTGGGAGATCGGTCACAATGATTTCATGGCTGATATTAGAGATTTTAAAATTAACTGGAATTAAAATGAAATTAGAACGTAATAAATCATATAAAGGAGATTGCATTAAACTAATGAAACTCCTGCCCGATGAGTCAGTCGATGTTATTTGTACGGACCCTCCGTATTTATATCTTAAAAATCAAAAGCTTGATCGACCGTTTGACGAAAAAGCTTACTTCGATCAGGTCAAGAGAGTCTTAAAAAAGGATGGCTTTATTGTCCTATTCGGTCGTGGTACTTCTTTTTACCGATGGAATACTATTCTGGCTGATTTAGGTTTCACTTTTAAGGAAGAGATTGTTTGGGATAAGCAATATACTTCATCACCTGTATTGAAAGTGAGCAGGATACATGAGACTATATCTATCCACACAAAAGGAAATGGGATTCTAAATAAGGTAAGAAATCCTTATTTGGAAATGAAAGGTTACGATATTGAATCTATCTGTAGTGATATAAAAAGGCTATCTTCTATACTGGGTAACCAAAAAGATCTACTGGCAGTTCAGCGATATCTTGAAGATGGTAATCTATATCGAGATGGGGTAGTTCGTAAAAAGGAATCTGTTTCTATTTCAGCCAATTCCACGAAAAAAGCAAATATCAGCGGCTCGATTATGAAGATGTTACAAGATGGACAAGTTGAGAAAACAATTATAAGACATCCATATGACAGATATGCTAGATGCCACCCTACGCAAAAACCGACTCGTCTAATCGAAAGATTATTAGCCTTAGTCTGCAAGGTTGAACCTAACAATCCTAAACCGTTAGTTTTAGATACTTTCAGAGGTTCCGCTTCTACTGATATTGCTTGTATGAACTCCGGATGTGATTGCATCAGCTTCGAGATCGATGCCGAATATTTCGAAGCCGGCGAGAAACGAAAGGCTGAACATAGAATGAGTTTACAACCTGATTTATTTGAGGAGGTATTGAAATGAAAACACCAGAAACTATATTTTATAATCTTAACAGCTGGGTATGGGTCGCCGTTAATTGCTCTGATGATTTCTTGACTGATATTAGAGATTTTAAGATTAATTGGAATTGAAAAAATACAAATATGAAAGAAATAGTACACGAACTGATATCCCCTTATCTATCTGCCATCTATAAGGTTCTGTTTGCATATGTAATAGTCTTACTGGCTGTTATTGCTGACCTCTGGTCTGGCATAAGTAAATCAAAGGCAAAAGGTATATATACTCATACATATGGATTAGATCGAACCTTAGATAAACTAAGGAAAAGGTATAACCTATTGCTGGCTTTTAGCCTGGTAGATTCACTGATTATTATTTCCGATATTAATCCAAGTAACATTCCTTATGCAACTATAGGAGCTGCAATAATCATGTGCTTAGTCGAGATCAAATCGATCTTCGAGAAAGACGAAGATAAGGGACGTTACAAAGAAGCCGCAAAAACCGCAGCTGAATTGTGGAAAGGCATAAATAAAGAAGAACTGGCCGATATAATTATCAATAAAATGGAGGAAAAGAAAAATGAAAACAAATAAAGGCTGCTTTCTCGCAGGCTCGTATCAAAATAACACGAATCTGCCGGCTGATCTTATTACCGAAGATCAGCTCAAAAAAATATACCCATATTCGTCCAAAACAAATAGAGACCTATATCTACCCTACCTGAATAAATATTTCCATAAATACGGTGTAGATACTTTCGAGCGTATATGTGCTTTCCTGGCACAAGTAGGCCACGAATCGGGGCAATTAAAATATGTAGAAGAAATTGCATCCGGAAAAGCTTATGATACTGGAAGTTTAGCGGTCAAATTAGGTAATACACCGGAACCTGATGGTGATGGTCAAAAGTATAAAGGAAAGGGGCTTATTCAAGTTACAGGTAAAACTAATTATCAGAAATTCACTAACTGGTGCATAGGTAATAATATTTCGGACATTGACTTTGTTAAACATCCGGAAATGTTGAAAGAGCCGGAATATGCTGTTCTATCAGCCTTTTGGTATTGGTCGGTAAATATCCTTAACCGATACGCTACCTTAAAAGAAGATGATTTCCGAAAGTTAACCAAAGTTATAAACGGCGGACTTAACGGATATGCTGACAGAAAAGAAATATGGGATAAAGCGAAGGATGTATTGAAATGAGAACACCAGGACAAATTTATGTAAAATATAGCGGATTTCTGCATACACCGACAAAAGGTGAAGCTCTGAACGCTATTAGGCTGATACAAGAAGATGCCTATAACCAAGCAATTGATGATGTAGACAATCTGATTGAGAATCATGATGAAGAAGTTTACATCGGAGTAGTTAACGACATTTTAAAATTAAAGAAATGACAAAGTATAGAATAATTTAAATAACAATATTCTTATTAAAAAAAACAGGTGAAAATTTAATTAACAACCAAATTAATTAACAAAATGGAAAGAAATCAAGAATTTTTTGCTAACAAAGAATCAATCGATGGCATTAAAAATATAATCAAAAGAATTAAACGATTAGGTCCAAATAGAGAACGTAGTCTTGCAATAACTAAATTACAAGAAGGGCTTTTATGGTTAGTACTGGATTCATCACGGTCAAATGATGAACCCGATCCCGATTGGTTATAAAAAAATATTCTTAGACTGTTTTACTCGATTTTATCTATAATTTGGAATTGCCTGGGCTGTGAAGTCCGGGCTTTTTTGTGTCTTTTTGCTTATAAAACATAGCCTATACATTCGCTCAAAATGAGTGAATAATGGCAAATATAGTTAATCAGGCACAGACAAGAGTCACCGTCGACGGACAACAGGCAGCAAATCAATTATCCGTTCTAGAAAAACGCGCTCAAGCTTATCGTGATGCATTGGTAGCAGCGAATAAAGCCGGTGACGATAAAGCCGTTGACAAAGCATCGAAAGGGCTGAGACAGGTAGAGAAGGAAATGAGAACAATTATACGTTCGAGTTTCGATGTCAATAAAGTAATGAGTAACTTATCGGATGCCGGTCCTAAAGAATTAAAGAAGGCTCTAAGTGAATTAAATAAACAACTAAACTCAGGTGCAGTAGCCCGTAATTCTAAGGAGTGGGATGAATTACAACGAAAAATAAGGCTTGTAAGGGGTGAACTTGAGAAAATTAATGCCGAAAATAGCCTATCCGGATCTGATGCAGGAGATGGTGCTAAAAACTTTGCCGGTATGGTCACTGCTTTCATCGCATCTATCACCGGATTATCTTTCGCTTTTCAGAAATTGATTGAAGACCTTGCGAAAATGGATGATGTGTATGCTGATGTCATGAAGACAACCGGTATGACACGTGATCAGGTTCTTGATCTGAATGAGAGCTTCAAGAAAATGGATACCCGTACATCGCGTGAAGAGCTTAACAGTCTGGCCAGTGATGCCGGCAAATTAGGGTTGACAGGGAAAAAGGATATACTTGATTTTGTTGATGCCGGTAATCAGATTAATGTTGCACTCGGTGAAGACCTCGGAGAAGGGGCAATCAAGAACATAGGAAAGTTGACGGATGTATTCGCACTGTCAACTAAAGAACTGGATAACCTTGATATCAAAGGTAAAATGCTGGCTATAGGTTCGGCTATTAACGAACTCGGAGCCAGTTCTACAGCTTCCGAAGGTTATATGGTAAACTTTGCACAACGTTTAGGGGGTGTGGCTGCTCAGGCAGGCATATCTATACAAAATATATTAGGCTACGCATCTGCACTCGATCAGTCCGGACAAGCTGTAGAGATGTCCGCTACAGCGTTCCAAAACTTCATAATGAAATTAATGTCCGAGCCTTCTAAATTTGCCAAGATCGCAGGTTTGGAGGTCAAAGCATTTAATGACCTCCTGAGTAAGGATACAAATGCAGCGATCAAACAGGTATTGATGGCATTGTCAGAAAAAGGAGGTTTTCAAGCTCTCATACCTATGTTTCAGGAAATGGGACTGGATGGTGCGCGCGCCGTCGGTGTTCTTTCTGCCATGGCCACCAATATCGGGAAAATAAGCGAAGCACAAGAGATTTCGAACAAAGCTTTTGCCGATGGCACATCACTCACCAACGAATATAATGTTAAGAATAACAACCTACAGGCTACCTTGGACAAAGCGCGTAAAGCTTTATCAGACGTATCTTTAGAATTAGGGGAAAGGTTAGCTCCCTCGCTGATGTCGTCTACCAATTATATGATAGACCTGATTAAGATATTGCCGGCTGTTATTGACTTTTTCTCTGAATATGGTAAATATATAGTTTATTTGGCAGCTGCTTATATATCGTATATAGCTGGTGTTAAACTAGCGCTATATTGGGAGCAGGCTAAAAATGCCGTGTTGATACTGAGCCGTATAATCACTTTATCTCATGCAATGGCTACAGCTGTAGCTACAGGTAATACAACCAGGGCTATAGTTGCACAACGGCTATATTATACTGAACTGAGTAAAGGTAATTTGGTAACAAAGGCCTATATCCTTACGACCTCTCTTTTGTCTGCAGCAAAATACGCATTAACAGGAAACTTAGCTAGGGCACGTGTTGCACTCCAAGCCTTCAATGTCACAATGAAAGCAAATCCTGTAGGTGCGTTCCTTTCTGTTATCGTTCTTTTAGGAGGTGCAATCTATACCCTTTATCAACACTTACAGAGCAATAACAAAGAACTTGATAAAAATAAGGAATTACAAAAAAGCATAGCAGAAGAAACAAAAAAATATACTGAGGAGATAGCCCGTGAACAAAGTGCGTTCAACTCTCTGATGTTAGCTATAATCAATGCTAACGAGAAATCAACTATCCGAAAAACCCTGATAAAGGAGATTAAAGAGCAATATCCCCAATATCTGAAATACATCGACATGGAGGTATTGAGTAACAGGGAACTCGAAGCCGTTCTGCGAAACGTAAATAAGCAATATGAAAAGAGATACGATATTGCCGCTTTGAAAGGGCGTACCGATGCAGAAGATAAAATCATAACAGGACTTAAAGACAAGCAAATTTCCATCCGTGAGGAATTAGATAAATTGTATTCCAATCCTAGAACCAATGCCTATGATGAAGAACGGATAAAGGAACTCGAAAAAGAATATGATTCCCTGGATAAACAAATCGAAGATTCACTCAAGAAGGTAAGCAATTACAATAAACAAATAGCTGATGTTCAGGAAGGCATAGCTAAAGAGAATTCTATTGACGGGTTAATGGAATTGATCGAAACCAAAACCAAACAGATAGAATCAAAGAAAGAATTTATAAGTGTACCCGGTTTAAGCCCGAAACAAAAAGCTAAACTGGAAAAGGAAATTAATGACTTATCCGATGAAGTGACAGTTCACTGGATGAAGATCAATAAAATGGGTGAAGAAATGGCTGAAACCGAAAAAAAGACACCTACTACTCCTACAGCACCCACTACTCCTACAGGTGACAGTAAAGCTTCTGATCAGCGGTCAAAGGTTCAGGCAGCCATGCGTAAACTGGAGATAGAAGATACCAAAGCCAGGACTAAAATTCTTCAAGATTTCAGGGATGGAGAAATAAAGTCCGAGTTTGAGAAAGATCAGAAGCTACTCGAACAGCAAAACAAATATGCCGGTGACAGAAAGGCTGCACTGAAAGATTTACTAAAATCAGTTTCAGTTTCCACCGTTAAGAATGATATTAATAAACAAATATCTGAGATAGATAATCAGGTTCTGCAATCGGAGATCAAACGCCAAGCCGAAATTAAAAAGATTCTGCTTGATGCTGATCCGGCAGCTGCTGAACAGGAAGCATACGAAAGAAGATTGCAGGAGTTAGGTTTATTTGGGGTTGACAGGGAAAAACTGACAAAGGATCAGTTATCCGCTCTTGAATTACTCGAAGAACAACACCATGCTAAAATGAGTAAGATAGAGCGTCCGAAAGTTACCCGGGAAATAAAAACACAGGATGATAACCAGGCGCGAGAATCGCAACTCCTTTCGCAGGAATATGCTAAAGGGCTAATGAGCGAACGGCAATATCAACACCAATTGGTGCTGATACAGATAGCCTATGCGCAAAAAAAGCTACAAATTGACGGTCTTACAGAAGAACAGAAACTGCAAATTCAGAAAGAAACAGAGGATAAATTACGCAAGCTGAATGAAGAAAATAGTGAGATACAGGCACGGCTGGATAAAAAGAAGAAACTAGAAAACCTGACAGATGCCCGGGACGCTGAACTGTCATTCCTGGATCAGATGTTTGACGAAAATTTGAGAAACACAGATGCGTATGAGCAGGCTCGTTTATCTATCGTCCAGAAATATGCTTTACTGGAAGAAGAAGCAAATAAGGCGAAACAGCAAAGAATGATCGAAACGGCTCAGTTTGGTCTTGATTCGATGCAACAATTGCTCAGTTCTTATTCTTCGTATATCCAGGCTGCAAACGAAGCCGAAACAGCAGCAATAAACAAGAAATACGAGGCTCAGATAAAAGCAGCCGGAAACAATTCGAAACGGGTTAAAAAACTCGAAGAGCAAAGGGATAAGGAACTAAAAGAGGCAAACAGGGCGAACGAAGAACGCTCTTTCAAAATACAGATTGCCCAGGCCCTGGCATCAACGGCACAATCTGCAATCAATGCATATTCATCGACCGCCGCAATACCGATAGTAGGTCCGGCATTGGCTCCCATCGCAGCCGGTGTGGCTACAGCTGCCGGATTGATCAACGTTGCTGCCATCAAAAAACAGCACGAGGCGGCAATGGCTAATTATTGGGATGGTGGATATACTCCAAAAGGAAATAAATACGATGTAGCCGGATATGTTCACCGGGGCGAATTTGTAGCTACTCAGGAAACATTGGCAAACCCTAATGCCCGGGCTGTTGTAGATGTTATAGACATGGCTCAACGCCGTAATACTGTGTCAAGTTTGAAATCGTCTGACTTTGCCACAGCCATGGAGTATAACGAACGGGTTTCAATGCAACCGCTATCTGGTAGATTACAAAACATCGTACAACCTGATAACGACAACTCAGATTATCTGTTATCAGTATTGAGCGACGTTGTTCAGGTTCAGATGTTATTGCGTGAACGGTTAAATCAGCCATTTGTCACAGTCAACACAGCAACCGGCGACAAAGGAATTAAGAAAGCATTATCAGATCTCGATAAGATGGATAAAAATATCAGACGAAAATGACTAGATTATTAATTAACGGACAAGAGGTAGTTCTGCCTGATGGCTTTTCATTTTCATTATATTCTGAAAATCCTGTATTCAATAAAAGTAGTGATTATACATATGACATAACACTTTCATTGAAAAATACTACAAATGCCCGAATATACCAGAATATTAACAGGACTAATGTCGTAAATAACCAAATTGAAAATAGGCAGGCTATTTTAATTGTGGATAACAAGGTACACTTAAAAGGTACTGAGATTATTCTTGACATTACAGATGAAGATGTAAAGATACAGCTGGCCAGTGGAAACTCAGAACTCAGTTTTTTGATAGGCAGCAACCGCAAATTAAGATCATTGGATTTAGGTATGGCTGCTACTTTGGATGGAGCCGGTTACCCGAATGACTCTAAAGCATTTGCAATAGCCCGGCAGGTAAAATATCTTTTACAGTTTTCATATCCTAATGTTGGTCACCAGCTATTACCTTATGCCGTAAGTAGTAGTAGTGAGGCTCTTGACCGATATGAACCGTTAGGTAATAATTTCGTATTCTACCAACTCGAATATAATGCGCCTGGAGGTACAACAGGCGACAGAGATTTTTATCCATTTTATGACCCCTATTATTCAGGACAAGTTCCACAACCTTACTTATGCTTTATCATAGACAGGATGTTCAGCGCACTGGGTTATAAACTTACCTATAGCGCACTGGCTGAACACCCGATATTTAAAAATGCATATATTGTACATGGTATTCAAACAATGGAATATGCAAAAATGCTTCCGGACTGGACGGTAGAAGATTTTTTATCTAAACTCGAATTTCAGTTTGATTGTGTATTCGCTGTTGATTCTGAAACAAAGAATGTCGAGATGCTGTACAATTATAAACTGGATGCAACCAACCCCAAAACATCTACTCTTTCCGTTCTGGATAAATATACCCGAACCACCGATGAAGAAAACAGGCTGAACCCTCAGGTTGCAAATATCGGGTATGCTTTAGATTCAGATGAGTATTACAGTTTTATGAACATAGACCCGGAAGTGTATGCACAAGCCAGAAAACAGACATTTAATACTTTACCTGAATTGGTAGAATTGATACAGGGTTCAGTTCAAGACGATATTAAAGATATAATATTTACAAACGGATATGACGAATATATTGCTTATGATACCGGCGAAAAATTAGTACCAAGGCGCGTTAATTCTTTCCGTCCTTTATATAACAATCCTGATTCTACTGAAATCGATCAGGAACTGGATATTATTCCGGCAGCGATGATTCCCCAATATGAAAGGGAAGGACAAGATTTAAACAGAGAAATTTGGTTCCAAATTCCAATAGCCGGAAATTATACACCTTTGTGGAACCCGACTGATACGAGTCTGGAATCAGAAGAAAAAATTAATTTACAGTCAATTATAGAAGGGAGCGAATCATTAGAATCCGATACCGGTTATACCAAAATGCGCCTGGCTATTTACTCAGGTTTGTCGGAGCTGTATAATCCTGAGCCATCCGACCCGATCAAATTTATATACCCGGTTGCTTATGTTGAATCACTTTGTGAATACTTCGAGAAAACAGGACTTATAGAATATTATGCACCGGAAGGTAGTGACCCGTTCAGATTATCCAATTTAAACCGGGATATATATTCGTTGTCCGATATTACAGATACTACTATTACATATAAATTTATGTTTAAATACAAACCTGATTTTAATATCAGAGACATATTTATTATAAATAATAAAAAATACGTATGTAATAAGATTGAGAAAGAAGTTACGATCAACGGCTTTTCGGAATATATAGCCGGTTACTTTTTCCCAAAAGAATAAAGGAGGCTGATCAGGCCTCCTTTTCTTTTATAACTCAGGGAATTTATGTTTTACATAATCGTTTTGCTTTCCTATTTTCTTGGTTATATATATATCAGTATATGCCGTTGATTTATGCCGAAAATGATCTCGTACGGCCGGCAATGGTGCACCACTCATAGAAAAAAGAATTCCACCCGTACACTTCCAACTATAGAGCTTGTATTCTTTAGGAAACCCGACGGCATCCCGGTATTTATTAAATTCTAATCTGAAATGATTTTTACCCCAACATTCAGTACCTGGTTTGCCTTCTTTTCCGAAAACATAGAATTCCCTTTCATTCAGAGATATTTTTATCTCACTTAATATTTCAATCAACTTTTTAGGCATGTTTACTATACCTTGCGTTGTTTTAGCATTCTCAGGCCTAATAGTAATCGTTTTAGTGAATAAATTAATATCTTTTACTTTAAGTAGTCGCAATTCTGTACCTGGACGAATGGCACAATAAAAAATCATTGAGCAGAATAAATACAGCTGTTCGTTTCGTTCTTTTATGTAACTTAATAAAAACGAGGCTTCATCTTGTGTCATTGGTTGTGCCGAATGGTCATAGTGTTGCTTTCCGTCCGGAACATCATACACTGGATTGCTCTTGATTACTCTTTTCTTTACAAGCCAGTTCAGTACTTGACTGATTCTTTGTTTTGTATCCTTTATTGTGTGCCGTTCCCTCCCCTTTTCAATCAAAGTATATATATAATCTGATACATGATCATTTGATATTTCGCCGGCATAGATATTATCTAACCCTTTAGTTTGTAGCCAATGGTAGAACATCCGTAATTTAGAAGTATAGTCCTGCATCGTTTTTATTGCTAATAACGGCTTTTTCTCACCAAGAAAAGCATTGATATAATAGAAAAAATTCTTCTCAGATTCCTCTCTATTCCCATAAACACGAGCCTGGATGTTGTATGCAATGTGATTATTGAACACCACTTTTTCCAATTCAAAAGGATTCCACCCCGATAAAATTTTATCGGATATTTCCTTTATGATAGCATTTGCATGATTGTAGCGTTCATCTGTAGTTTGTAACGCTTTGAAGCCTTCGTAAATACGAAAGCGATCTAGTTTATCATTCCTCTCATCCCGGTATGAATATTCTACATACCATAACGCTGACAATTTTCCGCCTCCATCGTTCAATTTTGGAAGCACGAACTTTACTTTTCTTCGTCCCATAATATTAAGTTTTTAATTAAGTGAATCGCGACAAACCACCAAATATCAACTATAACATTATAAGATTTATTTGTCTAGATAGACATTTAAAACTCAGTAGACATTTATTTTTATTTGAAATTCAATGCTTTATGAGTTTTGTGGAGCATATCGGACTCGAACCGATCACCTCAACACTGCCAGCGTTGCGCTCTAGCCAGATGAGCTAATGCCCCATTCTTTTCGGATACAAAAATAGAATAAAATTAGAATCATAAGCTAAAATAAGAGTAAAATATTTATATTTTGTATAAATAGGGAATCTCGGAAATATTCGATGTTCCGGAAGCACGGTGAATTATCAAAATTATCTGTTTATCTTTGCTGTATCAATTCAATTTTATCAGATGTTAATATTCAATACAACATTACACCTCGATGATTCCATTCACGACGAGTGTCTTTTGTTTTTAAAAGATGTATATATCCCCAGTGCTTTAGAAAGTGGCTTGCTCCAATCACCATCTCTGGCCAGAATAGATGCCCAGCATGAAGAGCACGGTGTTAGTTACGCCATGCAATTTAAAACTACCGATTTGGATACACTTGATAATTGGGCTGGAAGCACTGGAGAGAAGCTTCAAAAAGAATTACAGAAAAGATTCGGAACTAAAGTTGCCGGATTCGTCACCTTACTCGAAGAGATTCCATTATAAACAAACATGTCTACAATAAATAAAGAACGTATTATATTAGGAATAGACCCCGGAACTCAGGTGATGGGATATGGAGTATTACGCGTGCTCAATAATAAACCGTCTCTTATAACGATGGGAGTATTACAATTGAGTAAATACGATGATCATTATTTGAAACTGAGACGCATCTTCGAAAGGGTAATCGGACTGGTTGAAGAATATTTACCTGACGAATTGGCTATCGAAGCTCCTTTTTTCGGTAAGAATGTACAAAGTATGCTCAAACTCGGCAGAGCGCAAGGCGTGGCTATGGCTGCTGCTTTATCAAGAGACATACCTATTTTTGAATATGCTCCCCTGAAGATAAAAATGTCTATCACCGGAAACGGAAAAGCGGCCAAAGAGCAAGTAGCATATATGTGCCAGCAATATCTGAAAATACCCGACGAGAACATGCTCCCTCAGCTTGATGCTACAGACGGATTAGCGGCTGCCTTATGCCATTATTTTCAGACGAATAACCCGACTCAGGATAAAAAATTCAATAGTTGGAAGGACTTTATCAGTAAAAATCCCGGAAAAGTCAGTGGATTGAAATAAGAAATATCATCCTAAACGGGGATCACTGCCCCATTTCAATTTTTTCTTTAAAGTATTATAGAAAGTATGTCCCTTACGTTTTACGATACGAACTGGAACAGCTGATTTTTCGACCTGCAATATAGTACCGTCAGCCGACATCATTTTGGATCTTCCATCTAATGAGATAAGGAAACAACAACTGCGGCTTTTTACTTTCATCGTTATCACATTATCATCTTCGATAACTAACGGGCGGGCATTTAAACTATGCGGAGCAATGGCTGTGATAGCCAATGTGGAAGTATTAGGTGTCATTATCGGTCCGCCTACACTCAACGAATAAGCGGTCGAACCTGTCGGTGTTGCTATAATCAAACCATCAGCCTCATATGAGGTCAGATGTTCGTCATTTATAAAAACATCGACATTTATCATCGAAGCCAGGTCTTGTTTCAGAACGGCTATTTCATTCAATGCATAATGTTGCGGATCTCCGTCTTCGCCGTTTACCAGCAGTCGCAATTGCGAACGCTCCTCTACCGTATATTGCCCTGCGAGAATCTCTGATAATGTCTGTTCCATATCGTCTTCCGACACATCCGCCAGAAATCCTAAACGGCCTGTATTAATACCGAGAATCGGTATATTCTTCAATTGTACCGACGATACGGTCTTCAAGAAAGTTCCGTCACCGCCTACGCTTAAAGCCATATCAAGATCGAGGTCTTTACAATCCAGAATACCATTTACCTTATTGTTCCAATCGATCTGCGGGGATAAATATTCGTGAAACTCTTTCTGAATAAATATCTCGGCATTTCCTTTAGTCAGGATATCCAGAATTCTCTCTATCTGATCGCTTTTCTGATATTCGTTGCCAAATATTCCTATTTTCATATCCGAAACAATTTGTATTCAATATTTGTTTGTTAAGCTAGCCAGACCATCTGCTTTTGGCTTGAGATATTTTTACAGCCCCAATACTTAATATAGTGATATTGATAGTGTCCTTAAAAATCTCAAAATAGCATAAAGTCTCGGTATTTCGTATTAAATTTGCATACCAGACTATATTAATGCAAAGGTGGTAAAAAAGTTTTATAAATATGCCCCGGCATCACTTTAATCACGACAAGAATCTATCATGACTAAGTTGAGTGTAAATATCAATAAAGTAGCGACTATACGCAATGCCCGCGGAGGGAGTGTTCCTAATGTAGCCCAAGTAGCAATTGATTGCGAAAAATTCGGTGCAGAAGGTATAACGGTACATCCCCGTCCCGATCAGCGTCACATTACAATTAATGATGTATTTGACATAAAGTCAAAAATAAAAACCGAATTTAACATCGAAGGATATCCCTCACCCGACTTCATCAAATTGGTAAAAGAGGTAAAGCCTACGCAGGTAACTCTTGTGCCGGATGCTCCGGATGCTATAACCTCTAATGCAGGCTGGGATACAAAAATAAATTTTCAGTTTTTAAGTGATCTTGTTGACGAGTTCAGATCGGTAGGAATACGTACCTCTATATTTACAGGAACTGATACCGAGATAATAGAATATGCAGCTAAGACAGGTACAGACCGTATTGAGTTATATACCGAACCTTACGCTACGCTATATCCTAAAGACGCGGAGGCTGCGGTACAACCTTTTGTTGAAGCTGCCAAAGTAGCTAAACGCCTCGGCCTGGGTATCAATGCGGGCCACGACCTAAGCTTGGAAAACTTAAACTTTTTGTATAAGAATATCCCATTCATCGAAGAAGTCTCGATCGGGCACGCACTTATCAGCGATGCTTTGTATCTAGGCTTGGAACGGACTATAGCAGCATACAAAAACTGTTTAAAATAATAACATCTATATTATGGCTTTGATTAAACAAGAAAAAACAATAGGGTTGGCTGGGACAATAGGGTTTCATGTCCTATTGATTATATTTCTCTTGCTTTATTATATCAAGCCGAGTAATAAAGACCGGTTAAATGACGAACTTGGCGGAGTGCCGGTTATGTTCGGCAATGTACAAGATGCATTGGGCGATGACGAACCATTTGGCAGAGGAAACGGGCTTACCGAAGATGTGCTGGAGCCAATAGAATCTGACCCGACGATGCCTAACAATCTGGAACAAACTGAAGCCGTTACGAAAACAGAACCGATACCGGCTCCTACAACTCCGGCTGCTAAACCTGTTGTAAAAGACAACAAAGCCCCGACAGCAACCCAGGATGTAGAAAAAACGATAGCTATATCCGAAGCAAAGAAACAAGAAGCTGCAAAAAAACAACAAGAGGCAGTTATTGCCGAAGCAAAAAAGAAAGCTCAAGTCGAAGCCGACCGGAAAGCACAGGAAGAAGCTGACCGGAAGAAAAATATTAATAGCCAAATGGCCGGGTTATTCGGAAACGGATCCGGCAATGGAAGTCGTGGAAACACGCACGGTACAGGAACTCAAGGTTCGCCTGCCGGCAATGGAAACGTAGGTAAAGTATCAGGCGTAGGTGGTACCGGAACTTACGATTTAGGGGGACGGGGTGTAGGCTCCGGAGGACTTAAGCTGCCTGCATATACAGTTGACGACTACGGAACTGTAGTGGTTGACATTATTGTCGACCCAAAGGGGAACGTAATTGAGGCAAGTATCGGACGAGGTACTAATACAACCAACTCAACGCTACGAAACGAATCTATTCGTGCAGCCCAACGAACTAAATTTGCCCTTGTTAATACAACTAACAATCAAAAGGGGACTATTACATATAAGTTTAACTTAAACTGATAACCGAGTATGAAAAAAGCATTGATATTCTTAGTTACAGGATTTGAAGAAATAGAAGCTCTCGCTACAGTAGATGTTTTGAGACGCGGAGGTGTAGATATCAAAACAGTATCACTGATAGATTCAAAGACAGTGGAAGGCAGCCACGGCATTCCTGTAATAGCCGATCAGCTTTTCGATGATGCGGACTTTTCCGCTGCCGATATCCTGATTTTACCGGGTGGTACTGTCAGAATTAATGAACATGAAGGACTAAAAAAGAAGGTGGTAGAATTCAATAATGCCGGTAAAAATGTAGCGGCAATATGTGCAGCTCCAATGGTACTAGGTGGATTAGGTATACTGAAAGGGAAAAAAGCAACATGCTATCCCGGTTTTGAAAAATACCTTGATGGTGCCGAATTAGCAACCGACGAGGCGGTTGTTGTTCAAGGAAATGTTATTACCGGAAGAGGCCCCGGATTGACACTCGATTTTGCCCTTCAACTATTAGAGATATTAGCAGGCAAAGCTAAGCGTGATGAAGTTGCAAAAGGCCTGCTGCTTGCTTGAAAATATAATATACAGAATAAGATTATAAAATCCGGCAAACAATCGTTTACCGGATTTTTCTTATTTTTGCTTTTACAGAACAACTCTTATTCCCTAATTATCTAACAAGTACATATGCTTATACATTGTGGCACCCAGACTATAGAGTCTGAAAGACTTATACTTAGACCTTTTCAATATACAGATGATAACGATATGCTTGCTTATTGGGTTAGTGATCCTAAAATTCAATCGATGTACTCCGAACCCATATATACGACAAAAGAAGAGGTAAAAGGCTTACTTGATAAATATATAGGATCATACGAAAGGCCTGATTACTACCGATGGGCAATTATCGAAAAAGAATCTCAAATATGCATTGGGCAGATTGCCATATTTCTGGTAAATGACACAAATCACTTCTGTGAAATAGAATATTGTTTAGGCAGTAAATTTCACCGTAAAGGCTATGCGACTGAAGCCGTAAGATTAGTACTGGATTATAGTTTCAACAAAATAAACTTTCACAAAGTACAGGTTTGCCATAAGGATGGCAATATCGCGTCGCAGGGGGTGATAAAGAAAAGCGGCTTTATATATGAAGGTACTTTACGTGACTTCTTCTTTATGGATGGCAGATATGTCAGCCGATTGTATTATTCGATGTTAAAAGATGAGTATAAGAAGTAAAGCTGAATTTAAAACCAACGCTTCCGTTTCAAATAAAAGACAGCCAGAATAACTATCAATAGCATAATTCCCCAAGCAAACAGGTAGCCATGTGCCCATCTTAATTCGGGCATATAATCGAAATTCATACCCCAAACTCCTACCATAAATGTGAGGGGAATAAAGATGGTGGAAACAATGGTAAGTTTCTTGATTACGTTATTCAGCCTTAGATTATTGTTATTGAAATATAGATCGGACAGCGAACTCACCGATTCACGAAAAGCCAGAAGATCGTCTAATGACGTACGTAAGCGGTCGTCGAAATCCTCGAAATACATGATATTTTCAGGCTTTATCAGCTTGTTGGTATTATGGAGCAGATTTATATATTCTTCACGTAATGGAGCTATAATACGCCTTAGTGAAGAGGCGTCTTTCTTCCGGCGGCTGATAAATCTCATTACATTGATATTCTCGGTATCATCATCGATCAGACGGTCTTCCATCTCATTAAGACGGTTGTTCAGTTTGATAATCGCGTCATTAAATGACGAGTGCAGACAGTTGAGCAATATATAAAGTAGGTAATCTTCGTCTTTTTCCCTTATCATCACACGCCCTTCTTTAATCGCATCTTTCGCATCATTGAAAATAGTAGAAGGCCTTTCCTGAAAACTTACAACATAATTATCCCCTAAGATAAATGCATTCTGATAGATTATCAGCTCCTTATCCTCGCTTATATATGCCCCCGACATTAAGATAAATGTGTTGGTATCGTGCGTTATAACCTTTGTCACCCGATAACCTGATAACAGGTCCTTCACATCAAAGCGAGGTATCCCAAACGCTTTACAGATATTGTAAGTAGTTCCGGCATCCGAAATACCGGTTATTCTGAACCAGTTGACACAATCAGGCTTTATCAGTTCCTTCAATTTCTCATCGGGGCGTACGGCTCGTTCCGAGATTTGTGTCTTGTCATACTGAATGAGCTCTATGGATGTAGAAACATTTTCTTCTCCCATATAGACCAGATTCTCTAACAGATGCGCATTATCCAAATGTTTACGCACTCTCGGGCTTGTAGAAGTTCGTTTAGACATAGTTCTTTTTACATATATAACAAAAGTAGGAAAAAATGCTATATTTGCGATTACTTATGCAAGTAAGTTTATCTTGCACACGAAAACTCAACACACATTGCCTGATGGTTAATTCTGTACTCAAAATATTGGTTAAAAAGAAACTACAATTTTTCTTTTTGTTTTATCTTGTTTTGCTTCTTCCGGTTCTGAGCCCATTAGCTGAGAATCTGACCAAGCAGGATGTACTTTGGCTGATCAGCGCCAACTGCATCCTCTTTATAGCTATTCTGATCTTATTATTATTTGCCAGCCCAAGATGGGAAAAGAGAATCTATACCGGAATATTCGTTATAGCCTATCTTCCCGGAAGTATATATATCAGCTACCTGCTTTTTGCACATGTTCTTCTGCAAGGCAATAGTATCATTAGCCTTTTTGAAACCAATCCGACAGAAAGTAAAGAGTTTCTGGCACATTACTTCAACCCTTGGATCATTGTAGGATTTGTCGTATATATTTTCCTCTGTTTCTTTATTATATGGAAGATGCGGGCAGTTCCCCGTATAAAAATAAAGGAGCACAAAGCACTCTTTGTCTCCGCTTTGGTCGGAGTGATTCTCTTTTTAGTAGTTCCTCCACTATCGAAGCCGGTATATTTCATTCAATTCTACAAGTTGTTTGTACACTATAAAATCCGATTAGATAAGGAGGAAAAAGCCATAATAGCAAGACAGAGTCAGGCTTATGTTGTTAATGATATTGATTCGGCATATCAAAAAACGATAGTGTTAGTCATTGGCGAATCGCTCACACGTACACACATGTCGCTTTACGGATATCCACGCGAAACTAATCCCAGATTAGCTTCGTTGGGAGATAGCTTACTTGTTTATAAAGATGTCTTATCCCCTCAAGTACATACCATACCGGTTTTACGTTCGGTTATGACTATGGCTGACAGGAATAATCCTAATAATATTACACAAAAACCTTCTTTGATAGAGTTGTTCAACAGGGCCGGATATAAGACTTATTTCATCAGTACCCAGCCTTTTGGCGGTAATTTCAAAACCAGCTATGATGCCTTGCTCAACTTATCTCAATACTCCTGTGACCTCTCAATTGAGAACCAACCCGACGAAATTGTATTGCCTAAGTTCGAAGAAGTATTGAAACAACAAACAAGTGCAAAACAGAATAAGCTTATTATTATCCATCTCATTGGTAATCACATGGCTTACGAATTCAGGTACACTCCGTCATTCAATGTATTCAACAATAACAAAGATCATATGATCAAGGAGACCGAATACAGAGATAAACAGGCAATTCATACTATAGACAAGTACGATAATTCGGTTCTATACAACGACGATCTGGTATATAAACTGATTAAGACCTTGCAAAATAAGCAAAAAGGAGAGAGCGCCCTCATATACTTTTCGGATCATGGTGAGGAGATATACGATATGCGAAACTTTTCGGGACATGCCTACGAAAAGATATCGACTTATATGTGTGAAGTTCCGTTCGTGGTGTGGTTATCGTCAAACTATAGAAACATGAGATCGGATCTTAGTATTGTACCCGAAAGACCGTATTCGACAGGTGATGTGATTTTCAGTATTTCGGATTTAGCCAATCTGAAATATGAGGACTATGACGATACCAAAAGTATCTTCTCTAAGAACTTTGTCCCCACCGAAAGATATATCGGAAACAAAACCTATGATGAAGTTAAAGCCTTACAAAAAAACTATAAGAAGTAACAAGAGAATTATTCATTAATAATATTGGGCAACAGGGGTAAACTATCATTTGTGTTACAAATTTCTCTATATTTCTCAATAAAAAAGTGAGGACCATTTTCTATACATTCTCTCAATAAGTCTGGGCCTCCATATTTATCAATATGGTATGCCATAAACATACCGGAGATACAGATATACTTACTCCAGTATTTTCCATAAAGTCCGTCTTCCAAGACAGTCTTCCGTATCTCCATATCGTTATTCCTGTCGAAAATAATAGCTGCTTTTTCAGAGAAAGAGGAAAAGCTCAATACCTCTTTTTCTTTCAAGGTATCATAATTATTTGCAATATATTTCTGGTCTGCAATATAATGGGCCACCCCCTCATTCATTAGTAAAAATATTACTTCGGACTCTATCTGATCGCGGTTATAATAATCCTTATCCACGATATACTCTTCAAGTATAGCATGAAATAGTTCATGACTAAGCACCTTTCTATAGGTAATAATTTGTTCTTCTACAGTTTTCCCATAATTAGAGTTCATTATGGTTAGATTAAAGATAATAGCAGAAGCTCCCTTTTCCGAAAGAAGGTACTTACCTCCCTCTTTTACATAATTGAATGTCATTGCGTCTCCCCATTTCCATCCGGTTGTAGTCAGGTAAATATTAAACCGGGCAGAAGAGGTAAAACCTGCAGGAAAGAACGCTTTCACATAGTCGAAAGTTTGTTTATAGATTTCAACATCTTTCAATTCGGTTAAGACTGCTGATATTTCCTGTCGGTTCTTAAAAGCATCTTCCAAAAGATAATCATTGCCAGCTAAAGAACATTTAATTGAAAAACGGGATAATATATCAGAGAAAGAACTTGCCTCTTTTTCTTGTTTTAAAAGAAGCTGCTCCATTATCTGGTTAGAAGGAATAGCCAACAGTGACCGGATACGATTTTCCGGACATTTACTATCGAACCAAGAAAACAGAGAATCTATAGACTCTGAATGGATTTCAATATTATTCTGTCCTTTTATCAGAAAAGAAAATGCAGTGAATGTTATAATAAAAAAATATATTCTCATCCTATTTGTATTATGAGTTATCTCTACCAACCCTTTACAGCACCTCCTTTAAACTCGCGGTCGGCCGTTGCGGCAACTTCTTCCGACTGAAAGGCTTTGACAAAGCGTTTTACTTTATCGTCGTTCTTATTGTCCTCGCGGGCTACAATAACATTCACATAAGGCGAATCTTTATCCTCTATAAATATCCCGTCCTGTAAAGTCAGTCCGGCTCCTGCGGCATATGTGTTATTTATTATAGCAACAGCTACCTTCCGGTCATCGAGAACACGGGGTAACTGGGGAGCCTCAAGCTCAACTATATCGAATTTACGGGGATTTTCTACGATGTCCGATACACGGGGCACAAGCCCTACATTGTCCTTTAGCCTTATCAAACCATACTTTTGCATCAGTAGCAGGGCACGCCCGCCGTTCGTCAAATCATTTGGTATAACGATAGTACTGCCATCTTGCAGGTCATCCAAAGACCTGATCTTTTTCGAATAGCCCGCTAAAGGATATACAAAAGAATTACCGACAACAGCCAGTTTATATCCCCGTTCCTCCATCTGATTCTCCAGATACGGTACATGCTGAAATGCATTAAGATCGACATCGCCCTGATCTAAAAGGGTGTTGGGCACCACATAATCGGTCAGTGTTACCAATTCCACATCTAAGCCATAACGGTCTTTGGCCACTTTCTGAGCAGCCTTTGCTACAATGTATTCCGGACCCAGAACCACTGCTACTCGTATGTAATCAGGATCGTTCTTCCTTTTCCGTCCATTGGCGAAAACAATAAACAGAGCGATAAAGCACAGTACCGATATGAGTATAAATAGCTTAGACTTCATTTAACGATGATCGACTTTTTTAGAAATATAATTACCTGTAACCTGAATAATAAAGACCAGAATAACCAATAGTACCAAAACAATATTCATCACAGTGGTATCATAGCCTACATAACCATACTGATAACCGACCTGCCCTAAACCTCCTGCTCCTACTGCACCACCCATAGCCGAATAACCGACAAGAGTAATAAGGGTTATAGTAGCACTGTTTATCAGGGAAGGTAAAGCTTCGGGCAGCAGCACTTTTGTTATGATCTGAAAAGGGGTAGCCCCCATAGCACGTGATGCTTCAATAAGTCCACCCGGAACTTCGAGCAAACTATTCTCTACCATACGGGCAACAAAAGGCGCAGCACCGATACTCAGAGGAACCAACGCAGCTTCTACTCCAATGGAGGTTCCTACGATAATCCTCGTAAAAGGAATCATCCACACAATAAGTATAATAAAAGGTATGGCACGAAATACGTTTACGAAGAATGCAATAAAACGGTTCACCTTTTTATTATCCTTTATCTGTCCTTTACGGGTAATGAACAACGCCACGCCGATAGGTAACCCCAGCATAAAACTGAAATAACCCGAAACGAAGGTCATCACTACCGTTTCCCATGTTCCTTTCAGCAAAATATCTATCATCGAATCAGACATAACCTAATACCTCCACTTTTATATTCTTATTCTTCAGGAATTCTATTGCCCGGTTTTCGTTCTCTACCGATCCTATAAATTCGACCAGCATAATACCGAATTTAAGCCCTCCGATATAATCCATACGGGCACTGATAATATTACTGTTGATCTCGAAACGGCGGGCTACTTCCGACAATACGGGCGCATCCACCGAGTTGCCCGTAAACTCTACCCATAGCAGGGCATGTTTCCCTTCTTTCTGATTTTCCTGAAGCCTTTCCTGATAGTCGGCAGGTATCTCCATATGCAAAGAGGAAGCTATAAACTGCTTGGTCAAAGGTTCTTTCGGATGGGAGAATATATCGGCGACACTACCCTGCTCTATCAACTGTCCGCCACTGATAACAGCTACCTCATCGCAAATCTCCTTCACTACATTCATTTCGTGAGTGATCAACAGGATCGTAATATTCAGCTGGCTGTTAATATCTTTCAACAGAGCCAGAATGGAGCGTGTAGTTGCCGGATCGAGGGCACTGGTCGCCTCATCACAGAGTAATACTTTCGGGTTGGTAGCCAGTGTACGTGCTATTGCCACCCTCTGTTTCTGTCCTCCGGACAATTTAGACGGGTAATCATCCGACTTTCCTTCGAGACCAACTAACAGCAAAAGCTCTTCTACCCGCCGGCGTATTTCATCTTTCGGCGTTTTATCCAATTCAAGCGGAAGGGCTATATTTTCAAAAACCGTGCGTGACGATAGTAAATTGAAATGCTGAAAGATCATTCCGATATCCCGCCGGGCTTTCGCTAGTTGGCTATCCGACATGCTTATCAGATTTTGCCCATCAACGAAAACTTCTCCCAGTGTCGGTCGCTCCAGCAGATTTACTGTCCTGATCAGGGTACTCTTACCTGCACCCGATTCGCCTATCACCCCTACAATCTTACCTTTTGGTACTAAGATAGAAACATCGTCAAGGGCTTTGGTCTCCCTGCCCTCTTGCCGGAAAATCTTAGTTATATGCTTTAATTCAATCATCCTGCCTACTCTTTCCAATCATAAAACAAAGTAACAAAAAAATAATCCTTTCAGGGCAAAAGTATACATTCTTATACATTGAGTGTTACTTTGATGTCACTTTTTTGTTTACTGTGTCACCTTAGTATTTTACTGTATACTATACAGATAAGGCTCGTAAAGTGACAAAAGTGACATTTTTTACAGTAAATTTTATTTTGTGTTTTTATTTATGTTCACCCTCTCTATCACATAGATAAAAAACGGACAGAATATACAGATAATCCTATTGTATCGAATGATATACTTTTTATACATTTGTAAACCTATAATCAAATAAAAAAACCATGAAGAAGTTTTGCTTACTTTTTATTTTCTCTTTGCTTATTTCAGCACCGACTTTTGCACAAGATGTTATTAGAGTAGCATGTGTCGGTAACAGTATTACTTTTGGAGCCGGAATAAAAGACAGGGACAAACATAGTTACCCCTCGGTATTAGGGCAGATGCTGGGAGACGGCTACGATGTCCGTAATTTCGGAGTCAGTGCGCGTACTATGCTCAATAACGGAGACCATCCTTACATGAAAGAACAACAATATCAGGATGCTTTGGCTTTTAATCCGGACATTGTTGTCATCAAACTTGGAACAAATGACTCTAAGCCTCAGAATTGGGTACACAAAAATGAATATAAACATGATACGGAAATACTGGTGAATAGTTTCAAAAATTTACCATCCCATCCACAGATATATCTTTGTTATCCAGCTAAATCTTATTCCTTGAAATGGGGTATCAACGACAGTATTATTGTAAATGATATAATCCCTTACCTGACAGAAGTAGCCGAAGAATGTGGTGCTAAAATCATTAATCTCCATACTCCGACAAGCAACATGAAAGAGAATTTCCCTGACGAAATACATCCGAATGAGGCAGGAGCGAAAATACTGGCTAAAGAAGTATATTACGCTATAATCCGGAAAGATTAATGTCCCGGATCTTTTCACTATCCTTTAATCTATAAGGATAACAACCTCTGTTACTTAAATCTGATAATACATATCTATGAAAAAAATAATGACTTTACTTCTTGCATCATTTATTGCAATCAGCAGTTCGGTTGCTCAACAACCGGTACCGCAAAAGCCACGTATCCTGATCAGTTCTGATATCGGAGGTACCGACCCCGACGACAATCAATCTATGGCTCATTTCTTAATGTATAGTAACGAGTTTGATACGGAAGGTCTTATATCTTCTCCCTCTTTTGGTGAGGGCAGGAAAGAAGAGATTCTCCGGATGATAGACCTTTACGAGATAGATTTACCGAAGCTAGAAAAGCATGTTCAAGGACTCGCCTCTCCTGCTTATCTTCGTTCCATCACTAAACAAGGACGAAAAGGAGCTGCACCTTACTGCGGTTTTACATCCGCAACCGAAGGTTCGGACTGGATTGTACAGTGTGCCCGTCGCGCAGACGAACGCCCATTGTATGTGCTTGTTTGGGGCGGACTGGAAGATCTAGCTCAGGCGCTTCATGACGCTCCCGATATTCAAAACAAGATCCGTGTTTACTGGATCGGGGGGCCGAACAAAAAATGGAGTGTGAATAGCTATGCTTATATAGTGCAGAATTTTCCGGACCTATGGTTTATCGAGAACAATGTCTCTTATCGTGGCTTCACATATCAAAGCAAAATCAATGATAAATACAATTCACTTTATTATAATACATACATAAAAGGCGCAGGAAATTTGGGTAGAGATTTTATTAACTATTATGAAGGTAATCCTAAATTGGGCGATACTCCCTCATTACTTTATATGATGGACGGCGATCCGTCGAACCCGTCGAAAGAATCATGGGGCGGAAGTTTTGAGCCTTGTACGCACAGTGCACGTTCTGTTTTTTATCGTCCTGCAACCGAAAGGGATACGATACCTGTATTTTCGACAATAGAGTTTCATGTGAAAGGTCCTGTACTCAACAATATTCCTATCGATTCGGCATGTATGACCTTGACCATCGGAAAACAAAAATGGGACGGCTACCACTTAGGGAACGGCGATTATGTTGTTCGTCATTCGACCTATTTCCTAGGCACATTACCCTATACAATTGTCTCTGATATTCCGGGATTTCCAAATCAGGAAGGAGCGGTCACTGTTGAAAATATCTGGCCGGGAAGAACTAGTGATACCGATTATAAAGTAGGCAGGCAATGGTTTACCGATAAGAGTGCTCCTGAATATTTCTGGAACAATTATCAAGGGGCACAAACTGTCTATAAATGGAGGAATGACATAATGGCTGATTGGGGTAAACGCTGGGGATGGCTGAAAGAATAGTAAATAATTTGTATATACTATTCTGTTACCTGTATTCTAAATAACGACAGAGCCGGATTAAATATTGATCCGGCTCTGTCGTTCTATTACAAAATACGATATAGTGTCTATCACCTTACATCATATTAGCGGCTAAAAACTTACGGGTTAGATCAGGTTTCTCGCCCCTATTCTTAATATAAAATTCAGCTTGTTCTTCCGAAATCTGTCCTACTGTAAAGTATCTTGATTGAGGATGTGCAAAAATCAGCCCGCTTACCGATGCATTGGGCAGCATTACTCCATTCTCGGTAAGTTCTACTCCTGCCTGCCTCGAATCGAGCAGTTTTTCGTTCAACAAGAAATTTATCGACTGGTCGGGTATCGAAGGATAGCCTACTGCCGGACGTATTCCCTGATACTTCAGGGCAAACATTTGTTCTACGGTAATATTCTCACCGAAACCGAATCCCCAGTATTCTGTCCTGATCTTAGCATGCAGAAATTCAGTTGCAGCTTCCGCCAGACGGTCTAATACCGATTTCAGTAAGAGCACGCTGTATTCGTCGCCTTTATGTTCGAATTCGCTCAGAAGCTCATTAGCGCCTCCGGCTCCAGCTGTTACAGTAAATGCCCCCACATAGTCTTTTATTCCTGAATTTTTAGGAGGTACAAAATCGCAAAGTGACAGATATACATCCTTCTCATTCTTTTTCTGTTGACGCAACATCGGGAAACATATATCATTGATATAGATACATTCATTGTCGCTGTATGCTTCGAAAATGCCATAGGTTGCCTTGATGTAATCTGCTTTCGAGTCGATCAAACGATCCAGCATTTTCCGGGCGTCTTTGTATAGTTTGTATCCCTCTTCTGCCTTTTCGCGTTCTGCTTCGGGGAACGAGTTAATCCATGTGATCTTACAACTGGGACAATCGTCCAGAAACTGTGCTGTATGATACCGTGCCGATAAATTCCATGAATGAAAAAAGAATTTCCAGTCAATGAATGGTACTATTTTACCAACAGGAATATGAGGTATGACTTTAGCTCCCTCAATATTGGGTTTCGGGGCAGTATAATCGGTCCAGTCAATTTTAAAAGATTTACTTATAGCTTCTTTCAACGGTAATAACTGTACTTTCTTACTCTCCTGAGAATCTCTTAGCCCTTGGTATTCATCTTTAACTTCTTTGATAAAATCGTCTTTCGTATTCGGATTTATCAACTTCGCTACCGCTGCCGGTGCCTGCGAAGCATCTTTAGTATACACGACCGAACCTCTCTGGTATTTAGGATCAATCTTGATAGCTGTATGCAGTTTAGAGGTGGTTGCGCCTCCGATCATCAATGGAATTGAGAATCCGGCCTTTTCCATCTCATGTGCCACGATACTCATTTCTTCCAACGACGGAGTAATAAGGCCGCTCAAGCACAGAATATCGGGCTGCTCTTCTTTTACCTTTTGTATAATAACTTCCGGTGGCACCATCACTCCCAGATCGATCACTTCGTAATTGTTACAAGCCAGAATAATAGCTACAATATTTTTACCTATATCGTGTACATCTCCTTTAACAGTAGCTATAAGAAGCTTACCTGCACTTTTTGATGTTGAAGAAGAATCCTTCTGGGCTTCGATTGTCGGTTGAAGTATCGCCACCGCACGCTTCATTGTGCGGGCAGTTTTTACAACTTGCGGAAGGAACATTTTTCCCGACCCGAACAAATCCCCCACTTTATTCATCCCTGCCATTAACGGCTTATCTATAATATCAATGGCCTTCGGATATGCCTGTAACGCCTCAGCCATATCTTCTTCCATATGGTCTCCTATACCTTTTATCAGGGCATATTCCAGACGCTGATCTAACGGATAGGTACGCCACTCTTCAACTTTGTCAGCCGGTTGGCTAGATTTTTCCGATTTTACACGCTCAGCATATTCAATCAGTTCGTCTGTAGCTTCTTCCCTCCGGTTAAAAATCACATCTTCGACCAGATTCTTCAAATCCTCAGGGATATCTTCATAAATAACCGACTGCCCAGGATTTACAATACCCATATCCATTCCCTTCTGAATAGCATAATAAAGGAATATGGAATGCATCACTTCCCGTATATAATCATTGCCCCGGAACGAGAATGACAGGTTGCTTACCCCTCCGCTTATTTTAGCATGAGGCAGGTTAGCTTTGATCCAGTCTATTGTATTCAGAAAATCAACTGCATATCCTCTATGCTCTTCTATTCCTGTAGCGATTGCCAATATATTGGGGTCGAAAATAATATCCATCGGGTTGAAACCGTCATTCACCAATAGCTTATACGCCCTCTCACAGATTTCGATACGTCTTTCGAAGCGGTCGGCCTGACCTGTTTCGTCAAATGCCATAATAATAACGGCAGCCCCGTATTTTTTTACCAGACGTGCCTGACGAAGAAATTCTTCTTCACCACCTTTCAAGGAAATAGAGTTAACAACCGACTTACCCTGAACACATTTCAGTCCGGCTTCGAGTACTTCCCATTTCGATGAATCTATCATTACCGGAATACGTGACACGTCCGGATCGGAAGCTACAAGATTCAGGAAGTTTGTCATTTCTACCTCTCCATCCAGTAAGCCTTCATCCATATTCACGTCCAATATCTGGGCACCGTCTTCTACCTGTTTATGGGCAATAGTAAGAGCTTCTTCGTAGTTCTTTTCTTTAATTAAGCGAAGAAACTTACGGGAACCGGCGACATTGCAACGTTCTCCGATATTTATAAAGTTTATTTCGGGCTTTGCCTCTAACAATTCCAAACCGGACAACCACATGTATTTTGGCTTTTCTGCCGGAATATGAGGTGTTGCTCCTTGTACCAGATCAACATATTTAGCTATGTGATCAGGGGTAGTACCACAGCATCCGCCAAGAATGTTAACCAGACCTTCGTCGATATATTCTTTGATCTGACGAGCCATGATCTCAGGCGTCTCATCATATTCTCCAAATTGATTAGGTAACCCGGCATTGGGATATGCCGATACGAAAGATGGAGCCAGTTTACCTAATTCTTTCAGGAACGGTTTCATATCCGATGCACCAAACGAACAGTTCAACCCTACCGATAGAAAATCGATATGGCTTATTGATGCCAGAAAAGCACCGATAGTCTGTCCCGAAAGGGTACGTCCACCCTTATCTGACAGAGTGACAGATATCATTATGGGGACATCTACTCCTTTTTCTTTGCGCACTTCTTCGGCGGCGAATAAAGCGGCTTTTGCATTGAGTGTATCAAATATGGTTTCGATCAGAAGCAAGTCTACTCCTCCGTCGACCAACCCTTCTATCTGCTCTTTGTAGACACGATGCATATCGTCAAAAGTGACAGCACGGTACATAGGGTCTTCTACCCGGGGACTCATAGAGGCTGTCTTATTTGTAGGTCCGATCGAACCGGCTACAAAACGGGGCTTGTCAGGATTCAGTGCTGTATATTTATCGGCAGCCTTCTTTGCTAATTGGGCCGCAGCTACATTCACTTCATAAACCAGATCCTGCATACCATAATCTTCCATCGATATAGCAGTTGCATTAAAAGAGTTGGTTTCTATTATATCCGCTCCTGCTTCGAGATATTTATTATGGATAGCTTCAATAACATCAGGACGGGTAAGGCATAAAAGGTCGTTATTCCCTTTCTGTAAAATTACAGTATCCTTGAACCTTTCTCCCCGAAAGTCTTCCTCCTGCAGTTTATATTGTTGGATAAGAGAGCCCATAGCTCCATCCAATATCAATATCCGTTGTTTTAGTATATCTTTTATATTGTACATCAAAAAAGAAATATAATAAGTGTTTAGTATTACTCCCTCTCTATAGTGAAGGATTTTATATTATGGTAACGTACATAGAACATATTTATCCAATGGGAGGAATCCGACGGAATTTCATAGATCATCGGAAATCCCGTTTGAGGATTAATTGTTTCATGTGTTACAAAATCAAAATTCGCTTTATCCGGTTGTTCTGCAATAATTCTTTCCCGTTCTTCAAATACCTTGTTTATTTTGTATAAATCTTTATATCCCCTCTGCAAGGAGAGCATAAAATATATTCCGGCAAATACACAAACCAATGCCTTGATTGTAAACAGAGATGTATTATCAATACGGATATTTGCATAAAGAATACATATTGCCACAATAAAGAAAGTAATGATACCAAACCATGCACGGGGTGGGAACTCCGGCGAAGCTATCATTACAAGGTCTGCTGTTATTCCTCCAATAAAAAATAACGCCGAGAGGCAGATAACCCTCACATCCTTTTTTGGTTCGAAATACAGGTATGTAGACAAAGCTACAAAATATATGAATACTAAAGATAGTGCAAATTTATAGAAGTCCCCCACAACCGGGAGTAAACGGCTTAGATAAAACTTAAGTTTAGATACTTCCGTCATAGAATTTACGGCAATTGATTCTTCGTAACGAACAAAGTTTCCCGGAGCAGCAACCATAAGAATATAACCAACGATTGCCCCTGCTAAACCTGTAAGCATCCATAACGGGATTTTTTCCCGTCTTACTTTCATAAAGGCTATTATCAGAACGATAATAATAATCATTCCGAATGCAGTATTCTCATTTGTCCAACCAGCTATAATTCCTCCCGGAAATAAAACAATAGCCTTCAATGTAGAGTTTCTACCTCCCGGGGTAAGAAATCCTTTTACATAAATATATAAAAAGGATAGAATAATAAGTCCACCCCAGAGATAGTTGGCACTACCGGTTATCCAGAGTATTGTTTGTGCAAATGCGGGCTGGAAGAACCAGATCAGTATATTAATTATAAAAAATAAAGACGCACTGGTTTTATTCTGTAAGTTTGCTATTTTATATATAACCAACACAAACAGAATATATCCCATACTATTCAGCAAATCGGAGCCTATGCCCCCGATCAATAAAAGAAACTCGGCAATGCCATGCACCACAACCCGCCCTCCATGGTCGAAATAATGACTGTACTGTGATTGATAAATATCCCCCAACCCCGTAATCCTTTTTGTCAGTTCAGACCCGGAGACAAAGGTATATCCCCAATCATCGGCATATAGCGGATAAGTTTTATTCAGAATGAATATAATGGCACTGAATACCATGAATAAAAGTCCAAAAGAGAACCTTTGGCTTTTATCCTCTGATAAGAATAAGCGTATCCTATTACTGTATGAATAAAATTTTTCTAAATATTTATCCACTATTTATATTATTACTTCGATATCCGTTTTATCGAATTTAATTTATAATAATCGGCACAAATAGTATTACGCCACGATGTATCGTCGGCTGTTATATCCTCAAAGTCGAACTGTCCGGGTAAGATAATTTCGGGTTCTGTTAAAACAACATCATTAACTCCTTTTCTTTTTTGCTCCTCAATATATTCTTCTCTTACTTTATAACGTTGATTTAGATAATGTGTCGGTGTATAGATAGACTCGTATACTTTTACAAACCAGATACAGAGTATAGCTAACATTGCAATATTAACCATCTTCTTCCAACGGCTATCCAATACAAAATCGCCATACAGAATCGCTATTGAAACAATCATGAACGCATGCATACAAAATGATGCTCTTACCGGAAATATCGGAGAAGCGATCATAGCTATTGCCGAAACGTGAGCCGCCATAAAAAATAATACTGAACCTGACACCACTTTCGGATTCCGGGTATGTTTATTACCAAACCAATATATTAAAACAGAGATCACATAAGCTCCGATCAGCCCTATCACTGTAGGAATATACTTATATATGAGGTAAATATTCCTGGCTTTAAACCATAATACATCGACAAAGGGCTTTTCATCCAAATTAAATGCAGCATTAGTACCTTCTGCCCTGATAAAATTACCGGGAGCAGCAAGCATTATAGCACATCCCGATAATGCCCCGATAAAACCCCAGACTGCCCATTGTGGTAAACGAATATGTCTTATTTTAAAGTATAACAGAAAGACGAATAAAATAAATAACAGTGCCACTGACAAATTCTCATTTGTCCAACCGGAAAATATTCCAGCAATGAAAAATAATATATTTCTCGCCACACTATTCTTTAGACTTTCAGTCTGATAATAGTTATAATACGGATATATAAAAGCCAAGGCAATAAGTGTTCCCCAAAGATAATTGGCACTCCCTGTTATCCATACCACTGTCTGAGGGAAAGTAGGTAACCCTATCCAAAGTACAATTGCTATAAAAAGGAATAAATATGGAGAAACTTCTTTTCTCGCATTTGCTATCTTATATATGATATATATAAAACCCAAGAATGCCAGACTATTAATAATCTCGCGCACCAAAGGCGAGAATAATAATAGTAACTGATCTATAAAATGAACCACATTGCGCCCTCCCCAATACAAATAATGATTGTATTGCGAAACAAATATATCCCCTATACTGCTTACAAAACGAACAGGCTTTTCATAAAATACAAAAGAATACATCCAGTCATCGGAATGAACCGGATACATTCTGTTCAATATAAAAATCAAGACGAAAAAGGTCAGAAAGAAGATTCCCAATATCCATTTTCGAATATCCCTCTTATTGTCAGTCATTACCTTAATTATCTTTTCATCACTCTGTCTAACATACGTTTATCATCCTTCTCCTTCAACGATTGCCGTTTGTCATACTGCTTTTTACCCCTGGCAACTGCAATATTCAACTTAGCCAGTCCTTTGTCATTTATAAACAAACGGGTAGGTACAATAGTATAACCTGTCTCTTTTACCATGCGCTCTATTTTTTTCAGCTCCTTACTGTTCAGCAGCAACTTCCGGTCGCGCCGGGCAACATGGTTGTTGTATGAGCCATAGAAGTACTCCGATATATTCATATTCCGTACCCATAACCCACTTTTTTCGAAAATACAGAAAGTATCTACAAGGCTCGCTTTCCCTAATCTTATAGATTTAATTTCGGTTCCGGTCAAAACAAGCCCGGCTGTATATGTATCAAGCAACTCGTAGTCAAAAGTCGCCCGTTTATTCTTAATATTTATATTTGATAATTGTTTCATTTCACTTCCAATTCACAAAAAAGATCCCGTATCTTCTTTATTCGTTCAATAACTTATTCAGAAAGTCATCGAATTCTTTATCGATACGTTCCATAAAATCATTCTCGATTCTTATTATTGAATCGTCTTCTATAACCAAAAGCTCCTCTTGAACGATAAAGTTCTCATCAGTAAAACTTACCGAAAATGGTTTGTATGTATCGAGTGAGTCGAAACGTCCATCCTCATTAAACTGCCGGACAACCTCACCCAACGCTTTTACAATACGGCTATCGTCTTCCTGTTCTATCCATGACTCAATTATTATCTGTGACAACAGATTCTGTTCGTCGTCATAAACCGATAACTCACCGCTGTCTTTATCGACAACCATATATATGTCAGTCAACGAACTTCCGGCATAGTCTTCTTTTAAACTATTGATTGCTTCTGTCAGAGCACTTGCGATTTCATTGTACACTCTAGTTGCCATTTTTGTCGGTTTTATTTTTCGATTATTTTATTCTACTTATTATTCCTGTTTTAACAACCGGAAATATTGCTTGTCGTCACGGATTATTTCCAAACCTTTACGGAATATCTCACTTTCGTCATTAGCCAACTGAAAATAATCGGATATGCTATACAGGTCACGAGCCATTGACATCTTTATCCGCCGGCGCAAGAGCTCTTTAGATCGCTCATATTGATCTTCTTTAAACTCGATCTTGGCTTCTGTTGCCTGTTTGATCAATTCTTCCAATTGTTCTTCAGATACCTGATATTCTTTTTTATATTTTTCCACGGTCGGATATTTCTTCAATAGCACTTTCCGATGTGTGTCAACCTCATTCAAGGCAAAACGGTAAATAATGCCCATAGCATTAACCCGTCCGCTGTAATCTGTATATTCGGCAGTATCCAATGGTACAAAATAATCGGGCATAATACCTCCACCTCCATAAACAATACGATCATTTACCAACGTTTTGTATTTCAACGAATCAGGAAAATGGATACTATCGGCATTCATCATTTCACCTCTGTTATAACGATCAATCAAATCCTTATTGTAAGAATCCTGATCTCCGTTTACATATGGTTTCTGAATACAACGTCCTGTCGGGGTATAATAACGGGCTACTGTAAGCCTGATCATAGACCCGTCTGACAAAGGGAACTGCCTTTGTACAAGTCCTTTCCCGAAAGTCCTACGCCCGATGATTACTCCCCTGTCCCAGTCCTGAACTGCTCCCGACACGATTTCACTTGCCGAAGCCGAACCTTCATCCACAAGGATGACAAGTTTACCAGACTCGAACATGCCTTTCTCGGTAGCAACGTCACTCGATCTCTTTTGATGCGCACCTTCCATATAAACCACCAGCTTGTCTTTTCCTAAAAACTCGTCGGCTAACTCGGTTGCTGCCGTAAGATAGCCACCTCCGTTGCTCTCCAAATCCAAAATCAGGTTCTGTAAACCATTCTCTTTCAGCTTGATCAAAGCTTCTCTGAATTCGTCTACTGTAGTAGCACCGAAACGGCTTAAACGGATATATCCCGTAGTCTTATCTATCATATACGAGGCGTCGAGGCTATAGATCGGAATTTTATCTCTCACGATTCTGAAATCAATAACATCGTTGACACTCCGTCTCAGTATTTTTACATGTACCGTAGTTCCTTTCGGCCCTCTCAGACGCTTCATTATATCTTTAGTGCTCATATTGACTCCGGCAATCGCTGTGTCATTTACAGCTATAATCCTGTCTCCGGGCAATACTCCCACCCGTTCCGATGGTCCGTCAGCAATTGTCTCTATCACATATAAAGTATCATTCATCATGTTAAAGGAGATACCTATTCCGTCAAAATTACCTTCCAGAGGCTCATTCATTTCCGCAACAGCATCGGCACTCAGATAAGAAGAGTGCGGATCGAGTTCCTTCAGTATAGATACAATAGCATCGTCTGCCAGTTTTTCGTCATCGACCTTATCTACATACATCCGCTCTATCAATGTCATTGTAGTAGCCAACTTACGGGTACCTTCACTCATGCTGAACTGAGCAGATACTCCACTGACAACAAGCGACATACATCCTATAACGATAAACAATGTCTTTTTCATGTGATCTTCTAATATTTTTATGCAAAGAAGCCAAGTAGAAGGCTTTTCTTACTTGACTCCGTGATATATTGTTTTATATAGACCCTATCCAATTGGAACTGCATTTACGATAATAGTCAAATCTTAAGTCCTTCGGGCACAAAATCCGATATATCATGGTTATAGCGCATTAATTCACGTACAATCGTCGAACTTATATGAGTATATTCAGGTTCGGTAAATAATACGAAAGTCTCAATCCCTGAAATCTTCCGGTTCATATCGGCAATAGTTTTCTCGTATTCGAAATCGTTTACCGAACGTATGCCCCTTATTATAAAATCGGCTCCGACTTCTTTAGCAAAATCGACAGTCAGGCAGTCATAAGACTGTACCGAGACCCGGGATTCTCCGGCGTAAAGCTCGCGCACCATATCAATACGCTTTTCGAGGGTAAAATAATTCTTTTTCGTATCGTTCACTCCGATAGAAATAACTATTTCGTCGACAATAGCCAACCCACGGCGCACTAATGACGCATGCCCGATCGTAAACGGATCGAATGTTCCGGGGAAAATGGCTTTCTTCATCATAAATAAGACCTCTCTATATTATTACCAATCTTTATTATCTGATCGGACTAAAATTAATTAGCCATATCCGATATAAACTTAATTCTTACCAGACGTATTTCTTCTTCAGTATACATTCCCAGTTCATTAATAGCTGCTTCGAGATCATCGGACTCTGCTTCCTGAAAATAGTCGAATATATCGGCCATGTGATCTTCGTCTATTACTTCTTCAAGGAAATAATCTACATTGATTTTTGTTCCTGAGTAAACGATGGCTTCCAATTCGCTCAACAGTTCCGAAAATTCGATACCCTTCGATTCAGCCAGGTCGTCTAATGCAACCTTCCGGTCGATACTTTGAACGATAGCTACTTTTAGTTTCGATTTATTAGCGACTGTTCTGACACGCAAGTCCTCGGGACGCTCGATCTCGTTTTCTTCAACGTGCCTCTTTATAATCTCCACAAATTCAGCCCCATACCTTTTGGCTTTACCAGCTCCGACACCGGGAATATTTTGCAATTCGTCGATACTTGTCGGGTAGATTGTTGCCATCGCCTCCAATGATGGGTCTTGAAATATAACGTAAGGAGGGACATTTAGTTTTTTAGACATCTTCTTTCGAAGGTCTTTCATGATCGAAAACAGCACCGGGTCTACCGCCGAGCTACCGCCTCCTCCTTTAATAATTACATCATCGTCTTCCTCATCTTCTTCATCGGCATCTTGTGCGATCTTGAATGATACAGGTTTTTTCAGAAAATCCTTTCCTTTTTTCGTGACTTTCAGAAGTCCGTAATTCTCAATGTCTTTATCCAGATAACCTGCGATCAGGGCTTGTTTGATAACAGCATTCCATGTATCTTCATCTGTTCCTTCACCCGATCCGAATGCATCCAGTTCCTGATGCCCGTATGTTTCTATCTCGGAGGTTTCTTTTCCTCTCAGTATATTGATAACATACTCTGTTTTGAATTTTTCCTTTAATGCCATTACAGCCTCTATGGCCGTTAATAATAAATCTTGAGCTTCCACTAGTTTTTTTGGATTTATACAATTGTCACAATTTCCACAGTTCTGTTGGTTATACTTTTCGCCGAAATAATGTAAAAGCACTACCCTCCGGCACAATGCCGTTTCGGCATAAGCTGCTGTTTCGAGTAAAAGCTGTTTTCCTATTTCCTGTTCGGCGACAGGCTTACCCTGCATGAATTTTTCCAACTTCTGCAGGTCTTTGTATGAATAGAATGCAACACATTTGCCTTCGCCACCATCACGTCCGGCACGTCCGGTTTCCTGATAATAACCTTCCAGGCTCTTAGGCATATCATAATGTATCACATATCTGACATCCGGTTTATCTATACCCATACCAAAAGCTATAGTAGCCACTATGACATCTACTTTCTCCATCAGGAACGAGTCCTGATTTTCAGCGCGTGTGCTGGCATCCAGCCCGGCATGGTATGCTAACGCATTGATATTGTTAGCCCGTAATATTTCAGCGAATTCCTCTACTTTCTTTCTACTAAGACAGTATACAATACCCGATTTTCCTTGTTGCGATTTTATATATTTGATAATGTCTTTATCTACATTATCAGTCTTTGATCTTACTTCGTAATACAGGTTCTCTCGGTTGAATGACGACTTGAATACCATGGCACCCAACATTCCCAGACTCTTCTGGATATCGTGTTGTACTTTAGGTGTTGCTGTAGCAGTTAACGCGATGATCGGCCTCTGCCCTATTTCGTTTATAATAGGTCTGATACGCCGGTACTCGGGTCTGAAATCGTGCCCCCATTCCGAAATACAGTGTGCTTCATCTATTGCATAGAATGACACTTTGATATGATGAAGGAAGTCTATATTATCATCTTTCGTCAATGACTCGGGTGCAACATACAACAGTTTCGTCTTTCCGCTTACAACATCAGCCTTCACCTGCTCTATGGCTGCCTTATTTAACGAGGAATTCAGAAAATGGGCTACACCGTCTTCTTCGCTAAAATTCCGCATTGCATCTACCTGATTTTTCATCAGGGCTATCAACGGGGATATTACAATAGCAGTACCTTCCATCAATATAGCGGGCAACTGGTAACAGAGCGATTTCCCTCCGCCTGTCGGCATAAGGACAAAAGTGTCATTTTCCGCCAAAATATTCTGAATGATAGCCTCCTGGGTACCCTTGAACTTATCAAATCCAAAATGCTTTTTCAGATTCTCTATCAATAAATCTTCTTTTTTTGGCATAGTTAATTAAGTCGAGCTGAAATAACGTCAAAGTAAAAGTTCAAAATATACATCGGATAACCTTTACTAGGTACGAAGATAGCGTCTTAACTGAAAAATCCAATAAAAAAAAGGTTTATTTTCATAGAAAAATTGATTTATTCGTGAGAATTTTTGAGGCGGTCGAGATGCGAACTTTCAAGTCGCTCTACTGCATATGCTTTTGTTACATGCAAGTTTTTTTCGCCTGTCGAAGGTATCTCAAACATAGCGTCTATCATAATTGTCTCTACTATCGACCGTAATCCTCTCGCTCCTAATTTATATTCGACTGCCTTATCAACAATATAATCGTATACATCTTCGTCGAAGGTCAGCGTTACATCATCCATCTCGAATAACTTGACATATTGCTTTATAATCGAGTTCTTCGGTTCGGTAAGGATTCTTCTCAGCGCATCCCTGTCAAGAGAGTTCAGATATGTAAGGATAGGCAGACGTCCGATTATCTCAGGAATCAACCCGAACGATTTCAAGTCTTGCGGAATAATGTATTTCAACATTTCATTCCTGTCTACATCAGCATTTTTCTGCGCAGCAGCGTATCCAACTACACGTGTATTAAGGCGCTGTGCAATTTTACGCTCGATGCCGTCAAAGGCTCCGCCGCATACAAACAAGATATTCTTGGTATTAACAGCTATCATTTTCTGGTCGGGATGTTTACGTCCTCCCTGAGGCGGAACATTTACAACAGATCCCTCCAGTAGTTTCAACAATCCTTGCTGAACACCTTCGCCGCTTACGTCACGGGTTATAGACGGATTATCCCCTTTACGGGCAATCTTATCTATTTCGTCAATAAAAACAATTCCGCGTTCGGCAGCAGCCACGTCATAATCGGCAGCCTGCAATAGCCGGGTAAGAATACTTTCAATGTCTTCGCCTACATATCCGGCTTCGGTCAATACCGTAGCATCTACTATAGCAAAAGGCACATGCAACAACTTAGCTATCGTTCTAGCCAAAAGCGTCTTACCGGTGCCGGTAGGCCCAACCATAATTATATTGGACTTTTCTATTTCTATTTCATCTTTCCCTGTATCTTGCAGTAACCGTTTATAGTGATTGTATACGGATACGGACAGGTAACGTTTTGCATCGTCCTGACCGATTATGTACTGATCCAAAAAGGTCTTGATCTGCTGGGGATTGGGGAGATTCTTACGATCCAATACATCCGCAGCATCCTTTCCTGTGTTTACCGAATCTTTTACTATCTGGTAAGCCTGCTCAACACATCTATCGCAGATATGAGCCGAGATCCCCGATATTAACAAGTTTACTTCGCTACCGGATCTTCCACAAAAACTGCAAAAATCGTTCGCTCCTTTTTTTGCCATATATTATATTTCTTCATTGCCTGCATTCAATAAAAGACTACCCATGAAAACACAGGTAGTCTTTTTATCAAATAGGCGATATTTCTTCATTATTTATTTCTAAGCAAAACTTCGTCTATCATACCATATTCTTTGGCTTCGCCTGAGCTCATCCAATAGTCACGATCCGAATCTTTTTCAATTCTTTCGACAGGTTGGCCCGAGTGATCCGAGATAATTTTATACAATTCTTGTTTTACCTTTCCTATCTCACGTGCTGTGATTTCGATATCCGAAGCCTGCCCCTGTGCACCTCCCAGTGGCTGGTGAATCATCACCCTTGAGTGCTTCAAACCGAAACGTTTGCCTTTTTGTCCGGCCACTAACAGTACTGCTGCCATAGATGCTGCCATCCCTGTACAGATAGTAGATACATCACTTGCTATAAATTGCATAGTATCGTAGATACCATAGCCGGCATAAACCGAACCTCCGGGAGAATTGATATAGATTGAAATATCCTTACCCGAATCGGCAGAATCGAGATACAGTAACTGAGCCTGAATTACGTTTGCGGTATAATCGTCGATTTGTGTACCGAGGAAAATAATACGGTCCATCATCAATCGTGAGAATACGTCCATCTGGGCAACATTCAGCTGACGCTCTTCAATAATAGTAGGCGAGATATAACTGCTTGTGATATTCATGTTATTCACGCTGTTCATATATTGGTCTAGAGCCAACCCGTTCATTCCTATATGCTGGGTTGCATATTTTCTAAAATCTTTCATAATCGTAATATTACTTTTATTGGTTTTCGGAAGAAGGTTCTACAAATTTTGTGCCTAAAATTTATCCGTAACACTAAAACATGAAATAAGGAAACCTTTGCCCCTCATTCGAGCCCGAACAAAGTTATAAATATTTAGTTCAATTAAAACAAATACAACTTTAAACTTCAGACAAAAATCAGGCAAAGGTTTCCCTTATTTAAAACCTTCTCTACAAAAGAAGATTAAGCTTCTTGTTCTGTTTCTTCAGTTTCGAAGAATTTCTTGAATTCATCCAAGCTTAATTCTTTCTCATTCAGAGTGATTGCAGATTTCAGGCATGCAGCAATTTTCTCTTCCATCGCCTTGTCTACCAGGCTGCGTGAAGTCTCCTGATTTTTCAGCATTTCGTTAGCGTAATTCATCAATACATCATCAGGCATACCTACCATTCCGTATTGAGCAAACTGAACACGTGCTGCCTGAAGTGCCACAGCGCGTACATCTGCTTCTTCGATCTTTATGTCATTATCTTTTGCCAGTTGTTCCTTTATCAAGTGGAATTTAAGGTCTTCGATAATTCTTGGATATTCGGCCTCTAACGTTTCCGCTGTTTTATCTTTACCTGTTGTCAGCAACCATCTTTTCAGGAATGCATCCGGGAATGTCAATTCACCAACTTTGCTTTCCAATAAAGTACGGGCATCTAACAAAAATTTGTAATCGCTGTCGGGAGCCAATTGAGAAGCTAAAGATTCTTTGATTTTTTCTCTGAATTCTGCTTCTGTTTTTACTGTCCCCTCACCGAATACTTTGTCGAACAATGCCTGATCGAGGTCTGCTTCTTTGTAGCGGGTTATATCTTTTACTGTAAACATAAATTCGGGAGCAATAGCTTCTACTTTATCTTTATCGATATGAAGGAACGATGCTATTTCAGTTTCGTTTCCATCATAAGCTTTACCCGGATTGAATACTATCTGAGCTTCTTTCTTGATATTTGTAAATTTCGCTTTCTCTTCTTCATCTTTCATATAAGATGGCATAAGTACTGCGTTTTCTACTGCAATACCATCTGCTTTAGGCGCTCCGTTCTCTAATTCCACGACTTCGCCTTTCAGCAAGTCTGTTTCTTTAACATCCTCTTCGATAGACTCATATTTGCCATAGTTAGCTTTGTATGAAGAAATTTGTTTTTCGACTAATTCTTCATCTATAGCAATTTTGAAATAATCCATCTTGTCTTTTTTGCTCAGGTCAAGTTTGATCTCCGGGGCAAGAGCTATGTCAAAAAAGAATTCAAAATCTTCTTCTTTCGCAAAATCAATAGGCTGCTGTTTTTCCTGATTTGGTAGCGGCTCACCTAATATATTCAGTTTGTTTTCTTGTATATAATTGTAAATACCTTCTCCAACCAATTTGTTTACTTCCTCGGCTAAAATAGATTTACCATACATTTTCTTTACCATTCCTGCAGGTACTGTTCCCGGACGAAATCCCGGTACATTTGCTTTTTTACGGAAAGATTTGATTGCCTCATCCACTTTTCCCTGGTAATCCGCTTTCTTTACTTCAACTTTCAGGATAGCGTTTACACTATCAACATTTATAAGAGATGTATCCATCTTTGGTCTTTTATTTATATAACTTCTATCTTGTTTATTCTAAGGCAGAAAAACCAAGGTTTATAGCTACTTACCATAAAATCTGATTTTTCAGTGGTGCAAAAATAGTTTATATTATTCCAATATTCAAATTTATTTCCCTTTTTCACCATAAAGAATAACCTCCTTATATACATACTAAATAATACATTAATCAGGGAATAAGCCAGAGCCTTCATCATGCATAACCTATTATTAAGAGGAGATAACATACCGGTATTGGGACGTAAAACATGCGTTTTTTGCTAAAAAACATAAAAATACTCAAAAAATACCTATATTTGTTGCAGCATTATCATTATGCACTTAGGTCATAGTTAAATTCTGCACTTATATGGTAAAAGATAAGGGAGAGGAAATTGGCTTAGAAACCAGTATCCCCGGAATATGGACACTTCTGAACGAAAAAGAGAAGGAAATAGTTAAGGAGACCGCAAAAATTGTTAATTTCAAAAAAAACGAAATCATCTATTGCGAGGAAGAAATTCCTAAAGACTTAATGTGCCTGCTCAAAGGCAAAGTGAAGATATTCAAGAATGGTGTGGGTGGACGTAGCCAGATTATCAGGATGGTAAGGCCTGTACAGAACTTCGGATACAGAGCATACTTTGCAAACGAACCTTATGTTACGAATGCATCTGCTTTCGAGGCTTCTACCATTTGCCTAATCCCGATGGATATCATCGAGAAATTGGTACTTCAGAACTCAAAATTAGCCATGTTCTTTATTATAGAGTTGTCTACAGACCTTGGTATTGCCGACGAGCGGGTGGTTAGCCTTACCCAAAAGCACATCAGGGGCAGGTTGGCCGAATCACTTGTATTTTTACTCGAAAATTATGGACTGGAAGAAGATGGCGCCACCATAAGCATATACCTGTCACGCGAAGACTTGGCAAACCTGTCGAACATGACTACTTCTAATGCCATCCGTACATTATCTACTTTCGTTGACGAGCGTATCATCTCTCTGGATGGACGCAAAATAAAAGTCATTGACGAAGAAAGACTTCGAAAAATCAGTAAAATAGGATGATTGCATCTATATTTCGTAAATTTCTTGACTATAAATTCAAGGAAATAGATCTTTTCATACAGAAGCCGTATCTCACTCAAGAAAAAATACTCCGTTATTTACTGGAATCGGGAAGAAATACTCTGATCGGACAACAATTCGATTTTTCTTCTATCAAAAGTAAAGATGATTTCAGGAAAAACGTTCCGATATTTCATTACGAAGACCTCAGGCCTTACCTCGACAAAATAATTGTCGACAAGCAACAAAATATACTTTGGAACAAACCTGTTCAATGGTTTGCCATGTCATCGGGTACTACCGAAGATAAGAGTAAATATATACCTGTTACAAAAGAATCGCTCACGCAAGGTCACTACCGTTGCGGAGAACAAATGCTTTCGATTTACGCCCGCAGCAACCCCGATACCAAGTTCTTTTTAGGTAAAACTTTAGTTTTAGGGGGTAGCAAACAGATCAATAATATTGGCGATGGTATTTTCACTGGCGATATATCGGCGATTCTGATCAAAAACCTTTATTTCTGGGCAAAACTAAGCCGCACACCCGAGAGCATTTCACTTATGCCCGATTGGGAGACTAAACTGCAGGCTCTTACCGATTATGCTGTAAAGAAAGATGTGCGGGCTTTTATGGGAGTACCTTCGTGGCTGCTGGTTCTTCTTAAAAAAATCAAAGCCGAGACAGGAAAAGAACTTACAGACTTATGGCCCAATCTCGAAGTCTTTTTTCACGGAGGTGTAAGTTTTACTCCTTTCGAAGAACAATATAGGAAGATTATTGCTAAACAATCGATGAATTATTGGGAAACATACAATGCTTCCGAAGGCTTCTTCGGGGTGCAGTTGTCCAAAGAATCGAAAGATATGCTGCTGATGCTCGACAGTAATATATATTATGAGTTTATACCTATTACAGAAGTGGATTCTGCCAATCCCCAGACACTGACACTGGAAGAAGTGGAAACAGGTGAAAATTATGCCATTGTTATTTCTACAAACGGAGGTTTGTGGAGATATATGATCGGCGACACTATTGAATTTACATCCACTTACCCATTCCTTTTTAAAATAACAGGGCGTACTAAAAACTTTATAAATGCTTTCGGCGAAGAAATTATTATCGACAATGCAGAAAGAGCCTTAGCCGAAGCTTGTGCCCTAACAGGTGCTGTTATTTCGGAATACACGGCAGCCCCAGTATATTTCGGTGACAATTCTGCAGGGGCACACGAATGGTTGATCGAATTTGAGGTTGAACCCGATAGCATGGATAGTTTCGCCCGGGCTCTGGATGATGGTTTGAAAAAAGTAAATTCCGACTACGAGGCAAAACGGTCTTATAATCTGTCGTTAATGGCTCCTCAGGTGTATTCGCTTCCAAAGGGTAGTTTTTACGAATGGTTAAAGTCAATAAACAAAGCCGGAGGGCAAAACAAAATACCCCGTCTGTCTAATAACCGGGACTATGTAGAAAGGCTTATTACCTTCTTAAAAGACAATAAGTAGTAAACTTTCGTTCAGAAACAGACCTATATATGCAAAATAACTTAAAAAAAAGACTTTTTTTTCAAAATATAAAAGCTTTACTTAAATTTGTGCCCTAAACCTCATTTTAGAATAATGAAAATAAAAATCCTTTTAGCTTTTTTTCTCACTTTACTTATCACTACATCGTGTGGCGAGTATAATAAAATACTAAAGAGTACCGACTATGAGTTGAAATACACTTACGCAAAAAAGTATTTTGATGAGAAAAAGTATGGCAGGGCAGTTACTTTACTCGAAGAGTTAGTTCCGATATTTAAAGGTACTGCACATGCCGAAGAGTCATTATTCTTATTAGCCCAGAGTTATTTTTACAACAAAGATTATACAACTGCAACCCAGTATTATAAAGCCTATTGCTCAACTTACCCCAAAGGTGAATATACCGAATTATCGAGGTACAATGCTGCGTATGGCTTATATCTGGATTCGCCAGATGTGAGATTAGACCAAACCAATACATATAAATCGATGCAGGAGTTCCAGACATTTCTCGAACTATATCCTCAAAGTGACAAGGTACAACTTGCCCAAGAGTATCTGTTCGAAATGCAGGAGAAACTGGCTCTTAAAGAATTGATGGCATGCAGGCTCTACTTCAACTTAGGTAATTATATGGGTAACAATTACGAATCGTGTGTAATAACTGCCCGCGAAGCGATAAAATCATATCCTTACTCTCAGTATCTCGAAGAATACCAGATACTAATACTCAGATCGCGTTATGAATTGGCAACTCAGAGTATTGATGAGCGCAAGCCCGAACGTTTTAGAGATGTTATCGACGAGCAGTATAACTATCTGAATATGTTCCCTGAAGGAAAATATAAAAAAGAAGCTGACAGATACCGCAGACAAGCAATGAAAGAAATCGGACAAGATCCGGATGCTACGGAAGCAGCTCCTGCTCTTTAAACTAAAAACATCTGATGCCTGTTTAATAAACAGGATAAATAATAGAAATAACAAATACATTATATAGCGATTTAAACAATTATGGACTACAAAAAGACGAATGCACCCAGCAACACGGTAACCAGAGATATGATGAGCCTTTCGGCTGACACTGAAAATATTTATGAAACTGTCAGAATCATCGGAAAAAGAGCTAATCAGATAGCTGTAGAAATGAAACAAGACTTGGATCGTAAGCTACAGGAGTTTGCTTCATACAATGATAATCTGGAAGAAGTTTTCGAAAACCGTGAGCAGATCGAGATCTCTCGCTATTATGAAAAACTGCCTAAGGCTTCACTTATTGCAGCTCAGGAATATACAGAGGGAAAAATCTATTACAGAAATCCAAATAAGGATAAAGATAACTTCTAATGATACAGAGAATACAATCTATATTTTTGTTAGTTGCAGCCATTTTGATGGCTGTAACCGTTTTTAGCCCTCTGGCTTTTCTGGCAGACAATGCTGATGGATATTTTATCGCCAGATGTTTAGGCTTTTACAAAAATGGAGTAGGCCTCGAGTATCCGACTTGTGGTGTAATAGTTATTGCTGCGCTTGTAACTGTGCTCTTGTTTATTACCATTTTCTTATATAAGAAGAGGAAGTTACAGTTGAAGTTATGTTATACCTCGATAGTTATTATCCTTGCTTTTTACGGTACATTCTATGCTTATCTACAAGCAGGGCTTACTGCAACTGCTACTACATTTGTAAATGTGAAGTATGGCTTGCTATTACCGGTTATTGCTTTAATATTCATCATTTTGGCAATCACCAAGATAAAAGCGGACGAAAAACTTATCCAGTCTCTCAACAGAATAAGGTAAGATTTCATTACAACATAAAAAACGGGGCTGATATCGGATATCAGCCCCGTTCTTATTTAGATTTTACTTTAAAACAACACCATACTTTTTCTTTCCATTTATCTTTATTACAATAGGGTGCGTAAACCTTACATGCCTCAGATACTGAGATTCGAAAACTGCGGGCTGACTGTTCAGGTATTCCTCATCGAAGATGCCATCATTTTTCAGATAAGGATTTACAGTAAAATACCCTACTCCGAAAGAAGTCAGGTTCTGGAAGAAATGGGTTCCCTGGCTCGGCTCTATCCGGTAGTTTTCCAAACCGGACTCAACCAACAAACGGGCATTACTTACATGAGGCCATTTGACCGGTATACCCAACCAGTAGTCGCTACTCCCCCATCGTCCGGGTCCGACTAGCACATATCCTTTGTCTTCCTGCGCAAATTGCTTATTCAGCTTCTCTATCTCGTATGCTACAAATTGGTTATTCGCTGCATTGAAACCTTCCGATTTTACATATATAATATCAAAAACATCGTCAATAATACCATTTCCCAAGGCATTCTGAGAAACAAGGATGGTATCCTCTTCGGGAATCAAGGACAGATCTTCGGTCATTGCTTCTTTATTCTGTACAATCGGCCGTATCTGAAGTAGGTAGAATGCAGCTTCGTCCTTATTCTTGATATTCACGGCAAACTCTATTTCGATTGCCCTTCCCATTTCCTCCTGTCCTATCTGCAGTACTTTTTGCAAAGCTTTGGCGAACGGGAATAAATCGTGCTGAAGAATATTAGCAAACGAGATTATCTTCCGCCCTCCTTCATAAAAGCCTTCGTATATTACCTGATCGATGGGATCAAAAGTTGATACTATATAACGAAGCGAATCATCGGACAGTGCATCCGAAACATTCACCTTTAGTAAGTTGAATCCATCATTAATAGAAAATTCCCTATCTATGTCTTCCAGATCGAGTGCATAAAATTGCCGTTGGGTATCGCGTAATGCGAAATCCATTGTACTCAACTGCAATATATTATTGGGGTGATGCGGAGAGAAACGCAAAGTGGTTCCCCCGTCCACAATATATTTACCTAATCCGAGAGCAATGTTTGCGACTCCTTCTTCGGCTTTTTCATGTCCTATCGGATAAAAATTCAGGGAACGGGCTACACCGGACATCGTCGGATAAAAACGGTTGCCATACCGGCTGCCAACAACCTCCTGCAATACGATACCCATTTTTTCCTGATCTATCAGGTTCTGCGTTGCTGTCATATATGCCTTGCTATCGCCATAAAAAACCGATGCATATACTGATTTTACAGCATCCTTGATCATTTTCAGGCGCTTCTCCTTATCTTCCAGATCAGGAATCATGTAAGTCGAATATATTCCGGCAAACGGCTGATAATATGAGTCCTCCAATAAACTCGATGAGCGTATGGCTATAGGAGCATGCACAGCTTCGAACAGTGCGAGAAAATCTTCATCTAATCGTCCGGGAAGTTCCGCATGTAAGAAAGCTTTCAGAATATCTTCGTCCGACGCTTCCGACAGTGCCATCGGATAGAGATTATTGCTTTCCATAAACTCATCGAATATGTCGGTACACAGTACTACCGTTTTGGGTAGGATCACTGGAAAGGCTGCATTGTCATTAAGTTCCATATGGGTTTTTACGACATTACCAAGAAATGCGAGTCCTCGCCCTTTCCCTCCTAACGAGCCTTTTCCTATACGTGCAAAATTAGAGAATTCATCAAAACGGTCTTTTTCGAAAACCGCAATTACCCCCGAATTCTTTATCCGCCGGTACTCTACTATCGCATCATAAATAAACTCGCGGGCTATATCTGTATTGATATCTTTCACGTCTATCTTTTTCAGTGCTTCTGCTATCGGGAACATAGCCCTCGAATACAGAAATCGCGAAAAATGATTGTGAGACATATGATACAGTAATGATTTATCAGGTATCGTCTTGATCGAACGCTGTAAATCTTTCAGGTTCTTGATACGGAGTATTTCTTCCTTTGTATCGGGATCAATAATAACAAAGTCTCCGAACCCGAACTGTTCTACGATCTGCGTCCTTAAATCCAAAGGATAACGCTTCGAGTTTTTATCTATAAAAGTACAGTTCAACTCTTCGGCATACTGGCGGTTGACCTCTTCTGACGAATTGAATATAACGGGAAGAAAACGATCCTGAGCTTTTATCCATTTTGCAAGGTTATAACCTGCCAGACGTTCTTTTGTCCCGCTTTGCATATAGCTCATATCGGTAACTATACCCAACATATTTTCCTTATACCGGGTATATATAGCCGCTGCTTCTTCGTAGCTGCGTGCCAGAAGGATTTTAGGACGTCCACGCATCCGCAAAGTCTGCTGGTGTTCGTTCAGTGCTTCTTTCGAAAATTCCTGAGATTCTTCGAGCACGATCTTAAACAAGGCAGGCAAAGCCGATGAATAAAAACGGATGGAGTCTTCGACCAGCAGAATAATCTGTACGCCTACCATTTCGGTATCGTGTTCGGCATTCATCGCGTCTTCTATCAGCTTTATAATAGCCAGCAGAAGATTGGAATTGCCCATCCAACTGAATACATAATCGGCAAAAGAGAGGTCTTCGGTCGATAATCGTTTCGATACTTCCTTTGAGAAAGCTGTTAATACAATCATTGGCGTATCTTCATATTCTGCCTTGATATTCCGGGCCAGTGAAAACATTTCACTATCGTCCATATTAGGCATGAAGATGATAAGTTCGTAATGATTGTCCCGTAAACATTCGTATGCTTCTTCCTCGGTCGAAACCTGCGTAAACCGCGGTGGATAACGAAGGCTCAAAGATGTATATTCATCAAATATTTGTTCATCGACACGTCCGTCTTCTTCCAGTATGAAGATATCGTACTTTGTTGCTATCAGCAATACGTTGTAAATCCGCTTATTCATCAAGCTGGCAAACGAAGTATCTTTAAAACGGTATTGCTTTATGTCCGGTATATTCTGCATCTATAATCTGATTTGAATCAGGATTAAAGATATTACATAATCCGAAAATAAAAGAAGCCCCGAAGAAAAAACCGGAAATAATCCGGTCTTTTTTCTTCTGCTCTTATTTTATCCTATCGGCAATGCCCATAAAGTGCCGCTAGCCAGATAAGAAGCTGTACCTGCGCGGGTAGTACCCCAAATATAGTATGTTTTGGGTGTTTTCGAAGTATTATAGACAAAATAAACGCCTGTAACCGAAATCGGACTTCTACCCGAACTAACAGCTCTTCTGTTTGCAACATCGGTCAAAGAATACGTCGTGGAAGATTCGCACAAATCCCAAAACATATTGTTGGAGGTAGAAGTACAAGTAACCTGAAACATAACCTGCCAGGTTCCTTCGGGGATAGTTATAGATACTCCCGAATAAGAAGCTGTAGTCGTAAATGTTTTTCCCGACAAAATCCCGTTTACATTATCTACTTCTATCACTTCGATACGTGGACGGTCTCCCCATTGGGCATTACCCGAAACATCTGAAACCAGCATCTTACCTTCCGCCTGATTTCCATCTCTCAGACGGAAAGTTCCCCGTATATCGAGTTTTGCTGTGGGAGTAACAGTTCCGATACCCACCTGACCACTGCTGGTTACGACTACATCATCCGCAGTACCACTTGTTCCTGCTGCATTTGTGTCCCTTTTGGGGTCGACATGGAAAATCCCTAACGGATTATCGGTTTGTATACCTATCTGAGCCTCTATAACTCCGGTAAATAATAGTGCTGTAATAATTAAGTATATCTTATTTTTCATTTTTTCTTATTTGTTTTATTTTAGAAAATAGGTATTGCCCAGATTCTTGCTCCACTATTATAAGTAGCTATTACTGTACCTATGGCAACAGATGGTGTGACGTTGGCCGCAACTCCCTGCACATAATATGTTGTAGTTGCAGTAGGAGCAACAGCATATGACGCATATGTAGTGGATAATCCATTTGACGGAGCGAAGTAACTTAGCACACGGCCTATTATGGGTGTGGACCATGTACTTGTAGTACATAAATCCCACCAAACCGTATAATTGTAAGACGAAGCATTATTGTAAATACAATAAAAGTAAATTTGCCATTGCCCGGCAGGCAACGTTATATTGGCTCCGGTATATATATAATCGGCTGCAACGCTAGAGGTTCCTCTTTTTAAGGATGTCAAAGAAGCAGATACAACTCCATTGATACGGGTAGTATATGTTAATCTTTTCCACTCGCCTGTTCCTGTTGCATCGCTTGTCATTACTTTATAGTTCCCTTCTGTACCATCAACAACACTCATATTTCCTACAATATCGAGACTTGCGCTAGGCGTTGCTGTATTGATACCTACCCTACCATTACTATCGATAATAAAATCGTCAGATGTACCTGTTGTGGCGGAAGTATCTCCTTTCGGGTCGACATGAAATATCCCTGATGGTGAGAGTATATTAACCCCCACTTGTGCGTTTGAGATGAAAGTAGCGACAAAAAAACATATAGCTGTATAATAAAATAATTTCATAATTCATTCACTTAAGATAAAGGGATTGCATATAGTTTAAATTCTCCGGTGTAAACAAGGGCCGATCCTGTTGAAGCTCCTGCACTTACCCAAAAATAATATGTTTGTGCGGCAGTGTTTGTAACAAGAAAGTAAGCTGATACCGAGGTGTGAAAGGCTGCTAATGCTGCTCCTGTGTAAGCTGTACTCTTTGCATTATTAATATATGGAACCAGAGAAGTTGAACTGGTCGATAACCGCCAGACCATATGATTGGCTACACCGGGATCTCTATATGTACAAGTAAATGCGATCATCCATGTTCCACTATCCAGAGTTATATAAGAACCGGTATATACAGGTGTTGAAGAAGTTATGTTAGGAACACTTCTGACTCCATCTATAAAACTTTTGGTTGTAATATTTGGCTTCCAAGATCCGTATCCGCCATTGTCACTGGTCAAGAAATAGCCATCAGCTTGAGTTCCATCTACCAATTTAAAGTTACCCTGCAAATCTAAAGTTCGTGTTGGCGAGATAGTGCCTATACCTACTTTTCCATCAGTTGTGATAACAATATCGTCATCAGTTCCCGAAGTACCTGCTGCATTCGTGTCCCCCTTTGGGTCGATATGGAATACACCAGACAAGTTCTGTGTGTTTATCCCGACTTGTGCATAGCTTAATCCCAAAGAGAATATTCCCATCAGTAAAAGAATTTTCTTTTTCATTGTTGTTTTTGTTTGAGTTATTGGGGTCGCAGACCCTTCTGTTGTTATAAAAAGTTGTTGATTTTGAACGCAGAGTTGGAAAAGATATATACCGCATTTGTAGGGGCAGGGCTCTGCTCTGCCCGCAAGTGTAATTATTTTCACAGTACACTTGTAGGTAAAGTCGGGTCTTACCCCTACAGGATATCGTGTAAAACCTTTGCGTCTTTGCGTCTTTGCGTTTAAAATGTTATCTATTAAATAATTAATACTAAAACAATAAAGCAGCAAAGTGCACACACTGCACCTTACTGCCTGTAATAGTTGACTTACTGCCAGTCTGTTATCCGAAATAGTATTCGAACGACAACAAAACAACAATGATCCTACCGGACACAGCCTGCCCTGCCAACTTATCTGGAAATGGATATATACGACAAAGTAAACGAAGACATAAAAAAATGTCCCGTTATTTTGACACAATAGAAAATTTTGTTTAGTTAACGCCCTGTGATGCGTCTCTCTCTCTCTCTCTCTCTCTCTCTCTCTCTCTCTAATATTTCAGGACATAAAAACAAATCCAAATTGTTAAAATTCAGATTTTTATCATGCTTATTATGTGTGAAATTATTTACTGCCACTGATTTATAAAGAGCTGTTTATACGGCAAATATAAAGATTATTTTTTAATATGTATCATTTAATATCAAACTGGTGAATATTCTCTGATTCCGTTGCGAATTTTATAATCCTTATCTTTTATCTATATACAAAGTACAATTACATATCAGGGATGGAAATATAAAATACGTATAACAAGTGTCACCTTTGTCACTTTCAGAAGAGTAGAAAGCTGAGAATCAACATCTAGCATAGGTGACAAAAGTGACACTCAGGTAACAGCCGGATGTCACCTTTGTATAACTTCTGTCAATTTTCTATAAAAAATACAACAGCAAAATGTTTATCTTCGTTATAAGTATATTAAAGCAATAAGAAATGGGACAAAAAATAAAGTTAAGCGTATTAGACCAATCTCCTATAAATAAGAATAAGACAGCATCGGAAGCTCTATCCGAAACAACCCGATTGGCTGAACTTACCGACCGGTTGGGGTATACCCGCTTCTGGGTATCGGAACACCACAATTCGCCAACATTAGCAGGTAGTACTCCCGAAATATTAATAGCTCATCTGGCAAACCATACTCAAAGGATGCGCATCGGGTCGGGCGGTATTATGTTGCCCAATCACAGCACGTTAAAAGCAGCCGAAAGTTTCAGGTTACTCGAAGCCCTTTACCCTAACCGCATAGATATGGGTATTGGCCGAGCTCCGGGTACGGACAGGTTCACTGCTTCGATTCTTAATCCTTCGAATAGGTTCAGCGAGGAAGATTTTATCCAACAACTGTACGATCTTGATGACTTTCTGCATGACTCGGATAGCAGTAATTCTATCTCTAAAAAAGTAAAGGCAATTCCACTTACTGAGACTATTCCGCACAAGTGGCTACTGACATCCAGTGGCGAGAGTGCACTTATTGCCGCCCATTTCGGGTTGGGGCTTTCGTATGCTCAATTTATCAATCCTTATGTAGCCGCAAATATTATAGAAGGGTATAGGCGTAGTTTCAAACCATCACACGATCTGGCAGAACCACAAGCCAATGTAGCCATTTTTGCTTTTTGTAACGAAGACGAAGAAATAGTAAAACGACAGCAGGCCTTGATGGATTACCGGTTTATCCAACTCGAACGTGGAGGAAACCTAGCCGCAGTTACTTACGAGGATATTGTGGCTATGCCTTATTCCGATTTCGAGAGACAACGGATACAGTATAACAGGGGGCGTACTCTGATGGGAACTCCTGATGTAATGAAAGAAAAGCTGACAGCACTTGCCGAGAGCTATAATATAGATGAGATTATGCTGGTAACCTATGCCGAAAGGCTGGAAGACCGCCTGCATTCTTATGAGATACTGGCTGACTTATTTGAACTTGATAGAAAATAACGATGCCTGATAAGGGAGAAGATCATTTAGTGTCGTCCTCTCTCTGTTCTCTCTCATATTCGCGGGGAAGAATTATAGCAGTATAAAGGGTAAGTACAGCACCGATCAGCATCGCGACTACCCATTCGTTCATCTGTTCGAACATCAGGTAAGTGGCTACTGCCATTGCCACTACTCCGAAAACACGGATCGAGGCTAAGCGTTTACCTCTCATACTCTTTCCGGGATAAGGGGACGTAAATACGCCAAAGCCGAAGCCAATAACCCCTACAGCCATCGTACAGGCGGCTACAAACGGGTTAAATAAATAAACGACAGCGGCAAGGAGGATCAATAGTGCAGAGATCTTGAAAACAGTATCTTTGGTCTTGGGCTCTTTGAATTTATCCATATTCTTATTCCGAAGTTATTCTATAACGAATACCTCTTCGTTTTCTTTTTTCATTTTATAATTCTCACGTGCAAACTTTTCGATGTTCTCTTTATTCGACTGTAGTTCATTCAGTTTGCTCTTATCGGTAGTAATTTTTTCCTGATAGTAGTTGATCTGGCTTTTCAGGTCACTTATCTCCAGATCATAACCGAAGCGTGCGAAGATATTGCTGTCGCTTATGACAAAACAACAGACTATAAGCACCAATATAATGGCTAATTGTATTTTAGTGAACTTGCGAAGTATATAACGTCCTATTCTTTTCAACTGTTCCATAAATACTTTATTGTGAGATAAAACTGACTTAATGCAAATATAGAGATATTTGATCAGATTGAAGATGATATTTCGCTGCTTTTTACTCAAAAGAATATTTAAAGTGTAAATTTGCAATCATTGCGACCAAAAACCAGATGGCTATAGACAATAAAATAGTATCGAAGTACAAATCATATTTGCTTTTGGAAAAGGGGTTATCTAAAAACTCCATAGAGGCATATACCAATGACTTAGCGAAGCTGTTATCGTATCTCGAAAACGAGAATCTGAAACTACAGGATGTTAAGCTGGATCATCTGCAACAGTTCATTGCCCAGTTATACGATCTGGGTATTAATGCGCGTTCTGTTGCCCGTATCCTGTCGGGAATCAGGTCTTTCTTCAACTACCTTATACTGGACGGCTATATACAGGAAGATCCGGCTGAACTGCTCGAAACTCCTAAAATAGGATTAAAGCTCCCTACCGTATTATCCCTCGAAGAGATTGAGGATATTAAAGGTTGCATCGATTTATCGACCAAAGAAGGGCATCGAAACAGGGCTATCATAGAGGTGCTATACAGTTGCGGCTTACGTATATCGGAGCTTATCAACCTTAAATTTTCGGATATGTTTCTCAATGACGGATTCATCCGTGTCGAAGGGAAGGGCAGCAAGCAACGGCTTGTACCTATTTCCGAAATCGCAATTAAGGAAATCAATAATTACCTGATCGACAGAGATCATCTGGATATAAAAAAAGGCTCGGAAAGCACTGTATTTCTCAGCAAGCGGGGTACACCGATATCCCGTATTATGGTGTTCCATTTTATCAAACAATATGCGGAACAAGCCGGTATACAGAAAAACATAAGCCCACATACTTTCCGGCATTCGTTCGCCACTCATTTGCTCGAGGGCGGAGCCAATATAAGGGCGATACAACAAATGCTGGGACACGAAAAGATCACAACTACTGAAATATATACACATATGGACAGGGAGTATCTGCGGCAAGAGATTATCGAGCATCATCCCCGGAATATAAATAAACGGTAAAAAATTTTGCCTGTATATAATTTAAGACCCTTTACAACGTTACTTTTTATAAACACTCTGAAAAATGGCAGTAATAAAATATAAAGCACATCCTTGGCATGGTATAAGTTTGGGAAATGAAGCTCCCGAAGTAGTCCGTACTTTTATCGAGATAGTACCTACGGATACAGTTAAATACGAGATAGATAAAAATACAGGTTATCTTTGCATAGACCGTCCCCAAAAGTACTCGAATATAATTCCTGCTTTATACGGTTTCTTACCTCAAACCATCAGCGGACCGCGGGTTGCTGAGATGAGCAATAACCGACTGAGCCGTACCGACATTGTGGGTGACAGTGATCCTATAGACATTTGTGTTTTGACCGAAAAGGATATTACACACGGGGATATTATAGTAAAAGCCCGTCCTATAGGAGGATTCAGGCTTATAGATCACGGACAGGCTGATGATAAATTGATTGCAGTGCTTGACAACGATGCTATTTATAGCAACTACAAAGACATCAGCGATGTTCCATTACCGATTATAGAGCGCCTCAAGCATTACTTTACTACCTACAAAGATATTCCCGGCGATACGGAGCGAAAATGCGTCCTTACCCACGTGTACGATGTGGAAGTTGCATACGAAGTTATCCGCCGGTCAATAGAGGATTATAACGAGATTTATAATATCTGCAATATCTGATCTCAATAGTAGTGGACTATCCGGAGTACATCCGATTGAGACATTGCTCCGGGACTGATACCTAATTCCCCTTCCGGAATCGGTAAATTGTGCTTATTGAAGTATTCGATCCATCCTTTAGTGGTTGTGGTGGTACCTTTAGACCGGAAGGTCATTGGAGCCAGAGAAAATACTTCGACACCATTGTTCGCCTCTTTGAGTATTTCGTAAATCAGCTCGGAACAATAATACTTATCGTTGTCAACTACAAACCCGTAATCATATCCGGTACCAATATGAGGAAATCCTAATGCCAATGCTTTAGGAATAATAGATTGATATTCGTCATTCAATCGTCCAACCACCGATCTGGGATAATTACCCTTGTTATCTTTAGGGTATAGATACTCATTTATAGGAGTAAGAACCAGCTTCGGTGTTGTAGCTTCGAGAACAAAGACACTGTCGTTATCATCGATATACACGATGCCGACATGCGTAAACTGATAATCTCCAATGCTTGTGGTTACTTCCCTGATTGACTTTTCGAGGTTACTAATTCCTGATTCCTGAAAAATCAGATCGCCGTTTTGCAACTTAAAGTCCTGAGCTTGTATGTGGACAGCTCCAAAGAGAAAGAAAAATAATACGGTTATATTGAACTTCATAATAATTTAAATTAAGTAACAGTAAGTATTTAATAATATATTTTTCCGGGCATAAATACTTATTGTCCCTTTACTTACAAAATCTATAAAAAGGTCTGAGACCTTAAGACTCTGATATAACTGTAATAATATACTTTTTGTTCATTGTATTAGTATACAGATTCTTCTGTTTCCTTTGCAATATAGATAGGGCGTTTTTTTGTTTCGAGGTATGTTTTAGACAGATATTGTCCTAAAATACCTAAACATAGCAACTGGATTCCACCGATAAAGAAGATACCGCAAATCATGGATGGATAACCTGCTACAGGTTCTCCCCAAAGTATAGTTTTAGTAATGATGTAGAAAGTCCAGAAAATAGCGATCACAAAAAGTACCACTCCCAATATAGAGGCAATAGCCAAAGGGCGGGTAGAGAAAGCAATAATACCCTCGAGCGAGTAAAAGAACAGTCCCCAGAAAGACCATTTGGTTTCTCCGGCAACACGCTCAACATTCTCATAAGCAATCCATTTTGTTTTATACCCAACCCAGCCGAATATACCTTTCGAGAAACGGTTATATTCTTTCAGCTCCAGTATCGAGTTTACCATCTGGCGGGTCATTAACCTAAAGTCGCGGGCTCCATCTACGATTTCCGTATCCGATATTTTATTGATCAGCTGATAGAACTTACGGGCAAAGAATGAACGGATTACAGGTTCGCCTTTTCTATCTACACGACGGGTCGCTACACAATCGTACTCCCGTGTTTGTAGTGTATCATACATTTCTTCCAATAAGTAAGGAGGGTCTTGCAGGTCGGCATCAAGCATAGCTACATAGTCGCCTTTTGCCGCTTCGAGCCCTGCATATATGGCCGCCTCTTTTCCGAAGTTACGGGAAAAAGACACATAGCGAACTCTCGGGTCTTTCTTTCTCAATTCCCGTATAACATCCAGAGTCCGGTCTCTCGATCCATCATTGATAAATATAAATTCGAACTCTTGCCCGCTCATTTTTTGAGCTACCTTCACCAACTCCTCATATAGATATGGTAAAGCTTGTTCTTCGTTATAACAAGGCACAATTGTAGATATCTTATCCATTGCTGTTGAGCTTATTTTTTAGTAAAATAATGGTATTAAATACATTTAGCAGAAATGCCAAACGATATTTAATCATCCCTATAATTAGTCGTCCTTTTAAGCCTAACTGTCCGGTTCTCATTCCGTAAGCAGCTTTTTTTACTTCAGGGTTGCAAATTATCTTCTTTATATTCTTATATCTTCTCCAAAAAGAATTGTTGTTGTTCGTAAAATATTCCTGATTAACAGAAGTTATTACCCTCAGAATATAGTCGTTCGCAATTCTCTTATCCGCTTCTTCTATAAATGCACTGTCTTTCTTCTGATGATACAATTGCTTTAAATCTGACAGGAACAAACTCTCCTGCTCCCAACGGGCAGGATCGTACCTATTCGACAGCGATTCGTCATTCACTTCGTAATGATACAAATTATCTCTGACAAAGAGCATATTAGAGGCATTAATCATCGCCGAAATTGTAAAAAGCCGGTCTTCGCATCTCCTTAGTTTCGGATTGAACCTTATATCATTTTGTTCTATCAGATCACGTTTGAACAAATGCAACCACAAGACTCCCAAGATAAACATTCCTCCAAACTTATCAGAACCGATCATCGGCAGTACAACTTCCTTTTCAAAGCCCGAACCTTCATACAGACCTTCAAAGGGTAACCAGTCCAGCTCTTCACCTTTACGATAAGCACCAAAACGCAAAATATCGGGTTTGGCATCCGAAATATATTCTGCCAATAGCGAATAAGCACCTGATGCTATCCTGTCATCAGGGTCGACAAAGCTGAGATAATCTCCTGTTGCGATATTTAACCCGGTATTCCGGGCTGAAGAGACTCCTCCATTCTGCTGATGAACAAGTTTAATCCGGGCATCTTCTTGTGCATATCTATCGCAAATCTCCGCCGACGAGTCTGTAGACCCATCATTAACGAGTATAAATTCCAGATTCCCGTATGCTTGACTAGTCAATGAGCCAAGACAACGATCCAGAAATTGCTCCATATTGTAAATCGGGACTATTACCGAGATACGCACACCCATATATCAGTTTTTCTTCAATTGATTATAAATAGCCTCAGCGATAAAGAAATCTTCTTCCCAATCGATATCAAAAGCTGCAATATCATTATTCTCAAAAAGGAGAGGTTTCTTACCCACTCTATCCTGCAGGTTATTATAAATATCTATATCCGCCAGAAAGATGCCACTATCGATCTCAAACAGAGGTTCGATGGTCTGGGTACGAGGCCATTTTTCTTTATCCCGATCATAGTTCACAGCACCTGTTTTATTCCAGATAAACGTACGCAAAGCCATTACTGACATAAGTGAGTCATAATCTCCCTCACTCAGTATTTGCTTGTATTGATCTATAGCCTTCGAATATAATTCTTCATCGATAAATGGAGAAGTTACATGTGTCCACAGCACAGCACCTTCTTTTATTACCTGAGGTACATATTTTATCAGGTCATCGGTCGAAGTCGATGATGTCGCCAAATGCTCAGGACGACGGTCTATTCGGATTTTCGGTTCGGATAACGATTCGGCTATACGAATAACCTCATCGTCATTTGTAGACAATACGATCTCATCGATAGAATCGCATGCAATCAATTGTCTGAGTTTCATCTTCAACAGACCTCCTTCGATACCGGCAAAAGACCGTGTATTTTTATGAGGAACCCGTTCACTCCCTGCTCTGCAAGGTAAAAAAGCTGATATTTTCATTTCTGATTTTACTCTGTTAAAAGTCCGTATACCGATAGATTCTTCACCCCTTTGTATTTTGTGGCGGTAATCGTCGCTACTTCCATTTGCCTATTGTTATCTACAATCCGCGATAACAGGTATTCGTTCTCCTGCGTAAGCATCCGTTCATTTTCGCCGATCAGCCCGTCATATCCGTCATATCCGGCAATGTACAACGTACTTACTGAAAGCTCCAATGCTATTTGTAATGCCAATGCCGTATGAGAATCCTGATATAAATCGGAAAAGGTTACATCTGTTAATTCATAACTTTTCCCCAATAGCTTTTCCGGAACATATGTTCCCATTTTTCTTGGATAAGGAGGCAACACGCAAGAAATCCTATCCGGATCGAAATCGGCAAATACTTTTTCCAGCCGGTGACCTTCATTCCCAACTAAGCAGAAAAACTGAGGGATGTCCAGATCCTTATAATATCCTGCATTCTTACTACTGGCATGGATCAGGCACATCGATTTATTTTTCCGCTTAGTTATCAGTTGCTTGATAGCCTTAGCGGCATTTGCTCCGCTTGGTCCTCCACCAATAATTATCGCTTGTTCGAAATGCTGCTTATCTGAATTAAATTCCGGTAATTTCAGGTTATCGCCTTTCTTATCCTTCATATTATTCAAAGCTTGCAAAATACTGTTTATCGAATAAAAACGACGGGTTACCCAATCCATTACATCTTTCTGCGGAAGTGAGTTAAATCCGGAAACCATGTAAGGCAGATTCGTTCCCCATCCATATTGCTCTTTCATTCGTTCAAAATCTGCAACTGTCGTGCTCAAACGGTTGAAATCGACATTCCATCCTTCTTTAGAAGAAAGGTAGGATAAGAATAACTCTGTACGCAAATTTCCGGCTCCGCGCCCCATCCCTGTTACAGTTGCATCTACAATATCGCATCCTGCCTCGATGGCTGCTAAAGTATTAGCAAAAGCAAGTTCCGTATTATTATGCCCGTGAAATCCTATTTTGCATTTCAAAACAGATTTTACCCTACAGGTAATCTCCACAACTTCATGGGGATACATGCTACCGAACGAATCGACCATGGCAAAACTATCTACAACACCATTCAGCGCTGCTATATCATCGATAAAAGAAGGATATTCGGCTGTCCATTTAGACATGTACATTACATTGAATCCAACTTCAAATCCCATCTTTTTAATCTCTTCAGCTGAAGATTTAGCCCTTTTCCAGTTAGCCGGATCAATAGCCATCCGCACAAAATCAAGTTTTCCTACGCACGAGCCAAGTAATTGACGGAGGTCTCCCGGTTTAATTTCCTTTTCGTTCAGTATAACCCCTATCTTTTTCGAAGGCATATACCGGCGGGCATTTGCTATTACATAGTCCGGGCAGAAATTATATTCGCCCTTATAATCATTCTGCAACAGAGAGCGGTAACCTATCTCAATATACGAAACAGGCAATGCTTCCATTGCTTCGAAGTAATTACGGGTCAGATTTTCTTCGAAATCCCAATTGGTATAATACCCGCCATCACGCAGTGTACAATCTAATACTTCTATCATTTTAAATCGGGATTAAATACATATTTTATTACGTCTTTCATCTCCTGCCTGATTTCAGGCTCGGGTTTCGACTTAAAAACTTCTATTTTTTCTTCCAGCCCTTTCAGGTCGTAAAATTTATCATCCATTCCTACAAAGTCCTCATTCTCTGATTCCGACCACCTTAAGGATATTTTACCCAGAGCGAGTGATTCATAATAAGCCGTAGTATTTACAGCAATAGTAAAATCTACCAGATCAGACCTCAATACTTCTTGCACCGAATGCTCGCGCCCTACAAAGAACATATTATCAGCCAGACTGGCAAATGCCTTGTGCTCGGAATCGACTACAAAAGGATGTTTCTTTAAATAGAACAATATCCGGTTGTTATGTTTACGGTTGAACTCTTGCAAAAGAGCCAATAGCTTATCATTCGATGGTATATATACCGATCGGCCGAGGAGTACAAGACACTTTGTGAATGATTGGTCTACATGGGTAATTACAGCATCTTTGTATTTAGGATTACCCATCAACATAAGGCGCGAATCGTCAAACCCTTTTGTTTTCAGATAGTCGACTGTCGATTGTCCCCAGCACATAACCTTATTGGCTATAAGGTTATCGAGATTGATAATATCGAAAGGTATTATTTGCTTGAAGTCGCAAAAAATTCCGTGTTGTAATGTTATTGTTTCTATTCCCCGTTTCTTGAAATAGAGGGTAAGCAGGCTTTCTTCCTTATAAGCCGAATTGAAACAGATATAACGTTTAATATTCGCAGGACATTTTATTCTTTCGAGATATTTTACCTGATTCAGCAGATTGGTCAACAGTGCAACCAAAAACAGCTTGGTAGTAAAAGACTCCTTTATGGAACGAGTAAAAACTATCCGGAAGGCTTTTAACAAATGTCCGATATACGAAATACTGAAGACTGAATATCTGGCATGTCCGAGAGTTTCTATACATGTAATACCTGAGTCGGGATATAGTTTTTTGACAGACTCTGCCAAGTCGCCATAATCTTTACGGTCAATCAAATAAGATATCACAGTAGACTTGTCTGTTTGCAGCACTTTTGAAACATCGACAAACTGTACTCCCTGATAAAATCCTTTGAATACATCGCGTCCTGTCAACGGGTCGTCGGTAAACATACAAGTCAGATATCCGGGTACGAGATTTTTCAGATTATACCCTTTATAGGAATAATCCAGCTTGCTCAATAAGTTATTATAACGGTCATAAAACCTTGTATCCATGTGAATATCCTAATTTTTAGATCACAGACTTTTTTTGATTACCCTTTCTTCTTAAATACTACAAAGTTAGAAATTTAGTATGATAAATAAGCCCTTCCGGCCCCGAAAGTGTTAAAACTCAATTTCGACATTGTTGTCAGCCGGAAAGAAATCCAATTCGATACTTTCGGGAGACAAGGGCATCGGCACACCTATATCTTTTACCAGCCGGGCTATGGCCTCACGCATTTGATCGTCCATTTTTTCATCACCATACATGTGCTGTACAAATAGTTTTCCGGCAAAATCGGCTAACAATTGGGTCGTTTCAGGCGGAAAACTCATTCCTTTAGATCTAAGCATTTCGAGAGCCAGATGTCTGGCACGTTGCTCCATCAATATTTTATTATCTTCTGCCAGATCCGGCTTCCCTTCTATTGAAATAACATTTTTAGTAGATATTTTCATCCCCTTATCCGATAATTCGACAAAACGGTAAGGATAAGCATATGCGGCCAGTGATCCCGTTTCTATATCGTATATTTTATTACCTGCCAGAGATTTATATTCGGTTATATCGTTCGAATGGAAATGCCCGGTGAATACAGCCTTCATCCCTAAGTCGGCAAACATAGGAGCCAGCCTGTTCCAGTCGTCAACCAAATAATCTTTGAACAGATAAGACTGCATCATGATATGCTCTACTAATCCATGATGCATCATTCCTATAACGCGGATATTCTTTTTCTGTGCTTCGGTTAAGATTTCCGCAGCCCACTTCTCAGTTTCGGGCAGTAATCGTCCGGATGATATTGTCTGGTCTTTATACTCCTGATACTTGCATACATCAATAGCCAACAGCCATGTTTTATCATTCAACTTAGCAACGTAGCTTAAGGATGCCGTATCCCGTTTTATTGCATCTGCATATCCGCAATCTGCATAAATACGGGAAAAGTCTTCCGATGAAATATTATCTGTCGGATAAGTTTTATCAGCTTCGAATCTTACCGGTCGAGGTATATTGATATCGTGATTCCCGGGGATTACATAAATTTTTACTCCTTTATCTATCAACGGCTGGAGTTTTTTTCGAAAATCCAGATGGCTTTGCTTTTCCCCGTCTTTTGTTATGTCTCCCGGAATCAAAAGGATGTCAATATCACTATTCAGATAATCATCCAGTACTTGTTGTAAAACAGGTGGTACATCACGGATATCCTTTCCGCTCATCCGGACGTAATCTTCGACAGCCTTACCGTCATCCATCAGTTGTTCAGAAAGATAATGGGGGTCACCTATTACTCCTATTTTTAGAGAATCGGAGTCAGGTGTACACGATTGCGCTTGTGTACTGATACATATTATCAGTAGCAATATCTGTATTTTTTTGATCATTTATTAATTTCGATGTAGGTATTGTTCAGATAATCAACGGCGCGCTTCTTGGTCGTCTCCATAATAAGGTATCCGCAAACGGTCAATACTGCGGCCAACAGTATCATATACCCTCCCTTTACCATCAGATGCTTTTGTTTCCGGAACAAACCGAACAGGAAAACTATAATTCCGGCTACACCCAATATTATAAACAAAACTTGAACAATCTCTATAAAATCTGCAATTTGCTGTAACATATTCCTAATATAAATACATTTCCAAAGTACGAAAATAAGAAAAAAAGCAGATATAATAGAATTGATTTATATATTCTTATCATTAATAGCCTAATAGGTTATATGATACAGTAATTATTTATACTTTTGTAATCTCTAAAAGTTTCGAAACTATATAATGAAAAAAATATCAATCATCCGGACATCTATCCTGTTCATTCTCTCTGCAATCCTTCTATCTTCATGCGGCAGTAAAAAACCTCAACCCGACTATAGCAGCCTCAAATATCCCAAAAGGGAATTCAGGGGTGCATGGATACAAACTGCATGGCAAGGACAATACCAATCGATGAACAGCCAGCAGATGAGACAATACTTTGTTTCGGTATTAAATAATCTACAGGCTGCCGGTATCAATGCTGTTATTTTTCAGGTACGTCCGCAAGCTGATGCCTTTTATTACTCGGAGATCGAGCCCTGGAGCAATTTTATGACGGGAACTCAAGGAAAAGGTCTTCCTGACGGCTTTGATCCGTTAGCATTTTTAGTGGAAGAGTGCCACAAACGCAATATGGAACTACATGCATGGCTAAACCCGTACCGTGTATCCGTATCGGAAAGTCAGGTACTGGTTAGAAACCACATTTATTACAGGGAGCCCGAACGTTTTGTCAAATACGGAACCCAGATATTTTTCGATCCGGGAATTCCTTCGAACAGAGAATACATATGTAAAGTTGTAAAAGACATTGTAAAACGCTACGATGTAGATGCTATCCATATGGATGACTATTTCTATCCATATCCGATTGCTGGAAAACCCTTTCCCGATGATCGCAGCTTTGCTCAATATGGAGTCACACAAGGTTTCGACGCAGCACATAAAGAAGACTGGCGCCGTAATAACGTAAATTCGCTGATCAAAGAATTAAAGGAGACCATTGTATTAACCAAGCCATGGGTACGGTTCGGGATCAGCCCGTTCGGCATATACCGTAACAAGCGCAGTACACCTAACGGAACGGGTAGTAATACCAACGGTTTGCAAAATTATGACGACCTGTATGCCGATGTTAAGCTTTGGGTTAAAAACGGATGGATCGACTATAATATGCCTCAGGTATACTGGGAAATAGGACATAAAGCGGCAGACTATGCGACACTGATTCAATGGTGGTCAGAGAATAATTTCGAACAACCTCTTTATATCGGACAAGATATCAAACGGACAATGGACGCTTCAATGCCTTCGGGCGATAATCAGCTCAGCGAAAAGATGCGCTTGTCAAGAAGTTATAAAAATGTACACGGAAATTCGTTCTGGTATGCTCTCAATCTGGTAGAAAATTACCGTGGAGTTACCGATGCTCTGAAAAATAACTATCACAAATATCCGGCACTGATTCCTGCATATACTCATATGCATAAAAAATCGCCTAAGAAGGTTAAAAGCATCAAAGAAATTTTCACCAACACCGAACATCGTCTTGCATGGGAAAGTGATAGTCAGAAAGGAAATCCTGAAACCGCCTCCTATTATGTCATATACAGATTTCGGAACGGGCAGGCTGAAGACTTGAACAATCCGGAAAATATAGTTGGTATTACCCGGGAGAACAGCTATGTATTGCCCTACGAAAAAGGAAAAAACAAATATAAATATGTTATAACGGCTGTAGATTCTTTTCATAACGAATCGAAAGGTAACGCGAAAAAAGTAACACTATAACAATTACCCAGCCCCCAACCATATATAAAAGCAACAATGGCAAGAGAAGCATTTGAGATGATAGCCAAAACAATGGCCGGACTAGAAGACGTATTAGCAGAAGAACTAACTGCTCTCGGAGCAGATGAGATTCAGATAGGCAGGCGAATGGTTTCTTTTACCGGAGACAAAGCCGTGTTATATAAGGCCAATATGCACTGCCGGACGGCATTGCGTATACTAAAGCCTATTTTTCAGTTCAAGGCAAAAAATGCAGATGAAGTATATGCCGAGATCAAGAAATTTACGTGGTTCGATATTTTAAATGAAAAAAATACTTTTGCAATAGATGCAGTTGTATTCTCTTCTATCTTTACCCACTCCAAATTTGTGGCATACAGGGTAAAAGATGCTATTGCCGATTATTTTACCCAACGTACAGGAAAACGCCCTTCGGTAAGTGTCAGTAACCCTGATGTATTAATCAATATTCACATTGCTGAAAATCTGTGTACCGTGTCTCTTGATAGTTCGGGCGAATCCCTGCATAAAAGAGGATACCGGGTTGCGCAGACCGATGCACCGCTGAACGAAGTACTGGCTGCCGGAATGATTTTAAAAACAGGCTGGAAAGGCGAATCTGATTTTATAGACCCGATGTGTGGCTCGGGAACACTTCTGATAGAGGCTGCTATGATAGCTATGAATATACCTCCGGGTATATATCGTAAGGGTTTTGCTTTCGAAAAGTGGAATGATTTTAATCAGGATCTGTTCGACACAATCTACAATGATGACAGTGGCGAACGCGAATTCAACCATAAAATATACGGCTCTGATATTTTACCTAAAGCCATAGCCATAGCTACGGAAAATGCCAAAAGTGCCGGGGTTGCCAAGTATATCGAATTAAGAGCGATGCCTATGCAACAATACACAAAAGCTCCGTCTGAAAATGGTATTATAGTGACCAATCCTCCATACGGAGAAAGGATTAAGCCTGACGACCTCTTCGGATTGTACGACATGATAGGCGAACGCCTGAAACATGTATTTATGGGTTATACCGCATGGATACTCAGTTACAGAAAAGATTGCTTTAATAAATTAGGTTTAAAAACATCAGAAAGAATTCCTTTGGTCAATGGTTCTCTCGAATGTGAGTTCCGTAGATATGACTTGTTTGCCGGAAAACGCGATGATTTGAAGAAAACACCGAAAACAAACGAGTAAATGGAATTTCTTAAAATCAAAGATTACTGGACATATCAACTTCCCGAATGGGATAATTATGAGAAAGAGGTGTTTGAAAAAATCCTTTCCAAACTCGATTACATATCAATCGAAGGCTACATAATGGCTCCCGAAGCCGATATATGGAAAATTGAATATAAAGGACACATTCTTAGAATATCAAACGATTTAGTGCATGGTTGCGAAATAAAAACCAACGATATAGATTCTCTACCTTTAATGGAGGAATTGATAAGAAAGCTTCCTTTGGAATAATAAAAAAAGCAGTAAGAAAAATCTCACTGCTTTTTTATTGTATAAATAATCTTGGTTACAAAGCATTTTCTTTGATCAGATATTCAGCTATTTGCACCGCATTTAGTGCTGCTCCCTTTTTAATCTGATCACTTACTGTCCAGAAAGAAAGCCCATTGGCATTAGTAATATCTTTACGGACACGGCCAACATAAACTTCATCCTTACCTGTAACAAACAACGGCATCGGATAATCTTTATTTGCCGGATCATCTTGCAGAACAACTCCATTCCCCTTAGCAAAAGCTTCTTTAGCCGCTTCTACAGAAACAGGAGTTTCTGTTTCGACCCAAGTCGATTCAGAGTGAGCACGCACAACCGGAACACGTACGCAAGTTGCACTGACTTCTATGTCGGAATGCATAATCTTACGGGTCTCGTTATACATCTTCATCTCTTCTTTAGTGTACCCATTATCAGTAAACACATCTACCTGAGGTATTACATTGTATGCCAATTGATAAGCAAACTTTTCGACAGTAACATCCTCTTTGTTCAGTATTTGTTTAAACTGGTTCACCAGTTCTTCCATTGCGGTTGCTCCCGCACCTGATGCTGCCTGATAAGTAGAAACATGCGCACGCTTGATATGCGACAGCTTTTCTATCGGATTCAGAGCTACAACCAGTTGTATAGTAGTACAGTTGGGATTTGCGATAATATTTCGGGGGCGCACTTTGGCATCTTCGCCATTTACCTCAGGCACAACCAAAGGCACATCGTTATCCATACGGAACGCACTCGAATTATCGATCATTACTGTTCCGTGTTTTGTTATCGTTTCGGCAAATTCTACCGAAATACTTCCTCCGGCTGAAACAAACGCAATATCTATACCCTTAAAATCATCATTGTGCTTAAGTTCCTTCACCGTGTACTTCTTACCCTTGAAAGTATATTCTTTACCTGCACTACGGGCAGAACCAAACAAGACTAATTCATCGAACGGGAAATTGCGTTCGTCAAGAACCCTCAGGAATTCTTGTCCTACCGCACCACTTACGCCAACAATTGCAATTTTCATTTTAGAGTTGATAGTTAAATATATAAATACTATTATTATTTTGTCCCCACGGATATCAGGGGACAGCTACAAAGATAAAACTTTTATCAATCCCGAAAGGTATATCTTACGTTTTATTCTCTATCTGCAATAATATTAGGCTGAAAGAGTTATCCGGTTTTGGCAGAGTATATATTAAATAATAGCTTATAATGGTAGACTAAGTTTATACCGAAATCTCCCGTTCACTCGGATATTATTTGGTATATTTGCGTATAATTTTAGTTTGATTGTTTATGAAATATGTATCACGTATATTGTTGTTTGGCACGCTTGCTATTCTGGTTTTTGCCTGCAAAAAGCAAGTTTCAGTAACCTCAGACAATGAGGTCCGGTTCGACACGATACGTTCTGTTAAAAATTACCACATCAATAACGATTCCACACAACCATCGTGTAATCTGAAGCTTACCTTTATATACCCCAAATCTTATCCTGATGCTGCGATACTCGACTCTTTGCAGCAGATATTTATATCTTCGTTTCTCGATGAGCATTATTCGAACCTGAAACCTCAGGATGCAATCTCGGGTTACGAAAATGCATATGTAGAAAACTACAAGCAGGATGTCAGCGTATTTCTGAAAGACCGGACAAATACGGGCGAACATGACGAAAATAATGAAGATTATTTTTCGTATTACGAAACGATAAGCAACAGCATTATCTTCAATAAGGGTGAGGTATTATCGTTTCAGGTAAAACAGGTGAACTATAAAGGTGGGGCAACTTCGTTCGAATATCTGAAAAATCATACGATCAACCTGAAAACAGGCAGATTAATTATGGAAGATGATATCTTTAATTCTGGATTTGAAAAGTTACTGACTCCCATATTCAAAAACGACCTGCTCAAAACAAATAAAGTTCAGACAATAACAGAACTCGAAAATCTCGGATATTTCGGTATTGAAGAAATGCTACCTAATGGCAATTTCTACATTGACAATAAAGGTATCACCTATATATTCAATAAAGGAGAGTACTCTGCTTATCAGTTGGATGCTATTAAGATATTTGTTCCATACAACGAGTTGAGTCTGATTTTGAAAGAAAATTCACCTATCAGTCAATTTATCGGTAAATAAACAGGCCTGAAATATTAAGACTTCGTATGAATATAATTTCAAAATATTTTCCGGACTTATCCGAGAAGCAAAAGGCGCAATTCGCGGCTCTGTATGATTTATACCTTGACTGGAACTCCAAAATCAATGTTATTTCAAGGAAAGATATTGAGAACCTGTATACTCATCACGTTCTGCACTCTTTGGGTATAGCCAAAGTGATGAGCTTCACACCGGGCAGTAGAATTCTGGATGTAGGTACAGGCGGAGGATTTCCCGGAATACCTTTAGCTATATTATTCCCCGAGTGTCATTTTCTACTGGTGGATAGCATTGGCAAGAAAATCAAAGTTGCCACCGAAGTTGCTACTGCTATAGGTCTGGAGAATATAAGCTTCAGGCATTGCAGGGCAGAAGAAGAGAAAGGCAAATTCGACTTTGTTGTCAGCCGTGCAGTTATGCCTTTAGGGGAGTTGGTTAAAATCATAAAGAAGAATGTATCGCATGAGCAACGTAATCCATTACCCAATGGGCTTATATGCCTGAAAGGTGGAGAACTGGAAGGTGAAGTTGCTCCTTTTAGAAAATATGCAGAAATAGATGACCTTAAAAGTTTCTTTTCGGAAGAATTCTTCGAGACAAAGAAAGTCGTCTATCTGCCATTATAAAAAGATAAATAAGAGGATATTAGTATAATGAATATAAAAACATTTGAGTTCAACCCCATTGCTGAAAATACATATGTGGTGTATGACGAAACAAAAGAGTGCGTTATTATAGATGCAGGATGTTTCTTCCCTGATGAAAAACGACAACTACTGGATTTTATCGTCGATAATGATCTTATTGTAAAACACCTGCTGAATACCCACCTGCATTTTGACCATGTTTTTGGTAATAAATTCATACTCGACCAGTTTGGCTTGAAAACCAAAGCCAATGAGAAAGATCTTTTTTTATTGGAAGGGATGCCTGCGCAAATGCGAATGTTCGGCTTTAAAGATGTAGAAGAAGCACCTGAAGCCGGAGAATTGATTGAAGAAAATGATACTATCGAATTCGGGAATCAGAAATTTATAGTACTCGCTGTTCCCGGACATTCACCCGGAAGTGTTGCATTTTACAGCATCGACGGTAACTGTGTTTTTGTAGGTGATGCCTTATTCAGAAACAGTATTGGACGAACCGATTTAGCCGGAGGCAACCAGAACCAACTGATGGAGGCCATCCGTTCCCGCCTATTTACATTACCCCCTGAAACTATCGTATATCCCGGACATGGCCCTCAGACGACGATAAGAAATGAGGTAAATAATAATCCTTTCTTTCGATAAAAAGAATAAAATAAGAGCGGCGAATCAAATTGATTCGCCGCTCTTATTATTTCTATAGATAATCTGAGCTTATTTCAATAATTCAGCCAGTTTTTTCAACAATTGGTCACCTCTCAGATTCTTCTCGATAATCTTTCCGTCTTTATCCAAAAGCACTGTGTGAGGTATGCTATTCACGGCATAGGCAGCACCCAGATCGGTCTTCCACCCTTTCAGGTCTGACATTTGAGGCCAGGTAATCTTAAGGTCTTTGATTCCCTTTTCCCAAGCTGCTTTATCATTATCCAATGATACTCCTACAATTTCAAATCCTTTCGATTTATATTTATTGTAAGCCTCAACCACTATCGGCATTTCTTTCCGGCAGGGAGGACACCATGATGCCCAAAAATCAATCAATACATATTTACCTTTTCCTGCATAATCAGACAGTGCTATTGTTTCGCCTGTTGGAGTAGTTCCTTTTATATCTACAAACTGTTTTCCTACTTCTGTTGCTTCCAGTGCTTCCAATCTCTTTTCTATCTTCTGTATCTTTGCATTGGTTTTCAATTTAGCATCAAGGGCAGGAAGCAATTCTTTTAATTGTTCTGCCGAGAATGATACTCCCCGATCCATCAATACATATTGCCCTACTACATTAGAGAGATTAGATTTAGTGAAATCAAAAGTAGCTTTATTTGCTTCACTGTAAATAGAATCATAACGGCTTTCGAGAATAGCCTCTAATTCGGGAGTCAACTTTTTAGCTTCTTTTGCAGCCTTTTCTTCCTTATCCAGAGCCACCATTCCCTGATATATTGAATTTCGCTTATCAGCAAATGCCTGGTATTTGTCATTTAATTCCGAACCTTTTATTGTAGCTGCATAAACCGTATCAAATGACATTTCTATACTATCTGATTCCAATACAAAAACAGCAGGGTAACGTAACGCATCCATTGAGATAAAACGGATTGCCGGAGTATCTAAAGCTAAACCTCCAAACGCAAATGTACTATTAGCTATTGTGGCTGTATCAACAGAGACAAAGTCGCCCGTATTCTCATCAATTATTTGCAGGTAAACCTGCTTTCCATCATACTCGGACGAAGGTAATTTTCCGGTTAAAGCAAATTCCTTCTTCTCTGTTTTACTCGTACATGCAGCCATTATAACCGCTAATGCCAAAAATAAAAAGGATACTTTTTTCATCGTTTTCTCTATTTATATAATACCTAAATATGGATCTTTATTTCAATATTTCTTTCAGTTTATTCTCTAACTGGTCGCCACGGAGATTTTCAGCGATAATATTTCCTTCCTGATCAATCAACAAAGTATATGGAATACCCTGTACATGGTATGGAGCGCTTAATTTGCTCTGCCATCCTTTCAGGTCTGACATTTGAGGCCAGGTCATATTCATTTTTTTCAGAGCAGCTACCCATGCGGCTTTGTCTTCATCCAATGATATACCTACTATCTCGAAACCTTTCGATTTGTATGCAGCGTAAGCATTCACAACATTAGGCATTTCCTTAACACAAGGTCCACACCAAGATGCCCAGAAATCTATAAGTACCAACTTATTTTTCCCTACATAATCAGATAGAGCTATTTTTTTACCATCAGGATTATTGCCCGAAACATCGATATATTTTTTGCCTACAAATCCGTTTCCTTCTCCAGTCTGAGCGCCTCTCATCATCAAGATCTCTTCTATCAGCTGCTTATGTTCGGGATTAGATAATGTCTCTAGCTCTTTTACCTGATCATCTGAAAATAACCCTAAGAATGAAACGAAGTAGAATTCTCCTACCTTATTCTTAATATTCTCTTTCACAAAATTGAAACCTATATTACCCATATCCTTATTCAAAGAATCCATTTGGCTGATGTAATTTGCCCGGGTAGTTTCGTCAGTAGTCTGAGAAATTGTCATATCCAGAGCATCCAGCTTTTTGACAGTTTCCGATAAGTTATCGAAAAATGCCTGAGTCTTATCATTCATGGGTGTGCCTTTTACTTTGGCTACACTATCTACGGTCACTTTAATACTTCCGTTTTCATACACGAACGGGATTCCCGCAGGCGTACCTGGAGATGCTTCTTTTACAACAAGATAAGCGACAGAAGGTTCACTTGTTTCATTCAAATCAAAATGGAATTTTCCGTTTTGTATAACAGCGGAGTCTACCGGTACAAAATTATCTTTGAGCGATTTCATTGTCAACAGATACACCATCCTGCCATCATTCGACTTATTAAAGAATGTCCCATCCAACTCATTTTTCTTCGAACATGATGCCAATAACAATGCTATGGCAGGTACGAGATATAATAATCTTTTCATTATCAATAATTATTTTGTGTGTAATGCGTAATTTAATTATTTATACTTAATCCAGTAAGGTTTTCAGCTTGTTTACCAGTTGCTCTCCTCTCAGGTTAGTTGCTATTATGGTACCATCTTTATCCAGTAGCATTGTGAACGGAATGCTCTTGATTCCATATATTTGTCCTGCTCCATTTTTCCACCCTTTCAGGTCTGACATTTGGGGCCAAGCCATATTCAATCGTGAGACCGCTCCTTTCCATGCGTTTTCTTCCGAATCGAATGAAACTCCTACTATCTCGAAGCCTTTGTCCTTGTATTCGTTATATGCCCTCACTACATTAGGCATCTCTTTGATACAAGGGCCGCACCACGATGCCCAGAAATCGACCAATACAACTTTACCCTTTCCTACATAATCAGACAAGGCGGTTAATTTACCATTCATATCCGGTTGAGAAAAGTCGGTATATTTTGCTCCTTCGCTAAATTTGGATTTCTCTTCGAAAAAAGTAATCATGCTCTTACCCATTTGACTCTCCTTAAATGAAGGGCGGGTTTCTCTAGCTAACTCTAGTACTTGGTTAGGTTTAAATATTTCTAAAAAAGAAAATAAGAAAAACTCTCCTATTCCATTCTGAATATTTGCTTTTGTATACTCAAAGCCTTTAGTTCTTACTTGATCCAATAGTTTATCGTATTCTGCAGACCCCTCAGGGGTTTCCATATAAGCATAATTGTCTTTTTCGACCAGAGCCTGTAACTTATTTTTCAACTCTTCCTGTGCTTGTATAAAAGAGTTACACTCATCATTATGGATAGTTCCTCCAATAACAGAAGGCATCCCCATCTTTACATTTATATTTCCGCTTTCAAGTACAACTAATGATTGTGGAGTATTCTGCATTTCAGAAAAAGATAAAATAGCCAACTCCGGCTCATCTGACTTTGATGTATTTTTTAAAACGAAACTATTATTCTGCACGAGTGCACTATCGATTTTAACCAGCGAGCTTCTATCTTCGGATACCGTTTGCAGATAGATCATTTTGCCCTCGTATCCTTCTCCGGCTATAGTTCCGTTTATTACGTAATCTTTATTCTGTCCGTATATTGCCAGAGAAAGCAATAACAAACAGGCACTAAATATTTTTCTCATATTTTATTTTAGAATTTCCTGAATTAGCAAAAATAGATAAACTATTTGAGACATAACCTATCAATATGGTATTTTATGTCTCATATCCGGATATTAGCATTGGCATTATCAAATATTTATTTATATTTATCATCCTTATAAATACAAAAGAACAATACTTACTATGGGAGCTTTTTTCACCAATATCCAGATCAAAAATAATCCGGACGACGGTTCTTTCGAACAAAAAATCATTGACTACTTCACCAAACGATATCTGGATTCAGGATACATCATTACCACAGACGAAAAATCCGCAGATTGTAGTATTATCATAGCGAATGATAAATCGTCATCATGGTATTCGGTATACGAAGAAACATCGATCGACCTTGATTTAAAGAAACTAAAACAAGAAGCCTCCGTAATATCTTCGTCTCTTGGAATAACAACTATTACGACCCTTGTGAGTGATAGCGACTACTTATATATAGGAATAAATACTGATGGAAAAGAAGAACACTCCATACATAATCTTAATGACACATTAACTTTTTCTATATCTGAATCTGGCGCATGGAACAATCTCCTTGCGGAAGGTAAAACCTACAACGATATACGCTCTGTTTTTAATCAGAAACAAGTATTGGTTGAACGGTATTTAGAAGAAATAGCCCCTCTAATAAATATAAATCCAATACATTGGGGTCTTAGTTACGAATACTTTACCGAGATCATGCACGATGAAGGAACTAAGCTTCATTTTGTAAAAGAGAATAAGGAGATACAAGAGCCACCTGCAACAACAAACTTATCGTTTACGGCATATGGTAGTGATTATGTTATAAAAGAAGGTGAATCTTTGACGATGAATCTCCATCTAGCCAGTGTTGGAGCTGCATCGACCGGTCTCCAGATCATTCTAGCCGGAAATGCTTTTGAAGAAGACTATTTAAATCCAACTATAGCAACCGTTTGCATTTTCGGTTCTGAGAATAAAGAGCAGGTAGAATTTATAAAAACGAGATCGACAGACAACCAAATAATACATTATGCTCAACTTATTGGCTTTCCAATTCCTCAAGGGTACACTTTATCTCCATCGGCTTCGATGAAAGAATATAAAAGGTACCTGGAAGATTCGTATAAGTCTACTATTCTTATTGATATTGAAATAGCCGGATTGAAGGCCGGAAAAACATCTTTTGCGGTATATGCTGATACTTTACCTACGAATCAGGGCAAGTTCGGATATATCAATTCAATAAATGTAGAAGTTGCCCGGATCTAAATTATTTACTCACAAACCGGCAGCTATTTTTCATTTATTTTTTACCTCCTATTGTTAAATACAGAACAAATTGAGATAAATACGTGTTGTATTAAGGAATAACATTATCCACATCTATGATAGACTTATTTGATCTGAGGGAGGAGTTTTTACAAAAAACGCTGAATGAGAGTGACGTTTTACTTAATCCCATGGATCAGTTTGAGTTATGGATGAACGAAGCTATCGAAGCAATGGTAAAAGAGCCGAATGCTATGAACTTGGCTACCGTAGGCACTGACTTGAGACCTACATCACGCATAGTTCTGCTTAAACAAATCAGAAGAGACGGATTTGTGTTCTTTACTAATTACGAGAGCAAGAAGGCTGAACAACTAACCGAAAATCCTAATTGTGCTTTGAATTTTGTCTGGCTCGAATTAGAAAGGCAGATAAGAATAGAAGGGCGAGCCGAAAAGATTCCGGGAGTTGAGTCCGATCTGTATTTCGAATCCCGTCCATCAAATAGCCGCTTAGGAGCATGGGCATCACCTCAAAGTAAGATTATACCGGATCGGAAATATCTGGAACATCTGCTGAATGATTTCAACCGGGAATTTGATGGCAAGGAAATACCCCGTCCCGATAACTGGGGTGGATATATTGTAAAGCCTATTTTGTTCGAATTTTGGCAGGGAAGAGCCAGCCGTTTACATGACCGGATTCAATACAAAAAAATAAACTCTGAATGGATTATTAACAGAATTGCACCATAAAATGTTATACAATGTGTGATTTTATATAACAAAGAGATGGTTTTACGTAATAAATAATATCTAATATGTTTTTTTACTTAAATTCTGTGAAAATTTGGAAAAGTGCAATAATTACCTTTTATTTGTGCAATAATAAACTTAAAAACTGCCTCGCCTATTGAACAACATTACTCTATAACAATAAGATATATAAGTAATGAATGCATTAAAAGTCATGACTGATGAACAGTTAGTCTTTGCTTATTCAGTTGGCAACAATCAAGCCTTTGACGAATTATTGAATCGCCACCGGAAAAACGTATATAATTATATATACTTTATCATTAAAAACCGGGAAATGGCAGAAGATGTCTTTCAGGACACCTTCGTCAAAGCGATCATCCACATCAAGCAAGGTAGCTATACCGAAAACGGGAAGTTCCGTGCCTGGATAATGCGTATAGCCCATAATTTAATTATAGACTATTTCCGTCTTGAAAGAAATGAAAACACCATTTCGAATGATGAGATGGAAGTCGATTTATTGAATAATGCCACCTTATGTGATAGCACTATCGAAGACAAAATAGTGCATACTCAAATATTGCAGGATGTAAAAAAACTGATCAAATATCTACCCGACTCTCAACGGGAAGTTCTGGAGATGAGATATTATCAGGATTTGAGCTTCAAAGAAATTGCCGACCAGGTAGGAATAAGCATTAATACTGCATTGGGCCGAATGAGGTATGCTATACTCAATATACGAAAGCTCGCCGAAGAAAACGGAATTGTATTGTATGTAAATTAAAAAAAGTCAATCTTTAAAATCGAATGATAGTTGGATAGCCTCGGGATGACCGGAGCTATCATTTTTTTTGATACTCAAGCCTAATAACCGAACTTTCTCCGTCATATCTATATTCTTGATTAACTCAATACCTGTATCTAAAAGGATTTGATAGTCTGTGACATTTCTCAATAAGGTCTTACTCCTTGTAATAGTTCTGAAACTTGCATATTTGACCTTTAATGTAATAGTTTTACCTTCAAATCCACTCTCGCTGATCCGTTCTATAACTTCGGCAGCAATATCCTCCAGCTCCGGGATAAATTCTTCCAAAGATCCAAGATCGGTTAAGAAAGTATTCTCGGCACCGACCGACTTACGGATTCTGTTAGGTTCCACAGGCCTTTCGTCTATTGCCCTTGCATTGAGGTAATAAACATGTCCGGCCTTACCGAATAGCCGTGTTAGTTCTTCTTCAGGCCGTTGTTTCAGATCCATTCCGTTCTTAATTCCAGCCTGATGCATTCTTTGTGCTGTAATCTTCCCGACGCCAAAAAACTGTTCAATAGGAAGGCTTTCCACAAAATTCTCAGCATCTTTCGGCTTAATGACAAATAATCCATTCGGCTTTTTATAATCCGAAGCGATCTTTGCCAGAAATTTATTATGGGCAACTCCGGCAGATGCTGTGAGTGAGGTTTCTTCCAAAATCCGTTGCTTTATCTCCTTTGCGATCTGAGTAGCATAAGGTATATTCTTATAATTATGAGTTACATCCAGAAAAGCTTCATCGAGAGACAAAGGCTCCACAAGATCAGTATATTCATGGAAGACCGACATTATCTGATCCGACACCGATTCATATACATCAAACCGGCTGTTAACAAAAATAAGGTGTGGGCATTTACTTAATGCAGTGGTCGATGGCATTGCAGACCTGACCCCATACTGACGGGCTTCGTAACTGGCGGAAGCTACAACCCCTCTGGCTCCTGCATAGCCGACAGCTACAGGCTTACCACGGAGGCTTTCGTCGTCTCTTTGCTCAATAGAAGCATAGAAAGCATCCATATCTACATGTATGATCTTCCGCATACTACAAAATTACAAAATATATATGACGATATATTTAAGGTCTCAGACCTTTTTATTGCTTTTGTAAGTAAGACAACAATAAGTAGTTATATCCCAAAATATATCATTAAATACTTTATTTCACTTATGTAGTATGTCCTTAACTATAATGTTTCATATCTGATGGTAAATATTTAATATCCAGGTGAGAATGATTATCAGAAATAAAAGTATCAGATATTTTTTACTGACGGGCCGTCTGATAAACCTGAAAAAAGATTCATAGCCGGTAAGCAAGTCTTTTATTAACCATATAAATGCAGCTATGACAGATAAGGTAAATGGTATACAGAGTATATTGTAGTATAAAGAATGTGTTATATTTCCGTGTATCAGGGCTATAGATGCACGCCCCATGCCACATCCGGGACAGGGAATACCGGTTATAAGTTTGAAAGGGCATACGGTCTTGTATTCGTGATTAAAAGAATAATCCATAAATAGCAAGATAGTATAACCGGCAATAATCGATACAATAGCTATTAAAGTATTATAAGGATATTGCCGGCTTTTTTTTATTAAGAAGTCAAAAGGATTATTAGTATTGCACGCCATTTATTATGTTTAAGAGCAAATTATAATTGTACTCTTTTGTTCTATCCTGAATAAGAAACCAATCGATTATCATCCAGACATAAAGACCACCGCATGACAAAAGCTTAATTACACCTAAAGCTGTGTCGCCCAACATAAAGCGATCGATACCAAGTACACCTACCACCAAAGAGATAATAAGCATCATCATCGGGTCTTTAAAATCAGCAGCCAATAACATACGATATTGCTCTTCGGTTAGTTTAGGCAGCTCATCCTTGATTTGCATAAGCTGGAAAGTTGCAAACTTTTTGCCATGTGTAGCCAAGAACATATCTATCTGAGCCTGACTAATCGTATTTTTCTGTGCTTCTGAGTATTCCATAAATGTGCTATTTTTAGTTTTTTTCCAAAAATATAACTTTTTCGGCAATCTACATATATAGTCAGCCTAAACATTTAGCTTTTCTTTTTACTTTATGAGATTTATATACAGAAGTAACCGCATCGAAATTGGCTAACAATGACAATTGGTAGTTGAAAAAGGTTCTTTTAAATAATACATCTTTTTTTTTCTGCGCGCAATCAGAGATTGCTTGCCCATTCTTTTGGCCTAAGCCCCAAAAGAAGGCAAAAACTCATTGGCGCTTCGAGCCTTCGCCTATCTGACAACGTTTGTAGCCGAAACTAAACAAAACTCGCCTTTTAGGGCTCAAACAAAGTTTAGTTTTAACGGCTACTTCACTGGTCAGATTACGGCTACACCTCTATATGCGCCTTTGCTGACGCCCGTCAGGTTTTGACATCGACGTAAAGCTCGGGGCACCCGTTGTGAGAAGAAAGCGTGAAAAGATAAAAGGACATCTACGATAAACGTTTTCTTTTATCTTAGCTTTCGAACACGTAACGGGTCGGGCTTGAAGGCACAGTCTTGATTTTTTGTTTCGTTTTGCATCAAGGCAAAATGAAAAACAAGCCCAATAGGCGCGTTAGTAAATAGTAGAAAAATTAAGAACCTTTATCAACTACTGATTCGTATTATTTATCTATACAGGAGAACGAAAAATTAAAAACGAAAAAAGTCATGAAAAAATATTTAAAAACAGTGTCACTTTTGTCACTTTATCAGGGTTAACCAACTGTTATATAGTCAATAGAGAAGGTGACAGATGCTACACAAGTGTCACCTATTTTGTAACCTTTGTTTAGTTATTGTCACCTTTCCATAAAAAGAATAACAGAAGAATGAATAACATAATTTTGAGGCATTTGCCCTATTTAGATACAAGAGGTAAGAGCTATATGCAAACATTTTTGTAATTTCGCAAACTGAATTTTAAATACGATTATGGAAATAGCAAGTAAGTACAACCCTATAGAAGTAGAAGACAAGTGGTATAAGTATTGGCTGGAAAATCGTTTTTTCCACTCCGAACCCGATAGCAGAGAGCCATTCACCATAGTTATACCTCCACCTAACGTCACCGGAGTGCTACATATGGGGCATATGCTGAACAATACTATTCAAGATATATTAGTTCGCAGAGCACGTATGATGGGCAAAAATGCCTGTTGGGTACCGGGTACCGACCATGCGTCGATTGCCACAGAAGCCAAAGTTGTAGCGAAGCTGGCAGCCGAAGGTATTGATAAAAAAGACTTATCAAGAGATGAGTTCCTTAAGCATGCATGGGAATGGACAGATAAGCATGGCGGCATTATTCTGGAACAGCTGAAAAAGCTGGGAGCATCGTGCGACTGGGATCGTACCAGTTTTACACTAGATGAAAAACGGTCGGAAAGTGTATTTAAAGTCTTTGTTGATCTTTACAGCAAAGGTTTAATATACAGAGGTGTGCGTATGGTAAACTGGGACCCGAAGGCTAAAACGGCGTTATCGGACGAAGAAGTTATCCATAAAGAAGAACACGGAAAACTATATTACCTGAAATATAAGGTAGTAGGCGAAGACGATTATGCTGTGATTGCGACTACACGTCCCGAAACTATCTTCGGAGATATTGCAGTTTGCATCAATCCGAATGACGATAAAACAGCCCGACTGAAAGGTAAACGTGTTATCGTTCCTATCGTTGGCCGCGAAGTTCCAATTATCGAAGACGATTATGTAGATATGGAGTTCGGGACAGGTTTTCTGAAAGTTACGCCTGCGCACGACGTTAATGACTACATGTTGGGAGAAAAATACAATCTCGAAACTATCGATATCTTTAACGATAACGGCACACTGAACCAGCACGGTTTGATGTATGAAGGCATGGATAGGTTCGATGTCCGCAAGAAAATTGAAAAAGACCTGGCAGACCAAGGTTTACTGGAAAAAGCCGAGCCTTATACCAATAAGGTTGGATACTCGGAACGTACTCATGTACCTATTGAGCCAAAACTGTCGATGCAATGGTTCCTGAAGATGGAGAAGCTGGCAGAACCTGCTCTTACTGCTGTTATGGATGATACTATCAGATTCTTTCCGGCTAAGTTTAAGAATACTTATAAGCACTGGATGGAAAATATCAAGGACTGGTGTATCAGCCGTCAGCTTTGGTGGGGACACCGTATTCCGGCGTATTATCTGCCTGAAGGAGGATACGTGGTTGCCGAAACTCCGGAACAAGCTCTTGAAGAGGCTAAACAGAAAACAGGAAATAACAACCTACAAATGTCGGATCTGAAACAAGATGAAGACTGTCTGGATACATGGTTCTCATCATGGTTATGGCCTATTTCGGTATTTGACGGAATTAATAATCCTGATAATGAAGAGATCAATTACTACTATCCGACAAATGATCTGGTAACGGCTCCTGAGATTATATTCTTCTGGGTTGCACGGATGATCATGGCGGGATATGAATACCGTAATCAACCTTGTTTCCGTAATGTATACTTTACAGGTATCGTTCGTGATAAGTTGGGTAGAAAAATGTCTAAATCTTTAGGTAACTCTCCCGATCCGATCGAGTTAATGGATAAATACGGAGCAGACGGTGTGCGTATGGGGATGTTATTAACCTCTCCTGCCGGAAATGATTTGCCTTTCGACGAATCGCTTTGCGAACAGGGACGTAACTTTAACAATAAGATATGGAATGCTTTCCGCCTGATAAAAGGATGGGAAGTGAGTGATTCTATAGAACAGCCCCAAGCAGCTAAAATAGCGTCGGAATGGTTCGGAAACGTTTTATCTAAAACGATTGAAGAGATTGATGATCTATTCGGTAAATACCGCCTATCTGAGGCTTTAATGCAGTTGTACAAACTCTTCTGGGACGAATTCTCTTCGTGGTACCTTGAGATGATCAAACCTGCATACCAGCAACCGATAGACAAAAAGACTTACGAGGCGGCTCTTGGATTCTTCGACTCATTATTGAGATTATTGCATCCATTTATGCCGTTTATTACGGAAGAATTGTGGCAGGCTTCGACTGAGCGAAAAGCAGGAGAAAGTATTATGGTTTCGGATATGCCGAAAGTAAAAGCATATGACACCGATTTTCTGTCTCAATTTGCAGAAGTAAAAGAGATTGTATCCGGAATAAGAACCATACGTTTACAAAAGAATATTCCTAATAAGGAGACTCTCGAACTCGAAGTATTGGGAGATTATGCTAAAGCATTCGATTCTGTAATCGTAAAAATGGGTAATCTGGCAGCAATCAGTCCTGTATCGGAGAAATCGGCTGGAGCAGTTACTTTTATGGTTGGTACATCCGAATTTGCTGTACCTCTCGGTAATAATATCGATGTAGAAGCTGAGTTAGCAAAGCTAGAAGCCGAACTGACATATCAACAAGGTTTCCTGAAGTCTGTTTCAAATAAGTTGAGCAACGAGAAATTTGTGGCTAATGCCAAGCCCGAAATCGTAGAAAACGAAAGAAAGAAGTTAGCCGATGCCGAAAGTAAAATCAAAACAATTGAAGAAACAATTCTGGCGTTGAAAAAATAAAGATATCCGGGAATAGAAAAAGGGCTGTAAAATCTTTACAGCCCTTTTTGATTATTTAAATTCAGAATAATCAGCTCAATAACTTTTTCACTGTTTCCGAGATGGCACGTCCGGCAGCAAGTCCGGCCAATTCTTTAGTTGCCACACCCATTACTTTTCCCATATCGGAAGGGCCTGCTGCTCCAACTTGAGCGATTATAGCTTTTAACTTGGCTTCCAGTTCCTCCGGGGTTAATTGTTTAGGTAAATATTGCTCTAAAACGGCAACCTCTGACAATTCTTTCTCAGCCAGATCAGGACGATCCTGAGAGACATATATATCAGCACTGTCTTTACGCTGCTTTACCATTTTTTGGATAATCTTGATAGCCACATCGTCATTGAGTTCTCCATGACCATCTTTTGATGTCTTAGCTTCTATAAACTCTTTCTTGGCACCACGCAATGCTTCAAGTCTTATTTTATCCTTAGCACGCATTGCGTCTTTTATATCTTCACTTACTTGGTCGAATAAGTTCATTGTCCTTTATTTTAAAGTTGGTTAATTAAATAAGTCTGTCGACTTTTTATTATCAGGCTTATAGTCGTTCGGATTAAAATCTTCCCCACGTTTAAATACAGGAGTATTCTCCAATGCCTCTACTATTTTATCGTCATCTAACTCTTCGGTAGAAAGGATTATTGGTTTCGGCGTAAAGAATGATCTTACATCCATCGTCTTGACTCCGTCTTTTCCATAGTGTTGTTCAATCATTACATTGATACGACGCTTTTCTTCCTCTTCTTTATAAAGACGTTCTTCTTCTTCACGTAGTTCTTCATCGGTTAATTCACGCAGATGGTCTTCGATACCCGGTATACTGGACATTCCAAAACCGGTTGCCAATAAAGTAATCTTCACTTTGTCTCCCAGGTCTTTCTCCGTAGCGGTACCCCAGATCACCTCTATTTCCGGACCGAAACGCTTCATAAAATCAGATACTGATTCCATTTCTTCGACAATCAGAGGATGATCTTCTCCCGAATAAATATTGAATAGTATCTTTTTAGCATCAAATACATCATTATTATTTAATAATGGTGAGTGCAGGGCATTCTTAATAGCTTCGTCAACACGGTATTCTCCTTCACCGCTACCGCTACTCATTATGGCTACACCTCCGTCTTTCAATATTGTTTTGACGTCGGCAAAGTCCAGATTGATATGTCCGTGAACGGTAATAATCTCGGCAATACCTTTTGCTGCAATAGCCAAAGTATCATCTGCTTTTGCAAATGCATTAGGAATCGTCAGATCCGAATATATATCGATCAATCGCTCGTTATTGATAACAAGTAATGCATCTACATTTTTAGCTATTTCTTCAACACCTTTCAGCGCTTGTATAATCTTCTTCCGTCCTTCGAAAACAAAGGGTATAGTGACTATTCCGACGGTAAGTATCCCCATATCCTTGGCAATACGCGCCACAACGGGTGCTGCTCCTGTACCGGTTCCACCTCCCATACCTGCGGTGATAAATACCATCTTGGTTCCATCGCCCAGTAATTCCTGTATATCAGGTAAACTTTCTTCGGCAGCCTGCTTGGCAACTTCCGGACGGTTACCTGCACCAAGACCTTCGGTAGTACGCCGCCCAAGCTGAACTTTTACTTCAACCGGAGCCTCATTTAAAGCTTGATTATCGGTATTGCAGAGAGCGAAAGACACATCGTGTATACCTTCGTTATACATATGATTTACAGCATTACCGCCACCACCGCCAACACCTATTACTTTGATGATTGTCTGCGTTTTACGCGGAAATTGAAAATCTAATATTTCGTCATTCATAAAATTATAGTATCTTCTGTTTATACAATCCGGAAAGACCTAAAGTATTAATCTTCATCCTTAAACATAGTTCCACCGAAGTTTTGGATTTTTCCGAAAAAGTCAAATAAGCCGGGTCCTTTCTTCTCTTTCTTCTTCTTATTCTTTTTCGGTCTTTCTTCGTATTCTTCATCCTCGTCGTCATCGTCATCCATCTCGGGTGCTTCCACTTTTTCCGGATGTTTTGAGACTGTAGGATCGGGAGCCGTCTCAACCGGTTGATTTATAATATCAACTTTAGGGGTTTCTTTTTTCTCACAGTTTTCGTTAGCAAACAACAGCAGTCCCAATGCTTGGGCATATGCCGGATTTTGCATCAAATCGGCGGCATTATTGATATACAAGCGCTTTGCCGCACCTTTCTTTACCGGCATCTGTAGTTTCTCTTCCAGAAACTCGGGTAATCCGGTCAGTTGCGAAGCTCCTCCGATTATCACGACACCTGCTTCGAGTTGTCCGAAATAACCTGATTCCTTTATTTGATTGATAAGGTTCAGTACGATTTCTTCTTCCCGTAGCTGAATCACCTTATTCAATTCTTTTACATCCACATCCGAGTTTGCAGAGGGTTGCTTGTTTTTGTCCTTACCTACTCTGCCATATTTTATTTTATACGATTCTGCGGCTGTATCTATAAATCCCAACTCCTTTACATCTTTAGATATAGTACGTCCTCCGAAAGGAATAACGACCATATAACGCAGTAACCCGCCTTTGTATATCGAAAGAGTAGTAGTTCCTGCTCCAAAATCGATCAAAGCACAACCGGCTTGTTTATCGGATTCGTCAAGCACCACTGCACCTGCAGCTACTGGGCCTACAATGTATCCGGCGATATCCAACTGATTTTTCTCTGTCAGACAACGGTTTAAATTGCTCTTAATATTAGGACGCCCTACAATCAACCGGTAACGGCCTTCGATAACCGAAGCCGTTTTATTGATTGGATCGGGATCGTATTGTCCATCTAAAAATATTTCGGGGGCAACTACACTATAATTGGTCAGAAACTCGGGTTTATTTTGTCTGGCTTGTTGCTCCATCTGATCAATTATTGCAAATGTAACATCCGATTCGCCTCCCAAGTCCCGTGTCATTGTATATTCTATCGCACGTAATGATTTTCCGGCAATCGAAACATACACTTTACCGATTTTTCGTCCCGATTTATTTTCAAGCAGATTGATCAGTTTTTTTATCTTTCCGGTAGCTTCATCAATATTATATACAACTCCGTGTTTCACACAATTATCGGACGGGATAGACTCCGACGCAAGAATAGATATAACCCCTTGCTCGTTTTTCCGCCCCATAAGACCAACAATCTTTGATGTTCCGAGGTCGATACCCACTATAAAACCCGTCTGTTCCATATTAATATCCTTTGTTTGTACAAAATCCTATTTCGAGATTCTCTCAAAAAAACGGAATATATTTGTACTGATTCTCTAATTCAACGTTTAGTACCGACAACTTGTTTGTCGTATTTTAAATTTAGTTTCGAATATCTGTTCCAACCTGTACTCGGTAGAGCCTCTGTATAGAAGGTTTTTAGTTTAGCTAGTTTCTCTTCATAGTTTTCGAGGCTTCCCATCAGGACTTCCTGATCTCCAATACGGGTTACGAGAGATATGTCGTTATCTGACCGTACAACAATTTGCTCGATCTGCGCATTCCAAAATGCGTTATCATACAAATATAATGCAAATTTATATAAATCAGTAGCAGCAAACTCTTCTTTTATATTTCCGGTAGCTAAGGGTAAATAGGCTGTATTACGGTTAGATAGGGGCATTACTTCTCCCTTTTTGTCCACATAATAACTATCGCCATTATTCGTAATGATACGAAGCACAGGTATACGCTCCTGTATTACTGCACGGATACCTCCATCGCTTGTAATAAATACACTGGCTGAACTGATAAGCTTGTTTGACAGGATTTCTTGTTGAATTGCATATGTATCCACTTCTTTCAGCTGCTTTCCATAAGGGTTAAGCCCCTTTTCATTGACATCCTTCTCTATATCAGAAGCATCTATAAACTTATCGTCACTGCCGTTATCAATTACCACTTCGAAATGGCTGCACACTTTTTCCTGCGGCTTTTTTTCAAAAAAGAATGCTGCAAAAATCAGGTATCCACCCAACAAACAAAGTCCTGTAATTATTAGAATCTTTTTTACCATCCGGTATTACTTTAACTTCTCTTCTAATATTTTCTTTATCGGTATCAACAATTGGTCTATATCTCCTGCACCAACAGTAAGAAGTACCTCGATATCTTTTTTATCACGAATTATATCTAATAACTGATCTTTCCTGCAAAGAGTTTTAGGACAAGTCACTTTATTGAATATAATGTCAGATGTAACTCCGTCGATAGGTTTTTCGCGTGCCGGATAAATATCCAAAAGGATCAGTTCATCCAGCAACGATAAACTACGCGCAAACTGATCGGCAAAATCACGTGTACGTGTATATAAATGCGGTTGGAAAACGCCCAGTACTTTTTTATCGGGATACAATTCTTTGACTGATGAAATACTTGCTGAAAGTTCATCCGGATGATGTGCATAATCATCTATCATCACCAAAGAACCGGTTTTCAGAAGAAAATCGAAACGGCGTTTTGCACCTTCAAACGTTCTCATTCCCAACCGGAGTTCTTCTTCAGTTGCTCCATTCAACCAGGCTAATGCCATAGAACCGATACCATTCTCTACATTGATTCTTACAGGTACCCCTAATTCGATATTCTTAATAACCGAATCGGGAGTAACAAAATCGAACCAGATAGTACCGTCACCGACTTTTATATTTTCTGCCCTGAAGTCTCCTTTGTCCTGTGAATATGTATATAACCGTACATTCTTTTGTAACTCTGGTAATAATTTGATATTATGTTTCACGACCAAAGCTCCCCCAGGTTGAATCAACGAAGTAAATTTCGCGAAACTTTTCAAGTATTCTTCTTCCGTTCCATATATATCAAGATGATCGGGATCTACCGATGTTATCAAAGCCATATAAGGATGCAGCCAGTGAAATGAACGATCATATTCATCAGCCTCTACTACTGTAAATTCACTTTTATCCGATAGCATCAAATTACTGTCATAATTTTTCAGTATTCCGCCTAAAAATGCATTACAGTCGAGATGCGAACCTTTCAGTATATGAGCCAACATACTAGATGTTGTAGTTTTGCCATGAGTTCCGGCACAACACAAAGCTTTGCTTGATTGTGTAATCAGCCCCAAAACCTGCGAACGTTTGTGTATATCGAATTTATTTTGACGGAAGTAGTTCAACTCGGTACTGTCATCGGGCATTGCAGGAGTGTAAACTATCAGTGTAGAAGTTTTGTCCTGAAACAGTTCGGGAATATTTGCCACTGCATCTGTATAATGTATCACTGCGCCTTCTTTTTCCAATTCTTTGGTTAAAGGGGTTTCAGTCCGGTCATATCCTGCCACAGATTTCCCTTTCGACATGAAGTAACGGGCCAAGTTACTCATGCCTATTCCTCCTATTCCCAAAAAATATACCGACTTGATATTTTCCATCTCAATCTTAGATGTTATGCTTTTTTACTTACTATTTTTTCTATTTCGTCAACTATACGGTTAGCTGAATCGGGCAATGCCATAGCCTTTATATTAGAAGACAACATCTTTAATACTGAATCGTCTTTTATAACCCTTACGGCTGTAGGTATAAGATTTTCAATTGCGTCAGCATCTTTTACCATAACCGCAGCATCGTGATCGACCAGCGCTTGTGCATTTTTTGTTTGATGATCTTCGGCTACATTAGGTGAAGGCACTAATATAGTAGCTTTACCCAACAAACTTAATTCAGATATCGAACTTGCTCCAGCTCTCGAAATAACCAGATCTGCCGCTTTGTATGCCAGATCCATTCGGTCTATAAAGTCATGTAAATGAATGTCACTGGTTGCTCCTTTTGTGTCCAAACCCAGAGCTATTTCGTGCTGATAGCGTTCTCCCGCTTGCCAGATAATCTGTATACCCGAATCTGCTAGTAATTTAAGATTCATAAGAATACTCTGGTTTATCGTTCTCGCCCCTAGACTACCTCCGATAACAAGTATAGTCTTTTTCATTGGGTTTAGCTCAAAGAACCTCATTGCCTCTTCGAGAGATGTATCGCTCTGCAAATCCTGACGGCAGGGATTACCTGTCAATACAATTTTATCTTTCGGAAAAAACTTCTCCATCCCTTCATAGGCAACACATATGCGAGCAGCTTTTACCGCAAGCAACTTATTAGTTACCCCTGCATATGAGTTCTGTTCTTGTATAAGTGTCGGAATTCCGTTTCGGGAAGCTATTTTTAATAATGGACCACTGGCATATCCTCCTACCCCGATAGCTATATCGGGACGAAACGTCTTCACTACCTTACGGGCTTTCAACAGACTTGTCGCCAGCTTTTTTAGTACCGGTATATTTTTGAGCAGGTTTTTACGGTTAAATCCTGCTACGGGAAGACCTACAATCTTGTATCCGGCTGCGGGTACACGGGTCATCTCCATCCTGTCTTCAGCTCCAACAAATAAGATTTCGGCATCGGCATGACGCAATTTTATAGCATTTGCAATGGCTATCGCAGGAAATATGTGTCCGCCTGTTCCTCCTCCACTTATTATTACTCTCATAGTTCTGATTATATTATATTGTCGCCTTTCTTATTCGTATTCTACATTAGCAATACTCTCATCCACATCTTCATGTTCGTCTTCTTTCGCATTGGAACATGCTAATATTATACCAAAATAAACACAGGTTATAATAGTAGATGTCCCCCCCCTGCTTATAAGAGGCAAAGGTTGTCCGGTTACAGGTATCAGATTTACTGCTACCGCCATATTAGCCAAAGCCTGTATAGTAATCAGCATTGCCGACCCAAGTAGTAAATACCGGGGGAACAACTTCTCGCACTTGGAGGCCAGCATTCCCGCCCTGATCATCAGGGCAACATACAGCAGAAGGGTGAATAAGCCTCCCAGAAGCCCCATCTCCTCCAATATAATGGCGAAAATGAAATCGGAATATGCCTGAGGTAAGAAATCACGTTCGGTACCACTGCCCGGCAAGCCTACCACTTTTCCGTTGGCAATCGCAATCTTCGCGTGTGATACCTGATAATTTTCGTCCGTTATTTTATATTCACCGTTTTCCGAAACCTCTTCATCTGCTGCCGAATGCCTGTCAAGACGAGCCTGCCAAGTAGCGAAACGATCAGGCAAATAAGCTTTTGCTGTAGAATGAGGAACCAATGTCAGAGTTCCTACCAATAAAGCCAGAGATGCCACACCTACGAGAGCTATCAGAGCCAGTTTTTTCAAGTCGACCTGCCCGACAAACATCATCAAATAACAGACCATCAGTATCAAACAGGCCGTCGACAAGTTCTCGGTAATAATCAGCGCACAGGTAATACCGATACCTCCTAACAACCATTTGAAAACCATCGATTGGTTATTGTCTTTCAACTTGCTAAGGAAGAACGCAACATACCCTATCAATGCCAGTTTGGCTATTTCGGATGGCTGAATGGTAAATACACCTCCTACTCCAAGCCAGCGTTGGGCGCCATTGACATCGGTTCCCATAAACATCGTCAGGATGAGTAACAGCCACGACAACGGCAAAAGCAAAAGCAATGCCGACAGGTAACGGGTAGGCACCCTTTGTAAAAACACAACCGAGCCAAAGCCAATCATTAGAAAAACAGCATGGCGGAAAATAGGCCCCCAGTGGTTGTGCTGGCGATAAACAATTGTACTCGAAGCACTAAAAACCTCGAGTAATGAAATGATACATAATGCTATGAATATGCACCAGATCGTTTTATCTCCTTTAAAGATACGGTCAAAAACGTTCATCGCTTCTTATTAATATTATTATCAAAGTTTCCGTACCCAGAATTTGAATTGATCACCCCGGTCTTCGTAACTTTTGAAAAGGTCAAAGCTGGCACAGCAGGGAGATAATAAAACCGCATCTCCGTCATTAGCCAATTTATAAGCTTTGTTCACAGCTTCTTCCATAGATCCTGCATCTTCTATTTCGGTAACTTTTCCATCGAAAAATTTATGCAGCTTAGAGTTATCTACACCCAAAAAGACCAGTGCATGCACCTTCGACATTACCAGCTCTTCTATTTCGGTATAGTCATTCCCTTTGTCTTTGCCGCCTAAGATTAAAACCACTTTCGATTTCATGCTCTTTAGGGCATACCAGCAAGAATTGACATTTGTCGCTTTCGAGTCGTTTACAAACTGAATACCTTTAACAGAGGCGACCTTTTCCAAACGGTGTTCTACACCTTTAAAATCGCTCAACGATAGCCTTAGTTTCTCGTCTGTTATATCTAACAACTTGGCAGTTATTCCTGCTGCCAATGAATTATACAAATTGTGTGTACCTGTAAGTGCTAATAAATCTTGTTCCATTTCAAATACAGATTTTGGTGTACGTATATATAGTTTGTGGTTGTCCGAATAACCTGCAACTCCTTCTTTTTTGAATTCGGTAAAAGAATAAAGAGTTGCTTTGGGTTGGAGTTTTACTACCTCTTTTGTAACGATGGGATCTTCGCCCCAATATATAAATGCATCAGCCAGTGTCTGATTCCGGACAATCCGCATCTTGGCATCTATATATTTTTGCATATCATGATCGTAACGATCTAAATGATCGGGTGTTATATTCAGCAGGATTGCAATATCCGCTTTAAAGTCATACATATTATCTAATTGGAAACTACTTAGCTCCAATACATAATAATCATAATTATTCGCAGCAACCTGACGGGCAAAACTCTGTCCGATATTGCCTCCCAATCCGACATTCAACCCGGCCGATTTGAGAATATGATAAATCAGGCTCGTTGTAGTTGTTTTACCGTTACTGCCTGTAATACATATCTTTTTCGCATCGGTGTATCTTCCTGCAAATTCTATTTCCGAGATAATCGGGATATTCTTTGATTTTGCTGCAACAATAAGAGGTGCTTCTTCCGGTATCCCGGGACTTTTGATTATCTCGTCAGCCGAAAGAATAAGGCTTTCGGTATGCCCCTTCTCTTCAAACAGTATATTCTTTCCGGATAATTCCTGCTTATATTTATCCTGTAAAACTCCGCTATCCGAGAGAAAAACATCGAAACCTTTAGCTTGTGCCAGAATCGCTGATCCTGCACCGCTTTCGCCTCCTCCAAGTATTACTATTCTTTTCATCAGTTATTCTTATAAAGAATATTATCTCATCTTCAATGTTATTAACGTTATTGCCGCCAGAATAATACCGATAATCCAGAAACGTACAACGATCTTGGATTCGGGAACCGGATTAAACGGCTTCTGAATCAATGCCTGTATACCTGCATTTCCTGTTTTTTGAAAATGGTGGTGCAAAGGTGTCATTTTGAAAATACGGCGGCCTTCGCCATATTTTTTCTTTGTAAACTTGAAATAAAATACCTGTAGCATTACCGAAATACTTTCTACGAAGAATACTCCGCAAAGTATAGGTAACAAAAGTTCTTTATGGATAATCACAGCAAACACCCCGATTATTCCTCCAAGAGTCAAACTTCCGGTATCTCCCATAAATACTTGTGCCGGAAAAGCATTATACCATAAAAAACCGACTGTAGCTCCTATAAAGGCTGCTGCAAATACTACGAGCTCCTCACTTCCCGGAATAAACATAATATTCAGATACGAGGCAAACTCCACGTGCCCAGACACATAAGCCAATATACCCAGAGTAACCCCGATTATGGCAGAACTTCCTGCTGCCAAACCGTCCAGTCCGTCCGTTAGGTTTGCTCCATTAGATACTGCTGTTACGATGAAAATCACAACTATAACAAAAAGAACCCATGCCGCGGGGGTTGAATACTCTCCCAGAAAAGACACAAAAGATTCGTAATCGAGATTATTATTTTTGAAAAACGGAATGGTCGTTTGCGTAGATTTTACTCCATCGACAGTATATGTCACTTGCTCAATAACATCATCTGCATTACGGATCTCTGTATTCTCACGCACTATTACCGAAGGGCTCAGATATAATGTTAACCCGACAATCAATCCTAAACCAACCTGTGCTACTATCTTAAACCGTCCATGCAAGCCTTCTTTATCTTTTTTAAATACCTTTATATAATCATCTAAGAAACCCAATGCTCCCAGCCAAATTGTTGTTACCAGCATCAGTATTATATATATATTCTCGAGACGTGCTAATAACAGAACCGGACATATTATAGCCACAATAATGATAACACCCCCCATAGTAGGTGTACCCTTTTTGCTTAACTGCCCTTCGAGCCCCAGGTTCCGTACAGTCTCACCTATTTGCATCAATTGAAGTTTATCGATAATCCTTCTACCTATAACAGTAGATATAATTAGTGATAACAGAATGGACATAGCTGCCCTGAAAGACACATACCTGAACACTCCCGCCCCAGGTAAATCTAATGAATCCAGATAATTAAATAAATAATATAGCATTATATAATATATAAATTAATCAGTTTACAACCCTAATATAGACCTCACAATTTCCCTGTCATCAAAATGATGCTTTATTCCTTTTACATCCTGATAATCCTCATGTCCTTTTCCGGCAATCAGTATTACATCTCCGCTTTTTGCCAAGGTATATGCAGTTTTTATTGCCTGTTCCCGCTCTACAATACAGAGAGTCTTTTTCATCTGCACAGGATCCAGCCCTGCAACCATATCGTCGATAATTGCCTGTGGCTCTTCGAAACGGGGATTATCTGAGGTCAAAATTACCTGATCACTCAAACGTACTGCTTCCTGAGCCATGATCGGGCGCTTTGTTTTATCCCGGTTTCCTCCGCATCCGACAACACTTATAACCCGTCCTCCACCATCGAGCACATCATGGATTGCATCCAGCACATTAGTCAAGGCATCAGGCGTGTGTGCATAATCAACAATAGCTGTAAATCCATCATTCGACCTTATTGTCTCGAAACGTCCTGAAACCGAACGCAAAGTACTGAGTACAACCAAAACCTTGTCAATATCCTGTCCCAGCAAAACAGCAGCACCATATACTGCCAATAAATTATATACATTGAAAACCCCGACAAATTGAACTTCGAGTTCGCGTCCATTTATCTCAATGGCTGTTCCATCAAAATGTTTTTCTAATATACGGGCTTTAAAATCGGCCAAAGATTTAACTGAATAGGTATGTTTTTCGGCTTTCGTATTTTGTAACATTACGAGCCCGTTTTTATCATCCACATTTGTCAAGGCAAATGCCGTGGCAGGTAAATTATCGAAGAACATTTTTTTAGCTTTCAAATATTCCTGCATTGTCTTGTGATAGTCGAGATGGTCCTGTGTTAGATTCGTAAATATTCCTCCTTTGAATTGAAGCCCGCTTATCCTCTTTTGGTGGACAGCATGCGAACTCACTTCCATAAAAGCATATTCGCAACCCGATTCTACCATCTTTGCCAAAAATTCGTTCAATGAGATTGGGTCCGGCGTAGTATGTGTCGCCGGATATTCTGTTTCGTTTACATAGTTACAAACGGTTGACAAGAGACCTGCTCCAAAACCTAGCTGAAGAAACATTTTATAAAGTAGTGTGGCAGTTGTCGTCTTACCATTTGTTCCGGTAACTCCTACCAGATTTAATTGTTGAGAAGGATGCCCAAACCATGCCGAAGCAATTTTACCAACAGCATCTGCGCTGTCTTTTACCTTTATATATGTTATGCCGGGGGTTAAATCAGCCGGTTCTGTTTCATACACAATAACCTTTGCTCCCAGCTCTATTGCCTTACCTATAAAGTCATGCCCATCGGACTGAACTCCGCGAGTTGCAATAAAAATAAAGCCTTCCGAAACTTTACGCGAGTCTGAAGCAATTCCTTTTACAATTACATTTTTTTCGCCTTGTGTATCAATTATATCATTCTGGATATCCGATACTAATTCTTGCAACTTCATAACTAATCTTTTTCTATTTTAATTCTAAAGATATAAGTGAACCTTTTACTATACGGCTTCCTGCAGGGATAGATTGCGACATAACTTTACCGTATCCGGTAATCCTTACCCGTAAACCTACTTTTTCCATCAGAAACAAAGCATCTCTGGCTCCCATGCCTTTAACATCCGGAACCAGTCCGTTTTCAATCACATTTTTGCGTATATCTATATTGTTTATCGTCGGACTTGCTGTTACCCATTCAGCATCACTCTGAGGCTGAACATATGGCAATTTAAGTTCGTTTAAAACAAGTTCGAGATTTTTCTTCAACCCGTTTTTGACATAAGGCGTCATCAGTAAAGTTGTATCAGGTTTACAAACTGCCGGAGCCATGTATACATTCCTCGAATATACCTGCTCTGCTATTTCTTTAAAAACACCACCGGGCATTAATCCTCCAGACGGTACTCCTTTAGGACGCCTGATACCTACAAAGCAAGTATACAAGGGTTTTTCAGCAGGAAAATATCCGCAGAATGACACATAGTAACCACTACCGTACCGTCCCTCGGATGCGATCATGGCAGTACCGGTCTTCCCTGCAATCTGGAATGATTTTGAACCTACAAATTTACCTGTTCCTTCATTAATAACGCCTACCAACATCTGCTGTATCTCGGCTAATGTTTTTGGAGAACATAACGAGGGATTGATCACCTCGGTGGTAAATTCCTGCTCAATCTTTCCATCGTGCATAAATGCTTTTGTGATGAATGGTTTTATCATCTTCCCTCCGTTAGCAATTCCATTATAGAACATCAACATATAGATGGGAGGAACCTGAGTTTCGTAACCAAACGACATCCACGGCAATGTAGTTCTCGACCAATAGTTCGATTTATCGCTGGGGTGCCGTATTATCGCCGTACCTTCTTTTCCCTGCAGCGGAACATCCCAATCGATCTTCTTTGTTATTCCTGTTTCATAAAGGCGCTGCACATACCTTTCGGGATTTTTTTCATATCCTTTCAGTATTGTTTTTGCGACAACAATATTAGATGAAATCTGTATACCCTGAGCCACCGTTAAATCACCTTTATCTACCCCATGCCTCCAATAATGATCCCTGATAGTACGTCCTCCATATTGATACAACCCTGTACCGACATGGAATTTTTCATCGGGTGTAACAACCCCGTCTTCCAGGGCAATCATTATCGAAAGGGTTTTAAATGTAGATCCGGGCTCGCTCATATACGAGAAGGCATTAGGATTACCTTCGGCATATACACCTTCTGAAATTCTGTCCAAGTTGGATATAGCTTTAATTTCGCCTGTAGCTACCTCCATTATAATAGCTGTACCCGATTCGGCGCCTGTTTCGGCAAGTTTGGAATATAGTGCTTTTTCTGTTATATCCTGAATATCAACATCAATGGTGGTCTTTACATCCCAACCATCTTCGGCAGGCACTTCTACGACATCCAACCATCTACCTTGTATTTTTTGACGGCTCTTTACTCCGGGCTTACCTCTCAATATCGAGTCGTATTTCAGTTCGATGCCACTGGCTCCCCCTTTTTCCATATCTTTATAGATGGATCCTATTGTACGCCCGGCAAGACGTCCGAATGGTTTTGCCCTCATAGACCGCTCCTCTACAATCATCCCTGTACGATTCGACCGCTGATTAAGGAAAGGATAAGTACGAAGTTCTTTTAGTTCCACGTAATTGACATCCCTTTTTATCAAACGGATATAACGGCTCTTTGGTCTGAACTTTTTATCCGAACCGCTTGCCTTAATCCTTTCTATTTCGGCCAATTCCCTACGACTGAGATCCCAGCCGTTAAGAATCAGGTTTTTGTATTGTGTAGCATTTCTGTCCGGATATTTTTTTGCCAGAGCTACCGACAGATCACCGACATACTTCATCAATGTATCTTTACGGATACCTTCGGCCATAAAATCCATATAAACTCCGTATAACGGTTCACTTGTTGCCAACAACCGTCCATCTACAGCATATATATTACCCCTGTTAGGCTTTATTTCGCGGTCTTTCTTTATAGTTTCCTTAACCCCCAGCGCACGCCATTGTTCGCCTTCGACAAACATAATACGCACAATATATACCAAGATGGTTATAAACACAGCTAAAAACAGAAAAACAATAAAACCATAACGGTTTATTATTGTTTGCTTCTTACTTTTTATATTATTATTGTCTTTAGCCATTACTATATATATTCCTAAATATCTTTATTCTTTAGTTTTTACTTTGAATGCGGGTTCTGTTGGCGACTGCAATCCCAGTCCATTATTATCGACCATAGATTGCACTCGGGTCTGCCGGCTTACACTGGTCAGTTCGGATGAGATAGTTAACGATTCGTATTTTACATCTTTCATCTCCAGTTTTAGAGATTCAATTTCTGCCCGTTTCGCTATACAGCTATATCTATTACTGATGTACAACACAATAATAACGAATACGACCAGCATAAAACGGGTATTTTTAAGAAAGAAATCCTCGGTAAGGATAGTCCCGCTCAAAACATGCATTGTATTCTTTCGTATATCTTTCAGACTAAACTTCATAAGTCACTCCTCCAGAGTCATTTCTTTTCTGCAATCCGTAATTTAGCACTACGGGAACGAGGATTTACAGCCTGCTCTTCGTCCGATGGCACAATTACTTTATTATTAACCAATAAAAACGGTGTATTTACATTACCATAAAAGTCCTGCTCAACCGTACCTTCAAAATTCCCTGTCTTGAAGAAATTTTTCACAAGACGGTCTTCCAGCGAATGATAAGTAATAACCGACAATCGTCCTCCGGAATGGAGAACATCTTTTGCCTGAAGCAGCATTTCTTTCAACGCCTCCATTTCCTGATTCACTTCTATACGCAGAGCCTGAAAAGCCTGCGCCAATATCTTTTTCTCTTTTCCTCCTTTAGTATAAGGTGTAAGAATCTCCAACAAGTCCTTTATTTGGCGGAAAGCTTTTTCTTTTCTTTTTGCTACAACCTTTGAAGCGATCTGACGCGACTGCTTCAACTCGCCATACAGATACAACACATTCGCTAAATCTTCTTCCTGATACTCATTCAGCACTTTTGCCGCAGTAAGGCTTCCCTGCTGATTCATTCTCATATCAAGATCACCTTCTTCAAACCGAAAAGAAAAGCCTCTTTGATCATCATCGAAATGATGCGACGAAACCCCCAAATCAGCCAGAACCGAATTAACAGATTCGACATCATGGTATTTCAGGAAAGTTTTCAGATAACGAAAATTACTTCTGATAAAAACCAGACGCGAATCGCCTGTTATATTATTGACAGCATCCTCATCCTGATCAAAAACATAGAGACGGCCTTTATCTCCAAGCCTCGACAATATTTCCCGCGAATGCCCTCCGCCTCCGAAAGTCACATCTACACAGATGTCACCGGAAGAAATATTCATCCCGTCAACACTCGCTTTAAGTAACACAGGAACATGATACCCATCGGCCGTAATGAAATTATCTTTGCTTTTATTTTCAACCATGAGAATTCTCCTTATTCATTATCTCCTGAATCTGGGCTCCGAAATCAACAGGATTAACAAGAGTAGTTTCCAGCCTGTCTTTACTCCATATCTCAATACTGTTATCCACTCCTAAGAACTGAATCTCTGCACCCGCCCCTATCATTTGCAGATAGCGCTTCGGAATCAGCACCCGCCCGCTGGCATCGATCTCCAGACGTTCGGCATCAACAACAAATTGCCGGAAAAGCTGCTGCTGGGATTTATCCCACCGGCTCAAACGGCTTCTCAAACATTGTACTTCTGCGTCCCATACATCGACAGGATACAAAACGAGGCAATCTTGAAAGATATCTTTGCGAAGTATAAGCACAGACTGAGCTGCGCCCTGCAATACCTTACGAAAGGCGGCTGGCACAAAAACCCTCATCTTTGCGTCTATCTTAGCATCTATACTTCCTAAAAACTGCATTTATCTTATCTTTTCAGTCTATTTTGCCTACTATTAATACAATAGAGCGTAAAGTTATAAAATAATCCACTTTCCCCCACTTTAAAACACCATGTTTTCTTAAAAAGTTTTCAACAGGTCATCTTTTCTAGTATTCAAGCCATTAAGAGCACTATATTTTATGCTTTTGCAAGTTGATACATTCTACAAAAAATCTTAAACACTCAGCAATATATCCGATACATCTGTTATCATTTTTATAAAAGGGTTATCTTTACGGCGAAAGGAAAATCAATATAAAAGATGGAAGACCTGAGTGAAACATCGACCCCTAACATCTTAGACCTGGATAAGGTTTTTAAAGGAAAAGCTCCTAAATTGTACGCCAAGACTCCGTCTTTCGTCATCAACTACCTGAAAAGGAAGGTACATATAGATGAGCTGAATGAGATACTCACCATCTATGCCGATAAATACGGGGTAGATTTTATGGAAGCTGTTGTCGGTTATTTCGATTTAAAACTACATGTCGAAGGGTTGGATAAAATAAAGAATGAAGGCAGATATGTATTCGTATCAAACCATCCTCTTGGAGGGCTCGATGGTATTTGTTTATCAGCTATTATCGGCAAAAAATTTGACAAGAAAATCAAATATCTGGTCAACGATATCCTTTATTACATAAAAAACCTGCAACCCATATTCGTTCCGGTAAATAAATACGGCAAACAGGCTAAAGATAAAGCAAGAGCTATACACGACGCATATGCTTCGGACGATCAGATCATCACCTTCCCGGCCGGCATGTGTTCGCGGAAAATGAAAGGGAAAATAATCGACTTAGACTGGCACAAATCCTTTATCCAGAAAGCAACCGAGACAAAAAGGGACATTGTTCCAATTTATTTTAATGCTCATAATTCGAATTTCTTTTATAGATTTGCAAATTACAGGAAAACTTTGGGCGTTAAATTCAATGCCGAAATGCTGTTTCTTCCTGATGAAATGTTTAAAAATAAACATCAAACATTTACTGTTATAGTCGGAGAGCCTATCAAATGGGAAACATTGGATAAATCGAAGACCCCACAGCAATGGACAGATGAAATCAGACAGATTACATACAATTTAGCACCGGAAAAGTAATAGGCACTTATCAATCGGAATACCTGAATAAGTGCTTAAACAAAACGCTATAATTGTTGGAACAAATCTTTAATACTCACTGTTACTTACTATATGGATAGTATTATTCCTGAAATAGACAAGAGACTGATTAAAGCCGAATTGACGAAAGATAAATTCTTACGGAAAACGAATAAGGCTAACAACGAAATTTATATTATCACACACCACAACTCGCCTAACACCATGCTGGAGATAGGCAGGCTGCGTGAAATTGCATTTCGATACTATGGAGGGGGAACCGGCAAAAGTACTGATATAGATGAGTACGACTTAATGGACAATCCGTATAAACAACTGATTGTATGGAACCCCGAAGCACAAGAAATACTCGGTGGCTATAGGTTTATTTGCGGGCCGGATATCGAATTCGATGAGAAAGGCGAGCCTATACTGGCAACCTCTCACCTGTTCCATTTTTCTAAGAAATTTATCACCGATTACCTTCCTTATACAATAGAATTGGGACGTTCGTTCGTGTCCCTTGAATATCAAAGTACAAGAGCCGGATCGAAAGGTATTTTTGCCTTAGATAATCTTTGGGACGGATTGGGAGCCCTTTCTGTTGCAGACCCTACAATGAGATATTTTTTCGGAAAGGTAACAATGTATGACACATACAACCCTCAGGCACGGGATATGATTCTGTACTTCATGAACAAGCACTTCCCTGATCCTGAACACCTTGTATATCCGAAGCAAAACCTAAATATAGATACGGACAAAAAGATACTGAAAAGATTATTCGACGAGGACGATCTAAAGACCGACTACAAAATACTGAATACCTCTGTCAGAAAACTGGGAATCAACATTCCTCCGTTAGTGAATGCCTACATGGGATTATCACCCCAAATGAAAGTTTTCGGCACTGCCATCAATGACTCTTTCGGTAATGTAGAAGAAACCGGAATACTTATCGATAAAGATGAGATACTGGAAGAAAAGCGTAAACGGCATATCGAGTCGTACCTGCTTGATAAACCGTCGAAAAGATTCCTTAAGAGATTACGTCAAATGATTAACTGGAGTTGGTCTTCTTACAAAACAGGCAGAACTACAAAAACGGGCAGAACTACAAGCCGTTTTATCAGAAGGCGCAGGCTCGAAGAATAATAAAAACCACAAAAAAACGATTAGTCTTATACATTAGCTTTTCGTATATTTGTATGAAAATCCGATTACAACTGATGAAATACAAAGTAAAAGGCACCGCTACAATCCACAGCAACATACAACTGGCTGCATCTAAAAGCATCAGCAACAGAGCGCTTATTTTAAGAGCGCTTAGCAACAGCCCTTATCCGATCGAAAACCTGTCCGATTGTGACGATACCAGAGTTATGGTCGAAGCATTTTCGTCTCACGATCATTTATTTGATATCGGAGCGGCAGGTACTTCTATGCGTTTTCTTACCGCATATCTCTCGCGGATTCCCGGAGAATGGATCATCACAGGTACCGAAAGGATGCAAAAACGCCCTATCAATGTGTTAGTTGAAGCTCTTAATGCAATAGGAGCTCATGTCGAATACCTGAAAACAAAGGGTTATCCTCCATTAAAGATCAGAGGTAAAGCTCTCGAAGGTGGAGAAGTATTTCTTTCGGGAGGAATCAGTTCGCAGTTCATATCTGCCCTGCTGATGATAGCCCCGACTATGGAAAAAGGCCTTATCATTCATTTGGAAGGAAATATTATTTCTGTTCCCTATATCAAACTGACACTAAAAATGATGGCCGAATTCGGTGTAAAATCGGAATGGACAGGCAATACCATTAAAATATTTCCAAACGAATATCGTCCCGTAAAATATACGGTCGAGTCCGATTGGTCCGCTGCGTCGTACTGGTACGAAATAGCTGCCCTAAGCAACAGTGCCTATATAGAACTGAAAGGCTTATTTAAAGACAGCGGGCAGGGCGATTCGAAAGTTGCTGAATTATTTGTTGACTTAGGCGTAAGTACAGAATTCACGGCAGATGGTGTTATTCTGACTAAAACCGACCGTGTAGCAAAGAAAATGTTCCACAACTTTGTGAATGAGCCCGATTTAGCGCAGACCTTTGTGGTTACTTGCTGCCTGATGAATGTACCGTTTCTGTTTACCGGACTACAAACCTTAAAGATAAAGGAAACCGACAGGATTGAGGCTTTAAAAGTTGAAATGAAGAAACTGGGGTATGTCATCACCGACAGGGAAGACAGTATCCTTGAATGGAATGGCGAAACCTGCGAACCGGAAACGAATCCCGTTATTGCTACGTACGAAGACCACCGCATGGCTATGGCATTTGCTCCGGCTGCGATTAAACTCCCACATTTACTTATTGCCGAACCTATGGTAGTAACTAAATCTTATCCTAATTATTGGAATGACCTGAAAAAGGTCGGATTCGAAATAGAGGAAATCTGAAAATGAATTTTTTTGAACTTTTTCAATACGATTTTTTCAGTAATGCTCTTATCGGTAGTATTTTCGCCAGTATTGTGTGCGGTATTATCGGTACGTACATCGTTGTGAAGCGCCTCGTTTTCATTAGTGGCGGAATAACGCATGCATCTCTGGGAGGACTGGGTATCGGCTTCTATCTGGGAGTTAATCCTTTTTTGGCGGCAATGATATTTTCGATCTTCTCTGCGTTTGGCATCCAGTGGTTCACGTCGAGACAAGGCGTACGCGAAGATTCGGCTATCGGAGCCTTCTGGTCTTTCGGTATGGCTATCGGTATTATATGTATCTACCTGAAAGCCGGATTTGCACCAAACTTATCCGATTACTTATTCGGAAATATTCTTACCATTACCCGTACGGATATCTATATGTTCGTAGCCCTGTCAATCATTCTCGGTCTGGTTTTCTCATTCTTCCACAGAGAGATACTTTATACTTCATTCGATCCTGATTTTGCCAGAACAAGGCATTTACCTGTAAAGTTGATAGAGTATACTATGATGTTCTTTATCGCGGTTTCGATTGTGCTTATTATCAGGCTTGTGGGAGTTGTGCTACTGATGTCTTTACTTACCATTCCGCAGATGACCGCAAATCTGTATACGGCTAATTACTCTAAGATAATATTTCTGTCCATCCTGTTCGGATTGATCGGTTGTGTTGTAGGACTTATCTTATCAGCCTACATAAATGTACCATCCGGCGCGTTTATTATATTCACCCTGATTGCTATTTTCTTTATTTGCAAAATAGTATGCCGCATATCCGGTATTCAGCCCTCTAAAGCATAGGTTGATCCTGAAAAATAAAAAGGGAAGAAAAATATATTTTTCTTCCCTTTTCATTTTATTTATTTTATCAGCGACCTCCGCCACCCATTCCTCCACCTGAGGATACATTACCAACAGTAGTAACCATCGATGATGTTGTAAAGGTATTAGCCGAAGTTCCTTTTGTATATGTTTCGCCTGAGTACAGTCCATGGAAATCAGTCCCTCCTGAAACACTGCCTCCCGTATAAATTGTATATGAGGTACTTGCTTTCAGATCAGGAGAACTAACTAACATTACCATCTGGCTGTTATAAGAACGTGGAACTTTTACGGTTAAGACTCCTGTTCCATCTGAAGATGCGATATGAATCAACTGGTTAGCCGTTCCGGTTCCTCCGTAAATCACACAACGTTGCGTAGTAACACTCGATGTGGGTGTACTTGTTGCTCCACCAAAACCAATCACAGTTCCACCTGTTATTTTAAACGTATTATTATCGCAGTCAATTCCTTCTTCGGGAGACGTTGTTCCTGACGAAACAATCGTTCCGCCTGTAATAGTCAATGTTCCGTTCGAGTCGATACCATCATTAGTCTCACTGTAGCAATATATCGATCCTCCATTGATAGCTATATGGTTCGATGCATTTATGCAATCGTCATAAGTTTCTATTTCTATAGTTCCGCCATTTATAGTCAACGTCGCTTTACTTTCAAGCCCTTCAGCTTCCGTTTTGGTCGTTTTAATCGTTATTGTACCATTATTAACTGTTAAGTCTCCATCGCTCTTGATTGCTTTGGCTGCTGTATCGTCTGATCCGTACACAAACTGATCGCCTGTAGTAGTTACATTTATGGTACCATTATCGATCGTTATAGTTCCGTCTATACTGATACCTTTTCCTCCACTACCCGAACTGGTAATGGTCACCGTTCCGTCTTGCATCAGGAAGTTTCCATCTGCTTTAATTGCGGATGCGGACGAAATATCGGCATCATCCGTATCGTAATACGCAGCGCCTTTAGATACAAATATCAATGTGCCTTTTGCGATAGTTATGTCGCCTTTACTTTTTAAGCCCTTCGATCCTTTTCCCACAGTTGTAATATCAAATGTACCACCATTTACCGTAATATAAGGGGTAATTGAGGTATCGGTTCCCGAATACGATGTTTTTATTGCATCTCCTTCAACAGTACTGATCTTTATATCTCCACCATTTATTTCGATATACCCTTCCTCACATTCCATGCCGTCTCCTGTTGATACCAGATTGACAGTTCCTCCATCAATACGGATATAATCATTGGCATGAATAGCATCTTTTACAGCGCCGGCAACTTTCACAACACCTCCGTTTATCCGGATATAGTCGTCGCTGCAAATCCCATGCTTATAGCGTCCCTGAACCTGTAAACTTCCGGCACCTCCGAAGATCAATTGTCCTTCGCTGAAAAAGGCCGCTTTCATATCTTCATTGCTAGTAGCGGTATAAGTGGTTCCATCTATAAGACGGTTAGAAGTACCTCCTACTAAGGTTATGGTTACTTTTTTCCCCGACTGGATATTCAATGCCGGCCCATCTCCGCTAATAATATCAACCCCATTGAATCCCAATCCGAACTTATAGTCACTGTATATCTTTACCGAACCATTAGTCGTAGATCCCGATAATACATAGTTGATTTCAGTAACCGTATTAGTAGAAGTAACAACCACATCAGCTCCGTCTGTTACGATCGAAACCCCATCTTCGGCATATGGATTATCTACTGTAGCTGTAGTTCCGGAGAAAGCAATGGTCACAGCATTCACAAAGGTGGTATCCTGAGAATTGGTTACAAAATTCTCGTCCACATTATTTTCGGTTCCTTCCTCAACGGTTTCTTCCTCATCAGTACCTCCATCAATTACCGATTCATCGTCATCGCTACTACATGACAAAGCAAATATTGTCATAAGGCCGATGAAAAATAAAAAGAATCTTTCTAGTTTCATTTGTCAATTATTTTTTTGGATAAAATTTAGGATGCGCTAAGTTTATAATCATTAGACTCTTCCGCAAAAACAATCGACAAATTACCCCATATAGCCGATGAATAACCGTATTGGACATAAATAAAAAAGCCTCGCCGTCTTAGGGCAAGGCTTTTTTTATAGATTTCTTATATTACAATTTAATAAGATAAGAAGGCTGGAGAACTTATTTCTGAATATTCAGTTCTTCGATAAGACGATGGCAACCCATAATTTTATCTATTGTATATAATACATAACGAATATCGACACTGATAGTACGTTGCAATTTAGGCTCAAAAATAATATCACCGCTCAAGGCTTCCCAGTTCCCATCGAAAGCCAGACCTATCAGCTCCGCCTTTCCGTTAAATACAGGGCTTCCCGAATTTCCTCCGGTAATATCATTATTGGAAAGGAAACCAACATGCATTGTTCCGTCTTCGTCGGCATATTCGCCCCACTGTGCGGCTTTCAGGTTATCGAGTATATATTGCTGAACAGCAAATTCCGGATCATCTTTATTTTCTTTTTCCAACACACCCTGTGTAGTTGAGTAATAATCGTAGCTGACCGCATCTGCCGGATTGTATCCTCCTACCGATCCGTAGCTTAAGCGCTGTGTGAAATTTGCATCAGGAGAGAAAGCCTTATCGGGTTCCATTTCCTGAAGAGCTGCCATAAATTTACGTGCATTTTTATCTATAGTCGGATAATATGGAAGCAACTCTTCACGGATTTTCAATCTACAATCGGCAACTGAGTTAGACAAGGCAATCGCAGGGTCTTTATCTATATCTTTCCTCGATGAATTAGCCAAAAGAGAAGCCAAACTTGACAAACTAGTCAGTTTAGTATTTTTAAATACCCAATCGGTATATTTTTCATAATCACCTTTGAACTTCTTATCTATAATTTCATAAATATCAGGGAGATAAGCAGCAGGTACTTTTTCCGCATAAAAACGAAGTAATGCCGGCATCAGTTGTCTATCCAGTTCCGGTTCGTAGTCTTTGTATAAGTCTACCATTTTTGACCTGACCGCTGCTGCTGCCAATTCTTTATCACTTAAGTCTATAGCATTAATGATATTTGCAAAACGAACCAGTTCGATTCCGTTATTGAATGTTTCGCCAAAGTAAGTAGCTATCTTAACAGGCTCCATTGTACTTGTGTAGGCATTGTCTAAACTAGACAGTACCTCCCCGTATTTTTCCTGAGCCGACGGGCTTTTCGCAATCCAGTCTGCCAGGCGGGATTCTAAATCCTGTTTGTTCTCCAAAACATGAAGGCGGCGTAGTGCCTGATTCATACCCATAGAGTTTTTCCAGTAGTTTGAACTACGGCTGAATTTTACCGAGTATTTGATACGTACAGCATCATCCGCATTCATCGCTTTACGCCAGATATCCTGTTTAATAGTACGGACTTCGATACGGGGAATATTTTCTGATTCCATCATTTGCTTGATACCCCACGACGGAAGATAACGCTCGGTACTTCCCGGATATCCTATAGTCATCGCATAATCCTTATCCTTATATCCTTTGACGGATACCGGTACCGAATATTTCGGTTTGTAAGGCACATTATCGGCACTGTAGTTAGCTGCCTGATTGTCTTTGTTAGCATATACACGAAATACAGAGAAGTCTCCTGTATGGCGTGGCCATTGCCAGTTATCGGTATCACCACCGAATTTACCGATCGATGACGGCGGAGCAAATACCATGCGTACATCTTTAAATATTTCATATACTACCAGATAATATTTATTACCTGTATAAAAAGGGACAATACGCGCCTGTAAAAATTCGCTGTCCTTATATCCATCAAGAACCTTGGTCGACAGAGAGTCTATAATTACATTTCTCTCCTCTTCCGTCATATTATCTGTTACTCCGGCTGTCACTTCCTCAGTTATATCTTCAGTCTTTTGGAGAAAAGAAACTGTTAAACCTTCTGTATATAGTTCTTCTTGTTTCGATTGGCTTACAAATCCGTCTTTCAGATAATCATGTTCTACCGAACTGTGCTTCTGTATAGCATCGTATCCGCAATGATGGTTGGTAAAGATCAACCCTTCCTGAGACACGGCAACTCCGGTACAACCTCCGCCGAATATTACAACTGCATCCTTCAACGAAGCGTTTTTTTCGCTGTAAAGACTATCGATAGGGAAAGTAAAGCCGAGCTCCTGCATGCGGGCAGCGCTCTGGCGATTAAGCTCTTTCAGAAGCCACATACCTTCATCGGCATGAATAGCAGACAACGTCAGCAAAGCTCCGAATAATAAAAAAATTCTTTTCATTTACACTACTTTAAATTTATCGAGGAACAAAAACCTCTTCTTTTATTTTTTTAAGGTCTCAGACCTTTTTATTAGTTTTAAAAAACTTATTTATATATGGTATTTCTGATACCGGAAGATCTCTCTTCACCAGAACCAAGAAAAACACCCCCAGTAAGAGAGTCCTGTACGACAATCTGAGGACTTCATTCTCTATGGGGACATATACTCCCAATGTATACAAAACACCCGCTAAAAGGAAGTATAATGCAATAGTCTTTAAATCATATCTTATAGGGAAATACTTTTGCCCGTAAAAATAAGATATCGACATTATAATCAAGTTACAGACAAATGTAGCCCAGGCACTTGCTATAAAGCCGAAAACGGGTACAAATATAATATTTATAAGAACAGTAATAACACAGCCCAACACCGAAAAAGTAGCGCCATACTGAGTTTTATCGATCAGTTTATACCAAACAGACAGATTGAAATATATACCGAAAAATATTTCCCCCATCATGGCTATGGGCACAATGGAGAGACCAACCATATAATTCTTGCTGACTATATATTTCAGTATATCCATAAAAAACATAACCCCAAGAAAAACAAAAAGTGCAAAAATGATAAAGTATTTCATCGCCTCGGCATAGGGTCGGGTGTCTTTATTATCGTTATTCTTGGCAAAAACAAAAGGCTCGTAAGCATACCTGAATGCCTGTGTGAACATGGTTATTACAACCGTAATTTTCAGACAGGCGTTGTATATCCCTAATTGGCTATACGCCTCATCGGGACTCTCGAAAATATGAGGATAAACAAGCTGGGCTACTGTTTGATTTATAACTCCGGCAATACCTAATATCAGCAACGGGAAAGAGTATTTATAAATACGCCTCAAAAGCGCTCCGTCGAACTGATATTTGAATCCTGTCATATCAGGAATAAGTAAGGCAAACAAAACTATATTAGCTAACAAGTTTGCTATAAATATATAACCGATCCCATAACCGGGATTATAAAACCAGTCGATCGTTTCCGGAAATGACTTATATATATACGGGCATGCAACCAGAAAGAACAGGTTGAAAAAGATATTGGCAAATATGAATATTATCCTAAGTCCGGCAAAGCGCAAAGGGCGTTTTTTGTACCTCAGATAAGCGAAAGGAATCACCATAAAGGCATCCATAGCTACCGTCACAGCCATCATTAAGATATGTTCGGGATGATCGGTATACTTCATCCATTCCGAAATGGGCGACAGAAACAAGGCACATAAACCGATAAAAAGAATAGAAGTAACTCCTAAAGAAGTAATTACAGACGAATACACTTTAGCCGGATCTTCGTCTTTTTTATTCATAAAACGAAAGAAACCCGTCTCCATTCCATACGTCAGCAATACCATAAAAAGGGCAACAAATCCGTAAATGTAGCTAACCTTACCGTACTCTACCGTATTAGTGAAAATATATACATGTAATGGTGTCAGACACCAATTCAAGAAACGACCCAGAATACTGCTTAGCCCGTAAATGGCTGTATCTTTTGCCAGACTTTTTACTCCTCCTGCCATAATCAAGCGATAAATAGGTCTTTGACCCGAAAATTCAGGATGCAAAGGTAATATAAAATAAGAGGAGGGTCGCCGGCGGGCTTGTTATTTTTGTTAAATCTAAAAGAATATCTATATTTGCAAACTCTAAACAGAAAAGTATCCTATTTAGATACAAAATATCGCACAAATTATGCAGAATATTTTCACACATAAAAACTCTGATAACAATCTAAATTTTAACAATTTGGATTTGTTTTTATGTACTGAAATATTAGAGAGAGACCCATCACAGGGCGTTAACTAAACAAAAAAAATTATTATGTCAAAACAACGGGATGTTTTTTAATATCCTCGTTTTCGTCGTATACATCCAACTATTTATCACTAGCAGGACGGGCAAACTGTACCGATTCGAGTCATTATTACTTTTTAATTGTCACTTAAACACTACTCTGGACTGCAGTTTGTCTAAAAACCTGCTAATTGTTGCAGCAAGGTGCAGCGAATGCACTTTGCTGTTTTATTTTCGAGATTTACCGGATAGTCTTTTAAACACAAAAACGCAAAGAGACAAAGACTTTACACAAGAATTCCTTGTAGGGGGGAAGCGCTGCTTTACCCGTTGTCTTGAAAAACAAGATAGTGCACTTAGTGCCTTCTTCGTCTGCTTTGTGTTAAAGCCCTTATTATCGGCCAGAGCAGAGCCCTGCCCCTACAATAGCGGAATATATCTTTTTCAACTCTGTGAAATAAACTTCACGATATCCTGTGTTGAAAAACAATCACTCCTTAAAGAACAACAAACTGCTCTCGAACCTTAAAACAAAACTTCTTCAGGTAAACTATTTGTTTTTACTTTATCTATACAATAAAAGGAAGAATGAAAACAACTACTCATATATATATAATATATTACTATATGTATAACGAATGTCACTTTTCAAGAAACAAAACATTTATAACAAAGCATATAAATAGGTGACATGGGTGACACAAGTGTCACGTTTTTGTCACGTTATCAGTGTATAAGCAATATATATTGCTACAACAATTAATGCGTAGACAATAATAAAAATCAAGCATTTAGCACCAATTAACGATTAATTAACCTAACTTTACTGTCTGATACCATAAGTTAAAATAGAAATGAGTTACTATCACCTTGCAGAACTGGTACACAAGCGTGCAACCAAATACAAATCGCGAACTGTATTGAAATACAGAGACAATGTACAGAATAAATGGTTATCAATTTCATGGAACCGTTTTTCGGAATATATCATGAAGACAGCTTGGGCTATGGCTGAGGCCGGCGTTGAAACCCAGGAAAACATAGGTATATATTCGCAAAACATGTATCAGTATTTATTGTCCGAATTCGGGGCATATGCAAACAGGGCAGTATCAGTTCCTATCTATGCAACCGCTTCACCACAGCAAGTCGAATATATTGTGAATGATGCCCAGATACATACATTATTTGTAGGAGAGCAGTTCCAATATAATAATGCGCACAAGGTACAGATGCAGAGTGATGTACTCAAAAGGCTGATTATATTTGATCCGAAAGTAAAAAAACACCCCGAAGATACAACCTCTATCTATTTTGATGATTTTATTGCTTCGGGTGAGAATTCCGACTCGATGGTAAAAGTATCTGTCAGGCTAAAGTCGATCCGCGAAACCGATATTGCCTGCATTATTTACACATCGGGTACTACCGGCGAACCTAAAGGTGTAGTATTGTTACACTCTTCTTTTATGGAAGTATTCAGGATACATGACGAGCGCCTTCCAAAGCTTTCGAGTAAAGACCTGTCGATGAATTTCCTTCCTCTCGCACATATATTCGAAAAAGCATGGACTTATTATACCTTACATAAAGGTATGACCATCGCCATAAATACCGATGCGAAAGAAATACAGAAATCGATCAAGCAAATACGCCCGACGGTAATGTGTAGCGTTCCACGTTTCTGGGAAAAAGTATATCAGGGTGTAAACGAAAAGATCGACAGTTCGAAAGGTATTATGCGCTGGCTATATACTGACTCTATAAAAACAGGTAGAATACATAATCTCGATTATAAGAATCACGGATTGAGGCCGCCATTAGGAAACCGCTTGAAATTCTTCTTCTATAACAATACTGTTTTCCGCATACTGAAAATGGTTATCGGCATCGAAAAAGGTGTTCTATTCCCCTGTGCCGGTTCTCCTTTATCCGATACAATTAATATATTTCTGCAATCAGTGAATATCCCGTTAATCATAGGATACGGGTTGACCGAGACCACCGCTACGGTAACATGTTACCCCGATCGCAACTTTATGCTCTCATCGGTGGGAACAGTAATGCCGGGGCTGGAAGTGAAGATAGACCCCGAGAATAACGAAATCCTTGTAAAAGGACGTACCGTTATGAAAGAATATTATAAAAAGCCTCAGGAAACGGACAAAGCCTTTACCGAGGATGGATTTTTCAGAACCGGTGATGCCGGTGAAATTCTCAACGGAAATACAATTGTTCTGAAAGAAAGGATCAAAGACCTGTTTAAAACTTCTAATGGTAAATACATCGCACCTCAAGCTATCGAGACATTAATAGCCAATGACAAGTTTATCGATATGATATCTGTTATAGGAGATGATGTAAAGTTTGTCAGCGCATTGATCGTACCCGACTACGATGCCGTAGAGAAATGGGCAAAAGAGCATGACATTGAATATCCTACCCGGGAAGAACTTGTGAATGACAGGATAGTAAATACAATGATAGCTACCCGTATAGAAATGCAACAGGCATCGCTTGCCCCCTACGAAAAAGTAAAACGTTTTACCCTATTACCCGAACCATTCACAATGGAAAACGGGGAGCTTACCAATACGTTAAAAATAAAACGAAAGGTTGTAGCCGAGCGTTACAAAGATATTATCGATAAAATGTACGAAGACTAATTCCGTAAATGGCAGTCATATACATACATGTTCCTTTCTGTAAGACGAGGTGTATCTATTGCGATTTCTACACCCGTACCAATATGGATCAAAAGACTCCTTATGTAGACGCCATATGCAAAGAGATGGTTTTGCGTGCCAATTACATTGGTAATGAAACTATAGAAACTATTTACTTCGGGGGAGGCACACCCTCGCAACTTAGTGAAGCAGATTTTAAAGCCATATTCGAAGCCATATTCTCTGCTTTCGAAGTTACCGATAATGTAGAAATAACCCTCGAAGCCAATCCCGATGATTTATCTGTAAAATATATAGATATGCTCAGGCGGGTGGGATTCAACAGGTTGAGCATGGGAGTACAGAGCTTCGATGACGCACAGCTTCAATTTCTAAACAGACGGCATTCAGCACAGAAAGCAATTAATACTGTAAAGGCTAGCCAGCAAGCCGGATTTTCGAATATAAGTATCGATCTTATGTACGGACTGCCCGACTTGTCTATCGAGATGTGGAACAAAACGCTTGATCAGGCTATCAGTCTCAACATTCAACATATATCATCATACCACCTGATTTACGAACAAGGTACAAAGCTATATCGCCTCCTTCAAAAAGGAGAAGTAAAGTCGGCTGAAGAGGAAACCAGTGTCGAAATGTTTTCCATTCTGATAGAAAGGTTACAGCAAGCCGGATTTATTCATTACGAAATCTCGAACTTTGGGAAAGAAGGTTATTTTTCCCGTCATAATAGTTCGTACTGGCTGGGAGCCAAATATTTGGGGCTAGGCCCGTCTGCCCACTCTTATAATCGAGAAAACCGTTGCTGGAATATTTCGTCTATCGCAAAATACATACAAGGGATAGAGAACCGAAAGCCTTTTATTGAAGAAGAAGACCTAGACCCACCAACCCGTTATAACGATTTTATCCTTACGGGCATGCGTACAATGTGGGGGATCAGTACTACAGACCTGAAGAACCAATTCGGTGAAGAGTTTCTCGATTATTGCAACAAAAATATAAGAAAGCACCTTCAATCGGGAGATGTTATTACTGAAGGTGACCGCTATAAGATAAGCCGTCAGGGAATATTTATCTCAGATTCTATTATGAGTGATTTGATGTATATCGAATAAAATGTTCGCATATATCCTGAATATGCACTATCTTTATTTCTCAATTCTGATAATTATTCTCTATGCCTGAAGTTTCTCAAAATAATACAGACCCATCGAAAGCAGAAAAAGACAGAGCATTACTTCAACCGATGATAGATGCCTTTGTTGCCAGTGCACGCCACACTCTCGAATACAATGTGACAAAATATTCTATCAAACGTCACGAATCGTTATTCTGTATAAAATCGTATTACCGTAAAAAACTGTATAAAGCGATAGTCGAATTAAGAGAATTTAATAAACAGAACAGCTAATATCTTTTCTTTATCCGTTTATTATCTGAATAGTATTACATGCCACCAAAGCTGCGGTCTCTGTTCTCAGGCGGCTATTTCCCAAACTGATAGCTTCAAACCCGTTATCTAATGCCAACCCGACTTCCTGTTCACTAAAATCTCCTTCCGGCCCAATCAGTATCAAAACATTTCCGCCGGGCTTATAAATATCTTTCAATAGTTTTTTCTCCTGAGGATAACAATGTGCTATAAATTTTTGTCCGTCGAAAGGTTGTTTTACAAATTGAGAAAACGGGATCATTTCGTCTAATTGGGGTAAAAATGCTTTTTGAGACTGTTTCATTGCCGAAACCAGAATCTTCTCGATACGGGACAACTTTATTTCTTTCCGTTCGGAATACCGGCACAATAAAGGAGTAAAACGGTCGACTCCTATTTCGGTTGCTTTTTCGGTAAACCACTCTACCCTATCCAGATTTTTAGTAGGAGCAAAAGCTATATGCAGATTATTAGTCCAAGGCTTCGGTTCTTCGATAGTACGTACTATATTTACAATACAATGCTTTTGATGAGCCTCTACGATTTCGGCATCGAAGAAACAACCTTTTCCGTCTGTAATATATATATAGTCTCCTTCTTTTTTCCGTAAGACACGTACACAATGAGCCGACTCATCTTGCGGCAAGGTCAGGTCTTTAAGGATATCAGGAGCAAAAAATATAGTCTTATCCATTGTTCAGATTTCTCCTTAATGTTTCTTAGCCCGCTTTTCCATCTCATCCCTCAGCAAAGATGCTAGTTCATAATCTTCGTGTTCAATCGCATCGTCAAGCATCGATTGCAGTTCTTCCTGATTAAGCAATGCATATGTATCGGTATAACTGGTACTGTCATTACCGGCAAACATATCTTTAGAGGCTGTTTCCTCATCTCCTTCTGTAAATACTACAGCCAGATCCTGCATTATTTCTTCGGTTGTATATATCTTAGACTTGCTACGCAAAGCAATGCCTATTGCATCCGATGTACGTGACTCTACAGCGACTTCGCGACCTTCCTGACGAAAATAAAGTTTTGAATAAAACACTCCGTTTTCATATTTATAAATAAATACCTCGTCCAACTCGATACCGAAACTTTCCATAAACGAGTAAAACAGGTCGTGGGTTAACGGACGCGGAGGTTCGGTGTTCTGCAACTTAAAGGCAATCGATTGGGCTTCGGGCGTTCCCACAACAATCATCAGGCGGCGCACACCTCCATCTTCAGCCAGCACCAATCCATATGTCCCTGATTGTGTCTGGTTAAACGAAAAGCCTAGAACTGATAATTTAATCTTATTTGCTGCCACTCTCTTTTATAATTTGACTGAAATTGTTATACAATTACACAATACAATCGATTTCTATATCAAAAGTAACCATTTTCGGTGTATCCATAAACCATATATCTGTTTTTTTAGTCAACTTTTCGTCGAAAAAGAGAAATCTCAGAAAAAATAAACAATTATCTTTGCCCTTTCAAACAGATATAATGAAACAATCGTACAAGGAATTTATTAAATACGGATTAGTTGGCGTTATAGGTCTTGGAGTAGAATGGCTTGCCTTTTTTCTGTTTCGCGATTATTTAGGAATTAATTATATTGTATCACATGTGCTCAGCTGTGTTCTTGCTATAATTAACAACTTCCTGCTAAACAGCTTTTTCACATTTAAAGCTACAGACAAAATCGTACAAAGGGCATTGTCTTTTTTCGGAATAGCCGGGATTGGTATTGTTATCAGCACCATCTTACTACCGCTGCTGGTACAGCTTTACGGTTTTATTGTAGGACAATTTGATCTCGAATTTTTCAGTCAGAAGATAATACAAAACATCGCCAAATTGACTACAACCGGCATTATTGCATTCCTGCAATTCTTTTTCAATAAATATTTCACTTTCAAAAAGAAAAGCCAGTAATATCGGGTCTCGTTCCTTTTTGTTACTTTTGCAGATGGTACAACCGGACATTATCAATTCCGGTCTCGTATCATATATACATACAAATGTGTTTCTGTATCTATAAAATCTTCACCAGCAATGACATTTAATGGTAAACATATCGTTTTAGGAATAACAGGTAGTATTGCAGCTTATAAGGCAGCATCGCTTGCCCGCCTTTTTGTAAAAGAAGGTGCCGAGGTGCAAATTATAATAACACCTGCCGGAAAAGAATTTATAACACCTGTCACACTCTCTGCTCTTACAGGTAAACCTGTGATCAGTGAATTCTTCGGTGCGAATGATGGAACCTGGCACAGCCACGTCGATCTCGGGCTTTGGGCTGATTTTATGTTGATCGCGCCTGCCACTGCGTCGACCTTAGGAAAAATGGCTAACGGCATTGCAGATAATATGCTTATCACCACTTATATGTCGATGAAAGCACCTGTATTCATAGCTCCGGCTATGGATCTGGATATGTTTGCACACCCGTCGACCAGTCGCAATATATCTCAGCTTCAGTCGTATGGCAACCATATAATAGAACCGGCTTCGGGAGAATTGGCCAGTCACCTTATAGGAAAAGGACGCATGGAAGAACCCGAAAACATAGTCGGGTTTATTCGTTCTTACTTTGAAAAGCAGGAAAGCCTGTCAAAAAAAAAAATACTGATAACAGCCGGGCCAACTTATGAAAAACTCGATCCTGTCCGTTTTATAGGTAATTATTCTTCAGGAAAAATGGGTTTTGCCCTTGCTGAAGAGTGTGCCCAACGGGGTGCGGAAGTGATTCTAATATCAGGTCCTGTCTCCCTGAAAGTATCTCATCCGAACATCAGGCGTATCGATGTAGAATCGGCCGAAGAAATGTATCAGGCCGCTATTACCGAATTCCCTCAATCGGATGTAGCTATTCTTTGTGCGGCCGTTGCTGATTATCGTCCTAAAGAACAAGCCGATACCAAGCTCAAACGTACGGATGATACAGGTCTTACCCTCGAACTGGTTCCGAATAAGGATATTGCCGCAGCACTCGGAAAAGTAAAACAGCCGGAACAACTACTTATCGGTTTTGCTTTGGAGACGAACAATGAAGAGCAAAACGCGTTAAAAAAGATAGAAAAAAAGAACCTCGATTATATTGTTCTCAACTCATTGCAGGATAAAGGTGCAGGATTCCAGCACGACACCAATAAAATTGCCGTAATTGACAAGCAAGGTAACCGCCGGAATTTTCCGTTGAAGGACAAAAAAGCTGTAGCAAAGGACATTATAGACCAAACCTTAGGCTAACAGATTATAAAACCTATTAATAAAAGATGAACAGATTAACTTACATACTTATTTTATCTCTTTTCAGTATCAACTCTTTTTCTCAGGACTACCGTAGCCCATTGGATATTCCGCTTCTATTGAGTGGTAATTGCGGAGAATTACGGAATAACCACTTCCACGCCGGACTGGATATCAAGACACAAGGCGTAGAAGGCAAATCGGTATATAGTGTTGCCGATGGGTTTGTTTCGAGAATATCAGTTTCACCTTCGGGATACGGTTTGGCACTATATATAGACCACCCGAACGGACAGACCACTGTATATGGGCATCTTAGCCGGTTCAATAAGGAGATAAGTGATTATGTGAAGTCGCAACAATATGCACAGGAAAGTTACAGAGTAAACCTCTCCTTAAAAGCTAATCAGATAAAGGTAAAGAAAGGCGATGTGGTAGCTTATTCGGGAAATACCGGAGGCTCCGGTGGTCCCCACCTGCATTTCGAAATACGGGATACCAAATCGGAGCATGTTCTTGACCCTTTGCCCTTTCTTAAAAGCATGATTCGTGACGAAGTTGCTCCCGAAATCAGGGGTATAGCAGCTTATCCTGTACCCGGAAGAGGTGCTGTCAATAGCACTTTTCTACCTTTACGCCAAACAATCACTAAGCTTAAAGACGGAAGTTATTCTTCTCCTCAAGAGAACATAGAAGCATGGGGACTGATAGGTTTAGGAATTAAAGCATATGACCGGATGTCGGGTACAACTAATATTTATGGAGTGAGGACGATAAGTATGAAAGTGGATGACAAACAGGTATTTTCGTATGATATCTCGCGGTTTGCTTTCGACCAAAGCCGTATGATCAATACCTTTACCGACTTTGTTGACTGGCGGTTGAATAAATCTTTCTATATGTATTCATTCGTCGAGCCGGGTAATACACTCCCCTTTTACCAAACTCAGAACAGCGGTTATATCAATATCAACGAAGAGCGCACATATAATATAGAATATACGTTACAGGATGTGTACGGCAATTCTACCATTTATAAGTTTACAGTAAACGGTAAACAGCAGGATATTCCCCGTCCGTCGGGTTGTTCTCTTGTTATGATCTGGGATCAGGATAATAAATATATCAGCGAACGCTTTTCGCTCATCATCAACAAAGGAAACCTGTATAACGATGTATGTTTTACTTTATCTCAAAGTGCTTCGTCCGATTATTTTTCCGATGTCTTCACAGTTAATCAGGCACCTGTAGCCCTTGATAAGTCGGGCGAAGTAAGGATCAAATTAAACTTCGATCCTTTGAGTAACAAGAAACAATATGGAATAGTACAACTTACAGGCAATCGTAAGTCATGGATAGGAGGAACATATAATAACGGGACAATCTCAGGAAACATCCGTGAACTTGGGGTACGTTTAGCCGTTGCATCCGACACACAGGCTCCTACTATTTCCCCTGTTACTACAGCAGCATCCAAAAAGAAAAAAGCTGCACTACCTAAATCAACCGACTCCATCCGTTTACGTATAACCGATAACCTGAGCGGTGTCGCATCTGTAAGGGGTACTATAGACGGAAAATTCGCTTTATTCGAGAATGATATAAAATCACCTGTATATACATACAAATTCGACCCCGACCGTCTGTCTAAAGGCACACATAACCTGATAGTGGTTGCCACCGATGCTTGTGGAAACAGTACCGAATACAGTACCGAATTTACGTACTAACTATGTAGCACTTATTTGGTATCTATATATCCATCCATACTTTGCGTGATATAGTCTCGCATTTCGTCCACAAGGCGAGGATCTATTTTGTTTTTATCGTAAGCCAGATGTAAACTGTTCGTTGCAGGTATAATACCTCTCCAAACGACCTTTACCTGTCCGTTCTTTAAAGTATCTCCTCCTATCAGATCCGACGATACGGCGAATCCACCACTCATAGTGATAGCCTTTAGTATCGCCATATTATCGGGAATAGCAGCTTTGAGCTTGACAATAGGGCGTTTCAGAAAATTACTTCGCCAAAACCGCCGAATCAGAGGCAGGTTCGTATCATAGGCATACCAACTTTGGGCCTTCAACCATTTTTCGGCCTTCACCAGATCATTATCCGCTATGTATCGGTCAAATTCGGTTGTATCGTGATCCACATTACATACTATCATAAATGATTCTGAATACAAGTATTCATATGTCAGGCTGTCCGGATTTTTGTCCTGCTTAGTTATAAATGCAATATCCAGCTCATCATTCCTTAGCTTATTGATAAGATCCATAGCAAGGCCATATTCGACAACGAGATGTGATTTAACGAGATTCATATTCTGGGATAAATAGGTGTAAAATACCTCGGAAGGAACTCCCAGCCGGATAGTCGGCTCTTTACGGATACTCGACTTCTTAAATTCGATTTCTACCCTTTCCAGATTATCTATCGACTCTACAATCTGCGTATAAAGTAGTTTCCCATATTCGGTCGGAACCATTTTTCGGGGTAACCGTATAAATAGGGCATGACCTATATAGCTCTCTAAAGAAGACAACTGTACACTCACATTTGGCTGCGAAACCATCAGTTCTGTAGCAGCTTTTGTTAATGTCCCCTGCTGATATATTGCTTTAAACGTTCTGTACCATTCTAAGTTTACCATACATCAATACTTATATTAAGCACAAATCTATAAAAATTTTAATAGATTAGTATTAAAACATCTATTTTGATTATAGATAATAGCATCATACCTTTGTATCAAGAAAATCAAAAAAACGTAAACAAAAACAAAAACAAAAAAACGTAAACTTGTATGAAAACTTATTTATTTGCATTGACAGTTCTAGTATTCGCAGCTTCTTGCGGAAACAATCCTAAAAATAAAGTAGAAGGTTCGGATGCTCAATCAGTAGCATCGGGCGAAGGAGTTAATCTGGTAGTAGATACTCAGGCATCATCCATAAACTGGGTAGGTTCTAAACCGGGAGGTGACCACCACGGAACCATCGCCATTAAAGAAGGAGCATTAGCTATTAACGGTGAAAGCGTAGCATCCGGTTCATTTATTATCGACATGAACGCTATTGCAGACAAAGATCTGACCGATGCTAAAATGAACGAAATGTTGGTAAACCACCTGAAAAGCGCCGACTTTTTTGATGTAGCAACTTACCCCGAAAGCAGTTTCGCAATCACTAAAGTAGAAGCAGTTACAGGAAATGATTCTATTACTCATAACGTTAGTGGTAACCTGAAACTGAAAGATGTAGATAAGAATATCACATTCGGTGCTAAAATCACGAAAGAAGGAGATGTATACAAAGCTGTTACTGTACCATTTACAATAGACCGTACACAGTGGAATGTAAAATTCGGATCGAAAAGCCTGTTTGCCGAACTTAAGGATAACATCGTAAACGATAATATCGAATTACAGATAACCATCGTTGCCAAAGCCGCTCAATAAGCCGGACTAAGGATTATATATAAAACGGTTTTGGCAAAACAGAATAGTCAAAGCCGTTTTTTGTTTAAAGAAAGGAGTTTATATGAACCTGCATAGCCTGCACAAACAATTGTCTTATCTTCCGGATACACCGGTTATGCCTGCCCTATTTGTAGGACACGGTTCGCCAATGAATGCGATCGAAGATAATGAGTTCTCTCAAAGATGGAACGAGTTGGGAAATACACTTCCCTATCCAAAGGCTATATTATGTATCTCGGCTCACTGGGAGACCCGTGGGACATTCGTCACAGCTGTAGAACAGCCCAAAACCATTCATGATTTTTATGGTTTTCCCAAGGAATTATTTGCCCAACAATATCCGGTAAAGGGTTTTCCTGAACTGGCAGTGGATATTGCTGACAATTCAAAAAATTTCGGTATTGAACCTGAATATGAATGGGGATTAGATCACGGTAGCTGGAGTATATTGAAACACTTGTATCCAAAAGCCGATATACCTGTTATTCAACTGAGTATTGACTATACAAAGGACATGAATTATCATGTAGAGCTAGCCCGCGAATTTAATTATTTGCGAAGGAAAGGTGTCTTGATTATCGGCAGTGGAAATATGATACATAATCTCCGCATGGTACGTTTGAAAGACGATGATTTCAATACACCCTATGCATATGACTGGGCTATGGAGATAAATGAAAAGTTTAAGGCAAAAATATTGGATAACGATATCCGTTCGCTTACCGAATACAGAACTTTAGACAGTTCCATTAATCTGGCAATCCCATCGGCCGAGCACTATATACCTTTGTTGTATACGCTTGCCCTAAAAGAGAAGGATGAGAATGTTATTATATTCAACGATAGAGTAATTGCAGGATCTTTGTCTATGACATCAGTCATTATCAACTGAGGCGTCAAGTCTCTTAAGGTCTCAGACCTTTTTATTAATAAAAATAAATAGATTTTTTATGAAAACAATATTATACAGGTCCGAAACCAGAGGACACGAACAACATGGCTGGTTAGATGCACGCCACACATTTAGTTTTGCAAATTATTATGATCCCAACCGGATACATTTCGGTGCACTACGTGTACTGAACGACGATATTATAGAAGGAGGTAAAGGATTCGGGACACACGGGCATGATAATATGGAAATTGTCACTATACCTCTCGAAGGAAACTTGAGCCATCAGGATAGCCTCGGACACGGAAGCGTTATCAAATCGGGAGATATACAAGTGATGAGCGCCGGATCGGGTATCAGGCACAGCGAATACAACGGTGAACAGGATATACCTGTGAATATCTTTCAGATATGGATATTTCCGAATAAGAAGAACGTAACTCCGCGATATCAGCAAAAGACATTCGATTTTGCTAATAATAAGAATGTTTTGCACGAAGTCGTTTCTCCTGTCCAAGATGACAATGCTCTTTGGATACATCAGGATGCATGGTTCTCGTTGGGAACATTCGATAACGGCAAGAGTGCAGCATACAAATTAAAATCTGCTGCGAACGGTATTTTCGCAATGGTTATCGAAGGCTCATTCAATGTCGGAGGGGTCGTACTTAACCGAAGGGACGGGCTTGGAATATCAGAAGTCGATGAGATAGAAATCAAAGCCTTGTCTGACAATGCACGCATACTATTAATGGAAGTTCCGATGCAAATATAAATTCTGAAAAGGGAGCTGGCATTCTTCAGTTATGCTCCCTTGCTTTTTTCTTGTATCAATAGTATTTTTGTTTTTGACGAAGAAGCAGCTTTAGAACTAAAGCTGCTTCTCTTTTTGATATTAAGTCTATCAATATTGACACAATATCATAAGCTCCGGATATATTTTACACACAAAATCTTTTGCTTTTCACCTAAAGCAGCTTAATTTTGTAACCAAATGAAACCGAAACAGAAAACATCTACGGTTGTCCGTTCCAAACAGGTCAATTTTTCGTTGAGTGACGAAGAATACAACCTCATGTTGCTATATATAAAGAAATACAAGATTTCGAATAAATCGCGCTGGCTGAGAGAGACAGTTATTGCCCATATACTGAAAAACCTGGAGATGGACTACCCTACCCTTTTCGGTGAAAACGAAATGCGCCGATGAATACTCAGATTCTTGGTGATGAATATTTTATGCGACAGGCTCTGAACGAAGCCCGTTATGCTTTCGAGAAGGACGAAGTTCCTATAGGTGCTGTAGTGGTTTGCCAGAATCGTATTATTGCCCGCGCCCACAACCTCACCGAAACTTTAACAGACGTAACGGCTCATGCCGAAATGCAGGCTATCACTGCCGCAGCAAATGTTTTGGGCGGAAAATACCTGACAGATTGCACCCTATATGTAACTGTAGAACCCTGCCCTATGTGTGCCGGAGCTTTAGGATGGTCACAAATACCCAAAATCGTATACGGTGCGCCGGATATCAAACGTGGATACAGGGATATTGCACCAAAGGCATTGCACCCTAAAACCCAGATCATCGGTGGAGTCTTAGAACAGGAATGTGCTCAGTTGATGCAGGATTTTTTTAAAAATAAACGGTAAGGTCTAACGCACAAATACCCATTCCTTTTCGTCAGACAAGTTTGGCGAGAAAGAATATCCTTCACTATCAAACAACTTAATACCCTCTATATTCTTTATCCGTTTCTGAATAACGAAGCGAGCCATCATCCCTCTCGCTTTCTTGGCATAAACCGTTACTTGTTTATAGCCTTGCAAACTTTGTTCTTTAAATACCGGGGTGATTATCTTTACTCCTTTACACAGATGATTTTTATTAATGACTTTACTGTATTCATTGGACGAGAGGTTAAGCCAGACATTATCATCCGTACTTAGGCGATCATTGAGGTACTCGGTCAGATCACGTCCCCAATATTCGTAAAGGTCTTTTCCCTTGCTATTAGCTAATTTAGCCTGCATTTCCAGCCGGTAAGGTTTTATCATATCCAAAGGGCGAAGTGCCCCGTATAATGCCGAAAGAATAACTAAATGATCTTGCGCAAAATCCCAGTCTTTAGAGGTAAAGGTTGCAGCATCCAAGCCCAGATAAGCCATACCATTATAAGCTGCAGCAGCTTGTTTTCGTGAAGTACGCCTCATATCAAAAGCCTGAATGTATTGATATACTTCTAAGGCTTGTTTGGGATTTACCTTCATCAAGCTACTTATTTCGTTTACATCCAGATCTCTTAGTATATCATTTATTTCAACCGAATTTTCCTCAAATAAAAGTTGCGATGTTTTCTTTGTAGAAACATCAGACGTAAAATCCAGCATCTTCGCAGGCGAAAGCGTTAGTATCATCTATATAATATATTATTTACCGGCAAAGATATGGCAAATAAAGCAAACAGAGCAAATGTTGTCATTTGCCCTGTTTGTTTCCTCTTGAATTATTATTCCGGATTATTTCGCCAAAGTGAAAAGGAACTCCAAACCTCCTTTCGAAAATTTACGGGCATGTATTTCTCCTTTATGTAACTTCACTGCATTTTTCACAATAGATAATCCCAGACCCGAACCTCCTGTTTCGCGGGTACGACCTTCGTTTACACGATAGAAGCGCTCAAATAAGCGAACCATGTGCTGTTCGTCTACACCTATTCCTGTATCGTAATATGAAATGTACACAAACTTATTGTCTTCCATATAATCTTTGATATGTATCTCAATATCTTTTCCGGCATAGTTTATAGTATTGTCCATCAGATTACGAAAAATAGAGTACAGAAGTGTTTCGTTTCCGTGCACTGTCAATTCAGGATTCACTTTTATAAACAGATCGATATTATTAGCTTTCAGTCTGTCGGTGAGATCGATGCGTACTTCATTGATTACCTGTACCAGATTGACCTTATCCATGGTAAACTTATTAGAAGCTTCGTCTATTTTACTTAACAGACTTATGTCCTCTATCAAATTCGATAACCGGATAGATTGTAAGTAAGCTCTTTCGATAAACTGCGATTGGCGTTCGGCCGGCAAATCCTGATCATGTAACGTTTCCAGAAACCCTCTCAGGCTGGTTACAGGTGTACGCAACTCATGAGCTATATTATTAGTCATTTCCTGCTTCAATTGACGGTTTCTTTCTACCTGAGTAACATCCCGGATCGTGATTTCGAAACTCTGGTCATCGAATACAATAACCTGAATATTGAATGTCTTTGCATTCTTTGCCACCTGAAACGCAAGATGGTTATCTCCAAGGCGTTTTGTCTCAAAAAAATCATCGATAGGCTGTAAAACCTTATCTCCGAATATATTGTCGGCATCGAATATCGGCTTATCCACTATCTGGTTGATATTCTGCAGGAAGTGAGAATTGGCATAAATCTTTTTTCTCTTAGGAGAAAAGATGCAAAGACCGGTTTCCGAAAATTGGAAATGTTGGATTAGTTTTTCCCTTTCCAATTCGACTGCCAGCTTACTTTCTTCCCTGAAGTTGAATATATCAACTAGTTCTTTTCCCATATCGCCCAGTTCATCGTCGGGAAATGTGATATCGGTAGGTAAAGGCTGATCGTTTTTCAGCCGGGAAGTTATATCCCTGAGTTTTGTTATTGATTTTTCAAAGCGCCCTGCTACCAGATTCAGTAGAATGAACACAATGACAAACATCACCAAAACGATATATATAAAGAAGTTATCGGGCTGCAATACATTCTTCACCTGTATATTATAAGGCAGGGCAACGCGGACAAAATATTTGCCGAAGAACTTGGCATAGTAGAGATATTCGTGATTCATGGAAGCCGACATACGGATATTCGATCCGTAATCCTGATACAATGCTTTCATTATTTCAGGCCTGTCAAGATGGTTGCCCAGCTGCTTGATGTTCTGAGTATCATTTTCATAGAAAACATTTCCTTCGGCATCGATCAAAGTAACACGCAATTCCTCCGGAAGTATATTTACGACTGTAGGAACAGCTATAGAATCTGATATCGGCAACTGCTTCTGTTCGATATATCTGTGGATAACTTCCACATATCCGTCGAGTTTCGACTCGAGAGCTTCGGTACGGAATTTCCTTTCCTCCCGTTGCTCCGATATAATTATACACAGCGAGAACACTGCGAATATCACAAATATAATACCGAAAAGACGCTGCTTGTAAGTTAACTTCATTGAATATTGACATTAAAATTATAACCGTAGCCTGTACGGTTGACTATATTTTCACCGTAACGTCCTATCTTCTTTCTGAGCCGGGCAATATGGACATCCACTGTACGGTCAAGAACAACTCCATCGCCATCCCATGCCCGGGACAATATTTCGGAACGTGTAAATGTTTTCTCCGTATTTTTCGCCAGTAATACGAGTATATTGAATTCGGTCTTTGTTAAATCGACCAAGTGACCGTCGATATTTACGGTTTTCAGTTTCAGGTCTATTCTAAGGCTTCCAAAAGTAAAGGTCTCTTCCGGGGTAGATAACTGCTTCTGTTCGCTACGTTTCAACACAGATTTCACACGTGCTATTACTTCCTTGATAGAAAAAGGCTTTGATACATAATCGTCTCCTCCGATTGAGAATCCGGTCAGCATATCATTTTCAGTATCGCGGGCTGTAAGGAATATTATGGGAGTATCGTTTCCCGACTTTCGCAACTGGTCAGCAAATTTAAAACCGGATATACCTCCCATCATTACATCCAAAAGTATCAGCTGATGATCGGGGCGAAGTTTTCTCAAAGCATCTTCAGCCGAATCTGCCAAATCGATCTGGTAACCTTCGTTTTCGAGGTTAAACTGTAATATTTCACGGATATCGATCTCGTCGTCAACGATGAGTATCGAAGTGCTTTTATTTTTTGTTTCCATGTCTGATATCCCTTCCTTCTGTCAGGTAAATTGTAGCCTCACTGATATTTGTCGCACTGTCGCCAATCCGCTCCAAATTGTGGGCAATAGCATTTATATTGATAATATTTCTGACTTCGTCTTCGGTCAATGCTTTACCCGAAAATGATGTTTGAGTAAAACGGCTGACATCATGAAAAAGTTTATCAACCTTGTCATCTTCTTCTATAACACCGTACGCCAAAGAACTGTCTTCGTTTGTAAATGAAATAATAGCATTCCGTAGCATTTCATCTACATATTGGAACATTTTACTTATTTGTTTCCGCTCTTCGGCAAACTCGGACAGATGCAGGTTAGTCTCTTTCGAATAATGTATAATATTGAGTAGCATATCTCCTATCCGCTCGAGATTGGTAGTTGTATCCTGATAAGTGATAATCCGTCGCAGATCGGCAGCTTTCGGTGTAAATTGGAATATCGAATATACTACTTCTTCGCGTATCTTTATTTCAAGGCGGTCTATAATCAATTCGTTTGATTCGGCTTCTTCCTGTAACGATTCTATCGTACTATCCTGCAAAAGCTTGGCAGATAGTTGTAATTGAAGTAATACGGTTTGTGATAACAATTCAAAGTCATTCAATAAAACCTTGAGCTGTTTCGATTTCATATTTGTTGTCATAACTTTTCTCCTGTTATTCGTTAGAAATACTTTCTTAAGTATAAATGGCTTTGCACCTATTAACCGAATACACCGGTCAGATAATCTTCGGTTCGTTTATCTTTTGGTTTGGTAAACATCTGCTTAGTTGTATCATATTCAACAAGATGCCCCAGATACATAAACATCGAATTATCAGAGATACGTGCTGCCTGAGACATATTATGTGTAACGATCACAATTGTATAGTGTTCTTTCAATTCCAGAATCAGGTCTTCGATACGGTTAGTAGAGATAGGATCCAGAGCAGAGGTAGGTTCATCCATAAGTAATACTTCGGGTTTGAGTGCTATTGCACGGGCAATACAAAGACGTTGCTGTTGCCCTCCCGATAGGAATGTACCTTTTTTCGATATAGAGTCTTTCACCTCATCCCAAAGAGCTACGCTCCGAAGGCTGTTTTCGACAACTTCGTCCCTATCGGATTTACTGAGTTTGATATTATTCAACTTGTATCCGGCCAGAACATTGTCATAAATACTCATTGTAGGGAACGGATTCGGACGCTGAAAAACCATTCCTGCGAGCCGGCGTACCTTCATCGGATTCATTTTGAAAATATCTTCGCCTTTCAATAATATTTCACCTGTTGTCTGTATTTCGGGATACAGGTCGTGCAGCCGGTTAATCGCCCTGAGTAAAGTACTCTTACCGCAACCTGAGGGTCCCATTATAGCCGTAACCGTATTTTCGCGAATGTTGGCACATACATCTTCCACCGCTTTTTTTTCGGGGGTGTAAGCTACCGACACGTTTTTTAGTTCGAGAATATATTTATCGTTATTTGTATTTATTGTATTTTCCATTTTTTTGAAATTCGTTTAGCGAATATATTGATACCCAATACAAGGAAGAGTAGTAGCAAAGATGATGTCCATACCAATGGAGCCAGATTGGGATCGTTGTAGAATTCCCAGATAAGTAACGAGATCGCACTGGTAGGATGTGTTATGTCCCAATTGACAACCGATGCACCAAGAACAGTTACCAGCAAAGGTGCTGTTTCGCCCATCACTCTCGATATAGCTAGTAACGATCCGGTAAACAGACCGCTGAATGCCGAAGGTAATAATATTCTGAGAACTACGGAAGAATATGAACCCCCTAATGCCAATCCCGCCTCTTTCAGTGAAGCCGGCAGCATCTTCAAGCTCTCTTCCGTCGAACGGATTATCATTGGCAACATCATTATAGCAAGTGATATACCCCCTGCCAGAGCCGAATAACTGTACATAGGTTTTACAACCCATGCGTATACTATTATACCTACTACAATTGAAGGAATACCTTGCAGAAGATCCGACAGACTACGTATCAGTTTGCTAAATGCCCCTTTAGGATTTTCCGCCAGATATATCCCGGTACAAATACCTACCGGAATAGCTAATATTATAGAGATAGCAAGTATCAGTAATGTGCCTGTTATACCATTGAGTATACCACCGGGGATGGGCTCGTTGCTTATCTTGGCAAGCATAGCATCCATAGATGTGGGTGATACTTCTGTAAACAGGCTCAAATTTAATTGTTTATATCCTTTTTTCAGCAGTTCCCAGATAATCAGGAAAAGCGGAATCATAGTTATACCACTGAAAGCACAAACTGCATAGAAGAACAATTTACTCTTGTACTGCCTGTATTTGGATGATGAGAAAATCGTCTTTTTCATTTATTCACAATTTTCATTATATACTTAGCTACAAAGTTGATAGTAGCTGTAATAAGGAACAGCAGCAACCCGATAGCCATTAATGAACTCAACTTTAACCCATCGGCTTCGCCAAACTGGTTGGCAATGATACTCGCCATGGTATTTCCGGTATCGCTTATTGCCATCGGTATATTATTGGTATTACCGATAAGCATGGTCACGGCCATAGTTTCGCCCAGAGCCCGGCCTAATGCCAGTACATATGCAGCCGTAATTCCGGATATGGAGACCGGTAGACTCACTGTACGAATTACTTCCAGTTTTGTAGCGCCCAAACTATAGGCGCCCTCTTTAAGTTCATTCGGAACCATTGAGATAAATTCCGTACTGAGTGACGATGCATAGGGTATAATCATTATAGCCAATATGATAGCTGCTAACAGGACTCCGAATCCTTGTGCACTGAATCCCATATCGATAAGGATCGGACGAAGTACATAGAAGCCCCATAATCCATAAACGATGGAAGGGATACCTGCCAGCAAGTCGACAACGGCACTAACAATAGATGACATACGCGTGCCCCTGAAATATTCGCCATTGAACAAGGCTATAGAAAGGGAAAACGGTATACAGAAAAACAAGGCTAATAACGAGGTGATAAGCGTACCTGTTATAAATGGCAATGCACCGTAACTGTCGTTGACCGAATCCCATTCTGTGGATGATATGAAGTTGAAGAAGCCAAACGCAGAAAATGCACTGATACTTTGTGATACCAAAGCATAAACAACACCTGCCGTCAACAAAAGTATCAGGGCAGATGCTGCAAATAGTATGGCTTTAAATATTTTATCTTTCATTTCGATTGATAAGGTGAGCAATTTTAATTATTAGCCAGAGCTTGTCCGTTGAATGTAATCGAGTTGATTATAGCTTGTGTTTTCTCCACAGCTTTAGCGGACAAAGGAGCATAATGGGTCTTCACTGCCAGATCCTGACCATCTTTGCTGATAATGAATTTCAGCAATGACACCAAGCTTTTTGCCTGCTCTTCGGTACGTTTATTGTAATCCTGCTCTTTGTAAACGATAATCCATGTAAATGTGCTTATCGGATAAGCCTGAGGATTATTTGAATTTGTGATAATCAAGCGTGTATCGTCCGGAATATCAGTTTCAGCCGATGCCGATATACTTTTATCATTAGCTTCGACAAAGTTACCCGAGCTATTTTGTAGGAGCGCTGTAGGAATACTCAGTGCCAGAGCATATTCTGATCCGATATAACCGATCGATCCGACTGTTTCTTTTACAACACCTGCTACACCGGGATTACCTTTGGCGGCAACTCCTTTTGGGAATTTCAACGATTTACCAGTACCCAGTTCTTTGTTCCATACCGAATCTACTTTCGACATATATTCAGAAAATACTGATGTTGTTCCGCTACCATCCGAACGGTAAACCGGAGTGATTGCCTGGTCGGGCAAATTCAGGTCAGGATTTAATGCCTTGATCTTTTCATCGTTCCAGTTGGTAATTACTCCTCTGTACATATCAGAGATAAGCGAAGCATTCAGTTTCAAGCCTTTTACATCAGGCAGGTTATAAGAAACAACCACTGCACCCAACGCTGTAGGGATATGCACCACATCACTGCCCATTTCTTTTAGCTCGGCATCAGATAAGAAAACATCGGTTGCCCCGAAGTCTACGGTCTTATCTTTCAAACTACGTATTCCACCACCACTACCTACTGCGCCATAAGTAACGTTATTACCCGACACTTCGGTAAATTTCTTGAATACAAGGTTGTAATAAGGTGCAGGAAATGTTGCGCCTGCTCCTGAGAGTTTAGGAGACGAATTACAACTGGTCAAAGCCACTACTGCTGCAATGGCGATAAATAATAGGTTTTTCATATTCTTTGTTATAACGTAATGTTTCATAAATTGTCTTTTATTTTCTGATACAATATTATTGTGAAAATGTAACAGAATTATAACACTTTTGTTACGTTATTGTTAAGAAGATATTCGTTAAACAATCAGGAAAGTAACTATCTGTATACCAATGGCTATTTAGATAAGAATCTTTTCCTCTAAACTATTACAATTATAGCTTGTCAGTTTTTCTCTCAGCCTTAATCCCCAAAAGAGGTAATATTATGAACAAAAAAACGCACATTTGGGATGTACGTTTCTATAAGGAATTCCAAGAATTAAAACATCAGAGATTAATCTCGAAATTCACAAAAATATATTGTTCCGATTTACTTCTGTCGGGATTGATATTTCGGAAGTTAGGAGATATTTTCAATTGCTTCAAAGGCTGGTATTCTATACCCATTATGATAAACTGCCCATCGAGGCTATTCCATTCACTGCCGAAACTTTCCGGTTTATCGGAGTCCATCAGGTCATAACGTCCGTATACCCTCCATTTATCGGCAATTTTACCTGAAGCATAGAACGAATAACCATAATAATCTTTACCCTGAATGAATCCCTTGTTGAAAACCTTATTAAATTCGGCTCCTCCCGAAATAATGGAATTCTGATAACCGGCAAAAAGAGCAAGAGACTTCTGATCGGAATATTTTCCGTCTGTTACGCCTTCCGGTAAGGCATCCCGCAAATCTTCGCCATCGTTATATATATCTCCGTATACACGGAATACCATATTTTTCAAAGGCGAGACTGTTAGTCCGGCAGCATAGCGGGTACTGTTGTTCTTCTCTACTTGTTTATATCCCTCCCCGTTGGTAAGGCTAAGGTCTGCCGAAAGATAATCGTTAATCTTATATTGAGCTGTTACTCCCAGATCTACACTCGGAGCCATTTTATTCCTGTCCTGAAAAGATTTCTCTACATAGCGGTGCTTCCAGTAATTTTCCTGAAGGCTGAACTGCAATAGCCCTATCTCACCGACACTGATATCGAACCCCTTGTCCTGCCAGCGGATAAATGCATTACGTACATATACTTCGAGCTTTCCATCCGCGTTTTTTCCGGAAGCTCCATCTATTATAACCTGTGCCTGCAATGTACGTGATATCTGGTAACTGTAGCCTAAAAAAGCGCGGGTAAGATCAAAACCCGATTCGTTATTAACCGATCCGAAACCCTGGCTATAATCGAAAAAGCTACGGGCTATAATCCGCCCTGATGGCTTGAATTCTGTAGTATCCTGCGCTAAGGCTCTCTTTGCCGTAAAAAGAAATGCTACAGTAACAAAAAAGAAATAAGGTAGTCGCATTTTTTCAAGAATAATTATGTATTTCTTGCAAAGAACATGTAATATCATTTCGTTTTTATTACCAATCTGTTACAAATTAGTTAAGTTGTTTTTGTGCATTATAGTAACAACTCCAAAGCCTCGGCTACAACAAAGTTACTGCCTCCTATAAATACAACATCCTGCTTATCCGAATCGGCTATCGCTGTATTCACTGCATCCTGTACGGTATGATGTCTCGATCCGCTCAATCCATGGTTTTCGCCCAGCTTAGCTAATTCCTCTTCATCCAAAGCTCTAGCAATATTGGCTTTGGTAAAGTAATACACAGCTGACTTAGGCAACAATTCAAGCACATGGTTAATATCTTTATCATTTACCATACCGATAACAATCCTGAGATTATCGCATGGTTCGGACTGAAGCTGTTCGGCCACATATTTTATGCCCCCTACATTGTGTCCTGTATCACAAATAATCTTCGGGTCAAATTGTTTAATTATCTGCCAACGTCCCATTAATCCGGTTATTTCGGTAACTAGTCCGAATCCCGAATAAACGGACTGGATTGTTGTATGTATGCCTTGTTTTCGTAGTACATCGATAGCACATAAGACTGTTGCTGCATTTTTGATTTGTGGTAAACCACCCAGTTCCCCTTTCAGGTTAGGGAATGTATCTGTCTGGAATAACCACGCTCCGCTATCCAGTTTATCGGCTGCCAGAATACGATTTTGGTCTTCTGCAAAAATGATAGGTGCATCTACCGAAGCTGCCTTTTCTTCGAACACCCTGCGTACCTCACCTTCTGCTTCACCTATAATTACAGGAATATACGGTTTGATTATGCCTGCTTTTTCTGCAGCTATCTTAGGCAATGTATCTCCGAGAAACTGAGTGTGATCTAAACTGATATTTGTAATAACCGAAACAATGGGTGTTATGATATTCGTACTGTCGAGACGTCCTCCCAAGCCTACTTCTATCATAGCTATATCAACTTCTTCATCAGCAAAATAACAGAATGCCATCATCATTGTCAACTCAAAAAATGAAGGATGGATACTTTCATAATGATCCTTATGACGGGCTACGAAATCTATAACATACTGCTCTGATATCTTCTCGCCATTCACCCGGATGCGTTCCCTGAAATCGACCAGGTGGGGCGACGTATATAGTCCGACTTTATAGCCCGACTGTTGCAGTATTGCCGCCAGAAGGTGAGATGTGGAACCTTTTCCGTTAGTACCTGCAATATGTACTGTCTTATACTTGCGATGGGGATGCCCGAAATACTTATCGAGGGCAAGACTGTTATCCAGCCCTTCTTTATAGGCACTGCCTCCCACATGTTGATATACAGGAAGCTGATTGTACAAATATTGTACTGTTTCTTGATAATTCATAATTAAAGCAACGGAGTAAATAACCGTAAAAACGATTCGGCAAAACGCTTGTGCCGGGGACGCTTATTCCATGTTTCCAGAGCAATCAGGTCTGAACACTGCATATCGTCGAGAAATATATTTTTGGCAGCCAAAGCTGTTTCCCTGTTATAAATAAATGCATCTATCTCGAAGTTATGCTCGAAACTTCGTACATCCATGTTTGCAGAGCCCGTAATAGTAAGATTATCATCGATAACCATGAGTTTGGAATGCAGGAATCCTGCTGTGAAAAGATGTATCTTAACCTTCGATTCCAGAAAATCTTTGATAAAAGACATGGATGCAATCTGTACAAATGTCGTATCCGAATTCTGGGGAATCATTATACGCACATCTACCCCCGACAAAGCTGCCGTTTGTAAAGCCAGCATCAGAGCATCCGTCGGGATAAGGTAAGGTGTTTGTATATAGATGTATTCTTTTGCATTGGTTATTGCCTGAAATATTCCCTGATGGATTTCCTTAAACTCGCCTGTCGGCCCACTGGTTGCAATCTGCATCAGGTTATTGCCTTTGGATTCTAACTGCGGATAATATTTATTTGATGTAAGAAACTCATTACGTGACGCATACCAGTCGATAACGAATGAAGTCTGCAGCCCATGAACAGCTCTTCCTTCGAGTTTGAAATGGCTATCGCGCCAAATTCCCGAACCGTTACCTTCAATATAACGGTCAGCTATGTTCATCCCTCCCATAAAGCCTACTTCACCGTCTATTACAACTACTTTTCGGTGATTACGGTAATTAACCCGACTAGTCAGTATCGGAAATGCAACTTTCAGGAATGGAGTCACTTGCACTCCTCCGGCTTCCATCTCCTTATAAAATTTCTTTTTGGATTTCCATGCACCCATAGCATCGTACAATACACGAACTTCGACACCTTCGCGTGCCTTTTCTATCAACAGGTCTTTTACCTTATGACCGATCTTGTCGTCCATAAAGATGTAGTACTGTAGATGAATGTGTTTGGTTGCTTTCTTTATTTCTTCAAACAGGGCTTCGAATTTGCTTTCGCCATCACTGTAAAAGGTTATTTTATTACCTCCATATAAAGGGCAATTATTTACCTTGTTCAGCAAGTTGATCAGCCCCTTGTATTCGACAGGAGGATTTAGTGATTCTTTTAGTTCGGTACGTTCCAGTGTTTTCCGGTTCAGTCTCTTGTGCATTTTGCGCGAGATAAGCCTTTGCTTGCGGTGGTCTTCTCCGAAAAAGTAATAGAATATGAGCCCTACCAAAGGAAGAAGTAAAAGTACCAGTACCCATGCTATTGTTTTCAACGGATTCCGGTTTTCGGAAATCACAACGATCACAACACCCAATGCCGTAAGAATATACAGAAGCTGAAATACGAGTATAAAGTTGTTTGCCGAAAATACTTCCAGCACCGATTTGATATTAATATTTAAAAGCAGATCAGTCAACAGTTAGTTTATTTTTAAGGTTCCGAACCTATTTATTACATTGGTTACAATATATTATTAAATACTTACCGGTACTCAATTCTCGTCCGGAGTATCCAGTATCCGGAGTAAATCTTCTTTAAGTATTGTCCTGTCCCACGAGTACGTTTTGTCATATACTTCGAGATACCTGACCAGATCAAGGGCTATATATAATTGATCTATTTCCTTCAGATCGACTATTTCGTACTTGGTGAGTAATATTTTGGCGTATTGTTCCAATAATTCGGCATCTGCTATTTTCTCGATAATCATAGCTGCCGTATCGGATTGCTTTGTTCCAAAGTGAGACTGAAAAAAAGACAAGCAATCGCCGATTATTTCTTTTTGCTCCTCTTTATCGGCGCTTTCCTGCGATTGCCGTAACTGTTGAAGTTTTGCAAAGAACTCTTCAATCAGGCGTTGTAGATAATCTTTTTTTCGCTGTTGCAACATTTCTTCTTACAATTATCCCTTTATCTCCTTACTATCTATAAACATACAGATAAGGGCTCCGATTGTATAACAAACTATATCGCCCCAACTGAATGATGATCCTATAATTATACGCATTACTTTGTTGTCTTGCAAATTCAGTATCTCGACCAAATTGAAATATTGCCCGATCTCTACTGCATAAGCAAACAGCAATACACCTATTGCTATATATAACGGCTTAGCTGATATAAATGATTTAAAGAAATAGTACATTAACATTACCACTAAAACATCGCCGCCATACGGACGTATAATACGATCATTGACAAAGAGTGCAATTAGCACTTCTATAGCAAATATAAGTAAAAATACCAAGAATGATATATAGTCGAATCTCAATTTAAAAAGTGTGTTATTTTCTATATTTATCATCGGTTTCGTCTTCCAATATATTTAAGTACGATTTGTAACGGCTTTCGCTGATATAGTGATTTTCGACCGCTTCGCGGACAGCACAGCCGGGTTCGTTTATATGGATACAGTTGTTAAAACGGCAGTTGTGCGAAAATTTGAATATTTCGGGGAAATAGTGCCCTATCTCTTCAGTCTCCATATCTACCGTACCGAAACCTTTTATTCCGGGAGTGTCGATAATGAATCCGCCCTGAGGCAACTCCATCATTTCGGAAAAAGTAGTCGTATGCATTCCTTTTCCATGAAAATCGGAAATAGCTCCGGTCTTAAGCCGGGAGTCCGGAACAAGGGCATTGATCAATGTAGACTTTCCGACGCCGGAATGCCCCGAGAAAAGGGTTATTTTGCCCTTCAGCTTATCTTTCAATTCATCCAGGCCTGTCTGATTTAGTGCCGAAATCTTGTGACACGGATAGCCGATATATTCGTACAGATCGATAAGGGCATCCATATATTCCATTTCGTCCTCGTCATACAGGTCTACTTTATTAAACAACAAGTTAACCGGTATACGGTAAGCCTCGGCCGATGCCAGAAAACGGTCTATAAATACAGTTGTAGTTATGGGTTTGGTTACGGTCACGATAAGGAAGCACAGATCGAGATTGGCTGCAATGATATGCGAATGCTTTGACAGGTTAGACGATTTGCGGATGATGTAATTCTTCCGGTCGAGAATCTCGGTGATAACCCCTGTGCCGTCTTCATTCAGGATAATAGAGACCCTGTCGCCAACTGCAATAGGATTGGTACTTTTGATTTCTTTCAGACGGAAATTGCCTTTCAGCTTACATTCCACATCCGAACCTTCATCAGTCCTAACCTGATACCAACTTCCTGTATTTTTAATAACCAGACCTTCCATTCACGGCTTTTGTATTATTGTAAAAAAGAGCAAAGAACCAAGGACTTATTCTCCTAAGCTCTTCACTCTGTATACTATTTATAAGTTTGCAATAGAGCTTATACTGTAAGTATTTCTTTCTCTTTTGCAGCAAATAATTCGTCTATCATCTTAATATACTTATCATGTATCTTCTGGATAGATGCCTCAGCATCTTTCGCTACATCCTCAGGAGTACCTTCTTTTACCGACTTTTTCACAGCATCGATTACATCGCGGCGGGCGTTACGAACACTGATTTTCGCATCTTCCGACTCTTGTTTCGATTGTTTTACGAGTGCTTTACGGCGCTCTTCGGTCAACGGAGGAATACCCAAACGGATCATTTCACCATTGTTATCAGGATTTAATCCAAGATCAGAATTGATTATCGCTGTTTCTATTTCCCTCAGCATCGCCTTTTCCCAAGGTTGGATAATAATGGTACGCGCATCGGGTGTATTAATAGAAGCAACACTACTCAGAGGAGTCAGGCTTCCGTAATAGTCTACTTTTATACCGTCTAAGATACGGGGATTTGCTTTTCCCGCACGGATATGAGCCAGCGATTCTTCTAAGAATTCAACTGAACTCAGCATCTTCGATTCCGCTTTTTTCTCTAGCTCTTTTATATCTGCCATTGTCTTTATATGATATGTATTATATTATTTAATTCAAATTATAAATAATCCCTTGCACTCTGTCAAGCATGAACGTAAGTCCCTATATTCTCGCCTTTTATCACTTTAGCAAGATTACCGACTGTGTCCATATCGAAAACGACAATAGGAAAATCGTTTTCCTTACACATAGTGGTGGCTGTCAGGTCCATCACTTTAAGCCCTTTATTGTATACCTCGTCATATGAGATCTTTTCATACTTTGTTGCAGTAGGGTCTTTTTCGGGATCGGCAGTATATACACCATCCACACGTGTTCCTTTAAGCATTACATCTGCTTCGATCTCGATTCCTCTCAAAGCCGAACCCGTATCGGTAGTGAAGAACGGATTACCTGTTCCGCAAGAGATGATGGCCACTTCGCCATTTTCCATAGCTTCTATTGCTTTCCACTTTGAATAGAATTCGCCGATCGGCTCCATACGGATAGCAGTCAGCACACGGGCTTTTTGTCCAATGGCAACAAGGGCAGAACTCAGTCCAAGGCTGTTGATCACGGTTGCGAGCATTCCCATTTGGTCGCCTTTCACCCTGTCATACCCTTTCGATGCACCGCTCAATCCACGGAAAATATTTCCGCCGCCGATGACGATACCTACCTGTACTCCCATTTCAACAACCTCTTTTATCTGGGTAGCATATTCCGAAAGACGTTTTTCGTCTATTCCGTGCTGCTGTTCTCCCATCAAAGATTCTCCGCTAAGCTTTAGTAAAACCCGTTTATATTTTGCCATTAATCTGATTATTCAGGTCGCAGACCTTGTTTAATTTCTATTGTCTTTTTTTCTTGACATAAAAATGCAAGTACAAAACTAATAAAATTTGTGTGAAATAAAATGTACAGATATAAAATTCCAAAGCAAGCGCATGAAAACCAAGTAGAGTATTCGGATGCTTGTAGGGGTGTATTACATACGCCAAAAACGAAAAACGGGTAATCGGACGTATGTAAATATTAACATCCTTAGTTTTATCTATAAAGAAAACAAAATGATATTACTATTATGAAAAATAAAAAAAATATCTGTCACTTGTATAATTTGTCACTTTATGAGAGTTAAAAAACTATGGATAAGCATTATACCAAGGTGACACGTGTCACCTTTTTGTCACCTTTTATGTATACTTTGTGAGTTTTGTGTGTAGTTTATGTTTACTTTAATATTTGCTGGTAGTTTACTATCTTTGCTAGCTGAAAACAAGAAGAATAGAACGTGATATATCCAAATAATTTTGAACAAAAAATAGGTTTCGACAAGATACGCAATCTGATTATCGAAAAATGCCTCAGCCCTTTGGGAATAGAGAAAACCGAAGAAATGGGCTTTTCGTCCGATTACAATACGGTTCAGAGCCTGTTGTCGCAAACCGACGAATTTATGCGTATCATTCAGGAAGAGGATGACTTTCCGGTCAACCACTTCTTTGATGTGCGTCCTGCGTTAAAGAATATCCGGGTCGAAGGTACATGGTTAGACGAAAGTGCCGTATTTGACCTCAGAAGGTCTCTGCAAACGATCAAAGACATAGTAAGTTTTCTTCGCAAAGAAGACGAAGAAAATACGCCATATCCGCACCTGCAACAACTGGCAGGCGATGTATTGATCTTTCCCCAGCTTCTGAACAGGATAGATTCGATACTCGACAAGTACGGAAGGATAAAAGACAATGCATCTGCCGAACTGAGCAAACTCCGCAAAGAAATATCGCAGGTATCAGGGAGCATATCCCGCACACTGAACAGTATATTGAGAGCCGCCCAATCGGAAGGGTTAGTCGAAAAGGATGTATCGCCCACCATGCGCGACGGACGGCTGGTGATACCCGTTGCCCCCGCTTTCAAGCGCAAGTTGAAAGGTATTGTCCATGACGAATCGGCAACCGGAAAGACTGTATTTATTGAACCTGCCGAAGTAGTAGAAGCCAATAACCGCATCAGGGAACTGGAAAGCGAAGAGCGCCGGGAGATTGTGAAGATACTCATTGCATTCACCAATGAGGTAAGACCTCTTACACCCGATATACTTCAATCGTACGAATTTCTGGCATGGATAGACTTTATTCGCGCTAAAGCCAGACTTTCTATCGAGATTGGAGCGATACATCCTACTGTCGAAGACAAGCAGCTTATCGGATGGGACAGAGCCAAACATCCCCTACTCTATCTTTCTCACAAGAAACAGTGCAAGGAGATTATACCGCTTGACATCTGGCTAAATAACGAAAACCGACTGCTTATTATTTCAGGGCCTAATGCCGGAGGAAAGTCAGTTTGCCTGAAAACCGTGGGATTGCTTCAATACATGGTTCAGTGCGGATTGCCTATTCCTTTAGCCGAAAGTTCGAAAGTGGGTATTTTCGGTAATATATTTATAGATATAGGCGACGAACAATCTATCGAAAATGATCTGAGTACTTACAGTTCGCACCTGACCAATATGAAATTCTTTGTCAGGAATTGTGATGAGAAAACAATCCTGTTGATAGATGAGTTCGGAGGAGGAACCGAACCTCAGATCGGAGGTGCAATTGCCGAATCGCTGTTGAAACGCTTCAACGAACGAAAAGCATTCGGGGTAATAACAACCCATTATCAGAACCTGAAACATTTCGCAAACGAAAATCAAGGGGTAGTGAACGGCGCTATGCTTTACGACCGGCATATTATGCAACCTTTGTTTACTTTGTCGATAGGCAACCCGGGAAGTTCTTTTGCTATTGAAATCGCCCGGAAGATAGGGTTACCGGAAGATGTAATCGCAGATGCTTCGGAAATAGTGGGCAGCGACTATATCAATATGGATAAGTACCTTCAAGATATAGTGCGTGACAAACGCTATTGGGAATCGAAGCGGAACAACGTCCGCATACAGGAGAAAAAGCTGGAAGATATAACTTCCCGTTACGAGAACAACCTGACCGATATAGAAAAGCAACGCAAGGATATTATCAAGCAGGCCAAAGAAGAGGCTCAACGCCTGTTATCGGATGCCAACGCCAAGATTGAAAATACTATCCGTGAGATAAAAGAGGCTCAGGCCGAAAAAGAAAAGACTAAAGTTGTACGGAAAGGACTGGCTGAATTCAAGGCCAAAATAGAATCGGAAGAACTTGTTACCGATGATAAAATAGCGCGTAAGATACAGAAACTACAGGATAGAGAGAAGAATAAGAAGAACAAAGTAAAGGCAGTTAAAGAACAAAAAGCCGAATCTATCTCGGTAGGAGATAATGTACGGATGAAAGGGCAATCGTCAGCCGGAGAGGTGATGGAGATACAGGGCAAAAATGCAGTAGTAGCATTCGGCATGATAAAATCGACGGTAAAGCTCGATAGCCTGGAACGTGTCAGCAAGAATCAACTGAAACGCGAAAATCAGAAAAGCACCTTTGTCAGCTCACAAACCGGAGATATGGTTTATGAAAAGAAACTGAACTTCAAACAAGATATAGACGTTAGAGGTATGCGGGGAGACGAAGCGTTACAGGCCGTTATGTATTTTGTAGACGATGCTATTCAGGTTAATGCCGGACGGGTACGCATTCTTCATGGTACAGGTACAGGAGCTTTGCGCCAGATTATCCGTGACTATCTGCGCACTGTACACGGAGTGGCTCACTATCAGGACGAGCATGTACAGTTCGGAGGAGCAGGTATCACTGTTATAGACTTAGAATAAAGTTTGAGGAAAGCCTATGAATACAGACAAAGTAGATATAGTAATCCCATGGGTCGATAACACCGACCCTTCGTGGCAAGCCGAATTCGATAGGTTTGCCAAAGAAGGGGTACAGGGCGACTCCCGTGAAATACGGTATCGCGATTGGGGATTACTCCGCTACTGGTTCAGGGCGATAGATCAATTCATGCCATGGGTAGACAGGATACATTTTGTCACATCGGGACATATACCCGAATGGCTCGATCTGGAAGATACACGTTTGAACTGGGTAAAGCACGAGGATTTTATTCCAATCGAGTACCTCCCTACATTCAGTGCCAATACAATCGAATTGAATCTACACAGAATAAAAGGATTATCCGACCGGTTTATCTATTTCAATGACGATATATTTGTACTCCGTCCTTTATCCGAAAAACGTTTTTTCAGGAAGGGGCTTCCTTGCGATTTTGGAGTAATGACCGCCAAGCCTTCCAACGGAGGTATTATCCATATGGCGATTAACGATCTGGATGTTATCGACAGGCATTTTAATAAACGCAAACAAATGCGGAAATTCTTCACAAAGTGGTTTTCGCCCCATTATGGAGTTGGGGTAATAAATAACCTGTTGCTATCTCCCTGGAGGGATTTTTCGGGATTTATCGATCCTCATCTGCCAAATGCCTTTCTAAAGCCTACACTTGATGAAGTATGGAAATCTGAACCCGAAATCATGGATAAGACCTGCCGTTCACGTTTCAGAACCGATGCCGATGTAAACCAATGGCTATTCAGATACTGGCAACTGGCACAAGGCAATTTTTGCCCCTCCAATACACGCCGCAATACCATCTGTATGGATATTAACAATACGAATATTACGGAAATAAAGCAATTGATCGGTAGCAGACAACTCGATATGATCTGTTTGAATGACAGTTCCGATATATCAGATTTCAATGCAATACAGAACTCTATACAAGAATCATTTGAGAAGTTATTGCCGCAAAAGTCACCTTTTGAAAAATAATATTCTCATTTTCAGCAAGGAGATATTTTGCGTATCTTTGTTATTCTCATAAAAAAGCAAATTTATAAAATACAATATGTCAGTAAATAAACCATTAATATTTGTAACTAACGACGATGGCTATTCCGCTAAGGGAATCAGGTCTCTCGTTGAATCTTTAATAGGCTTAGGCGAAATAGTTGTAGTAGCACCCGATGGGCCCCGTTCGGGTATGTCCAGTGCCATAACATCTATCCAGCCGATCAGATATCATTTAGTGAAAAAAGACGAAAAAAACGATATAACCGTATATGCCTGTACAGGTACCCCTGTCGATTGTGTAAAACTGGGAATCAGTGAAATAGTCGGCCGTAAGCCCGATCTTTTAGTTTCCGGTATCAATCACGGCTCTAACGCATCGGTATGCGTATTATACTCCGGCACGATGGGAGCTGCTATGGAAGGTGCATTGTTCAAAGTTCCTTCTATCGGGTTCTCTTTACTGGATCATGCTCTCGATGCCGATTTTGCTCATACCTACCCGATAACACGGGCTTTGAGCGAAGATGTGCTGAGAACAGGCTTACCTGCCGGCGTCTGCTTGAATGTTAACATTCCTCATTCGGATGACGAACTGAAGGGTTTAAAGGTTTGTCGTCAGGCATCCGGTCAATGGATAGAAGAGTTCAAGAGATCGGAAGATGGAGCCAACAAGCCTATTTTCTGGTTAACAGGACGTTTCGACAATGACGAGCCTAATGACGAAACTACCGATGAATGGGCTCTGGCTAATGGTTACGCTTCTATTGTCCCTATCACAGTAGATATGACTGCCCATATGTTTGTCGAAAAGATGAAATCGTGGGAAAAACTCATTTATGTAAGTTCAGAATCATAACAATTCCGGCATGATATGAAATACTTTCTGGTTGCAGGAGAGGCCTCCGGCGATTTACATGCTTCGAACCTGATGGCTTCACTGAAAGCTAAAGATACTGACGCTGATTTTCGTTATTTCGGCGGCGATCTGATGCAGGCACAGGGAGGTACCCTTTTGAAGCATTACCGCGAGTTGGCATTTATGGGATTTATACCTGTATTGCTCAATCTTCGCATCATTCTCCGCAACATGAAAAAGTGCCGGGAAGCAATTGTCGAATATGAGCCCGATGTGGTAATACTGATCGACTATCCAGGATTTAATCTGAAAATAGCCAAATATATAAAGACTAGGACCGCTATTCCTGTTCATTACTACATATCGCCTAAAGTATGGGCATGGAAAGAATACAGGGTAAAATCATTTAAAAAGTATGTGGATGAGATGCTTTGTATCCTTCCATTCGAAGTGGAGTTCTTTCAAAAGCATAACTATAAAGTCGATTATGTAGGGAATCCTACGGTTGACGCTATTGCCAATTATAAAGAAGCCGCTAAAGCTGATACTTTTAACACATTTCTTACTGATAATAATCTGGAACAGAAACCGGTTATTGCCTTATTGGCAGGAAGCCGCAAGCAGGAAATCAAGGACAACCTGCCGGCTATGCTAGAAGTTACAGCTACATTCGGCAACTATCAGGCTGTTATTGCCGGAGCACCGGGTATTGATCCTGAATATTACAAGGCATATGTAGGAAAGTATTCGTGCAAGATAATTTTTGACCAGACATACCGGCTGCTCACCTATGCCGAAGCAGCCCTTGTTACATCAGGAACAGCAACATTAGAGACCGCTTTATTCCGCACACCACAGGTGGTCTGCTATCGTACTCCGGTACCTAAACTTACTTACTGGGCATTTAAGAATATTCTGCATACCCCCTATATATCTTTAGTGAACCTGATTGCAGGAAAAGAGGTCGTAAAAGAGCTTTTTGCCAGATTCTTTACTATAAAGAATATCCGGCACGAAACAGACATGCTACTGAACAATACCGAGTACAGGGAGAAAATGCTGAAAGAATATGACCGGATTATCGGGATACTCGGCAAGCCGGGAGCATCAGATAAAGCCGCAGAAATCATTATACAAAAAATTAGATGACTATGAGAAAGACTCTTTTAATCTTAGGTTTAGTTTTACTTTGTAATATCGTATGGGCACAGCAGTATCATAGACCGGTTAAAGCGGTAAAGAATGTTATTCTGATGATTCCTGACGGGACCTCTATCGGAGTTGTTTCGGCTGCACGATGGTATCAGATCTACAACCGTTTGGGCGGAGACAATCTCAATATTGATCCTTACATTTGTGGTACTGTAAAGACATTCTCATCCAATGCTCCTATCGGAGACTCGGCTCCTACAACTTCGGCTTACATGACAGGTATGCCTCAACAGACAGGCAATGTAGCAATATATCCGCCTGCCGATCCGGAAAACGACCTTATCTATGTAGATCCGGCAATGGCATATCAGCCACTGACAACTATCCTCGAAGCCGCGCGTATCGAGAAAAACAAGGCTACAGGGCTGGTTGTTACCGTTGAATTTCCTCATGCAACGCCTGCCGACTGTTCGTCCCACTACCATAAAAGGGGCGAATACAAATATATAGCTTCGCAGATGGCATACAATAATCTGGATGTAGTGTTCGGTGGCGGAACTTCTATTCTTACGGATGACATGAGAGACCGTTTTACAAAGACAAATACAACCCTGATTGAAAATGACCTGAACGCATTCCGTAACTTTCAAGGGAGAGACAAGATATGGGCATTATTTGGAGATAAAGAACATCCATACGACATAGACCGGGACAGCACCCTGATACCATCACTCAAAGAAATGACAGAAAGGGCTATTGCACATCTTTCGCAAAATGAGAATGGCTTTTTCCTTATGGTCGAAGGCAGTAAAGTCGATTGGGTTGCGCACGGCAACGATGCTGTCGGCTGTATTACCGAATATCTTGCATTCGACCGGGCTGTAGGAGCTGCTATTGATTTTGCCAGAAAAGATGGGGAAACCGCCGTTATTATTCTACCCGATCACGGTAACAGTGGTTTTACTATCGGGCGCCGCGACCTGAAAAGGTATGACAAAGCAACAAAAGACGATCTCTTTGCGAATGTATCTAAATATAAACGAACCGGAGAAGGACTAGAGAAAATTCTGATTAATGAAAAACCGGAAAACATAAAGGCTACGTTCAAAAAATATACTGATATCGACCTAACGGAAGACGAAGTCGAATCACTCCTAAGTTCTAAGAATTATAAGGAAACCGATTATATGAAAAAGTCCGAAAGCCAGAATATGGGACATGCGATTGTTGATATAATGAACAGCCGTACCTATTTCGGATTCACAACCGGAGGACATACCGGCGAAGAAGTGTTCCTTGCAGCTTACCATCCTCAGGGAGACATGCCTCTGGGCATGAACACCAATATCCAGATCAACAATTACCTGTTTGATGTTGTCGGGTTGAAAACTCCATTGAAAGAGATGACCAGACAAATATTCGCAAAACATACTGATATCTTCGAGCCCGGAAGTTATACCATCGATACTTCAAAAGACTTCCCCGAATTAACTGTAAAGAAAGGAAATAATACTTTAGTAGTCCCTGCTTTCAAGTCAATAGCTTACCTGAATGGTCAAGAAATAGAGCTTGGCTCGGTAACAACATATATTGATGTAAACGAAACCTTCTATCTACCTGAAAGTCTAAAAGATAAGATATCTGAATAATCAGAGTATACAAAAGCAACGAATCAGCGAGTATAAGCATCTTCAGTATATACTCACTATTTTTTTATATAACACCTTTCTATCATGAAAAATATCAGACACCTTCTTTCTATCTGTTTCATAGTATCAGTAATTTCGTTACAAGCACAAACCGAATCCAAGTTCAGCTATGGAATCAAAGCCGGATTTAACTTGTCCTCTGCCGGAGGAGACTTTTCTGATTCCTCTTTAAGGTCAGGCTACCATTTTGGAGTTACTATGGATTATGACTTATCCAAAGGATTCTTTCTACGATCCGGGCTGGATTTCACCTCCAAAGGTGCGGAGATCGATAATAGCTGGGACTATTCATACATCGATGGCAGTGCGGGCTGGAGCACTGACAGGTATACACTAAATTACCTGCAACTACCATTACAATTAGGATTTAGACTCCCTGTATTTAACAACAAGCTCAATTTGGTTGCCAGTGCCGGTATGTACTTTGCATATGGAGTCTACGCCAGAGAAAAATATGATGAAACATATGCATCTGGATATTATACCTATATTGACGAATGCACTATATTGATTGACTACCCTATAGTATATGAGGGATTCGACGAAATTGGCATGCGCCGATTCGATTGTGGTTTTACGGGTGGATTAGGGGTCGAATTCAGCCGCTATTCACTATCAATTAATTACGAAGGAGGTATTCTTAATACAATGAAAGAACTTGATGGCAGCAACCCTTCGTGGAAAAACCGGAGTTGGGCTTTCTCCTTCGGATATAAGTTCTGAAATATACTTCTACAAGCTAAACAATATAAATAGTGTGCAAAAAATAACTACCTTTGCACACTATTTTTTATTTATAAACTTAAACTGAATCGGATATGATTACAGCAGACCAACTCAAAGAAGTGTTGGAGCGCGAGTTAGCGCTGAGGGGGTACCTTTGACATCGATGCAAAGATAATCCAGCTCGAAGAAGAAGAAATAAGAACACAAGATCCTGATTTTTGGACTGATAATAAAGCTGCTGAAGCTCAAATGAAAATTATCAGAGAACTGAAAGGGTGGGTCAACGGATATAATGAAGTAAAAGCCGGAGTCGAAGAACTTCAACTGGCTTTCGATTTTCAAAAAGAAGGGATTACTTCCGAAGAAGAAGTAGATCAGGCTTATACAAATGCCATTGCATTGTTAGAGAATCTGGAGCTGAAGAATATGCTTCGCCGTGAAGAAGATCAACTCGGAGCTGTTCTCAAAATCAATAGTGGTGCAGGAGGCACAGAAGGTCAGGACTGGGCTTCGATGCTTTTTCGTATGTATCAAAGATGGTGTGAATCCAAAGGTTATAAAGTAACAATAACCAACTGGCAGGATGGTGATGAAGCCGGAATTAAAACTGCCACTATGCAAGTTGAAGGAGACTTAGCCTACGGATATCTAAAGTCTGAAAACGGTGTACACCGCTTGGTCAGGGTATCGCCTTACAATGCGCAAGGTAAGCGCATGACATCATTTGCTTCGGTATTTGTTGTGCCTCTCGTTGACGACAGTATCGAAATAGATGTAAAAATGGGAGATATCACATGGGATACTTTCCGTTCAAGTGGAGCCGGTGGACAGAATGTCAACAAGGTTGAAACCGGAGTTCGTCTTCACTACAAATACAAAGATGATGAAACCGGAGAGGAGAAAGAAATTGTAATCGAAAATACCGAAAGCCGTTCTCAATTCGGAAACAAAGATAATGCGATTCGTTTGCTTAAATCTCAATTATACGAAATAGAGCTTGAGAAACGTAACCGCATGCAATCGGATGTTGAAGCCGGAAAGAAAAAGATAGAATGGGGATCACAAATCCGCAGTTATGTCTTCGACGACCGCCGCGTAAAAGATCATCGTACCAACTACCAAACATCGAACGTTAATGCTGTGATGGATGGAGATATTGATGATTTTATTAAAGCCTATCTAATGGAATTCGGAGGAGAAGCCTAACCTATAGCGGAACTTAATCTTAGATAAATGAAAAGAGACAAACCAAATGGTTTGTCTCTTTTATATTTAAAGAAAACATTACCCTATAATTTCGAAGCGTGCAAATTTCAACAATAGTTGTTTGGTTCCTGCATTTTCAAATTCTACTGTTGCTTTTCGACTGGCGGCATCCCCGTCTAAGGATACTATTTTACCTATACCAAACCGCTCATGCTTAATTGTTGCTCCCACCTGAATATCCCCGATATTATTATTCACCGGATTTTTAGGCTGGGCATTCTTTACATTGACAAAGTTTGTCCGGCTAGGAAATGCTGTTTCCTGCGGAAATTCGGGCTTTTCAAAAATTGAAGTCTCTTTTCTGACAGTCTCTTTAAGCTCCTCCCTTTCTTCTCTGTTTCTTCGTACTGTATCCCAGAACCCTCCTTGCGAATACTGAGAATATTCACCACCTTGCCCACCTTCAATTACTCCGGTATTAGCTTTCAGATATTCCTTATCTATATCTCTCAGAAAACGGCTCGGATGGCAAGAGTTAGTTTGTCCGTTACGAAACCTGCTCTTAGCATAAGTCAACATACAGAAGTTCTCGGCACGGGTAATGGCTACATAGAATAAGCGGCGCTCTTCTTCGAGTCCTCTGGGCTCTGACTTTGCCATCGAAGATGGGAAAAGATCTTCTTCGAGCCCTACAATAAAGACATTCTTAAACTCCAAACCTTTAGAGGCATGAATAGTCATCATGGTTACTTTCTCTTTTTCTTCCTCCTTATCCGTATCCTGATCACTCAGTAAGGATACTTCCGACAGGAAGTCTATCAAACCAACACGGCTCTCTCCTTCCTCGATACGGCTCTCGCAAAACTCGTGAATTCCTCCAAGCAGCTCTTGTAAGTTTTCCTGCCGGCTCATTCCTTCAGGTGTCTGATCCTGATATGCTTCACGGGCAATACCACTTTCTTTTACTATTTTGGTCGCTATTTCGTAAGCGGTTGCAACAGGTAATTCTTGAGCAAAACTATCTATTAATAGATGAAAGTCTTTCAGTTTTTTAGCAGTTCCGGCATTTACATTCAGGTTATATTTCAAAGGGTCGTTTATTACTTCCCAAAGGCTTATATTATGAAGCTGTGCAGTATCCGTAACTTTACCGACTGTAGTTGCACCGATACCGCGTGTAGGATAGTTGATTATACGCTTAAAAGCTTCTTCGTCCTTCGGATTCACAACCATACGGAAATAGGCTATAACATCCTTGATTTCTTTGCGCTGATAAAATGACAAACCGCCATAAATACGGTATGGAATATTCTTCTTTCTCAGTGATTCTTCAAATACACGAGACTGTGCATTGGTTCTGTAAAGAATAACAAAATCACTGTACGAAGCATCTTCACTGCGACGGAGATCCTGAATCTTATTAGCGACAATTACACCTTCTTCAAAATCGGAGAAAGCGCTTGCCACCTCTATCTTTTCACCGACTGCATTTTCGGAGAATACATTCTTTTGTATCTGCCCTTTATTCTGCTTTATCAGGCTGTTTGCTGCATTTACAATATTTTGAGTCGAACGGTAATTCTGCTCCAGTTTGAAAATACGGGCTTCGGGGTAATTACTCTTGAAGTTGAGTATATTATCGATATTCGCCCCCCGGAAAGAATAAATACTTTGGGCATCATCCCCTACTACACACACTCTATGGTGGATATCAGCCAATTGCTTAACGACCAGATATTGTGCAAAGTTTGTATCCTGATACTCATCTACAAGAATATATTGAAACCGGTTCTGATATCCTGCCAATACATCGGGATGATCTCTGAATAAGCGGTTGGTATAATACAATAAATCGTCAAAGTCCATAGTATTTGCCGCATGCAGGCGATTGCAATATATCTTATATATATCCTTCACCTGAGGCACTTTAGCTTTCATATCGTACTCTAGCATTTCTTTACTTTGGGCATAAGCGGTCGGAGACACTAAAGCATTTTTCGCATTCGATATCATTGACTGGATACGGGCAGGTTTATATACCTTGTCATCCAGCTGCAATTCCTTAATGATGGTTTTGATAAGATTACGTGAATCGGCCGAATCAAAAATAGTGAAATTAGAAGTAAATCCGATCCTCTCGGCTTCGGTTCTCAAAATCCGAGAAAATACCGAGTGGAATGTACCCATCCAAAGCCTGCGGGCAATATTTTCTCCCACCAATTCAGACACACGGGATCTCATTTCGCGGGCAGCCTTATTTGTAAAAGTCAGCGCCAATATATGTTGTGCAGGCAAGTCTTGCTTTAAGAGATAAGCTATTTTGTATGTAAGTACACGTGTTTTTCCGGAGCCGGCTCCGGCTATCACCAAAGAGGGCCCGTCAATAAACTGAACAGCCTCTCCTTGCGATTTATTTAATTGTTGTAATAATTGTTCCATGATTGCAAATCGAAGAACAAAGATACATAATGATAAAGATAGTAACCGAAAGAATGTACAGATAAATTACCTTACTATTTTTTCTTAGAATAAGGTTTTCCTATCTTGAGGATAAAATCTTTATCTTCGGGAGTTATGCATCTCTTAGGGATGATATTAGCTGTAAGCTTGGTCTGCCAGATAAATATACTCGCTTTATTTTCGGTGACTCCGAAGGTCTTATCCCAAGTCAGAGTTGATTCAAAAGACTCTCCTTTGACATTTATAGTCTCCGCATTTATTCTATATTCCAGTTGCTCCTTTAATCTCGGATTATTTTTGAACACCGACTTACCTGAATAAATTAATAATCCCCAATAGGCAAACATAATCGCAGGCAATATTATCAAGATGATGTTATCTTCTAATTTAAATGGGTAAGAAGAGACCACCGCTATATATAGATTGGCTATAAATACTATAATCCACACCACTAGCAGTAATATTAATGATTTTCGTCTCCTAGTCCCATAATAAACAAAGTTAATCACATCTTTTTCATCCAGTTTTACGCTGATTTTAATTTCTTCGGGGTTTTCCATTTTAAGTGCTCTTATTTAGAAGCAAAGATAATATTTTTGCATTCCCAACCTATACCTTACATTCCTTTCGTATACCTGCTTGAATATTTTCATAGTTAAAATATATTTTTTAGTAGCAAATATTTTTAGCAACAAAAATAAATCATTTACTTTGCAAATAGTTTCTACTAACAAATATATTTTATATGGAAGCAATATGCAAGCTAAAGGACATATATAAGGCTCTCTATATTTTCGAAAAAGAGTTTGCCGAGAAGAATAGCATCACAATCAATGAAGCGATGTTACTATGTTGTCTTAAGGATGGTAAGCCCAAAGCTGCAAATCAGTTATGCGAATTTGTCGGACTATCTAATTCAAGAGTCTCGCGAATAATTACAACTGTTGAAGATAAAGGCTATATCGCAAGGGAAATGGGGACTACCGATAAACGCCAAATGATATTCTCATTGACCGATACAGGTGTACAAAAAGTAAAAGAGATGCAAGAACAAAACATTGATTTTTCGAAACTTACAAATCAAATAAAGAGTTTACTATAAATAAAAAATTTATTCATTTATTTGCCAATAGCAAATATAATTAATAACAAATATGAAAATACTTATAATAGGAGGTGTCGCCGGAGGAGCAACCGCTGCAGCCAGACTCAGAAGAATGGACGAAACAGCAGAAATAATATTATTCGAAAGAGGCGAATATGTTTCGTATGCCAATTGTGGATTACCCTATCACATAGGAGGAGCCATCAGCGAACGCGACAGGCTTTTTGTACAAACGGTCGATAGCTTTACAAACCGTTTCAATATAGATATACGGATAAAATCGGATGTAACACGCATCAATCCGGAAGAGAAATATATAGAGGTACACAACCTCAATACATCAGAAAAATATGTCGAAAAGTACGATAAACTTATTGTATCCACCGGAGCCGAGCCTATAAGACCGCCTTTACCCGGTATCGATAGCTCAAATATATTTTCGCTAAGAAACGTACCTGATATGGACAGGATTAAAAGGTATATAGAACTTAATAATCCTAAAACAGCAATTGTAATCGGCGGAGGATTCATCGGGCTCGAAATGGTGGAGAATTTAAAGGATGCGGGACTGAATGTTTCGGTTATAGAAAGAAGCAATCAAGTAATGGCTCCTATTGATTTCCCGATGGCCGCTATTATACACCAGCATCTGAAACAAAAGGGAGTTTCTTTATACTTAGGTGAAGAGGTCGAAGGATTCAGCACGCAGAATAGCCGGACTGAAGTCTTACTGAAAAACCGGAATAACATTTCAGCAGATCTTGTTATACTCAGTATCGGAGTACGACCCGAAGTAAAATTAGCCAAGGAAGCAGGATTAACATTAGGCTCGTTGGGCGGTATCAGGGTGAACGACTATATGCAGACTTCCGATGAAAGTATTTACGCATTAGGTGATGCTATTGAAGTTTTCAATCCTGTAATCAACTCATATTCACTGATTCCTTTAGCAGGTCCGGCCAACAAACAAGCCAGAATTGTAGCGGATAATATACTAACAGACAATAAGCATAAGTATGCAGGCACTATAGGCACCTCTATCGCCAAAGTATTTGATCTGACTGTGGCTGCCACAGGTGCATCCTCCAAACTGCTGGACAGATTAAATATTACGCATACAACCTCATATACGCACGGAAGTAGCCATGCCAATTATTATCCGGGAGCTTTACCATTATCAATAAAAATAAATTTTTCACCTGAAGACGGAAAATTACTAGGTGCACAAGTTGTAGGCTTCGACGGAGTAGATAAGCGTATAGATTTATTTGCTCAAATCATCAAAAAAGGAGGAAATATATACGATCTGGAAGAGATAGAGCATGCTTATGCCCCACCCTATTCTTCGGCAAAAGACCCTGTAAACATGGCCGGATTTGTTGCTGACAATATACTCAGCAACAAAGTAAATATTATCCATTGGGACGAATTAGGAAAATCCGACAGATCAGGACTGATGATTATAGACGTACGGACAAAAGAAGAGCATGAGCTCGGAAACATACAAGGCTCAATAAATATCCCACTTGATGAAATAAGAAACAGGTTCTCTGAAATCCCGAACAATAAAAAAATTATTCTTTACTGCGCTGTCGGACTCAGAGGATATATTGCCAGCCGGATACTAATGCAAAACGGATGTAAAGACGTATTTAATCTTTCCGGAGGATATAAAACCTATTCTACATCAACTGAAGATTATTCAGGAGCAGCAAATGCCAACCAAGAAAAAGACGACAAAGAAACAAAAGCCACCAAGAATATGAAAACAATAAAAATAGATGCCTGTGGATTGCAATGCCCCGGCCCGATAATGCAATTGAAAAAGAATTACGATACAATAGCTGAAGGAGATCGTCTCGAAATAAAAGTTACAGATCAGGCATTTGGTGAAGATCTCAATGGATGGACACGTATGGTCGGCGCTAAACTGCTTAACATGGATAGTTCGAGGGGGGTTATCACCGCTGTGATCGAGAAACAACCGTCTGATAAAAAGGCTAGTTTACAGTCCGAAGAGAGGAAGGACAATAAAACTCTGGTCGTTTTCAGCGATGATCTGGATAAAGCATTGGCTTCCTTCGTTATAGCAAACGGAGCATTAGCTGCTGGTAAGAAAGTCAGTATGTTCTTCACATTCTGGGGATTGAGTATTATAAAGAAACCTCAAAAACCGTCTGTGAAAAAAGACTTTATGAGTAAAATGTTCGGATTTATGCTTCCATCCAATAGTAAAAAACTCGGATTGTCGAAAATGAATATGGGCGGAATGGGTGGAATGATGATGCGCTCTATAATGAAAAATAAGAATATAGACAGCCTCGAAGTACTGATGAAACAGGCTATAGACAATGGCGTCGAAATTATAGCCTGCTCGATGTCGATGGATGTTATGGGCATCAAGAAGGAAGAACTAATGGATAATGTAGTTGTGGGAGGTGTTGCTGCCTACCTCGACCGTACAGACAGTGCTAATGCGAATTTATTTATATAAAGAGGATTAACCTTCTGCTGAAAAGATTTTTCCTGCATATCGGAAAAATTCCGCTCGAACGGCTTGCTTCGAATTATAAAATAACTATCTTTGCACCGCAAACCAAACATGGTGATCGTAGCTCAGTTGGTTAGAGCGTCGGATTGTGGTTCCGAAGGTCGCGGGTTCGAGCCCCGTCTTTCACCCTTTGCTAAAGCATCTTTGATTTACTATCGGGATGCTTTTTTTATTTCATATTTTTTATTTACGTTTGTAAAACACTCTAACCGGGACAAAGATGAACAAGAGATTATTATCAATAGCCAAAATTGCAATTCTGCTACTCTCAGTAACTACACTATTTAGCGCATGTGGGGAAGATAAAGAATACTATTATGATAGTACAGATATATATCAAAGATATATTGTCATACAAGCAAATCAATGGAAATGGAATTCCGAATATAGCAGATATGAAGCTACCGGCAATCTAGATGGATTCAGTCAAACACAATATGACGATGCTGCAATTGTAGTTTCTACTTTCTGGACAGAGGGAAATACCGAAATACAAACATCTTTACCTTATGTCAGAACATGGGTTGATAACAACAACATCAAATATAATGAGACTATTGGTTATGAATTAATAACCGGTTCGCGCACTATAACTTTCTACATTCAAAATTCTGATATGCTGGAAAGACCATCTTCGAAGATTGATTATGAATTCAAATTTACTGCGATAAAATATTTCTAATCTGAAAAGCTAGTAGTATAAGCAAACAAATAGAAATAAAGTCTCGAAAAGGCTGCTTTCTCCTTCTAATAAAAACAATACTCTGATTGTCGCGAGCATAAATCCATGACATCTTGAACATGAGAAAGCAATGAATTATTTAATACTTTTTATGAGATTAAATAATTCTAAATATTTTTAGAATTAGACACATATACTTGATACAAAACTGTATTTACAATTACATATTATACACTAATCCAAACAAAACTAACATTTATGAAAAATTTAATTTTCGTTGCTCTTTTCACACTTAGTATTTTCTTTATTATATCTTGCAGTAATAATGATTTTGATGATGGGATTAATAACAAAAGAGAAGATCGATCAACTAATATTCTTCGATTTACTTATAATGGTGAAAACTATTCTTCCGCTTCTACTTTCGATCAAAAAGGCAACATTATCTTAGATGATAAAGAGATAAACTTTTTATACCAAAAAATTATAAATCTACCTGAATTAATTACTTATAAAAGTATAGAAGGAGAATATATTTTTTTCGAGAATCAGCTAAATTTTAATGATCATTTTGACCAAACTTTATTACGAAGTACATCTGCGACCAGTTCAAGAAATACATCCAGAGGAGAAAGTACATCTTCCGACAGAGGTAATTCCAACGGAAGTACTTCTGAACCTTCTGATTATACCTACACTCATAGAGTTGGAAATAAAACATATTTAGTAAAAGTTCATGTAGACAAAACTCTTGGTAAAAGATATTATACAGTTAAAGGAACATCTTCTGAGACCAAAACTAAAGTAAAAGAAAATGAGGTTGTTTATTTAATATACGATCCGAATGTTGCAGATTGGGAAAAGTCTTTCCTAGGTCATAATATAAGAACCTATTCTGATATCTATGAATTCAGCTATACTCAATCTGTTCCTGTGAGCGAAAAGCAACCAAAGTTAACAATCGACCTAGAACAGAGTGGTGCTGGTTGGGTTAAGTTGGGTAATCCGAACAATCAGAAAAGAGGAGTAAGACAAAATGTTTCAGTAATAACATCACGGAGTGGACAGATGTACCAATACATATATACCACCTATGTTTACTTTATAAGATCGTATGACGGAAAGCTTCATAATGATTATTGCCCTGTAAATATTGATGATGTTTCAATTACTTATACTGTTGACTTTTAACATTTTCAACTTATAGTCAATAGTTGACTTAACATAAATGAGAAGGAGGTTGCCCAAACGACCTCCTTTCTATTTATATAGACTTCATCTCTACTCTACCGGAACATAAATCTCTGTTTTCAATTTATCGGGTTCTGTTCTGTCCGGATGATTCAGATATTTTTCAAAGCAATGTTCATTTCGTAGTTTCAGCCTATTCTGGGGCAGCAACTCCGAATAGATTATATCATATACCGCATCCAAATTAGCATATGCTCCGTGATACAGAAACATTGCATACTTACCACCTTCCATTTCGCGAACACCTACTTCTCCGTGAGGTTTAGCATCTTTCTGTATAACAAGACAAAGATCAGTTCTTAATTTTTGGGGTTCGGTCACTTTCGGGTCATCATAATAGATTGCAATATGCTCTATCCCTGCCGAGTACAATTTATTCTCTTTCACAAATTGCCAAAGGCGTCCCCAAGTACCTCCAGAATCCAGATTTCCATACTTTCCGAATAATTTTATATAGATCATCTTACGGAGGGGGATATTTACAATTTTGACCTTTTTAATATTAAGGTCGAGTTCTTTTTTAATGGTCTGCATAATCATATAATTTTTATTGTTACGGTAATCTATCGGAGAGATTTCATAGTGCTGTTTAAAGACTTTCGATAGCGAAGACGGAACATCATACCCGACCTTATATGCGATATCTGCAACGGACAGATCGGTATACCTTAATAAACGGGCGGCAGTCTCTATCTTCATCCGTATGATATAAGCCCCGATAGGTTCACCCAGAAAAGCCCGTGTTATACGATGAAAATGAAATGGGGAGAAATTACTTATTTCGGCTAATCGTGATAAATCTATATTCTCATCCAGATGGTTATTAATATATTCCGTGATTATATTAATCTGCCTACAGTACTCTTCCGTCGTAGAAGTTCGTTGACTTGGGTTGTATTTATCTTCTGAATTCATAGCTGATTGTTTTTATCTGTAACAAAAGTAAGATCAATATATCTATGTATCTTTTCCGATCTTGCTGATTTCACAAAGCACAAATAAAAAAAGCAAGACCTATGACTAAGATAGATCTTGCTTTATTATATTATTTGTTTTCTTAGGTAAAACTGATTAGTGCATCATCTTGAATAACAATTCTCTCAAAAGCTCCCCATCAGGAGTTGAAGGATTACCCACCCCTTTACACTTTGCATCATATGTACGCAATAATGACATTATCTCCATAGATTTGAAGGCATTGTAATGCTTCAAAGCCAAGACATAATCTTTTGCCTGATACGAATTTCGGAAACCTAGTTCGGAAGCTATTCCATTTTCGGACTTATCCTTTGCCCAGTAACAAACCATAAGGTTACTAAAGAAATTAAAGAGTACAACCAAAGTCACAATCAGAGGATTATTCTTAGGATTCTTTTCAAAATAATCAGCAATGCGGTTCGCTTTCAGAATATCTTTCTCGACAATAGCTTTGAGCAGTTCGTAATTATTGAAATCTTTACTGATACCTATATTCCGTTCGATCAGTTCAGCAGTAACCCTCTTATCCTGTCCCATAGACAAGATTAGCTTATCCACTTCATTGACTACCTTACTCAGGTCGTTACCTAAATAATCGGCAAGCATTTGCGCCGACTTGGCATCAATACCAAGCCCTTTGGATGATACGAACGAAGTGATGAATCCGGACATCTTATAATCGGGAATTTTCTTCGAATCGAAGATAACTCCCCGCTTTTCGATCTCGGCATACAGTTTTTTCCGTTTATCGAGTGTTCCGTTCTTGTAATTAAGGACAAGTATGGTACTCGCCAACGGATTCTTGATGTACACTTCCAGGTCTTCTATTTTTTTCATACCCTGCGCCTCCTTAACTACGACCAATTGGCGGTCGGACATCATCGGAAAACTACGGGATAATGTTACAACCGAAGCTACATCTGTCTCGGCACCATAAAGAATGGTCTGGTTAAAATCCTTTTCTTCTTCAGGAATAACCGTAGCCAACAAATGATTGGTTATGTCATCTATATAATAAGGCTCATCCCCCATCAATAGATAGACAGGATGAAACTTACCGGAAGATATATCTTTCTTTATTTGCTCGAACGACATCAGTTATAATTGATCTCAGAATCAGAAATCCTCGAAACGAAGGTGTTTTACTGTCGAGCCATTATTAATCAATGTTGTCAACGCCTTGATACCGATCATCACATGTTCGGTTACAAAGTTTTGAGTAACAACATTATCACTTTTTTCGGTTTTCACTCCGTCAGAAATCATCGGTTGATCGGACACTAACAACAAAGCCCCTGTAGGTATCTGATTGGCAAATCCGCAAGTAAACAAGGTCGCAGTCTCCATATCTACAGCCATCGCTCTGATCGAACGAAGATATTCTTTAAACTCTTCATCATGTTCCCATACACGGCGGTTAGTAGTATATACCGTACCTGTCCAATAATCCTTATTAAAGTCACGGATATTGGATGACAGAGAACGAAGAAGGTTAAATGCAGGCAATGATGGCACTTCAGGCGGGAAATAGTCATTAGACGTTCCCTCTCCTCTGATAGCTGCAATCGGCAGAATATAGTCACCTAACTGATTATGCTTTTTAATACCGCCACATTTACCTAAGAACAACACCGCTTTGGGTTCTATTGCACTAAGTAAATCCATTATTGTAGCAGCATTTGCACTTCCCATCCCGAAGTTGATAATTGTAATACCGTTTGCCGAAGCATTAGGCATATTACCATCCAAACCAAGAATAGGAACTTTGAAGTGTTCAGCAAAAATTTCTACGTATTTCGAAAAGTTGGTCAATAAAATGTGTTTCGTAAACTGTTCCAACGGACGTTTGGTATACCTGGGTAACCAATTGTCTACAATTTCTTGTTTTGTCTTCATAATAAATCTATTTTTGTTTTACACAAAATATGTATACGCCATTACAGAGAAGTTGCGTTGTAGCATATAAAAAATTAATCGACAAAGATAGCAAAATGTTAGCACTTAATCTCCCTGAATACAATCCAAAAATAAAAAAAACAGATAAAATATGTATTTGGGACCCGATCAGGAAGAAGTATGTAGCTTTGACCCCCGAAGAATGGGTCAGGCAGCATTTTGTGAATTACCTGATTACCGAAAAAGGTTATCCGGCATCGTTAATATCAAATGAAATACAAATCAGTCTGAATAACCGTATTAAAAGATGTGATTCGGTAATATATGACAATACACCCTCGCCTTTGGTTATAGTAGAATACAAAGCTCCTGATATACCTATTACACAACAGGTCTTTGACCAGATAGCCCGATATAATATTGTTTTAAAAGTACGCTATCTGATAGTATCAAATGGTCTTGAGCATTACTGCTGCCGCATCGACTATGATTCTCTGAGCTATGAGTACCTTCCGGATATTCCGGAGTATCCGGCATTGAAGAAATAAGAAGTAAGTAGTTATTTTTTGAATTTCAGATTCAATACCACTATCTCCGATATAGTACCGATCCGGTATTGAGGTCCGGCCAATCCTATTCCCGAAGTTACGTATACATGGGTATTATCTTTCTTCTTATAACCATGCCCTACTTCATAAAACCAATTGATAAAGATATTATATGGAAATAACTGTCCGTTATGGGTATGGCCATATAAAGCAACATCTACTTTCTCATTTGATTCTTCAGACAGATTTTTAGGTTCGTGATTCATCACAATTACAGGATAAGCTTTATCGACATCTTGCATTACTTTTGACAAAGATTTACGTTTCGGTGCATGATCGTCTTCGCGCCCTACGACATAGAATTTATCAGCAACTTTTACTGCTGCATCCCGTAGTACGGTCATTCCGGCTTTTTCTCTCAGCCAAGTAATCTTTTCTTCACTATTCAGCCGATATTCGTGATTACCGGTTGAGAGGAATACACCATAAGGAGCTTTTAACCGCTGCAACTCCTGATCCATTTTTTGATCAATCAATGGAGGTAGATCATAATCTATAATATCGCCCACCAACATAATAACATCCGGCTTTTGTTCCATTATCCGGTCGACATACATATTCAATATATCTTTATCAATAAGGTATCCCAGATGCATATCGGCAACCATGACAACACGGAGGCTATCTAATCCTTCGACTTTTTTATCAACTTCCAGAGAGTATTCATTTACTATGGGATGAAAAAAGCGATAATTACCATAACACATAGCCGAGATTACAATCAACAGTGATATAATGAAGTATGGACGGCGCTTAGCAACACGCCCCATCTGCCATGCTTTTATACGTTTTATCCATCGTCCCAGCAACCTCACACCATCATATAGTAGCAATAAAGCAGCAAGATAGCCGATAAGTACCATCCACGATGTACCGATCAAAAGTATCGGTTTGAGTATTTCTACCGGCAATTTGACATTCAAAAAATAACCTATCAAGTATACAATCAGTTCCAGTACAAATAAGGCTGCATAAGGAATCCTGTATACTTTCTTCTCCGGTAGAATTTGCCTTCCGCGAATAAATACATAAATATTGAAAACAAGATGCACAATCAGTGCATTAAAAAATACTTTCATCGGCCTTTCAAATTTACAACTGTATATTCGGATTGCGTCCCTATCCTGAATTTTCCTCCCCAAATACCGATACCCGAGCTAACATAAACGTATGTATCTCCTTTTTGAAGCGATCCGTAAGAGTCTTCATAGATAGCATCGGTTATTAATGAAATAGGCCAGACCTGCCCTCTATGGGTATGCCCTGAAAACTGGAAATCAACACCATTTTGTTCTGCTTCTTCCAGATTGTAAGGCTGATGATCAAGAAGAATTACCGGCTTAGTTTTATCAACCGCTGTCATTAATTGATTTAACGGTTTACGTGCAGGATTTGTTTTATCATCACGCCCTACGATATAAAATGTACTGTCAATAAGTACTGTTTCATCCCGCAGCAATTTAATGTTAGCATCTGCCATAAATTTGGCAGAATTGGCAACACCTGCCATATAGTCATGGTTACCCATCACTGCATAAACTCCATATCGGGCTTTTATTTCCCGGAAATCGGCTGCCAGATCAGCATCTAGAAGGGGGCGTATGCTGTTATCCACTATATCTCCGGCTATCAGGACAATATCCGGCTCCTCCCTGTTTATCAACTTTACCCAGCTTTGCAATTCTTTCTTTCCAATATTATAACCCAAGTGCAAATCACTCAAGGCAACTATCTTTAAAGAATCCTTCTGATACAATGTTTTATTAACGGTTATCGGAAGCTCTACCCTCTCTTTTATTCTGTACTTAAGATAGCCACACAACATCAGCAAACCTATAAAACCAACCATCAGGGCGAAGCTTAGCCAATTATCCTGAGTGTAGTGGCTCAATGTATTCCGGGGTATTAGCCTTGTTGCCCGGACCAAATCGACAACCAGATTATAAATCAGAAAATAAAGAAATATAAATATCCATGATGTTCCGATCGTATACAAGACGGAAGTGACACATATCGGGAAATGCTCTCCTGCCAGAAATGTGAGGAATAATGATCCTATGAGTATTACTGCCAGAATTATTAAACATATGCGGACAATATTACTCGTCGGTATCACCGTCCATGTACGATAAAAGACATAATAGTTTCCTCCCAGAAAGAGTAATAAAAAAGTAACGAAGAAGAGTATTTTCATAACGTGTGTAAAGAGTTGTTTCCTATAGAAGTAAAAAAAAGAGTAACCTGAAAATGTTACTCTCTTTTTCTATCTGAGTTATTAATTATCGTCTGTTCAAAGCGATGAAAATGTAATATATCAATGTTGCCAATGACCCGAGTGCAGCCACAACGTAAGTATAAGCAGCCCACTTCAACGCATCTTTAGCCTTAGCCTTGTTTGAGTCTCTTACAATCCCTGCATTATCCAACCAGGCCAGTGCCCTGCTACTTGCGTCAACTTCCACCGGAAGAGTTACAAAGCTGAATATGGTAGTCAAAGCAAAAAGCCCTATACCAATCCAGATCAAGGCAGGAAATATATTTATCATAAAGATACCTGCCAATAAAACCCACATCACCCATTTTGAAGCGAAACTTACAGCCGGAACCAAAGCCGAACGCATTGTCAAAGGGCCATACGCTTTTGCGTGCTGTACAGCATGTCCACACTCGTGAGCAGCAACAGCAGCTGCAGCTACACTATTACTATGATAAACGCCTTCACTAAGGTTTACAGTTTTATTTGCCGGATTATAATGGTCTGTCAACATTCCGGCAGTAGAAATCACCTGTACATCAAAAATGCCATTATCATGCAACATTTTCAAAGCAACATCCCGTCCTGTCAATCCGCTATCTAATGGTACTTTTGAATATTTTTTGAATTTACTTTGCAACATTGCGGAGATCCCCCAACTCAACAAAGCTATTAATCCAAATAAAATCCATCCTATATACATAAACTTATCATTTTAATTAATAATCTTCTTAATCTTATAAATACCTATTCAAAAGGTATGCCAAAGATAGAGATATTAATTGTTTGAAAATTTGATAATTACTTAAAAAAGTCTAAGACGGATTATGAAAACATCTCATTTCGTATGACAGTTTGCTCACGATCGGGCCCTAAAGATATTATACTGATACTTACGCCCAGTTCTTTTTCTAAAAATGCAACATACTCATTGAATTCATTCGGAAACTCTTCTTCGCTTTGCATTTTGGACATATCTAGTCTCCATCCCGAAAATTCTTTGTAAACGGGAGTCAGGTCTTCCGGCACTTCAAATGGGAACTCTTTTGTTTCTTTTCCGTTGATGTTATATGCAACACATGCCTTGATAGTATCAAATGAATCAAGAACATCGCTTTTCATCATAATTAGCTGAGTAACCCCATTTATCATAATCGCATAACGTAGAGCTACCAGGTCGATCCACCCACAACGGCGAGGACGTCCTGTAACAGAGCCAAATTCGAACCCTAGTTCCCGAAGCTTATCTCCGGTCGAATCAAATAGTTCTGTAGGGAAAGGTCCACTACCAACACGGGTACAATATGCTTTGAAAATACCGAATACTTCACCAATTTTTCTCGGAGGAATACCCAAACCGATACATGCTCCTGATGATACCGTATTGGATGACGTTACAAATGGGTATGAACCAAAATCGATATCCAACATTGTGCCTTGGGCACCTTCGGCTAATATACTTTTTTGCTTGGATAATGCTTCATTCAGAAAATATTCGCTATCGATAAATGCAAACTCTTTGAGTTTTTCGACTCCTTCGAACCATTCTTTTTCTATTTGGAACAACGAACTGCAATTGAATTTATATTGCTTGAGTATCTCCAGATGGCGGGCTTTCACATCCTGATATTTTGCATCAAAATTATGTAAAAGATCTCCGACACGAAGTCCTCCACGACCCACCTTCTCGGTGTATGTAGGACCGATACCTTTTCCGGTAGTGCCTATCTTAGACTCGCCTTTAGCCGCTTCATAACAAGCATCCAGCAAACGGTGCGTCGGGAGAATCAGATGTGCTTTTTTAGAGATCAGCAGACGTTGTGTAAGGTCATGTCCTGTTTTTTCCAGGGAATCCACTTCTGCTTTAAACAAGGCCGGATCAAGTACAACTCCGTTTCCGATTATATTTACTTTATCGCCTTGAAATATTCCGGAAGGGATAGACCTGAGAACAAACTTTTCACCTTCAAATTCGAGGGTATGTCCGGCATTGGGTCCTCCCTGAAATCGTGCAATAACTTCGTATCTAGGTGTAAGAACGTCTACTATTTTGCCTTTACCTTCATCGCCCCATTGCAATCCTAGCAATACATCTGCTTTCATCGTTTCTTTATTGGTATTTATGTATTTTTACTTGATTTATTCTTCTTCTCAGCTTGCTGCTTTTCTTTCAGACACTTAGCACATATACCATATATGTACATACTATAATAACTGACCTTAAATTTTTGGACCTTTTTTTGCTGTGCCGGAGTAAACAGATTTCCATTTTTATACTCCTTTACTTTTCCACAGGAGGTACAGATCAGATGGTCGTGGTTTTCGTTGCCTATTGCCCTTTCATACTGAGATATATTCTCTCCAAACTGGTGTTTTATCAGCAATCCGCAATCAAGCAACAACTCTATTGTATTATAAAGAGTTGCCCTACTTACCCTGAAGTTGCAGGAGTTCATGGATTGAAATAGAGATTCGACATTGAAATGCCCTTTTGTAGAATAGATATGATCGAGTATGGCAAAACGTTCGGGCGTCTTACGATGCCTGTTTTCATTTAAGTATTCGGTGAACCGTATCTTTACCTGCTCTTTTATTTTATTAGCATCCATCTTACCAAAGTCAATATCAACAAATATACACTTTTTTAGGCAATGAACAATTGAATAAAGCAAAAGAAAGACATCCGAATAATCAGATGTCTTTCCTTATATAATATAATTGCAAATTAAAAATTAGCGAGTACCACCAGCCCACCACACAGGCTCAGTATAAACATAATTACCCTGATCGGTGTATAGAACCTTTACATTCTCATTAGCCGTCATTTCGTCTGAACCATATGGTAAACGTAATGGGAATTGTGTTGTATTCTTAGGATTATTTAATGTTATGAAATTCTCCCCTGTGGCTTTTAACCTACGGTAGTCATTATAGGCTTCTACAGATTCACCCGAAGCTCCATAAAAAGCTAAATATTTCTGAATCATTACTTCTTTAAGAGGATTTACATCGAAAAGAGGCTTTACTGATTCGGTATAATATTTAGTACTAATATCTGCATCAAAAGTAACAGGATCTCCTCCAACAAACTCATTTACAGCCGAATTTACTGAATTTTCAAAATTAGCAAAAGCTACAGTAATAGCTTCCTTCAAAGCAGATTCAGCTTCCGTATTTCTACCCAAACGAGCAAGGGCTTCTGCTTTTAAAAATAATAACTCATGATAGCTCAACAGCATTGTTGGTGCAGTAATAGCTAAATCAGCTAGTGAAGTAGAATAATAATACTGAAGTTGCTCAGGTGTTCCATTGGGCGCAATCTTCAATTTCGTTGCATCTGTAACCTGCTCATATGAGTTAATACTAGCATTAAAGTTATAAAAAGTATTATTATAACGAGGATCGTTTCTTTCCAATAACTTATCAACAAGGCTTTGGCTAGCAGCCATATAGTCTCTACTATACGTAAATGAGAACAAAGGGTTTAGTTGAGAACCTCCATCGTACTGAGCAAATTTAAATTCATCTGCTGTACTAGCAAAAGATTTATTTATATAGTCCAGAATATTATTTAAGTCTGTAGTCTTATCAGTACTTCTATTCAGCAATCTCATTGTGTAACGAGCCTTTAAAGCATAAGCAGCTTTTTTCCATTTAGCAGAATTGCCACTATATAGAAAATCTTTTCCTCCCATACTCCCTGTAACACCAGAATCTGATCCATCAAATAATACAATTGCCTCATTCAAATGAGTAAAGATACTTTTATAGATATCTTCTTGCTTATCAACTTTAGGTTGCATGTATTTAGGTGTTCCATCAGCATTTATTTCACCTGCTTCTGTGTATGGAGCATCCCCAAAAAGATCTGTTATGATAGCTGCATTATAAGCTAGCATAACTTTTGCTGCGCCTAAAGTGATATCGTTACCTTCTTCAGCACCACCTTCAGAACATTTCGCTATGATAATCTTTGCTGTTTTAATATTAGAATAGACACTGTTTTGCCATACGTTATTAAATGTACTTCCTAAAGTTGGTTCTCCTGATCTTATTTCAGCATTATACAATTGATTATAAATACCTGTCTCATGCTCTATATAAGATGCCAGATAGAACGAGAAGTCTCCTCCTACAACATTAAAAGCTGTACTCGTACCTAGCTCAGCCATCATAAACTTGGCGTCTGTATTAGATGGATTATTCGGGTTTTTATTGATACCATCCATTGTATCTTCAGAGCAACTGGTTAAAAAAGAACCAGACAACCCTAAAGCTAAAAGATATATAAATAGTTTTATCTTTTTCATTTCAAAATTTCTGTTTTAAAATTTGACATTAACACCAAAACCATAGCTCGATGTCTGAGGTAAAGAGAATCTTTCGAATGCACCACCCATATTGTTATTTCCCTGTGAACTTTCAGGATCTAAGTTTGGCAATTCTGACCAAACAATGATATTACGAGCAAAAGCATTTACAGTAACCTCTAACCAAGATCTTTTAAATACCGGATAACTTACAGCTAATTCTCTCAATTTTATAAATGAGGCATCATAGATAGATGATTCGTCAATATTATTTACATTAACATAATATGTTTGTTTGTCTACTTCTATATCATTTTTAGAACCATCTTCCTTAACGCCGTCAACTACAATCATTTGATCTCTGTTGTCAGTTGCTTTACTTACGCCATAAAGGTTTAACAAGCCGTTTGTTCCACTATACATTTGGCCTCCGCTTTTCCAATCGAAAACAGCACTAATATTCAGCTTTTCGATACGAATGCTTGTATTAAACCCTAGGGTGAAGTCTGGAGAAACATTTCCAATAACCTTAGTATCACCAACCATAGGTAAACCATCCGAATCTACAACCATATTGCCTGCATCATCTCTCTTGTATGAACTACCATATATTACAGGGAATTTATCTCCAATACCAGCTCTTACCTGAGGGGTAACAAAACCACCCAAGAAGATACTATTTACCCCTGGGGCTAATGCATCTACATAATTATCAATTTTTGTCCAGTTAACCCCGAAAGACCAATCGATTAATTTTGTTCTTACAGGATTTACATTAAGGGTAATCTCATGACTATTAGTGTGTACCTTACCTCCGTTCATCTTCATATAACCTGCACCAGTCGAACCCGCCAAAGGCACATCGAAAATCTGGTCTTTTACATTTTGACGAGAGTAAGTATAGCTTAAGCCAAATAAGTTATCCAAAAAGTTTACATCAAATCCTAGTTCATACGATTTTGTATTCTGAGGTTTTAAGTTAGGATCATATATTCTGTAATATGGAACAAATCCACTAACTCCATTTATTGGATATAAGATCGGAGTAAGAGCATAAAAACCACTACCATACTCTGGTTTATAATAGAAATTATCATAATAATCACCAGCCTGACCTACTTCAGCATACGAAGCTCTAACTTTTGCATAATTAACAACACTCTTATCAAATCCACTTAATTCAGACAAAACAAAGCTTCCTGATACTGAAGGATAGAAGAACGACCTGTTATTCCTTGGCATATAAGACACAATATCATTTCTACCGGTAACGGTTAGATATAGCATGTTTTTATATGATGCATTTGCACTTCCAAAAAATCCAACGGTTCTTTTTCTTCTTGTTTCTTCTTTACTATTAGTAACTGTCGCATTTTCCATATGATTCCAGCCGCCGAAGTTATAATCAGCACCATAAGAATAGTTATATTTCTTACGATCCTGTATAAACTCATTTCCTAATATTACATTAAGGGCCCAATCCTCATTGATATTCCAATCATAAACAGCGGTTAACAAGGAGTTTATAGTAACATTTGTCCAAGAATATTCTTCTATTTGACCACTATTATTCGATCCTTTATTTCCATAACCCCACGAATCTGTATAATTAGTTGTATAAGAGTCTGTTCCTATTTGATATTTTAAAGTCAATTTTTGATCCTCTGTATTCATCTTTGTAACATAAGAAGCATATGCATTACCAAAGAATCGATTTGTACGTTCTTTAAAATTATTATTATCTACCGACCAATATGGTTGAGCAAATGATCCACCTCTATAATTATTTTGTTTATACGGATTATTTTCGTAATATCCAGGTATACCTTTTAAATCATAACTTGGAGGAGCCCCATATACAGTAGCCAAAAGAGCATCATTTGCTGTCGGCATTTTTGATATTGAAGAATAAACGAAATTTCCAACAAAACCTGTTGTCCACTGATCTGTCAATTTAGTTTCTGCAGAAAGTTTTGATGTATAACGGTGCATTCCAGTTGTAGGAATAATACCATCTTGTGTAGTACTACCCAGAGAGAATGAATAATTTGACTTATCTGTAGCCTGTACAATATTCAATGAATTATTGAATGTTGTTCCTGTCTGGAAAAAGTCCCTTACATTATCATAAGATTGAGGTGTAGCCCAAGGATCTAATCCTGCATTAGCTCTTTGAGGCACGTAATATTTACCAGACTGCATACCATATTTCTGAGTATATGCGTTATCTGTATTACCACCATAAGTCGCATCATTTGCTAATTCTGAAATCTTAGGACCCCACGCATATGAAGTTAGAGGGTTATACTTTCCTCCTGAACCTTGTGCATATGTAGATTGGAGTTCTGGATAACGAGAAATCTTATCAAAACTAAGTGTACTAGAGAAAGACACCTGAGGTTTTCCTTTTTTAGCACCTTTACCACTTCTTGTAGTGATAATAACCACACCATTTGATGCACGGATACCATACAAAGCCGAAGCAGCTTGTCCTTTCAATATATTAATTGACTCAATATCATTCGGATCAATATCGACTGCACGGTTAGCAAAGTCTGTTCCTGTTACAGATTGATCTGTATCAACATCGGCAGATGAAGCAATAGGCATACCGTCAACTACATAAAGAGGAGTATTGTCTCCTGTAAATGAACGTGATCCGCGGATTGTTATTTTAGACGAAGCTCCGGGCATACCACTTGATGGAGTGATTTGCACACCGGATACTTTACCCTGCAAAGATCCAGCTAAACTAGGATTGGAAGCCTTGATCAAATCATCCGATTTCAAATCTTGAGCAGCATAACCCAATGACTTTCTATCTCTAGAAATACCCATCGCAGTTACGACAACCTCTTCCATCAATTTTGAATCATTTTCTAATACAACCCTAAGATTTTGACCGGCAGCAACCTCTTTTGTTCTCATACCAATTAGAGAAATAACCAAAGTCTTTCTATCAGACGGAATATTAAATGAAAAATTACCATCCACATCAGTCACTGTACCTACTGTGGTACCTTTTGCAACTACCGAGGCTCCAATTACGGTCTCGCCGGTATCATCTACGATAGTACCGGAAACCTTTGTTGTTGTCTGAGCCACTGATAACCCCACACTTGCAATGATGCAAGTCAAAATCATTATCAATTTTTTCATAAACACTACTTTAAATTTACTCAATTACTTAATTTATAATATTTTGCTTAAAATCAACCTGAGAATACATCACATAAATTCACAAAGCAGGGGACAAATATAACAGTTTTTCACAAAAGACACAAAAAAATATAATGTTAGATGTTAGTATTTATCTATTTAAAATAGATTTTAGACATGAAAAGTGTATATTTTTGACAAAAAACAGCATTAATACCCATCATAAATATATCATTTCGTCAGCCACTTCACAGAATTCACTTCGTTAAAGAATAAAAAAGGTTGCAATTTTCACCAATTGCAACCTTCAGATTATCTATTTGCCAAACAGGCATTAATCACTCAATAGTATAAATATCAGCTATTAATATTTTATATTTTTATATAACAGCCTACAATTAAAGGCTTCAGAAAGTCTGTTTAGCAAATATTCTCTATCAGAAATCGATATATCTCTATGCTCATCCTGGTAAAATAACAGAAAGAAATCCCTTAATTCATCATCACTAAACATATCCAATGTAGAGGTATAGTTTTCCTTATCTCCCTTTTCTAAATACAGTAGTGCTAATTTTTTCAGAACAGAAGCAGAAGCATTAATATCTAAAATTCTTTTTTGCCATCCTATGGCTTTATCCAAATCACCTTCTTTCACACTAACAGATACAAGCTTTTCCAACACATCGTCCGAGTCTGACTCTGACTCTTGTAATGTTAATGCCTTCAAATAGAAAAATTCTGCCTTAAGCATATCTTCCTGTTTGTAACTAAGCTCTCCTGCGATCATATTTACCTCAAAGGACTCAGGATCGATCTCTAGCACTTTATCAATAAGCGATTTAGCCTTATCATAGTTTCCTTTCATCAGATATGCATATGCTTTTTTCGATATGGACTCAGTCGTTTCTCCTGCACATCGCTCATATTCATCCAGATATGCCAGCATATCATCAAAGCGCTCCAATTCTAAATACGAATCGGCTAAAGTCAGGTAAATAGTATCATCTTCGGGATATAATGCCAGACATAATTTCAGGACTTCGATAGCCTCTTCTGTTCTTTCTGATAAAATCAAGCAATGCGCTTTTAGTTTGAGTGCACTGAAGTCTTTCTCATCCAATGTAAGAGCAAAATCAAAGGCATCGATAGCATTTTCATAGTCATTATTCAACGAGTACAGTTTCCCCAACATCAACCATGTTTCCAGTGAATAGGGGTCTATATCTAATACTTTATTACAAATACGAACTGCAGACTCAAAGTCGCCCTTAGACTCATAAGCAAATGCTAAATCATCCAACACTTCCCGGTTTTGGGAATCATATTCGAGGCTTTTCTCCAAATACAGCACAGCTTCGTCATAATATTCTGTCTCAAGGTATATAAATCCTAACTCAGACAATATTATTCCTAAATCAGTATCTTCATCGTTCAATACCTCTGTTGTTAGCTGATAAGCTTCTGCGTATAAGCTCATATTCAACAGGCATTCTATCTTCATCAGATACAAATCAAAATTATATGTTCCGAAGTGTGTATTCAGAAAAGTCAATGCCTCACTATATTTTGAATCATAGATCAAGAAGCGGGCATTTTTCAGCATCAAACGCTCGTTTTCGGGATGTATAGCCAAACCTTGCGCTACTATATCGCGTGCAGAATCAAGATCGTCCAGTTTATCATAATATTCAGCCAATTCATCGTATTCATCAGCGTCAAAATAAACGGGTTTACCCGATATGAGCATATGCTCGTACCGGGCAATCAAATCAGAAATATCTCTTTCTGCCATAATCTGTATATAACTTATAAAAAGATAACCATTCAGGTTATTTATCTTTAATCTTACTCCATGAATCTTTTAATGTCACGGTACGGTTAAAGATCAGATGACTATCTGTTGAATCGGGGTCTACATTGAAATACCCGATACGTTGGAACTGATAATTATCCAAAGGCTTCGCGTCTTTCAAGAACGACTCGGCCTTACAACCTGTTTTTATTATTAATGAGTCCGGATTAAGAAACTCACGAAAGTCACGGTCTTTATCGTCTCCCGGGTTTTCGACAGTGAACAACCGGTCATACAAACGCACATCCACATCAATTGCGTCCTGAGTTGACACCCAATGGATAGTACCTTTGACCTTACGGTTACTTTCGGCCATACCACTCTTTGTTTCGGAGTCATATTCTGCATACACTTCCACTACATTTCCGTCATCATCACGTTTACATCCTGTACATTTTACAATGTAAGCATTCTTCAAACGTACCTCCTGTCCGGGTGTCAAGCGAAAATATTTCTTAGGAGCATCTTCCATAAAATCCTCCCTTTCTATAAACAGTTCTTTAGAGAACAGCACTTCATGAGAACCGGACTGCTCATCTTCGGGATTATTTTGTGCACGTAACTTCTCGATTTCTCCATCAGGATAGTTTGTCAATATCAGTTTCACAGGATCTAATACAACCGATGCACGGGTAGCTCTTTTGTTCAAATCTTCTCTAACTGCATATTCGAGCAAAGCGACATCGATCACGCCATCATATTTGGTATACCCTATCCGGTCTATGAAATTGTGGATCGACTCCGGTGTATAACCCCTCCTTCTGAATCCGCAAATAGTAGGCATACGGGGGTCGTCCCAACCTTGTACCAGATTTTCCTTAACTAATTGTAGCAACTTGCGCTTGCTCATCATAGTGTAAGTAAGATTCAAACGGTTGAACTCGTATTGGTGAGGGCGATAATCGCCATCTGCCAACTGGTCTATAAACCAATCATATAATGGGCGGTGAACAACGAATTCAAGTGTACAAATAGAATGCGTAACTCCCTCGAAATAATCACATTGACCATGAGCGAAGTCATACATCGGGTAAGCATTCCACTGATTACCTGTACGGTGGTGAGCCTGCTTGATTATACGATATATAATAGGATCTCTAAAGTGCATGTTAGGGGACGCCATATCTATTTTGGCCCGTAACACCATGCTTCCTTCTGCCAAAAGCCCTTCATTCATCTTTCTGAATAAATCCAGATTTTCTTCTATAGGCCTGTTTCTATATGGACTCTCGGTCCCGGCCTGAGTAGGTGTACCTTTTTGTTTAGCTATCTCTTCCGCCGACTGTTCATCAATATAGGCCTTGCCTTCTTTTATCAGAAGTATAGCAAAATCCCATAGCTGTTGAAAATAATCAGAAGCATAATATACATTCGCCCAATCATAGCCAAGCCATTGTATATCTTCCTGTATTGCGTCAACATACTCCACATCCTCTTTTACCGGATTAGTATCGTCAAAGCGCAAATTACAAACCCCGCCATACTGCTGAGCCAAACCAAAATTCATACATATAGCTTTTGCATGCCCTATATGTAAATATCCGTTTGGTTCGGGAGGAAAACGTGTCTGTAAACGACCTCCGTCTTTTCCTTCTTGTAAGTCTTTCTCTACTATCGCTTCGATAAAATTAAGACTTCTCTTTTCTTCAGTTGGCGTAATTTCTGACATTTGTTCTTTTAATATTTAGGATTCTTATTTTTTTTCGTTTGTCGTTCCTGCTGGTTCAGCCAACGCAGCATCCGCTTCTTCTTCGAGCTTAGCATCTTCTACCCGGGCGCTCTCCTGCAGGTAAGAGTTGTATATTTCGTAAAACTCTTCGAATTTACCCAGATTCTTATACTTTTCCATTATTGCCTGAGCCTCACTATATGCTTTTCCTGCACCCGTCATATCATTCTCAATGGCACACTGGTTGGATATGCGTGACAGGTCTGCCGCTGAGCGTGCATCTTCTTCAATAGAAGGACCTGAACAGGCATACAGGAACGAAGCTAATGATATTGATAATAGTATTGTAAGTAATCGCATCAGATATTTATTTTTTGCAAAGATAACTAAAAACAGTACAAACATATCACATTACAGCCCGAACTTACTAACATTGATTCGTATACAAAAGCTGGAATTTAAGGTACTAAATACCTAATATAGGTGATTAGCCATGTATAATATCCCTATTTTTTGCGATTATCCCGTATAGACATAACCTATACCTTTGCAACCGAATCTAAAAGTTTTTAAAACTTAATTAAAATTTCTATTAATTAAAATATAAATCATGTCTAGAAAAATTCTTTTCTCTCTATTTCTTCTCTTTATTTGTATAGGATACAGCTATGCTCAAAAAGTAAAAGGATATGTATATGACGAGAACGGCGATCCTCTAACTTCTGCAACAGTAGTGATAGAAGGATCAAATCTATCAGCCCTCACCGATGATAACGGAGCTTTTATATTCAAAGGCTTACCAAGAGCAGCAAGAAAAATAACAGTAAGCTACATTGGCTACAAACCTAATACACAGAACCTGGAACAGCGTTCTGATATGCAAAGAATGCGTTTCGATATGGAAGTCAGCAATGCTCTTGCCGAAGTCGAAGTATTTGGTGAACGATATAAGCAACCCGAGAAACTGGATGCTATAACCCGTATGCCTCTTCGTCCAAGTGAGCAGATACAAACAATCTCGGTTATTTCAGAAAAAGTAATCACCGAACAGGGTGCATTAACGATTACCGATGCAGTTAGAAATGTTCCCGGTGTTACTCTTTTCGGATCATACGGTGGTGTTAAAGAGAGTATGTCGACTCGCGGCTTCCGTGGCATACCGGTATTAAAAAACGGAGTTCGTATCGACTCTCAATTCCAGACAGCATCGGGTGTAGCTGATATGCAAGGTGTAGAAAGCATCCAGATGATAAAAGGATCGGCTGCCGTCACTCAGGGGGTTATCACTGACTTAGGAAATGCCGGCGGTGTAATTAATGTTGTGACTAAAACTCCTAAATTCGTAAATGCAGGACAAGTAGACTTACGTGTCGGTAGCTGGGGGCAGGTACGCCCCACATTCGATGTACAATCGGTATTAGACAGCAAGAGAACAGTTGCATTCCGCCTAAACGGAGCATACGAGCGTGCTGACAATTACAGGCCTGTAGTTTCTGCAAATAAAGCATACATCAATCCATCCTTGGAATGGCGACCCGATGACAGAACTACCATAAACCTCGAAATGGATTATCTAAATGCTGATGTTACACCGGTTAGCAGTACTGTCAACTTAGGACCTATATCCGAGGAGAAGTTGTACGATATGCCTCACAGCAAATATCTAGGATTTAATATAGAAAATAATAACACCAGAATCCTCACCTATTCTGCCAGAATCAACCGGATGCTAACTAAGAATTTAAGTATTAGAGCGGCATATTTCAATTCATCATATAATGTGGATAATACATCAAGCGCTTTATCCGACCTTAAGAACCCAACTAACTACGAAGAAAAGGTACGTAAATTATCCAGAAGCTTACGTGACGACAAGAACTCGACTTTTCAGTTAGACTTCATCGGACGGGATGTATATACCGGTTCATTAAAACATACATTCCAAATCGGGTTCGATTACAGAATTGCTGATGCCACAACCACAAACATGGGATCTATAACCGTAGATACAATAAACGTGGTATCCGGTAACATAACGCGCGATCTCCCTAAAGACTATAAGCTGACAGGTGCTACCGATCCTGTGCAAAGTAAATATACAACATATGGTATTATGGCTCAGGAAGTACTTACTATTAACAAATACCTGAAAGCTATACTTGGTTTAAGATACAGTTCGATATCTACTGTTCAGAGCCCTGCCGGAAACGATGTACGTGACGCCTGGGATCCCATGGTTGGCGTAATGATCTCCCCTATCGAGAACATCAACGTATTTGCATCATACACTACAAGTACCAGCCTTCGTTCGGCCGCTAATAAACTGGATAGTGTAACCGAAGCAGGTCCATCCAGAACCAAACAGTTCGAAGTCGGAATTAAATCAGACTGGTTGGACAACAGACTACGTTTCAACTTTACTTACTTCCATATCTACACTGATAACCTGACTAATACCGAATATTATGAAGGAACTACAACAGCTACAGGATATGTATTCAAGGCCGGGGATTTGAAAAGAGACGGTATCGAAGTAGAACTTAACGGACGTATACTTCCTAACCTTCAGGTTATGCTGGGATACTCTTACCTACATGCCAGATACGAAAAAAGCCCCTCTTATGTTAACGGGTCTGCTCCTATGAATGCACCCAAGCATACTGCAAACGGCTGGATTAATTACGCTGTTGACAGAGGTGCTCTCAAAGGGCTATCAGCCGGAGTCGGTGTATATTATGTAGGGAAACGTCCAGTTAATGAATACAGTAATGCATATGATGGCCACAATTACAACCCAGGAGTAAAGCCATTTGATATGCCTGCTTACACTACAGTAAATGCTCAATTGGCATACAAGATAGGACATGTAACTACCCGTGTATTCTTCAATAACATATTCGATGCACTAGGCTACAATTCCTATTACAGAGGAGGTTACATAAACCAGATTGACCCAAGAAATTTTGCAGCTCAAGTATCTTATTCTTTCTAAAAAACTGTATGTAAAATAATATAACCGAAAAAACGGCTCTTTCTATTAAGGGTCGTTTTTTTCATCTATCACCATTAATAGTGATTAAAAGTATGCAAATTCATTATTTATTGCGATTGTAATTACATCAATCCCAACATATCTTTGCATTGTAAGAATAATATACTTGACCAAAAGAAATAAGACTTACTGACTTAATGACAAAATACGCCCGATGTTCTGAATCATTTCATTACATCGGGTGCATTTTTTGTTGCCCGACAGAAATAAACACACCTCTAATCACCTGAAAAACACACCAAAGACAGATACCACAGATCATCTCTTTCTTAAGCTTTTATAAAACTAAATAGATGATACTCGATATTTGAGCGTTTTTGATTAATTTCGCAAGTTGAATAACAGCAATCACTAACAAGCTGTATTTTTATTCATGCTTTTTTAATTCATATGAGCAAAGGAAAGAAAAAAGAAGGTAGTAAGAATAATACCAACCCCAAGTCTAAGAAAATAGTTAAATTTCTTTGGGTTGTATTTGCTGCCATCATTGGGATAACAGGCTTAACATTTGGCCTTATTGCTACAGGCATAATCGGATATATGCCACCTATCGAAGATTTAGAAAATCCGATAGATAAATATGCCTCACAGGTTTATTCCAGCGACAACGAATTACTGGGGACTTACTCTCAAAGTAAGGAGAACCGCATATATTCTAATTATGACCAACTATCACCTTACTTGGTTCAGGCATTGATAGCTACGGAAGATGCCCGTTTTTACGGCCACTCGGGAATAGACTTTTATGCTGTATCCCGTGCTGTTGTTAAACGTGTGATCTTTCAGCAAGAAAGTGGCGGCGGCGGTAGTACAATCTCACAACAATTAGCAAAGCAGTTATACTCCCCTCCTGCAGAGAGTTTTCTTGACCGTATTCTGCAAAAACCTATTGAATGGGTTATTGCAGTTCAACTGGAAAGATACTATACTAAAGAAGAAATCATAAATTTATATCTCAACAAGTTTGACTTTTTAAATAATGCAGTAGGTATCCAGACTGCATCGAAGGTATATTTCAATAAACTACCCAGTGAGTTGACTATCGAGGAAGCTGCAACACTGATAGGTATGTGTAAAAATCCATCGGTATTCAATCCGAAAAGAAGGCCTGAAGCAACCAGAGGCCGTAGAAATGTCGTATTGGAACAGATGTATAAAGCCAACTACATAACCAAGGCCCAATTAGACTCGTTGACTCAACTGCCCCTTACACTTGACTACGTAAGAGTTGATCATAAGGACGGTTTAGCTCCATACTTTAGAGAGTACCTAAGGAAGGTTATGACAGCAAAAAAACCAGACAAAAGTAACTATGCCAGTTGGCAAATGGAACAATATGCAGTAGACTCTACTACTTGGGAGAACGACCCTCTATATGGATGGTGTAACAAGAATACTAAATCAGACGGTAAGCCCTACAGTTTATACACCGATGGTTTAAAAATCTACACAACTGTCGATTCACGTATGCAGACCTATGCGGAAGAGGCTGTCAGGGAACATTTCAGTAAAGAGTTACAGCCATTGTTCAACAAAGAGAAAAAAGGCCGGTCGTATGCACCATTCTCTTCTTCTGTATCTAAGCAAGTTGATTCCCTTATATATAAAGCAATGAAGGTCACCGATAGATATCGCAGTCTGAAAAAAGACGGGAAAAGCGAATCGGAGATACTTGCGATATTCAAAAAGCCTGTGGATATGAAAGTCTTCTCATGGGGCGGAGAAATAGATACGACTATGACTCCCTGGGACTCGATCCGCTACCACAAATCGTTTTTAAGAACCGGATTTATGGCTATGGATGCACACAACGGACAAGTCAAAGCCTATGTAGGAGGGATAGATTTCAAATATTTCCAATACGACATGGTCAATATTGGACGCCGTCAGGTAGGTTCTACCGTGAAACCTTTTCTTTACTCACTATGTATGCAGGAAGGGATGACTCCCTGCGATCAGCTCTTATACGAGCAAAGGGCGTACATTACCGAATCGGGTAAACCATGGAGCCCCAGAGGAGCCCGAACAAGTATGTTAGGTCAAATGGTTTCTGTCAAATGGGGACTGCAAAATTCTGACAATATAGTTACTGCTTATATGATGAGCAGAACAACGCCATATGCTTTAGTAAGAATGCTCCATACTTTTGGCATTACAGGTAAGATCGACCCTGTATTGGCTCTTTCGCTGGGTACTCCCGATGTATCTGTTAGTGAAATGGCCGGAGCCTATACTGCTTTTGCAAACAACGGCATCAGGGTAAACCCGTTATATGTAACACGTATAGAAGATGCTTACGGAAACACAATAGCGACATTCGATTCACGTATGCAGGAAGTATTTAATGAACTTACTGCTGTAAAAATGCTCGACATGCTACGGGCTGTAATGGATGGTGGTACCGGTAGCCGTATCAGATACAAGTACGGATTGAAAGCACCTATGGGTGGCAAGACCGGAACAACGCAAAATAACTCTGACGGTTGGTTTATGGGATTCACCCCCAGTTTAGTTACAGCAACATGGGTTGGTGGCGAAGACAGGTCAATACACTTCGACGGAACGGCACAGGGACAAGGAGCAAGTATGGCCCTGCCTATATATGGGCTGTTCATGCAGAAAATATACGCCGATCCCAGACTAGGGTATAGCGCCGAAGAACAGTTCGCTAAAAGCCCAAGTAATCTCAGCCCTTGCGCAGGTTCGTCCATAGACGAGACCTTAATGGACGCAAATAGCATTCAAAATTCGATGGGAAATGGAGGTATCGATGATATGTTCGACTCATATTAAGAAGCGTAATCCTTAATCAAAATAAAAGAAGCGGGGTTGTGAATATTATTTCACAACCCCGCTTCTTTTTATCTTATGTAGAAATTTACAAAATCAACATGGCATCGCCATATGTTCCGAATTTATATTTTTCCTTTACAGCCTCCTCGTAAAGTTCCATCACACGGTCATATCCTCCAAAAGCAGCGGTCATCATCAATAAGGTTGACTGTGGTAAATGTAAATTTGTTACCATCGAGTCTGCTATATTAAATTCATAAGGAGGGAAGATAAATTTATTAGTCCACCCCTTACTTGATTTTAATTGATTATCTGTACTTACAATTGTTTCGATACTTCTCATTACAGATGTTCCAACCGCACATATCTTAGAGCCACGGGCTTTTGCCTGATTCACTATATTAGCAGCCTCTTCGGTAATTTCCATCTGCTCCGAGTCCATTTTATGTTTAGTCAGATCCTCAACATCGATCTCTCTGTAATTACCCAAACCTGAGTGCAGCGTGATATAGGCGAAATCAATACCTTTGATTTCCATCCTTTTCATCAATTCGCGACTAAAGTGTAGGCCTGCTGCAGGAGCTACAACCGCACCTTCGTTCTTTGCGAATATTGTTTGATATCTTGTTTTATCATCTGCTTCTTCTTCTCTACCCAAATATCGGGGAATCGGGGTTTCTCCTAATGCATACAAAGCTGTTTTGAACTCTTCAGCGGGCCCATCATACAAGAAGCGCAATGTACGCCCTCTTGAAGTAGTATTATCAATCACCTCAGCTACCATAGAGTCATCATCGCCGAAATATAGCTTATTACCTATACGGATTTTCCGGGCAGGGTCAACAAGCACATCCCATAGATGGAATTCTTCATTCAGTTCGCGAAGCAAAAAGACCTCTATCTTCGCTCCTGTCTTTTCTTTATTTCCATAAAGGCGGGCAGGGAATACTTTGGTATCATTAAATACGAATACATCCTTATCATTGAAGTATTCCAAGATATCTTTGAACTGCTTATGTTCTACTTTATCGGTTTTTCGGTTATAAACCAAAAGACGAGCCTCATCCCTGTTTTTTGCAGGATGAGTAGCAATTAGTTCTTCCGGAAAATCGAATCTAAATTGAGACAGTTTCATGTTTTAACTATATTATATTATTCACTCTTTTTCATTATTAACTTGAGATGCCGGGATAAGGTTATCCAAATCTTCCACACTCAAACACTGATCGAGGGTTATATCACCCACCCTTGTACGAATCAGCCCGGTCAGATGTCCTCCCGAATTCAGCGCCGTACCGATATCGCGAGCCAATGCCCTTATATAAGTACCTTTGCTGCATACGACTCTTATCTTTATCGATTGAGGGTCGTACTCCAACAGCTCTATCTCGTCTATAACAAGTATTTTAGGCTTTAGTTCGACATCTTCTCCGTTACGAGCCAGATTATAAGCCCTTTCTCCATTTACCTTACAAGCCGAATACGCCGGTGGAACCTGCTCTATCCGCCCGATAAAAGAGTTTAATGTTTCTTTTACCAGCTCCTCTGATATATGATCGGTCGGATATGTAAAATCTATATCTGTTTCAAGATCAAAAGACGGAGTTGTTGCTCCCAGACGGATCGTCGCAATATATTCTTTCGTCTGAAGCTGAAAGCTTTCTATCTGTTTGGTTTTCCTGCCCGTACAAATAATCATTACACCTGTAGCCAAAGGATCTAATGTTCCGGCATGACCAACTTTCAGTTTTTTCACTTTCAGTCCACGGCAAAGCTTATACCGCAATTTCCGTACCAAATCGAAAGATGTCCAATGTAGGGGTTTATCTACGTATAATATTTCCCCCGAAATAAAATCCATGCAACTCAATTTTGATTCTCGTCTTCGACAGATGTATTATGAACGTATCCTAGTATATATTTATCAATCTTAGTATCGACTTCCATTTTCCCTGAGAAAAGCAAAGCTAATAATATACCTCCGACAATAATTCTATACCAGCCGAACAACTTGAAGCCGTATTTAGACACGTATTCTATAAAGAATTTGATTGCCAGCATTGCAACTATAAAAGCAACAATATTTCCTATAACAAGCGTCATAGCATTATCTTGCAATATAGTCAATCCTTCAGGCTCAAGAATCAATTTCAATAGTTTATATCCGGTAGCAGCAGCCATTGTCGGTACTGCCAGGAAAAACGAAAATTCGGCGGCTGCCCTTCTACTCAATCCTTGTGTCATACCACCGACAATTGTAGACATTGAACGGGACACTCCGGGAATCATTGCTATACATTGGAAGAAACCAATAACAAAAGCATTCTTATAAGTAACTTCTTCTTTGGCATTGGGCGAGTTAAACCACTTATCAACGAACAGCATCAGAATACCTCCCAGCACAAGCATAATGGATACTACTGTTATACTCTCCAGCAGGTCATCTATTTTATCACTGAACAACAGTCCTAGTACAGCAGCTGGAATAAATCCGGCTAATAGCTTGAGGTAAAAAGTCCACGATTGAAAAAAGCGCTTCCAATACAATACAATAACTGACAATATGGCACCAAACTGTATTATAACAGTAAAAGCTTTTACAAAATCGGTACTCTCAACACCTAACAGATGTTGTGCTATAATCATATGACCGGTTGATGACACGGGTAAAAACTCGGTCAAACCTTCAACAATGGCGATAATAATCGTCTCTAATATATCCATTCTTATAATATGTGTGTATATGTTTTAACGAAGTGTTATTTTACTAAACAAAGAGTGCGTTTATCACTTAACAGACGTCTCGTCTGAACTTTTTGCCTTATACAATATTCCTACTATCATCAATAAGAACCCGACAAAGCAAGTCATTGGCGCAACAACAATGCGCCGAGTACTAAATATGTCCGCCTCAAATCCACCTTCGATAGTGGTAGCCGGCCCGGTCATTAGAAAGAAGCCTATTATTACGAGCAAAAATGCCGCGCCACAAATAATGTAGTTTATTTTTCCTAATGCAAAATCTTTCTTGTCCATGAATGTTAGATATGATAAAGATTATTAGTATTCATTCGTAAGTATCTGTTTACAGCAGACGCCGTAGCTATTCCCGGAAGCAAAATACCAAGTAATAACACAATTATATATAAGATTACGAGATATTCGACAGAGACAATGCTTATTATCTCGGGGAATTCCTTTGTCAGGCTGTAAATTAGTGCGGTTATTGCAATATTAGCTATTATGGCGGCTATAACACCATATCCGATTGTCTTGAGGATAAACGGACGCCGGATGAATCCGTCTGTAGCTCCGACCAATTGCATAGTATTGATAAGGAATCTCTTCGCATAAATATTCAACCGTATAGTATTCCGGATCAGGGTAAATGATATGATCATTAGTATCAAAGCCAAAAAGAGCAAACTGGTACCTATCTTTGAAAGATTAGAATTGATCATATTCATAGTATCCTCACTATAAAGGAAACTTTTGACAATCTTCTGACCTTTTAGAGATTTTTCGACAACTTTGATACTATCAACATTTGCATATTCAGCTTTCAGGTTTACATCGAAATAGTTCGAAGCAGGAGTATAGCCAAATATTTCTTCCGGATCGCCTCCTAATTCTTCTACCAAATCCTGCTTTATTTGTTCTTTGCTGATGAATGTCACCGTTCTTACATACGGGCTATCACTTAGTTCTTTTTGTAGTTTTGCAGCTGCATCTTCCGATGTTCCGGCCGACAATTCTATTGTAATGCTTAAATTCTCTTTAATAAAAGAAGATATCTCACGTCCCATCACTGCTACAAATATGGTGAGGCCTAATAAGAACAGTACCAAAGTGATACTGACGGTGGTAGTAACGCCCGATCCAAACAAAGATGATGATCGATATTGTCTATTTTGTGACATCTTTAAATACTCTTCTTTTTAGTTAAATGTATTAGTAAAAACCGATTCTACACAATACGCCCTAAATTGGTGCAAAGAAACAAAATATAATGCTCTTTTACAGCATTATTTCTATTTTAATTATAAAAAACAGCCAAAATAAAGAGAAGTAGATGACTTTTCCCTTACTTCTTCTCTTTTTTGGTAAAAACTCTATAGGTGAACAAATAGAAGACTCTCTTTGTTTTAATGTGCAGCTCCGAGAATATAGTTTTTATTGATAATTAGTAAAAACCAAGTGAGAACAGAGCAAAATAATTGTGTAATATTTAAGACCCAACTATTTTTTAAGGTTATCTTTGTAAAAGAAATAAGCGATAACTAACAGCTATAAGATTTATTGATTGGCTTAAGTTATAAGGTTTATTTATATTTGCACTCAAATATTTCCAGTACTATAAAGTTTACAGATAAATGCAAGAAGATCAAGATAAAATTTTAGATGAAGTAACGTCCGGTGAATACAAATACGGATTCGTTACCGAAATAGAGGCTGAATCGATTGGTAAAGGTCTGAACGAAGACGTTATCAGACTAATCTCATCGAAGAAGAATGAACCGGAATGGCTTCTCGAATTCAGACTAAATGCTTACAGACATTGGCTGACAATGAAGATGCCGGAATGGGCACACCTTGACATTCCGGAAATTGACTATCAGGATGTGATATATTACTCAGCCCCCAAACAAAAGATAGCACCTGAAAGCCTCGACGAGGTTGACCCCGAACTACTAAAGACGTTCGACAAACTGGGTATTCCTTTACAGGAACAAAAACAGTTAGTAGGTATGGCTGTTGATGCAGTTGTGGATAGTGTTTCCGTAAAGACAACTTTTAAAGAAACATTAGCTGAAAAAGGCATCATATTCTGCTCATTCAGTGAAGCCGTACAAGAACATCCCGAATTAGTACGCAAGTACTTGGGCTCAGTTGTTCCATACAGGGATAACTACTTCGGGGCACTTAACTCGGCTGTATTCAGCGACGGTTCGTTCGCCTATATACCGAAAGGAGTGAGATGCCCGATGGAACTTTCGACATACTTCCGTATCAATGCCGCTAACACAGGACAGTTCGAACGGACACTGCTTGTTGCCGACGACGATTCGTATGTAAGCTATCTCGAAGGATGTACAGCACCTATGCGCGACGAGAACCAGTTGCATGCTGCAATAGTTGAGATAGTTGCTTTAGACCGTGCAGAAGTGAAATACTCGACTGTACAAAACTGGTACCCGGGAGACAAGACCGGAAAAGGAGGTATCTATAACTTCGTTACTAAACGTGGATTATGTAAAGGTAATGGCTCTAAAATATCATGGACTCAGGTTGAGACCGGCTCTGCTATTACATGGAAATACCCTTCGTGTATTCTCGCAGGAGACAACTCCGTGGGTGAATTCTACTCTGTTGCAGTAACCAATAACTACCAGCAAGCAGATACCGGTACCAAAATGATACATTTAGGTAAGAATACCAGAAGCCGTATCGTATCGAAAGGTATATCGGCCGGATTCAGCCAGAACTCTTATCGTGGATTGGTTAAGGTTTCCCCTAAAGCGGAGAACGCCCGTAACCACTCGCAATGCGACAGCTTATTGTTGGGTGATAAATGCGGCGCACATACTTTTCCTTATTCAGATATAGGTAACGAAACTGCTATCATCGAACACGAAGCTACCACTTCAAAGATCAGCGAAGATCAGGTATTCTATTGTAACCAGCGTGGTATATCTACCGAAGATGCCGTAGGGCTGATTGTAAACGGATATGCTAAAGAGGTGATGCAAAAGCTCCCTATGGAATTTGCAGTAGAAGCTCAGAAGTTATTACAGATTAGTCTGGAAGGTAGTGTAGGTTAATCGCCCGCTACCATTCTGGCTTTAAATATTAAAGGCTGTTCTCTTCAGAACAGCCTTTAACTTTATATAGAGATTAAGATTACTTCTTAGCGAAACGCTTACGGTCATTCTCGTCCAGATATATCTTACGCAGACGGATAGCACCGGGTGTAACCTCAACATATTCGTCTTCTTTGATATACTCCAAAGCCTCTTCGAGACTGAATATAACAGCAGGCGCTAAAGAAGCCTTATCATCCGTACCCGAAGCACGAACGTTTGTCAACTTCTTGGATTTGGTAAGATTTACTACAAGGTCACCTTCTTTCGAATGTTCTCCTACAATCTGTCCCATATATATATCGGTCTGAGGCTCTACAAAGAAACGCCCTCTGTCCTGAAGCTTATCTATTGCATATGCAAATGCGTTACCCGACTCACTTGCTATAATAGAACCGTTCTGACGCTTGTCAATATCACCTTTCCATGGTTGGAATTCAATAAAACGGTGAGATATAATAGCTTCACCGGCCGATAATGTCAATGCTGCATTATTGATACCGATGATACCTCTCGACGGAATATTGAATTCAAGGAATGTACGTTCATTCTTAGATTCCATCATTACAAGCTCCCCTTTCCGGCGTGTCACAAGGTCGATAATCTTACTCGCATATTCATCAGGAAGATTGATAGACAACTGCTCGATAGGCTCGCATTTCACACCATCTATCTCTTTGATGATTACCTTCGGTTGCCCTACCTGCAACTCATACCCTTCGCGACGCATAGTCTCGATCAGTACCGACAAGTGAAGAATACCACGTCCGTAAACGATCCATGAGTCGGCACTCTCAGTCGTTTCGACCCTAAGAGCAAGGTTCTTATCCAGTTCCTTTACTAAGCGGTCATAAATATGGCGAGAAGTAACAAACTTTCCTTCCTTACCGAAGAATGGCGAGTTATTGATTGTGAACAACATCGACATAGTCGGTTCATCAATATCAATCGGGTCAAGAGGTTCAGGGTTTAACGAATCGGCAATAGTATCCCCGATTTCGAAACCGTCTATCCCAATCAATGCACAAATATCGCCGCATTGTACCGATTGTACTTTAGCTCTTCCTAAGCCTTCAAATACGTGAAGCTCTTTTATCTTGGATTTGGCTATAGATCCGTCACGTTTACAAAGCGACACATCCATACCTTCCCTCAGTTCACCTCTGTGTACACGGCCTACAGCTATACGTCCTACGTACTTCGAAAAGTCGAGTGAAGTAATTAGCATCTGGGGTGTTCCCTCCAATATTTCAGGAGCAGGTATATACTCTACAATTGCATCTAACAGAGCTGTAAAATCGGTGGCAGGAGTTTTCCAGTCAGTCGACATCCATCCGTTTTTAGCAGAACCATAGATTGTTGGAAAATCGAGTTGTTCTTCGGTAGCATCAAGAGAAAACATCAGGTCGAATACCATTTCATGTACTTCTTCCGGACGGCAATTCGGCTTATCTACCTTATTAATTACAACTATCGGCTTCAAACCTATCTCGATAGCCTTTTGAAGCACAAAGCGTGTTTGTGGCATAGGCCCTTCGAAAGCATCCACTAACAAAAGACAGCCATCGGCCATATTCAATACACGTTCTACTTCTCCTCCGAAATCGGCGTGCCCCGGAGTATCTATAATATTGATTTTAGTTCCTTTATAATTGATCGAAACGTTTTTCGAAAGAATAGTGATCCCTCTTTCCCGCTCCAGGTCGTTATTATCAAGAATTAATTCTCCGGCCTCCTGATTCTCACGGAATAGTTGTCCGGCCAGTAATAGTTTGTCTACCGTTGTAGTCTTACCATGATCGACGTGCGCAATGATCGCAATATTTCTAATATTCTGCATACCTAAATTTTGAGGGTGCAAAGATACAATAAATAATTGAAAATCTTTTCTATCTGCATCAATTAGTATCATTAAATCAATCTTATAAATTAAAGTGACACTAGGTAACAATTCCGTAACATGCCTGTATAACCAAGTGTCACCTTTGTCACCTTGCTACATCACTGAAAATCGCACAGTTAACCTCTCTAAAGTGACAAAAGTGACAGAATACACATCATTTTCAATATTTTTATTTTTCCTATTCATTTTTAAATATATCAAGTAGCTGTTTGCTCTGTTTATTAGTAATATAGATCAATAATTGAAAAAGATTCTTTTTAATATTTACTGTGCGCAATCAGAATTTGTCTTCGCTTTCGAATACGTAACGGGTCGGGCTTGAAGGCGCAGTCTTGATCTTTTGCTTCGTTTTGCATCAAGGTAAAATGAAGAACAAACCTTTAGGCGCGTTAATAAATAGCAAAAAACAAAAGAACCTTTTTCAATTACTGATTCTTTTTAATAGATAAATTTATACTGCAAAAAATCGATACCTTTGCATAAGTATGAGCAAATACGATTTAATAACTATTATAGGTCCGACAGCATCAGGTAAAACATCCTTTGCCTGCCGGTTGGCTTATACTCTCGACACAGAGATAATCAGTGGAGACTCACGACAGGTATACAAAGGGATGGATATCGGTACAGGCAAAGACCTGGGCGACTATGTCGTAAACGGAATTCCTATCAAGTACCATTTGATAGACATCAAAGATGCCGGATACAAATACAATATATACGAGTATCAGCACGATTTCCACGAAGCATACACAGCCATCCGGTCGGAAGGCAAACTCCCGGTACTTTGCGGAGGATCGGGTCTGTATATAGAATCGGTTTTGAAAGGTTATAATCTGATAAATGTACCGGAAAACAAAAACCTCAGAAAAAAACTCGAAAACAAGAGCCTTGAGGAACTCACTGCATTACTTGCCGCATACAAAACGTTACACAACAACACGGATGTAGACACGGCGCAGCGTGCGATCCGCGCAATAGAAATAGAAGAATATAAAAAAGAGAATGAAACGGATAGTAATGAATACCCTCCTATCAAAAGTCTCATTCTGGGTGTCGATATCGACCGTGAAATCAGACGCCAGCGAATATCCAGCCGTTTGAAAATCCGGCTTAAAGAAGGGATGATAGATGAAGTACAAGCTTTACTCGATCGGGGAATTTCGCCCGAAGACTTATTGTATTACGGGCTTGAATACAAATTTGTCACCCAATACATTCTCAAGGAATTGAGTTATCAGGAAATGTTCTCACAACTGGAAATTGCGATCCACCAGTTTGCCAAGCGGCAAATGACATGGTTCAGGGGTATGGAAAAACGGGGGCTTCACATCCACTGGATTGACGGCACGTTACCCGATACCGATAAAGTTACCCTAGTGAAAGAACTTTTGGAATAATTTCACTTCGCTTTTTGCTGTTCCAGTTTCAGTGTTTCGTTTTTTTGTTTTTGCTCATCCACATACTTAATCCTCAATGAGGCTTTGTCTTTTGCCGACATCAGGCTATCTTGCAACAGCAATAATTTAGACAAATTATAAGAGTCGGTTATCGCTTTCTTCTGGACATTCGACAAAGCAAAAGAAGTAGTATTTTTTCCCTTTAGAGTAATAGTGATAGGCTGCGATGCATTATTAAAGATAAAATCAGCCAATCCATTGTCATGAAACTTAGTGGCTTTTATCACTTCGTATTGCTTTCCCATATGGGAGAATCTGAAATTCAACCCCTCATCGTCGATAGGCTTCGTTTCGGCTAAGCTACCATCCTTTATTTTTGCCTGGATAGCATTATGCAATTGCCCTCCGAGGTACACACTTTCGATATACATAGGACCTTCCTCCTCGACTCCCGCACGGAGCATGGTGGCAGTCAAAACACCACCCGATACTGCTTTAGGAATAAAAGTACCCTTTGTATCCTCCTTATCTTTCTGATAAACGAAGAGTTTCTTCACAGAATCTATCCGGGGTTGGTATACAGTCATCAATGAGTCACAATCAACTATCTGCCGGGCATCATACGCCTTACGCACTTCCTGTTTAAGAGCCAGACCTTCCTTTATCTCGGGAAAAGCTTTCGGAAATAGTATCTGTATACTATCTATCCTGCTCAAAGCCTCAGGATAAGCGCTCTGTTGATACAAAGCCTTTATACTATCCAGATATTTGATCGCTTCTTCATTTTTTTTCTCCTGACAAGAATTCAGGGTAAAAAAAGCTCCTATAACCGCTAATAAGTATATATATTTCTTCATCATACAAAATCTGTTTTCACAAAAATAGCATTATTTTACAGCTTTCTAAGTCGGATTATTGTATTTTTGTGCGAATTTAAGGTTGTAAGCCTAAGAGAATAGAAATAATGCGTTTAGACGAAGACAAAATACAAAAACATTTTTCGGGTAAAATATTCGATATCATCAGTTCTGCCGCCGACGAGATGAATCTTGAATGTTATGCAATAGGTGGATATGTAAGGGATATATTTTTATATCGTCCATCGAAAGACATCGATGTAGTTACTGTCGGCAAAGGTATAGATCTGGCAAAAGCCGTAGCCAATAAAATAGGCAAAGGCGTAAAACTATCGGTGTTCCAGAATTTTGGAACAGCCCAGATCAAATACAAAGACCTCGAAGTTGAATTTGTTGGTGCCCGTCGCGAATCGTACGAACGGGGCTCCCGTAAGCCATTTGTCGAAGACGGAACGCTGGAAGACGATCAGAACAGGCGCGATTTTACCATCAACGCTTTAGCCATCTGTTTAAATAAAAACCGCTACGGCGAACTGCTTGATCCATTCGGAGGACTGGAAGATCTTGAAAACTGTATCATACGCACCCCACTCGATCCCGATATTACATTCAGTGACGACCCATTGAGGATGATGCGTGGAATACGCTTTTCGAGCCAGCTGGGTTTTGATATCGAACCTGAAACCTTCGACGCAATCAGCCGCAACAAAGACCGTATCGAAATAGTCTCGAAAGAACGTATTATAGACGAGTTGAATAAGATAGTACTCTCTCCCAAACCTTCCGTAGGCTTCCTGTTACTGGACAAAACCGGCCTGCTCGAATTGATCTTCCCCGAACTGGTTGCCCTTAAAGGTGCCGAAACAAAAGATGGTGTAGGACATAAAGACAACTTCTACCATACATTATCGGTGCTGGACAACATCTCTCTCAAAACCGACAACCTTTGGTTGCGTTGGGCTGCCATATTACATGATATTGCTAAACCTGCCACCAAACGGTGGGACAATCGTCTGGGGTGGACTTTCCATAATCACAATTTTATCGGGGAGAAAATGATTCCGGGGATATTCCGCCGGATGAAGTTACCTCTTAATGAAAAAATGAAATACGTTCAGAAACTGGTCGGGTTACATATGCGACCTGTTACTTTAGTCGAAGATGAAGTGACCGACTCGGCTGTCCGCAGGTTACTATTCGAAGCCGGAGACAATATCGAAGACCTGATGATACTTTGTGAAGCTGACATCACATCTAAAAATCAGGACAAAGTACGCCGTTTTTTGAAAAACTTTCAGATTGTCCGTCAAAAGATGAAGGACATCGAAGAAAAAGACCATGTACGGAACTTTCAGCCACCGATAGACGGGCAAGAAATTATGGATATATTCGGATTAGCACCCGGTGCTGAAGTGGGACGCCTGAAATCTTCGATCAAAGACGCCATTCTAGACGGAATCATACCCAATGAATACGAGGCTGCTTATCAATATCTGGTAAAAAAAGCTGCCACTATCGGGCTCAGTCCGGTAAAATAAAAAAGAAAAAGACACCTATAATAAATCATAGGCTCAATAAATCGGTTATTTATTTCTTAGGGGAAATTCACTTCACAAATAACCACCGCCACATCATGCCTTCGGGATTCCCCTCAAAAGCAGCGAAGGCCACCCCACTGGGGTAGCCTTCAAATCCAAAGTAGTAATAATTCTACATTGCGTTAAGAAATGCCTGTTTATTCAACAGAATAGAGTGTTGTTGATGATTCTTTATATATTAAGAAAAATGATTCATTTAAGTTGTTCATATTGTTTTTAAGTGTTCAGTATTTAAAATATCTACCACAGATCTCAGCTAAAAGACCCCGAAATAATCAGGTAAGTTCTGCGAACTCAACCTAAATCCTGCATTTTTAATACAGTTACATAGCTTTTTACATTCTGTTTTAACAAAAACTATGTAAAATATGATATTGAATTGATAAAATACTTGTTTATTAAACGTTGTTCTATCTATAAATATTTAACTCTTACAATAGCAAATATAGAAACATAGAATTTAAAAAACATTGATTTAAATCAAGCATTTCAAAATAATGCTATTTTTCTTCGAATCCGGCTTAAAGTTTCGGGCGTCATTTTGATAAAGGAAGCTATTTCCCTAAGGGACACCTCATTTACAATCTGAGGATAGCGTTCTAATAGTTTCAGATAACGTTCTTCCGGTTGGTCGCAGTAAAGGCTTAGCATTCTATTGTAAATATCCGCAAGAAACGTCTCGGCCACTCTTGCCCTCAGATTTGTTGTGTCCTGATTTATAAAAAAATCCTGAATTTCTTCAAATGTTAATACATAAACCACGCTATTGCGAATGGCTTGTGCATCGGTAACCGATAAAGTCTGTGTCTGAAAAGCCCCGTAATTAACAACAAAGTCATTTTCAAAACTATACCCTACAATTTGCTCTTTTCCGGTTGTCGAGTAGCACAGATAACGAAACCCTCCGGACTTAATAAAGCCGGCTGTTTTCTGATACTGCCCCTGACGTATAAAGTAATTATTTTTTTGACACTGATGCACTTCTCCTTTTTCTAAAAACAGTTCCCTGATTGTAGAAATCCCCGCCAGATTCAAATATTCATTAAAAACCTTCATATCAAAAAAATTATATTGTGGGTTGTGTTATTTTTTGCATTCCTTAGTTTCCGGACAATGTTAAAATAATTTATTTTAAACTATCCGGACCAGCTCCTTTTATTTCATTCAGCTGTTAAATTTAATCTTTTTATTAAAAAACAGGGCTTACATTAGCATTTAATTTACCAAATATCAAAAAAAATAACATCTCTTATGAACGTTTATTTTGCCAATAACCAGATCGTATATATATTTGCATTCTTGGATATTTAGATGAAACAGATATTAAAACATATAGTAGTGCTGTTTATGGCTGCAACAATCTTCTTTGTTGGAGCCGGAGTTACTATTGTCAACCTGTGTTGTTCCGGTTGTACCGATACTGTTTTGTCTATCGCATCATCCGGCGATGAGTGCAACAGCCACCATATGGAAAGCGCTCCTAAAGCAGACTCTTGTTGCAGTTCTAAAGGCATGGAAAGCAGTGAATGCCCCAGCCATTCTGAGAATTCTTGCAGTATCGAGCGTATATCGATAGATATTTACAATGCTATATATAAGCCCGATCTATCTGGTCTTCTTGTATGGTCGGCAACACCTTTGCATTACGGATTTACATTTTTATCATCAGTTGCAGAAAACCACATACAGCCTGATGTTAAAGAACATATACCTATTCCACCCCGGGATTACTTATCCCTGATACGAATTCTTATAATTTGATTTAAACCCGGATTCAACTGTTTTTCTACACGATATTTTTGTGTAGGATATTATTTATGTATCTAGGTTTTATCAAATTAATGTTCACAATGAAAACATTTAAACCCACTATATTTTTATTATTATTCTTATTTGCGCTGACTGCGCATGCCGAAAAGCTAAAAGGCTATATTTATGCATCTGACAATTCTCCTATTATTGGAGCTCAGGTACGTTGGGAAAATGCCAAAAGCGGAGTTACATCCAACGAAGATGGTTACTTCGAAATCAATGGCACACCTCACAAAGACCATATGCTGGTCGTTTCATACATCGGTTTTACTGAAAAGGTTACCCATATAAATGATTTTAAGGGCGAACAAAAAATCACGTTGTCCGAAAACACCGAGTTAGGCGAAGTCGTTGTAACAAAATCTGTTGCAGGACGAATATCATCGCGTACCGAACTTTTAAATACAGAAAAGCTATCGGCCAAAGAACTTACCCGTGCGGCTTGTTGTAATCTGGCGGAGAGCTTCACTACAAACCCTTCGGTAGACGTATCATACAGCGATGCGGTTACAGGAGCGAAGCAAATACAGCTACTGGGTATATCAGGAAACTATATACAAATGCTGACCGAGAACTATCCTAATTTCAGAGGTGCTGCAAAGCTATATGGGTTGGATTATATTCCGGGCCCGTGGATGGAGAGTATCCAAATATCTAAAGGCGCCGCTTCGGTAAAAAACGGCTATGAATCAATATCTGGGCAGGTTAATGTAGAGTATAAGAAACCGACAACAGCCGATCCTTTGAGCCTCAATCTATTTATGAGTGATGCCAGCAGAGTAGAAGGCAATGCCGATGGAGCTATTAAGATAAATGATAAATTATCGACAGGTATATTTGCCCATTATTCGAACGAGAAGAAAGGCCATGATGATAATAAAGACGGTTTTCTGGATATGCCCCAGAAACATCAGATAAACCTGATGAATCGCTGGCACTATCAGACCGACAAGTTTATCTCCCAGTCTGGAATAAAGTTTATCAACGACGAACGGATCAGCGGACAAACTTCACATACGATGAAGAACGATAACATGTACGACCCTTACCGCATAACAAATTACACTAACCGCGGAGAGATTTTCTCTAAAAACGGATATATATTGAATCCGGAGAGAAATGAGAGTGTAGCTCTTATCGTTTCGGGATCCTACCACGATCAGAAATCGAAATATGCTTCGAGCTTATATAACCTGTATGAAACCAACTTGTATGCATCGCTTATGTACGAACGCGATTTTTCGCCTATGCACAAATTGAGTACAGGCCTTAGCTATAACTGGGATAAGTATTCCGAGACAATAGATATCCCCCAGTTAACGATGGGAAACCAACCCGATAAAGAGACTGTAACAGGTGCTTATGCACAGTATACTTTCAACCTGAATGATAAACTTTCTGTACTTGCCGGATTGAGAGCCGACCACAGTTCCCTTTACGATTGGTTTGTTACACCCCGCCTACATGTAAAATATGATGTTACACCTTGGGCACAAGTCAGGTTATCTGCCGGAAAAGGATACCGTTCGGTATTCGCCTTATCCGAAAACAGCTACATGCTTGCCAGTAGCCGGGCGATTAACATAGCCGAGAACCTGAAGCAGGAAAGCGGATGGAATTATGGTGTAAGTACAACATTCCACATTCCGTTGAATAATGAAGAGCTAACCTTATCCGGCGAATGGTTCTACACCGATTTTTCAAGACAAGTTATTGTAGATATGGAAAACCCTCACGCTATTAACATCTATAACCTGAACGGTAAATCGAATGCGCATGTATTACAAGTAGAAGCCTCGTACCCGCTATTCAGAGGATTCAACCTGCTTGCTTCTTATCGCTGGATGGATTCGCGTGTCAATTATGATGGAAAGGAAATGCGTAAGCCACTTACCAGCCGTTACAAAGCATTGGTTACAGCATCGTACGAAACGCCTCTAAAAAAATGGCAGTTCGACTTCACTACTCAATTTAACGGTAGCGGCAGGATGCCTACTCCTGATGCCGAAAATCCACTTTGGAACAAAAACTTCAAATCATTTGTTGTAATGAATGCTCAGATTACAAAATATTTCCGAAATTGGAGTGTTTATTTAGGAGGAGAGAATCTGACTGATTTTACGCAGAAGAACCCAATCATCTCAGCAGACAACCCTTATGGTTCTGATTTTGATGCGACTATGGTATGGGGGCCTACACAAGGTCGTAAATTTTATGTCGGATTCAGATATAATATAAGTAAATTATAAAAACCAATATAAAACCTTTATGTATATGAAAACTAAAATATTTTTATTCTTAATCGCATGCTTTACCGCAGTAAGCATCAATGTACAGGCACAAAGCAATAAAGAAAAAAAGAGTAACAAAGAGGAGGTGACCTTTGACGTATCTATGACCTGCCAGAACTGCCAGAAAAAAATAGAGAAGAATATTGCCTTCGAGAAAGGAGTTTCTGATATGAACGTAGATCTTCCGGCTAAAACTGTAATGATTGTCTATAACCCGGCCAAAACCAATGTAGGAAAGCTTCAGGAAGCAATTGAAAAACTAGGCTATACTGCAACAGTACATAATAAGGTAGAGAATGCTAAGAAGTAATTAGCAAGAGAAATAGATAAAAAAGGCAGATTAGATCAATCTGCCTTTTTTCTTTGTCCTCTCGTAGAGAGTATCTTCGAGTTTTATTAATTCATCCCTATATTGGGCAGCTTGTAGAAATTCCAGTTTCTTGGCAGCCTCCGACATCATTTTTTTCATCTTCACAATAGCCTCCTTCAAATCATCTATACTCTGGTAAGCATATTCAGCTTTCGAATCAGCAGCTATAGATATACGTTCCGGCTCTACATATGCTTTTGACTCTCCGTCAACACCACGATTTAAGGTGAGTGCCGACCCTCTGGCTTTCTTTATCTGCTGTGGTGTAATACCATGCTCAGCATTATAAGCCAACTGAATTTCGCGCCGGCGGTTAGTCTCATTTATAGTCAGTTGCATACTGTCGGTCATCTTATCTGCATAAAAGATCACTCTACCGTTCACGTTACGCGCAGCACGCCCCACTGTTTGTGTCAAAGACCGGTGGGAACGCAAAAAACCTTCTTTATCAGCATCCAGTATGGCAACGAGAGAAACCTCCGGTAAATCCAACCCTTCGCGTAAAAGGTTGACCCCGATAAGTACATCGAACAGCCCGTTTCGGAGGTCGTCCATGATCTGAACCCGGTCTAATGTTTCCACATCCGAGTGTATATAGTTACATCTTATACCATTGTTAGACAGATAAGCTGTTAACTCTTCCGCCATACGCTTGGTAAGGGTTGTTACCAGTGTACGCTCATCCTTTTCGACCCTGATTTGTATTTCCTCCATCAGGTCGTCTATCTGATTTAAGCTTGGGCGAACATCTATCGGCGGATCGAGAAGCCCCGTCGGACGGATCAATTGCTCTACAACAACCCCTTCAGACTGAATCAGCTCATAGTCGGCAGGAGTTGCACTCACATATATAACCTGCTTAGCCATAGCCTCGAATTCTTCAAACTTTAGAGGACGGTTATCAATAGCAGCCGGAAGACGAAAACCATATTCCACCAGATTTTCCTTTCGGGAATGGTCTCCTCCGTACATCGCCCTGATCTGAGGTATTGTTACATGGCTTTCATCTATTACAATCAGGAAATCGTCGGGGAAGAAATCCAGCAAACAGAAAGGCCTTGTTCCCGGCGGACGGTTATCAAAGTATCTCGAATAGTTTTCGATACCGGAACAGTGCCCTACTTCCCGTATCATTTCAAGATCATAACTCACACGTTCATAAAGCCTTTTAGCTTCTAATGGCTTTCCTATCGACTGAAAAAAATCGACCTGACGACCCAGATCTATTTCTATCTCGGAAATCGCACGGTGTATCCTGTCTTTGGTCGTAACGAAAAGGTTAGCCGGATAAATACGGTATTCTTCGAACGATTCAATTTTAACTCCGCTTTGAGGATCGATACTTTCAATCGATTCTATCTCTTCATCCCAAAACATCACCCGGATAATAATTTCGGCATATGCCAGATATATGTCTACCGTATCACCTTTTACCCTGAAATTCCCGTGCTCGAAATCAACTTCATTACGTGAATATAGACAATCGACCAGAGCGCGTAAGAAATTGTCTCTGCCGAGCTTTTTATTCTTAGATACAAGTATTGTATTACTCTTAAAGTCCTCAGGATTTCCCATACCATAAAGACAAGAAACTGAAGAGACTACAATTACGTCTTTCCGTCCTGACAATAACGACGAGGTAGCTGCTAAACGTAACTTTTCTATTTCGTCATTAATTGACAAGTCTTTTTCTATATAAGTATTAGTAGAGGGAATATATGCTTCGGGCTGATAATAGTCGTAATACGAAACGAAATATTCAACCGCATTATCCGGAAAAAAACCTTTAAACTCGCTATAAAGCTGGGCTGCCAATGTTTTATTGTGACTCAACACCAAAGTAGGCTTATTTACCTGATTGATAACATTAGCCGCAGTAAACGTCTTGCCCGATCCCGTTACCCCCAATAGGGTCTGAAACGGAACATGGTTATTCAGACCATCCACCAATGCTTTAATCGCAGTAGGCTGATCTCCCGTCGGTTTATAAGCCGATGTTATTTGAAAATCCATAATAATCTAATACTACATGATAATATATACTCCAAAGATAGCTATAAATAAAGGAATGTATCTAAAGACATCCCCCACCCTTATTATTTATTTCATAATTATACGCCAATCATCTTATTATCAAATATTCAGGTTGAGAATAATTCAGATAGGATTCATTTTATAATTATGATATACTATATACGTTTAGAACTCATTTTTTGTTCAATTGAAAACATTTCTTATATTTGCGACACAAAACAACTCACGACAATCTCCGGATGACAAATATTTTCACATATAAAATATTCAACAACAGCTTAAATTTTAACAATTTAAACTTGCCTGTTTATGCTGAAATATTAGAGAGAGAGAGAGAGAGAGAGAGAGAGAGAGAGAGAGAGACGCACCTGATGCGTTAACTAAGCGAAAAAATCTATTGTGTCAAAATGACGGGGCTTTTATTTATGTCTTCGTTTGGCTTGTCATATATATCCAATTTCAAATAGTATGTTGGCCGGGTAAACTGTGTCGGGTAGGATCATTGTTGTTTTGTTGTCGTTTGAGTACTACATCTTATAACAGTTTACACATAAGTCAACTACCTTATGCAGCAGGGTGCAGCGGATGCACTTTGCTGCATCTTTTTGTGCAAATATTACGAACAAGACAGCCTTCTTGCTCCATAAATTTCAAGATACAAAATTCTTTAAAATCACAGGAAATCCGCAATATACCGAGAACTTCGAACTTTAGAGAAAACAAACATTTTAACCTCTGCGCAGACTTTATGTGCTTTGAAGTAAAACCCAAACATAAATCAGAACGTAAACATCCTTTCAATAACAACAAGCAGGGTACAAACTCTGAGAACAACAATTCAAAACGAAACGACAATGAAAACAAAAATTCCTTTATCATTTGGGATACTCTTGCCCAAAGCACCAAGTGCGTATATTAAACGCAACACAGAAACATCCAGCATTATTCTACCTATACGTACAACCGGGTTTAGACTGATAAACTTCAGTGATTTTTTAACAAAAACAGGGTATATAGCATGAATATACAAGTTAAATTTTAACTGTAAAAAGTCGGGAATAGAGCGCTAAACCGCGCTCTACAACACGATTTTATAAAAAAAAGATAAGAAACTAATTATTAAATGTTTATAATTTATTCATTATTCGATAAATTTGTTTTACTTTTGGAGATCGAAAGCAACGTCCGAACGACACATTATGTTATTTACGCAACAATTCTATGATCTCTATTTTAAAGATTACAGTCTCTTTTAGAGTGCTAATAATTCTAAGAAGTAAACTCAAATATCTGAGATTCGAACACAGGAAACTGCTCCCAGATAGAATGATAAGTATAAAAAATACATCATGCCTACTTGGTTAATTTTCTTCTGTTTCAGGTTTCAAAAAAATCTCCAATAATAAATAATTATAAATTGAATAGTTAAAAAACTCTGTTAATAATGTATTGATAAAAAACAATGCGTTAATAAAACACAACATAATTCAAGAAATTAAAAAAACAGTTTTGTTTAACCACAAATGAATATTAGGAATGAAAGTTAAATTATTTTTTTCCATTGTATTTTCCCTGTTTACTATGACGGCATTCAGCCAGGTAGGAATAGGTAAGACCACTTCTTCTGCCACATTGGATGTAGCAGCCATTGCTACTGATGCCTCGACTGCAGAAGGTTTTATCGCCCCCCGGTTAACAGGAAATCAATTGACTGCTAAAAATGCTCAATATGGAACTGCTCAAAACGGAACTATGGTTTACGTTACCGAAGTGGCGTCGGCCACTACCGGAAAAACGAAAAACATAAAAAGTATCGGATACTACTTTTATGATGCTACAGCCGAAAGTGGAGCTGGCTTATGGATAGCATTTGCCGACGAAACGAAAGAACAATTTTACGTTCCAACGCTTCTTTTACCAACGGATATGTATTCATTACCCGATAATACATATTATACTGCTCCTGCAACCAACAGGTTTACGGTTAACCTATTCGGTCTCTTCAAGGAGCAACTGGGTAATCCTAAAGCATCCAGTAACTCCATAGCTTCTCTGCAAACGGGAAGTAATACTGCAACTGACTACTATTACTTTATACTCTATTATGACACAACTGTATATACTTCGGTCTCTGTAACTACAGCCGGAGTGATGACGTATTATCTGGTAAGCGGATATACACCATCTGAAAAAACATTTATGAATATAATGCTCAGGGAAAAATAAAATAATCAATTAAAATACATCTGAAAATGAAAAAATTAAAACTATACTTATCCCTAATCTCTTTTATGTGCGTAAACAGCGTTATGTTTGCTCAGGTAGGAGTAAATACCGACAGCCCTGTGGCCACGCTCGATGTTGTAGCTTCAAATACAGGTGCTACAACAGCCGAAGGTTTAATCGCTCCCCGGTTGACAGGAGATCAACTGGCTAGCAAGAATGCACAATATGCGGCTGCACAAGATGGTGCCGTTGTATATGTTACAGCAGCTGCAACAGCCCCTGCAGGCAAGACTATAAATCTAACAACAATCGGATATTACTATTACAAAGCTACTGCAGATAACGGAGCAGGAGCTAATTCGGGTTTATGGATACCTATCACCGGAACTAAAAAACTCCAGTTTTATATGCCTTCGGTAGTTCTTCCAATCGAAGAAGATGCATTGCCCGATGCTACAAATTACACTTATTCAGCTGGCGTCTTCACTGTTAAATTGTTTGATATCTATAAATCGCAGTATGGTACTCCAAAAGTTAAGAGTGCTACAGCAGCTGCTCTGACTGTTGCTGCAACATCTGCAGATATGGACTACTTTGTCCTTTATTACGACCCCTTGGTTTATACATCTGTCTCTGTTTCGGCAGCAGGAGTATTAAGCTATAGTGTAGTTGCAAATTACACTACATCCGAAAAAACATTTATGAATATAATGTTCAAAGAAAAATGAAAAAATTACTGATATTTATATATGTAGTTTGTATAGCAACTACAGCCGTATATTCGCAAGATTCTCTTCGTATAGACAGAGTGGTGCTGACTGTACACAATAATGACTCTAAGTCTCAGCTTTTTGTCAAGACCCTTAACGACTCTGTGCAGATTATGACCTCAGACTGGGACTTCCCTGTTCTTCCGGTTTTCAAATCGCTGGAGTTAACCGACGGTAAAATTACCACAGTCCAAATTTTAGGTGATGATAATAAGTACAATGTGAATTCGGAGAATGTATTAACATTGGCTGAACCTCAATCAAATAAGAAAGAAACCACCGAATCTACAGAATCCGGCAATAGCATTCAACTATTTGACTACACCATTAAAGAATCGGGTAACCAATTGACCATAACTTTTGATAATATTGTTTACGGATCTTCCAAATATCCGGGACAAACACTCGCAGGAAAATGTGAAATGATCTACATAAGACCTTGAAAATAGGAAGCTAATTATGAAAAAATTATTTTATCTGTTTTTGGGGATTATACTCTTCATTTCGGTTGTTTATATCCGGGATTGTAGTGATGTAACTATCACTGCTATATCCTTCTCTTCTACCTTTCAGAGTAATAGCTGTATCACAGCTACTCTTGGAGGGGCTTCGGTTCAGAACCCGACAAGCAAACAACACTCACTAAATCTATTACAGGAAGCATAACAATAGAACCTGTCACTATAGTATAAATATTATCTTGAACGACATAATGAAAAAATTATTGACACTTATATATATGGTCTGCCTGACAAGTATGGCTGTATATTCACAGGATTGTAGCGATGTCACTATCACAGCGACACCCTCACCTTCGACCTGCCAGAGTAACGGTTCGATTACAGTTACCCTTGGAGGAACGTCGGCTGAGAATCTCGTAAGCAAACAATACTCGATAAAATCTATTACAGGAAGCATAGCTAGAGGGCCTGTCAGCACTAATGTGTTTAACGACCTGCCTCCGGGTAGCTATTACGTCGAGGCAGCAGGCTACTGTGGTAGTTTAAGTGGCGAGCCCATTGTACGTACAGTCAACAATGTAACGATTACAGGTGATTATAAAGAACCTATGCTGTCATTTGTAGCTCCTACTGCCACCAGTACTGCATCAATACCTACCTCGCGTAATTCGTATGTAAATTGCAGTACAGGGCTTATCGTTGTATTTATGGAGAACGGAAATCAAACCACTACGCCAACCTTTACCATCACATCTGCCCCCTCGGGCGTTACTGTTCCGCAAACTGTGAATGTGACCAGAGCAACCAGTGGATCGGCTACTGCAGGATGGCGTTATACGCTCGACGGCACATGGCCGGCAGGAGCATATACTGTAGCTGTTAACGATGGTTGTTATACTGCAACGGCATCATTAGTACTTAATGAGCTTACAACTGTTCCTTCGGGAACTAATCAGAGATATTTTTACCCATACGGAGATGGTACCGACTGCTCGAAGTTCTATTATCAACCATATTATAGTTATGCATCCACTACCTATCCCGACTGGTACAGGTATTACTATGACGGATTATTTGAATATGGGATAGCACCTGTAGGGGAAACGCCCAAAGATGAAAACTGGTTCCAGGTCAGATACTTTAGTGGATCCAGTTCAACGTATAGAGACTTGTTTGATCTGAGTCCGAATAGTGTATCCGATTTTTATACCACAAATTCTTTAACTATTTATACCAGGGTAAAAAGTTGTCCAACAGCCATTACATCTTACGATACTTATAACCCGTATCAGAGATCTATAACTAGCAGTACTAATGCATGTTCCGGTATCCGTACTTATAGTTTTACTTATTCAAAAACCAGCTATCCTTACTATAATATGTTCTGTTATCCGCTAACTATCGAAATAACAAACAAATCGGATGGATCGTCTGTGTATTACAATGATAATTATTTGTATACTGATACTAATTTCTCATGGGCTTGTAATCCGGGAGATGACCAGTACCTGACCATAACTGATGCTTCAGGATTGGTAATCCAGAATAATTATTCAATGACTGGGGGTACAACTACAGCAATAGGAATAACCCTTAATTCAGTAGGTAGCTATCCTGAATATAACAATTGCGATTCTTACAAAAGGACCTATAGTACAAACAATTGTGATGCCGATTTGACCTTTCCATGTTATGTAACCATAACTGACGAATTTGGTAATGTATTTCAAAAGGACACATTGACAACGACAAGCTCTAAAACGGTTGATGGCTTACAGTATGGGATAACATATACATTTACTGCGGTATATCCAAATATGGGTAACCATACATCTACCGCAACATCAAATCTGCCACGGGCGACTTATATTGCCGACAGTTTTATCCTGACTAAAACCAGCACCTCTACCTGTAGCGATAATACAGGTATATTAAGAGTTGCTACCAACAGTTCGTCTAAATGTTACAAAGCAGGTACAGTAATAACAATCACAGGACCCGATGGGTATGAAAGCCAAACCTATACTTATACAGCGAATACAACCTCAACCAGTACCGGCTACTATAGAAATTTCGCTGAAACCTATCTTCCCCCTGGTGAATACACAGCTACTGTTCTATTTTGTGGGCAAACCTATACCACAAAAGCTACTATAGCAGCGGGATATGTAGGCGAGAGCCTGAGCTATACTACGACACAGGATTGTACAGGTCTAAGACTTTTCCCTTCAGGAAGTGTTTCCAACAATGGAACACCTTTGAGTGCTGCATATTTCCGTATGACTACTGTACCGAGCGGAGGGGATAACTCTAAAGTTATAACCAATGGTAGCGGAGACTATTTTACTCTTAATGCTGCAGGAACTTATGTTCTGGGTCTGATGTATTCAAATAGCCTTACCGGATGTGCCATTAAATTAGATACTATAGAATACAATCCTCAACCTATGGCTTTGGATCCAGATAAAACGAGTGCATATTCTTGTCCTTCAGGACAAACCGGATACCTTACTTTACAGGCGACAAACGGAGTACCGCCATATACTTATACAGTATATGATGAATCGAATACAACGCAACTGACCCCACCTATGACTTCGAGCACTGCAATAGACCTCGGTAACTTTGGTGTAGCAAACGAAACCTATACAGTACGCATGGTAGACCAGTGCGACAACGAATTTCCCCAGAAGGTTACCCTTGTCTCTCTCGACAGGACGGCTTTGGCATATGGAGGAACTCCCGTATGCTACGGTGGACCTATCAATATAAACGGATTTACAGTTACAAATGCTACTTACAAATGGACCGGGCCAAATGGATTCACCTCAAGTGAGAAGAACCCTGTGATACCTAATGCAACCGAAGTGAACGAAGGATGGTATAAAGTAGAGATTAACAGTGCCGCTTGTAATATAACCGTAAAAGACAGTATATATATAGCGGTATATGACCCTGTAAGTGTTGCCGATCTGGACGGAGTAATGCAGGAAGTAACCTTTTGCCCCTATCAGGCGGTTATTGCCGGACAAGCAGCAACCGGAGGTAGCGGAAGCTTTACATACCAATGGGCATACAATAACAACACTGCCGGTACCGGAACATGGGTTAATCTGACCGGAGAAACAAATCCTACGTTTAGAACAACTTCGACCACTTATATGTTTACTAGTACAGCAGCAAGTCCTTCTCGCAGATATTTGCGGCTCGCAATTACAGATGCCACATGTGGTACATTCTATTTGTATTACCATACCAACGTAAGAGCTTGTACGTTCCTTGTAAATCCCGATCTCAAGAGTCCCGGAGCACCGAGAGCCGGAGATTAAAATAAGATAGAACCGATCCATAATATAAATATTATATTCGAAGCAAATGAAGAAATTTTTGATATTTATATATATAGTCTGCTTTGCAACGATGGCTGTATATTCTCAGGATTGTAGCGATGTTACTGCTACAGCTACAGTTACAGCCTCAACCTGCCAAAGCAACGGTTCTATTACGATTACATTTTCAGGAGCTTCAGCTGGAAATCTGGTAAGCCAGCAATACTCGCTGAAGTCGACAACAGGAAGTCTCTCTATAGGCCCTGTCAGTACCAATGTATTTTCTAACCTGCCTCCGGGAACTTATAACCTGGAGGCTGCCGGTTACTGTGGCAGCATATCCGGTGAACCAATTGTGCGCACCATCAATGGTGTAGTAGTTACCGGGTCTTACGAAGAACCCCGGTTATCTTTTGTTGCCCCGGGACCAACACCTTCAACAACTGTTCCGACATCCCGTAAGTCATACACAGGTTGTAATACCGGCCTAATAGTGGTATTACTAGAAAATGGTAATCAGGCTGATATGCCTACCTTTACTGTCACATCCGCCCCCAATGGTGTAACAGTACCACAAACAGTAGGTGCGACTAAAGGAACCAGCGGATCGGCTACAGCCGGATGGCGTTATATGCTCGACGAAACCTGGCCGGCAGGCACATATACCGTAGTTGCCAACGATGGTTGTTACTCTGCTGCTGCAACCTTCGTCATCGAAGAACTCACAACAGTACCTCCGGGAAGTTCAAGTGCATCAAGTTTTCTAACATACGGAGACGGTACTGATTGCTCTAAATTTGTTTACCAACCATACTATTATTATACTATGGCTGCTTATCCGGACTGGTACCGGTATTATTCAGACGGGATGTTTGAATATGGAATAGCACCCGTAGGGCAAATGCCCAAAGATGAAAACTGGTTTCAGATCAGATATTTTAATGGATCGAGCGCAACTTATCAGGATGTATTTGATATCAGTAATAATAAAGTATCGGACTTTTATACATCCAATTCTTTAACAGTCTACACCAGAGTAAAGGGTTGCCCCACTTCAATGGCATCCTACAACACTTATAATCAGAACAGTACGGCCATGACTTATACACAAAATACTTGTACAGGAGTCAGAACCTACAGACCAAATTATATAAAGAGTTCCTATGGTTACTATCATACTTTTTGTTATCCGCTGACTATAACCATAACCAACAAGTCAGACGGATCAGTGGTATACAATAACGACAACTATGTTTATACAGATGCTAATTTCACATGGGATTGTGCCCCCGGAGATGATCAATACCTGAATGTAACCGACGCTTCCGGATATAAAATACAGACAAATTATTCAATGGTCGGTGGAACTCCATCGTCTTCAAAACCGACATTTTATCTCAACACTGTAAGTTCTTATCCTGAATACAATAATTGTGATTCTTACAAAAGGAGTTATTATACAGGCTCCGGTACTCCATGTGATGATGAATCTGCTTTTCCTTGCTATGTAACAGTAACCGACAATGTGGGTACGGTTGTCCTCCAGGATACATTGACCAGCACTGCAACTAAAATAATAGATAACTTACAGTACGGGGTATTATATACGTTCACTGCGGTTTATCCTAATTGGGATAATTACACTCTTACTACAACTTCTAATTTGGTGCGGGCGACCTATATCGCCGACAGCTTTACACTTACAAAATCCGGAATCTCCGCATGTAAGGAAAATGCCGGAACGTTAAGAGTCTCTACCGGAAATTCGAATAAATGTTACAAAGCAGGTACAGTAATAACAATTACAGGTCCTGATGGATATACAAGCCAGACCTATACCTATACTTCAAATACAGTCACTACCAGTACCGGATATTACAGGGATTTCGCTGAAACCGACCTTCCTCCGGGTGAATATACAGCTACTGTTCTATTTTGTGGGCAAACTTATACGACAACGGCAAATATAATAGGTGGATATACCGCTGATAAACCAACTTATACAACAACTAAGGATTGTATGGGTACTCAGCTCTATCCTTCCGGTGGTATTTCCAACAATGGTAATCCTCTTGCTACCGTGTATTATCGCATGATGTCGGCTCCATCCGGAAGTAGCGCCAGTTCGAAAGTAATATCAAGCACAAGTGGCGACTATTTCTTACTTAATACTGCAGGAACCTATATTCTGGGGGTGATGACCACAAATAGTCTTACAGGATGTGCTATAAAGACAGATACAATAGTGTATAATCCGCAACCAATGGCTCTGGATAGGGACAAGACAAGTGCATATTCTTGCCCTTCTGGCCAGACCGGATATCTGACACTTATGGCTACAAACGGGGTTGCACCGTATACCTATACCGTTTATGACGAATCGAATACAACGCAGTTAACCCCACCTATGACTTCGGAAAGTGCAATTGATCTCGGTGACTTTGGTGTAGCAAACGAAACCTATACAGTTCGTATTACCGACAATTGCGGAAACTCTTTTGACCAACAGGTAACCCTCGTTTCTCTCGACAGAACAGCCCTAGCTTACGGACAAAGCCCTGTATGTTACGGCTCGCCTATCACCGTCAATGGATTTACAGTTACAAATGCTAACTATACATGGACAGGGCCGAACGGATTCACCTCTGACCAAAAGAACCCTGTGGTGCCTAATGCAACTGAAGTCAATGAAGGATGGTATAAGGTTGAGATAGCCAGTACATCGTGCGGCATAACAGTAAAAGACAGTATATACATATCGGTATATGATCCTATAAATATTGCCGATCTGGATGGAGTAATGCAGGAAGTAACCTTTTGCCCCTATCAGGCTATTATTGCCGGACAGGCTGCCACCGGGGGTAGTGGAAGTTTCACATACCAATGGGCATATAATACCAATGCTGCCGGTACCGGAACATGGTCTAACCTGAGTGGAGAAACAAATCCGACTTTTAAAACAACTTCTACTACTTATATGTTTACAAGTACAGCAGCAAGCCCTTCACGCAGATACCTCCGTCTTATGGTAACGGATGCAACCTGTGGCACATTCTATTTGTATTACCATACTAATGTTAGAGCATGTACGTTCCTAGTCAATCCTGATTTGAAAAATCCGGGTGGACCGAAAACTGAAGATTAAAATAAAACAGATCGGATAAAATAGATTACATTCAAAGTAAGATGAAGAAATTATTGGCATTTATATATATAGTCTGCTTTACAACTATGGCTGTATATTCACAGGATTGTAGCGATGTTATTGCGACATCGACAGTTACACCTTCCACCTGCCAGAGCAACGGTAGTATTACGATTACATTTTCGGGGGCTTCTGCAGAGAATCTGGTAAGCCAGCAATACTCACTAAAGTCTGTAACAGGGAGCCTTTCCATAGGGCCTGTGAGTACTAATGTGTTTAACGACCTGCCTCCGGGTACTTATAATCTGGAGGCTGCCGGTTACTGTGGCAGCATATCCGGAGAGCCTATTGTACGTACTATAAATAATGTAGTAGTCACCGGTGATTATGTAGAACCCCGGTTGTCTTTTGTTGCCACGGCAGCGACCAGTAGCGCGTCTGTACCGACCTCACGTAATTCGTACGCAAATTGCAGCACTGGGCTTATCGTTGTATTCATGGAAAACGGAAATCAAACCACTACGCCAACCTTTACCATTACATCCGCCCCCTCGGGAGTTACTGTTCCGCAAACAGTAAGTGCGACTAGAGCAACCAGTGGATCGGCCACTGCCGGATGGCGCTATACGCTCGACGGTACCTGGCCTTCCGGAACATATACAGTTGCCACCAACGACGGCTGCTATACTGCCACAGCGTCATTTATAATCGATGAAATTACTACTGTTCCTCCGGGATCTAATCAGAGGTATTTTTACCCATACGGAGATGGTACCGAATGCTCGAAGTTCTATTATCAACCATATTATAGTTATTCATCCACTACCTATCCCGACTGGTACAGGTATTACTATGACGGATTATTTGAATATGGGATAGCACCTGTAGGGGAAACGCCCAAAGATGAAAACTGGTTCCAAGTGAGATACTTTAGCGGATCAAGTTCAACATACAGAGACTTGTTTGATCTGAGCCCGAATAGTGTATCGGATTTTTATACCGCAAATTCTTTAACTGTTTATACCAGGGTAAAAAGTTGTCCAACAGCCATTACATCCTTCAATACTTATAACCCGTATCAGACATCTATGACCTACAGTACTAATATCTGTACCGGTGTCCGAACTTATAATCTTACTTATTCGAAAACCAGCTACCCTTACTATAATATGTTCTGCTATCCTCTGACAATCGAAGTCACTAATAAGTCAGACGGGTCACAAGTATATTACAATGATAATTATTTATATACTGATACAAATTTTACTTGGGCATGTAATCCTGGAGATGACCAATATCTGAGAATTACCGATGCTTCAGGATTTGTTATCCAGAACAATTATTCGATGGTTGGAGGTACACCGTCGTCAACAAAACCATCAGTCACATTTAATACTATTAGTACTTATCCCGAATACAATAATTGTGATTCCTATAAAAGAACTTATTATACAAATGCAGGTACCCCATGTGAAGGTGAATCGGCTTTACCCTGCTATGTAACGGTAACCGATGAATTTGGTGTTGTATTTAAACTCGATACATTGACAACTACAAGCTCCAAAACAATTGATGGCCTACAATATGATGTAACATATACATTTACTTTCGTTTATCCTAATTGGGACAATTATACTATTACTACGTCCTTCAATCTACCACGGGCAACTTATATTGCTGATAGCTTTACCTTGACTAAAAGCAGTACTTCTACCTGCTACGATAACAGAGGTCAATTAAGAGTATCAGCAGGGAACTCGTACAAAGCCTATAAAGCCGGCTCAACAATTACAGTCACAGGGCCTGATGGATATACAAGTCAAACCTACACTTTCACTACAAATTCAACCAGCGGCAGTACTGGTTATTACTATACTTTTCCTGAAACCAATCTTCCACCCGGTGAATATACAGCTACTGTTATCCATTGTGGTCAAACTTATACCGCAACAGCAAATATAGTAGGAGGTTATACGGGGGATAATATAGGCTATACCACAACACAGGACTGTATGGGTATGCAACTCTATCCAACAGGAGGTATTTCCAACAATGGTAATCCTCTTGCTACCGTGTATTATCGTATGACGTCAGTACCATCGGGAAGTGGTGCCGGGTCTAAAGTTATAGCTAGTACTAGTAACGACTACTTCTTACTTAATATTCCAGGAACTTATATTCTGGGAGTAATGACAACAAACAGCATCAGTGCTTGTGCGATAAAGTTGGATACGATCGTTTACAATCCTGCTCCGATGGCTTTGGATACAGATAAAACAAGTGCATATTCGTGTCCTTCCGGTCAGACCGGATATCTTACCTTACAAGCAACGAACGGTGTTACTCCATATACTTATACTGTATATGATGCGACGAATACAACTCAATTGACTCCGCCAATGACCTCGAGCAGTGCAATCGACCTCGGAAACTTTGGTATAGCGAATGAGACCTATACCGTACGTATGACCGACAGTTGCGGTAACTCTTTTAATCAGCAGGTTACACTTGTTTCTCTAGACAGAACAGCTTTAGCCTATGGGGTAACACCTGTATGTTACGGATCACCCATCACCGTCAATGGATTTACAGTTACAAATGCAACTTATTCTTGGACAGGTCCGAACGGATTCACCTCTAACGAAAAAAATCCTGTGGTACCTAATGCAACCAAAGTGAACGAAGGATGGTATAAAGTTGAAATAAATAGTATTTCGTGTGGTATAACAGTAAAAGACAGTATATATATATCGGTATATGATCCTGTAAGTGTTGCCGATCTGGATGGAGTAATGCAGGAAGCAACTTTCTGTCCCTATCAGGCGATTATTGTCGGACAAGCTGCCACCGGTGGTAGCGGAGTCTTCACATACCAATGGGCATACAATAACAACACTGCCGGTACCGGAACATGGGTTAATCTGACCGGAGAAACAAATCCTACATTTAGGTCAACCTCTACCACTTATATGTTCACCAGCACAATAGCAAACCCTTCACGCAGGTATTTGCGACTCGCAGTTACAGATGCCACGTGTGGTACATTCTATTTGTATTATCATACCAACGTCAGAGCATGTACATTCCTTGTCAATCCTGATCTGAAAAGTCCGGGAGCACCTCGTGCCGATGATTAAAACAAACAATAGAATGAACAACTAGTAAATAGTATCATTATATATAAAACGGGTTCAATTGATTTAATTGAACCCGTTTTTATTTCTTTAAGTGAGGATAATAATATGTGATAGTAAAACACCGGGGTATTACGTTCCATACAAAACAAGCCATAGAGGTACACAAAATAAAAAGTGAGAAGATATTCAATCTTCTCACCCTAGTATATTTTAAAGTTACTTACCTCTGAAAAAATTTAGATAAAGAAACCTAATATCCAATATATAATACCTGCCATAACTGCACTGATAGGAATTGTTATAATCCATGCCAACAAAAGATCTTTGGTTACTCCCCATCGCACTGCTGCCAAACGTTTTACAGAACCAACGCCAATAATGCTACCGGTTATTACGTGTGTTGTACTTACCGGCACATGTAATTTTTCGGTAATAAAGAGAGTAGTAGCACCCGCAACCTGAGAACAAAAACCCTCGAGCGGAGTAATTTTAGTGATCTTATTTCCCATGGTCTTCATAATCTTGAATCCTCCTGCCATTGTACCAACAGCGATAGCTGTAAAACAGGCAACAGGCACCCAGATATGCATATCCTTATTGATATCTGTCATATAGAAAAATTCATGAATGTTAGGATCGGCTTTTGATGCTGCAATAAGAGCAACAGCTATAATACCCATAACTTTTTGAGAGTCGTTCAATCCATGGCCGATACTCAACATAGCTGACGACACTAGTTGTAAGCGTTTGAACCATTTATCGGCTTTTCCCGGCTTAATCTTCCTTGCCAGATGTAAAGTAATCAAAGTGATTATATTACCACCGACAATACCTATAAGCGGAGCTATAAATATGAATATGATGATAACACCGACAGTACCCAGATGCACCGACTCGAATCCGTATCCGGCAATACCGGCACCGGCAAATCCTCCGATAAGAGTGTGAGACGACGACGACGGGATACCAAACCACCAGGTAATAAGATTCCATGCAATTGCGGCTATAAGTCCGGCTATCACAACATGTGATGTTATGAATTCGGGCTCTACGGTCTTAGCAACCGTATCGGCAATACCGAACTGTCCGATCAGATATTTTGCGATGAAAAGTGCTACAAAATTAAAAAATGCAGCCCATAACACAGCCTGACGGGGCGTTAATACTTTTGTCGAAACCACCGTTGCCACTGAATTAGCCGCATCATGAAAACCGTTGATAAAATCGAATATAAGAGCGAGGATTATTATAATTATCAGTAATGTCATCGAATAGCTTTTTTATGAATATTTGATGATGATAGTTTTGATTATCTTACCCACCGCTTCCTGTGTATCAGTCGCCTTCTCTAGCTCGTGTAAAATATCTTTCAGCTTGATAACTTCGATAGCGTCTTTTTCATTTTCGAACAAGTCTATCAGAAAATGCTCATACACATCATCCGCTTTAGATTCTATCTCATGCAATTTTTCACAATATTCAGTTACTCTAGCCGGAGTCTTTTTCAGTACATCCAACTCATCTATTGCCTTGGTCAGACACTCTCCCGACTCACGTACCAATTGAGCAAGAAGCCTCGCGCTTTCGGGCATCACTTTCGGGCTATACAGCATAATCCTTTTTGCACAGCTGTTGATATGATCTACAACATCGTCCATTCTGCTTGACAATGCATTGATATCTTCTCTGTCGAATGGAGTAATAAATGTGTTGTTCAACTCTTCAAAGATCTTGGCTTGTAGTTTATCGCCTCTGCGTTCCTGATCTTTTACTTTTTTATAAAGCTCTACTGCTTCTGCATGATTTTTAGCTTGAACACAAGCGATAATCAATTCGGATGCTGATAAAATCACATCAGCCATTTGGCTTAGTAGAGGGAAGAATTTGTTCTCTTTAGGAACAAATCGGTCGAAAAAATTATTCTTCATATATGTAGAATCCTATAATGGTAGATACGTGTCTTTTTCGTACTAGACAAAGATAAGTCAAAAAAATAAAAATGTAAACTATTTTTAACAACAAAGTAAACAAAATGTAATATCAATTGTTGTCTCTATTTTGCAAAACCCTTTAAAAACAACGGCATCAAATGTGTACATAACACAAGTTAAACTTTTCGATTAAGCCGTTTTTTCAGGTTATTAACAGGATAAAGAACTATCAGCCCTCCTATAACTGTTACCGTAATAAAAACAAAAAGAATATCTGATACCATTACCTGTACCGGATAGGCGTTTATTACAAATGCGTCGGCATCTTGTCCAAGTTTCAGGATACCAAAATGTTGTTGAATCAGACATAAAACCAAGCCTATAATTATTCCGGAAACAGCCCCGGTCATAGATATAAGCCATCCTTCAATCTTGAAGATACGCGTGATCAGGGCATTATTTGCCCCCATATGTCGAAGGATATCAATATCAGCACTCTTATCCAGTATAAGCATCGAAAGTGACCCGACGACATTAAATACAGCAATAACGAGTATAAAAGCCAGAATAAGGAATGTTACCCACTTCTCTACATTTACCATCCGGAAAGAATCAGCTTGCTGCTCGAACCGGTCTTTCACCAGATAATCATCTCCCAGTAATTTTTGTATTTTCGTTTTGGCTTCATTCGTGTTCTCATTGTTTTTCAGTTTGATATCTAAAGACGATACCTCGCTGGAATATCTGAATAATTCACGTGCCAGTTCTAATGACACCAGAATAACATTCTCATCATACTTAACCTGATTGAGTGTGAAAATTCCGGCGGGATATGTATAAGCTGTAGTAAAAGCACTGGAAGGATTTGCTAGTTGAACTTTTACATCACGCTTTGGCGAGTATATTTCTATCGGGGAGATATTATCGATTCTCAATCCGAGATTTGCAGCAACACCTACACCAGCGACACAAAAGTCGACATCGCCCTCGCGTAGGCTGAACTCACCATACGTAACCAGCCTTTCTGTGTTTACCATGTCCCGGAAGTGTTTTGACACTCCTTTTATCTGTACCGGGGTTTGCCGGTCGCCGTATTTTACTAACGCATTATCCTCTACGGTCTCAGATATAATATCAATCTCAGGCAGTCCTCTGACTTCGTCAAACACTTTAGTTCCGGGATCAAAGGCCTTTCCCTTAGCCACTGTAATTTGCAGGTCAGGATCCATCACACTGAATGAGTCGGAAACCAGTTTTGTAAAACCATTAAAGATGGAGAGTGTGCACACTATAGCCATAGTCGCAATAGCAATACCACATACCGATACCATCGATATGACATTGATCGCATTGTGCGACTTTTTAGAGAATAGATATCTTCGGGCTATGTAAAATGAAAGATTCACTCCTTGTCTTCCTGCTTGTTATCTGTATTGAGAAGACGGTCGATGTTCTCAAGATAATCCAATGAATCATCCAGATAAAAGACCAATTCGGGTATAATACGCAATTGCTTTCCTAAGCGTTGACCAATATCGAAACGAATAGCCTTGACATTTGCCTTGATATTTTCCAATAATTCAGCTCCTTTATTCGAAGGGAAAATACTCAGATATGCTTTCGCTACGCTCAAGTCGGGACTGATCCTTACTGCACTGACCGACACCAATATACCCGGCATTCCTTTTGTTTGCAGAAGGAATACTTCCCCGAGTTCTTTCTGAATCAAACGGTTTATCTTTTGTTGTCTTGTTGTTTCCATTTAAATATATGTATATTGTATATGATTTATCGCAGCCAATAACTACGAGTCTGAAGGACAAAGATACAATCAATTTCTAGAGTATCCTTACTTTTTCCAGATAAGAGTAAGTCCATCCCTGATTGGCAAGATCACCTTTTCTACTCTATCGTCTTTTGCTATCTTATCATTAAACTCCTGTATACCTATCGTTTGCTTATCGGTATGATGCGGTATTTCCAAAACCTTTCCGTCCCACAATGTATTATCTGCAATAATAAGCCCTCCTGATTTTACTTTGTCAAATATAAGATCGTAGTATTGACAATAGTGCCTCTTATTGGCATCAATAAACACAAGATCGAACACCCCATTCAGAGTTGGAATTATATCGAGGGCATCACCTACATGTAAGTGTATTTTGTCTTCGAGTTTCGATTTATGTAAATGCTTCATTATAAAATCTTCCAACTCGTCATTTACCTCTAATGTATGTATTTCGGCATCATCGTCCGCTCCCTCTGCCAAACATAGTGTTGCGTAGCCGGTATATGTGCCAATCTCCAGAATCCGCTTCGGTTGAACCATCCGGCAAAACATTTTCAGTAACCGCCCCTGTAAATGTCCTGACAACATACGGGGACGCAATAGATTGACATGCGCATCTCTATTCAGATTCCTTAGCAAATCTCCTTCGTCGTCTATATGGGATAATATATATTCCTCTATAGCGTCAGTCATAATTATTTCATTTAAAACTTAACAAAAAAAGAAGTGGTAATGTAGAATCATTACCACTTCGTAAATATATAGATTTCCTAAAGAATTCTACTTATTCAACTGGTACGAAATATTTGTCACCAGCCTCCAAAACGCTTCCTACTTTTTCTATTTCAAGGAATGAAGTACCACCCTTTCCATCAGTAAACGAACCGCTCAAATAAGTTACATAGTCATCAGCATGTAATTCTTTCGCTTCAGCTAATTTTTTCATAGCTTTCAGGAAATATTCTTTATGCTTGTTAGTTGTATAACCGGTATCTTCCTGGTAATGTGCATTTACACCATAACAAACAGATAACTGGCGAGCAGTTTCTACATTACTACAGAATGCGTGAACCGGGCTTTTGCTACGGAAAGCAGCCAAAGTACGGGCAGTACGTCCTGTAACACTATCTGTGATAATAGCTTTAACGCCTAAACGGCTACAAGATTTAACGGCTTGTTTTGCAAGGAATGAAGTTCTGTCGTATTCCGAATCGCTGAAAGGTACAGGAATATCTTTCTCTTCCAGTTTAGAAATTTCAGCAGCACGGGCTACCTGAGCCATAGTGCGGACAGCTTCTACCGGATATTTACCGTAAGCAGTTTCACCACTCAACATCACAGCATCCGTTCCGTAATATACAGCGTTAGCGATATCGGCTACTTCAGCACGTGTTGGGCGTGGATTTTCGATCATAGTGTGCAACATTTGTGTAGCAACGATAACCGGTTTTTTATATTCGATTGCTTTACGGATAAGCAGACGTTGGATTCCGGGAATATTTTCCTGAGGAACTTCGATACCTAAGTCTCCACGAGCTACCATCACACCATAAGCATGTTCGTAGATTTCGTCGATATTATCAACACCTTCCTGATTTTCGATCTTAGCGATAATCTTGATATTGCTGTTTTGAGCATCCAATATTTTTTGAACATCCAAAACGTCTCCTTTATGTCTCACAAATGAGTGAGCGATAAAGTCAGCGCCGTATTTAATTGCGATATCAATACATTTTTTATCTTTTTCTGTGATAGAAGGCAATTGAATGCTTACTCCCGGTATATTCACGCTCTTACGGCTACCGATTGTTCCGTCATTTTGTACTTCTACGATCAGATAGTCATTTGTTTTTTCAATAACTTTCAATGCAGTTTCACCATCATCGATAAGAAGTACGTTACCTACAGGAACGTCTTTAACGATACTTGGGTATGAAACAGAAACTTGTTCAGGAGTCGACTTTACATTAATATCGCCGATTACTTTCAGTTTATCTCCTGTTTTTACAACAATTTTCTCTCCGCTTTCAGTAGCAGTTGTACGAATTTCCGGACCTTTAGTATCCATCATGATACCTATAGTAGGAGACACTGCGCGTACATTATTGATTACTTGCACGAAACCTTCTTCGGTCATGTGTGCAGAGTTCATTCTCACAACATTGATTCCTTCAGCATAAAGCGATTTGATGAAATCAACATCACAACGCATGTCTGAAATTGTTGCAACAATTTTCGTTTTCTTAAACATAAGACTAGTTTTTAATTATATTAAGTATTTATTTTTCATTCACAAAAAATTCGATAGCCAAGCGATACGATTCCAAACCCAAACCAACAACTGCCCCCTTACAAGCCGGAGCTATCATCGACTTATGCCGGAATTCTTCACGGGTATGTATATTAGAAATATGTACTTCTATTACCGGTGTAGTTATCGATTTGATAGCGTCATGCAATGCTATAGATGTATGTGTATATGCCCCGGCATTTAACACAACCCCGTTGTATTCGAAGCCAACTTCATGGAGCTTATCAATCAATGCACCTTCGTGGTTAGACTGAAAATAGGATAATTCGCAACGATCCTTATAAGCAACGACCAACTCCGAGTAATAATCTTCGAACGAAGTATTACCGTATACAGATGGCTCACGCTTACCCAATAGATTGAGATTTGGACCATTAAGAACTAATATCTTCATGAAATAACAGCGTTTTAGTAATGCAGGAGAATTTTAAAAAATTCACATACAAAGATAATTATTTTTTTGTTGATAAGAGTTATTCAAAATATTAAATGTTCAATACGATCTTTTGTCTACTCCTTCTACATAATTCAGAAAAGCCGTATTTACCATCCGGTTTCCTCCCGGTGTCGGGTAATTTCCCGAAAAATACCAGTCTCCGTTGTTTTCGGGACAAGCTTTATGCAGGTTCTCTATACTCTGGAATACGATTTCGACTTTAGCTTCTGTTCCTGCAGGAGTAAGCATCTGAGCCATTTTAGCGGATATCTCCTCGTCAGTAAATGGGGCGTAAATCTCCTTCACATAATTCACCACTTCTTCTTTCGGTTTATTACGTTGCGCAAGCGATTTTTGATATACCTCATCTATTATATATTCCAATCCCCTATCTTTTAACAATTCGACAGCAGCCCTGAATGCAGCGAATTCGCTCATTCTCGACATATCTATACCATAGCAGTCCGGGTAGCGTATTTGGGGAGAAGATGATACAACAACTATTTTTTTCGGATGTAAACGATCCAACATTTTTATAATACTCTGTTTCAAAGTCGTCCCACGCACTATACTATCATCTATCACCACCAGATTATCTTCATATGGACGGATAGAATCGTATGTTACATCATAAACGTGTGCCGCAAGGTCGTCCCGTCCTTTATCTTCCGATATAAAAGTACGTAATTTTATATCTTTAATAGTCACTTTTTCGGTACGTACCTTCATAGCGAGAATACGGGTAAGGTCTTCGTCTGAGATATTCTCGCCTTTCTCCCTGATCTTGCGGAAACGCACTTGCTGCATATAGTTTTCGAGCCCTTGAGTCATTCCATAAAAGGCTACTTCAGCGGTATTCGGCACAAACGAAAACACCGTATTCCTAAGGTCGGAATCTATTGATTTCAGAATATCCGGCAACAAAAGCGTACCCAATTCTTTCCGCTCTCTGTAAATATCTGCATCCGAACCCCGCGAAAAGTAAATACGCTCGAACGAACACGGTGCATATGCTTCTTTCTTCTCTATTATCTGGGGAAACTGTACTGTACCATCCTTTTTCACAACAATAGCCTGCCCCGCAGGAAGTTCACTTATCTGTGCCACATCCAGATTTAGGGTGGTCTGTATCACAGGACGTTCGGAGGCTACAACTACAATCTCGTCATCCATATAATAAAATGCAGGACGAATACCCCAAGGATCTCGGAATACAAACGAGTCTCCGCAACCGATCAACCCACCTATAACGAATCCTCCATCCCAGTTTTCGCTGGCACGGCGAAGCATAAAAGGTATATCGAGATTTTCTTCAATCACATCATTTAATTCCTTGCCCTTTACGCCCGAATCTTTACCATATTTATCAAACTGATATTGTACTTCACGATCGAGGTGATGGCCTAGCGACTCCAACAATACAAATGTATCGGCATAGTCGCGTGGATGCTGCCCTTCCTTTACCAAATCGGCAAAAATTTCATCCACGTTGGTCATATTGAAATTCCCTGCTAATGCCAGATTTCGCGAAGCCCAATTATTACGGCGCATGAAAGGATGCACGTATGATATACCGCTTTTGCCGGTAGTACTATACCTGAGATGCCCTAAAAAAAGTTCACCGGCAAATGGCAAATAATTTTTTGCATAAGCCGGATCATCTAATTTTTCGGTCGGAACCTTTTCATAATTACTCGCTACATTGCCAAATATTTCGGATATAGCACTCGAGCCTGTAGCTCTTTCCCTGAATATAAACTCGTTACCGGGAGTAGCATCTAGCTTTACAACAGCCAATCCGGCACCTTCCTGCCCACGGTTATGTTGTTTTTCCATAAGCAGATAGAGTTTGTTCAGCCCATAGCGCCAGGTACCATATTTTTCCTGATAATATTCCAGTGGTTTTAGTAGTCGGATCATAGCGATCCCGCATTCATGCTTTAAAGCTTCTGTCATTGCAGTTTACTTAATTGGGAGAATGTTGATGATTTTCTTTCCGTACATTTATTTCTTTGCCAAAAAGTTATTACAAAGATAATGCGAAAATCGGACGAAAAAAACGGAATTTACTTAATAGAATTCTTTTGACTCTTTTTTAATTTATTATTATGTCATATATTTACATACCATACGGTATGGTTTTATTTTAATAATAATAAAGACGCGAGCAACAGAATGAAGAAAGTGACTAAAACAGATTGGCTTGAAGAAGGATTGAGGGTATTAGCAACTGAAGGTTATTCTAAAATAACTATTGAGAATATGTGTAAATCACTCAGTATTACAAAAGGCTCTTTTTACCATCATTATAGAAGCATCGACGAATATATTAAATCATTGATGGAGTATTGGCTAAAAGAAAACACTATTGCTTTAATAGAAACCACAGAAACCTTTACTGAACTGGATGAAAAACACATTAAGCTAAATGAACTGACATCTGCGATATCTCAAAAAGCCGAACAGGTAATCCGCGCATGGGGTTTTTCAAATAACACTGTAAGGCTACACGTCCAATTAGTGGACAATATGCGCATGGAATATCTGACCCAATTAAACATACAGACAGGAATGGACGAAAAGGATGCTCAGGATTACGCCTTAATCGAATACAGTACTCTGATAGGAGTCCAGCAATTGCGCCCCGACATTACCAAAGAGGAATTCAACCACCTCTATCTCTTATTCTCTAACAAAAACTAAAACATAAAAATCATGAATTACTGGTTTATCTCAGCTGGATCATTTCTACTTATCTGCCTGCTTATCCATATGATTGCAGGCGACAAGAATTACCGTATGCTAAATCCGAAAAAGAACGATCAGGACAACAACAAGACTTTCGGTTTCTGGCTTATGGGACGTGGTACATTTCAAATGGTGAGTGTAGATTTATTACTGACCTCTGTTTGCATTTTCCTTATGGGTATTAACGTAATCCCTTATAACTTTCATCTCGCCCTTTTTATCTCCTTGCTTTATGCCGGATATCTCCTATTCTGGCTACTGACTTTGTATGTATCAAAAGCAAAACCGACGAACTACATCGAACAAGGGCAATGGGTTATATTCCTTATTAGTTTTATACTTATCATTTTAGGTTTATAAAATAGATACAACAAATTATTCGCAAATATATTTATAAAATAATTTGGTTTATAAAATAAACTAGTTTACATTTGCAGCATACTCTTTAAACTAAAACCGTAAACTATGAACAATTTAACCAGCGAAGAACGCATCAAACTTATAGATGAAATGATAGCCCAAACCAGAAACAACACCCAGAAAGGTGCTGGAAACGTCATGATCATATGCGGCTATTGCGTGGCTATAATAGCATTATTGAATATTCTTTTAGTATACACACTAGAACAGCCTCAATATGCGGCATGGATATGGTTATTAAGTATCCCTATGACCATCGTTAGCCTCATCATAAACAAAAAGAAAGACAGGCGAGCTTTAGTTAAAACTCAAGTAGACAAAATAATGTCGAAAACATGGATAGCGTTCCTACTATCAAATATAGCTTTATTAACTGTTATTTTTAGTTCATTCTTTGTTTTCGACACATGGTTATTCGCCGTACTTATCACTCCTGTTATTTTAATAATGCTTGGTTCCGGACAATATATTACAGGTGTAATTATGGGGTTTAGACCTTTCTACTACGGATCGGGATTATTCTGGATAGGAGCTATCTTGTGTATAATCCTCTACCCTATCATACACCAAACCGGTCAATTTGTGATTCTGGCAATATGCATGATAGCAGGTTTTGCTGTTCCCGGACACGCACTTAACCGTAAAGCAGAAAAAGATGTTTAAAGAATTAGACCCTCTATTGCATTCACAGTTACGTTTGGCAATCATGTCACTGCTTATCTCTGTAGAAGAGGCTGATTTTGTTTTTATCCGCGAAAAGACGAATGCTTCGGCAGGAAATCTAAGTGTGCAAATCGACAAACTAAGTGAAGCCGGATACATCAATGTCAATAAATTTATCGATGGTAAAAGACCCCGGACAATGTGTAAAATCACAAAGAAGGGAATCGAGGCATTCGACTCCTATGTAAAAGTTTTACGCGAATACATCGGAAAATAAAATATCAGAACTGTTTTATGATAACTTGTAACCTTTCATTATTTAATCGGTCTTACTTATTAAACCAACTCTTTTGATTGGGTAAAAAAAGTCCAACCTCCGGGAGCATGTGCATTTTATCTACCTTAATTGACAAAAAGAGAAAAAAATCAAAGAAATATTTGTATTCTTGTGACTATTTTCAATAAATAAAGACATACATATAAACTTCTGATCTGTAACAGTTGCCCACAACTATAATTTAGACAATGTGATAACAATTAATAATCTAAACAAAACGTACTATGGAGGTTCACCCCTTCATGTATTGAAGGGAATAAATCTCCAAATAGACAAAGGCGAATTTTTGTCAATAATGGGTTCGTCCGGATCCGGAAAATCTACATTGCTTAATATCTTAGGTATACTCGACACATACGATACCGGCGAATATTATTTGGATAATGTACTGATCCGTGACTTGAGTGAAACCAAAGCCGCTGAATTACGCAACAAGAAGATCGGATTTATATTTCAGTCATTCAACCTGATAACCTTCAAAAATGCGATGGAGAATGTTGCATTACCCTTATATTATCAGGGTGTAAGCCGTAAAAAGCGTAATATTATAGCGATGGAATATCTTGATAAAATGGGATTAGCCAGCCACGCTGAGCATTTACCCAACGAATTGTCAGGAGGACAAAAACAGCGTGTTGCCATTGCCCGGGCTTTGATAGCCCAGCCACAGATCATTCTTGCCGACGAACCTACAGGAGCATTAGACAGTAAAACGTCGAAAGAAGTGATGGGAATACTTCGTCAGGTTAATGAAATAGACGGAATCACAATGATTATTGTAACCCACGAACAGGCCGTAGCCGATGCTACCGACAAAGTAATCCATATAAAGGACGGAATTATAGGTTCTATAGAAGTAAGAAAATAATCCTATGTTAGACTTCGACGCATTACGAGAGATAGGTTCTACCATCAAGAAGAACAAGCTACGGACATTCCTCACCGGTTTTTCCATCGCCTGGGGTATTTTTATCCTGATAGCCTTGCTTGGCGCAGGTAACGGATTGAAGAATGGTATTACCTCTAATTTTTCAAACAGGGCAAAAAATGCCGTCAGTGTATGGCCAGGCTCTACGTCTATTCCATTCGAAGGGTTACCATTAGACAGGGTTGTCAAATTTGACGATGAAGACCTTGATATGCTAAGGAACAAAATACCCGGAGTAGACCACGTTTCAGGACGTATACACAGCAATTCCATCATATCCTACGGCACGAACTACGGATCATGGAATCTGTTGGGAGTACACCCTGATGCTGCCTATATCAACAACATAGATATGACAACCGGCAAAGGACGCTTTATCAATGAAGTGGATATCATAAAACGGAGAAAAGTGATTGTAATCAATACCGAAATGGCAGATATACTGTTCCCCGGTAGCGACCCAATGGGTAAATTTGTCACAGCAAAAGACGTTTCTTATCTGGTAATAGGAATATTTAAAGATAATACCGGCCGGACAAGTACACCATCGTACATTCCTTTCTCTACGGCACAAACCATCTATCGAAAAAACTACGGTACAGACAGGCTCGATTTTACAGTAAAAGGGCTGACTACAGTAGAACAAAATGAAGCTTTTATAGAAGCATTCAGAGAAAAAATGGGGGCATTGCATAAGTTTGATCCCAAGGACGAATCGGCTATCTCGATATGGAATACGGCAGAAGATGTAGCTCAAACAGAAAGCATATTAAACGGTATCACTTTGGTAATATGGATCATCGGGATATGCTCGCTTATATCGGGAGTTGTAGGTATCGGTAATATTATGCTGATAACCGTACGCGAACGCACCCGCGAATTTGGTATCCGAAAGGCTATCGGAGCAAGTCCTATATCGGTATTGAATCTGGTATTGCTGGAATCAATAGTCATCACTACCCTATTCGGGTATGTAGGAATGATGTTTGGAGTCGGACTTATGGAAATGATCAATTATGGTATGCAAAGTGCAGCCTCCGGAGCTTCAGGAGAAGGCCCCACTGTATTTAAAGATCCAAGCGTTAATCTGGCTGTGGTAATTATATCTACCGGTATACTTATCGTGGCAGGAGTGATAGCCGGTAGTATCCCTGCCATAAAAGCGATAAAGATCAGTCCGATAGAAGCAATGAGAGCTGAATAAATTTTATAATTAAAGAAATAGATTAGAAGTTTATGTTCGATTTAGATAAATGGCAGGAAATATGGAACACCATTACCGCGAATAAAGTCAGAAGTATAATGACGGGATTCGGAGTATTCTGGGGCATCTTTATGCTTGTACTTTTAGTCGGTATAGGTAATGCTTTCGAAGGCGGCGTTATGAAAAGTGTCAAAGGATTCGCAACTAACTCTTGCTTCTTCTGGACCAATGCCACCAGCGAACCTTACAAAGGTTTCAGAAAGGGGCGCCGATGGGTAATGAACAACCGGGACATTGAGACAATCAAATCTCAGGTAAAAGGTGTAGAAGAAATTTCGCCTATGCTATTCGGTGAAAGTTCATCCAAAAATGTAGTTTGGGGCAGAAAGTCAACAGGAGCTCAGGTGACCGGGGTTTATCCGGGACACTTTAATATCCAGACACAGACAGTGCTCCATGGACGACTCTTTAATGATCTGGATATCCAGAATCAAAGTAAAGTAGCCTTACTCGGGCGTACTGTTGCCCAGAATCTTTTTGACAAGGATAAAAATCCTGTAGGCGAATATATCCGGGTAAATGGTATTTATTTTCAGGTAGTGGGAGTTATACGCCCCAATTCACAAGCTCAGGTAGGTGGCGACGCACTAACATCTGTTTATCTGCCTTTCAGCACCATGCAAAAAGCATTCAACAGAGGAGATACAATCTATTTTATGGCGGCCACAGCTAAGCCAGACGTCCCCGTCACCTTAATAGAGAAACAAATTAAGGACGTTATCAAGAAAAATCATAGTATAGCACCGAATGACGATAAAGCATCCCGTAGTTTCAATATGGAACAGGAATTCAAGACTTTCCAAAATCTATTCTTGGGCATACGCTGGCTTATCTGGTTTGTGGGTATAGGCACCCTACTTTCGGGGATTATCGGGGTCAGCAACATTATGTTGGTTACAGTACGCGAACGTACCCGCGAAATAGGAGTCCGGAGGGCTCTGGGAGCCAAACCGATAGCCATACTCACCCAAGTTATCAGCGAAAGTTTTGTACTGACGTTCATCGCAGGATTCGGAGGGCTGTTCTTGGGAGCGATAATACTTGAAATGATCAGTATGGGTATGCAAGGTGCACCCGACGATGGCATGGTGTTTATCCCTCCGTTCGTATCATTCGGTACAGCAATGATATCTATGTCTATACTGGTCTTCTCAGGCCTCCTTGCCGGATTTATCCCTGCTATGCGGGCAATGAGTATAAAAGCGATAGATGCTATCCGTGAAGAATAAAAGTTACAATAGTTTAGATAAAAATAAAATAGAAAATAAACAAATATATACATAATATGAGCGAAGGACATAAAAAGAAAAGCGTTGTCAAGAAGGTTTTCAAAACTATCGGACTAGTATTGCTTGCTGCTATTTTCATAGGATTTTTCTTCTTCCTATGGCAAAAAAGTCAGCCGAAAGAAGTTATATATGAAATTGTAGAAGTTAAAGATGGCGACATCGAAAGTTCTACAGTAGCTACAGGAAAAGTATCGCCACGCGATGAAGTACTCATCAAACCTCAGATTTCGGGAATTGTAACCGAAGTTCTGAAAGAAGCCGGGGATTTCGTTAAAGCAGGAGAAGTAATCGCTAAAATTCAGGTTGTGCCGGAGTCATCATCATTAAGTGCGGCCGAATCTCAACTGAATGTATCCAAGATTAATCTCAATCTGTCGAAAACAGAATATGAGCGTCAGAAGCAGTTGTATGCTAAAGGTGTGATAGCTAAAGAAGAGATGGATCAATCGGAAGCTTCTTACAAAAAAGCTCAGGAAGATACTGAAAATGCAAAAAACAATCTGGATATCATCAAAACAGGAGTATCTAAAGTTACCGCACAGTATAGTAATACACAGATACGTTCTACTATCGACGGTATGATACTGGATGTACCTATCAAGGTCGGTAACTCGGTTATTCAGGCCAATAACTTCAATGAAGGAACAACTATTGCTACTGTGGCTAACATGAGCGATATGATATTTATTGGAAAAGTAGATGAAACAGAAGTAGGACGTGTACGTGTCGGTATGCCTATTAAACTATCAATCGGGGCTATTGAAGGCAAAAAATTCGATGCCCTGCTGGAATATGTTGCGCCTCAGGGAGTAGAAGAAAACGGAGCAATATTGTTTGAAATAAAAGCTGCCGCACAGATCACAGATTCTATCGATATCCGTGCGGGATACAGTGCCAATGCTCAGATTATCTTCTCTAAAGCAAATCAGGTGCTAACAATCCCCGAAAGCTGTGTTTCTTTCAGCAACGACTCTGCCTTTGTCTATACTCTGAAAGAGGAAACTCCTAAACAAGTGTTCGAGAAGAAACATGTTAAGCTCGGATTATCTGATGGTATCAACATCGAAGTGAAATCAGGTTTAGTGAAAGGCGATAAGATCAGAGGCAATGAAGCCAGCGACAAGCCGGAAGCCGGATCGGAAGAAGAGAATAAGAAATAATGTTTTCTGACAAAACAATGATTATGAAAAAATATTTTATAGCTGCCTGCCTGCTTTTCAGTGCAATCGGTATGAGTGGTCAAACCACATGGTCACTAAGACAATGTATCGATTATGCAGTTAATAATAACATAGAGATCAAGCAACAGGAACTGCAGGTCAAAAGTGCAGAAATAGACCTGAATACAAGTAAAAGCAGTCGCTTGCCCGATTTGAATGCCAGTGCCAGCCATACTTTTAACTTTGGGCGTGCCATATCCAGTTCTACGAACGGATATATTGATACCAATATGGCTAATACTTCATTAGGTATATCATCATCCACACCTCTGTTCACTGGTTTTAAGATCTCGAATGATATAAAGGCCAAAGAATTCAGTTTACTGGCAGCAACCGAAGGATTAGAAAAAGCTAAGGATAATATGGAACTGCAGATCACCTCCTATTTCCTGGACGTCCTTTTCAAAAAAGAAATACTGAAAGTCTATCAGGAGCAGGTATTATTAACTCTAAAGCAGGAAGAAAGAACCCGTATCCTTGTTGAGAATGGCAAAGTTGCACTTGCACAGTTATATGACATCAAGGCTCAATTAGCAAAAGACCAGCTCAATGTCACAACATCTGACAATGACTTAAAGAACAGCCTTCTTAATTTGGCACAAGCATTAAACTTGCAATCGGCTGAAGGATTTGACATAGAGGCTCCTGATGTAGACGGTGTACAATTGACCGACAACGTATTAGCCGGATTAATGCACCCTAATGAAGTATATCAAAGAGCATTGGATGTCAAACCACATGTAAAAGAAGCTGTATACAATGTCGAAAGCAGTAAGAAAAACCTAAAAGTAGCGCAGTCGGGTTATTGGCCTACTCTCAATTTCAATATGGGATACAGTACTGCATTTCAGAGAATATACAATGCCAACAATGTTAGTTTCAAAGATCAGTTCAACAACAACGGAAGCGAGTATCTGGGATTTAGCCTGTCAATACCTATCTTCAACCGCTTTCAGGTACGGAATCAGGTACGGCAAGCCCGTCTTGATATTATGAATCAGGAACTGAACCTTGATAATGTAAAGCTCGCTCTTTATAAAGAAATTCAGCAGGCGTATCAAAACGCCGTATCGGCTCAGGCAAAGTATGTGTCTACCGAGAAGGCTTATGATGCAGCTCTAGAGTCTTTCAAATATGCCGAAGAACGCTATCAGATAGGAAAAACCAGCGTTTTCGAATACAGCGAAGCTCAAACCAAACTGATTAGTAGTAAGTCTGAACAAATACAAGCTAAATATGAGTTTGTTTTCAGAAGTAAGATTCTGGATTTCTACCAAGGAAAACAAATCGAGATTTAAATATATAAACTCATACATAAAACATGATGCGAATCGGTATTTTCATAAATACCGATTCGTATTATTTATATATATTTGCAGCATAATAATTTATTATATACTAATATGAAGATGTTTCGGTATTTAACAGTAGCCCTTATTATCTTAACGGCTGTAGCATGTTCCAACAAAGGACCTCAATTCGTAATACAAGGAAAAGTAGCCGATGCAGACACTGCTGTTCTGTATCTCGAAAAAAGAGAACTGGATAAGATTACCCTTCTTGATTCGGTTAAACTAGGAGACACCAAAGGGGATTTCAAATTTTCACAACCGACCACTTCTTATCCCGAGTTCTATGTACTCAGGCTTAACGGGCAAGTTATAAACATAGCTATAGACTCTACTGAAAACGTAACTGTAAACGCATCTCAAAAAAGATTTGCGACCGATTATACTGTCGAGGGTTCGGAAGCCAATTCACTATTAAAAGATGTTGCTCTGGCTCAATATAAAGCAAACCATGAATTGGTTGAATTACGTAAGAGATTCGATTCTAAGGCTGTTAATGAGCAGGAATACATTACAGAAGTTAAGTCCATTGCAGACAGCTATAAAGAAACCGCTAAAAAGATCATCTTCACTAACCTGAAAAGTCCGGCTGCGTATTTTGCACTTTTCCAAAAAGTAAGCGGATATCTGTTTTTTGACCCATATGACCGTACAGACTATAAGATTTTTGCAGCTGTAGCAACTGCCTGGGATATGGAGTATAAAGATTCTCCCCGTGCCAAACAGTTACACGACTATACTTTGGCTGCCATGAAAATACGTAAACAAAGTGAGCAAAATCTGGATATTGACTTCGATAATATACACGAAGCAAATACTGCCGAATATTATAAAATAGAGCTACCGGATGTAAACGCTAAAAATATAAACCTCGCATCTTTGAAAGGGAAAGCTGTATTACTTGATTTTACAGTATATCAGGATGAGAATTCTCCCCGCCATAACATGGAACTAAACAGACTGTATAATAAATATAAACCCAATCTGGAAATCTATCAGGTATCTTTTGATTCTGATACCCACTTATGGAAAAATGCAGCGATCAATATACCTTGGATTGCTGTTCACGAGGCTAAGTCGGTTAATTCCGAACTTATCGCCAGATATAATGTACAGGCATTACCGACTATCTTTTTGTTAAATAAAGACGGAGATATTGTAAAACGTTTATTACCAAATGATAATATTGAAACCGAAATACAAAAAATATTATAAATAGCCCATTTCGGTTTTGCTTTCTCGAAAAATTAATTATATATTTGTATCAGACATAAAAAGAAAAGGAGTTCTCGTCTATTCGGCGAGGATTCTTTTTCTTTTTGTCACAAAATAAGAGTAATAATTTATAATTAACATTTTGCTATGGCTGTTGCTTATATGACCGAAGAAGGTTACGAGAAGTTGAAAGAAGAAATCAACCTCTTGGAAACAGTAGAGAGACCTAAGATCTCAAAACAGATAGCCGAAGCCCGCGACAAAGGCGACCTATCTGAAAATGCTGAATACGATGCAGCAAAAGAAGCTCAAGGCATTCTTGAAGCTAAGATTGCTCAATTAAAAAATTTATTTGCGAGTGCACGCCTGATAGATAAGAATTCTATCGGTACTGATTCTGTGCAAATTCTAAATAAAGTTACTATCAAGAATACTAAAAACAACCAGCAGATGACCTATACTCTGGTTGCTGAGAGTGAGGCTAATCTCAAAGAGAATAAAATAGCTGTAAACACTCCTATTGCACAAGGATTATTAGGTAAAAAAGTCGGTGAAGTAGCCGAAATAAAAGTTCCGAACGGAATTGTATCATTTGAAGTTGTAGATATCTCCATCTAAAAATATAATAAAAATGTCGAGCATTTTTTCTAAAATAGTAAAAGGTGATCTTCCATCTTACAAAATAGCTGAAAGCGATAAATTCTTTGCATTTCTGGACATTGATCCTATGGCCAAAGGCCACGTATTAGTAGTTCCAAAGGAAGAAACAGATTATATTTTCGACTTAAGTGACGAATTATTAGCAGAGATGATGGTTTACAGTAAAAAAGTAGCCAAAGCTATATCAAATGCAATACCATGCCAAAGAGTAGGTGTTATGGTTGTTGGATTAGAAGTACCACATGCTCACATACATTTGATCCCGATCAATAAAGAATCGGACATGAACCTTTCCAATCCGGGATTATCACTGGAGAAAGAAGAATTTGAAAGAATAGCAGATGCTATTGCGACAGAGTTCGCTAAATTATAAAAGGATATTCGTAAGAATCTGCCAGGATAGACAATTGTTTATCCTGGTTTTTTTATTCTAGAAAAGCAGATTAATATCAAAATATACTCACAAATAACAACTTACAAAGCAGATTCAAATAACAATCAAGAATCCAGAATCTTAGTTTATTTTAATAATTCTAGCGAAAGTTAGTACCAGAGAAACTTCAAAATGAAAGATAAAAGTATTTATTTTGTATACACATATCAATAATTAAATACCACAATGGAAATAGAACGCTTATACGAAATATTTAAGCAACATCCCACAATAACTACCGATACCCGCAACTGCCCTAAAGACTCGATTTTTTTTGCTTTAAAAGGCGCCAATTTCAATGGAAACGAATATGCAGCCAAAGCGATTGAGCTAGGTTGCAGTTATGCCATAGTAGACGAGGCGAAATTTGCAGATAAATCCAAAAACATATTATTGGTTGATGACACATTAAAAACATTACAAGATCTGGCACATTTGCACCGGTCTAAATTTACGATTCCGGTAATAGCAATTACAGGGAGTAACGGGAAAACTACATCTAAAGAACTGATAACTGCTGTTTTGGCAAAAGAATTTGATGTACTATCGACTCAAGGTAACCTCAACAATCATATAGGAGTGCCGCTTACACTCCTCAAGATGAGCAAAAAGCACGAAATTGCCGTAATAGAGATGGGAGCCAGTCATGTTGGTGAAATCAAAGTTCTTGCTGAAATTGCTGATCCCACATTCGGCTTAATAACCAATATCGGACATGCTCATATCGAAGGTTTCGGATCATACGAAAATATCATAAAAACAAAATCGGAGCTATACGACTATATCAGAACCCGTAAAGACGGTAAAATATTCATTGACGCTAATAATGAATTACTGGTTGGATTATCCGATGGGCTCACTACAATCCAATACGGACAGGGAGAAGGCTTATTTGTCAGAGGAAAAGTTGTATCGAATGATCCTTACATGAGTTTTATCTGGCAATTCTCGAAAGACGACCACCTGGTTCGGACTCATCTCATTGGCGAATATAATTTATCAAATGTATTAGCTGCTGTAACCATAGGAAAGTATTTTGGAGTAAAAAAAGTGAAAATAAATGAAGCCATCACTGATTATATCCCAACAAATAATCGTTCCCAGTTAAAAAAGACAGCAAAAAACACGCTTGTTATCGATGCTTACAATGCAAACCCGACAAGCATGAATGCTGCTTTGCAGAACTTTGTAAAGTTGGCAATCCCGAACAAAGCCGTGATTTTGGGAGATATGCGCGAATTAGGTCCGGATGCAGCAATGGAACATCAAACCATTGTAGATCTGGTTACATCAAACGGAATCAAAGATGCTTTCTTTATCGGGGAGAATTTCAATAGGACTCATACCGATCTGCCTAAATTTAAAGATCTGGAGACATTCCTATCCTATCTGAAAGAAAAACCGTTGGTTGATAAGAACATTTTAATTAAAGGATCGAGGGGTATCCAACTGGAAAAATGTGTAGATTTGTTGTAATGAAAAACAAATAGTATTACTAATGAAAAAAATATTTTATTTAAGCCTTCTTATTTGTATACTGATTCCGGGCGAACTTCTGGCATGGGGCACAACCGGTCATAGGGTTGTAGCAGATATAGCTGAACAGAATATCAAATCGGGAACTCAGAAGAAAATAGCACGGTTACTCGATAACCTCCCGATGGCATATTGGGCTAATTGGCCTGATTTTATCAAGTCGGACAAAACCGGTCAGTGGGATAATACATTTATCTGGCATTACGTAAATGCTCCGAGAAACCAATCGAAAGAAGATTTCATTGCTTATATTCAGAGCGTAAAACAAGAAAACATTTATAGCGAAATCCCTAAATTGGAACGAACTATCGCAGATAATGTTTCTTCACCTGAACAGAAAAGAGTAGCACTGATCTTTCTAATCCACTTGATAGGAGATGCACACCAGCCCATGCACGTTGGTTGTGAAGAAGACTTGGGCGGAAACCGTATTTCGGTGCTTTGGTTCAGTGACAAAAGTAATCTGCACTCGGTTTGGGACTCTAAACTCATCGATTTCGAAAAGTACAGCTATACTGAATACTCACATATTCTGAATATTATCCCGAAAGAGAAGAAAAAAGAGTTACAAGCAGGTACTCTCGAAGATTGGCTTTACGAGTCTCATACTCTTGCCAATGAAGTGTATGCCGGCGTTAATAACGAAGACCGCCTATCCTTCGATTATAGCTACAAATACAAGACAGCGATGGAGCTTCAGTTGCAAAAAGCAGGTTTGCGTCTTGCAGCCATATTAGATCAGGTTTTCAAATAAACAGAATAAAAGCTATAGCAAAAAGAGAACAGACGGTATTCTGTTCTCTTTTTTAGTTAAAGAATCAAATTAATTGATACTTTTTATCCTTAATAAAACTGTACTATCGGTATTTATAGCGCCTATAAAATAAAAAACAATTATCTTTGCAAGTCAGTCAAAACCTCTGTACCAATGGTTGTTCTAACAATTACAACAATTTGCAGAAATGTTAAAGGTATTCTTGCGTCAATAAAGAACTTAGATAAAATAGATTTGTAAAAAGAATGAACGAAGAAAAAAATCTTGTAAATCATATAATCGCTGCGTGTCAGGATAGAAAAGCGAAAAGTATTGTCACTGTCGATTTGTCCGAATTACCGGGAGCAATATGTAAATATTTTGTTATCTGTGAAGGAAACACTCCAATTCAGGTATCAGCCATTGCTGACGAAGTAGTAGACAATATAAAAAAGAAAACAAAAGAAAAACCCATTTCTATCGATGGTTTACGCGAATCCAGATGGATCGGAATAGACTATGGCACAGTAATTGTTCATATATTCATTCCCGAACTCCGCGAATTCTATGACTTGGAACATCTATGGGCTGATGCCAAACTAGAACAAATACCAGACATAGATTAAAATTTGGGCTGAACAATCAAATAAATGAAATGTTATGAATAAGCGGAACCATAACATTAATTTAATTCAAGAACAAAAGATGTTCCTTCTTTAATTTATATGGAAAATAAAAACAATAATAATCCATTACCTAAAGGTAAAGGCCCCAAAATACCAATTTCCAGCTACTGGATATATATTATCCTGCTAGCATCTATTATCGGGATATATTTCTTTTCACAGAATGCCATGGTGAAAGAGGTTGGCTGGTCTGACTTCCAAAAGTACACCGAAGAAAATTGTGTGGAGCGCATCGTCGTGTTCAACAAGAAAAATTCACTTCAGGCATATATCCGAAAAGATTCGGTACAACACGTGTTTAACGAAGATCCTGCTAAAATAGGTAGTGATCCTTCTATTATCGTGAGCATACCTTCCGCCGATAAGTTTTCTGATTTTTACGATAAAGTTATCGCTAACAACAAATACAAGATAGATGTAAGTTACGAAACAGGATCGGATTTCACTGATATATTAATCGGATTCCTACCGTTTATCTTACTTATCGGTATCTGGATTTACATTATGCGCCGTATGTCAGGAGGAGGCTCCGGAGGCGGTGGCGGAGTATTCAGTGTTGGAAAATCGAAAGCCCAATTATATGATAAAGGCTCTGATGCTAAAATAACTTTCAAAGATGTAGCCGGACTTGCCGAAGCAAAAGAAGAGCTGGAAGAAATGGTGGAATTTTTACGCAACGCATCCCGTTACACCGAAATAGGGGCTAAGATTCCTAAAGGAGCCCTTCTTGTAGGACCTCCGGGAACAGGTAAAACCTTATTAGCCAAAGCTGTTGCAGGAGAAGCAGATGTTCCGTTCTTCTCAATGTCGGGTTCAGACTTTGTTGAAATGTTTGTCGGAGTTGGGGCTTCACGTGTAAGAGACCTGTTCAAGCAGGCTAAAGAAAAAGCTCCATGTATCATATTCATCGACGAAATAGATGCAATTGGGCGTGCACGTGGAAAGAACCCGAATATGGGCTCAAATGACGAGCGGGAAAATACATTGAATCAGTTACTAACCGAAATGGATGGTTTCGGAACTAATAGTGGAGTTATCGTATTAGCCGCTACAAACCGTGCTGATATATTGGATAAAGCTTTGTTACGCGCAGGCCGTTTCGACCGTCAGATATATGTAGATCTACCGGATTTAAATGACCGTAAACAGATATTTAAAGTACATCTTCGCCCTATCAAGATAGATGATACTGTAGACATAGAGTTTCTTGCCCGCCAAACTCCCGGATTCTCTGGAGCGGATATTGCCAATGTGTGTAACGAGGCTGCATTAATAGCTGCCCGTAATCACAAAAAAGTAGTTACCGAAAGTGACTTTACAAGTGCAATTGACCGTATTGTAGGCGGACTTGAAAAAAAGAGTAAGGTAACGACTCTGAATGAGCGCAAAACAATCGCCATTCACGAAGCAGGACATGCTACTTTAAGCTGGTTTCTCGAACATGCCGATCCATTAGTAAAGGTTACAATTGTACCACGTGGAAAAGCCTTAGGGGCGGCTTGGTATCTACCAGAAGAAAGACAGATCACAACAAAAGAACAAATGTTGGATGAACTGTGTGCCCTACTTGGCGGCCGTGCTGCTGAAGAGGTATTTATAGGACAAATATCATCCGGAGCAATGAATGACCTGGAACGTGTTACGAAACAGGCATACGCTATGATATCTTACATGGGTATGAGCCCTAAAATCCCTAACTTATGTTTCTATGATTCGTCAGGACAAAGTTACGGATTCAGCAAACCATACAGTGAAGAGACAGCCCTTGTGATAGACAAAGAAGTACAAGAGATGATCAACTCACAGTATGAGAGGGCGAAAGAATTGTTGCGCCAACATTCGGAAGGACATAATAAGCTTGCCGATCTCCTTTTGGAGAAAGAAGTTATTTTCTCGGATGACCTGAAAACAATATTTGGTCGACGCCAATGGATTTCGCGTTCAGAAGAAATACTGAAAGAAGCGGAACACCAACAGGAGTTGAGTAAATTGGAGGAAAAAGAAGAGGAGTCGAATAACGAAGGACAAATAGTAGCTACAGACGAAAGTGCTATTTCTGCTCCCACTACTCCATCAGAAGATAAACCCGAGATAAAAGAGTAAATTCTCTAAAATTATTATAATGATAAAAGGTATAGTTCAGTAAACTATACCTTTTTCATTATATTTGCACAATCAACAGTACAACGGTTATATAATCTTGTAAAAAAAGACTCAATAGTGCTTAATCTAAAAAATCTCGGAACCCGCATATTTACAGGACTAATATTTATTGGGCTCCTTGTTGGAGGTATCCTATTCAATCAATATTCTTTTCTGATCGTATTCTCAATCCTCACAGCTTATGCGCTCTATGAATTTTACGGATTACTGAGTAAGGTGGGCAAGGTACCTTTGAGTAAGGTGTTAAATACAATCGGAGGATTGTGCCTGTTTATCAGCTCTTATTTCTTTTTCTCCTGTACTAATCAATCCTTGATTTTATTGGCTCCTTATGCCCTGTATCTGTTAATACTCTTTATCTCAGAATTATATTTGAAACATCCCAACCCTATCCTATCTTTAGCTTATGCTGTTTTAGGCCAGATATATATAGCTATCCCTTTATCTTTACTCAATTATCTGGCATTCAAATATGATATGGTTAATAACGAGTATCACCATGCATTTTTACTTGCGCTATTCGTGTTTATTTGGGTAAACGACTCATTTGCTTATCTTGCCGGATCATTATTCGGTAAACATCGGCTATTTGAACGTATTTCTCCAAAGAAATCATGGGAAGGATTTATCGGTGGTGCTATCTTTTCTATCGGTGCTGCTGTAGTATATGCTCAATTTTATGCACAGCTACCTTTGTGGGCATGGATAGGATTCGCTATTGTAATGATATCTGTCGGTACGCTTGGAGACCTCATCGAATCGCTGATAAAACGGACTTTAAATGTAAAAGATTCCGGTAGTGTTCTCCCCGGACATGGGGGTATCTTAGACCGGATAGATAGTGTGATATTTTCAATACCTGCACTTTTTATCTATCTCGAAGTCGTTTCATTCTTCATTAATCCTTAAGTTTCTAGAAAATTCATCGCCCCTTCCTATAGCTTAAAAAGCCTCTATGTGAATATATTTTCATGAATATATTTATTTTTTTGCATTTTTTTACTAAATTAGCACGTCTAATGCAGGCAATAAGTACAAACAATTAGGTAATCATTCGTAAGATAACACTTATTATAAATCAAAAACTTAAAGACAAATTAAGCAGCTTTCTCTCTTGTAACTAATCTCAAAACAACTATTTTCCATAAAAATATTCTGACCATGAAGAAACTTTTACTATCAGGAACTATGCTTTTATCGTTCTTGTGCGCCTTCGGACAAAAGAGCGATGACAGTGCTTTACTAAAGAAATTGGTAGATAAGCAAATCCTCACGCAACAGGAAGCTGATCAGATTGCTCAGGAGGATAATAAACAGAGTCAGCCTGCTTCATTTACACAGAAGGTTGATAAAGTAAGGGATGCTTTTAATACACCTTATATGAAATTTGGAGGATATGGAATGCTTTTATACAAATACAGTGATGTATCTAATGTAAAACATGACTTTGAGCCACGTGTCGTATTCCTGAATATGGGCGGACAGCTTACCAACACAATCGGCTACTTTGTTATGGCTGAGTTGGTAGACCCTCTTTTACACGAACTTTATCTTGATTGGACGCCGACTAAAGCATTTAATATCCGGGCAGGGCAATTCAAGGTTCCGTTTTCTTTCGAAAACCAGATAAGCCTTACTAATCTCGAAACCGTCGTATATTCTCGTACTATATCGAGTTTGGTTAGTATGAGTGATGATGTTATGAAACTTCAGAATAACAAAAATAATGGAGGCCGCGATATCGGTATCCAGGCATCGGGTTCTTTATTCCCTACAGGCAACCATGACCTGCTACAATACTCGATGGGAGTATTTCAGGGATCGGGTATAACTACTCGTGAACAGAATAACACAAAAGACTTTGCAGGTACATTGACTGTACAGCCTATAAAAGGACTTAGAGTTGGAGCCGGAGGTTATTTCGGGCAGGCAACTTATTCTAATGACGGAGGAATAACAACTTCAGACCATGTAAGAAACCGTTGGGGAATAAGCTCTGACTATCAAACCGACCGTCTAACTGCCCGTGCAGAATGGTTTAAAGCAAATGATGGAGGTATAGACCGCGAAGGAGTATACGGATCTCTTATGTATTACCTTATTCCTAAAAAATTTAATGCTGTAGGTAAAGTGGATTACTTTAACAAAGACAAAAATATCAATAGTGAAGTTATGGACTACACATTAGGACTAAATTACTACTTCTTTCCTCAATGCAGGTTCCAGTTAAACTACACTTATTCTGACTATTCGAACAAATGGGGAGCAGAAAACAGCAATGTAGTACAGGCTCAATTACAGATTGTTTTTTAAACAGTTTATAATATAGTTATGATCTGATCAACTCTAGATATTTAATTATTACTTTTGCACCAAAATTGAGACTTCGATTTTGGTGCAAATTTTATTTCATGAAGAGTTTTCATTAGATCGGGTTATGAAAAAAGTATTCAAATGGACATTGTATGTTATTACATTTCTAGTTGTATTCAGCATATTACAAGTAGTTATACTTAAATTTGTTCCGGTATATTATACCCCGTTGATGGTCTCTAATAATCTAAACCAGCTATTCACGAAAGGAAGTGCTGAATGTGAACACAAATGGGTACCTCTCGATAAGATATCAAAAAACTTACCCCGGGCAGTAGTTGCATCCGAAGACAACCTATTTATAGACCATTCGGGCTTTGACTTCAAACAAATAGAGAAAGCGCGCGACGAAGCGGACAAAGGAAAACGTTTACGCGGAGCCAGTACCATTAGTCAACAAACAGCCAAAAATGTATTTCTTTGGCAAGGACGGTCATTTATCCGTAAAGGACTCGAAGCATATTATACTGTACTCATTGAACTGATATGGGGAAAAGAACGCATCATGGAAGTTTATCTGAATTCGATAGAAATGGGCGAAAATATATATGGTGCTGAAGCTGTTGCGCAACAACATTTCAAGACATCAGCCAGTAAACTTACAGCATCGCAATGCGCGCTTATAGCGGCTACGCTGCCTAATCCTAAAAAATTCAACTCGGCAAAACCCTCGCCTTATATACAGAAACGTAAAGCTAAAATACTCAATCTAATGGGTAAGATTGGCCCCGTAGACTTTTAAGTAAAAGTATATCTTATTTTAGAATAGTATAGTACTGCCTGTATTATTCCCCGCATAGACAGATATACAATAAATGCCAGCCACAAAGCATTATTCCCTAGTGTCGGAACCAATAAAAAATAAATAAGGAAGAAGCAAAATGCAGCCACAAGCATCGAGTTTCTCATTTGCCGGGAAGCTGTTGCCCCAATAAAAATCCCATCCCAAAGAAAGGCAGAAAAGCCGGCGACAGGTATTATCAATATCCATATACGATATTGCTCGCAAATGGCTATTACATCAGCTTTATCTGTAAGAAGACCTAATATAGAGCTCGTAAAGAGTGCGTATCCGATAGTAAATAATAACACAAAACATCCTCCCCAAAGAAAGATAAGTTTTATCATTCTATTCAGTTTGAAGAACTGCTTAGCTCCGATAAAACGGCCGGTAAGAGCTTCCGCAGCATAAGCAAAACCATCCATTATATAAGAAAATAATGTGAATAATTGCATCAAAAGAGCGTTAGCAGCCAAAACCAGAGCACCCATACGGGCTGAGACTGATGTAAAGAATGTAGTTACTGCAATGAGTAAAAGTGTACGAATAAATATATCAGCATTCACCCTGAAAAATGGTATATAAGCCTTCCGATCTTTTAATCTATTAAAATCTAATAGCACTCTTATATTTTTGTATTTATAAAACCAGATTAAAAATGAAATCAGGAATCCCGAGAATTGAGCGACAGTTGATCCCAGAGCAACTCCTTTCAGTTCCATTTTCAGGACATAAACAAATAACAGGCTCATTGATATGTTTATGATATTAACAGCTATAGCTATCATCATAGGGGTACGTGCATCCTGCATACCGACAAACCATCCGGCAAAGGCATACATACCTAATACTGCCGGTGCCGCCCAAACGTAGATATAAAAATAATCGGCTGCATATATCTTCAATTGTGGTTCGGCATTCACCACCCGAAAGAATATCTCGAATATAGGATACTGAAAAGCAACAATCAATATCCCTCCCAACAACGCAATCGACAGTGACCGCAATAGTATTACCCCCGACTCTCCCATGTCTTTTGCTCCATAAGCTTGGGCAGTGAAACCACTCGTACCCATCCGGAGGAAAGAAAAACTCCAATACATAAAGTTAAATATTATTACAGCAATAGCTATAGCACTGATAAATATCTCTTTATCAAGGTGACCTACAATAGCCATATCCACCATACTCAACAGTGGAACAGTTATATTTGAGATTATATTGGGAATTGCGAGACGCAAAATGGCTCTATTCATAAATACAAAAATAGCTAAAGACTTCTTAATGCAGAAATAACACCTAAACGGAAAAAACCTTATTTCGGAAAAACTTAATATATTTGTACTATGATAAAGCGATTTAATCTTCGTAATATGAGCATAGTGAGATCATTTTTACTTATTGCAATCTTAACTCTGGCCGGTAGTTCTTTTGCCCAAACATCAGGCTATCATCCTTTTTTAAAGATTGGCGATGAAACTGTTATGTTATCCGACTTTGAATATGCTTACAAAAAAAATTTGCTTAACAATGCAGATAAGCCCGAGCCGCTTGATGATTTTCTTCAATCCTATATCAATCTCAAAATAAAGATAGCCGAAGCTAAAGATAAAGGTCTGGATAAATCCGACATTTTCCTGAATGAATATAATAATTACGCCCGTACAGCACGATCTCCTTTTGTAAGTGACACTATATCACCTGCAATTGTAGCCAAAACAACATATGACAGGTTGCAGGAAGATGTAGAAGTAAGCCAAGTATTCATCCCTTTCGGGGTTGAAAAGGTTTTTCCGAAGGACACTTTAGACACTTTCCTGAAAATTACACAGGTAAGGCAAAAAATGGCAGACGCTTCGAAAGAAGAATATGCCTCCCTTGTAAAGCAGTATCCTGTACCACAGACTAACTCTAACAACAGTATCACATCTTGGCAAACAGCTTTGATGTCTTCCGAGATTTTAGAAAATGCAATATATAATACTCCGATTGGCACTATCTCTCAACCGGTAAGGACTAATGAAGGATATTACCTTATTAAAGTTCATCAAAAAAGAGCCAGCAGAGGAGAAGTTAAAATATCTCATATAATCTTCCCCTTTCCCGATAATGCCACTCCGACACAAAAAGACAGTGTCAGGGCACTTTCGCAACGGGTAGTAAATGATTTAGATAAAGGCGTTTCGTTCGAAGGGTTAGCTAAAGTTATTTCATTCGACAGGGCGACTGCCGAAGTTGGGGGCAATCTAGATTGGTTCAGCACAAGGAGTAATCTTCTTCCGACATTCGACTCTATTTTTTTCAGTCTGAAAGAAGTAGGTAATTATACAAGGCCTATCGAATTTAATTACGGCATACAGATATTTAAACTGACAGCCAAAAGTAAATTGGATCCGTGGCCGGGTATCAAAAACGACCTCATAAAAGAGCTTGAAGAAAAAAAATACACAACCGAGATAGAAAAACTAAAGCTAAAAAGACTAAGCGATCAATACTCATATTCGTTAAATAATGAGACTTATCAGCAATTATTAAACATTGCAAACACTACTCATGTATCAGACAGTACATTCTTCCATGAACTGGCTCCGATAGAGCAACTTCCTCTGATTCAAACAAGAGATAAACAACTTCTTGTTTCAGACCTTCTCCTTTTTATAGTTCAATATCCTCAAACGAGATACTCTCTTTCTACTGATATTTTAGAAGAGAAGAAGAATGAGCTCATTCTTAACCAACTATTTACAATGCTTGAAGAAGATGTGATTAAAAATAATCCCGAACTCCGGTATCAATTACAAGAATATCACGACGGCATTCTATTATTCGATATTATGGAGCAGGAAGTATGGGCTAAAGCCAGAGACGATGATAAAGGACTGGCTAAAACATTCAAGCGCAACCGGTCAAAATACACATGGGCTGATCCTAAATACAAAGGATACGTGATCCATGTAAAAGATAAAGACACATTTGACGAAGCTCTCGAATTTCAGAAGAAGAAGGGAAAAGACAAAGACTTTATCCAGCAACTACTAATTACATTTAATACCGATTCGGTTAAGCCTCTATACGTAGAAAAAGGAGCTTGGGGTAAAGGCGAAAATAGCTTTGTAGATCATATTTTATATGAAACCGAAGTAAAAAAAGAGATTGTAGGATATCCGTATTTCTTCATTAATGGAAAAATGATCAAACGACCCGAAACATTTGAAGATGTAAGAGGGCTTGTTGTACAGGACTACCAGAATCAACTGGAGCAGGAATGGACTAAAAATATAAGAAAAAAATATCAGGTAACGATAGATCCCGAAATCTTACAGAACCTGAAACAAAAATACAACCAATGATAAAACCGGCTCAGTACATATGTAAACGGCTTTTACTTATTACCCTTTTGGTAATAGTCATAAGTGCTTGTTCGTCAAAGACCGATACTAAATTAGATAAAGACGACACGCCAGTAGTATCGGTACACGGAAGGACTCTTTATCTTTCAGACCTGAATAATGCTATCCCTGCCGGATTAAATACGGCAGACAGTACACAGGCAGCCGACGCATATATAAAGATGTGGGTAAAAGAGGAGCTTATCTACGAAAAAGCAAAGCAAAATGTAACGGATCAATCCGAAATTGATGAGATGGTAGAAAATTACCGCCAGTCTCTTACCACCTTTACTTATATGGAGCAACTATTAAAAGAGGAACTATCAAAGAAAATAACTGATAACGAGCTTAAAAGTTACTATGATAAGAATCCTGATAGCTTCGAGTTAGAGTCGTGCCTTATCAAAGGCCTTTTCTTAAAAATACCTCAATCATCAACAGAAGTAAGGAACTTTAGACAATGGTATCAGTCTAATACGGACGCTGCTAAAGAAAAGATAGAAAAAGCCTCTTATCAGAATGCGGTTATTTATGACTATTTTTATGATAAATGGATCAACTTCGATGATATATCATCAAATATCCCTATCTCTATAAGCGATCAGGCTCAATTCGTAAAAAACAACAAAAACTTCGAGACTGAAGACTCGTTGTACGTTTATTTCCTGCATATAGAAGAATATGCACTTCCCGGCACAAAAGCCCCTTACGAATACTCGAAACCTGAAATAACAGACATCCTGATCAATAAGCATCGTGAAACATTTTTGCAAACTTTGGAGCAAGATCTTCTCAACAAAGCGATTGAAAATGATGAAGTAAAGTATTACCAAGATAAGAATCAGGCTCAGAAGAAAAAATAAACAACAGTCTGTTAATAACTTCTTTTAATATATTCAAAATATAAATCTACCCTATTATTACTATATTTACGCCTCATTTAAAATATACATAATGGCCCTTTTCAAGAAAACCATCCTTTTTGTCGGTCTATTCGGATCCATACTATTTGGAGCTAAAGCTCAAGACAATGTTATTGACCAGATTGTCTGGGTTGTAGGAGATGAAGCTATTCTTAAATCTGATGTCGAAGGTGTAAGAATGCAAATGCAACTAGAGAAAGAACGTTTCGACGGTGATCCTTACTGTCTCATCCCCGAACAATTAGCTGTACAAAAATTATTCTTGCATCAGGCCAAAGTAGATAGTATAGATGTAGATAATACAAATGTAACACGGACTGTGGACAGGCGTATCAGCAATGCGATCTCATCTCTTGGCTCTCAAGAGAAACTTGAAGAATATCTCGGCAAAACAATATCCCAACTACGAGAGGAATGGCGCGAACAGGTTCGCGACAATGAAATTGTGAATAAAGTACAACAGAAACTTGTAGGTAATGTAAAGCTTACTCCTGCCGAAATACGAAACTATTATACCCAACTTCCGCAAGACAGTTTACCTTTTATTCCTACAACTGTAGAAGTTGAGATCATTACGATGAACCCGAAAGTTCCTCAAGCAGAAATTGATGCTGTAAAGAATAAACTTCGCGATTTCACAGATAGAGTCAATAAAAAGGAAACAGACTTTGCTACGTTAGCCCTCCTTTATTCAGAAGACACTGAGTCTGCTAAACGTGGAGGAGAACTGGGCTTTATGGGACGTGCCCAGCTGGTTCCCGAATTTGCAAATGCAGCATTTATGTTGAACGACCCTCTAAAAGTATCTAACATTGTAGAATCAGAATATGGTTTCCATATTATCCAATTGATAGAAAAAAGAGGTGACCGTGTTAATGTGCGCCATATACTGTTAAAACCGAATATTCCTACAGAAGAGCTATCAAAAACTACTGCAAGAATGGACTCTTTAACACAGGATTTAAACGCTAAAAAATTCACATTCGAAGAAGCGGCGTCATACATATCTGCGGACAAAGATACCCGTAATAACAAAGGGTTGATGGTTAATAAGAATGACTATAGCACTTATGCCGGAACCTCACGTTTCAGGATGGAAGACCTACCTCAGGAAGTAGCCAGAGTTGTAGATAAACTTGCAGTTGGAGAACTATCCAAGCCATTTACAATGCTAGGAAGCAACGGTAAACAAACAGTTGCGATCGTTAAAGTACGCCAAAGAGTAGACGCTCATAAGGCAAATCTTTCTGATGACTATCAGGTTATGAAATCTATAGTAGAAGGTAAAAAACGAGAAGAAGTCCTTAAAAAATGGGTACAGGATAAAATCAAAGCTACTTATGTTAGAATAGACGATGATTGGAAAAACTGTGACTTTCAACATACAGGCTGGATCAAATAAAGTAGTCTAAAAGGATGGCTCTTTCTTAGAGAGATGTGTATCCGCAAAACACAGTGAAAACACTATTTTCGTAATCGTTTACAGAAAATACAGGTCTAAGGACTTATGATAAAGTATATAAAACAATTGATAAACAACAGGCGCAAAATGCACATAGCAGTTATTTTGTGCCTGCTTGTTATATATAGCTCTGCGCAGGCTTGGGTACAACAAAAGAACCAGCAAAATCCAAACTTAACTGTTCAGGCTCCAAAAACACCCCAACAACCTGCTCAAAAGAATGGAAAGAAGCTTATCGTTATAAAAAAAGCTTCGATTCTGGAACAGCGCGAAGGATTTGAACCACAGATACTAAAAGACAGTGTGGTATTGCTTCATGACGGTATTGTGATGTATTGCGACAGTGCTTATCTGGATGAAGCGGCTAACCGTTTTGATGCCTTTGGCACAATAGAGGTTATACAAGGGGATACACTATTCCTTTATGGCAGCTACCTGCAATACGAAGGAGACATCCAATTGCTCAAGGTGCGTAACAATGTTCGTCTCGTAAACAAAGATGTAACCTTGTTTACCGATAGCTTAGATTACGATCGTATCGGCAACATCGGCTATTATTTTGATGGAGGTATGCTGGTAGACTCTGTAAATGAGTTAACTTCTTATTGGGGACAATACGAACCGGCTAAAAACCTTGCATTATTCAAGGACAGTGCCCGGTTGACCAACCCTAAGTTTGTAATGTACACCGATACTTTACTATACAATACAGAGAACAAGATAGCTACAATACTGGGGCCAACACGTATAGAATCAGACAGTGCTACAATCTATTCTACTAAAGGCTGGTATAATACAAATACGGAACAGTCTCTGCTACTAGACCAGTCACGCATTGTCAATAAAGAAGGATATAGAACATTAACCGGAGACTCGATATTATATCACAAGAAAGAGGGATATGGGGAAGTGTTTGGCAATATGCACCTACAGGATACGATCAAGAAAATAATCCTGACAGGACATTATGGACTATACAATGAACTGACTGATTATGCAATGGCTACAGATTCGGCTTTAGCGATAGAATATTCGCAAGCCGACAGTTTATTCCTGCATGCCGATACCCTTCAGATATTTACAGACTCTATATACAAACAGGTAAAAGCACATCAGGGTGTAAGATTCTTCCGTGTTGATGTTCAGGGTGTTTGTGACTCGCTTCAATTTAACAGTAGAGATTCTACCTTGTACATGTACAAAAACCCTATTTTATGGAACGAGAACCATCAAATACTGGGAGATACCATACAAGTCTTTTTTAATGACAGTACCGTCGACTGGTCACATATCTGGCCTAACGCCTTTGCTATAGAAGACAAAGATTCAGTCCATTATAATCAGGTGAAAGGAAAGGATATGAAAGCCTATTTCGACAATAAAAACATAAGGCATATATTGGTATCAGGTAATGCAGAATCAATTTTCTATCCGGAAGAAGAAGATAAAACCATGATTGGAATGAATCAGACCGAAAGTAGTTTTCTATCGATGGATTTTAAAGAAAGGAAAATTGAGAAAATTAAAATGTGGCCGAAAGCAACAGGTAAGATGACTCCTTTGGCTGACCTTAAGCCCGATGTAGGCAAGCTCAATAATTTTATGTGGTATGATTACCTTAGACCCCTCGACAGGCATGATGTGTTCCGACAAGTGCAACGCAAAGCCGGCTGGGATCCCAATAAACGAAGGTCGAACCGTTCAATGCCCGCAGACTAAATATTATTTTGAACCAATTACACAACAAAAGCAACAATGAATGATATAATACATCTACTGCCTGACTCGATCGCCAACCAGATAGCAGCAGGAGAAGTTGTTCAGCGCCCGGCTTCTGTTGTTAAAGAATTGCTGGAAAACGCCATTGATGCAGGAGCAACTTCTATACAACTGATTATAAAGGATGCAGGCCGTACCCTGATTCAGGTAATAGATAACGGCAAAGGAATGTCCACTACCGATGCCCGTTTAGCTTTCGAACGCCATGCTACTTCCAAGATCAGAACCGCTGAAGATTTATTTGCATTACAGACAATGGGATTCAGAGGTGAAGCATTGCCTTCTATAGCTTCGGTTTCTCAGGTAGAGCTTAAAACAAGGCGGCACGAAGACGAAATAGGTACTCATCTTATTATATCGGGGTCAGTCCTCGAGAAGCAAGAAGAAACAGCCTGCCCTGTTGGCAGTAATTTTGCGATCAAGAATATATTTTTTAATGTTCCGGCCCGTCGCAAATTTTTAAAATCGAACGAAACCGAGCGAAAAAATATCCTAACGGAACTGGAGCGGATTGCTATGGTTAATCCGGAGATAGAATTTTCCTTTATCGATAACGAGATTGAAGTATTACGCTATCCTGCATCCAACCAAAAACAACGAATAATCAATGTTGTAGGGAAAAGCTTCAATCAGCAACTGATAGCTGTTGAAATAGAAACATCCATTGCAAAAATACATGGATTTATAGGTAAACCCGAGTCTGCCCGCAAGGCCCGCGCCATGCAATATTTCTTTGTCAATGGAAGATACATGCGGCATCCTTATTTTGCCAAGGCCATCACATCGGCATATGAGCCTTTGATACCGACAGGCGAAAACCCTAACTTCTTTATTTATCTGGAAGTAACTCCCGATACTATTGATGTAAATATACATCCGACCAAAACCGAGATCAAATTCGAAAACGAGCAACCGATCTGGCAAATATTAGCCGCTATGACCAAAGAAGCGCTAGGTAAGTTCAATGAAGTGCCTAGTATCGATTTTGATACAGAAGATGCAATCGATATACCCATACATGACCGTACTGCTCAAGCTATACGTCCTCAGGTAAATATCAATCCGTCATACAATCCTTTTAAGACACAGTCAAGCGGGAATTCATCGTATAGCCGTCCTAATTTTGACTGGGAATCTCTATACAAAGGTTTTGAAGATGATGCGAAAATAAGCGGCAGCGCCGGTGACGAAACACCTATCCCTTCCGGCTTGTCATCCGGTACTCTATTCGAGGAGCAGAGTGTAGATGATTCGACTACTCTTCATTATCAGTATAAGAATAAATATATTCTGACATCGGTTAAGTCAGGATTAATGATGATAGATCAACGCAGGGCACATATAAGAATCCTGTTTGACCAGTTTTTACAGAATATTAAGCAAAAGAGGGGTATATCCCAACGATCTTTGTTCCCTGAAATCATAGAATTCTCGGCCTCCGAAGCGGCGATGATACCTTATCTGCTAGAAGATATAGAAGCTGTAGGCTTCGATCTCAGCAATTTAGGAAACAACACATATGCTATAAATGGGGTTCCATCGGAACTTGATAAAGTAAATCCGACGGAGTTAGTGCATAATATGGTATCTAAAAGCCTTGAGACAGGAAGTGATGTAAAAGAAGAGATACAAGAATCATTAGCCTTATCTATGGCATATGCCGCTGCAATTACATACGGACACAAACTTACAGCCGAAGAAACGTCTAATATTGTAGATAAACTATTTGCCTCTTCGTCGCATAAATATACGCCCGATGGTAAACTGATAATATCAGTAATGGATGATATCGAAATCGATAAACGATTTAGATAGAAGTCAGGCCAGATTGCACTTAAGGTGCCGGTCTACAAGAGATATCAGCTCTTCTGCACTGGTTTTTGAGGTTTCCACAGCAATACTCCCTTTATTATACGGAGCATAGCGTAAACTATTTGTAATAGAGAACATCCCGATTGTAGGAACTCCGACACTACTTGCCAGATGCATAATACCGCAATCTGCCGTAATGAAAATGGATGAGTTGGCTATAACTGCCCCCATCTCTCTCAGATCCAAGCTATAATATGTTCGGGAAGTAAAGTCTATCTGGGAAATATTCTCTTTGGGCAATACTTCTACGATATTATAACTTTCGCCATACGTTTCATTAAGCTTTTGATACACTTCTTTCCACCAATCTTTCGAATAACACTTCGTGCCTGTAGCAAATGTATAAATGCAGATCGTCGGTTTCTCCGATTCCGTGATCTTTCTTAAGACCGAGGCTCCGTTTGTCATCTCCGAACTGTCCAACCTTAAAGAAAGTTCCGGCACAAACTGCTTGTCGGATAAATATCCCGACTTAGTTAAATAATCCCTGAAATTATATACTATACACTTTGCCATATGGACGTAATCCTGGTTTAACGCCAATAGTTCAGGTATATTATAACTATAAAACTTAATATTAGACTTGGCAAGCTTCGTTGCCAGACGACCTGAGGATGATCCTATCTCGACATTTATAACCATATCATACTTATATTCCCTCAACGAAATCCATGTCGAGAGATAGCTGAACAGGCATTTAAACGGTCTGCCGGGTAACTTAATAATACGATCCAGATTAGGATAATTTTTAAATAGAATAGGTGCCAGATTGCCGCGCACAAATATATCTACCTTACATGTTGGGAAGTGTGCTTCTATCTCCTGCAGTAGGGGAGTTAACATAAGCTGGTTACCCAACCGGCTATTAGGTCTCACAATCAGAATACGTTGCAAAGAAATGCTTTGCAGCATCGAGATGTCCCGGTTTGTAACTATACCACCTATTTTACACGTCAACGCTCTCATCAGATAGCGTCTCATTTCATTTATACCAGCATACATATTAAACAAGTTATGCCTAAACTCGAGTAACGGAAATGTTAACTAAAGAAAGGGAAATCCAAGTATCTTTTTATTGTTTTTACAATTGTATCCAATTAGGAATATAAAAAGAAAAAAGATCGATATAACACTCAACTTCATCGACGAATAGATGTGATGAGGGTTAATCCTTATTTAAATAAAGGGCTGGTATATATTTTTCGGGACAAAACTTATCGAAGTCAGAACTTTTATTCTTCAGGCTTTTTACTTTGTATACTTAAGGTTTCGTTATCCCAGTTCTTTATTTTTCCTTCTGCTACTTCTATTATCTACGGCACTAAGATAAAGGATTTTATACATTCTGGCAATAGGTCAACAAAATCTTAATAATTTTTCTATATATATTTTTTCTATTTGAGTTTCAGTTAGATACTATAAACATTCTTTAATCTATTCCAAGAGTCATTTTGCATATCTCTATCTCTTTCTCATTACCGGTATTTTTACCCATAACATCGGATAATTTTACGGCCTGCAAAAATTCATCCTGAGGTTTCGATTTAATCGCTGTTAGCTTTATTACAATATTTAGCGGTTTTACTCCAACATCATTGGTGAAGTAAGTACCTATACCATAAGTATCGTGCACTCTCCCATTCACGTAATTCTTGATACGTTTTACTTCTTCCACATTCAAAGAATCACTATATACGATGGTTTTCGATGCCGGATCTATCCTGTTTTGTTCATAAAACTGAATAGCCTTATCCGTAAAATCCAAAACATCACCGCTATCGCACCGTACTCCGTCAAACAGTTTTGCCTGTTTCAGGCTAAATGATTTGAAGAACGAATCTGTTGTATATGTATCTGTTAACGTTATCCCCAGACTTCCCTGAAATACATCGACCCAAGCCTCTAATGCTTTGATGTTTGCTGCCCGGTAACCAAACAGGGCACCGTGGTACATAAACCATTCGTGTGGCATAGTCCCGATAGGTGTAGTATTATGTTTCATAGCTAAATACACATTGCTTGTACCCTTAAAATAATTACCGGAATTTGCTTTTAACGTTTCCACAACTTTATCATGTACATCAAATGAAAAACGGCGGCGTGTACCGAAATCCGAATAATCGGCATCTAAAGCAGTTAATCCCAACGCTTTTTCCTTGGCATGTGCTTCCACATCGTCAGGCTGAGCTCCGGTCATTATAAAATACAGCTCTGAAATCAGGGCCATGAGCGGAACTTCCCACAGAACAGTACGATACCAAAAACCTTCTATATAAATCTCCAGATCACCACCTGTTTGTGTTATATGCACTTCATCGGGATTATATTCATATCCCTCAAGAAAATCGATAAATGCCGGATCGAAGAAATAACACCGTTTTGCAATATACCTTTTCTCCTCTTTTGTCATCCTCAGAGTTGCCATAGAAGCTACCTCTTGTTTCAACCTCTCGGCAAAGCCTTCAGGAAATTGAGTATGGCCCCGGTTGATAAACTCATATTTGACATAAGACCATGGATACAATTTTTGAATGGCAAGCATTACCGAGAACTTATATAAATCGTTGTCGGTGAAATGTTTTAGAATCATAGTTATAACTTTTGGGGCATATACCGTCTGAACTTAGAGGCAATACCAGTACTTATTGTTTGTGAATATAACGCCCGGCACTATAAAATTGTTATCGTCTTTCCAATAAAACTACATTTTCGACATGATGCGTATGAGGAAACATATCTACCGGCTGTACTTTTATAACCTTATATTTTTCGTCTAACAGATTTAAATCTCGGGCTTGTGTAGCCGGATTACAGCTTACATAAACTATACGTTCGGGTTCTGCAAAAAGAATTACATTCACTACATCTTCGTGCATTCCGGCACGGGGTGGATCGGTAATGATCACATCAGGTTTTCCATGTTCATTGATAAAATCCTGAGTCAGAATATCCTTCATGTCTCCTGCATAGAAGAGAGTATTTTCTATCTTGTTATTTTCAGAATTCACTTTTGCATCTGCAATCGCGTCTTCGACATACTCAATCCCTATTACTTTTTGAGCTTGTTTAGCTACAAAATTAGCAATCGTTCCTGTCCCTGTATATAAATCATAAACCAGCTCGTTTCCGGTTAATCCGGCAAAGTCCCGGGCTACTTTATAAAGATTATACGCTTGTTCGCTATTAGTCTGATAAAATGATTTCGGGCCGATCTTGAATTTCAGTCCTTCCATTTCCTCATATATATAATCATTTCCTCGCCATGTCAGTACTTCCTGATCGGTGATAGTATCATTCGCTTTCTCATTCAATATATAAAGCAGTGATGTTATCTGTGGAAACTTCTCTGCTATTGCATTCAGGATATCTGCTTGAGCATCTTTATCTTCTTCATAGAATACAACTATCACCATTAATTCTCCGGTAGTAGATGTACGGATTATAAGAGTGCGCATCAATCCGCCTTTAAATTTAAGATTGAAGAATGTATATCCTTTTTCGTGGCAATAATCACGGACAAAATTCCGTATTTGGTTAGAGATATCGTCTTGCAACCAGCATTTTTCTATATCCAATACTTTGTCGAACATTCCGGGAATATGAAATCCTACGGCATCCATATATTCGAATACTTCGCCCGAATTGATTTGCTCCAGAGTCAACCACTTCTTATTAGAGAATGTATACTCCAGTTTATTACGGTAAAACTCGGTTTTGGCAGAGCCTAGTATCGGTTGTATTTCCGGAATTTCGATATGACCTATACGTGTTAAGTCGTTGGCAACCTGTGCTTGTTTATACTTCAGCTGTTCTGTATAAGGAAGAATCTGCCACTTGCAGCCTCCGCAGATCCCAAAGTGTTGACATACGGCTTCGGTTCTCTTTTCTGAATACTTTTCGAAATGTACAGCCTTTCCTTCGGCATAACTGTTTTTCTTACGTGTTACCTGAATATCAATTACATCGCCGGGTACTACATAAGGCACAAATATAACCATGTTATCTACTTTGGCTATTGCCTTTCCTTCGGCTGCTACAGTAACGACCTCTACTGAAGGATATAGGGGTAAAGCTTTTTTCTTTCTACTCATTTCTATTCTTTTGACACGCAAAAATAATACAAAAAAGTAAGACCCTGCATCAAAAGACGATACAAGGTCTTTTATTTCGGTTATAATAAAAACTATTCTTCTTCCAATTCTTTCAGATTGTCCATACTCTTTTGTATAGAGTCTATATTTTTGTCATATATCTTTTTATAAGACCATAGCGTGAAAACTAACGAGGCCATGAATATGCAGGTCATCAGTACCCACAGCATGGTACTCGCATTTAGCTTCATATATAAGTAAATACATCCGCCCATTATCAATGGTATAAATAAAAACATAAACTGCTTTTCTTTTTTTATCAGGATATTGTACTTATTTATGTGATAAATATTACTACTCACAGGTTTAGAAAAATTTATTCTGGTCAGGATATACAACTTAAACAACACCCAACATAATAAGCCTAAAATACTGACCAGTACACTGTACATAAATATCTCATATGCCTGTAATTTTACAGGTAATATAATACCATATATTGGAATAGGAATAACCAATAACAGAATTATAATTCCGAATATCTCATAAGCAATCAAACGGCCGAGGGCTTTATCTGATTTTGTATGTAACATTTCACGCATTATATTCTCTTTCAGAACTTCTTGTTTTTTTAATCGCTCATCCAAAGTGAGCCATGTATTTTTTAATTCATTAAGTTCCATATTCTCAATTTTTAATGTTTGACATTTCTCTTAATTTTAGCTTGATCCGTTTCAGTTTTGTAGCGACATTACTTAACGAGAGACCCGTGATTTCGGCTATTTCTTTATAGGACTTTTCTTCCAAATAAAGCAAGATAAGGGCTCTTTCCACATTTTTTAGCTTATAAACCAGCCTATACATTTCTTTGATATTATCCTCCATGTTTTCAGGCTCCATCAGTACCCCTTCCAATAAAGAAACCGATACTTTTTGGGGCTTTCTGAGCGTCTTCCTTAATCCCGAAATGCATGTATTAAGTGCGATCTTATATATCCATGTTGATTCGGAACTATCTCTGCGAAACACAGGATACCCTTTCCATAGATTGCAAACGACATCCTGATAAAGGTCTGCCATAGGATATTCATCTGTTACATAAAAGGAGCATACTTTATATATAACCCTCTCATATTTTCGGATCATGTCTATAAATGAACTTTCGAGCTCGATATTATTCATCCTTTATTCTTTTATACTATCAGACGCCATGATTACGAAAAAATGACAATCTGAATATAAATAATGCGAATCAGTAGTTGAAGACGTTCTAGCTTTTGCTGTAATGATCTTTATAGATAGGTGACAATAACTAAACAGAGGTGACATTTGGCTGTTACCTGAGTGTCACTTTTGTCACCTTACTATTTCACTATACATCAAGCAAATACTCTTAAAAAAGGTGACAAAGGTGACAAAAGTGACACCTTTTTTGAATTTATTTTTTTAGTTTTCCACTTTTAGTTTATTCTGTTCCAATATATCAAAGGGCTCTCTTGGTAATAGATAAAAATAAAAATCCTCCGGCTGTAACCGGAGGATCTAGTTATATCAGATAGATTTACTTTTAATTATCTGCTTTAGTTTTCTGCTAAGTTTTTCTTTGCATCCATATCTCTTGTCACTTTTCCATAAATAACCAAAGCAATGGCTGAGACCAGACCTATACCGAAGAAGAAAAACCAGATATAATGAGCATGAGCTGTTACATCGGCATATGCCTCCGGAGTATATCCCCGTGGATCGGGGCAATATCTTTCGAGAAGGAATCCCGAAATACCGAACGCTAAAATTGAAGACACAAACGAATGTAAATGACTAAATCCAAGATATAAGCCTTCTTCACCTTTAGGCGATTGCAATGAAAAGTATTCCAAAAACCGGGGTGAAATAAAACATTCTGCCAATGCCTGGAATGCAATACCTACTATCATCATCAACGTTACAGGATGTATAGTCCCAAATACCAAACTATCGCCCATCATCGAACCGGTAGCCATAATAGCTGCTGATATTGGGATAATAAACATACCCACAGTCATAGAAGCCAGCGCCGAGCGTTTTTGCATCAGGGTAGTAATAATATTCACCATCAAAAACACAACAAACGGATTCACATTGGCAATCCATCCGGGTGACGCGTCTGCTCCAACCAAACGGATTACATATTTCGGCATAGTTGCATACATTTGTTGTTGTACCATCCAGAATCCGCTGACGATAAGTATAAGAACGATCAGTCGACCGTTGGTACATACTTTTCCCAATGCTTTGAATATATCTGAAAAAGATTTTCCTTGTCCTTCGGTATTAGCCGAGCGATACATAAAATACACTGCTATCAGTGCTAATAATGTCATTGTACCCGAAAAATAATTGAGATACACCAATCCTACATCTCCTAAACTCTTTCGCAATGGATCAACTACCGTTTTTCCGGTAAAAGCCCCAATATTTACCATCATATAGAAAATAGCAAAACCTCTGGCACGGGTACTTTCCGTTGTTTCGCGGGCTACAGTACCCGAAATAACAGATTTTATAAATGCTCCACCAATTACGATCAGCAATAATATAGGTACTATAATCCATTGCTGCATACTTCCCAGCAAGCCTGTAAACTCGGTATCGTGACCGAATGTTACCAGACCTCTGTCTTCAAAGAATGCCGAGAATAACCCATTACCTGTTCCGGCTCCGTATTTTACCAATCCCGCATTTTCGAACATCGTGGGCACAATCCCTAATCCGAAATATCCTACTGTAAGTAGCAGGAAAGCGATGAGTATAGATGTTCTGAAACCTATTTTATCAGCATAAGCACCGACGAAGGTGGGAAGTAAATAAAGTAAAGCTGAAAATGTACCTGAAATTAATCCCGCCTCTATATCTGAGAACCCCCAGACATTGGACAAGTAGATGGTCAGAACAATGAATACAGCATAATACGCCAAACGCTCGAGTAATTCGACCGAGTTGGCGACCCAAAAGGCTTTAGAGAATTTTGTCATAATAGTCTAGAGTCTGTTTATATGTTATAGATTAGATATTGTCTCTTTCAGAAGGCTTTGATATAGTAGGTCAGTTTTGCTGAAATAACCCTGTTAGCCGAACGTGAATATGGATCATACTTCCGATTATCATATATATCGCCAAAGCCCATATAGTAACGCCCTTCTAAGGCAAAATTACCGACACCTGTACGAAGTTCTACCCCCATACCTACTGTTATACCATAATCTATTTTCCGCTGAGCTTTCAATCCATACAGATCAGTGGAGAAACTGGCTGAATCGGGAGGTGTGGCCAGCCATTCATCAAAGGCGGCATTTGTTTTCTCTTTATCGCTGAACATAATGCCTATTTGTGGACCGGCATTAAAGAAGAACCGTACCTTATCTCCAAAATAGATATGTGTCAGAAAGGGTATCGTGATATAATTCAATGTATGTTGATGCTGGTTTGCGACCAGATTTTCATCCCGAAAATCTGTTTTCCATCCCATTTGCGAGTAGTTCAATTCGGCTATTAACCCTACATTCTTCTCGGATATATAGCGCACGGAAACTCCGCCTTGAAATTGTTGTATGGATTTAGTCCTAAAATTGAGGTTAGTACTTGTAGGTACAATACTCATGGATGAAAAAGTTGGTCCGAACCCGACACCTACATTCCATTCCGATTTAAATTTATCCTGACCAAATCCTAGCAGGCTAGCCCCTATCAGAAACAAGCTTATCAACAGACATTTTTTCATTTACCGTATTCTATTTTATCGATTGTTCCGTTCGGCTTATAATGAATCAGATAAAATCCGTTATTCATAAAACCGCCTGTCGGGTTCGCTTTCACAAATGAGAATGGTGTCTGAAGAGTTGGAACTGCGACAGAACCAATCTGATTCTGAAAATCGCGTCCGTAATTCAGATAAGCTGTAAGGAAATACAATCCTGTATCATATCCCAGCATTCCATATTTCGGATAAGTATTTATCAGCGACTTATTATTATACCAGCCTTTGTAATCCTGTACAAACCTCGACACTTTATAGTCTGTATCATTAGCATAGAACGGAGTATAGAAATATGTATCATATTTGCCAAATTCTGTAGTATACTGGGTATATGTCTGCCACTCGGTGTGCCCGAATAGAGATATGCTTACTCCCGGCCTTTCGTTTACAACAGTCCCTAATGCCGGTAAAATAGTTTGTAGAGTCTGGATTGAGCCGGATGCCGGGATAATTACATTTTTTCTGCTGGGGTCGATTGCCAAAGCCAAGTTTGCAGTTAAGCTTTGATTGTCCGATATTTTTCTAATCTTTGTCCCTGACTGAGACAAATAACTATCTAACGTCGAAATAAGTTCTTTTTTATCATCTCCATTACCTGTTATACAGATAACATTTGCACCGGAAAATAAACTGACAAAAGTGCGGGCTACATTTGTGTATAATTCGCTGGAAGGAGCATTTACCTGAAACACATGGGTATTGTTCTGGGTCTCGTGTTTCTTAGTAGGGAAAGGGATAACGTACTTTATACCTTGTTTTTGAGCAAATGCAGACATTATGGAAATCTGTTCGGGTGAAACACCTCCTATAACCATATCAAGATTTTTCATTTCATAAGTATCAAGCAAACTTTTCAACTTTGCTGTACCTGTCTCTGATCCCATATCAAACACATACACATTAGCAGACAAGCCTCGTGCTTTGACATCGTTCAATGCCATCAGAAAACCTTCATAGTATTCCAAGAAGCGGGCGCTTTGTCCTTCCGATTTATTCAGGAAAGGCATTATTACCCCTATATTTAGTCCATTAATATCCTGCAAAGTAGATACTCCGGTCGAAACCTGAGGAGTAGCCGTATATGACGAACTATTCGCATTCGGTATCAAGATAGTCATACCTTGTTTAAGGCCATCTCTCAAAGAAGGATTCAGGCTTATCAGGTCTTCCGGTGTAGTATTATATTGCCTAGAGATTCCATAAAGGGTTTCTTTCGGCTCAACAGTATGCTGACGGTATTGCACAGGTGCAGGTACAGGCTGAACTTGCGGACGACCTTGAGCCGCTGCTGCTGTTTGCTCCTGACCTAATGGAATTACCAACCGTTGACCAATATATAAAGGTTTTTGACTAAGTTCGGGGTTTACATCCACCAATTGCTCAATAGAGACTCCTGTAGATTTTGAAATTGAATACAGTGTTTCTTTAGCTTTTACTATATATTCCCTGATTCCATATACCGAAGAACCTATTTTAGGCTGTGCGGTTGCTACCGCAGATTGCACTCCTCCGTTATCCGGAACCTTGATTGCTGCTCCTATTTTCAATCCATTCTCTATCTCCGGATTTAAGATATAAAGATCTGCTACCGGAACATTATACTGCTTAGATATCGAATAGGCAGTTTCTCCTTTTGAAACTATATGGGTGATATATTTTTTATCTGTCTGGTGAGAGCTTATTTCTGTGTTTGCTCCGAATTTCCCTATTGTTGTCGCTGACAGAGACGGTGCTAATAGCAGACAACCTAATACAAGAATGGATTTAATTTTTTTTAAACTCATTTGTCTATACGTTTATATTGAGTAGCAAAGGTATAAAATATAGCGACATTTTCGCATTTTTTTAATTCTCATTAGTTAACAGATACAGCGAATCCTTCTCATCTGAACTCAGCCCAAAGCCCCGACTCTATGGCACTACGGCTTTGCTCTATCAATTCGGGAATATCATCGGTGGTTAATCCTTTTGTTTCAATCGGATCATGTACGATTATCTCCATTGTTTTTCCGAAATGCATTGTCGAAGTATTTCTTTTCAAAACATTATACGGGCCATTCAATGTTATAGGAACTATTGGCAATTGCATCTGGGTAGCTATTACATACGCCCCTTTTCTAAACCGTCCCATCTTGGCATTCAGGGTTCGGGCTCCTTCGGGAAAGATAACCATAGAAACACCTTCTACGAGTTCTTCCTCGGCCTTCTGTATAGTTTGCAGCATTGTTTTTGTATTAGAGCTGTCCACAAACACATGGCCTGCTATTTCGGATGCTTTTCCGACAAAAGGTAGCCGGCGTAATTCGGACTTCTGTACCCATTTGATATTTTGGTTCAAGTACCCGTATGTCAGAAATATATCGAATGCACCCTGATGATTCGCAACAAAGACATACGATTCATCCGGCTTCACTTTAGCATTCGGCTTCACTCTTATTTTACAAAGAGCAGCCCTGCATACTATTTTAGACCAATATTTCGGAGGAACATATCCCCAGAATTTATGTTTACCAATGGTGCAGCCACACATAACCAATACAGCTGTTATAATAGTAGCAAACACAAGAATAGGAGTGAAAATCAGCCATTGGTAGAGGAACGACGCAACTACTCTCATCTTTGAATTTACTTTTGATTATTGATCAAATAAACAAAAATACATTTTTTTACTGTTGTGTAGATACCAACTTATTCTTTTTTCTTCAGATTTATATAAATCAAAGAAACTAAACACTTAATAAATACCTATTTTTGTATACTATTTTCTTTATGCGATTATGACTGACGATTTATCCCAATACAACCCCGAAGGTTCGGAACTTAGAAAATTACAACTCAAGATGTTGGAGATTCTGGAAACTGTAACATCTATTGCCGACAAATATAATATTCCATATTGGCTAAGTGGAGGTACTCTTCTGGGGGCTATGCGTCACGGAGGATTTATACCTTGGGATGATGATATAGACATAGAACTACTCTTACCCGATTATGAGAAGCTTCTTCAAAAACTTTCGGAAGAATTACCGGATACATTTTATCTACAAACACCTAAAGATAAAGGATACAGGCTATTATTTACAAAAGTGAGAGACCGTAATTCTATCGTGCATGAGGAAGATGATGAATTAGACAGATATACCGAAAAGGGATTGTATATCGACATTTTTCCGGAAGAACGAAGCTATAAGCGGTTGAAAAGTTTTGTCGATTTCTTTTATGGACGAGGATACAGACGCATTAAAAGAGGTAAGCCGTTTCATTCTGCACAATACTTCATGGAATATTTCTCGTCACTGTTATTTTTCTATCCTTTCGGTATCCTTCTGAAATATGTTGCACGCGGAATATGTTCTATCACTAAACCCAACCATATACTGCATAGCTATGGTATTGGAAATACCACTAATCACCATGCTTCTTATATATTACCGACCAGCACAATTGAATTCGAAGGAAAAACATTTTCGGCACCGGGTAATCCCGATGCTTACTTAAGCAAACAATATGGTGATTATATGACAATTCCGCCAAAAGAAAAAAGGGCTACTCATTTTTTACGTGTTACATACAAATAACTTACTCTGTCAATAAACTACTTATTGCTTCTTCAATTACTGTTTTCATTAAAGCATACCCTTCCTTACTGGGATGTATCTCATCTGGGATATATTGAGAGTCCATTGATCCGTCAGACTTCAAAAAAGGAGCGAAAAGATCGGCAAATACATATCCCTTCTGGTGGGCATACAATTCTATTTTCACATTTAGTTCGCATGTACGTGCAGATACCTCCTTCGATTTTCCTCCCCAATTAAAAACACGGGTGTAAGGAACCGATGTTAATATAACCTTTATACCATTTGATTCCGCCGATTCTGCCATAAACTTTAGATTAGCAAGGGTTTCGTCCTCATCGTAAGGTGCATTAAATTCCGAAGCATCATTAATTCCTCCGCTTATCACAACAATCTGAGGATTAAGATCAAGTACATCCCGTTTAAACCTGAGTAGCATTTCGTCTGTGGTCTGCCCTCCAATTCCCTTACATATATAGCCGTTAGACTTGAAGAAAACAGCATCTTTCCATTCCCAGAATTCAGTAATCGAATCTCCTATAAAAACAACCTTGTTCCCCATCTTTTCATTATGATTATGTAAGTATGTATTCTATAGTTGTTTCAATACCATTTTCCGGTTTAACGCCGATGTTATCTGAGTAAAAAAACTTTTAATGTCTGCATACTTACTCTTATCATAACGTCCGGTATAGATATCTATTGTTTGGGAATAGATTATTTGACCTTCCTTATTCTCACTTTTACAAACAAATATACCAAACTCAGTTTCGATCATTATATCTTTGGGCAAAAGCTCTACAGCATATCCTTGAGGCAGGTTGATCGAAACAAATACAGAATCTGTAAACCCTTGAGAAATTTCAATATCATGAACCCGTGTCTGGGCTGTCAGCATATTCAAGCTAGCTTGCCGTACAGGACTAAGAGGAATGAACAAACGGCTACCTGTCTTTGCTGCGAAATCGGCTGCAGAAAACGGCACAGACATTGAAGAAGATGGATAAGCTGATTTATTCAAGGATGTCTTGATCTGCCCTAACTGCATTTTAGAGATCGGAATACTTTGGTTTACATACTTAACCAACCGGTCACGGTCGTCCGACTCCATAACAGAATAGGATTGTTCGAAACCATCCAGATATTCTACGGTTGACACATCACCTGAGACGCCTCCATCTCCATCGACAGTTAAATTCAGAGTCGATTCTCTTTTATTTTGTTTATCTGTATAATCCGGAAGGCGGGCTATAGCTCCCCCTGTCTCTCCTATAACAACAGCATCGTGCCCTGCAATCTTCTGATGTACGTATCCGAACGGTAATGTCTGATTTGTACATTCAAGCCAAATGCTATCATTTCCATTCGGGACTAATAAAATAACATGGTCAGCCTGATTAAAATTCGGATAATCGGCAAATAATCTTTTCTCCTTTGTACTGATAACGCAGTAGTTAGACGGTATATCAATTGCTTTCAGCATCGCATACATATAATTGGTAAGCCCTTTGCAATCGCTAAATTTCACTTTAGACACAGTCATAGCATCCATGGGCTGATACCCACCGATACCCAGCTGAATACTTACATAACGGGTGTTCTTCTGCATATAATCAAATACAGTTTCCACTTTTTCCCTTACGGTTTTTGCATTCCGGGTCATATCTTCCAATTGAGCGATCAATGCCGGAGGCAGTTGGTCTTTGCCTTTCAATAATTTATCCACCCACAATCCGTAATTAGCCCAATCCGCCATATTACCACAATACGAGTCGAAACAAAAGTCTGAAGGTGCCATCAAGACACGGGGAAATATCTCCCTGAAGGAAGGAGCTAACGGCTCGTATGATATAGCCGGTAAACTACTTGAAGATGAAGAATAAACTGTGGATGCAGAAGTTTTCTCTTCTTCCATATCCAGATTTCCGAAAACATATTTTCTTAAAATAACAGAAGATGGTACTTCTATTTTTATGGTGCTTTTTTCTACTGACTGAAAATATCCGTCATAAGGATAAAATGCAGGATAGCTCAATATCCCATCTTTCCATTTTTCCTCATATTCGTACTCAACCGTATACGGATACGAAGGGCTTTTGTATATATAGAACATATCTACTCTACCTGTAGCTAAACCATCATCAGAAAGAGTAGAAGTAGTCAGGTCTCCTTTTTTTATCTTTCTTGTTATATTTCCCTCAGCATCCCTGATAATTCCGGAAAAAGAAGATAACTCCCGGAATTTATCTCCGGTAAAAGTAAAATTACCATAATCTTCTCCTTGCTTGTTCAATATGGTTACCACTTTTGTAACCTTATATATGGCTTTGTTGATATCCGACTGAATAAACTCTTCCTGATTTAGCCGGATCACGGTATTGGCATTTTTCTTTAAGCTGTCGGCAATCGTTACTACAGGATAAGCTTGTTTCTCTGCACCAAAGGCTTCCATGAATACAGTGAACACATAACAAAGAATAATAATGGTTTTGAAGTATCGTTTCATCACTTTTACTTATTATGATCCGGCCTTTTTTAATACTATCTGTGCAGAACTTTGAGCTACCATTTTGGTAAAAAAGTCCTGCAACTCACTATAAGACTCCTGATAAAGTTCCAGTTTATTGATTTGATAATAATATTGAATCTGTACCCTATTACCACTCGCGGCTATCCTGTATAAAAAAGTCAACTCATTATCTCCATAAACAACTTTAGTCGATTGTGGTAACTCCTCTACAACGTATCCTTCGGGAATAGTAACTGATATAATCTGCTTGTAATCCGTCAGACAATCAAAATTAACCGGAAATTTTCGGGTTTCCGCTTTAAACGGGTTCTCTGTAAATATCCTTTCGACTAACGGATTAAAATAAATCATATCATCACCTATCGATCCGCTTTTCATCAAAGTATAGCTGAGCCTAACGTCATCACCCGACGAATTTTCTCCGGATATTTCAAAATCTTCAATTGTACCGTTCAGCCTCGATGATAAGTTCTCTGTATATTCAGACTGATCCTTGAACTTTTCGTAATATCCTTTAAATTTTAGTGCTGCTTCATCTCGCATTATATCTTTTACAATAGATTTCATTCCCTTATCCGTAAACTCTACCGAAGCAACAATAGATGATATACCCTTTGTTTTTGTTGATAAATCCACCCAATCCGAATTTGTTCCATTTATAGCACGGGCTTGAGTCACCAGACTTCTTTCCGGCAAAACATTCCATGCTCCAAATTTAGATGCAGCATCAGTATAATAGGTCAATGTATCAATTTCGACAGCGGCAATAGCATAGTTCAGTTCCGAAATAGAAGGATTAGCTATAGGAAGCCTGCCCTTTCCGCGGCTACTCATCACAACCGGATAAGCATTGAAACCTCCGGCTTTAAGTGCATTTATCAACAGAAAATTTATATCGGCACTATTTCCCATTCCTGTTTTCAAAGCATCTTTCAGGTTATCAGGCGTCAGCGATATTTGGTCATTCCATTTCACCTTCGATTTTACCAACCCCAGAATTTCCACTGCACGGTCTAGAGTTTGCCCCGTGTTTGAGATATCATCTTTAAATAGTCCTGTTTTCTTCAAATTTCCTCCAAAGTCTTCAGCTTCCAGTAAGCGTCTGTCAACTTCTCCCCACGTAGTCGTTAAAGATTTGAACGTAGACCATGGATATTTGATTGACCTTAATTCAAAACTTACTTTTGTTACATAATCATCCAGAGCCCATAAGTAAGGTTCACTTTTGATTGCCGGAATATCCTTTCCGACCATCAAATATTTATCGGCATTAACCGATACCCTTTCGTTGTGATATCTTCCGTCATCATCTCTGTAATTCACACTGAAATTAAGATTCGACGGCTCCTTTTTCGTAATCAATGATTCGTATCCCTGCATGTTTACATTATAATAGTAATAATCCGGGATTATAATCTCGTAACTTGTATATAGAATAGGTACAGACGTCTGAAAACTGAATTCGCGCAATTCATACAGATATACTGAGGTTATGGTATATTTAAACTCCACAACGGAGCCAACCTTAGCAGCAGGCATCGAGAACTTCTTAACCTTCCACTTTTTCTCGACATTCTCATCGAATATATAATCATTCGAAAGCTTTGTCTTCACAATTTTACCATCTTCCAGATTATATGTAGTTCCGCTTAGCCCGGTTATTTTCTCTCCTACCGAATTACTTTCCTGATAATAAGAAAAACTCTGGTTGCAAAGATCAAGCCCCTCGCTCTTTAAAATTTTCATCTTCACCTTCAATGTGAACTCAAATTGAAAACCATTTAGCTCATTATAAACAAAACGGGTTTCGCCCACTTTAGATAGTATAACTGCCGAGGCTGCCGAATCCTGAGGATATACAGTCATATTTAGTTCTTCTAAAGTTGCATTTCCAAACTTTGATTGTGAAAACAGCACGTGTCCTTGCAGAAAAAACAATGCTCCAAGTAAATAGGTGTAGAATCTCATAGTAACAAAAAGTTAATTGTGCTTATATTGTTATGTAAATATATGTAAAATATTAACATAACAATACAAAATATAACAATATCGAATATAATATTCTATATTACCATTATAACCTAATTATAGAAATGGATATAGCACTATAAAAAGCCCATAAATAAAGGCGTAGAAGCTATAGGATTAACCTCAAACAATACATCACACTTCATCTAATATATTTAAGTCCGGAATAGGCTTTATTCTGTTTTATTGAGTAATTTTGCACTCTCATTCTTAAGCTTTTATTAGATGGATTTTCTTGAACTGGTAAACAAAAGGCAAAGTACACGTAAATATGACTCTTCGCGAAATGTAGAGCCTGAAAAAATCTCCCGGATTATTGAAGCTGCCCGTTTAGCTCCATCGGCTTGTAACTCACAGCCATGGCATTTTATTGTAGTGAATGAACCGGAACTTAAGAACAAGGTAGCAGATGCTGCTTCGGCCAGGTTATTAGGAATGAATCACTTTACAAAACAAGCTCCTGTACATATTGTTGTAGTTGAAGAAAAAGTAAACCTCAGCTCAAGCATAGGCGGGATAATTAAAAATAAAGAATTTGCCTTACTCGATCTGGGTATCGCTGCAGCACATATTACTCTGGCTGCCGAATCGGAAGGTTTGGGCTCATGCATATTAGGCTGGTTTAACGAAACGAAGATAAAGAAACTATTAAACATCCCTGATTCGAAGCGTGTAATTCTTGATATTATCATCGGCTATCCTGCTGAAACAACCAGAAACAAAAAAAGAAAAACAACAAACGAAATATTATCTTACAATACTTATAAATAATGGCTCTTTCGCAAAAACAATTCGGCCATATAACTATGTTTACGGTTATATGTTTTTTCGCTATAAATATTCCGATCAGTAAATATTTACTGCAATCCGGCTATATCAGCGCTTACGGGTTGACTCTCGCCCGTATCTCCTTTGCTACAGTTGCATTCTGGATAGCATCTGTTTTTATTAAGAAAGACAAGATAGAACGCAAAGATCATCTGATTCTTTTTGCCGGAGCATTACTTGGTATCATTTTTAATCAGGGGTTATTTATTTTCGGACTGAGCAATACTTCTCCTGTAGATGCCTCAATTATTACCACCAGCAGCCCGTTATTTGCCATGATCATTGCGGCTTTGGTTCTAAAAGAGCCGATAACCACACAGAAGGTATCCGGAGTTTTGCTCGGAGGGGTTGGTGCTATCTTTTTGGTATATACAGGTAATCACGGGGACATTACTACAGCCTCAAGCCTGAAAGGCAACCTATCTGTTGTAGGGAGTTCATTAAGCTACGCTACTTATCTGGTTATAACCAAACCGCTCACTTCTAAATATTCGTCTGTGACTTTGATGAAATGGATGTTCTTATATTCGCTAATCATGCTGATGCCATTATTTTATAAGGACCTGGCCTTTGCCCCTTTATTCCAGCAATCAGATTTCGTTCCATATATTCTGATAGGCTATACTTTATTGTTTGCGACGTTTATAGCTTATATGCTTATTCCGATAGCCCAACAACGTATTAGAGCTACTACCATATCTATGTACAATAACCTGCAACCGCTCATAGCTTCCTTTATAGCTATTGTACTGGGGCAAGATCATTTTTCAATCGAAAAAGCTATTTCAGCTATCCTTATCTTTAGCGGAGTATATCTGGTAACACAGAGTAAATCGCGGGCTGACGTTTTAGCCGAACAACAAAATAAGGCTTAATCTCTATACACCCTATAATAAAAAAAGGCCTCGAAATCACTTCGAGACCTTTTTCCCATCTAATTAAAATAACTAATCTTATAATCAAGTACAAACAAGTAGTGTTTTTTTATTTCGGAAGATTAAATGCTTCTTTCAAGGCCTGCATATCTTCCATAGAAGTTCCTGTAGGTTCAAATCCCATACCCTTAGCTGTCAGATATATCTGAGCCGACTTAGATAATGTATCTACCATATCGAACGCTTCCATGATATTTTCCCCGACTGCACAAACTCCGTGTTTTTCCCACATTACTACATCATAATCAGCTAATTCTTTCACGGTAGCCTCAGCTAATTCAACTGAACTTGGCATTTTGTAAGGGATGATACCCAATCCTCTCGGACAGAATGCCCGTGTCTCGGGAATCATACTCCAAAGCAGATAAGTAAGTTTATCTTTTTCGAGATATGCCGGATTATGAGTCATGGCAATCAGGTCGATCGGGTGTGTATGCAATGCCGCTTTGTAAGAAGAACCGCTACCGATCAAGTAATTGTGCATAGACAAGTGAGAAGGTAATTCCGATGTAGGTTTTACTGGATTATCGGCAATCATCACATAGCTGCTGCAATCATCCAGAATACGGATAACCGAGCCGTTTTCCATAGGCCATCGGGCAAGATCGCGCATACGTTTGTTGGTTCCTTTACAGAAAAAGTAACAACCTTTCAGGTGAGGCAGCGTAGTACCTATAGATACAGGTTCGCTGATCGGTTTCATATTTCTTATTTCGTCATCTATTACATCTGTAATATTGATGGTAATGTTACCTCCGTTACGCTCTGCCCAGCCTTTTTGCCAAAGGTATCCGGCAACTTCCGCTACATCTGCAACCTGTTTGGCTAATACCGGGCGATTGTCTAATATTGATTTCATGTTATATATAAGTAAAATAGTATACGATAATTATTTTGAACACTAAGGTACTAAGGTGCAAAATGGTTTTTATTCTTATAAACGATAAGTTATAAACCTTTACAACATAGCGCCTTTGCGTTTATTTCTATAAGTTTTATTATTGTTGAGCCATAGCTACTACTATAATAGAGGAAATTAGTACTACGAGCCCAAGTATCAGAATTCCGATAGTCTTGCTTCCCACTCCTTTCCATTCTTTCAGCACGATTCCCCACAGATTACTGAATAGTACATTCAGGGACATAAGGATGCTCCATGAGAAAGCCAATAGTACAGGGCTTTCGGTCAAAAAGCTTTTACCCATTTCGAGTCCGAAAAACTGAGAATACCATAATACTCCAGCTAACGCACAGAAAAGTATATTGTTCACTAATATGCCTGAGTTGACAGATGTATATTCTCTGATACTCTTATTCTTTACGTTTTGCTGAATACAATAAACTGCATTCGTAAAGAATCCACCCAATGTAACTAAAAAGATAACAGGTAAACCTGCGTATAGAGGTTTAACTCCGGCACTTAACGCTGCTTCTTTAATCGGTGTTCCCGCATCAAGCCCTAAAGCAAAGCACGCACTCATTACACCAGCCAACAAGGCAACCAAAAGTCCTTTAGTCAAAGCAAAGTCCTTAACAGCCGCTTTCTTTTCCTCTTCTGTCATGTTCTTGGAACGAAGGCTTCCCGCATAACCAATGATGGCTATACCCGCAAGGGTAATCGATACCCCGATAAGAAGCATCAGTCCGTCGCCATGCAACAGATCGGTACCACCAAACAAAGCCGGGAATAATGTACCGAAAGCAGCACAAGTACCTAAGGATATGCTTTGCCCGAGAGCTACTCCGAGAAAACGCATGCTAAGACCGAAAGTCAATCCGCCGACACCCCAAAGTACACCGAATATCATTGCCTTAAAAGCACCTCCGGATCCCCAAAGGTCGAACAGAGTTTGCCCTTCGGGTATTGCCAGTAACGCCCCCAACAAGGGAAATACCAGCCATGCAAATATACCTTGTACTAACCAAAAAGATTCCCACGACCAATCCTTTACTTTCTTGATAGGTACGTAGGAGCTTGATTGCCCAAGGCTACCCAAAGCGATTATCAATAGCCCTATAATTGTATTCATAAACAGATTTGTTTTAAGCTACAAATAGCTCACAACGGGGAGTCTTGTTGAATTAACCATGGTAAGTTATACCCCCGTCGCAAGCCGATCTGCACATGATTTTATGATCTCTTAGAAGTTACATTCTTCTCATACTTCTGAACAGCAGGAATAAAGTCTTCTCCTATTTCAACATTATTAGTTAAGCAGAAATAATCCCATACAGCATTCCAAGGAAGGCTCTTCGCTTCTTCAAGCAGAGCAAGTCTTTCGAAATATTGTCCGTTAGCTTCGTATTCGCGAAGTTGGGTAAGCGGCTCAAGGAAGCCTTGCAAAAATGCTTTTTGTGTAGCACGTACTCCGATTACATAAGCACCGATACGGTTGATTGATGCATCAAAGAAGTCTAATCCCACATGCACTCGGTCTAAAGCATCGGCACGTACAATTTCTCTTGCCAATTCGATAGTATCTTCATTCAATGTCACTACGTGGTCAGAATCCCAACGCACCGGACGGCTTACGTGAAGCATAATTTCAGGAGTGAATAATAGCAATGACGAAATCTTATCGGCAACACTTTCTGTCAAGTGGAAGTGACCTGTATCCAGAGTTACTATCTTTTGTTTTTTCGCCCCGTATCCTAAATAGAAGTCGTGAGAACCTACTGTATAACTTTCCAGTGCAATACCGAATAATTTAGACTCGATACAGTCTTTCATGTTCTTATAGTCGGTTGCAAATATATCATCCAGTGATTGTTCCAGGATTTGACGGTATTTCAAACGGTTTACAGTAAGGTCTTTCATACCATCGTGTATCCATAGATTCATGATACAAGGATCATTTTGGAATTTACCTATTTCTTCTGAAATAGCACGACTACGTTTTGTATGCTCGATCCAGAAATCACGGATACCTTTATCCGGATTTGCTAATGTAAGGTCTCCACTCTTTGGATGTCCGAAAGAGCTTGAATTGAAATCGATCTTCAGGTTCTTTTCTTTAGCCCACTCCATCCAACCGGTGAAATGTGAAGCTTCTATTTGATCTCTATCTACTGATTTTCCTCCGAAATCACCATAAATAGCATGCAAATTGAAACGGTGTGTACCTCCGATATGAGTCAGAACTTCTTCGATATCAGCTTTTACTTCACCGATATTACGTGCACGTCCCGGATAGTTTCCTGTAGCTTGAATACCGCTACCCCCTTGATTCCCCAGTGTTTCGAAACCAACAACATCATCTGTTTGCCAGCAATGTAAAGAAATAGACAGTTTTTGAAGGTTTTTCAGAGCTGCTTCAACATCCACACCTACTGCAGCATAGCGTTCTTTTGCTATCTCAAAAGATTTTTGCACCAATTCTGTTTTACTCATGACTTTATAATTTAGAGGTTAAGGTCTCAGACCTATTTATTTTATTTGTAATAATTGAAAAAACTTGTTATACGCTTCGTTCCATACTTCTGTATCACAGGGCTGGAATACTTCGGGAGTCACAGAATTACTGATTACTTTACGTATATCCTGTAAAGAATCTATTAGCCCTGCGCCCTTTGCCTGCATCATCACGTTACCAATAGCTGTTGCTTCCGATGGCCCCGCAACAACCGGCATACCTATAGAATTAGCTGTTGCCTGATTCAGTAAGCGGTTTTGTGAACCACCGCCGATCACATGCAATTTTTCGATCTTGAAAGGTGCTACTTTTTGTAGACATCCCAGCACGAAGCGATATTTAAGAGCCAAACTATCGAAGATACAACGGATAAACTCTGCATGGCTCTGAGGTTGCTTCTGACCGGTTTTCTGACAATACGTACAGATAGCCTTAGACATGCTCTCGGGGTTAGCAAAAGATGGATCGTCCGGATCTATCATTGACTGGAATCCTTCTATGGAATTCGACAGTTCAACAATTTCGGGATAGGTATATTTTTGTCCGGCAGCTTCCCACTCTTTTCGGCATTGTTCGAGAAGCCACATTCCGGTTATATTCTTTAAGAAACGGGTAGTACCGTTTACTCCACCCTCATTGGTAAAATTCAGATCAAATGACTCGTTTGTTATAATAGGATCATCTACCTCGATACCCATCAGGGACCAGGTTCCGGAACTCAGATAGGCAAACTTTTCGTTTTCCGCTGGAACGGCTGCTACTGCCGATCCGGTATCGTGACCTGCTACAGCAATAACCGGTATCCGGTCTATTCCACACTCTTTCATTATACTCTCCGTTACATAACCGATTACCTCTCCGGGCATTACTATCGGTTGCATCAATGAGGGACTTATCCCTATTGCATCGAATAACTTAGCTTCGAAATTCTTTGTTCTCGGATTTAGAAGTTGAGAAGTAGATGCAATTGTATATTCACACACCTTTTTACCAGTAAGCATATAAGATAAGGCATCCGGCATGAAAAGGATATCAGCAGCAGATTCCAATGCCGAAGATTTTTCTTTTTTAGCAGCAAATAACTGGAAAATAGAATTAAAATTCATTATCTGAATACCTGTCAGGTCATAAACTTCTTTCTTTGGCAGGATATTGAAATACTCTTCCGGCGCACCTTCGGTATAAGGGTCTCTGTATGAACGGGGCTGGCTGAGAACCGATCCGTCTTTACCCAGATATACGAAGTCTACACCCCAAGTATCTATACCTATAGCATCTATCTTTATACTCTGTGACGCAACTACTTTCAATCCATCTTTCAGAGCATCAAACAGTGCATATATATCCCAGTAATACTTATCATGTACGCGAATTATCTTGTTGGGAAAGCGAGTTAACTCTTTCAACTCTATTCTGTCGTTTTCTATAGTCGCTAGAATAGACCGTCCACTAGTGGCTCCCAGGTCAAATGCAAAAAAGTGGTGTATATTTTTCATGGCTTCATCTAAAATGTGGATAAGGTTATATACCCTTTTGTTGTTTTAACTAAAAAAGTAACAGTTCAGTATTATCCAGATTCTTTCTGTTACAATAAAAGGACGTAACAAAAGTAACACTTCGGATAAAAGCCTAATTGTTCAAAATGATTTAGATACTTTGAAAAATGACATTAATCTATTTTTTTATATTTTTTAGCATCTGTAATCTCCGAGAAAACCAGAAGACAAAAAACAAGAACAACAGCCCAATATATCAAACATTTAAAACAAATACACAGAATGCAGTTCACAGTAAAGAGGAAATACAAATACAAAAAAGCTTTTACTCTTGACCGTGCATAAAAAAACCGGAAGCTATTCACATAGCTTCCGGTAACCATCTAATCAAATCTTTATAATAAAACCACGAAGGTCTAAGACCTATCTACTTTTATAGGATTGAGAAACCTGCTTCTAATCCTTCGGAACTATTTGTCCCTATCCATAATTTAAAGTCTCCTGATTCTGCTTTTTTCACAAGGTCCCTGCCGAAGAAAGCCAGATCATCTGTAGATAAGGTAAACTCTATAGTTTGAGATTCACCTGCTTTCAGAGCAACCCTTTTGAATCCTTTCAACTCTTTAACCGGACGGGCAATAGAGCCAACCATATCCCTGATATAAAGCTGAGCCACTTCTACCCCGTCAACCGAGCTTGTATTTTTGATTGTGACTTTAGCCGTGATAGTTCCTCCCATCGGAATAGAGTTAGCGGACAAGGTCAATCCCGAATATTCGAATTTACTGTACGATAAACCATACCCAAACGGATATAATGGATTTTTACCCGAATCGAGATAGAATGAAGTATTACCTAAGGATGTTTGCCCGGCCTCTACCGGTATTTGATCTAATGTCATAATATCACCTTCGGGAGCCGGACGACCTGTACTATTGTGATTATAATACATCGGTATCTGACCTACTTCGCGAACAAATGTCACAGGCAGTTTTCCGCTAGGATTGGCTTTCCCGAAGATCAAATCGAGGATTGCCGGTCCACCCATCGTTCCCGGATGGAAATTAAATAACACAGCGTCTGCATAAGGCAGGTCACGTTCTATCGTCAACGGGCGACCTGCCATAATAACCAAAACAACCGGTTTACCTACACTTTTCACCTCTCTCAACAGATCAGACTGCACGCCTATCAAATTGATATTGGACAGGGAGTGAGCTTCTCCTGACAAGATAGATTCTTCACCTAAAAACACAATTGTAACATCTGCAGAAGCTGCTGCTTTTTTAGCTTTCTCGAAATTTGCCGTGCTTTTTTCACGGCTGAAGGCTAATACAGGCTCGTATACATAATTTATATTTGAATATTCTGTTTGAAGAGCTTTAAGCGGAGTTACCGTATGTGCCTTATCCCCGTCAAACACCCATGTTCCCATCTGATCGTGTGGTGCATCTGCCAAAGGACCGATTACTGCTACTTTCAGATTTTCTTTAAGAGGCAGAATATTGCCTTCATTCTTCAACAAGATCGCCGATTCTACAGCTGCTTTTCTGGCTTCCTGCAAATGCTCCTGTGAATAAATTGTGCTCGCTTTATTCGTATCGACATACGGGTTTGAGAATAATCCCAAACGGTATTTAGTACGAAGAATATTACGAACCGAATTATCTATGTCAGTCATCGACACCTGACCTGCCTCTACTAATTCTTTCAGGTGGCGGTGATATGTAAGACTCACCATCTCCATATCTAATCCTGCATTTGCAGAAATACGGGCTACATCTTTTGAATCTTTCGCGAATCCGTGCGCCAACATTTCGGACATCGAAGCCCAGTCCGACACCACAAACCCATCGAATTTCCATTGTTTACGTAAAACATCTTTCAACAAATAGTCATTGCCCGAAGCCGGTATTCCGTCATTGTCATTGAATGACGTCATCAATGTAGCCGCACCGGCATCTATTGCCTTTTTGAAAGGTGCCAGATATACATTGTGCATAAGGTGTGGAGGTATATTGGTACTATTATAGTCACGCCCTCCTTCTGCTGCACCATAGCCGATAAAGTGCTTTACACAAGCAGCGATCGAATTTGGCGAGGAAAGGTCATTTCCCTGAAACCCTCTCACCATAGCAGCTCCAAGTTCTCCTGCCAGATAAGGGTCTTCACCCAGACTTTCGGCAATACGCCCCCAGCGTGCATCTCTCGATATGTCAAGCATAGGTGCAAATGTCCATGTAATCCCTAATTCTCTCGACTCTGTAGCCGCAACACGGGCTCCATCTTCGACCAATTGGGGATTAAATGACGCAGCTTGTCCCAGCGGTATAGGAAACACTGTTTTGAGACCATGGATAACATCCCGCCCAATAATGAGGGGAATACCTAAACGGCTGTTTTCCATAGCTGTTTTTTGAATCCGGTTTACTTCATTCGGATCAATGATATTTAATAATGAGCCAATTTCTCCTTTTTTTATTTGTTCCAATAACTCTGCATTGGTTTCGAAATAGCTCAACTGATTCATTTGACCTATTTTCTCCTCCAACGTCATTTTTGAAAGAAGTTCCTCAACTCGTTTTTCTATATCGCTTTGAGCATAACTTGTTGTAAACATGCCAGCCAAAGCGAACACTCCTAACACTCCTATTTTTTTTATCATCATTTTCATTATTGCTTTTGAAATACACGTACATAGTCTATTGAATAAGTCGCAGGCAGTACTGATTCGTCCACACCTTCGGCTCCTCCCCAGTTACCTCCCCATGCAAGGTTCAGTTTCAGGTAGAAAGCTGCATCAAAAGGCCATGTATCTTTATTTCCTTTCTTATCATTTGCAAAGTAGAATAACTCTTTGCCGTCAACGTAAGTACGTATGTAATCTTCGGTCCATTCCAATGCATAAACATGGTATTCTGTTTGAGATGTTGAAAGATACGTTTCGCCTGTTTTCTCGGTTCCGATCGAATGGTTATAAGAGGTACAATGGATGGCCGAAGAAACATAATTAGGCCTGTATCCTACTTCTTCCATTATATCAATTTCTCCATCGGCGGGCCAGGATGTATAATTCTTAGGCATCATCCAGAAGGCAGGCCAAGTACCTTTTCCGGAAGGTAATTTCAATCGTGCTTCAAAATAGCCGTACTTCCAGCTTTGACTTGTATTCATACGGATTGAATAAACCTTATCGTCTATTTTCTTGGCTGTTATGGTGAGAACTCCGTCCTTAACTGCAGCTAACTGCTCCAAACCTTGATAACCTGCCACATAATTTTGAAGCTCATTGTTACCCCAGCCTCCGCCGCCTGTTTCGTACCACCAGTCTGCACTAGGCTCTGTACCTTCATCAAATTCATCATACCAAACCAATTTATATCCATCGGGAGTTGGAATTTCCGTACCTGGTGATTCTGGTTTAGCTGTCTGTTTCACAGGAACAGTTACACGGGTAGTACCGCATTTTAATACTACTGATCCTTCGCGTGCAGCAGTACTTGTATTGGCTGCAATAGTGACCGTAACTGTGCCCTTAGTATCTACAGAACCCGTAGGTGAGCAAGTGATCCAGCTCTCATTACTAAATGCACTCCATTCGCCCGAAGCGACTACCTCTAGTGTTTGGGTCGCTGTTGCATAACCCACACTTATTTCGGTCGGTGTACAGGCAATAGTTCCTACTACTCCCGAATCTTCGTTACTGCTACCATTACTACAGCTAGCCAATGAAAACAGCAGTGTGAATATGGTTAGTTTATTTAATATTCTATTCATAATTCGTGATTGATAAATTAGGGTGCTACTCCCTGATTGTTTCACACCCTATTTTAGTTAGTCTTTATGTACTTGCAGTATAACATCTTTTATCAGAACAGTTGTATTATCGGGATTTCCTCCAAAGTCAAAAACCAGTTTAGCTTTGGTTATATCCACACCTGTTGCATCGATTACCTTTGCCGCAATGTTTTCTCCGGCTCTGAGGTCGAACCGCTCTGTAAAGATGAAGATGTTGTCGTTATCACCGCCTCCATCTTGTACCAATTTTATCGTTACTCCACTGATGTCGTTCGACGCATTCAATGTTACTTTGAAATCATAATTTTCAGCAGATGTAGTTGCCAGAGCAGGAGTTATTAAATGAACCTGGCATTGCCACTGATCAAAGGTCGCGCTTGGAAGAACAAGCGAATATTCTGTTCCGTCAACAGTAAATGCAGGGTCAGCTATTTGATTCCATCCCGGAGCATAATGGAACGACGTAGTGAAAGTTACACCATGCCATAGGTTATCAGCACTATCTACAGCAACCCAGTTAGGTTCCGGAACCGACCCGCCGTCGGGGATTACTGTCCCGTCATCATTTGCATGGTCTTTGAATACAATATTCTCAACTATCATCTCTGTTCCGGCAGCATTTCCTCCAAAGTCTAATACTAATTTCAACTTGGAAATATCAAGACCTTCCATTTCGCTCTTCCAGAAGCAAGTAGGCTCATTAGCTGTTAATGCCCTAGTCTCCGCAAAGTAGAAAACATTATCATCAGTACTATCCACCAATTTTATCATAACATGAGGATGATCTTGAGACGAAGTAAGAATTACAGAAAAGTCATATTGCGTTCCTTCACTGCTTCCCATATTCGTTCCTAACGCCATTTGTGCCTGCCATGTATCTGTAGTAGCTTCGGGTAAACTTAATGTATAAGCTCCATCTGACAACGTATATGCCGGATCTGCAATCTGACTCCAACCCGGAGCATACCAAAACGTAGGTGCATCTATTGTTGCTTTTTTCCACAAGTTGAAATCCGAATCATACACAAATCCACCAAATCCACTTATAATAGTTTTATCGATATGAAAAGTTTTGGTAATAACACCATCGCTCATACCATTTGCATTGGCAATTTTTACATCTATACTATAGTCGCCTGCTTTGCGGTAATACTTCTTCATACTAAATGAAGACGAATAAGTCTTACCATCAAGGATCCACACCGGTGTAACTCCTTTTCCGGTAAAAGAAAAAGTCACATAGTTGGTTGTTTGATCAATATCAATCTGGATAGCATCTTCATACTCTGTTGCCAGTGGAATAGCACCATTAGGTGATGTAAAATCGTCGGGAGAACAACCTGCCTGAACAAGAGCCATAAGCACTATCAAGAGGCTCATTCCAATATAATTATATATTTTTCTCATAATCCTTTTTAATTAATAGTTGTTTTGGGTTAATGTACCTTGTGCAGCATCTATCTCGCTCTGAGGAATAGGCAAGTACTTTTTGCTTGTAGTCCATGAATGAGTTCTATAACCATAGCTATCCGGCACAAGTACTGTAGCAGCTTTTCCTGTACGTATCAAATCCCAATAACGTTTTCCTTCTCCTACAAATTCCAAATGACGCTCTTCTATAATATTATCAATTGTTGCCTCCAACTCAGTTGTTAGTCCTGCACGCTTACGCACCTGATTAAGGTATCCTTTGGCATCACCGGATCCTGCCCCACGTACTATAAGTTCGGCAGCATTCAGCAATGTCTCGGAATAGCGGTAAATACGAAGGTTATTATTGTAATTTAAATCTCCATCAGCAATCTGGTCTGCATTGCCTCCTGTTTGTGCTACGTATTTTTCAAGAAAGAACCCTGTATCCTGATAACGAGCATTGTAGCTTCCGGCGCTAGCTGCATCCCAACAAGTAGCTCCCCGACGGGTATCGTTATTCGAATAACGAGTATATGTTTCTGTTCGCACCGGACAGAATCCCCAACCATTATCATGACCATCTGTACCATCAGCCCAACCGCTGGGGCTTATCAGACGTGGTAACACTGTTCCTCCTGCTACAAGTGGACTGTTCCAAGAGCGAGCAGCATTATCGTCTTTGTAATTAACCTCAAAGATAGATTCGGTACTCCATTCTCCCGATTCTTTAAATATACCGGTATAATCACCTACAAGAGAATAACTTCCGCTATCTACGATTTCTTTCATATATTGTAATGCTTTCGGGTAACGGCTTTCATCATTCTGATACATTACGATCTCGGCATAGAGCATATACGCCATTGCTTTAGTCACACGCCCGTAGTTATTACTGGTTTCTTTCATAGGGAAAGCATCAAGAGCGATAGCCCCTTCCAGATCGAGAATTATATTATTATACACATCATCTGCACTCAGCTGTTCTGCCAGATAAGGCGATGTCAGGTTTGTCTCATAGTAAGGTATATTTCCCCAGAATTTCCAAAGCCAGTTATAATAAAAGACACGTAACACACGTGCTTGCGCCTCATAATAAGTTGCATTTTTGGCAGTGAGGTTATCTCCGGCCCAACCGATATAAGTTAGAATATCATTGCTACGTTTTATTCCGGAATATGCCACAGTCCAAAGCCCTGTCATGCAATTTGTAGGAAGAGCCTCGTAATTCATCATCAAATGCCAATACTGATTGTCTGTTTTATCGGCTCCACCTACCCAGATATCATCGGCCATAATATCACTCATGATATTAACCGGATTATATTGACTCATTGCCCAATCCGGCCAATGAAGAGGATCGTAAGCTGCAACTACCGCTTCCTGTATATGTTCATCAGTAGTGAAATAGGTATCAATTGTCTCTTGAGTTTTAGACTCCAGTTCTAAAAAAGATTCGGAACATCCTGTCAGAAATGCGGATGTAATCAAACCGAGCATTATATATTTATATCTTTTCATAATGTTTAAATTGAAATTAGGGAGGTTAGAATGATAAGTTTACTCCAACTGTAAAAGTTCTGGCTTGCGGATATACGCCACGATCGATACCTAACGAAGTACCACCATCTGCGCTACCTATCGAGGAGTTACTTCCTGATGATATTTCAGGGTCAAAGCCATGATACTTAGTAAATGTAAGTAGGTTTTCGGCCGCTACATACAAACGTAAAGATGAAACAAAGAACTTACGAGTCAAACTATTAGGAAGTGTATAGCCCAATTGTATATTCTTCAGGCGAAGATAACTACCATCATATACATAAAGATCCGAAGATTGCCAGTTAGTATTATCTCCTAATACAAAGCGAGGATATTTATTAGAAGTACCTTCTCCTGTCCAACGATTCAACATCCATGAAGGCAGGTTACTCGATTTAATATCTGTACGGCGAGTAGCATCAAAAATATCATTTCCAATAGTTCCCTGCCACATCATACTAAAATCGAAGTTTTTCCATCCCACATTAAAATTAAGACCGTAAGTCCAGTCCGGCATACCTTTACCGATATCGGTACGGTCATCATCTGTAATTACCCCATCTCCGTTTATATCAACGAAGCGTACATCTCCAGGTACTGCATTCGGCTGAATTAGTTCTCCATCTGCATTCTTATATGAATTTACTTCATCTACATTCTGGAAAATTCCTGCTGTTTTGTAACCATAAAAATAAGGGAAAGGTTTTCCATTCTGAGCCCGGGTAATTGATCCTATACCCTGGAAAGTATCCAGATTAGCCCAACCAGACTCATTTCCATATTCAATCAGCTTGTTTTTTAAGTAAGTAATATTACCACCCAGACGGAAGCTCCAATCATTAGCAACTTTAAATCGATAACCGGCTTCGAACTCTACCCCGCTATTTTCCATTTTACCTACATTGCCAATAGGCTTAGATTCTCCTACATATGATGGTATATTCATTTCCATTAACATACCATTTGTCCTCTTTCTATAATAGTCGACGGTGAAGGTCAATGCATTATTCAGGAAACCAAAATCGACACCTAAATCCCACTGTTCAGATTCTTCCCATTTTAGATCCGGATTAGCTAAACCTCCGGCTTTAACTCCGTTTACCAAGTTTTCGCCTGATCCGAATATATAGTTATTACCGGTTGAGGTTAAAACTGTATATCTGAAATTACCTATATTTTCATTACCATTTTTACCCCAAGAAAGACGGAATTTAGTAGAATTCAACCAATCTGGACGCTCTTGCATAAATTTTTCATTTGTCAGGTTCCATCCTAAAGAGAAAGAAGGGAATACTGCATAATGGTTATTATAACCAAAACGAGACGATCCGTCGCGACGAATGGTCATTTGTAACATATACCGTTCATCATAATTATAACTGGCACGAGCAAAAAGAGACGCCATAGTGGCCTCATCGGTAGGCCCGCCATAAACACCCATATCTCCATTTTCCTGTAATCCACTACTTGCATCTATATATGGCCGATTGATATTTATTATATCGAAACGATTTCCGCCCAGTTTAGTACCTTTACTTTTTTTAGCGGATTGTCCTAAGATCACAGAAAAAGTATGCTTATCGAATGTCTTATCATACATCAATACATTCTCCAACTGCCATGTTGAGCCATCCTGTTTCTCCGAATACGATTTAGTTCTCGTTGCATAATTATTAGCAGTCAGGTAATATTCTTTTGTGTAGCCATCGTATCCCCAGAATGCAAGGTCGGTACCATAAGATGTTTTGAATCTCAAATTATCCCAAATATTCAGTTCTGCTGAAAAATTAGCTACAATTTTATGGCTCCAGTTCTTATCGCCCGGTAATGACAAACTTGCCAGAGGATTGACCATTTCATTATAATCCGATCCTGCCAGTGTATAAAGCTTACCATTTTTAGGATCGTACATAGGTGTGTATTTAGAGTCTCCCGAATAAAGATCCAGTTGATCCTGAGCTGCCTGTCCTTCCGCATATACACTTAGAATAGGGGATAAAGACAGCGCACTACCTAGAGGAGATCCGTACGACGAGTTTGTTTCAACTCCTGTATTTTTGATACGGGCATAAGAGATATTTGTAGTAAGTTTCAGGCTATTCAACCAATTGCGGTTTTTCGATTCATCAAATACGATATAATTAGTATTACTACGCAAAGTCAGACGTTCGTAATTAGAACGATCGTAATTACCTCCTACAATACCGTCTTGAGTATAGAAACCTAAAGAAAGCAGGTAATTCATTTTCTCACTGGCACCACTTACGCTTACATTGTGATTCACTACAGGCGCGTCGTAGTTAAAAGTCTCTTTTTGCCAGTTAGTTCCTTTACCATATGAATATGGATCACTATATACAGGAGCCATCCCTGCATTGACAGACCCTTCATTCATCATAATCGCATATTCGGTAGCATTTAATACATCACGTTCTTTCCAAGGGCGTTGCCAGCCATAAGAGAAACCATAGGTAACTTTGGTCTTGCCCTCTTTTCCGGTTTTAGTAGTAACCAGGACAACCCCATTGGCTGCACGCGCACCATAAACTGCTCCGGAAGCAGCATCTTTTAACACCTCAATTGAAGCAATATCTGCGGGATTCAGATAATCCAAACCTCCTTCGATCGGCATCCCATCAACAATATAAAGGGGATCCGAGTTATTGATTGTACCGATACCACGTACCCGGATTTTAGCAGCTGCTCCGGGCTGACCCGAAGTAGATGTTACTGTAACCCCGGCAGCTAAACCTTTCAACGCGTTATCCATACGGACCGGCGATACAGTAGCTAAGTCCTCGGCAGACACCTTAGCGATAGAAGCTGTTACCACACTCTTCTTCTGAACACCGTAGCCGACAACGACAACTTCATCGAGTAATTCTCCGGCTTCTTCCAGCCTGATAGACATCGGAGAAGCTGTAACTTTTAATTCTTGATTTTTATAACCTAAGTAAGATATTACAAGGCTGGCATTAGCTGGTACACTTAGTTGAAAATGTCCGTCCAAATCGGTTATTGTTCCGTTTGTCGAATTTTTCTCAATAACTGATACTCCCACCAGAGGTTCTCCGGTCTTAGCATCAACAATTGTACCTGTAACTAAATTGCTTTGAGCAAAAGCAACCATCGGCAAAAATAACAGGAATAAAAAGATACCTGTTAATAGTCGATTAAATGTGAGCGACTTTTTTTTCATGTTAAAACTTTTGTTGGTTAACGATAATGTACACGTCTGTGTAAACCTAGTGTCAACAAAGATGAGGGAATGTTACTTTTTGTAAAAAAATATCAATACTACAAAAACTCAACTTAATCAGAAAAACATACATCATCACTACTACACCAAACACATAAATAATTATTTATCAATAGTTAACATTCAAAAATCATACTTCAAAAAACTTTTATTATATTTGTTTCCAGAAGCATCTTTTTAGTGTAGCTTTAACCTTTATTATCGATGAAAATTTTTCTTAACATAGTCCTTTTAGTACTGTTCATTCCTTCGGTTTATCCTTCTATTATATGGCAACGAGACATTATAAACTATGAACGGAACGCCTATACTGGCGGCTCTCAGAACTGGATGGTAAAACAACATCCGGTAAACAAAAAGATATATATTGCCAATTCTTCAGGCTTGCTTGAGTTCGATGGAATATACTGGTCTTTATATCCGATCAGGAATTCGATTGTGCGTTCCATAGAAATTAAAGGAAACAGAATTTATATTGGAGGTAGCTCTGAATTGGGATATTTCGAGGCCAACGATACCGGCATGTGGATATATCATAGTCTGACAAAGTTTGTTCCTGAATGGAGAGGCGAAGTCTGGAATATATTTGTAAGAAATAAAAAGATATACTTTCAGGATGAAGGGAATATACTGGTTTATGACGAAAAAGAGAATATCCGGATAATCCAGACAGGGATCAAAATAGATTGCGCTTCATTAATCAATAATCATATCTATTTAGGCAGTACCGACGGAATTTATTATTTGAATCAAAATGACAATATAATATCATTACTTGATTCGGAGAATCTTAAAGGAGAAAAGATAGTCAGCATTCTTCCTTATGAAAATAAGCTGCTTATCACTTCGGCCCGAAACGGATTATACTTTCTAGGTGATAAAAAGAAAGAAAGGGTAATTCTTCCATCTGCTCAGAATTTTATCAATAACAATCAACTCTTTTGTGCTTCACTAAAAGATTCTTTATTAGCATTGGGGTCTGTACAGAACGGTATGCTTTTGGTTGATCTGGAAAAGCCTCAATACCATGAAGAATTCAATCTCAATAATGGCTTATTAAACAATACAATACTCAGCTCATTATTCGATAAAGAAGGCAACCTCTGGATCGGATTGAACCAGGGGATTAGTTATATAGATATAATGTCGGCTATACGCCCTATGTTTTCGATCAACTCTCCGATAGGTGCAGGCTATTGTTCTGCTATATATAACAATGAGGTTTATCTGGGAACTAATCAGGGTTTGTATAAGACTGACTCAAAAGGTCTCTATTCGCTGATAAAAGACAGTGAAGGGCAGATATGGTCCTTATCGACGTATGACCAAACCTTGTTCAGCACAGGTGATGCCAAAATTTTGGTTATCGAAAATGGTAAAACATATTCCATCCCATTGTCCGGTATTTGGGAGGTGCACCCTCTTCTGGCGTACAAAGATAAAATGATCGCCAGTTCATATTCAGGGTTACGGATCCTCTCTAAAAATTCCGGCCGATGGGGATTCTCGCATAATGTGGCTGATTTTTATAATTCGTGTAGAGGGTTCTTTGAAGATGAACCCAATGTTTTTTGGATAATGGGCAGCGAAAACACTGTTATCCGGATCAAACTGGATAAGGAACTCATGAATATTGTTGAAAAGAAAGAGTATATATTGAACGGACAATTAAATTCTGAAAATCCTTTCTTCAAGAAAATAGACAATACCATCTTTATCTGTTCCAAAAAAGGAATCCTGAAATACGAGAAAATGTCTGATAAGTTTATTCCTTTCACAGAACTCGAATATCTGCTCGAGGGCCCCCGCAAGTATGATCATTTATCTATCGACAACAATAAGAATATCTGGTTTGTGACCGATAATAATCTGAAACTTTTACCTTATAATAATGGATATGGCAAAAAAATATACACTATTGGATTAAGCAATGAGTTAATTAACAGTTACGAAAATATAATGACACAGGATACGGCCTCTGTCATTGTAGGCGTAGCCCGGGGATTTGTGAATATAAACCTGCCAGCCCAGCAAAAAGAATCAGCTCCTTTTTCGGTCGCAATCCGGAAAATCGTTGCCACAGATATCGACAGTGTTCTCTTTTATGAAAAGGCCAAAATTCCTTTAGAAATTCCTTACAGCCTCAATTCAATCAATATTCAATTTGCATCTCCCGAATATGCAAATCAGAATGAGATTGTTTATGCAGTCCGCCTCCTTGATATCGATGAAAGATGGAGCACGCCATCATCAAAAACCAATAAAGAATATACTAGATTACCTGAAGGCAAATATACTTTTGAGGTAATGGCGTTCAGAAAAGGGGAGACACATTCCTCTGTTATTACCAAACTAACATTCAGGGTATTGCCTCCATGGTACAGGTCATTCTGGGCATATTTGACCTATACAATCATTATATTAGCAAGTATCTATGTTTTTTACAGGCGCACTATAGGGCGCCAAAAGCGTATTATAGACGAGAAAGGTAAGGAACTTATTGCCCAGCACGAAAAGCATAACGAAGAGCAATTACTGAAAGATAAGGAAATATACGAGCTCCAGAATGAAAACCTGAGAAATAAGCTCTCATACAAAGCTCAGGAATTATCGGGCTATATATTGAATCTGGCCAGAAAGAACGAAATGCTTGAGGACGTGAAAAGAAGTGCTTTCTCTATATCGAAGGCTATCGATGACAATAAGCAGCCTATTGTAATAAAGCAAAAAGTTGTCAGCTTGATCTCGCAAATCAACAACAACATTGAGCATGATAAGGATTTCGAGGTTTTTCAATCGAACTTCAATGTTCTCCATGCCGATTTCTTTAACCTTTTGGAAAAGAGATTCACCAATTTGACCCGAAACGAGAAAGTATTATGTGCTTATCTTAAAATGAACCTGTCATCTAAAGAGATAGCTTCACTTATGAATATAACTATACGAGGTGTTGAAGTCAGCAGGTATCGTTTACGTAAGAAGCTCGGTATAGACACTGATATAAATCTGAACGATTACATGAATAACATCAAGTGAACAAACCACTTGACATGACATCAAACAAAGACATATAATACTAGAACTAAATTATTCTACTTATATGGTAAATCAAAAAGAAATCAGACTGAAGAGTAAACCAAGAGGATTCCATATCATTACCAATGAGATAGTTAATCAACTAGATCATTTACCAGAAAATGGAATACTCCATTTATTTATCAAACATACATCCGCAGGATTATCGATCAATGAGAACTACGACCCTGATGTACGTATCGACCTTAATTCTATCTTTAACAAGTTGGTAAAGGAACGCGAACCTTATTATGAGCATACATTGGAAGGCGATGATGATATGCCTGCCCATGCTAAATCTATACTTACAGGAATGGAACTAAGCATACCGATAACCAATCATAAACTTAATCTGGGGACATGGCAAGGTATCTACCTTTGCGAATTCCGGAATGATGGTGGTTCACGGTCTATTGTGGCGACAATACTTAGCTAGGCAAGGCTTTATCGTAATAAAGCCTGAGCTTCAACAGGTTTGTCTGTTGTAATAAAATCGACTTGTTGATCTATAAGCGTTTTCATTATCAGTGGATCGTTCACAGTCCAGGCATTAATAGATAAACCTAAAGATTTGGCCTCAATAATCCAGTCGGGATGCTTTTCGAACACACTATAATGATAATCGATACCTGTAAGCCCTATTTCCTTAATTTCCTTCGGAGATAACTCTCCTTCCAGATATGCTATTTGAGACTCAGGGGATTGACGTAGCAATTCTTTGCAGATATTCATGCTAAAAGAGATATACTCTACCTGTTTTTGTAGGTTGTATTTTGTAACTAAAGCCAACGTAGCAGCAACCGCACGGTCTTCATTCACTTTTTCCCTGTGAGGTTTGATCTCTAATATCAGCTGAGTCCCTTCATTGGCTTTACCTGCTATGAGGTACTGTTCCAAAGTAGGAAGCGTTTCCCCGTTCTTCAATTTTAGATCTTTAATTCTTTCGTATGGAGTATCTTCGATACGCATACCTTCGATTACATCATCGTGATTCACCACAGGCACTCCATCCGGAGTTATGATTACATCAAATTCCGACCCGTAAACTCCAATCTCGTGAGCCTTATTCAAGGCAGCAATAGAGTTCTGGGCCGAACCTTCGCAGTCCCAATAACCTCTATGAGCAATTACCTTGGTTTGTGAGTTTATATTTACAGATACAGATAACATAATACAACATAATGCGGATAAAATAACCTTCTTGTTTATCATTGTTTCATTAGTTTATCCTGCAATATTATATATTTATTCCGATATATTACTCATATTCATTTCGAAACCTGTCACATTACTCTGAATATAAGGCTCCACCCCTGTTTGTATTTTCGCCCTGTAATTCAGTAAGCGACAGCCATCAACATCATCGAGCCACAGAGACGGACGATAGTCGGGAGCCATAAAACTTAACTGAATATTATTCAGTTCGACATTACGGGCATGGCGAATAAAGAAGCCCGAAGCAGGAATTGTTCCGAACATCCACGGCTCGGGATATACAGCCTCATTTTCGGGAGGGGTGAGCAATGCATCCTCTTTCGTTCCACCACCTTTATACACTATACGGATATTGTCGAGTACTACATCCTCAATATAATTATCGGGTATTCCGCTGATTATGGAAGCATAACGCGAATCGGCATTGTAAACATTCAGGTTACTGATAGTTATACGCGCCATCTTTCCTACAGGAGTACCTTTAGGGCTTCGTAAGCGGGAACCCAGCCTCAGGAAGATAGGAGCATTTACAATATCCCTCATGGTTATATTGCTGATTACAATATCTTCTAAAGAACCGCCATCGACCGACTCCAGAGCCAAACCCCTGCAATTCTCGAATACCGAATTAGAGATACTGATATTCTTGAAACCTCCGCTCGACTCCGTTCCCATCTTGATACGTCCTGTCACATATCCATGGTCGGGAGCCTGAGGCTCTTTCCTTTCGAATGTGCCTCCCAGAACAGAACCTTTGTCATAACCACTGACATAACAGTTGGTTATTGTAATATTTTCGGTATCACGGAAGAATCCTAATGCAAAGCTACTTTTCAGAACAATGGCATCGTCCCAGGGAGAATTGATCGAACAATCCGATATACGGACATTGCGGCAACAATCTATATCAAATCCATCCCTGTTTGTATCTACCCATACATTGTTGATAGTCATATTGTCGACACCGGTTGCCAAGAGAGCGAAGTGCCCGCAATTGACCATCTGCACATCCTTGATCGTAACATTCTTACATAGTTTTAAACTGATAGCTTTATTCCCTACTCCGGGTAAACGGCTCTCTTCGCGGGTAAGCCCCCGTCCATCAATCCGTCCGCGTCCTTCGATAGAAATATCGCTTAACCCGATACCCCATATAAGGCTGTTTTGCCAATGGCTATGCCCGAAATCCTGAAACTTGTTATGCTCATTCTCTTCTGCAATATCATATCCCCTATCCTCTACGGGATAAGCCGCCAGAAGAACACTGCCTGCATCGAGATGAAGAGTGATATTATCTTTCATCCGTATCGAATAGCTCAGATAGGTTCCGGCAGGCAGGAATATGGTACCTCCGCCATTAGCCGAAGCTGTTTCGATTGCCTTATTTATTGCATCCGAATCTATTTGCTTACCGTCGCCTTTTGCGCCGTAATCTTTCACGTTGTACGTTGCTGCAAAGGTTTGCCCTATTGCCGCAACCAGAACTATAATAAAAAATATCCGTTTCATCTTCTTTCAATCCGTTTTTCGGTTAACTAACTATCCTATTGTTCTTTCACCAGTACCGAATATATGTACTCGGCAATCTTCTCATGACCAAAGTCATTCGGGTGGAGTTTGTCGGTATCAGGGTAACAATCTTCGCATCCCGACAATTGCGAATACAGGTCGATAATGCCGTACCCTCTTTTTTCTGCTACTTTTCTTATTAATGGTATAATTTCTTCTTTCAATACTTTTGGTTGATGCTCCCAATTTGTATTGGGCATAATAGGAATCGGTAAGCACAGGTATATACGTGGCTTTGATGGTAACGATTCGAATACATTACATAATGAATCTAAATCGGATTCGAAATGCGACGCAAAGTCTCCGGTATTCCATACTCGCGGCTGAGAATCATTTGTGCCCAAAGCTATAGTAACCACATTCGGCAGGAAAGCTTTCGCTTCTTCAAACTTATCGCATTTATCGTATGGTTTATACGTGTTCCGGCATCCGGTTGCCCCGCTCACCCCGAAATTACGCACATCGTAGCCCTTGCCCATCATTTGAGACAATTGCCCCACATAGCCCTTATTTACCCGGTCACTGGCAACTGCGCCTTCCGTAATACTGTTTCCTATACAAGCTATTTTGATACGGGCATCCTGTGCTGTTACCGGCAATATAGCCAGCAACAAAAAGAATAGAAAATGCATTTGTCTTTTCATTTTTATAAAAATTAGGTAACAGCAAGCAGTTAACGATATATTTTTAAACTATAGCAGGCTATTGCCGTTTCACTTACAAAACCAATAAAAAGGCCTGAGGCCTTAAACAGGGCGCTAAAGTAATAAAAAGTCTTATACAATAAAGTGACAAAGTAAACAGAAAGGTGACAGAAAGTATACACATGTCACCTTTTCATATAAATGTATATCAACATCTTAACCCTCAAAAGGTGACAAAGGTGACACCTGATTTTCATTTTTTCTATGTCTATGCCTTCAAAGAACTCTTCCAGTATAGATAAATTAATCCTCATGAGGCATCAGCCTGAAAGTCCGTAATTCTGAAGCGTTGCCATACATAGTATGATGGCGCGACAGATTCCAAAAACCGTCTTTCGATTTTCCTTCGCTATTATCAAAATCTATAACCGCCCAGCATAAGCCAATTAATTTATTTGCCCGTAACTGCGATTCCGCCGAATATTCAGCTCCATCGGGCGAAGCATAATCAAATGGCGTGATATAGAATTCAAGTGTTAGTTTTCCGCTTTCACCTTCTTTAAAGTCATACTTATAACTGTAATCCGAATAAGGTTTTTCTTTCAGCCATTGCTGTGGTCCCCAGTACATACACCAATCGCCGTTCTTCGAAGGAGTATAGATATGATAGTTCTGAGCCTGACGCCCGTGAAAAAGATCCCATGCCTCTTCTTTACTTATATCCTTAAACGGATAAAATTTATCGATAAAAGGGCCTCCCGAACGGTCACCGTCTACCACAACCTCAAATATATCCACCTCCAATCCTTCACGGGTAAACGACCAGTAATTGTCGTACGCTTCATAGAGGAAATAAAGCCGGTTTTGTCCTTCGACCCAACCTACCTTCACGTTTATATCCAGATTATTTTTATCGGCTTTACTATGCTTTCCTTCATCTTCGGTCATTTCGTCCATACCGATGACATACGATGCCGGAACGATATCCCAGTCGCGGGTATCACCGTCAATCACAGGTACTTTATCGGGTGGAAAGCAAAATACGTTGAATACCGTAGTATCGTTCTGCCCTGCTACAAACGCTACATTCATGCAGCATAGAATAAGTGCACTGATAAATTTGCTCATCTGCCGTTTATTTTGAAGCACTTAGCTTATTAAACAAAGCAGGTAACATAAAGTGGTTATAATCGGCTTTATCGTTTTGCTTATAGACACAAAAATATTCTTTCTTCCCGTTTACAAGCGGAAGTGTAGCAGCCAGTGCAGGTGCAGTGGTATCTTTTCCCGACTCGAAAAAGATCAATGGTGATTCCTGATCAAAGGCATCCGAAAGCCGGATATCAGAAGTTACAGGTGCTACCATATTGATTACTCTCAGCTTCATACTTTCTCCATAATAGAGCGTGAAGGCACTTTCTTCTACACTAAATACATTGTCTTTGCAATACAAAGGCTTTAACGATCCTGTTTCTTTCTTATCCAGCACTTTACCGTAAGCACCTCCATATGACCAGAACAAACGGACATCCTGCGGCAGGTTATCTCCTTTTACTTCCAGTACTATACCATCTGTATCCGGTATAGTTACAATTTGTATATCCAGAGCCCCTTTTCCGAGAATTTCTCCGGTATACCTGTATATCAAACCATTGCTTGCCTTTTCGACTGACTTTGACTTAAATTGGCTCAGCCACTTACTCTCTTTTCCGACTATAACCCCGAGTTTCAGGTTGCCTGCCATTTCCGGTAAATAGAAGGCTACCTCCGGATGTGCCGCCGCAACTATCGAAGTGTTGCCTGTCTTCAATTGATATGGAAATTCGACCTGCCGGAATGCCTCATTTTCGGGAATCTTCACATTCACCGAATTATTGACGGTTGCCGGTTCATGGCTACGGGCTTTAATTTTTATATAGTTACCGAAAGTCCAATCTTTCGCAAAAGTTATTTCCCCGAAATCTTCTACATCCGCATCGATATCCGAAAAATGAAAATTACGCATCAGCGATTCCTGACTTCCGGCCACACTCATCATTTGACGTGATTTTTTCACATTGAAGTTCGATAAATACACATCATTGAAATAAGGTATCCCGGCTTTCGGGTCTACTTTTTCCAGCATTTTCTGCCAATGGTCGGGTAATGTTTTCCCTTCGTATTCTTCAGGTAATGTAGAATAGCTGTACGCAGGATTCCAGTTCATTGTTGCTTCGAACACTGTTCCTACATCTTCCATCTCTATATTGTTCACATAAATATGCTCAGTAGTACCACCACGGTTCATCGCCGATTTCAGGCGGATACCTACCGTTGTTCCTTTAGCTTTCAGGTTTTCGGCATACACATAGCGTATACCTCCGGATGTTTCGCTGCCACAGGTCAACAAACCGCCTCCGGCACGCGACACACAATCCCTGATCACAATATATTCCGTAGGGCGGTTTACCCTCAAACCATCGGCATCCCTGCCCGATTTCAGGCAAAAGTTATCGTCATTACAGTCTATATCGCAATTCTGCACCAATATACGTGACGACGAATCTATATCCACACCATCGGTGCTGGGGCCATGCCCTCCTATATTATTCTGAATGACCACTCCGTCAACAGTACATTGTGTTGAATATAAGATCTGGATAGTCCAGAATCCGGCCTGTTGAAAAGTTAGATCCTTTACCGTTACGTCCGATGATTCGGAGATCAGGAGAGTACGAGGACGCTTACAGTCGTAATCGACAATCCAGCGTAAACCCTGTTTTTCATAATCGCGGCGCAAAGCCCAATATGAATCCCAGAAAACCTTTCCTTGTCCGTGTACAATTCCATCTCCGCTGATCATTACATTCTTCTGATCCAGAATATTAATCAAAGCCGAAGGCCAGCGCATTTCTAATCCGGCAACACGTGTATCCATCTCCGGATAGTCGTTTATATCCTGACTTCCGAGCAGTACGGTACGTTTTGGTATATTAAGGTTTACACCTGCTTTCACATAAATAGACCCTGTAAGATAGCGACCCGGCGAAAAAGTAACTGTACCCCCTCCCGAAGCGGCGCAGGCATCTATCGCTTTTTGGATAGCGAGTGTATTAAGCGTTGTGCCATCAGGGTTGGCTCCATAGTCCGAGACGTTGAACACCTTTGTTCCTTTAGGTTCGGTACGGGCACCAACTGTTTTAGTCCATGCTAAATCAGGAATCTGAGCTGCAACTGAAAGTGGCAGAATAATTGTCCATAGGGATATTAACAGTAATCTGAAGTGTTGTATCATATCTCTACTTTGCCAGTTGCTTCTTCAATTTCATTATCTCAATCCCCGTATCGATAATCAGCCCCAGGCCGTGTTTCTCGTTTTCTCCCACAGGACGGTTGTAATAAAAGGGCAGGTCATCGGTGATCCCTGTACCAACACAAACATTCTTGAAATGTCCGTCTTCCGTGATCTGATCTTTCTTCATTGCATCCCAACCGGCTAAGGCTATGCGGGCATAATCGGCATCAATCCATTTATTGTTTACTCCTTTAGCTATGCCATATACGTACATGGCTGTTACAGACGATTCGTCGTACGATTCGGGCTTATCCAGTAACTGATTCCACATACCGTTTCCATTCTGGTATCGCGACACACCTACGATTTGTTTTTCGAGTAAAGCTATCAGTTCCGCCCGTTTCGGATGGTTCTCCGGCATCACTTCAAGCAGCATTGCCATAGATACAGTTAACCAGCCATTGGCTCGTCCCCAGAATGCTACTCCATTGCGTTTCAGGTCGGTATAATAGCAATGGTAAAACAATTGCTTCTCGGGACACCACAGGTAATCTGCAATCTGGATAATCTGCTTAGCCGCCTCATCGAAATATTTTGCGTCACCAGTCAGTTTTCCCATCTGAGAAAGGAACGATACGCTCATATACACATCGTCTGCCCAAACAGTCATTTCACGCGGAAATGTCCGGCACAATGTACCGTCCTGCAAACGAACCTGGCCATACATTATATGTTCGGCAGCCGTGTCGATATAAGCTTTATATTCTTTTTTTGCATCTAACTGATATACATTGATCACAGCCGCACCCATTGCTCCACAATCATCCAGTTCTTTGGTATTCCATAACTGTCCGAAAGGCCAGTGCCAGTGTTTACGGTCATTACGGAAAGTATTTTTGAAATACTCATAATTAGCAAAACCAAAGGATACATGATTCTTGGCATAATCGATATATTTAGATTCATTCAGGTATTTACCTAGATTGATCATGCTCATATCCAGTACTCCATTCGAATAATGCCATTCGCTAAGCGGGCTTTTGAAAGTCACATCCTCGCCTTTCGGTATTTCTTTGGTACTGTTGTATGTTACTTTGGTTTTCACTCCCACGAACTGGGTCACGGGTTGTTTCAATATATTATCAGCAACAGCCCTGATACACTCCTCATCGGTGCGTTGTTGTCCAAAAGCTGTTCCTGCCATAAGAGTTAATACTCCCATCAGTAGAAATGCAGATCGTTTCATTTTCTCTTCAAATTTTTAATTGTAAAGTAGACCTTCTTCGTCTATTTATATATTTTAATATTTAGGGAACAGCAAGTATTAATGATACATTCCATAAACTCAACAAGCTGTTGTTATTACACTTACCAAAGAGATAAGAAGGTCTGAGACCTTAATTACCATCCGGTTTTGCCATAGAGTAAAGTGGCGAACGGGGTATACGAACCGCATCGAACGCATCGGGTCTCGAAGGATCAAATCCTTTGAAGTCCTTTACAATATATTGGTTGATAGCCAGATCACTATCTTTCAGCATTTGTACAATACATTTAGCCATTTCGTATCCGCCATAAGGATTGAAGTGCGTATTGTCTGCCAAATCTTCTTTCTGACCGGGAAAAGTCCCTGCCGGAAAGTGTACAAAAGCTTTCTTCGAGCCTTCTACCCCCCATGTCTGATACAATACTTTCGACATTTCATTCAGGTCGAGTAATGTCAGATTTTCCTGTTTAGCCAGTTTCCGAACCGCATCGGGATAGTCTCCATGGGTATCGATCTGTTTTCCTTCGTCATCAAATCTGCGGCGCTCCATCGATGTTACCAGTACAGGTATACCTCCTTTGGCTCGGGCCTCGTCTATCAGATATTTCAGGTTTTTCGTATAGCTTTCGTATGGGCCTTTTCCTTCGCCTTTCTGTTTTTGATCGTTATGACCAAACTGAATGATAAGATAATCGCCGGGCTTCATTTCGCTAAGCAGTTTTGCAAACCGCTTTGATGACACAAATGAATTTGCAGCTTCCCCAGATTCCGCATAGTTAGCTACTGCTACATCCGGAGTAAAAAAACGGGTTAGCAACTGTCCCCAACCGCTCCAAGGCTCGTTATTTTCATCTACAACGGTAGAATCTCCCGCCAGAAAAAGGGTAATCAGATTATCGGCTTTCTCTATCTTAATCTCTGTCACAGACGGATTTTCGCCATTGAATTCGAGTGTCAGTTTATTATCCCAGATAAGTTTTCCGACCTCACGGGGTTTGATCCTCACCGAATCGTTCTCCCCTATCTTGGTATTTCTGACATTCACTGTGAATGTATAGGTTGTAAATTCACCTTTCTTTGTCGGTATACTTTCGAGCATCAGCCGCCGCGACTCTGCTTTTACGGTTGTGCAGGTAGCTGCATCCTTATTGCCCAGGGTTACCGTCACTTTATAGTTCCCCTCGGGTACGTCTACCGAAAAGAAAAAGGGTTGCCCGTTGTTTTGCATCGTTCCCAAATCGTATCCATAGGCTGAGCCATTTCCATAAATAGTTGATTTGGCCACAGGTAAAGCCTGAGCTTGTCCCGATCCGGTAAAATCGAATACACGGACAAACTTTTCGGCAGAAAACGCCGAAAGGCTGCACATCAACAGTATAAGTATGAATGGTAATTTTTTCATTCGTTATTTTTTTTTAGCCAAACAGGATTAATCCATATGGAAGACTTCATCCAAAGGGATAGATATTGGCGAATTATCCGGATTTGTATCCATTATGTCAGCCATATATGCCCACCATTTCTGAACGATCGGATTTCCGCCCAAGTCCTGAGACGAGCTTCCTCCATCAACCAGCTGATAGGCAAAAAGTACATTCGTTTCTTTATCCCAGAATATCGAATAATCCGAAACTCCGGTTTCTTTAAGCAATGCTCTCAACTCGGGCCAAATGGCATTGTGTCTTTTTTCATATTCAGCCTCGAACCCGGGCTTTAAATACATCTTGAATGCTTGTCTTTTCATGATAGAAACGGTTTAGTTATTTAGAAACAAAAATAGATTTACAGGTTTTACGGTTCAATGCAATTTCGTACAAAAGCCTAGAAATATGCTCTACTTTTCAGGGTTTCAGATTTATCTTCACCTCTTTATCCCTATCGCAGACAATTGCTCCGTTTTTATATTCGAGTTCGGCTACCTGTATCGAACTCCGCCGGGTTTCGTAAGAATCGGGAACTCCCTCTTTCCGTCCGGGATGTGTAAAATAGAAAATATAAGCTTTACCCTCATTCACCACAACATCGGCATGAAGCCCCTTTGTTTCGTCATCTTTTCCTTTTCCGGGATTTTTGAGGATATTGTCGGGTTGCCGTACCCACTCTTTAAGGTCCGGAGATGAATAGACACCTAATCCGTCCCAATTATCTACGATCATAAAATAGCGGTCGTGCCAATAGAAAACCTTCGGGCCTTCTCCGGATTTATCACCTACAACTTTTCCTGCATCTTCCCAATTCACCATATCCATACTTTTTACAGCATAGATAGATTTCCGGTCTTTCTCATTGTTGTAATACATATACCACCATCCGTTTTTTGCTTTGAATACACCGGCATCTATAACTTTATCGGATGCGAGCTGCATCTCCTGAACAGGTACCCAGTTTATCAGGTTGTCACTTTCAAGTTGGACTATAGAGCGTGGATGCTTCCAATCGGTAAATATTCCGGGAACGACTGTCAGAAACATATGGTACTTTCCGCCATATTCTATTACATCGGGAGCCCAATAAGTATAGTCTTTTTCGCCATAGTTGATTACAGCATCACCCCGATATTGCCAGCTTGCCCCACCGTCGGTCGATTTTGCGATACCTATAGGCGTGCCATGTACCCAATCTACACCTGTTGAAGGATCAAGGTTTGCCCTGCGGTTGGTGTAAAACATAAACCAGCAATTTTCCTTTTTATTCCAGATAATTACAGGATCGGCGGCTCCATCGTATTTTGTATCACGGAACAACGGTTTGCTTGCTGTTTTACCTCCTTCTTTCGCACCTGCATCAGGCACGAAAAAAGGGGCAAACAAAAACACCATCGTAATTACATATATACTTCTTATCAATAACTTCATATCACTTTTTCAAATATTGATTTAACGAGAAGTCCGGTATTTTCTTTAAACCATCGACTACCGACTGCCCGTTTATTTTAGCGCCTTCTTCTGTGGTATGCACGCTATCTTTAAATAAGTTGCGTCCGGCTGTTTCGCCCATAGCATCTAGCTTTTCGGCAGAAATTGCATTCAGGTCGATAAATTCGACACCCTCCTGACGGGCTACTTCTTGTGCCCATTGTGTATATGTATTGGTCATTCGGTTAGCTTTACCATCAGTCCACCTGTTACCGGGCGTGGGAGATAATACGATAGGAATTGCTCCTACCGCTTTTGCCTGACGGATGTACAGACGCAGATAATGACCATATGTAAATACCTCTTCAGGCCCTCCGTTACTTTCCATAATAACTGTTTCCGACTCTTCGCCCGTCCCTTTCAGTGATGCACGTGCACGTCCTGTATTAAGAGGACCGCCATCGTTATGTCCGAATTGCATAAGCACATAGTCTCCCTTCTTTAAGCCGGGCAGTACTTTATTCCATAATCCCTCAGTGAAGAATGTACGGCTGCTGCGGCCTCCTAAGGCATGATTTTCGACAGAGATACGGGATGTATCGAAAAAGCTGTCGAAGAAGCTTCCCCAGCCCCACTGGCCTCCGCTACCATCGCCCCGTCCATTCTTTACTGTCGAATCTCCAATCAGGAACACCACCGGTGCTTTTTCATTCTTACGGCTACTGCCGGAAACGATAGCATCGGGACGTGTCGAATCTTCTACTCCGAATATAGGAGCTGTAGTGTTTTGTGGCGTTGTATAATATTGGATCGCACTGTCATTCATCTTCGGATAGAACTTATTCAGCAGCTTTATCATTTCGGCTCCTGCCAACAACACAGGTCCGTAACCGTGCGCGGCATACACATTTACAGGACGATGATAGTAGAACGACGGATCGAAAGCCATACCCGTTCCTACACATGTTCCTTCGACCTGACCCATGCTATTCACTTTAGATGAAACGGCATTCCAGCCTAGCTGGGCAACGGGTCCGTATGCGACCGGATCGATCCATCCTTTATTTATTGCATGCGCAATACAATATACATAGATAGCTGTAGCCGAAGTTTCGAGATACGAATCGTTTCGATCGAGTAATTGGTGCCAGAACCCTTCACCCGACTGATACGAAGTAATGCCTTTTATATGTTTCCGTAACTGTTCTAATACTACTTGCCTTTCGGGATGATTTTGAGGCAGCACATCCAACACGTCGGTCATAGTGAGAATAGCCCAACCATTGGCCCTACCCCAGAAGAATGCAGGATGATCATCCATCGATTCTACCCAGCCATGCATGTATAAGCCTTTTTCTTTTACGAACATCCGTTCTGTAAACTGCTTGATTTGCTTTACCGCCTCATTATAGTATTTGCCTTCGCCTGTCAGTTTTCCCATTTGAGCGATAGCCGGTATACTCATATACATATCGTCGAGCCAGAGGGTATTCATCTGAGGGCGTTTGCGGGCAAAAGTGCCATCATATAGGCGATACTCCTTATACATGATATAATTCATGTAATTATCGATAATACTTCTCAGGTCAAAATTGAGTTTCGACGACTGCTGAAGCCTGATCATTGCCGCGCACATAGCTCCGGCATCATCCAAAGCATGAGGGGTGAGCAATTGCTTCATTTGAGGATCGATCACACCGTAATCGTTCATTATCCGCTTAAACTGGGGTGCTGCATTTGCGAGAAGCTCAAAGCGGTCTTTCACATAGTGGTAATAACTGCTATCTCCCGTCGCGGCTGCTACTTCGAGCATTCCGGAATAGGTTACACCCCACTCGTAACTGGCGAGCCGGAATGATCCTCTGTCGAGTTCCGAGTCTTTATCTATCTTCGAAAGGTCTGTTATTTCCTTATGTGTATCTTTATTGATCACCCGGGCAGGTGTCGCCCCTTCAAGGTATTTCAGTATGCGATCTAACGATTGCTTGATATTGCTTGTCGAAACCTCCCCGTAGGGGGTTTTATAATCCGGTGGCAGTAAGTGCAAGGGAGTATTGAAGTCATTGACTTTATTTTGCTCCTTCTGCCCAAATACACAGAAGTTACTCGCTATTAGAAAAAATGCCAATAAAACATGTTTATAAGTCTTTGTCATAATTTTAATATCTCGAAAATATATTGTTGTTAGTTTTCAAATCTCTTAAAACTTCAAATAAGAAGGTATATTCACGACCATCAAATCCAGCTTCTTTCCGTCACTTACTTGCCCCGATTGTATCAATACGCGAGTATTGTCGGGACTAAAAGACGGATGTGTATGGTCGGGCTTCATCTTATGATCGGCTGTCAGTAATGTTCTCTGTCCTGTGTGACAATTGATAAGATAAACTTCACCTTCGAAATTGTCGGAAGCTGCCCACTTTCCGTCAGAAGTGCCGCCACAATGCCAGAATCCGGAGCCATAATCGAGCTGCCCCAAGATATCTACCTTATTAGTCCGTACATTTATGCTGAAAAGTCCGGTCGCTTTAGTTCGGAGGCGGTCAAGATGCCCCATTACATTGAAATATACATGGTCTTTATCGACCCATGCTTCATGAGTTACCCAATCGTCGGGATTTTCTACGTACAATGGACGGTTGCCCGAACCATCGGCATTGACCATCCACATACGCTGGGGAGCATCACCTCCGGTTTCCTGACAATAAAGAATTTCGCCGGGGACAAAAGGGTTAGCCTGCAAATGCCCCATGGTAAAGGACACATCCACTACTTTGGCTATTTCTCCTGTTACTAAGTCTATCGATCGTATTCCCGAGGGAACCTGCTGTATCCTGAAATTATCGTTATGAGGTTCTGTTGGTTCTACTCCGATCCGGCGAACACCTACATAAGCTTTAGTTTCGTCTGCATCGAGGGTAAAACCGCCCGATTCTGCCAAATCATCAGGCAATGTTGTTATGATTCTTTCATATGCGGTTTTGTCCTTTACCGATTGTCTGTAACTATCGTTTATCAGCGAATCGAGATTCAATTCGATCAACGTTTTCTTTTTATTGCTATTTCTGAAATAATACAATTTATTTGATAGCCGGGCTACATTCAGGCTTCCGGTACCGGTGCCTTCGCCATCCGTAAGCTGGATAATATCTCCGGTACTTTCATTTACAGCGAATGCCTGCGATGTTTTATCTGTAGCACGATCTGATGAGCGAAACACAATAAACCGTCCATCCGATGTCCACTGGGGATGGGTCTGATACAACTTAGCATCGCTTGTCTTAGCACTCGTCAGCACTGTTATCGGATTCCCGGTAATGTGGTCTATCATTACATATTTTTCGGAAGGAAATAACCTGCCCATTTCCCCGGCTGTAGAGGATATGGCTGCTCCGGATAGTATTCCGGTTATTAGTAGCTGCTTTATAAATTTCATATCATTTTGCATTTAAGGTCACAAAAACATGATCTGTAAATTCATATCCCCGGTAGGTCACTTTCAGTTCTACTTCGGTTCTCTTTCCTTCAGGAATATCGTTAGTCGTTAGTTTACGTTCACGGTTTGTTCCTCCAACCGACCAGTTATAGCTGTCGTAATCCATTCCGGCATCCAACAGTATAAAATTGTCTTTTGTTACGATTTCTTTCTCTTTAAATATTTTGCCCAAATCCGACCCGAAATAAAATCCTGGTTGTGTCGGCTGATTATAGGCTACGTTTTGTGTAGCCATGCTGATGCGATATACCGGGTCCTCCAAAAATGTATGGAACCGATAGCCGGTAGGTTCGGTAGATACATACAACCGCAAGTTCTTATTATCGGCTGTGCGGAAAAGTATCTCTTCGCGCCAGTCGCCCAGTATATCTCCCTGAATAGCGGGATTAGACTTCGTTCCGTTATTCCAGAGACATCCTTCGGCTTTGAAGATAGCATTGCTACGCCCTGTAGCCGGATCATATTTAGAAACTGTGACTTTGTCTAATAATTCACGTGTCAGATCGCCATCCCACCAACAAGCCATGTTGATCGAAACCTGACAATCGGGGGCATTAATGCGTTCTCCTTTCACATTAAATATACCATTGGTGTCTATTGCCCACATCTCCACTCCGGGGTAATTGGGGTCTATATCGGCTGCCATTGCACGGCCCACATCTATTTTTGATGGCAACTGGAAAATAATCTTTCCGGTTGCAGCATCCCTGAATGTAGACCCATCTCTCTTATTTTCGTGGCAATCCCAAACCTGCATTCCTTTGCGGGTAGGATCGAAAACGGTCAGGTGAAGAGCATCCCCATGCCCTAACCCTGTTGAATAAAACCCTGTCCCATCATTATTTATAGCACATGATCCGTATATTATTTCGTCACAACCGTCTCCATCCACATCTCCGACCCTCAGGTTATGGTTACCTTGCCCTGCATAAGCTTGGTTACCTGGCATATCGGAGTCGAATACCCAGCGACTGGCCAGTTTTCCATCCCTCCAGTCAAATGCCGCTAATACCGTGCGGGTGTAATATCCCCGGCACATTACAACACTCGGATGTACTCCATCCAGATAAGCTATAGCTGCCAGAAAACGGTCAACCCGGTTTCCTCTGCAGTCGCCCCATTTACATACATCTCCGCGTTGAGGGATATAGTCGATGGTTTGCATCGCTTTTCCTGTTTCTCCGTTGAATATGGTCAGATACTCGGGTCCTTCTATTATAAACCCATATTGGTTGCGGTAATCCGCTTTGACATCACCGATTACAGAACCCCGTCCGTCCGTGGTTCCGTCTGCGGTTTTCATTACTATCTCGGCCTTATTATCTCCATCAAGATCGTAAACCATAAATTGTGTATAGTGTGCTCCTGCACGGATATTCCGACCAAGGTCGATCCGCCAGAGTTTTTTTCCGTCTATTTTATAGCAATCGATATATACGTTTCCGGTATATCCGTTATGCGAATTATCATGGGCATTCGAGGGATCCCATTTCAATATGATTTCATATTCGCCATCGCCATCTACATCTCCGATGCTGGCATCTCCGGGCGAATAAGTGTATTTTTGTCCATCAGGTGTAACACCGTCTGAAGGGATGTCCAACGGTATATTTATATAACCGATGGGTGCATTTGCCGGTAAAGTATACTTTCCGGATAGGTTAGATTCTTCTTTGCCGTTTACTACAGCTTTTACAGTATAGGTTAATGCTTTAGACTCTGTAGTCTTATCTTCAAAAAAAGTAGCTTTATCTATTGGCGAAGGGTTAATCTTCGTTCCGTTGCGGTAAATATTAAATGTAGTGGTAATCGGATCAGACGACAGGTATCGCCATGTAATAACATTAGTACTGTCATCTTTTTTTATAGCGACGACTCCTCTGCCTAGTTTTTCACGTTTCAGTTTTGTGTAATCATAATTGGGCTGAGCATTCAGGTTAGACTCTCCTAGCCAACTCAACAGAATTAATAAGCTGCATAGTATCCAAATTCTTGTTGTCATAGGTTGTGTGTATTAGATAGTTAAAAACTAAGCCCTACTATTTTTCGGGCTTAGTTTGAATATTTATTATATAGGATTAATATCCAGGGTTCTGTATCGCTTCTTTTTCTTCTGCAGTCAGTGCAGCACCGTTTGCATTAGTTATACCATCCAAGTATGCCTGAGGTATCGGACGATAATAGTGCGTAGAAGCACTAAAGGTGGTATTACCTCTTACATAACCATCATTGAATGCTTTCCAGCGGGCTTCTAACGTTTTTGTCCTAGCTAAATCCTCCCATCTGTATGTTTCACCACAAAGTTCGCGTGTACGCTCATTAAGCAAGAAACACATCATTTTTTCGGCATTAGAAGAACATCCCAATTTTTCGTATATTGGCTTATCTACAGTCGAATTATATACATCAGTTACTGAATTTAATCGTATAGATGTAGCAGCTGTAGTTACAGGCATATCATTGTTTGACTCATAATAGGTATTTGTTTCCCAATAAACAGCTCCGTCTGCAGAATATCCTCCACCTTTTCCGTTACAATATGAATTATTCTTATAAGCTTGTCCTCCATCGACGTGCTTAGTTCGGTCTTCACCGCTTTTGTAGCCTGCGCGATCACGTAGCTTATTAATCCATTCGATAGCATTAGAATAATATCCCTCTCCTTTTCTGATATAAGCTTCTGCAATCATTAATACATCTTCGGCTGAACGTGCCATAATAGCGTCACGGGTTCCGAATTGGCTGTCTATAGAGATACGATATCCATCACGGTATTTAGATAAAGCAACAGACCTATTCTGAACACCATAATATCCGTTGTTTCCATGTGTTCCAACCCAAGCCTGAGCTTCTCCGTTGAAGTAACGGACAAATGTGTGGGTGTTTTGCATGATTCCACCTTTCGTAACACCTGTTACATCGCTTGGCACAGCCTTATAACGGGTATCACCAGCATCATTTACAATATATTTTATGCCAAGCTGTCCAGCTACAAATCTTTTTGTCCCAGCGACTGTTCCTGACGGGCCTAAAGACGCGTTATCTTCAGACCATACAGGAGCTCCGGAGGTATCATTCGCTCCATATGTTGTTACAAAAGATTTCCAAAAACGAGAATCGTTTACACGGTCATATACATCTAATGTATAGTTTGTTGCACGGGCATAAGAAAACTCACGACCACCTGAAATATCACGTTTTGATCCTGCTAGATTCATATAAACAGATGGATAATATAGGTGCATTTGGTTTCCGTAACGCCCCCAAGTCGATTGGTCATCTGAGAATTGAGCAGCCAAGACAACTTCTGATACTGTTTCATTTGCGCTATTTGCTTTTTGATAATCCCATAATGAAACATAATCGCTTACCAATGGATGTGCTTGTACAACCTCTTCTCCGTATTTTATAACAGCATCTAAATCTGCTGCAACATAGTTTGTATTCCATGAACTATACAATTCACTAGCTCTGGTCAGATGAGATTTTGCTAAATAGTGGGCTGCTGCATATTTAGTCAGACGCCCTGTTTGAGCGGGACTAGTTGGTAATAATTCATACGATTTTTCAAAGTCGGAGATCACTTGTGCAAAGCACTCATCCTCTGAATTACGCGTAAAATAGGTTTCGACAGCAGTTGATGGATATAACTTTAACGGAACTCCGCCAAATTGCGTCAATAACTGCATATAGGCATATGCACGGATGAAATAAGCTTCACCTAAGCGCGTATTATAATTAGCATTCGACTGATCGTAATAAAGAGGTAGATTCTGAATAAGGATATTGGTTTGTTCTATACCAGCATACATAGTATTCCACAATGGAGCAATAGATCCTCCGGATAATGCTTCTGTGGAATTCAGGTCAGCGCTGTAACAGTTGAAACTTGGTATCGCATTATTTGCATCAGTAAATTCATCCACTCCCAAATTATACAATTGGATACCCCAGACATAATTAAATTTAAATTTAAGATTAGAGTAAGCCCCTGTTGCCAGATCGTCGAGCCCCTGTTGTGTCTTTAAGTAGTCAGTACTAGGGATAGTTGTCAGATTCTCTTCCAGAAAACCATCACCACACGAAGGCATTGTCAGGCCTAAAGCCGCAGCCAGAAATGATGATAATAGTATTTTATTATTTATTTTCATTGTAATCAAGTTTTACTTAGTTATTTGTTAGAATCCTATATTTAATCCGAAAACCAAAGCTCTGGTAGTAGTATATGAACCTACTGTGGTTTTGTTATTGTCGTAATTAGACAAGTCGGTATCTAAATAATCGCATTTAGAATATATAGTAAACGGATTCATCAATTGAGCATAAACTTTCAAATTTTTGATACCTAGTTGTTTTATTTGTCTCTGATTGAAGTTATAGCCAATATTGATATTCCTCATCTTGATAAACGAACCATCTTGATAATTCATCGAAGAAGTATAAGTGTCGGCAGCTTCTCCATTTGATCCCGGTGAATAATATCTGGCATTTTCATTAGTGCCGGCTACCCAATAATCTATTTTACGCATCTGATAGCGTCCATCTAATGTTAATGCTCCATTAGGAACAGTGAATCCCCAACGCGAATAGATGAAGAAAGATAATTCTAAGTTTTTATAATTGAATGTATTAGTAATACCTCCTGACCAATCGGGGCGAATAGAACCTACTACTTTACGATCGTAGTTAGCATCTATAGTACCATCTCCATCCAGGTCTTTCACTCTGATCTGTCCGGGTTTGCGGCCATATTTAGCAGCTTCTTCAGCTTCCGAAGTCTTCCATATCCCATCATATACATAGTCATAATAAACACCAATTTCTTTACCTACAAACAAGTTATTCTCGATATCCTCGGATCTTCCATTAGCCAACTCCTTAATCTTATTTCTATCTTTTGACCATGTTAATGTAGTAGACCATGTAAAATCCTTCGTTTCTATATTAGTCGAGTTTATTTGCAAATCAATACCCCAACCTTCAGTTTTTCCCACATTAGCATAAGTAGATACATATCCTACTAATGAAGGTATCGACATAGGTAGTAATAGGTCGTTTGTTATAGATTTGTAAACATCAATACTACCATTAATCCGGTTCTTCAGAAATCCGTAATCTACTCCGACATTATATTGAGTTGTTCTTTCCCATGATAAGTCAGGATTTGGCATTTTAGAAGGTGTTTTTACAGTTGGATCTGATGGAATATATCCCGACGACGACGACGTTGTTCCCCAATTATAATAATTCTGAGTCAACCCTCCTTTTGTTGCATAAGCACTAATAGCTGCGTTTCCGGTTGTACCTACACCTAAACGGAGTTTCAAGGCACTAACTGCTTTTACATTCTCCATAAATTTTTCCTGATCTATACGCCAGCCCAAAGCCATAGAAGTAAAAGATGCCCATTTATTTCCATCTGCTAACTGAGAAGCTCCATCCCAACGAACGGATGCCGTTAACAGATATTTATCCCTGAATCCATAATTTGCCCTTATCATATAAGATGCTAGTTGTCTTTCAACCAATCCAGAACCAAAAGTTCCGATCGATCCTCCAGAACCCAGATTATACCATAGTTCTTCAGACGTTGCAACATCAGTGGCTTTTGCTGTTGCATCTTCATAGTGATACTTGGATGCTGATTGCATCAGAGTAAGACCTAATTTATGGTCAAGTCCAAAATTCCTATCATAATAAACTAGGTTATCAAGAGTCCATGCACGTGTTTGATAGTTATTGTACGAAGCAATATTGTTCCCACTACCATTAATACCATCTTCATCATTGAAAGTTCCGGTAGTATAATATTTAAATTCGGGTCCGAACTGTATGCGGTATTTTAATCCTTTCAGAGGTGAATACATTTCTCCGAAGTCCAATTGCGCGTATATGTTACCAAAAGTATTCAACGTTTGGCGGTTATTTTGAGTGTATTTAAGCTCATCAATCGGGTTAATTATGTTCATATCACCATTCGGATACTTTATATTATTACCATTTTCATCATATGGAACAGTCCATGCCAACATACCACGTAATGCACTATAATAATCTCCGGCTCCGGTCTCTGATTTTGTAAAATTATAACCATAATCCTGATTACTCCACGCTAAGTTGATTGATGCTCCCATTTTAAACCATTTAGTAGGAGACGCATCGAAACTAACTTTTCCCGAATAGCGAGTAAAATCCTGCCCGGGTTGTGTACCTTCTTGTTTTAAGTAACCAAACGATGCATATCCTTGAGCTTTCTCATTACCTCCTGATACGCTCAATGTATGTTCTGTTGATACTCCTGTCCGTTTTCCGTGCTTTTCCCAATCATAGCTACCTACTTTCGATGGATCCCACACTGTATTATTATTTGTCCATCCTTTTGCTATATTTTCCCATGATAGGCCTAGAGTTCCCCACAATGCATAATCTGCCTCATAAGATGGTGTTGCCGATCCGTATGTACCTATGTTATATTTTGCAATACGGGCATATTCCAACCACTCTGCAGCACTCATATTTTCCGATACATTATAAAGTTTTTCCAGTGTCACTGTTCCCGAATAGTTTACAGAAAGAGCTCCGGCTTTACCCCTTTTTGTGGTTACTAAAACAACACCATTTGCTCCACGAGATCCGTAAATAGCAGTTGCTGATGCATCTTTCAAAATATCAATAGATTCGATATCATTCGGATTTAGATTATCTATACCACTACTATTATTGCCACTACCGGTACCACTAGCCCCTGACTGTAAAACCATACCATCCACTACATACAAAGGACCTTGATCTGCTCCGATTGAACGAACACCACGAATTCTTATTTCGCCGGTTTGTCCGGGACGCTGGTTGGAAGTAATATCTACACCGGCAGCTTTACCTTGCATAGCTTGTACAGCATCTTTAACAGGCATAGCTGTCAGTTCTTTTTCACCCACACGAGCCATAGCTCCAGTTACATCTGTTTTCTTCTGAACACCGTAACCTACAACTACAAATTCTTCTAGAATCTGAGAGTCTTCGGCCAAAACAACTCTGACATTAGTTTTTCCAGCTACAGAAACTGATTGTTCCGTATAACCTACATAAGAGATTGTTAATACATCATTGTTATTCACTATTATGGAAAAATTTCCATCCAGATCTGTCATTGTTCCGGTAGTAGTTCCTTTTACCGAAACACTTGCTCCTATAATGGCTTCGCCTTTTTCATCAACAACCGTTCCTTTGACAGTTTTCGATTGAGCAAATACCATTATTGACAAGCACAAGAATAATGCAGTCAATAAACTTCTAGCTTCGAAAAGCTTCATCTTTTTTGAATTCTTCATCTAGGTATTAAAATTAAATTGTGAGTATTTAGAGAGTATTATATTCTTAATTAAAAAGTAGCACTAAGAACAAATTTTTCATGCATGGGCCATTTGGTAAAGATTTATTAACATCACAAAGATTACTTTTATGCTATTTCCAACAAATGTATTTTTGTCCATTCTACTGGAATTTTATCAATATGAGGCATTGACATTTGTACAAAACCTAAATACATTTTTCATATACCACTGATAAACAACAAAATCGGGCAAGAAACTAAATTTCTGCCCGATTATATTCGCATCTTTATTTATCTACTATGTAGAATTTATAATCTATATTTTTTAACGTGGTTATTTTTCTCTAAACATTGCTTTTCTCTTCTGCTTTCATAAACTATTCAACCAAACCTACCGGCCAATTTTCCGATTCAGTATGAGATTCAGTCAGACATCGGGCTAACTTAGCTATAATATCGGGATGCTGATCCGCCAGATTCTTTGTTTCCCGGATATCATCCTTCAGATTGTATAATTCCATCTCCTTATTCAGATTCTGGCGAATCAATTTCCAGTCACCCCATCTTACAGCCTGCGAAATACCTTTCGAGGGATACTGTTCCCAATAGAGATACCGTTGATCCTGATCCATAGTTCCGGGAGACTTAATCTCAGGATATACACTTACTCCATCCGTAATAAGGCTTGTTTTTGCATTGGTCATATCAACAAGTGTGGAAAATATATCGGGAAAATAGCATGGAAAGCTACTTATCGATCCGGCATTTTTCCGGTCGGGTAATCTTACTATCAATGGTACGCGTATCCCACCTTCATACAACTCGCCTTTCCATCCGCGGAGTTGCCCATTTATGACCAACTTTTCAGTCATGGCGGCTTTAGCTCCACCGTTATCCGAAGCAAACACCACTATTGTATTATCATCAATTCCCAGTTTTTTCAGCTCTTCCAAAACTTTAGCTATCGACTCGTCCATATGAGTTACCAGTGCAGCATACGATTTATCGTTAGGCGACATATCGGCATTCTTATATATGCCCCAAGATTTACTGTCGAGCGGAACATGTGGTACATTATAAGCAAGATACAAGAAAAACTTATCGTCTTTGTGACGGCGTAAAAAATCGATAGCTTCGTCTGTAGACCTGTCTGTATTATGATCCACATGTTCGCCATTTAAATTTTCGGTAATGGTATACTCTTCCCGGTTACGCCATCTCTTCGAAGGATAATAGTTATGGCTCTGCGGCTCTCTTATCAGCCACCCGTAAAACTCGTCAAATCCACGATCGAGAGGTCCTGCCGAAGGATCAAAGCCATCCAGATGCCATTTATTGACCAGACAAGTTACATATCCGTTATTGGACAATACATTGGCTATTGTAGAATCTTGCGGCATCAGATTGATACGCCTCACAGTTCCAATACCTTCGCGCTCTCCGACAATACCTCCTGTACGGCACATGTTACCACGGATACGTGTATGCCCTGTATGCAAACCTGTCATCAGACAACTCCGCGATGGAGAAGATACACTTGCCCCTGCATAGCAGTCTGTAAACGTAATGCCTTCGGATGCAAGCTTATCAATGGTCTCGGTCTTGATTACTTTATTCCCGAAACAACCCAAATCGCCGTATCCCAAATCGTCTGCTAAAATAAAAAGTACATTAGGTTGATCTTTTTTTATATCCTGTGCCAAAGAAGGCATTGCAATTCCAAAACATGCAGAAACTGTACTCAACACGCCACAAAATGATATTTTCATAAACTAGACTGGGGTTTTATTTTCTGGTTAATAATAAAATGGAAGTTTAGTCTTACATAAACTTCCGGTTCTTACAAATATACTCTCTGTTTTTTTCTAAAAAAATGTAAAATTGTCCTTTCTTTTGTTTTACCGAAAAAAGCCGTCATATAGATTTGTATCTTCATTTCGATTTTAGACTCTAAAATCTACACTTTTTGCCTTATCCGATACTTTCAGAACATCGGCTAGCTTTTATTCATCTCATTTTCATTCACATTAGCCACCTGTAAAATAATTCATACATATAGATTTTTTATCACTTTTTTCTTACAACCATTATTTTTTGTACCTTTGGTTAACGTAGTAATGTTATAAAAAGTTGACATCGAAAGACTCATAACAACTTTTACTTTTTGAATTATCCTCACCCCAAAAATATGAATAAATTGAAATCTATTTCACTTTTAATAAGTGTACTTTTTTGTCTGTCGGTATTCCCGAGTCAACAGGATAATATTTATTTTAGCCAGATCAGTACCAAGAATGGCTTATCCCAGAATACTGTACGGGCAATACTTGAAGACCGTCAAGGATTTATCTGGGTAGGGACATTGAATGGGCTAAACCGTTTCGACGGCTATCAACTTTTCACATACAAGCCCCAACCGGGAAACCCAAAATCACTAATAGACAACCGTATAAAAGACGTTTTTCAAGATAAAGACGGATACTTATGGATTAAAACCTATAAAAATGAGTTTAGTTGTTATGATCCTGTCAGCGATTCTTTTATCGATTACCAGCCGGAAGGATATAAAAATGCCACTATAGCATATAACGATTACTATGAGTCACCCCATGGTGAAATATGGTTGTGGGGCAATACTAATGGATGCCTGCAAATAAAGAAAAAAGACGGAAAAATTATTTCCACTCCTTTTCTAACCGATAAAATTAATAGAAGACAGTGCCGTTTCATTTTAGAGGACTCCAAATCTTCGACATGGATAGGGGGAACATCCGGAATATTCCGTATAACCGAGGATAACAAACCCGAAGTTTTTTTCGAAAACAAATATTCGTTTACTAATGCCGTAGAGATGAATAACAAAATATACTTCTCTACCGAAAACTCGGTCATTGTTGAATACGACCTTAGAAAAAAGACATTCGAAGAAATAACATATCCTCTTCTTAAATATAATTTTACCAATATAGCCCGGCTATCGAATACCGAGTTGCTACTTATTACCCGTTTTTACGGGGTTATGTCGTACAATACCAATACCCGTAAATTCGGTAAAATGGACTGGGCCAATGATAAAGAACTGACAGGTAACATAGAACTTATAACTGATAAGAATAAAGGGCTATGGCTTTATAACCATTCCGGCAAAGCTTGGTATTTTAACCCGGTAACACAGAGTTCGAAAAAGCTCGACCTGATACCCTACGATATTGTAAAAATTATCGACTACGAACGTTACAATATCTTTATCGATTCCGAAAATTTAATCTGGATCACAACTTATGGTAACGGACTGTTCTGTTACAATCCTACTGACGGAAAACTATCTAACTATAAATACAGTCCTAACGAGAATAGTCTTGCTTCGGACTACCTTTTATCAATAACCGAAGACAAATACGGGAATATCTGGATTGGGAGCGAATATGCAGGTATTATTAAAGTAGTCAAAGCCAGTTACGGATTACAAATATTACGTCCCGAAGAAGATTCGTCGATAGGAAAGAACAATAATGTACGTACCTTGTTCGAAGATTCGTATGGTAACATCTGGCTGGGTACTAAAAACGGAAGCCTATATGTATACAACTTCAACCTCACTGCTAATAAATGTATACAAGTAGATCTCAATCCATACACTATAGCCGAAGACAACGAGCACCGTATATGGGTAGGAACTAAAGGTAACGGACTTTATATATTCGACCAGGAAACCCACAAAGAAATATACCATACCAAATATGACGAAAACAATCCGAAAAAAAACGGATTGAGCCACAACTCTATCTTCAATATCCTGAAAGATAATAAAGGACGGATGTGGATCGGTACTTTCGGAGGAGGAATCAACCTCATAACCAAAACAGGAGCGGATATTAGCTTCTCGCATTTTTTCAATAATCTTGGAAATAAGAGTTATATACGTTATCTGTTTCAGGACAGTAAAAGCCGTATATGGGCAGGTACCAGCGAAGGTATAATACGTTTTCAGCCGGAGGAATTGATCAAAAATCCTGAAGCATATGTCAGCTATCAGTTAGATTTGAATAATAAAAATTCTCTGAGTTGTAATGACATAAAGACGTTTTACGAGGACGATTTCGGTACAATATGGATAGGTACTGCTGGAGGAGGGCTCAATAAATACATCGAAAGCACCAATTCATTCGAAGCCTATACAACCGACAACGGTTTATCGGGGGATGTCATTACCGGAATACTTGAAGACAAAGAACATAATCTATGGATCAGCAGTGAAAATGGGATCACCAAGTTCGACATAAAGAACCATTCTTTTATGGTATATCATTTTTCTGAAGAAACGTATGGCAATCATTTTAACGAGAATGCCAATATCTATAGCGAGAATGGTAATATGCTGTGGGGAAGTCTAAACGGGCTTTTAGTATTCAATCCCGATTCGTTTATCCCCGATATACATGTACCTCCGGTTACTCTGACCAACTTATTTATTTATAACCAAAAAGTAGAAGCCGGAACAGAAGACTCACCTCTGACCAAAGCTATCAGTTATACCAACAAGATAGAATTGAATTACAAACAGAATACGTTCACTCTGGAATTTGCAACTCTGGCTCTAAAAGATCCCCAGAAGAATAAATACAGCTATATGCTGACTAATTATGATAAGCAATGGAGTTCGCCGAACAATCATAATACAGCCACATATAAGAATTTACCTCCGGGAAAATATATCTTTTTAGTGAAAGGCAGTAACAGTGATGGAATCTGGAATGAGAATGTTACCCAGTTAGAGATTATTATAACGCCTCCTTTCTGGAAGTCGGTTTACGCCTATATTGTCTACATCCTGATATTTGCCGTAATCTTATACATCGTATCACGTCTTGCCCTGAAATTCAACATCTTGAACAACAACATAAAGGTAGAAAAAGAGCTGACTAACCATAAGCTCAGGTTCTTTACCAATATATCACATGAGTTCCGAACTCCGTTAACTCTTATCCGGGGTGCTGTGGAGAATCTGAACGAACAGTCCGAGATTCCTCCGATGATTAGCAAGCAAGTGAAGGTCTTGAGCCGGAACTCAGTAATATTGACCCGCTTGATCGATCAGCTGCTAGAGTTCAGAAAACTACAGAATAATGTATTGACTCTCGACCTTGAAGAAACCGATATTATTTCTTTTGCCGATGAGATCTATTCCGGATTTCAGGAAATAGCTGTGCAAAAGAATATCGATTATACTTTCACTCATAACCTAGCCTCTTTTAATGTCTTTATCGACAGGCGTAAAGTAGATAAAATATTGTACAATCTACTATCCAATGCATTTAAGTTTACTCCCAGAGACGGACGTATCGAACTTATCATTGAGGTTAATGAACAGAATCGTACCTACCTTATCTCGGTTAAAGACAACGGCATAGGTATCTCTAAGGATATGCAGCATTTGCTATTCAGCCGTTTCATGCAAATTAATTTCTCATCATCGGGTACAGGAGTAGGATTACACCTCGTAAAAGAGTTTGTGGATGTACATAAAGGCAGAATATGGTATGAAGACAATCCCGAAGGAGGATCTATATTCAGGGTCGAATTATCTACCGACCAGAAAAAATACGAAGGCGAACATTTTGTCTCCGCATCACTCCCCGACATTGTAGAAGAGAAACCGAACAATAAAGTCGTATATCCTTCAGACGCCACGGATATGCAGCTCCCTGAAATAGACGATGCTGTATTAGGTAACTACAAAATGCTGATAATAGACGATAATGACGACATACGCAATTTCTTAGTAGACGAATTCAGTAAACATTTTATGGTAGATGTTGCAGAAAACGGCAAACAAGGGCTTATCAAAGCGAGGGAAACCAATCCTGACATGATTATATGCGACGTAATGATGCCAGAAATGGATGGTTTCGAGGTTACCCGTTGCCTGAAAGAAGATTTCCAGACATGTCATATACCTATCATATTACTGACAGCACACTCTTCGATCGAACATCAGTTGGAAGGGATACAAAGCGGTGCTGATGCGTATATAATGAAACCATTCAGCCTGAAATACCTTGTTGCCCGTGTATTTAAACTGATCGAACAACGCGAGTTGTTGAAAAAGCGTTTTTCGAACGAGTATGTTCTCGATGGAAACCTGATTACGAGTACCGATAAAGATAAAGACTTCTATAATCTGATAAACCAGATACTGGAAGAACATATTGCCGATTATCAGTTTTCTGTAGATAGGTTTGCCGAATTGGCCAAACTGCGACGTACTATTTTCTATAAGAAAGTGAAAGGTATTACCGGGCTTTCGCCTAACGAACTGATTAAGGTTAAGCGCTTGAAGAAAGCGGCAGAACTACTCTTAACCGGTGAATTCACGGTTTCGGAGGTATCGTTTAAAGTTGGATTCGAAGATCCTTTCTATTTCAGTAAATGCTTTAAATCGCAGTATAAATGTTCGCCGTCGAAATATGGACAACAGCCGGATAAAAAGGATGAATAACAAAATAGTATTAAAAGTAAAGGAGGTGTGATTAGATTTATCGCACCTCCTTTTTATAATATCAACTCTGATTTTACTTTTTCAGTTTTGCCAGCACTTCGGGCGACACGGTAAAAGCTGTACCATGCCGGGTTCCCGACGGAAATGACACCCTGTCCGATACATCTTCCCATGTTTGCATGTCCTTCGAACGGATAGCTCCATACTTTTTACTACGGTATTTATCGAAGTAAATATACACATACTCTCCTACCTGTAAAGGAGCAGGCCCTTCTACCCAGTTTTCTGAAATCGGAGCAGATACCTGCGTAGGAAAATCATATGGCTTATCGCCCGATGTAACCCTTATATTTTTCTCTGTAGGCACTGAGGTTTCGTCCTTCACAAATAAGTAATATTTGTTATCTTTTTGTATAATGGCACCATCGATTACACTAAATCCGCCATCGAAAAACAATTTAGTATCAGAGAATGCTTTGAAGTCCTTCGTTGTTACGTAATACTGCCTGTGGTTCAACCCTTTTTCATTAGTCGTTGTTTCAACCTCAGGATAAGCGTCCGGTATAGTAGAAGCCCAGAAGATATAAAATGTTTTGTCTTTCTTATCGTAAAACACTTCGGGAGCCCATGTATTGCGTGTTCCTGTAAACTTCTCCATAACAGGGATATTCTTTTGCTCCGACCAGTTTATGAGGTCTTTTGATGAAGCATATCCTACACCCTGATCCCACCATCCGGTAGTCCAGACCATATGAAAAGTGCCCTTATCATCCTGAACAATACTTGGGTCGCGCATCAACTTATCCTTACCCAGAATAGGTTTCAGGTAGATTGAATCGTTATTCAAACTTTCCCATTTAAGACCATCTGTACTGTACGCAAGGTGTAACCCGTCGCCATTCCCCTTAAAGTACGAAAACAGGTATACTTCTTTGTCTTGTCCCTGCGCAAATGCAATCTGTCCGCCAAACAAGCAGAAAAGACATACTGTCAGTAAATAACTTATATTTTTCCTCATAAATATCTTCTTGAATCTTTACTTATTATTTTTCAGGGATATATGTTCACTCAAACCCTCGAGATTTAATTCTTTGATGCCTTCCGCAACAAAGCAGGCTACCTGAGTCGCTCCTTTTTCCATCATATGTGTATCATCCTTCAATCCATCGGGCTTTGCATGGTCCACACCCGGTTCAACCCAGCGATAATAAGGAATAGATGCCGAATCTCCCAACATAGTAATGAAATCGCGGGTTTTCAGATTCACATCTATCATCGGAACATTGTATTCCTTCGCTACCTGACGGGTTATCACCGGATAACCTTTCAAACGGTCATCTACGAGATTTCCCTTTTTATCAAATGTCCGCATAACCACAGAGGTTAGAAGCACAGGGTTGGCTTTCTTCGCCCTTACATCTTCTATAAAACGAATCAGGTTCTTCCGGTAATCGTCATACGAAGCATGTCTCTCCGGACGGGTTGAAGCGTCGTTATGCCCAAACTGGACAAATACATAGTCACCGGGACTAACTTCGGATAATAATCGCTCCCAACGCCCTTCGGATATAAAAGTTTTGGTACTGCGCCCTCCCATAGCATGATTCACAACCTTGACATTGTCGTCTAAAAACAGAGGAAGCATTTGTCCCCATCCCTTTATCAGCCCGTCCTTTTCCTCTTTATAACTTTGGGCTGTAGAGTCGCCGGCGATAAATATCGTTACGGGTTTATCGCTTGCTGTAAATGCACAAATAATAAAAATAAGAAAAGGTAATAGTATGATCTTTTTCATATTCTATTTTACTTTATGTATATATCTTCTATAATTATGTAATTATCGGTACTACCATAATCGCTTTTCCTTTTATCAGACCAAGCAGGATGCTCTCCTAAGACCTCTATTGTAAGGGTATAGTTATCCTGAGCCAAGACCGGACTATTGAATTTCAATGAAGAATTTTCATATAGGCTGTAAAAATCGACAATCGTATTCAGTACTTCTTCATTCTGTCCGTTTTTCAAGACAACGCTAGCATAACCACTCGTATTATTTGAGAGTCCCTTTACTGAAATACGGCTACCTTTAAACGGTACGGATATCTGCGCTCCTTTTTCATTCGATTTAAATACGTTTCCGCCCATGCTCCAGTTACCTATACAACGGGCATCTTTTTTTACAGATTTCATATCTGTTTTTATAGGGAGCCATTGACTATGACGGTCAAAAGACCAACTCCCCTGAAATACAGGAATAGACATCTCGTCTCCGGTTACAGTAATGGGTTGCCAAACATAAGTGCCTGCTGATCCCTGCTTGGGATATGACCAACGATCGCCCATATACATATTCAGAGTATCACCTTTACCTACAACAGGTAGTACAAAAGAACTTTGTGAATTCCATGTCAATGAGCCTATAGGTGCAAAGTTGCCTTTATTTATCCACGATCCTTCGAGTGATTTGGATACCAGATAATAATTATCGTTACGTTCCCAACTGGTTTTATTCGAAAATAACCAGAAATAGTAGCCATTCGCTCTGAACATTGCCGGAGACTCTCCGCCGTGAGCCATATCAGAAACGACTATGCGGTTTACTGATTTATAGTCATCTGCCAACTCATAAATAAATCCTTCGTGAGTAAGCACATATCCTTTACCATCACTATCCTGAAATGTTCCCAAATCCCACCTTTTCAGATATTTTCCATCAAGCAAAAGGTCTCCATGGAACTGGTAATCTCCGCTTATAGTTTTACATGTTGCATAACCGACATGAGGGTCTTTATATCCCATATCATCACAATGCATGTACATTACAAATTCTCCCGTAGACGGACATTTCATTACTTTTACACGTTCTCCTACCCGATCCGGACCCAATAATCCAGCTTTTTGCTGCGGAAGTACAACGTTTTCGAATGTCCAGTTTACCAGATCAGTTGATGAATAGCAACTAAATCCGGTAAAAGCATTACTTGTATCCGATTTATATTCGCCGAACAGATAATAACGATCCCCCTCTTTTACGATGCACGCACCATGAGCGTTGATCTCTTTATTATTCTGGTCAAACCATGCTACACCGCTCGTTATCGCATTGTATCTGCCTCCTTTTTCCTGAGATAAAGCAGGTAATGATACGATAACCAGATTCAGTAATAAAATAGCTAAAACTCTCATTTCTCCAAAGTATTTTATTGTGTAGCTAATTCTGAATAAGTTACATTCTTTTCCCTCAGATCAAATACATTTTCGGTCTTATTCAAGAATTTCTTTACTTGACCTACGTGCACATTTTCTATTTCGACATTCCGTATAGGTAATTCGGCATTACCTTTCAGTTCATATATTGCATCGGTACTATCGCAACTCACATTTTTCAGATGTATTCCCTCTATACGTGTAAGACGTTTCTCATATGTAGGAACAAGGTCTTTCCATTGATAAAGCACTTCCGTATCAATCTCCATTACACGCTGGGTACTTCCCGATGTTACATTCTCCATAAAGATGTTCTCTACGAAGCCTCCCCGGCGATGATTTGTTTTAATGAAGAAAAAACGGTGTACAGACTTAGGTGCAGCACAATTATACATATAGATATTACGGATACCACCCGAAAGTTCGCTGCCGATACCGAGTAAGGTATGTCCTTCGAGTATAGTGCAATTACGGATTACAATATTTTCGCAGGGAGCATCTAACCTCCATGCGTCCCGGTTGCGCCCGGCTTTTATTACTACAGCGTCATCACCCTGATCGAAAGTACAGTCTTCGACCAGAAAATTCCGGCTCATCTCCAGATCCACCCCGTCATTATTATGTCCGTGGGCTTTTACATCCAGATTGCGTACAACCCCACCATCACACATATACAAGTGGATAGTCCAGAAGGGACTTTCGCGGATCATAAATCCATCAAGCAATACATTTTTACATCTGTTGAAGTGTATGAGGTGAGGGCGAAGGTTGTTTTCTCCTTTCGCCATCTGACGATCAATTACGGGCACATCTGTCGATGCCATTGTATAAAGTTCTTTAAGTGCCTCTAAATGCGGCTGCGGACGCTTAAACCAAACCTTCCATGTATCCATCTTGGGTTGCAATGTCCCTTGACCGGTAATTGCTACATTATCGCAGTCGAAAGCATAAAGCAATGGTGAATAGTTATAGCATTCCATACCTTCCCACGAGGTCATAACTGCCGGCAGATAGTCCGCCGGATTATCGGTGAAGCTCAATATTGCACCTTCTTCTAAATGTAAGTTCACATTACTTTTGAAATGAATGGGGCCTGTCAGCCATACTCCGGCAGGCACTACTACCCTGCCGCCTCCGGCTTTATTACAGGCAGCAATAGCTTTTGCTATGGCTGCTGTATTATCTTTCACTCCACCGGATACTGCTCCGTATTTGGTTATTTTAAAATCCTTATCAGGATATACAAAGACTTTGATCGGCTCCATCGGAAAAGGAGCATCCACTTTTATTGTCTCATATCCATCTGGAGCAACTGTAAACGACGCTAAAGACAAACAGGAAAGAATTATCGTAAAATATTTTACAAGTTTAAATTTCATGGTATTTCTTTTTCTTAAATTGGCACTTATTCTTTCCAGACAGATACTCCTGCTGTTTTAATATCTTTTCCTCCGATAATGTATTTTACATTGTTGGCAACCGGTAACGAAAGCGTCTTATCCGAATAATTAACCGCAATACCAAAACCATCACGATACTCGATATGTAATCCTGCCGGTAAATCGAGTAACGGAACATTCAACTTACCATATAACTTCTTCAATACCGCCTTTTCCATAGTCCCGTCATGAGAATCTACTCCCACATAGGTCACCGTACCTTTGCCCAAACGATGGGTCGTTATAGAAGGACGACCTGCATAAAAATCACCTTCGTATGTAGCCCATACTTCAGTATTGGTATCGGGTACAAGTATTTCACCCCAACTAGTCCAATCGTATTTTTGTCCGTCAAATACTACCTGATCGGGAGTAGAAGGTTGCAGCAAATCATAAAAATCAATTTTTGCACCGATCAGCGAATAAATAGGTGCAGCAAACGGAGCTTCGAAAAGCTGTCCGTTACGGGTTTTATGTCCTGTACGGCATGTTAGAACAAGATTTCCTCCATTTTCGGCATACTCTTTCCAACGCTGCACCAATGCCTCATCTACCATCTCATATGCGGGTGCAATTACGACATTGTATTTCGACAGGTCATTTCTTTCATCAATAAAATCGACAGGGGCCCCGAAGTTTTTCAAGGCATCGTAATACTTATCGATATGCTTTTCTGTACTCCATTCGGTTGTCTGTTTATTTTTCTGCATTTCCCATGTATTCTCATGATTGTAGAGAATAGCAGTACGGCGTTTCTCGTACGCTTCAGGATTCTTTGCCGATGGATTATATTCTTTACGCAGTTGAGCTAGCTCTTTGCTAAACTCAGAATATTCCAGTCCGCTTTTCGTAGGGGTTACTCCATCAGGTCCTACGATACCGTAGTGATATAACTCTGTTCCGTAAATCGGTTGACGATAACGGTAAGTACAGGTAAAACTGCTTCCTCCGGCAAATACATGCCACAACCAAAGACGTACAGCACCCGGTAGCGGCTGGGAATTGATTGTACCCCAGTTTACCTGTCCGGGTTGAAGTTCCATCACGCCATATACTCCATCGATTGTGCGGAAGAAATCATTCGCTTTGGCAATTCGTTCTACAGGGCCTAAGCGGTAGCCTTTCCGCCCGATACCGTAGTTCTCGCCAAATACCATATAACGTGTATAGGAATGGAAATCGAGTTCCATGCTTTTCCTCAAATGCCCATCGGAATATTCCGGGATATAATTGGTGGTGATCCATTGGTCTGTACCTATATGTTTGCGGATCAGAATAGTTTGCTCATCCAGAAAACCAGCCATTTCATCTGTAGTAAAACGGTTGTAATCCAGAATCTGATGGGTATTCATGAACATTTGCGAAACACGGGGAATATTGATTTCCGAAAAGTCGGAATAAACCTGACTCCAAAATGCTGTTCCCCAGGCTTTATTCAATGCACCTATAGTCTGATACTTATTTTTCACATAATCCCTGAAACGTTGCTGGGCATCTTTCCCGTAATCCTGAGCCGGACGGGGTTCATTATCGAGCTGCCATCCCATTATACGTTTATCGTTACCATAGCGTTGCGCCAGTTTCTCAATCATTTTCATTGAGTACTGACGATAATAATTGTTAGACACCGATGGATGCTGACGGGCTCCATGATCCATCTTCGTTCCGTTTTCGTGTTCGATAAGTATATCTGGATGATTTCTTATCAGCCAGACAGGAGGTGTGGCTGTAGAAGTACACATAATTACTTTCAGTCCGTTTTTATCGGCGATATCTACAGCACGGTCGAGCCATGCAAAGTCATAAACACCTTCGGATGGTTCGAGTTGTGCCCATGCGAATTCAGCATAGTGTACAAAGTCGAATCCGAGATCTTTTATCTGTTTCAAGTCCCTTTCCCATTGCGACTCGTCCCAATGTTCAGGATAATAATATGTTCCGACTATAGTCAGATCTTTCGGGTCGAAATACGTCTTTTTCTGCTGAGAGAAAACACTCAAAGCACTCCCTGCTAAAATAGCTGCTACCAGTATTATCTTTTTTATCATGGTTGTATAAGTTTGAGTTCTTTAATTACAACAGGGCCTAATAATCCGGAAAGGACAGGCTCCATCTTACCGAAAAACGCAGGTTTATAGTCTACACTTACAATATTTATATCCTGGAATATGCGCCAGTCTATGCCTCTACGGTCATAGTCGGCAATACGGTTTGCAGGCAAATTGGTTACATCTATTTCAATAGTGTTTTCTCCATCTTGCAACAATGAGCCGATCTTAGTTTCGAACGGAACAGCGAATAATGTACCGGCATCCTTACCATTTACTTTTACCTTTGCACTTTCGCGTACATCGCCCAAAGTAAGGAGATATTCACTCGTTCCATTCTTCTTGAAATCGAATTTCACTGTATAACGACCTGTTCCCATATTGGTTTTCAAGACTTCGTTATTCAGGTTCGTCCAAGACCCCAAAGTTGCAAGGTTGAAGCTTTCACTTACAACAGGTTCGCTTTTCGGGAAACTTAGTACCCAGCCATCTTTTAGTTCTGTTTTATTATCAGCTGACTGATAATAAGCCCATTTTTCGACCTCAACATTCTTTTTTTCGAACGTTTTCAGAATGATAGATTCACCTGGATTCAATTGTAAGTAAACCTGAGTTTTACCATTATTCTCGCGGACTGTTGCCTGCCCTTTCTTTCCTGTCATCGGATCAAAGAAAATAGCACTTTTAGCTTTCACTCCTATTGTTACCCATCCGTCTACAGTATTATTTTTGAGCATGGTCATGAAATAATGATGCCCGCTTTCGTTAGAACGCCGTATCAACTGACCTCCTAGTTCCGACACAAATACTTCTTCGTTTGCTTTACATTTTGCTAATATTTCTTTGTAATTGTTTCCTGTTATTACAATTCCTTTGCCAAGCTTATTTTCGTAAGACACCCCGAACGATTCTACTTTAGGAAATGCGTCTATTACTGATTTAAACTTCGCTCTTCTTTCTTCCAACTGGCTTAATCCGGGTACATCTGATGGATAGTTCTCTGCAAAGACTACTGTTGCACCCTGTTCGGTCAGTTTTTTTATTTGCTCTATCGTTTCTAATGGGATATATCTGGTTGCAGGTAAAATCAGGGCTTTATAAGTAGCTCCACCTTCTGTTTTAAGCAATCCGTTTTCAACAATTGTCGTTTTTATAAAATGGTCAGAGATATAATCGAGGTCGTATCCGTATTTCATTATTTCTTCTACCCCATCGCAGAATTTTGGCAAGCGTTTCCGCATTCCGTGAATAGAGAATGAAGTTGCATAATTTCCTCTTTGTTCTTCCCAAATATCATATATCGGAAGATATAGTAAGAAATCGCTATCTGGCTTACCGTATTGGAGGAAAGACTGTGTCCTTGTAATATAGCTGAAAAATGCAGGAGCATCTTCCCAAATATTATTAGTAGGAGACATATCAACCGAAGCATAAAATTTCCAGCCCGGCCATGCTGCCTCTTGAGGAGTATAAGTTGTTCCGTGGAAATATACATGATTGACCCCGGAAGTAAACATCTGGTCTATCTCCGGCTTACATTGTGAGAATGATGTTCGGAAATGCTCGGTCAGCCATGTAAATGTTTCGGAAGAAGTATATTGCTTTCCTGCAATATGGGCTGCAGAAGATGCATATTTCAAAACAGTCGGGTCTCCATCGTTTTTCTTCCGGACTGAGTCTTTTCTCAAATAAGGAAGATCAAAATCCGAAATCCCGAACGATTCACACTCAGGAATATCAACTGCTGCGTATATATCCAACAAATTTGCTGGTGAACCATGTGCCTGATTTTTAGTCGTTGCCCCATGAGAATGAGCCCATTCTGTCCACGGCTGTGTGAAATTTTCTTTCAGAATTTCGCTGATAGTTTCCCTATAGTCGGAAATCACACGGGCTGATGTATCTGTATCTCCATCGGATAAGAGCTCCGGAAAATAGTCTTCTAGTTTGTATCCTCTTTTCTTCTCGAATTGTTCTAATAAGTCTTTAGTCCAATCCCCTCCATAAACTTCGTATGAGTCATTGAAGAAGCTGTTTGGAAAAGCCGTATTATTTTCGGCGAAAGCTTTATCGAATTTACCGAAATAGCGCATAACCGCACCTTTATCAAAATGGTTCATCACATAACCTTCGCCTCCGGGTGCCGCCCGTTTAACTTTCTGTAAAGTTTTTCCGATAAATAAGGCTATCAGTTTATAGTCATTGCCTGCCGGTGCTGTCCAATCGAGTTTACCTTCGGGCGATACTTTATCTGTAATATCCAGTTTTTCTCCCTTCGATGAATAAGCTATCAATTTACTCAGACGAGCTACCGGCTTTTGCTTTTCGTCTTTTACTATAATATTTTCCTTTAATTGTGTCCCGGCTTTTACTTCGTATTGCTGAAAAATCGCTTTTGTAGCGGCATCTTCAATAGTTACTTCAGGACCTCCGAATGGCCATCCTGTTCCGGTATTCATATCTACTCCCATACCTAGACGGACTGCTTCCGACTCGGTAAAGCCTAACATCCGCATCCATCGCGGAGATAAATAATCTATGTAATGATTCTCTCTACCTTTCACTCCGTAGACAGGTGTTATTTCAACTCCTCCCATACCTGCCTTGCTTAAGGCTTCGAGATTGTATGTAAGGTTTGCCGAGTCTACATCATTACCCATCCACCACCAACGTGTCCAGGGTTTAGCTTCTCGGGTAATCTGAGGCCAGTCTGTTTCTACGGCATTACTTACACAACTCATTAATGCAAAAGACAAAACGGCTGCAATACTGATCTTTTTCATAGGTTATTATTTAAAGGATAACGTTTTTTAATTCATCGGGAGCATCAGTTGTTTCAATATTAAGCCGCTCCCCTTCTTTTTTGTATAAATCTTCCAGTAATGAAATATTCAAAGACCATTCAGGCATAAACTTATGCGAATTCATATATTTCACTATCGAATAGTATAACTGACGTGCTACAGGCCTGTTTTCCAAATTGGAACGAAGATCCGCACTACATACAACTATGCTGCCGTTACCTATTTTCGCTTCGAATAACATTCCCAGCTTCCGGTTGATAAACCATGTATCAATAGGTTGAACAATCGGTTGGAACATGGCAGGAAAACTATTCAGTTCCATAACCTGTGCCTTTTGTATCAACTCCCACCACTGAATATCGGTATATGTATCTGTCGGGAAATCTTCCAATATCGGGTGATAATTGTTTACCAGAGTTCCTACAGTATGCGGAGGACGCATTTTGAACCACGATGTATTCCAGAATGCAGGAGTCATATACTGAACCACATCTTTTCCTTGCTCTACTTTTCCTGCTGTCAGAAGCAATACTTTGCCTCCTTTTTCAAGAACAGCTTTGGTTTCATCATCTATTTTATCTGTAATATGTACACCTGTTGTTTCCACCTGTGGTAATGCAGCAGGATATACCCAGAAATCCCAGTTGTTAGAAATGTCCGTACAAGCAAACGAAACTTCCAGATTCAGTTTCTGAGCTTTATCAAATGCCTGCAATGGCAGATTTATTGTTCCCAATTGCTGACAGTTGCCTATCAGTATATCTTTAGCCGACAATTGGCCTTTTGCTAATACTTTGCCATATGTATCGGTTATTTTCCAATCGGTTGCCTGACCTTTCAATTCATTTTCTCCGAAGTTTGCCACTTCGATATGCGCTATCATCGTTTCGTTATTCGTAAACACAAACTTATCCATACGGGATAGTAATACTGTTGGAGCACAAAAACGGCGGAATTCCCAAGCATTGATATAACCTTTTTCTTCCCAGAACGCATTCAATACACCGACAAGAGCTGTGCCTTGTCCCGAATAATCATTGAGACTCAGCAACTGGAATCCGGCATAGTCGGGAGTACGCAAGGTTTTCTCTATTTCGTGTTTATAGCACAATGCCTGTAATTTACCCGAAGCCTGTAAGAAGTCGGCAGCCTGATAGCTCATATTGCGGTCTTTCAAATCTTCGCGGAACAGTTCGAAGTTGCGGGCGCGCATCACGCCTGTATATTTTTTTATCTCGGTAAAGTCCGGAAATACACACCATTGTCCTGTTTCATGCGACACATAAGGTTGTTTCACTGTATCAATACGGGCTCTATAATCCGAATTTGATTCGGGCAACTTATCCCATGCCAGCCCTCTAGCTCCGGCTTTTACATGGAATTCACTTTTGGGTTGCCATGCCCAACTATTACCTACCGACGCTCCGGTGTAAACACGGCGTGGATCTGCTTCTTTCCAATAATCGACAAATTTGCTTACCCATGCAACCCAGCGTCCGCGAGGTTCGTTCCCGATGGCAAACATACAGAATGAAGGATAATTGCCGTATTCTTTGACAATACGCTTACTTTCCTCCCATAGATAGTTGTCTACAGGACGCCCATCTCCTAACGACGAACCGTGATTAGGCCAACTTGGACCTTCGGGTTGCAGATAGAATCCAACTAAGTCGGCTGCCTTAAAGGCTGCTTCGGGAGGACAGAATGAGTGAAAGCGCATATGGTTCAGACCGAAGTCTTTACAAATGCGGAATACTCGCTCCCAAGATTCTACATCCATCGGTGCATAACCTGTTAGAGGAAATACGCAGTTTTCTACTGTACCACGCAGTACAACCGTTTGCCCGTTTACATAGAAATACTTACCCTTGATCGAAAATTCGCGCATTCCGAATTGAACTTCTTTTTCATCGGTTTTCTTTCCTGTATTTAGAGTTACTTTCAGTTTGTATAGGTTAGGGTGGAACTCGCTCCATGTAAGCATATCATTACCCATAGGCAATCCCATTTCGAAGGATGTTGTATCTCCCGTAATTTTAAATTCGGTTGTTACGGGACTTACCACATGCTTTGTCTCTCCATTGAAGCTTTCAGCAGCAAGAGTTACACTACCCGGTGTTTTTCCTACTATGCGTAGTTTCACTGTAGCTTTTTTGTTCTGAACATCCGTGTATACCTGTACATCTTCGATATAAGTTGTGGGGGTTGATTGAAGTTCCATCCGTCCGACTATTCCGTTCCAGTTTCCTTGTGTCTGGTCTGTTATACTGTGTGAATCTTTACCGACATCTATATCTTTAGTCCGGTTATCTATACAGAGTGTTATGGTATTTTTCCCCTTTTTCAGAAATCGGCTGATTTCAAAAACATGAGGAACGCTCAGCGAATTTTGCATGCCTACCTCCTTGTCGTTTATCCACAAACGGGTTTCGGTGTGGGGACGCTCCAAAAACAACTCGATACGTTCGCCACTCCAAGATGCAGGTACTTCTACATCGGTCTGATACCATGCAGCACCCACATAATATTTTACCGGAGTCAGCCAGAACGGAAGTTTCAGGTTTTCTTGTTTTCTGAACTTTTCCAAACGGGGATTATAGAAAAACGAGCTATCGTAAATACTAGCTGTCCATTGAGTATTAAGGGTTATATCATCCCCTTTGTAATTTTCGGTCATCGATCCCGGTAAAGATATACGGTCAGGTAATGTCTTAGCGAACCAACGGTCTTTGACTCCCGTATCATTCCTATCGATTTCGAACCGCCAGATTCCTTTCAAATCGATCTTCTTATTTTGGGCATTAACAACTAATCCTCCGGTTAAACAAAGGATGGATAATAAACAGACTTTAAACAATCGCAGGGGTAGAAAATTCATGGTGTATCCAGGTTAATTAGTAACATCAAACAAAAGGGTAACCTATTCAACAGAACAAGCTAATTCATGATACAAAAATACCAAAGGTAGTCATAACATAACATGTAATTTTATCCAAAAACCTATACAAACTGATCTTTTAAAGGGGGTAAACTCGTTTTATCGGGCTATCTCTCTTTTACTATGGTATTATATTACATGTTATTGAACCGTATCACATTTAAAACCATTCTGCTGAATATTATTTTTGTATCTTGTTAATCTAAACCATTTCTACATGAAACGCATCATAACCTTACTTTCTATTCTGTATCTGTTAATGTGCCTGCCGTTGTCAAGCATAGCTAATGATTTTATGCTTATAACAAAAGATAAGGCTTTACAAGTCTATATCGACCCGAAAGAAAAAGAGGTGGTACAAACCAGCCGTGATATTTTCTTTTCGGATGTAGAACTCGTCTCCGGCATAAAAGCCAAGCTACAAAGTCCGGGAAATAGCTTCTCTGTGGTTGCAGGAACTATCGGGACAAACAAATACATAGACGAGCTTATATCCCGAAAACTAATACAAGCTGACGGATTAAAAGATCAATGGGAGGCTTTCCGAATTCAAATAATAACAGACAATAACAAGGACATACTCGTTGTAGCCGGTAGCGATAGCCGGGGTACAGCATATGGTATACTCGAACTTTCGCGGCTGATAGGAGTATCGCCCTGGGTATGGTGGGCTGATGCACTCCCTGATAAAAAGGATGAAGTTTCATTAAAAAGAGACTATTATACACAGCAACAACCATCTGTTCAATACAGGGGAATTTTTCTGAATGACGAAGATTGGGGATTAATGCCATGGAGCAGCAAAAACTATGAGCAAACTTCCAGAAAAGGACAGATAGGACCTAAAACATATGCACGTATTTTCGAACTTTTACTTCGTTTGAGAGCGAATACTCTTTGGCCTGCCATGCACGAATCGACCGTACCTTTCTATTTCGTGGAGGGTAATAAAGAAATGGCCGATAAATATGGCATCGTACTGGGCACTTCGCACTGTGAACCTCTAATGCGGAACGGAGCCGGAGAATGGGATAATAAAAAGTATGGAGAATACAACTACCTGACCAACAAAGAAACAATCAACCAATATTGGGGCGAACGCTTACAGGAAGCCGGTAAATACGAGAACTTCTACACAATAGGCATGCGTGGCGTACACGATGGTAAAATGGAAGGAGTAAAGACTTTAGATGAACAAACGTCCGTTCTACAAGATGTAATTGATAACCAACGACAGTTATTGACAAAATATGTAGGTAAAGATGCTTCGTCGATACCTCAAGCCTTTATTCCTTACAAAGAAGTATTAAGCGTATACGAAAACGGATTGAAGCTGCCCGATGATGTGACTCTGGTTTGGTGCGACGACAATTATGGATACTTAACCCGGTTAAGCAATACCGAAGAACAGAAGCGCAAAGGAGGCGGTGGCGTATACTATCATATATCCTATTGGGGACGCCCTCACGATTATCTGTGGTTATCGACAACCCAGCCTTCGCTCATATATTATCAAATGCAAAATGCTTGGAAACACAATGTACGGAAGCTTTGGATACTTAATGTAGGAGATATTAAGCCTGCAGAATATGACATGGAATTCTTTCTCGATATGGCTTGGAATATCAATAGTATAGACGACTCCAATATCTATCAGCACATGGATACGTGGTTAACCCGTGAATTCGGGAAGGCTCTTTCACCTCAGCTAAGTTTTGTCATGAAAGAATATTTCCGTCTGGCATCTATCCGGCGTCCCGAATTTATGGGTTGGAGCCGGGTCGAGGAGTATTCTGTAAAAGGAGGGAAAACTCCGGTTATTGACACCGAATTTAATCCGTTTATGTTCGGTGATGAGATAGAACAGCGTATTGCCGATTACGACCGTATTACTGATATTATTAATCAACTGGGAGAAGAAATACCCGATAACCGGAAGAGTGCTTATTTTCAATTGATGACCTATCCTGTAAATGCAGCTGCTGAGATGAACAAAAAGCTTTTATATGCACAAAAGGCACGTTTATTTGCTAAACATAATCTGCCCGATGCAAACTTGTATGCCCTACAAAGTAACAATGCCTATAATGAAATTACTGCTCTAACTATGGCATACAACCGGGATATGGCTAAAATGAAATGGGATGGAATGATGGACATGAAGCCCCGCAAACTCGCAGTTTTCGAGCGTGCACCCCTACCCGACAGAGTCGATATCGCAAATTCCGGGAAGGCTTCGGTATGGATTGAAGGGGAAGAACAACCACGTACCGCAGGAGCTACCATCAACCTGCAACCTTTGGTAAAACATGCTAAAGACTCTACATTTGTAATTTTACTTCAACAAGGAAATCAGCCGGTAGAATGGACTTTCAATACATCGTTAAATTGGCTAAACGCTAAAGAAGTCGCCACAAATGAACTGAACTTAAAAAGATTGGTATTAAGTATCAACTGGGATAATGTAACGAAAGATCGAGTCTCCGGAGAATGTAGTCTATCAATCAACGGTGAAATTTATAATTTTGTACTGACAGCAATCAACAATAATATCACAAAAGGGATGGAATCAGACCGGATGATAGCAATGAATGCTGTAGATTACAGCTTGTCTCCCAAACAAGCACGTCCGATACAAGGTTTAGGACATAGCTTAAATGCCATGGTAATTCCTGTCGGAGAAAAATATTTCGTTGAATATACCATCTATACAACCAGTATGGGTGAAGCTGTTATCAGGACAGCTCTCATTCCCAATCACCCTATTGAAGGTAAAGACCTGAGATACGCAATAGCTGTAGATAATGAGAAGCCCCAGATAGTTTCATTGGCAACCGAGTTCCGAAGCGAACCATGGAAAATAAATGTACTAAGAAATCAAACAGTGAAAGAGACCATTCATAACATAACCAAACCGGGTAAACATACAATCCGTATTTATGCTTTGGATGAAGGTGTAGTACTCGACCAGATTATGGTGGACTTCGACAAAGACCGCAAATTCTATCAGATACCTGTTTCTAAACAATAACAACCATGAAAACAATCAAACTAATCGTCTTCTTATCTTTCTGCTTAAGCTTACAGGTTATAGGGCAGAATGATAATAATCTCAAATTGTGGTATAATACCCCGGCGACCCGTTTTGAAGAAGCTCTTCCTCTAGGGAATGGACGCATAGGCCTTATGGTGTATGGTAATGTAGAACGGGAAACATTCAACCTGAACGAAGAATCTCTATGGGGAGGAGGCCCGACCGATACCTCTGCTCCAAAAGATACTCCGTCACAACTTCAAAAAGTACGTGACGAGCTTTTTAAAGAAAACTGGAGCGAAGCGTCCAAGCTATTACGATATATACAGGGCAAAAACAGCCAGTCGTTCCTTCCGATGGGCGATATTATTATTGAACAAAAGTATTCTTCCGTAGCTGAACCTAAAAACTATTACAGGGAACTCGACCTGAATACTGCTGTATCATTAACACGCTTTTCCGTTGATACTATTGATTACACCCGTGAAGCTTTCGTTTCTGCACCGGATCAGGTGGCAGTTATAAAGCTGACTGCCTCTAAAAAAGGAGGGTTAAACTTCTCTGTCGGAGCAAATACCGCCTTTGAGTATGCTTCAATACAAAGTATCTCGAATGATGAATTCGTTCTCAATGGGCAAGCTCCAATTTATGTCGATTCCGAGCGTAGATTTCCACTCCTCTATTCTAGTCCTGATGGAAAAAAAGGAATGCGTTATCAGTATAGGATAAAAGCGATACTGAAAGACGGCACAGTATCTACCGATCCCTCATTACAAATAAAGGGAGCAACAGAAGTAGTACTAATAATCTCTGCTGCAACCAGCTTTAATGGTTATAACAAGCGCCCTGACACGGAAGGAAAAGATGAAAACATTCTCACAACCAACTATCTTGACGTAGCAAAAGATATATCTTACGATCAACTGAAAGACAGACATATTACCGACTATCAAAAATACTTTAACCGGGTAACCTTCGATATAGGAAGTACGGATGCAATAAACAAACCTACGGATGAACGATTGAAAGAATATGCAACAGGCAAAGAAGATCCTGCTCTCGAAAGCCTTTACTTCCAGTTCGGACGCTATTTACTCATTTCGTCGTCACGTCCCGGGGGTATCCCTGCCAATCTTCAAGGTATCTGGAATAAAAACCAACGACCTTCGTGGGGCAGTAACTTTACGACTAATATCAATCTGGAAATGAATTATTGGCCTGCCGAAATGCTGAATATGTCGGAAATGACAGAGCCTCTGATTCAATTTATCCGGAATGTATCTGTTACCGGAACACAGATAGCCCGCAACTACTATAATATGAAAGGATGGGCTGTACATCATAATTCGGATATATGGGCACATGCTAATCCTGTCGGTGTTCAGCAAGGCGACCCTAAATGGGCAAACTGGTCACTCGGTTCTCCGTGGTTGAGTCAACATTTGTACGAACATTACCGCTTCACTAACGATAAACAGTTTCTGTCTGAGACTGCCTATCCTCTGATGAAGAGTGCCGCTGACTTTTGCTTAGACTGGATGATAGAGAAAGACGGACACCTGATTACAGCGCCTTCGACATCTCCCGAAAATGTTTTTATAGATGAGAACGGAAAAGAAGGAGTCGTAACTATTGCCTCGGCAATGGATCTGGAGATAATCTGGGATTTGTTGAACAACCTCATCGAAGCATCCGAAACACTGAATACGGACAAAGACCTCCGGCTAAAATGGACTGAAGCGCGCGATAAAATTTATCCTTTACAGATAGGTAAAGACGGAAATCTTATTGAATGGTATAAAGACTGGAAAGATCAGGATCCTCAACACCGGCATGTATCACATTTATTCGGCTTACATCCCGGACGGCAAATATCACCTATACTTACTCCTGAACTTGCTGATGCCTGCCAAAAAACACTGGAGGTTAGAGGAGACGGTGGTACAGGATGGAGTAAAGCTTGGAAAGTAAATTTTCACGCCCGTTTGTTAAACAAGGATAAAGCCTACAAATTATATAGAGAATTGCTCTCGACATCGACTCTACCGAATCTGTTCGATACACATCCGCCTTTTCAGATAGATGGAAACTTCGGCGGAATATCAGGTGTAGGAGAGATGCTTATCCAGAGCCACCTGAATGAAATCCACTTATTACCTGCATTACCGATAAACTGGAGCAAGGGCAAGGCTACCGGTCTTTGTGCCAGAGGAGCATTTGTTATTGATATGGAATGGGATAATGGTAAAGTTATATCGGGTAAGATATTATCAAAAACCGACAATACTTGTATACTCAGAACAGGCACTCCTATCAAGATCAAAGGGGCATCGAGCAAATCCTCTAAAAAAGATGGCTACTACATCACAACTTTCAAGACCAAAGCAAACAAAGAGTACTTTATCGGTCTATAATAACAAAAGAAACCCTGAGCGCATTTCTCAGGGTTTCAGGCTAGCTAGCTAAAGTAGCACTAGAAAATGCTCACTACAAAATATTCAAATTACTTTTTGACCACGATTTTGTCGTATTGACTATCGGCAGAAATCTCGCTGTATTTCTTAGCTTTCGACATCTCTACCAAAGCGCGTATTACAGGGCCTTCTCCCATAGGAGCATTCTTTTGAACAGGACGGTTGTAATAATACGCCAATGAAGGCATAATACCTGTTCCTACACAAATATCAGTAACATCACCTGCATCAGACAGTCTGGTTTTCATTCCTTTCAGACCTTGTTCTGCCACATAGATAAAGTCGGGATGAATCCATCCTTCTCTAACTCCCCGTGCAATACCGAAAACGAACATAGCTGTTCCGGTCACCTCTTCGTAAGAATCGGGTTTGTCCAGTAACTGATGCCAAAGTCCGTTCTTTCCCTGATAGCGGGCAACACCGCTTACCTGTTGCTTAAAGTTCTCAATTAGAGCCGCCCTTTTAGGATGGTCTTTTGGTAGCATAGTCAGTAAATCAGCCTGAGCCATCAGCATCCAACCGTTAGCACGTGACCAATGAGCAACACCTAACTCTTTAGTATCGGTATGATAGCAATGGTAATAGATCTGTTTACCGGGATGCCACAAGTACTTCGTATAATTCAGCACCTGATTGGCAGCATCATCGAAATATTTCACATCACCTGTCATTTTACCCATACGGCAAAGAAAAGAAATTGCCATAAACAAGTCATCAGCCCAAATTGTATTCTCGTGAGGCCAAATACGGGCAATAGTACCGTCATCCAGACGAGGTTCACTATACAAAAGATGCTCATTAGTTTCGTTTATATATTCCAGATAAGCAGGTGTAGCCCGGCGCATCTGCAATTCGATCAGACCAGCTCCCATTGGGCCGTTATCGTCTAACCGCTTGCCCCGGAATATCATATGCCAGCTAAGTTTACGGATAGCTTTCCAGCCTCCTTCCTTGAAAGCCTGATCATACTGTTTTCTGAAATAACCTAAATTGTCTTTATCGAAAACAAAGTCCATATTCTTGAAGGCATAAGACTCGTATTTCTTTTCGTTTGTGGCATCAGCCAGTTCGAGCAGGGCAATATTCAGTACTCCGTTGGTATAATGCCAATCGTTATATTCGTTCTGTACCTTTACGTCCATAGACACAGGCACCCCTTTCAGGTTGTTATAAACTTGTCCCGTCTGCTTATTTACAAAAGTATATGGGGTTTCTTTAATTATGCGGTCGCCGATAGCTTCTGCCACTTGTTCGGGACTTAGTGTCGCCTGAGAGAATGCCGATGCCGTTCCGAGGAAAGCGGCAAAAGTTAATGCTAATGTTTTGTGCATCATAATTATTTATTCGGTTCTATTTACTTGTTATTTACCTACTGTTGTAAACTTAACAGCTCCTTCCGGAATACTTTTAGTTACATTTAGCTTATCTTGTCCGTATGGCGATTTTATATCAACATTACGGGTCTTGTTACCTCCAATTTCAAATACCGATTCGATATTCTGTTCCGTTTGTAAGCCTTCCACTTTTACATCCTTCACATTGGATAGCCTGAGTGCAGCACCCGAACGGGGATAGATATTTACATTCTTCAAAGTTATATTCTGAGATTCGACTAACTCAGCACCTAACTGCGAATGTATAGTTACATTTTCGATATTAATGTTATCGATATTATGTTCGGGAAGCCCATTAAAATACATGGCGCGCCGTGCATTACTACAGGTTACATTTGTTACATAAATATTGCGGAATGTTGGAGTTAACTCCGTTACGGGAGGTAATACTTCTTCTTTACGGATTACATCACCATCTTCCAAAACCTCTACTTCTGATTTTCCTCCATAATACAGGTTGAACGATATAGGATCGGTAGGTATATCAAACATACTGATATTCGATATATAAATATTCTCAACAACTCCGCCCCGTTGACGGTTACTCTTGAAACGGAGCCCTACATCTGTTCCCAAAAACTGGCAATTAGCCACTTTGATATTACGTACCCCACCGGACATCTCGCTTCCTACAACAAAACCTCCATGACCTTTGAATACTGTACAGTTATCTACTATTACATTTTCAGTCGGACGGTTACGGCGGCGACCGTCTTCGTCTTTACCAGACTTGATACATATACCATCATCTCCCACATCGAATGTACTGTTTACTATAATTGAGTTTTTACATGACTCAAGGTCTAATCCATCACCATTTTGGGCATAAGACGGGTTGCGTACCTGTACACCGTCTATAATCACATTTTCGCACATCAAAGGGTGAATGTTCCATGCCGGTGAATTCTGAAATATCACACCTTGCAGATATACATTTTTACATTCGATAAAACTTATCATCACCGGACGAAGGAAATCCCGAACAGACTCCCATTCGGCTTCGGTTTTCAGATGACGGGGAACATTCATATCACTGATAGTATCACCATGTAAATATTGATCAGACGGCATCCAGTAATCGTCACGCTTGAAAGCTCCTCCTTTAGAGGTTGCGGATTTCCAGAACCGTTCCGACACCTTTTCCTTCTTTAAAGGGCGCCATACATGCCCGTTGCCATCTATTGCACCACTACCTGTAACAGCAACATTCTCCAGATTACGACCGGAGACCGGAGACTGGCAACGACGTGTATCCAATCCCTCAAATACAGTTTCCACTAACGGATATAAAGACTTATCAGGTGAAAATAAGATGATTGCACGGTCTTGGAGATGCAGATTAATATTGCTTTTCAACACTATAGGCCCTGTAAACCATACGCCCTGAGGAACAACCAGCGTACCTCCGCCCTTTGCTACTAAAGCTTCTATTGCTTTGGAAAAAGCTTCGGTATTCAAAGCAATACCATCACCGACCCCACCGAAGTCTTTTATCGAAACTTCGTTATCGGGAAAAACAGGTGGAGCCAATACAGGCATCTCGAACGGCAGATCGGTGTAGAGATATGCATATTTATTCTCCGCTGTACTCTCCGCACAAGATGTACCCAGACTGATAATAGCCAATAATACAGCCAGTAATAATTGATTTCTTTTCACTATATATATTTTTATTATTATTTACTCTCCTAAATAGAATGATGGCACCGGCGATTGCGGATACCCTTGCGAACGTTGCAATATATAACTTCTGTAAACAGCATCCTGCATTAATGTTATTTTCTTGTCTTTTGCCGGAATATTTGTATGGTAAATACGTAATTCGCCGGGTAAGGCTGTAATAACTTCTTCCCGCCAGTCTCCGAAAACATCGGCTATCATAATGATATCCCCATATATTCCGTTCGCTATTTTATCCCCTTTCCAGTAACCTATAGATTGGCTTTTTCCATTAGACATAGATTCTGCCCCCCAACGATTATCGTCTCCAAAAAATGTTTGACGGATATTTCCTGCATCCCACCATATCCAGTTACGGCAAGGAGGCACATCCCCATTCGAAGCAAGTTTTTTGCCTTGTGCACTCAAAAGGTATTTTTCGGTAGAACCTCCTTTTTTATCTTCGCTGGCAAAGCACTCCAGTCCCGGACTTGCAGGATCGATATCTGCCACCATCCCATCACCTACATGAAAAGTCTTATGCCCTATACCCCAAACGCGTTCTCCTGTCTTAGCATCCAGTACACTAACACCGTAACCGTTATCATGCCATGGCTCTAATGCCAAAAACACTTCCATACCCGGACGTTGCGGATCAATATCTGTCAGGTATGCTTTATCCGAATGTCCTAATCCCGATGACCATAACAATGTACCGTTATCATCAACCATACAAGAGCCTAAAAGAATTTCATCCCTTCCATCGCCATCTACATCTCCACAAACCATATTATGTGCTCCCTGACTGCGGACAACCGGATTTTCTTCGTCGCCATCCCATCTCCACAGCTTTTCTAATTTCCCATTATTAAACTGCCATGCATCAACAACCATCAGTTTATAGGTTCCGCGGGCAGCCAAGATACAAGGTGTTTTTCCATCCAGATACGCCATTCCGATTTGATTCCTGTTTTGACGTATCAGGTTTCCATACCTGTCATTACGCTCGGGCCAATCGACACGAGCCAATTCTTTTCCGGTCATGCCATCCAGTACTGTTAAGTACTCGCTTCCGGCATATACCCGTCCTTTTTCATTCTTCCTATAATCGTCTCCTGCTGTTTTAAGTACAACTTCAGCTTTTCCATCTCCGTCAAAATCATATACCATAAAAGGAGAATACCATACGCCCGGTTCTATACCCAGTCCTAGGTCTTTTGTCCACAGGTAAGTTCCATCACTCAGGTAAGCTTCTATTTTATAAGTCGTTCCATCATTAGGATTGGCAACTCCGGGATCTACATTCGTATGCGGATGCCGGATGATATAATCGTATTCGCCATCTCCGTTGAGGTCGGCAACAGCAACACGTCCTGCAATTACATTGTCTTTAAACTTAATACTCTTATAATTGGGAGCATTTAAAACAGATAAGTCAACTGTAATCTTTTCCGAAAGCTTTTTATCTTTTCCTTCGATGCTTTCCACCCAATATTCAGCCTTTCCGGCAGCAGGATTAGCATCACTAAAGTCTGTTGTAATAGCAATGGGTTTATTATTCAGCTTTTTTGCTTTACCATTTACAGACCGGTACACATTAAAGCTAATATCCTTATTGTCCGTTTTCAACAGCCGCCAGTTTAGATAAACACTTTTATTATCCTTTGCCATAGATGCAACAATACCTCTGTTCAAATGCTCTTCGAGCCTTTCCTTAGCAAAACCTTCCACCAAAGGTTTAGGTTCATGACCGGGAGCTAATATCTCATAGTTATACAAGCGTTCCCTGGTGTCTTGTGCTTTCCCTAAAAGGGATATAAAACATATTCCTGCTAATAATAGATACGGTTTCATTTTCTTTTCGGTTAATAGTTATTTACCTAGTTCTAAACATCCCATTATGAAAGGGCCTGTAGCTTTAGAATCGTTATCGCGAATACGTTCACCGATATAATATTCAAAACTACCGTCCCGATATGGATTTCCTCCTAAACCTCCTACCGCACAGCATTTGGTCAAGGTTAGAGTTCCGTCAGCGTTTTTCACTACCAGAACCTTCATCAATCCATCATAAGCTTTTTCGGCTACACTTCTGTATTTTGCATCGATGTACCCTTTGTTTACTGCTTTCGCAAACGAATATGTAAACATTGAAGATACTGATGCTTCGAGGTAATTACCTTGCCTATCAGGCATATCCAGTACCTGATACCAAAGGCCTGTTTTATCCTGATATTTCGGAAGGGTCTCAGCTAATCCCTGAACCATCTTCAGAAGCTCCGGTCTCTGAGGGTGATTTGCTGGTATATAATCCAGAACATCTACCAATGCCATAAACCACCATCCGATGCTTCGTCCCCAGAAATTGGGTGATTGTCCGGTTTCTTTATTCGCCCAGCGTTGCCTCTTACTCTCATCCCATGCGTGATAGTATAAGCCGGTTTTAGCATCATAGGTATGTTTGGCACATATAATAAATTGATTTACCACATCATCTATCAATTCGGGTTTATTGAATGTTACAGCATATTCCGCCAGAAATGGCGATGCCATATACAATCCGTCGAGCCAAATCTGGTGCTGATAGATCAGCTTGTGCCAGAAAGCACCTTCGAGCGTACGAGGATGATTTTTCAACTGGTTTACCAGCCTGTCCATCGCCAGTTTGTACTTATCGTTTCCGGTTTGTTTCCAAACATCGAAAAGAACTGTGCCGGGACGGATATAATCCAGATTATAAGTTTCTACTTTATACAAATGTATCTCGCCTTCGTTGTTGATAACGGTATCAGCCCATGCTATCACGTAATCGAGATACTTGCGGTCTCCTGTTTTCTTCCACACATCGAGCATAGCCTGACAGCCAACTCCCTGCGAATATCCGAAATAGAGGCGTTTACCATGATCGAGTTGCCATGCCTCGGGGAAACGTTTCATTTCCGAGTTGGCAAATTCAATGGCTGTTTTTTGGGCTAATAATCCCTGAACAGCAAAGACCAGAGTCAATAATGTTAGTAATGTTTTTTTCATGATATTTGAATCGGTTTATTTATCTGTGACTATCCAATTATCCGTACGGAAAGGGCTTGCAGGTAATTCTGCCGTATTGAACAGGCTGGCTCTGAAAAATTTACCCCAATCGTAACGAACTGCTACAGGCTCGGGAACTTCAACGGCTGAAACCTCGACGGTATTACCCTTGATTACAGCGGTTGCCGGATAAAATATCCTGTCGCTACCGGCTATAACAAAACCATTTAAGGTATTTGATTGACAGGTTAATCCATTTCCTGCATAATCGAAGCTCAATATGGCTTTATCTCCCTTTACTTTCATCGATTTGTATACTGGTCCCGAATATTCTATATTCTGTCCGTAAGTTTTTGCTAAAGCCCATTTTGCCAGACGTATTCCGGGAACTTTTTTATTTCTCGGATGGATATCGGTAGAGTCGCCTACATCTGTGATCACAACCATTCCTGTATTCTTTACAGATTTCCACGTTTTCAATTGCGCTTCACGTATTGTCGGTGGCTGTTTGTATTGTGGTGCAATCTGTACAAAGTAGAAAGGGAAGTCTCCTCTGTTCCACTCTTTACGCCAACTGTTTATCATTTGGGTAAATACATGCGTATAATCATTGGCTCGAACCGAATTAGACTCACCCTGATACCATATTGCTCCTTTGATTGCGTAAGGCAGAAGCGGATGTATCATTCCATTCCACAAAGTAGATAAAGCTTTATTATGATCGATTCCCTGAGGCTTTTTAGGCGCTTTTATGTCATTATCCCCTTTAGCTTTGGCTTCATCATACGCTTTTTTGTCTTCTTCATATTTCTTTATATCTGCCGGATAATTATCCCTTGCAGCATAAAAATCTTTTACAAGCGTGGCATATACAGGATCGTTTTGCATAACCTGCATTTTTGTCCACGATTCGGCATGTGTACCTCCCCAAGTTGATTGTATTAACCCAACAGGAACTTTCAATGTATTGTACAAATCACGACCGAAGAAAAATCCTACGGCAGAAAAATCTTTCAGGTTTTCGCGGTTACAAACCATCCATGAGCCCTCACAATCGTCCAATTCCTGTTCGGGTGATAATTTTTGTGCTACATGAAACAATCTGATTTCGGGATAATCGGCATCCTGCATTTCCTCCTCTTCGTTCAGTATACCTGTACGCCATCCTGTAGCCTTCGCCACCGGAAAATCCATATTCGATTGCCCCGAGCATAACCAGACTTCGCCGATCAATACATTTTGTATATCAATCGTATTGTCTCCTGTTATTCGTATCGACTGGCTTTTTGTTGCCTTAGGCGTTTTTATCTTTACTAGCCATTTACCATTAACCGGAGTTGTTACTGTATAAGTTTTACTATCCCACGAAGGCTTTACTGTAACTACCTCATCCGGATTAGCAGTTCCCCAGATATTGACGGTGGTTTGCTGTTGCAATAGCATGTTGTCTGAAATTATAGCGGGAAGTTTTACTTCTGCCCGGATATTCCAGCAAGCTAATATCATTAATGCAACTATGCCTATTCTTATTATTTTATTCATAATTGTAACTTATTACCTCATTAATGTGATTCCCATTAGACCAATAACTACCTCATTGGCTATCGACTTTACTTCCAGCCTATCCAGTTCTTTATCACTATTGAGAGGTAAGTCGAGAATAATACCTGCCCCACCACGAATACTTCTGCCATATACTTCTGCCGGCTTGATATTCATATCCTTTTCCATATCACGGCTAACGACTCCTGTTTTCAAAGCTACCCTGTAAGGACGGGGTTGTTTTGATGAGAATGCCTGACCATCAAGATAGAAATCCTGTTCTATAGGTGCCCATGTTTCAGGATTTACGAGATTCAAGACATTGTTACTTCCATCCTTATAAACAACTGTTACTGTACCATTTACCACATGACTCTGCATATGATTGGTCGATCCTGCCATCATCAGGTATGCATGTGAGGCTTTTCCTGATAAAGTAACTGATACCTGTGAAGGATAATTATCCCACAAAGTCGTAAATGCTATATTATTTCCATTACTTACCGTACGGAAAGGTATTCCGAAAGGTGTATCAAATGTATTATTCTTCACTGCTTTTCTTATTCCCGAGTCATCTATGTCGGATGTAAGTGTCGGATGGCACCATTCTCCTATTCCCTGTTTAGGCACTTGCAGGGTAGTATAAGGAGAGCGTGGAGTCAGATACTCATTTCTGAATATTTGAGAGACACTTGCATTCAGCACTTTATCCATATTTACTTGTTCGTATACGGGAGAATCGTTTTTCAGGTTCCAGTTAATTAAGTTTTCAGTGAATATCACTTTTCCGTTTTCGGTTACAGTCAGATGATTAGATCCGAAACGAACAGCACTGGCAGGTATTGTCACCTGAGGTGAGGTTTCTCCCGAAGCTATACTTATCGATTGTGCATAAGACTTCTTTCCCATATTGATTTGCAATTGAGCATTAACCACACGGTTCGTATTATTTTTCAGAGTAAACAGTAAATTATCGACCTCCGCATTATAGATTACAGTCAGAGGTTCTTTCACCTCTATTCCGGCAGGTTGCCACCAAGTCATTTGTCCTTGTTTTAGTTGTACAAAGAGCGTACGGTGACCTGTTTCCCCATTAATTATTCCTTCTACGGAATTTCCTTTCTGCGTTGTATTCTTTAATACCGATTGAGGGTCATATATCTTCTGTACTTTAGCTTTTGATGACAGGTTCCAATTCTCGTCTTTTACTCCGGCTGATTTATATTCCGGCTGATCTAAAGGCGATCCACTCCAAATAATTTCAATATCATATGTACCCGATTTCTTACAATCTATTTGAATGGATGGGTAGCCTACACTTTCGATCACTGTCCACGATGCTTTTTGTCCATTTACTTTAATTTCAGTAATACTTTCTCTTTGAGCTTTGAGAGTCAATAGAAGATTCAGTTCTTTACCGAAATTCTGTGATATTTTATAAGAATCGGTTGTTCCATTTCTTTTAAAATCGAAGCTGATATCGGGAGTTGCCACCGAAGCATATTCCCAGGCAGCAGGAAATCCGGGACGAACCTCCAGCTTGTCGTTCATCGCATCGGGTAATATACCGAACAGCCCTTGAATCAAGGTGCGTGAATATACTCCAATAGGATCTGCAAAATCGCGGTAACACTCTCCACGGGCAGCATCATAGAAGCTTACCTGACCGATATTTCCGGGGCTTGATCCCAGATACATCCCATCGAGAACAGAACTTTTGAATAGTTTATAAGCTTCCTCATAACGTCCTGCCTGCCAGTAAGCGAGACTCGCGTGTGCTACTTCGGCAAAAGCCACATTGTTGATAGACCATGAGTATGGCAACCAGTTAGTTGTAGCAATAGTTTGGTAGCCTTCATTCTCCATTCCTTTTGCCAATACAGGAATATGAGGTATCTCTGTATCGATATAGCGTGTTGCCTGATAGGATTGGAACGGCGTATGAATCTCCGAATCCAATGCATGATATACTGTCCATATCGCAGCATTGGGGTGAATCATTTGTGCACCCATGAAATCTTTATACTCAGCCCACCATCCTTTTTCGGGTAACCATAACTGGGTATTGATCGCTTTCAGGATTTTAGCTGCTTCGTCAAGGTAGGGTTTGGGGTTCTCTCCTATTTTTTTGGCAATCATCGCAGCCATTCTGTTAGCTCTGTAATTATAAGCCGAAGAATGTGTTACTCCTCCACTATTGTATTGAAGTGCATCGCTTGCCCATATTCCGGCATATGCATCGTATAAGCCATCATTGTTGGGATCGAAGTTACGTTTCTCCCATGCCAGATGGCGTTGTAATACAGGCCACATTTTGCGGACGTAATCCATATCGCCTGTCCAATTAAAATGCCAAAGCAACTCATCGATATAACACAGGTTCATATCATAGTGGTGCATCGACTTTGTACTGTTGGGATTACGGGTAATGTATCCATTACTATACATCTGCGTACCCCATATCTTAGCGGCTCGTGTTAAGTTTAGTTCTTTATCTTGTGCCGGATGCGGAATAGTGGGTTCGATATCTGTAATCTGAGAAGCGGCATACCCATCAAAATGCTGACGGGCTTTGTCGTGCCAGCCGATTGCATCACCTACATAAGCGGCACGCCATCCATTGAGGGGCATGCGCCACCCTACAGCTCCGTGTTGCCAGCAAGCAGTTTCTTCGTCCCATATACCATCGGCAGCTATACTGAGCACACCTCCCAATGTATTGAAATACGGGTCGGGGGTGGTTATCTTTACTGTACCGGCAACTTCCTGCCGACGTTGTTCTGCTTTATTGAATTCCTTTTCTAAATCGGCTGCTGTCAGTTGTGTCCCATCATTATTCTTGATAACAAAGATCACATTCTTAGCACTTTCCACTGGTATGCGAGATACCAATATAGGACGATTGTCTACAGACACTGACTTCCATACATCCGTGGTAGTAGTCATCGCATAAGGCGATGCTGTCTTTAATTGCGCCCCGTCAGGAAAAATTCCAGTCGTTTGACGGGGACCTCTTTTTGTTCCTTTACCATACTCTACGGTAAAAGTATTGTTATTGATCAAGTATATATTATTCTCACAAGCTTCAGGTTTCAAAGCAAATGCGTCGGGATCATCGACTCCCAGATCACCATTTCGGGAGAAACTTTTATTACTTGCACCACCAAAAGTACAGACCAAATCTATACCGGATGCAATACCTTCGGTTTCAGCTTTTACAACCATCCCTTCGGCATCGGCTAAGGCTAAAACCGTAATAGTAATTTTGCCTGAACCGATAAACGGGTCTTTTATTTCGTAAATACGGGAACCTGCCCGGTAGATCGAGCGTATATATTCGGCATCATTCAGCCAAAGGCTCTTTCCGCCTTTAATAAGTCCAAGCTGAATATTCCCTCCCATCGAAGGCATAAACAATCCAAATTCGGGGATATCGCCCGTCTCGACTCTAAAAGCTGTATGTGTTCCATACAATGCCCGGTTGAACTTTTTATCGCCATTTACGATAACAAAATCTTCTCCTTCGGGTGTATAACGTAGTTTTCGCTCTTTGCCATGCCAATACCCCTGGCTGTGGCTTGCCAGAGGTATTGCGGTTAGTGTTAGCATAGTCAATATGAGTCTGATATATCTCATTTCAATTATTGTCTTTTAAGGTATTCAATACTTAAGGTTTATTCCGGGGGATTATGGCATAGGCTGTAATCCTTCCCAGACAACGTTCCATTTACCATCTTTGGGGAATCCGGGATTCTTTTCGGTATTTCCATCCCATCCGGCACACATCATGGCTACTGCTGTAAGTAAGCCTCCATTACCGGGCAGATATACACGAAGACGCGAATCCTGGTAGTTATGTCCGTTTACCAGATAGGTATTAGTCCGTTTATCCATCAACAAAGCTCCTACTGCCTTTTCAGGTTCGCCGAGACGGGCGGCTGCCATAGCTGTCATCGGATAATCCCATCCCCAGGTTTTACCCCAGTTCCAGTTATCCCAAATCCAGTTAAGGGTATTCTTCATATAATCCGGACGTACCAACTTACATTGTGGCAATATACCCATAGCCCCCAATACCGCAGGGTGGTCTGATGTAAAGCGGATATCTTTGTAAGTATCGGTAGCGTCTTCCGAAGCCAGATACAATCCATCGAGCGATGCCAAAGGTGATAATTTATCTATAAGTTCGTCCCATTGAGGTTTTCTCTTTTCACCCATACGTTCTCTCCATTGCTGAGCTACAGACATAGCGTAGTGCCAATAAGACAATTCGAATGGAGGATTTATAGTTTCCGATGCTCTAAGAGTTTCTTGTGCGGGTATAATTCCTTTCAGTATATAACGGCCTTCGAGTTCGTCGTAAGTTGCAAATGAGGCCATGAATTCGGCAGTTTCCTGTACAAGAAAGTTATACTTTTCCAGTACTTCTGGTGAAGGATTGTTACGGTATATCAACTCTGCCATGTAGATAAAGTGTGGTTGTTGCCAGATAAGGAACGAACCTACTTTTGATGGTGCTTCTGTTGCCGACGGGTCTGTCATTTTCATCCAGCGTGCACCTTTAAACCCTTGTCTTTCTGCAATCTGTTTTGCCACAGGATATGCGGTCGAATACCAGCCAAGGCTGCGGTCTAAAAGGTCTGCCCTATTCCATAATGCAAAATGTACTGCATGCCACCAATGCATTTCCAAATGGAATTTTCCATACCAACTGTTGTAAGTAAGCCCTGTTTCCTGTGGTGGATACATTCCTGCCGACTGTATAGCCATCAGGTATTGGGAAAGAACTACACGGCGTTCCAACTCTTTAGCACGCTCATCGGTACACTTAGAGAAGTCGACTGCAGCCCCTTTTTCCCAGAAATCCTGCCAGTATTTATACGATGCGGTAAAGGTTTCGCCTGCAGTGCTTTCTGCTTTCACTGGTTCTTTCTCTGTAAATTCGCAAGTGAAAGACAAGCTATCTCCTTGAGGTGCTAACACAAAGTAATGGTCAGCTTTCTTTTCAAGACCAGCTTTGCCTTCCCATTTTATATTGACATAATATATTGTCGAATCCAATGTACGTTTGAAAACTACCGACTGATCGTCTTGCAAAATTATCTCAGTCTTATGCTTTTCGGGAGATGTCCAATCCGTAGCGTCATCCACATGTTTACCTGTCGGATAAGGGAATTTGAAGTGAACCTTCATATTACCTTTTGCCATCAATTCCGATTTCAGGCTGGCAGCAATCCGGTCTTTCTCCGGGTCAGCCACTGTTTGTACCGATATCGAATCCATATCTACAACGAACCGGCTAGATACCAATCCTTTCCAAAGATCAAGCTTTTGGTCTATATTACCAAGTTCTGTCGCTTTAACAGCACTTCCATCAGCATGAGTCATTTCCAACCCAACATATCCGAGATGAATACGGTGAGGATTGTTGCGGAACCAATTGGAAGCAGCCTGTTGTCTTCCTTTTTCATTGAATTGTACGGCATAAGGCTCGTCCCATCCCCTGAAGTTATAATTCTTCAGTGTTTCTTCGGGTTTAAACTTCTCGGGATTAGCGAAACTATGCCATCCCCATTGAGACTGAGTACCCAGAGGCACTCCGGCCGAATAGAGTTCGGGATAGGTCTGCAATCCTGTTGCATCAACGGTAAATGCGAAGTTTCCATTGCCGACAGACAAAGACGACAATTCTTCGAATTCCGTTATTTTAGGGTTGTTCCTTTCAACCAAAGCATACCTATCGATTTTTTCTGTCTTTGTGCTATTACAAGCAAAAAGCAGGCCCGATAAGATAACAAGAGTCAATTTCTTCATAGCATTTCTGTTATATATTTTCATTTATTAATTATCTATTTTAAATACAAACCCTGAAGCAGTTTCATACTTGCCTCCCTGCATTGCATTAAACATATACTGAGGTTTACCGTCTTTCATCAATAACTGAGGACGTTCGAACCGTCCGTACCTAGACAGATGCTTCGCTGCGGGAGGCTCGTTCAAATAAGCGTCGGCTCCAAACCATGCTATCTGAGGTTCCGACCAGTGAATTCCGTCCTCGGATTCGAAAATCAGCCCTACCTCATGGTCAAAGTACCCCATATCGCGCATCAGCATTTTATAGCGGCCATCCTCGATATACACATATGCATCTTCGACTTGTTTGTTTCCACCATGAGCAGAAAGGTCTACTACCGGATTACCGGCATAGCGCCTGTACGGCCCATTGATGCTATCGGATATTGCTAATCCGTATTTACGATTTCCTCGTATGCTGCCTTTTTCTTTTTGATATGCCGCTTTATTCCACGATTTGTAATAGAGCCATGATTGTCCATTAGGATTATGAATAAACGCGGGATTGGTTGTACAGCAGTCGTCCCACTCTCCTTCCGCTCCGGCTTCCAACAAAGGTTTATCAGAACGGTTCCACGGGCCATTCAGAGATTTAGCTGTAGCTAAGCCTATCCGTTTGGTATTGACCGTACCATCACTATTACCCATATAGAAGAGATAGTATGTTCCATTTATAAATTGAATATGAGGATTGTGGCAAGTAGTTGCATCGAAATAACCGGGACGTGGTGCCAAAACTGTTTCGACGTAAGTATAAGGTCCTTCGGGTTTGTCGGCTATGGCATGTGCTATTTCACTTTTGTGAATCCATCCACCCATTTTATATTTCTCCGGCCAACGGGAATAGAATACATGAACTTTACCATCCTCCCCATAGATCGGAGCACAGCACCATACATAGTATCCTTCGCTTTCGAGAACACGTCCTACCGGTTTCAAGTGTCTACTGAATTCCGAAATACTGTTTTGCGAGTATTTACGGATAACGTTCATATCGGTATTATCTTTTAGGGTTAAATAATAATTCTCAAAAGATACAATAGAATTCAGATAAACTTCAATATTTGTATAATTTTGACTGAGATTGTATAAATTTCCATCTTTCGGGTTATGTGGGTCGAGCCCCATACGGAGTTCCCATGCATCAGGCATACCATCACCATCGCTGTCCTGAGGATAGTTTCCTTGTTTTAATTCGGGCCATCCGCCTACTTCATTTTGAGAGTCGATAATGCCTTTTCCACCTCCAGCAAATGTTAGTCCTCCTTTTGCAGTGCCTGTTTCTACTTCTTTTATAACCTGTTGGTCATAGCTATCACGGTGCAGGCTACATCCGGCAGTATGTAATACCCTCTGGTAAGCAACCTCCGGGGTATCTTCATTTATTGGTTCCACAACAAAAGGCTCAGTAGCTCTTACGCATGATTTAGGCCCTACTCCCAGCCAGTTATCAGCTGTTACCGTTTCGCTTCCAAACATTATATTACCGGCGAGATAATATGCGCCTGTTCCATCCTCAGCCGGATCAAGAAACCAAGCTATTTTGTCGGGAGAAGTCGCCGGACCGGGCTTATAGTAATTAGAGACATAGTTAACTTTTCCGTATCTACCGCCTCCATAAGCCGACTTGTATCCCCAATTATAGACTACATTGTTCCGAAAATCTACAGGAGTGTAACCGTCCGAAGCAAAACGGGGATTACGGCTTGTATGGTGCGCCAGAAGGTTATGATGAAAGGTTGCTCCTTTTCCACCCCAGATACCTCCGAACCCATGAGCTCCTTTAGAGTGGAGCGACTTCGACAGGCTATGTGTAATCATACACCACTGGACTGTTACATTCTCTGATTTGTAGACGGACAGAGCCTCATCTACAGACCAGGATACCGAACAGTGGTCTATTATTAAATCTTTCACATTCATTGCCCCCATCGCATCGTCTTCCATCTTACTGGTATCGCCCATTCGCGCACGGATATACCGTATAACGACATTATTTGCCCGTATATAAAAAGGGTAATTCCGAAGGCATATACCATCGCCGGGCGCAGTTTGCCCGGCAATAGTTATGCTATCATTAGTTATTATCAGTTTCGATTGTAAATCTATTGTCCCGTCTACTGCAAACACTACAATACGGGGACCGCTCTGCCCGATCGCATCACGGAGACTGCCCTCACCCGAATCATTCAGATTCGTTACGGTGATAACACGTCCACCCCGCCCTCCGGTTGTATATTTTCCAAAACCTTCTGCGGTAGGGAAAGCCAAAGCCTGAGCTGAGACCTGATTGGATAATCCTGTCAGGATGCAAGACAATAGTATTATTTTTATTACAAATCGATTCATGATCTTATCTTTGATTATATATGAAATTCACATTTAAATAATCACTACGTAAATTATTTATAACCAGGATGCTGTGTCAGATTCGGATTATCAATCATCGGATGACCGGCTGACTTAGCCGCAAATGGTAATAATTCAACACAGTTTTCCTTAAAGCCATAGTATAGGCCATCGCTTCCATCGGGAGCTTCGATCCAGTTCGGATAATTTCCTCCATTTTCTGCCGATCCGGTAGGTTTGGTATAAATAATATTACCTATTTGTAATGCATTGAAACCGTTAGTGAAACCTGCTGCTTTACGTGCATTTCCGTTGAAGGTACTTGTATATGCCTCGAACATATTTGCAGGATACCATTTCTCGTTATTACCCATCGAAACACCATGAGCCTTCACTATTTTTGCAAGTTCAGCCTGATATGCTTCGTAGTCACTGGAATTGGTAGGAACATTCTTAACGGTAGCTATTTCTGAAGCACTTGTCAATTCAATATAATCCAGCGCCAAGAACTTATCACCATATACCTGAGCATCTTGCTGAAGCTTATACAAACGATAAACCGGAGTGCTGCCATATTTGCCTGTGCGATCAGACAAGTCTTTCATATCTTGTTTTGTAGCTGCGAGTTCTTTTGCCAAACGATTCATGCGGATCAGGTCGGTACGAAGGTTAAACTCGCCCGCAAATTCCCATTTACGTTCCTGTACAATTGCATCTTCAAACCCCTGTTGGTCGGAAGGTATTGCCATAGAACCGATACCTGCACGTTCTCTCACTTGTTTTAATGCATTCTTAGCTGCTTCCGTAGGGTTACCAGACAAGTAGTTCTGAGCTTCGGCATACATTAACAATACATCGGAATAACGCAACAACGGGATATTCAGGTTACGCTTAGCTGCTTCCTGAGGTTCGGTACACCATGAGATACGGAACTTACCGGGCATAATACACGAATATGTAGTACCTACATCGACCCATGTATCTCCCGCAGCTCCTTTATCTAAGAAGTAGATACTGTATGATGTACAAGATACATCGCGACGGGTATCGTTCTTATCAAACGACAAGTAGTAGGTCGGTAACATAAACTGCATAGCTTTACGAGAACCAAAAACTCCACCTCTGGATCCCGGATGTGCCAACACCCCGAAATTCGAATTTGTATTTTCACCGTATTGAGCTAGTTCCCAAAGCATTTCGGGAGCTGTTTCCCCGAAGTTGCGCTGACAGAAATTATACCACAGATGCTCAAAACCACTCATACCATTTTTAGCCTGAACTAGTGAGTTTTCGCCTTTAGATACAACTGCCTGACAAGCATCGCTGGCAATCTGATACAGTTCGCGAACGCGGGTTGCATCGCTACGGCGTTCCATCTTCATCGAAGCGGGATCGTTTGTTTCCAAATTCCAACGCAATGAATAACCTCCGGCATAAAGGGCTATACGTGCCAACATGGCATAAGTTCCTTGTTTAGTCAGACGTTCGTATGTGGCATAACCACTTTCGGAATACCAGGGTATATATTCTACTGCTGTTTGCAGGTCTGCGATTATCTGATCATAAATTTCATCTCTGGGTGAACGTTTCGGATAAAATGTATTTTCGTCATTTGGATCCATTTCTTCCAGAGGTGTCCAAACTGCAGGAACATCACCATAAATACGGATCAGATTGTAGTAGCAATATGCACGGATAGCAAGTGCTTCTCCTAACAACGCATTACGTTTAGTGGTTTCCCCCATTCTTTGTAACCGGCTGATAGCAATATTAGTCGATTCGATAATACGGTACTGTTCTTTGTAAATTGTTGTTACAGTATAAGGTGATGTAGTATCATAGAAATAATTACATACATTGTATTTCGAGTTATTGGTAGAGCCGTCTTCGCTCGAATGCACTACTGTTTCGCCCATACCCAGCTGATAATACATCTCCTGATGGATCAGCCCCCGGTAACAACCCTGAACATACATATCGGCTGTTGCTTCATCTGAGAACACGGTTTCTGCATCAGACGCATTGTAAGGAGGCATTTCTAACCAATCGCTACACGATGTCATCCCTAAAAACAGGGCTAAAGCGGATGACAGGATGAATGTCTTTTTTATTTTTGATATTTTTTTCATGACTTAAATCTTTTTTAGTTAGAATGTTAAGTTTAGACCAACCACATAACTCCTTGAACGTGGATAAGTCGAACTGTCATAACCGGGAGTACAAATTACATAGTCACTGTCACCAGCCGAAACTTCGGGGTCGTAACCCGAGTAACCGGTTATTGTTGCCAGATTATTCGCTGTAAAATAGATACGTGCACTGGATATCATCGCTTTCTGCAACCATGTTTTTGGCAACGTATAACCAATAGTTACTTGTGCAAGACGCAAGTACGAACCATCTTCAACATAGTAAGAAGAAGGATAAGTGATGTAGCTTGAGTTTGTATTATTCAAACTCCAGGTGCGTGAAGACTCATTCGGGTTCAATTCTTTCATACGAGCCAATGTAGTAGCTTTCTTCCCGGTTGCAGGATCTATCAGGCGGTAGTAGTTGTCACCAAATTTAGACGGAACATTCTGGAAAAGAGCATAGGGGCTCATACTGTGTTTTGAAGCATTGTATATGTCGTTTCCTATGCTGAATTTCATGAATACATTCAAGTCAAAACCTTTATATACAAATGTATTGGTAAATCCTCCTATCATATCAGGTGTACCGTTACCGATCTTAACCAACTGACGGGTAAATTGGTCGCCTTCTTCATTGTCTGCTGCAAATTTCATATCACCGGGACTTGGTGTAGTATCTCCATAAGGTTTTACAACCCCGTCTTTTAAGGTTAGAGAACCATCACCGTTTTGGATAAAGTCATCAGTAGTATAGACTCCTTCATACACATAACCATACATATCTCCGAGTTTCTGACCTACAACAGCATAATATGTAAGAGTTCCCGAACGGTTACCTCCGACAGTGAAAGTTTTATCTGTTAAGCCTTTTTCAAGAGATGTTACCTTCGATTTATTAAATGACAGATTCAGGTCTGTAGTCCATTGGAAATCTTTTGTGCGCACATTTACTGTATTCAAAGTAAACTCCCATCCACGGTTACGCATCTCACCTACATTCTGATACTGCTTGGTATATCCTGTTGAAGCAGGGATAACAGATGCCATCAACATATCGCTGATTTCGTTATTATACCACTCTGCTGTAAAATTCACACGGCTGTTGAATAAACCTAAGTCCAAACCGATATTGGTAGCACGCAATGTTTCCCACTTCAGGTCTTTATTACCCAATGTCGTACTTGGCACATAAGCAGGATTTCCGGTAGTATTATTTATCGGATAATCTGTTTGCGTCATAGTTGTTGAGTACAGGTTATTGCCGATTCCGTTATTACCTGTGATACCATATCCTACACGTAGTTTCAAGCTACTGATTGTATTCTCTATTTTACTTCCTTTCCAGAATTTTTCTTCCGAAACGCGCCATGCACCGGCTACAGAAGGGAAAGTTCCCCATTTATTATCTTTCGAGAATTTAGACGAACCGTCTTTACGGATTGTTGCCGTCAATAAATAACGCTCATCGTATGTATAGTTGACACGTGCGAAAAGAGATACAAGACCATTACGCGAGTGTTTAGCTTCTTTTTCATACACTGTAGCATTCGAAATATCATCCAGTCCATAGTTAGGATATGGGAATTGTTTCAGCTTCATACTGTTTTCTTCCGACTCGTTATAAGTAACCTCGTGTCCTAACATAGCTCCAACTTTGTGTTTCTCGGCAAAAGTCTGACTATAATTCACAGTATTGGTTATCTGATATCTATATTCTTCTGAATTACCTATACTTCCGTTGATACCTGTATTAACGGGGTCCATCAAATACGATGTCGAGTTTTCATCAGCAAAAGAAGTAGACTTGCTATTTGTCCATTCGTAATTTCCTGAAGTTCGCCAAGTAAAATGTTTTAGGAAATCGATTTCTAATCCGGCATTAACATTGAACAGACGTGCTCGTTTATTTGATGTAGATGCATTATTCTGAACAATAGGGTTAGCTGTATCGTAACTAGAATCTAAGCTCGAAAAATCGGGATAAGTCTGAGTATTCAGCAATTGATCACGGGTAAACATAGTTCCTCCATTTATCGGTTGCAGAAGAACCGATTTCATTCCATCGTATTTACCACCACCATCGGTAGATGCATTAGAGAACATAGAATTGAAATCAAGACGGATACCTTTATAAAGTTCTGATTTGACTTTGGCACGAACTGTATTTTTATCGTAGCTATGGTTAGCTAGTAAACCATCCTGTCCATTATAGTTATAGGTCAATAACACTTGAGTGTGCTCACTTCCTGTAGATATACTTACATTGTGGCTTTGAGTCAATGCAGAACCGCCAAATACTTCATCCTGCCAGTTGATTCCGCCTACACCACTGTAACGGTTATTAATACGGCCATAAACTCCGGTATAGAACTCAGGATTATCGACTCCCATACTGTTGTCGAAGACATTACTCCACTGAGTCGTTTTTCCCTGTAATTCAGCCATTTCATACTGATATTTCACAAAATCTTCAGAGTTAGACATCATGTCCAGTTTCTTGGATATCTTATCGAACGAAAAATAAGTATTATAAGATACTGTAGTTTTTCCTTTCTTTCCTGATTTGGTAGTAATCAGGATAATACCGTTAGATCCACGTGCTCCGTATATTGCTGTAGATGATGCATCTTTCAACACTTCGATACTTTCGATATCATGAACTGCTATGTTTGTAAGCGCATCCGTCATTTCGAATCCATCCACAATATAAAGAGGTTTGGTGCTTTGTGTGATAGAAGTACCTCCACGGATAGTAACCTCTACTCCTGCACCGGGAGCGCCACTGGCGGTAACGATATTCACACCGGCAGCCTTACCTTGCAAAGCCTGTGCAGCAGTTGTAGCCGGAACTGAAACCAGATCCTTGCTGGAAACAGAAGAGATTGCCCCTGTTAAGTCTTTCTTTCTGACTGCTCCATAGCCGATCACAACAATTTCATCTAACGAATTGTCTTCGGTTGCCATAACTACATTTAAATTGCGATTTGCCCCAATAGCTATATTTTGAGAAATATAACCGACAAACGAGAATGTAAGGGTTACTTTATCATTAGGTACAGAAAGTGAAAACTTCCCATCCAGATCGCTCAAAGTTCCGGTAGTAGTACCTTTTATAGCGACACTAACTCCGGGTAATGGTCCCATATCGTCCTGTACGGTTCCTGTTATTACGATTCCCGATTGAGCGAACGCCATTGTCCCCACCAGGAAAAAGCAGAAAGACAAGAACAATACTCTTAACACAGAGCTATTTTTCTCCTTTCCAGATTTGTATTCTTTCATGATCTTTTCATTTTAGGTTTAAGAAAAACTTTAGATTTTACAGAATGCCTTTATTCTCATAGTAGGCAGTCTTTTGCGGTTAAATCACTCAATCGTTAACAATGTTTCTTCATATACTTCTATTTTTCATGTTGTTTTAAATTAGATTTTCGAACCTTAAAGATTAAGGCTATGCTTCGAAACAAATGTAAAAAAGGTTAAGAAGTGTTGCTGGGTGTAATCAGGTTAAACCTAAAATTCCCCCTATATTATTCTCATTACAAGCCATTAACCTTGATACCCCCTCATGTAAATACATATAAAAAAGGATAGACCGCTCAGCCTATCCCTAATTTTCGATATGATCAATACAAGAGTCAATCTTCTTTCGTCCTTATTTTATTCCGGTACTCACTCGGAGGCATTTCAAATTTCTTTTTGAAACATTGAGTGAAATATTTTGTGTCAGAAATGCCTACCATATAAGCTATTTCTTTTATGGTATAATTTGTTTCTACAAGAAATTCCGCTGCCCGGTTCATCCGGATATCCCGGATAAAATCGACAGGAGCTTGCCCGGTAAGGCTTTTCAGTTTTTTAAAGAATACAGTACGACTCATAGCCATAGCAGAGGCCAGATCGTCAATGAGGAATGTACTGTCGTCCATATTATTATAAATTTCATCTCTGACCTTCAAGATGAAGCCTTCATCCTGTGATGTAATTACAGGATCGTTGTTTACCCTTGATTTCTCTTTCGGCTCGGGGGATTTATTCCCGGTATAGTTTTCGAACAAAGCTTTTCTTTGTCTGATTATATTTGCGATTCTGGCTTTCAGGTAGTTTACACTAAACGGTTTGGTTATATAATCGTCGGCACCATATTCGAGACCGCTCAGCTTACTTTCGATATCTGATTTTGCCGTTAATAGAATGAATGGAATATGGCTTGTTTCGGTTTTACTCCGTATTTTTTGTAAAAACTCGAGCCCGTCTATTTCAGGCATCATCAGATCACTAATAATAAAATCCGGGATATGAGAAACTGCAAGGTCGTAGCCAATCTTGCCATCAGCAGCTTCTATAACATTATAATGAGGGCTGAGCATTGCTTTCAGAAAATGTCTCAGGTCGGGATCATCTTCTGCAATGAGAATATTTGCCAATAAGTCGGATTCCAGCTCAGGATCGCTCTCTGTCATCTCGGCCTCGGTAAGATTACGCCCCGGTAGTCCGATCTCTATCTCTGCATTTTCATTGTACACAAGTTCGACATTAGGATCATCACGGAAATGATCGAGCCCGCGGGGAAAGAACACTGAAAAGCTACTACCTCTGTCCACTTCACTCGACACAGATATTCTTGCATGGTGCCTGTCTGCCACCTCTTTCACTATAGAAAGACCAATTCCGGTACTGGGTTTACTTTTATCTTTATTGAACGAGGCAAACCGGACGAATAATTTAGTCTGTATTTCGCGTGTCATACCATATCCTTCGTCTTTCACCATCACTTCTATACTATTCTCTTTTACAGGTCTTACAATAACTTCGATAGTTTTACCCTCGGGTGTATATTTAAAAGCGTTTGACAAAAGATTAAACAAAAGCTTCTCGAAATTATCCCTGTCGATCCACAATAAAATATCGCCGGCTTCATTACTTATTCTCAGATCGATGCGCTTTTCATGTGATATTTCAATAAACCCATTACATATCTCCTCTACATAGGCACCTATAGGTGTTTTCTGTAACTTAAATTTCTGTTTCTGTACTTTCCTGAAATCCAGAATCTGATTGACCATCCGTATCATTCGATTGGTATTTTTCAAAACCAATTGTAACTGGGATTTCACACCATCCTCCAATTGATTATTATACAATATATTTTCGACCGGAGAAACGATCATCGTCAAAGGTGTACGTATCTCATGCGATATATCGGTAAAGAAACGGATCTTCATTTCGGCTTGTTCCTTCTCCAGTTTAATCTTATCCTGTAAACGGAAGAAAACGAACAACACTCTTAGTATAACATATACAAGTGCTACAAACAATATTACATACAAAAGATAAGCCCATCCTGTTTGCCAGAACGAAGGGGTTATCTCTATATCCACAGTACGCTCGTTATCCATCCATACACCGTCACTATTAGTCGAACGTACCTTAAACTGGTATTTACCGGGAGAAAGGTTTGTATAGTTAGCGATACGCTGGTTTTGGGTAACAATCCAGTCTTTATCAAATCCTTCCAGCTTATAAGCATATATAATACGTGAAGGATCTACGTAATCGAGGGCTACAAATTCTATATTGATCAGATTCTGCTTGTGATTGAGTTTTATATATGCCTGATCATCTATATTTTCCTGTAAGGGTGAATTTCCCCCGATAGGTACATCTTTATTCCCTATCTGGAAGCGAGTCAATGCGACATAAGGCTTGAAGGTATTATTACTAACACGATCCGGATCGAGGTATATCAACCCTTTTGAATATCCAAAGTACACCATTCCGGAGTCTGCCAGACAACGGGAACCTTCCGAGAAAGTTTCTCCTGAAACCATACGGCTTACACCGCTGTATGTTTCAAACACTTTTTTCTGGGTATCGAATTTTGTGATATTCCCTTCGGATGCTATCCACAAATTACTATGCCGGTCATCGACAATAGTAAGTAAAACATTAGACGGTAGGCCATCCCGTATCGTATAAGAAACAAATCCCGTTGGGAAACCCTTCTTATCTACCTTCTCAATCTTACTTAAGCCACCACCGAAAGTTGCCAGATATGTTTCGCCTTTCCGTGTTGTACAAATATCATATATATCGCTTGCATTCAATGATCTTCCATCAGACCCTCTTGTATATATTTTATATTCGATAGATTCCGGATTTTCAAATTCGGGAGAGAACATTATCAGCCCCAATGTTGTACCGACACAAATATTCCCATATTTATCAGAAGATATAGCCCGTATCTGTGCCCCTTGAGCCGGATAGTTTTTCAACTGATTTTTTACATTAATAAATTGTCCGCCTTGCGCGTCATCAAAGAGGTTTAACCCCCCTGTGCCATATGTACCGATCCAGATACGATTTTTACTATCCTGAAAAATTGAGTAAATACTATTTCCGGTGAGGCTATATAAATCATTATTCGAACTTTTATACTGGGAGATACGATATTTAGCATTACCCTGCTCCGGAGTTAAACGGTAAAGCCCTTCGCCTTTCGTTCCTATCCATATATTTTTACGGGTATCCTCCATTATACTGTAACAGGTTCCGCTTAGGGGGATACCGTTACCGATCGACCCGTCACGACATATATATCCCAACAATTTACGATTCTTGTCGTATACGAAAGTCTTGCCTAACTTTGTCGACACCCACATTCGCTTGTCTGAGTCAAGATAGATGCAACGGACATCGTTGTTTGCTGTAGAATGAATATTCGGATCGATAATCCGGGTTTTAAATATCTCGTTATCAAATATAACCTTATCTAAACCTTGCGACCGCGTACCCAGCCAAAGATTCCCTTGTTGATCCGAAAATGCAATATGTAACATATTCGAAAACCGCCAGTCGGTAGACTGGGGCTCATTATAAAAAGGGATAAGCCTGTCTCTGGTTGAATCATATAACGAAAATCCTCCTCCCCGGGGATGTACCCATGTTCGTCCGTTTTTATCTTCGAGAACGAAAAAATTTGGAGGATATACATTTGATATTGCGGTCTCTACCTTAGCTTCATAATGCTTTAATTTGTGTGTTTCTGTATTAAAAAGAGCTACACCTGTACAATCCAGTTCGAGCCATAGTTTTTTGTCTTTATCGAGATAACAGGAGTGTATCACATTAGTCCGCATATTCGGAAGGTTTTCCGTCGTATAATGAACCAGTTTATCGGAAGCCCGGTGGTAAATAAAGAATCCGTCCGATTCACTGATAAATACAATTTGATTTTCATCGATGCCTTTTATTATACGGATGGCCGAAGTCGAGTGGGTATCCAATAATTTGAATTGCCCGTTGTGTTTATTATATATCCATACATGTCCCCGATCGGAACCGAACCATATCTCGCTTTTCAGTTCAAATACAGAATAAAACGATTGTGCCTTATTACTCTCTTCTTTTTCACTCCCAACAACTTGTTCTGTTACTTTTTTATTATCATCTGCGGCAACCATGTACAAGCCGTCATTTGTTAATAACCACGAGTTACCCCGGCTATCTTCATATGCATCATACACCTTATCGGTCCGAATACGCCGATTACTTTTATTATATACTTCTACATTGAAATTCTTGTCCAAGACACATATACAACCGGTCTGATCCGATACAAACCAGACCTTACCCGACTTAGTGGTTATAGCTCTTTTTCCTAAGAAACGGGAATCGGAAAACCCCTTCAAAGACCTCAGCCCCATGAAGGTTTCGGTCTTAGGATCGAAACGCAAAGGTTCTTTCTCATATGGCAATGTTACCCATATGTACCCATTACTATCTTCATCAATATGCTCTATTCTGTTACTCCGGGTGAGTTCTTCTTTGCTATCAAGAATGCGGTATGTTTTGAAGTTATAGCCGTCAAATTTACAAAGCCCGTCCCATGTAGCAAACCACATAAAACCATTTCTATCCTGAAGAATATCCATGACCGAATGCTGGGGCAAACCTTCGGCAGAACCATAGTGCTCAAAGTAACATTTGGGTTGAGCTAATATGGCCGACAGGTACAAAAAAACGAAACACAACAAAAGACAGACTCGCTTACTGAACATTTACTTATGGTCTTCATTAAGGTTCATATACAAAAATAAACTTGTTTTGCTTAATTCCCGTATAGTTTAATAGAATATTAGTTTTTCATCCCTAAAAAACCACTTTACCCCCTGTCCGGTTTCTTATCCACTTGATTTTTAACTTTAATAATCTATAGTTTCTATATCTTTGTTCTCAATAGAAAGCATCAAATGTTCTACACCGATATAAATATCATCATACAGAAAATGAATAAGGCCGGGGAGATGCACTCTCCTTTCCTTTTCGCATTTAATTTCGAACTGACCGAAGGTATATTTATCGAAAACCCTTTTACCAATAAGGAGGTGTTCTTCAAAACCGGAATATACAGCAATAAGACCTCGGACAAAGTTCAGGTTGATGCCGTTCGCTTCGATATATCCCCTATCTCCTTTGAGGAATATGAGCAAAAATACAATATCATACACAAGGGATTGAGACGGGGTGATTCTTTCCTCACCAACCTGACAATCAGCACACCTATAGAAACAGACCTCTGCATGGATGATATATTCCGGCTTAGCAATGCTCCATATCAACTATATATTCCTGATAAATTCGTTTGCTTTTCACCCGAAAGGTTTGTACACATTTCCAACGGTATCCTCTCTACTAATCCGATGAAGGGCACAATAGACGCAAGTCTACCTGATGCAGAACAAACCATACTCAGTGATTTTAAGGAAACTGCGGAACATAATACCATAGTAGACCTTCTCCGGAATGATATAAGCCAGATATGCAGGAATGTCCGGGTCAAAAGGTTCAGATATATAGAACATATACGAAATCGGTTTCAGAATATCCTACAGGTAAGCTCCGAGATAGAAGGACAACTACCGGCAGATTATCATTCGCACCTAGGTGACATTATATATCAAATGCTTCCGGCCGGATCTATATCAGGGGCACCTAAAAACGCAACCATAGACCTGATAAAGAAAGCTGAAGGTGGGCCGAGAGGGTATTATACCGGAATTTTTGGAGTTTATGACGGAACAAACCTCAATTCTGCTGTACTTATCCGGTTTATTGAATCCCGAAACGGACAATTGTTTTATCATAGCGGAGGCGGGATTACGGCATACAGTAATTGCAGGGATGAGTATAACGAAGTCTTGAAAAAAATATATTTACCCTTCGGATGAAAAAACCTCAATTTATAGAAACTATTCGTGTAGAGAATGGCAGATTCTGCCTTTTACAATTTCATGTTGAACGGGCAAATAATACCTGCAAAGTTTATTTTAGTAAAACACTGGACATAGATCTGAAAGACTGCATTATCCCTGAAAATATGCGATCGGGAATAGTCAAATGTCGTATTATTTACAGCGACCGTATAGAAAGCATCAGCTTCGAACCATACACATTTAAATGCATAAAGCAACTTGCCCTTATCCACGACAATACAATATCTTACAATTACAAATCGTCTGACAGAAGCCAATTGCAACACCTTTTGTCGATGAAACTATCCTGTGACGATATACTTATTGTTAAAAACGGCTATATAACCGATACATCTTACACCAATGTCGTGTTCGAAAATAAAGATGGACTATTCACTCCATCGACTCCATTATTGAGTGGTGTTCAACGACGGTTTCTTTTAGAAAACGGGATAATCAAAGAAAAATCGATATCTGTAACCGAGCTCAATGAATACACCCATATCTATCTCATCAACGCCATGATACGTTTGGAAGACTCTATAAAATTAGGCACTAATAATATAATACCGGTTAATCATACAAATCAGTAGCTGAAAAACGCTATTTCTTCTGCCGTTGTAAGCTTTATAATAAGGTGACAATAACTAAACAAAGGTGACAAAAAAGGTGACACCTGTGTAACATCTGTCACCCTACTTATCATCTGTATTACTGATCCTTACCTCCATGAAAGTGACAAAGGTGACACCTTTCTTGAATTTATTTTTTTAGCTTCTAGTTTTCCACCTTTTAGTTCCTTCAGTTTCAATATATCAAAGAACATGATTTATATATAATAGATAAAATAACACGTATTTTATGACAAAAAAGACAGAGTAATAAAGATGAACAAAAGGATTATGTAATAAATATTTTGTGGAATTATCAGGTAAACATACTCTATTGTAAGAAGCCAAAACTTCAAAAATCAGACTTAATAAAAAACAAATATGAAATACAAAATAATATTCCTTTTAGCCTGTATGTACTTCTATCCTCTTAAAGGGCAAATCTCCCCTGTTAAAGAACAGAATCCAAAAGGATATTATCTGGATATATATCCGCCTGAAACACTGGAAAACAAAGGAATTCTCTATCCGGAAACTGAGCAAACCCTGTCGACAGAACCCTCTCTGACCCTGATTGCTTATAACGAGCATGGCGGACAAGAGGAGTTACTATATAATGGTTTTCTTTCATTCAAGGGATCTCTCGTATTTCCCCCAATAATAAACGTTATAGGGCAAGACTCTGAGTATTACCAGCTAGCTTTCTTAACGGAAATTTTTGACAGGATGCCAACCCGGTATTTAAAAGTTTCAAAAAGAGATATAGCGACATTAGGTTATCAATACCTTTCACTGAACTCCCTTGTCGAAATATATAAAAAACACCCCGAAATAACACAAAACGTTGTAGGATATCCTCTACAACGATACAAACCGGTATCATTGCAACGAGGTATGGCTTATGTATTAAGAGAAAAGCCCGAAGATGCAGCTCCTTATATTATAATGAACATGCCCACCAGAGGGCATGGTGCTCCGACATCTACTACGATATTGGCAAGGGACGGATATTGGTTCGAATTGGAATTACACTACCGTTTTATTTACAATGGCTCTTCCAATCCGGCGGTTTGTGCCCGTTCCCAATTCGATGAGAAGTTTAAAGGGTATTGGAAAGCAAATACCGACGAATTAGGTTTTCCTTACTTACTTCTAGATATACTTAAACACGAGTACAAGAAAAGAATTCCGGAACTGGTAAAAGCAATATAAAAAGTAAGGTCAGATTAAACAATAAGGTCTGCGACCTTATTGTTTAATTTCGTTGTTCAGCCACTTATTATAATAAGCTTGTACATCTTTCCAATGATAATATGGAGCTATGTCGGTCTCGATAGGAGGTACCAGAGTCTCTTTTTCGTGAAGCATGAATTTCACGATAATATCGTCAGATTTATCTTTCTTGAAAAAAACCAACTGAATATTTCCGGCCATAGGGGCTACTTTGAAATCGCTCCATACTTTATAAAATCCGTCTGAATCCGAAACACTATTATAGCAACCATCCAGATGTAAAAGCATAGCCAAAGGAATTATATTTCCATCATGTGCGAAACGCAGGTCGGCTCCCCTTTCATTCGAACTTATTGCCTTATTAGCCTTGTCGAGAATATCTTTCAAAACAGGCTTACAGTTTTCCATCATAATACCGCCATTCCGCGCATAGTTGGCATCGTTTACATACAAGGTGTAATTCTTACATTGCCAGAGGTCAAAAAGCTCTTGATTATCAAATATATCATAGAATGACAGTTTTGTGTCTATATTCTGCATACCTCCGGCAATAGCAAAAAGCTGACGCATTACCTTATCAGGATTTACCTGACGAAGTATATATGTCTGATCCGAGAATAGCGTATTTATCAGGCGGTCCGGGTTAGTATGCTTTTCCTCGAATTTACGGTATTCTTCGCGCCATGTATTCTGAGCAGATCTATAATCTATTGCTTCTTTAGTATGGTGATTCAGGTAGCTCTGCCACTTCATTCCCGACTGGCGGGTGGTTTTCAACGCAGGGTTCAATTCTTTGAGACGCTCACAAAACGCATCCATACTGAGTACACACCGTACAACAGTTGTAGCACAGGCATCTATCTTTGCATCTTTTGCAAATACCTGTGGATACGAATTATACATACGCTCGGCTATTCCCCTATGCTCTTCAACACCTAAGTTAGACAAATCTCCTCCACGATGCTCGGTTTCTTCCCAAACACGGTTAAGACGAATCAAAACATCTAAACCTAAATCCGTTAAGGCATTATTCTTACGGGCATCCTCAAAAAGATCTATAACATCTTTATAATCACTGTCACTTATCAGATAACGTGATCCATGCCGTCCGAAATGACTGATATAAAATGGCTCGTACCCCTTAGGAGCAGGGCTTGATGGTGTAATCTCATGTACAGGATACGCATAATGAACACCCGCCGTCTTATTGGGATTTTCGAATAGTTCTTCTTTGGATGTTTGCCCTAAAACTAAAACCGGACTAATTAGTGTGCATAAAAGGATAAAGTAAATATTTCTCATACGAATTTGTAATTATCAATGCAGATATGAAATTTTAATACCGAAGAATTTCAAAAGAAAAACAAATATAGGCTTTACTCCGTGCAAAAAAGACAGGCAAAACTGATATTTATACTTTTTTACATATCTTTATTAACACTAAATTCACGTCTTCTTTTGGGATAAATTTTTTTTGAGATAAATAATCAATATTATGCATAAGAAATACATCGTAACTGAAAAATGGGATGCAAGCTATGAAAACCCTATTATAGTCGAAGAAAAAGAAATAGTGGCGGTTGATTTATCCAAAGAAATATCTGATCCGGAATGGGCTAATTGGGTTTGGTGTATTGCTGCCAATAAAATGGAGGGATGGGCACCGGCTCAAATACTTAAAATTACAGAAACAATTTCGCCCCAAAGGCAAATCGCGGTTGTAACAGAAAACTATTCGGCAAATGAACTGTCTGTAAAAGATGGTGATATTGTTATTGGCTCCCGTATTTTGAACGGATGGCTGTGGTGTAAAAAAGAAAATAATGAAACCGAGGGATGGATTCCGGTCAGAAATATCCGGCTTATAAATCCAATTTGAATCGTTTTTTATAATTTTTGCAAGCTCTTTCCTTTCTCCATAGCTTTCAGTATATTCCGGCGGACAGCCCGTATAGATGGTGGTAAATTAGCTTCCATCATCCCGAGTGCCATTTTTAATTCCTGAACTAATTCAGGGATAGGAAGGCATAGTTCATAAGCTATCTTCATACTTAAACACTGAATTGCAGGTAACTCTGTGCTTGATAGCATTCTATTCAGGCAATAGTCCAGAAAATCGACTCTTGGAGGGTTGGGATAAGGCTGCCGGTAAAGAAGGTTAAGCAGCACCCTTCGTTTTCCACCATGCTTACAGGCAAATAATTCATCTATCAGTTCATTTTGCTTATTGTATAGCCACTTATTATCCTCCGACGACAAGTGTGTAAAAATCCACGCGGCATGGTATCCGATAGTTTCATCTTCATCCAAAACCAGCCGATATAACTCTTGTTTCCGTGAATCATCGTCATGGGTTTGCCTGAGTATGTCCTGAATATCATGCATCCCTATGCGCTGAGACAACCTATCTTTATAAGAAAATATATACTTTGTCATGTCACAGGATTTGTAATATAATTCACTCTTTATATCTATTGGAAAACTCTTCTCTGCCCAATTTTGTGTATCGGTTTACAAAATCGGTTTTGGCATAGGTATAAGCATCCCGGTTATGTTCAAATTGATCCTTTAGTTCCAGCTTTAATTGTCCGTAGTTTGCTGCAATATCCGGATGTTTTATCAAATAATCCCGGAAATACAATTCATCCCAATCTCCTTTATATCGCACATGTAGATGGAAAACCTGCCCTTCGAAACCGTTGGGTGTATATCCTTTCATAAACATCATATGTGGAGGTGGATTATCCGGCTGACGAGAGTAAATATATCCCGCATCTTCTATTATTTTTCTGAAATGGATTAAATCCGTTTCACCCGTTATTTCTAAAAGTATATCAATAGTTGGTTTTGCCAATAATCCCTCAACAGCAGTACTTCCAATATGATTTATCCTCTCGATATGAGTTCTGCCGATAATATCGGTTAGCTTTTGCGATTCCTCCGTATAATTATCTTTCCAATAATTTTTATGTTCGGAAACAATTATCGGAAAAAGTTGCCAAAGCTCTTCATTTGTTAACTCTGTGAGTTTTTTCATTGTATCCCGGTTTTGATCTTCTCATCTAAAGTAGTATATTTCCGGCACAATACTTATTCAAAAAATAATCTTGATAAAATAAATTAAATATCTTTTTGAGTTCATTTAATTCTTCTATAGCTTTGCCGTTCATTACGAATATCGAAATACCGGAACTTCGGTTCATGTCTCGCTTATTTTCCGGTCATTATTAGGGATCCAGAACATTCGGCTTATCAACACGTACACTTATAATATCATGAGGAAATATTTCTTTATACTAAGTCTCATACTCCTATTATTTTCCTGTGCAAAACACGAAGAGATAAATACCATCGGAGAAACAGAATATTACTTTGATGAAAAGCTTTCATCTATATCTCCGGATAATGACGGTTCATTTTGGGTAGGAAGCGAAACCGGCGACCTGTTCAACTTTAAAGATAATTACAGAGTCTTGTTCGATTTGGGCGAAGACCGCATCTACAAAGTAAATCGGGAGATTGTAAATCCCGGAGATACCCTCTTTTGGATAGCTATCCGCAATTCCGGTCTGCAAAAGTGGAGAAAAAATGCAAACGAAGAACTCAAGAAACTGAAAACTTACAATATAAATTACAAGCAAAACCAGTACTCGCCTTACGATTTCCTTACGATCGGTGAGACAATGTATGTTGCAACCAGCCAGGGAGTATATTATCTTGATAAAAACAGCGATGCAGATTCATTATCTCTTATTTTTCCGTCTACCGAATTTCTGGCAAAACAAGACGGTACAACATTTGTCGTACATAACATTTGTCAATACAACGATAGCTTGCTGTTGGCATCAACACAGGATGGTCTTCTCTGGTATAACAGACTCACCCATAAAACCAGAATTACCTTCAAAAACAACTATATAGAGCATGTTTCTGTTTATAATGATACTATATTCACTGTAGCGAAGGATCACCTGTACCTGAATAATATACATGGAGATACTCTTACCCAGATTGAAACCGGATATGGGCCGAAACAGTATTACCGCATGCAAGGAATACACTATCTGGTAGGAGCGGAAGACCTGCTGTTAAGCAACGATCTCAAGAATTTCTTTAACATTCGGTTAAAAAGGTCGATACCAATGGGATGCCGCAATTTAATTCTTCCCGACACTCTGAACAATTTCACTTACCTATTGACAGATAATGCTGTATGGAGAATATCTAACAATATTGATATATTCAAAAGTAACAAGGCTATTAAAGCCTCCTGCTCTAATTCGAGAAATATTTATTATCTCAGCTTCAAGAATGAACTATTTGTACAGGACAGGCAGACCAATGAAGCAAAATGGATATATACGTTTCCCGAAGATAATTTGATTCAATGGATGGATATCGTTAATAACGATCTTTATTTATACAATATTGACAATGAATTTCAGAAAATAATAATATCCGACAATTGGATCAAAAATGTAATATTCAATTCGCCAAAGACGATTCTGCGATCGGAAGCCAGAATTACAGCTGCAAGCATTAAGCAAATGAATGGGAAAAACCTTTCGTTCCTGGGAATACAGGACGGGCTTATTAAAATTAATCCGGATAACAAGATAGACACGATCCATGAACTAAGCAAAGCATATATAACATCTATGTTCGGGCATGCTGATGCCGACCGGCTATATATCTCGACCTTGAATAATGGTGTTTTCTACATCGACAGGGACAACCTTGTGCGGCATATTCCCCAAACGGAGAAAACATCTTTTATTAAAGATATTATAACTACCAATAGCCACAATTCGAACTTAATAATACTTACAAACCAGCATATCATATCTCAATATCCGAATGACTCGGTACGTGTAAAAGGATATAAAAAGCTACTGTATGCCAATGATACACTCTTCTATGCCCTGCCTGAATTTGGCATTCATAAATTCATTATATCAGGCAACCAGATCATAGACAAAGGGATATTCTATAAAGATATCCGCTTCAACAGAAACAGTTCATTCTCAACAGCCAATAAGCTTGTTTTAGTTTCTAATATAGGCTCCCTGTATTTGTCTACAAATCAGGAACAGGTTCCTGTATGGATTCATTTCGAGGACGCTATCAATATCGATATAATACGGTCGGTATTATTGACTTTAATTATAGCACTTCTGGTTGGATTAACTATTATAATCATTGTAAAGAAGCATAATGCTAATATTGTCCAGATAAGGAAACGGAAGGAAGACCTGATAAAGAGGGTCGACGACTTAATCTTTCATTACAGCATATTAGAAGATACCGAAAACCCCGAAGTTTCCGGATTGAAAAATATCATAGAATCGATTGATATTGATGATAAGAACAAAAAAGACATTAATGCCCGGTTAGAAGAACTTTCGCTCCAGATAGCAAAACTTAACCGTGGGATAGCATTGCTTATACCCAAAAAGTTAGATCAACAAATAGAACAAATAAAAGAAATCGAATCATTCGAAACATCTCTGTTATTAAGGTTGTCGCAAGAGGCAAAAACTAAGAATGATCTGGATATGATAAAAGACCGGATAAGATCAAACGAAATATGGTTGCAAGAGGCTACAAGCTTATCAGATTCTTTGCAAACAGATATTGATACCCTTTCCGGTTCCATAGAAATAGAAGGGCTCAATAAAAATATGCTTATTAATCTTCTCTCGATTAAAGAAAATATAAAACATAAGCCCCTTAGCGATTTAACCAACGAATATAATGTAATCAAAAATAAAATTCTAGAGATTGACACAGAACATTCAACTGGCATTATTAGCAAATATATTTCGGATACAGATATTTATCTGATGGAAAAGACCTCACAGGATAAAGGTTTATTATTCCTTTCGGATACTTTGCAAAAAGTAAAAATGATGCAGCCCGGCCAAAATACCGAGCTATTAAAGAGACTAAAACCTCTGGATGATCAACTCCGGATATTACAAACTTTGGATGAAATAAAGTCTCAGGCTTCTATGTACAAAGAGACTCATGACCAGATTGTTAAAGATAATAATAACCAGATCAATAAGAAATTTGACAAAGAACTAGCCTCCTTTATCAGCGATAATACGCAGACTATTACACGTTCTGTAAATACATTGATAGCCACTTTATATAGTTACCTGTTGAAAACAGACAAACATATTGTTATAGATATACTAAAGCTAACTAATCCAGAGGGGCAACATGCTAAGGTATTAGCCCTTTTGATAGCTGACCTGAAGATTAAAAGAAGCCTTATCCCCGGAATGCTTGGCATATATGGTAATCTGAATCCGGTTATCAGCAGGCTGGTTAATGAGAGGATTAAAGTCAATGAAACTTCACTCCGGAGCACACAGAAGTCAAACAAAGAAAAAAGCGTATTTGTGCACCTCATTCTAAAATTATTAGAATAAAATCATATATCCACATACTATTTTCATGTCAGGGAATCATATTTTGATTCCCTGATGTGTTTTTCACGCAACTATCCCATCTATATTATTCAAAAAAGACAACATATATATTCTTCAAGATAAAGAGATACAATCACCCGACACACAAACACAACACTACATATCAATCATTTACATCTCAAAGGTTGTAAAATGTTGCTTGAGAAGAAAGTGTCAAATCAAAGTTGACAACTATTTTTCAAACCGTCTTCTCCATAGTTTTGACTAAGATTTCAGGGGACATTGAAGTCATTGTTCAACTGTTAAATCATTTTGTTAACAATTAATAATATTTACCATGAAAACTAAAATTGTGAAGCAGACTACCACAAAGAAGAAGATGGTTATACATTCGTTTTTTAGCGCACTTGTATTGCTTTCGTTATTCGTTAGCCCAAGCCTATCAGCTCAGAATAGTAAATCCGACAAATTCAAAGAAAATTACGAATTGAAAGAGGTTGTTGTATTAAGCAGACACAACATCAGAGCTCCGCTATCCGGCAAGAATAGTATTTTAGGAAAAATAACAACTCACGAATGGACAAACTGGACTGCAAATGCTAGTGAGTTGACTCTAAGAGGAGGTGTCCTTGAGACCATGATGGGACAATACTTCAGAAAATGGCTCGAAGACGAAGGCTTATTTAAGGAGGGTTATTGTCCTAATACCGACGAAGTAAATATCTATGCAAACAGTATGCAACGTACGGTTGCTACAGCCGAATATTTTCAATCGGGATTTTCACCTACTTGTAACAGAAATTTTTACCATCGTTTCACACCCAGCAAAATGGACCCGTTATTTTTCCCTCGTTTGACAAAAGTGAGCGAAGAATTTAAGGCTCAAGCATTAAAAGAGATTAGCGCAATGGGTGGAACCAAAGGCATTGTTGGCATAAACGAATCTTTAAAAGCCTCTTACGATCTTATAGAGAGGGTTACCGATATGAAAAATTCGCCGGCTTGCAAAGAGGGTAATACATGTGCTTTAAATGACTACAATACTCAACTGACATTCAAATTAGGAGATGAACCTAATATGGCAGGATCGTTGAAGATTGCGAATACAATTGCCGATGCCCTTATATTACAATATTTTGAAGAGCCTGACGACAAAAAAGCGGCTTTTGGTAATGACCTGACAGTTAAAGACTGGGAGAATATCTCAAAGATCAAAGATGTTTATGGAGATGTACTATTTGCAGCACCTATCGTAGCAACCAATGTTGCACATCCTCTACTAGTATATCTGAAGGACGAATTGAACTCGAATGCCCGGAAATTTACCTTCTTGGTTGGGCATGATTCCAACATCTGCTCTGTGACCAATGCACTACAATTCGAAGAATATTCATTACCCAATACAATAGAAAAGAAAACCCCGATCGGCAGTAAGCTTGTTTTCGAAAAATGGCAGGATAAGAGGACGAAAAAAGAATACATCAGCGTCAACTTAGTTTACCAAACCACAGACCAATTGAGAAAGCTGTTACTATTGAATCTGGACAATCCTCCTGCAAGTTTTCAGATGAAAATATCGGGACTGACAGCAAATGAATTCGGTCTTTACAACTTCGACGATGTTGTCGGAAGATTTGACCAAGCGATCACTGCATACGAAGCAATCAAGTAATACAACAACAAAACAACAAGCTGTTAAGCAGTGATATATACGAATATATATTGTAAAAGGTTGTAACACTCAAAAATGTCAAATCAAAGTTGACAACTATTTTAAATTAGGTTTAAGTTCTAGTTTTGGTTCAGTTTCCAATTAAAAGTGTCTCTATTTTTTGATTCTAAAAATCACTACTTAATAAACAATTAAAATTATATTATCATGAAAACAAAATTCACATTAGTACTATTACTATGCTCTCTTATTTCCTTGAACTCTTTTGGTCAGGAAAAGAAAATAAAAGATAAAAGAACCGCTCCCGATTTGTTCTATTTGGAAGAATCTGAAGTTGCTAACAGTTTAGAACTCCTCCCCCCTCCTCCTGAAGCCAGCAGTATTCTATTCTTATACGATAAATCGCGATACGACTGGGGATTATTACAAAGAAACACACCTAGAGGAGATCAGGCTGTACAAGATGCCCGCGTAGACGGAAATGGTGTACCTATGGCATTTTCCGAAGCTTTCGGGGTAACTATTACAAAGGAGAATACTCCCGAAATACATAAGCTTGTAATAAACATGAGAGAAGATGCCGGAGACCTGGCAACCCGCCACGCTAAAGATTATTACATGCGTGTGCGTCCATTCAGCTTCTACAACCAAATGACTTGTAACCCTGAACAACAACAAGAACTTTCGACAAATGGGTCGTATCCATCAGGACACACAGCTATCGGTTGGGCTACCGCTCTTGTTTTGGCTGAAATCAATACTGACAGACAAAATGAAATTCTGAAACGTGGCTACGAAATGGGACAAAGCAGGGTTATCTGCGGATACCACTTCCAAAGTGACGTTGATGCTGCCAGATTGGTTGCGAGTGCAGTTGTAGCACGCCTTCACGCTAATGACGCTTTTATGACTCAATTAAGAAAAGCGAAAGACGAGTTTACTAAACTTCAAAGCGCCGGAAAAGTAAAACCTAGCGATAGAAAATAACGAATAATACTTTAACAACACATAATAAGTAATACCATGAAAAAGAATATATTATTAGGAATACTGGGACTGTCTTTATTAGCAGCTCAGGTACATGCACAGGACAAGCTTACTGTAAGCCCTTCGGGACGAATACTGATGGATGCCGGATATCTTGATTCTAAAAACGATGATTTAGTTGACGGAGTTGCTATTCCCGACCTTCGGGTTGGAGCTAAAGCATCATACGGAAGCTACAAAGCCAAACTTGATATCGGTTATGCATACGGAAAAGTGTCTCTGAAAGACGTTTTTGTGGAAAAACAATTTTCTCCATCATCATTACTACGTGTCGGACACTTCGTTCACCAATTCGGTCTGCAAAGTTCAACCAGTTCTTCAATGAAGATCACAATGGAAGAACCTGCCAGTAACGAGGCTTTCTTCAATTCGAGATTAATCGGTGCAATGTATGTTCATGACAAGAATGACTTCTTCGGAACAGCTAGTGCTTTTGTTGAAAACGAGGCAATGAAAAAATCCTCTAATGAGATGAAGAAACAAGGGTTTGGTTTTATGAGCCGCTTGGTTTATCGCCCATTCCGCGCCGATGGAGCTATCTTCCATGTAGGTATATCGGGTGCTTACGAGAAACCCCGGTATAACAGCAACGAAGAACTGAACCATAATAGTTTCGTATTATCGGCAAACTTCCCATCCCGTATAGCTAAAGTTTCGGCAGTAGAAGCTACTATAACCGATGCTAAGCATTTATTCAAATTCACTCCTGAAATTGCTGCCGCTTATGGTGCAATCGGGCTTGAGACTCAATACTATTATCTTAATGTAAACAGAAAAAGTGACTTTGATAGTTATAAGGCCAGTGGAGCTTATGCTACTGTAAGAGGTCTGTTTAAGGGGGGAAACTACAAATATTCAAATCCTGACTCAGGAATTGCAACTCCTGCTCCCGGATCTCTGGAAGGTGTGCTTTCATATAACTATACCGATATGTCTGATAGCAAATCGGATATCAGAGGAGGACGCCTTAATGATGTAGCTGTAGGATTCAACTATTACATAAATAAGTATATGATCTGGAGGGTTAGATACTCGTATACACATGTAACAGACAGAGCCGGCTTTGATAATCAAACATTAAATTCAATCCAAACACGCTTTCAAATCATATTTTAGAAGACTTTCATGGTTCCCCTCCTTTTTATAGGAGGTATGGTGTACAATGCGGGTAATTCGGACTGCCCGCATTGTATTTTAATTAATTAGTTTCCATAGAAAAAGGATGATTCTTATCAAATCATCCTTTTTTATTTATTGTGCGGTAGCTTTAACCCGTTCTTCCTGAGTCATTGCAGCTAATGCTTTCACTTTTTCTACATCCAGCCCTAATCCTTCGGCTACACGTGTACCGTATTCGGGATGTGATTTATAGAAAAGCGCAGTCTGACGATATTGTATGCGTTGCTGGGCATTCTTAATATGTCCTACAATATTACTTATCAGATTCGTTTTATCATAATCGGACAAAACACGTCCGTACAGATCTCCTGCCTGAACAAAATCCACATCACCTGTAACATATTCATGGCGGGCAGCCAGACCTTGTACATCTATAGGTGGCGGTGTAAATGCTGCATCGGGAGCTGCTCCGTTGAATGAGTTCGGATAATAGTTAGGGGCAGGACTTGCACCTCCGGGCATTCCCATATTCATGGCACCATCCCTCTGATTGGTATTAACCTCAGATTTAGCCATATTCACAGGTATCTGATGGAAGTTCGTCCCCAACCTGTGGCGATGGGTATCAGGATAACTGAACAAACGTATCTGCAACATCTTATCAGGAGAAGATGAGATACCCGGAACAAAATTACCGGGAGAAAAAGCAGCCTGTTCTATCTCTGCAAAATAATCATCGGGATTTCTATTCAGAGTAAATTTACCGACAGGGATAAGCGGATACTCTTTTTGAGACCATACTTTAGTTATATCAAACGGATCAAACCTGAAATTTTCAGCTTGCTCCGGTGTCATTATTTGCACATAAGCAGTCCATGAGGGGAAATCTCCTTTTTCTATACTTTCGTGTAGGTCACGGGTTGCATAATCAGGATCGGTTCCGGCAAGCTCTGTAGCTTCTGCATCTGTCAGGTTTTTGATACCCTGATCGGTTCTGAAATGCCATTTGATCCAATGATATTCACCCTTGGCATTGTACCACATATAGGTATGGCTCGAATAACCATGCATATTCCTATATCCGTAAGGAGTACCACGATCTGAGAACAAAATAGTCACCTGATGAATACTCTCGGGAGTCAGAGACAGAAAGTCCCAAAACATATTGGCATCCTTCAAATTTGTGATCGGGTTTCTTTTCTGGGTATGGATAAAATCAGGAAATTTGATCCCGTCCCGAATAAAGAACGTCGGAGTATTATTACCAACCATGTCATAATTACCCTGATTGGTATAAAACTTAAGGGCAAATCCACGCGGATCACGTGCCGAATCGGCTGATCCTCTTTCTCCTCCTACTGTAGAAAAACGGACAAGCATATCGGTCTTTTTCCCGACTGCAGATAAAAAATCGGCACAAGTGTACTTGGTTACATCATGTGTTACTTCAAAATAGCCAAAAGCCCCCGAACCTTTTGCATGTACAACTCTTTCGGGAATACGTTCACGATCAAAGTGAGCTAGCTTTTCCACAGTGTGCACATCAGATAAAAGGGTCATGGTTGGCTTCTCTGTTGTTATCGAAGCCTGGTCATTGTCAACTGGATTACCTTGATTGGTAGTCATAATCTTCTTTTTATTCTCTTCCATAAAGCCTGTATTTGATAAAATTTAATCGTTGCAAAGTTTGCTACTAAAAATAGTACAAAGATTATTCAAATGCAAGATTTACAGATAAAAAGACAGTGCTGTTATTAAACATAGCAGCACTGTTGGTATTGTATTTTATTTAGTTAGTAGCCGGGATTTTGAGGAGTAACATCCAGGCTTGTGTAATCCTCACTAAGGGGTATCGGAAATCTATAAAATTTACCATGTAAATTATCAACCTTAGCATGCAGATGTTTATATACACGGGCATAAAACGCTGCATTTACGGTATTTCCCAATTCAGGGAATGCTTCCTTAATCGTTGCTGCCGACTGATATTCCGATTTATAGTATTCGTAGTTGGGAACTGTATTTTTCACCTGAGAAAGCAGGGTTCTCCAACGAACAAGATTCAGCCAGTGCTTTTGCTCGAAAGCGAGCTCATAGTCCCATTCATTGTATAATACTTCCGCAGTTAATGCAGTCAGACGTCCTCCGTGTTCATAATGTCCTCCATAAGCTCTTTCCCTGATCTGGTTGATAAGAGGCAAAGCTTCTGACGACCTACCCAAAAAGAATAATGCTTCAGCTTTAATCAGCAATACTTCAGCATAACGGAAATCGATATGGTCAATATTGTTAGGTTGTTCGTCAACGGCACGGTAAGTCCCGTCATTTATACGGTGTATCCATTTACCGGGGCGTACAATACTCACCGGCCATGTTAAAGTATCTACTACGCCATCTGTATATTCTACACGAGTTGCATAAGAAAATAATTTCCGGGTATCATAATCACCGGGAATGCGATTTTCGAGCGTAATATCGGCATAACTGATATGGGGATCGGTTCTCGCACTTTTAGGCCATGTAAAACCGCAGTGTGTCTGATGATTTCCCTGAGCATCAATACCGTCTCCATCGTGATGAATAGAAAAGATAACCTCTGCATTATTTTCATTAGACACTCCCCATATCCCATTATAATCAGCCAATAACTGGTAATTTCCGCTGTCTATTACTTTATTGGCATATTCTACTGCTTTCTGTAACTTGTCGGTATCTACAGTCGGCTTTGAAGGGTCGGTTGTCCCCGAAATTGCCGAAATCTCGTCTGAGGTAATCGGATTTTGTCCCCATGTCAGATAAACTTTCGCTAAGATTGTATTAACCGCTCCTTGAGAAGGATTAGACTTATTACTGTCGGATGCCGGTAAACCTGAGTAGGCTTCGGTCAAATCTGTTACTACCTGAGTATACACATCGTCAATAGAAGCCCGCGATCTTTCGGTACTATTGGAAGCCAGAACTAACGGAACCTCTCCGAACAGTTGTACCAATTGGAAATAATTATACCCACGGATAAACCGCGCACGGGCAACAAAAAGGTTCTTATCCGCTTCTGTCAGGCTGGTACTTACATTTGCAGCGCTGATTTCTTCGATAGCTAGATTTGCTGCCCCTATACTCTTATACAAACGGTTGAAAACTTTAATTGCATACCAGTTGCTCGGCGTAGTTTCAAATATACTCACCTGTGGACCATCTTTAGAATCGTCTACTTCTTCAAAAGAAATAGTGGTTTCGGTAGCTGATTCCAAAAGGAAGGTATAAGATGACGAAAGAGTTTGTAAAGGTCCGTATACAGCATTAGCCAAAGCTTCTGCTTCCGAACGTGTTGTCACTGATGAAGAGCTTCCGCCTCCATTTTCACCACCTGATTCGTTATTATCATCGCTGCACGATAGCAGAGCGATGGAGACAAGTGCAGGTAACACTACTTGTAAAAATAGATTCTTTTTCATTTTTCCAATAGTTTTAATTTATATAATATTCGGTTTTCTTTCTTAGAAAGTAATACTAGCTCCTGCCATGAAGCTTCTTGAGGATGGATAAACACCCAAGTCTATTCCACTTGCAACTTCGGGATCATACCCCTTGTATTTGGTGATAGTAAATAGGTTTCGGGCCGATGCGAAGAACCGTATCTTAACGGAGGATGTGTTTATCTTCACCGGTAAAGTATAACCAAGTGTTATATTCCGTAATTTAAGGAAAGAAGCATTTTCCACATAACGGCTATCCAATTCGGTGGTTCTTGTACTGTTCAGGTGGGGTATAGAGTTAGACGGGTTAGTTTCTGTCCAGCTATTAAGTAAAGCAGCAGACATGTTATATGAGTCATTCGGACGTTCGAGGTAACGCCGTAACAGATTATATACCTGATTACCCTGCGATCCCTGAAAAAGAATATATAAATCGAACTTATTATAAATAATATTAGAAGAAAATCCGTAAGTAAAATCGGGTTGTACACTACCTAACACTACCCTATCGTATTCGGGTGTTACTTTCCCATCGGGAACTCCGTTAGCACCACTTACATCTGCGTATTTAGCATCGCCGGGTTTGGGAGTATTTCCCCCGATCTGGGGCAAACTGGATACATCTTCACCGGTCTGTACAACTCCCAGAAACCGGTACCCATAGAAGGAGCCGACAGCTTCGCCTACCTGCAGGATTTGTTCCTGATCTGTACCTATCGTCAATCCATTATAGTCTCCTAAATCTGTAATGCGGTTAATATTCCGTGCTATATTTGCCGATGCCGACCATGAAAAAGCTTTACGCTCCACTAATCTCGCATTTACGGCAAATTCGAAGCCTTTGTTAGTCACATTCCCCAGATTTACGATTTGTTTTTCACTTGTTCCCGAACCAAGAGGCGCAGGCACCTTTAGCAACAAATCACGGGTTTCTTTGTAATAAACATCCGCAGTCAGGGTTATCCTGTCATTCAGGAATCCGGCATCTATACCAACATTATATTCAGTTGTAGTTTCCCATTTAAGATCCGAATTACCAAGATTAGTCATGTCATAAGCCGGTGCTCCATTATACCTGCCTACACTGAAATACTGATCATATTCATCAAAGTCAATTTCCTGATTGCCCGCCTGTCCGTAAGTCAGCCTTAGTTTCAAAGTGCTCAAAGCAGGAGCCAGAGGTTTGAGGAATGTCTCATTATTGACATTCCACGACAAGCCTACTGAAGGAAAATAACCCCATTCGTGCCCTTTGGCAAAGCGCGAAGATTTGTCCGCCCGGTATGTAGCAGTTAAATTGTACCTGTCAAAAAGCGTATAGTTCACCCTGCCTAAAAAAGATTTAAAAGATGCATTCTGCTTACGGGAGATAGGAGGCAGTTCTTCACCCGATGCCAGATTATCAAAGGATTCAAGGTGATTTGCCTGAGCTACCGAAAAATTTGTTGTTGTTTTCTGATAAGTATAACCCCCTAATAAATCAATAAAGTGTTCCGGATTCAGTTGTTTTGTATAATTAAGTAAATATTCGGTTTGGGTTACATCTGTACGTCTGTTTCCGATAGCGCCCCGCCCACGAATATCCTGATTTAGCCCTAAAGCTGTATAAGGTGGTGCAAAATAGTTTTGAGTAATGTAGTCGATATTCGCACCTGCATTGATTTTTGCTTTCAATCCGTCAATAATTGTATATTGAGCATAAAAATTCCCCAGTAATGATGTACTAACAGTCTGACCGATGCTATTTTTCAGGTCCGACACCGGATTAGCAGCCTGACCGTAATAGCTCAGATAACTATATTCAAACGGATTAGTGTAATTATAGCTTCCATCGGCATTATAAATCGATAGTACAGGAGGCATATACAAAGCATAGGTTAACGAATTGGCGATACCATGCGAATAAGGAGAATCATTATAATTACTTCCTTCAAAAGTAGTGAGCGCATCCTGTTTGCTTCGGTTCACCGTAGCTGTAACACCTACGGTTAGATTGCTTAACAGGTCACGATCGAGATTAAGACGCCCGCTAAACCGTTCAAAACCCGAATTAAGGATAATTCCTTTTTGATCGGTATAGTTCCCCGAAATCAGATAACGTGTTTTTTCGTCTCCCCCACTGATGGATAATTCATGAGTCTGAGATACGCCTGTCTGCAATACGGCATCCTGCCAGTCCGTTCCTTTTCCGAACTGAGCCAGCTCGTCTTGCGAATAATATTGGCTGGGTTTATCATTAAAGTATTCTTTCTGTACAGCAAGCCATTGCTTGGCTGTCATCAGATCAAGATTTTTAGCCGATTTATCTATCCCGATTGTATACTGGTAACGGACTGTACTTCCATTACGTTTTCCCTTCTTGGTTGTTACCAGAATTACACCATTTGCCCCACGTGATCCATAAATAGCCTTTGCCGATACATCTTTCAGTACTTCTATCGACTCAATATCCGAGGGGTTGATAGATGCCAATGGGTCAAGGCTTCCGTCAATCCCTCCTACTCCCGCCTGAGTCGCATTCTTTTCACTGAAAAAGATAAAGCCATCGATTACATAAAGCGGCTCGTTACTTGCATAGATAGAATTCCCTCCACGGATACGGATAGCCGAACCTCCTCCGGGTTGTCCTGATGTCTGAGTAACATTCAGTCCGGCTATGCTCCCGCCCAAAAGTTCATTAATGGATGTTGCAGGTTGTTCTAATGTTGCTTTCGATACAGACGCGACAGACCCTGTAAGTTCTTTTCGCCGCTGGGTTCCGTATCCTACAACTACCACTTCATCGAGCGCATTTACATCTTCCGAGAGGTATATGTTAATTTCCTCATCAGCCGTTACTACAATAACATCCTGCGTTCTGTACCCAAGCAGATTTACTGATAATGTAACGGGAGCTTTCTTTGATACCCGTAAACTGAATTCCCCGTTAATACCGGTCGAAACACCATTGGTCGTCGATTTCTCAACAATAGTCGCACCCGTTACCGGTTCTTTGGTCTTTTCATCAAAAACATATCCACGCAGCGTTGTTTGCGAATAGATAGCCGCCGGAAATACAAACAGAAGTAAAAAAATGTAAATACACCTTGTGATAGAAAAAGAAGAGTGACTTCTTTTAAAGAAATTAGTTATCTTTACCATGGATAAATTATTTTATCAAGAGCACTTCCAATACCAATTGCCGTCGGAGGAGGAAGTGTTCGCCTATTTTATATAAGTATATGTTCTACACAGTCAACGCATCAGCCGTTAACCATACAGTTTGGTCAGTAAATATTTATGAGTAAAATTGTGCGATTTTCAATTTTGCATCAGCAACACATTCGCATTCGGAAGTAAGAAGAATTTTTCAGGAAAGAAGATGATAATTTTAAAAGTGTTTTTAAGAAAAAACTCTTTTGATAAGTAAAAGCGGATTGTTTAATAAGTAGTTTCATTTTGCCGTCTGATTAACTATAGTGATTTTAATGCAAATTAACTTATTTTCAAAAATCCACCCAATACCATAAATGCGGTATTTATAGCTTTAAATTATGGAATCTTATCTTACAACAATCTGCTTTGACATATAATTCAAAAGAAAAATTCTGCTTTTCTTTTTATATCTTTATGATCAATCAATAAAAACTATGGTACATTTAGTCTATTGCGACGACAAAGCTAGAGTGTTAGAAAAGATATTAAGTGGTGAAAAAACTATGATTATCCGTGGTGCTGCGGGACGTAAAATACCTCATAGCAGGGTTCTCGAAGGCGAGACCCTTTATTTCATGAAAAAGGGATCGAAGAAAATTTCGGCAAAAGCTCAAGTCGTAAAAGTAGAGAATTTAATAAAACTATCGGATCAGGAAATAATATCTGTTCTCGAAGCTAATCAGCCAAAGCTAAGTCTTAATGATAAACAGAAAGAGCGCTGGCATAAGAAATGTCTTTGCTTAATTGAGTTTGCCGAAACCGAAGAAATTGAGCCTCTCGATTTTGACCATCAAAGCAACATGGATGACTGGCTGATTATAGAAAAGATAGAAGATGTAGTTGTTGGCACTAGTATTCCATACGATTACACTAATAGTAAATTTAAATAAAACATGCAAAGCATAGTTATAAGAAGAGTAAACCTAAACGAAGCATCTGAATTACAAAAGATTGGCAGGCAAACTTTTTTCGAAACATTTTCGGCGGTAAATACCAAAGAAGATATGGCGAAATATCTGGAAGAAAACCTTTCAATAGAGAGAGTAACCGAAGAGCTGGAAAACGAGTATTCCGAATTTTATTTTGCTTCTGTAGACAACCTTGTTATCGGGTATCTAAAGTTAAATTTCGGACAATCCCAGACCGAATTAAAGGATAATAAGGGCTTAGAAATAGAACGGATATATGTATTACGAGATTACCATGGAAAAAATGTAGGACAACTACTCTATGATAAAGCGATTGAAATAGCCCGACAAAAGGAAGCAGATTATGTTTGGCTGGGAGTCTGGGAAGAAAATCCAAGAGCGATCAGGTTTTATAAGAAGAATGGCTTCGAAGAATTCGATAAACATATCTTCAAACTCGGCAATGACGAACAGACCGATATAATGATGAAAAAAAAGGTTGTCTCTTTAAATTGAGACAACCTTTTTTTACTATCATTGATTATTACTGATTATCAAGTGAGCTCTGCGGAGCCTGTTCGATCAGATCCATAAATTGGTCGAGTTCGGGTGTAATAATAATCTGCGTTCTACGGTTACGGGCTTTTCCTTCGGCAGTACTGTTACTTGCTATCGGGTTGTATTCACCTCGTCCGCCGGCAGTCAAACGTTTAGGATCAATTCCGTAATCCTTTTGCAATGCCTGAACAACAGAAGATGCACGCAATGCACTTAAGTCCCAGTTGTTACGGATGTTAGTGCGTGAAATGGGATCGGTATCTGTATTCCCTTCCACCAATACACTATAATCTTTATAATCCATAATGATTTTCGCAATCTTGCTGAGAATTTCTCCTGCCTTATCGCTGATCTCATAACTTCCCGAACGGTACAGCATCCTGTCGTCCAAAGAAATATATACCACCCCTTTCAGAACCTGAATATCCATATCCTGCATTTCGTCACGGGTAAGCGAACGGGTCAGATTATTGATCATAACAATATTCAATGAATCCGATTTGTTCTTAGCCTGTACCAAATGTTGTATAAAGCGGTTAGATGCATTAATTTCATCCACGAGTTTCGCTATATTCACATTACCTTGCGAGTTTTGTGAAAGGCTTTTATTCAATGAGTTCTGCATTTCTGTATAGGCTACCCGCAATTCCTGATTGTTCCGTTGAGCCTCTGCGAGCCTTTCTTCTAAACTGGCTGCACGGGTACGGCTTTCAGTCAATTGTAGTTGGCTCTCCCTTAGTTCACCTTGTACTTTGTTGTAATCCGTTTCCAGAGTTGCATATTGCTTTTTGCTTACACAGCCCGTCAATATTATACTGGCAGTTAAAACCAGCAATCCAATGTACTTCATAACTTATATTCATTTAAATTGTGTCACTGCTTTTTCAACAACAATATGCGTTAATTGTTTGTCAAAAAAATATTTATTAAGAAATGATACATCGGCAGAGTTAATCTTTGTTTGATATTGAGCTAAAAGCTTTTATTAAATAGGTACTCCTTAATATTACGGACTAGGCGCTTAACTATTGTTTTCTTATTCCCAAAAATCGAAAAAATGATGAACCGGGCCATGCCCTTTTCCTATTTTGTATTGCGAACCTACCTGAATCGCTTTATTCATATATTCTTTCGCACTTCGTACTGCATCATTAAGAGGCAAGCCATGAGAAAGAAAAGCTGCTATAGCTGATGAAAAGGTGCAACCTGTACCATGTGTGTTCAGGGTTTCGATCCGTTTCGATCTAAGCTTTATTATTTCGTCCGTTTCAGCATTATAAAAGACATCTATCAATTCGTCCTCTGTAAGATGCCCTGCTTTCAGTAGTACAGATACAGACCGTCCAAAAGACAGGTCTTTGATTACGAGAGGTAAATCTTCCTGGCTTTGTATTTTTTTTCCAAGTAATATCTCTGCTTCCGGAATATTAGGAGTTATGATACGGACATAAGGGATCAGTTCCGTCTTTAAAGTATTAATTGCTTCATCCTGTAAGAGTTTGTCCCCCGATGTGGCGACCATCACCGGATCCAGAACGATATTTTTAATATCGTAATGCAATAATGTATCCTTTACTGTCCGGATCAGTTCGGACGAGTGTAACATTCCTATTTTTATGGCATCAGCACCTATATCATCCAGTACAGATTTGATCTGCCCTGCGACAAAAGGCACAGGAATAGGGTGAACGTCGGTCACCCCAACCGTATTTTCATCCACTACGGCAACTATCACTGTTGCTCCGTAACAACCGCATGCCGAAAATGTCTTAAGGTCAGCCTGAATACCTGCTCCTCCACTGGGGTCACTGCCTGCAATGGATAAAGCTATCTTATATTGTTTTTTCATTTCTTCGTAATATAATAAAAGTCTGTGGGTTCAGATTTTCCACTCTTCTTGCCTGTATGCACTTTCCCAAAACATCCACTCAAATTTTGAACACATAAGGTAAGCCTCTGTCATTGCTTGCTGTTGAGCTCCGGTACATTGTTCCGCAACCTCGTCACAAATAGAGATAGCTAATGATACAGATTCAGAAAAACCTTCACCTCCGTAGGTATCTATCCAGCTTTGATATGGATTATTACCTTTCGCCTGATTTTCGAGAATATAGTCACCTACTTCTTTATAAATCCAGAAACAAGGCAATACAGACGCTAATGCTACCTCAAGTGGGGCGCCGGCTAATTGCTTCTGTAAATAGGACGTGTACAACAAACAGCTGGGCGTTGCTTCTGTTTTGTCACTGCTCAGTTCGTGTACAAAAGATTCGTGTAATGCTTGCTCTACAATAATACTCTCGCTTGCAAAGTTAAGGAATGCGGAGATATGCTTTATTGAAGCCAGTCGCGACGCTATTCCTGTTAGTACTCTTCCGTATTCAGCCAAATAAACAGCATCTTGCCTGATATAGAATATAAATTTTTCGTTGGCAAGTGTTCCATTCATCAATTCTTGTATAAATGGTAATTCCAGAATTTTATCATAGACGGGCTTTGCTGCAAGCCATGTTTTTTCGCTCCACTTCATATATCTATATTTTTTTTTGAAAGGGTTATAATTTCTGATAATTGAGACGCAGCCTGCAGAGGCTCCTTAGCCGACATAATAGCTGAAACTACAGAAATACCATCGGCTCCGGCTTGTATAATTTCACGGGCATTTCCGGTATTGATCCCCCCGATACCCACACTCGGAAACATTGATATTTGCGTTATTTTACGTATTCCATCCAACCCCAAAGCCTGTGCTGTATCAGTTTTGGTAGAAGTGTTAAAAACCGGAGATATGCCGATGTAATCCACATCTAGCTTATTGGCATCAATTGCATCTTGTACATTCTCTACCGAAAGACCGATGATTTTATGTTTACCGAACAATTTTCGTGCAATTGCGCAAGGTATATCTTCCTGTCCTATATGTAAACCTTCGGCATCACAAGCAAGGGCAATATCCAACCTGTCGTTGATAATAAGCGGTATTTTGTAAGGTTTCAGGCAAATTTTTAATCTTACAGCCAACTCGTAGAATTCTTTGGATGAACAGTCTTTTTCTCTGAGTTGTACCATTGTAACACCGCCTTTTACAGCCTCTTCCACTACATATTCCAGTGGTCTGTTTAACGACAAAGAACGATCGGTAACCAGATACAAGCTTAAATCGAAGTCTTTCATTGTCTGATATTTTTTCTAATCATATCTTCATCTATATTGAACAATGTATCGAGGAAGTTCACCTGCAAACTTCCGTTTCCTTTTGAAATCGCAGCTGCAATCTCCCCCGCGATACTCATTACTGACATGGCATGCGTGGCAGCTTCAAGTTGGTTATTATTTACCGCAGCGAATGCCGCAACAATGGAGGTTGCCGTGCACCCCATTCCGGTAACTTTTTCCATCATCGGATGCCCGTTTTTGACTGTTTCAACCACTGTTCCGTTAGTTATATAGTCTGATTCGCCACTAATTACAACTACTGAGTTTGTCAGGCTGGCTAATGCCTTGGCAGAATTTAAGGCGGCATCAGATGTATTTGTACTGTCAACGCCCTTGGTCTGTGCCTCAGTATTCAGCAATGCTATAATTTCCGAAGCATTTCCCCGGATAATAGACGGCTTACATTCTTCTATTATCAGCTTGCATACTTTCGACCGATATATTGTAGCTCCTGCTCCAACAGGATCAAAAACGACAGGTGTCGATTTTTGTAATGCCTTTTTTCCTGCTATCAGCATAGCTTCTACCCATGCAGCATCTAACGTCCCAATATTGATAACCAGAGATGAAGCTATGCTTACCATCTCCTCGACTTCGTCTACGGAGTGAGCCATTACGGGAGATGCTCCTATAGCGAGCAATGCATTAGCTGTATTATTCATTACCACATAATTAGTAATATTATGTATAAGAGGTGATTGTTTCCTGATGAGATTTAAGTCTCGTATAAGATGTTCTATGTTTATCATATTATCCTTTTTGATATATACATAATTAAAAAATAAAAAAGCCGTTTCATTAATATGAAACGGCTTGACATATACTATATATACAGTATTATAATCTTTTTATGTTCCGTTTCCCTACGATGTCAATTACAACATATCAGGTTCAAGGGTCTAATCTCAGCTCTTATAAAAAGAACACCCCTAACAGAGATGAAACAAACTTACGTATAATTAATGAATAAAGAATAGATTTCTATAAATTTATTTTATATGGTATGGTTAACTAACTCTTCTACTTAACGAAAAAGAAATTAATTTTTTTATATAAAACATTCTATACTTTTATTATATTTAGATAGGTTTATATACAAAAAGCATTCAGAATGTATTTTCTGAAATATACGGTAGTCTTTTAACCTTTTATTTATCTATTATCTATTTGTGAAATCCTGATGATGAGAATATTTTTGAAATATATTATTACCATAGCATTATGGATGATATGTATTGTAGTTAATGCAGAATTAACAAACAATATGTTTGACATCAGACATATCGGTTACTCCGAAGGGCTTAGTAGTCAACGTGTGTTTTCTATTGTCGAAGATAGACATGGCGTAATATGGATTGCAACCAAAGTAGGGATAGACCGCTATAATGGTCAAAGCGTAAAAAGCTATACTTTACCGGGGGACTTTCATTATGGAGACATGGCCGGGCGCAGGCTTCGTTTGCTGTATAATGAACGATATGGAGGATTGTGGGCATACGACCATACAGGAAGAATCTACCGTTATTCCATTCAGAATGACTGTTTTGAACAAGATTTATTTTTAGGACAGTTTATCAGTGGGGAGATCATACTTAATAAGTTATGCATGGATCATAACGGAACATTCTGGTTCGGATTAAGTAGAGGACTGTACAAAAAAGAGGCCGACGGTCGTATAACAACTATTATCCCCGAACAGTATGTAAATGATATTGTTTCTACAGGCGAATCGCTTTTTGTCGGTACTTCTACGGGAGTATTACAACTTTCACATTCCAGACTGGGCCAACCACGCTGGCTGATAGAAGGGAAAGATGTACAAACCCTGTTCTGCGATGTTACCAAAAACGAACTTTGGGTAGGGACTTTCAATAATGGCTTATGGATAATGAACCTGAATACCTCCGCCCTGCTTCCCCTGAAAGGAGAAGGTTCGGGCTTTGTTAATCCGATACGAGATATCACAATTTACGACACTCACACAGTATTGGTAGGAATAGATGGTGGAGGCGTGTACACTGTCGATAGAGACTCGAAGAAGGCGAGTCTGCTTATGAGTACCGAGGATAGTACCGATATTTTCTTACGGGGTAACGGCATTTACGCTGTCACTAAAGATCGTCAGGGAAATATCTGGATAGGAAGTTATTCCGGAGGTGTATCTGTTGCCATCCTATCGAGATACCCGATCACGATATTAGCACATGAGAGAGGAAATCCACAATCGCTGGCAAATAATAATATCAATGATATAGAAGAGAACACTAACGGAGACCTATGGTTCGCTGGTGATGACGGAGTCAGTATCCGGAGTGCATTTTCCCACACATGGGGCCATTGGTTGAAAGGTAATGTTATTGTTACTTTGTGTAAAGGCGAAAACGGTTCGATATGGGCAGGGACTTACGGAGATGGTGTTTATCTTCTGAACAGTCGCGGACAAGTCGTTCGTCACCTTACCAAAGAGCAAGGCGCACTGACAACAAATTACATATTCTATATGAAACAGGATATGGACGGGGACTTATGGGTAGGAGGCCTTGACGGAGATCTGCTGATAATGGACAGGGAGGGTCGATACAAGCATTCTTACGATATTAAGTGGGTTCATTCCATAGAAGTATTGGAACATAACCAAATAGCAGTGGCCACAGTAAACGGTTTCTGCATAGTGAATAAACATAGCGGCGATATACAACGCTATGCAACTTTTCAGGAATTTCATAATCAGAATGCCAGTGCTTATATCATTTCAATGCTTTTCAATGATGATGGTACTGTTTGGCTGGGAACTGAAGGCGGCGGATTAAATTTGTATGACATGCGTACACGGGAAGTAAGAACATTCACTACGCATGAAGGGCTTCCGTCCGACGATGTATATAGCCTGCAAAAGGATTCCAGAGGGCGTTTATGGGTAAGCACAGGAAAGGGACTTGCATTAATCGAAAATTTTCAGGTATCTAATCTCAATTATTTAGGAGATATAGACAAGGAATACAACAAATCTTCATTTGCTCGGTTGAGCGACGGGAGATTTGTCTATGGTAGCACAAACGGTGTTATTAGCATCATGCCCAATGCCATTTCTGCTACAAACTATCAAGCACCTTTACGATTTACAGGCTTGACAATAGAGTACGTGGGTGCTGACGAAGAAATGCGTCTACGTCCTGTCATACATAATATGTTGACTAACGGTACAGTTCGACTTGATTACAAACACAACTCTTTTGCTATAACATTTGAATCAATCAACTATCGTTTTCAACGCGACATTGCCTATCAGTATATTCTGGAAGGGTACGAAAAATCATGGAGTAACTTATCCTCTAATGGCATAGTACAATATAAAAATGTCTCTCCGGGAACTTATCTACTCAAGGTACGAAGTTTACGCCAAAGTAACAGGGAGATAATATCCGAACGGACACTCATACTGAAAATATCACAACCTTGGTGGAATTCCTGGTGGGCTTGGGTCTTCTACATTTGTATCGCAGGTACTATTCTTTACTTCATCTTGCGATATAACAGCAACCGGCTTCAGAAAAAATACGATGAAGACAAAATAAGGTTCTTCACCGATACGGCACATGACATCAGAACGCCGGTGACACTTATCATGGCGCCACTGGAAGACTTGGGTAAGGAGAAGGATCTTTCCGATAAAGCCCTTTATTTTCTGGAGTTGGCACGTAATAATACTCATAAGCTCTATACGCTCGTTACACAGTTACTCGAATTTGAGAAAGCCGATACTCATAAGCAACAACTTATATTAACTCCGCTAAACCTCAACGACATTCTTTCAGAAGAAGTAGCCAGTTTTCAACTATTATGCGACAAGAAACAACTCCACCTGAGTCTTTCCTTGCCGGATGAAGAAGTTTACATCATGGCAGACAGACATATGGTAGAAATGATGCTGGACAATCTTATCACCAATGCCTGTAAATATACAATGCCACATGGCGATGTTTCTTTAAGTTTGAACTATACCAAACGAAAGGCTATTCTAGAGATTAAAGACAGCGGCATCGGAATTCCGAAAAAGGATCGGAAATACATATTTACCGATGTTTACAGAGCGGATAATGCACGGAAATCGCAGGAGGGCGGCACCGGATTCGGTCTTTTGCAGGTACACCGTATAATAAAGATGTTGCATGGAAAAATCACCTTTCGGTCGGAAGAGAACAAGGGCAGTATCTTTACCATTACGCTACAAAGAACGAATGCCGTTCCCGAACCGGTGCCTAAGCAAACTGTTATATCTGAAGAGTCCTTGCCTGTTGAAGCTACAAATACTGCAGGATATGAAAGCAATGATTCCAAAAGCGAGATCGACCAAGAAGCAAAAAACACGCTACTTATCGTAGAAGACAACGAGGCTCTCCGCTATTATCTGCGCAAAACTTTCGAATCTGATTATCGGGTAGTTGATGTTCCTAACGGACAAGAAGCTCTCTCCTACCTGTCAAACGAATATCCAGATTTGATATTGTCCGATGTAATGATGCCGGGCATACAAGGCGACGAGCTATGTAAGTTGGTTAAAGATAATCCGGATACATCGGGTATTCCCTTCGTCCTGCTTACTGCAAAAGTAAGTCATGATGCAACAGTTGAAGGACTAAAGAAAGGGGCGGATGATTACATTCCGAAACCTTTCAGTACCGAAATTCTGAAACTGAAAGTACAGAGCCTGATCGATAACAGGAACAGACAAAGGGATTTTTTTATGCGGCAAGTCATCAAACAGGTTGGAGCCGATAATAGCAAGACAAACAAGGAAGAAAGTCAAGGATCTGTACAAACAGTGGATATCTTTGATAGTAAACCGGACGAATCGCCAACTAGTATTCTTTCAGAAAACGACCGTAAATTTGTCATACAGGCTACTCAACTTGTCATCGAAAATATAAGTGATATTGATTTCAATATCAATATTCTGTGTCAGGAAATGGCAATGAGCCGAACTCTTTTTTACAGCCGTCTCAAATCATTGACCGGAAAAGGCCCGCAAGAATTCATCCGCATCATACGGCTTCAAAAAGCGGCCGAACTATTAAAAGAAGGTAGAAATGTGACAGAAGTAGCGGTTGATACGGGATTTATCAATACAAAATATTTCAGTTCGTTGTTCAAGAAACAATTTGGTGTCCAACCAAGCAAATACGAACAAACCGATTGAACTCTATTTCACTTTTCGATTGAAGTGCCGGTAAACATTCTATTATTGGCACTTTTTATTTTATATAATTCAACTTTTAGTAACATTCACCCACATCAACCATTTACATATATAGAAACACTTAAAAGATCATATATCTGTAGGTTGTGGTGAAGAAATGTCTGCAATCAAACCTTATATGTCAGATATCTGACCATCATTTTTATATACTATTAACATCTTTGTGCAGTGTCTTTAGGATAAAAGCCGGATAAACAAACGACGGAATGTTTTGTTGCCGGCCGTACCCAAAAACAGCCATGAGAAACAAGTGTAACCCTAAACTACCATTAGCATGAGAAAAGTAATAGCCTTACTACTATTAACAATGTGTTCTATCCATCAATCCTGCTCATCCAACGATGTAGATATGGAACCTGGAGAAGGACAAGAAAAGCTCCTTTTCAAAGACGACTTTGATTCTTTTAATGAAAATGTATGGACTAAAGAAGTTCATGAACCGGGCTGGGTTAACCAGGAACTACAAGCATATGATCCCGCATATGTATCCGTTGGTACAGACGAAGGGAAATCAGTGTTGATCCTGACAGCCGAACGTAAGGGAAATAAGATTTACTCCGGACGGGTAAATAGTCAAGGAAAAAAGAATTTTAAGTACGGAAAAATAGAAGCAAGCATTAAACTTCCCAAAACCGCCAACGGCTTATGGCCTGCATTCTGGTTGATGGGAGACAATGACAAACAATGGCCAGAATGTGGAGAAATCGATATTATGGAAATAGGTGAGCGCAACGGAATTGCTACGGGAACCACCGAAACATATGTAAACACAGCCATTCATTATGGTACTGATATGGAAGCCGGACACCGGCAGGAATTCTATGCAGCAAATGTTGCTAATAATCTGCAAGACGGCAAATATCATACCTACTCATTAGATTGGAACGAAAATAGCCTTACAGTATCTGTTGATGGAATCAAATTCTATTCATTTGATATTAGTAAAGTCAGTGGACGCCACGAGTATTTTCAGGATAACTGCTACATTCTGTTTAATCTTGCCGTGGGTGGAGCCTTCACCGGTATTACTGACATAAACGAGATTACGGCATTAAAAGACGGAGAAAAAGTACATATGTACATCGACTGGGTGAAAATTTATTAAGCAACAGAAAATCTTCAGCACAGCAACATTAAGTTATAATTATTTGATGTTGTTACATATACAATAACAATAAATAGGTCTGCGACCTTAATCTTAATTATATATTCCATGAAAGTAAGAAATTACAAACACACGTTGTTCTGTGGAACATTGTCTCTCTGCTTATTGGGAGCCATTCCACAAGTGAAAGCAGCGGCAAGCCCGGATCAATCCGCAATTGCACAACAAGGTAACAAAGTTACAGGAACGGTGAAAGATGCATTTGGCCCCGTTATCGGAGCTGCCGTTATTGAGAAAGGAAACGCCAGTAATGGTACCATAACTGATATGGAGGGTAAGTTCAGCCTGAATATTCCGTCCGGAGGCACTATTGTCATCAGCTACATAGGCTATAAGTCTCAGGAACTAAAAGCAGGTCAATCCCCTATGGATATCACTTTGATCGAGGACAGCAAAATGCTCGACGACGTAGTCGTTACAGCTCTAGGAATCAAGAGAGAGCGTAAAGCATTAGGCTACGGCGTGGATGAGGTTAAAGGAGAGTCCTTGATGAAAGCCAAAGAAACTAATGTTATCAACTCTATGGCGGGGCGTGTAGCAGGGTTGGTAGTCAGCCAGACCGCAGGCGGGCCATCCGGATCTACCCGTGTTATCCTGCGTGGTAGTACCGAAATGACGGGAAACAACCAGCCCTTGTATGTCATCGACGGTGTTCCTCTCGATAATACCAATTATGGTAGTGCGGGCACATCCGGAGGTTTTGACCTCGGTGATGGTATTTCAAGTATCAATCCTGACGATATTGAGAATATGTCTGTTCTTAAAGGGCCTGCCGCATCGGCTCTTTATGGTAGCCGCGCAAGCCACGGCGTAATTTTGATCACAACCAAGAAAGCCGGAGGAAAGGATAGTTTCAGTGTAGAATACAACGGAACACTAACCTTCGATACACAGTTGGCCAAATGGAACAATGTACAGCAGGTATATGGTATGGGCAGTAACGGAACTTACAGTATCGATGCCGTATCTAATACCAATAAAAGCTGGGGACCGAAAGCGGACGGAACCAACATGCTCAAATACTTCGACGGCGTGGAGCGTCCTTACCTCATCATACCCGACAATACTTCGGGCTTCTTCCGTACAGGGCTTACAGCCACTAACTCTGCCATAGTCAGCGCAAACAGCGGAAAAACGGGCGTACGTTTCACTTATACCGATATGCGTAACAAAGATATCGTACCCGAAACGCATATGAGCCGCGACATTTTTAATCTGCGTACCAATACCACCCTGTCTAAAGTGGATTTAGACTTCAGTGCTAATTATACGCGTGAAGATGTAAAGAACCGTCCTGCATTGGGAGACAGCAAATCGAATATCGGTAAAAACCTGATGACACTTGCCACAACTTACGATCAAAAGTGGCTGAAAACTTATCAGGACGAAAACGGAAATTATGCAAACTGGAATGGTATGGACCCTTACAACGTGAATCCTTACTGGGACATATATAAAAATTCAAACGATTCGAAGAAAGACCAGTTCCGCTTCAACGGAAAAGCTCTCTGGAATATCAACAGTCATGTAAAGTTGCAAGGAACTATCGGAGCCGAACTCAACTGGTTTACCTTCGAGGATTACAAAGCTCCTACTACACCCGGTTATGAAGCAGGTCGCCTGCAAAACAGCAGCTTCCGCAACCGTATGTATAATTTTGAGGTACTTGCTCTTTACAATAACAGCTGGGGCGATTTCGATTTCAACGCTACTCTCGGAGGTAATATGTATAAAGTGAACAACCAGACTACTATCATTACCGGACAAGATATGCAAATCCGTGACGTGGTGGCTATGATGAGCTTCAATGAAACCAGCTTCGATCAGAACAGTTACCGCAAGCAAATCAACTCTGCCTACGGAGCTATCAATCTGGGATGGAAACACATGTTATACTTTGACACTACCCTGCGTGGCGACCAGTCTTCGACCTTACCTACAGGCAACAATATGTATGTTTATCCATCGTTCTCGGGTAGCTTTGTATTCTCGGAACTGACCAAATTGCAGGATGCCATGCCTTATGGAAAACTCCGTATGTCATGGGCACAGGTAGGTAGCGACACCGACCCTTATCAATTAGGGCTTGTTTATACCAAGTCGAAGTTTACTTATCCGGGCTATACTATCGGATATATCAATAATAATACGATACCTAATAAAAACCTGAAACCGACAAAGACCAATTCATTTGAAATAGGTCTGGAAATGAAATTCCTGAAAAACCGTGTTGGTCTCGATGTTACCTATTATACACAAGTCAGCAAGAACCAGATTATGAGTATGGCCACTTCATGGACATCAGGTTACACTCACCGCCTCATCAATGCCGGCGAGATAGAGAATAAAGGGATAGAGATCTCACTCAACACACGCCCTGTCGAAATCAAAGATTTCTCTTGGGACTTGAATATTAACTTCTCTAAGAACAGTAATAAGGTTAAGAAACTTGTAGATGGAATGGACATGATCGAGTTGGAGAAAGCCAGTTGGCTCGATGTTCAGGTGGCAGCTAAAGTAGGCGAAAACTTTGGTTCTATCGTCGGTCCTGACTTCTTACGCAATGAAAACGGAGATATCCTTATCGATCCAACGACAGGTTTACCTCAGTACGACAAGAGCAACCATGTACTAGGTAACGCTTCATGGGATTGGACGGGAGGTCTCGCTACTACTTTAACTTACAAGAACCTTTCGCTCTCGGCTCTCTTCGATGTGAAGGTGGGCGCCGACCTCTACTCTATGTCAGCCCGTGCTTCTTATGAATCGGGTAAGGAGAAAGCAACACTTACCGGACGCGAAGAATGGTACAGATCGGAAGAGCAGCGTCAAGCCGCAGGCATCGCCAAAGGGTCATCTGATTGGAATCCTACGGGCGGCTTTGTCTCTCCAGGTGTAATTGACAACGGTGACGGTACCTACCGCCCCAATGATATTTACATCAATCCCGAAGATTACTGGATGAGCGTCAGCCGTAATGCCCCGTCAATGTTTATCTATGACAACTCCTACATAAAATGCCGCGAGATAACATTGACTTACAATGTACCACAATCATGGCTGAAAAGTACAATAAAAGGTCTCACCCTCTCATTTGTTGCGCGCAACCCGTTCATCGTGTGGAAGAATATTCCAAATATTGATCCGGATTCAAACTACAATAATACAACCGGTATGGGGTTAGAATATGGTTCGTTGCCATCCCGCAAGAGTTATGGTGTCAATGTTAACGTAAAATTCTAACGAGACCTCAATTTTTATTCACATATAATAAGATATACAATGAAATACAATCAATCATATATCACAACAATACTGGTGGCATGCGCCATGTTCTTCGCCGCATGTAGCGACAGTTACATGGAAGACATGAACACCGACCCGTCGAAGGCTCCATCCATTGATCCTAATGCCCAGCTTACTACAGCTCAATTACAGACTTATGGAAGTCTCGATATGGTAGAAATTTACCGTAACTACCTATATGCATTCAATCAGCACCTTATGGGATGCTGGAATACTACTAACTTTGGAGGCCGCCACACACAGGATAACAGTGAGATGGGTCGTGTATGGACTATATTCTATTCCAATGGTATTAAAAACATCACCGATGCTGAATACCGTACAGCCGATGATCCCGAAAAGGTAAATATTAACTCTGCTCTGCGTATATACAAAGTTTATCTGATGTCCATTATCACCGACATTTATGGAGATGCTCCTTACAGTGAGGCGGGCAAAGGCTACTTAGAGGATAAATTCAATCCCCGCTATGATACACAGGAAGAAATATATAATGGTTTCTTCGTTGAGTTGAAAGCTGCTGTTGCCAATTTCGATGCCAGCAAAGACAAGATTACAGGTGACGTTATTTTTAATGGTAGTGTGGATAAATGGAAAAAACTAGCCAACTCGCTTTGCTTACGTTTCGCCATGAGAATTTCCGATGTGGCTCCCGAAAAAGCTCAAAAAGAATTTGAGGAAGCACTGGCTGCCGATGGAGGCATTATTGAAAATGCCAGTGATGACGCACTTATTAAGTATATAGATATAGCGTTCAGTTTTGGACAGGAAGCTTATACCGACTATCGTGGTAATGCCCTGTCGCAGTTACTCTTCGGTAATGACCCTGCCAATAATCCCAGTTATCTGTGCTCTACGTTCTTCAATCAACTCTACAATAGTGGCGATCCGCGTACGTTCAGAATTGCCCGCTGTTATTATGACGAACTTATGAGTACTACAAGTCCCGACAATCGTGTTGACCTGACAGATGAAATGCTTGAAAAGAATATCCCATTTCAGCCACGCGATCCGGGTGCATACTCTTGGGAACCATGGCCGGCAGGTTACGACAGCGATATATTGAAAAAAATGGCCGAAACCAATTCGAATGTCACTATCAGTGTGACTCGCGAAACCGAACCTAAATTAGCGAACAATTTCCTTAATGGCAGTAATCCGGGCGTGGTAATAACTTCTTCGGAAGTGAAATTCCTGTTGGCAGAAGCAGCATTAAAAAAATGGAATGTCGGAGGCAAATCTGTAGAAAGTCTATACAAAGAAGGTGTACGTGCGGCTATGAACTTCCTGACCGATAATTATGATTGTGAAGCGGTGTCTGACGAAAGCTTCAACGAGTTTATTCAAAATAATGGTATAGGCTATACTGACGAGCAAAAGAAGGAATCCATTAATACTCAGGCATGGATTCTCCACTTCACTAATCCGGCTGAATGTTGGGCAAATGTCCGTCGTTCGGGTTATCCAAAACTTAAATCTCCGGCAGAATATGGCTTTGGTCAATTCCTTACCGGCGGTTCTGAAATTCCCGTACGCCTTTGCTACCCCGTACTTGAGTCGTCTTACAACAAAAAGAGTTATGATGAGGCATTGAGCCGCATGGGCGGCACTAATAGCTGGAACACAACTGTATGGTGGGATGTTACGAAATAACTATAACAACAAATAAGAGTCAAATATGAAAAAGATATATTATATACTACTTGCCATGCTGGCTATGAGTTTTACATTCACAGCCTGCAGCGACGAAGATCCGTTCTCAACAGCTACCGCTGATGATGAACCACGGATACTTGATCCTATTTTTCCCGATCGGACAAACGGACAACTACCTGTTATTGCGACTATCAGCCGGAATGCGAATCTTACCATAAAGTTGACAGTCACACCAGCAGATCATACCACTATATCGTGGCTGATCGATGGTAATGAAGTGCAGACAGGAACTACGCTCGACATGAATCTCAAAGCGGGCACATACGGTTTTAAGGTAATAGTCTCGACCGAAGCCGGTAAATCAACTTATAGGGAAGGTACCGTACAGGTAAACCCTCTATCAGATGATCCATGGGCAATAGACAAAGGACTTGAACGCATTATCGTTCCGGGTACAAAAGCGCTTCTTTACGGCGATAACCTCAACAAGGTGAAAAGCATTATCATTGATGGTAAAACTATTACCGATGTTACTTATATCACATCTGAAGACGGGAACTATATAGAATATGCCGTACCTGCCGATTTGACGGAAGGCGAGTATCGAGTGATTTTCGTAGATGCTGATGGCAATGAATATGGAGCAAATAAAGTCAATGTGTCCCGGTCTGCGCTTGTCACCGGAGGAGCCGACCGCACCAATGCCAACAAAGAATGGGTGATAACCGGTATTAATCTCGATCAAATCGCCTCATTGACATTTGCCGGACAAGCTATCACCGAATTCACACGGCAGACTGCTACAGAAATTGCAATTATCTGTCCTGAACTAGGAGACGGAGAATATAAGCTGACAGGAAAGACGAAAGACGGAGAAGATGTGCAATTCTATAATTCCGGCATCATTGTTACCGAACAGACAGTTGTAGTTTCTTCTGAAACAGTTCTTTGGCAAGGACGTCATTATGTGTCATGGGATTTGCCAGACGGTAATCCGAACAAAATGTTCAACCTGATCGGTAAAGATGTATTTGCTTCTATTAAGGCTGGTGCGACTTTGAGTATCCATTATTCTGTAGCTTCAGAAGATGCTTATCATCAGTTGCGTACTACTTCTGGCTGGTGGGCCGATCTGCCCGGCACTTCTGTGATTGAATTCTCGGAAGGCGGTGTGAAAGAAGTACAACTCACCCAAGAGGTTTTGGATAAGATTCAGGCAGAAGACGGATTCCTTTGCATAGGACATGGCTACTATGTGGATATGGTAACTGTTCTGTAATATTGATTAAAGAATAATATTTTCTGATATGATACTAAAAAAAATACTACTAATTTCAACAACAGTGGCAATGGCTGCCTGCTCTACGCAGGTAGCTCCTCCTGCCATTCCTAAAGACTCCAAGATAGAACAACAGGTCGATTCTGTCCTCTCCAAGATGACTCTAGATGAAAAGATAGGTCAAATGACAGAACTGGCCATTGATGTACTGGGTGACTTTGAGAATGGTGAGTTCAAACTCGATGATGCTAAAGTCCATAAAGCCATTGCAGAGTTCAAGGTAGGCTCCTTTCTCAATGCACCGGGACCCGTTGCACAAAGCAGGGAAAAATGGCAGGAAATTATCGGCAAGATACAAGCCGTTTCAATGAAAGAAATTGGCATCCCATGTGTTTATGGGCTTGACCAAACTCACGGTACTACTTATACATTGGACGGTACTTTGTTCCCGCAAAACATCAATATCGCCGCTTCATTCAACCCTGATCTGGCTTACGAGTCGGCACGTATCACTGCTTACGAAACCCGTGCCGCCAATTGTCCGTGGACTTATTCACCCACAGTAGATATGGCACGTGACCCGCGATGGTCTCGTGTTTGGGAAAGTTTTGGCGAAGATTGCCTCGTTAACTCGGTAATGGGAAGTTCAGCTGTTCGTGGTTATCAGGGCGACGATCCTAATCACATTCCCGCCGACCGCATCGCTACATCTGTAAAACACTATATGGGTTATAGTATGCCACGTACCGGTAAAGACCGCACGCCGGCCTATATATCCGAATCCGATCTGCGCGAAAAGTGTTTTGCGCCTTTTAAAGCATGTGTAGAAGCCGGAGCTTTGACTATCATGGCCAACAGCGGTTCTATTAATGGAGTACCCGTACATGCCAGCTACGAACTGCTCACCAAATGGCTCAAGGAAGACCTGGGATGGGACGGTATACTGATAACCGACTGGGCCGACATCAATAATCTATACACACGCGAACACATTGCAGCTAATAAGAAAGAGGCTATTCAAATAGCTATTAATGCAGGTATAGATATGGCAATGGAACCTTATGACCTTAGCTTCTGCACACTGCTGAAAGAATTGGTGGAAGAGGGTAAGGTACCGATGAGCCGTATTGATGATGCCGTTCGTCGTGTTCTCAGGCTCAAGTTCCGTTTGAACCTCTTCGAACGTCCCAATACTTCGTCAGAAGATTATCCGCTTTTCGGAGGCAAAGAACATGCGGAATTGGCTCTTCACGCAGCCGAAGAATCACAAATCCTGCTTAAAAATAAAGATAATATATTGCCGCTAGTTAAAGGCAAAAAACTTCTTGTTACAGGGCCTAATGCCAATTCAATGCGCTGTCTGAACGGAGGATGGAGTTATTCATGGCAAGGACATCTGGCTGACAGATTTGCAGAGAAATACAACACCATTTACGAGGCACTTTCTAACAAATTCGGTATTGAAAACGTTCGTCTGGAACAAGGGGTAACCTATAAACCAGAAGGTAGTTATACCGAAGAGAACGAGCCGGAGATTGAAAAAGCAGTTGCTGCTGCACGCAATGTGGATATCATCATTGCTTGTATCGGAGAAAATTCTTACTGTGAAACTCCCGGAAACCTCTCTGACCTTGCTATATCAGCTAACCAAAGTAAACTTGTAAAAGCGTTGGCGGCTACAGGTAAACCCATTATATTGATAATCAACGGAGGTAGACCTCGCATCATCAATGACCTTGAACCTTTGGCAAAGGGCATCATAAACATCTTGTTACCCGGAAATTATGGTGGAGATGCATTAGCTAATATCTTAGCCGGCGATGTCAACCCTAGTGGTAAGATGCCTTACACATACCCGCGCAATCAAGCTGAACTTACCACCTACGACTATAGGGTAAGCGAAGAAATGGACAAGATGGAAGGTGCATACGATTATGATGCGGTTATTTCCGTTCAATGGCCTTTCGGTTACGGTCTCAGCTATACCACGTTTGAGTACAGCAATTTCCAGACTAATGCAGCTTCTTTTACCGCAGAAGATGAACTTCATTTCTCTATAGACGTAACCAACAGCGGTACACGTGCCGGAAAAGAAGTTGTCATGCTATTCAGTCGCGACTTAGTAGCATCACTGACCCCTGAGAGTCGCAGGTTACGAGCCTTCGACAAAGTGGAATTACAACCCGGCGAAACAAAAACTGTTACAATGTCTATCAAAGGTAGCGACCTTGCATTTGTCGGAGCCGACGGAAAATGGATTCTGGAACAAGGAGATTTCCGTATGCAAAGTGGTAATCAGACAGTGAATATTACATGCAGTAAAACTCACATATGGGATACTCCTAATAAATAAACATTGCTTAAGTACTTTCTGTAACTTATAGTACAGAAATACAGATTTAGGGTTAGTAAAATAAGAACGGATTGAATAAAATTCAATCCGTTCTTATTATAGATATTCTTGGTTTTATAAGCTGGTCTTTTTATTTGAGAATCTATCTTATAAATCACTTATCATTTGCCGATACAAAACTTACTAAAAATATTCCCCAATATCTCATCAGTAGAAATTTGACCCGTAATCTCTCCTAAATAATGCATACATTCGCGAATATCCTGGGCTATAAAATCCGATGATAGACCCGACTCCAATCCAGCCGAGACACGTTCAATTGCCTCCTGAGCTTTTCGTAATGCTTCGTAATGGCGCATGTTCGTTACAATAACATCCTGTTCCCCAAATTCGGGAATATTAGCAGCCTCTACCAGCATTGTTTGAAGGTCATCTGTACCTTGATGGTATTTTGCTGAAATAAATATCCGGTCGGGAATCATATCTTTCAGTAACAATTCTTTACTTTCTTTCCGGGCAGCAGGAATAATATCGACTTTATTGAAAACCAAGATTAATTTTTTACCCTCAACTCTCGGTAATATCTTTTCCGATAAAGCAATAGCATATTCATCCTCTGTTTCGGCATCGACAACCCAAAGTACAATATTTGCCTGTTCCATCTTTTTAAAAGTACGCTCAATACCCAGACTCTCCACCACATCGTCCGTATCGCGAATACCTGCAGTATCAATCAATCTGAACATTAACCCATCTATTGTGATAGTATCTTCAATTACATCACGAGTAGTTCCATGAATATCCGATACAATTGCTTTTTCCTCTCTTAGCAAGAGATTCAACAAGGTTGATTTCCCGGCATTCGTTTCCCCGATAATCGCTACCGGAATACCTGTTTTTACAACATTCCCAAGGGCGAACGAATCGGCAAGCTTTTGAATATGTCCATGTATATTCTGTGCTGTTCGTTTTAAGTTATCCCTGTTGGCAAACTCTACATCTTCTTCCGAAAAATCGAGTTCTAATTCTATCAACGATGCAAAGTTCAGAAGTTCAGTACGCAATTCAATTAACTTAGAACTAAATCCTCCACGCATCTGATTCATCGCCAAGCGATGAGTAGCTGCTGATGACGATGCAATCAGATCGGCTACAGATTCGGCTTGCGACAAATCCATTTTTCCATTCATAAAAGCCCGCTGCGTAAACTCTCCGGCTGTAGCTAAACGTGCGCCCGTGTCTAGTAATAATTGTAAAATACCCTGCTGAATATAAATAGAACCATGACATGAAATTTCTATGCTTTCTTCCCCCGTAAAAGAGTTCGGACTATGAAACACACTCACTAAAACTTCGTCCAATACAGAACCATCCTTCATTATCGCACCGAAATGGATCGTATTAGCTTTCGCATCTACCAGTTTTTTACCTGATGGCGATTTAAAAATTCTATCAACCAGATCGATACTCCCTTTTCCTGATAAACGGACAATTGCAATCCCTCCGACGCCGGCAGGGGTTGATATAGCAGCTATAATGTCTGTGTGAGGTACCATAAGCAGGATTTTTTATGTGTTTTAGTCAAAGTTACTATTTTTTTCAGACCTGACAAATCTCTATAAACAGAACCCTTTCTCTATCAAAAAACTTATTTAGTCTTAACAGATAATCGTTTGAATGATTAATCTTTATACATTTGTTAAAAAAGAAACTATAAGTATATGAAATCCAACTTCAAATATATTGTTGCGGGCTTTATTATTTGCCTTTCGCTTATATTCATCTGGCAGCTCTTTTGGCTCAAGGATCTTTACTCCTCCATAAAACTGGATACAGAAAGGAGCATTCTGGAAAGTATGTCTTCTGCAAACATGGATGAATTACAATTTCGGATCGATAGCATGGACCAGTCTCCCAAACAGGGCAAAACCATCACGATAAAACAATCTATAGGGGACGCTGACAGTAAGGGTGAAGACAAAGCAACTATCAGTAAAGAGTATATTAATGACGGAGATACTGTTTCATCTTCCAGACCGACAGAAGATGATGGATTCGAGATCAGGGCCATGGAGAATCTGGTTGGCCTTATAAGAGAAGCTCTGCATCAGTCTTTGGATACAATTGCACCTATCAATTTTCATATTATCGATAGCTCTTTGATCAGCAATTTCACGGAGAAAAAAATCTATTTGAAACTCAAAAAGATAGAGATAATTAACCTCAACAACGATAGTGTTTACCAATCTTTCACATGTGATTCTTTATTTAACGCTAAAGTTCAGACTTTTGATTATAAATACGACTCGGACAATAATATGGTGTACCGTATACACACCGAGTCTCTGACTAAGACTATCCTGATGCAAATGGCAGGTATACTCGGCACAACTCTTCTTATCATAGTGATACTCGGTTTTGCATTTTGGTATCTTATCCAGACAGTTATACAGCAAAAAACGCTGGAAGAGATGAAGGATGACTTCACCAATAATATGACCCACGAACTAAAAACGCCTATTGCCGTAGCCTATTCGGCTGCCGATGCCCTGCTCAATTTTAAACAAGGAGAAGATAAAGAAAAACGTGACCGTTATCTTGCAATATGCAAAGATCAATTAGAAGAATTAAGCGGGCTGGTAGAACAAATCCTGTCGATGAGCATGGAACGCCGGAAAACTTTTATCCTTAATAAGGAAACAGTACACCTAAACCAGCTTATAGAAACTCTTGCGGAACAACATAAGCTCAAATCTAAAAAGGAAATACAGATACATACACATATATCGCCGGAAAACCTGACGATAGAAGCCGATCGCACTCACCTGAATAATATTATCAGTAACCTTATCGACAATTCGATTAAATACTCAAAAGAAGAAGTAAATATCGACATAGATGTTCACACCAAAGGACGGTACTGTATCATCCGCATAACAGATGACGGAATAGGTATATCTCCGGATAGAATAAATTACATTTTCGACAAATTCTACCGTGTATCCACCGGAAACCAATATAACGTTAAAGGATATGGCTTAGGGCTATTCTACGTAAAGACAATGGTCGAAAAACATAACGGAACTGTCTCTGTCGAAAGCACTCCGGGCTCGGGTTCAGCATTTACCATTCAACTACCCCTATCATGAAAAACGAAAAAATCAAGGTTCTGCTAGTAGAAGACGAACTCACTTTATCGATGATCATCAAAGACACTCTCGATGAAGAGGGTTTCGATGTTATTCAGGCTGAAGACGGGAATAAAGGATTAAAGCTCTTTTTCGAAAACAAACCGGATATCCTTGTTGCCGACGTAATGATGCCTCACATGGATGGGTTTGAGATGGTCGAAAAAATCCGTAAAGCAGACAAAACAACCCCCATATTATTTCTCACGGCACGATCGGCCATCAAAGATGTTGTATCTGGTTTCGAACTGGGAGCCAGTGACTATCTCAAAAAGCCATTCAATATGCAGGAATTGATTATCCGCATCAAATCTTTAGTGAACAGAGCATATGTAGAACGGCAAGAAAAGCCGAAAGAACGGTTTGAGATAGGCACTTATACTTTTGACCCTATCACTCAAAAACTTATTTGTGCCGGAACTGAGCAAGAACTGTCTCACCGCGAATCGGAAATACTCAAACGCTTATGTATTAACAGGAATGAGGTTGTGAATACTCAGAACATCTTACTCGAATTATGGGGCGACGACAGCTTCTTTAATACTAAAAGCCTTCATGTATTTATAACTAAATTACGCCACAAGTTATCTGAGGATGCGCATATTCGTATAGTCAATGTCCGGGGTATTGGTTATAAACTGGTAGTAGAATAAAGAATAGTATCAGATATGCATTAGCTTTGCTTTAACAAGCCCAATATTCGTAAAAGCTCTCTATTATTATTAAGGGTTACAACAATCAGGCGGTCATACATCCCATGTTCTTTTAGTATTATCTTTTCTGCCTCAAAAGGATAATCTTCAATCCAATAAAAATCTGATTGAAAGTCTATTCCTTCTGTTTTTAATGTATCCCAATGGGTTGGTTTTATTTTAGAGAGCATTACGCAAACATCCTTTGGAAAAAACTTCTGCAAATACGCCATTGTTGGTATAGTATCTCCTTTGCAATGAGTCGTTAACCAATAACAATCAAATTCTGAGGTAACAAAAGTTATAAATTGTATGGCATCAGCAGCAATTCGCTTATTCTTTACAGTCAATAAGACCCCATCTATATCTAAGTATATACATTTTCTCATAAAAGTACCTTTGTCTGCAAACATACAAAGTATTTGTAAAAAACAAGAGCAATCCTGCACTTCCGGATTGCTCTTCATGTATTAGAAATTTACGAATCTAATAACAACACCTAATTATCCATTTTAACTACTACACTGTGTGCTTTGGTGAATTTGAAAATGATTCTCAAGTTGGCCTGATTAATGCAAATATATAACGTAAATCTGTAAAGAATCTGGAATATTCAATAGCTTTGAGCTTTCTCTTCCGTTTGTAAACAACAAATACATAAGCAATTATATTTCAAGAATAAATTATTCCGGATTTACTATTAATGCGAATCAATAGCTAAAACTAAAAACACTCTTATTTTTATCTATTACCAAAGAGACCTTTGATATATTGGAACAGAACAAGCTAAAAGTGGAAACGAAAAACTAAAAAAATAAATTCAAAAATGGTGTCACTTTTGTCACCTTTGTCACCCTTTTTAAGGGTATTTAGTTGATGTATAACAAAATAACAAGGTAACAAAAGTGACACCCAAGTAACAGCCGAATGTAACCTTTGTATACTTAGTGTAACCTTTGCCATAAAAAATATGACATAGTATAACTTTTCAGTATATTTGAACTACTGAATATTTATCTCTCCGAATAAGATGAAGAAAAATAACGACTGGAAAGACAGACTCAATGTAGTATATTCAACTAATCCTGATTTCAGTTACGAATCAGAAGATGCGGAAGAAACTGAGACCCTCCCCAAAGAGAAGCAATTGCTCAGAATAGAGCTTGATAAACGCAACCGGAAAGGCAAATCGGTAACTCTCATCACTAATTTTAGTGGTTCTGATGACGATTTGCAGGATTTGGCTAAGCTCCTTAAAACCCGTTGTGGTGTTGGAGGTTCAGCCCGTGACGGAGAGATTCTACTTCAGGGCGATTTCCGTCAAAAAGTACTCGAATTATTACAAAAAGAAGGCTATGCCAAGTCACGGATCATCTGACAAAGCAAATCTCACAGTTTATAAAGCATCTGCCGGATCGGGTAAAACCCATCGATTGACGGCGGAGTACCTTTCATTGCTCTTTGCCTCGCCCTTTGCCTACAAACATATACTTGCCGTAACTTTTACCAACAAAGCTACTGAGGAGATGAAATCCAGAATTATACTGGAACTGGCAAAGCTTGCTTCGGGACAAGAATCCGATTACATTAAAGACCTGGCATGTCAATATAGAAAACCGGAAGATGCGATAAGGGAGGACGGACGCCAAATATTGATCCGTATACTGCACGACTATTCGTCTTTCTCGATCAGCACTATAGACCGCTTTTTTCAGCAGACAATGCGTGCCTTTACCCGCGAAATAGGGTTAGGCGGGGGATACAATGTCGAACTTGATACAGGTAAAGTATTAGGAGAAGCTATAGACTCGATGCTATACGACTTGGAACAGTCGGAGAATCAGCAACTACTGGACTGGTTAATCCGCTTTTCGGAAGAAAAAATCGAGAATGGCGAAACATGGAATATCCGTAACGACATACAATCCCTTTCGTCCGAAATATTTAAAGAAAGCTATAAAGCATTCAGCGATCAGATACAAGCAGATATTGCCAATAAAGGGCTACTGGACGACTACAAAAAGATGCTGATAGCCTATATCCAGCAATTCGAAAAAAGCTCAAGAGAGATCGGAGAAAAAGCAATGAATATAATGCTCCGGTTCGGCTTACAACCTTTCGATTTTGTACGGGGTAAACAATCTGTTTTTATCAATTTTCTAAGATGGGCTGGCGGAGATGTAAAAGAACCTCCGGCTTCTTTCTCTAAACTGCCCAACGATGTTACAACATGGTATACCAAAACTGCTGCTCCCGATATCAAATCGAAAATAGAGGATGCTTACAATAATGGACTGAACGATTGTGTTTGCGATATTATAGAGCTCTACAACAACTCAGTGACATATCAGACCGCAAGCGAGATAAACCGGTATTTCTTTACTCTCGGCATTTTAGGAGACGTAGACAAAAAGGTTCGCAGCTATGCTTCCGAAAACAACATTATGCTAATATCGGACACCACCGAACTTCTGAACAAAATAATTCAGGGTACGGATAGTCCTTTCGTATATGAGAAAGTAGGTACACGCATCGAGCATTACATGATAGATGAGTTTCAGGATACATCAGGCATGCAATGGAACAACTTTTTACCTCTTGTAAGAGATAGCCTCTCGGCTGGACAAAAAAACCTGATAGTAGGAGATGTGAAGCAAAGTATTTACCGCTGGCGCAACTCTGACTGGAAACTTCTGGATGAACAACTCGATGTTGATTTCCGGTTGAACGGGATTAACCACCAGTCTCTCGATACAAACTGGCGAAGCGACCGGCATATCATAGACTTTAACAATGCCATATTTGAGGCAGGGTCTACCCTACTTCAGAATACTTACAATGAAGGTCTCGAAGATATGACCGTCAATTCTTCACTGGCATCTTTTTACACTAAAATTAAACGGGCATACAGCGATTCGTATCAATATTTACCTGAAAGAACGTCGCGGGAAAATTCATCCGGGCACGTTCAGATAGAGTTTATCGATACGGAGGAAAACCCCAATTGGCAAGCCTACTCTTTAGAGCAACTGCCTCATACTATAGAACAGTTACAGGATAAAGGGTACTCCCTGCGCGATATAGCTATATTGGTGCGTACTAAAAAGGAAGGGGCAGATGCTGCCAATTGCCTGCTTGAGTACAAAAGCCAGCATATCGATTCGAAATATAAGTACGATATCATCTCGGATGAAGCCTTATTTATACGAAATTCGAAAAGTATTAAATTGGTTGTTTCTCTCCTGAAATATTTGAGAAATCCGTCCGATTCGACTTTACGTACCTTGGCGATCTACGAATATTATAAGTTCAAGAATCAACTCACTCCCGAAGAAACAATCAGGTCCCATTTCTCCGAATCAAGTGGTTTTCCTAACGAGGTTATTCTTAACCTGAACCGGATAAAAGAACTGCCATTGTATGAAATGACGGAAGAGATATTTGACCTCTTTAAAGACGCTATGGATACAAACGAGAATATCTATATACAGGCATTTCTGGATATGATACTCGACTTCTCTGTAAAAAAATCGTCCGATCTCGAGTCTTTCCTGCAATGGTGGGACGAAAGCGGACAAACCAAAACCATATTTACCCCGGACGGACAGGACGCAATACGTATTATGACCATCCATAAGTCGAAAGGGCTCGATTTCCCTGTTGTTATTATGCCATTCTGCAACTGGGAAATAGATCATAAATTAACGACGATACTTTGGTGTCAGCCAAAAGCGGAACCTTTTGACCGCCTGCATCTTGTCCCTGTAAAATATTCGCAGAAGCTAAGTAATACTATATTTGCCAATGACTATTTGGAGGAGAAACTACATGCATATATAGACAACCTGAATATATTATATGTAGCTTTTACCCGTCCTAAACATGAGCTTATCGCATTTTCTCCCAAACCAAAAGAAAAAGCAAAAGGCGTTACATCCATATCGTCCTTATTATGGGCATGTTTCCATTCTACCATTGAGCAACAAACACATAAAGCATTCATCGACTTACCTGTCTCGATGGATGATGAAAATGACCGCTTTGAGCTGGGAGAGTCTTTTAACCCATCAAAAGGTAAAAAGAAAGACAATGGAGCCGAGGTAAGTGTAGGCATCTTAGAGAGCATTCCTTTTGATGACAGATTGAAACTTAGATTAAACAATAAATACTTCTTTACAGATAAAGGACAACGTGAGTATGGTACTCTGATGCATGAAATCGTAAGTAACATAACTTCCGTAGACGATCTGGATAAAGTAGTCGAAAAATATCAGTTAACCGGAGAAATCACATCCGACGAAAAAAAGCGTATCACAATACTCCTGCAAGAGTATTTATCCAACCCGCAAATAGCCGAATGGTATACAGAAGGCTACCGGATTCTGAATGAAGTACAGATACTTCAACCGAACGGTACATTTGTCCGCCCCGACAGAGTAATGATAAAATCGGGCGAGGTAACGGTAATTGACTATAAGTTCGGTGAAAAAGAAGAAAAAAAATACTTAAAACAGGTCAAAAACTATATGACTCAAATAAAAAAAATGGGATATAATAGTGTAAAAGGCTATATTTGCTATATCGTATTAGGAAAAGTAGTAACAGTAGAGTAACAGCACACACTGGATTCTTCATTGAATAAGCCATCCGCAGAAAGGATATTTGGGTCTTTTATTCTTTAGTATAATACATTATGAGGATATATTTAATTGCTATCATTCTTGTCATGAGCGGCATAGTAAATGCCCAAAGCCTGACTTCCGAAGATTGGGTAAAAATAGCTGATGACAAGCTAAAAAACAACGATATTTCAGGAGCTATTTTCGGGTATGAGATAGCTACAAAAATGGACACACTTAACAGTGAAGCTTACCGTAAATGGGGAAGCCTGCTTGCACATGTAGGAACTTTCGAAAGCAACGATGAAAAGTTTACTGACGGTATCGAAAAATTCAGAACTGCCGTCCGCCTGAATCCATCTAAAGCCAGTAATTATTATGAGTGGGGCAATGCCCTTCTCAAAGAAGGACGGTATAAAGACGACCTTGACGCATATAAACAAGAGATACTTCAGAAATTTAACACTGCCGAAGCTTTATCCGATCAGGTAGGAGCTTACTGTCTCGCGTCTTTTTATTCCATAATGAAAGACAAAAAGAATTCTCTGAAATGGCTGGACACTACTCTTTCTAAAGATTATACAGTGAAAGATAAACGTATCAACAGGCGATTGCTAGAGCACGATCCTAATTTGGTCAATGTCCGGCAGGACAATAAATTCGAAAAGCTATTGGATACTTACTTTCCTTCGCCTCAATGATCCGGATACTTTTACTTATCTCTTTAATAGTAGGGACGATTCAATATTCACAGGGGCAAAAAGTGACACACAAAGATGATTACACCTCTCTGTATATTATGGACAGGCAACGTAATGATGGATTTGAGATCAAAGCATCGCTGGTTGCCGTTTTTACATCAGGAGCCGCCGACCGGAATGGATTCCGTCTCGGAGCAGGAGTTTCAGCCTCAAAAACAGTCGGTAACTGGACTTTTGTTACCGGACTCGACAGCTACAAAGCGACCGGAAAATTCGGATTAGGAATGATCTATGCCGGAACAGTTTATGACACACCTAAAGCCGGAGCCTCGTACTACCTTACTAAATACCTCCAAGGTGACAAACAAGTATCGGGAATCATTGGAGCTAAGATACACGATTTCGAAGTGAAATTCGAAGACGATATCTTGTCCATGCCATTTACCGGATTCAGAATATACGACAGGTACCGGACCGCTGCGCTAGAAGTAAAATACAAGCATTTTCTGTTGGGTATGAATGTTTATACTACCGAACCGAATGGATTAACGGATGCGTCTCTCAAGAACCGCAAAGGGGTTTTCAAAGAAGGTTACCAAATATCCAGTCCTATTTATCTGGGATATACTGATAAAAACCTGATGATTCGCTACGGATTTAACAACCATATAGGTGGTGATGTCGGGCAGAATAGCTGGCATAGATTATTTTTCGACACAGGTGATTTTAAAGAAGGAAACTACCAGAATCAGTTTATACAAATCGGCACATACAAACCTTATACTCTCTATTGATGCAAAGATTCTCTTTTATATTACTTATCCTGTCTATAATCATTACAGGCTGCTCAACACTGAAACCTGCTGATTTCAGTTATATCTATGACAAACAGGAAACAGGGCTTGATTCAATAATTGATATAAACGGTTATTATGTATCGGAACGGGAGTGTGATACTGCATTCTACTCAGTATTTATGTTTTATCCCGACGGGCTATATACGGTTGCTACAACAAGCGATGTAAGCATGGTTGCAGATTGTTTTTCGCATGGAGGAAAATCCCGTATCTGCCAGTATCCCTCATGGGGCACTTACCGTATACTAGGAGATACAATTAAAACCCAAACCATCATTATTGAAGGAATGGGTACAGCTACTATTTTCAGAGATTATCTGATTTTGCCGGATAAAAGCGTAATGAATATCAGTGATTATGTGCAACCGGAAAAAACCCGCCTGATGTTTATGGCAAACTATCCCTCATTTCATACTAATTCATGTAGCAAAGTCTCCCGATTCTTTCCTCTCGAGAATAAACGTGATAAATCAGAATGTCCTTACTTAAAGTCTAAGTGGTTTACCGGTAAGTAAAGGCTTATTTCTTAAGTAGATCAAGAGTATGATGCATTAGCTCACATCCTCCTATAGCCCCATGTCCGGGAACTACTATTACTGCTTCGGGGAATTGTTTGATCATCCTATTCATTGTCTCGGGCCATGCATCGACATCCGCATCAGACAGATTTCCTAAGTTTACTGATGTCATATCTTTAACAGCACAACCGCCAAACAGGATTTTCTCTGAAGGTATCCATACTTCAATATTATCGGTAGTATGTCCTCCTCCCAGATAATAACATTCTATAGGTATATTCTCAAACTCGAATTCAAGAAAATCTGTAAAACCTTGCTCCGGTAGAGGTAATCCTTTCTCTTTAGCTATTTCTATAGTTTGCTGATTTGCATAAGATATGACACCTTTAGTTTGGAGAAAAGCTAATCCCCCCATACAGTCATCATGCCAATGACTTACCACAACTTCCGTTACAAGTGTGTGTAAAGAGTTTTTGATCCAATCATATAGTTCCTGAGTTTGATTATCATTCCAAGGAGTATCGATTAATAAAGCTTTATTACTCTCAACTAATATGAGGCCATTAGCTCCAACTTTACCCCAAGACTCGGTCTGCATATAAGAGGTAAACATATATACCTTATCTGACAACTTATTAATTTTAAGATTATCGGACACTGTTATCTTCTCTTGAACTTGCTGAGCCCATACGGGTAACATCGACAATAACGAAACTATAATAATCAATACCTTCATATCCCTTTTTTATTTTGCTTAAAGATAAAAATTCTTCCCCTTAAAAAAACAACAGAGGGTAAACTTTATCAGTTTACCCTCCATAAATATATATAGTATATGTTTATTCTACACTATCAAAATCTACTACAGTTTTACGGTTAGCCATCACTCTGTCAAAGTCTTCCTTAGTACCTACTACAAGTTTTTCGAATTCTCTTTGACCTGTTCCTGCCGGAATCAAGTGACCACAGATAACGTTCTCTTTCAATCCTTCCAGCTTATCTACTTTCGCATTGATAGCAGCATCGTTCAGCACTTTCGTTGTTTCCTGGAACGAAGCAGCCGACATAAAGCTGGTTGTTTGAAGAGCAGCACGTGTGATACCTTGCAGGATCTGGTTCGCGGTAGCAGGAATTGCATCACGAACTTCCACTGTACGAAGGTCACGGCGTTTCAACATCGAGTTCTCATCACGAAGCTTACGGGCTGTAACGATTTGTCCGGGCTCGAATGTAGAGGAGTCCCCTCCATCTACAACCACTTTTTTACCCCAGATACGGTCATTTTCTTCCATCACATCGTGCTTATCAACTACCTGTTGCTCTAAGAAACGTGTATCTCCCGGATCAACAACTTCAACCTTACGCATCATCTGACGAACAATTACTTCGAAGTGTTTATCGTTGATTTTCACCCCTTGTAAGCGGTAAACGTCCTGAACTTCGTTCACGATATATTCTTGTACAGCAGTTGGTCCCATAATTGCAAGGATATCCGAAGGTGTAGTCGCACCATCCGACAATGGCATACCTGCACGGATAAAGTCATTTTCCTGAACAAGTATCTGCTTAGATAATGGAACAAGATATTTTTTAGTTTCACCTAATTTAGATGTAACAATAACTTCTCTGTTACCACGTTTGATTTTACCGAATGAGATTTCACCATCGATTTCAGATACTACTGCAGGGTTAGAAGGATTACGTGCTTCGAACAGCTCTGTCACACGAGGAAGACCTCCCGTGATATCACCTGCTTTACCAACTGCGCGAGGAATCTTAACAAGTACATCTCCGGCTTTGATCATATCGCCATCTTCCTTGATAACGTGTGCGCCCAGTGGTAAACTGTACGTTTTTAAGATATTACCTTTATCGTCTAAGATATGAGCTTCAGGAGCTTTGGTCTTGTCACGAGATTCGATAATGATCTTTTCTTTCAAACCGGTTTGCTCGTCAGACTCTACTTTGTAAGTTACGTTCTCAATTACATTCTCGAACTTGATCTTACCGGTAGCTTCAGATATAATTACTGCATTAAATGGATCCCATTCGCAGATCATATCGCCTTTCTTAACATTAGCCCCGTCTTTGAAATACAGTTTAGAACCGTAAGGAATATTGTGGGTCAGTAATACTATCTTAGTATTCGGATCAACGATACGAAGTTCTACAAGACGGCTTACAACCACCTGTACTTTCTTACCTGCTTCGTCAACAGCTTCAACAACACGTAAGTCATCCAATTCCAGAATACCATCGTATTTGGTTGTAATGCTATTTTCGGTTGCAATATTAGAAGCGATACCACCGACGTGGAATGTACGAAGTGTAAGCTGTGTACCCGGCTCACCGATTGACTGAGCAGCGATAACCCCAACTGATTCTCCTTTTTGAACCATGCGCCCGGTAGCCAGGTTACGTCCGTAACACTTGGCACAAACACCTTTTTTAGATTCACAAGTAAGAACTGAACGGATCTCAACTCTCTCGATTGGCGATGCCTGAATAGTAGCAGCCGCATCTTCTGTTATTTGCTCTCCCGATTCAACGATGATTTCGCCGGTTTGAGGATGTTGGATATCGTGTACTGATACACGTCCCAAGATACGCTCATATAGAGAAGCAACTACTTCTTCGTTATTTTTAAGCTCTGTACAAACAAGTCCGCGTAATGTACCGCAGTCTTCTTCGTTGATGATAACGTCTTGAGAAACGTCAACCAAACGACGAGTCAAATATCCTGCGTCGGCTGTTTTCAATGCTGTATCGGCAAGACCTTTACGAGCACCGTGGGTAGAGATAAAGTACTCTAACACCGAAAGACCTTCTTTAAAGTTAGAAAGGATCGGATTCTCAATAATCTGAGCACCTTCTGCCCCACTCTTCTGAGGTTTAGCCATCAAACCACGCATACCTGACAACTGGCGGATCTGTTCTTTCGAACCACGGGCTCCGGAGTCAAGCATCATGTATACAGAGTTGAACCCTTGATCATCTTCCGAAAGTTGTTTCATCAGGATATTCGACAACTTAGAGTTAACGTGAGTCCATGTATCAATAATCTGGTTGTAACGTTCGTTATAAGTGATAAATCCCATATTATAGTTACCCATAATCTGTTCTACTTCATCATAACCTTGTTGTACCAGAGTTTGTTTTTCTTCAGGAATGATTACATCCTCAAGGTTAAACGAAAGTCCTCCCTGGAAGGCCATGTTATAACCCAGATTCTTGATATCGTCAAGGAAAGCTGCTGTTTTAGCAACTCCTGCCAATTTGATCACATTACCGATAATATCGCGAAGCGATTTCTTAGACAGGACTTCATTGATAAATCCTACTTCGATAGGAGTATGTTGGTTTACTATTACACGTCCGACAGAGGTCTCGCGCATTATAGTTACAATTTCTCCGTTCTCGTCCAAGTCTCTTACATATACTTTCACAAGAGCGTGGATATCCACTTTCTTTTCGTTATATGCAATGATAGCTTCTTCAGGTCCGTAGAATGTAAGGCCTTCGCCTTTCGCTCCCGGACGTATTTTTGTAATATAGTATAGTCCCAACACCATGTCCTGAGATGGAACAGTAATAGGCGCACCATTAGCAGGGTTAAGGATGTTGTGTGAACCAAGCATAAGCATCTGAGCCTCAAGCACCGCTTCGTTGCCAAGTGGTAAGTGAACAGCCATCTGGTCACCGTCGAAGTCGGCATTGAACGCCGTACAAGCAAGCGGGTGTAACTGGATAGCTTTACCTTCGATCATCTTAGGCTGGAATGCCTGTATACCCAAACGGTGAAGCGTAGGGGCACGGTTCAACAGTACAGGGTGTCCTTTCATTACATATTCGAGGATATCCCATACAACAGGTTCTTTGCGGTCTACTATCTTTTTAGCTGATTTAACGGTTTTAACAATACCACGTTCAATCAGTTTACGAATTACGAATGGTTTATAGAGCTCTGCAGCCATATCTTTAGGAATACCACATTCGTGCATCTTCAATTCAGGTCCAACGACAATTACCGAACGTGCAGAATAGTCAACACGTTTACCTAAAAGGTTTTGACGGAAACGTCCTTGTTTACCTTTCAAGCTATCCGACAATGATTTCAAAGGACGGTTAGACTCTGTTTTAATCGCACTCGATTTACGAGAGTTATCGAACAACGAGTCCACAGCCTCTTGCAACATACGTTTCTCATTACGCAAAATTACATCCGGAGCCTTGATATCGATCAAACGCTTCAAACGGTTGTTACGAATGATAACACGACGATACAAGTCATTCAAGTCAGATGTAGCGAAACGACCTCCATCCAAAGGTACAAGCGGACGAAGTTCCGGAGGAATTACAGGAACGATCTTGACGATCATCCATTCAGGACGGTTCTTTCCTTTCGATCCACGGAATGCTTCAACAACCTGTAGTTGTTTCAACGCTTCGTTTTTACGTTGTTGAGAAGTATCGGTACTAGCTCTGTGACGAAGTGTATTAGCTAAAGAATCAAGATTCAGTCTTGCTAATAAATCATACACAGCTTCTGCTCCCATTTTAGCGATAAACTTGTTAGGATCACTGTCATCCAACAATTGGTTATCTTTAGGGAGAGTATCTAATATGTTCAGATATTCTTCTTCTGTTAACAGGTCTTTGTAAGCTATACCGTCTTCTTCTTTGATACCGGCCTGAATTACAACATAACGTTCGTAATAAATGATAGTATCCAGTTTTTTGGTAGGTATACCTAACAAGTATCCCATTTTGTTCGGTAAAGAACGGAAATACCAGATATGAGCAACAGGTACCACCAAATGGATGTGACCTGTACGTTCACGTCTTACTTTCTTTTCGGTAACTTCTACTCCGCATCGGTCGCAGACGATACCTTTATAACGGATTCTTTTGTATTTACCGCAATGACATTCGTAATCCTTTACAGGACCGAAAATTCGTTCGCAGAAAAGTCCGTCACGTTCGGGTTTATATGTACGGTAGTTGATAGTTTCGGGTTTCAAAACTTCACCGCTTGAACTTTCCAGAATTTCTTCGGGAGAAGCCAGACTAACAGTGATTTTCGAAAAGCTACTCTTTACTTTACTATCTTTTCTAAAAGCCATATTTTTTCTTTATATAAAGAGTTAAATAATTATCGATAGATAATGGTTTGGATAATATGCCCCTATAGGACATATTATCCAATTATCTTATTTAATCAAGAGTGACACTTAGTCCAAGACCTCTCATCTCATGCAACAATACATTCAATGATTCGGGTATACCCGGTTGTGGCATTGGTTCACCTTTCACTATCGCTTCGTAAGCTTTGGAACGACCCATTACATCATCGGACTTGATTGTCAGAATTTCTTGCAGGATATGAGCCGCACCGAATGCTTCGAGTGCCCAAACCTCCATTTCTCCAAAACGTTGTCCCCCGAATTGAGCCTTACCTCCAAGAGGTTGCTGTGTGATAAGCGAGTAAGGTCCGATAGAACGTGCGTGCATCTTATCTTCAACCATGTGACCCAGTTTCAGCATGTAGATGATACCTACTGTTGCGGGTTGGTCAAATTGTTCACCTGTACCACCATCGCAGAGGTAAGCCTTACCGTAACGAGGTACTCCGGCTTTATCTGTCCATGTATTCAGGTCATCAAGGCTTGCTCCGTCGAAGATAGGTGTAGCAAACTTCACTCCAAGCTCACGTCCTGCCCAACCAAGAACAGTTTCGAAAATCTGTCCCAAGTTCATACGAGAAGGCACACCCAGAGGATTCAGCACAATATCTACCGGTGTTCCATCAGGTAAGAACGGCATATCTTCCTGACGAACGATACGCGAAACGATACCTTTGTTACCGTGGCGTCCTGCCATCTTATCACCAACCTGAATCTTACGTTTTTTAGCTACATACACTTTAGCTATCTGAACGATACCCGAAGGTAATTCGTCTCCAATAGTCAAGTCAAAGCGTTTACGTTTCAATTCAGCATCTAATTCTTTATATTTACGCAGATAGTTTACAATAACGTCTCTGATAAGGTCATTTTTATGGTCATCCGATGTCCATTTACTAACCTGTATAGATTCGAAATCAATACTATCCAGAGCCGATTTTGTAAATTTAGCTCCTTTGGCAATTACGTCTGTATTCAGATAGTCTTTAACTCCTTGCGAAGGTTTTCCATCTGTCAATGACAATAATTTTTCAACTAAAGTATGTTTTAGTTGTGCCATTTTTTCTTCGTACTCTTCATCTAACTTAGGCAATAAAGCTTTGCTCGAAAGTTTTGTTTTTCCTTTTTTCGCGGCTTTAGAGAATAAGTTAGTTCCGATTACAACACCTTTTAATGAAGGAGAAGCTTTCAACGAAGCGTCTTTCACATCGCCGGCCTTGTCGCCGAAAATAGCACGAAGTAATTTTTCTTCCGGAGAAGGATCTGATTCTCCTTTAGGAGTAATCTTTCCGATAAGGATATCACCGGGACCTACACGGGCTCCGATACGAACGATACCTCTTTCGTCAAGATCTTTGGTTGCTTCTTCACTAACGTTAGGTATATCAGAAGTCAATTCTTCCACACCACGTTTAGTATCACGAACATCCAATGAGAATTCTTCTACGTGAACTGATGTCAACATATCTTCGCGAACTACTCGTTCGTTCAACACAATCGCATCCTCATAGTTATAACCTTTCCATGGCATGAAAGCCACTTTCAGGTTTTTACCAATTGCCAGTTCACCTCCTTCGGTAGAATAACCTTCAGTCAGAATTTCGCCGGCTACCACACGGGCTCCTTTTTTGCAAATAGGACGCAAGTCGATAGTGGTATTCTGGTTGGTTTTTCTGAATTTAGGTATATAATATGTTTTCACCGCACTGTCGAAGCTTACAAATTCTTCGTCATTCGTACGGTCATATTTAATCTTTATAGTGCTGGCATCTACATAAACAATCTCTCCGGCACCCTCCGCTACTATTTGAGTACGTGAGTCCTGAATCAATTGCCCTTCAATACCTGTACCTACTATCGGAGCTTCGGTACGCATCAACGGAACTGCCTGACGCATCATGTTCGATCCCATCAGTGCACGGTTCGCATCATCATGTTCCAAGAACGGAATCAAAGATGCAGCAATCGATGCAATCTGTGTAGGGGAAACGTCCATCAACTCTATTTCCTCAGGAGCTACAACCGGATAGTCTGCATCCTGACGTGCTTTTACACGAGTGTTGATAAATGTTCCATCGTCATTCAACGGAGCATTACCTTGAGCTATGATTTTATCTTCTTCTTCTTCAGCTGCCAAATAGATAATACCATTGTCGGATAAATCTACTTTGTTGCCTGCAACTTTGCGATATGGAGTTTCGATGAAACCTAAATCATTGATCTTTGCATATACACAAAGAGAAGAGATAAGACCGATATTCGGCCCCTCAGGAGTCTCAATCGGACATAAACGACCATAGTGAGTATAGTGAACGTCACGCACCTCGAAACCTGCTCTTTCACGAGAAAGACCACCCGGTCCAAGAGCCGACATACGACGTTTGTGAGTAATCTCTGCCAATGGATTCGTTTGGTCCATGAACTGAGATAAAGCATTTGTTCCGAAGAATGTATTTACCACAGACGAAATAGTCTTAGCATTGATCAAATCTATCGGAGTAAACACCTCATTATCACGCACGTTCATTCTTTCACGGATGATACGTGCCATACGGTTAAGACCTACACCAAATTGGTTGTAAAGTTGTTCACCTACGGTACGTACACGTCTGTTACTCAAGTGGTCGATATCATCAACTATCGCTTTCGAATTAATAAGTTCGATCAGATATTTAATGATCTCTATAATGTCTTCCTTAGTTAAAACACGAGTATCATCCCCCGTATTTAATCCTAATTTTTTATTTATTCTGTAACGCCCTACTTCACCCAAATCATAACGTTTTTCGGAGAAGAACAAGCTATTGATTACCTCACGGGCACTCGTATCATCTGCAGGTTCTGCACTACGCAATTGACGGTAGATATGACGAACCGCATCTATTTCGGAATTACTCGGGTCTTTTTGCAGGGTATTGTAAATAATCGCAAAATCCGAGGCGTTTTGTGAACTTTTGTGTAATAAAACTGAAGCTACACCCGAATCGATAACTGCATCGATATGATCTTTTTCGAGCAAAGTCTCACGTTCGATTATAACTTCATTACGTTCGATAGAAGTTACCTCACCGGTATCTTCATCGACGAAATCTTCCATCCATGTCTTAAGGATACGCGCTGCAAGTCTGCGTCCCTCTATTTTTTTCAGATTTTGTTTATTAACCTTAACCTCTTCGGCCAGATCAAAAATCTCTAGTATATCTTTATCACTTTCGAAGCCGATAGCTCTAAGCAATGTAGTTACAGGTAATTTCTTTTTTCTGTCGATGTAAGCATACATGACATTGTTTATATCTGTTGCGAATTCGATCCACGAACCTTTGAACGGGATAATACGCGCAGAATATAACTTGCTTCCGTTAGCATGTACACTTTGTCCAAAGAACACGCCCGGTGAACGGTGCAGCTGGGATACGACCACACGTTCTGCTCCATTAATGACAAAAGTACCCTTCTCTGTCATATATGGGATAAGTCCAAGATAAACATCCTGGATTACTGTATCGAAATCCTCGTGATCAGGATCGGTACAATACAGTTTAAGCTTCGCTTTGAGAGGCACGCTATAGGTAAGCCCTCTTTCGATACATTCTTCGATAGTATAACGAGGAGGATCGATGTAGTAGTCCAAGAACTCTAACACAAAGTTGTTACGTGTGTCTGCAATCGGAAAATTTTCAGCAAAAACTTTATATAAGCCTTCTTTCTTTCTCTTTTCGGGAGGTGTATCAAGCTGTAAAAAGTCTCTAAACGACTTTAATTGTACTTCAAGAAAATCGGGGTAATGCAGCGGATTTTTAATTGAAGCAAAGTTGACTCTTTGATTTATTGTTGATGAAGACATGGAATACTATTTTTTTTGAACTAATTACTTTTGACGCAAAAAGGTCAAGAACCTCCTTCAGTTAGAAGGTTCTCAACCAACATCCTGATAAACAGGATCTTTTTGTTTTATTTAAGTTCAATTTCAGCTCCAGCTTCTTCCAATTGTTTTTTCAATGCTTCAGCTTCATCTTTAGATACACCTTTCTTAAGATCAGATGGTGCAGCATCTACGATGTCTTTTGCTTCTTTCAAACCTAAACCTGTAAGTTCTTTAACAGCTTTAACAACTTGAAGTTTGTTAGCTCCAGCTGATTTCAGAACAACGTCAAATGATGTTTTTTCTTCTGCAGCTTCAGCAGCACCGCCTGCAGCGGGAGCAGCAACAGCTACAGCAGCAGCAGCTGGTTCGATTCCGTATTCTGTTTTAAGAACTTCAGCTAGTTCGCTAACTTCTTTAACTGTCAAATTTACTAGTTGTTCAGCAATAGCTTTTACGTCTGCCATTTTTTGTATGTATTAAAATTGTTATTACTTCTTTTATTAAAAATTTATTTTTTTGATAGAGTCTCAAGTACTCCGTGGATGGTATTACCACCCGATTGAAGTGCAGATACAACATTCTTGATAGGAGATTGTAACAATCCGATAACGTCTCCAATAAGTTCTTCTCTGCTCTTAACATTAACAAGGGCTTTCAGGTTGTTTGCTCCGATATAGAAGCTTTCTTGTACATAAGCAGCTTTCAATGAAGGTACACCTTCTTTGGTGTATTTGTCCAACAATTTAGCCGGTGCGTTAGCTGTATTAGAAAACATGATAGCTGTATTTCCTTTCAAAACCGGAGTTAATTCAGAAAAATCTGTATCTAGTGATTCTAAAGCTTTTTGCAACAAGGTGTTTTTAACAACCATCAGCTTGATATCGCTCTTGTAGCATTCTTCTCTTAATGCGCTGGTTTTTGCAGCGTTCAGAGTAGAGATGTCTGTCAGGTAAAAGAAATCATATCCTTTTACAGTTTCAGCGATAGTGCTTATAATAGTGCTTTTATCTTCCTTTCTCATAATTCCGTAGTTTTAATTAGTTTTCGTCTACTGATTTAGGGTCGATCTTAATACCCGGACTCATAGTACTTGAAAGAAACACACTTTTCACATAAGTACCTTTTGCTGAAGTTGGTTTCAATTTGATAAGCGTATTGATGAACTCTCTTGCATTATCTTTGATCTGATCAGCAGAAAACGATACTTTACCAATAGAAGCATGGATAATACCTGTTTTGTCTACTTTAAAGTCGATTTTACCAGATTTAACCTCTGTTACCGCTTTTGCAACATCAACAGTCACAGTACCACTCTTAGGGTTAGGCATAAGACCACGAGGTCCTAATACACGTCCCAGAGCACCAATCTTACCCATGATGGCAGGTTGAGTGATAATCACGTCGATATCTGTCCAACCACCTTTTATTTTTTCGATATATTCATCCAAACCTACGTAGTCTGCTCCGGCTTCTTTAGCTGCAGCTTCTGCGTCAGGCGAACATAATACTAGAACTCTAACTTGCTTTCCTGTTCCGTGTGGCAGAGATACTACACCTCTCACCATTTGGTTAGCTTTACGAGGATCAACTCCCAGACGTACGTCTACATCAACAGATGCATCAAATTTACTGGTAGTAATTTCTTTAACCAGTTGCGATGCTTCTGCCAGTGAGTAAGATTTCCCTGCTTCAATTTTGCTGAAAGCTAACTTTTGATTTTTTGTCAGTTTACCCATTTCTCAATTGAAGTTAATTAATTATTATTCGGGAAAGCCCCTTTTACTGTGATCCCCATACTTCTTGCTGTTCCGGCAACCATCTTCATTGCTGATTCGATTGTAAAACAGTTCAAATCGTTCATTTTATCTTCTGCGATAACGCGAACTTGTTCCCAAGTTATTTCAGATACTTTTTTACGATTTGGTTCTGCAGAACCACTTTTAAGCTTAGTTATCTCAAGAAGTTGGACTGCTACAGGAGGATTTTTGATTATAAAGTCAAAAGATTTATCTGCATAGTAAGTAATTACTACCGGAAGAATCTTTCCTGCTTTGTCTTGAGTTCTGGCATTAAATTGCTTGCAAAAATCCATAATATTGATCCCTTTAGAACCTAAAGCAGGTCCTACGGGAGGTGATGGATTTGCTGCACCGCCTTTAATTTGTAATTTTAATTGTCCAGCAATTTCTTTAGCCATTTTTGTTTTAAATTTTTAGTTTTTGTTTAAAACGGGTGGATAGAACAAATAAATGCGTAACCAAATATTATTGTTCTTTTTCGACTTGCATGTAATTCAATTCGAGCGGAGTTTTCCGTCCGAATATCTTTACCATAACTTTGAGTTTCTTTTTCTCAGCATTTACCTCTTCGATAATACCTGAAAATCCGTTGAAGGGACCGTTGGTTACTTTTACTGTTTCACCAACAATGTACTGAACGTCCATTTCTTCCGATTGCTCTTCCAACTCATCCATAGTACCCAAGATACGGTTTACCTCAGATTGTCGTAATGGCTGTGGATTGGTAGCATCCGGTAAGAATCCAGCAACATAATTTATGTTGCGTAGTTCATGTACAACTTCCCCAACCAAAGCTGCTTCTATCAAAATATAACCGGGAAGATATGCTTTTTCTTTAAGCACCTTCTTTCCGTTACGCATGATATAAGTTTTTTCGGTAGGAATAAGAACTTGCGAGATGTATTTTCCTAACTCGGTCTTCTTCATCTCTGCCTCAAGATACTCTTTGACCTTATTTTCTTTTCCACTAACAGCACGCAGTACGTACCATTTCTTTTCGATTTCAGTCATTTTAATAAATTGAGGAGATTAAACAATACCGTAGAAATACTTCAAGCCCCATTCAAACAACGAGTCTACACCAAAGACAATTATTGCCATGATAAAGGAAGCGATCATGACGATAACAGCACTACTGGTAAGTTCGGCACGAGTTGGCCAAGAAACCTTGTGTGCAAGTTCGTTATATGAATCTTTTATGTATTGAATTACTTTTTTCATTACCCTTTATAAGATTTGCACGGGTTGAGAGACTCGAACTCCCGACACCTGGTTTTGGAGACCAGTGCTCTACCAACTGAGCTAAACCCGTAGAAATAAGCCGGCAATATTTCAGCCGGCTCGGCTTTTATCTAGATAATCTTATTAGTCTAGGATTTCTGTGATCTGACCAGCACCTACTGTACGTCCACCTTCACGGATAGCGAAACGTAAACCTACGCTACATGCTACTGGATAGATAAGTTCTACAGTAATTGTCAAGTTATCACCAGGCATAACCATATCTGTTCCTTCTGGAAGAGTGATCTCACCAGTTACGTCCAATGTACGGATGTAGAACTGAGGACGATATTTGTTATGGAATGGAGTGTGACGTCCACCTTCTTCTTTTTTCAAGATATAAACCTCTGCTTTAATTTGAGTATGAGGTTTCACTTTTCCTGGGTGAGTAATAACCATACCACGTTTGATCTCTTCTTTGTCAACACCACGAAGTAGAAGACCTACGTTATCACCAGCTTGACCTTCGTCTAGGATCTTACGGAACATTTCAACACCTGTTACTACAGATTTCTTACCTTCTGAACCAAGACCGATGATTTGAACTTCTTCACCAGTTTTGATGATACCTGTTTCGATACGTCCTGTTGCTACTGTACCACGACCTGTAATCGAGAATACGTCTTCAACTGGCATAAGGAATGGTTTATCGATATCACGTGGAGGAAGTGGAATCCACTCATCTACAGCTTTCATTAGCTCTAATACTTGACCTACCCAAGGTTCAACACCGTTCAATGCTCCAAGAGCAGAACCGCGGATTACCGGAGTATTGTCACCGTCGAATTCATAGAATGAAAGAAGTTCTCTCATTTCAAGTTCAACTAATTCCAACATTTCTTCGTCTTCAACGATATCGCATTTGTTCATGAAAACAACTAGGCGAGGTACGTTTACCTGACGAGCTAGAAGGATATGCTCACGAGTTTGAGGCATAGGACCATCAGTTGCAGCAACTACAATGATAGCACCATCCATTTGAGCAGCACCAGTAACCATGTTCTTTACGTAGTCAGCGTGACCTGGACAGTCTACGTGAGCGTAGTGACGGTTAGCTGTTTCGTATTCTACGTGAGATGTATTGATTGTGATACCACGCTCTTTTTCTTCAGGAGCGTTGTCAATTGAATCGAACGAACGCGCTTGAGAAAGACCAGCGTCTGCCAATACTTTTGTGATGGCAGCAGTAAGAGTAGTTTTACCGTGGTCAACGTGACCGATTGTACCGATATTTACGTGTGGTTTCGACCGGTTAAAATGTTCTTTTGCCATAATAAAAATGTACTTATTAATTAATGATTGCTTATTTCTTGTATTACTTCAAAAATGCGACAAAACATTTTGAAAAAAAAATCTAGCCTCTACGCAAATTGCTTATCGGCAACCTTTGAGCCCATGACGGGACTTGAACCCGTGACCTCTTCCTTACCAAGGAAGTGCTCTACCACTGAGCTACATTGGCGAACAGAGCGGAAGACGGGGTTCAAACCCGCGACCCTCAGCTTGGAAGGCTGATGCTCTATCAACTGAGCTACTTCCGCAAAGAGTGGGCAGTGATGGATTCGAACCACCGTAAGCTTACGCTATCTGAGTTACAGTCAGACCCATTTGGCCACTCTGGTAACTGCCCAAACTTTATGCTTGCTAAAGCAAAGGATAGCTTTCGCTATTTCCTTTTGAGCCTCTTGTCGGATTCGAACCAACGACCCCGAGATTACAAATCACGTGCTCTGGCCAACTGAGCTAAAGAGGCATTTTTTCAATATATAATTGTCCCTGGGAACAAATCGCCGTTCCGACATTGTGATTTGTGCGAAACGGCGACAAAAATAGAAATTATTTTTTTTAATCCCAAACTTTATAAGCCTTTTTTATTTCGCTTGAGCTTTTTCTTTGTATTTCACCAACTGTTTTTCTAAAGCTTCGGCGCATAAGTCTATTGCTTCTTCGAAACTTTCGGCCGTTTTATTAGCAAACAGGTCATCGTTTTTTACACTTAACTTAATCGAAGCCTCTTTATTCATCTTCGTTTCGGGCTTTACTACTTTAAGTATTACTTCGGCTATTAATATATCGTCTGAATATTTTTCTAGTTTAGTTACTTTTTTTTGTATAAATTCTTTCAGCTTGTCTGTTGCATCGAAATGCAATGATTGAATGTTAATGTTCATCATAAATTCCTCCTTTTTATTGGTTGCTTAAAGTTACGCTCGAGGATGAGCTTTACTATATATTTTCTTTAATTCTTCAAACGATGTATGTGTATATATTTCGGTTGATGCCAAACTCGAATGACCTAACAGCTCTTTCACGGCATTTATATCTGCCCCATTATTCAGCATTCCGGTTGCAAACGAATGCCTCAATACGTGAGGGCTGGCCTTTGCCAATGTCGGTATCCATTTCAGATGCACTGTTACAACTCTATGTATAAGCATCGGATATACAGGATCTCCTCCCTTTCTAACAAAGAACGTTTCGGTTTGGTTCTTAAATTCGGCTTGTCTTACCTCTAAATATTTATTGAGCAGATCTACCGTCGATTTACTTATCGGAATGATCCGTTGCTTATTGCGCTTCCCTGTCACCCTGATACTACCTGTTCCCAGATCAACATCTACATCTCTAAGACCTATAAGTTCGGCTCGACGCATACCGGTTACATAAAACAACTCCAGGATCACCTTATCCCGGAATGCTTCGTAATCATCATCAGAAACATCTACATCCAGCACCTTCTCCATATCATTATAATTTATGAATGAAGGTATTGGTTTTGCAGCTTTAGGCCCTGATACTTTTTTCAACGGGCTCACTTTCACCTCCCCTATTCTTTGCAGGTAGCGATAAAAGGATTTCAGAGAACTGAGCTTCCGGTTAACTGACCGGGCTGTGGTTTTCTGTTCCATCAGCAGCATAACCCACGCTCTGACAATGTCACCATCTACATCGATTAATGTATGCTCGGGATAATTCCTCTCAAGAAAGGAATTAAACTGCGCAAGGTCTGTGGAATAAGAAATCTCCGTATGTGAAGAGTAATTCTTCTCATAACGGAGATAACTGATATATTTTTCCACAATTGTCATACTTCTGTTTTTTACAGGTTGATGACGAAGTTATGAAAACGCTGTTACAAATACAAATTTAAATTATTCTTCTATTTCTTGAAGTTTTTGTACGTATACAGCATGAATTCTTTGCTTTCTATTTGTAATTGAAGGCTTTTCGAATGCTTGACGGCGACGAAGTTCCTTTACAACGCCTGTTTTTTCAAATTTTCTTTTGAATTTTTTTAATGCTTTTTCGATGTTTTCACCTTCTTTAATTGGTACAATTATCATGATCTTAATTTTTTTCTTTGTTTATAAATGAATTTTGTTTTGATTTTTTTTATGCACAGGCTTATTTATATACCTATGTATACATTGCAAACAATATACTAAATGCATACCTTTTTTTGCAATTCTCTAAATTATCTTTCTATGTCTAACTTAAGTTTTAATCAAAACCTCCCTTCATTTTCGGAGTGCAAAGATAACCAATCCAATAACATATACAAAAAATTCACCGGATTTTATTAGAACATTCAAATAGAAGTCTCCGGATCACTGGTCTTTAAACTGGGCTTTCTTTATTCCCCAAGCTATTGCATTTGCCGTAAATACCGAATTATAGACAGGATAGACTGAATTGGTTATACGCCCGTATCTCTGGCGTGCAACCGGCGCATTATTTGCATCAACTCTAAACGGGCAGATTGTATATGGAGAGGTATTTACTGTATTGCTGGAATTAAAACCTCCATCTCCTACATAGACAAAATTCAATGTTTTATGCACAAATGCAGTTACAGCACCTGTATACGAATTAGTCCCCGAAAGGTCTTCGTCTGTAGAGAATACTATAATATCATCCGCAGGCAAACCCGTAGCGCCTTGCGTGTAAGATGCATCCTCGCCCCAATACAACCCCCTGATATCCCCGAAAGGGCCATTAAGAATTTCATGCTCTATGTTAGAAAACGCATAGACCATACCGGGTGCAGCTCCGGCTATATTAGTTGCCGTAATTGTAGAACTATTGAATACAGCCCGTAACAAGGGTTGAGCCTGAACCCCGTTATTATCCATAAAGGCCAGTACAACTCCCCCATTTTGCAGGTATTGCCTGATAGCCGCTCCTTGCGCAGCGTTACCTACAGTTGCATTTACGTAGCCGATAATAACAATGTCGACCGGATTAGATCCTGTTAGCCACTCCTGCATTTGTGCATCGGTCGGGTTCACACTACCATCGATGACATCAAATCCTTCGCATTTAACAATACTATTAGATAATGTCCCGTAGTTATTTGCAGCTTTAAGCATCCGCCCCGACTGTGCTGTTCCACTAAAATTATACCCAAAGCCATTAGGCTCTGAACCTATGGTCAGAATACGTTTTTTTGTATATGCTACATTAACCGTCGCCGAACATGTTGTTGATGACGTGGAGCTATTACTCGTAATTGTCAAACGGATCGGATCTAAAGTATTAGGAGTACCTACTCCTGTAAGTGTTACAGTTTGGGTACCTGACACCAAAATCCCCGAAGCCGAGAATCTGATCCCCCCTATCTCATCTGTTTCAATAATATATGTTGCACCTATGGCATTAGCCGTAGCTGTTATAGTCATCGTTATTGTATTTCCCGGAGCAAGTTCTTGATCCAACAAATAAACTCCATTGACCTGTACTTTGCTACAGTTCATCGTATATTCCGGCTTTTTGCTTGAGTCTTCAATCGGGATATAAGTTGTACATGACGATACGACCCCATTTAATGTAAAGCGGATCAGGTCTCCAGGTTGCCCCGTAGGTGTATAATCAGTAGGCGTTCCCGCTCCGGGAATAACTAATTGATATTCGCCTGTTGCCAAAAATTCGCCTGACTGGGTAAAATAGTATCCATTCTCGGGATCGGGCATAGCTGTGATAGTATAAGCGCCCGCCTTTTTAACATTAACGGTCACGGTAATATAATGTCCGGTTCCTAATGATTCTTTATTCCGGTAAAGGCCTGTAACTTTAATCGAATTACAATCGCTGATCTCAAAATCAGCTTTTCCGATCTTACCACAAAGGCTTTTCCATTCTTTCTCGACTTTATGCCAATAATTAAAACAATCTTCATCGGTGTTAAATATCAGGAGGCTTTGCTGATTCTCTGTCGTAGGATTTATGGCATCCCTTTCTTTTTCTGTCATTCGAGGTACCAGAATACCCTTTTCCGACGAAACTATCTCCATTGCAGCCTTCTCATCCGGACTATCTGTATTTATACCTACTTGACTATAACATTTAAGTGATGTGAATAATATCAACATCATTAATAAAAAACCAGTATTCTTCTTCATTAATTTTATTATTCCGTATAAACTAGATGGACCACAAAATTACCTAAAAATCAAACAGTTCAATTTCAAGTTAACATAAATTCACAAAATAAGCATTCATCCTTTTTGACTCTACACCGATATAATATACTGATATATATAGAAATCTAGAGTATGCATGCATATTTTAGAAGATAAAAACCGATTCACACTTATTATGTTAAAATGACGCATCAAAGCGTATAAAAACACCAGATTTAACATAAAAAACAACTGAGCAGACAAATTATTTAACCGTTATTAGTGTAACAAAACACTATACTGGTTATTAAAAACCTGATTAAATGAGAAATAGCCAATTAAATAAAATAGAATGGCACTTTACAATGAAAATTAGCTAATAAAACTTCAATCAATTGCACATTTTTAGTATTTTTGTGCCGATTTGCTTTTACCTTTATTTAAAAGCTATCGGTAATTGATTATTTATTTATCTCTAATAAAACAATGGGTCATAATTTACTAAAAGGCAAAAGAGGGATTATCTTCGGAGCCCTTAACGAAAAATCTATAGCTTGGAAAGTTGCAGAAAAAGCTGTTGAAGAAGGTGCTACTATTACACTATCAAACACAGCGATGGCTTTGCGTATGGGCGAATTAAACGGATTGAGCGAAAAACTTAATGCGAAGATTATTCCTGCAGATGCGACCAATGTTGAAGAACTGGAAGAAGTTTTTAAACAATCAATGGAAGTTCTTGGCGGAAAGATAGACTTTGTACTCCATTCTATCGGCATGTCTCCCAACGTAAGAAAAGGACGTGCTTATGATGATCTGGATTACAGAAACCTGGATAAAACTCTCGACATCTCGGCTCTTTCATTTCATAAAATGATGCAAGCTGCTAAAAAGCTGGATGCTGTTGCCGAAGGTGGTTCTATCCTTGCTTTAACCCATATCGCAGCACAACGTACATTTACCGGATATAACGATATGGCAGATGCTAAAGCTCTGCTAGAGTCGATAGCGCGCAGCTTCGGATATGTATATGGCCGTGACAAAAAGGTACGTGTTAATACCATCTCCCAATCTCCAACATTAACTACAGCCGGACAAGGAATCGGTGGTATGAATGCATTTTTCGATTTCGCTGAAAAAATGTCGCCACTGGGCAATGCTAATGCCGAAGAATGTGCCGAATATTGTGTAGTTATGTTCTCTGACCTTACCCGTATGGTAACTATGCAGAACCTGTTCCACGACGGAGGTTTTTCTAACATGGGACTGACTCAAGCAATCGTTGAAGATTATATTGAGAAAAAATAATTGCTATTGATGCAACAAAATTGCATAAACAGTTGTCTTATATATTGTATAAGGCAACTGTTTTTTCGTTATCGGAATATAACTCTAAAACTGAGGACTAATTCATGTTTATTAAAATATACGATACTAACCCCAACCCTAAAGAGATAGAAAAGGTAATAAAGGTACTCCGCGACGGGGGACTCGTAATTTATCCGACCGATACTGTCTATGCAATGGGATGTGATGCCCTCAATGTAAGAGCAGTTGAACGGATTTGTAAGATAAAGGGAATAAATCCGGCCAAAAACAACCTGTCTATTATTTGCTATGACCTGAGTAATATCAGCGAATATGCCAAAGTAGATAATGCTACGTTCAAATTAATGAAGAAAAATTTGCCGGGCCCTTTCACTTTTCTTCTCAAAACAACATCGTCTTTACCCAGAATATATAAGGACAAAAAAATGGTTGGAATAAGGGTTCCCGACAATGTCATTATCCGAGAGATAGTCCGTGCATTGGGTAATCCAATATTAACAACATCTATAAAAGGAGACGATGAGGTTATCGAATATCTGACCGATCCTGAACTCATAAACGAGAAGTACGAAAACACCGTAGATATGGTAATCGATGGAGGATACGGAGGCATAGAAGGCTCAACCATAATCGATTGCACAGACACAGAACCTATTATTACCAGGCAAGGCAAAGGAGAGGTTATTTGGTAGGGATAAATTAAATAACTATTTTTGTCTCCGATAAAACACTAGATCAAACAATACAATTTTTATACATATACAAAATGAAAAAGATTTTTTTTTCAATATTAATAGCAACATGTGGACTAGTCTTCAGCTCTTGTAGTAAGGACGGTGGGGAAAACATGCCCCAAACGCCAAATGCTGCTAATCAGAGAATTCTGGAAATTATGCAGGCAAATTACGCATGGGACTTACCCGATCCTTTGCCTGACGAAAGAACTGTAACTAATCTCTATTTCGAAGGCCTGTTAAGCTCTCTTGATACTTACACATACAAAGATGTGGGTGGCGCAAAGGTGACTAAAAGATATTCTTCAATTTCAAAAATTGCAGATTTAGCCCCGGCTACCACAAGCTATGATATTGGTTTTGAATATGCAGCCAATGAATACTCTGATGGTAAAGCATACTATGTAGTCCTTTATGTAAAAAAGGGATCTAAGGCTGAATCTTTAGGCATCAAAAGAGGTTATCTAATCTCCCGCGTAGGGGTAGGTACCAATGCCGATGACCTTACTGTAGTTACAACAAGTAACTGGGGAACACTTCTGCCTGACTATATCAATTCAGGACAAGAATTCACCATGCTTATACGTATACCTAACGGTCAAGAAGGTCCTTTCTCTATGGCTGCCGAAGATACAGCGGCCCAAAGTGCGGAAACACGCAATCCGCTCTATACATCAACCACACTGACATATGGTTCAGCTAAAATAGGATATGTGGTTATGAATAATTTCCTTAATGCATCGTCGTATGTATCTCCATTATTGAACCAACTTTCTTCTTTCAAGAGTGCAGGTATCAATAATCTGGTTTTAGACTTACGATACAATGCAACCGGAGGGTACGATTATCTGAAGCCTATAGGCAGCGCCTTAGTTAAAAGTCAAGATAAAGGAACGACATTCGCTTACCTTACAAATGCAAGCAAGACAAGAACTACAGCTTACGATTTTGTAACAAGTGCAAATGGCACGAGCGTTCCAAACTTAGGCGATCAACTGGATAACGTCTATGTTATTACAGGACAAAATACAGCAGGACCTGCAGAAACCCTGATACATGCGCTTAGAGCATATTGGGGAAGTAACTTAAAGGTTATGGGTGAGTTATCGAAAGGCCGTAATGTTGCCAGCAGCGGTAACGTATATGACAACGAAACTGCGGCAAACTCTACATGGGTATTCCAAATAGCTCTTGGTTATATGGCTGATAAAAATCTGGATTATTCATATAACACAGGTATTTTACTAAACTCTGAAGTAAAAGAAATCAATACTACTTCGGGTACAACCTCGTTGCTTAAAGCTTTAGGAGACCCCGAAGAGTATGTATTGTCAACTATTATATTTGACTTAACGGGAACTACTCCGGGTGCAACAGCAGGTCTGCGCTCTTCTGCGTCTGATATGCCTACACCGGTGAAATACCTCGGCTCATCAATCAAAGAAGCTCCGGGCACAATCTCTCTGGAAAGTTTATACAAATAAAAGTGTACAAACAACCACAATATAGAAAGGCAGAATCAATAGATCCTGCCTTTTTTATATATCAAAGAAGCCGATAAATCATTGCTGTCAATAATTAAATCTTTATATTTGTGAAATGCAACACATTACTATATTTGTGCTGTATATAATATCAAAAGGACAAGAAATGCGTCAGACAAAAACCCTATTCTTTATTATTTTGTCAGTAGCTTTTTGCTTATTCTCATCTTGTAGTGATGACGATAAAGACAATGGCTCATCTCTGACCGACAATGAATATGTAAATAACTGGATATATACCCAGATGAACGAATGGTATCTCTGGAATGCCAACATGCCGACATCTCCGAATGCCGATATTACACCCGACGTATTCTTCGAAAACTTACTCTATCAGCAAGAAGACCGTTTCTCATTTGCTGTCAGTAACTATTCGGAGCTTATCGATTGGACAAATAACGTCTCAACAGACGTCGGTTTTGAATATTATACGATAGTTGATGACAATAATATACCTCAATATTATATTATCGTATACGTAAAGCCCGACACCGATGCTCAAACCAAAGGGCTGCAACGGGGAGATAAGATAAGCGCCGTGAACGGAGTATCCCTTACTTCTGATAACTACTCTACCCTACTGAATGGCGCAAGTAGTTATGCTTTAACTATAGAAGGAAAGGCTGAAGCAGTTTCTATTAACACAATGACCAACTATCCGGAAAACCCTATACTATACAGTAACATTTATACTGAGGGATCGAAAAAGATAGGGTATCTTGTTTACAATGCTTTCACTCAAGATAACGGGGATGGATCTGGCGACTACGATGCTGCACTAATGGCTAAACTACAAGAATTTTACGATGCCAATATAACAGATCTAGTACTCGACCTTCGTTACAATGGCGGCGGACTGGTACAATCAGCTCAATACCTTGCCAGCGGACTGGTTAAAAACAGGGACAGTAAAAATATATTTGTCAAAAACGAATACAATGCCAATATTACAGAAGAAATAAACCAAATGAGTTCTTCTAGACAGGACGAATGGCTTTATTCATATTTTCTTGATAAGTATACAATTAACCGGAAATCGGTGTCGATTCCGCGCTTAGGAGATAAAATATCCAAAGTGTATATCCTTACCGGAAAATACACTGCATCAGCCAGTGAGCTTATTATTAACGGATTGAAACCTTATATGGATGTGGAATTGATAGGCCGTACTACTTATGGTAAAAATGTAGCGTCAATTTCTCTCTACGAAGAAAAAGACAGCCGCAATAAGTGGGGCTTGCAACCTATTATAATGAAAATGTATAATAACGACAATCAATCTGATTACACTCAGGGATTTACTCCCACCATAGAGATTAACGAGTTTGGTTATGAGATGAAGCAATTAGGCGATACAGAAGAAATACTATTAAAAACAGCTATAGAACAAATTTCCGGCACACAATCACCAGCGCTTCGTGCCCTTCCTCTTAAACAGGATGGAATATCTCCTGCTGCCCGCAGGAAAGGTGCTTTAGATATGTTTATCGATAACAGCCGGATAAAAGAACTCTCTCGAAATATACAATAAACTAAGAAAAACAGATACTCCTGATGAAAGTAATGAAATTTGGCGGAAGCTCTATAGGCTCTGCACAAAACATTCTGAAAGTTAAAGATATAATTGCTGCTGAAAAAGGCGCTTTAGTAATCGTCATTTCTGCATTTGGCGGAATCACCGATAAACTATTAACGACCTCGGAACTGGCTGCAAGCGGCAACATTAACTACGCTGCCTTATTTGCCGAAATAACCGAAACCCATACGACAATTATAGAAGACCTGCATCTGACTAAAGATAAGAAAGCCGAACTATCGGGCAAGATTAATGTATTGATAGAAGAACTTAGCAATATATTCAAAGGAGTATTCCTGATCAACGACCTTTCGTTACGGACAGCCGATAAAATAGCCAGTTACGGAGAACGCATGTCTACTCTTATCATGAGTTATGTACTGGACGAATTCGATACATTTGATGCTATACAACTTATCAAAACGGATTCGGCATTCGGAAAGCATACTCCGGATATAGAGTTGTCGTCGTCTCTCATTAAGAACGCATATGCTGCATCTTCGGGCAAGGTGGTCGTTTCGGGATTTATTTCAGCCTGTAAAACTCACGGCGAAATAACCAACCTTGGAAGAGGTGGCTCTGATTACACAGCTGCAATCTTCGCTTCGGCACTGGACGCTGATGTTCTGGAAATATGGACGGATGTAGACGGATTCATGTCAGCCGATCCTAAAGTGATCAGTGGGGCATATGTCATAGAACACCTGACATTTACTGAAGCCACCGAATTATGTAATTTCGGGGCGAAGGTTATATATCCGCCGACTATATTCCCTGTATATCACAAGAATATTCCGATACGAATCAAGAACAGTTTTAAACCCGAATTGCCGGGCACATATATATCAAATGATATTGTAACCAGCCGCCGGAAAGCCCTGATCAAAGGTATTTCTTCTATCGAAGACAGTTGCCTGCTTACAATCCAGGGATTGGGTATGGTTGGTATTATCGGTGTCAACTACCGCATATTTAAGGCATTGGCGGATAATGGTATCAGCGTATTCCTTGTATCTCAGGCCTCATCTGAGAACAGTACATCTATCGGGGTGCGGACAGCTGATGCCCAACTGGCTGTAGACGTTATAGAACATGAATTCCAAAACGAAATAATATTGGGGAGCATCAACCGTGTTCAGTTGGAGCGTGATATGGCCACTGTAGCCATCGTCGGAGAAAACATGAAATATACACCGGGGATAGCCGGAAAACTATTTGAGACCCTTGGCAAAAGTGGTATCAGTGTTGTAGCTTGTGCACAGGGTGCGTCGGAGGTAAATATTTCTTTTGTTATCAGGCGAAAATACCTTCGGAAAGCCTTGAATTCGATACATGATTCATTCTTCCTGTCCGAATTCAAAGTTCTAAACCTATTTATTGTGGGTACAGGCATCATAGGTAAACACCTCATACAGCAAATACGCATGCAACAACCGAAGTTGCAGGAACAGTATGCACTAAAATTAAATGTTGTAGGTATATCGAATAGCCGCAAAGCCTTGCTTACCCGTGACGGGATAGACCTCGAGAAATACGAAGAGTTGCTAGATAAACAAGGTATTGCCAGCTCACCCAGCATCTTACAGGATAAGATATTGGATATGAATATCTTCAACGCTGTTTTTGTAGACTGCACCGCCAGTGAGCCTATCGCATCGTTATATGGACAGATGCTGGCAAACAATGTATCTGTAGTTACTGCTAATAAGATTGCAGCATCATCGGCTTACGATAGTTACCTGAAATTAAAGAATACTGCCCGTGAACGGAACATTAAATTCTTGTTTGAGACAAATGTAGGAGCAGGACTCCCTATTATCAACACAATGAATTCTCTTATAAACTCGGGAGATAAAATTGTAAAAATAGAGGCTGTATTATCCGGTACCCTCAACTTTATATTCAATACGATTAGCCCTGATATCCCTTTCAGTAAAGCCATAAAGATGGCTAAGGATGCAGGATTTGCCGAACCCGACCCCCGCATAGACCTGTCGGGAATGGATGTAGTTCGGAAACTTGTGATTCTCTCGCGTGAGGCGGGCTACAAAGTAGAACAGAAAGATGTAGAGGTAAACCTTTTTATCCCTCAAAAATATTTCGATGGCACTCCGGATGAATTCTGGAACACTATTCATGAAATGGATGAACAGTTTGAGCAACGCCGCAAAAAACTGGAAGCTGAAGGCAAACACCTGCGCTTTGTTGCCAAATACGAAGACGGACTATGCAATGTAGGTTTGCAGGAAGTCGATATGCGCCATCCTTTCTACGAACTGGAGGGCAGCAATAATATCATACAGATCACCACAGAACGGTACAACGAATATCCAATGATTATAAAAGGATACGGAGCCGGAGCAAGTGTTACTGCCGCCGGGGTTTTCTCCGATATTATCAGTATCGCGAACGTAAGATAAGGTCTCAGACCTTTTTACTGCTGTTACCTAATAAAAAAACAAGAGAGATGGGGTATAATCAATTATACCCCATCTCGTTTTGCATATTCTGTACTTACATCGAAGCCTGCTCGAGCCTCCAATACATCATAAACGTCCGGGATGTATCAATGTACATCGGATGGTAAGTCGTGTAATAAGACAACCGGCAGGATAACTTATCCCCTACCGAAAATTGTCCACCCAGAAATACTGTATAAGTAAACTGGTTGCCGGATGTAAACCCAACCATATTTAATTCCGCCACATCAACCGGAGTATCATTAGCCATCAGCCATACATAAAGCACCTCACGGCTGGGTGCAGTCAGATTCGTTCCCGGCTTGCCATATAAACTAATCCCGATTCCATAAGCTCCTGCTTCGGGGATAATAATATCATCTCCAAAATTCATTAATGCAGCACAGGCATAATCACTCGAACTACAAACAGGAGTAACGAATGAGCTCTGCAAAGTTCTCATTTGTAATCTTTTTATATCTTCGGTAAACAGATATTGCCACTTACTGTTTTCATAAACATATAGCCCCGGGATAACGCCATTCGTTCCGTTAACTGTCACCGTATTATATACCAACATTCCGGTTTGAGGGCTTGGTACCGTTGTTACGTCTAACTGAGATGTTAGAGCTACTTTGTTTGGCAAGAACGCCTTATTGGGATCGGTCATTAGTAACTGTGTATTATTCAATGGGAGCGCTCCTATAGAAATAACCGCTTCATCACCGAACCCTTTGCTAAAATACACATCATCGAGTTGCTGAGCCGTTGATGGTGTTGTTCCCGTATTATTCCTCAAAGGGTCAACATGAAACAAAGTCTGCGGAATTTCGGTATTGATCCCGATCTGGGCTTTTAAGCTGTTTCCTGAAGCTATCAGCACAAGAATCAGGTATATAATCTTTTTCATAAAGTACATTTTTATATTTTCCAATAAATCAAGGATGTCTTATTTGCCCGTAAATAAGGATTGGCATATAACTGCCAGCCGTAATACCCGGTATAATGCCCCAGACGGAATGTAACAATATCGTCCTTATCGAGTACAGCCTGCATTGAAACTGTATGGGTAAAAGCAACTGTTCCCCCTGCGGGCAGAGGTACATTAATTTCCATTGAAGCTACTTTGGTCGATCCGTTTTTCATCATATACAAATAATTTATGGTACGTGTAAATGTCGGAGCGGTAGCACCGGATGAATTTGCTGTAGCCGGCCCATACAAACGAAGGGAGAATATATAAGTACCTTTTTCCTTTATCTGGATAGTTCCAAAATTTGCAAGAGTAGCTGTCATCGGAGATGATGCATTTCCTAAACTTGGCAGACCGACTGAAGTACAACTGGTCAATAAATCGTGTTGTGACAGATCGGAGTTTACCTGCCCGTACTGCCATTTGTACCAGACTACTCCATTGAAATAATAATAGCCGGGAATGATATTGTCGGGATAAGTTCCTGATGTTGCTGTATTATAAACAATCGTTCCGGTTTCGGGATTTGGTATAGTCGTTATATCCCTCAGATCGGTAAGAGCCACCCTGTTTAGTAATATAGCTTTATCGGTAGCCAGCAGGGCTAATTGGGCAGAACTGTTTGCTGCTGTTTTTCCGCCTATACTCATATTTACTCCTGTCGAAGCATTTGCCGCAACAATAACATCGTCTGTTAGCTGCGATGTTGCCGGGACACCGGTTGTTGCATTATTCCCCCGGGTATCTATATGAAAAATACCCTGGGCATTATTCGTGTTAATTCCTACCTGAGCATTTCCTGCAAAGCAGAAAATCAGCATCAGGCTAACTATATTGTATTTCATTTTGATGTCTTTATAATTTCCAGTATACCAGATATGTGTTGCCTGTAAGGGTGATAGAAGGATAGGTCGAATAATGGCGTGCCGTAAATTTCAACTCATCTTCGGCTTTAAGTTCCATTCCGGCAATGGCAGTAATGGTGAAAGATTGCCCATTCGGGAATAAAGGAGGGTTTACCTCTATCGTCTGAAAGACAGAAAAGGCACTTTCGCCTACACTTTTTTTCAGAACATGTATATAAAGTATACCCCGTGTAATCTTATCGGTTAAAGCTCCGGTAGATGAAGTCCCTGCAATATTGAAGGAAAATGCATATGCTCCGTCTTCAAAAATAGTTATGCCGCCAAAATTAAGGACAGGGGCATCTAAGGCAGCAATAGTTGTAGAGGATACTGTTGTTACCGATGCCTGTAACGAACGGGTCTCACTTACTCCGAGATAAGCAGCTGTCCTCAGCCTCTTCCAACGGGAACCATTGTATGAATAATAACCCGGCAGAGTATTGTCGGGATATATACCCGATGCTAAGGTATTATATACTACCATTCCTTCGACCGGCGAAGGTACCGTTGTGATATCGAGTGCTGATGTTAACTTCACCCTGTTTGGAACAAAGCCTTTAGCCTCACTGTGTAATGCTATGGAAGCTCCTGTCACAGGTGCTCCCCCTATAGACATACCTACGCCGGAACCACCATCGCTTGCAATTACAATATCATCTTTCATATTCGTAGTTCCGGAGGTATCCCCTTTATTGTCTATATGAAAAATCCCCTGTGGTGTTTGTGTGTTTATTCCTACTTGGGCATATAAGAGCCCAAATGAGAATATCCCCATCAATAAAAGTGTTTTCTTTTTCATTGTTGTTTTAATTTGAGTTGTTGGGGTCGCAGACCCTTTTGTTGCTGTTTTTATAATATGAAGTAATTGTTTTTGAAACTGTATATTGTAGAAGCAGGACTTTGCTCTGCTCGATAATAAGAGGCATGACATAAAGGTCACAAAGCGGTTACAAGAGTCACTGCTGTGTTTTTCAGCACAAAGGGTAAAGCAGAGCCTTACCCCTACAGTACATCTTTGAATAAAACCTTTGTGCCTTTGCGTCTTTGCGCTTAAAAGAAAATCATTAATCATTCGGAAAGAAAGCAGCAAAGTACACTCTCTGCACTCTGCTGCACATTTCAGCTGACTGATGGACAAACCATTGTCGGGAATTATACTCGAACGACAACAAAAAAACAATGACTCAGCCCGAGACGGTTTGCCCAGCCAACTTATCTTTAGGAAATGGATATATACAACGAAAGGAACGAAAGCATTAAAAAACGCCCCGTCATTTTGACACAATAAAACTTTTTGTTTAGTTAACGCAAGTGATACGTCTCTCTCTCTCTCTCTCTCTCTCTCTCTCTCTCTCTCTCTCTCTCTCTAATATTTCAGCACATAAAAGCAAATCCAAACTGTTAATTTTTGGTTCACTAATAATATTTCTATGTGTGAAAACATTTATCATATAGAATGTCAAGTTGTGACTATTTCTGAAGTCGCAAATATAATCCTTTTTTTGAGAATATACTTTGATAGTCTAAAAATAACTAATAAAACCGCCATATGTTAATTATAATACCGGATATATTTTATCCATATATGAAAAAACAGATAAGTATTAAGACGAAATAAAAACCCAAAAAGATGGCGCTCCTATTACTTTTGTCACTTTTTATTTGATCCCTATTTGAGAATAAAGCCTATGCCGCCCATATAAAGGAGATAGCTGTGTGACATTTGCTTACTTTTTGCTTACTTTGTATGTTATTTGTTTATTCAGATTAGATAATGAGAAAATGATTAAAATACACGAAATACCTTCTCCCTGTTATGTAATGGAAGAAGAATTGTTAAGGAAGAATTTATCGCTGATCAAATCGGTAAAAGACCGCACTGGGGTAAATATTATTCTGGCATTCAAAGCTTTTGCTTTATGGAAATCGTTCCCGATCATCCGTGAGTATATCCCCCATTCGACCGCAAGTTCGGTATTCGAAGCACAGCTTGCTTTCGAAGAAATGGGCAGCCCTGCCCATACTTTTTCTCCGGCATATACCAATGAGAACTTCCCTGTATTTTTAAAGTACAGCAGTCATATAACATTCAATTCGCTGAGCCAGTTTGAACGGTTCTATCCAATGGTAGTAGCAGACGGGAATAAGGTTTCTTGCGGAATCCGTGTCAATCCCGAATATTCGGAAGTGGAAACGGATCTATACAACCCATGTGCTCCGGGGTCAAGATTAGGGGTTACTGCAGATCTCTTAGGAGACAACCTGCCTGAAGGATTAGACGGCATACATTTCCATACCTTATGCGAATCATCGTCATATGATCTGGAGAAAACGTTAGAAGTTGTTGAAGCTAAGTTTGATAAATTACTCAGGCAAGCTAAATGGCTGAATATGGGAGGAGGGCACCTGATGACACGGTCGGACTACGATATAGAACATTTGGTTGGCCTATTAACGAAACTGAAAGCTAAGTATCCGCATCTCGAAATAATCATGGAACCCGGAAGCGCCTTTGCCTGGCAAACCGGAGTATTGATATCTACTGTAGTGGATATTGTGGAGAATCATGGGATAAAGACCGCTATGCTCGATGTTTCATTTGCCTGTCACATGCCCGACTGTCTCGAAATGCCTTACAAGCCTCAAATCAGGGGTGCATATCACGATCCTATCGAAGGGAAGCCAACTTACAGAATGGGAGGAAACAGTTGTCTCAGTGGCGATTTTATGGGAGACTGGTCTTTTGACGAGCCTCTGGCTATTGGAGATAAAATTGTATTTGAAGATATGATACATTATACAATAGTGAAAACAACGATGTTCAATGGAGTATCACATCCTGCTCTCGCCCTGTGGTCGAAAGACGACAAACTACAGATATACCGCGAGTTTGATTATAATGATTATAAAAACAGAATGAGTTAAACTCATTCTGTTTTTGTTTTCTGTGCTATCAATTCCTGATAAGGGCCTGCGACAAGGGCTTTTATCTTAGCGTAAGGAATAGTTACTTCTATCAACCCGTCGGAATGAGGGGCTATCTCATATGTATTGTAAACAAACACAATTCCCTGCTTAGCAAAATAGAAATTGGGGCTTGGTGTAATCGTTGTAGGATCAAACAATGACAAAGGGTCTCCATTTGCATTCTTAGTTGTATTCAGTACTTCTTTGATCAATACAAGAAGTTGTTTCGATGCATCGTCGCCATTCAATAGTTCATCCAGTTCCAGAAGTTTACCATTCCTCAAATCAACGGTGAAATAATCTACATAATGCGAATCATGGGCACCTCCCGAATACTGGGTAACTTCTGTTCTTCCGGTGATAGTGACCGCCGTAGTATCTGTTACTGTAGTTTTTACTGTTTTATAATATTCCGAAAAATCGATTTCACTTCCTTCGGCTGCTTTTCCCAGTTTAATACTTTCGGCAACATTATTATCTACAAATGCATTGAAACCGGCTACCGGATCCAAGCCTCTATAAGTTCCGTCTTCATCTTCGGTAAAATAGCTCACGAAGTGCTCCTGAACAGCTTTTAAGATTGTGTCATTATCAAACTTCGAAGGATAATCAAACTCAAGAGTCAATGTTAAGGCACTTTTGGTAGAATCATTGTCCATATAGATTTTCTTCTCTATATGCAAGGTATCGAACGACCACCTTGAACTTTCGGTTACTGTAGTTTCCGGCTTCGTATTTTTACAAGAAGAGATAACTAAGATCAATAAAAGTGCTAAAATTCCTGCTTTCTTCATAATAAATAATATTGATATAGAATATAAAAAACAATTATTCTATAAAAAATGTTCGATATATATAATAAGTTGAAAATACAACCGTTATTATTAATGACAATCAAAAAAGTAATTTAATGCCTATGACTGAGAAAACTACTCAAGTAAAAGCAGACGAAAATTTAGTGGAAACATTATTATCAAACAAAGGGCCTTCGGAGGAAACATTAGACTTTCTCAAAGCTTTCGCCCGTGCATATCATGCGGATACTACGCTTCCCAATTCGTTAAATGCTACAATCCTGAATTAAAATTTTTGATTCGGAGAGATATCGAACAGCCTTTCTTAATAATAAGGAAGGCTGTTTTTTTATTATCTTTGCCTGAAACTTGTAGAAAACTAAACTTATGAACCACAAGATAGCTCCATCGTTATTATCAACCGATTTTCTGAATTTACAACAAGACATAGATATGCTCAATGCTTCTGATGCAGACTGGTTGCATTGCGATGTTATGGATGGTGTTTTTGTCCCCAATATTTCGTTTGGATTTCCGGTGCTTGAGCAGATCAAAAAAGTGGCGCAGAAACCGCTCGACGTACATTTGATGATAGTAAACCCTGACAAGTTTATTCAACAAGTAAAAGATGCCGGTGGATACATGATGACTGTACACTACGAAGCGTGCACACACTTACACAGAACAGTTGGCGCTATACATGAAGCAGGGATGAAAGCCGGAGTATCTCTCAACCCTCACACTCCGGTCGAATTACTAACTGATATTATTGAAGATCTTGACCTTGTTCTTATCATGTCGGTAAACCCGGGATTCGGAGGGCAGAAATTCATTCCTAATTCTATCAACAAAGTAGCCCGTACCCGCAAAATGATAGACGAACGAAACCTGCATACCTTGATTGAAGTAGACGGTGGTGTCAATCTGGATACCGGAAAACAATTACTGAATGCCGGAGCTGATGTTCTGGTCGCGGGAAGTTTTGTATTCTCATCTACCAACCCTACTGAAACGATTTCTTCTTTGAAGAATTTATAAACAGATATTCCGCTTAAGATGGATGCTATACAAAGAGTTCCCTTTTTCAGGTTACTGCTTCCTCTTTTAGCGGGTATTGTTCTCCAATATTATACAGACATTTACAGATGGAGCATCATACCTTTTTCTATCGGAGCGGGCATGATGCTTTTCTCGTTATTTATCAAACAACAAGCCCAGTATAAATGGAGGCACTTATTTGGTATTGGTGCCTGCTTCGTTCTTTTCGCCATCGGTATTATATCTACGATGTTCCGTCAAGAAGCCTCACGGTTTACCTTTCCGGATATCACAGGAGTACATGAAGGCATTATTATAGATTTACCTCAGGAAAAACCTTCTACTATAGCCATAAAGGTTAAACTGACCGAATCCGGCAAACAAATAATATGTTACTTACCCAAGAGTGGATCGGCTAAATGGTTGAAACCGGGTGAATATATTTCGTTCTTCAGTAAAGTAACTCCTTTTACGAGCAATGGCAACCCTGACAGATTCGATTATTCTCAATTTATGAGAAATAAAGGCTATTCAGGGATTTCTTTTATAAAATCCGATCAATGGGAGATCGTCGATAAAGAGCCGTCGCTCAATTTATTCACCTTAGCCAGCCGATCGCGGCAAAACATCTTATTGTTCTTTCAATCTTTAGAATTAAACGAGAGTGAATACGGAATACTGGCTGCACTGACTCTGGGTTATACCGACTCACTGTCGGATGACGTAGTCCAGTCATTCAGGGCCACGGGAACAGCACATGTGCTCGCCATAAGCGGGATGCATATGATGATCTTATTCTCGATTTTCCTCGGGGTTTCCGGCATCTTATTCTCACACAGTAAAGTTAAGTCTTTCAGGTATCCTTCGATAATACTTCTGCTTTGGGTATATACTTTTATTATTGGCTTTCCTCCTTCTGCTGTCCGAGCATGTATCATGCTCACAATGCTGTGTGTATCAGTTATAATAAATAGCCGTACTTATTCATATAATACACTGTTGGCTTGCGCTTTCGTTATGCTTATATGGAATCCGCTATGGCTATTCGATCTTGGATTTCAACTGAGCTTTATAGCCGTCCTATCCATGATGGTACTATTACCTATGTTTTCTAAATTAATCGTATTCAAAAATAAATATGCCAAATACTTCCGGGATCTATTTACTGTTTCATTAGCTGCCCAACTGGGTACCCTACCCTTATGTCTTTACTATTTCGGGACATTCCCTTCCTACTTTTTCGTAACAAACCTGATAATCGTACCTTTAATATCTTTAGCTATTTACATTATTGTAATCATTGCAGTTGTAGCTATTCCTGCTCTTATTTTTCCGGTAATTGCCCCGGCTTTATATTATTTACCTGTCTCTGCATTCAGAATAGTAATCAAACTACTCACCGAAGTTTCTTTCTTTTTCGAAAAACTACCCTTTGCTGTATCCGATAATCTGAATATATCCCTTCCGTCGGTTTTCATTTTATGGACAATGATCTTTTCTTTTATCTTTTTTGTCAAATCCAGTAAGCCTAAATTATTAATAACATCCCTCGCATCCCTACTTATCCTTTTCAGTATTGGTTTATCGGGCTTGCTTCAGAACAAGGATTCATTGATTGTATACAACAACAAAAACTCTACGGATATAATCTACTATATTGACTACCGTAAATTTTCCATAAACGAGAAACAAGATAACCGCATCTTGAACCTGAAAGGAAAAACCTACCTGCTTTTGTCCGATGACAGATGGAAGAATGCCCGGGCAACTTCATCTAAAATGCAACTCGACTATCTTCATATCGCAGAGAATAATGCCGTTTCGTTATATACTTTATCCAGAATATTTAATATAAAAAAAGTTATTATCGACGGCTCTATATCAGGCTACAACTCAAAACGATTGATGTCTGAATGTGAAAAATTACGAATTCCATACTATGATATATCCGAGAATGGGGCATTAAGGATATTTTTTTAGTATTTTTGCGCAAATACATTTTATTTGGATGTAATGTTCTCAAAAATTATTGCGCAAGAAAAGATTAACAAAGTAGAAGATCTGATAGATAAAGCCGAGAAGGTTGTTATCGTAACTCATGTATCACCCGATGGTGATGCTATAGGTTCGTCACTCGGGCTATATCATTATCTGCAAGACAGTGGTATCGAAACTACAATTATTGTTCCTAACGAGTTCCCGTACTTCCTAAAATGGATGAGCGGAGCGAAGGATGTTTTAATATACGAAAAATATGCCGACTTTGCAGCAAAGTTGATTGAAGAGGCTGATTTGATTTTTTGCCTCGACTTTAATGTATTGTCTCGTATAAAAAGAGTCGGTGAATTGGTAAAAGAGTCGAAAGCCAAGAAAGTACTGGTTGACCATCATCCCGATCCCGATGCCTTTTGTGATGTAACGATCTCACATCCCGAAATATCATCGACCTGTGAATTGGTGTTCCGCCTTATCTGCCGGATGGGAGATTTTGAACACATGAGCAAGGCCTCCGCTGAAGCCATCTACACCGGAATGATGACCGATACCGGAGCTTTCACTTATAATTCCAACAGTCCCGAGATTTATTATATTATCGGACAGTTATTACTGAAAGGAATAGATAAAGACTATATTTACTCAAAGGTATATCATAGCTATACGCCGGACCGGTTCCGTTTGATGGGGCTTATGCTTTCGGAACGTATGAAAATTTATGAAGAGTACGGAACAGCCTTGATCTGGCTTGATAAAAAAGACCAGGACAGATTCCACTCTCAAAAAGGGGATACTGAAGGATTCGCTAATCTGCCTTTGAATATAAGTGGAATCACGTTTTCGGTATTCCTCCGTCAGGATCAGGAAAAAGACATGATAAAAATATCTCTCAGGTCGCAGGGCACATTTCCGTGTAATACATTTGCAGCCCAATGCTTTAATGGAGGGGGACATCTCAACGCCTCAGGTGGAGAGTATTACGGGCCGCTGAGTGACGCAATCGATCTTTTTGAGAAAACTTTAGATGAGTATGCGGAGTTATTGATTAATAATAAGAATAATTTAGATAAAAAATGAGAAAAGCAGCGCTAAAGATAAGCGGATTATTCGTTTGTATAATGGTATTGTTTGCTTCGTGCGACAATGGAGACTCATATGCAGACAGGCTGAATAGAGAACGTAAAAACATAAAGAGCTTTATAAATGCCCACGATATAGAAGTACTTTACACTTATCCTGAATCCGGGGTATTCAAGTCTAATCAATATTACTATGACTCGTCTACCGGCGTTTACATCAATGTCATTGATTCGGGTAATGGAAAAAGGGCAAACGCAAGCAACCGCTCGGTTGTAAATGTCCGTTTTTGGGATGCGATGTCTCTGCCTACAGCAGACTCCGACACTATAACATACAATCCTGATGGGGTTCAACCTATCGAGTTTTTATACGGGGTTTCGTCTACATACACCAGTAGTTCCACCGACTCTTATCTGGGTACTATCCAGTCATACTATATGTCGTCGGGGATGGCTGTACCTCTTCAGCATGTGGGAGAAAAAGCTATTGTTAGCCTGATCGTTCCTTTCAACAGCGGATCGTATGTACAACAGAGCGGTTATTACGCAATCTTTTTCACCCGCTTACAATATACTAAAATCATACAATAACAACATTTGAAAACGGAATCATATGTCTTTAATTAAATCTATATCAGGGATCAGAGGTACAATAGGCGGAAGTATCGGCGAAGGGCTTAACCCTTTGGATACCGTTAAATTCGTTTCTGCTTATGCCACATTCATAAAGAAGAATACAAAAGTAAACAGCAATAAAATAGTAGTAGGCCGCGATGCCCGCATATCAGGCAATATGATGGAGCATGTAGTGGTAGGTACCCTTATGGGGATAGGCTTCGATGTGGTAAATATAGGCCTTGCAACAACTCCTACGACCGAATTGGCAACTGCGATGGAAGGTGCATGCGGAGGAATCATCCTGACAGCCAGCCATAATCCAAGACAATGGAACGCCTTGAAGTTGCTTAACGAAAAAGGTGAATTCCTGAATGCTGCGGAGGGTGAAGAAGTTCTAAAAATTGCAGAGTCCGGTGAGTATATATATGCAGATGTAGACCATCTGGGTAAAGTTACCGGCAAAGATTACTCCGATGCACATATACAAGCCGTACTTGATCTGAAACTAGTTGATGCAGCAGCAATCAAAGCTGCCAATTTTAAAGTAGCGATAGATTGTGTAAATTCAGTTGGAGGTATTGTCGTACCTAAACTATTAAAAGCCCTTGGGGTAAACAATATAGTTGAGTTGAATTGTGATTCGACCGGTGATTTTGCGCACAACCCCGAACCTTTGGCTGAAAATCTGACTGAAATATCTGATTTGATGAAATCAGGCAAAGCGGACGTAGGAATTGTCGTAGATCCGGATGTTGACCGTTTAGCATTAGTCGACGAAAAAGGAAACATGTTTGGCGAAGAATACACCCTTGTGGCTGTTGCCGATTATGTATTAAAACATACTCCGGGCAATACTGTATCAAACCTTAGCTCGAGCCGCGCATTACGCGATGTTACCCGTAAATATGGAATGGAATATAATGCCGCTGCTGTAGGTGAGGTAAATGTCACCACCAAGATGAAAGCTACAAACGCCGTTATTGGTGGCGAAGGCAATGGTGGGGTTATTTATCCTGCGAGCCACTACGGAAGAGATTCGTTGGTAGGTATCGCTTTATTTCTGAGTCATCTTGCCCATGAGAAAAAAACCGTAAGCGAATTGCGTGCCACATACCCTGAATATTATATTGCTAAGCAAAAGATAGAATTAACTCCCGATATCGACGTGGACGCTATTCTTCTGGCTGTAAAAAATAAATTCGCCTCATTTGATGTAACAGACATTGATGGCGTGAAGATAGATTTCCCTGATAAATGGGTGCATTTACGGAAATCGAATACGGAACCGATAATCAGAATATATTCAGAAGCATCTTCAATGCAACAAGCAGAAGCTGCCGGAGCAGAAATTATAGACATAATCAAAAGTCTTACAAAATAAGACTTCAGTATAAAACAGATCGGCTTGTAACATCAAAAAATGTAGCAAGTCGATTTGTTGTCATTTTCTAACAGTCATTCTGCTTGTTATTGAATTATGCGAATCAGTATTAAAAAAAAACGTTCTTTGCTTTTCTGTAATTAACTAACGCGCCTAAAGGCTTGTTTTTCATTTTGCCTTGATGCAAAACGAAACAAAAAATCAAGACTGCGCCTGCAAGCCCGACCCGTTACGTGTTCGAAAGCGAAGACAAAAGAAATACGTTTAATACAACTTCTATTTGTCTTTTAACGCTTTCTTCTCACAACGGGCACCCCGTACTTTACGACGATGTCAAAGCCTGACGGACGAAAACGTACGTATGCGAGGACTCGGTCTGCCAATGAGTTTTGCCTTCTTTTGAGGCTTAGACCAAAAGAAGGGTAAGCAATCTATGATTGCGCGCAGAAAAAGATGTAATATTTAAAAGAACCTTTATAGAGGACCTTCTAAAAGTCATTGATTTTTTGAAATATGTAGAATTTAACAAAAGTGATTCAATTGAAGATAGATAAGTGAATTATTTTACTCCTGTTTCTTATCTTTGAGAATAATAATATCAAATAAATGGCAGAATATTTTCTATTTTACATTGGTCTTTCGCTCTTTTTGATACACGAAATGGATGCAATACGTTATAAAGAATGGAAAATGTTTCCTATACTTTCTTCCTTAAGCGAAAAACAAGGATATATTATATTTGTAAGCTTTCATATCCCTATATTTGTTTTAATTTTTTGGTTAATAACTAATGCTTCCACTATTGAAATATTTGCCAAAATATTTGATGTTTTTATGATTGTTCATTTTCTACTGCACGTTATATTTTTAAAACATGAAAAGAATAAATTTAAAGATAAATTTTCGTGGTCAATCATAACAAGTATAGCAATCTGTGGAATTCTTGATATAATTTTATTCAGATAAAAATCAATGAGAAAGCGACAAAAAGAAGAAATCTTCAATTTGCCGCTCTCAGTGCGGTAAGGTATCAGATTACCGAACATTTTCAACGAAAAACCAACATGAATTATCTTTCAGTGTATGAACCAGTAGCTGAGAAATTTATCTATAAAACAAAGGAAGGATTTGTATGAAATATTGGTCGCAAGTTTATAATGTATCAGATATCAGTAGAGATAAGGACAAAAAATAAAAAGTAAAAAACAGTGTCACTTTTGTCACCTTTGTCACTTTACAGCATTTAAGAATCTAATTTAAAGCAATTTACCAAGGTGACACATACCTTACAATAGTGACACACATGTATACTTTGTGTTACGCTTTAGATAATATATAACTGGTTATTGTTGCTTTGCCTACAAAACCAATAAAAGTCTAAGGACTCAATAATTAATTCAGGATGAAAGAGAAACTAATCAGTGCAGACGAAATAAGGAAAATGCACCCTATATTTAGGGGAAGGTTTGGCAATATTCTTATAAAAATGGGAATGAGCCTCACCGGACTAAATAAGGTAAACCGTATATACGACACATCAAAACAATACGAAGGAGTGGCCTTTTGTGACAGTCTCCTGAAGGATGTAGGAGTAAATATCGTTATCGAAAACCGTGAAGTGTTAGATCAGTTCAAAGATCAGGCTTTCATTACCGTATCCAATCATGCTTACGGACATATTGACGGCATTACGGCTATAGATGTAGTAGGGTCGGTACGTCCCGACTATAAAATGATGGTTAACTTTATTCTCGGAATGATCGATACTATGTCGATGCACTTTATTGCAGTAAATCCATACCAGAAGGGAACGGTTTCCAACAAATCGAGCCTCGAAGGTGTTAAGCAATGTATAGCACATGTAAAAGCAGGTCATCCTCTGGGTTTTTTCCCGGCCGGGGCAGTTTCCAAAACAAAACTGAAAGGCTTAAAAATGACTGTACGGGACAGGGAGTGGCAACCTTCCGTTATTAAACTGATAAAGGGATCGAAAGTACCTGTTATCCCTATGTACTTTAGTGGAAAGAACTCTTGGCTCTTCAATTTCCTCGATCTTGTAGATTGGCGTTTGCGAAGCCTTCGCCTTGGACATGAGGTGTATAATAAAAAGGGTAAAACCATACATGTAAGGTTTGGAACGCCCATCATGCCTGATGAGATTGCCCGGCATAACGATCTGGAAGAACTAGGAGAATTTCTGAAAGAGAAAACATATGATTTGGCTAGAGATAATGATTAGTCAATTACACGATCTATTATTCGGAGAATTTCGCTAGGTATAAAATAAATATGTAAATTTGTCTATAGGCGTAAGCAGTTGTTATGCTTTTCTGTAAAAGCAGGCTTTTATCACTTACTACACACTTAGATAATTAAGGAATAAAAGGTCGTAAAAGACCTTAAACTGGAGAATTATGGCAAAACCGGATTTACAACAAGTAAAACAACGATTCGGGATCATTGGAAACAGTCCTGATCTTAATAGAGCTATCGACATAGCCCTACAGGTCGCACCTACCGACATGTCTGTACTGGTAACAGGAGAAAGTGGCGTAGGTAAAGAAACTTTTCCACAGATAATACATCAGTTCAGCCGTCGTAAACACGGAACATATATCGCTGTCAATTGCGGCTCTATCCCCGAGGGAACTATCGATTCGGAACTTTTCGGGCACGAGAAAGGGTCTTTTACCGGAGCTACGGGCGACCGTAAAGGATATTTTGAAGTAGCCAATGGAGGCACATTGTTTCTTGACGAAGTAGGCGAGCTTCCGTTATCTACCCAGGCACGCTTACTACGGGTTCTCGAAACCGGAGAATACATAAAAGTAGGTTCGTCTAAAGTCGAAAAAACAGACGTCCGGGTAGTAGCTGCCACTAATTTAGACATGGTTACGGCGACTTCAAATGGAAAATTCCGCGAAGATTTGTACTACAGGCTCAATACTGTTCCTATCCGTGTACCGGCCTTACGCGATAGACAGGATGACATACCCCTACTTTTCAGAAAATTTGCCAGCGACTGTGCCGAAAAATACCAGATGCCCTCAATCACACTGACCGACCGTGCTAAAGATATGCTGAAGCACTACCGTTGGCCGGGCAACATCAGGCAATTAAAGAATATTACCGAGCAGATATCGATCATTGAGCAAGAGCGCGAGATATCACCTGAAATACTGAAACTGTATCTTCCGGACAATGAGGTAGGAATAGTACCTATCGGCACCATCAATGCCGGATCAGGAAGCAATGACCAGAAACTATTTAACAGTGAAAGGGAAATACTCTATCAGGTATTATTTGATATGAGGAAAGATATGAATGAACTCAAAAAAGTGGTTCACGATCTTGTTTCCGGTACAGTCGAATCTGCCCAGCATCTGTCGACAGATAATAAAATGCCGGCAACACCTACAACCCTTACAGTCGTAGATAAAGATCAGAGCAGGGCTGTCCCGATTAAATATACAGAACCTACATCTATAACCCCGTTACCGATAAAAGACGATGCCGAAGATATAGAAGCGAATGATTTTATTGAAGAAACTGCTTCGTTAGAAGACGTGGAACGGGAAATGATAAAAAAAGCCCTCGAACGGCACAACGGTAAACGTAAGAATGCTGCTCAGGATCTGAAAATATCAGAGAGAACCCTCTACAGAAAGATCAAAGAATATAACTTAGATAATTTATGAAAAGATTTATCGCCTGTCTGGCTGTCATTTTGGTAGTCATATCATGTAGAGTGTCATACCAGTTTAATGGGGCATCCATTGACTATACTAAAATCAAAACTCTTTATATTAAAGACTTCCAGAATCAGGCCGACCGCGTTAATCCTTCAGTGGCTCCGGCATTTAACTTGGAGATGAGAGACTTTTTCACAAGGAACACCAAGTTGTCTATTCTGTCTAATGGCCCTGCCGACCTTGAACTGGAAGGCGAGATAATCCGTTATGACCTGATGGGGCTGAACGTAACAGAGAATGCGCTTGCCGCCACTACACGTTTGACAATGGCCGTAAGAGTACGCTACCGGAATAATGTAAATCCGAATGAAGACAAGGAAGAAACATTCAGTGCATACCGGGATTTTGATGCCAGTATAAACTTTACTAATGTTGAAGAAGATTTATATAATCAGATAAACAAAGAGATAATAGACCAGATATTTAATGCTACCATGTCGAACTGGTAACCGTATATCTACTCTATCCAATATTAAAATATATCGACTATGAATATCAGGGACTTTTACCAACTCGTAGAACTGGAACGGGAGCCGGATGCAGGTATGCTTACACAGCTGCAGTTCCTGACAAAAAAATACCCTTTTTTTCAGGCAGGTATATTTACTTATATCAAATGCCTTTACCTTTTGGAAGATGATACATTCCGAAATGAGTTAAAACGTTTGGCTGCTTTTGTTATCGACCGGAAAGCCTTGTTTTACTATGTGATGAACAACCAGTTCAAAGACTTCCAGAAACAGGCTGAAAAGAGATTAACCCAAGACAGGACAGATTTTCTTATAAATGCTTTTTTCGATACACTATCCGACAAGGTTGAAGAAGAAAGGAGGCTCGAGCACGCTATCGTAAATTCGAGTATGGCGTCTCTGGATTATTTCTCGTATCTGGAGTCAGAATCGTCCATCCAAACAGAGATAAATCTCGGAAAAGAAAAGAAGAGTAAAACAGATGAGATATTGGAAAATTTCGATTTCGGTTCTTTACCTGAAGATATATCTATCTCCGAGAGTTATACTTTAACAGAGGAAACTACAGACGAAGAACCTCCGGTTTCAGTTCCGGAAGAACCTATAACCGAGGAAACCTCTGAAGATTCGAAAACTCCTTCACTTAAGCATCAGGATATCATAGACCGCTTTATCTCGAAAGCCGAAAACAGAGACGATATCCGTATAAAAATGGAAAGGTCGGATAGTAGCGATGAAGAAGACATGGATAATATGGACGAAGATATGGATGGCAATGCCAGTGAAAAGGAACTGGATGATGACATATTCTTTACTCAAACACTTGCCAATATTTACATTAAGCAGAAAAAATATAATCGGGCTTATGAAATTATTAAGCGTTTGAGTTTGAATTATCCCGAAAAAAACACTTACTTTGCAGACCAATTATCATTTTTGGAAAAACTAATAAAGAATTCGAATAAAAAAACTAAATAAATAATGGTAACCGTATTTTCTATTTTATCAATTATTGCGTCTATTATATTGGTATTAGTCGTTTTAATCCAGAAATCAAAAGGAGGAGGCTTATCTTCTAATTTTTCTTCTTCAAATCAGATTATGGGTGCACCTAAGACTGCTGATTTTTTGGAAAAAGCAACTTGGGGTTTAGCTATTGCTATTATGATATGCAGTTTAGCAAGTGCTAAATTCATTTCGTACGAGAGACAACAACCTCAAACACAACAGACAGCTCCGGTAGATAATACTCAAGCTCCAGATATGAATTCGCCACAGCCTACTTTACCGGCTCCTATGCCAGCTCCGGCTCCTGCAAATTAATAGAGAATTATTTATATTTTTACGATATATAGTAAAAGAGGAAAGTTTCGAAAACTTTCCTCTTTTTTGTATCATAAAAGAACAGTATCAGAATCCCCGCTGCCGCATAGCTTCAAAAGTAATTACTGCAGTAGACACGGAAACATTAAGAGAATCAATCTTTCCCCTCATCGGTATCTTTATTCTTTGATCCGAATTATTCAACCAAAAATCAGTTAGTCCATCTGCTTCCGTTCCCATTACAATTGCTGTAGGAGTAGTATAGTCTACATCCTGATACCATTCCGAAGCCTGTAACTCTGCTGCTAATGCTTTTATTTGATTCTGCTTAAGCCACATTAAAGCCTCCTGAGACGAACAAACAGCAACAGGAACAGTAAATACACATCCTACACCCGAACGTATTGCGTTGGGGTTGTAAATATCAGTCAATGGATCGCAGACAATTACAGCATCAACCTGCGCAGCATCAGCTGTACGGAGGATGGCCCCTAAATTCCCGGGCTTCTCTACAGCCTCGAGTATGATGATAAATGGATTCTTCTTTATTTTTAAGTCCTCTAAAGTATGCGATTTAGGTTTCATCAAGGTCAGTAAACCATCCGAACCTTCGCGGTAGGCTATTTTATCAAATACCTGCTCCGAAACTTCAAATTTACAGCTATTCTCAATTCCACTTAAAACTTCGGGATAATCAGTCTTACTAAATAGTTCGGGGCAAATAAATACAGAATCAACCTCATAACCAGCAGACAATGCCAACATAAGCTCTCTTGCACCTTCCAGTATAAAAAGACCTTGCGTTTTACGTTCTTTGGCTTTTCCTAGCTTTACTATATTCTTGATACGATTATTCTGTAGGCTTATTATCTTTTCCATTATATATTACAAATTGAAATACAAAGGAATAGAAAAACATCTTTCCATCCGAATGTTTGCATGAAAAAAGAGCTTATCCCGATTTGGGATAAGCTCTTTTCCATATATTGAGAATCTATTGATTACTCTGCAGTTTCTACATAACCGGCTCTGGTATTCGATTCACGTTGAATGAACTTCCATTCTTTTGTTCCGGTACATTGCATAGTATATACCCACTCTTCTGTACCAATTGTACTGATATGGCTTGAGTATATCTTTAATGTAACCTTTGCAAATTGTTCTACACCGTTTACAATAGGGGTTGCATTCGGATATGTTGCAGCCAATATTATCTGTACCCCGGCTATTGTGCGGTCATTACAGAATTTTTCTTTCTCGGCACTTGTTCCTTCCAATGGATAAAGAGGATCTAGTGAACGGTCTTTATCACGGTAAGATACATTAGGATAATAAGCACTGAAACCATAATAGTATTCTGCATTACCTCTTGTATCCCACACAGCAGGATTATCTACTGCCTCATTTGCTTTCACATAATCTACGACTATCTGATAATCGGCTTTCTCTGTTTTCACAACAAATGTAGGATCAAATATCCATTGCTTTTGACCATTTACGTCTGCAAAAACAAACTGATCTGTTTTCTCTACAACAAATGTATTAGGAGTCCATGCATTATTATTGAATATATATTCATCTGCTTGGTTCGAGCTGCTAGTTTTGTATACAACAACATAACTTGCATCAGGTTGAGCATATGGATATTTAGATTTCAGATAAGTTGAGATATAACTTGGTGCATTATCTGTTGTCAGATAAGTAACGCCCATAGCTTCGTAATCGGCTGGCTGAAGAACGACTTTTCCTGTCGATGCTTTCCATGCTGAACCATCAAATTCGTAGGCAGTATATACAGTTTCGGATTTTTCGACTTTGATACCCGGTATCGCATTGAAAACATTTACATTATCCACACGATAAGTAGTTGTCAATCCGGTTACACCGTTTCCAACATACTTAAATGCGACATATACTTTCTCGCCGGCAAAACTGCTCAAGCTACCCATTCCGGCATCTTCGAAATCATTCATTGATGCTGAAGGTACAGGAATTGTAAATTTACTTGAGATATTAGTCCATGTAGCTGCAGCTACATTTGTACCATCAAAGTCTTTAGATACCCAAACTGTCAAAAGATCTCCCGCCGGATTTCTCACGCAGATATCGAATGACAGATATGGATTGGCTACTTGCCCTAAATCTACCTGAGGAGAGATTAACCAAATCTCATTTTCACCGGTTGATTTGTATGAAGAAACTTCAGCAAAGAAGTTACTGTCGTATGTTTTTGCCTGCCAGTTATATGTTCCTTTCAGGTCTTTGCTTTGCCACCCGTCTTTATTTATGATATCATAAGCAACATAGCTTCCTTCAAAATCTTCTGTCAAATAGCTATCGCCAATAACAGTTGCATCTACAGGCTCTTCTGTCGAATATTGATAAGTAATGTTTTTCAGATCGCCTTTTTTTGCATTTGGATAACGGGCTTCTAATACCGCAGGGAGATTATTTGCCGGAGATTTACTTGGCGTAAAAGCATCTGCAAATGGTTCGCCCCATACTAATTTATAATCAGTGTCACCTAGAACCAGAGATTGTGTCGATAGACCGGTTAAAACCGAATCTCTTTTTTCGTCAAAACTGTAAGTGATTTTGGCAATAGAACCTACATCTCCTGCAAGATATTTCGATTTCAGCAGATAAGGCATCAATGTAGAAGCTGGTAGTGCATTTGAAAATACCTTCGCACTATTAAACGCATCAGCCATTGCCGAATCTGCAGCTGTTTTATTAGCCCTAAGAGCAGAAACGATGGTTGCAACATCTCCCGATTGGAATGTATACTCATAAGTTGCTACATTTCCGGGTTCCGTCTTATTTTCAAAATCATCGAAATAGTGTTCGTTATAATCACAAGCCGAAAAAATGCCGGTGAGTAATACTGCTACTATGTATATATATTTTTTCATTTTTCTATAAATCTTATTTAGGTTAGAATCTTACTCTCAATGATGCTGTATAAGTACGTCCGAATCCATACATTACGCCTACATTTTCCCAACTGCTACCACCTTCGGTACGAGCATTGTAATCTAATGCATCAGAAATGTATTCCTGATTCAGTACATTGTTTATATTACCACTAATAGTCGCATCTAATGTACCGATCTTGAACTTATAGTTTGCTCTGGCATCAAGTACACCTGCACTTGGGATTTTCCAAGGACTATAATATTTATAAGTTCCTCCAGCATTAGGCATTTCTATTTTGAAATTTGCATAGTTATCACTGTAGTGAGTATAATCCAAACCAACAGTCAACTTTTCATTGAACATTTTATAACTTGCTCCGGCTGCAAATGTAGTTTGTGCAGAGTTTCCTACGCGTACACCTTTCATATCTACAAAGAATGCCTTATGCTCTTCACCTTCGGCAAGAGGGTTGTTACCATCATTTGTTGGTTGTCCCATATTATTGTATGCATATCCGGTAGCTTTGCTATCCCAGATCCAGTCTCCCAGAGAAACCATACCTGTAATCTCAAGATTGCGGATAGGTTTTGCAACAAAGTCTAATTCTATACCTTGGTGACGGGCATTGATACCACTCATATTAACGAACGAATTACGGTCGTTACCCAAAGTCGATACCATCGTTTTATCCATCCATTTAGTGTAATAAAGGTTCAGGTTAGCCGACAAATATTTCGAACGATAACCGTATCCTACTTCCGCTGAGAATAATTTTTCATTGATCGCATCTTTATTTACAGCATTACTTGTATGAATGTTAGTGAAATAACCACCACTCATGAATGGTGCACGAGAAATATAACCTGTATTGAAGAATACATTGTGCTCTTCTGTCAGATTATAGTTTGCTCCACCTTTCACATTGAATCCTAAGAATGTTTTAGAATCCGATTTTTGATTAGCTTTGCTGTAATAGTAGCGGTCTTTTTTCCAATAAGTACTTGTAGAAAGCGATCCTGACAAGAATACGCTTAATGCTTCTTTATTATATTCAGCCTGAGAGAATACTCCATTTTGAGATACATAACCTGTATTATCGCGATATACAACATCTCCGACTTTAAGTTTTTGATACTTGTAGCTATCAGTTAGTCCCGGCCAGTTTGTTTCGGATATGCCCTTACGTTGTGGGTCAAGATAGAAATCACCACCCATCAGGTCTATAATCTTACTATCGTGAAGACCGGCATAGTAACGAACGTCGATACCTCCATAGAAATCAATCTCCTCAGTTAATTTAGTAGTGTATGTTGAGATAAGACCCGCCCAGAAGTGGTTGTTACGAGATTCTGTCAATACAACATCCGATCCGTTTGGATTATTCTTATTTGATTGCAATAAAGACGTGTAATCCATATAACCGGTAAGAGGATCACGGTAGTCCTGATTCAAAGACCCATCAGACGAATTTGTTCCATACAATCCATTGTAATTACTTCCTCTCCATGCACGTCCAGCTCCATCACCTATAGAAACATAGGCTACAGTAGATAAGCTCGATTTATCATTAATTGTCCAGAAGTGATTTAATGATATCTGAGGTTTGTGATAACGGTTACGATTTTGATTAACTCGTTCTCCCTGATTGTCAAAACCATAAGTTGGATTGAATTTATATCCGTCCTTTTGTTGTTGCCATCCACTTATAGTCAGGTAATCTCCGCTATAACGTTGGTTATGCCATTGAGGCGAACCGAACGCTGTGAATGATAACTGATGATTGTCATTGATAATTTTAGAGATATTCAGGAACCATGTGTAAGCTTCAAACTCTGTTCCCATAATATATCCGTCTCCCCAGTTCTTAGAACCCAGGAATGTCATAGCCCAGCCATTTTCAGAAAGACCTGTAGAAACACTGAACGCTAACTTATTATAGTTGTCATTACCTAAACCATAGAATACGAAACCACCTTTAGTAGCATCTGTCGATTTAGTTACAATATTAATTGTACCTCCTACCGAAGGAGCAGCAACTTTAGAAGCACCAAGTCCACGTTGTACCTGCATCGAACGGGTTACATCAGACAAACCAGCCCAGTTAGACCAGTATACCCCACCCCATTCCATATCATTTACAGGAACTCCATTTACCATTACAGCAATATTAGCAGATTCAAAACCACGAAGATTGATACGCGAGTCGCCATATCCACCACCTTGTTTTGTAGCATAAACACCCGGAGTAGACTTTAATATCTCGGGAAACTCCTGAGAACTTAATTTAGTCTCCAGCATTTCGGGTTCGATTACCGAAATTGCAACCGGAGTTTTACGTCTGATTGCAATAGATGATGTTACAACCACGTCTTTAAGACCAATCGCATCACTCTCCATCTCTATTACTCCCAAATCGGCAGATGCATCGATATGCATTGTTTTATAACCAACATAGGTCAAATCCAATTTACCCGATACGGATGAAACCTTGAATGAAAAAGATCCGTCAAGGTCTGTTGAAGTTCCGGCTTTAGCCGCCTGTGAGAATACAGATACTCCGATCAACGGCTCCTTTGTGTCTTTGTCAATTACTTTACCTTTGATCGTTGATTGAGCAAAAGCCGAGATTGAACTAAATAAAACAGCAAAAAGCAGAAAAAATAGTTTTCTCCTCATGATTAATTTTGATAGTTTAGATATTAAAAAATGTAATGATTTTGTTTTGGTCCGAAGGATATGTAAAGAAATTTCACTTTCTCTACCGGCTTGATTATTTATATGTGACCACAAGCAATTCATCAGATTCAGGTTAAGACGATATAAGACTTTCGTCGATACAGATTTTCCATGAGGGAATACCCCTCATAAATGACCCAATAGGCTAGATAGCCTAGCATCTTTTTACAACTACTTTTCCGGGAGAAACTACTCCGCATAATAATGATCACTTATATTATATAAATATGAAGCAAAGGTAAATGATTTTAAATGGATATATAAATAAAACATAAAAAAATTATCAGCAAGTTAACAGATTTAATAGATTTGTAATAATTAATGTAAAATTTCACTCGTGATGATATGGCTCATTATTAAGTATAGTCATAGCCCTATAGAGCTGTTCTATAAATATGAGGCGTATCATTTGGTGGGAAAATGTCATCCGGGACAGAGATATTCGCTCTGATGCTTTTTCATATATCGTTTGAGCAAAACCATAAGGTCCTCCGATAACAAAAACCAAGCGTTTGTTTACTGTATGGGACTTCTTTTCGATGTAACCGGAGAATCCTACAGATGAAAACTCTTTGCCTCTTTCGTCTAACAAGACAATATAATCACCGGGTTGCAAACACTTCAGTATCAAATCTCCTTCTTTTTCCTTCTGCTGTTCTTCTGACATACTCCTCACGTTTTTAATATCAGGAATCACTTGCATCTCAAAAGGTATGTAATGCTTCAACCGGTTTTCATACTCTTTGATTGCCTCTACAAAATATCCGGCATCGGTTTTTCCAATAACAAGCAGGCTTATCTTCATTTATTTTTTCATCTTTTACAACCGCCAACACACTCAAGTTATGCCTAACTTAAACATATCAGTGATCTGAAATTCTCTCACAAAAATATTAAATTGGAATAAAAACACAGCCTCATTTCAATCAATATTTTTTTACATAAAAAATGTTACAAACCAAAATAAGTTCTATCTTAGTTTATTGATAGCAAGATATGGCAGTATAGAGTATAGGAAAAATAAAGATTGCGAAATATGGGAAAACAAGTTAAGCTCTAAATGCGTTGTTATAAGCATTGGATTTTATCACTATAAAAACAAGACTTTCGAATTCTTTTATCGATGATACATTTTTGGAAAAAAATACTGAAAGATTATACAAAACGAGACACCAAGTTAAAATCGAGTGCTCTTGATCTTTTTAAATATATAGGACCGGGCTTGTTGGTTACGGTCGGGTTTATCGACCCCGGCAATTGGGCTTCCAATTTTGCGGCAGGGTCTGAGTTTGGATATACATTACTTTGGGTTGTTTCTCTTTCAACCATCATGCTAATTCTATTGCAGCACAATGTGGCTCACTTAGGCATAGTTACCGGTCTCTGTTTATCGGAAGCTGCAAACAAGTACCTTCCCAGAACAGGGTCGCGAATAGTATTATGGTCTGCGATAGCTGCATCCGTTTCCACCTCTCTGGCTGAAATTCTGGGTGGAGCCATTGCTCTAAATATGCTTTTCGGGATACCAATAAAGGTTGCTGCTGTACTCGTAACTATATTCGTGTTCTGCATGATGTTCTCGAGCTCGTACAAAAAGATCGAGAAATATATAATTGCATTCGTCTCCATTATCGGACTATCATTTATCTACGAATTATTTCTTGTCGATATAGAATGGGGTGAAGCTGCCCGATCGTGGGTTGTTCCGTCAGTACCTCAAGGTAGTATACTCATTATCATGAGCGTATTGGGTGCAGTAGTTATGCCACACAACCTGTTTCTCCATTCGGAAATCATACAGAGCCGTGAATGGAACCTAAAAGACGATAATGTTATCGAAAAGCAATTGAAATATGAGTTTTTCGACACCTTATTCTCGATGGTTATAGGATGGGCTATAAACAGTGCGATGATACTATTGGCTGCCGCAACTTTTCATAAACAGGGAATAGTCGTAGATGACCTGCAACAGGCAAAAAGCCTCCTCGAACCTCTTTTGGGCAATGCAGCCGCTATTATATTCGGAATAGCATTACTCTTTGCCGGAATTTCATCATCAATGACCTCAGGAATTGCCGCAGGGTCAATTTTTGCAGGGATGTATGACGAACCATATAACATCAAGGACATACATTCGCGTACAGGTGTAGTCATTTCATTAGGTGTTGCATTACTTATTATATTCTTAATTACAAATCCGTTCAAAGGGCTCCTTATTTCCCAAGCTGTGTTAAGTATGCAATTACCCATAACCGTATTCTTACAGGTAAGGCTAACTTCGTCAAAAGAAGTGATGGGCAAATATGCCAATCGTCCGACTACGAAATACACGCTATATATTATAGCTTCGGTTGTAACGCTTCTTAATATTTGGTTGCTATATACTCTGGCTACCGGTTGGATCACAGAATAAACAAAGGAGGGGGTACATTTTTCAAAAAATATCGCCTTATTTATTTGAATTCTAAAAACTATAATTATCTTTGTACCCGCTAACGCAATATTAGCCGCGGATGTGGCGTAATTGGTAGCCGCGCCAGACTTAGGATCTGGTGCCGTGAGGCGTGGGGGTTCGAGTCCCTTCATCCGCACTGAGAGCGACAAATTGAAGATTTCTTCTTTTTGTCGCTTTTTTGTTTCTTATAATTATCTATTTTTATGCCTATCGACCACTTTAAACTCATAAGGAATGCAATATTGTAAACTTTATAATATAATATCAGGCTATATTGAGCTTGAAGAGCAAAACAAAGAATTAGTAAGAACTGTATTCAAGTATGAATTTGCAGAAAAAGGGAAAACATTGATTAGTTCCGGGGAGTATACCGACAAGGCTTTCTTCATAATTTCCGGGTATTTAAAATATTTCAAGATGCTCGATTCCGGCAAAGAATTGATCATACATCTATACTCCCCCGATAATTTTGCCATATCATTAAATAGCTTTTTTTTAGGCACGAAAGCAGAAGAATCGTTACAAGCGATTACTGATTGCGAATATTTATGGATTACAAAATCCGATCTGGAAAAACTATATTCAACAAGTTACGAATGGCATAACTTTGGGCGGAAATTACTCGAAAGCGCGCTGATTGAAAAGGAAGAAAGGGTCATCGACCAGCTAACATTGACCGGACAAGACAAGTATATGAAACTACTTAAAAACCATCCGGATATACTTCAGAATGTACCCGTAAAATATATTGCTTCATTTATTGGAATAGAACCCGAATCGCTAAGCCGTATAAGGAAAATGAATTAACTAACATTTGTTAAGGAGTTCAGACTATTGCCAGATTTACCTTTGTCGAAAAACAACAGTAAATATGAAGACAATATTAATAACCGGAACATCAAACGGAATAGGGAAAGAAACTGCTCTTTTATTTGCTAGCAAAGGATGGCGTGTAGCCGCAACTATGAGAGACACCAAGCACTTTTCCATATTCTCAGAAAATAAAAATATAAAGGCTTACTTGCTAGATGTAAGAGATAAAGACTCTATAGATGGCTGTATCCAGCAAGTAATTCACGACTTTGGCAAGATAGATGTAATTGTAAACAATGCAGGTATCTATACGACCAGTCCATTAGAGATGACTTCTGATAACGCTATCGATAACATTATAAGAACAAACATTAATGGGGTTATATATACGACAAAAAGCATTTTAGACCATTTCAGAAAGAATAAATCGGGTACGATAGTGAATATCTCGTCTATTGCCGGACGGGCTACATTTCCTTTCCAGTCGGTATATCACACCTCAAAATGGGCAGTGGAGGGATTTAGCGAAAGTCTTTATTATGAACTGGAACCCTTGGGGATACGGGTCAAAATAGTTGAACCGGGTGTGGTTAAAACCAATCTTTATGAATCACTATCAAGCATTACTTTCGACAACTACCCTGAAGAGTATCAGAATAGTTTTGTAAAAGGCTATAAATCACAGCTTAAAAATTTAAAGAATGGATATTCTCCTATACTTGATGCAGAGACAATCTATAAAGCAGTCAACAGTAAAAGTTCCGGACTGAGATATACAACCGATACTACAACTAAGCTAGCTTTGCTCCTTAACTGGCTTCTACCCTTGTCCATATTCCGCCGCATAATAAAGAAAATCAATAGATTATAATACAATTAAAATTTACCTACACTAAAAGTGGCAAAAAGAAGATTCTCTCTTCTTGCCACTTTTCTCTATTAATAAAACCAATTCTTGATAATTTTAAATATATAAAATTGCCTAAAACAAAAGCAGGCTTATCATGAAATATTATCTTTGTATGAAACCATAAAGAACATTTCTTTTCACATACTTCTAATTTAAATTATCCGAATTAAGCAAAATCAGATGGCAGAATTTATCTGTAGGTGATTTGATAGCAAGAATTTGCATGAATAAAATGGAGACTGGAATGATTAAAAGACATTGTTTAAACGAAGGGTTAACCCAATTCGTAACATATACTACTGACAATGGGATTGACGAAGGATTTCTAATTCTTAGAACTCAACCCTATCTGCCCCTTAATGATGCGTTAAAGAGTCTTTCTTTAGAATATAATAACTTGTTGTTGAGAAAAGAATTTACAGGCTTTGCTCCTATATATACAAGATTCTTTCTGAGCGATGTTGAAAATCAGTACCAAGAAGTTTGTCGATCTGATATATATAATAATTTATCTGCAGGATCGGTTAGAATGACCGGTAAAGAACCGCTTGACAGTGCAAAGGTTTCTATTGTAAGCCATTTTCTTAAAACAGATAAAGAACACCTTTCCCGGATTGACAACAACTACCCTAATTCTCTAGCATTCAGGGGACAGAACTACGGTATGTATTTTTATGCGGATTGCGGATCTTCCGAAAGCAACGACCCCGGAGAACAAACCGCAATCATTCTGAATAAATTAGAAAAAAGTTATTCTGATATAGAAGGCAAAAAAGATCTTATCAGGACATGGGTATCAGTGAGGGATATTGATAATAATTACATACCATTTGTTGTAAAAAGAAAAGATTTCTTCGAACTTATCAGCATGGATAGGTATTATCCGGCAAGTACCGGTGTAGAAGGACGATCGTGGGATCCCAAAAGGCTCGTTGTATTGGATGCCCTTATTTATTCAGGACTGGATGATGATCAGATAGTAAAAATGGAAGCTGTTGATAATATGCCTTCGACAATAAGCTACGGGGTCACTTTCGAAAGAGGACTAAAAGTCGAATTCGGAGACAGAACGCATTATCATTTGTCCGGAACTGCCAGTATAGACATAAACGGAAAAGTCATACATATCGGTGATATTCACAAGCAAGTAGAGCAGGCTCTGGCTAACTTCAAAGCATTATTAAACAATAGTGGTTTATCTTTTGCCGACCTTATGTATCTTGTTTTCTACGTTCGGGATGCTAAGTGTACAGAAGAGATCAGAAACATAGCAGATAAAATCTTGCCTGCGGATATCCCCAGAGTATATGTACGCAGTTCTATTTGCAGGCCTCAATGGCTGATGGAGCTGGATGGAATTGCAATAGGAAAAGGGAATATGCAATACAATCCGTTCAAGTGAAATTTAAGAAAAGTATATTGATAAAATATCCATGACAAAAAATCTGATATTTATATTCATATTATTATCAGGAATCTTTGATCTTGTAAAAGCAAAACCTTCTCAATATCAGGCACCCAAGTTGATAGGAACTCAACAGGGCCTTTCGAGTACTAAGGTTAGCTGTATTATACAGGATAAGGAGGGCTTTGTCTGGATCGGAACTGAAGACGGACTCAATAAATTCGATGGTTTCCGCTTTTCGATATATAAAAGGAAAGATGGGGACTTCTCATCCCTTTCCCATAACAATGTAAAATCAGTGTATTGTGATTCGGAAGGTACTCTATGGGTAGGCACAATGATGGGATTGCAATATTATAATAGGGTAAAAAATAATTTCATCAATGTATTCTTGGGGCAATCCATAGAAATGATGCTTAGAAGTTCTTTCTTATGGATTTTTGAAGATTCTCAAAAGAATCTTTGGTTTAGTCTTTACAACATCGGAGTATTAAAATACTCTTTAACAACGAAGAAAAGTGTCTTGTACAAATCGTTGCCCGACGGAGGCAAATTATCAAGCAAAGCCATCCGGCACATAATGGAAGACCGAGACGGTAATATCTGGTTTACTTCATTTGATAATGGTATCACCATATACGACCCAGGAAAAGACATATTCCACTACTATAATACCGAAAATAGCGATCTGCCAACTAATGCGATATTAAAGGTATGTCAGGCAAGCAACGGAAATATTGTTGTTACAACATTGGGAACTGGTGTATACATCTTTAACCAGATGACCAAGTCTTTTATGAAAACTAACTTGGGAGTATCAGCTTTTGCTACAGAATCGATGAAAGACGGAACTGTATTGATAGGAACCGAAGGTGAAGGACTTTTCTATATAGACAACTCGGGAAAGAATGTACTAAGGCATCCGGCTATCTCTCCTTTAAAGAACGAGATAAACGGAAGTAAAATGCACTGTTTCCTCGAGGATGCCAATGGCGATTTATGGATTGGAATGTACAATGATGGTATTTGCCTGTTACCAAAAGAACCGAAAGGATTTATTAATTACAAAAGAAGTTATGACAACTCTAACTCTTTGAGTTATGGACAGATCACTGGAATCACCACCGACAACAATGGTGATATATGGTTTGCTACGGATGGAGGAGGACTTAACTTCTTTAATAAATCGACAGGTAAATATACCTACTATAAACATCATCCGGCAGATCCTAAATCGATACCTGACGATGCTGTTGTAGCTGTGATAAAGGACAGCAAAGGAACAATCTGGGCAGGAACATATATCGGCGGGTTGTGCCGTTTTGACAAAGCCTCGGGTGGATTTAATGTATATCAATATTCCGAAAATGAAAATTCAATTCCGGATAACTATGTGAGATGCATTTTAGAAGACGGAAAAAACAACTTGTGGTTAGGGACCGACGGTGGGGGTATTAGCTATTTCAATACTTCGACCGAAACTTTCACGAATTACTCTTCGACTAAAAACCGGGGGCTGGTATCAGACAATGTTACGTGCATGTTCCTGCAAGACGAAAATACACTGTGGATCGGGACTCACTCGGGAATTTGCAGGCTTGATATTCCTTCCGGGAAATTTACCAGTTACGAAAAAGGGACATCAGTAAACAACCTTACTATTTACAGTATCAACAAAGACAATTCAGGGAATATCTGGATCGGAACAACTTCGGGTCTATATAAATATAATGCACAGAGAAATACTTTTGCGAATTACGGCCTATCAGGGCGTTTCAGTAATATTGTTATCGATGGTATTGTTTCTTACAAAGATCAGTTATGGCTCAGTACCAACGAAGGAATTATCTGCTATCTTCCCAAGTCCGAAGAAATAAAATACTTTTTGAATAATAACGATCTGGGAGGAACGTATTTTATCCGTTCGTCATGTTATATAAGTCCTGAAAACGAAATATTCTTTGGAGCAGGAGACGGAAGCTATGCCTTTTATCCCGAAAAACTGGATATAAGAGAATTATCACCAAAGGTATATATCACCGATCTGGAAATATTCAATGAACCGATAATTGTCGGAAAACCGTATAAAGGGCATACCATACTGAATAAGGCTCTCCCGTATACCAATGAGATAAAATTACAATATTCCGATAACAGTTTCACCCTGCACTTTTCATCTCCGGAGATTAAATATCAATCATCTGTCTACTACATGTGTTATCTCGAAGGTGTCGACAAACAATGGTTTTCATCACCCGATGCACAGCAAAGTGTAACATACAATAATCTACCACCGGGAAAATATACATTTCATGTGTATGCCAGTAATATTCCGGAAGAACAAGGAAAGAATATAACGACTCTTTCGATAGAGATATTTCCCCCGTTATGGCTTACATGGTGGGCTAAGCTGGGATATATCCTTATACTCGTCCTTATCATAGCAACTATTATGTGGATAAGTTATATCAGGATGAGAGATAAAAATGAATTGAAAATGGAACGGTTAAGAGCTAAAGAACAGGAAGAACTTAGCCGGAACAAAATGCAGTTCTTTACTAATATCAGCCATGAGTTCCGCACTCCTCTAACCCTGATTATTGCTCCACTTGAAGAAATGCAGCAATCAGAGCCGGATAAAGAACGCTCACATATCATGAAGATGATGCTGCGCAACGCAAACAGGCTATTGAGGCTTATCAACCAGATATTAGATTTAAGAAAAGCCGAAAACAATAAAATAGAAATAGAAGTTCACCCGATAAACCTTGTCCTGTTTATTCAGGATTTTATAGGTATATTCTCAGATGTATTACACAGAAAACAAATATCCCTGTCTTTAGATTATAACTCGAAGGATATAATTATATGGTATGATCCCGATTTACTCGAAAAATGCCTGTACAATCTCTTATCCAATGCATTAAAATACACAGGGGAAGGTGGAAAAATACACATTTCCATATCGAAACAACCTGATAACGATATCATATTGAGCATACAGGATAATGGAACCGGAATCAATCAAGATGAGCAGCCATACTTGTTCGATCGCTTTTATCAAGGACAATACTCGAAAGGCTCCGGTACCGGAATCGGCCTGCACCTTGTTAAAACAATAGTGGAATTGCATCATGGAAGTATTGAGGTTCAAAGTGAACCCGATTCCGGCAGCTCCTTTATTCTGCATATTTTGGGAGGAAAAGACCATTTCGATCCGGAAGACTGTAACGAACAGCCCTGGCAACCATCTGATTCCGAAAAGGACTTATCCGGAATAGAAGAAGAAATAGCCGAGACTATTCCGGTCAAAAATGAACCTGAGAGAAAAGACAAGCCTCTGATCTTATTAGTCGAAGACGAAATTGATATGCGAATGTACATTCGCCATGAATTAGTGGACAGGTACATCATTGATGAAGTAAATAATGGAAGGGAAGCTCTGAACCGTTTAGAGACTTTACAGCCCGACCTGATTATTACAGATGTAATGATGCCCGAAATGGACGGAATTGAATTTACACGGATAATTAAAGAAAATATCGAAACCTGTCACATTCCTGTCATTCTGCTCACTGCAAATAATGAGGTAGAACAAAGACTGGAGGGTTTGGAAACCGGAGCAGACAGCTATATTGTCAAACCATTCAGAACTGATTATCTTCGTATCCGCATAAAGAAGCTGCTTGAGACCAGGCAAAAGATGCGGGAGAAATTTACCCGTATGCTCAATCTCGAAGCACAGGAAGTTGATGTTGTAAACGCCGATGATGCATTTCTGCAAAATAGTATCAGTTATATACGAGACAACATTTCCGAATCTACACTTTCGGTCGAAGATATGGCAAAGCATTTAAGTATAAGCAGAACAAATCTCCATCGAAGAATAAAAACTCTAACGGGGCAAAGTCCTGTCGAATTAATTAAGACTATACGCATGAAACAAGCTGCATACCTTCTGGAAAAGGGATCTCTTACAATCTCCGAAGTTGCGTATGAAGTCGGGTATAACTCTTTGTCTTATTTTAGCAGTAGCTTCAACTCCTACTGGGGAGTACCTCCAAGTGCGTATACCAAAAACAGCGAGCAAAAGTCTAAATAATACAAGTTACACTTGCGATTGATACATTTTTTAAAGTTTATGGTACAAATTTGAAAGCCTCTTTCAGTAAGGTAACATAAATTTGGATTTTGAAATAGTATTCATTGTTACCTTGTATTTTATATATATGAACTCAAATCTAGCTGCCATAACCGAAGTTACTCCCTTGTCGGAAAAAGACTGTTTCTACATTGCCGATCGGCATAAAACAGAATTTACATATCCCATGCACTCGCATGCGGAATTCGAACTGAACTTTGTAGCCCATGCAAATGGTGTAAAACGGGTCGTAGGAGACTCCGTAGAAATCATCGGTGAATATGATCTGGTGCTGATAGCCAGCAAAGATCTGGAACATGTATGGGAACAACACCTATGTGAGTCGAAGAATATTCGCGAAATCACAATACAATTCTCACCCGACCTGTTCTTCTCTAACTTTATCGATAAAAACCAATTCGAATCTATACGGGCCATGTTGGAAAAAGCTCAATTAGGGATATCTTTCCCTATGGCTGCTATCATGAAAGTATATCAACTACTCGATCAGCTATCGGGAGAGCGTAATGGCTTCTATGCAGTAATTAACTTTCTTACTATCCTGCATGAACTTTCTCTTTTTGCCGATGAAGCAAAAACACTATCGAGTTCGGCCTATGCGAAAATGGGAGTTTACTCAGACAGCCATCGTATACAAAAAATACAGAAACATATAAATGATAATTACAAAGAAGAAATACGGCTAACACAACTTGCCTCTTTGATCGATATGACTCCGGCCGCTTTCAGCAGATTTTTTAAACTAAGAACAGGTCGCGGATTATCCGACTATATTATTGATATCCGTTTGGCACAGGCAGCCCGTCTGCTTCTGGATACGATGATGACCATTTCGGAGATTTGCTACGAAAGCGGGTTTAATAACCTCTCTAATTTCAACCGTATCTTTAAAAAGAAAAAAGGATGCTCTCCAAAAGAATTCAGGGAAAATTACAGAAAGAAAAAGCAAGTAATTTAATTTCTTTCAATTTGATACAAATCTAGCACAAGATAGTATTGTGTTCAGTCCTAATAATACTATTCGGACACATCCCTAATTTGTATAAAAATGAAAAATATGTCTTTCTTTAAGGCTTTATCCCCATTTTAGCAAACAGGAAGAAAAGTATCACCAATAGATAATATAGTACTACTTAAATAAAAGATACTACCCTATTTTTGTAAATATACCTTGAGTGAGCTAAAGTAAAATTGAAAATCAAAAATAATACCATATCAATTATGAAACATAAAAGCTTGATACTCCTTGGCTTGATATTGATGGCCATGGCTTTTCCTTCTTGCAAAACAGAAGTGCAAGAAATTATTACCTCAAAAGTTACTGATAACTTCGATAACGCATGGAAATTTCATGCAGGAGAGGGTGTTGATAGCCTATGGACAGATACAACTTTTGATGATACAGCATGGATCATAGTATCGACCGACAGCTTACTGAAAGACAAAGGTATAAAACTAGACAATGGATTTGGATGGTATAGAAAAACCGTACAATTATCGGACAGTTTGCAGTCTGCCATTAAGGAAAAAGGAGCTATTGTGCTTCATTTGGGCAAATTAGCTGCTACAGACGAAGTGTATTTCAATGGTAAACTAGTTGGTAAGACCGGCGAGTTTCCCCCGAATTATATGGGCTATAACGATGGAGAAAGAAATTACCTGATCGGAGAAGAAAACATCAACTTCAGCGGGGATAACCTGATAGCTATTAAGTTTCACGATGGTTGGGGGACAGGAGGCTTTTTAGCCGGAGCAAAACTCAGTATATCTTCAGCCGAAACAAATGACAAGGTATCGCTAAATGTTGATGTGGCAGACCAAGACTATGTTTTTATGGCTCCTGATCCAATCAGTATCAAAGTAAACATAGATAACAAAAACACATGGCCGGTAAAAGGGAATCTGGTCGTAACTCTTACTACAGACAATTTTCAACCGGTAAAAACAGACTCGTCAGCTATTAAAATTGATGGTAATGGTACATTTTCCCATTCTTTCGAATTAAAAGATCCTAATCCGGGATTCTACAGATATACAGTTCAATTCAAAAGAGATACAACCGTAGTATGCGAAAAGAAATTCAACGTAGGCTTCGAACCGGAGAAAATCAGTTCCCCTTTGGATGCGAAAGCTGATTTTAAAGAATTCTGGGATAACAACTTGAAAGAACTGGCTAAAGTTGCACCAAATTACAAATTGATTCCTGTACCCGAAGCTTCTAAACTTGATTACGATATGTATCGGGTAGAAATGCGCTCTTTCGGAAACGAACTTATCCAAGGGTATTATGCCAAACCTAAAAAAGAAGGCAAACATCCTGTAATTGTCGAATATATGGGATATGGTTCATTACCTTACTTTCCTAATCAGACATGGGATGGATTTGCATATTTCGTTCTATCAATCAGAGGTCAGGCATTGAATTTACCTACAAACCGTTTCGGAACATGGATTACATACGGACTGGACAAGAAAGAGGACTACTATTACCGTGGAGCATTTCTGGATGTTGTGAGAGCCCTTGATTTCGTAACCAGCCGTCCCGAAATAGATGCTGAGAAGATCGCAGTCAGAGGTGGCAGCCAAGGTGGCGCATTGTCATTTGTTGCTGCGTCATTGGATAAACGAGTAAAGGTAGCTGCTCCTAATATACCGTTTCTGTCAGATTATCGTGATTATTTCAAAATTGTAAACTGGCCGAGAAGTGACTTTGACAACTATATGAAAGAGCATCCGGAAGCTAAATGGGATAATGTATACGACCTGCTTACCTATTTCGATATAAAGAATCTGGCTCAATGGATCGAATGCCCGGTACTTATGGGTATTGGCGTTCAGGACGAAGTTTGCCCTCCACATATAAATTTTGCGGCATACAATCAGGTGAAATCAGAAAAACGCTGGATGGCATTTCCTCATCATGGGCATAGTGTTGGTAGCGAATTTCATGATGCTATGATGGCATTGTTCAGAGAGAAACTGAATGTACAGGAATAACATCATCTAATTGTCCAACTTTAATTTGAATCATGAGAAAATACAATATAATATTCCTACTTATTGCTTTGATTACAGGATACTCTTGTAATCAAAGCAATAAGCTATACGAGCGCCCGCGTATCGATTTACAGGGGTCGTGGAGTTTTCAACTAGACTCACTTAATCAGGGAATTTCGGAAAACTGGCAAACTTTAAACTTTACAGACTCGGTTCATTTACCGGGGACCACCGATACGAACAAGAAAGGTATACTCAACACCAAGATGGACGAGACTACCTACCTTTCGCGCATATATAGTTATGTAGGTAAAGCTTGGTACCAAAAACAAATAAATATACCCGAATCATGGACTGGAAAGAATATCAGTCTGTTTTTGGAACGTACCAAACCAACTACCGTTTGGATAGACGGAAAAGAAGTAGGAACGAATGACAATGTTTCTACCAGTCAGATATACGATCTAACTGCATATGCATCTCCCGGAAATCACCAGATAACGATCATGGTTGATAACGGGGAATCGGTACCACCACAGGTAATAGCCAACTCACATGCTTATACAGAATCTACACAAACAAACTGGAATGGTATCATTGGTGAGATGTATCTCGAAGCTGTAAATCCGATGCATATCAAAGACATTCAGGTATATCCCAATGCGAAAGACAAATCAGTCTTAGTAATAGTAAAGATTTCTAATCCTGAAAAAATAAGTCAGGCTCAACTCAGACTGGAAGCTCAAGCTTGGAATACAGACCAAAAACATAATGCTGAAGTAGTAAATCAGGCTTTAGATTTATCTAAAGATGAATTTGAAATAACATATAATCTGGGAGACAAAGCTCTGTTATGGAGCGAATTTCATCCTGCATTATATAATTTAGACATAACACTGGAAAATGGAGACCAGCTATATGATTCGCAAACAGTAAGCTTCGGGCTTCGCGACTTTAAAGTACAAGGTACACAATTTTCGATTAATGAGAATATAACTTTTCTGAGAGGAAAGCACGATGCTTGCGTATTCCCTTTGACAGCCCATGTTGCTATGGATGTGGATACTTGGCGAAAATATTTCCAGACAGCGAAACAATACGGAATCAATCATTACAGGTTTCATTCGTGGTGTCCGCCTAAGGCCTGCTTTGAGGCTGCCGATATAGAAGGAATTTATTTGCAACCCGAATTACCATTCTGGGGTACAATGGATAAGAATGACAACAGGCTTCTATCTTTCTTAAGTAAAGAAGGAATAAATATCCAGAACGAATTTGGTAACCATGCCTCTTTTGTGATGTTCGCACTTGGCAACGAACTGTTCGGTGATCAGGAAGCGATGGATAAGTTAATCAAAACATTCCGTGAAATAGATAGTAACAGACACCTATATGCATTTGGTGCCAATAACTTTTTGGGATATGAAGGGCAGATTCCCGGAGAAGACTTTCTGGTGACCTGCCGAATCGGAGGATCGGGAGATGACGAGCCATACAAAACCCATGTAAGAGGATCCTTTTCTTTTGCCGATGCCTATGATGGAGGTTATATCAACCATACGTATCCTAATTCGGTAATGGATTTTTCGAAAGCGATAGAAGGATGTACTGTTCCTGTAATCAGCCATGAGACAGGGCAATTCCAAGTATATCCCGATTACAACGAAATAAAAAAATATACCGGAGTATTACAACCCAGAAACTTTGAAATATTTAAGAAAAGGCTCGAAGAAGCAGGGATGCTTGATCAGGCTGACGATTTTTTCAAGGCCTCGGGTAAATGGGCTGTGCAGCTTTATAAAGCTGATATCGAGATGGATTTAAGAACCAAAGGTTTTGGAGGATTCCAGTTATTAGACCTACAGGACTATCCGGGACAAGGATCGGCTTTTGTCGGTATTCTGGATGCCTTTATGGATAGTAAAGGACTTGTTGCACCCGAAGAGTGGAGAGAATTTTGCTCACCTATAGTACCCTTGTTTATTTCGGAAAAGTTCTGCTGGACTAAAAATGAAACATTGACAGGCGAGATAAAAATTGCCAATTATTCAGAAACAAAACTGGATGGCAAAAAGCTTGAATGGATAGTAACCGGAGAGAACGGCAAAACAATAGGAAACGGCACTTTGAATATATCTTCAACTCAGCAAGGCCTGATAGACTTAGGTGCAATACAGATGGATCTTTCTTCTATAGATAAAGCACAAAAGATTTTATTGAGCTTAAACATATCCGGAACCGAATACAAAAACACATACCCGATGTGGGTATATCCTCCAAGAGGCGAAATAGAAATTCCAGAGAATATTACGGTAACAAGAAAACTGGATGCTTACGCTATAGGCAAACTCAAAAATGGAGAAAGTGTTTTCTGGTATCCTGACCAAAAACAATACACTAAGTCTACTGTAGGCGGGTTATTCCAGACCGATTACTGGAATTACCGTATGTTTAAAACAATCAGCGAAAACATAAAGAAAACAGTTTCGCCCGGAACGCTGGGTATTTTGACTAATCCGGAACATCCTATTTTTAAAGATTTTCCTACAGAATTTCATACCAGCTGGCAATGGTTTCCTATTATAAAGAATAGCTATCCTCTGATTATGGATAAGATGCCCTCTGAATACCATCCAATAGTACAGGTGATTGATAATATAGAACGGAATCATAAACTAGGGCTGATTTTCGAATTCCAGATGGAAAGCGGTAAACTTCTGGTCTGTATGGCCGATTTAGATGCTGCCATGGATAAACCTGAAGCTAAGCAACTGTTTTTTAGTATCATGAATTACATGAAATCGGATGCTTTTAAGCCTGCTTCTAAAATAGATATGAAATCGTTAAACGAATTATTTAGTCCGGCTACATCTACTAATAAAATTGCCCTGTTACAAAATATTTCAAAATATAAATAATCCTCTTAGAGATAAAACATACATTAAAATGATGAAAAAACTAATACTTCTCACTATTACAGCACTATTTATGTTCTCGTGTGGTCAGAAAAAAAGTACAGACACTACATCCAACGAGCCCGCGTTTGTAAAGCAAAACGGAGGGCACTTCGAGATAAACGGTAAGCCTTACTATTTCATAGGAACCAATTTCTGGTACGGAGCTATACTTGGATCTACCGGACAAGGCGGTAACCGTGACCGGTTGCACAAAGAGCTCGATTTCTTTAAAGAAAACGGTATAACAAACCTTCGTGTTCTTGTCGGAGCAGACGGATATGCTGGACAAGAGGTTAAAATCATGCCTACCCTGCAACTTGAGCCGGGTGTTTATAATGATACTATTTTTGACGGGCTGGACTATCTGCTTGCCGAAATGAAAAAGCGTGACATGCATGCGGTACTATTCCTTAACAACAGCTGGGAATGGAGCGGTGGATACGGACAGTATCTTAATTGGGCTGGAGAAGGCGATGTACCTGAAAAAGGTGTACATGACTGGCCTGTTTTTGTAAAGCAAGTTGCGAAATATGCAGATTGTGATAGTTGCCATACACTTTTTCATAACCATATAAAAGCCGTTATATCAAGAACCAACGGGTACACAGGAGAAAAATATACAGATGATCCCACTATCATGTCGTGGCAAATTGGTAATGAGCCCCGTGCTTTCAGTGACGAAGCTAAACCTGCATTTGCGAAATGGATAAAAGAAGCGGCAGCCGTAATACGTTCCGTAGATCAGAATCACTTGATTTCTATCGGATCTGAAGGTATATGGGGGTGTGAAATGGATTCTGCTCTTTTCGTAGATATTCATGCGGACAAGAATGTAGATTACCTGACTATGCACATCTGGCCTAAGAACTGGAGTTGGATAGATATTGCCAACATACCCGGATCGGTAGATGTTGGTATCGAGAAAACCAACGAATATATGAAACAACACATTGCAATTGCAGCAAAATTAGACAAACCGGTCGTTTTAGAAGAATTCGGATTCCCTCGCGATAACCATAAATACACATTGGATGATCCTACTACTGCACGTGATAAATACTACCGCAATATATTCAGCCAACTGGTTACCTCTTATAAAGAAACCGGAGCTTTTGCAGGATGTAACTTCTGGGCATGGGGTGGATTCGGACGTCCGGCTCACGAATTCTGGAAACCTTGGGACGATTATGTAGGCGATCCTTCACAAGAAGAACAAGGATTAAACTCTGTTTTCAATACAGATTCTACTATCAAAGTAATTAAAGAGTTTTCAGACCAGCTAAAATAATAAATATGAAAAAAGGTATTATATCGATAGCATTACTTCTTTTATCGTTTGGTGTATTTTCTCAGAAGTTCGATAGTCTTGCACTAACACCACAGATGGGATGGAATAGTTGGAACAAATTTGCAACCAACATCAATGAACAGATGGTTAAAGAAATGGCTGATGCTCTGGTTAGTTCAGGACTTAAAGATGTCGGCTATAACCATATATTGTTAGACGACGGATGGATGGATATGAAGCGTGATGCTCAGGGAAATCTTGTCCCACATCCCGAAAAATTCCCGAATGGGATTAAAGTGGTTGCTGACTATGTACATTCAAAAGGCTTAAAATTCGGATTATATAATTGCGCCGGTTCAGAAACATGCGCCGGTTATCCCGGAAGCCGTGGACACGAATACCAAGACGCATTGAAATACGCAGAATGGGGTGTCGATTACCTGAAATATGACTGGTGTAGCACCGGTAAAATGAACGCCGAAGAAGCGTATACAACTATGCGCGATGCGCTTTATGCAGCAGGTCGTCCTATCCTATTAAGTATCTGTGAGTGGGGAGACAACGATCCTTGGAACTGGGCTCCTCCAATCGGGCATAGCTGGCGTACAACAGGTGACATTTACAATTGTTTTGAGTGTGCGCACGATCATGGAACTCATTTCTCGTGGGGAGCTATTAATATCGTGAATATGAGAGATCAGGAAATGCTCCGCAAAATAGCAGGTCCCGGACACTGGAACGATATGGATATGCTCGAAATAGGTAACGGAGTTTTTACCGTACACGAAGAGCAAACACACTTAGCTTTATGGGCAATACTTAACTCGCCTCTGATTTTGGGTAATGATATAAGAAATATACCAAAAGAAACACTCGAAGTTCTTACCAACAAAGACATAATTGCCATAAATCAGGATCCATTAGGAATACAAGGTTTCAAATACGGGACAGAAGGCAATGTTGAAATCTGGGTAAAACCGATGGTTAATAACGAATGGGCTATCTGTTTCTTTAACCATTCACAGGAATCTATTGACTTAACATTCGATTGGACGGACAAAATCATTAAAGACGAAGTCTTCAACAAAGAGATCACATTCAATAAAGAGAATGTCTATAAATTAAAAGACCTGTATCAGAAAAAAGAAATAGGAACGACTAAGCAGGTATTAAAACAAAGGCTCGAAAAAAGCCAGTCCTTAGTAGTCAGGGTATACAAATAAGTTTTTTAAGCTAAAATATAAAATATATGACTGGTACAAATAAAGTCTCTTTAAAAGAAAAAATCGGTTACGGTTTTGGAGACATGGCATCTTCTATGTTCTGGAAGATATTCGGAATGTATTCACTGTTCTTCTATACCGATGTTTTCGGTATCACAGCTGCGGCAGCGGGAACGATGTTTCTGATAGCACGTTTATGGGACTCATTTTTCGACCTGTTTGTCGGAATCATGGCTGACCGCACAAAAACGCGCTGGGGAAGCTACCGTCCTTACCTACTTTGGTTTGCGATCCCTTTCGCTGTAATGGGTGTATTTACCTTCTTCGTACCCGACTTTGCCGAAACAGGAAAACTGATTTACGCTTATGTAACATATTCTCTGATGATGATTGTGTACTCGATCATCAATGTTCCTTATGCGTCATTGTTGGGTGTTATGTCTTCCAATCCACAAGAACGGAATATTCTGTCATCTTACCGTATGTCTTTCGCCTTTATCGGTAGCTTTATTACATTTATGCTATTACAACCGCTTATAGACGGATATGCAAAAGCTTTTGGTTCAGGTGAGGTACAAAATACACTGGAGCAGGTACAGGAAAGTTCTGTCAGTACATCCCCAATAGGGTGGACTTTAGGTGTAGCAACTATCGGTATTATCTGCACCGTTTTATTCTTCTTGTGTTTCAGTTGGACACGTGAACGTGTAAAACCTGTAAACGAAGATGAGAATACCTCAGTAAAACAAGACCTAAAGAACTTGTTCCAAAACTCTCCCTGGTGGATTCTGGTTGCAACAGGGTTAGCAGCTTTATTATTTAATGCCGTACGTGACGGAGTTGCCATATATTATTTCAGGGATTATGTACAGTTTCATTATCGTATGCCTCTTACAGGTTGGGATATGACTACAATTTATTTCCTTGTAGGACAAGCGGCAAACCTTGTCGGTGTTATCATGGCTCCTACCCTATCTTCTAAGTATGGAAAGAAGAGAACATATATGATATCGATAGCAATCGCAGGGGCTCTCAGTATTGTGTTCTTTTTTATCCCGAATCAAATCGGATGGATTTTATTATTGCAAGCTTTAATCTCGGTTTGCGCCGGATATGTATTACCTCTTCTTTGGAGTATGTTCGCCGATATAGTAGACTATCAGGAACTAAAAACAAACCGCCGTGCATCAGGACTGATCTTTTCATCCTCATCTATGTCTCAAAAGCTAGGATGGGCTTTAGGAGCAGCTCTTACAGGATGGGTACTATCGATATTCAAATACAACCCTGAAATAGCTCAACAAAGTATGGAAACCATCTTCGGCGAAAAGCTTATGATAAGCATATTTCCTGCTGTTTGTTGCTTACTAGCATTTATCGGTATGATGGTTTATCCTCTTTCTGAGAAAAAAGTTAAAGAAATTACTCAGGAACTGGAAGAAAAACGAGGTAAATTAAACTAATAAAATTATGATCGGTTTTAAAGACGAATTAGTCAATAATATATTACCATTCTGGATAAATAATATGCAGGATGGTGCTAACGGAGGTTTTTACGGGCGTATCGATGGTGAAAACAATCTTCATGCCGAAGCGAATAAAGGGGTTGTACTCAACGCCCGTATACTATGGACATTCTCAGCGGCTTACAGGCTTCTGAAAGATGAAACCTACAAAGCAATAGCACAGAGAGCCTTCGATTACATCAATGCTTATTTTATAGACAAAAAGCACGGAGGTGTATACTGGGAGTTGGATTATAAGGGCAATCCTGTTAATACAAAAAAGCAGACATATGCTCAAGGCTTTGCATTATATGGCTTTTCCGAATTTTACCGGGCTACAGGTTCTCCCGAAGCATTGCAATTAGCCAAAGACTTCTTCTTTCTACTCGAAAAGTGCTATGACAAAGAACGTGGAGGATATCTGGAAGCTTATACCGAAGATTGGAATCCGATTGAGGACATGAGATTGAGTGATAAGGATGCAAATGAGAAAAAAACAATGAATACTCACCTGCATGTATTAGAGCCATATACCAACTTATGCCGAATATGGGATAATACTGAATTGAAAGACGCTCAACGACGTTTAATTCTTATCTTTACTGACAAGATACTGGATAACTCAAATTTCCATCTAAATTTGTTCTTTGATGAGGATTGGAATATCAAATCTCCTGCGATTTCATACGGACATGACATCGAAGCCTCGTGGTTGCTATATGAAGCTGCTGAGGTATTAGGCGATAAAGACCTTTTATTAAAAATAAAAGAATTATCGCTTCAAATAGCAGATACTGCCGGAGAAGGTCTACAGGCTGATGGCAGTCTTATCTATGAAAAAAAGGCGAATCACATGGAACTCGATCGCCACTGGTGGGTACAAGCCGAAGGAGTTGTAGGCTATATGTATGCTTTTAAAAACTCTGACAAAGCTGAATATTTAGAAAAGGCAGAGCTTTTATGGAAATATATACAAACAAATATTGTAGATAAAGCTAAAGGAGAATGGATTTGGAGCCGTTCACCCGATGGAAACATTAACACAAAAGATGACAAAGCCGGATTCTGGAAATGTCCGTATCACAACAGCCGCATGTGCTTTGAAATGATCGAACACTTTGGATACGAATAAAAAAAAGACTTAATACCTTTTTGTATTATTTAAATAATCAAAACATGAAAAAAACATTCGCAGTAATGGCTGCCTCGTTAAGCCTTATAGCAGGAGCTCACGCTCAGGTTACAAGTGATGTCGAGAAACAAGCAGCTGCCATAGTTTCAAAAATGACTTTAGCCGAGAAGATTGGACAAATGTCTCAAATTTCTATCGACATTGTTTGTAAGGGACAAGATACCCCACCGACAAGTACATTGGAGATAGATATGGATAAACTTCGCGAAGCTGTGGTCAAATACCATATAGGCTCTATATTGAATGCACCTAACACAAGAGCCCGTACACCCGAATGGTGGTCGGATGCTATAGCTAAGATCCAACAGGTAGCAATGAACGAAACCCGGATGAAAGTCCCTGTTATTTATGGACTGGATCAAATTCACGGAGCTACCTATACAGCAGGTTCCACAATGTTTCCTCAGGAGATAAATCTGGCTGCTACATGGAATCCCGTTCATGCCCGTAAGATGGGAGAAATCACCGCATACGAAACCAGAGCCAGCAATGTCCCGTGGACGTTCTCTCCGGTTCTTGATTTAGGTCCCGATCCTCGTTTCCCCAGACAATACGAAGCTTTTGGTGAAGATCCGTATATAGCCTCTGTTATGGGTTATGAACTAGTTAAAGGCCTTGAAGGTGACGATAATAATATCGGTAATCCGCATAAGATTGCTGCTAACATGAAGCATTTTCTTGGATACGGAGTACCTATCAGCGGAAAAGACCGTACTCCGGCTTATATTCCGATGAATGTACTTTTAGAATATCATGTTCCTGCTTTCCAAGCAGCTGTTGATGCGGGTGTACATACTGTGATGATCAATTCGGGAATTATCAACAACGAACCCGTACATGCCAGTTTTGATCTGATGACAAAACTTCTTCGTGAAGATATGGGCTTCAAAGGGATGATCGTTACCGACTGGGAAGATATCAATAAATTGTATAACCGGGATAAGATGGTTCCGTCAATAAAAGAAGCTATCAAAGCCGGAATCAATGCAGGTATAGACATGTCGATGATACCTTATAACTATGTAGAATTCTGTACCCTTCTGACCGAATTAGTAAACGAAGGATCAGTTCCGATGTCGCGTATCGACGATGCTGCTACAAGAGTAGTAGCTGTTAAGCTTGGACTAAATTTGTTTAATGCACCTAATACGCTAAGCAAAGATTATCCTGAATTTAACTCTAAAGAATTCCAGAAAGCATCATACGATGCGGCTGCACAAAGTATTACTTTGTTGAAAAACAATGAGAATATATTACCTCTCAAAAAAGGTGCTAAAATATTAGTAACCGGCCCTAATGCAGTAAGCAAACGTTCTTTGAATGGAGGATGGACATTCTCTTGGCAAGGTGAAAAGATTGATGAATTCGGAGATAATTACCTAAACCTTTTGGAGGCTATTCAAGCAAAATATGGTAAAGAGAATGTGACATACGTACCCGGAGTAAGTTATGCTCAAAAAACCGAATGGGCTACAGAACACAAAGATAAATTTGACGAAGCTGTAGCGGCTGCAAAAAGCGTAGACTACATAATCCTTTGTCTTGGAGAAAACTCTTATTGTGAAAAACCGGGTGATTTAGACGATTTGTACTTGAATGATCTGCAAACAGAGTTAGCAAAAGAAGTTTTGAAAGCAGGCAAAAAAGTAATACTTGTTTTGAGTGAAGGACGTCCTCGCATCATCTCAAAATTCTCCTCTCAGGTAGATGCTATCGTGCAAACATATTTACCCGGTATCTATGGAGCCAATGCTTTAGCTGATGTGCTTTCCGGCGAGGTTAATCCTTCAGGAAAACTTCCATATACCTATCCGGCATTCCCTAACTCATTAGTACCTTATTATCATAAGTATGCTGAAGAGCAAGAGAATACCGACAGTGCATACAATTATGAAGGTGATTACAATTTTGAATATCCTTTTGGACATGGCTTAAGCTATACCACATTTACTTACTCAAATGCTAAGATAAATACAGGTCAACAATCATTGGGAACTAAAGACGAAATCATTATCAGTATAGATGTGACTAATTCAGGAAATATTGCAGGGAAAGAAGCTGTTCAATTATATTCGTCAGATTTATTTGCCAGTTTGATTCCGGACGTAAAACGCCTGAGACGTTTCGAGCTAGTAGATTTGAAAGCAGGGGAAACAAAAACCGTAACATTCAAATTGACTCAAAAAGACTTATCATTTATCAACCTGCAAAATAAGCGTGTTGTAGAACCGGGAGACTTCGAATTCCAAATCGGAGCATCTTCTGCCGATATTAAGGCTAAACTAGCATTCAACATACAGTAAATATAGAGGGAGCAGCCAAACACTGCTCCCTAATCTTCTCTGTTTTTATTATCCCTCATAAAATATCATGACAGTAGCAACCGAAATTCCGGTTGTTGCTTAAACAGTAAATTAAAAAATGAAGAATACCAGAAGATTACTTGTTCTAGCACTGATCCTTTCTGTTTTCAGTTCAGGAAGCTTTGCTCAAAAACAATTTGCACTGAAATCTCCTGACGGAAAATTAAATGCCGATATATTGGTTGGCAATACGATCGAATACTCAGTTTCGCATGCCGGAGACCTGATGCTGTCTAAATCGCCATTGTCCATGAAACTTGAAGGAGGACTCGCATTCGGTGTTAACTCAAAATTATCAGGCTCTACAACAAAATCTGTCAATCAGACTATAGATGTAACGATCTATAAACGCAAAAAAATAGAAGACAATTATAACGAACTGACCCTAAAGTTTAAAGATGGTTTTGACGTTATCTTCAGAGCATATAACGATGGAGTAGCATACCGCTTTGTTTCTAACCTTAAAAAGCCTTTCAAAGTAGAAAGCGAGCAAGCCGTGTTCAATTTTCCTGCAGACCAGAAAGCTTATATACCCTATGTCCAAATAGTGCGTGAGCCCCTCGAAAAACAATTTTATAACTCATTCGAAAATACTTATGAACATATAAGCCTCTCGCAATGGGATACAAAGCGTTTAGCTTTCTCTCCACTGATTGTAGAGGGCGTAAATGGTAAGAAAGTGGGTATTGCCGAATCTGACTTGATTAATTATCCCGGAATGTTTCTTTATAACGGAAATACATCTAATAGCCTAACCGGTATTTTCGCTCCTTATCCCAAAGAAATCAAACAAGGTGGCCATAACATGTTACAAGGAGAAGTCCAATCTGCAGAATCTTATATCGCTAAATACGATGGTGCGACATCCTTTCCCTGGCGTATAGTAATAGTTTCGGAAAAAGATTCGGAGTTAGCAGACAGCGATATGGTTTACAAATTAGCGACACCCAGTAAGATAGCTGATGCTTCATGGGTGAAACCGGGTAAGGTTGCATGGGATTGGTGGAATGACTGGAACTTATACAATGTCGATTTTAAAGCCGGTATAAATAACGAAACTTATAAATACTATATAGATTTCGCATCGAAATACGGAATAGAGTATGTTATACTGGATGAAGGATGGGCTGTAAACTTACAAGCCGATTTGTATCAGGTAATACCCGAAATAGACCTTAAAGGACTGGTTGATTATGCCAATAAAAAGAATGTAAGTCTTATACTTTGGGCAGGTTACTATGCCTTTAATAAAGATATAGAAGGTATCTGTAAACATTATTCCGAAATGGGTATCAAAGGGTTCAAAGTTGACTTTATGGATAGAGACGATCAGCCGATGGTCGATTTCCATTACAAAGCAGCTGAAATAGCTGCAAAATACCATATGTTGCTCGACTATCACGGATCGTATAAACCTACCGGCTTACAGAGAACGTTCCCTAACGTAATCAATTTCGAAGGCGTACATGGTCTGGAACAAATGAAATGGTCTCTTGAGACAGTTGACCAGGTGACATATGATGTAACATTCCCATTTATCCGCATGATTGCAGGACCTGTTGATTATACACAGGGAGCAATGCGTAATGCTACAAGAGGCAATTACCGCCCCGTTAATAGTGAGGCCATGAGCCAAGGTACACGTTGCCGTCAATTGGCAGAATATATCATTTTCGAATCACCCCTAAACATGCTATGTGATAGTCCGTCTAATTACATGAATGAACAAGAATGCACTGAGTTTATAGCCTCTGTTCCTACAGTATGGGATAATACTATTTCGTTGAATGGCGAAATCTCTAAATATATCACCATTGCCCGTCAAAAAGGAGATGTTTGGTATGTAGGCTCTTTGACGAATTGGGATACAAGGACTTTAAATTTAGACCTTTCTTTTCTTGGTGAAGGTAATTACAAAGCCGATATATTTAAAGATGGCGTAAATGCAAACAAAGTAGCCCGTGATTATGTGAAAGAAACAATAGCGATTCCGACCGACAGGCAATTAAAAATATCGATGGCTGAAGGTGGTGGCTATGTGATGAAAATATATAAGTGATACTCTCCCCTCTTTATAAAAAAGGCTTCAGAATTTGAAGCCTTTTTTATTGCATATATATATATCAACTAACAGACTGGATATGATGCTTTTTATTAATGTACGAATTATATCATGTTTTAACATGGTATGATACAAATTTTAAAACTTTAAGTACAAAATTGAAACACTTTTGACCTATGAGGCAATACATTTGTGTATACAAAAAATGTTAACTAGTACTTTAATATCCGTGTGCCATGAGACATAATTTTAATTTATTGCCAGAAATCACACCTCTGTCTAATAAAGATTATTTCTATATTACAGACAGATATAAAACAGAATTCACATCTTCGATAAGCAGATATGCCGAGTTTGAACTGAACTTTGCAGCATATGCTCAGGGGATGAAAAGGATTGTGGGCGATTCTGTTGAGGTTATAGGCGATTATGACTTAGTCTTACTTGCCAATAAAAACCTGGAACATGTATGGGAACAAGACGAAAATCTTTCGCACAAAGCGCGCGAAATAACAATCCAGTTTTCATCAGACCTATTCTTCTCTAACTTTCTGAACAAAAACCAGTTTGATTCAATAAGAAAAATGCTGGATAAAGCTCAGAAAGGTCTCTCTTTTCCAATGCCCGCTATATTAAAAGTGTACAAATCACTGGATACACTGGCTTCAGAAAAAAACGGATTTTATTCTGCGATAAAATTTATGAGTATTCTATACGAATTATCTCAGTTTTGTGACGAAGCCCATACCCTTTCGAGTTCTTCATTTGCTCAGGTAAAAGCCCGTTCTGAAAGCCGTAGAGTTCAAAAGGTACAGGAATTTGTTAACAGGCACTACAAAGAAGACATACGATTAGAACAACTTGCCGATCTATCGGGAATGACCCCTGTAGCTTTTAGCCGCTTTTATAAACAACGTACAGGAAAAAGCGTTACCGATTATATTATCGATATGCGTTTGGGACATGCAATCCGGCTATTAGTCGATTCCGAGATGCCTATATATGAGATCTGTTACGATTGCGGTTTCAACAATGTATCGAACTTCAACCGGATCTTTAAGAAAAAGAAAGATCACTCACCGAAAGAGTTCAGGGAGAACTATCGCCGGAGAAAGCTTGTTGTCACACCAGAATGAGAAACCTACAGATATAATATAGTGTATTCTTATATTTTTTTGTATTTTTATACTATATACAATACACATATGATACTTTTCTGTTTCTAATAACTGAGAGTTTTATATTGTATATAACCAAGGGCCCCATCTATATTAAACTTTTGCCCCTCTATTATAAATTACTAAAAATCAGACTTACGCACTATTTTAGACGCTTGGCGATGCCTTGTATCCTAAAATAAAAGGTTGCAGCAATATTTATATCGAACTATGGTATGAATATTTGGGCCTGATATCGAAAAGTATCGTTAATGGATAAAATAGTGTCAATTTTTGATTTTAGGTTTCTCTAGATTTGTAAACAATATATATTCACTCTAATTGTTAACTTTTACTAAATTCATTTCAATAATTATGATCAAAACCAAAACATGATGGTGACCATTTTACATGTGGATACTTCAAATACAACTTCCCACATGCGATAAAATCAATGTATATAGAGATATATACAAAGTCTTATAAAAAAACACAATTGTATTACATGGAAAATAAGGAAATTAAATTAAAAACAGTAAGACTTAGGGCTATACCTGTAATGGGATATACAGCTTTATGTTTATTACTATTTGCTCCGCTTTCCGGACATGCGTCTAAGGGATTACCTACTGGAGCAGAAACCACGGAAGCACAACAAACCGGATCTACTGTTAAAGGTACTGTTAAAGACGCAACAGGCGAGCCCCTAATCGGAGTTAGTGTAACTGTAAAAGGTACAACCAATGGAGCATTAACTGATATAGATGGTAATTATACTTTAAAAGTATCTGAACCTAATGCAGTTCTTGTATTTAGTTATATTGGTTTCAAAGCACAGGAACTAACTATAGGCGGACGCAGTGACATTTCGGTAACTCTACAGGAAGATCTTGGAATACTGGATGAAGTTGTAGTTGTTGGATACGGTGTTCAAAAGAAGAAACTTATTACCGGAGCTACTGTTCAGGTTAGTGGAGATAATCTAACCAAATTAAGTACTACAAGTGCCTTTACAGCACTACAAAGTCAAACTCCAGGGGTAAATATACAAGCTTCATCCGGACAACCCGGTGAGGGCTTTAAAGTATATATTCGCGGTTTAGGTACTGCTAACTCTTATGCTCCATTATACGTTATCGATGGTGTTGCTGGTGGAGATATTAATAATCTGAATCCTTCTGATATCGAATCTATCGATGTATTGAAAGATGCAGCTTCTGCTGCTATCTACGGAGCCAGAGCTGCCAACGGGGTTATCCTTGTTACAACAAAGCAAGGTAAATCCGGTAAAATACAGGTATCCTACGATGGGTATTTTGGTGTACAAAATGTATACAAGACTGCTTCATTGTTGAATGCTCAACAGTACATGCAGGTTATGGATGAAATCAATTTCAACGAAAATCAGGCTCTCAATAACTGGCAGGCAATACTAGGAGATAACTACGAATCGGTGATGAATGGTACTTGGAAAGGCACTAACTGGCTGAACGAAATGCGTAATAAGAATGCTCCGATCCAAAACCATGCTGTCAACCTTACAGGGGGTTCTGAATTTTCCAAATTCTCAATGGGAGTATCTTATACTTCGCAGGAAGGTATTTATGGCTACCCTGTTCAGTCTGAATATGAAAGAACCACAGCACGCCTTAACTCCGAACATGTTTTGTGGAAAGCAGGGGACAGAGATGTTATAAAAATCGGAGAAAACCTGAATTACAGCTATACTGTAAGAAATGGTATTGGTATTGGTAACCAATATTGGAACGACATTTCTAATGCTTTGAGAGGTATGCCTATTATGCCTGTATACGGCTCTAGCGGAGAATACTTCGATTATGACGACATTAAATCATCAGGGCTAAGCCAATATGAGTCTCAAATGTCTAATCCTATAGCAGATATGGTTTATAACCGTGGTTATAATACTACCAAAAATCATAATCTGAACATGACCGGATATCTGGTAGTAGAACCAATAAAGAATCTGATATTTAAAACTCAGTTCGGTTATAAGATGAGTGCCAATAATTATCGCGCTTATACACCTGAATACACCCTCTCATCATCTTCCAACAATCAAGTCTCCTCAGTTGATCAACATGGAGGAATGGGATGGAGTTTTACTTGGGACAATACAGTGAACTATAAATTTGAATTAAACAAAGCCCATCACTTTGATGTATTAGTAGGTCAATCTATAGAAAAGTCGGGGATGGGTGATGACTTTGGAGGAACAGGAGGAAACTTGAACTTCAATGGCTACAAATACGCATACTTATCAAATACTCAAGGCCTTATTGCAGGTGCAAGTTCTGTAACAGGAGAACCTTGGGATGAAGGACGACTAGCTTCATTCTTCGGACGTATTAACTACGACTGGAACGAAACCTATATGGCAACTCTGATTATGCGTGCTGATGGATCCTCTAATTTTGCCCGTGGAAAAAGATGGGGATACTTTCCTTCTGTATCGGCAGGATGGGTAACTACGAATGAGAAGTTTATGGAATCATCCAGATCATGGTTAGATTTCTTGAAAGTACGTGCCAGCTGGGGGCAAAATGGTAACTGCAATATTCCAAACTTTATGTATTTGGCTACAATATCATTTGAGAATGCAGATTATTCTTTCGGAAACAATAAAGAATCTCAAACGACAGGAGGATTTTCAAAGATTCTTCCTAACCCTGATGTAACGTGGGAAACTTCTGAACAGCTTAATCTGGGTATAGATGCACGTTTCCTTGACTCTCGATTAGGGCTTGCCTTCGACTGGTATTCTAAAAAGACCAAAGATTGGTTATTACAAGCTCCTATTATAGGTGCTATAGGTACCGGAGCTCCATATATCAATGGAGGTGAAGTGGAAAATAAAGGGCTCGAGATTGGTCTGAACTGGAATGATCATATTGGTAGTGATTTTACATATGGAGCCAATCTAAATATGGCATTCAATAAAAATAAGGTACTTAAAATTAATAATTCCGAAGGTATTATCCATGGAGAAAGTAATCTGCTAGCACAGAATACTCCTGAGATAAACAGAGTTCAGGAAGGATATGCTATGGGATATTTCTATGGCTATAAAACAGCCGGTATCTTCCAGAATCAAGCAGAAATTGATGCATGGAAAGCAGCAGGTAACGGAATTATACAAACAAATGTGCAGCCGGGTGATGTTAAATTCGTAGACCTTAATAAAGATGGCGTAATTAATGAAGATGACAAGACTCAAATAGGAGATCCTAACCCTGATTTTACTATGGGATTCAGCTTTAACATTGGTTACAAAGGGTTCGACCTAAGTGTAACTACATATGGTGCATTCGGGCAACAGGTAGCAAGATCTTATCGTAAATTTTCGGATGGAAGACATGAGAATTATACAACTGAAATACTTGAAAGCTGGCGTGGAGAAGGTACATCTAACAGATTACCAAGGCTTACTTCCGGATCGAACGCCAACTATATCAATATTTCGGACTTGTATATAGAAGATGCAGATTATCTGAAACTTCAAAATTTAACGATAGGATATGATTTCAAGAAATTATTCCCTAAAATGCCATTAGGTCAAGCTCGTTTATACTTTACTGCTCAAAACCTATTTACTATAACAGGTTATTCGGGTATGGATCCTGAAGTTGGTTACGGAGGGGATGATACTGTATATTCTTGGTCTCGAGGTATTGATGTTGGTTATTATCCTAATCCCAGAACTTATCTAATTGGTGTAAATCTCAAATTCTAATCGGAAATACACTAAGTCGTTAATTCTGTTTATAAAAACTTAAAGAATATATGAAGAATTTAAAATATTTAGCAATAGGAGCAGTAGCATTACTGTTCTCGAGTTGCGAAAGTTTTCTGGATACGGAAAACTATACAGAAAAGAATACATCGAACTATCCTCAGACATTGGCTGATGCACAACAAGTGCTTGCCGGTATCTACAACAATTTAAGTGTTGTCAATGCAAACCCTCAATATTCTTTCCACATGGTTTCGGAGCTAGCTTCTGACGACCGTTTTGGAGGAGGAGGATCCGGAGACAGACTACTCCAGGCCATAGATTTGATGATGAGTACAGGTACAGATATGATGAGACAATTTTGGTTAGATCGTTATGTTGGTATACAAAGAGCAAATAATGCTATTGAAACATTGGGTAACTGTACAGGATATAACAGTGAGGATCAAAAAAATAAAATGATCGGCGAAGCATACTTCTTCCGTGCATTCTATTATTATGAGTTAGCCTCTTTATTCGAAAATGTACCTTTAATCGTATCCACAGCTGGAGATGGAACGATAACTCCACAGGCAGATCCTAATGATACATGGGCTCAGATAATTTCAGATTTAAAGACAGCAATTGAAATGATGCCTGCACAGAAAACATCATCTTCGGAGGCTGGACATGTCGATAAATACACTGCAGAAGCTTTAATGGGACGTGCATTCTTATTCTATACCGGATTTTATAAGAAAACAGACGTTACACTTCCTGATGGAAGTACTGTTACACAAAGTGATGTCATAGGATGGATCGATGACTGTGTTAATAACTCCGGATATAGCTTAGTTCCTGATTACCGTAACCTTTGGGCCTATACTAACGAGTTGACTAAAAACGACTACTCTTATACCAAAGGGCAGAATCTGAGATGGGTAGAAGATAATAATGCGATTAACCCAGAATCTATGTTTGCTATCAAATACTCCAAATTTGCTAGTTGGGATACAACAATTGGATACTCAAATGGATATGCCTTATTCTTTGGTATGCGTGGTGGCCAAGAGCTAGGCAATACATTTCCATTCGGACAAGGTTGGGGCGCAGGTCCGGTTTCTCCAGGTTTATGGTCAGAATGGGGATCAGCAGAACCTACCGATATGAGACGTAGAGCCACAATATGTAATATTCCGGAAGAAGTTCCCGGATATACAAAAGGCGGATGGACTGATTTTGTTCAGGAAACAGATTACTATGATAAAAAGGGTGCTCCTATTTCATCTAAAAAAGCAGATGGATCAGGTTACTGGGAAACTTTTGAACAAGATATGTATGATTATACTACAGTTAACTTCCAGTTATCAAACATCCATGATCTTGTGTTAATCCGCTTTGCAGATGTACTATTGATGCAATCTGAATTGAAAAAAGATGTTTCGGGTATTAATAAGGTACGTGCTCGTGCAGGATTAGATCCGATTAGCGCATACAGTGATGATGCCCTGAGAAAAGAACGTCGTTGGGAGTTAGCCTTTGAAGGTACACGCTGGAATGATATCCGCCGTTGGCACATTGCAGAAACAGCTCTAACTGTGCAAAATAATCAGGCAACATATTTCCAAGGCCTGGCAGACAGAAATACAACTGTCAACAATGGTGGCGGATATGCAGCCCGGTATAATGCTACGAATGGAGGTTTCTTTCCTATTCCGGAATCAGAAATTGCATTGTCAGAAGGTGTTTATAAACAAAATACCGGATGGGAATCAGGTACACTATATTCAGGATGGAGATAATTGTGTAAAACAAAAAACCAAAAGAAAATATGAAACATATATTATATTCAATAGCAACGCTTATAGTCGCAACACTCTTTATCTCGTGTGATCCTATTCAGGATGATAAAAGCATGGGGGAGGTCGTAACTTCTGTTGATCAGATTAATGCAACTGTTACTGCCGTTGTACATGATGGAAAAAACACCAATAAGGTAAAAGTAAATTGTACCAGTCCTGTATCATGCCAATGGACTGACGGCGTAAATATACTCACCAGTACTGAGGGAGAATTAACCCTAGTTGTAGAAGGGGCCCAAACAATTACATTGAAAGCAATGGCTGCAGATGGTACTATCTTTGAGAAAGCATTCAACTATACTGTAGAAGACATGTATTATGAAGTAGATCCTGAGTATGGCTATTTCTTCGGAACAGGAACTAAAACCTGGACATGGGCTGCAACCGGATGTTTCGGTAATGGTGGTGGTTCAGATACAGGTCCCGCTTGGTGGGTATTGAATCCTGAAGATATCGAAGAGCAATGTGCCGGTAAGAATTTACCTCTTGATGGTAAAGGTGCTACCATGAAATTTGTCCTTAGTGGAAAGAAAATGACCAAAACAACTATGACCGGTGTTGAATATGCCGGATCTATGGAGTTCAACATGACGACTGGTAGTGATTGGTCTAAAGGTACGGTAACCTTTACTAATACCAATATATTATGCGGTTACGACTTCAATGATGCAAATTTTGCAGCATGGAGCACATATAATATTATTGAACTTACCGATGACAGAATGGTATTAGCAGCTCAGGAACATTCTCCTAATACCAACTATTGGTATTGGGTATTTGTACCGCAAGAATAATTACCCAAGGCAAATCATATTTAGATGAGTATAAAGAAGGAGGAGCAATCAGCTCCCCTTCTTTTGCTCTTTTTATAAGGTAAGTAGCTCCTCTTATCCACTTTTAACTATGAAGATTCCCTTATTTTGACTAAATTTCACCTTGAATTATCTGTTCGGATACACATCTGACTTAAAAAACCCATGAAAGATTTATGATTAAGCTACTAAAACAATTCAACTGGCTTTTGTCATTACTATTTGGTGTAGCAGTATTCCTCTTTTTTGCATTCTATTATCAGTATCATTTGCATTATCAGGAACAGTTACAGTTATTTCTTTTCACACCATACTATTGGTCTGATCTGATGAGCCGTCCCGGAGGACTGGCTGATTATTTAGGAACATTCTTCACTCAATTTTATTATTATTCTTGGTCGGGAGCCTTAATAATTTCAATTTTGCTGGTATTGCTCCAATTAGGAATAAAGAAATTATGTAATGTCTGGGCCGACCGCTCATTAATAATATTACCTTTTACATTCGTACCCTCTATTATTATATGGGGCATACTTTGTGACGAAAATTATTTACTTTCGGCTCTCATTGCCGTCTTGCTACCCTTGGGTGCAGCTCTTTTACATTTGAAGATAAAGAGTCCTGTTTTCAGGATAATATATATATTCTTAGCATTACCATTACTATATTGGCTGTCAGGAGGCGTATTCTGGATATTCGGATTACTTTGCATTCTTTCCGAATGGCTATACTTTAAGCAATTAACAAAGTTCCAATGGGGAATTTTATTCGTTATAGTTATTGGTTGTATTTTATTACCGCCCTATGTTGCGAGTATATTCATACAATATCCACTGAGGCGCCTTTGGTGGGGTATCAGCTATCATCGCTATCCGGTTGTGTCTCCTTATCCTTTATTAGCTCTATGGTCGAGCATTATCATAATTCCTTTGCTGTTTGCTTTCATTAAAGGAAAGATAAGCAGAGTTAAGAATGTTACTTTCTTATCCACATCGGGAATTATCATGGTTTCCCTTTTTGCTTTTTTTATGGTGAAAAACCTTGCCGATTGGCAGAAAGAGGAAATAATGGCTTATGACTATTATATCCGTACTCAGGATTGGCAAAAGATAATACGGATGGCAAACCATAAAGACCCTAATACTCCATTATCTGTGACATGCCTTAATCTGGCTTTGTCTAAAGATGGATCTATGGGTAACAGTATGTTTCGCTATTATCAGAATGGACCTGAAGGATTATTACCAACTTTTCAGCGGGATTTTACATCTCCACTTATGTCCGGAGAAGTATATTATCATCTTGGTTTTCTGAATACTTCAATGCGATATGCATTTGAAGCCATGGAAGCTCTACCTGATTATAAGAAGAGTTCACGCGCAATGCTTAGGATAGCCGAGATAAACCTATTGAACGGAGAATACAAGGTTGCAGAAAAATACCTGAAGATTCTGCAACATACCTTATTTTACAGTAAGCAAGCAGAACAAATGCTCGAATGCTTGGGTAATGAACAGAAAATAAATGCAAATCCCCAATGGTCGCTTTTGAAAAAGTACCGGATGAAAGATGATTTCCTGTTCAGTGAAAATGAAAAAGATCAAATGCTAGGATTATTGTTTGTTAATAATCAATCCAATAAAATGGCTTTCGAATATCTGATAGCATACACTTTGCTGACTAAAGATTTGGATCACTTCGTTCAATATTTCCCTTTAGGTAAAAACCTAGGATATAAGGAAATACCTGCTCATTATCAGGAAGCATTACTCTTTTACTGGATAAATACAGGGCACGATGTATCCTCTTTGCCATGGAGTATAGATCCGGCTGTCGTTCAGAATTATATAAATTTTGCAAAGGCTTTGGCATCCGGAGCTAATGTAAATGCCCTATCCGGAGGCTTTTCGCAGACATACTGGTATTACCTTCAGTTTGCAGGAGGCGATCCGCTAAACTATTCTCAAAACCCGATTTATTGATAAGTTATGATCAGATATACATTTTTTGCAGCAATTATTTTAGTGATACTTTCGGGTTGTAAAGAACAAGTCGAATCACCGGATAAAATAGATAGCTATCCTGTAATCCTCCCTGATTATGTAGGTGTTACCATTCCTGCAAGTATTGCTCCTCTTAATTTCACATTCGAGAACGAAAAGTTTGAAAAAATAGATGTAGCGATTAAAGGTAAAAAATCAGGAGAAATTCATATACAGGATAAAGAGGTAGCACAATTTCCTATAAAAGATTGGAGTAACTTACTCGAAGCAAACAAAGGTTCCGAAATAACCGTTACCGTTAGCCTCAAATCAGATGGAAAATGGCGTCAGCATAAAGCATTCAGCATTTATATAAGTGAATTCCCTATCGATTATGGTTTAGCTTACCGTTTAATAGCTCCGGGCTATGAAGTGTACAGTAAAATGGGTATTTATCAGCGGGATTTATCCTCATTTGACCAAAAAGCTATTTATGAAAATACAATGGTTCCGGGATCATGTGTCAACTGTCACGCTTTTAACCAGAATGACCCGGCAACAATGAGCCTGCATGTACGTGGCGAACACGGTGCTACCATGTTACAAATAGATGGTAAAATGGAGCTGTACAAAACAAAAACCGATAGCACAATAGCATCTTGCGTATATCCTTATTGGCATCCATCGGGAGACTATATAGCCTATTCCGTTAACCAGACAAAGCAAGGCTTTCACGAACGGCATAATGAGCGTATCGAGGTGTTTGATGAAGCGTCGGATGTAGTAGTATATGATGTAAAGAAGAACCAGTTACTAACCAGTTCTTTACTTAAGACAGACAACTTCGAAACTTTCCCTGTATTTTCTCCGGATGGACGGACTTTATATTTCTGTTCCTCTAAGAAATTCGATATACAATCGGGCTACCAAAATATAAAATACAGCCTTTGCAAAATATCCTTTGATCCCGAAACCGGAAATTTCGGCTCTGTTATTGATACTATTATTTCATCGGAAACGACAGGGAAGAGTATATCGTTTCCACGTCCTTCCTTCGATGGAAAATACCTGATGTATACCCAATCCGATTACGGTAACTTTTCTATCTGGCATAAAGAAGCAGATTTATATCTGCTGAATCTTCTGGATGGAACTTCGAGACGGATGGATGAAGTTAACAGTGACGATACTGAGAGTTTTCATGACTGGAGCAGTAATTCCCGTTGGTTCGTATTCAGTAGCCGCCGTGGCGACGGTCTTTATACACGACCTTACATTGCTTCGATAGACAATGAAGGTAATATTTCTAAACCTTTCTTATTACCTCAGAAAGATCCGAGATATTATGATACTTCACTTTATTCATTCAATGTTCCTGAGTTTATCAAAGCTCCCGTCGATGTAAATGCCAGAGAGCTGGAGAAGAAGTTATTATCAAAGGAGCGAATTCAGATGCAACTCAGATAAAAAGTCTATACATTACATAACTGAAAATACCATTGTATAAGACAATGGTATTTTTGTTTTTGATAGATCAAAGGTCTTTCTTCCGGCTATAATCTTCCAACCAATACTTCATGCCTGTCGATGTTTCAGCATCCTTCTTTATTATTCTCAGGGCTTTTTCTTCTGTATCATTATCAACCTCTAACATCTCAAGTATCTGCACCGCCACCCATATATCCGTGCGGTTTTCTTCAATATCCAACAATTTCGAAAATTCCAGAATCTCATCTTTTTCTTTTCTATTACGAATGAGCTCTATAATCTCGTACATCCTGTTAACAGCCTGATTATTCTGCTCCACTGTTTCCATATCTGCGTAATCTATCAGGCTACAGACATATGTCATTTGCTTATATTCGTTAATTAATTCTTCGATAGTCATATTTTTCATTCTTTATAGTCAAAGGCCAATAAAAATACACTTTAATTTGAGGATTAGCAATTTGCCTTTAATCTACATTATTTATTATCTTTGCACCCCCTGAAAAAAAAACAACAGTTATGGATATTCTCAAACTCGCAGAAAAGAACCAACAAATAGGTTGGAAAGTGTTAGAAGACACCCGGATCATATCTACCTGGGAAAGTATAGGAGCTACGGTTAACATAATAGGCTCTCTAAAAACAGGACTTATGATGAAAAAGCTGGATATAGATATGCATATCTATAGCGATAAGTTGGATATTGCTAAAAGCTTTTCGGTACTCCAACAGCTGGCAGAAAAATTACCGTTAAAGGAGATCCAGTACAGAAATCTCATCGATACCGAAGAAGAATGCTTGGAATGGCATGCCTTATATGAAGATAAGGATAAAAACAATTGGAAATTGGATATGATCCATATCCGTAAAGGCTCGAAGTACGATGGTTTTGTAGAAAGAGTTACTGAAGCTATCTCCAGCCGTCTTACACCTGAAACGCGTAAAGCTATTCTGGAAATAAAATCGAATGTTCCACTAGACGTAGTTGTTCCGGGAATAGAAATATACCATGCTGTTTTTGCAGGAGGTGTCCGTAGTTATAATGAGTTTATGCCATGGAGAGAAGATCATCCGTTAACTAATAGTATGGAATGGATACCATAAACCGACTATAACGGGACTATAAAAAGAAAGCATTGCGAACGTAAATCCGCAATGCTTTTATTTTTCGATCTTATTACCGTATTATTCAGCGTTCAAAGAGAAACGTTTGAATGCAACTACAGTAAGTTCTTTATCTACAGATTGTAGATATTGTTCGATATTTTGTTTTGGGTTTTTGATAAATTCTTGTTGAAGAAGAGTAAACTCTTTGTAGAACTTAGTCAAAGCACCTTCTGCAATTTTGTCGATTAGGTTTGCCGGTTTACCAGCTTCAAGAGCCTTTTCTTTAGCCAGATTCAACTCTCTTGCTTTGATTTCTTCCGATACTTCTTCGGCAGTCAGAGCAACAGGATTCATAGCAGCGATTTGCATAGCTACATCTTTTCCTACCTGAGTATCAACACCAGCTTTATTGAAACCTACGATAGTAGCAAGCTTGTTTCCCGGGTGAATGTAGAAAACTACAGATGGAGCAGAAAGTGTTTCGTAAGCACCAATTTCCATTTTTTCACCGGTTACTCCCATACGGTCTGTAACAAGGTCTGCTATTTTGCGGCCATCTACTTCAACTTCGTTCAAAGCATCTAAAGAAGCAGGTTTGTTAGCTAATGCAGCGTTAAGGATTGTAGTAGTTAAACCAACAAATTCAGCGTTAATAGCTACAAAGTCTGTTTCACATTTTAAAGCTACAAGAGCAGCAAAGTCATTATTTGATCCTGCAAGAACACATCCTTCTGAAGCTTCGCGGTCTCCACGTTTTGCTGCAAAAGCCTGTCCTTTTTTACGTATAATTTCAATGGCTTTATCAAAGTCACCATTCGATTCTGTCAATGCATTTTTACAATCCATCATCCCCGCACCTGTTCTTTTGCGTAGGTTTTGGATATCAGCCATACTAACTGCCATATCTTTATCTTATTTTTTAGATTATAAATTCGAATTTAAAAAAATAAGGTTAAGAACCAGCACTAAGAAAAAAGTGTTCCTAGCTGTTATTCTTAACCTTTATGTTTTATACGAGATTACTCTTCGTCTTTCACATATTTGCTAGCAACAGCAGCTTTCAACGCTTCATCATCATCTTTAGATGTACGTTCTTTTTTAGCTCCGGCTTTTGCTTTACGTTCTCTCTTTGCTCCTTCTTCTTGAGCTTCAGCTGCATTGCTGTCTGCCTTTTCTACTTTTCTTTCTTCCAATCCTTCTTTGATTGATTCGCATAGGTGAGAAAGAATTACTTCAATAGATTTAGCAGCATCATCATTTGCAGGAATTACAAAGTCCAAACCTGAAGGGTTAGAGTTTGTATCTACCATAGCAAATACAGGTATGCCAAGACGTTGAGCTTCTTTCACTGCGATGTGTTCTTTCAATACATCAACGATGAAAAGAGCTGAAGGGAGACGTGTCAAATCCTGGATAGAACCCAGTGTTTTCTCTAATTTAGCACGTTGACGAGTGATTTGAAGTTTTTCTCTTTTAGAAAGAGTATCAAATGTTCCGTCTTTGATCATTTTGTCGATAGTTGACATTTTCTTTACAGCCTTACGGATTGTAGGGAAGTTTGTCAACATACCTCCTGGCCAACGTTCGATAACGTATGGCATATTTACAGATTGAGATAAATTTGCAACTACTTCTTTAGCTTGTTTTTTTGTAGCAACGAACAGGATTTTCTTTCCTGATTTTGCTATTTGCTTCAAAGCAGCAGCAGCTTCATCTGCTTTAGCTATCGTTTTGTATAGGTCGATAATGTGAATGCCATTACGCTCCATGAAAATATAAGGAGCCATTGCCGGATTCCACTTTCTTTTCAAGTGTCCGAAGTGTACACCAGCTTCAAGTAATTGGTCAAATTCTAATTTTGCCATTTTTATTTTTTCTTTTAAAATGCGTTTACTTTCTTTTTCTTAATTTGAATTGTCAGGTAGCTCTTTCATTTAAGTACTAAACTTCAATATCTGAGATCCCGGCAATTTAGATGCTAAACGTAACTTTTGCCGACGTATAACTACGCCTATATTTCTAATCATGCCACCAAGATTATGCAACCAAAAGCATATCCGGATGAATGAAAGCCATATCCAAATTAACGTTTTGAGAACTGAAATCTTTTTCTTGCTTTAGGCTGACCTGGTTTTTTACGCTCAACAACACGAGGGTCACGAGTCATGAAACCTTCTGCTCTAAGAGCTGGTTTATCATCAGCATTGATCTTAACCAAAGCACGGGCAATACCTAAGCGTGCAGCTTCAGCTTGTCCTTTATAACCTCCTCCATTCAGATTGATCATGATGTCGTATTTTTCCACAACACCTAATTTATTTAAGGGTTGAGTTACAACATACTGAAGAATAGTTGAAGGGAAGTAATTTGTTAGATCGCGTTTGTTGATAACAATTTTTCCGGTTCCTTCGCTAACGTATACACGTGCTACTGCAGCTTTGCGTCGTCCGATTGCATTTACTACTTCCATTGTTATTATTTAAGAGAGTTAATATCTAATGTTTTAGGCTGTTGAGCCTCATGCTTGTGCTCTGAGCCTCCATAAACATAAAGGTTTTTCAAAAGAGCTGCTCCTAAAATATTTTTAGGCAACATACCTTTTACTACTTTATGCACTAGTCTGTCCGCACCTTTGCTTAGCAATACGGCAGGAGTAGTTTCGCGTTGACCTCCAGGATAACCTGTATATCTCAGATAAACACGATCTGTCCACTTATTACCAGTTAGAACAACTTTGTCAGCATTGATAATAATTACATTGTCTCCACAATCTACATGAGGAGTAAAACTTGGCTTATACTTTCCTCTCAAAAGCTTTGCCACTTTTGAAGCCAAACGACCTAAAGTCTGGCCCGAAGCATCAATCACAACCCACTCTTTTTTTGCGGTTGCTTTATTTGCTGAAATGGTCTTATAACTTAAAGTATCCACTTTCGTTAATTGGTTTAATTTGATTAATGACTTTTACCTGACCACAATCCAATCTACTTTTATCTGCTAAGGACACTTGTAAGCAAATAATAGACTATGCATCAGATAATTATATTCACATTTATAATAATCGGCTCGCAAAGATACATATTTTCCATCAATTAGCAAAAAATATACACCCGATTCAATACTTGATAATTAAGGCAGGCATATAAATCGTTTCGCCGGAAGGGTTACACAAAGGTAACACATATATCTTACCGCTAGACCTTAAGCTCTTATCCGTAAGCCAATTGTGTTTTCCAAGGTGACATTTAGGTGACACGTGTGTCACCTTTGTCACCCTTTTGTCACCTTCATTATCCATTGATAATAAACCAATTAAATCCACAAAAGTAACAAAAGGAGCAGGAGTGACATTGTTTTTTATTTTCATTTCGATGTTCTTTAAAGGTTTGTTTTGAATACTTTATTCATCATTCTTAATTCTTAATTCATCACTTATTTACCTAATAGATAAAAAAAGAGAAGCATTTCTTCCGAAATGCTTCTCCTAACTATATATCAAGATGTATCGATTACATAAATGTAACTTTACCTGTTTCCATATCGTATACACCTCCTACGATCTTTATTTCGCCTTTCTCTTCCATTTCTTTTAGTATCGGGCTCTTTTTTCGTATTTCGGCTATAGCCAGAATTACATTTTCATCACATACAGCCTCTACAAAAGCGGGATTCTTTGAAGTTTTTTCACCCTCGAAACTTTTACCGGCCGAAGCTACTGCAGGACGAATCTTTGCTAATAAAGGCGTTATATTACCAAGTTTCACATCGTCAATTGCCGATTTAACAGCTCCACAATAATCATGCCCCAAAACTACAATTAATTTCGAACCTGACACTTTGCACGCATATTCTAAGCTTCCCAGAATATCTTCGTTCACTATATTACCTGCAACACGGGCAACAAAAACATCGCCTATCCCCCGGTGAAAAACATCTTCAACAGGAACGCGCGAGTCAAGACACGACAATACTACAGCTTTTGGATATTGCCCTAGAGCAGCATCGCGTACTCTCTGCGAATTGTTACGCACAGTAAGGTTATCTTCCGAAAAATCTTTATTCCCCTGTATAAGGGAATCCAATACCTGCTGCGGTGTTAGCTTAGCTTGCTCCTCAGCTGTCAGCACAGAACTTGTAAGTATATCATCAGACTCCAATTCCTCGAATTCGGCAGGTACTGTTTTAGCAACCTGAGCCTGTTCTTTGGGTGGCTGATTGTTACACGAGCTAAAAAATGCCAGTGAGGACAAAAGCAGCAAACCTATTGCGTTGATCTTTCTCATATTGTCTTATTCTTATATAATATATAGGTATGGTGAATATACTTCGATTTATTTCCTTAGAACATAATCGTCTCCCATCTCGCCAACGATACGATTACCATCGATATCAAGTTGACGAAGAGCGTTTTCTTCGACAAAATACTGATTAGGTTTATCTTCTCCCGACAGTGTGACTATTCTGCCTGTCTTGTCCCATGCATATTTTCCTTTCGACGAATATGGCTTATTGTTTTTTCCCACATAAGTCACATCTTTAGTATAGGTACTATCTTCCAATACGATAGTTATCTCCATACCCTCGCCCGAAGCTGTAGGAAGTGTACCCTTATAAGCACCTTTCACGTCCAATGAGTTCTGAGCATTATGCGTATCTGCCACTTCCAGAGTATCTGTCAAGGATGCAAGATCAATGTCTGTTTCCGGTTTTGGTTTATTGTTGCAGCTGAACATCACAACTGCAAGCAATAAGAATGCTGTCTTTTTCATAATCAATCCATTTTGTTTTATTATAGCATCTAATGATCACTCTCATCTCGTGCCGTTAGTAATTTCACAATTATAACTATAACCAAATGGCCGGCAAAAGTGTTCAAATATTTATGTTAAGCTATCTTTAGTAATAGTTTAGCTTATCTCCAAACAGAATAATAAAAAACTTTACGTACCTTTACGCGATTTTTAGAAGATAGAAAAAAATAATTATGATTAAACCGATTACAAAGAGTATCGATTTGGGTGATGGAAGGTCTATCACCATTGAAACAGGAAAACTGGCTAAACAAGCTGACGGATCAGTAACTGTCAGAATGGGAGACACTATCCTGTTGGCAACTGTATGTGCTGCCAAAGATGCAAATCCGGGTGTAGATTTTATGCCCCTGCAAGTAGAATACAAAGAAAAATTTGCTGCTTTCGGGCGTTTCCCCGGAGGTTTTACCCGTCGCGAGGGGCGTGCTTCGGACTACGAGATCCTAACTTGCCGTCTTGTCGACAGGGCTTTACGTCCTCTTTTTCCGGACGATTACCATGCAGAAGTTTTTGTTAATATAATTCTGTTCTCTTCGGACGGAAAAGATATACCTGATGCCTTGGCAGGTCTTGCCGCATCGGCTGCTTTAGCTGTATCAACCATACCATTTAATGGTCCGATTTCAGAAGTTCGTGTAGCCCGTATAGACGGTAAGTTTGTACTGAATCCTACCTTCGAGCAACTGGAACAAGCTGATATGGATATTATGGTAGGTGCTACTATCGATAATATCATGATGGTAGAAGGCGAAATGAAAGAAGTACAGGAAGCAGAAATGCTTGAAGCAATTAAATTTGCACACGAAGCAATTAAAGTTCAGTGCCAGGCACAGATCGAACTGATGGAATTGTGCGGTACTACCGAAAAACGTACATATTGCCACGAAAATAACGATGAAGACCTACGCAAAGATGTTTGGGCCAAATGTTACGACAAAGCGTATGCCGTTGCAACATCGTGCAATACAAACAAGCACGAACGTGTAGCAAATTTCGAAGCTGTTGTTGAAGAATATAAAGCCGGACTTACAGAAGAAGAATTGGCTGAAAAAGGTGCACTTATAGGTAAATATTACCACGATGTAGAAAAAGAAGCAATGCGCCGTTCTATTCTGGATGAAGGTAAACGCCTTGATGGTCGTAAAACAACCGAAATCCGTCCTATCTGGAGCGAAGTGGATTATCTTCCCGGAGCTCATGGCTCGGCAATTTTCACCCGTGGTGAAACCCAATCTTTAACAACTGTTACATTAGGTACCAAGCTGGATGAAAAAATCATCGACGATGTTCTGAATAACGGAAGAGAGCGTTTCTTATTACACTACAACTTCCCTCCATTCTCTACAGGAGATGCCCGTCCACAAAGAGGGGTTGGCCGTCGCGAAGTTGGTCACGGAAACCTTGCTCACAGAGCATTGAAACCAATGATCCCTACTGATTATGCATATGTAGTACGTGTTGTTTCTGAAATCCTTGAGTCAAATGGTTCGTCATCTATGGCAACTGTTTGTGCCGGAACTCTGGCTCTTATGGATGCAGGTGTTACTATTAAGAAACCAGTTACTGGTATCGCTATGGGACTTATCTCCGAGAAGAAAGGTACTAACTATGCTGTTCTTTCCGATATCTTAGGAGACGAAGACCATCTGGGTGATATGGACTTCAAGGTTTGCGGTACACCTGATGGTATTACTGCTACACAAATGGATATAAAGGTAGACGGACTTTCTTACGAAATTCTTGAAAAAGCATTGAACCAAGCAAGAGAAGGACGTTTGCATATTATGGGTAAGATACTGGAAACACTTCCAGCTCCAAGACCTGATCTTAAACCTAATGCACCTCGTATTGTCGTAATGATGATACCTAAAGAATTTATCGGTGCAGTAATCGGACCTGGAGGAAAGATTATACAAGGTATACAAGAAGAAACAGGTGCAACTATTACTATCGAAGAAATAGACAACCAAGGCCGTGTCGAAATATCTGCTACGAACAAAGCTTCTATCGATGCTGCCGTAGACAGAGTGAAAGGCATTATTGCAGTTCCCGAAATCGGTGAAGTATATCAGGCTAAAGTTCGTTCTATTATGCCTTATGGCGCATTCTGTGAATTCCTTCCGGGAAAAGACGGATTGCTTCACATCTCGGAACTCTCATGGGACCGTATCGAGAAAATGGAAGACGCAGGTCTGAACGAAGGAGATATCATCGAAGTAAAACTTGTAGATATCGATTCTAAAACCGGAAAAATAAAGCTTTCGCGCAAAGCGTTATTGCCACGTCCTCCACGTCCGGAACGCCCAGTGGTAAAGAAAGACGATCAGGAGCAGGCTCCGGCATCAGAAAATAATTAAATTATATTTTTGATACATATATGAGAAAAGGATTGCTTTACCGGCAATCCTTTTTCTATGAATAATAATACTGACATTACACTTTGCATGCCGAGCAGACAGGAGGTCAGCTATGCTTTTTTGTTTTCCATGGCTTAAAAACAGAGATACCTGTTAAAAACAACAATACCAAAGAGAAGAAAACTCCGCAATAGAAGACCAATTCAGATTGATACAGGAAGTCAGCATCGGTTAAGGCTGCATCCCTCATCTTATCGGCAGTTTCAAGATTTGCATCCAACCAGGGACTAAGAACAAATGTTCCGACAATAATTACAGTCATTCCGGCTATCCATTTTACCGTGATCCACCGGTGTTTGAAGAATCCCCAATTAGTCCATACACCATAAGCTATACCGACAAAGACAGTAAGAGTAGCCCCGGGTATCACCAACCAATCATCAATAAAGCGTATTATCTTAAACTTCATATACAATTCATCTCCCGATTGTACCGATACAAATGTGAGGATCGCCATAGATACGACGCCTATAGTCCACATCATGACTAAAATTAAATGAATGGTTTTTAAAACCTTCATTCCTTTTGATCCTAATTTCTTCATACTAAAATATTTTATTCGTCTTTTCGTTCTCTTTCTTTCAGATTAGTATATACTTTCGTCAGCATATCCTTCAGTTGCTTCCGGTCTTTTTCGGCAAAGCCAGCCAATGCTTCTTCTATTATCCGATCCGCAACTTTCAGTGCTTGCGGCATCAACTCCCTGCCTTTGTCTGTTATGCAAACCGAATTTTTCAGATTACGAACCTGAATTCTCACTGCTAAACCTTTCTTCTCCAGATTATCAATTGTACGCTTTATTGCTGCTGCATCTTTCGACAGTATCTGAGCTATTTCCAACTGACTCAAAGCATCTTTATAATAAAGACAGCGTAAAACTATAAACTGAGAGTGAGGCAGATCTATATTACTGGCTTCTAAACTGGCATTTAACGATTTTGCTAACCAAATTGAAGCACGGCTGACTAAAAGCCCTAAAGAATAAAGACGATCATCCATTGTTTTATTTTTTTGTAAAGATAAAACAAATATTGATTAGTCAATATTTGGATTCCAAAAATAAGTTGCTTTTAAATATCGATTCAGCCAAAGTTCCTTCTGTATTCTATGGGTGATGTGTGTATGTGCTTCTGAAATACTTTTCTCATATTGTCTGATGAGCCGAAACCGCACAGATCAGCAATTACTTTCTGCGAGAGACGGGTATCTGTCAAATAACGACAAGCCGTTTCGATTCGCACCTTATCGATGTATTTAGCAGGTGTTATCTTCATCTCACGAGCAAAAACCCGGGCAAAATTACGAGGACTCATCGAAGCTTTATCAGCTAAATATTCTACTGTGATAGCTTCATTCAAATGTTTCGATATCCATTCGCATATGGTTTGAATCGGTTGATAATCGGTATTCTGATGTGTAAGAATCGTACTATATTGAGACTGGCTTCCCTGACGTTTCAAATACAAAACCATTTGTTTGGCAATCTCCAGCGAAAAAGCACGCCCATGATCTTCTTCTATTAATGCCAACGCCAAATCCATTCCACTGGATATACCTGCCGACGTATATATATTGTTGTCTTTAATAAAGATAGGGTCGTTCTCGACTTCTATATCCGGAAAGGCTTGTTTAAGTGTAGCACATTTTTCCCAGTGAGTCGTTGCTGTATGACCAGACAAAACACTGGCTTGTGCCAGAAAAAAACTACCGGTACATACCGAACAAATACGGCGGAGTACTTTAGATTGATCATATATCCATCGGAGAACATTCTTCGGTAATTTGTACTTTTCTATCTGCCAATTAGGAACACCCGGTATTAACAAAGTATCTATAGGGAAATCAATATCCATAATACTGCCTTCACATTGGATTGCAAATCCAGAAGCTGTCGGTACAGCCAGATTATCATCAATAGACAAAAGGTGTAACTTATAAGTGTCTTTATTTCCGCGCAGAGACTCCATAGCTTGAGTGAAAACTTCACATGGACCTGCTATATCTAGTAATGTAACATCCCGTATCGCAAGAAAAACAATATGCCGTATATTTTTTGTCATCTACATTATCATTTTCACAAAGATAGTATTTTATCTGGCAGCATTAGATGTATTATTGTCATTTGAGACACAGTGTGCAGAACTTAACTTTGCCTCATATTCTAATAACTCGCATTATGTCTATAAAAACAATTACTGCTGAAGCAGCAGCACTACTTATCAACGACAATGACAATGTCGGATTCAGTGGCTTCACTCATGCCGGCTGTCCTAAAATAGTACCACTGGCCTTAGCTAAACGAGCAGAATCCGAACATTCCGAAGGACGTAGTTTCCGGATAGGAGTATTCACGGGAGCATCTACCGTTGACAATATAGATGGCGCATTATCGAGAGCTAAGGCTATTAAGTTCCGTACCCCATACCAAACAAACAAAGACCTGCGCGACGCTATCAATGAAGGTGAGGTTGATTACTTCGATCTACACCTTTCTACTTTATCCCAAGACCTGCGTTATGGTTTTTATGGCAATATAGATGTCGCAATTATAGAGGCATCCGACATTACGGATGATGGCCGGTTGATTCCGACTTCGGGTGTAGGTATCACTCCTACAATTGCAAAAATGGCTAAGATTATTATTGTCGAACTCAATAAATGGCATCCGAAAGAATTGCGCGGAATGCATGATCTCTATGAAATGGAAGATCCTCCTTACCGGCGTGAAATCCCTATTTATTCAGTAAAGGATCGTATTGGTAAAGAATACTTACAAATAGACCCGGCCAAAACTGTTATTGTAGAAACGAATGTTCCTAATGCAGGAGGAGGCTTTAGTCCGATTGACAACACAACTCTAAGAATAGGTGAAAATGTTGCCAACTTTCTTGTAGATGAAATGAAGCGGGGCAGAATTCCGGAAAATTTCCTCCCCATACAGTCCGGTGTAGGAAATATTGCCAATGCAGTATTGTCTGCCATGGGGAACAATAGGGATATACCGGATTTTGAAGTATATACCGAAGTTATACAGGATTCTGTGATTGATTTACTCGAAAAAGAGCGTATTACTTTTGCCAGCGGGGGTACGTTAACCGTTAGCAACGAATGTCTAGAGCGGATTTACAGTAATCTCGAATTTTTCAAGAAACGTATAGTGTTGCGCACATCCGAAATATCCAACCACCCCGAGATTATCCGGCGCTTGGATATCATTTCTATGAATACAGCTATCGAAGCCGATATTTTTGGTAATATTAATTCAACACATATCAACGGAAATAAGATTATGAACGGAATCGGAGGTTCGGGAGACTTTACCCGTAATGCTTATATATCAATATTCTTAACTCCGTCTACAGCCAAAGGGGGCAATATCAGTGCATTTGTACCTATGGTATCGCATACCGATCACAACGAACATTCGGTAAAAGTCATAGTATCGGAATACGGGGTTGCAGACCTTCGGGGAAAATCGCCTAGAGAACGGGCTCATTGTATTATCGATAATTGTGTACACCCGGATTATCGCCCATTACTATATCAATATTTAGATAATGGGATAGAGGGACAAACTCCTGTCAATTTGTACAATGCATTTGCTTTTCATAAGGCACTGATCGAAACCGGAGATATGCGAAATGCGGTTATTGATAAAAATCATCATAAATAGGTATTGTACATTCATATATTAATGATGAACTTTATAAGTATAAATTTATAAATGAATCGTATATGAAATATCGTATTGAAAAAGACACAATGGGCGACGTAAATGTACCTGCCGACAAATATTGGGGAGCTCAAACCGAAAGATCACGGAACAATTTCAAGATAGGACCTGAAGCATCTATGCCTAAGCCTATTATATATGCTTTTGCTTATCTTAAAAAAGCCGCAGCATACACGAATGCCGAACTGGGTGTACTTCCTGCCGAAAAGAGAGACTTAATCGCACAAGCCTGTGACGAAATACTGGCAGGTAAATTGGATGACCAGTTTCCTTTGGTTATCTGGCAAACCGGATCGGGTACTCAATCGAATATGAATGTAAATGAAGTTATATCGAACAGGGCATTGGTTCTGAGTGGAGGTCAGCTAGGCGAAAAAAGCCCTGTGCACCCCAATGACGATGTTAATAAATCGCAATCGTCAAATGACACCTTTCCTACCGCTTTACACATTGCCGCATATAAGGCTGTAGTGGAACATACGATACCTGCCGCCGAAAAACTACAAAAAGCATTAGCCGATAAGGCCGGACAGTTTAAAGATATAGTAAAAATAGGAAGGACACACTTACAGGATGCTACACCACTTACATTAGGACAAGAGTTCTCAGGATATGCAATACAGGTACAGTATGCCATTGACGCTATAAAATCGACTTTGCCACATTTATCGGAACTGGCTTTGGGGGGAACGGCAGTAGGAACAGGACTTAATACGCCTAAAGGATATGATACTAAAGTCGCAGAGCATATTTCCTCTTTCACGGGCTTGCCTTTCGTCACTGCGCCTAACAAATTCGAAGCATTAGCTTCTCATGATGCTGTTGTATCGACTCATGGGGCTTTAAACCAAATGGCTGTAGCCCTGTTTAAAATAGCTCAGGATATCAGGCTTTTGGGTTCCGGCCCAAGATCGGGTATCGGAGAATTGCTTCTGCCCGAAAACGAACCGGGTTCGTCTATTATGCCGGGAAAAGTAAACCCGACCCAGAACGAAGCAATGACAATGGTCTGTACTCAGGTTATGGGGAATAATACTACCATAACATTTGCCGGAGCAAACGGAAATTACGAGCTTAACGTTTTCAAGCCCGTTATTGCAGCTAACTTCCTGCAATCGGCCCAGCTATTAGCTGATGCCTGTATTTCGTTTACGGATCATTGCGTATCGGGAATCGAACCTAATCGTCAACGCATCAAAGAGCTTGTCGACAATTCGTTAATGTTAGTCACAGCATTGAATACTCACATCGGGTACGAAAAGTCTGCTAAAATAGCGAAAGCTGCACATAAGAATGGAACGACATTGAAAGAAGAAGCTGTAAAATCGGGATTCCTCACTGCGGAAGAATTTGATCAATGGGTAAAACCCGAAGACATGACCGGCAGTTTGAAATAAGGATAAAGTACTCCTTAACAAGATCAAAGGCAGAATGTATTGAATCGCTTCAATATCATTCTGCCTAGTCTTATAATAAACTGTACTTGGATCTTAAAACTCGAGAATCAATGCTTCTCTTGGTGATAACGTCAGTGAAGTACCGCTAACATCTATGGTCTTACCAGTCAATACGTCTTTAGATTGCGCTGCAGGCAGAATCTCACGGTATTTTGCAAGATCGAGAGTTAGCTCTTCATCCGATCCGCTCAAGAATACAACTACCGAACGCCCGTTATACTTTCTTTGGTACACATATGCTCCGTCAACCACTGCAAAGTGTTTTAATGAACCCTTGGAAATCACTTCATTTCCTTGTCTCCAGTGCAATAACTTTTTCATGAAGTCGTAAGCTGCATTTTGCTTATCCGTACGACCTTCTCTAGTAAAAGCATTTTGCTTGTCACCAGCCCATCCTCCGGGAAAATCCTCACGTAAAGTCCCATCACCTTTTCCTTTATCGGCAGCCATCAGAATCTCTGTACCATAGTAAATCTGAGGTATACCACGAGTCGTAAACAGAAAGGTCAAAGCCTGTTTGTAACGATTGACATTATTAGTAGATTCTTCTGTCGTGAAGAAGCGTGATAAATCGTGATTATCCAGAAATATCAATAAGTTAGAAGGATCGGCATACACTATATCCTGACTCAGATAGTCATGCAAACCGGCTAATCCCCCACTCCACGATACCTGCTCCGTAAACACACGGTTCATCAGACCCTGTAACGGGAAATCCATTACCGAACGAAGATGTGAATTTTTTGGATAAGCTAACCTACTATCCTTTTGCCAGAAAGATATTCCGACATTGCTATCCAGCCAGGTTTCTCCTACTATATTGAAATCCGGATACTCATCTGTTACTTCTTTACACCATCTTGCCATCATATCGAAATCGGCATATGGGTGTGTATCCTGACGGATACCATCAATACCACTATATTCTATCCACCAGATACTTGTCTGGATCAGGTAAGTTGCCACATGTTTATTTCTCTGGTTAAAGTCGGGCATAACAGTTGCAAAAGCACCATCTACTGCTATATCTTTATCATACTCAGAAGCATACTTATCGAATTGAGAAGCTGTACGGAAAGAAGATTGTATATACTCTTCGGGATAATTAAACCAGTCTTTCGACGGCATATCTTTAAATAAGAAACTTTCGCTTCCGCAATGGTTGAAAATCATATCCATTACAACTTTCATCCCTTTTGAATGGCTCTGCTCTACAAGAGATGCAAACTCTTCATTCGTACCGAAACGTCTGTCAACATTATAATAATCGGTAATAGCATAACCATGATAAGAACCATGAGGCATATCATTTTCCTGAATAGGATTTACCCAGATAGCAGTTATACCTAAATCAGCCAAATAATCGAGGTTATTTTCCATCCCTCTGAAATCCCCTCCATGGCGTCCATATTGATCCTTGCGGTCAACCTTATTATCGATCATACCTTTGATCACATCATTCGAAGGATCTCCATTGGCAAAACGGTCTGGCATTATCAGGTACAAAACGTCGCTCGAATTAAATCCTACTCTGTCGGACGAACCTGCCTTACGGGCTTTCAGTTCATAAGGCAAAGATTTCTTTTCCTTTCCACGAGTCAGTTGGATTTCGAATTTTTCGGGTGTAGCATTAGACAAATCCAGATAAAGTAACAGATAATTCGGATTATCTTGTTTTACAATATCTTTCACTGTTGCAGATTTTGCTGTTATATTAACGTTACAACCGGCAATATTATCTCCATACAAGAGAATTTGCAGTTCGGTGTTCTTCATTCCTGCCCACCAAAAAGCAGGCTCTAGTTTTTTTACTTCAATTGCAGAAAGGCTTCCACAAAAAAATATTGCTAATAAAAAGACTAAGTAAGATTTTTTCATTTCTTGCTTGTTTTACTGTAATGCGGATACATATGCACCCTCATCATATAGATAAATGATTATTTGATATTTAACAAAAATAGGGATAATAAGTTCTGTAAACTTTACAGCTATCCTGCCATCTTAGGTAAAACTTATGCAAACGATTGCAGACTATTTCGTTTCCAGTTTATAAAAACGGTTCTTATCATAAGAATAACTGTACAACCAATTGTCGGCACTCCAACCGATATTTACCCAATTATCATAGGGCTCGACAGTAAGATCTTCGCTGAAGGAAGAATCAGATATATCCAATGTTTTGATAACTTTTTTATCGGTGTAAACCACAATCCGGCTATTTGAGAAGAATATATAGCGATCTTTGATCTGTACAGGCAGATTTGTATCAGTATCTGTATTCAGTTTTGTATTGTCCCAAAAGTAAGAAAGTTGATCTGATGAATATATAAGTTTAATATCACCTGACGACCAAACTTCGACCGGATCTGTCTCTTGCCGGTTTCGGGGTTTGTACTTCTCGAAAAAGCGTTCCTTTATACGGATTGATCTTTCGGAATAATCGGATTCTTCATAAGAAGGTGTAAACAAGGGTTTCCACTCAGATGATGCAAAATAGTCGACAAGAGCTATTAATTCATCCAATGACAGATAACCCGAAACATCAACAAAATAACCGTTTTGCCCCTGTGATATTTCCATTCTCGGACTAGTGGTATTCTGGTCATATATGGCAATTTCGAAGCGCTTTTCTTTCAATTCTCCTCTTGATATCTTTTCCGCAATATAGTCATTCAGTACTTTTGCACGGGCTTGATACAGTAATCCTAACGTTTCTCTAAAGGAGGAATAATTCTGGCACAAATACAGATTTAGGTGTTCCTCTTTAAATGTACGGTCTACACAGACCGTAGCTTTAGCCTGACTTACTGATATAATGAAACAGATAATAAAGAATAGTTTTCTCATAAACGGTATTTCGACGGTATCAACTTTAGCAGATCCGAATCCGCCTTATCCGAAAACAGCAGCAATTGGCTATAAGGTTCGTCCAAATGCAGCAGTCGCCCGAAAGCAGGTTCTGTTTTATAGCCCTCTCTTTTTAACCGGATAATCTCTTCCCTGAACTTCTCTCCGGCGAGATTGAGCAACCTCCATTCCACCAACATATGCCTGTATCCGTTCTGTTCTATAGCCCTCCTATTTTCAGCATATATCTCGATAGGGAGGCTATTATACTGAAAAGATGCAACATAAACCTTTTCCGTCAGTCTATCGGAGAAACCGGGTAAACTCCCATATTTGAGAATGATAAACTCTTTGAATGCGTCTAACTCATCTGAACAGCAAGCAATATCAGCATCACTCCCTTCGATATTCAGACCGATAGGAATAGTACCTACAAGAACCGGTTCGTAAGCCGAAAGATCGTTCAATATATTCAAAGAGATAAGCGTCTTATAGCAATATTGCTGAAATGCACCTCCCTTTTGCAGGTATTCGATATTATTGGTAAACAGACTATTGTTATTCACTTCCGGGCAATCTCTTTTCGGTAAATTATCTTCTCATTTTTCATATCATATATCTCAGTTACCGGACTGTCCGGGCTGTATCCTTTTTCTTCGAAATACTTATCTATCGCAGGATGAACCCTGTTCAGTCCCATTAATATCGACAAATGCCCTTCGAAAGGGAATTCAACAACCGCGTATTCTTTATGAGGAAGTACTTTTACCTGATATTTCTTTTTCAAGCGTTCTACTTTCAGGCTATCCATTCCTTCGATAATACAGCCTACATCAGACCTGAGTTTACTTTTGTGTACTTTCTGAGGATCGTCGTAAAACACTCCGAAACCTTTACTTGTTGTCAGCGTATCATTCAATAACAAAGTGTAATACATCCTGTTCGAAACAGTTCCTGCCTGCGAGTAATCGCCCGATACTTTTTCGTAGACCACAATCTCTCCCCCGTTCATTTTCTCTTGTATTTGCACCGGCGAGAAACCTCCGTAATACCAGTACCCAAGCAATCCGCTTAGTGCAATAGATCCTCCGATAATTGCACCTATAACAATCTTCTTCTTGCTTCCAGTCATGTTTTCCTCTTTTTTATCGTACTCAGAAGCGCAATTCTCTGAGCAACATTAACCCTTAACAAAATCAAAATACAGTTTTCACCCTGCCGCCTTTATGATATCTCAACCGGCTCCCCCAGAAAACGGGGCTGCTTATTCAGGAGAATATCAAGAAAGACTTTCACCCGGGCAAATTTTTCTCTTAAAATAGTTTTGTATGAGACTCTACCCAAACCTACATCCTTGGCATTATATCCGTAGACGGTAAGTCCATAATGTTGTGCAAGGAAAACAGCCCGTTCGTTATGAAAACGTTGTGATACAACAATAAACGAATCCTGACCGAATATCTCTTTCATTCGCACAACCGAATCCAGCGTTCTGAAACCGGCATAATCGAGATAGATAATACTATCAGGCACTCCTAACTTCACCAGAGCATCTTTCATATCCTCGGGCTCGTTGTATGTTTCGTGCCCATTGTCGCCGCTCATAACGAAAGCTTCTACTTTGCCGGCATCATATAAAGCCTTTGCCGCCTGTATACGGTATGTGAAATAAGGGTTGGGATATCCGCCCCTGATATATTTTGAGGCACCTAATACCAAGGCTGTTTTTTGTTTGGGTATATTATTCGTATTATCATACACATAGCCACGTGTTGAACGTGGTATCTCCCAATTTGCATAAACCAGTACCCCTATTACAAACAGAGCAAAGATTACAAAACTCACAATCGACCACTTTATAACCTTTCTCTTCTTTCCCTTTTCCATCAATTTATACCTGTATCTATCCCTAAACAACTTTTATATTCTTACTACAGTTACAAACTACTACAAAAAGTATACAAAAGTGTACATGCAATGTGTGATCTTTGTCACTTTGGTGTCACCTTTATCACCCTGTTACAATTCTTATTATCAATCGATAAACGAGTAAAAGGTGACAAAGGTGACAGATTTTTTCTATTTTTATTTTTTGTCCTATCCGTTCAGAAATCCGGCTCATCCTATATTTACTTTTATATAGTACCAGCCTTTCTATATAGATAATTATTTTATTAAATACGGTCTAATACGGTTTTCAGCAGATCTTCGATCGAACCTTTATAATTAGAGTTGGATTCTCCTGCCAGACGGTTAGCAATGATAGAGCAAACAGTCATTGCACGGTGTCCCATCAGTTTACCCAAACCAGCCAGAGGAGCACTTTCCATTTCGTAGTTGGTTATAACATCGCCCTGATATTCGAACGACTCGATACGACTGTTCAAATCGGGATTGGCTAAAGGCATACGGACATAACGACCTTGCGGACCATAAAAACCGATAGCCGAAATAGTCGCTCCTTTTATCATATCATGCCCTATTTGTTCAACCAGGCTCTCATCCGCTTTCACCACATATGGCGAACAATGCAGTGGCGACCAGTTGACATGTCTTTTGAATGCTTCTTCAAAGCCTAGTTCGGAAACAGCATTGCGTCCTTCGTAATAATTCAGGACACCATCGAAACCGATTGACTTGGCCGATACTACATACGAACCTATCGGGCAATGAGGTTGTAAGCCTCCCGATGTACCTACCCGTACCATTGTCAGTTGCTTAAAGTCTTTCTTCACCTCACGGGTTTTGAAATTGACATTTGCCAATGCATCCAATTCCGTGATTACAATATCTATATTATCGGGACCGATACCATGCGAAAGCGCTGTTATACGTTTACCCTTATATGTTCCGGTAATGGTATGAAACTCTCTACTAGCCACTTCGCATTCGATACTATCGAAAAACGAAGCTGTAAGCGTCACTCTCGAAGGATCGCCCATCATTATGATCTTATCCGAAAGTTGTTCGGGTTTCAAATGAAGATGAAAAACACTGCCATCGCTATTGATGATTAGTTCCGATTCTGGTATTATTCTCATAATCTTTTATTTTTTGTTATTTTATTTTTTACTTTTCTTTCACGACCTCTGCACTCATTAGCAGCTTATTGTTACAAGGGTAGAGCAGAGCCCTACCCCTACACAGATTCGCTATATTATTTACTGTTTACTGTACTACCTCTACCCACATTCCGCTTGTACGGCTTTGTGTCTGTGTGCTATACATAGCTTCGGTGGAAACTGCCGGCAGGTAGAAACGTCCGCAATAAGCAGCCTGCAACCTGATCTTCACAGTTGTAGAATATCCGTATCCGAGGTTGAAGAAAGTCATCACTCTATCGTCACGTATATCCTGATAATTAAATGAAGATGTATTATTGGCTCCCGAATTAAACAACCGGTTATTAAAGATTTCCCATCCCGAAGGGAAAATCTGATTCAGTGCCACATCCGTGATAGCCTCACCCGAAACATTCTGTACAACCACATTGGCATAGAACTCTGTTCCCTGACGGAGCGACTTCACATCTATCTCATTATTATTCTCGTCTACATACTTCACATACAAGTTAAGCCCGTTATTTACCGGAGCCGATTTGTCGACCAAAGGTTGCGTACGTCCAACCAAACGCACATACAACTGCCCTTCGCCCGTATTAGTGAAACTCACATTAACGGCTTCCTGTGGTTTTATCGGAAACTCCTGATAAACCAATCCCGAACTTTGGGATTTTTGAGGGACACCGTTCAACGACCAGTCGAAGGCAATAATACCTTTACCCATCTTCTCGGCAAGTTTCGACATAGCTATAAGACCATAAGCCGCACTCTGTGTAGAGATGTAATAAGAATTCAGTTCTTCCGACACTTTCGGGGCGATTGACAAAGCTTTGGATGTTTGTCCTAACAGCAGGTTAGTCTCCATTATCATCGCCATATCGCGCGCCGGACTACCGTATGTATTATTATTTGCCGAATAATTATCGACAACCATATTCGCACTTCTTATGACCTGATTAGCTGCTTCTTTTTTACCTGCTAAAGCATAAGCTCCGGCAAGCCTCCAGCGAGCCTGTACAGACAGATCGCTCATCTCCTTCAGTCGGTTCATAGCTCCCAGTTCGGGTTGATTCGCCAATGCCAGCGTATACAAGCGGTAAGCCTGTTGCAAATCGGTCATCGAATACTTGTAATAAGAATTATAGAGGTCTCCCCTGTTCCAACGCTGAGCTGCTTTTTTCTGGAACTGTTTCCATTTACTGATAACAGATTCCGGCACATTATATCCCTTATTCTGCGCTTCTATCAGAAAATGACCTGCATAAGTTGTTACCCACTCGGTAGGATACGAAGATCCGGGCCAGTAAACAATACCACCATCGCCCAGCTGACGTGATGCCAGAATCTTGATAGCCTCGTTTACCACATATTTCATGCGTTCATTCTCCTTATCTGTAAATTTCCTGAATGCACTTACATATAAGAGAGGGAAAGCACGGGAAGTTACCTGTTCCGAACATCCATACGGATAATCGAACAGATACGACATATTTTTACTCAAGTCCACACTCGGCATACGCGACACTTCCAGTTTTGCCCAGTCATCGGCTGTGGGATAATCCATTTCGATATTCAAATCGGCACTATTACCGGCACTGACAAGCGCTTCCGATGTCAGCAGAATAGCCGGATTGGGGTTGCGGACTTCTATATCTATCGTTTCGTTAGAGGTTTCGCCTCCTCCTGTCGCTTTTATTGTAATCTTTTCGGCTCCGGTCTTCTTCGCTACTTTTACTTTGAAATATACTACCTTGTCCCCCACTTCGGTAAATGCAATCGATTTGGATGTACCTTCGGTAAACTGCATTAACCCGTTGGACGCCTGTACCGAAATGTTGACGTTCTTCACCTTCTTATCCATCGCAAATACATTGACAGGCAGAAGTATTTCTTCGTCAGGCCCTGCTACACGCGGCAAAGTCGACAATACCATCAACGGATTTTTCACCTGAACAGTCTTTTCGGAGTTACCGTACGCTCCATCGCTATTTCCGGCAACAACCATCACACGCACCGAACCGACATACGGATCGAGTTTGATCTTATGGCTCTGCGTTTCGCCTTTCTTCAAGGTAAATGGCCCGAGGTATTTCACGATTGGTTTAAAACGGTTTACCGGATTAGTAGACGGCTTCAAGGCTTCATCCCCACCGATGCTCAATAGAGGCCCCAGTTTTCCGGTCTGTGCACCTACAACCATATCGAACATATCCCATGTGCGGACACCGAGTGCCTGACGGGCGTAAAAATCGGCCCACGCATTTGGTGTTTTGAATGATGTTAAATCCAACAATCCTTCGTCTACCACAGCAAGGGTATAAGTCATGCTTTTCTTATTCTTTTCTGATACCTCCACCGAGAATTCTTTTTCGGGACGTAATTCGTCCGGCATTGTGATAACCGGAGTCAGTATCGTATTCTTATTATCCACACTGATGTTCAGCACTCCGTACATACGTATCGGAAGATCGTTGTCGGTCTGGGCATGAGGTTGCAACAAAGTCGCAAACACATAGAAATTAGGAGTCATTTCCTCAGTAACCTCAAATGTGTATTTTGTATCCTCAGTTGCATTGGTCTTCACCCAATTGCGGGATAATACCTTCGATCCGTTCTCTATGCTGATCAAAGCGCGTCCGTCGGAACTCTTTGGCAGTACAACGGTTGCTTTTTCTCCTACGCCATACGAACGTTTGTCTGTCGAGAACGACAACATAGTCAGCCCGCTCGCATCCTGTTTATCTGCACGCCCTCTCCACGACGGCCAATCTACATAGATTATTTTTCCGGATGTATGTCCGCCTTTGTCCGTAGCCAGTACCAGATAACGCCCCCATTCGGGATAATCGACCCTGAATTTAACACGGGCTTTTCCTCCCGAGGTCGAAATATCCTGATCAAGAACGATATTTGCCGATGTACTGTTTACGTATGACGAAAGATCATCATTGTTACGGTTCCACCACCAAGACCAGTTTACCTTATATACCTTAACATTGATTCCCGAACGGTTGGTTGGTTTGCCATCGGACGTCAAGGATACAATATCTATCATGTTATCCTTATCGGTTTCCAGCATATCATAATCAGACTCTGCCGGAGACTTCACCCCTATATAAGCCGGATAAGGCGAATAAGCGACAGTCTGGGTATAGATACTGGCATCGCCTCCCGACTCGAATACCCGCGAAATGAAATTTGCCCTCAGCATACCGGGAGCATTCACCGCCGGAGGTAATTGAGCTGTTACACTGGCATTTCCACTTGCATCCAAACGCCCTTCGAAAATGGTATATGTATCGGAATTAAACTTATTCACAGGATTGTTGAACGAGTAACTCTCGTAGCCTTTAAACGGATTAGAGAGATAAGAAAGGCTCATCTCCACTGTAGCCTTCAGATTGGAAGCCGGCGCACCGTGCAACCATTGAGACGATAAGCCACTGCTGAACGAACCCCGGCTCGCATCTAATACTTCTCCTACATTTAACCGGATTTTCAAACGGTTAGGCTTAACGGTCTCTATCTTCACCGTTTTGGAGAAAGTAGCGCCTCCCACTTTTATTACTGCCCGCCAGTTACCGGTTACAGCATTAGCATCTGTTGCCAGTTTGAAAGGATAAAATCCGTTTATCCCATTCGTATTCACCGACTTATGATACAACTGCCCTGTCGGGGTAAATAATTCCAGCGAAACCGGATGCCCCTTAGGCAGGGTATTATCTTTATCATCCAGAATAAATGTCAGGTAAATAGAATCGCCCGGACGCCAGACTCCCCTTTCGCCGTAAATATATCCTTTCAGCCCTTTTTCTATTTCTTTACCACTCACATCGAAGTTACTCAACGACAATGAGAGGTTCGAGGTCACTTTCAGATATCCTTTTTCCTTATCATTAGTAGCTACTATCACAAACGGAACTCCGCCCTGATAAGGTACCGATACAAATCCGTCCCCATCGGTTTTTCCCGAACCGATACGCTGCATCTGGAAATTATAAATATCCACTACAGCACCCGACAAGGGTTTGGTTGTAAGAATATCTGTCAATACAACCTGTACTTTCTTTTCCGAGCCAATCTTGGCTATCATTCCTATATTGGAAGCCAACACCACGCAATCCGAGCGGCGGTTGGTATAATAGCTCTTCTTACAAGGGTCATCCCGTTCCACCCAATCGTAATCTGACCAGTCCGATTCGTCATAGTAGTAAGTATAGGGCTGATCCCATTTTGCTTCTTCGTCTTCTGAAATCGAATTATTATCGAACCGTTCCAATTCCGAGCCTTGCGGTACTTGCGGAATCATTCCTCCGCATGGATACAGCGAATATTCTTGCTTGAAAGTAAATAACACCCTGTAAATAGCTCCCGGATCTTGTTTTATCAATGTAGACAGGTCGAGATAGAAATTATTCCATTCGCCAAGCTTCAGTGTCCGGTCTTCATCCAAGCGGATGCGCTTTTTGGCCACCAACCGTCCAAACCTACGCAATTCTTCCGAACCGCCTATGTTATTCGATTGAAGGTAGCCTAATACGTTGTTCTCATATATTTTGATAACCGACACATCTACTGCCCAAAGGTTAACCGCCTGAAAAGGAATATTAAGGTTATCCGAATTAGGAAGTATATTCCCTGCATTCAGCAGTTTTACATCGGGCTTGTTCTTTGCCACCGAAAGGTCGTAATTATATGTCCGGTCGAGACGTTTACCTCCTGCACTTTTCAACTCCTTATAAATGCTCAGATTAACATTCGATGCACTATTACTTCCATCGAGATAAAGTTTTAACACATTCTTCTGAATGTCATACGAAAAATTCTCAACGCCATTAGGAGTTACCAGTCCTTGTATATTCTGGTTACTCGACAACGGATCGCTGAATGTTATGCGGATACATTCCGTAGGTTCGTAGGCGGTACGTACATCAACCACAGAAAACTCATTTTGCTTTATCCCGGGTATATTGATCTGCAATTTATCGGCTTCCTTTTTCGCTCCTACAGGGCTACCGTCTACATTCAGTATATACACTAAATCCTGCGAAGTCCGCTTCAGGCTGTCTATGGTAAACAGGTATTTACCGGATGTTTCGGTAGGGCTGACCTTTACTTTAGCATCATTGGGATTACCTTCTACTTTGAACATCTTTTCGATATCGGCAATCTGCGCATCATCGGCAAAAGAGATGGTTCCCTGCACAGTATTCCATGTGAGGTCATTGTCTTTAGTCGGTGAATATGGCAATAAATCCACACTGTAATTCTGTTCAGGCACATTGAAATAGAAATAGAATTCTTTGAAATCTTTTTCGACCTGCAACACTTTATCCAATTTGAACCATACATCGTATATTTCGCCTTGCTTCAGTTCTCCCGGCTCAGGGACAAACTTAATGGAGCGCGAACTGGTCCAGTATGCTTTTCCTTTGATTTTAGGTGAAAATTCGAACAGGTCGTCTTCTATCTCCTTGTTTAATTCTACAGCAGGCATATCCTGATTCAATTCGATCTGAATTGACGAAGAAGAAGATACCGTTCCGTATGTAAACGCTGCTATATAACGTGCAAATTCCGGATTAATAGTTCTCGGCCCTTCGCTCCGGCACGAATTCACGAGCAATAATAAAACTAAAGAGGACAAAAATATAAATCCCGAAACAATCTCTTTTCTCATGGCCATCTTCTTTTTTGAATATAAGTGTTGAATACCGGTAATAAACGTAAAAAACAAATGTAATACTTTTCTCTTAACTTTTGCTTTCGCTACGGGAGAAACGTTACCCTTTGTTAGAAACACGAAAAAGCCTGTTTATGTTCTCTGGCAATGGTTTTTGAGGGTATTTCTTAAAAAAATCTTAACCCTTTGAGTTTTCCGGATTATGACAAAAAGATATTATACCGGAAGAATATTTAATCTTATTGTATATTAAAACCGTTTTATTTAAAATCTTTTTTCATATATTTGTTAAAGTCTCACTATTCTTTCACTTACACACATAATATGTTTGTATGAAGAGTTTTTTCAAGAGTGTTCTGGCCACTATTGTCGGAATATTAATCAGCAGTGCTATTATAGGCGTTATTTGCGCTTTTTTATTTTTCGGGTTTATAGGGATTATTCTGAGTAGTTCTTCAGAATCTTATTCCCTTAAGAATAATACGGTTATGACTATCAACCTTACAGGAGTGATGAAAGACCGGGTTATACCCAATCCCATTTACAGTTACTTAGGATTAGACGGTGACCCCGAAATGAGCCTGACGGATATTCTTGCTGCAATAAAGAAGGCTAAGAATAACGATAAAATCAAGGGTATATATATCCGTTCGGGATATTTCTCCGCATCCAGTTCTTCCCTTAACGAGATACGTGAAGCTTTACTCGAGTTCAAATCGAGTGGCAAATTTATAGTTGCCTATGCCGACGACTACCTTCAAGGTGGTTACTATGTATCTTCCGTGGCTGACAAAGTCTTTCTGAATCCGCAAGGATCGCTCGATTTACACGGCTTATCGGTCAGTCCTACTTTTTATAAAGGAATGCTCGATAAACTAGGTATAGAAATGCAGATATTTAAGGTCGGCACATACAAATCGGCTGTAGAACCGTATATAACAGACAAAATGAGCGACGCCAACAGAGAACAGGTAAGTTCATTTGCCAATGACATATGGGCTTCGATCCTGAAAGGAATATCGGATTCGAGAGACATACCGATCGAAGACCTGAACAGGCTGACTGATACTTTACCGGCATTCAGAGGCGGCGATTTTATCATCAACAACAAGTTGGCTGACGACTTATTATATGAAACGGAAGCCAAACAATATTTAAAAAACATGCTGGGCTTATCAGAATCTGACGATCTGTATACTGCATCGGTAACTGATATGCAGTCGGTAACCGATCCTAAAGAGTCGGGATCATCAGACCGGATAGCCGTATTATATGCCGAAGGTTCGATTGTCAGCGGAACCGGTTCGTCCGACATAAATGACAGATACCTGATACGCCAAATCGAGAAGCTTCGCGAAAATGATGATGTAAAAGCAGTAGTCTTCCGTGTAAATTCTCCCGGAGGAAGTGCTTATGCTTCCGAGCAAATCTGGAAAGCAATAACGAACCTTAAGGCAGTAAAACCTGTTATAGTATCTATGGGCGGATATGCAGCATCGGGCGGATATTACATTTCGTGCAATGCAACCAAGATATACGCACAACCGACAACCCTTACAGGATCGATAGGTATCTTCGGGATGTTCCCTAATGTAGAAGGGCTTACCAATAAGGTCGGACTTACTTTCGATGAAGTAAAAACAAATAAGTTTTCGGATTTCGGTGATATTACCCGCCCGATGACCACCGACGAAAAAGTAATCTTGCAACAATATATCGAGCGGGGCTACCGCCTGTTCCTGACCAGATGTTCCGAAGGTCGCAATATACCAATGGATGTTATGGAGCAAATAGCCGAAGGCCGTGTATGGACCGGTAAGCAAGCTCTTAGCTTAGGCTTGGTAGACGCCCTCGGCGGCATGGACGATGCTATCAGAGATGCTGCCATGATTGCAGGCCTTTCGAGTTACACGGTTTCCGAATATCCGCGAAAACCCGGACCTTTCGACGAATTCTTTAAAACCCAGAAAGACGAATTTGCCACACGTACCCTGAAAGAGTATTTAGGCGGCGACTTCCAACTGCTGAAAACAATCAAAGAAATTAAAGATCTGAAAGAGCAAGATTTCATACAGGCGCGGATGCCTTATGATCTCGAAATCAAATAAAGTCCGATTAAAAAATATCCCCTTTTATAACCTGTGCCACTAAGCAAAAACATACATATTAATAAATGGCTATTACCATTATCGTGGTTATACGGGATTGTCGTGTTTTTCAGGAACAAACTTTTCGATTGGAAAATACTCAAGCAAAAGCAGTATCCTCTACCCGTTATTTGTGTAGGCAACATCACAGTAGGCGGAACAGGTAAAACACCACATACCGAATACCTGATCGAATTATTGAGCAAACGGTACAAAGTTGCTGTTCTCAGCCGGGGATACAAACGGAAAACATCGGGATACATGCTGGCAACCTCCGAATCGACTGCCGCCCAGATAGGGGACGAACCCTTCCAGATAAAAAATAAATTTCCGGATATATTAGTTGCTGTAGACAGTAAGCGCCAAAGAGGCATAGAAAACCTGCTGGCTTTACCGGAAGAACAAAAACCGGATGTTATACTTCTCGACGACGCATTCCAGCACAGATATGTAAAACCCTCATTTACAATTCTGCTGACAGACTACAACCGGCTTATGACAAGGGATACATTACTCCCCGCCGGACGGCTCCGCGAACCGGCTTACCTCGCAGAAAAAGCAGATATAGTTATTATCACTAAATGCCCTTCTGTAATTAACCCATTAGATCAGAGAATATTATCGAAAGAAGTAGAAGTATACCCCTATCAGCATTTGTTTTTTACCTCATTCGAATACGGATTACTGACCCCTGTATTTTCGGAAGATAAACCCCGGCTTACCCTAAAGGAAATTACGAACAAAGATGTACTGATAGTTACAGGTATTGCCAATCCTAAACCCCTTCACCGGAGAATTAAAAGGTATACAAAAAAAATCGAAAAGTTGTCGTATCCCGATCATTATGAATTTACGCAAAAAGACTTGGATGATATACTTCAAAAGTTAAAATCGCCGGAGAAAGAAGATAAGATTATCATAGTCACCGAAAAAGATGCAGCACGCCTCAAATCTTTTACTAATTTGGATGAATCTTTCAAAGATAAATTCTATTATTTGCCTATAGAAGTTACCTTTGTAAATTCGCACGACCGAGAAACATTTAATAATAAAATAATAGAACATGTTACAGAAAATTCAAGCAACAGCCGATTACATTAAAGGTAAGGTAGGCAATATCCCCCAATATGCTATCATTTTGGGCACGGGGCTTGGTGAACTGGCAAACGCTATCACTGACAAAAAAGAGTTACCATACAACGAGATTCCCAATTTCCCGGTATCAACAGTAGAGGGGCACAGCGGAAAACTTATATTCGGTAAACTGGGAGACAAAGAAGTTATTGCTATGCAAGGGCGCTTCCATTTTTACGAAGGATATGATATGAAGGAAGTTACTTTCCCTATCCGTGTATTTCAGGCATTGCAGGTAAAATACCTCTTTGTGTCGAATGCGGCAGGTGGCATGAACGGAAGCTTCGATATAGGCGACATCATGCTGATTGACGACCATATCAATCTGTTTCCCGAACATCCTTTACGTGGGAAAAACTTTAACGAACTGGGAACCCGTTTCCCCGATATGAGTAATGCTTACGACAAAAACTTACGACTGTTGGCGATGGAGATAGCCAAAGAAAATGATATAAAACTTCAACACGGAGTATATATAGGAACTTCGGGCCCTACATTTGAGACTCCTGCCGAATACAATTACTTCCGTATCATCGGAGGGGATGCCGTAGGTATGTCTACCGTTCCTGAGGTAATTGTGGCCAATCATGCAAAAATGCAGGTACTTGCTTTCTCTATTATTACCGATATAGGTATTATCGGCAAGATTGTAGAAGTTACTCACGAAGAAGTGCAGGAGGCTGCCAAAATAGCCCAACCCAAGATGGCATTTATCATAAAAGAAGTAATAAAAAGGATCGATTAAAGTATCCGGTCTTTATATTCTCTGAAAACTTATATAATTTTGGAATCATGACAATCTTATCTTGTCGTGATTCCAAAATGTTTTATTTAAAACCAAGCATCAGTAAAAAATATGCAAAACGCTAAACGTACCGAGATAGCCCGTCTGGGTGAATTTGGACTTATAAAGCATCTAACCGAAAAAATAGAATTAAAGAATAGCAGTTCCCAACTGGGAGTCGGCGATGACGCTGCCATTCTTTCTTATACTGGCGATGATTCGAAGAGAGTACTTGTTACTACAGACTTATTACTCGAAGGTATCCATTTCGACTTAGTGTATGTCCCTCTTAAACATCTGGGTTATAAATCCGCCGTAGTCAATTTTTCAGATATCTATGCCATGAACGGACAGCCTAAACAGATAACTGTATCATTAGGTATATCTAAACGTTTTTCGGTAGAAGACCTCGAAGATTTTTATGCAGGTCTGAACTTAGCCTGTCAGGAATACGGAGTCGACATTGTCGGAGGCGATACATCTGCTTCCCTTACAGGGCTTGCCATATCTATCACCTGTATAGGTGAAGGAATGGACGGAAAGGTTGTAACCCGGAGCGGGGCTAAAGAAACCGATATCATCTGTGTATCGGGCGATTTAGGTGCTGCTTATATGGGATTGCAGTTACTCGAAAGGGAAAAGGCGGTATTTGATGGTAAAAAGGATTTTACGCCGGATTTCTCAGGTAAAGAATATTTACTCGAAAGACAACTTAAGCCTGAAGCAAGGAAAGACATTGTAGCCACACTGGCTGCCGAAAACGTGCTTCCTACTTCGATGATAGATATATCGGATGGCTTATCTTCCGAACTGTTGCACATTTGCACACAAAGTAAAGTCGGATGCCGCATTTACGAAGAGCGTATTCCTCTGGATTATCAGACAGCTTCTATGGCCGAACAATTTAACCTGAATGTTACGACAGTAGCCCTTAGTGGTGGCGAAGACTACGAATTACTATTCACCGTTCCGCTTCATAAGCACGAAATAGTGTCGAAGATGAAAGGCGTACATGTTATCGGACATATCACCAACGAGTCTTTGGGACTAGCTATCGAAACGCGTGACGGTACAGAAATAGAATTAAAAGCTCAGGGCTGGAATTCTTTGGAAGAATAATTATGAATGATTAAGCAGGTATCTACAAAAGATAATTTCGAGTTATTAGCCAGATTACTGAACGAGGCTTTTCGGACTGTAGCACATGAGTTTGGGCTTACTAGAGAAAACTGTCCCACAAATAATGCCTTTATTACAGGGGATGAATTGAAATCTCAATTAAACGAGAAACGTAAATTCTTCTATCTTACCGAAGATTCGAAACCGGTAGGTTTTATTGCCATAGAGAAATCCGAAAGGGAAGACAGAACTTTCTATATTGAGAAAGTAGCTGTTCATCCGGCATACAGACGGAGAAAAATGGGCGTTAAATTAATGGACTTTGCTACCGGATACATAAGAGAGTTGAATGGTAGTAAAATCTCAATCGGAATCATTAACGAAAACGTACAATTGAAAAAATGGTACAGCCTTCAGGGTTTCAGAGAAACCGGCATAAAGATATTCGAGCATCTACCTTTCGATGTATGTTATATGGAAAAAATAGTATCAAAATAAAAAAGTGTCCGGCAAATCCGGACACTTTTCTTATTTAATGTTTAGTTATCTACTACTTACTCCGACAAATAGCGTTCAGCTTCGATAGCAGCTTTACAACCACTTCCTGCAGCAGTAATGGCCTGACGGAATATTGGGTCTGCTACGTCTCCGGCAGCAAATACTCCGGGAATATTAGTACTTGTAAGATTCGGTACTGTTTTGATATAACCCACTTCATCCAAGTCCAGTTGTCCGGCAAAGATATCGGTATTCGGTTTATGACCGATAGCAAGGAAGAATCCGTCAATAGCGATATCGAATTTTTCTTCATTTGCTTCGCCTTTGTGACGAATAAGGTGTGCGCCTTCTACCCCGTTTTCACCGAATAAGCCTAATGTATTTGTATTATATAAGATTTCAATCTTTTCGTTCTTTTCAACTCTATCCTGCATTACTTTCGATGCTCTCATGAATGGCTTACGTACAATCAGATATACTTTACTTGCCAACCCTGACAGATAGATAGCTTCCTCACAAGCTGTATCACCACCTCCTACAACGGCAACCACTTTTTTACGATAGAAGAACCCGTCGCAAGTAGCACAGGCTGATACTCCCATTCCGGCATATTTAGCCTCATCGGGTAAACCTAAGTACTTAGCGGTAGCACCTGTAGATATAATAACTGTATCAGCTTCGATAACAGTCTTTCCGTCTACAGTGATTTTTTTAGGAGAAGCCTTCAAATCGGCAGCTGTAACGATTCCGGTACGGATATCAGCACCATATTTTTCAGCTTGTTTTTTCAGGTCTTCCATCAATTCTGTACCTGTTATACCTTCAGGGTATCCAGGAAAATTTTCCACTTCTGTAGTAGTAGTCAACTGCCCTCCGGGTTGTATTCCTTCGTATAATACAGGAGATAAGTTTGCTCTTGATGCATAAATAGCCGCAGTGTATCCTGCAGGACCTGAACCAATAATCAGACAACGTACTTTTTCGCTCATAATGTTTGTATGTTTTATTTTGTTATTTCAATATTGATAGCAAAATTATAGATTCCATTTATCAAAAACAAGTCTTCATAGTAACTTATTTTCTATCATAAGATAAACAAATTCTATGCTTTGCCAAAACCTCAACCGAACAGATTACCGCAGATCTATTATTTCAACATCAGGATAATCTTTCTTACTGAATACAAATGTATTGTCCGGCAAGTTTACCCCTTGCTGCATCTTACGTATCTTCAAATGGTTATTAATCCCATTAGTTCCGTACAGGCTAACAGAGGTAAACAAATAGGTTGCTTTATCCAGTGTAACTGTCATTTTACTGTAATCCTGCGATTTCTGAGGAATCATATCTACTACAATAACAGTCTTTGCCCCTTCTTTCTTCTCTCCCTGATAGACCAGTTTGAAACCACTCTTGTAAATATTGAGCAATACGGAAGGACTTACTCCTGCCAACTCATCACCGGTCGGATTACTTACATTCACCTCATCACCGCCTTTCGCATATACCCATTGTGTTTTACCATCAAACCAGGTAATACCGTCAGGTACATCTATCTTAAACTTATTACCTTTCAGGTAAGCTTGACCATCCTGACTATGAATCACTCTTTGCTTTACTTCTTCCGTATTCAATGTAAAAACAGCATGCATTCCTCCGGCACTATTATATGCTGCACTTGCTTTATCTAGTATTTGTCGGGCATCCTGGGCTTTTACCTGTAATATTCCGCAAACTAATAACAATAGAATTAACTTAGCTTTCATCTTTCAGTTTTCTTGTTTAGACTATTAAAACAACCGAACGTTTAATTTGTTAACAGCGGGTTGTACATCATAATAGCATGGTTCTCCGAGACAAGCTCTTCTTCAACCTGATCACTACTCAGACTTGTCTTTCGTTTCCATATCTTATTATGACGGGTATATCCGCCCCACCATTGCTGCTTGATCTGATGATCGGTTTCAAACACTTCAAATTTACTATCAATCGGACAATCGGACAACAATTCCCCGTTAAGATATGTATCATCGAGCCATAAATTGATCCGGTAGCTTTGGGATGTATCGTTTGTCAGTTGTAAATCAATATAATTATAGGACAATGTAGCTCCACACGCAAACGGTATTTTCCGGTTGATATCCGGGAACACATCAAAACTGTGCCGCCAACGCTCGGTTACCTTCAAGTCTGAATGTAAAGCCATCCAATAAAGAAGGTTACCCAATTGACATAATCCACCGCCTATATCGGTCAGGATTTGACCGTTGTGCAAAGCCAATCCTTCGAGATATCCTTTTCGTCTGGAAGGACGTCCGACCTGCTTCCATATCGAAAACATTTTGCCCGGTTCGATTATCGTACCGTTCAATTTTTCGATTGCTAGCCGCAGATTTGTAATTTTATTATGTTGCAGGTACATATCCACATCCTTGAGTGGACGTAACAGTACCGACCTGTGCTTTATCAATGAATGCTGGCAACTATCGTTCTCTTTATTAATGTAACTATATCGCGACAGATGCTGTAACCAATACAATTTCCTTTTCAGTATAAAATATTCTTTGCCCAGAAAACTCCTTAGTTTCCCTCTGTGTTCAGGCTTGCGAACTTCCCGAAAATCCATAATTAGTGTCTTTAATTGTCTTTCTAAGTGTTGTCAGGTCTCAGACCTTCGATATATAATCCTTAAAAATAACAATTAATGAAAGAACTCGGGCATTTGCTCAAAGAAACTTATCGTACCTTTCAAATAGAACTGATTTTCTGCTCGAGACTATATTCGTCTGCAATAAGCACATCACGGGGTTTGCTTCCCTGAGTCGGGCCGACGATACCTGCAGCTTCCAACTGATCCATCAGGCGTCCGGCACGGTTGTAACCGATCGAAAATTTACGTTGAATCAATGATGTAGATCCTTGTTGATGAACAACTATCAGGCGGGCAGCTTCTTCGAACAAAGGATCTTTGTCGCTCAGATCAACGGCTCCCGGCTTATCTTCATCGTTTGCACTTACGAATTCGGGCAGTTCAAATGCATGCGCATATCCCTGCTGTTTTCCGATATATTGCGTTATCTCTTCAACCTCCGGTGTATCTACGAAAGCACACTGTATACGTACAAGGTCACTACCCTGAGAGAATAACATATCTCCTCTACCTATCAATTGATTAGCCCCCGACATATCGAGGATAGTACGTGAGTCGATTTGCGATGTCACACGGAAAGCCATACGCGCCGGGAAATTCGCCTTGATCGTTCCCGTAATAATATTGGTTGTAGGGCGTTGGGTTGCAATAATCATATGAATACCTACCGCACGGGCTTTTTGGGCGATACGGGCAATAGGCATCTCAATCTCTTTTCCGGCAGTCATTATCAGGTCGCCAAACTCATCGATAATAACTACGATGTATGGAAGGAAACGGTGTCCTTTCAAAGGATTCAGACGGCGTTTCTTAAACTTCTCATTATATTCTTTGATTGTTCTTACATTTGCAGCCATCAATAACTCGTAACGGTCATCCATCTCCTTTGTCAGCGAATTCAAAGTCTGGGTTACTTTAGTTACATCGGTAATAATAGCCTTTTCTGCATCAGGTAATTTTGCCAGGTAATGCTTTTCTATGGTCGAATAGATATTGAACTCAACCATTTTAGGGTCTACCAGCACCATCTTCATTTCAGCAGGGTGCTTCTTATATAGGAGCGATGTGATAATAGCGTTCAGCCCGACCGATTTTCCTTGTCCTGTTGCACCCGCTACCAGAAGGTGAGGCATCTTACACAAATCGAACATGAATATTTCGTTGGTAATAGTCTTTCCTAATGCTACAGGAAGGTCATAAGCACACTCTTGAAAACGTTTCGATGCAATAACCGACTGCATAGAAACAATCTGAGGATCTTTATTCGGCACCTCTATACCGATTGTTCCTTTTCCGGGCATCGGTGCAATGATACGGATACCCAAAGCCGAAAGGCTCAGTGCAATATCATCTTCGAGATTCCGGATTTTAGAAATACGGACTCCCGCCTGAGGAACAATCTCATAAAGTGTGATCGTTGGCCCTACCGTTGCTTTTATATTGGTTATCTCAATACCGTAATTACGAAGGGTATTGATAATTTTCTCTTTATTTGCCTTTTGCTCATCCATGTCGACCCCTTTGCCTGTGGTGTCATACACTTTTAGCAACTCCATGGATGGAAACTGGAATTGCGACAGATCTTTTGTAGGATCGTATTCCTCCATTTCCTCCCCATCTACAGCATCCAGAATATCGGATTCACCGGAAGACGTAACCGGAGGTGCCGTTATTATAGGGCGAGCCTGTTCGGTACGGGGAGCCTGATAAGTTTCTTCCTCCGGAATTACGATTTCGAAATCGTCATCCAGAGCATTATTCGTGTTTCTTAAAGGTTTTTCCACTAATGGGGTTATAGAACGGGTAACAACCGGCACTTCTGCAACATCATTTTCGGGATAACTATTTATCAGATCAATTTCCACATCCTGCTGTTCGCCGTCGTCTTCTTCCTGATCGTTGTCTGCTAATACTTTTTTCTTGAACAGATTAATAAAACGGGCAATAATAGAAGGTTTCTTTTCTACTATTTCATCCTCTGTCTCCTCGATATCGTCAATCAATTCAGCATCTCCATTTTCTTTATTTGCACCGGGAAACTTATTCCGGTAGAAATCCATCGATGTTTTCTTTGTTATAACCGAGAAAACTACGAGCAACATTACAATGATCAAAACCACACCTATACTACCCACCGTGGTTTCGAGCAATTGCTCCAATATATAACCGTGGCTTCCACCCCAAATAACATGGCTATCGGGAAAAATCTTTGTCAGGATAAATGAGCTGAATATCGAACCCCATATAAGGACAAAGGCCGAGAGGATAAAACCTTTGATCAATGATATGGTTTTTATTCCCATCAATCTCAATCCGATGATCGAAATATAGAGAGGAATAATCATAGCGAATATCCCGAAATACTTATTAATAAGACCTTCTGCAACAAATGCACCGCCAACCCCTGTCCAGTTGGCTATATCCTGCTTATGAATGATAAGATCGATAAAATTCTTATTAACCACTTTACTCTGGTCGGCAGCTCCGGTGAAGAAGAAAGAAATCATCCCTATAAGCATATACAAAGCAATAAAGACAACACAGACACCTATCAAGAAATGTCCTCTTTCGCTCCGTAAAAAACGAAGTATACTCGACCCTGTTTTTGCACTATTCTTTTTCTTTTTACTTTTTTTTGGAGGCATATATAAATAACAGTCTTTAGACTAACTTTAATCTTTTATAGTGTATATCCCCGAACAAAACATTCTGAATATAAAAGATATAACTTCACTACATTTATTCAGGCTTGGAAATAACAAAGATACATCTTTTCGAGTTAGAATCAATAATTTGTCATATTTTACAATTAATGAAATTAAAAATGAATCGACAATAGACTAAACAACGACATTCTACGTTTTTAGTTCATAACAAATACCTAAATACAACACGATGAGATTAATTATCCAACCTGATTTCGAGAATCTATCACAGTGGGCTGCAAACTACGTCGTAGCCAGAATTAATGCAGCTGAACCAACAGCCAATCAACCTTTCGTTTTAGGCTTGCCTACAGGTTCTTCTCCGCTGGGAATGTATAAATGCTTAGTAGACCTTTGCAAGCAGGGTAAAGTATCGTTCCGGAATGTAGTTACATTCAATATGGATGAATATGTAAACATACCTGAGAATCATCCTGAGAGTTACCACTCTTTCATGTGGAATAACTTTTTCAGCCATATTGATATCAAAAAAGAAAATGTTAATATACTGAACGGTAATGCTCCTGATCTGGAAAAAGAGTGTGAGAACTACGAAACTAAGATAAAAGCTGTAGGAGGTATTGACCTTTTCTTAGGAGGTATCGGTCCCGACGGACATATTGCCTTCAACGAACCGGGATCGTCGCTGTCGTCGCGCACCCGTGTAAAGACATTGACCAGAGATACCATCATCGCTAACTCGCGTTTTTTTGATAACGATGTCAATAAAGTGCCCAAAACAGCCCTTACTGTAGGTGTGGGTACAGTTATGGACGCTAAAGAAGTTCTGATTATGGTAAATGGACATAACAAAGCCCGCGCTTTGGCGCAAGTAGTAGAAGGTTCGGTAAATCATATGTGGACTATTACTGCACTTCAACTGCACCCTAAAGCAATCATTGTATGTGACGAAGCTGCAACCGAAGAGATTAAGGTAGGAACATACAGATACTTTAAGGATATTGAAAAAGAGAATCTTAATCCCGACAGTCTACTGAAATAAAACGGCTCCTGACCATAGACAATAAAAAAACAGCAAAAGAATTGCTGTTTTTTTTATTTATACCATATTTACGGGATTTACAAACCCGAAAATCATTTATAACTTTGCATTTACTAAAAAAGACAGACAATGAAGAAGTATATATTTTCTCTTGGTATTCTGATTCCTTTATTCTTTGGAGCATGTAATTCAAAATCTCCTCAAAATGAACAGTCTCTAAAAGACGGAAAATGGCGAGGAGAATTCTCTGCAAAAGAAGGAATTATACCATTTATATTTGAAATAAAAAAAGGTGCTCCCAACACTAATACATACCTGACCTTTATAAATGGGGGAGAAGAAGTTATATCGGATTCCGTAACATACCGAGGTGACAGTGTTTTCATTCCTATCAAAGCTTACGATACCCAATTCGAAGGTGTATTTAAAGGTGATACCCTGAGTGGTGTATTCAAAAGGCTTTTCGCTGATAATGATAAAGGCTTACCTTTCAAAGCTATATACGGAGAATCGCCCCGTTTTACCGCCGAAGGAACAGCAACCGACACTCTTACCGGAAAATGGGATATACAATTCCTTACGGATTCATCCTCAGTATCCAATGTCGGCATTTTCAAACAGGATAATGGTATTCTGACAGGTTCGATCCTAACTAATTCGGGAGACCTCCGTTATCTGGAAGGAGTAATCGATCAAAATGGATTCAAACTCTCTGCATTTGCCGGACTCAGCCCTTATCTGGTACAAGGTAAGTTTACAGATAAGAATAATTTTGAAGGAGAGTTTATCACAGCCAGAGGAAAACAAAAGATAAAAGGACAAAGAAATGACAAAGCAACCCTTGCCGACCCTTATACTCTGACCAAACTTAAACCGGGAAGTAAATCGCTCAGTTTTAAACTACCGGATCTGAAAGGAAATACAGTATCTCTATCTGACGATAAGTTCAAAGGGAAAGTCGTAATTGTTTCTATACTCGGAAGCTGGTGTCCTAACTGCCTTGATGAAGCCGCATTCCTTGCTCCTTGGTACAGGGATAATAAATCGAGAGGAGTTGAAATTGTTGGCTTAGCTTTCGAAAGAAAAGATGATCCCGAATACGTGAATAAAGTATTATCGAATTTCGTTCAGAAATACAATATCGAATATGATGTTCTATTCGCAGGAAAAATAGGTGCTGATAAAACAGTTCTGCCCGAAATAGACGGACTGAAGAGTTATCCCACGACTTTCTTTATCGACAAAAAAGGAAACGTACGAAAAATACATACAGGCTTTAATGGCCCGGCAACAGGATTGTTTTACGACGAATTCAAAGCCGATTTCAACAAGATAATTGATGATCTGCTTAACGAAAAATAAGGGTTATTTTAGTTATTGGTTAAAAGGAGAAGGAGAGAAACCACTGAGGTTTCTCTCCTTTTTTCATCTGATCTAAATCTCTCAAAAAAAGCCCCGGAATAACCGAGACTTTACATTATTTATATAAGGACTGAATACTTTCACTTGATAATCAAATCTTTTTGATTTCGCCATCCTCTAAAACTACATGTCAGATTTTTATTCTCTGGAAGTAAGAAGAAAGAAAGGACTTCTCCTGTTTTTTTTACATATATGTGATTCTGAATCTTTAGATCATCTATTACATAAGCAGACTTGAAATATTCAATTGCCAAAGAATCATTCTGGTAATAGTTCCGAAGGTTTTCAATCACAATAGAACACTTTCCCTCAATTAGTCCTTGTGCGGAAGTAACAGGTATTTGAAAGAATAAGGAGACAGCAGATATGAAAAAGATTTTTCTCATTTGATTCTTATTTAAATAAATCTAAGCAAACCACTCAATTGAAGTAATTGTGTATTGCGATCCATCAAAATCATAAAATAACCTACCATAGCCATGAGATGCACAACCCGATGATCCACCTTTTATCTTTTGTTGATTAGCCTTAGAGATCTCTTTCTTCTTAAAATTCTTGATTGTTGTTTTCATTATGTTTTGCTTTTGTGTTATAAACTTGCAGCAAGTAAGCCATAAATCACAAAAGAAAGTATAACCAAACTATCGTTTTTTCGTCAAAAAGAAAGGGTCGATAAAATTATCGACCCTTCTCATGTTACAAAAATATTATTTTTATTTATGTTTTGCTTTCAATGCTTCAAATATCAAACCTTCCAGCTCCTCGGCCAATTCAGGATTATCTTTGATCATATCCTTAGACGCTTCTCTTCCCTGTCCCAGTTTGGCATCGTTATAGCTATACCACGAGCCGCTCTTCTTGATAACACCCAACTCTGCACCTAAGTCGATAATTTCGCCTGCACGGGAGATTCCTTCTCCATACATAATATCGAATTCTGCTTTGCGGAAAGGAGGTGCAACTTTGTTTTTCACCACTTTCACACGAGTCTGACTTCCTCTTACTTCTTCACCATCCTTTAATTGACCGATACGGCGAATATCCAAACGAACAGATGCGTAGAATTTCAGGGCATTACCTCCTGTTGTTGTTTCGGGATTACCGAACATTACCCCGATCTTATCACGCAACTGGTTGATAAATATACAGGTCGTATTCGTTTTATTAATAGCAGCTGTAAGTTTACGAAGAGCTTGAGACATCAAACGGGCTTGAAGACCCATCTTCGAATCACCCATATCTCCTTCCAACTCAGCTTTTGGTGTCAATGCTGCCACAGAGTCGATCACCACAATATCAATAGCTGATGAACGAATCAACTGTTCTGCAATCTCCAAAGCCTGCTCACCGCTATCGGGTTGAGATATCCACAAATTGTCTATATCTACACCCAATTTTTCTGCATAAAAACGGTCAAAAGCATGCTCCGCATCCACAAATGCAGCTATACCTCCGGCTTTTTGAGCTTCCGCAATGGCTTGTATTGCCAAGGTTGTTTTACCTGATGACTCCGGGCCGTATATTTCGATAACACGTCCACGTGGGTATCCTCCAACTCCTAATGCAGCATTTAACCCGATGGAGCCTGTAGGAATAACAGGAATCTCTTCTATTTTCTCGTCGCCCATTTTCATGATCGAGCCTTTTCCATAGCTTTTCTCGATCTTTTCCATTGCAGCTTGTAAAGCTTTTAATTTATCGCTGCTGGGTGCAACTTTTTTGCCAGCTTTTTCTGCTTTTGCGGTTTCCTTATTATCTTTTTCTTCTGCCATTTGTTTTGGTTATTTCTTTAATGATTCGAGCCATTCTAAAATTTGTTCGGCATGCTCTTTTGCCTTAATCTCTTTGGGGGTAAAGATATGGGTAATTACTCCATCCTCATTGATAAGGAAAGTAGTACGCAATGTCCCCATATATTTTTTTCCGGCAAGGGTTTTCTCTGCCCACAAGCCGAATGTTTCGACCAATACTTTATCGGTATCGGCAATCAAACGAAAAGGCAATTCAAATTTCTCAATAAACTTATTATGCGATTTTTCATCATCAACACTTACTCCTACAATTTCATAACCGGCATGACGCAACTCGTAGAAATTGTCCCGGAAATTACAAGCCTCAGCTGAGCATCCCGGGGTGTTATCTTTCGGATAGAAGTATAGTATAAACTTCCTTCCTTGATAATCGCTTGCCTTGACCTCTTTTCCTTCCTGATCTTTTCCCAAAACTTCGGGGATTCTATCTCCAATATTCAATGCCATTATTTCTTAGATTAATTTGAACCAAAGATAAGATTTAATTCTTTTGACTAAAAATAATTCTTGTATGTGTTGAAAACTAATTAAGTCGATAATCCTTCTTAATGGTTCTGTTACTTATAACGACCTATTTTTCAATAAAAAAACGGACAATCACCGACTTACAATATTACACACATATGTAGCCAATCTGTTTAAGAATAGAAGTATATTTATATAATCGATTTACAATAGAGCTTCTATCTGCTGTTTTTCTAAATATTTTGTCTAATTTAGCAATCCTGAAAACCTACAGAATCTCTTCTCATATATAGAGATTCGATACACAATAAATTTTTAGGTATAATTTCGTATGAAAACAATTGTAATACTAGGAGATGGTATGGCCGATGAGCCAATCGAAGCATTAGGTAACAAAACCCCTCTGCAAGCAGCAAAAAAACCGTATATCGATTTGCTTGCTTCGAAAGGAAAAAGTGGCTTGCTCGATACGATTCCGCCCGGATTTAAACCCGGTAGTGAGATTGCCAACCTCTCGGTATTAGGGTATGATGTACCTAAAGTATTTGAAGGACGCGGTTCATTGGAAGCCGCCAGTATGGAGATTGATATCGAACCGGGAGAAATGGCTATGAGATGCAATGTCATTTGTCTGGAAGACGGCAAAATAAAAAACCATTCAGCCGGACACATTTCGACCGAAGAAGCAGCCGAGTTGATCCATTTTCTGGATAAAGAATTAAATGATGGAACTGTCAGCCTCTATCCGGGAGTATCATACCGCCATTTACTGAAAATGAAAGGAGGTAACAAGAATTTGGATTGCACTGCTCCCCATGATGTATTAGGCACTCCGTTCAAAGATGTTTTGATCAAGGCAACAGAACCCGAAGCAGAAGCAACTGCCAAATATCTGAATGATCTTATCATCAAGTCACAGGAATTACTGAAAGACCATCCTATTAATAAAAAACGCATTGCTGAAGGTAAAGATCCGGCAAACAGTATCTGGCCTTGGTCTCCGGGGTATAGACCTCAGATGCAGACACTACAGGAGCTGTACGGAATAAAAAGTGGCTCTGTCATTTCAGCCGTCGATCTGATTATGGGAATTGGAAAATATGCGGGATTAAAGCTCATCCATGTAGAAGGAGCTACCGGATTATATGATACAAATTACGAAGGAAAAGCTCGGGCTGCAATAGATGCCCTCAAGCATGACGATTTTGTTTATCTCCATATCGAAGCCAGTGACGAAGCAGGACACGAGGGTGATTATGATCTGAAAACAAAAACTATTGAATATCTGGACTCCCGTGTAGTGAAAACTATATACGAGGCAACCAAAGATTGGGACGAACCTGTTACCATTGCGGTATTGCCAGACCACCCTACCCCATGCTATTTACGTACTCATACCAATAAACCGATTCCGTTCCTGATTTACCGCTCAAATGAAAAAGGCGATGACGTTCAGGTATACGACGAGTTCGAATCAGCAAAAGGAGCTTATGGTACTATTGTCGGGCATGAGTTTATGGATACTTTATTCTTTAAACGGTAATATATGAAGATAAAACTAGCTTTATTTCTATTTATCGCTTTGCTTTTCGTTAACTGTAAAGATGCTTCAAAAGGAGTAAATTCTAGTCAGGCTGTTGATGCAATCTCTGACTCAACAGCATGGGCGCAGAAGGAGCTTGCTCAATTAAGCAACTCGTGGGTTATCGACACTCTTTCTTACGATGACATAGTTCGTGTCAATGATGATCCGAAGAAACAAGGTATGTCTATCAGTGTTTTTATGGCATGCCCCATATCTTCGCCCAAAGGAACCGATCTTCCGGCTATACAAAAAACCATTGCCGGAATATTCGATCACGAGAACAAACCGGCAACACCGAAAGAGGCTTTTGACAATATAGCGGAAAAATACAGAAAGGATGCACAGAACTATGCCCGAGATTGGGAGGTAGAAGGCAATGAGTTTATAAATTTTTCGAACTTTGAGCAGAGTGTAGGCCTTTCTATTGCCAGTATATTCAGTCAGCTCATTACTGTAAGCACAGGATATAGTTCGTATTTAGGAGGAGCCCACGGTTCATTTTTCGTCAGGTATGACAATATAGAAACAAAAAGCGGAAAACATATTCCGGAAGAAGTGCTTTTCAAGAAAGATTATGAAAGCAAATTAGCTCCCATGATCCGGGACGAAATAGCCCGCAGAAATAGTCTGCCGAATGAAGAAGAACATTTGTCTCTACTTGTCGAATTATCTGAAATACAATCCAGCGGGAATTTCTATTTCGACAAAACGGGGATTATCTTTGTTTATAACCAATATGAGATAACGCCGTACGTGCAAGGAGTAGTAGAAATAAGTATACCATACAGCAAAATCAAACCTTTGATAAATGATACTTATCTACCTTTAATTACTTCGGTAGAAAAAGACAATGCTTAAAACAAAAAACACCCGACCACGATGAAATATTACAGTACAAATAAGCAAGCCGCCGAAGCTTCTCTTCAAGAAGCTGTTGTAAAAGGGTTGGCTTCCGACAAAGGCCTGTTTATGCCCGAAAAGATAAAACAGTTGCCACAATCTTTTTATGATAAGATAGATACCCTGTCTTTTCAGGAAATAGCATATACGGTAGCCGATGCCTTCTTCGGAGAGGATGTGGATGCTGATACACTGAAAAAAATCGTATACGATACACTTAGTTTTGATACTCCTCTGGTACATGTAAACGATAATATTTACAGCCTCGAATTGTTTCACGGACCTACGCTTGCTTTTAAAGATGTAGGCGGACGTTTCATGGCGCGTTTACTGGCTTATTTCATAAAGAAACAAGGACAAAGCGATGTTAAAGTTCTTGTAGCTACATCGGGTGATACAGGAAGTGCCGTAGCAAACGGTTTCTTAGGTGTAGACGGGATACATGTATATGTCCTTTACCCGAAAGGAAAAGTTAGCCCTATTCAGGAATGCCAGTTTACCACTCTTGGACAAAATATTACAGCGATAGAAATAGACGGAACTTTCGACGATTGTCAGGCGCTGGTTAAAACTGCATTTATGGATGCCGACCTGAATAAACAATTAAACCTGACTTCGGCCAATTCAATCAATGTCGCGCGTTTCCTTCCTCAGGCATTTTACTATTTCCATGCTTATGCACAACTAAAAAAAGAAGGAAAAGCAAACAATGTTGTTATTAGTGTACCCAGCGGAAACTTCGGTAATATTACTGCGGGACTGATAGCCAAACGGATGGGACTGCCCATTAAACGTTTTATTGCGGCAAATAACAGCAACGATATATTTTATGAATACCTGCAAACAGGCAAATACAATCCCCGTCCGTCGGTACAGACTATAGCTAATGCAATGGACGTAGGCGACCCCAGTAATTTTGCCCGTGTACTCGATTTGTACAATCAATCGGTGGACGAGATCAGGAAAGATATTTCCGGATGCTGGTATAAGGATGAAGCTATCGCGCAAACTCTAAAAAGTACATTCGAAAAAACAGGGTACCTACTCGACCCTCATGGAGCATGCGGATATCAGGCTTTGGCAGACGGATTGGCCAAGGACGAGACAGGGGTCTTCTTAGAAACCGCGCATCCTGCAAAATTCAAAGAAACTGTGGAAGATATTATCGGTCAAACAATCGAGATACCTAAACCTCTACTTGAATTTATGAAAGGTGAGAAAAAGAATATCGAACTGAAAAACAGCTACGATTTATTCAAAGAGACTTTATTGAAAGATAAATAAGAGTTCATTACTTATAATGATTGCAGTCAATAAAAGCCGGCTCTTCTGTATTTGAAGAGTTGGCTTTTGCTTTTTTATATCTAAATCTGTATTTTTGAGAAAAACAACACTGTATATGAGGCTCTTATTATCACTTCTTTTTGTATTGGGAATATTTACACCCAATAATGCCCAAATTACGTCTGTTACATACAAAACAGGAATAGCCGATTCTAACGGCAAGATTCTCATTCCTATGTCTAATGATACTGCATTTACCTTTATAGACCCTAATAATAGTAAGATGCTCCGGATTTTTGTTGGTGACAAAGTAGGTGTAATAGATATAGACGGAAGATCAATTATCCCTCTTGAGTACGAAAGTATTTATAATTTCTTTTATGACCGAACTTTGGCTAAGAAGAACGGGAAATGGGGTATTATAGACAAACAGGGGAATGTAATACAACCTTTTGAATTCGAGAATATAAGGTTCCATAGCAAAGAACTGGCATTTGCCTCGCTAAATGGTAAATATGGGACTATTGATACTAAAGGAGATATTAAGACTCCTTTCATATATGATAAGATTATAGTAGAAGATACATTTCTCTATAGTCTGGCTCCACATTTTCCCCAATATGCCGTTTTCAAGGATTACAGAGCCGGTGCCATCGATAGCACAGGAAGGTTGATTGTTCCCTGTAAATATGATAACATAGGAACTTATGACGGATTGTACACTTCGGTCGAAGATGACGGTAAATGGGGATATGTAGATACTTTGGGTAATATTGCTGTCCCGTTTGTATTTGATAAAGTATATCCCTTTGTAAATGATATTGCTGTTGTTGGAATTGATGATAAGTATGGCCTTATCGATCGAAAAGGCAAACTGGTCACCCCCTGTAAGTATAAATATATCGATGACAATCAACATGGATGCATGGAAGCATACAATGATACAGATGACGAATACATATTAATCAATAAGAAGGGGAAGGAAATCCGTCCCCGGTTTAAAGAAATCAATAACTATAAAAACGGCTTGTATGCTGTACATAAAGCCGAAGTATTGGACGAAAATGGAAACGAGCTTTATGCAATAGTGAATGCCCAAGGCAAAATGGTACAACCATTTCAGTACACCGATGTGTCAAATAATTTTGAAGACGGTGTACTTATTCTCAAAAAAAATAATCTGTATGGAGGAATCAATACCGAAGGCAAAGAAGTTATACCTTTTATTTATAATGAAACTTGGGATAACCAATTCACGCACGAGGTGCTCCGTGTCGTACGCGAAGATAAAGTAGGGCTTATTGATACATCAGGGCGGGAACTTCTGCCCTGCAGATTCGATGATATAGATTTCGCGAACTATTCAAAAATCACATTCACAGAAGAAGAGGTATATGGTGTCTTCGATACCGAACAGAAAAAAATACTCTTCACATCATCTGAATACGAAAGAATAAGGGTTAACTACGACAATATTATTTCAGCACAAAAAGACAATAAATGGGCGCTTATCAGTGCAGATAACCGGATTTTAACTCCTTTTATTTTCGACTATCTCGCATATGTATATAATGAAAATTTCATTGAGGTTGTACAGGAACAAAAGCGTGGACTGGTTGATTCTACAGGGCGGTCAATACTACCATGTATATATGACCAGATAGAAGTCTCTAAAGACGGAGAGATTATTATAGTAAAGAACGTAAAAGAGAGAAAAGAAATTCGATAGAATATTTCTCTTCTCCCTATATTTCGATATTAGAGGCCTTTATCTCAACAGTACCATCACACCTTTAGCGCCGTGTGCACCAACTACCAGCGACTGTTCGATATCGGCTGTTTTTGAAGGACCCGAGATAAATATTCCAAAACCATAATCGTTAAATTCCAGCTTGTTGTATGCTTCGTGCATATTGTTTACAATTTCATTCTTATCCAACAGTATCACCAGATATTCCGAGATAAAATAAACAACTTTCTGACGGACATTCTGAGGAACCCATACACAAGCATTTTCGGCAACACCCAATTCGCCTTTGATAATGCCTAAGTCTGTTCCATTCAGATCGTGAGGATCGTCTACGTTATCCGGATTCACTGTTGCTATACTAACTTCGGGCAGATTGGATGCTATCACCTTCGCTTCAGGATAAAGGGACTTGATTACTTCATTAACATCCTCTCCCGGAACCAGTAAGCGAGCATCGCCTCCTACAGCTTTACACATCTGCATAAACTTTTCGAGCTTATCTGGGTATTGTATCGCCGCAATATTATCCAGATCGGGCATATCGTATTTATCGTTTATATGCCGCCTGACATTGTTCAATATATCGTTTTTGCTACTCATTGTCTTTGTTTTTAATAGGTAAACATCCTGTTCATTTTTTCTTTTGTACTTTGCCTTTCTTCCACATAGAAGTGAACGATTCTTTAGCGAATTTCGGCAGTTCCCTGCCTTTGCCCCAATCATTCAATCCATTATAGATCATAAAGCGAGGCATGCTATTAACTATCGGAGCCATAGACAATGCCGTTTTATACAACGAAGGATGTGTAAACAAGAATTTCATACCACCCGACATCATCTTCTTCATTTTATCGGCTTTACCTAACGAGTCGAGCCCTTGCCTCCATCTGTATATCTGATCTGCGAGATCTATCTTGGCAGGACATACGTTATTACATGAATAGCACAGTGAACATGCAGACACATTATCCGAGTATTCTTTTGGATTTTTCAGCATACCCAGATTGATTCCGATAGGGCCCGGAATAAAATAGGTATACGAATATCCTCCACTCCGGCGATATACCGGACAGGTATTCATACAGGCACCACAGCGAATACATTTCAAAGTCTGAATGTGCTCTCTATTTCCTAAGATCTCGCTTCGTCCGTTATCTACAATCACGATGTGCATTTCACAACCTTCGCGGGGTTTACGGAAGTGCGACATATATGATGTTACGGGTTGCCCTGTTGCCGAACGTGCCAACAAACGGGAATATACACTCAACGCCTTGTGATTAGGTATTAATTTCTCCAACCCCATCGACACGATATGTACTTTAGGTAAGGATGTACCCATATCGGCATTACCTTCGTTGGTACAAACGACTACATCTCCGGTTTCGGCTACCCCGAAATTACATCCGGTCATACCTACATCGGCAGTCATAAACTCGTTTCGCAAATGCTGACGCGCGGCACGGGTAAGGTATGTAGGATCGCTGTTTCCCTTTTCAGTTCCGAGTTTCACCTCAAACAGTTTTCCTACTTCCTGACGTGTCATATGTATAGCCGGCATCACAATGTGGCTGGGCGGCTGGTTATCGAGCTGAAGTATGCGTTCACCCAGGTCACTTTCGACTACATCGATGCCTCTTTGCTCGAGATAAGGATTGAGGTGACATTCTTCGGTCAGCATCGATTTACTTTTCACCAGCTTCTTTGCATTGTGGTCGGAAAGTATCTTATATACAATTTCGTTATGCTCTTTATCGTCCTTGGCCCAGTGTACAATCACCCCATTAGCTTCCGCTGCTGCGGCAAATTGTTCGGCATACTTATCCAGATGAGAGATCGTATGCATTTTTATCTGGCTCGACAGTTCTCTCAATTGCTCCCATTCAGGGACATCCTTAGCCATGTTATCTCTTTTGGCGCGTACCATCCAAAGAGTTTCATTGTGCCAAGACTCTTCTTTCTTATTCGATATGAAGCGTGTTGCAGCTTCTGCATGTTTTGTACTCATAATCCGGCAGCTAAAATTTGAATGACATGAATAAACTTAATGGGTAGTTTTTCTCTGTTAACCACTCCTTGCATATGCATCAGGCAAGAGCTGTCAGCACCAGTAATATATTCAGCTCCCGTATTTATATGGTTATGAACTTTGTCTTGTCCCATACATACCGAAACCGCAGGTTCTTCGATCGAAAACATTCCTCCGAAACCACAGCATTCATCTACTTTCTCCGGTTCGAGTACCGTTACCCCTTCTACTTTAGCCAACAGGTCTTTGATTTTAGAATAACGAGGTTCCATTAATTCACTGGCTGATGACAGGTGTAACTCGCGCACTCCGTGGCAGCTATTATGCACACTCACTTTGTGAGGGAATTTTCCGGGAAGTTTATCTACTTTCAATACATCATGCAGAAATTCGCAGATGTCATATATTTTGCCGCTCGTCTGACAAAGATGCTGTTCTTTGCCCAGTATCTTCGGATAGTTTTCTTTCACAAATACAGCACAACTTGCCGATGGGGCAACAATGTACTCGTATTTGTCAAATAACTTCTCGAATTGTTGAGCCAAAGGTAAAGCTTCGTCTTCAAACCCGGCATTTGCCATCGGCTGTCCGCAGCACGTTTGGTCCAGCGGATAGTCGACTTCTACTCCGAGCGAATCAAGCAACTTGTAAGATGCCACCCCCACCTCCGGGAATATGGCATTTACATAACATGGAATAAATAGTCCGACTTTCATTTCTATATAGTTTTTAGTTGTTTTCGTTATTATAATGCTCACTGAACAATCTAATTGTTAGAATACTACAGTCCCCATGATCTTAGGTACAAGGTATACCATCAAACCGGCAACTATAATGTATCCCAATGCGTATGGTATAGCTTTCTTCATTATCTCACCTTCGCGGCCCTGTAATCCACATGCAGATGTTGCTACGGCAATACTCTGAGGCGATATAATCTTACCACCTGTGGCTCCTGCGGTATTAGCTGCTGCCAGCCAACTCGGATCTGCACCTGTTGTATGCGCCACAGATGCCTGTAACTTACCAAACAAGATATTAGAAGAAGTATCACTACCAGTAAGAAACGTACCCAAACATCCGATAGTAGGAGCAAACAACGGATAAAGAGACCCTGTTGCAATAGCTAAGGCAAGCCCTAACTGAGAGATCATTCCGGAGAAATCCATTATAGACGATAATGCGATCAGAGAACATACAGTAACAATAGTTTTACGTTGCTGCTTAATAACTGTTCCCAGAAGCTTTATTAACTCAACAATTTTTGCACCCTGAACCAGTCCTCCTAAAATAGAGCCTAAAAATAACAATACTCCGGCATCTATCAGCCACGAGATCTTAACTGACCTCACAACCTCTGCATTAGTTACAGCATCAAATATATTGAACTTGAATGTTGTGGATAGCAAGGGAGCCAGCTCATTCCTTAATGGTAATAACGGGCTTGTAAGGATTACAAGGATAAGAATAAATCCATAGACACTCCATGCATTGATAATCTCCCCGAAACTTCTTTTCGGAAATTTTGCTTTCAATTCCTTATCTTCAGCTGTAGATGTTAATTTAGCATATACGATAATAGCAATAATAGAAGCGATACTACCCAAGATAGCAGGGGTTTCGGCTCCCATATAACGGGCAGCAATATATTGGGTTACAAGAGATACAACACCAACGATCACACTCAGCAGGATATGCTTCGGCAAAGCCTTAATCCGTGGATCGGTCATAAATACCAATACAAAAGGAATCAATATCATCAAGGGTGACAATTGTAATACGACCTGTGTACTTAATGTCTGTACATCTGTTACACCTGCTTGCTCGGCAAGAACTTTAACCGGAGTACCAACTGCACCAAAGCCTGTTGCCACACTATTGGCTATAAGGCTGGCGACAGCCGAGAATATCGGCTTAAAGCCGAGGCTAATTAGTATTGCAGCCGGTATCGCAACAGCTGTCCCAAAGCCGGCCATACCTTCCAATAGTCCACCAAAACCCCATGTAAGTAGCAGTACCTGAATACATTTGTCTGATGATATGGACGAAAACTGCTCCTTCAGCACCTCCATTTTACCCGTCTTTACCAATACATTATAACTAAATATTGCCATAATGATAATAATCAGGATTGGGAAGATCGCTTTCAGAACTCCATAAACAAAAGAAAGGCCTGTATCCGCTATTGGAAAACCAAATGCAAATAAGGCTAAAACGATGGTCGTAGCTAATGTGATGAGGGCACTCTTATCGCCCGCCATTTTCAGAAAACCCATTAGAACAATCAATAAAAGAACCGGAATAATTGCGAAAGCAACATGTCCCCATGAGACATCCAAATTTCCGGTTAATGCAGTGTTTTGTAAAATAATGTTTAGTAGTGTTACCATGGCGTACAATTTTATCGGGTTATAATAATATATCCGTTATTTGTCTTTCAGTTGATCACGCAAATTATAAAAATTTCCCGACAAATCAGTCTGTTTCCCGTATGTTATATTGCAGGTTTAGCCAGATTTCTCTACTTTCTTTTGTTGAGAAAAAATGGCTTCCATAAGCTGTTTTTCTATCCTTTTACTATACCTTTGTCACAAAGAACACTCACAATGCACACAAACGACAAAAAGTACAAACTACTATCCGATGGAGAGAAGTTGACTCCTTCTGTAATAGGAGTTATTCCTTACCAAAATCACGGGTTACCCGAAATCAGAGAAAAGCTCTGCTCCTATTCCTTTAATAATAACATACGTATCCTGTCTGTCGACGATGCTCACCTAGCAGATACCTGTAACAAAAGAGGGTATACCGTCACTCTTGAGTATGAAAGGAACATTTATACTATACAGATTTCTATAGTCAAAACCGACAATATTAATTTTCAGGATTTCGGACTGGATGACATGATTGACGAAGGTGAATTCTTATCAGCAATTACCAGTACCGAATATATCGAAATACGGATGATGTTCGGAAAAAATCCGCTAAAATCATTTCATTGCCAGCTCCAACTTTCATATTCCCTTATCCCAGATGCCTGGATGGTTATAGACTGTGCAACCTATAGGGTACTTCCGCGAAAATGGTTAAAACTGGCTGCTAAATCGAAAACTCCCCCTTCACCGGATTATCTTTATTCATTGCACGCTGTATACGAAGAAAAAGAAGGGTACAGAAATTATTGGTTCAAAACACACGGACTCTTGCGATGCGGTTTTGTAGATCTTGAGATATTGAATATCCGTTCGGGAGAACAGCAGATGTATGACCTCATAAACAATGTGGTAAAACGATTCTTATACAATCCGCCACTCGAAAATGAAAAGTTCACAATCGGATTTGACGGGCTACAGATCAACCTAACATGGATACGATGGGAACGTGCCTTAGCTTATTTTTCAGAAAACATACTAGGTGGAGATGAGGACAGATACAGTGATGAAATAAAACACCCGGATCCGTCCGGTATTCTTTTTGCCATTGAAGATGGAAACCTGATCTCTCCCGAAATATATGCACGGGCATTATCCAATAATCCCATACTATTTATATCCGAAGAAGAAACCTGCCGCATGGGTAATCTGGCAAGAGAACGGTATCCTTTCTTTTTTGATTTATTTTCTAAATTCCTGACAACCCGGAATTCTTCTTTCCTGAAAAAACTAGTGAATAATACCAGATTAAAACCAAAGGAGGATTGGTTTTTCTGGGCGAAAATAGGATTAATTATTGATGATGCAAAAAATGAAACCGAAAAAGAACATCTATGGTTCACTGTAATTGATGCCGGAGAGTGTAACATCAGATGTCAGCTAATAAACGACCCTTATTGGATATCGAATATTTATAAAGGTGATATCCGGACTTTTCCGACAGAAATGATTACCGACTGGCTGATTGCCGACAAAGATGGTAACCAATATACTCCTGATTCGATCTATCAGTTACTGGATTAGTTTACTTTAGAGATTTTACCTCCGTCAAAAAAGTTCAGAATATTTTTTGCTACCTCACGCTGCATATCGTGACGGGCATCGAGTGTTTGTGTTCCTGCGTGCGGAGTCAGAACAACGTTATCCAGTTTGAAAAATTCGGGATTGATCTTCGGTTCTGTTTCATAAACATCAAGGCCTGCCCCGTATATTTTGTTCTCTTTCAAAGCTTCTATTAAAGCGGTCTCGTCTACGGTAGAACCTCTGGATGTATTAATAAGCACTGCCGAAGGTTTCATCTTGGCAATAGCTTTCGCATCTATAATATGATATGTTTCGGCAGTTGCCGGAGCATTTACCGAAATATAGTCCGATTCGCTTAACAACTCCTCAAAACTTACATATCTTGCATGGTACTGCTCCTCTATTGCAACATCAACCGGTTTACGGTTGTGGTAAACAATATTCATCCCTGAAGCAACAGCACGCCGGGCAATAGCCTGCCCTATACGTCCCATACCGTATATACCTAAGGTCTTTCCATATAGCGAAGCACCCAGATTATCATATAATCCCCAGCCAATATTTTCGACTTCGCGTAACTTGTTATTAAAGAATCCTATCTTACGGGCTACAGCATGCATCAATCCGAAACAAAGTTCGGCAGTAGGCTCTAATACCGAATCGGGGGTATTAGTAACTACAATACCTTTTTGTGCGGCATAATCAACATCAATGTTATTAAACCCCACACCATAATTAGCTATCAACTTTAGGTTAACAGCCTTTTCTATGATTTCTTTGTCTGTAAAAAAACTGAAATTAGGAATGAATACATCGTAGTCTCCTATTATCTCCAGTATCTGTTCCTTCTTGAAATAACGTTTTTCAGGATAAGTTATATCAAACCGGTCTTCGAGTATATCGAAAGGCTCTCTATGAAAGTTGTGTCCTGATAAAATCTTCTTTTTCATAATCCAATCTTTTTACCCAGTCTATTACTCTTTACAGCCGGATCCAAACTCTGGAAGTTCTTTAAAACGGCAGATCGTCGGCGCTGTCTCCACTGAAATCTGCCGGTGCAGCAGGAGGAGCTTGCTGATAATTAGGAGCAGGAGCTGATGCTGGAGCACCATAACCACCACCGGCCATTGGCGCAGCTATTTCTACTTTCCATGCTCTGATATCGGTATACCAACGTCCATTATATTCACGACTTTCGACATCGAATGATATATCTAATATATTACCTATTTGAAGTACAGACTCATCGGCTTTATCACCCCATATGGAAATACATACCTTTTTAGGATATTGGCCATCTGTCTCAACTATAACGTCTTGTTTTCTCCACTCTCCATTTTTACCCATTCCTGACTGAAGAGGTAATAACTGAACTAATTTAGCAGTTAATTGCATAACAAATTTGTTTTTTTAATAAGATGAGCTCTTATCTCATCTCTGTCTCCAATGAGCAAAGGTACAAAAAACTACTCATTTGCGAGTTCATTATCCTGACTTTCTGTCTGCTCGTCATTATCGGAGTTTTCCTTTTTATTTATAAAACTCTGATAATAAGATATCAGCAATGTAGTCATCGGTATCGCAATAATCATGCCCGCTATACCCATCAGAAATCCCCAAATAGATAAGGAAAGTAAAATTATCGCAGGATTCAACCCCATTGCTTTTCCCATTATCCTGGGCACCAGAATAATATCAATTATACATTGGATAATGATATATATAAGCAATACCATACCGACAAGCGCCCAAAAACCCTGTCCGGTCTGAGACGCCTTCAACCAACATAGTAAAATAGCCGGCCCTATACTGATAATATGCATATACGGTATCATATGCAGGACACCTATACATACACCCAAAACAATAGCCAAAGGCAAGCCTACTATCTGGAAACCGATGGCAAACAGGATTGCGACAATCACACATATAAGAGCCTGATGGCGGAAATAAGTATTCATACTTTTTTCCACATCAGCTGTAAGTTTACTTACTCTGGGACGATGACGCGGAGGCACCATATCCATCCAGAGTTTATTCACTTTATCATAGTCGAGCAAAATAAATATCATATAAAGGATCACAATAAACACAACTGTGAATCCCAGTATAAAAGATATTCCGCTCGATAGCATATTCTGTACGGTTGGCATAATATACTTCAGAGTCTCAGTCGCATTTTCGGTAGATAAGGTATCCCGTAAAGACTGAAAATCGACATGTTTCTCTATAAAATCATGCACGCTAAGTGGTATTCCATTGATCTCAAGTGACTGTAACTGGTAGGTCGCTATCAGGTTGTTTATCTGAAATATTTCTCTCTCTATCAATGGAGTAATCCCCATAAATAGCAGCACAAGGGCTCCGATCAGTAATACAAACGTAAGCATCACAGCCAGATAGCGTTTCTTCAAACGTAACTTATCCTGAAGAAAACGCACAATCGGATTAAGTAAATATGCAATCAGCCAAGCGATAAGGAAAGGAAGCAACACACTCCGCAGGATATAAATCAGATAAATCCCGGCAGCAAGCAATAATACGCTTATAGTTAAACGAATAACTCTATCAAATGTAAATGGACGGTCAAAACTGTTACCCATAAGGAAATGAAGTCTTTTTAAATATTTTATCTTTGCAAAGATATTTTTTTTCGTACAGATTGGGTAACAATTCGATAAGAATTAATTTACAGATAGAGATTTGTACTAAATATGAATCCTCAATTTATATTAGAAATATGAGATATATACTATTAGTCCTTTTTACAGGTATTTTCAGTATTACAGGTTTCGCCCAGAATACAGCAGCAATAAATACTTTCGTAAACACTCAGGGATTTGAGAACGCATTACTCGGATTCTGCGTCAAAGACCTGAACGGCAAAGAAGTCGCTTCTTATAATAAAGATGCCGCCCTGACTCCTGCCTCAACCCTCAAGATAGTAACAACCGCAACAGCCTTAGAAGTTTTGGGCGATAACTATAGTTTCCCTACTACCCTGAGCTTAGATGCCGGCAATCCTCAGCGGCTTATTATCCATGGATATGGCGATCCCACACTGGGAAGCGAACACATCGGACGGGGTGCCAACGATTGGTTAAATGACTGGATTATACAGATAAAGAAAAAAACCGGATCGGATCTGCCTATCGACATATACATTGACGACAGCTATTTCGGTTATACAGGAGTTTCCTCCAAATGGCTACAAGAAGACCTTGGTAATTACTTTGCTGCCGGAACATACGGCATCAGTATATACGACAATCTTTACCGGTTGTACTTCAACACAGAGTCTTTTGACGAAGCTCCACGTATTGTAAAGACACAGCCCGATATGCCTGAACTGATTTTTCTTAATACATTAAAAACCAATAGTAGTAGCCAAGACAACGGATATATCAACGGACAACCATTCAGCAACTACAGGACTTTAGTAGGAGATATCCCGGCAAACCGCAAATCATTTTCGATAAAAGGCGATATTCCCGATCCGGGATTAATGCTTGGCAATATCCTCTCGCAGAGACTTAGTGAAGAAGGATACACTATTGGAAATATAAGTACAGCACGTACCCAATATTTTGAACAAATGTATAATACTTTCAGGTTGGCCTATAATAACGAGAATCTATTCTACACACACCTTTCTCCCGATTTAAAACTAATCATCAGGGTTATCAATGAAAAAAGCAATAATCATTATACCGAACACCTGATGCGTACAATCGGGCGTACCCTAGGCAATAAAGACTCATACACAAACCCCTTGCCTGAAGGCATTACGCAAACCGGATTATTCTGGCAGAGTAAAGGTATAGACACAAACTCTATGCACATCTATGACGGATGCGGACTTGCTCCATCCAATGCCATAAGTGCACAGATGTTGTGTGATATACTGGTATATATGAAGACTCAGAGCAAATACAGTGAATCTTTTTACGAGTCATTACCTAAAGCCGGAAAAGAAGGTACGGTACGCAATGTTCTGAAAGGTACACGCTTGGAGGGCAAAGTAGTGATGAAAAGCGGAAGTATAGCGAATGTGCAGTGTTTTGCAGGTTACTACATCGATGGTAATAAGAAATATGCCTTTTCGGTTATGGTAAATAATTACAATAGCCCCCGCAGACAAACTGTGAAGGCTATTGAAACTTTGTTATTAAATACTTTTTGAAAGTGTAAGTCGTTTTCTTTAAGACAAACCTTTCATCGGGTATATTTTAATCAACTTTATTCTGAACCAAAGTGTTGTATATGCCGGGATAACAACATAATTGGATGATGTACGGGCTGTACCACCATATGCCAACACGTAAGGGATACAAACGTCACGTTCTTCGCCTGTTACCATATCCTGTATAAGAGTAGACCAACCCTCGATCATACCTCCGATATAGTTATTGGAAGAAGAACTGGTTGTAGCCGGGTTCACCGCAAGATAACGGGTTTCTTTATTAGGATTTCCGGTTCCGTTTATTGTACTGGTCAAGGATTCGTTTTCAGTTGAATCGAAAATAACTTTATCTCCATCCTTGTTAAAATACCAGCCTTCATACCTGACACCTACAGTATCTGTAAATTCGGGCTTACCTGTTACAGTCACACGGATTGAGGCTGAAGGATTATCCGAATCTGTAATCACAGTCGATTTTTTCCAATATACTTTTCCTCCGCCTGTTTGAGATTCCAATCCAGTTAAGGACGCATCTGCAGCAGCCTGATTAAAACGGGTATCATTCAAGGCTTTCCATTCTTCGTCGATTTCCACCTCATCATCATCGTTATTCAAGCAAGATGTAGCAAAAAATAGGCTGAATGCAAATAGTACGAAAAATATCGAGTATGTTTTCTTCTTCATTTGAAAATATTAATCAATGATTATTTGTCGCAAAAATAGGACATTTTGAGTGAAGTCTCTTATAAAAAATGTAAATAAAAGAAGAAGAGCCGAATTACAGCCCTCCTTCTTATATAATAAATCCTAAAAAAATTATCAGATAAGCTTTTTCAACAAGCTCTTCATACTAACCTGTTCCGATATAATATTCGACAATTGATCTATAGCGACACGCTCCTGAGTCATAGTATCGCGGTAACGGATAGTAACTGTATTGTCTTCTAATGTCTGATGATCGACTGTTACACAGAAAGGTGTACCGATAGCATCGTGACGGCGGTAACGTTTTCCGACACTGTCTTTTTCATCATACTGGCATTTGAAATCGAATTTTAAAACATCCATTATTTCGCGTGCTTTTTCGGGTAATCCGTCTTTTTTAACCAGAGGAAGAATGCCCAGCTTAATCGGAGCAAGTGCTGCCGGAAGCCTCAAGACCACACGGTCTTCACCGTTTTCCAGTTTTTCTTCGAAATAAGACGCTGCGATAGTGGAAAGGAACAAACGATCTACCCCTATCGATGTTTCAACAACATACGGAGTATATGATTTATTCAACTCCGGATCGAAATATTGTAATTTTTTACCCGAGAACTTTTCGTGGCTGCTCAAGTCAAAATCGGTACGCGAATGGATTCCTTCTACCTCTTTAAAACCGAATGGCATTTCGAACTCTATATCAGTAGCAGCATTCGCATAGTGTGCCAATTTATCATGGTCGTGGTAACGGTATTTAGCATCGCCATAACCTAAAGCTTTATGCCATTTCATACGGACGTCTTTCCATTTACGGAACCAATCAAGTTCTTCGCCCGGACGTACGAAAAATTGCATTTCCATCTGTTCGAACTCGCGCATACGGAATATAAACTGACGGGCTACAATCTCGTTACGGAAAGCCTTTCCTATCTGAGCGATACCGAAAGGAATCTTCATACGGCCTGTCTTTTGCACATTCAGAAAATTTACAAAAATACCCTGTGCCGTCTCAGGACGCAAATATACTTTCATCGCACCGTCTGACGTAGAACCCATTTCCGTCGCAAACATCAGGTTAAACTGGCGTACTTCAGTCCAATTGCGTGTTCCACTTATAGGACATACTATTTCGCAGTCTATTATGATATTACGAAGCTCTTCAAGATTCGAGTCATTAAGGGCTTTCGCAAAGCGGGCATGTACCTCGTCCCTTTTTGCCTGATACTCTTTAACCCGAGCGTTTGTTTCGCGGAACATTGCCGCATCGAAACTATTACCGAATTTTTTTGCTGCTTTTTCTACTTCCTTTTCGATCTTTTCATCGATCTTAGCCAGATAGTCTTCAACAAGTACATCGGCACGATATCGTTTTTTACTATCTTTATTATCAATCAAAGGGTCGTTAAATGCATCAACGTGACCTGACGCCTTCCAGATAGTCGGGTGCATAAATATAGCCGAGTCAATGCCCACAACGTTTTCGTTGAGTAATACCATACTATCCCACCAATATTTTTTGAGATTGTTTTTCAGTTCGACTCCGTTTTGACCGTAATCGTAAACAGCTCCCAATCCATCATAAATTTCGCTCGATGGAAATACGAAACCATACTCTTTACAGTGCGAAACAATTTTCTTGAAAACGTCTTCTTGTGCCATATTGTCTTTTAAGTCTACATTCCGGGGCATAAAAGCCCCTATTTTTTACTATTTCTTTTCGAATCAGCAAAGTAAATGCTTTTTTTGCAAATTTCCCTTAAATAATCTGCGATATAGAGAGCGAAAATATGAAAGTGATATTTTTTTCTTTATTTTTACGGATAAAGTTTTAGGTATTACGATTTTGTTCAGGTAAATATTAATTTAAAAACATTTTGTATGAGAGCACTGCTTGGAGTTTTAATTACAATAATAGTTTTGACCGGATCTACATTAACCGTGCTGGCCCTTTGGGGAATACAACCTATATCGTGGACTATTGTCTGGAAGTCGGGTGCTACTATCGGGGTGCTATGTGTCACCGTTCTGCTTGTTTATCTTTTTTATTTTCTGTTCTTTAAGAACTACCATAAGAAATGATATCCGATTACAGCCTGACTTGCCAAACTCCTGATATTTACCGTTTTTTTATATCTTTGGCATCTAATTCGCTTTCTTTTATTTTTGAACGCTGCACTTATTAATTCATGATAATAACAAGATTACAAGGAGGATTAGGAAACCAGATGTTCCAATATGCTGCCGCAAGACAGCTAGAAACAGACTCTTATAAAAATGTCTTCTTCGATTTAAACTTTTTGAAAAAAAATCATATTTCATCAGATACATTTACCGCCCGTCACTTTGAATTGAGTATATTCAATAATCTGCGAGCCAGCTATCTGTCTGATGATCTATATATACAATTATTCTCTTACGGATTCAAAAACCGGATCAGGCGTTTTCTTACGAATAGCAGGCCGGATGTTATCAGGCAAACTGCAAACAGGCAAACAATTCATATATCAAGAAAGAAATATGTATATATGGATGGCTATTTTCAGTCGGAGGTGTACTTTAAAAATATCAGACAGGATATTTTACGGGACTTTACTTTTCCTCAATTAGATTCCTTAAACGAGTCACTTAGAGAGAAAATGAGCCAAGAGGTTTCGGTCAGTATCCATATTCGCAGGGGAGATTACCTGAAAGCATCCATCAGTAAGGAGCATAATGTGTTACCTCTTGAATATTATAAGAAAGCTATAGAAAAATTAATAGGCTGCCATTCGGATACAAATCCATTGTCTTTTTATATATTTTCGGATGATCCGTTATATATTAAAGAAAACTTTGGCTTTCTTAAACCATATAATCTCATCGAACATAATACAGGAGCCGACTCATGGAAAGATATGTGCCTTATGCAGGCTTGTAAACATCATATTGTAGCTAACAGCTCTTTCAGCTGGTGGGGAGCATGGCTCGCTGACGACGAGGGGCTTACCTTCGCTCCATCCAAGTGGAATAACTCTACAACTAATATCCATGACTTTATTCCTGAAAGCTGGTCTGTAATTGAAATTTAAAAACAAACGCAAATGAAAACATTTGGTCTTATTGGTTTTCCTCTTAAGCATTCTTTTTCTTACCGGTTTTTCGGTGAGAAGTTTAAAAAAGAAGAGATTGATGCCCAATACCTTAATTTCGAAATAGCCAATATCGGTATGCTTAGCGATATTGTAAACGAATACTCTAAATTACAGGGGTTGAACGTTACCATCCCTTACAAAGAACAGGTCATACCTCTTCTGGATGAGATGGATACTACAGCAGCGGCTATCGGAGCTGTAAATGTGATAAAAATAACCCGTAGGGAAGGAAAAGTGCATCTGAAAGGTTATAACTCTGATCTTATCGGCTTCCAGCGATCTATATCACCTCTTCTCGATCCGGCAATTCACCTGAAAGCCTTGATTCTGGGAACAGGGGGTGGATCTAAAGCAGTCGAATATGGGCTCAAGCATCTGGGATTAAGTACCCAGTATGTATCCCGCACAAAGAGGGACGGAGTCCTCACATACGATGAACTGACTAAGGATGTAATGGATGAATATAAGGTGATAGTGAATGCGTCTCCTGTAGGAACTTTTCCGAATGTAGATGAATGCCCGAATATCCCTTATGAATATATAGGTAAAGACCATCTTCTCTTCGACCTGGTATACAATCCTCCGTTGACTAAGTTTCTGGATCTGGGAGAAAGGCGGGGCGCCAAAATAAAGAACGGTGCTGAAATGCTGGAACTACAAGCCATGGCAGCTTGGGAAATCTGGAATCAATAAATATCTGAAATCATAAAGAATAAAAAGGAAAGCCTATTTTCAGGTTTCTCTTTTTATTCTTTCATTTTTTTGTATGCTTTCGTCTTCGTTCGTCAAAAGCCGAGATCAGCAGATAAACACTGCAAACCGATGTCACAAATATGATCGGCAGAAAAACCGGAGTCGACAACAAAGCTTCGCTGCCATAAGTCATATACACAGCCAGTACAATAGCTCCTACAATTGTATACATAACCCCTAGTACCGGAAAGATAGTGGTAAATAATGATCCGGAGTCTTTCGCTTTTTTACGTACTAATGCCGATTCGGTCTCGATCTGCCTCATTATTCTGTATCGCAGATTGTCTCCGGCCTTTTCTCCTGTACCCGAAAACAAGTGGCGCAATTTATCTTCATTTTCTTTACTCATAACTTATTTCTTCTATTAAAATTCAAAATTGTTCTTTTTGCATTACCCTGCCTAATGTTTCAGCAAAACGTTTTCTGGCTCGATGCAACTTTACTTTGACATTGGATTCGCTAAGCGCCATTATCTGTGATACATCTTTCACCGAATTTTCTTCTAGATAAAAGAGAGTCAGTATCAGTGCCTCATCTTTGGGCAACATGCCCAATGTACGGTTTATTACTTCTTTTCGCTCTTGTTCTTCGATCTGTGCCAATGGATTCCAATCTTCCGAATGGTTGTCGTCATCTATATGCTTGTAATCGACAAACTCGGTATTAAAACCTGTCGCGCTTATATGGGTCAATGCTGTATTATAAACAATACGATAAAACCATGTCGAGAATTTACTGTCCAACCTAAAGGTATGCAGGTTATGATAAGCCTTCACAAAAGCATTCTGTACGATATCCTCTGCATCCTGCCTGTTTTCACAGATACGATAGGCGATAGTTACCGCCATATCCTGATAGGTATCCACAAAATGGGCAAAGGCGGACGTATCCCCCTTTAGCACTTTTCGTATCAGTTGCTTCTCATCCATCTTTTACTCGTCCAGGTCTTTATCTTTGATCACTAAGTAGAACAAGACGTATGCCAATCCCAGAAACAGAAGGACACAGGCTGCCAGAATAAAAAATCCGGACTCTTCGCTCATGTTAGTCACATTTTGCAATATTACTCCTAAAATGAGCCCGATAGCAATACCGGCACAAAGAAAGCCGTTGCGTAACGATCTGTATTTATTGGGGGTTGGTTTACCTTGCGATGGAGGAACAATGCCTTGTTTTATCAGCTCCATATTTTCCCGGTGCTTGCTACGCATCGAAGATAACCCCAGAAACATCCCGAACCCAATGGGTAAAGCTACTGTAGACAGTATAGCTATAATGGGAACCAGTTCATCTATTATTTCCATAATTATTATATATTTGATTTCATTAATATGACCAGACAAAGATAATTCAGGTTACACTTTTTTGCTATTATTTTGAGAAAACTCATCTTTTATTGAAAATGTAACCCAATAAAAGGCAATGTAAGCCAATCCTAAAAATAGAAGAATACAAGCAGCGAGCACAAAAAACTCATTGCTCCTTCCGAAATCAGTAAGATCCTGCAACACCATTCCTAAAATAATCCCGACGGCAACGGCAACACATACAAATCCATTTCGCAAAGACCTTAGTTTATTAGGGATAGGTTTACTCACTTCATCCGGAATCACTCCTTGCTTTATCAATTCCATACTTTCGGCATGTTTATTACGCATCCCCGTTAAACCTAAGAACAAACCGAATCCAACAGGTAATGCTACTGACGATAATATTGCAATTACAGGTACCCAATCTCCGCTATCCATGATATTTTATTTTTTTAATTAATAATTTGTTTTCATGAATATGACCGGGGGTATTCTTTTTAGGTTACATTTTTTCGGATTATTTTTGTTATAAACCCCTCCAATTTAGTCAAAACGATGTGGTTTTGTTTTTTCCATATCAGCTACATTTATACAATACATCTTAGATGCAGGTACATTTTCCTTTAATCCGCCGAGTATATATAAAGAACCATTATCAAATAGCATTTCGGCATTTGACACCTCAATATCGACATGATACCCTATCAGTTCCCGATTGTGTATATCATATGTAAATAACTTTCCGCTATCATATATATAAACAGTACCATTACCGTTGTAGGCTAAAGCCGGACGTTCTATTACATAAGGTAATTTATCTACCACGTTAAACTGCCCGGTAGTGATATCGTAGGTAGATATGGAAGACAAAGCCCGTTCGCGATAACCTCCTACCAGATAAATTTTATTTCCGGCTATAATACCTTTGGTTTCCTCTCCATGTTCTTTGGGCAGGTCGGGCATCTCATACCAGAGACCGGTACTCAGGTCGAGAAGATGTACTTTATTGGTATATTCCTTTACTATCTGATTAGTCAGTTCCCTATACTTTACCGATCCTCCTAATACTATAATATTGTTATCGACCAGTACCGATGCAAAGTTAACTGCCTGATGCGGATTTGCCTCAGCTGTAAGCACCGTATCCTGCGCAATAGTATATACTTCAACTTTATCGTTCAACCGCTCGAGTTTTATATTCTTTGATAATTGTTTTCCTCCGAGTACATATATTTTTCCATTGTTGTAGTGGACATTATGAAAAGCTCTTTTCGACAATTTATGAGGCGATAAGCTCCACGAATCAGCCAATATATCATAAACATATATCTTGTCGCTATGCCTGTATAACTCTATAGCAATATCACCTCCGACCATTCCTTTCATACTCTCTCCCCGGTAGTTATCATCGAGAAAGGAGCTTTCGGCTGTCCGGGCGTTTATCGACTGGTCTCCGCCCATTATATATATTTTACCTTCGGCTAGTGTTACGCCAAAATAAGACAGCTCGTCGGGCATAGATGACAGTTCTTTAAATTTTAAAAGTGCCAGCAAATCGGGCTGTGCATCGGCTGTAACGGTCACCTGCCCTAATGTCTCGGCCTTTTCTTTCAGCAGAACCTCGTTATTTGCCTTCTTTATCTGATCAACAGCTATTTCCAAGGGAGCATAACCGACTATAGTAAATAACAGGATATCTTTATCCGAAATATTTTTAAACCTTTTCAGGCTGAAAGCTCCATTATTGTCGGTCATTACCTGTCTGTCTGTATTTTTGAGCGATACCCCTACCCCTGCTAAAGTCTCACCGGTCATAAAGTCTTTTACTACTATTCTATCCTGTGCAAGTATACATAACGGAATAAGAAAGAAAATGAGAAAAAATTTGAGATGAGTGTTCATGTGTGCTTAAATTTAAGATTAAATTGCTTAAAGATAAACCATTCTGTTAAAACAACAACATCATTACAACCAATAGATGCATCTCAACATGATAAGATAGGATAAATCCTCTTATTTTTATTCTAAGTGGGTATTTGTTCTGCGAATTCGTTATTTTTGTGTTTATAACTAACACTACATATTAATGAAAAACATATTATTGATATTTTCCTTTCTATTTCTCTTAGTGTCTTGTTCCAACGATGAGCCATCGGATTCTAATAGAGGAGGAAACCATCCGGAAGATTCCGGTTTTGTTCGCCTTGGAATAAACACATCAGCCAAAGATGCTAATATTTTCGAGAATGTCCAATTTACCTTATATCCAGACAGAGATTGTACTATGCTGGAAGTAAGGGAGTCATACGATTCTCTGATTTGGATTATTCCTGAACTAGACGGGCTTTTCGAAATAATGAGGACTTCTGAATTTACATTCTCATGGGGACATAGTTTTTCGTCCGAAGGCAAATACCACACAATACTGCAAGGATTCAAAGACAAAAAAATGGTATTAGCCGATACCATAATCGTTAATATTAAAAATGGACGTGAAATACTGGGCTACAACTGGAAAGATATAACTGAGAGCCAAAGCGCTATTTATGGTACAACAAACATCCTTGATTCCCGGTATAGTATTTACACAAGAAAATTATACGAAAACGAATCGCCTGCATTGGAAATATATTTTCAATTGGAAAGTACAGCGACAATCCCTCATGATGAGCAAAAAAGATTCTATGAACAGGAACAAGAGAAAATAATCTATGATTATATCACCGGACTATACGATATACCGAAACTAAGTTACGATAAGGATAGGGAAGCTATTACAGATATGTATAAAAACACGTTTAAAAAAGGGGATAAAAATCTTCTTCCAAAATATATCTGGGAAACCAATACATCCAGAATTGTCTTACTCGAGGTATATGATGAGTGGAATGAATGGCATAGTCATTTTGTTATTGCGGAACCTAAAAATTGAGGTTGCACTATGGCAAGTACAACCTCAACCTTTTAAATTATGTAGTAATTCACCCTTTTACAACCATACATAAGCTATCTGCTAATGCAGTTACCGAATGGATTACATTTACCGGAATACCCACTTCGTCGTATTGAGTAAGCATTACAGTTTTATCTCCTTCTTTATAAATTACCTTCCCTTCGAGAACCACGAGGCGTGCGGGAATATCTGTTTTGTGGTCATCCAACACCATCTTATCTTTAAACCCAATAAGTATTAGCTTAAATTTATCACCACTTTTTAAGACACGTGGAACAGGGCGTTTTGCCGATTCCAATTCTTTTTTTATAATTTTAATTGTCATTTTTCCAGTTATTTCAGTTAGTAGGTCTAAGACCTTAATATATATGTTTCGACTAAAAGTTCATTCTGTTTACTCCAGCATTTATAACCTTTGTTTTTCAGTATATCTATGATCGGAACCGGGACAAACGGTGTTATCAGTTTCAGCACCTGTTGATTTTCTAACTGTGCCGCCCGGGATAATATCTGGTTCATAGGGCTTCTTCCCTGCTCTATTACAGAACATACATCCATAACATCTGTTACTCCCTGAATATTTATCCAGTCCGGTTCTGGCTGAGTAAGCAAATCTGCGCCATCTGTATCCGTGGTAGCAGGCATAAGGTTTGCAGCCTTACGTAAAGTAGAAATCAGGAATCCTGCATCAATACCACCTACTTCAGCGACTTGTTTTAAAGACGCTACTTTAGCCACTGTCCTCCTGAGGATCGGATTTTTCAACTTGGCAAAAGCAGGAGACATACTCAACAGTACATCTTCGAGTTCGGGATAGTATTGCAGAATCTCTCCAACCTTAGTTTGCAGTGTTATATCCGGCTTTTCCATATCAGTGTGACGAATATGAGAGTAAACGCTGTTCGCCTTCCAGTTTTCGTAAAGCAGTCAGATCCTGGGTACATTCTACAACTCCCAGATATTCGCCGTTCTCTCCTCTCATAGCAATATACTCGATATATATAAACTGTCCTTTGAAATTGATCCAGAATGCAGCTCTCGATTCCTTTCCACTTTTAAAGTCATTCAATATCTGTTCTACAACATGTACGCTTCCGGGAGGATGGCACAGCTGAACACTGCGACCAATAATAGCCCTGTTACGGTCAAATATCCGGTGTGGCCCCAAAGAGAAGAACTTCACTCTATCATCCTTGTCTACAAATGTAATATCCATTGGTAAAAGGTTGAAAAAGGCTGTCAATTCGTCTATCGAAAAACTACCGGTGGGCAGTTGTACATTTCCGTTTCCGGAATACGAAACCTCACCAACTTGAATATCTTCGGGCTGCCACTTGTACTGCGGATCATAAAGGCAAAAACCAAATTCGAGTGTCTGTTGGTATATCTGGTACCACTCTATATCGGTCAGTGTATCCATGCACATAGGTAAAAGAATTTCTTCTTCTTTCATTATCATACCTTCCAGCGAAGCCAGTACAGGCTCTAGTGTATATACGATAACCGTACATAAATCCTGAACGGAAATTTCCTCTTGTATATCGAGTACTTCATGTGCGGCTTTCAACAACTCCCTTGTTTCGTCATGTTTTCCCCACATTACTTTGGGAGGGCCTGTTATCCCGTGTTTCTCCAGAAATGGGAATAACAGGTATTCTTTTCGGCGGTAATGCTTGTCCACATCCGAGAGGGCATTATACAAAGCTTTTAGTTTCAACAGAAAACCTTTAACCTCGGAAGCCTCTAAGCCCGGTACTTTTTCAAACAGAGCCCGTACTTGTGTAATCACTTTTTCCAGCTCTCTATTCTCTTTTTTGAATGTATCCACAGGATGCCCTGCAGGTACAGGTTTTGCGTGAGTTTGCTCGATACGCCCGTCTAAAACTGCTGTGTGAATATCACAAAAGCGTAACACTTCCTCCTCAGGTAAACCTTCGGATATAAGTTCTTGTTCTACTTCTACTACTTCATTATAAGGTACGGTTCTTAGATACTCTTCCAATCTCTTTCTTACTACATCAGGAGCTTCGCCCGAATGTAGCTGTAAGATAAGATGTTTGAGAAGTTCTTTCCGTTTTGCTGAATTATTAATTAGTTCACTCATAAGTGATAAGGTATTATATTTTGTATATAACAAAAATAGATACTCCGGATACCTCAAATTTGTATCATTTGTTACAGTAGCAATAAAATTTCCAACAAATAATTAAATTCTTGTTTTAATCATTTGTTTAAATCAAAAATTTAATCTTCTTTTGTAACATTAAATAGAGGAAAAGGAATGGAAAAAGACATAACAACAGAAGAAAGAATAAAGGAAGCTGCTCGCCGACTATTCCAGCAAAAGGGTTATGGAATGACTAAGTCGAGGGACATAGCAGAAGAAGCGGGAATAAATCTTGCTCTGCTCAATTACTATTTCAGAAGTAAAGAGAAGCTTTTCGAGCTAATCATGGGTGAAAGCCTTCATAATTTGATCGCATTCCTGAGTGGCATAATGAATAATGAAAAACTCAGCCTTCCCGAAATGATAGACCGGATAGTAGAGAAATATATAGACCTTCTGATCGAGAATCCAAATCTTCCGTTATTCGTATTAGGGCAAATACAGGCTGATCCCGGAAAATTTATCGAAAAATCAGGTTTTCCTTTGAACATTGTAAAAACAAGCCGACTACAGAGATTGTTAGAAAAGCAGATCGAAGATTCCGGATTGAAGGAGGTAAGCCCTACACATATAATAATAAATGTAGTTTCGATGACAATCTTTCCGTTTATAGGTAAGCCTTTGCTGTTAAGCATATTTGGATTAGATGAAGAGTCATACTGGCAATTTATAAGCGAGAGACGAAAATTAATACCCAAAGAGATCAAGACATTCTTAAAAATGGAAATATGAAAAAGCTCTTATCATATATTGTTGTTTCACTGATAGTAATAAGCAGTTTACCTGCACAGACTATACAATTGACTTTAGATGAATGTCAGTCGAAAGCCCGTGACAATTACCCGCTCATCAAACAATATGGGCTTATCAGCCGGTCGGAAAAATTTAACCTCGAAAACGCAGGAAAAAGTTACCTCCCGCAAGTAACCCTCAATGCACAGGCTACATACCAGTCGGATGTGACTAAACTACCTATCGATATATCTCAATTCGGAATGGATATTCCGTCCATGAGCAAAGATCAGTACAAAGCGACAATCGATATCAATCAGGTCATATGGGATGGAGGACAAACCTCGGCTCAACAGGGAATTATTAAAGCAAACACCGCAGTAGAACAGCAAAGCCTGGAGGTAAATTTGTACCAGATACGGGACCGGGTAAACCAGCTATATTTCGGTATCCTTTCTATAGATAAGCAGATCGCGATTCTTAAACTAAATACCGAAAGCCTGAATACAACTCTCGACTTCGTGAATGCCTCGTTTCGAAACGGAACTGCCATGCAATCAGATATAGATGCCATTCAGGTTGAGATCCTCAATATTGAGCAACAAACGACCGAATTAAAAGCTTCGCGGAAATCTTATACTGATATGTTATCTGTTTTTATCAAACAAGAGATTACGCCGGAACACCAATTGACAACTCCCAATTCAGCCATAGTTGCCGAACAAAATAACCGTCCCGAGCTTTTCTATTACAACAAGCAATTAGAACTGCTCAACAAACAGGAAACAGCTATCTCTGCCAAGAATATGCCTAACATAGGGCTGTTCACTCAAGGAGGATACGGACGTCCAGGATTAAATATGCTCGAAGACCAATTTAAGTTATTCGCTATCGGTGGTGTGAAACTCACCTGGAAATTCGGAAACCTATACACAAAAAAGAATGAGCAGAGGCTGATAGAAACACAACGGCAACTTGTAAACATTCAGGAAGAAACATTCTTATTCAATAATACAATGGAATCTTCGCAGACATCGAACGAAATACAGAAGTATAAGAACTTATTAGAAAAAGACACGCAGATAATCGCTCTACGGGAAAGAGTGAAAAACGCCAGCGACAGCAAATACCGCAACGGAATATATACCATAAACGACCTGATAAAAGATATTAATGCCGAAAATCAGGCACGACAAACCATGGCTCTGCACGAGATACAATATTTATACAGCATATACAATTATAACAACATCAAAGGTTACTGATTATGAAAACGCAATACATCGCATATATATTCGTACTCGCAGGTTTATGGGCTTGCAATAATAACAAATTCGAACACGACGCTTCGGGTACTTTCGAGGCTACCGAAGTTATTGTATCGGCAGAAGCTTCGGGAAGAATCGAAAGCTTCAGTATCACGGAAGGCGACGTACTTACCAAAGGTCAGTATGCAGGTTATATAGACAGTACACAGACCTATCTGAAAAAGCTTCAGTTACTGGCTTCACATAAATCGGTAATAGTAAGCCGCCCCGACCTCAGCCTCCAGATAGCTGCAACTAAGGAACAAATAGCCAAAGCCGAAATTGAAAAAAGACGTGTAGATAATCTTTTTGCAGCTAATGCAGCTACTCAAAAGCAGGTTGACGATGCCAACAGCCAACTGAAAGTATTACAAAAAACACTGGAAGCACAAACCAACTCGATCGGCACATCTGTAAACAGCCTGAACGAGCAAGCCTCGTCCGTCGACATACAAATAGCTCAGGTGGAAGATATGCTTACAAAATGTAAGATCAACAGCCCGATCGACGGTACTATCCTGAACAAATACAGTGAGGAGGGCGAAGTTGTCTCTCCCGGAAAACCACTGTTTAAAATCGCCGATACGCAGAATTTATATTTAAGAGCATATATTGTTTCTAATCAACTCGAAAAAGTGAAAATCGGACAAAATGTTACTATCTTTATCAACGAGTCGGGATCGGAAGGCGGACAAAAGTCTTATGCGGGACGTGTCACCTGGATCTCGGACAAGGCTGAATTTACCCCAAAAACCATTCAGACCAAAGACGAAAGACAAAATCTGGTATACGCCATCAAAGTGGCTGTGACCAATACTGACGGTGCTATAAAGATCGGAATGTACGGGGATGTTGACTTTAAAGAGAAAGACAAATGAACACTGAAACCAAACACTTCGAAACAATCATTATTGGCGGAGGCCCGGCCGGTACTACCTGCGGATACATGCTGACACAAAAAGGAAACGAATGTTTAATCATCGAAAGGAGTACTTTCCCCAGAGACAAAGTCTGCGGAGGAGGACTTACCCCCAAATGTTATAGATTAATAGACAAAATTTTCGACAACTTGACTTACGACTATAAGCCGGTTAAAACTCTCGAAGTGAATCTCGGAAAGAAAAGAAGCCGCAAATTTCCTCTTTCGGACGAAATACGAGTGGTTTGCCGCAAAGACTTTGACAACACTCTGCTGGATGCATACAAAAGAGCAGGAGGCCAAATACTACACGGCAGGGCAACCGGAATAGAGGAGCAAGACGGTAAAATATTTGTAACGCTAGCCGACGGAAGCCGCCTTTCGTGCAACAAACTGATCGGGGCCGATGGTGCAAACAGCATAGTACGAAAGTATCTTCAACCGAAAAACAACCGCAAAATGCTTTTGCTCGAAAAGACCATTACAGATAAGAGCTTTGACCACATAAAGTTGTTTTTCGATTACCATCTGGATAAAGGCTACATGTATATGTTCCCTAATCCCGAAGGTTGTGTTATCGGATACGGAGATACGGAAACCAACAGGGAAGAATTCAGCAGGAGGATAACAACCTCCCATCTCCCCAATACCGAAAAGCAGAAAGGGGCATATCTCCCTATATTCGACAATATCGAATATCGTATGCACGATCAGATTATACTTATAGGAGACGCCGGGGGATTTGTCGATTCCATTTCGGGTGAAGGTATCTTTTATGCTATCCAGACAGGAGCATTTGCCGCCCAGTCTGTCTCGGAAGGCAAATCCTATAAAGATCTATGTATAGGCATTACCAACCGTATACGGAAAATAAATATGTTGTCGGAGTATTTTTACAATAAACTGGTACATGTACCTGTAGTGTATTTCTGTACAACGGACTTTATGTATGACCGCATACGCCGAAAGATTGATGAGTATCTGGCGAGGTAAAGTATCTTCGCATTAGAAAAGAATTTATCCCAAAAAGTAAACAATGAATACAACTATCAGGCATATAAAGACCATTATCGTAGGTGCAGGACCTGCGGGCAGTGTCTGTGGGTATATTCTTGCCAAAAACAAACAGGAATGCCTGATTATAGAACGGAAAGAGTTTCCTCGTGATAAGACCTGTGGCGGAGGCCTGACCCCTAAATCGGTTCGCCTGCTCGAAAGAATATATACTGATCTGAAGTATGATTATCAGACTGTATACCAGATGGAAATATACTCTCGCAAGCAATTGTTGGCTAATTTCCGGATGTCGGAAGGTATACGTACCGTCATACGCAAAGATTTCGATAATGTACTTTTAAGTCGTTACAAAGAAATTGGAGGCGAAGTACTCCATGCAAAAGCTGCTTCTATCGAAGAGAAAGAAAATAGAATATATCTTACTTTAGGAGACAAATCGGTAGTTTCGTGCGATTACCTTATCGGTGCTGACGGAGCCAACAGTATTGTCCGAAAATATATAGACCCCAATCACAGTAAAGGATTGGTATGGATGGAAAAGAGCGTAGCGGACAAATCAGAAAAGAATATCAAGATATTTTTCGACAAACGTTACAAAATGGGTTATGGGTATCTTTTCCCGAACGAGAACGGATATGTAGTGGGATACGGACATGCAGGTACGCCATCACTGAATGAGTTTGATGATATGCTCGAACATTATGATTTATCAAAAGAAGGAAAAATAAGGGGTGCATACATACCTACAATGGACAATATCGACTACGAGTTCCGTAAAAACATCATCCTTATAGGCGATGCAGGCAGCTACACAGATTCGGTTACCAGCGAAGGGCTTTTCTATGCGATGAAAACCGGAGAAAATGCAGCTACCTCTATTCTGGTCGATAAAGAGTTCAAAGAAGTAAACCAAAGGATAATCCTGCGTATACGCAAAATACGCAATCTGGCTTTGTTGTTTTACAGCGGATTTGGACAATGGATATTTTATCGAACAAGTAAACGGAAGTCGCTTTATAACAGAATTTGTAAAACAATAGATTCCTATATAGCAAAATAACTTTGACTTTTTAAAGCATATAGAACAACCGCCAACAAGATTTTTGAATAGGCGGAGGGGTGTTTTGTCTCTATTTAAATATAAATCACGCACAAAAAGGGTATATGGCAGCCATATCTATTAATAATATTACAAAAATGTACGGAGGAGAATCTCCGGTAAAAGCCTTGCAAAATATTAATTTTGAAGTCAATCACGGTGAACTGTTCGGATTGATAGGTCCTGATGGTGCAGGAAAAACTTCCTTATTCCGGATTCTGGCAACCCTCCTTTTACCAGACAAAGGCAGTGCATCTATCGAAAATTTGGACGTTGTGAATCACTACCGTGAAATACGCAACATTCTCAGCTATATGCCGGGTAAATTTTCTTTATATCAAGATTTAACAATCAAAGAGAATCTTGAGTTTTTCGCCGGATTATTTGGCACTACCCTCGATGCTAATTATGAATTTATCAAAGATATATATGTACAGATAGAGCCGTTCAAAAACCGTCGTGCAGGACAATTGTCAGGAGGAATGAAACAAAAGCTAGCACTTTGCTGCTCCCTGATACATAAGCCTAGTATCCTTTTGCTCGACGAACCTACTACAGGTGTAGATCCCGTATCACGTAAAGAATTCTGGGAAATGCTCCGTACCCTGCGTAATCAGAACATTACAACTTTAGTATCGACACCGTATATGGACGAGGCGAATATGTGTGACCGCATAGCCCTGATACAGAACGGACAAATAATGTCGATAAATACCCCATCGGGTATTCTGGATCAATTTCCTTATCGCTTGTTCGCTATTAAGTCAAACAATAATTACCATTTACTGCAAAAACTAAAAGATAATAGTGAAATAAGAAGTTGCTATATTTTCGGCGAATACCTGCATATAACATTCCAGGACAACAGGCCTATAGAAATACATGGTACTGAAATGATGGAGATTAAACCCGGTATAGAAGATTGTTTTATTGAATTGATGGATAATGGAAGCAATAATAATTAAAGACCTTACCAAGAAGTTCGGAAGCTTCACGGCAGTAGACCACATATCATTCGAAGTAGGACAAGGCGAAATATTCGGCTTTCTCGGGGCGAACGGTGCAGGAAAAACTACCGCTATGCGGATGCTTTGCGGATTACTCGAACCGACATCCGGACAGGGCACAGTTGCCGGATACGACATATATAAACAGCGCGACCTGGTAAAACAAAATATCGGTTATATGAGCCAGAAGTTTTCGTTATATGAAGACCTGACCATCAAAGAAAACATGCGTCTCTTCGGGGGAATCTACGGTATGTCCGATAAGGAAATAAAGATGAAAGGCGAGCAGGTAATACAAGACTTGAGCTTACAGAACGAGCAAAATGCTCTGGTTGAGTCTTTACCGTTAGGCATCAAGCAGAAGGTTTCGTTTGCAGTATCCACCTTTCATACACCCAAAATAGTCTTTTTGGATGAACCGACAGGCGGTGTCGACCCTATTGCCAGACGGATATTCTGGGAAATGATTTATGAGGCTGCCGACAGGGGAATTACTGCATTCGTTACCACGCATTATATGGACGAAGCCGAATATTGCAACCGGATATCCATTATGGTAGATGGTAAAATAGAAGCATTAGATACTCCATCGAATTTACGTAAACAATTTGGTGCCGACAATCTGGAAGAAGTATTCTACACGTTGGCAAGAAAAGCAAAAAGGGGGGACGACTGATGAGACAATTTTTCAATTTTGTAAAAAAAGAGGTATACCATATAACAAGGGACAAACGTACCTTATTTATCCTGTTGGCAATGCCCATTATACAATTGCTGTTATTCGGGTATGCCATTACCTCTGATATTAAAGATGTGCGGTTTTCGGTTCTCGATGAGTCTGGAAGTACAGCTTCGAGGCAACTTGTAGAGAAGTTCGCAGGCAACAAATATTTCATACACTATAGTGACCTGCACTCTTACGACGATATAGAACGTGAATTTCATAAAGGAAAAACCAAACTGGTAATTGTTATCCCATCCGATTTTGCAAACGAATTGCAACATACGGGTACAGCTAGAGTACAATTACTTGCCGATGCCTCTGACGCCAGTGAAGCGTCTATTGTAGCAGGATACGGACAATTAATTATTTCCGATTTCCAGCAGGATCTCAGTAAAAACGAGACGATACCTTACCGGATACACATCGAACAGAAGATGTTATACAACCCGCAGCTGATCAGTTCATACAACTTCGTCCCGGGAATTATAGGACTCGTGTTGATGCTTATCTGTGCGATTATGACATCCATCTCTATTGTCCGCGAGAAAGAAGAAGGCACTATGGAAGTACTGCTGGTCTCTCCTATCAAGCCTGTATATATTGTACTGGCTAAGGCTGTTCCCTATCTGGCAATCGCCTTCGTTAATATATTAAGTATTCTGTTTATTTCTCATTTTCTGATGGATGTTCCTATTGTCGGCAATATATTTCTGATACTCTTTTTAGGCATACTATTCATCATATCAGCCCTGTCATTAGGTTTACTGATATCCTCTATAGTAGATACACAGCGGGTAGCTATGATTATAAGTGCCGTGGGGCTACTGGTGCCTACACTTTTACTATCAGGCTTAATATATCCTATCGAAAATATGCCGTGGCTATTGCGGGCTATCTCTAATATTATTCCGGCTAAATGGTTTATATCGGCAGTGAAAGATGTTATGCTCAAAGGAATGGGATTCGAAGCGATTGCATTCGAATGCGGAATACTTATTCTGATGGCTGTCGTATTATTAACAATCAGTATCAAACAATTCAAAAACCGATTGTAAAATGAGAACATTAAAATTCTTACTCCAAAAAGAGTTTCTCCAAATATTCAGGGATAAAACCATGCTGCGTATTATCCTGATGATGCCGCTTATACAACTATTGATATTTCCGTGGGCAGCCACGTTCGAGCAACGCAATATTTCGCTTAGTGTTATTGATAATGACAAGAGTACCCTATCAAAACAACTGATCGAAAAAGCCATATCGAGCGGATATTTCAAACTTACTGATTATTCTGATTCGTACGAGGAGGCAATGATCTCCATAGAACAAAATACAGCCGACCTGATTCTGGAAATACCCCGGAATTTTGAAAATGACCTGATAAAGGAACAATCCTCTGGACTGATGCTATCCGTAAATGCGATTAACGGACAGAAGGCTTCGTTGGGCAGCAATTATATTTCACAAATTATTACCGACTTTAACCGGGATATTATCAGCAGTACAGGGCAAAGTTCGAGCCTGACCAATAATATTGAGGTATCTACCTATTTTCGTTATAATCCCGAAATGAATTACCGGATATTTATGGTACCTGCCATATTAGTACTGCTTATAACCATTATCGGGGGAATGCTATCTGCCTTAAATATAGTCCGCGAGAAAGAGAAAGGTACAATGGAACAAATTAACGTAACACCTATCGGCAAAGCTACATTTATTCTGAGTAAACTGATACCTTTCTGGATAATCGGATATGTGATGCTCACCATCGGATTGATTGCTTCGTGGCTGATGTACGGGTTGATCCCCGCGGGAAATATTCTTATTATCTATTTCTTCTCATTTTTCTATCTGCTGGCATTCAGCGGTATCGGGCTGATTATCTCCAATTATTCCGAAACACAGCAGCAAGCGATGCTGATCGCCTTCTTCTTCATGCTGATATTTGTACTATTGAGCGGAATGCTCACACCTATCAGCAGTATGCCGCAATGGGCACAAATGCTGACACTTATTAATCCTATCCGTTATTTTATCGAAGTTATTCGGCTCATATTTATCAAAGGTAGCGGACTGTTCGACATTCTGCCTCAGCTATTTGCAACCATCGGTTTCGCTATTGTATGTAACATCTGGGCTATCTTGAGCTATAAAAAAACCAACTGAGGTCTCAGACCTATTTATTACTTTGGTAAGTAAAACAACAATAGTTAGTTATACCATGAAAATACATTATTAAATACTTGCTATTGCTTGATATATTCCATTTATATAGAGATAGATATATGCTATTTTATTTAGAATCATTATAAATATAAGCTCATATAGGCTTTTTTAGCTTATTATTTACATTTATAAATATTCATTTTGCTACTTTTACATGACAAAATAGATATATTTTGAAATTCAAGATTTACATTTCTTGATATATTAAGGTTACCTTAAATGAAGAAGATCTAACTATTGTCATGGAAAAACAAGGCTATATAACAACTATCAAGGGAAAAACCGGAGTAAATGTCAACCGGTGTTACCAATGTGGTAAATGCTCAGCCGGATGCGCTGTAGCCGAAGATATGGACTATCCTCCCAGTATGGTAATGCGCATGTTGCAGACCAATGATGAAGACAATTACCAATCGGTATTGAAATCCGAATCTATCTGGTTATGTGTATCCTGTCAGAACTGCCTGACCCGTTGTCCGATGCAAATAGATATTCCTTCACTGATGGACTATATGCGCGAAAAATCCCTTGAACAGAATAGTGTCAATAAAAAATCGAAAAACATACTCTCTTTCCACCGTGCATTTCTCGACTCGGTACGATATACCGGACGGCTCTACGAGATAGGGCTTGTAGCAGGATATAAAGTCCGCAGCCTGAAACTTCTTCAGGATATGAATGTAGCGCCCGGAATGTTTATGAAAGGCAAATTGCCCATATTACCCGAAGTCGTAAAAGACAAAAAACAAATATCGAACATTTTTTCAAAGACCGGCGAAGTTCATTCCGGTCCGAAATAAATATGCCCTGCGGATTATCTGTAAATGATATCTGTACTTAAAAACATATAACTGCTCATTGCAGAAACGATCAACTTGTAAAAATTATGGAAATAGGATTCTATCCGGGATGTTCCCTGAAAGGTACTTCTTCTGAATATGCACAATCGACACTGGCACTAGCTAAAGCTTTCGATATAAATCTGGTTGAAATCGAAGACTGGAATTGCTGCGGAGCCACAGCAGCCCATAATATCAATCATGAACTGGCAACAGCATTGCCTGCCCGTATACTGGCTTTAGCCGAAAAACAAGGACTTACTGAAATAGTAGTGCCTTGCGCCGCCTGCTACAACCGCCTGACGGTAGCTCAACATGAGATAAATAAAAACCCGGAACTGAAAGCCCGTGTTGCGGAAATACTGCAAATGCCTATCGAAGGCAAAGTACAAATACTGAATGTAATGCAGTTTATCTTGAAATACATTTCGGATAAGATAACCGACAAAGTAACCAAACCATTCGAGCATAAAGTAGTGTGTTACTACGGATGCCTGTTGGTTCGCCCTCATGACATCCTGCAATTCGACCGTCTGGAAGACCCTCAATCAATGGACGACCTGATGCGCAAAATAGGTGCTACTTCTATGGATTGGGGATATAAAACCGAATGTTGCGGAGCCGGATTCTCTGTATCACGAACCGATATCGTAGCCAAACTTTCGGGACGGATAGTAAAGGATGCGAGCGACCGGGGAGCAGAAGCTATCATTGTAGCCTGCCCTATGTGCCAATCAAATCTGGATATGCGCCGCCCACACATCAACAGCTACCTGCAAACTAAAATCGAAACGCCTGTATTGTATATTACTCAGGCTATCGGACTGGCTGTCGGATTAGACAGGGATACATTGGGACTTAAGAAACTATTTGTCGCACCCAGCTTTGCATAAGCTATAAAAGACTTAGATTATGTCAAAAATAGGAGTTTTTATTTGCCATTGCGGCGAAAATATCAGCGCAACAGTCGACTGCAAAAAAGTCGCACAAGAAGCTGCTAACATAGAAGGGGTAGAATTTGCCACCGACTACAAATATATGTGTTCCGATCCGGGACAAACGATGATCAAAGAGGCCATCAAAGAAAAAGGACTTACAGGTGTTGTTATCGGTGCCTGTTCTCCGCGGATGCACGAACCTACTTTCCGTAAGGCGTGTGCCGAAGCCGGACTGAACCCTTATATGTGCGAAATGTCGAATCTGCGCGAACACTGTTCGTGGGTACATGACAAGAGCGATACTACAACCGAAAAGGCTATCGACCTCGTTAAGATGCTTGTTGCCAAAACCAAACTCGACAAGCCTCTTAATGCGATTAAAGTGCCCATCACCAAAAAAGCACTGGTTATAGGCGGAGGGATTGCCGGTATACAAGCCAGTCTGGATATTGCCAATGCAGGGAAACAGGTAATACTGATAGAACGTGAACCGTCTATCGGAGGGCATATGTCTCAATTGTCGGAGACCTTCCCTACCCTCGACTGCTCGCAATGTATCCTTACACCTCGAATGGTGGAAGTAGCTCAGCATCCCAACATCACCTTATATAATTATGCCGAACTGGAAAGTCTGGACGGTTCTATCGGAAATTTCAAAGCCACTATCCGCCTGAAAGCAAAAAGTGTAGACCCCAAGACCTGTACAGGTTGCGGTATCTGCTGGAGTAAGTGTCCGAAGAAAAAAATTCCGAGCGAATTCAATGCCGGATTAGGCATGCGTACTGCTATATATACACCATTCCCTCAGGCTGTACCCAATAAGCCGGTCATAGACAAGGCGAATTGTAACTATTACCTGAATGGTAAGTGTAAGGTTTGCGAAAAAGTATGTCCTACAGGAGCCATCGCATTCGATAAACCCGATGAACTGATCACCGAAGATATAGGGGCTATTGTTCTGGCAACAGGTTTCGATGTACTGAAACCCGATTTCTTCCCTGAATACGGTTACGGTAAATACCCTGATGTGATTACCGGATTGCAGTTCGAGCGTCTGGCATCGGCATCGGGCCCTACTCTGGGCGAGATACGCCGCCCGTCGGATGGTAAGATTCCGCAGAAAGTAGTATTTATTGCCTGTGCAGGTTCACGTGATCCGGCAAAAGGAATTCCTTACTGCTCTAAAATATGCTGTATGTACACTGCTAAGCATGCTATGCTCTATCAGCATAAGGTACACGAAGGCGAATCGTACGTATTTTACATGGACATCCGTGCCGGTGGTAAAAACTACGAAGAGTTTGTACGCCGCGCCATCGAAGACGACGGAGCAAATTATATACGCGGACGTGTTGCCCGTGTTTACGAAAAAGACGGCAAACTGATTGTACGCGGCGTTGATACCCTCATGGGAGCTAAACCCGTAGAGATTGAAGCAGATATGGTAGTGCTGGCATCAGCCGGAGTATCTAATTGCGGAGCAGAAGAACTGGCGCAAAAAATGCACGTATCATACGACCCTTATAAGTTCTTTGCCGAAGCTCATCCTAAACTAAAACCCGTTGAAACTAATACTGCCGGAATATACCTGTGTGGTGCTTGTCAGGCTCCCAAAGACATTCCCGATACGGTAAGTACAGCTTCGGGAGCAGCAGCTAAGGTTATCGGTTTATTCTCGAATGACGAGCTGACCCGTGAACCTATCATAGCGGTTGTAAATCGTATTCCTTCTCATGATGTGTCGACCTGCGTAGGGTGTTTCATGTGCGAAACTGCTTGCCCTTATCAGGCTATTGAACACGAAGAGATCAAAAACCGTCAGGGTGAAGTTATCAAAACAGTTGCCCGTGTCAATCCCGGACTTTGTCAGGGTTGCGGAACCTGTGTTTCATTCTGCCGTTCGAAATCAATCGATATACAAGGATTTTCTAACGAACAGATGTACGCCGAAGTTATGGCAGTACTTGCCGACTAAAAACTTACTGTCCGTAATTTATCTATATATGGGATGTGTTTCCCGAAAGAGATCTTTTTTATTTTTCGAAGTTTTATTTTAATTGATATGATAGGGTATTTTATGTAGGGGCAGATTTTCACCTACTTTAATCAGAAAAACTTATCTGCTCCTACATAGCGTACCTGAAAACACGGTTTAATAGTACTTGATTAATACAAGGCAAATTAAATCAGAAAATAAAATAGTATAAAACTTGTCACTTTTGTCACTTTACAGAGCATTATACATTTATAATCAATTAATTGACAAGGTAACAAAAGAGGTAACAGTGTCACTTTCGTGACACCTTATTTGTAACGTTTGTTACTTTTTTGTAACCCAGTGTCACCTTTATTATGAAGAAAAACTAAAATTCTATGAATAACGAATTTGAACCTAAAATAGTCGCTTTTGTCTGCAATTGGTGTACTTACGCCGGAGCAGACCTCACAGGCACGAGCCGTATCAAATATGCTTCGAATGTGAAGATTGTTCGGTTTCCTTGTACGGGACGGATTGATTTTATGCTGCTGTTGAAAGCTTTTGCCAATGGCTCCGATGGTATTATCGTATCGGGTTGCCATCCGAACGATTGTCATTATACATCGGGTAACTTTCATGCCCGCCGCCGTTGGATTCTCTTCCGCAGTCTGCTCGACTTTATGGGAATAGATGTCAACCGTATCCGGTTTGCATGGGTATCTGCTGCTGAAGGGGCTAAATGGGCGGACATAGTAAATGACACTGTTAGCACTATCCGGGAAATGGGTCCTTATACCGAATACCGCAAAGCCGCCAGCTTTTTAGCAGAGAACGAAGTCGAACTAGCCAAAGAAATGGAGGTGCCGCAATGAGTGAACTTATAAACAAAGTAAAAGAGCTTTTCGACAAAGAGGCTATCGACCTGTTCATCGGTTATGAAGAAGGTTCGCGCCGTCCGCGTCCGTTCTTTGCCAAAAATGCAACAGATGCCACCAAGCTGGTATTTGACGACAGATGTCAGGGAAATCTCGCTGTTTACCTTACCCGCAAAGATTTGGTAAGAGGTAAGCGTGTCGGAATATCGGCTTCATATTATGCCCTGAAAAGTATATCGCAACTGTTCAACGAAAACCAACTGAATAAAGACCTTCTGACAATCATCGGGATTGGCTCAGACGGTAACCTTTCTGTATTTGAAGGTCAGGAACAAATAAAAGCATATCTGAAGGAGACTCCTCCTCCGGCTAAACCGGAAGATGACGAGCTGGTCAGTAAGATCAACGCAATGTCTCCTGCCGAACGCTGGGAGTTTTGGACAGATGAGCTTTCTAAATGCTTCAAATGCTATGCCTGCCGGGCTGCATGCCCTATGTGTTACTGTACCAAATGTATAGTGGAAGTAAACCGTCCCCAATGGATACAGCCATGGGCTAGTACATTGGGCAACATGGAATGGCAAATAAACCGGGTGATGCATATGGCAGGACGTTGTTCCGACTGCGGATCGTGTGGTACAGCATGTCCGTTGGGAATACCTATCCACCTGCTTACCCATAAGATGAAAGAATCTGTTTTAGCAAATTTCGGAGGAGATGACGAGCGTGGCAATGTGTTGTCTACATTCAAACCCGAAGACCAAGAATCCTTTATATTGTAAGCCTTATGGAAAAAAAACATATATCGCAAGACTCTCTGAAAGTCTGGTTAAATAAAATGGGTAACGATGGACAAAGAATTTTCGCTCCCGTTTCCAAAGGCGATAAAACCGATTTTAAATATATTACTTCTGCTGACGAGATCAGCCTCGACCATATACAAACGACTCAATCGGCTAAGGCTGTTGCATTTCCCCGCACCGAGAAACTATTCTCATTCGAGAAAAACAAGGGAGATGTACAACTTACAGATTTCGACGCAGAAAGTGTTCCTTATACCGTTGTGTTCGGTATCCATCCATGCGACGCTGCAGGATTCCGCCCTCTGTCGGGAATATTCAACTGGGATACAAAAGACAAGCCTTTCAATGCGCATATAGACCGTACTACTCTCATTTCGATGAGTTGTACTCAATGCGACGACTACTGTTTCTGCACCTCAGTAAATGGTAGTCCCGGTAATACCGAAGGCAGCGATATACTGCTGACTCCAATTACGGATGGTTACCTTGTAGAGATTGTCACCGAAAAAGGTAAAAACCTTGTAGATAAATATATTGATCTGTTCGGAGCAGACCCCAATATCAATAAAGATGACTTTTTGGCTAAGCTTCCGGTTAAATTCAATCTGGAAGAACTTAATACCAAAATATCCCATATGTTCGAGAGTGAAGTATGGAAACAACAATCGGAGCGTTGTATCGGTTGTGGAGCCTGCGCATTTGTATGCCCCACCTGTGCCTGTTTCGACATACAGGAAGATACAAAAGGTAATTCGGGCAACCGCCTGCGTTGTTGGGATTCGTGCGGATTCTCTCTTTTCACAATACATACTTCGGGACACAATCCACGCGAAATCCAGAGTCAACGCTGGCGCCAGCGCCTTCTGCATAAATTCTCGTATATGCCCGAACGATTGTCGGTCAGAGGGTGTACGGGTTGTGGACGCTGTTCGAGAGCCTGTCCGGTAGACATGAACCTGTCGGAACACCTTACGGGAATAGCTGAGTTATAATTAAAAAGATAAAACGATGAATGACAATATATATTTACCTCATCTGGTAACGATCGAAAAGATCACTCAGGAAGCTCCGGGAGTGAAAACATTCCGCCTAAAATTCAAGGACGAAGAAACAGCTAAAAACTTCGAATTCAAAGCCGGACAGTTCGGCGAGTATTCGGCATTTGGTGAAGGAGAATGTACTTTCTGTATCGCCTCCTCTCCTACCCGCAAAGGATATATCGAATGTACTTTCCGGGAAGCTGGGAAGGTTACTTCGGCTCTCGCCAAATTAGAAGAGGGTCAGACCATGGGTTTCAGGGGACCATTCGGCAATACATTTCCTTTGGATGAGTGGAAAGGCAAGAACCTTGTTTTCATTGCAGGAGGTATAGCGCTTCCACCAATGCGGTGCGTTATATGGAATGTATTGGACACGCGGGAAAATTTCAACAATATCAGCATCCTTTATGGAGCTAAATCAGTTGCAGACTTAGTATATAAACACGAACTAAAGGAGTGGGAAGAGCGTTCGGATGTAAACCTTGTCACCACAGTCGATCCGGGAGGCGAAACTCCTGACTGGAAGGGGGAAATAGGCTTTGTACCGAGTGTTCTAGAAAAAATGAATCCTTCGCCCAAAAATACAATTGCAATAGTTTGCGGACCTCCGGTGATGATCAAATTCACTTTTCCTGTTTTGGATAAGCTTGGTTTTCAACCCGAAAACATATACACTACACTAGAAAACCGGATGAAATGTGGCGTCGGCAAGTGTGGCCGATGCAATGTAGGCAGCCAGTATGTATGTAAAGACGGGCCGGTATTCTCGAGAGTCCAGTTGGAAGCATTACCTGCCGAATATTGATATAAAAAAATAGCCAGCTTCACAGCTGGCTATCTTCTATTACGGTATCTTAGCATAAATAAACCGGTCAGATGCTATCTATATTGAACAAGCTGGCAACAAAGCCTCCAAAGATTGCACCTACGGCACAATTGACCCAGCACTCGGCTGAGAGGAGATAATTACCCCAATAACATCCAAAATAAAACCAGTGTAGATATCCTAAGAAACCGCCTACAATAAAGCCTGTTAGGATTTTTGAATTTATGTGTAAAAATAAAAGTAGTTTTTTCATTATACCTGATATTTCTCTATATCTTCCAATTTCATTAACTCTATAGCATTCAAGCAGGAGATGCTGTCATGGCATACTTTTTATCCCGTTTCTTCATCTCTTTGTCTTTAATACTTTCGATATAGTATTCGCGTATGGCACGAGCTAGCTGGTTATTGATTTTATGTCCGGGACGGTTAGCTACTACACGTCCTTTAATAAAACCTCCGGCTAAAGCCAGATCTCCCATTATATCCAGAAGCTTATGTCGAGCCGGTTCATTACTGAATAACAAGGGACGGTTCATTATATAGCCTAATTTACCTGCATCACGATAACCTACTCCGACAATATCGGCTATTTTGTTATATTCTTCCTGTGATAAGACCGAATCATAAATCACAATTGAATTATCCAGATCTCCTCCTTTGATCAGATCATTCTGAAGCAGATATTGTATCTCCCTGACAAATACGAATGTGCGGGCAGATGCTATTTCACGGGCAAATTCCCGTAGATTCTCGAGGCTGGCACTCTGCTTCCTCAACAATGGAGAATTAAAGGAAATCTCGCATTGGATGGTATACGAATCCTGAGATGGGATCAATTGCATACTTGCTCCGGTTTGAGGATCGGATATCTTAAATTTCTTTCTTGGAAAATCAAGGTATATCCTTTCTGCATCTTGTATCTGGGTTCCAACTTCTTTTAGCTGTTTGATATACTGAATCGCACTTCCATCCAATATAGGAAATTCAGGCGAGTCGATCTCGATCAGACAATTATCAATTTCGCAGGCATATAAGGCCGCCATTGCATGCTCAACAGTAGCAACCTGCACTCCGTTACTACCCAAAACGGTACACCTCTCGGTATCTATTACATTCTCTGCTAAAGCATCTATAACCGGAGTGTCCTTCAAATCGGTACGCATAATCTTATATCCGTGATTTTCGGGTGCCGGACTGAATGTTATTTTTGTATGAACACCGGAATGCAATCCCTTACCTTCGAGCGAAAAACTACTCTTTAATGTTTGTTGCTTAATTAGTGTAGTCATATAATTCAATTGTTTCTGTTTACTCTTTTATGAATGATTTCTAAATTTGAGACAGGGACAATCCCCATTACCTCCTGAATTGGCTTTCCATCTTTGTATATCACGACATAAGGCACTTGCGATCTTAAATGGAACTTTTCTTGCCTGTGTTTTGCTATATTAACACAATAAAAATGGGTATCCTTTTGTTCTTCCGAAAATCGATCCAGATTATCAGCCATCCTTACACACCGGTCCGAATCTTCTTCGTAGAATAATACATACGAAATGCCATTATGCGTCCGATCCTTCAACATCCGAAAATCCACTTCCATTAACCGTGTCTGACTAATAGATTCAACACTGGCTCTTGGCGTAACCTTCTCGACTATATACATTATACCGAACAATAAAATGAGCGCCACAAGGCAGTGTAATGAATTAATTCGAAAAACCCGTTTCATAATCATATCTGATTTACGTTGACAAAGTTCTTTTTTTTCTACTAAAATTGTATTGCCTGAACTTCGTCAAATATGTCCTATTTTTCTCTTTTTCTCTTATCTTTACCTTCTCAATAGAGTTGTTTAATATTTACCCAAGCCATTTGGTCCACTATGAGAAAAATAGGACGTATTTCGGGAAAAGATATTTTGGATAAAAATTCGGACGCTTATGTTGTCGAGGATGTTGTATTTTCCGAACTTACGCGTATACCTAAAAGTACTTTACTCGACTTTCCTCATATATTCGAAGGCTTTCTTTTAGCATTCTGCTCCGCAGGCAAGGCCAGATTCAAAATAGACCTAAGGGAGTATAGTATAGAAAAGGATATGCTACTCATTATATTTCCCAATCAAATATTTGAGCCTATATCGCGGAGCGAATTTTTACACATACAATATTTATTCTTTCCTCTGGATATTTTATCCGGTATATCCTTTCCTTTTGACCTGAATGTCGCTTTCAAAATAGGAAAGCAACCGAGCATAAAAGTTCCTACCGGAATAATGCAGGAGCTTCAGACATACTATAACATGATCAAGAATCTTCATCAAAGGGATACTCAGGTATACCGGAAGGAAATAGTCCGCGGACTATTATATTCTGCCGTAATACAAGCATGTTCTATCTACACAGATACAGAATCTGATTTAGAAATAAAATCTCCCCATAAAGAAAGGCTGATAAAAAATTTCCTTAAATTATTGATGCAAAACCGCAAGCAAGTCCGTAATGTCTCTTTTTATGCCGACCAGCTATTTGTAACACCCAAGTATTTATCGAGCACTCTGAAAAAAGTAACAGACAGAACTGCCCTCGATTGGATTAATGAAGCAGTAATTATTGAGGCTAAAACAAAACTCAAAACTACAGACCTTACAGTCATGCAAATTTCAGAAGAGTTAAACTTCTCCAACCCCTCTTTTTTCGGTCGGTATTTTCGACAATATACAGGAATGACCCCTCTCGAATACCGGGATCGCTGATATTTCATTATTATCCATTACTTTTATATATCGATTAAATAGCACAATACTTTACTCCTTTTTTCTTTCACTTAGTACCGGTTCGGGTACAATATTCATCCTCCAACCGTTTCCGGCATACGGCAGAATGTCGGGATTTTTATTATTTATAATAATCAATAACAATTTATTATGCAAAAAGATAACTATTATATTATCACCGGAGGCCCCGGTGCAGGTAAGATTTCATTGATAAATGAATTACAAACCAAAGGCTTTAAATGTATCAGAGAAGCAGCCCGCGAAATTATCCGCCAACAAGTCCAGATAAAAGGTAGAGCATTGCCTTGGGCAGACATAAAAGAATATTCTAAGCTAATGCTCGACCAATCCATTATTGACTATCAGACAAATATCGACTTAGAAGAAACTATTTTTTTCGATCGTGGAATTCCAGACACATTTGGTTACGAACAACTGATGAATCTCCCTTACAATTCCCATCTGGATTTTGTCTTAAAGGATTTCCGGTATAACCCGGTAGCATTTATTCTTCCTCCGTGGAAAGAGATATATGAAACAGACAGCGAGCGAAAACAAGACTTTGCGATAGCTGTTGAAACCTTTCATGTTATGCGTGCTACATACAGATCCTCTGGCTACAGATTAATAGAGCTGCCCTGTATCCCGGTTGAAGAAAGAGCCGACTTTATTCTCAGACACCTTAAGATGGTTTGATAATTTATAGATACTTTTACAAAAAAAAAAGAAGATGGCACGAAGCAGAGTTTACAGTAAAAACGAAGAATTAGCAAACAGCTTGTCGCATGCTGCCGGTATCCTACTCGGTATTGTTGCTGCGTTTATCTTACTATCGGCAACCCTGGATAGTGGAAGTAAATGGGCTACGGGCAGTGTTTGTATATACCTGTTCGGGATGTTATCGTGCTATGTTATTTCTACAAGCTACCATGCTTGTGCTGTAGGTGTACGAAAGAATATTCTGCAGAAGTTTGATCATGCCTCTATCTATCTGCATATAGCAGGTACATATACCCCTTTTACCCTGATTGTATTACGTGATCAGGGATATTGGGGATGGGGATTGTCGACCTTCATATGGCTGGCGGCATTAGTCGGGGTCATTGTCAGCTTCCGGAAATCCGGAAAACATAGCTATATCGAAACCGCCTGCTATGTAGTTATGGGTTGTAGTATTCTGGTAGCATTTAAACCCCTGATCACGATTCTGAGTTCGGATGGAGAAATAGATTCCCTATACTGGCTCATAGCCGGAGGCATTTCTTATATAATCGGTGCATTATTCTATTCGTGGGCAAAGAAACCATACATGCATACAGTGTTTCATTTCTTTGTCCTTGGCGGTAGTATTTGCCATATTGTTGCGATATACCATATATTATAACACAAACAGAAGATAAGATAATCGTGCCACCGTTCTTTCTCCGAAAAAATTTAACTTTCAAACGATCAAAAACAGTTTCAGTTTGTTGTATATAGTAAATGCAACATTATGGGCGTATATGATTTTACGGTAAAGGATACAAAAGGCAACGACGTTTCTCTCGGCGAATACAAAGGCAAAGTTTTATTGATAGTAAATACAGCCACAGCCTGCGGATTTACTCCTCAATATAAAGAGTTACAAGACCTGTATTTAAAATACAAAGATTCGGGATTCGAAATTCTCGATTTTCCATGTAATCAGTTTGGAAAACAAGCCCCCGGCAGTAACGAGGAAATAGCGAGTTTTTGTGAAATGAAATACAAAACAACCTTCCGTACTTTTGCCAAGATAAATGTTAACGGCGAGAATGCCGATCCCTTATACGTCTATCTGAAACAGCAAGGCAAAGGGTTTCTGGGGGATGCCATAAAATGGAATTTCACCAAATTTCTAGTAGATAAAGATGGTAATGTCGTAGAACGATATGCACCTGTGACACGCCCTCTTAAAATCGAAAGCGAAATCAAAAATCTTCTGGATAAATAATATATCTCCCCATGAGACTTTGGTCTGTCCATCCCATGTACTTAGATTCAGCAGGGTTAAATGCCTGTTGGCGCGAAGGCTTGCTGGCCAAACATGTGCTCGAAGGCAAAACAAAAGGCTATACTAGCCATCCCCAGTTACAACGCTTCAAACAATCGGCTGACCCTATATCATACATCAATGCCTTCCTGACCGAAATCTATCTTGAAGCTTCAAAGCGGGGATATTCATACAACTCGGATAAAATTAAACTAACACATAACCTTCCTCTACTTTCTGTAACAGAAGGACAAATCAGATATGAAATGATGCATCTGAAAAGAAAACTTGAAAAACGAAACCCCGAATATCTAAAGAGAATGATCCCATTAGTAGATACAATACAGCCTCATCCTATATTCAGTATCCATGAGGGTGAAATAGAAGAATGGGAGGTAATTATATGAAAATAGCTATAAGCGGATCTACCGGTTTTATCGGGACTTATCTTTCTAACTATTTCGAAAGCCGTGGGCATACCATCATTCCCATCGGACGTAGGGAGCTTTCCGACGGACACGAATCTTTATTGTCAGGTATCTTAGAACAGGCAGATATGGTCGTTAATCTTGCCGGCGCATCGATCAACAAGAAATGGACTGAAGCATATAAACAGGAATTGTACAGCAGTCGCATTAAAACTACTCAAAAAATAGTGGACGCAATAAATAAATCGTCTCATAAACCCCGGCTACTCATTTCGGCTTCGGCTGTAGGATATTATCATTCTGAAGGGTTGCATAACGAATATGAGTTTACAAAAGGTAACGGATTTTTATCCGATCTATGCGAGTATTGGGAAACCGAAGCAAAGAAAGTTTCTCCCGAAGTGAGGCTTTGTATTACGCGGTTTGGAGTTGTACTGGCTTCAGAAGGTGGAGCTTTCAAGAAATTGGCATTTCCGGCCAAGGTAGGCCTGAGGGCTGTTTTTGGGTCAGGGAAACAACCATTTCCATGGATAGACATAGCAGATCTGGCACGTTCTATCGAATATATTGTTTATAATAATGAGATTACAGGAACTGTAAACCTTGTTTCCCCCAAAATAATCAGTCACGAAGAATTTATACGTTGTGTATCAAAGCATTACCGAGGAATACTTCCATTAAGAGTACCGGCATGCCTTTTACAGTTTATGATGGGTGAAATGGCAACGTTTCTGACTGAAGGGCAATCAGTAGAGCCTAAAGTACTGAATGACTCAAGATTTACGTTTAAAAGCCGGACTGTATCCGAATTTTGTTCTAATTTATTGTATTAACATTATTCAACCTTTGTACCCTCGCCCCAGATAGAAGTAATATTTTTATTTGCTGTCTTTTCGAATGTGTACAGTATAGGCGCATTATATGCATTGCCTTTCTTACGTTCGTCTAACTGTACGATATTCCCTTCCAGTAATATCTTACGTTGGAAGTTTCTCCTGTCGAAGCTTCTGTCGAGTATATTTTCATATATCTTACGGAGTTCGTACATCGTAAACTTTTCCGGAAGCAATTCATAGCATAAGGGAATAACAGGCAGTAACGCCCTTATTGTATCTAATGCTGTTTTTACAATATTCTCGTGATCGGTATACAAAGGAGGCAGTTCCTTTACATTGTACCACTTCAGCTTCATATCTTTAGCCGGTCTCAAAGCCTTTTGAGCTTCGTTGTACCTTACCAGCCCATAATATCCCAGACTAAGGAAACGCTGCAAAAACCATTTATTTTCGGCTTCTTCCGGCATTTCATTTTTTTTCAGGATACCTGCGTTTTGTTCAATAATAGTCCTTTTCGGGTCACTGAATAAGTAAAATTGCTTCATATATATATTGGAAAGCCCCGAGAAACCTTCGAGCTCGCGCCAGGCTGCTTCATCCGCACTTTCTTCCTTGAACATAAATCCTCCGGGTAGCATCCAGTAATCATCTATCATAAATTCAGGTTTACCCAGCAGTACCTTTATTTTCCCCTCGTGCAAGGTAAAAACAGCACAATTCAAAGAGAATCCCGGATGGGTATTCTCCGATGAATATGGGTGAAGCGCATTCTTCTTCATTTCTATTCTATTATAAGTCTTTTTATTTGTGTAATCTCTACATACAAAAATAATGATTTCATCGCAATATATAACAATCTATTTTCGTGCGTCGTTTTCACGCACTTTATGCTTTAAAACATATCTGCGTCATTTTAACGCATCTTATTGTATTTTTTTACAAATATTAAAATATATTTGCCTCAGATAACATTCTAATCAATTCGTAAAACACCTTAACATGATGAAAAAGACACTTATAATATTGTCTGTTCTTGCTATTCCTGCAGCCTCTTTCTCTCAAGACTTTACCATAGTAGAGAATACAAACGGAGCAACACTCGGCTATTCTCCAAACTCAGGAGTAAAAATCATTACTAAAGACGGACTAAAATTTAAAGATCTGAATAAGAATGGTAAGCTGGACACGTATGAAGACTGGCGACTACCTGCTGAAGTAAGAGCCCAGGACTTAGCCAAACGGATGACTGCCGAAGAAATAGCCGGACTGATGCTATACAGCAGCCATCAGATGATACCATCTCCATCTTCAGGTTTCGGAGCTGCCACTTATAACAGTAAACCTTTTTCCGAAAGCGGAGCTAATCCTTGGGATCTGTCAGATGAACAGAAAAAAATCTTAAAAACAGATAACCTGCGTCATATACTGGTTATGAGCCTCCAATCTCCGGAGATTGCCGCCCGTTGGAATAACTCTATGCAAGCCTATGCCGAAGGTATTGGTTTAGGTATACCCGGAAATACCAGTTCTGACCCCCGCCATGCTTCGGACGGAGTAAAAGCTGAATTCAACGCAGGAGGTAATGGAGATATCTCTATCTGGCCCGACGGATTAGGGATGGCAGCAACATTCGATACGGCTGTAATGAAACAGTTCGGCGAAATAGCATCTAAAGAATACCGTGCACTCGGAATCGGAACAGCCTTATCTCCTCAAATTGACTTAGGAACCGAACCCCGTTGGTTCCGCATAGGAATGACTTACGGAGAAAGTCCTGAGTTAACCACAGATATGGCAAGAGCATACATTGATGGTTTCCAGACTTCTACAGGCAGTGACGAGATCAAAGACGGATGGGGATACCAGAGCGTTAATGCGATGGTAAAACACTGGCCTAGCGGCGGACCGGAAGAAGGTGGTCGCGACGGGCATTGGGCATTTGGTAAATTTGCCGTATATCCCGGAAATAACTTCGAAACCCACTTGAAACCTTTTACTGAAGGAGCATTTAAACTAGATGGAAAAACAGGGGCAGCATCTGCAGTTATGCCTTATTACACAATCTCATATAACCAATCTAAAGACGGAACAAATTACGCCAATGGTTTCAGTAAATACATTATCACCGACCTGCTAAGAGAAAAATACGGATATGACGGCGTGGTTTGTACAGACTGGATGGTTACTCATAATGAAGGGCAAACTCCGGATCAATTTATGGGTAAACCATGGGGTGTGGAAAAAATGACCGAAGACGAAAGACACTATATAGCTTTAATGGCCGGAGTTGACCAATTCGGAGGTAATAACCAAGTGGCACCCGTAATGGCTGCATATCAGATGGGAGTAAAGGAACACGGGAAAGCCTTTATGAGAAAAAGATTTGAGCAATCAGCCGTTCGCCTTCTGAAGAATATCTTTCATTTAGGTTTATTCGAGAATCCTTATTTAAATGTAAAAGAAAGTGCGGAAACAGTAGGCTGCCCCGAATTCATGCAAGCCGGTTACAACGCTCAGTTGAAGTCAATTGTAATGCTGAAAAACAAAAGCAATGTATTACCCGTGAAAGATAAAAAGACAGTTTATATTCCTAAGACTTATACACCTGCGACCTCTAATTGGTGGGGATTGTGGACAGAGCCGACTTTGGATTATCCTGTAAATATGAACATCATCAAAAAATATTACAATGTAACCAACGATGCTTCAAAAGCTGATTTTGCCCTTGTTTTCGTAAACGGGCCTCATTATAATGCTGACGGCGGAGGTTATAGCATCAATGACCGCAAAGCCGGAGGAAACGGATATGTACCTATCTCTCTTCAATACGGAACATATACAGCAACCGAAGCCCGCGAACACAGTATTGCAGCAGGAGACCCGGTAATAGATCCGACAATAACCGACAGATCATATAAAGGAAAAACTACAACCGTAAACAATACAATGGATCTGAATACCATCCTCACAACCTGCGATATGATGAAAGACAAGCCGGTGGTAGTCGTTGTTAATGCAACCCGTCCGATGGTATTCAATGAATTCGAAAACAAAGTAAATGGAATTATCGTCCGCTTTGGAGTATCAGAACAAGCTGTTATGGACATTGTTTCGGGAAAATATGAACCATCAGGATTGCTTCCTGTGCAAATGCCGTCAAACATGGCTACTGTTGAAAAACAATTCGAAGATGTTCCGTTCGATATGGAATGTCATAAAGATACAGAAGGAAATATTTATGATTTTGGATTCGGGCTCAACTGGAAAGGAGAGATAAAAGATGCCCGGACTCAAAAGTATAGTACGAAATGAACCCCTGAAAAACACTCAAACAATCAATCTATTCATATTGAAACTATTAATCTCATCAATTAAAAGAACCATGAAAAAGAAAATCTTAAGTCAAACCAGCTTAATCGCCCTTATGTCGATTAGTAGCGTCGCGGGAGTCTACGCTCAAGAACCTGCAAAAGCAAAAACTGATACAGTTAGTGCCGCTACAACCAAAGCAGGAAAAACTTCGAATGTGATGTTAAATGCTTCGGCTGACAATGGTCCCCGTGCCGTAAACATCGGATTACCCGCCAGTGTAGGAGGAACAGTAGTATTAGAAAACGGATTGCCTGTAGTTTATGACTATATGGGACAGTTCCCTACAGCCGTATGGCGTAATGATGCAGGAATCGCGAAATTTGGAGTATTAAATGTTGCCGAAACAGCTCTTTTTGCCAGTGATGTCGGTGTCTCTGTAAGTACATGGACAAACCGTGGAACCGATAAATTCAAAGGAAGTGCATCATTCACTACAAACTCGTACGGACTATTACGGGGTGATGTAAGCGTGAGCGGCCCTATGAAAAACGGATTCTATTACTCATTGACTGCATTCGTGAATATGGACCCCGGGACATTCAGTTCCAACATTTCTCAATTCCTTGATAAAACACAAATATATAAAGGAGTTATAAACAAAAGATATGCTAAAGGACAGATAGGTTTACAATACAAATACGCTTATAGCGAATCTATTTCGACAAAACAAAGTCCTTACATATATCGTAAGGATGGAACCGTTGACAAACTTCCGGGATTCAGAATCGGCCGCGATTCGTATCTGGAGCAATCGGGTATCATCAATGCAATCGACCCGCTTACAGGTAAAGCTGTAACATGGGATGCAATGGGAGATGCAGCAAGTACGTCGCATGTTATCGACCTGATGGGAGACCATAACTTCGACAACGGAATGAAACTGGATTATACACTTCGCTACCATTATGCAAAATCGGGTATGTACAATCCATACATAACAAGCATCACTCAGGGTATTGGCACGGATGCGACTCCTGGTGTAGGTGATTCCCGTTATGTATACGCTGACGATCCTACTTCGGTTTATAACGGTCTTGTACAAAAAGGATTAATGCTTTTCAACCCTAGTACTGTAAAGAATACAGTAATGGCACGTGTTGAATTAAGCAAAAAATCAAAAAAGCATCATTGGATGGTTGGATTCCATAACTGGTATTACAATACAGATAAAGCTATAACTGCAACTTACAACTATCAGTTCGAAGTGGCTCCCAATCCTAAAAAACTCATTCAAGAGAAATGGGCTGCCCTTTCTGGTGGCGGATATGGATGGGTAAACCAAGGCGATGCTTACGGAAACAGTTCGTACAACGGTGCAATGCAGTACTACAATGGTATAGACAATAAAATGGCGTTGGTAGGAACTGAAAAATGGACACCAAGTGATAAATTAACCGTAGACGTGGGTACACGTATCGAATGGCAACGTATTGATGGTGACTGGTATAATGCCGAAGACAGAAAAGCTGCCGGAACAAACTGGATTTCGGGCGAAACTACCGATATCAAAAAAGACTGGTGGAACGTTAGTGCTACAGCCAGCGCCACATACAAAGCATTCCAGAATTTTGGATTTCTTGCTGATGTATATTATATCCAACAGGCTGGTAAACTTAGCGCATACGCCGGAGCTGATGATCCTGCAATCGAAAAATGTGAAATCCCCGGATTTTCTGCCGGAGTTTACTTCAATCACCCAATGATCAGCTTGGTTTCTAAAGTAACTAAGATCAAACGTACTAACTTCAAGAACAACTCAACATTCAACGCTACTTGGACAGATACTAACTATCCGGGCGAAACATTCTCAGCTACAACTAAGCAAACCAGTAGTTATGATGTAAGTACTGTAGGCTGGACAACAGACGTGCTATTCACTCCATTCAAAGGATTTAACCTGCACTTGTTACTGACATTGCAAAATCCTAAATACGAAAATTATGCAATGACTATCAACTACGAAGCTCAAAGCCAGAATGGAGGAACATCTACATACAGCGAAACTGTAGACAACAGCGGAAATGTAGCGCGTAGTGTATCTAAAACGCTGATAGAGATTGACCCTAGCTATACATGGGGAGCAGGAGGTAAATTCAGAGTATGGGCCAGCGCACGCTATTTCAGCAAAGAATACGCAAACTATCCTAATACTTTGATCTTTGCAGGACGTTGGGAAACTTTTGCCGGATTCAACTACAAGTATGATAAGAACGTAGATTTCAGCATCAGTGCAGTAAACTTATTGAGACAAAGCGGAGCTCAGGGCTCTATCACAGGAACTAATACTACTACTGCCGAAGGTGCAAAACTATTGTATGACAAACCATTGACAGGAACATATATCCGTCCATTCACTCTTGAATTTAAAACAAGAATCAGATTCTAAATATTGTTAGTTGAACTGCCCCAAGTATCAGTTTGAGCTTGGGCAGTTTACTTAACCTCAAAAAAGCGAATTCTATGAAAACAAAATACCTAAAATCAGTATTATTACTAATCTTTTGCAGTATCATTTCTCTTCAATCATATGCCCAGAAAAAAGAATGGAAATTGATCAGTTACAATGTATACTGGGGTATGCAAAAAGACTCTACTGAAAACAAGTCGAAATTTGCAGCCTGGATCAAAGCGCAAGACCCGGATATCGTTGCTTTACAGGAAATGAATGGCTTTACACAACAGAATCCCGAATTTGCACCCAAAGGAGCTAATCCTAATAACCTCCAGAAATTTGCAGAGAGTTATGGGCATCCCTACGTTTTTATAGTTAGAGAACCTGCTCCCGATGGTTCTATCAGTTTCCCTGTTGCTATCACCTCTAAATATCCAATAGTGAACGTTACCCGTGTTGTTGATAATGCTTCACATGGTTTCCTTACTGCCGAAATAGAAGGAATGCATTTTGTAGTAACACATTTCCATCCGTTTTCATCAGAAAAAAGAGGATACGAAATCGACCAGATACTGGCAACTATAAAATCGAAACCTGCCGGAGAGAAATGGTTATTCATGGGTGACCTCAATTCGGTATCTCCCCTTGATAAAAGTGCATATGACGATAATAAGCTTCGCGACTTTATCCGTGAAGACAGAAAGAAAAGGCCTCATAACAAGAATCTAGGAAAAGATGATGAGCTGGATTATACAATACAGCAAAAAATTCTAGACTTTGGTTTTGTTGATGCACTAAAAGTAACTCACCCTCAGTTCATCGCATCTGCTCCTACTAAATTATTTTATGACCAGTCTAAATTTCCGTTACGATACGATTATCTGTATGTAAGCTCTAATATGAAGAACGACATAGTAAAATGTGAAATAATGAAAGACGATTTCACTGACTACTATTCTGATCATTATCCGGTATTATTAATCTTCAAAAAATAAGGGACTATGAAAAAGACTTTCTTTTATCTTTTAGCTGCAATAGCTATTGCGGGAACAAGTTTCTCTTGCAACGGTAATGCAAATAAGGATTCTGCCAAAAACGACGAATCCAAAAACGGTGAAGTAGTGATGTATATTACACGCCATGGTAAAACGATATTCAATACAATGGATCGTGTACAGGGATGGGCAGACAGCCCTCTAACACCTGCCGGAGTAGAAGTTGCAGAAGATCTTGGGCGAGGATTACAAGACACAACATTCGTGGCAATATATACCAGTGATAGTGGACGTGCCCGTGAGACAGCAGATATTGTAATGAGCTTTAACAAACACAATGCGGATGTTCCACGTAGCGAAACTAAGGATTTAAGAGAGTGGTATTTCGGTTCGTTCGAAGGAGATTTTAATAAAGTAGCCATAGCAGCTTCGGTTAAAGCATCCAATAAACCCATGGAGGAATTGACCATACCCGAAATGGCTGATAATATTGCCGCATCCGATCCTGAAAAACAGGCCGAAGACTGGCAAGCTATAGAAACCCGTGTGAAAAGGGCTATAGATAAAATAGCTACCGAATCTGCCGCTAAAGGTGGAGGTAATGTGCTTGTCGTTTGCCATGGACTGACTATATCTTCTATAGTACAGATATTAGATTCGGCACAGGCAAAACCCGGATTACACAACGCCAGTGTAACCAAAGTAATTTATAAAGATGGAAAATATTCTGTAGTATCATTCAATGATATGGAATATGTAGAAAAAGGAAAATCTTTGAGACAATAACAAAAACACCAAGATTATGAAAAAAATACAAATACTACTAGTAGCTACCTTATTAGCCCTTGTACCAAGTGCTTTTGCACAGAAAAAAAGCACAGACACAAAAGATAATACAGTGGTAATGTACATTGCCCGTCACGGAAAAACTATACTTAATACAATGGACCGTGTACAGGGATGGGCTGATGCGCCCCTAACCCCTCCGGGAGTGGAAGTTGCGGAATTTCTGGGAGTAGGATTACAGGATGTGCCTTTCAAAGCGGCATATTCGAGTGATTTGGGGCGTGCCCGTCAGACAGCCCGTATCGTTTTAGATGCAAAAGGACAGACTAATATGACTATTACTGAAGTTCCGCAAATTCGCGAAACGAACTTTGGTAGCTACGAAGGCGAGTTCAATCCTAAAATGTGGAATGATGCTGCTTTATATCTGCATTATAAATCGTACAAAGAGATGATGGCTGCTATGGAAAAAGATCCCGGATTATTAAAAGATATGGTGGATACTTTCAAGGCATTGGAAACGCTTGGCATAGGAGAAGACTATAATCAGGTAAAAGCCAGAGGGCAAAAAGCTCTTCGCGAAATTGCCGAAAAAGAAGCTGCAAATGGAGGTGGGAACATCCTTGTTGTAGGACATGGTATGTCTATCGGCATATTCTTATCTGACATAGACAGCTCCGGCAAAAAGCCTGATGCTGGACATATGGGCAATGCTGCCGTATGTAAAGTGATTTACAAAGACGGAAAATTTTCTCTTGAATCTTTCGGAGATATGAGCTATGTAGAAAAAGGTAAAAAATTATCAGGTAAGTAACATAATAGTATGCACCTAAGAGGTACTCCTAAACCCGGTTTTAGGGTACCTTTTTACTCAAACAAACTTATGAAATTCCTAAACAAACTTAAGATAACCTCTATTCTTGCACTATCAGCAACGATTAATGTAAGCGCACAGGCTCCGGCTAAAATCACAGTCGACAATATGTCGTTTGCCGACCTGAATAAAAACGGAAAACTGGAGCCTTACGAAGATACCCGATTACCCAATAATCAGCGAGTATCTGATTTAATGAAACGTCTGACTATTGATGACAAGTTAAACCTTGTTCTGGGTATAGGTATGATCGGTTTTGATATGCTTAAAGGGTTCGATGCCATAAATCCTATAGTGGAAGCTAAAGACTTTATGGTACCGGGCGCCGCAGGATCGACTATGCCGTTACTCAAATACGGATTACCTGCTGTAATCATGACCGACGGCCCTGCCGGAGTTCGTATTAACCCTAATCGCCAGAATACAAGCGATACATTTTTTGCAACAGGTTTTCCTGCCGGCTCATCAATAGCTTCTACATGGGATGTTGCCCTTGTAGAGGCAGTAGGTAACGCACTGGGAAATGAGACGCGTGAGTATGGCTCGGATATACAATTAGGACCTGCGCTCAACATAATGCGTAACCCTTTGTGCGGACGTAACTACGAATACTATTCAGAAGACCCCGTTGTATCCGGAAAAATAGCCGCTGCAATGACTCTCGGTATTCAAAGCAATGATGTAGGTGTTTCTTTAAAACATTATGCAGCCAATAATAGTGAACGTAACCGGATGGGTATCAATGTACATGTATCGCCTCGTACATTACGCGAGATATATTTACGCGGATTTGAAATAGCTGTTAAAGAATCGGATCCTAAGACAATAATGTCATCTTATAACATGATTAACGGGAAATATACTTCTGCTGATTATGACCTGTTGACTACTATCTTACGTGACGAATGGGGATTTAAAGGGCTGGTTATGACAGACTGGTTTGGAGGTTATTCCGATGTATCCAACCTATTCAACAGCACTTTAAGTGGCGAAGACTTTGCAAAGAATTATACTTCCGAGCAAATAAAAGCCGGAAATGACCTGTTAATGCCCGGTATACGCCCGCAGTTACAAAACCTGAAAGATGATTTGAAATCCGGAAAGATCACTGAACAAGAAATAGATATCTGTGTCAGACGTGTATTGGATATGGTTTTCGATTCCCATAAGATGAAAGACTATAAATATTCGGATAAACCAGACCTGAAAGCTCATGCCGAACTTACCCGTAAGGCTGCTTCGGAAGGTATGGTATTACTCGAAAACAAAAATAAAGCACTCCCCTTTACAACCGATATTAATAAGCTGGCTGTATTCGGTAGCCTTTCTTACAAGTTTATCTCGGGAGGTACAGGTAGCGGACACGTAAATAAAGCATATACTGTTTCGCTGATCGAAGGTTTAACAAAAGCCGGATATACATTGGATAAAAAAGTGAACGATGTATACGTTCCTTTTGTCGCAAAAGAGGAAGCCAAGCAAAAAGCAATTGACAACGGGCTCACCTTATTACCCTTATTCCCTCAACCTGTACTGAAAGAATCATTAATTGCAGAAAGTGCCAAGAATAACGATCTGGCAGTGATCACTATCGGACGTAGTTCGGGTGAATTAGACGATCGCCCTCTTGACGGTGACTTTTATCTGACTAAAGAAGAATTGGCTTTACTCGATCAGGTATCGGCAGCATTCCATGTACAAGGCAAAAAAGTGGTAGTAGTTATTAATGTAGGTGCAGTGATTGAAATGTCAAGCTGGAAAGACAAAGTTGATGCAATTCTGCTCGCTTGGCTACCCGGACAGGAAGCCGGAAATTCTGTGGCAGATGTATTATCCGGGAAGGTAAACCCTTCAGGAAAGCTGGCTATGACTATTCCTGCAAAGTATGAAGACCTTTCTACAGCCGATAATTTTCAGGGATTACCTATCGAAAAACCTACCGATGTTACATACAGCGAAGGCATATATATCGGATATCGCTATTTCGATACTAAAAAGATCGAACCTGCTTATCCTTTCGGTTATGGATTGTCATATACAACATTTGAGTACTCAAATATAAAAGTAAGTGACAAAGAATTCGGCAATGAAATATTCGTAACTGTAGATATAAAAAATACGGGTAGTATAGCCGGAAAAGAAGTTGTGCAGCTATATATGTCCGCTCCTAAAACAGGTATTGACAAACCGGAAAAAGAACTTAAAGCTTTTGCTAAAACACGTCCGTTAAATCCCGGAGAAAGCCAAACCCTTTTCTTTAAACTGAACCCTAAAGACTTGGCATCATTCAACGAGAATGTTTCGGCATGGGTTGCAGACAAGGGAACCTATAGTATTCTGATCGGAAGTTCATCACGAAATATTAGTCAGAAAGCCTCTTTCGACTTATCAGCAAAAAGAATTGTTGAAAAAGTTAACAACGTGATGAGTCCAGACATTAAATTCATTGATTTACGACCCTAAGCAGCACTTTTCTATATATTTGTGTTTTTTTAAAAAAGGTGTATTCTTCCCTAAGAATACATCTTTTTTTCAAAGAAAAACCGGAATAGATCATTATCAATTCCGGCTTTCAGCAAATACTATATGAGTTTTATTTATTTACTTTAAAACGCTCATTTCCGTTTTCGAAGAAATCCACGATCTGATTAGCAGCTGCTATACCGGCATTTGTATTGGCTTCACTTGTCTGTGCACCCATCTTTTTCGGTGTAGAAAAGTATCTGTCGGCAAACTTAGCTACCAACTCATCATGGTTACCGGGTTTGATATCAGTTACATATTTGAAATCGGTACGCTCTTCCATAAACTTCACAATTTCTACTTCATTTATTACTTCTTTACGGGCAGTATTCAGCAATAAAGCTTTCTTTGGAAGTTTACTTAACAGGTCGTAATTGATTGAGTTTTTAGTTTCGGCTGTTGCCGGAATATGTAATGATACATACTGACAGGTTGTATACAGTTCTTCTACTGTCTTAACTGCTTTTACTCCCTCTTTCTCGATAGCCTCAGCTGACAAGAATGGATCGAATGCATACACATCCATACCAAATCCTTTAGCAATACGGGCTACATTACGCCCTACATTACCATAGGCATGAATTCCCAACTTTTTACCTAAAAGTTCGGTTCCGGATGTACCGTTATAGAAATTGCGGATTGCGTATACAGCCAGTCCAAAAACAAGTTCGGCTACAGCATTCGCATTTTGTCCGGGTGTATTCATCGCACAAACTCCATGAGAAGTTGCAGCATCCAGATCAATATTGTCGTAACCTGCACCTGCACGTACAACTATTTTCAGTTGTTTTCCAGCTGCAAATACATCTTTATCAAAAATATCGCTACGGATGATTGCTGCATCTACATCAGCTACCGCATCGAGTAATTGTTGCTTTTCAGTATATTTTTCAAGCAGAACTAATTCGTAACCTGCTTTTTCTATTACGTTCCTGATTCCTTTTACAGCCTCAGCAGCAAAGGGTTTATCAGTGGCTATTAATACTCTTTTACTCATGTTTTCCCTTTTTATCCGAATCGTTTATTTTGCATTATTTTTTTCGAATTCCTTCATAGCATCAACCAATGCCTGAACTCCCGAAAGTGGCATCGCATTGTAAATAGAAGCTCTGAAACCTCCTACCGAACGGTGTCCTTTCAATCCATCAAGACCTTTGCCTGAAGCAAATTTCAAGAAGTCAGCTTCCAACTCTTTATAGCCTTCAGCCATCACAAAACAAACATTCATGCGAGAGCGGTCTTCTTTAGCTGCAGTACCCACAAATAATGGGTTGCGGTCTATCTCTGTATAAAGTAATTCTGCTTTTTCTTTATTTACTTTTTCCATTGCAGGCACACCTCCGTTGGCTTTCAGCCAGCGTAATGTCTGCATAGCGGCATATACCGGAACTACAGGAGGAGTATTGAACATAGATCCGTTTTCGATATGTACACGATAATCCAACATTGTAGGTATCTGACGCGATACTTTTCCAAGTATCTCATCTTTAATGATTACGAATGTCACTCCCGCAGGTGCTAAGTTCTTTTGGGCACCACCATAGATAAGTGCATATTTAGATACATCTATCACACGGGAGAATATATCTGAAGACATATCCGCTACCAACGGAACAGGAGAATCCAGATCGGTAAGTATTTCTGTACCGAAAATTGTATTATTGGTAGTTATATGGAAATAATCTGCATCAGCAGGTATAGTATAATCTTTCGGAATATAAGTAAAGTTATCTGGTTTAGAAGAAGCTACTTCTACTACCTCACCAAATAATTTTGCTTCCTTTTCTGCCTTGCTTGCCCATGTCCCTGTATTGAGGTAAGCAGCTTTTTTCTCTAGAAGATTAAACGGAATCATGCAAAATTGCAGACTCGCCCCTCCTCCAAGTAAAATAACCGAATATCCTTCTGGTATGTTTAATAGTTCTTTGAACAAAGCGACCGTTTCATCCATTACTGCGATGAAATCCTTCCCTCGGTGACTAACTTCCATTAGGGACAACGTAGAACCATTGAAATCTAAAATAGCTTTTGCTGTTTCCTCTATTGTCTGTTCGGGTAAAATTGACGGACCTGCACTAAAATTGATTTTTTTCATATTTGCAATAATTAGAATCGTTCTTTCTTATAGATTAGACATCTGTCAAAATTAGTAAATATATTTGATAATAGCAGCAATAATATGAAATGCGATTTTATTTTAGCGCATTTTATGGCTTTATGTCACTAATGACTTCCATTTATCCACCTCATGGTAGTAGAATAAAGAAAACCTGACACAATAAAAGTATAATTTTACTGTATCAGGTTTAGAATTTTCCTTCCGGATAAACTATTAATATTCTATTTTATCTTCTTTTTCAGTCCACATTCTGAATGCCTTCAATGCCTCATTATGCAATACCTGCGACGAAGCGATGCTTCTTTGTTCGGGTTTCAATTCGATCTGTTCGTATATAAAAGAATCATCAAAACCAATGTTCTTTGCATCTGTTTTATCACATCCGAAATAAATACGCTCAATCCGAGCCCAATATATTGCAGACAAACACATCGGACACGGTTCACATGATGTGTATATCTCGCAGCCACTCAGATCGAAAGTATTGAGAGTACTGCAAGCTTTACGTATTGTAGTCACTTCCGCATGGGCTGTAGGGTCATTATTCAATGTGACACAATTTGAACCTTCGGCTACAATTTTTCCGTCTTTCACAACCACTGCACCAAAAGGGCCTCCCCCATTTTCTACGCTTTTTATCGAAAGCTCTATAGCTCTCTTCATGTATTCTTCTTTCATAATATTCAATTCTTTAGATTTTCATTGATCTGCTCTATATAGTCAAGCACATCCTCTCCTCCTATCCTATGCTCAGATGAAGTCTGAAATACAGGAGGTAACTCGTCCCATGTTTCTTTAAGTTTATCTAAATATACTGTCAGATTTTCTTTCAAATGAGCCTTGCTCACCTTATCTATTTTTGTGAAAATAATGGAAAACGGAATTGCGTTCTCGCCCAGCCATTCTATAAATTCGAGATCTATTTTCTGAGGTTCGTGACGGCAGTCCAACAGAAGAAATAAGTTTGTAAGAGCCTCACGCTCCAATATATAATCTTCGATAATTGTTTTGATACGTTCCCTACCCTCACGACCGCGCTGAGCATAGCCATACCCCGGAAGATCGACAAGATACCATTCGTTGTTTATAATAAAATGATTTATGAGTTGGGTTTTCCCCGGCTTAGACGAAGTCATTGCCAATCCCTTCCTGTTAGTCAGCATATTAATAAGAGAAGATTTTCCTACATTAGAACGCCCGATAAAAGCATATTCGGGTTTTCCATCTTGCGGGCATTTCCGGTAATCGGTATTACTTATTACAAACTGAGCGTCTTTTATTATCATCCGGTAAAATATTTTACTTATAAATCGACTACAAAAGTACAACTTTAGCCCCAGAAAACAAGATTCTTAATTCTTATTAGTACTTTTAATGCTCCGAATTTACATTTGTAACAATAGAGTAAAAAGATGGAAAAGAACGAATTAATATCCCTGATAAATCAAAAAGTCAGTTTATATCATAACGATACAGTATCGTATTACAAGTTTCTGCACCGGCACCCCGAACTTTCCTTTGAAGAAAAGAATACCTCCGAATATGTAGAACAGCATCTAAACCAGTGGGGTATCGAGCACAGAAGCCGTATAGGAGGCTATGGAATATTAGCCTGTATTAAAGGGAGAAATCCCGAATCGAGAACTATTGCTCTTAGGGCAGATATGGATGCTCTGCCCATTACGGAACAGAATAATATCGATTTTAAGTCTCAGAATGAAGGGATAATGCATGCCTGCGGGCATGATACCCACACAGCCAGTCTATTAGGAGTTGCCAGAATTATCAATGAGCTCCGCGAACATTTTGAAGGAACTATACTATTTATATTCCAACCCGGAGAAGAGAAACATCCCGGTGGAGCCAGCTTAATGTTAAAAGACGGTATTTTCGATACATATAAGCCTGATCTAATTATCGGTCAGCACGCTTATGTAGACTATGCTGTAGGAACTGTTGGCTTCGAGAGCGGTGTGGTTATGGCATCGGCGGACGAAGTACATATCCGGATTAAAGGAAAGGGGGGGCACGGGGCCATCCCTCACGAAGTAAATGACACAGTACTTGCCGCATCGCAAGTTATAGTATCCATGCAACAGATTGTGAGCCGGCGTTCAAATCCATTTAAGCCTTGTGTCTTATCATTCGGTAAGTTTATAGCAGACGGGGCAACCAATGTTATACCCGATACTGTAACTTTAGCCGGATCGTTACGCTGCATGGACGAGGAAGAACGCAGCAAACTGAGACCCATCATCAGAGATATTGCTATTCACACAGCTTCCGCATATGGATGCGAGTGCGAGATAGATGTATATGACGGCTATCCATGCACATACAATGATGAAACAGTAACAATACAAGCCAAATCATTTGCCACTGAATATCTGGGTAAAGAAAAGGTTCTGGGTCTCCCCAAGAGAATGACTTCGGAAGATTTCGGTTTCTTTTCGCAACAATATCCGTCTACTTTTTACCGATACGGTATCAAAGGAGATCAACTATGTACAGGATTACATACGTCGACTTTTCTTATCGATGAAGATGCATTACGGACATCTGTCGGCACAATGGCATATCTAGCCATGCGGTATTGCATATAATCATTCTATATTTTTAATCACCTTTGCAGGTATACCGCCTACAATCGTATTATCAGGAACATCTTTCGATACAACTGCGCCTGCTGCTACAATAGCATTTTCGCCAATGGTAACCCCTGAAAGGATAGTGACATTAGCACCAATCCATGCATTCTTTTTGATATGAATATGCCCTACGGCAAGAGAATGTCTTTTTTGAGGAGAAATCGGATGACCTTCTGACAATAAACTGACCTTTGGCCCTATCAAGACATTATCGTCTATAGTAATTCCTCCTAAATCAAGAAAAGTACAATCAAAATTAACAAACACATTTTTTCCTATTTTAGTGTGTTTCCCATAATTGATATATAGGGGTGTAAATACAGCTACACTCTCATCAATTTCGCTCCCTGTAACAAGCCCTAATATTTTTCTGATCTCTACCGGATCATCTGAATTATTCATTTGTACCAATAGTTTCTTGGTGGTATAAGAGGCTTCGCGCATCTTATAGGCTTGTGAATCATCAGGGGCAATTGTTTCACCATTTCTCAATCTTTCAAAAATATCTGTTACTTCATTTTCCATCTTGTTCTTTTATATATTAACCGATTTGTAAAACTAATTAATATTTTTATCATAATTATTGCTCATAGGTTCAAACCATTTTGCTGTAAAGCTCACCCTAGAGCAAAAAAGTATCGCTTACCATCAACTTTACCGATGAGAAAATCTCTTCCAAAAGAAATAAAGCCACACAAATTTGTGTAGCCTTATTTAAATCTGATCCGAAAAGATTTTTATATATCCAGAAATTCTACTTTACCGTCTTCTATATGGTATATAGCTCCAACTATCTTGATTTTGCCTTCTTCGTGCATTTCACTCAGGATAGGTTTTGAGTTACACAATTGTTTTACCCCGTGTTCTACGTTTGCTTTAACTGCATTATACGGAAGTGCTTCCCCTCCTTTTTCGAGCGCTTCCTTCTCTTCTGTTTCTGCTTTTAACGCATCAACAATAGAAGCGATATGTCCGGGAACGGTTTCCCCTTCTTTTGTATCCAGCATCGCTTTTATGGCACCACAACTAGTATGTCCCAACACCACCACAAGTTTTGCCCCGGTATGTTCTACTGCATATTCGATACTCCCTTCTTCGTAATCGCTCATTACATTTCCGGCTGTACGAATCGTAAATATATCACCTAAACCCTGGTCAAAAACAATTTCGGGAGTAACTCTCGAGTCCGAACAGCATATAACGACTACACGCGGATGCTGACCTTCGGTCAACTCTTTTACCCGTAAAGAATCCTGATGAATATGTACCAGTTTACCCGAAACAAACCTTTCATTTCCCTTGATTAGGTTCGTCAAAGGATTTTCATCAATTATATCAGCTTCATTCTGCTGAGAAGATAACGCATTTTGAGTACTTGCATTTTCCGACTTTGAAGTACACGAAGAAGTTCCACCGATCAACAATACTCCCATAACAATGAATACTGTCTTTAATAATGTTTTTTTCATAAAAGTGAGAACTATTTTTAAGTATGATAATTAAAATCGCCGCAAATTTACGATTATGATTTTTTATTTAATATCCGTAGCAATATATTTTTATCGAAATTCTTTTATATCACTTGTCTACAAAGAGAAGTGATACATCCGGCTCATTTCCAAAAAGTATATATATATTCAATTTATCCCCCTAAAAACGCTAAAATACCACTGTACAATCAGTCCCGTTTTTTCTAATTTTACATTTAACTAATTAAATACTACCTAACATGAAAGACATTATTGCTGTAATATTAGTTTTATCAGGAATCTTGCTATCTGAAAAAAGCATGTCACAAACGCCTGCATTTCCGGGAGCAGAAGGTGGAGGAATGTTTACTACCGGAGGCCGTGGTGGTAAGGTATTCTATGTAAATACACTCGAGGACAATGATACGGGAGACGCTTCTACAAATGAAGGTTCGCTCCGCTGGTGTATAAATCAAGACGGCAAAAGGACTATCCTATTCAAGACAAGTGGAACTATCAGGCTGAACGCTCCTCTACATATTGCGAGCGGCAATGTAACTGTGGCAGGACAATCGGCACCGGGCGATGGAATATGTATCGCAGACTATCCGGTTGTTGTCTCCGCAGATAATGTCATAATCAGATATATGCGTTTTCGTATGGGAGACCTTAAACTTACCCCGGAAAAAGCCGACGGAGCTGATGCGTTTAGCGGAAGGAAAAATAAGGATGTTATTATTGACCATTGTTCTATAAGCTGGAGTACTGACGAATGCTCTTCGTTCTATGACAATGAAGACTTCACGATGCAATGGTGTATCATCTCGGAAAGTTTGCGTTTGTCAGGGCATTCAAAAGGACCGCACGGATACGGTGCTATCTGGGGAGGAGTTAATGCAACATTCCACCACAACCTGCTCGCACACCACGATAGCCGTACTCCCCGCCTCGGCCCGGGAACAAAACATGCCGGAAACGACATTACAGATGTACGTAACAACGTCTTTTACAACTGGAATGGCGAAGGTTGTTACGGAGGTGAAGCAATGCACGTAAACCTCGTGAATAACTATTATAAAGCTGGTCCTGCTACAAGTGACAGAGTCGCGAGCCGGATAACAGCGATAAGTACCAATAAAGGAACCGGAGGTTTTGAGCGTATAAAAGATGTATGGGGAAAATTCTACATAGCCGGAAATGTGATGCCCCATAACAAAGAAGTAACCGGCGATAACTGGTTAGGAGTAAGTGCTGCCGATAATAAGGACAAAAATGAACTGAAATTAGCTAATCCTCTGAATGTAAAAGAAGTTTATACACATACCGCTCATACCGCTTACGAAAAAGTTTTGATGTATGCCGGATGTTCGAAGGTTCGTGATAATATAGACACACGTATAATCGACGAAACAACTAACGGTACTGCTCCATTCTCGGGGAAGAGTAAGTACAATGGTCAGGGCGGAGTATGGAAAAGCCTGAACTATCCACGGAAAGGAATTATTGATTCTCAATCAGACCTTAATCCTGACCCTCAGAATAAAAATTGGTCTGCGTGGCCGGATTTAAGAAGCAGTACCTTCGCCACTGACAGTAATCAGGATGGTATTCCCGACGGTTGGCTCGAAGCGAACTATCCGGGAAAGAATGCAACTGATCTTACCAAAGAAGGTTATACATATCTGGAAGTATATCTGAACAGTTTAGTTGAGCCTATCACTAAAAATCAAAAATAAAGAAGCCCAAAAAACCGGGAAGCAGAAAATCTGCTTCCCGATAAACCAATACAATCTATTACTAATGCAAATCAGTAGTTGAAGACGTTCTGTCTTTTTCTGTAATGATCTTTATAGAAAGGTGACAATAACTAAACAGAGGTGACATTCGGCTGTTACCCGGGTGTCACTTTTGCCATCTTGCTATTTCGTTATACATCAAGCAAATACTCTTAAAAAGGTGACAAAGGTGACAAAAGTGACACCTTTTTTGAATTTATTTTTTTTAAATTTTCTACTTTCAGTTTGCTCTGTTCCAATATATCAAAGGTCTCTTTGGTAATAGATAAAAATAAAAGGAATTTATAATCGAGAGAAGTCCTTTGATCATTGTTTATTTGCTAAAACGTACTTTTAGTTGACGGGTGTAAGCAAAACCTTACGTAAGCGTAAGGGTCTTTTTTGCTTTTGCTACTGATTCGCATTACTAACAGAACTATACTGTTTTGTTTAGCCATTTACCTCTCCTAAGGTATACTAAGGATAATAGTAGCAACACTATTACATATAATTGCTCGGACGTCCAATACATCGCAAGCGGAATATCCGGTAAACGGGATAATAAAAATAGATAAGACAAATAGACAAACATATTTATTATCTGAAATATAAAAGCGGTCTTAGTATTTCCGGTGCCAATTACCGTATTACAATAAACGTACGCAGGCACTGAGATAATAAACGTGGACAACATTACATAAAATGGATAGAACGCCGTATGAACGACGACCTGATCATCGGTGAATGACCCCAAAAGAGGTTCGGAGAAGGCAAAGGCCAATAACATTAGCGGAATACCTATCGCATAATTCAGTACGATAATACGGCGGCAAACCGGAATCACCTTATCTGCCTGATTTGCTCCTATAAGATTACTTACAAGGGAAATAGTAGTCGTGGCAAATGAATTGATAATGACAAAAAAGAGCATAGAGATACTCCTTACTACATTTGCTGCCGCAAGTTCATATTCTCCCAAATGTTCAATCGCTACAAAGAATAAGAACCAGGGAGCAATACAAAAGAAAGAGCGGATCATAGTCCAAAAAGATATCCTGAAAAGATGAAGGGACAACCCCAAGTCAAATACAGCGCGTAATCCATACTTTTCTTTATCTGCATTTCGCCACATATAAACAGCTAAAAACAATAATCCGACAAGTTCGGCTAAGGATGACCCGATACCGGCACCGCTGATTCCTAACTGAGGGAATCCTGCTTTTCCGAAAATCAACAGATAGTTAAACAGAACATTACTGAGCACCATCACTACAGAATTGGCTGTAAGTATTTTGGTATGGGTAGTACCTATGAAGAACGCCCGGATTGCCAATAAAGGAAAAGCAAACAGATAACTGTAATCACGCCATTCGATATATTGTATTGTAGCCTGATATACACTATCCGAAGAAATAATCGCTCGGAGCAATACCGGTGAAAATAGTTTGGACAATACAAAAACAACAATCGCAAAAACGGATAAAGAAATCAAACTTTGAAAGAATACCTTACCGGCATCTGCATATTTCCCTTCTCCGTTTCGTCTTGCAATAACTACCTGCGCACCAAGGCTAAAACCGAAGCCCAGCATAAAAATTGCGATAAAATAGATAGAAGCCAAAGCTGACGCCCCGAGATATATAGGGCTAACATGCCCCAGAAATATAGAATCGGTTATATTAATCAACTGTTCCATGAGCAGGCTTATCATTATGGGTAAATTGATAAGCCAGATTTTTTTGTATGTATAATTCATCTGTTGTATGAAATGCGATGCCTATGCAACACTTCAAAAGCGTTACAGACAATCATTAATATTATTTTATTGATTAAACTCTGTGAAAGGAACGGGTATAACAACTTAATGCCGGAGAGATATTCCCCGACACACCCGAAGCAGGATAGCTATATACAGAGTTGGCACTTCATTAATCAGACAGTAGGTTGGTTTATAAATACAAAGATATATAACTTTTATTCCGGTTCATCCGTATCGAGACAGAAAGGATGCCCGGCGGGATCAATCATTGTCCGCGATGTCTTAAAATATTGTTCATCGGCAACTTTAGCTCCCAATCGGATTGCATAAGCTACCGCTTCTTCGAGATTCTCAACATAAAAATCCAGATGCAACATCTGTCCTTGTTTTTCTTTTACCGATGGCCATACAGGCGGTTGATATTCTTCGACCTCCTGAAAGGCGATTACCATACCTGTAGGAGAAGTAATTGCAGCCCATCCGTTAGCCTGCGGATGTGTCCATTCCCATCCTAGCAATTGGCTGTAGAAGCCGGCAAGGATTCCGGCATCTTTACAATCGATAACAACATTGATCTTATAGATATTAATTTTCTCCATTCTGTTTATTTATTAATAGTTATAATACCTTGCTTATTATTCATTGCAGGATACAAATATAATCCCAATCACGATGAGAAAGTTTCCCTATCTTGCTAAATTATCCGCTGTTCCATAAATAAATAACCGGTAAGGAGAAGAGCTATCTTCTCCTTACCGGTTTCTCTACATTGGCTTAATTATCAGAATACAATCCGATAATATTCCCTTCCGAATCTGTAAACATGGAAAAATAACCTAAATTATCAGCTTCTATCTTTGTCTTTTCTTTGACTATTTTACCTCCGGCTGAAGTAATACGGGTGAGTACCTCATCCATACAGTCAACAGCCAAGCTGATCAAAATCCCATTAAAAGAGGGATTAAATCCTGAGGCAAAAGAAATTGCTCCGGGATATTTTCCGTCTTCTTCCGGAAAGAACGCCATCTTCTCAGCGTCGCATTCCATCACAGATAGTTCCAAATTAAGTACTGTTTCGTAAAACTTCACCGCTCTGGAAAAATCAGCTGCTGGAATTTCAAAAAATGCTACTAACCTTTTCTTTTTCATCTTCTTGTATTTTTATTATTTGACACTGCAAAGATAAAGGCAGGCCGGTAGCCGGTATTGTAGAAAACGGACATTCTCCGGCCTATGAAAAATAGTCGGAATAAGGGGTGCACATCGCGAGATACTCCAATGGGGTATAACCCGAAAATACTTTAAATTCCTTTATCAAATGAGGTTGATCATAATAGCCACATTCAAACGCGAGCTGTGCCATATTGATATCCGATTGTGTTTGTAAAACAAATAATGCTCTTTGAAAACGAATTACACGCTGATATTCTTTAGGATTAGCTCCTACCATCTCTGTAAATATCCTCTTAAATTGCTTTGGACTCAGGCAAGAGGCTCCGGCAAGTGTTTTAATATCCGTTTGCCGGTTATTAATCAGTTCTATTGCAGTATTTATCCGCTTCAAATTATAGTCTGCCAAATTACGGATTCGTTTAAACAAAAACTGTTCGATCAGCAAAGCGCACTGTATATTTGATTGCGTCTCTTCTAAGACCTTACGAAGGTCTATTAATTCTCTGTCTTCCAAATCATAAATATCAGTTCTAAGCCCATTAATTTCGCTCATCGGCATCTTGAAGAAGACTCTGGCTCCAATCGGATGAAAAACAATGCAGATCATATCCAGATCCGAAGTGTATAATAAGTCTGTGAATGACTTTTCCTGGCCACTTATAAATGCCTGTGGCTGGAATTGATTATCGGACTCCGAGAATATACGCTCTCCTCTATGAAACATCATACAGACATGACCCGTTGGCACTATACGCGTCCGGGATGAATGTGTAATATTTGCTTTTAAAAACCAATAATGCTTAACATATGGAGCAAGCATTGGCGATGGTTTTATAATCTGGAAATTTTCCATTCAGAAGAGAATATAACTTAATGATCGACAAAGTTATCACATTAAAAAGTTCCGGTCTTGTAAAAAAAGGACAATTTTACAAGACCGGAACTTTCCATATACTCTTTCGCTTTCTATAGGCTTCACATAAATCAATGATTTATTTATTAACAAGCTTCATTGCCGATTCGGGATAACGCTCTCCTGTATTCGGATATTTGGCTATAATATTTTCTACCTCCTTAATATCACTCTCTGTAAGTTGGGCATCTACTGCTTTTACATTTAATTCGAGGTATTTCCGTTTTTTCGTACCCGGAATAGGAATTATATCAGAACCTTTTCCTAAAAGCCATGCTAATGCAAGTTGAGCCGTATTGATATTTTTACTGTGTGCAAATTCAGTTAATTCAGCCATCATTCGTTTATTATTCACAAAGTGATCTCCCTGAAAACGAGGCAAAGACCTTCGTGCGTCATTTTCCTCCAAGTCTATATCAAAATTCTCTGTAAACATCCCTCTACCCAATGGTGAATATGGCACTAGAGAAATGCCTAATTTACTGATCAGCGGATATATTTTATCCTCTACGCCCCTGCTCAATAACGAGTACTCACTCTGTAAAGCTGCTATCGGATGTACTTTGACCGCTCTTTCTATTGATTCGGCCGAAGCCTCTGAAAGTCCCAGATAGCGGACTTTTCCCTCTTTCACCAGTTCAGACATAGCTCCTACTGTTTCTTCAATGGGCACTTTAGTATCTACACGATGTAAATAGTAGAGGTCTATGTAATCAACTCCCAAACGTTGTAAACTCAGATCAACAGCTTTTCTCATCCATTCAGGTGAGCCGTCAACTTCCGATGCCAATAAATTACTTTGCTCGTAACGTAATCCGAACTTAGTAGCCAGAAATACCTTATCTCGCTTACTTTTAAGTACGTTAGATAATAATTTCTCGTTTTCGCCTCCTCCATAAAAATCAGCTGTATCCCAAAAATTCACTCCTAATTCGAGTGCTCTATGCAATGTAGCTATACTTTCTTTGTCATCTTGCCCCGAATAGGCATGCGACATTCCCATACAACCCAATCCTATCGCCGATAATTCTTCGTTGGTGTTACCTAATTTTCTGTATTTCATATCTCTTATAATTATTAGAAGTTATGATACAAAAGTAGAGTAGATAGCAAGAAGCAAGCTATACAATTCAAATCAATACTTATAGAATTCAAAGAATATAACTCAATCTTAATTCTTTGGGCGAAGCTCCGGCATGCTTCTTTAAGAAATTGGTAAAATAGGAGGGATATTCAAAACCCAAAGCATCCGATATTTCCGATATATTCCAATCTGTATTCTGCAATAAGCTCCTGGCTTCTGTTACTATTCTTTCGGTAATCAATCCGGAAGAAGTATTCCCGGTAACCTTCTTTACTGAACTATTTAGATGATTGACGTGCATATTAAGTTTCCGTGCATAGTCCTGAGGGCTTTTTAGATCCAAGGGCATTTCGGGAGATTGTACCGGAAATTGCTGTTCCAATAGTTCAAGGAAACGAAAAACCGTACGATGAGCGGCATCCATCATTTGACTGGTTGAGAACACCTGATCTCCTAACATTTGTATCCGGTGTAGAAGTAAATTAAGGTAGTTCTGCAACAAAGCATATTTATATATATAATCTGACTTAAAATCTTCTTCGATCTTTTCGAAAAAAGCAGAAAATTCTTCCTGTAAAATATTATCCAGATTATAAATCGGTATAGTTTCCAGATTAAGAACCGGATATACCTCCGGATTGGTTGTATTCAAAAATTCACTCGAGAACAAACATACCCAACCATCCTGATTCTCTGATAGAGGTTCCCATGAATAAGGGATTATCTTATTGGCTATAAAAATAGAGGGTGCGTCAATTCTGACTTTATGGTTCAGGAAGCTTAGAATTCCACTCCCTTTAGTTAAAACAATCCTATAGAAATCGCGGCGAATATAAGTTTTCGCAGCAGAACATCTCCAGCGGGGAAAGATATTGAAGTGCCTGATAATTTTATTCTCTCCGGAAAGTAAATGTTTATTTTCCGACATTTTATAAAAATCCTGTAAACTTTCGGTATGCTTCATACTTCAAAGTTATAAAAATCAAATAAAAGAAACAGGCTTCAAGCAATTATTCAGGTAAGAGTCGGTTATTGTGGTTTTCTTTCTCTATTCATTTATTTTTCTTTTAGTTTGAATAAATATCTTTTGCTTGTAAAGGTATCGGTTGCACTCAGAATAGCGATTATCCGGTTTTGCGCTTTTATATAAAAATCCCCTCCGGAAACTTATCCGAAGGGGATTTTATTGTGATTTTTCACAATGGGGTTACCGGAATACAAATATCAACAACAAACTGTGCTCCGGTTTTCTCAGGCTTGATATCATTGTGATAAAGTTCAAAAGTGCTACCTTCAGCCTGTTTATATCCGCTTTCGGTAAACCAATCGCACATAGTATTCCACGCCTGTTCAAAGTCCGAAACCCCAAGTTCGAACCGACCGACTACAAATTTCCCTCCCGAAACAGTCATTTTACCAAATTCTCCTTCCGGCTCAACGTCCTTGTCTATTAATAGACATGCGCTCTGGCGAACTTTGCTTATATCTGTTACTGCCGGGTCATCATGGGTAACTGTCATACTTTTGGTTTTCCCCTCTTCATACAGATCACGGGGAGCAGCCCAGCGTGCCAACTTCTGATAAGCTTTTCCGATTTCGTGGAACGGACCGGTATGGCGGCAATAAATAACACGCATGTCCGGTAACTGCTTTACTTCGATTTTTGTTTCCATAAAAAATAATTGTTTAAATTCTACGGGACAAAGTTCAGACATAATCGCCGGATTATTTTTACCATTCTTGCTTACCAGTTTACCCTGCTTGCTAAAATATACACCATTTTTTGCCAACACGATTCTGTCTTCTTTCCTAAATTCGCGGGAAGTCACGCCGAAAGTTTTCCGGAACGTCCGGCTAAACAAGGAAAGGCTACTGAATCCGCACATAAAAGCTATCTCTGATACGGATAGCGCCTGATTATTACGTAATAGCTGCGCTGCTTTCTCTATTCGCAACCGTTGGGTAAAAGCAATCGGTGTTTCTCCTGTCAGGTAGGTAAATATCCTGTGAAAATGAAATGATGAGAAACACGCTACATCTGCCAATTCATTAAGAGTCAATGGTTGGTCGATGTGTTTCTCGATATAATCCATCACTTTATTTATACGATATATATATTCCTGTTTGCTTCTTTCTTTGGTTGTTTCCATAACTTATTTACAAATATAAAAGTCTGCGAAACCGGAGTGTTGTTTTATCTTGCTAATATTTTATTGCTCCGATTCTAGTAAATACTCATTTCTATTTCTCTTTTACTTCTACAGCAAGTCATAATACTCTTTCGCTTTCTATATTCAAAGACAATAATTATCAGTCGGTTCGCACTTAAGCCGTTAATTTTCGGAGATTTACCCCTCAGAGAACAGCCTGTTATAGATATATCAATATCTACTGAATTAAAAATAATTATCTAAATATTTCGATAACAGAGATTAGCTCAGGTAAGTTTTACCTGATAGAAGAGAGATAATCTGCAAAAGTTCCTTTACAGATTATTTCAGGCCGGACACCTGTATATGTGTAGTAGTCTTCATTCGTTGGCAAAAATAACAAATTAGAGCCAAGTTGTTTAAACATTGGCTCTAAAAATGTATATACAAAAGTAATTTAGCAAGATGAGTAAAGTCCATTGATCAACCAAGAGTAATGATATTTATGACGAACCCGATTATTGGTAAAGTGATCTTTCGAACTCGAATGGGCTATTCTCAGATTAATATAAGCAGATATATTATTAACCGGATCAAATGATCCGGTTTTTATTATTCGGGTTCGAGAGTATATGTACCAAGGCAGAATGGATGACCTGCAGGATCGATCATTGTTCTTGATGTTTTGAAGTATTGCTCATCGGCTATTCTCGCGCCACATTCGATAGCATGTGCCACCCCTTCTTCGAGGTTGTTGACAAATAAATCGAGATGCAGCATCTGGGCTTGTTTTCCCTCTTGCCATGGCCACACAGGAGGTTGATACCCTTCTACTTCCTGAAATATAAAGAACATTCCTGTTGGAGAGGATATTGCCGCCCAACCTTCATCAGACCGGGGATGAGTCCATTCCCAACCCATTAATTTGCTGTAAAAACCGGCCATAATATTTGCATCAGAACAATCTATTATGACATTCATACCGGTTATAAGAACACTTTTTTTATTTTCCATATTACTTACTTATATTATGTTTATACCGTGAGTGTTGTTTTCATTCGCATAAAAATATACCTCCGTATATCATCTACAAATCTTTCTAAACTGCTTTCTGAACGGGAGCCACACTAAGTTCATCCTCTATATCCAAATAAACCCGACCTTCCTTTGCCAGCCAACCAAGAACTAAAGATAGATATAACTCCTGATATTCAGTAATCTCTCTTAGCTCTCCTATTGTCAGCGTGTTTCTTTTTGTAAGTAACAGATAAATTGCTTCGGCATCTTTCTTTACAATCTCTTTTATCATAAAACTATAGTTCTTTATCGAATATTTTCTTCTGTTTTAACATATAAAGAGGGTGATAGAGACCTGTTGGCTCATAAAACGTATCTTCTATATATTCAAAACCCAGTTTTTTCAGAGCCCTTTCGGATGCTTTATTATTTGGATTGTGACCCGCATAAATATTAGAAATGTTTAAGGTATCTAATGCATATTCTATAACTTTCATTCCTGCTTCCTGTGCAAACCCTTTACCCCAATATTCGGGTTTGAAGTAAAATCCAAATTCACAAACAGACTTTCCGGTATCATACGGTCTTAAACCGCAACATCCCACAAATATATCTCCTTCGAGAAGAAAGACGGGATAATATTGTATACCATAGAGTCGTTTATTCTTGATCTCTAAAAGGAGGCGTTCCTTAATATCAGCTTCAGAGAAAACGCCTTCAGATACAACGAATCGGGAGACCTGAGGATTTCCCCAAAGATCAATCGCATAATGGAGGAACTCGTCATTCCAATAGGTAAATCCCAATCGTTCCGATTTCAAAAAATATTCCATAAATACATTCTTCAGGAAAACAAAATACAAATTTAGATAATACAAGCTAAGCGCAATTGTCCGATATTGCTAATATTATAAATAATCAGACTGTTTGTTGTAATTTTGTGTACAATTAATTGATACTATACCTCCTATGATATATTTTGAGACCCCTCGTTTATTGTTACGCAGCTGGAAAGAAGAAGATATTGAAGTATTTGCAAAGATCAATCATGATCAACTTGTCATGGAATATTTCCTGAAACCGCTAACAGATAAAGAATCTCTGGATCTTTATAACAGGATTCAGGACGAATTCTCCATGTACGGATATGGTTTATATGCAATCGAGAAGAAAGAAGATGGCGCTTTTATCGGGTTTACGGGCTTCCATAATATTACCTTTAATGTTGATTTTGCCCCGGGTATTGAAATAGGATGGCGCATACAACAAGAGGACTGGAATAAGGGATATGTAACCGAAGCTGCAAAAGCCTGCCTTTTGTATGCAAAGGAAAACCTGCCCTTCAAAACAATATGGTCTTTTACTTCACTGCCTAATAAAAGATCGGAAAGAATAATGCAAAAAATCGGGATGGAAAAGGTTAAATCTTTTCCTCACCCCTCGGTACCCGACGGACACCCCCTTAAGGAGCATGTTTTATATAAGATAACAATCTGAAAAAAACGACTGACCCCAATATATTCTTATAACTCTTTCAGCATATGGATTGTGGTCGCATAATGTCCCGAATCCCCTAAACGGTTATTCAAATGACGGAATCCATTTTTTTCGTATAAAGCGACTGCATGTTTAAATTCATCGAAAGATTCTATATATAGATGAGTATATCCGGCTTTGGCTGCTCTGTCTTGAATCATATTGAGAAGATAAGAACCTGTACCCTTCCCTCTTGATTCATCCGAAAGATAAAACTTTACAATTTCGGCACACAATTCGGGTAACCCTTTTGTGGGATAAAAACCGCATCCGCCCAATATTTTATTATCCGATTCAACCACCCAATATTCTGCGCGGGAATCCGTAAAAGCCTGAAACAACATATCGGTCTGAGGATCATCGTACACTGTGTCTTTTTTAGGGGCGTTAAACTCATCAAAGACTTTACGTATCAATGCCGCTATAGTTTTATTATCTCTTTCTTCAATTGGACGGACGACCATATTCCCGCGATCATTAACTGATTGAGACATTCCTATATTATCTAAATAACTTTGTAACCTCTCAATGTACTGTCCCACATGAATACCGTCTGCCAACGCATGATGAACCTGAACCGAAAACGGTAACAAAATTTTATCTCCTTCATTATAATATTTGCCCCATGATATTCTGGGTACAGCATCATCTTTCTTTAAAGAAATAGTATGGGAAAGGTGGGTAAACGATATCCAGGGAATGCAGGTTATATAAATCAGATCATCCCTTCCGATCAGTTTTTTCGGATCAAAATAGATCTTCTGGTCTTGACTCTCCTTCTGGGCTTCCTCCACAAAATCGGCAATGGGTTCTATTAAATCTACAGTAACCATTTTGAACAGATCATCAGAAACATCATCATTCATCTCGGTAAAAGAAGGATGGATAACGTCATGTAAAACGACTTTTCCGTCTCGGATACGGTATCTGAAATTCTCAGACTCATTTGCAATATGGGTAACGGCATAAATCATGGAATAGTAAAATGACAATTTTTCCTTTTGGGTAAACGACAAAAAGTTTGTTATATCCAAATCCGTACAGATATTATATTGCGGATAATCCATCTTATAGAAGAATTTGAAATGCTCCTTTCTTTTCCAGTTTTCGATATCGATGTATTTCATAATCTATAAAAATTACATTTTATACTATTCCTTTTTCGGTATATTCTCTGCTATAATCCTAAGGAATAAAACTCTTTATCTCTGTCATAAATAAATCCGTTTGATAAAAGGGCTTTACAAGAAGCAATATTTTCTTCTTCGGGCTGAACTATGACTTTAACACTACCGGATTCCTTTTGTATTTTCTCGACTAATAACCTTACAATCTCTTTTCCGTATCCTTTTCGTAGGTACTCTTCTTCTCCTATAAAATAATCGATACTATAGAATTCGTTAGGCTTGTCAACAATATACCACTCTTCTTTAGCATCAAAACAATCGTAATATTGTCCAAAACCAATTGGTTTATCTCCTATCAGAACAATGAAATGATGCAGGAAACCGAAGCTTCTGTTTCTTTCCCGAATTTCGTAAAGCCATTCATCTGCATCATGATACCATTTTAACACATGTGGCTTATTCAACCATAGTTGCACTTGTTTTATATCACTATCGTCTATTGGTCTTAGAATAAGTTTCATATAGTTAAATGTATTACAATTTATTTAAAGTATCAGCCTATAACTTAAATTAATTCCGGTCATTTTTCAGCTATTATAAACATCTCATTATTAGATGTAAAATTATTACCGGAGAGAATATTCTTATGTGCAGAGACCTGCCGGAATCCGATACCTTTTAGTATATCTGTTATTTCTCCTTCCGAATAGTACCTGTCCCAAACTATAAAATGTTTATTTTCACCTTCAGTCAATAGGTTATATTGATAGACGAAAGCCTTGTTCTCAACATAATGAAATGTCTGGCTCAACAATAAGTATTCATTCCCTGCCCAGAAACCTCCGGACGGAGAATACTCCCAGTTTTTTTGTTCGGTTTTATCTTCGACTATACCTTCAGTAAAAACATCGAAAATAAGTACTCCGCCATTATCTAGTGATGAATAGATATTTCTTAGAAGCTTATCGCGGTCTTTATCTGAATGGGTTCCCATATCACAATAAATCATGATTACAGCATCATACCGTCCTTCAGGATATTCCTGTATATAATTCCCGCATATGTATTTTATATCATATCTCTTCTCAATCGCATAGTCTATAGATGCTTTATTAAAATCGACTCCTGTTACTTCATACCCCTTGTCTTTGAACAGGGAAGTATATAATCCGGGACCACAACCCAGATCAAGTAACCGATTATCCGGCTTAATATATTTTGAGATAAAGTCTATTGTTTTCAGTATAGATTCCTGTTTCCTGCTGGCTCCATCTGAATCCTGATTCAGATGGGCATTCAACATCTGTTTTTGAATATACGGATCTGTCCATATATTACAATCCGATCTTTCGAACAGAGCCGGTTTCTTGTCTATGATATTTTTATACATACAACTATCTCCTTAATACAACATGGACACAAAGTTAGTTTCTTCAACTCAGATAGAATTGTCTGATTTTGCTAAGATAAGATGGAAAAGAAACAATAACCTCAATAAATCGCAGGAAAAGGAAATACCTTAATCCATAATCTCTTACCTTTGTTCTATGAAAACAGAAAATCAAACAATAAACATATTATCTAATCTTGGTATTGACAGCCTGAACAAAATGCAGATTACGGCTCAGGATACCATTACTAATGAGCAAAATATACTATTATTATCTCCCACCGGATCGGGTAAGACTCTTGCTTTTCTACTACCTATTCTCCGGTTATTGAGAGAAGATATAAAAACAGTGCAATGCTTGGTAGTTGTTCCATCACGCGAACTGGCTCTTCAGATAGAACAGGTATGGAAGAAAATGGGCACAAAATTTAAAGTAAATGTTTGCTATGGCGGACACTCTATTGATACTGAACTAAAGAATTTAAGCAATCCTCCGGCTTTACTTATCGGAACTCCGGGACGATTGACCGACCATCTGGAACGAAAATCTTTTGAGACAGACTCCATCAGAATATTAGTATTGGATGAGTTTGACAAATCCCTGCAATTAGGGTTTCAGGATGAAATGAATACTATTATCAGCCAATTGCCTAGTCTTGAAAAAAGAGTTCTTCTTTCGGCAACTGCCGATGTGGAGATTCCCGAATTTGTAGGTATAGATTCGCCTATTGTTCTTGATTATATACACGAAGAGAAAAATGACGCTCTTTCGATCAAACTCGTTTTATCTCCCGAAAAAGACAAAATAGAATCGTTGTTTCAACTTATATGTTCACTTGATTCCGAGCCGGCACTTATTTTCTGTAACCACCGGGAAGTTACGGAACGAATTAGCGACTTATTGAATAAGAAAGGAATACAAACCGGATACTATCATGGAGGTATGGATCAGGATGACAGGGAAAGAATCTTGGTTCAGTTTAGGAATGGTAGTTTAAATTATCTGGTTACAACCGATTTAGCTGCCAGAGGTTTGGATATTCCCGAGATGAAACATGTCATACATTATCATCTGCCTGCTAAAGAGAGTGAGTTTGTACACCGCAACGGGCGCACAGCACGCATGCATGCTTCGGGTACAGCATATATTATACAGTTCAAAGAAGAGAAAGCGCCTGATTATATCCCTGACGATTTAGATGTTCTCCAAATTAAAGCAGGTAAACCATTACCAAACCGCCCCGAGTATCAAACCATCTATGTGAGCGGAGGCAAGAAAAACAAACTGAACAAAAGCGATATTGTAGGTTTCTTTTTACAGAAAGGGAAGCTGGATAAATCTGACTTAGGATTGATTGAAGTTAAAGACTTTATTTCATTTGTCGCCGTTCGTCATTCTTCTGTAAAAATGCTTCTGGCAAATATCAGGGATGAAAAAATGAAGGGTAAGAAATATAAGATAGAAGTAGCGAGGAATGTTATCAAGAGGGTTGATCTGAAATAGTCACGATTTAATTTTACAATCTTACCCATGCGACAAGTTCGCTGTTCTTCCCTCCGTAACCATAACGGAAAATAGCAATCATGGTTTCGTCGGCTGCTATTCCATAGCATCTTTCGTCTTCATCGTTGGGTATTTCTATTTGTGCCGCAAGATATTTCTTATTATCATCTAATATTTTACCCGTTTTCCCATTGGGTAAAAGGCTCTCAAGGTTGATGTAATCGCCGTTTAACTCATTTAAATAGTTTACGTTTTCGAGTTCGGGTATGCCTAGTGTTTTTAATCTTGATATTATTTTTTCATTCATTTTAGATGCTTTTTTGATTTATATTATCCTCTGAATAATAACAGACCTGTAAGTTTTATTATCGAAATATTTATATGATATTCTGTATTTATCCCGATCAAGGTATTGTTCTATAAAAGGCAGATCGGGGGCATAATGAAATGAACCTCCCACTTTTAAAGATCCGAGAATCTGCATATATTTTTTGGCATAGACAACAAAGTCTCCATCTTTACGATAATGATGGTGTATAAAATGGTTGCTAAATCCAAGGTTGCTTACTACGGTTCCCCATTTATCAACTCCGAAGTCATATTCTAACCAGTCCTTATTTTCCACATTTAGGTTGCATGAAGAATATCTGTCTATTCCAGAGACAGTAATACTTTGGAACCGAAGATATTTTACCAGAAGTTGTTCTTTGCCACAACCGACGTCAAGAACAGGTTCCATTATTGATTCTATATTGATACGTAATATATCTAACTGTAATGCAGGACTGTATTCATAGCAATGTACCGAATCAATACATTCGGCCTCGCTTTGATACATTTTTTCGGCGAAAGGTGCTGCCTTTCTGAGCCATCTCTTCAATCGCAAATAATGGCGAATCGCGAGGTCTTTTGGGAGAAAATACTTATCAGATATCTCTTCGAATAATTTACTATAGATATTGTTCAGTTCAGTCTTTGCTTCGCTATTGAAATTGTAATACTGATTTACTCTATAAAACTCTTCCAGAACTTTCTTTTTTGCATAATCAATTAATAACTGTGGAGAGAATTCCTTCTGCTTTTCAATATTCTTTATTGTAATTATTGTTTCTACAAAGTAATCGAACGATTCTTTTGTTGGAGAAAACAGATTAGTTCCTTTATTGAAGCCGATCTGCCTATCGATTATATTATAAAGATTATCCATGTAGTAAATGTACGGAATTTATTAAACAGAATGTTTACCTCATTACTTTGTTTGCAGAAAAAAACAGGAAAGAGAAGGCTTGGAAGATAATTGTAACTATAAGTTATTCAACTTATAAACTAAAAGATGTATTTTTGCTTATAACAATAAACTGATAGTCATGGAAGCACAAATGTTATTAAGGGATTCAAATATATTTCCATCAAACGAAGTCCTGAAAAATGTTCTGGGGGATACTATTTATGATGTTCTGGAAGCTTTTCTGAGAACAATTACTGATGAAGAATATGCATTAACCTTTGAGTGGAGATTCTATAATGATGGAAAAGCATGGTTATGTAAAGTCATATATAGAAAGAAAACAATATTATGGCTCTCTATATGGGATGGTTTCTTCAAAACAAGCTTCTTCTTTACCGAAAAGCATCTCGAAGGTATTGCAGCATTGGATATTTCGGAAGCCATCAAAGAAGAGTTTTCGAAAGCCCAACCTTCCGGCCGTCTGATTCCAATGATAATTAATGTAAGCGATAAAAGTAAAATTAATGACTTGTTGACCATTGTCCGTTTTAAGAAAAGTTTAAAATAAGTTGAATAGATGGAAGCTCTGGTTGAACAAGTGCGTCAGGCACTGATAGATAGTATTGATCCTAAAACACTAGCTTCATCAAGCCGATACTTTAAGGAAGGGGAAGCTGCAAGAGTATATGGTGTAAGAATGTCTGAAGTAAGTAAAATCGGCAAGACTAGTCTTCAGCAAATAAAAGTATTACCTAAATATAAAGTCTTCGAACTTTGTGATGAATTATGGCAATCGGGCTATCTCGAAGAATCTGTAGTTGCCTGCCTTTGGGCAGAATCATTACATAAACAATACGAAGCTGCTGATTTCAAAATATTCGAATATTGGGTGCACAATTATTTAACGAATTGGGCAGATTGTGATACATTATGCAACCATACGATTGGCAATTTTATTATGATGTACCCCGAATATATTACCCAACTAAAAAGATGGGCCACCTCCTCCAATCGCTGGATAAAACGGGCTTCGGCTGTAACCTTGATCATTCCGGCCCGAAAAGGTCTGTTCCTGAACGACATTTTTGATATAGCAGATATCCTCCTCCTCGACAAGGATGACCTGGTACAGAAAGGCTACGGGTGGATGCTAAAAGCTGCCAGTGAAGCATATCAAAAAGATGTGTTTAACTACATAATGTCTAAAAAATCGGTAATGCCCCGCACTGCTTTACGTTATGCCATAGAGAAAATGCCTGCTGATTTGAGGACAGAAGCTATGAAGAAGTAATATTTAGATTCTATTTTCCTCATCGGGATAAGCTTTGAATTAGTTCTAAACTATCGTGAGATCTAGATATCCCACTTTTATAAATAAAAAGAGTCTGACTATCTACTGATAATCAGACTCTTTTTATTTTGTTGGCTTTGCTTGCCTTTCGACATTTCCACCTTTCGGTGGGCGTTGACGGATTCGAACCGCCGACCCTCTGCTTGTAAGGCAGATGCTCTGAACCAGCTGAGCTAAACGCCCTTTTAGGAGTTGCATTTTCTCTCAAATGCGATGCAAAGATATAGCTTTTTTCTTTTGTACCAAACAATGTCGGGCTTTTTTTTGAAAAAAAATAAAAAACACTCATTACAGAAGTTCTAAGCCGAATTCGTCCTTCAGTTTTTTAAGGCTTTCGTTTTCTTCCATCATCAGATTAAACTTTTCCAAAGAGGTAAATCCAAGCTTTTTCTCATTATCAACAGTAATACGAACCTTCATTTGAATATGAGTATTGCGAAGGTTTTTCCGTAAGATAGTTAAGATAGATACTGCATTATCCAATAAGCGTTGCTCTTGTACTGGATTATTGACAACAACCTCAAAAGTATCCCTATTCAGAAGAGAAGGCAAGCAATTGATCATTGTATTCTTCAGATGGTGTTCCTCGGTCAAAGTTTCCACATACGCTTTCCATTCGTTAAGCAATTGAATAGGAGTAAATGTTTCGGAGAGTTCCTCAACTACTTTTTGAACTGTTTTTTCTTCTATCTCTGATTTCTGGGAAAGAGCCGAAATCGATATACCCAAACCGGATATAGAAGGTTTCTTTATTGTTGGTTTAGGTTTTTCAGAACTATTATTACCGGCTGTTGTTGATTGGGGTTGAGATCGTGATGGTGTTGTAGAAATGGCTGTATTCGCCACTTGTTGTACCTGATTCTCTGTTGTTTTAGAGAAAATAGGTTCAATTATGACTTTTTTTTTTCGTCCAACGATTGTGGATTAGCTGAACATTGACACAACCGTATCAAGGTCAACTCTATCAACAGCTTTTTATTCTTACTGTTACGATAGTTCAGATCACATTCATTAACTATCTCGATGGCTTTATAAAGAAACTCATTGCTACATTTTTGCGACATTGCCACGTAACGCTCCCTGATAGATGCTCCAACTTCGAAAAGCACCGCTGTTTGAGGATCGCGACATACAAGTAAATCGCGGAAATGAGATGCAATACCCGAAATAATATTATGCCCGTCAAAACCTTTATTCAGGATATCATTCAGTATCAGCAACGAATCCGAGACATTATTTGCCAGAATTGCCTCTGTCAGTTTAAAATAGTACTCATAATCGAGCACATTTAAGTTTTCTATTACAGCCTTATAAGTTACATTACCTCCGGTAAAACTAACAACCTGATCGAAAATAGACAGCGCATCACGCATACCGCCATCAGCTTTTTGAGCTAATACGTTTAAAGCTTCAGGTTCTGTTGTAACACCTTCTTGTGATGCGACATACTGCAGATGTTCAACCGTATCGGAAATACTGATACGGCTAAAATCGTAAATCTGACAACGTGATAATATGGTCGGCAATATTTTGTGCTTTTCTGTCGTAGCCAAAATAAATATCGCATGATGAGGTGGTTCCTCCAATGTTTTAAGGAATGCGTTGAAAGCCGCAGACGATAACATATGAACCTCGTCGATAATATATACCTTGTATTTTCCTATCTGAGGAGGAATACGTACCTGATCTATCAGAGCCCGTATATCATCTACAGAGTTATTAGATGCTGCATCCAGTTCGTGTATATTGAACGAGCGCTGCTCATTAAATGCAACACATGACTCGCAGGCGTTACAAGCTTCCCCGTCAGCAGCAGGAGATAAACAATTGATTGTTTTGGCAAAAATTCGTGCACATGTAGTCTTCCCTACACCTCTCGGACCGCAAAACAAATAGGCATGTGCCAGTTTGTTTGATGCGATAGCATTTTTAAGTGTAGTTGTCAAAGAACGCTGTCCCACCACCGACTTAAAAGTCGAAGGGCGGTATTTACGTGCTGAGACGATATAGTTATCCATGTGATGATCGTAGTTTTTCTTTTACAAATTTACATCTTTTTCTTCAATAGTGAAACTTTTTTGTATCAGCCTGTCTAATTATTGCTGTTAAATATATAAACAGATATAACGAAATAGCAGGTTTGTTTTTCGTGTTATGACACTAAGCAAATGCCTTTATTGCATACATTCCAGACATACTAAAGCATATGATAACGGTTAAGAAATGAAGAAGTAAAAAAAGCTAGGCTATGAAGCAAGGTACCACCCTTCGATTTTGTCGATTTAATTATATCTTTGCAGCGTTAAAAACAACAAGCACACCGGGTATCATAGTGTAAACAATAAGATTAAAACAATTCACTAAACCTTCATTTTGATAAGGTTTGTCGCAGAAATACAGTGTTTCGTCGCAAAATAAACTCTGATAACAAAGATCTTTCTACTTTCGTAAAAAAAATAAAAACAACATAGTATTAAATATAATTTACTAATTGCATTCCCCTATAATCAAGAACTGGCTTCGGGTTTGTATTAATTTTAATAATTAAATGAATAAATTTATGAGATTGCATTATTTGTGTTCTAGAGGCAAAATCTCTGTATTATTCCTGTGGATATCTTTCCTCATATCACCGATATTAGTAGCACAAAATTACACTATCAGCGGAACCGTAAGAGATAAGGAAACAAAAGAAACCTTAGTGGGAGTACCTGTTGTTGTAAACAACCTCGAGTCGAAAGGGGTCAGTACCGAACAAAACGGACAGTATAAATTAACTTTACCAAAAGGGAAGTATACTATATCAATCAAATATATCGGATTCGAAGAAGAGAATTTCGAAATTTCATTAACCAACAATATTACACGAAATATTGAGTTGAAACAATCTTCGATAGGATTAAAAGAAGTTGTGGTTGCCGCTCAACAACCCGATGCTAATGTAACCGCTCCTCAGACAGGAGTACAGAAGTTGGAAATCTCCGAAATAAATAAACTACCCGTATTACTTGGGGAGAGGGATATTATAAAAACAATACAGTTGATGCCCGGAGTTCAGGGAGCAGGCGAAGGAAGTTCCGGTTTCTATGTCCGCGGAGGTAGTGCCGATCAGAATCTGATTCTGCTCGATGATGTATCACTTTATAATGCATCTCACCTGATGGGATTCTTCTCGACCTTCAATTCAGAAGTTTTACGTGATGTCACATTATATAAAGGAGCCCTGCCGGCTCAGTATGGCGAGAGACTATCGTCTATACTTGATGTACAGCAGCGCATAGGAGACAACCAAAAGTATCATGTAAACGGGGGTATCGGACTTATATCTTCAAACATAAATGCCGAAGGTCCTATTCAGAAAGGCAAATCATCATTCCTGATCGGAGCCAGACGTACTTATGCAGACGCAATAGCCCGCTTGTCAGGAGTGGAGGATGCGCAAAACGCTTATCTTTACTTCTATGACCTGAATATGAAGCTGAATTTTGCCCTGTCTGATAAAGACATGGTAAGTGTATCCGGTTATTTGGGGCGTGACAAAATGGTATTGAAAGAAGCCGCCGAAATAAACTGGGGAAACTCATTCCTTACTGCAAACTGGAGCCATACATACAACCGTAAATGGATGTCTAAAACATCTCTGGCTTATAATCAATACGATTACTATTATGCAATGGATCTCGGTATGGATCTGAGTGGAGAGTCAAAAATCAAAGACTACAGCCTGAAACACGAATTTATTTACGAACATAATCCGAACAGTAAATGGCGTTTCGGACTAAGTTCTACTTATCACGACATGGCTCCCGGAGATTTCAAACTAAATGCTTCCGACCAGGACAACTCTGTTAACCTGCATCATCGTTATTCTTCCGAGAATAGTATATACGCATCTAACCAGATAAAGGTGAATGATAAACTTGAAATTGTTTACGGTTTAAGAATGTCTGCTTTTATGGCCTTGGGTAAAGGCGAATACTATACAATGGATGCTAATCATAATGTAACGGATAGTGTATGGTATAAATCGGGCGAAGTGGTAAAAACATATATCAACCTCGAACCACGTATTTCGGCTGCATACAAATTGAATTCTTTTTCTTCTATCAAAGCAGCTTATGCACGCACCGTACAAAATATGCACTTGCTTTCTTATGCTGCTCAGGGTACCCCTATCGACCGGTGGACTTCCAGTTCCAACAATATAAAACCCGAATTGGCCGATCAGGTTTCATTAGGATACTTCCGTAATTTCTCGAATAATATGTTCGAATTTAGTATTGAAGGGTATTATAAAGATATGCAAAACCAATTGGACTATAAAGATGGTGCCAACATTGAGGGTTACGATGTTGTGGAAACAGAATTATTATCGGGCAAAGGACGTTCATACGGTGTGGAACTTATGTTAAAAAAACGTACCGGTAGATTCACCGGATGGATAAGTTATACACTCTCTAAATCTGAAAAGAAAATTGACGGAATCAATGATGACCGGTGGTATAATGCTTTCCAAGACAGGACTCACGATATTTCCCTTGTCGGGATGTACGAACTCAGCCCCAAATGGTCTTTATCGGCTGCATGGGTATATTATACCGGAAATGCAATAAGTTACCCCAGTGGAAAATATCAGATCAACGGTAAAGATGTGATGTACTACGCTGAAAGAAACGGATACCGGATGCCGGCATATCACCGTCTTGATCTGGGTGCAACCTGCCTGTTGAAAAAAACTTCGAAATTCCATTCCGAACTGGTTTTCGGCTTATACAATGCATACGGACGTGAAAATGCATACATGATAGAATTCCGTACCAACACTAAAGATCCGGATAAAACATCGGCTTACCAATACGCATTATTCAAATTTGTCCCATCGATCTCATGGAATTTCAAATTTTAAACGGAAATATTACAATATAGATTATGAAAACTTATATAAAAAAATACAAACTCCTGTTTCTCTTTGTAACACTTATCGCTACCCTTTCTTCTTGTGAAAAAGAAATAGATGTAGACTTAAATTCAGTTCCACCACGTATGCAAATCGAGGGAATTGTTAAGCAGGGCGAACTGGCAACGGTAAGAGTAAGCCATACTATAGATTTCAATGATAATAGTGGTTACCCTAATCTCGAAGGTGCTATTGTAACTATATCCGATAACGCAGGAAACTCCGAGATCCTTAAACAGGATGAAACAGGATGGTATACCGCCGAGAAGCTGATAGGAGTCGAAGGACGTACTTATAAGATGTCTGTCGTCTATGAAGGAGAAGAATATACTGCCACATCCCAAATGCCACCGAAAGTATCATTAGATTCTTTGTATATGACCAAAGTACTGGTAATGGACTATGCTTTTCCGACATTCCGTTTTAAAGATCCTGCGGGGACAGTCAACCAGTATTACCTTGCATTGTTATATATAAACGGAAAGCAACATCCCGATGTTCTGGACTTGCCCATAAGTGCAGAGTTTATGGATGGAAGTACTTTTGACGAAACATATCAGGTATATAGTAACGACAGTGATAACGACCCGATAAAAAAAGGAGATGAGATAACCATCGAGTTCCGATGCATTGACAAGGGCGTATATACATTTTTTGATACTTTATTCCGGATGGATAACTTCCTGACTAATCCTGTATCGAATATAAGCAACGGTGCTCTGGGATATTTCAGTGCATGTACTACCGACCGGAAATCGATTATTGCAGACTGGAAAGATTAAGAGGCTCTTTAGAATTGTCCATATCAATTAATTCCTGATGAATCAACAACTGTTCATATATAAATTCCTGATAGATAGCAAATTTAGAATTTGGAGACATATTTTTGTGACCGTATTCTTTATTCTGATATCTTTCAACCAGTCTGTGGTTACATATCAGGATATTATGCCGGTGTTGGGAAATAAAGGATATGGACTAATAGTATTATTAACCGTTCTGGTTTTTTTAGCCACGTTTAATCTGACTCTGTATTTCTTTATACCCAAGTATTTACTGACAGGAAAGTATATTCGTTTTACGGCTGTAATTATTCTTTGTGCTATAATTTACACTTCAATTCCTAATATAGTTCTGGCTTCGGTCTATGGTAAACAGTATTTGTTTTCTATGGCTGCTTTTTTCGACTATATGTCAAACCTTTCAGTATATACACTAGCAATTCTGGGAACCATTATACCTGTGTTTATAAAAAACTGGTTGTTATCCCGGCAACGGGTTAATTTACTCGAAAAAAAGCAGCTGTCTTCTCAAATCGAACAATTGAAAGAACAAGTAAACCCAACTTCGTTTTTCACAATTCTAGACCGGATAGGTGCTTTGGTAAAGACTGATCCTACAAGAGCTTCATCTATACTTATGAAACTAAGCAAGTTACTTAGATATCAATTGTATGACTGTAACAGAAAAGAAGTACTGCTGGTAGCCGAAATAAATTTCCTGAATAATTATCTGGAGTTGGAGCGCCTGTCTTTACCTGCTTTCACTTATACGATAACCACAAAAGGTGATATCCAGAGTGTATTAATAGCACCTTCCATATTATTACCATTTATCCAATGTTGTACGAAAGATCTTGAAGATGTGGATAAAAAAGGGAATTTAGATATTGTTATAGATGTAAATAAAAACATAACCGTTTCGCTCACATTACCCGATAAGCATGACAATGATTGTCTGAAAGAAGAATTACGATGCGTAAGAGACCGTCTGAACCTTGTATATACCAACGACCAATATCATTTAGATATAAATAGAGAGGCTGACAATGCAGTGATAAAACTGACTTTAAATAAAGAATAATATGGTGGATACAAAAAATAATATTGCCATTCATTTCTTACTCAGTCCGAAATACCGGATGCTGAGGCACCTCATCTTGTTTATTCTCATTTCACTCATTACGATAGGAAATATCTGGCATATAAAGCAAGAATGGTCTGCATTAAGTTACGCTCAAGCACTTTTAATCTTTTTAGTTTACGATTTCCTTTTCCTTACAGGTATTTATATTAATACATATGTGCTTGTACCGAAGTTGCTTTTAAAAAACAGATGGCTGACTTATTTTGCTCTATTAGTCGTTGTAGTGGCTATCGTTGTGTTCTTTTGCATTCTTCTGCAACTAATTATACCCAGTAGCTCACATCAGCCTATGGAACATTGGATGATTATGCTATTTTTGATATCTAATCTTCTGGCTGTCACATCGCTGTTTGCAGGACCAGCTTCCCTTATGCTACTCAAACACTGGATCTTGAACGATAAACGTTCGGAAGAACTGGAGTCTGCCACTTTGCATTCGGAACTAAAATTACTGGAGAGCCAGATTAATCCCCATTTTCTTTTCAACATGCTCAACAATGCCAATATAATGATCGAAGAAGATCCCGATATGGCATTACATATAATAATGAAACTAAAAGATATGCTTCGTTATCAGATGAATGAAAATTCGAGTGAAACTGTACATCTTAGGGAAGACATCCTGTTTCTCACAGATTTTCTGGAACTCGAAAAGATTCGCAGGGATTGTTTTGAATATACCATTACAGAAAAAGGAGATATAGAAACTATACAGATACCTCCTCTCCTGTTCATTACTTTTGTTGAGAATGCAGTAAAACACAATCTGGATAGTCAGGCTGCTTCTTATGTGCACATTTTGTTTGAGGTGGCAGATAATAAACTAATATTTATATGCGAAAACTCTATACCCGAAAAACCTGCTGCACGTAAAACCGGAGGCTTAGGCCTGCTCAATATTAAGCGACGACTAGACTTGTTATACGATAACAACTATTCTCTGGATCAGACCCAGACAGACACTATATATACCGTAAAATTAGAATTGAAATTATGAAATGTATAATAGTTGACGACGAACCTATAGCCCGGAAGGGAATAAACCGGTTAATAGACGAAATCTCCCAGCTGCAATTACTGGGCAGTTTCAACAGTGCCGAATCGGCTTCGGATTTTATTAATAAAGAACCTGTCGATCTCGTATTTCTGGACATTAATATGCCGGGGATAAACGGCATCGAGTTTGCTCGGAATATACCCAAACATACCTTGATTATCTTTACCACTGCGTATTCTGAATATGCATTAGATAGTTATGAAGTGGATGCTATAGACTATCTGGTGAAACCGATTGATCCGGTTAAGTTCCGAAGAGCTGTAAACAAAGCCATTACTTATCACTCCCTTTTAATGGAAGAAGATAAGAAAAGCCTCGAAACGGTAGAAGACGATTATATCTTTGTAAAGTCAGACCGGAAATACTTTAAAGTTAATCTCGAAGAAGTCTTGTTTATCGAAGGGTTAAAAGACTACCTCATTATCCAGATGGAGAAACAAAGGATCATCACACGCATGACTCTGAAAACAATGTACGAAATGTTACCTGCAAATACATTTTTCCGCATCAATAAATCATACATAGTCAACAAGAAACACATCCAGTCTTTTGACAATAACGATGTGTTTATCAAGACTTACGAAATAGCAATAGGCAATTCATACAGAGACGAATTCTTTAATGATTTTATGAACAAACAGAAAGGTTGAAAACACTCTATTTTGTTAACTAAATATATCTAGGTATGGATTTAAGAAACTCTGCATCTGCACTATTCTCAAAGAACTTATACCCCTATTGAGTCTGTTAAACAAACGTCTTGGTATCAAATAAAAGAGGATAAGGAGTAGACCCTTCTAAATAATGTAAATGGAAAACTATAAGTAATTCAACTTATAGTTTTTCAACTTTTATAATGTATTGATCATCCTACTCTATATCTTCTGTATATGCAGTATCCGGTTCATTTTTCAGTCTCTTTCGTTCGTTCAACCTCCATAACCAATATAATCCTCCTATAGGTATACCTATTGTCCAAGCACAATTAAGGTAACCGGTAAGACTAAAGCCAAACCCGAAAAACAATTGAAATTGCAATAACCCGAATGAATAACCATTAACTGCAGAATACGTTATCGAAGGTATGTTAAGGCAAATAACTGCGATATATTTTAGCCATTTCCTCTTTAGATTACTGCGCCTGATTTGTATAATAACATAGATGTTAAATATAGGGATCAGTACAGCTATCAGTCCCCTTATCCAAAATGAAAACATAGAAGGAATAACCTTCTTTATATCAAGTGCATTTACAAATAATATTTTTCCCGATTTATCATCGAAAGAGAACTTGAATACACCGAAATAGTTGTCATTAGAGAATTGAATATATACATCAGTAGTACCAGCTGGTGTATTATTAGATTCTATGGTTGACCTCACTTTTTCTGTTTTCAAAAATGTATAGTCTAACTCTGTACCGAATTGTTTTGCTATATAATACCGAAAATCAGCTAATTCAAGCTTCAATGTATCCAGTTTGGCCGACCCAAGTATCTCCTTATCTACTGCCATTTCGTCAAGAGCCTTGTCGTATTCTTCTTCCATGAGGTTTTTGAGAAATGCCACGGAAACGGATCTATATGTAAACATATTAGAAACCATTTCGCAGCTAACTGTAGTAGTCACAATAAAGACTAAGAGTAAGATCCATTTTATTTTTTTCATAGTATTCGCATAATCTTAATCCAAAGATAAAAAAAGTAGTATCTTAAATCTATATCAGAACAATTTTATTTCGAACTATACACCGACGTCGCATATAAGCCGATCATAACCCCGGTGAAACCTCCGGCTACATGGGTACTCAATGTCTTAGCATCTATATCCGATGCGATTTTTGTCCAGTTATTTCCCTTATCGAAAGAAGCATAAAAAGAGTACCTGTCATTCTCCCCGGTTACTTTCATTAAAATAGCTTTTCCGGGTTCTTTCAGAATGTATTCCCCTACTCTGGTCCGGTTACCCTGATTGTGGTCTACAATAAGTTTGTCTACACCCTGCTCCCGTATTTTTCCAAATACAATATTATGTTTCTCATTCTGGAAGCATACTATTCCGGCTAATTCCTTCTCGGTGCGCGGAACAAATACAATTTCTGTTTGTGCTTCGAATATCAAATTTTGTTGCCGGTATCCTAAAAATGCGGGATTAGTTTTATCATATATACTTTTGTCAATAGCATGTAATTCCAGATTCCCATCATTCAAATTCCACCATTGATCATAAGGTGTCCGTATCATTGCCCACTTATAATCAAGCGAAGCTGTATCAAAATTGTCCCTCCACGTAAAATTACCTGTCAATGTATTTCCGGCAGGCTGTAAGCCCTCTTTTTCTACAATATAGGGAACACTCTTCCCGGCATCCAGAATTACAGGAAAATCATCTTTCCATGTAACAGGTAGCAAAAAGGTTTCGCGCCCCGTATTATAATAGTCTCCCTGATATGGGCGGCATCCTAAAAACACTGCATACCACTGTCCGTCAGGTGCATCTATCAAATCGGCATGCCCTACACTGGTCACCGGAAATTGACGGTCTGCTGGCAGATCCCTTTGCGTTAATATAGGATTACCTTCGTAAGGTACATAAGGCCCCTTTACACTATCGGACTTTAAAACCACCTCCGAATGGTAAGTTCCTGTTCCTCCTTCGGCTGCCATCAGGTAATACTTGCCGTTTATCTTATATATATGCGGACCTTCTATCCAAACAGGTTTTGTTGATCGGTCGACTCCTCCATCCAGAAGAACTTGTCTTTCGCCGAAAGTCTGATCTGTCTCCGGATCGAAGTTGTGTATCCATATTGCCCTGTGTCCATCCCATTCCGGTTTTCCTTCCGGGGCATCATTATGTACGATATAACCTTTTCCGTCATCATCGAAAAATAATGAAGGGTCTATACCCCATACTTTTGGTAATAGAATAGGATCTGACCAGACTCCACTCTGAGGGTTTTTCGTCTTCACCAGAAAATTACCGATACCATCTACACAAGTGGTGATCATATAAAAAGTATCATTGTGCTTATTGTACTCTATAGCCGGAGCATATATCCCGCCCGACAACCGTATTCCGTCAAGCTTCAACTGTGAAGGGCGATTCAGAACAAATCCCAGTTGAACCCAATTTACCAAATCTTTACTATGAAAAATAGGGACGCCCGGATAATACGAGAATGTCGAATTTACGAGATAGTAGTCATCTCCTTTCCTGCAAATGCTAGGATCGGGATAAAATCCGCTTAGTATTGGATTTCGATATTCTCTTGCAGGATCGATCGGTTCCGAAAAAACAATATCCTTCCCTGTATATTCAAAATAAGAAAATACCGCTTTATTTTGAGAAGAAACTATTTGCGCAGAAAATGCACAGATAATCAGTAGCCCTGTACTTAATAATGTATTCCTGATTTGTTTTTGCATGAAGTTAAGGTATAAGAGGTTGTAAAATCAAAGATATGATAACTCTCCCCCACCATCTAACAAGCGTGTTACAGGTGCTTGTTCTTATGTTACATCGGATTACATTTATTCTTCTTTCGGGAGGTTATCGGTCATATATTCTTTTGGAGAAAGACCATAAAACTCACGGAAAGAATTAGAAAAATGAGACAAGCTGGAAAATCCGGTGGCGTAGGCTACTTCCGAAATGGTCAGCTTTTTACCAGTTAGCAATGAGGCTGCCTGTTTCAACCGGATGCCTTTTATAAAATCCCGAGCCGGTAAACTGGTCAACTCTTTCAGTTTCCGATGGAGATGTACCCTGCTCATGCCTACTTCGGATGCCAGCATCTCGACACTCAGTTCGGAGTTCGATAGGTTTGCGTTTACAATACGGACAATTTTGTCCATCAATATCTCATCGGGAGATCTTAATTGTAAATCATCTAATTTCGATTCAGGAATCTGTAAACCTGAATATTTATTTTTAAGCCTTTCGCGGTTGCTTACCAGATTTCGTATTGTACTACGTAACAAACTTGTATTAAAGGGCTTTACTATATAAGCATCTGCTCCTATATCCAAACCTTCGACCTTATGTTCGGTATTTGATTTTGCTGTGAGTAATATTACCGGGATATGATTGATATTGATATTCTGCTTCACTTTTTTACACAATGTAATGCCATCCATCTCGGGCATCATCACATCACTGACAATGAGGTCGGGCATCTCGGATAAAATACGCTCCAATGCTTCCTTTCCATTTACACATTCGCTGATTTTATACTCGTCCGACAGTTCCTCCCTGATATATTGCCGTATCTCGTCCTCATCTTCCACAATCAGGATACGGTATCTGCTCCGGGGTTTTATTTTTTCTTTTTTATCGGTAATATCCTCATCTATTTGCTCGTATGTTGCAACCTCAAGCGATTTACCCGAAGAAACAGTTACCACTTCAGTATCGGCATAATCACTTTCCTCAAGATCAGAAGTTTTAAGATGGGCATTCCCCAAAGGTACCCGTATCACGAAACGGCTACCCTGAGTGTCAGGCCGGTTTTCTGCAAAAATATGTCCCCGATGTAATTCGACCAAAGACTTTGCCAGGTGCAAACCGATTCCGGTACCAAAGTTTGAAGATGTTACATCATTATTGATCTGGTAGAACCGTTCGAATATTTTATTTACTTTACTTTTATCAATACCTATGCCGCTATCTGTTACTGTTACTTCAAAATAGTGCCGCAAAGGTCCTTTCTGGTGTTCATCCCTACCGGTAGTCAACTCTACGGTTATATTACCGTTATCCGGAGTATATTTAAATGCATTGGATAGGATATTGAGCAATATTTTATCGAAATTATTAAGGTCTATCCAAACCTTTAATTCTTCGTCTTTATGCAAAAAATCGAATGTAATATTCTTCTGTTGAGCCGAATATTCAAATGTGAGCATCAGGTCTTTGATAAAACCAACCATATCTGTCTCCCTACATTTGAGGAACATCTGCCCTTTATCCAGCTTCCGGATATCCATCAGTTGATTTATCAGCCGCAGAATCCTCTGACTATTACGATACATCATCAGATAGATTTTCAGTTTACCGGAATCTTCGGTATTGGCTATTAACTTTTCGAGAGGGCTTATAATTAACGTCATCGGGGTACGTATCTCATGTGATATGTTGATAAAAAACTGAAGCTTAGCCTCGTTTATTTCTATCTGATGCTTTCTCCGGACTTCGCTTCGCCGATGGCTCACTTTGGAATGGATAAAATTCGCCGCAAAATAAATAAGTAACATACTCAATACGGCATACATACAGTACGCCCACAAAGTCTGGTACCACGGCGGAGTAATAATGATACGGATAATTTTTACGGCAGAATAATTATCGTGGTCTACCGCCCTCACTTTAAATGTATATGTACCGGGAGCAAGGTTGGTATATGTAACCCTGTTAATACCGGGAAAAGAATTTATCCATGCAGAACTCAATTCTTCTATCATATACTGATATACAATACGCTCGGGATTCGAAAAGTCTAACGTCGAAAATTCGATTACAAATGTATTATCATTGTATGCCAATGTAAATTCGTCGGCATCAGAGATAGCCGTCGATACGATTTTTCTCCCGCCCGAAAGGTCTCCCAACTTAACTGCATGGTTGAAGAGATAAAAATTGGTGATCAGTATCTTCAACTCTTTCTTCGTTTCAGTTATATCCTTAGGATAAAAGCTTGTTATACCATTGATTCCTCCGAAATAGATTTTACCTTCCGTATCTTCATATTTGGCTCCGCGTGTAAATTCATTTCCCTGCAAGCCATCCCCTGCATAATAGTTTATAAACCTGTTTTCGGATAGAACAAACTTACTCATACCCAAATATGTGCTAACCCACATATTGCCTTCATTATCTTCGCTTATTCCACAGATCACATCATTGGGTAAGCCATCGTTTTCTTTGAATACTTTAATCGAACTGTCTTTTTTATCAAAGACATATAATCCTTCGGTTGTGCCTATCCATATTTTTCCTTTACGGTCTTCGCTTAGGGTATATCCTACCGTACCGGGGAGTATATTATTTTGATCCAAATAATTAATAAAGGTATTCTTGTCTGGATTGTAACAACTTACCCCTTTATAATGGGCTATCCATATCAGCCCTTCACTGTCAACAAGTATGCTGTTGATCCAGTCATTACTTAACTCATCTTCCGACAGAATATCATTCTCGCGTTTTTGTGACTCGAAATGCCTTATTTCGCCGGATTGCAGATTCATCTGGAAGAAGCCCGATCCGTATGTGCCTATAAGCAGGTTTTTGCGGTTGTCTTCTGTTATTGAATATACTTTCTCATTTTGTAATTGCGATATGTAGATACATTGCCCGGTCTTTTTATTGATCTTGGCTAGCCCTTTGGTAAATGATCCTATCCAGAGATTTCCGTCCGAATCTTCGAATATACTTAAAATAGTTCCCGAGATAGACGAAGCAGAGTTACCCGGTTTGAAGTGGGCTACTCTATTTCCTTTACCATCTATACCGTACAAACCTTCGTTGTCGGCACCAACCCACAATATCCCATCGCGGTCTTTGTATATAGACATTACACAACCTGTACCAATAGGATTACAGGCGAGTGACTTGGGACCATAATAATCAAATTTTTTTTCTATTCCAGAAATAAAGACAATCCCTTTCTGAAAACAGCCCAGCCAGATATTATTGTCACTATCCTGTAAGACAGAATGGACTTTGCCCCGTGAAAGATCGATAGGAACATAATTGGTCTGAAAATCTTCTATTTTATGATTCTCTCTGTTGTATACTTTTAATCCTGCTCCGTCTGTTCCAATATACAATGTATTCTGATTATTGACTACAAGGGATTTTACAGCCAAAGAACTATTGTTGTTGTAAGATACCGGCTCAAACTGTTTCTTTTCTGGATTATACCGGTTCAGCCCTCCGATAAGAGTTCCCGCAAAAAGGACACCGTCCTTATCTTCCACTATCGATGATATATTATTGCCGGAGATACGTGTCGGGGATTTAAATGTCTCTATTTCGCCCGATTGAGGTAAGTAACAATTCAGTCCGCTATTTTCAGAGCCTATCCACAGATTCCCTTTATTATCTTCATAAACAACAGTCAGGAAGTTGCTGACAAGAGATGCATTCAGTTTTGTCTCGGCATGAGGGATCTCTTCATTTTTCCGGATGGTAAATATTCCCTGTCCTGAGGTTGCAATCCATATATCACCATTTTTAGCTTCGATAATAGAGGTTACATGCGGAGATATAATTTCGCCATCGCGATACATTTTTATTTCCTGAAAAGAATCTGTCGCCCTGTTGTATTTCATCAGCCCGTTAAGGCATCCAATCCATAACAGATTATTTCTGTCTTCAAAAATAGTTCTTACATAATTGCTTTTTATTGAAGTCGAATCTCCGGACAAGTGCTTGTATGCTGCAAACTTAATCCCGTCAAATTTATTCAGTCCGTTTTCCGTTGCCACCCAGATAAAGCCCTTACTATCCTGATAAACCTGATTGATCAGGCTACTCGACAAGTCATTGTCCGGAGAATAAAATCGTCCGGATTGAGCTAATGCTGTATTCGTACACAGAAATAATAGGATATAAAACAGAGATATCCGGAAGCCTTGTAGAATCATGATATTCGGCTTATTATAGGTTATATACAAAAATAGAAAAAATCTTATGGTTCTGCCTATATATAGCAGTGAATGTAACACCAGATAAAACTTATGTAACATTTTCGCCGACGATGTTACATTTCTGAAAGTATATGGAATATGCCACCAATGTGGAATACAATTATATTTATAAGTTTGCCATAAGCTTTAAAATCTATAAAACCATAAACAATTTAATTACCATGAAACATGACAAAATTTATAAACGCAACTAACGAGCCGGTTTCCATTACCGGTCATATATGGCATATTGTATATGAACTAAAAAAATTTGATGAAACCGGGAAAGTTGTAATTTCCGATTCCTATTATCCAATTAATAAAATCTATACCTTTTAATCATGAAAACTACTATTTTTTCTAAGCCAATCAGGATTTTATTACTTTTTCTTTTGACACCTTTATGGCTTTCTGCCCAATCCATTCTTATACAAGGGACTGTAAAGGACACTAAAGGAGAATCCCTCATCGGGGTAAGCGTGGTCGAAAAAGGTTCGACAAATGGTACGATTACCGATTTAGACGGTAATTATTCTTTAAAAGTAGCGGGTAATGCTACACTTGATTTTTCTTATGTAGGCTATGTAAATCAGTCAATTTCTGTACAAGGAAAAAACAGGATTGACATTATTTTGACCGAAAACAATAAGTTGCTCGACGAAATTGTAGTTGTCGGATACGGTACTCAGCGAAGAGAAGCTGTTACAGGATCGGTAGCTTCTATGCGGGGCGATGTACTGCGTGAAGTACAGACCGGAAACGTAACTTCGGCTCTTGCCGGACGTGTACCCGGTGTACAGATACAACAAACAAGCTCTAAGCCCGGTGCAGATATGCAGATACGCATCCGCGGTACCCGTTCGCTTACCGGAGACAATGCCCCTTTGGTGGTACTCGACGGAATACCCTTCGGTGGTAGTATCGGGGACATAAATCCTAACGATATAAAGAGTCTTGATATTCTGAAAGATGCTTCGGCAACCGCTATTTACGGTTCGCGTGGAGCAGGCGGTGTTATCATCGTTACTACTCATAAAGGAAATGCCGGTACGAAGCCTAAAGTAACTTATGATGCTTATTTAGGTGTAAAGACGCTTTTTCATCGTTATCCGATGATGACAGGCAGCGAATTATACCAATTGCGCAAAGATGCAGGAATGTACAAAGATACTGAAGGTAATCCGACCATGGGACTTGATGAAGCCCAAGGTGTAAATACCGACTGGCAGGATCTGATGTTTAAAAACAGTTTGACGATGAACCACAATGTGGGTATCTCGGGCGGCAGCGAAACCGGCAGTTTCAATGTGGGCGCAGGGTATTATGAAGACCAAGCTTTGCTTCCCGGACAGGATTACAGCCGTATCAACTTACGGGCAGCTCTCGACCAGAACATTGGCAAATACTTACGCTTCGGCTTGACCACTAATAGTAATTATAACGTTACTAACGGCCAAAGTATCGGATTGTATAACACGCTGGCACTATCGCCAATGATCAATCCATGGAATGAAGATGGAAGCTGGAAAACAATAGTACAGTCTGTTGCCGACAAATATTGGGCATATTCACGTGATGCTATTGAAAATCTAGATGATAGCTATGCTGACAACCAACGCGGCTTTGGTTCTTATAATTCACTATATGGAGAACTGAAAGTTCCGGGAGTAGATGGTCTGAGTTACCGCCTTACGTTAGGTTTGGATTACCGGAGTATGCAAAGAGGCCGCTATCAGGGAATGGGTGTTTTCAGCGACACGCCGACTGCTTCGTCCACAGCTTCATTAGATAAAAACCAGTATTATAAATGGGCTATTGAACATCTGGTTACTTACGAAAAGACATTTGGGAAGCATCACCTGACTCTGAATGGCTTATATGCTGCCGAACAAAGTCATTACGACCGCTCGTATGCGAATGCGACCAATGTACCGGAACAATTCCAATACTGGAATATAGGACGTGCGGAAAATGTCGTTTACAATCCGGATGAACAGGATTATTGGGAGCGTGGATTAACCTCTTATATGGCACGTGTAATGTACGACTACGATTCCCGTTATATGTTGTTAGCCTCTATCCGTTGGGACGGCTCATCCGTACTGGCAGACGGACACAAATGGATTACTTATCCGGGCTTCTCGGCGGGATGGAATATTGCACGGGAAAGCTTTATGGAGAGCACAAGCGATTGGCTCGACAACCTGAAACTGCGTGTAGGCTGGGGTTTGACCTCTAATCAGGCAATAAACCCATACACAACATTTGGAAGTCTGGGAACTCGTCCCTACAATTTTGGAGACTCCAAACAGACAGGCCTTTACGTTGCAACTACCCCTAATGCCGAATTAGGATGGGAATTTACACGAGTTTGGAACTTCGGTCTGGATTTCAGCTTCTGGCGGAATCGTCTTTCCGGTACTATCGAATATTATAATGCAAATACTTACGATATCCTTCAGAGCGTAACGTTACCTTCTACGGCAGGTGTAGGCAGTTATCTGGCTAATATCGGGGAAATGAATAACCGCGGGATAGAACTAAGCCTGAATGGTGTTATTCTGGAAAACCAGAATGGTTGGACATGGGAAGCCGGAATCAACTTCTACACCAACCGCAACAAGATAACGAAGCTTGCTTCAGGACAGGAAAAAGATGAAATAAACAAATGGTTTGTCGGCCATTCCATCAACTCGATATACGATTATGAGAAAATCGGGCTTTGGCAGGAAGGTGACAAATACTTAGATATATTGGAACCGGGCGGTAACGTAGGTATGATAAAGGTAAAATACACCGGAGAATACAATGCAGACGGTACACCTGTAAGAGCTGTCGGTTCAGCCGATCGCCAGATCATCAATACCGATCCCGACTGGCAGGGAGGGTTTAGTACCCGAGTGGCCTACAAAAACTGGGATCTGAATGTAATAGGTACTTTCCAGCATGGCGGTATTTTGGTCAGTTCACTTCATACTTCGAACGGTTATCTCAATATGTTGAGCGGTAGACGCGGCAATGTAAAAGTAGATTACTGGACACCCGAAAATACAGGTGCGAAATATCCTAAACCCGGTGGAATTACAAGCAGCGACAATCCGAAATACGGCAGTACACTGGGCTATTTCGACGGCTCATATTTCAAAGTAGGATCTATCACATTGGGTTACAACTTCGACAAGAATGCTGATTGGTTTAAAAATCTGGGACTTAGCAGTGCTCGTGTGTATTTCACCTTGCAGAACGCTTTTGTACTCTTCTCGGATTTCAACAAAGAAACCGGTCTGGATCCGGTGACCAACTCTTACGGGAACGAAAACGCAGCTGTAACCGATAACAGCAGTTTGCCTTACAGAGCCAACAGCACACTTACCGTAGGTACAAACAGTCCGCAAACCCGTAACTTCCTGCTTGGTTTGAACGTATCTTTTTAACAGTTTAACAAATGTCGAGACATGAAAAATATAAATTTTAAAACTATTTTGGGAACGGCTGTATTTGCCCTGCTGGCATTTTCCTGTTCCAATGATATTTTAGACGAAACACCGCGCACCGACTACACTCCTGATTATTTCAAAACCGAAGAGGGTATTCAAGGAGGGTTGACTTCGCTCTATGCACATACCCGTTACATTTTCGGGCAGTATTATTATGCCGCTCAGCAAAACGGAACTGACGAATATACCTACGCACAGAGCGCCGACAATAACTTTAAAGACAGCGATATGTCGGGAGCCGGATCGCTTACTCCTTCGAGCAGCCGTTCGGATGCACTCTGGAATGCAGCATACTCCAATATCAATACTGCAAGCGGTATAATTGAAAATGCTTCCGACGCGGGCAAAACCGAAGCTCTTATTTCAGAAGCACGATTTTTCCGTGCATGGGATTATTTCCAACTGGTACAAACTTTTGGCGGAGTGCCTCTGGATCTGGGTTCCGGCGAATTGAAATTCAATGTTACTCCTTCGCGTACTTCAGTACGTAACACAGTGCCGGAAGTTTACACAAAAGCCATTTTCCCGGATTTAAAAACAGCTATTGAAAACCTGCCTGATGCCGGTCGTGTAACAGGCGGAGTAACAAAAACCGCTGCCCGCCTGTATCTGGCAAAAGCTTATCTGGCATACGGCTGGTGGTTGCAAAATCCCGGTAATATACCGACTTATCCCGAAACTACCCGTACTGATCCCGATGGACACGATGCTGCGTGGTATTTCCAACAAGCATATAATACATCATTGGAAGGAATCAACAATGCAGGTAGTAACTTCGGACTACAACAGTATTTTTATGACGTGAATTTGGGTAGCAATGACCGGAATAAGGAAATTGTTCTTTACAGCGACCACTGTGAAGACGAATATTACAATCAGGCAAGCTTATCGTGGAGTAATGGTACTGTTCCCGAAAGTTTCGCCGTATGGTTTGCAACCTGTAATTATGGAGATATCCGAAGTTCGGATGGTTCTTCTTACGGTGTAGTGGCTGTTGACCGTGATGCTACTCAATGGGGTGGCCGTCCGTGGACTCGTATGGCTCCTCCTATCGAAGTGTTTACTAAAACTTTTGCAGATAAGACCAACGACAGTCGTTACGACGGAACTTTCGCCGCTGTGTTCCCCGGCAACTGGGGAAAGAAAGGTGATACCCGCACATTATATAATGCTAACGGCCTACCTGTTAAAAGCGGTGAAGCTGTTCTCACTTTCCTGAATGAAGATAATCCGGCTGTGGCTTATCCGAGTGGTGGTGGAGACAGCAACGTAGGCGGAGGCACATTGCCGGGCAGAGCCGACTGGGTAATCAATCCGAGTGGTATCAGCCGTTTATATTATCCCGGATTGTGGAAACTGGGAACTTACCGTACCGACAATGGATCGGGTCTGGGACAACCCAACGGAGCCATTACACGTCCGTGGAACATTGCTAAATTTTCAGAATTTTACCTGATCGCAGCCGAAGCCGCCGTTAAAGGAGCAACAGGGACAATGTCTGCCCGTGAGCTTGTAAACGTACTTCGCGCTCGTGCCGGAAAATGGCGTTACAGCAACAACGGACAATGGAGTATGGGTGGCGATGGCACAAAAGTAGAAGACCATAGTGCAGCAATGATTGCCGCTACTCCTGCTACAATCGACATCAATTATATTCTGGCAGAACGTAGCCGTGAATTTTTCGGCGAAGGCTATCGCTGGCTTGATCTGGTACGCACACAAAAATGGGCGGAGATTGCAGGCTCATATACAATCTGTGGTAGTGCCAAAGGTGATCATACACCGGTTGTATATAACCGTTCCATCCAACCGTTCCACTATCTGCGCCCTATTCCTCAGGGACAGATCGATGGTATGACCATGACAGATGCTGAGAAAAAAGCATATCAGAATCCTGGATATTGACACTATTATAATAATAATCTAGGGGGCGGAGCCTCTGCGCTCTGCCCACCAAAAGGAATAGTTACACTAGCTTCAGAAAGGTTGAGGGTGCTTGTACACCTTTAACAAGCATTCTCTCCCTTTCATTTAGCTTAACGATCGGATGATGACCATGAAGAATAAACTCTATCTGCTACTATTCAGTATTCTCATATCAGCGGGCATATATGCTCAGCAATCTGTACAAGATGCACCCCGTCTTATAAAAAAGGGTATAGCTACCCAGTTGACCGTACAAAATCAGCCTTTTCTGATTCTGGGAGGTGAGCTAGGTAACTCTATCGCTTCGTCATTAGAAGATATGAAAGACGTGTGTGCGAAGTTTGAACAGATGCAGTTGAACACCATGCTTGTTCCGGTATATTGGGAACTGACCGAATCCGAAAAGGGTAAATTCGATTATACATTAGTAGACGGGATAATAGACTTAGCCCGACAACATAACCTTAAAATTGTTTTCCTGTGGTTCGGAGTATGGAAGAACAGTATGTCATGCTACAGTCCACTCTGGATAAAAGAGGATAGCAAAAAGTACCCTCGTGCCGAAACAAAAAAGGGACGTAAACTCGAAATACTTTCCGCTTTTTCAGAAAATAATACCAAAGCCGATATGGATGCCTTTTCGAACCTTATGGGACATATCCGCACCATAGACCAGCAACAGCAAACAGTCATAATGGTACAGGTCGAAAACGAGATAGGGATGCTCGAAGATGCCCGCGACCATAGCAAAGAAGCAAATAAAGCTTTCAACTCGGCTGTTCCGCAACAACTGATTAATTATATGCAGGCGCATAAAAACACATTGCGTCCTCAACTCGCTGATCGCTGGCAGTCCAAAGGATATAAAACCAAAGGTAACTGGAACGAAATATTCGGCGAAGGACTCGAAACCGACGAGATATTCATGGCATGGCATTATGCTGTTTTTGTGGAACAGGTAGCCAAAGCCGGAAAAGAGAGATACCCTGTACCCATGTATCTCAATGCTGCACTAAACAGCCGGGGACGTAAAGCCGGAGAATATCCCAGTGCAGGCCCTTTAGCCCATCTATTGGATATATGGAGAGCAGCTGCCCCGTCTATCGACTTTCTGGCTCCCGATATTTATGATCCCGGATTCACCGGATGGTGCCAGCAATACCATATCGACGGAAATCTCCTGTTTATACCCGAAATAAAACTCGAAACAGGCAATGCCGCACGGGTTTTCTATGCTTTTGGTGAACACGATGCAATGGGATTCAGTCCGTTTTCGATTGAAAATACTCCTGACATCAAAAATTATCCGTTGATGAAAAGTTACGGTATTTTACATCAGATATTGCCCTTATTAAAAGAAAAACAAGGATCGGGCAAAACCAATGGCATATGGTTCGATGGCGAAAACAAAGAACGGATTATCGAACGGAATGGATACACATTCACATTCCGCCACGATTATACTCTGGGATGGGACGCCGCCGCTAAAGACGGTAGTACATGGACTGAAAGTGGTGCGCTGATTATCGAGCTGTCACCCCGCGAATATCTGGTTGCCGGAACAGGTGTTGTACTCACATTCGAAAGTAAAAAAGAGGGTGTTACCGCAGGTATCGGACTGATAGACGAGGTTGTATTTACCGATGGTAAAATGAAGCCTATCCGCCGCTTGAATGGTGACGAGAACCATCAGGGACGCCACCTCCGTATTCCTGCCGGACAATGGCAGATACAATATGTAAAACTGTACGAATATTAAGATCTTAACTTATAAAATATAACACGATGCCTACATCCGGAATCATACGAAAATGTTTGTTGCTGCTGATCCTACTTAGCGGCGTATATAGTTATGCCTCAGACAGGGGAAACTTCGTTACATTCAGTAAAACAGCGAATGGCTTTCCGTTGGCTGCTGGGTCAGAAATAGCATCAATATTGACAGATTCGGAGGATAAAGGTATTCTCCGTGCGGTTAACGATCTACGGAACGATATACAAATGGTTACAGGTAAAAAGCCTGTTTTGGGACAATCAACTTCTTCTATAATCATTGGAACGGCAGGCAATTCACCATTGATAGATAGACTTATTAGCGAGAAAAAGATCGATGGTGAAAGCCTTTCCGGCAAATACGAGAAGTATATCATAACAACCATAGAATCTCCTCAGGATGGGATTGAAACAGCCCTTGTTATAGCTGGAAGCGATAAGCGCGGAACTATATACGGAATATATGAACTATCGGCACAGATAGGCGTTTCGCCGTGGTATTACTGGGCGGATGTACCTGTCAAGAAGAATAACGAAGTCTACATACAATCCGGAACATATACAGCGGGAGAACCTGCCGTAAGATACCGGGGAATATTCCTGAATGATGAAGCTCCTGCCCTTACAGGATGGGTGAACGAAAATTTCGGGGGATACAACCACCGGTTTTACGAAAAAGTATTCGAATTGCTTCTCCGGTTGAAAGGCAATTATATGTGGCCTGCCATGTGGGACGCTGCATTTTATGATGACGATCCTCAAAACTCGGTTTTAGCGAACGAGATGGGTATTGTTATGGGCACATCGCACCACGAACCAATGGCACGGGCTCACAAAGAATGGAAAAGATACGGACAAGGTGCATGGAATTACCAAACCAACAAGAATACGCTCGATTCATTCTGGCAAAAAGGTATCGAACGGATGAAACATACCGAAGATATTGTCACGATAGGTATGCGTGGAGATGGAGATGAACCTATGAGCGAAAAATATAATATCGCCTTGCTTGAGCAGATTGTGAAAAATCAACGGAATATTATCGCTAAAACCATAGGAAAGAAAGCAGATCAAACACCTCAGCTCTGGGCTTTGTACAAAGAGGTACAGGACTATTACGATCACGGAATGCGTGTACCCGACGACGTTACCCTGCTGCTTTGCGACGATAACTGGGGCAATGTACGTAAACTGCCCGACCTCAATTCACCGAAAAGAGCGGGAGGATACGGAATGTATTATCATTTCGATTATGTAGGCGGCCCACGCAATTATAAATGGCTGAATGTATCGCCCGTACAGCGGATATGGGAGCAGATGAACCTCACATACGAATACGGAGTAGACCGCCTGTGGATTGTTAACGTAGGTGATCTGAAACCGATGGAATACCCTATCAGCTTCTTTCTGGATATGGCTTGGAACCCAAACCGTTTCAATGCTGATAACCTGTTAGATCATATCGAACAATGGTGTGCTGTGCAGTTCGGTAACCAATATGCAAAAGACATTGCCCGCCTGATAAATCTGTATACTAAATACAACCGTAGGGTTACACCCGAACTTCTGAATGAAAAGATATACAGTCTGCATAATTACAACGAGTTCCGCAATGTTACGGATGAGTATAACAACTTACTGGCCGAAGCTTTCAAAATAAACTATATGCTTCCTGTGGAATACAGGAATGCATACGATCAGCTTGTGCTGTTTCCGATACAGGCCTGTGCCAATCTGTACGAAATGTATTATGCGGTTGCAATGAATCACGATCTGTTCGAAAAGAATGACATAGAAGCTAATCAATGGGCAAACAAGGCAGAAGCATTATTCGAAAGGGATTCTTTATTGACCTATCATTACAACAAAGAAATATCGGGAGGAAAATGGAATCATATGATGGATCAGACACATATAGGCTATACATCGTGGCAGCAACCCGATAGGAATATTATGCCACAGGTATTCAGAGTGAAAGAAACCGATCAAGAAAACAGACCCATATTCAAAGAAACAGATGGTTATATTGCCATCGAAGCCGAAAATTACACACGTGCTATTAATGGAAATGGGGTGGCGTGGCAAGTGATTCCACACATGGGGAAAACCTTATCTGCGGTAACAACTATGCCTGTAACCGTAACTCCTACCGATAATATGGTTCTGGAATATGAAATAGAGGTCGAGACTGCGGGAGAAGTAACCTTATCGGTACTACTCTCTCCTACCCTCAACTTCAATGCCAATAAGGGTTTGCGTTATGCTATTTCGATAGACGGACAAGACGAACAAATCGTAAACTTCAACGGAATATATACCGAAAGAGAGCACGAAGCCCGTTTGGCAGCCAGCATCAACGAAAGTAAAACAAAGCATGTAATAGATAAGCCGGGCAAGCATACAATCCGTTTCAGGGCATTAGATCCGGGTATCGTCCTGCAAAAACTAATCCTCGATATGGGAGGTCTGAAACCTTCGTTTCTGGGTGCTCCCGAAAGTCCAAGAATAATGTAATACACTCATTATGAATGCAAAATATATAAACCGAATTTTCTTAGTTACCCTATTGCTTTTCGCCGGAGTAAGTTCTCAGGCAGAAGTAAAGCTACCCAAGTTGGTAAGTGACGGAATGGTACTTCAACGGGAAAAACCTCTTAATATATGGGGTTGGGCTGATCCGTCAGAAGCGGTGAAGGTCAGCTTCAAGGGGAAAACATATAAAACAAAAGCCAATGCGGAGGGGCAATGGAGCGTTACTCTCCCTTCTCAACAAGCGGGAGGGCCGTACAGCATGACTATCAATCATATACAATTGAATGATATTCTGATAGGTGATGTGTGGTTATGTTCGGGTCAATCGAACATGGAGTTACCCGTAAGGCGTGTAATGGAGAAGTATCGGGAAGAAATAGAGAAGGACGATAATCCTAATATCCGCCAGTTCAAAGTACCGATGACGTATAACTTCGAACAACCACAAACCGATTATAAATACGGAAGCTGGACAAAAGCACAGAAAGAATCTATTCTGGATTTCTCAGCCGTCGCTTATTTTTTTGCCAAAGACCTGTATGCCAAATACGGAGTACCTGTAGGGCTTATCAACTCTGCGGTAGGTGGTTCACCTGCCGAAGCATGGGTCAGTAAAGAGGGGTTAGCCCAATTTCCCTACTTTATTAATGAAGCTGAGAAATGCGCCAACGACGAATACCGGAACAAGACTACCCAATCGGAAAACGAGGCGAGGAATAATTGGGTAACGACTCTCAATGCAAATGATGCAGGAACTGCGCTCTGGAACAAAGAAAATACCGACGATTCGGCATGGGGAACGATCACCCTTCCCGGATTTTGGGAAGACAAGGGTGTGGCTCCCTTGAACGGGTCTATCTGGTTTCGCAAACATTTCGAGATTACCGATAATACCAATCTCGAAGACGCTGTACTTCGTTTAGGATGTATCGTCGATTGCGACTCGGTATTTGTCAACGGAACATTTGTGGGTACTACTTCGTACATGTACCCTCCACGAATCTATAATGTGCCTAAAGAAATACTGCGGAAAGGATCGAATAATGTTACTATCCGTCTGATAAGCTATTCAGGAAAAGGCGGACTGGTAGAAGACAAGCCTTATAGCCTGACTATCGGCAGGCAGCGAATACCTCTGGCCGGAGAATGGAAATACAAAATAGGAGCCGAAATGCCGGCTTTGGGTTCAACTACCTTTTTTCAGTATAAGCCTATCGGATTGTATAACGGAATGATAGCACCTATGCGAAACTATGCGGTAAAAGGAGTTATCTGGTATCAGGGCGAATCGAATGTAGGACGCAATAAAGAATACGAAAAGTTATTCCCTGCACTGATCTCAGATTGGCGTAATAAGCTAAACGACCCACAATTACCCTTCCTGTATGTACAATTGCCCAGTTTTCTGAAAGCGACTTATTCGCCTGCCGAAAGCGGATGGGCGGAACTCCGTAATGTACAAACAGCTGCATTGAAGCTACCCGGTACCGCAATGGCAGTGGTTACTGACGTGGGAGAATGGAACGACATACATCCGCTAAATAAGAAAACCGTAGGACACAGGCTATCTCTAGCCGCACAGAATATAGCTTATGGTGATACACAGGTATGCTATTCGGGGCCGGCTATTAAAAGTATCTCCATAAATGGAAGTAAAGCCATACTCACTTTCAACACCTTTGGTGACTCGCTGAAAGCGGAAGATAAATTACGGGGATTTGCCATTTGCGGAGCAGACGGAAAATACGTTTGGGCACAAGCCAGAATAATAAGTCCCGATACAGTAGAAGTATGGGCTGATAATGTAGCCTCACCTGCATCAGTGCGGTACGCATGGAGCGACAATGCCCTGTCGGCTAATCTATTCAACTCGCAAGGATTACCGGCTATACCATTCGAAATTAAGTAAGATAAAAAGATAAAAACTAAGATTATGAGCACTTCAACAGACAAAGTTTCATTCCGGGAGAAGGTTGGATACAGCCTCGGGGACGGATCAGCCAATCTGGTTTTCCAGATGATGATGATGTTCCAGCTATTCTTCTATACGGATGTATTCGGGATAAAAGCCACCGCCGCAGGGATGATCCTGCTCGTGGCAAGGGTATTCGACGCATTTGTCGACCCGATGGTAGGGATTCTTTCCGACCGGACCAATACAAAATGGGGTAAATACCGCCCGTGGCTGTTGTGGACAGCTATTCCTTTCGCTGTATTCTTCGTACTGGCATTTACGACTCCCGATATTAGCGAACGCGGAAAAATCATTTATGCAGGTATCACCTATACCCTGCTGATGTCGATATACTCGTTCAACAACACACCTTATTCATCTTTAGGTGGTGTAATGACAGGCGATATACGCGAGCGTACCAGCATTTCGTCTATCCGTTTTGTTACGGCTACCATCGCTACATTTGTCGTACAGGGGTTAACGCTTCCATTAGTAAATAAGTTCGGGAACGGTGATCCGTCAAAAGGTTGGTTTATCACCATTACTATTTTTGCAGTGGTAGCGGCTATACTGATGTTCATTACCTTCTTTTCGGCTAAAGAACGTATCAGCCCACCTAAAGACCAAAAGACATCCGTAAAACAGGATTTTAAGGATATCCTGAACAGCCGCCCGTGGAAAGCGATGTTCATCCTTACATTATTCCTTTTCACTACGCTTGCTATGTGGGGCAGCGGCATGTCATATTATTTCAACTATTATGTGGATAAAGATGCTTTATATGGCTTCTTGAAAGGAATTGGGCTGGTAACATCAGACGGCACAAGTCAGGGTGTAGGATATAGCATATTAAATGCTTTCGGGTTGATCGCTCATTCTAATGATGATGTATTTGCCGTAGGATTCAGTTTGTTTAATATGGTAGGACAGTTCATTACCCTGATAGGTGTTATTCTGCTGTCGCAAACCTTATCCAATATATTCGGCAAGCGCAATGTGTTTATTATCTGTCTGGCGCTTACAGCCTTATTTACCGCCTTATTCTTTGTCGTTCCTGCGAAAAGTGTCGGGCTGATATTCGGGTTGAATATCCTGAAAAGCCTTGCCTATGCTCCTACTATTCCGCTACTTTGGGCAATGATGGGCGATGTGGCAGATCATTCGGAATGGACGTACCACAGACGTGCGACTGGATTCGTTTTTGCGGGAATCGTTTTCGCTCTGAAAGCCGGACTCGGTATCGGAGGGGCTATTTGCGGAGGAATTATCGACTCTTTCGGATTTGTTCCGAATGTCGTACAAAACGCCGATTCTCTTTTTGGTATCAAACTGACATCAAGCATCATACCGGCTATAACTTTCTTTATCGGTGTAATCGCTTTGTTCTTCTATCCGATTTCCAAAACTCTGAACGAATCGATACAGACCGATCTGGAAAAGAGACGGCAGGAGAGTAATTAAGTATGCAGCTATTTTATCTATAAAGTAAATGGATGACAAAATAAGGAATGATGAATATTTTGTAACGCAAAGACACGGAGACACAAAGGATTATCTTGTATAGTCGATATAATATATACATTAAGAAAACAGATAAATAAAAAAATGAATAAAACCGTGTCACTTTTGTCACCTTTGTCACTTTTTAGGACATTAAATACTGAAAACGAATCAGATACAAAAGTGACAAAGTAAACAAAAAGGTGACAAAAAGGTAACGATATTTGTATAAGTATGTATAGTTTTTGTAACCTTATATAACCCGAAATGTAAAATCTAAATATACTCTAGTTATGACAAAGAACTATTCCGTAATCTTTAAGACGGCACTCATGGCTGTGGCGGTTCTGGCTATCAGCTGTACCACTGCTAAACAAACGGAAACACCCGATGAGCCTACATTGAAAGAAGCTTTCAAAGACAAGTTTCTGATAGGTGTAGCCACTAATACCAATCACGATTCGGGCAAGGATACCGCCGGAGTGAGAGTAATCAAACAGCAGTTCAACTCCATCGTTGCCGAAAACTGCATGAAAAGCGAAGTGATACAACCTAAAGAGGGACAATTCGACTTTACCAAGTCCGACCAGTTTGTGAAGTTCGGCGAAGAGAACAATATGTTCATTATAGGACATACACTGATCTGGCATTCGCAAGCTCCCGACTGGTTCTTTGTAGACGATAAAGGCAAAGACGTATCAAAAGAGGTTTTGATAGAGCGTATGAAAAATCATATATCGACTCTGGTAAGCCGTTACAAAGGACGTGTTAAAGGATGGGATGTTGTTAACGAAGCTTTTAACGATGACGGTACATGGCGAGAGAGTAAATTCTACACCATCATAGGTGAAGAATATATAAGTCTCGCTTTCCAGTTTGCCCATGAGGCCGATCCTGATGCCGAGTTGTATTACAACGATTATTCGATGTCGCACGAAGCTAAATGTCAGGGAGTGGTGAAGATGGTTAAAGACTTGCAGGCAAAAGGAATCAAAATAGATGCCATAGGTATGCAGGGGCATTCTATGATGGACTTCCCTACTATAGACGCTTTCGAGAAAAGCCTTCTGGCATTTGCCGCACTCAATGTGAAAGTGATGATTACCGAGTTCGACATAACCGTACTTCCCTTCCCTACTAAAGAAGGTGGAGCAGAAGTTTCGATGAACGTCGAATATCAACAGTCGTTGAATCCTTATGCGAACGGTTTACCAGAAGACATGGCTCAAAAGTTGGAAGCGAGGTATCTCGATTTCTTCAAACTGTTCCTGAAACATCAGGATAAGATCAGCCGGGTAACCCTTTGGGGTGTCAGCGATGGCGATTCGTGGCGTAACGACTGGCCTGTAAAAGGTCGTACCGATTATCCGTTGTTGTTCGACCGCAATCATGAACCCAAACCTGTTGTAGCAAAAATCATAGAATTGGCTAAAGACGAAAAGAAGTAAGAATACAGTTTTATAAACGTAAAGGCACTAAGTCTTAGAATTAAAAACAATAACAAAATGAAAAAATCAAGATACTTATTCCCCGATGCCTATATGGCAGACCCTTCGGCTCATGTTTTCGAAGGTAAGTTATACATATACCCTTCGCACGACTGGGAAAGCGGTGTTGCCGAAAACGACAATGGAGACCACTTCAATATGGAAGATTATCATGTATTCTCAATGGACGATGTAAACGGAGCTATTACCGATCATGGATTAGTTCTGGATGTGAAAAGCGTTCCGTGGTCGGGTCGTCAGTTGTGGGACTGCGATGTGGCTTGTAAAGATGGGAAGTATTACCTGTACTTCTCGATGAAAGACCAGAACGATATATTCCGGCTTGGGGTAGCTGTAAGCGACAAACCTTATGGCCCCTTCACAGCCGAACCCCACCCCATAAAAGGCAGTTACAGCATAGACCCCTGTGTATTCGAAGACAAGGGCGAATATTATATCTATTTCGGTGGAATATGGGGCGGACAGCTTCAACGTTACCGGAACAACAAGGCTTTGGAATCTGCTATTTTACCTGATGCGAATGAACCTGCCCTTTCGCCCAAAGTAGCCAGACTACGGGATGATATGCTCGAATTTGCCGAAGAACCCCGCGACCTGCTTATTGTTGATGATAAGGGTAATCCGCTGACACACGGCAATCCGCATCGCTTCTTCGAAGCGTCATGGATGCACAAGTATAACGGCAAGTACTATTTTTCGTATTCAACAGGCGATACTCACTACATTTGTTATGCTATCGGTGATAATCCATACGGACCTTTCACTTATCAGGGGGTGATACTCACTCCTGTTGTGGGCTGGACTACCCACCACAGTATTGTCGAATATAAAGGAAAGTGGTATTTGTTCCATCACGATTGTGTTCCTTCGGAAGGCAAAACATGGCTGCGCAGCATGAAGGTCGTTGAACTGGAGTATAATGCGGACGGTACTATTAAAATGATAGAAGGATTAGACTCATAATGTTAAAACTTAGTTATGTCGATTCAGGTAATCAGGCGTTAGCCAAGCGGCATTAACTGGAGGTGCGAGGTTCCGTTCTGTGAAGTGGGCGTTAAGAATTAAATTCAAATAGGCCGATAGGCCGACTTATTTAATTCCGACCGCAAACAGATAACGGATCGCACCGCAGGTGAGCCGCAAAGACCTTTTGGTTCCTTTTGGGGCTTTGGCTAAAAGGTACACAAGCAATCTGTGATTGCGCGTAGTAAAACAAAACATATAAATACTTTCTTTTACTTATGAAGAAATTCACAATACTTATTTGTTTACTAGCTTTGTTTACTGTTGCGTATGGTGAAGACGGTAGCCGCTTATGGTTACAGCCTTTACCATACGGACAGACAAACTCCACTTCGATTATATCCGGAGAAAAGTCCCCGACTATCGGTCTGGCTATATCAGAATTGAACAATCCGGCTTATCAATTAGGCAGCCGAACAATTCTGATCGGAACTACCACCGATAAGAATATACGAAAGGTTTTTTCGAAGTCAGAACTGTCTACTTTGTCACCCGAAAGTTATCTGATACGGACTGTACAGTGGAACGGCAAAGAAGCCATCGCCATTGCCGGAGGAGACGATAAAGGGGCATTGTACGGCTCATACCATTTATTGAGGCTGGCGGTAACTAACGGACTCGGTTCTCCGGTATCGGTCAGAGAAGTTCCGGCTTATAAGGTTCGTGTACTGAACCACTGGGACAATCTGGATGGATCGGTTGAACGGGGTTATGCCGGCTATTCGTTATGGAAGTGGGAGGATTTACCTAATACCCTTTCGCCACGCTATAAAGAGTACGCCCGTGCCAATGCTTCGATAGGTATTAACGGTACGGTTCTGAATAATGTGAATGCAGACCCGCTGATTCTTACTCATGAATATCTTATAAAGGTAAAGGCTTTAGCGGATGTATTCCGTCCATACGGATTGAAGGTCTATTTGTCGGTTAACTTTTCGTCGCCTACCGCTATCAGCGGACTGCCTACATCTGATCCTTTGGACGAAGGGGTTCAACGTTGGTGGAAGGACAAAGCGAAAGAAATATACGCACTTATTCCCGATTTCGGTGGTTTCCTTGTAAAGGCTAATTCGGAAGGATTGCCGGGTCCTCAGGATTTTGGACGCACCCATGCCGACGGAGCCAATATGCTGGCCGATGCTCTGCAACCTTACAACGGAATAGTGATGTGGCGTGCTTTCGTCTACAACCCCGGAAACGAGGAACGCGCCAAACAAGCCTACCTTGAGTTTACCCCTTTCGACGGGAAGTTCAGATCGAATGTTATCATACAAATCAAGAATGGACCGATCGACTTTCAGCCGCGCGAACCTTTCAGCCCTCTGTTCGGAGCGATGAAACAAACACCTATCATGCCCGAGTTCCAGATCACGCAAGAGTATCTGGGTTTCTCCAATCACTTGGCATATCTGGCTCCTATGTTTAAGGAATGTTTAGATAGCGATACCTATGCGCAAGGCGAAGGTTCTACCGTTGCGAAAGTTACAGACGGTTCGTTATACGGCAACAAGATCAGCGCTATTGCAGGAGTAGCTAACATAGGGGAAGATACCAACTGGTGTGGACACGACTTCGCCCAAGCCAATTGGTATGCTTTTGGCCGCTTGGCCTGGAATCATCAATTAACTTCGGAAGTAATAGCGGACGAATGGCTGAAAATGACATTCACAAACGATCCGGAATTCTTATCTCCGATTACTAAAATGATGCTCGACTCGCGTGAAGCGGTTGTCAATTATATGATGCCTTTGGGGTTGAACCATATCTTTGCTTTCGACCATCACTATGGGCCCGAACCGTGGTGTGATGTTCCCGGAGCACGTCCCGACTGGATGCCTACTTACTACCATCGTGCGGATAGTACCGGTCTGGGCTTCGACCGCACTACATCAGGGAGTAATGGGGTGAGTCAATATAATCAACCGTTAGCTGATCTATATAATAACATTGATACATGTCCCGAAGAATACCTTCTGTGGTTTCATCATACCGCATGGAATCATCAAATGAAGAGTGGAAATATCATGTGGGACGAATTATGCCGCCATTACGATAAAGGAGTATTACAAGTCCGTGAGTTCCAAAAAATATGGGATAGATCTGAACACTTTGTCGATACAGACCGATTCCATCGGGTACAATCAAAATTGCGTATTCAGGCACGGGATGCCGTATGGTGGAGAGACGCCTGCCTGCTGTATTTCCAGACATTTTCGAAACAACCTATTCCTTACGATCTCGAACGTCCGGTACATGATCTGGATGACCTGAAAAAGATTAAGCTGAATATGGGACACAATAATAAGGCAAAGAAATAATAGATACAGAAAATCCACAGAAGGCTTATAATTCCCTTCTGTGGATTTCTTTTCTTATTTATTGAGACCTTATTTCTTCAATGAAGCCATATCAATAACAAACCGGTAACGGACATCACTTTTAAGCATTCTTTCGTAAGCCGTATTAATATCCTGCATATTAATCATTTCAATTTCGGATACAATGTTATGCTTTCCACAGAAATCAAGCAACTCCTGAGTCTCTGCAATTCCTCCGATTACAGAGCCTGCCACAGACTTACGTCCCATAATCATAGGCACAGTATTCAGCATCGGGTTCAGGTCACCTAAATATCCAACCAGAACATGAGTTCCGTTTATATTCAGGGTAGCGACATAAGGATTAACATCATGTACATAAGGAACTGTATCGATAATCAAATCAAAAGTTCCTTTCACTGCTTCCATTTGCTTTGGGTCTGTTGAGATTACTACATGATCTGCTCCCAGATCGAGTGCATCCTGAGTCTTTCCGGGAGTTCTTGAGAACAAACTAACCTCTGCACCCAGCCCTTTTGCCAATTTGATAGCCATATGTCCAAGACCGCCCAAACCAACAACAGCCACTTTGCTGCCTTTTCCTGCGTTCCAATGTCTAAGTGGAGACCATGTGGTGATTCCTGCACACAATAACGGAGCTACCGCAGCCAGATTCAGGTTAGTAGGTACTTTCAGGACAAAGTGTTCATCTACAACTACCCTTTCGGAATATCCACCGTAAGTTTGTCCGCCAAGATGCTTATCAGGAGCATTGTATGTACCGGTCATTCCATGAGAGCAATATTGTTCCAAATCATGTTCACAACTTTCACATTCACGGCACGAATCGACCATACATCCAACAGCTGCCAGATCTCCGACCTTAAACTTAGTTACATTACTACCTACCCGGGTTATCTTACCCACTATTTCGTGACCGGGAACTACCGGATAGATACTTCCACCCCAATCATTACGTGCGGTATGTAAATCGGAGTGACAAACTCCACAATATAGGATATCGATCTCTACATCCGTAGGCGTAGGAACTCTGCGTTGAATGTTCATTTCATTCAATGGCGCATCGGCTGCAACTGTACCAAATGCCTTTGTATTCTTTGTTTCCATACTTAATTAATTTAGAATGTTTATAAAGTTCTTTTTCAGTAAACTATTTCTATTTTTGGGATTCTTCAGACTTTACATCTTTCCACCACTTTTTAAATACCTGAGTATTGTCTTTCAGATTGATAATTTCCCCTATCATTGGTGTGGCCAGATTTAATGAATCCCGGTCTGCAGCTTCTGCTATCTTTTCTAAAGGTTCATACCATGCATGTTTAGCCAATGCATATTTAGAATTATGAACAGTCAATAGCTTTTTAGGTTTCAAGTCTTTTGCCGCTTTTACCAAATCGTCGGGCAGTAGATGGATATACTTCCAGTCATTATCATACTGTCCGTTTTCCAATATTGCCCAATCTATATCGGGGAACTGCTCTCCGATAGATGCGAAATGAGTATCGTATCCACTATCCCCGCCGATATATATTTTCTGGCTGGGAGTTTGCAAAAGGAAAGATACCCACAACGATTGGTTTGGAGACAAACCCCGTCCGGAGAAATGCCGGGCAGGCAGGCAATAAACAGAAAAACCTTCAGCGAGAGGAGAACTCTCATTCCAATCCAGTTCTATAATTTGGTCTTTAGCAAATCCCCAGTACTCGAAATGTTCGCCGACGCCAAGTCCACAGATAACTTTCCCGATACGGGGTTTCAATTCCTTTATCGTTTTATAGTCCAGATGATCCCAGTGGTCATGCGATATAACCAGATAGTCTATATTATCGGGCATATCCTTCGCTTTATACACATCAGTTCCTTTAAACGGAGGATTAGCAAAAGACACAGGCGACGCCATGTCAAAAACAGGATCAACAAGGAAACGTTTTCCATCTATCTGAAGCAGGTAAGACGAATGACCGAACCAGATCAGAAGATCTTCATTTTTATCCAACTTTGATAAGTCTGTTTTTATAACAGGCATATCCACAGCAGGGCGTAATGATTTGGTATCACGGAACAAGAAGTCGAGCATACTTCTTACAAATCCTTTATCAGATGTTATCTGAGGGGTTTCGCTCAGGTTCTGAAACTTTCCATCTCTGTAGTTGGGTGAATTTTGAACTCTTTCCAGCCGTTCTCCTTTAGGTGTACGCCCAAAACTTGGTTGATTTATAAATATGACTGTAACAATAGCTAACAGTAGTATAACCGCAAATATTATCCACATGACAAGGTATCTTTTCTTGAGCTTTCTCATTATTCAATTGTTTTTCCCATTAGATATGCTTCCTGCATTACCGGCATATCCTTGATATCGCCTATATTCCAAGCTCCTGTGCCATAAATAATACCTTTCTCCCGAGGCTCAGTTAGACAATCGGTAAATCCGCGAAATTCCTCTATGGTTCTTTGCATAGCTTTCTTACTTGTATCTGCAGCAGCTACTATAAAATAGAATTCTTTATCATTGATTTCCTGATAACGGGCACAAGTCCGGTCTATCAATGTTTTCATTTGTCCGTTCATCGCATAAAAATATACCGGTGTAGACATAACTATTACATCAGCCGAAACCATCTTATCCAGAATATCAGCCATATCGTCTTTTTGTGGACATGGTTTATTCCCACTAAAACACGTGCCGCAACCTGTACAATAATTTATCTTTTTATTTTTTATAAACACCTTTTCTACTAAGTGACCACTTTCACTTGCCCCCTGCATAAACCGGTCGCATAATAAATCGGAGTTTCCACCTTTTCTCGGACTAGCCGATAGTACTAATACACTTTTACTCATTTATCCAAATTTTGATACAAAGATATGTTTAATACATACGGTAAAGTTTTCTGTCGAGCTCAAATCTCTTTGCTGTCCGGCTCAAGATATTCATATAAAAGTGAGTTCTGTCATTATAACTGTTTTCGGATAAGATTGGTTCTACCATTTATATATTTTATCTTTGTTATGTAACAACATTATCCTAAATATGAAATTCAACAAGATTGTAGCGATAGATCCATGCGGACTTACAGGAGAGACGGTAGCAGAAATTAAACAACTGGCAAAAACGGATTATATAGAGTATACGGATTGTCCTGAAAATAACGAAGAGATAATCAGGCGTATATCCGATGCCGACTGTGTCCTCGTTAGTTGGCGAACTCCAATTGATGCGGCAGTTATACGGTCATGCCCTTCAGTCAAATATATCGGGATGTGTTGCAGCCTGTACGACGAACAATCTGCCAATGTAGATATAGCCGAAGCCCGGAAAAACGGAATCGTAGTAAAAGGCGTTCGTGACTATGGAGACGAAGGCACTGTTGAATTTATTTTTGCGCAGTTGATCTGCCTGATGAAAGGGATGGGTGAACATCAGTGGAAAGAAGAGCCAACCGAGCTCACCGGAAAAACCATCGGAATAATAGGTATGGGTGTTCTTGGCAAAATGATAACCCATACAGCACTTTGCTTCGGTATGAGAGTTATCTATAACAGCCGCACCCGGAAACCGGAAGTAGAGAATGAGAATGTTACTTACCTACCGCTAAGCAATCTTCTTTCTGAAGCCGATATTGTAACAGTGCATGTACCGCGTAATGCTATCACGCTTACGGACGAACATTTCAGTTTAATGAAGAAAGACGGAATTTTCATCAACACATCTTTGGGACAACCTTTCGAAAAGGAAGCTCTTCTTAAATGGATAGAAAAAGGAAGCAACAACTACGCAATCTTCGATGCCTCAGGATATAGCAACCTCAAAGACGAGTTCGAAAAATATAACCGTATCCTGCTTACACACAAATCGTCCGGCTTTACACACGAAGCTAAGATCAGATTAACTAACAAAGTGTATCAGAATATGCTGAGCTTCTTAGAAAGCTAAAGGTTATTCTCTCAATATCTGATCTGAAAAGGGTAATTTTCAGATCAGAATGTTTTTAAACATCTAAAGATATATTCCTGTTTCTTTCTTTTTTATAAAATATGTTTTCTAACTTGCAAAAACGTATTGTATAAGGGTGTTTTTTCAGGATATCAACTAAAACTCCATATAATTATGTTACCCGCAAACTATCAACAACTAAGAGACGAGTTGGCTAAAACAATCGACCCCAAACGTCTTATCACAAACCCATTACAGTTATTAGCATACGGTACCGATGCCAGTTTTTACCGTCTTATACCCAAACTGGTAGTACAGGTTCATTCAGAGAAAGAAGCGGTAGAAGTAATTCGCCAAACCGGTAAACTCAATATTCCGGTAACATACCGTGCAGCCGGAACAAGCCTTTCAGGGCAAGCTGTAACCGACTCGGTACTTATGGTTGCCACCCACCAATGGAAAAACTACTGGATATTGGATGACGGAATGAAGATCAAGCTGCAACCCGGTATTACCGGAGCGCGTGCTAATATCTTCCTGCAACCTTTCGGGCGAAAAATAGGACCCGATCCTGCATCTATCAATGCGGCCATGATCGGGGGGATAGCCTCGAATAATGCCAGTGGTATGTGTTGCGGTACATCACAAAACTCATACAAAACTATTGCCGATATACGTATAGTTCTGTATGATGGAACAATATTGGATACGGCAGACGAACAGAGCAAAAAAGAATTCAAGGAAAAACATCCCGAATTGATAAAAGAGATAGAACAGCTCAGGGATGACATTAAAGCCGACAGTGTATTACTTGAACGTATTAAACGTAAATTCAAAATCAAGAATACAACCGGATACAGCATCAATGCGCTGGTTGATTATGATGATCCGTTCGAAATAATCAAGCACTTGATGATAGGTGCCGAAGGTACACTTGCCTTCATCTCGAACCTGACATACCATACGGTTATAGATGAAAAATTCAAGGCTTGCGCCCTGATGATTTTTGAGACCATTGAAAAGGCCTGCGAAGCCGTTCCTGCATTAAAGCAAAGTCCGGTATCGGCTGTAGAACTATTGGACAGGGATTCAATCCGTTCGGTAGAAGACGATCCCGATGCTCCGGACTATTTCCGGACAATGCCTGAAACGGCCTGTGTACTTCTTGTAGAAATACAGGCAAATACACAGGAAGAGATGGATCAGAAAGAGGCTGCGATCCGCAAAGGAGTCGAAAGCTATCCAACTATCCAACCCTACTCTTTCACTTCCGATCCGAAAGAATACAATTTTAACTGGAAAGCCCGTAAAGGACTGCTTTCGTCAGTAGGAGGACTGCGCCGCACCGGAACAACCTGTCTGATCGAAGATGTGGCATTCCCTGTTGAAAGTTTGGCTGCTGCCTGTATCGATCTGAAAGAGTTGTTTAAACGGCTCGAATATAAAGATGCGGTTCTTTTCGGTCATGCTTTGGATGGTAACCTGCACCTGACTTTCTCTCAGGACTTTTCGACTGCTAGAGAAGTACAACGCTATTCTGACCTTATGGATTCGCTTGCCGACATCGTCGTAAACAAATACAACGGTTCGCTCAAAGCCGAACACGGAACAGGACGAAATGTAGCGCCTTTTGTTGAACAGGAATGGGGAGAAGCCGCCTACAAAATCATGTTACGCATAAAAAATATATTCGATCCTCATAAATTGATTAATCCGGGAGTGATAATCAATGAAAATCCGAAAATCCACCTCGAGAATCTGAAACCGCTTCCGGCTGTCAACGAGATTGTCGACAAATGTATGGAGTGCGGATTCTGTGAGCCGAATTGCGTTTCGGAAGGACTGACCTTATCTCCACGTCAGCGTATTGTAATCGCACGGGAAATTTCGCGGTTAAAAACAACCGGAGAAGACAATGCCCGTCTGACCCAGATGCTAAAAGACTCTCAGTACTTTACAGACGAAACCTGTGCTACTGACGGCTTATGCGGACTGCTTTGTCCTGTGAAGATAGATACAGGCAAGTTTGTAAAAGACCTGAGACACGGCAACGCCAGTGACAGTGCCAAGAAGAATGCTGCATATATAGGTAGCCATATGGCACGCGTTACATCGGCCGGACGCATGGGATTAAACTTTGTCAATTTCTGGCATACAGTATTAGGTGATTCCCTGATGGGAGGAATAGCCGGAGGTATGCGCAAGATATCGGGTAACAATATTCCGAAATGGAACAAAGATATGCCAAAAGGTGCGCGTAAGATCAAACACTCTGTGGCTAATGCGGGTCAGGTTGATAAAGTCGTCTATTTCCCTTCATGTATCAACCGTACCATGGGTAAATCGAAAGGATATAAGAAAGACGAAGTGGAACTTACCCGTAAAACCGAAGAATTGTTAGTTCGTGCCGGATTCACAATTGTATATCCAGAAGCGTTAAATGATCTGTGCTGTGGTATGGCTTTCAGCAGTAAAGGGTTAAAAGAAGAAGGTGCGCGCAAATCTAAAGAATTGGAAGATGCTTTGTATAAAGCATCCGAAAATGGCAAATACCCTATCCTATTCGATATGAGCCCTTGTTTCTATACATTCCATGAGGCATATACAAATAAAGACCTGAAAATATACGATCCTATCGAATTCATGCTCGAATATGTAATGCCTAAGCTCGAAGTGAAATCACCTCGTGATGTGGTAACCGTTTTCCCTGTTTGTTCCGTTAAGAAAATAGGTATGGAACAAAACCTGCTGAAACTGGCAAAAATGTGTTCGAAAGAAGTAACCTTCGTACAAAGTAATTGTTGTGGATTCGCAGGAGACAGAGGGTTCACTTACCCCGAATTAAACGAACACGGGCAAAGGCATCTGGCAGAACAAATTCCGAGTAACTGCAAAGACGGATATTCTACCAGCCGTACTTGCGAAATAGGAATGAGCGAATACAGCGATATCAATTTTAAATCGATCTTTTATCTGATCGATGAAGTCACACGATAAAAATTTAGAACCCGGAAGAGGGGGTAAGATTTCAGAAGTCTTATCTCCTCTTTCTATTTTTCTATAGGAAAAGACAAACAGTGTTGAAAATAAATTACATTTCGAGATTGATCCGCTCCCTTATTTTTCTCCATGCATGCGTATCAAAAAGACAGCATTGTTCCATTGTGCTATACATTTCCCTGAAACGGGAGAGAGGAATTACAAAACTTAACAAGTCGGGCTCGAACCAAGGGCGCACCGAAGGATCGAATAGTCCCAGAAAAGTGCGTTTTCCTCCTTTTCTGTTTTCGAGAGTGGCTTGAGTAACAATGGCAGAACAACCCGAACCGAACTCTGTAGTTACAGCATCTTTTTCGTTGGTATCGAACCATGTCCATGTAAGCAACCCTGACAAAATATCCGGTGTCGCAAAGAAAATAATACCTTCCAGCCTTTCAAAATCCTCTACCTTATCTATACGGGCAAAATGTAACCATGTCGAAGCAGCTAAAGGAACCTGAAGTTCGTCTATAAAATCCAGCACCATCTGAGGAGTTTCTTTATATTTTTCTTTCAGAGAAACGAAGTTTGGAACATGTTCGGGCATCGGAGTAAAACCTGTATAAAATTTTCCACCGCCACAACTGATATTTTCCGCATTCAGACTGATTGTATTTCCGGATCTTACCTCTTTCATCCCTTTAAAAAAACAACCGTTGATCTTCTCCGTCAAACCTTCGACCCTATCGGAATACCAAAAAACAATCGGTAATTCTACTGCATCACCAAATGCCTCCTTGTATTTATTTACAAAATGATTTACTTTCATAGTGCAAAATGTTTATTGTTTTAATTACAAGCATAGTTGACTTCTCACAAATATAGAAAGATTATTTTTTCATTTACTTTCCAATTTAGCCAAATACTCTTCTTTTTTATAAAACCAGAGCTTAGTAGAAAAACCGGAGCTTAATAACCAAAAAAGGAGATAAGAATCAACATCTTATCTCCTTCCATTATCATATTAAAGAATATTATACTCCGCTGAATGCTATAAAACCTCCATCGACAGGTATAACTGTACCTGTAATAAAGCTAGCCGATGAAGAACACAAAAACTGGATAATACCATTTAACTCGGTTATATCACCAAAGCGTTTCATTGGGGTTTTTGCCAATATTTTACCACTTCTTTCAGTCAAAGAACCGTCAGGATTGATCAGGACTGCACGGTTCTGGTCTCCGATAAAGAAACCGGGAGCAATAGCATTGACACGTACTCCATCTCCATATTTAAGTGCCATCTCGCAAGCCAGCCATTGGGTAAAGTTGGTTATAGCCGATTTAGCTGCCGAATATCCGGGTACACGGGTAATAGCCGACAATGCCGCCATGGATGAGATATTAATAATACTGCCCGATTTTTTCTCAGCCATCACACTGCCGAATATCTGGCAAGGATACACTGTTCCGTTCATGTTTAAGTCGATCACTTTATCCCAGTCTTCGAGCTTCATGTCAAAGAAAGGCTGATCGGGAGCTAACGTTGCTCCGGGAACATTACCGCCCGCCACATTCACCAATATGTCTATAGTACGATACCAAGCTAATATATCTTTTTTGCTTTGTTCGAGACTGGCAATACTCATTACATCTGCTTTGAAGAAGGTAGCATCTCCTCCTTCCTCCCGAATCTCAGCAACCAGTTTTTCTCCTTTTTCGGCTGACCGTCCAAGTATTGCTACTTTAGCCCCTTGCCTTGCCAAGTGTCTGGCTATGCTCGACCCTAAGACTCCATAGCCACCTGTGACTATCGCCACCTGACCTTCTATATCAAACTGTTCTTTCATTCCTTCAGATCTGCGTTTATCATCAATTCATCATCTACTGTTGCAATAACTCCATCTAATTGAGCCAAAGCATACATACGCCCTAAAAATGAGTAACCGGGGTTATATCCTTTATTTTCATCACCCAGCATCAAACGCCCATGATCTACGCGCATTGGTAATGAAGGATTAGCCTTCTCGAATGTGCGTATCAAATCGATCAGATGTCCACGCCCTTTAAGATGTGGTGCTTCTATAAAGTTTCCGTTCGATAATACACTAGTACTTCTTAGATGTATAAAGTGAGTTCTGGATGCATATTTCTCAGCCAAAGCCGGAACATCATTGTGTAAACCGGCGCTCAATGATCCTGCACAGAATGTCAACCCGTTACGAGGATTATCTACAGCCTTCAAAATCCATTCGATATCTTCATCATTGGTAACAATGCGAGGTAACCCCAACAAAGAGAAGGGAGGATCGTCAGGATGTACACAAATATTTACATTGTATTTCTCACATACAGGGATCACCTGTTCTAAGAAATACTTCATATTTTGACGTAATTGATTTCTATCAACTCCATCGTATAAAGCTAGTAATTGTTTAAATTTTTCTACAGGATTTAAGTCCCCTTCTTTTATATTTCCGTTAATAAACCCTTGGGTCTTAACTATTATAGTATCAATTAAAGCATCTTTTTCTGTTTCTGAAATCATAGCAGCCAAACTGGCTACCTTTTCCAATTCTTCTTCCGAATATGTTTTATCTGCATCTTTACGTTTCAGAATGTGGATATCGAAATACGCAAACTTGATCTTATCAAAATACAAAGAGGTTGTGCCATCGGGTGATGGATAAGACAGATCGGTGCGCACCCAATCTATTACAGGCATAAAGTTGTAACAGACTGTTCTGATACCTGCTTGTCCCAGGTTAGCAAGACTTGTTTTATAATTTTCTATTAGCTTATCCCGTTCCGGACCTCCGCACTTAATAGCTTCGCAGACAGGTAAGCTTTCTACTACCGACCAATAAAGCCCCGATTCTTCGATATACCATTTCAGGTCGTTTATTGCTTCGAGAGTCCATACCTCGCCATTCGGGACATCGTGCAAGGCTGTGACTATACCTTCTACTCCAATTTGCCTTAGCATAGCAAGTGTTATCTGGTCTTTCTTGCCAAACCATCGCCAGGTTTTTTCCATATTGACTTATGATTTTATATTAGATTTACTTTATAATTGTTCATATTTGCTAATAGCAAAAATAGGAATATATGTCTATTATCGGATGCTGTAGAACCTTTATTTTATGTTAAAGAGCCGAAAACTTCAATAAAGAGAATACAATTCATAAAAAAACGACTACCATAGCGACTTACTATGATAATCGTTCTTAAAAAAAGTAGAGTTTATTCTTTATCAGTCGATCTGACGAATCAGCATACCCGGATAGATTTTTTTGTTACCTCCGGTAAATGTAGTTGCTTTGATTGTCTGAACTGCTCCCTGACCGCTTGCTGCATTTTCGGCCTGCTCCTCATCAGCAGCATACCGGTTATCCCATATATTATTTTTATCTACTTTGAGTGTTGCTACACGTTTGTAAGTAGTAATCATTGTTTCAGGATCTACATTCTTTTCCAGAACTTCAAATTTATCACCGCCTTCAAGTCCTTCTTTCAGACCGATAGCCGCAGTAACCTCCGGATCTGTAGTAAGCAATGGAGTTTTGGTACGGAATTCTTCGTATCTCTTTTGAAGCTTCGCTACTACCTCATCTATTGCACGCACTGTTGCCCTTTCCACTAAATCACTTTCGGGTTTACTCGAAAACATTGATGATTGAATATCAGCCCACTCGGTAACTGTTCCAACATATTTCAGTTTAAAGTCATCCGAATTAGCGAAATCCGTCAAATCTGCAGCATTGTAATATTGAGTATAGAACTTAGTGTTCACTTCTTCACTCCAATCCAGTTGATACAAGAAGGCTGTAGCTTTGATTACATATCCTTTACCTGCAACAGCCGATCCAGCCTGTACAGCACTGTTAGTCAGCGCAGCAGCAGTCCCACCCAACAAGCTTGATACAGTAGAAGACGCCTGAGACAATTGCTTTGCCATCTCCTCCTTGCTCACATAGTTGAAGCGGATACCTATCACAAATGTATTGTTAATAAGCTCTTCTCCGGCATCAGCCAGCATAGCGATACCTCTGGTAGATTTATCGGCTACCATTTTGTCAAACTCAGACGCATTATACAAACCTCTTTGTTTGATAAGATCCATATCAAAATACGAATTTGTAGAACTGTCGTAAGTGCCCTTCATATTATACCACTTGGCAACGAGCTGGTTTCCGATCTTCTTATCTTCGAAGAACTTAATAAAGATAGCCGGTAATTTTTTTGTGTCGGTTGTATCAACCAATCCGGCTGTAGCAGATCCGGCTACACCTTTAGCAAATCCGCCGATAGCTTTACCGAAACCTCCTTTTTTCTTCTTTTCTTCTCCTCCGGTTACAGCTGCAACTTCAGCATCGGTAACTTTATAGTTTCTCGGATTAAAAGTCCTTATTGAAAGGTTGTGGTCATTAAATTTTTCAGGCAATGGAGTATTGGCAAATGTTTCCTTTATAATTGCTGCCTTAGTATTATCCATCAAGCCGTGATCGTCCAATATAATAGTGTATAATGAACTTCTTTTATAGTCTGTTACTGTATTATCAGTTTGTGCAGTAGCACCTAATGCCACAAAAGCCAGACCGACAAATAGAGAATTGATTCTTTTCATTTTATCAAAAGTGTTGTTCTTATATTTTTAATTATAGAATTCTTAACGAATCCAGTATACGTTAGTTGTTCTGTTTTTCTGTCCGCGTCCGTAAGCAACTCCCACATCACGCCATGCGTTGATCCGTTGTTTTTCTAAAGAAACAGCGTCGTCATATATTTTCATCACAAATTTCCAATCGTCAAGGACTTTGCCTTTTATCTCTTTATAGAGAGACATTGCTTCACCGTAACATTTGGCATCCGGATAGATATATTGCAAATATTCGCCCGCTTCTTGTGCTCCATAAGCATTTTGCTGAGCAGCCCAAACCATTTTAGCTTTAGCCAGATTTTCGAGACACAATTGATCTACATATTGCTGGTATACGCTGAAAGCTACATTCAGAGCACTGTCATATCCTTTCGAACATTCGGGGATAGAACCCAGATAGAATAAAGCTTCGTCATACTTTTTCATGGCAGCAAGGCTTTGAGCCTTTTTGATGATGGTAGGATACTGTGTATTGTAATATTCAATAATTTTGTCCTTTCCATCATTTACAAACTGCTGAAGGTCTGTCGAACGGGGATTGATACCCTTTATTCCGGCAATATATGCTTTGGTTTCGTTATTACCTACTCCCTTCATGTTTATGTTGGTAGAAGTAAATACCTTCTCGCCCCAAGCATCGGCAATATAGAGTGTCATCTCCATATTATAGACAAATTTGCTGGGAGGACCGGGTAGTATCTCTTTGTTTAGCATAGAGATTTTCGGAACGATACAGAATTGAGTAAACTCGGGACCTGCTGCCAGACCTGCTGTTGTTGCAACCTGTCGCAACTTGTTATTCAGGAAGTCCAAAGCTCCATCGGGAATCGGTTCCGCCTGATTCGTTTGCATAATCATGAGAGGTATCTCACAATTCTGCTGTGCCTGCGCATTGAATGCCCCGAAGGTGCACAAGGCTATTATTAATATTGATATTTTTCTCTTCATAATTGTAATATTAGTAAAGATGAGAAGGTTTTATTTCTCCCCGATTATAACCAGAGCACGCCCTAAACCTCTGTTCACAACTTTACATGTAAGGTTATAAGGTGGTTTACGTAAGAATCTCATCAATTCGCGGGCAAAGTAGTCTGTATCCATCGCCATACCATTCGGACGGTATAATGGAATACGTACCTGTTCGAACAGAATAAAGTTTTCAGTACCATCTGTTTTACTGAAACGATGGTTTACTGTGTTTTGAGCCATCCAGTCATCGATAATTTCAGTCAATTCAGTTCCATCGTATTCTGTTTCCAAATCGACACCCGATCCGTTGTCGAATACCTGAACATCCAATGTAACTTCACGTCCGTTTTCAAACAAATCATCGAAATGCGATTGAAGCTGGCTCGTAAAATTGTCCATATTATCTTGTACGGCTTCAGCTAATAATACCGGAGTTTCGGCAGAAAACGAAGGTGCACCTGTTCCCTGTGCTCCGGCTACTTGTTTGCTTGTATAAGCGTCGATTCCGCGGAGGTTATAAGTAATAGATTTTTTAGGTCCCGTGCTGTTTACTGTCCAGTTTACTTCAAGTATAATATCAGCCTTTGCTGTACGGCGTAACTGGTCAAGCGGACTTTCTGCTAATTCGGCTCCCGATGTCTTACTGGTGATCACACTGTTTTCGGCAGACATGCGCTCTATTGATTTTACACTGGCAGAAAGGTCTTTCAACGGAAAGCCTCTTTCCTGCATCAATGATCCTATTTTAGAGATCACCAGTTCCAGTTCGGCATTAGTTTGCAATGCGATTTTATAGTTCGGTATCAGAGTAAGGGTACCCTGATTGTCATACCCTTCCATATATCCGTTGTCGGTACACCATACATCACTGGGTACTACCATCAAGGTGGGTTTTTTGGCTTGCCCAAACACAGCTAGGGCAGAGACACATAGCGCTATCGCCAGGAAATACTTTTTCATTCGGTTTTATTTAGGTGGTTGTTCTTAAGTCTTTTGTTTTATTATGGTTTTAGTATCTGATCATTAATCAGGCGCTCTTTTAACTCGGAACGCAATACACGTACGACTACACCATATTTAACTTGTGTATCGGTCGAACTTGACACACTTGATCCGCTACGGGTATCCTCGTTACTTACGTATTGCTTATAAGCTCCTCCATCCTGAAAGAATATATTAAAATAATACTCGTATTTCTCCTGAGCATTTACTTCCAGTAATAAAGGTTTCATATTACACTCGCCGGTTCCTTTGGTTATTCCTTTAAACAGGATATCGCGAACTGCGTTTTTACGGGCTTGTTCTACTGCATCGGTCTTATTACGACCTGTTCCCCATGCTCTTACTGTTTGCGATCCGTCACCTTCAACTCCCAGACATTCTGTCTCGGAAGTATAGTGTGCCCCTACTGTTTTTTGAGAGCTTCCACAAGAAGTTATTAGTGTTAATACCAGCATTAACACGCCTATATTGTATATTAACTTTTTCATATTATTATGCTTTTTCAGAATTCATATCCGATTTTGAGAGACAATAAACTAACCATTTTGTCCGACTCCCATTTTGTATCCATTGTCTGCCCGGTGTAACTGATACCGACAAGCATATTCGAACGTTTTCCTCCAAACTTTACTCCTAAAGTAGGGCTAAAGAAAAATCCATCGCGAATACTTGCTCCTGCATCTACAGACCAATACGGAACAACACGTCTGACATCCTGAGACATGAAATTACCCCGGAGATTGGCATAAATAGGGAATGACCAAGCATTGGATTTTGCCCGGACTTTGTCGTTTTCTATATAATAACGAACTCCAAGACCGACACCGACACGAAGGAAATCATTGAAGCGGTATCCGTTAACTACTGCAAGTTGTGTATATCCCAAATTAGACTTTTTGCTAAACATAGACATACCTCCCGATAGTTCGGCTGTCCACCAATATCCCTTATCATTATCCTCGAAGTCTGTATACTTACCTCTCGAAGATGCTTCGGGACGGATTACGTCTCCGTTCTTTATTTGCCTGATCTCGGTCATTTTGTATTCGTAAACAGCACCATTGTCAGCCTTTATCTTAACTGAAACATTGGGAACAGAATGAATAATTTGCCCCTGCACTACATTTCCGTTATTCAGGTAGATAACATCCGACCCGTTATTCTGGGCAAATACGCCTACCGACAATAAAAAGAATATCCCTAATAGTATTTTTTTCATTCTTAAATTATTTAATTAGAATCCTGATGACAAGCTTTTAACAACTCCGGCTCCTTCTAAATCTTTGCGTAAAACGTCTTTTGATACTGATACAATCACTCCGACTTTATATTCTTTTCCGACTTTAATAATTTCCGGAGTACCTACTATATCTGCATATTTAAGACACGTGCCTCCGTCAGCGAAAAAGGCTTTGAAAAAATCGGCTTTTTCTTCCATTACAGCAGGACTTGCAGCCATAGGCTTTTGCGAAGTACATCCCCTATCTCCGCTGAAACCTTTAAAAATGACTCCGTGCACGGCATTACGCTTCATATCATCAGATGGTATATTTGGTTTTTTCCCATACGACCATACTCTCACCAAATATGATCCTTGCGAACCCGATCCTGCACATTCTATATCGTACCTCCAGTCTTCAGTATTGTCTTTCTTCAATTCCGAAGCCTGAGTATACACATACGAAAGGCATAGTGTTAATAAACATAGCACAAACTTCATTTTTTTCATCTTTTTCTTTTTTGGGTAATTTATTACTACAGAAAAGACAGGCTAACGCTCTTCTGCAAGTGTTGTTCTTTATTTAATTTCTCTACAATTATATCTGGAACCGGCTATATTATTCAGGAAAAGACCTTTGATGGTAAAACGTGTTGTTTTTGTTTTAGTAAGAGCCTTTATGTACTCTATGTTCTTATCCTCTTCAAATTCAAACTATAATCAGTCCCCATTTAGTTAACAAATGTATAAGATTTATTAATAAATCCTATGCAAAATAAAAAAAAATATCAGAAAAACCTCCTTTTATTCCATAAATAGCCCCTCTTTGATTTTCAATTAGTTCAGAAACAAAAATTTTAACTTTTCAATAAACTACTGGGAGAGATACCAAATTGCCGGGTAAAACACCGGGTAAAATATTTCGGGTCGTTAAAGCCCACATCATATGCAATTTCGGCTATACTGAGATCTTGCTCCTGCCTGTTCTTCATTATTATTTCCCGGGCCAGATTCAGCCGGTAATTCCTGATAAACTGACTCGCAGGCTGCCCTGTTAATGTCTGCATTTTCTGGCTCAACAGGCTACGCCCTACATTCATATCCCGGATAAAATCTCCTACTTCGTAATCGGGGTTTTTATAATTTTTTTTGACTACTTCCAGTGCTTTATCCAAAAACACCTGATCTTTAGACTGTTTCTCAAGATTCAGATCTTCTGTATTCATATATAAACTGAACCGGCGTTGATAAAGCTTTCGGGTATCGAGGATATTATGGATACGGGTTAGTAGTATTTCTTCATCAAAAGGCTTCTGTAAATATTCGTCCACTCCTGTTTTATAACTGGCAATACGGGCTTCTTTAGATGTTTTAGCAGTCAGCATCAGAAAAGGAATATGTGAGATGGAAAAATCTTCTTTTACCCTACGGGACAACTCCAGACCATCCATCACAGGCATCATAAGATCACTGATTATAAAATCGACAGGCTCTGTTCTCAAAACCGATAAAGCCTGTTCTCCATTTTCGGCTTCCAGTATATTATAGTAGTCCGAAAGAATAGATATTATATAGCTTCTCATATCGGTGTTGTCTTCGACAACCAGAATAGCTAACTTATCGGATAAGGCAGTACCGCTATCTGTATTGGTTTTATTATAATCGATGTATTCCTCTTTACTGGCTAATGTAAGATCTTCAACTATTTTGTCTTCGGCATATTCGGTATCGAGAGGTAACAATATTCTGAAAGAAGCTCCTCTCAAATGATTGTTTTTCGCATAAATAATCCCATCCTGTAATTCTATGATATTTTTACACAGATAAAGCCCTATTCCCGTTCCACTCTGCCCCGATACGGTATAGCCTGGCTGATCTTTCGATTGGTAAAAACGGTCGAATATCCGCCCCAGATCTCTTTCTTTTATCCCTGTTCCGTTATCATTAACCGAGATATACAATCGTTTACCTTTTGTTTTGCTATTCAGACAGGTAACATACAATCGGATAGAACCATCAAGAGGCATGAATTTCAATGCATTGGATAATAAATTCGTTATTACTTTATGCATGGCTTCTTCATCGAATAATATTTGCGGAGGGTTTAACCTGAAATATTTTTCAATCACTATCCCTCTCTCGTAAGCAAAAGCATCGAAAGGGATAATCAGTTCTTCGAGGAATTTAAGGAAATTACTTTGTGTCAATACAATTCCCATTTGTTCCGATTCTACTTTTCTGAAATCCATTAACTGATTGACGAGTGATAACAGATGTTTAGAGTTACGAGATACAAAGTGCAATTGCTCTATAACCTTCGGGTTTGTACTCAACTTCAGAGCCTTTTCTATCGGACCTATTATCAGTGTTATGGGTGTCCTGAATTCGTGAGTGATGTTAGTGAAGAAATTAACTTTATCGTTCAGTGCATCTTGTATCTTGTCCGACATCTTTATCAATTGCTTACGCTGATTGGAGATTTTATCGTTCTGCTCGATAAGCACTTCATTCTGGCGTGTAAGTTCTTTCGCCTGCTCTTCGAGTTGCTGTTTGCGGTTAGCCAATTCACGGGTTCGCTCCTCTACTTTAAGATGGAGTACTTCTTTCTGTTTTTTCAGCATACTGATTCTCCATCTGTACAACCTGAATATACAAAACACAACTACTGCCATAACCAGAGTTATAAACCATACCGTTTTATAAAAATAGGGATGTACTTCTATGGTTAATACCGATACTTCGGATGTATTGTCACCCGACATACAGCGGACTTCCAGAGAATAAGTACCGGGTTGGAGATTTGTAAAACTGGCAAAACGCCGGTTAGCGGGTACATTTATCCACTCTTCGTCAAAACCGACCAAACGGTATGAATACGTTATTGTAGTAGGATTTTCGTAATCAAGTGCCGAGAAATCAACGGAAAACGATTTATCACTTTCGTGTAACCGGATATGATTCGAATAAGAAATATCGCTTTGCAAATACTTCCCCTCGCCTACCCATACAGGTTGATTGAGTATCTGTAATTTCGTGAAAACAACCTTCAATGGATGTCTGATTCCCGATCGTTTCATATTGGTATTAATCTCCGATAAACCATTCATGTTTCCAAAATACAGGTTATTTGTAGTTGGCGATTTGTAGCTTGCGTTCCAATAGAACTGATGTTCGTTCAGCCCGTCGTTTTTTGTGTAATTTATAATCCTGTTATTTTTCGGGTTATAAGACGATAAGCCATATCCTGTACTCATCCAGATCAAGCCTTGCTGATCTTCAAGAATACCCAAAATCATATTGTTCGGAAGACCCTGTTTCGTTGTATACAGTTCAAACTCCCATTTGCTATTTATAAGCTCTAGTATACAGAAACCATACCCTTTACTCCCCAGCCATATCCTGCCATCGCGGCTCTGGTAAATCGTAGTTACATTTTTCAAGAAAAGGTTATCCATGTTATTATTTCCGAAACGGAGATAGGCGGCTGTACATCTTCCTGACTTTTTATCAAAGTTTTTCAGATTCACTTGCAACAACCCGTCTTCTGTACCCATCCATAGGATATTAGATTTATCAATAAATGCTCCAGGCAAATCCTTCCTGTTCCGGATATTGGGAGGTAGTGGTGATATTACCTTACCAGAAACCAGATCATAAAAAAAGATTCCTTGTCTGGCTCCTATCCAGATCCCGTCATTTAGGTGGTCATCGCTTAGGCTCGATATATATGCTAGTCCCGGTTCGTCCGATACTGAAAACAAATGCCGGAATGCCGGATTTCTTAAATCGGAAAGATCCAAAACATTCAATCCGTTTCCCCAAGTGCCAATCCATAGTTTATTCCGGTTATCTTCAACCAGTGCACTCACGGTATTATGGCTCAACAGTCCTTCTTCATACGTATAATGAATGAAAGACGACTCTCCTTTCTTTTTCAGGTTCAAACCTCCCTCGACAGTTCCAACCCATAAATTCCCCATATGATCTTCGGTTATGGCATTTACCGGATTGGCGGAAATACTGCTACGGTCTTTCTCATTATGCACATAATTATGAATAGACAATCGCCGGAGCGTCATTTTATTCATACCTCCGGCTTCAGTTCCGATCCATAAAACATTACCATCCGACAACAAACAATTCACAAAGTCGCTGTTGATTGTTCCCGATGGTGTATTGTGGGATATACGTTCGAAACTATCGGTACGGGAATCATAAAAATTAACTCCCCGCAATGTACTGACAACCAAAGTTCCTTCTCTGGTAGTTACCAGATCGGTTATCATGTTCTGGCTAATTGTAGACGGATCGCTTTCGGAATTGATATACCATTTAGATTCTTTTTTACCTGTATCATATCTGAACAAGCCTCGATCGGTACCTATCCAAATAAAGTTACCTGTTTTCAGTATAGCAGATACTTTGCAGTTAGTGTCCAGATCGGGTATCTCCTTCAGCGGATGTAAATACAAAATATCATCCTCAGACACAATTACATTATATATAATACCTTGCCTTGCTACCAAAATAGAATTATCTATCTGACACAAGCCTGAGAAAGTAGTATTATTTCCGGCATCGAGTCGTTGATTGGTTGTCGACACCCGTTTTACCAACCCTTTTTCAGTAAAAGTGATCCGGTAAATTTTATTTTCTCCTGTAATCCAGATATTACCATTACTATCTTTGTATACCGAAAAGAGTCCATTACCATCCATAACTCTTATTGCCTGATTATTATCAACAATAGAACTTTTGCTCATGGTTTTCAGGTCTATTATATCCAATCCCAAATCTGAGATAACCCATAAACGATTGAAATCATCTTCGCAGGTTTCCCTGATAAAATTACTTTTGAGTACAACAGGGGAGCTATTGACATTAAAGTTGAGAAAATCATACCCGTCATATCTGGATAATCCTCCGCCTTGTGTCGATACCCACAGAAAACCTTTGCTGTCTCTGTACATATCATCTATGAAATTAACAGGCAGACCTTCATCTATGGTGATTGTCGTGAACAGATATCGAGACAGAACCTTATTCTGGCCTGAAGAGCCTATCGGGATAAAAGCACAAAGAATTAGTAATATGATGCTTTGATGGATATGCTTCATGGTACATGGGATTAACACGGGTAAAGATATAGATTCTTCTCCAATCTTGTAAAAATAATGTGCTTTTTACACTTATAAACAAATAATCCACCCAATATGGATATTTGTCCACCTGTTTTTTGACATGCTCCGTTACTTTTGCCACTGCGTCAACCTAAAATTCCTTAACCAATTATATATACCATGATACATACCAGACTTTCGTTATTATTTGTTCTTTTATATCTTACTTTTTGCAATACCTATGCCGCAGAGAAAGATACGACCTTCGTTATTGACGGCAACCCGATTATCAAATATAAATATACAGCCGATCCGGCAGCTCTGGTATATGGAGATAAAGTATATCTGTATGCAGGTCATGACGAATGTCCTGCTCCCGAAAACAGATACGTAATAAATGAATGGCTGGTATTCTCTTCGGACGATATGACTACATGGACTGAACATGCCGTTCCGCTGACTCCTGCTGCATTCAAATGGGCGAAAGGCGAAGCATGGGCATCGCAGGTCATTGAGCGCAATGGTAAGTTCTATTGGTATGTAACTGTCGAGCACGGCACTATCAGAGGTAAGTCTATTGGTGTAGCTGTTGCCGATAACCCTCTGGGGCCATTTGTCGATGCACGGGGTTCGGCTATAATAACGAATGACATGACCACCGAGTATACCTCTATCGGCTGGGATGATATCGACCCTACGGTATGGATCGACGATGACGGGCAAGCATACCTTATATGGGGTAATACGCAGTGCTATTATGCCAAATTGAAAGATAATATGACAGAACTTGATGGCCCTATTATGCCCATCATGCTCGATAATTTTACCGAAGCGCCATGGATACATAAGCGCGATGGCTGGTACTATTTGTCTTATGCACAGTTCTTCCCCGAAAAGATCGGTTACTCGATGAGTCGCAGTATTCACGGTCCATGGGAATACAAAGGAATTTTGAATGAGATTGCCGGAAATTCGAACACAAACCATCAGGCAATTATCGAATTCAAAGGCGAATGGTATTTTATTTATCACAACGGGGCTATCCCCACAGCCGGTGGCAGTTTCCGGCGATCGGTATGTATCGACCGCTTATATTACAATCCCGACGGTACTATGAAGCGCATACAAATGACTTCGGAAGGCTTAACTGCCAATCAATAAAAAAACAGACCTCATCTAAATAAAAACTACATATCATGAAGAAACCCCTATCTATATGCCTGTCTTTGTTTATAGGAGCATCCCTTACGGCTCAGCAGAAGACAACGGTAGTAGTAAATGCCGATCTTGGGCAATACCAGATCGACCGGAATATTTACGGTCATTTTTCCGAACACCTCGGACGCTCTATTTACGACGGGCTTTGGGTTGGCGAAAACTCCCATATCCCGAATGTGAAAGGTGTACGTAAAGATATTATCGATGCACTTAAACACATCAAAATACCCAACCTGCGTTGGCCGGGAGGATGTTTTGCCGACGAATATCATTGGATGGATGGAATAGGCCCCAAAGAGCAAAGAGCAAAAATGGTGAATACCAACTGGGGAGGAGTAGTCGAAGACAACAGTTTCGGTACACACGAATTCCTCAACCTATGCGAAGAGCTAGGCACCGAACCTTATATCTGCGGAAATGTAGGGAGTGGTTCAGTTGAAGAAATGTCGAAATGGGTAGAATACATCACATTCGACGGACAAAGCCCGATGTCAGAATTACGGAAGAAGAACGGCAGGGAAAAGCCCTGGAGTGTAAAATTCTGGGGAGTAGGTAACGAAAACTGGGGTTGCGGAGGCAATATGTCTGCCGAAGCCTATGCCGAACATTACCGCCGGTATGCTACTTATTGCAAAAACTACGGAGAAAACCAGCTATACAAAATCGTAGGAGGACCTAATGTAGATGATTACCACTGGATGACTGCCATGATGAAGAATATCCCTCAGCATATGATATCAGGAGTATCTCTGCACAATTATTCCTTCACTCATCGCTGGGAAGATAAAGGAAATGCGACAGGTTTTACCGAAGACGAGTACTTCTCATTACTCGAAAACGGGCTGCGCATGGACGAACTTATCAAACGCCATTCATCCATTATGGATATATACGATCCCGCAAAACGGGTCGGTCTTATCGTTGATGAGTGGGGTGCATGGTACAATGTAGAGAAAGGTACAAATCCCGGATTCCTGTATCAGCAAAATACTCTACGCGATGCTATCCTTGCAAGCCTCATCCTGAACATATTTCACGATCATGCCGACCGCGTAAAGATGGCCAACATCGCACAGTTGGTTAATGTATTGCAGGCTCTTTTCCTTACTGAAGGAGATAAGATGCTGCTGACTCCTACATACCACGTGTTCGATATGTACAAAGTGCATCAGGATGCTACTATGTTGCCAACAACTATCAGTACAGGTATTTATGAACGGATGAACCGTAACATAAATACGATATCGGTGTCTTCGTCGAAAGACAAGAACGGTAAAGTACATATTTCTTTCGTCAACGTAGACCCTAATAATGATACCGAGATCGAATGTGATATCAGAGGAATTGACAACCCAAAACTGCTAAGTGCAAATATTATTACGGCTCCTAAAACCGATAGCTTCAACACTTTCGAGAACAAAGATGCAGTAGCCTTGAAAAACTTCAGTGGAGCAACTGTAAAAGGAGGAAAAATATCATTCAAAATCCCTTCCAAATCATTGGTAACCATAGAGCTTAATTAATTATTACACAAGCTTATCTATTATATATTGTCAGCGGAGTATAAATGCTGTCGTATTTATAACCGGTGATTATGTTATCCTGAATTTATCTAAATTTTAATGAAATGATTTTATGAAAAACTTAACATCCATGAAAACCCATTTCTCGCTGCTTCTTATAGCACTTTTGCTTTCTGTATGCGGCGGGCAGGCTTACGCCCAGAACAGAATAGTATCTGGTACCGTAAGAGATGTAAAAGGCGACCCGCTCATCGGTGTCAGCATCAAAGTGAAAGGCAATACCGGTGCCGGAACGATCTCCGACTTAGACGGAAAATTCTCTATCCCGGCTGCCGGAAACAACACTCTCGAATTCACTTATGTAGGATATGCTACCGCTAATATCAGTATCGACGGCAAATCGATTATCGAAGTTGTTATGACCGAAGACAATGCACTGGACGAAGTAGTAGTAGTTGGTTACGGTACCCAAAAGAAAAGTTCGCTGACCGGAGCTATCAGTAACATTAAATCGGACGAAATAACCCGTACTGCGGCAGTAACCACATCAGGAACATTGGTCGGAAAAGTACCGGGAATATCAGCCCGTCAGTCAGACGGACGCCCCGGAGCATCCACAACAATACAGATCCGTAACATGGGTACACCTTTATATGTAATCGACGGCATGCCTGCCGACGAAGGCCAGTTCAATAACCTGAGTGCAACTGATATTGAAAATATATCGGTATTGAAAGATGCTTCGGCCGCTATTTACGGGGTGAGAGCTGCCAACGGGGTAATTCTTGTAACTACAAAAAGCGGTCGCAGAAATGAGAAAAATACGATCAGTGCATCGGGATATGCCGGATTCCAAAACATGTCTCGTTTCGCAAAACCGGCTAATGCCGAACAATATGTAAGAGGTTTGATGGAAAGCGACCTGAACACAACAGGTAGTACATCATATACCATGCAAGACCTCGAAAATTGGGCGAACGGAACGAATCCTTCGCAGGATTATTACAAAGCCCTTATCAGAGAGAATTCACCTATCTATTACGGAAATATCAATGCAACAGGAGGTTCCGACAAGAGCAGTTATTACCTGTCTCTGTCCCATATAGACCAGTCAGCCGTTTTTAAAGGATATAATTTCAAACGTACCAACCTGCAAGCGAATTTCGATATAGACATTACTAAGAACTTCAAAGTAGGTACTAAAATAAACGGACGTATAGAAGAACGCCACAATGTAAGTGTACCGGGATTGGGTCAGGATAATTACTGGGGACCTTACTATGGTTTATACCTGAATAAACCCACTGAGTTGATGTACGCTAATAACAATCCTGATTATATTGCAGCCACTTCGGGCGGGGTTTATAATCCGGCATCATTTAACAAGGGTACTTCGGGTTATACCGATGATATCTGGAAAGTAATGCAAACTACATTATTCGCCGAATATCAAACTCCGATAAAAGGTTTAACAGCAAGAGGTACACTATCGTACTGGTACGCCAACCGTAACGAAGACAGACACGAATATTCGTGGGATGCATACACATACGACTCTGCAACCGATACATATATTTCAAATAATGGATCGAGCAATTCCGGCTGGAAACGCCGTATACAGAATACTCTGGAGGATCTGACTTATCAACTTCAAATCAATTACAACAATAAGTTTGGACTACATAACATTGGCGGGGTATTAGCTGCTGAAGCATATAAGAATAAAAACAAGTATTATTCGATACAAGGCTCACCTTCCAATAATATACTGTATCCTTTAGACCTGGATGAGATGAACGGGATGACAGATACCTTTTCTACATTTACCCGTGCAGGTTTCATCTTCAAAGCAAATTATGACTATGCCGACAGATATTATCTCGAATTAAGTGGACGTTACGACGGTTCTTCTCTATTCAGGGACGGCGACCGTTGGGGATTGTTCCCTGCCATATCAGCAGGATGGAGATTATCTGAAGAATCTTTTATGAAGGGACTAAGAGACGCGTGGCTTAATAACCTGAAATTCAGAATTTCATACGGTGTTACCGGAGACGATAAAAATTCGGACGGAACATACATCGTATCTCAGTATGCGTATATGGAAGGTTACAACTGGAATGAGGGAATGTCCGTATTAAATGGGAATACACTCGCCGGTATTCAATCACGCGGAATGCCAACTACAACTGTTTCGTGGATGAAATCAAAAATGTTTAACGTTGGGATGGACTTCGACCTGTTAGGCAATCGCCTGAGTGGTACTTTAGAGTATTTCCACAGAAAACGTACGGGTATCCCGGCCACCAGTTCACAGGTTCTTATTCCTTCTGAAATGGGATTTACTTTACCCTCTGAGAACCTTAACTCCGATAGCCATATGGGCGTTGAAGCATCTCTTTTGTGGAGAGACAAGATAGATAAAGTAAAATACAATGTCGGAGGAAATGTTACTTTAGCCCGTAAGAAAAACAATTATGTAGAGGCTGACAGTAATGCCCGGGGCAGCAGTTGGGATTATTACCGCAACAATACAAGTAACCGCTGGTCGAACATCCTGTGGGGATATGAATGTATCGGACAATTTCAGTCACAGGAAGAGATACAGAATTACACTGTAGATATAGACGGTAGCGGAAACTCAACATTACTTCCGGGAGACTTGATCTATAAAGATGTGAATGGCGACGGTATTATCAATGAACTGGACGAGCGTCCGATAGGATATGCAACAGGCGAACTTCCTTACCTCAACTTTGCTTTAAACCTTCAGGTTGAGTGGAACAACTTCGACCTTAAAATGGACTTTACAGGGGCAAGTATGCAATCTTACATGAGACAATGGGAATTGCGTGTTCCTTTTCAGGCAAACAACTCCCCTGCTTATCTTTTAACAAACGCATGGAGACATGCAGATCCTACAGATGCCAGCAGCGAATGGATTGCCGGAAAATATCCTGCGATACGTGCCAATAGTGGAAGCCATTCAAGCTACTCGCGTAACAGCACCTTCTGGCTTACCAATGTCAATTATATAAAACTTAGAACCCTGGAGGTCGGTTATACTATACCTCGTATGTTACTATCAAAATACAAGGTCGACAATCTAAGGCTTTATGTAAACTGTTACAACCTGTTCTCTATAGACAATACTCACGATTTTGGTGTCGACCCCGAAATTTCGACAGAATCGGGCTTGGCTACACCGACAATCCGTACAATTAATTTTGGTTTTAATCTAACATTTTAACTAGCCTATAACATCATGAAAAAGATTATATTATACATACTTGCCTGTGGGTTGAGTTTTCCGTTCTCCTCTTGTAGCGACTGGCTGGAAACATCACCTAACACCATACTCACTGAAGATGAAGTATGGAGCAGCGAAAATCTGATACTCCGCAACCTGAGCAATATATACTCGCGTATGCCACACGAAGCGGCTCTCGAAACATTGCCCGGGCACGTTATACTGGATGACGCTATGTTCTCGGGATTCAGTAACGACGGAGAGAGTAACAATACCTTCGGTACATATCCCTACGGATGGTTTTATTCCTATGATTACACTCTGATGCGCGAAATCAATCTGGCTCTGAAGAACAGCGAAACCTCCACTTTAAAGGACGAGGATAAACTGGCTACATTCAAAGCCGAATTCAGATTCTTGAGAGCAGAGTTATATTTCGAAATGGTAAAACGCTTAGGCGGAGTTCCCCTTATCACGGACGTATATGCATATGAAGGCTCTACCAATGTAACAGACCTACAGTTTCCACGGGCTACCGAGCAGGAAGTATATGACTTTATTGCCAGCGAGATGGACGATATCCATACTGCATTGGCAGCAAATAATTCTTCTCAAAGCCGTGCCAATCAATATGCTGCTTTAACATTAAAATCACGCGCCATGTTGTATGCTGCATCTATTGCAAAATACAGTGCACAGAAAACTCCCGAGATACAAAGCGCATTATCTTCGGGCGAAGTTGCTATGGCAGGGGCATCGGCAACAGCATACTACGAAGCCAGCTTAGCAGCTTCTGAAAAGATCATCAACGATCATGTATTCAGTTTGATGAACTCGAGCCAGACAGCCGATAATTTCTATAATGCCGTATCCACCCACGAAAGTAATACCGAGATCATTTTTGCCCGTGAGTATAATTCGACCTATCCTACAACTTTCACTTATCAGAACTTATCCAGATCGCAAAGGGAAGTGGAAGCAGCCAGTTCGTATATAGCTCCTACCCTTAATCTAGTAGAAAGTTATGATTATCTGGATGGTACAAAAGGTACAATTAAAACAACCGATGCAAATGGCGGTTATATTTTCTATAACTCTATCGATGAACCCTTCCTGAACAGGGATGCCCGTATGGACGGAACCATACTACGTCCCGGAAGCACATTCCGTACAGAATTGGAAATACAGGCAGGCGTTTATTATTGGACAGGCAGTGCTTATGCTTTCCAGACAGGAACACTTGGTTCAACATATACCGATGGAGGAGTATTGGTAGGAGTAGATGGGCCTCACCATACCGAAAACAATGTATCGAACACAGGTTTTTATCTTAGAAAATTTGTTGATATGACCACCGGTTCGGGTATCAATGTAAATGGTAGTTCTATGTGGTGGGTATATATGAGAATGGGCGAAATCTATCTGAATGCTGCCGAAGCCGCTTTCGAACTGGGACAAACCGAAAAAGCCCTTACTTATATAAATGCAATCCGTTATCGTGCCGGATTCGGAGCTAACAGCCTTTCGGCTTCCGACCTGACTATAGAAAAAATTCAGAACGAACGCCGTTGCGAGCTTGCATTCGAAGACCACCGTTATTGGGACGTTAAAAGATGGCGTATAGCCCACACTCTGTGGAATGGTTCGTCTTCGAGCGAAACAGCTAACCTGTACGCTTTGTATCCATACCGTGTAGTAGGTGGCCCGCAGGATGGTAAATACATATTTGTACGTCAGGTTGCACCACGTGTTACAGTTCCAAGATATTTCAGAATGGGTAACTATTATACAGCATTTGATGCAACAGTATTAAACAACAATCCTAAATTGGTAAGAAACCCGCTTCAAGACTAAAAAAACGCTTAATATGAAAAAGATATCATTTATAGGAATGCTGTTTTCGTTGATAATGTTCACAGCATGCGAAAAAGATAATTACGACGCTCCCAGCTCAACCCTCACCGGAGCTATTATGTATCAGGGAGATACATTACACCTGAAAAACAGTGAGGTTACCCTTCGCCTGTACGAGCCGGGATGGGCTACATCTTCCACTACTTATACAACGGTCTATGTTGATCAGTACGGAAAATTCAGCGCAAGTCTTTTCGGAGGAAAAACATATAAGCTGATCCGTTCTTCGGTAGGAGCATGGGATTTACCGACAGCCTCAGATACCATTACATTCGTTGCAAACGGTAATGTGACCCAAAATATCGAAGTTTCGCCTTATTTCCTTATCAAGAATACCACAATGCAGGTATCGAATAATGTAGTAACCGCCAGCTTCAATATAGAGCAGATACAAGGTAATGCAGTAATTGAATATGCGCAGCTATGCCTGTTCCCTAATGCTATTATCGACATTGCGAATAACAAGGTAAATACTGCGGATGCTGACAGTAATATAAACGGAAGGCTTGCAAATGTCAGCACCGGAAGTAATACTATAACCAAAACAATCACCGAAAGCGAGTTATTGTCCTATAGTTTTATTTATGGCCGCATTGGTATAAAAGTGCAGGGTGCATCGGCCCTACTTTACTCATTACCTATTAAAATTAATTTGAATTAAAGGCAAATATTTTAACGGGTATGGTACACTTTATCGATGCTATACCCGTTTTCGCATGGAAATCCTTTCAAATAAATGTAAAAATCACACCAAATTTGGCAGTACTGACATTTAATGCTTATTTTAGAGAGCATTATTAAACTTGTCGTACTGAATAACCATTTATTAATTAATCATGAAAAATATCTGTAAAACATTGAGTCTTATCTGCCTATTGGGTATTAGCCAGACCGGCTATTCGCAACAGGCATCAGCTTATGAACTCACTCTGGACACGAAAAAAACAGGTGCTCCTGTTCAGTCTACCATGTATGGTCTTTTCTTCGAAGACATCAATTTTGCGGCAGACGGAGGCTTGTATGCCGAATTAATAAAGAACCGTTCATTCGATTTCCCCCAGAACTATATGGGCTGGTATCTATCGGGGAACGTTGAATTGCGAAAAGATAATCCCCTATTCGATAAGAACCCACACTATGTGGTATTATCCGATCCGGGGCATCCACATAAACGTACAGCCATAGAGAACGAAGGATTCAGAGGTATAGGCTTCAAAGCGAACGGAACTTACCGTTTTTCGGTATGGGCTAAAACTTCGGGGACAAGCGAATCTCAGAGAATCCGGATAGACCTTCTTGACTCGAAAAACGAAATAATAACCACCCAGAAAATCGATATAACTTCACCGGAATGGAAAAAGTACGAAGTAGTTTTGACATCAAAACTAACTGACGCCAAAGGCCGTTTGCGTATTTTCCTTGATTCGAAAGGCTCCGTAGCTCTGGAGCACGTGTCATTATTTCCAACCGATACGTATAAAGGCAGGGAGAACGGACTTCGGAAAGATCTGGCCGAAACTCTTGCCGATATTCATCCGGGGGTATTCCGTTTTCCGGGAGGATGTATTATCGAAGGTACAGACCTCGAAACCCGCTACAATTGGAAAAATACTATCGGACCTGTCGAAAACAGACCTGTGAATGAGAGCCGTTGGCATTATACATTCCCTCACCGTTTTTTTCCTGATTATTATCAGAGTTACGGATTGGGCTTCTATGAGTATTTCTTACTTTCGGAAGACATGGGTGCAGAACCACTTCCTGTAGTTAGCTGCGGATTGGCATGCCAATACCAAAATGAAAGAGAAGAATGCCACGTACCTTTAAACGAATTACAGCCCTATATACAAGATGCTCTCGACCTGATTGAATTTGCCAACGGACCTGTAACCTCAACATGGGGAAAAGTAAGGGCCGACATGGGGCATCCTGCACCTTTCAACATGAAATACATCGGGGTTGGTAACGAGCAATGGGGTGATGAGTATGTAGTAAGGCTCGAAGCATTCACTAAAGCAATACGGGCTAAATATCCCGAAATTAAGATAATAGGGAGCTCTGGACCTTCTGCTGACGGAGATAAATTCGATTACCTGTGGCCCGAAATGAAGAAACTGAAAGTGGATTTGGTAGACGAGCATTACTATAAAGATCCTGAATGGTTTCTGAAAAGCGCCGGCCGTTACGACAACTACGACCGGAAAGGCCCGGCTGTATTTGCCGGAGAGTACGCCTGCCATTTGCCTAATCGTGCTAATAATCTGAAGTCGGCTCTTTACGAAGCAGCATTTATGACCGGACTGGAACGCAATGCCGACATTGTGCATATGACAACTTATGCTCCTCTATTGGCACACATAGATGGATGGCAATGGAGACCTGATCTGATTTGGTTCGATAACCTTTCGGTAATGAAAACTCCTAATTATTATGTGCAACAGATGTATGCACAAAACGCAGGAACCAATACAGCCACATTGATCCAAAACGGGACACCGCTTACAGGACAAGACGGATTGTATGCATCTGCAGTATATGACAAGGAACAGAATTGTTATATTGTGAAGATTGCTAATACAAGTGCAGACTCTAAAGATGTAAAAATAACCTTAACCGGATTGAAAAAACAAGCTGCTATCTCATTGGGAGACTGTACCGAATTGACAGCCGGTAATCTGGAAATTGAAAATACATTGGCAGAGCCATCCAATATTACTCCTCAGAAAACTACTGCAACTATTGATGGAAGCACCCTTAGTGTAAAAGCAAAGGGATTCTCCTTCAGTCTCTATAAAATAAAACTATAACCAGGTCTGGGAATTCAGACCTTTAGTAGCTTCTTATTTTCCAGTTTTAGATAATCAGGATGTAAAATCCATCCTGATTATTTTTATATCTATCCTACATTTATATCCGGAGGTTAAGGACAAGTTTTTATAACCTGTTTCGGAAGCTTCAGATTCATTTAGCGACTTTCGATTATGAAAATATTTACTTTTAATAAGCTGCATATAAGTTTCGGATTGGCAATCTCATGCATTTTATTCGCCTGTGGAAAACAAAATCCGGTCTTTCAGATTTCAGATAGCCCTAATCCCTGGCCTGATAATTATCAGGATGTTGCAGCAATGACCGATTATAAGCAGTGGGGTACCTATAATGTACATGATCCTTCGATCAAAAAATTGGGAGATACTTATTATGCCTACTCTACTGATGCTATTTATGGAGAGGACAGCGCAGTCATAAAAAAAAACAGTCTGCCTTTCGGTTATATACAGGTGCGTAAGTCTAAAGACCTTGTCAACTGGGAATTTTCAGGATGGGCATTCTCCGAAATACCCGACGAAGCCGTAAAATGGGTTCGCAGTAACAGCGGAGGAAAAGGTGCTACCAATGTATGGGCTCCGTATATTACCCAATACAAAGATAAGTACCGCTTATACTATAGTGTTTCAGCTTTTGGCAGGCAAACATCATATATCGGATTGGCAGAATCAGACTCCCCTGAAGGGCCTTGGGAACAAAAGGGTTGTGTGGTAAAGACCAAAACAGGAGATGTGATGAACGCCATCGACCCCAGTATAGCTGAAGATGCCGCCACAGGCAAACAATGGATGCTGTACGGCTCCTATTTCGGAGGTCTGCATTGTATGGAACTGAACCCCGAAACAGGATTGGCACTGACAGAAGGAGATCAGGGACACCTGATAGCCAGACGCTTCGATGGTAAAAGAAATAATATAGAAGCCCCGGAAGTAATGTATAACCCTCAGTTTAAGAAATGGTATCTGTTTGTTTCTTACGATCCGCTGGTCACTACATATAATGTCAGGGTGGGACGTTCGGATTCGCCCGAAGGGCCATTTACCGACTTCTTCGGAAAAGATATGCGAGAAGAAGAAGATAACTATCCGATACTTACCTATCCTTACCGGTTCGAAAACCATACAGGATGGTCTGGCGTGGCACATTGCGCCGTATTCGACAATCAGGATGGCAAGTATTTTATGGCTCATCAAGGACGGCTGGCTCCCAGGAATTTTATGATGGATCTGCATATCCGCGAGATATTCTGGACTGCCGACGGATGGCCTGTAGTGTCACCCGAAAGATATACTGATACTCCAACGCAGGATGTAACGGAACAAGATATTACCGGAACATGGGAAATCATACTAGTCGAAGATGTTGGTAATACCGAGCTGACTCTTGTGGACGGACAGGTATTACCTGAGAATCTTCAACTGACCGACAAGAAAAGAAACATATCGCAGACTTATGATTTTAAGGATGATAAAACTGTAGAAGGGAAACTTGCGGGATCATGGAAGTATAGTGGTCAAAATAGTCTCGACCTGAAACTGGATTCAATTGAAACTTCCGGCTTGCATCTATTCGTCGGACAGGACTGGGAAAACCAGAAACAGACTATATTATTTACCGGACTCGACAGTAAGGGGCGCTCGGTATGGGGCAAAAAAGTACGTTAGCTTCAATGTCATAACCGTTTAGATATATTATTGTCATATTGTAGATTTGTCGTCTTTTTTACACTAATTCAGTAATAATTCCTATTTTTGCATCAAGATTAGTCCTTCGGTGGTACTTTGTTGACAGACAGAATTTGAATACAGACCATGAATATACAATTACTTACCAAGACAAACAGCTAATTGACAAAGTATATTTGGATCACACATATGACACCACTATTTTATAAGGATCAGGAAAGATTTTATGTATCGGTAGACTGCCTCATACTAGGCTTCAAAAACGATAAACTGTATTTGCTAATATCTAAACGTAAGTTTGAACCGTTAAAAGGACAAGACTCTTTGATGGGAGGATTTATCAGACCCAATGAGAGCCTTTCGGAAACCGTTACACGGGTAGTTTACGAATACACAGGCATACAGGATGTTTTTATGGAGCAAGTAGGTGCCTACGGAGAAATAGGCCGCGATATCGGAGAACGCGTTATCTCCCTTGCTTATTATGCTTTGATAGATATACAATCATTCGACGATCAATTATGCAAAGTCCATAATGCCCGTTGGCAGGAACTTGAAAACGTAGGTGAATTGATATTTGACCACAATCAGATTCTGAAAGATACGGTAGATAAACTTCGCAGAAAAGCAGCAAACGAACCTATTGGTTTTAACCTGTTACCCGAAAAGTTTACTTTGCCCCAGTTGCAATCGCTTTACGAAGCAATCTATCAGACAACCCTCGACAAACGTAATTTCAGAAAAAAGATCCTCGAAATGGATATTCTGGAAAAACAAGATGACAAAGACAAATCGAGTTCGAAAAGGGGAGCCTTTTATTACAAATTCAATAAAGAGAAATATGACCAGCTATTGAAAAAAGGATACTACTTTTCCCTATAGATATCGCTCATTTACTGCAATATAACTTAATCCCTAAATAGATAGTATTTATGATGCTCTGTTTAGGGATATTTTTTTCTTAAACATGTTATAAAACATAGCACGTATACGTGTTTTTCTCGGTCTGAATAGCTAACATTGCAAGTGTAACCTAAACACTTATTAAGTGTGTAACTCTTTATAATATGTTAGAAGGATTAAAAGAAGAAGTTTTCAGAGCAAACCTCGAATTAGTGGAACACGGACTCGTCATTTTTACCTGGGGAAACGTCAGTGCCATAGATCGTCAATCGGGTTTGGTCGTAATCAAACCTTCGGGTGTATCATACGACACAATGAAAGCTGAAGATATGGTCATTGTCGACCTCGAAGGAAAAGTAGTGGAGGGCAAGCTTAAACCTTCATCAGATACAGCCACACATCTTGTTTTATATAAAGCGTTTCCTAATGTAGGAGGGATAGTACACACCCACTCCACCTATGCTACATCGTGGGCACAATCCGGATGTGATATCCCTAATATAGGAACTACTCACGCCGATTATTTTAAAGACAGCATTCCTTGTACTCGTCAAATGACACCCGATGAAGTTCAAGGTAAGTACGAACTGGAGACAGGTAACGTTATTGTAGAACGCTTCGAAACGTTGAATGCCGATTTTACACCAGGGGTACTTGTCAACAACCATGGACCTTTCGCCTGGGGGAAAGATTGTCACAATGCTGTACATAATGCCGTGGTACTGGAACAGGTAGCCAAGATGGCTTTCATTTCGTTCAACATCAATCCTCAGTTGAAGATGAATGAGGAGTTGATAAAAAAACACTTCTTCAGAAAGCACGGGCCAGACGCTTATTACGGACAATAAGGCCTCAGTCTTTTTTGTTGTTTGGGAGGCGAAAACTAATGTAATCTGCTAAATAACTTACAGAATAAACGAATTAATATATTAAACATAAAAAAATAACACCATGAATTTTAAAGACTTAGAAATCTGGTTTGTAACCGGAGCACAACTTCTATACGGAGGAGATGCAGTAGTAGCGGTAGATGCTCATTCTACTGAAATGGTTAAAGGGCTAAACGACTCGGGCAACCTTCCTATTAAAGTTGTTTATAAAGGAACAGCAAACTCTTCTTCCGAAATTTCGGCAATCATGCGCGAAGCCAATGGCGATACTAAATGTGCCGGCATCATCACATGGATGCACACTTTTTCGCCTGCTAAAATGTGGATACATGGCCTGAAAGATTACAAAAAGCCATTATTGCACCTGCATACACAATACAATAAAGAAATTCCTTGGAATGAAATCGATATGGATTTCATGAACCTGAACCAATCGGCTCACGGAGACCGCGAATTCGGACATATCACAAGCCGCTTGCGTAAGCCCCGTAAAGTAATTGTTGGTTACTGGAACGACAAGGATACTCAAAATAAAATCGCAGGCTGGATGCGCGTATGTGCAGGCTGGGCAGATTCTCAGGATATGCTTATCATCCGTTTCGGCGATAATATGAACAATGTTGCAGTAACAGACGGAGACAAAGTTGAAGCAGAAATCCGTTTGGGATATCATGTCGACAATGCTCCTATCGCAACTCTGGTTCCTTACATCGAAGCTGTTACCGAAGCCGAAATAGATGCACTTGTAGCCGAATATGAAAAACTGTATGATTTTGCTGCCGATTGTAAAAAAGGAGCGGAAAAATACCAGTTTGTACGTGATGCAGCAGCTCAGGAAATAGGTATCCGCCGCTTCCTTCAGGATAAAGGTGCAAAAGGATTCACCACAAGTTTCAACGAACTGGCTGGTATTAAACAGTTGATGGGATTTGCTTCTCAACGTTTGATGTCGGAAGGTTACGGATTCGGAGCTGAAGGAGACTGGAAATCAGCAGCTCTTGTGCGCACAATGTGGGTTATGGGACAGGGATTACCCGGTGGACAATCGTTCCTTGAAGATTATACTCTTAACTTCGATGGAGAAAACAGTACTATCCTTCAATCTCATATGTTGGAAATCAATCCGGATATCACAGGTGTTAAACCTCGTATCGAAGTGCATTTTTTAGGAATCGGTGATGCCCGTACTTGTGCCCGCCTTGTATTCCAGGCTCACAAAGGTACAGGTGTAGCAGCTACAATTGTGGATATGGGTAACCGTTTCCGTATGATTGTAAACGAAGTTGAAGTTGAAGAACCGAAACCACTTCCAAAGCTTCCGGTTGCATGTGCATTGTGGAAACCAATGCCTAACCTCGAAGTTGGAGCAGGTACATGGATTTTGGCCGGAGGTACTCACCACTCTAGCTTCTCATTCTCTGTAACAACCGAAATGCTCGAAGATTACGCAGAGATCGCTGATATCGAATTACTTATTATCGATAAAGACACGACTATCCGTGAGTTCCGTAAAGAATTACGTAACAACGAGATATACTATATGCTAAACAAAGCTCTCCAATAAGTCAACAATGATAGCAGACAGCATTAGAGGTAACGATAATACTACCTCTGATGCTTCTGCATTCTTTTCTTACTCTTAATGTTTAATGCACATGAAATATACAATAGGCTTAGATTACGGTTCTGACTCGTGTCGTGCCGTGATTGTCAATGCTGAAAGCGGACAGGAAATAGCTTCGTCCGTAAAGCATTACAAAAGATGGGCTGCCGGAAAATACTGTGACCCGCAAAACAACCAATACAGACAACATCCGCTCGATTACGTAGAGGCTCTTATCGACTCGGTAAAAGAGGCGTTAAGTAAAGCTCCTGCCGGAACAGCCGAAAATGTTATCGGGATGTCATTCGACACAACCGGATCTACTCCGGCTCTTATCGACCAAGACGGGCAGATACTAGCATTACGCCCCGAACTTGCAGAGAACCCCAATGCGATGTTTATCCTGTGGAAAGATCATACTTCGATAAAAGAAGCTGCCAAAATAAACGAAATAGCCAAAAGATGGCCTATAGATTACACTGCTTACGAAGGCGGTATCTACTCCAGTGAGTGGGTATGGGCCAAAGTAGCACATGTTTTAAAAGAAGACCCCTCCATAAGAGATGCGGCTTATGCATGGATCGAGCATTGCGACTGGATGCCTGCACTCATTACAGGAACCACCAAACCTGCCGAGATCATCCGCAGCCGTTGTGCTGCCGGACATAAGGCAATGTGGCTCAAAGAATGGGACGGACTTCCTGCCGAAGACTTTCTGCTTGAAGTAGAACCTTTACTAAAAGGATTCAGGGAACGCTTATTCCAGGATACCCACACCAGTGATGTGAAAGTAGGAAACCTTACTCCCGAATGGGCTGAAAAATTAGGCCTTACAACCAACGTAGCAGTGGGTGTAGGTGCATTCGATTGCCATATGGGTGCAGTAGGTGCCGAAATAGGTCCTAAAGCATTCGTTCGCGTAATCGGAACTTCTACTTGCGATATAATGGTAGTGCCTTACGACAAAATGCATGGAAAACTTATTCCCGGTATTTGCGGACAGGTAGACGGGTCGGTTATCCCCGGTATGATAGGACTAGAAGCCGGACAATCGGGCTTCGGCGATATTTATGCTTGGTTTAAATCCGTTTTGGCTTGGCCAATCGAGAAGCTGATCAATGAATCGAACCTTATCAATGCCGATGTAAAAGAAAAGCTGATCGAAGAAACCTTGGATAAAATCATTCCTGTGTTATCTAAAGAGGCGATGGCGATTCCGGTTTCTGCCAGCTCCGAACTGGCTATCGACTGGATGAACGGACGCCGTACACCCGACGCCAATCAATTGGTGAAAGGTACGATTACAGGGCTGAACCTTGCCAGCTCTGCACCTAAAATATTCCGTGCCTTGGTTGAAGCAACTGCATTCGGGTCAAAAGCTATTATAGACCGGTTTATCGAAAACGGAATCGAAATAGACAGTGTGATCGGAATCGGGGGTATTTCGCTAAAATCCCCTTTCGTTATGCAGACTCTTGCCGATGTATTGGGTATGCCTATCAAAGTAGCTAAAGCAGAACAAGCCTGCGCTTTCGGCGCTGCCATGTTCGCTGCTGTGGTAGCGGGGCTTTATCCGAATATCGAAGCTGCTCAGAAAGCAATGGGATTGGGATTCATATCCGAATACCAACCAAATGACGAAAACCATAAGGTATATATGGAACTATATGACAAATACCTGAAACTGGGTAAGTTTACCGAAAACGAATTATTTTCTTAAATATAATTAATCAATAATATGAACTGGAATTCTCATGAATTTATTTGGCTCGACTGGCTGATTATCGTAGTCGGGATATTAGCTGTGACATGGGCTGTTTGGCGTTCGATCCAAAAAGACAAACGTCTGCAACAGGGTGCCAGCAGCGAGGATTACCTATTCGGTAAAGGAGAGCCCTGGTACATTATCGGTGCTGCTATCTTTGCCGCAAACATCGGTTCGGAGCACCTTGTAGGACTTGCCGGAACAGGTGCAAAATCAGGTGTAGGTATGGCGCACTGGGAAATGCAAGGATGGATGATCCTGATTTTGGGTTGGCTCTTTGTTCCCTTCTACCAGCTTATGAACAATAAGATGGGCAAAATCATTACAATGCCCGATTTCCTTAAGTATCGTTATACTCCTGCAACAGGTTCGTGGTTATCAATTATTACCCTTATAGCATATGTACTGACAAAAGTGAGTGTTACGGCATTCACCGGAGGTATCTTTATGGAGAGCCTTCTTGGTTTACCTTTCTGGTATGGCGCTATCGGCCTCATAGTTCTGACCGGTATCTTTACCGTATTGGGAGGTATGAAGGGCGTAATGACATTATCTGCCATTCAGACCCCGATACTTATTATAGGCTCATTCCTTGTTCTTTTCTTGGGATTATCGGCTCTCGGCGGCGGAAGCATACCTGATGGTTGGGCTGCGATGATTGAGTATTCTAAAACATTGAATGTAGGTGCAGATGGTGTTGCATACGGTACAAACCACATGTTCCACTTCTCGACAGGAGATCCTATGTATGACGACTATCCCGGTTTCTGGGTATTTATCGGAGCATCAATTATCGGTTTCTGGTATTGGTGTACCGACCAGCATATCGTTCAACGTGTGCTTGGTCAACAAAAAGGCGAATCGAACGAGGTAGTAATGAAACGCGCGCGCAGAGGTACTATCGCTGCCGGTTATTTCAAATTATTACCTGTGTTTATGTTTCTTATTCCGGGTATGGTAGCTGCTGCACTGGCGGCACGTCCCGATAGCGGATTTACATTAGAGAATCCCGATACAGCCTTCGGTGCTATGGTGAAGTTTGTTTTGCCTGCCGGAGTGAAAGGTATCGTTACCATAGGATTTATCTCTGCATTGGTTGCTTCTTTAGCAGCATTCTTTAACTCTTGTGCTACATTGTTTACAGAGGACTTTTATAAGCCTATGTTCAAAAACAAGAGCGAAGCCACTTATGTTTTGGTAGGCCGTGTTGCTACAATCGTAGTAGTGATACTTGGTATCGTATGGATACCTATCATGATGAGCCTCGGTAGCCTTTACGATTATCTGCAAGGTATTCAATCGCTGCTGGCTCCTGCAATGGTAGCTGTGTTTGCGCTCGGAATATTCTCTAAAAGAATTACACCTAAAGCCGGTGAAGTCGGTATGATAGTGGGCTTCCTTCTTGGTATGGTACGCTTGCTGACCAACATTCTTACTACATCCGACGGTTTTGTCGCTACCGGATTTTGGGAACAAACAAGCTGGTTCTGGGAAACCAACTGGCTCATATTTGAGATATGGTTGCTTGTATTCATCATGTTGCTGATGGTTGTTGTATCGTTCTTTACGGCGAAACCAACCGCTCAACAAATAGAAGCTATCACTTTCACTGATGATTACAAAAAGCAAATCGGAAGAAGCTGGGACAAATGGGATGTTGCTGCTTCACTAGGAGTAGTGATCTGCTGTGGGCTATTCTACTGGTATTTTTGGTAAGACTTTGATTTATAATTACTAGTTATTTGATTACTTTTAGATTTTCGAAATTTTCTCACTGTTGTTTTTGTGGTTAAATAACAGTGAGAATTTTCGTTCAAGAAATACTGCTTATTTTTCTTATTTCTGACAATTTAAGATCTCAAGCCTTTCTATTGGTTTTTGAAAAAATATTACTGTTACTTAAACATATACGATTATGAAAAAAATACTTTATCTGGGACTTGCCCTCTGCTTATTTTCGTGCGGAAACAAGCAACAACAGACTCCTACAACACAAATAGAAGCTACAGGCATAACCCTAATGGCTGACTCGGCATTTACAACTACCCTCGACGGAAAAGACATCAAGCTATATACCCTCGAATCGGGTAACGGTATCACCATGCAGGTTTCGAACTTCGGTGGCAGGGTTATCTCCCTTTGGGTTCCCGACAAGGACGGAAAATACGAAGATATCGTATTCGGACATCCAAATATTCAGGAATACATCAAATATGAAGGAGAACGTTGCCTCGGCCCTATTGTAGGACGGTTTGCAAACCGCATAGCAAAAGGACAGTTTACCCTTGATGGCAAAAAATACCAATTGCCGGTAAATAATAACGGACAAACTTTACACGGAGGCCCCGAAGGTTTCGACATGAAAGTATGGAACGTAGACAGTATCAGCAAAAACAGTATTGTTCTGTCTTATGTTTCGCCCGATGGCGAACAGGGTTTCCCTGGAACAGTGAATGTTAAGATGGTTTATACCTTAACTCCCGAAAACGAGTTTAAGATCACATACGAAGCTACAACAGATAAGCCTACTCACGTAAACCTGTCTCACCACTCGTTCTTTAACCTGAAAGGTGAAGCAAACGGTACTATCACAGATCATATACTGACAATTAATGCCAGCGGAATTACTCCTGTTGACTCGGTACTCATCCCGACTGGGAAAATCACCCCTGTAGAAAATACTCCTTTCGATTTCAGAAAACCAACTGCTATCGGAGAAAGAATCAATGCAGATGACGAACAATTGAAAAACGGTAAAGGATATGACCATAACTGGGTTGTTGACCGTAAATCTGAAAAAGATGTAGAGTTTATCGCCAGTGTATACGAGCCAAAAAGCGGTCGTGTAATGGAAGTATGGTCTGACCAGCCCGGTATCCAGTTTTACAGCGGTAACTTCCTCGACGGAAAAGTGACAGGCAAATACGGAAAGCCTCACAATTTCCGCGAGGCTATTGCTCTCGAAACACAAAAATTTCCTGATACGCCCAATCAACCGAAGTTCCCGTCGACCCGTTTAAATCCGGGCGAAGTATATACCCAGACTTGTATTTATAAGTTTCTGACAAAATAATTACAGACCAACCGGTCGACTCAAAGAGGGTAAACTATTGATGTTTATCCTCTTTTTCTAACAAAACTAACTAATTACACCAAATGAAAAGTGAAAAAGAAAAAATGGCTGCCGGCGAACGTTACAACGCCCACAGCGAAGAAATGATAGAAGTCCGTAGAAAGCTAAAACCATTACTTCATAAACTGAATGTAACGGAATACCATACAGACAAATTCAGAGATGTAATGAACGAACTTTTCCCGAACTCACACAAAAGCTTTTATGTAGAACCTCCTTTTTACTGCGATTACGGAGACCTTATATATGCCGAAGAAGGTGTTTTCATCAATATGGGGGCAATTATCCTCGATGGAGGAACAGTTACTATCGGCAGAAAAACCCTTATTGCTCCGGGTGTACATATCTATACGGCCCATCATCCGGTAGATGCTGACGAAAGGGACGAATGGGAAGATTGTAAGCCTATAAAAATCGGCGAACGCTGCTGGATTGGCGGACACTCTACAATATGTCCCGGTGTAACTATCGGAGACCGTTGTGTTATCGGTGCAGGTTCGGTTGTAGTGAAAGATATCCCCGATGATTGTCTGGCAGTAGGTAACCCTGCAAAAGTGATAAGGAAGATTAATCAAAAAGAAGACAGATCGAAATTGATGAACGGATAATAATATTTGTGATACTCAATTTTCATATATTTACCTTCGTTCCGGATTTGGGACGAGGGTATTTTTTTTATCTATAAAGAAAACTAAGATATGGTTAACTGGTCAAAAATAAATATTAGATGTTACATTTGTATCAAATGTAACTTTTCAGCAACCAACAAATTATTTATCAATCACATACAAAGGTGACACGAGACAGCTGGATGTCACTTTCCGTGTCACCTTTGTCACCCTATTGTAACTTTATAGTACCTTTGGGCAGGCACCAATTTATCTACGTATAAATGCTAAAAAGTCGCCTTAGTCTTTTATATATTCATCTTAATATTGCATCATTAAAGACCGTTATAACTAAAACCAAATACCATGAAAGCAAAAGTAATTTGCCTTATAGCCTTTTCATTCTGCACAGCGACGGTTATATCCCAAACCGAACCTTACAAAGATACATCCCTGAGTTTCGATCAACGGGCCGACGATCTCGTTAAACGCCTTACACTCGAGGAAAAGGTAACGCTGATGCAAGATGCATCTAGATCCGTAGAAAGACTGGACATAAAAACATACAACTGGTGGAACGAAGCCTTGCATGGTGTTGCCCGTGCCGGGTTGGCAACCGTATTCCCTCAACCGATAGGTATGGCGGCTACATTTGACAATGAGGCTGTTTATAGCGTATTCAATGCCATATCGGACGAAGCCCGTGCCAAACATACCCGTTATTCTTCAGAGAACAGTTATGCCCGTTATCAGGGTTTAACCATGTGGACTCCCACTATAAACATATTCCGCGATCCGCGCTGGGGACGGGGTATCGAGACCTATGGCGAAGATCCTTACCTTACCAGTCTGATGGGGGTAGCCGCCGTTAAAGGACTGCAAGGTCCTGCGGGTGAGAAATATGATAAAATACATGCCTGTGCCAAGCATTTTGCGGTTCACTCAGGCCCCGAATGGAACAGGCACTCATTTAATGCGAAGAATATCAAGCCACGCGACCTGTACGAAACGTATCTGCCCGCATTCGAGGCTTTGGTAAAAGAAGCCAAGGTAAAAGAGGTTATGTGTGCCTATAACCGGTTCGAAGACGAACCCTGTTGTGGAAGCAACAAACTCTTAACAGATATCTTACGTAACAAATGGGGATTCGACGGGATAGTTGTTGCCGACTGTGGCGCTATAGCCGATTTTTATAAAGAGAATGCCCACGAAACCCATCCGGATGCTGCCACTGCTTCTGCCGCAGGAGTTCTGAGTGGAACGGATCTCGATTGCGGATCGAGCTACAAAGCGCTGGTTGAAGGGGTAAAAAACGGATACATCAGTGAAAAGGATATTGACGTTTCGGTCAAAAGGCTTCTTAAAGCACGTTTCGAACTGGGCGAGATGGACAAGAGCGAAGATGTTGAATGGTCTAAAATACCTTATTCGGTTGTAGCATCCAAAGCTCATGATAACTTATCATTAGATATGGCTCGTAAGTCTATGACTCTATTACTGAACAAAAACAATATACTCCCTCTGAAACAAGGCGGCTTAACAGTTGCCGTAATGGGACCAAATGCTAACGACTCGGTAATGCAATGGGGTAATTATAATGGTACACCTCCACGTACAATAACTATTCTGGAAGGTATACGCTCTGCCCTTAGTCCCAATGATAAGCTTATTTACGAACAAGGCTGCGGACTGGTAGAAACGACCTTGATACAAAGTGCCTTCGACCAATGTGCCTACGAAAACGGTAAAGGATTCAGTGCGGTATACTGGAATAATATGGAACGCCAGGGAAATCCTGCCGCAACAGCACAGATTACTACTCCCTTCCGGTTCTGCACATCGGGTGCAACTGTATTTGCTCCGGGAGTCAACCTCACTGATTTTTCGGCAACATATAACAGTACATTTACACCTACGAAAAGCGGCGAGGCCGTATTCGACTTCTACGCCTACGGATCTATTGAGTTGTACATAGACGGACAGAATGTAAGGAACTTCGCCAACAAGCACGGAAGCCGGAAAAATACATATATAATGAATGTAGAGGCCGGAAAACCATATGATATACAAATCAACTATCAATTTTTCAACAGTGATGCACAGCTTAATTTCGACCTTGGATTTAAGGAAGAAATAGACATCTTGAAATCAATCGCAAAAGTCAAAGATGCCGACATTGTTATATTCGCCGGAGGGATATCGCCTTCATTGGAAGGTGAAGAAATGGGTGTAGACCTTCCCGGATTCAAGAGAGGTGACCGTACCGATATAGAATTACCTGCCATACAGAGAGACTTTGTCAAAGCATTAAAGGAGGCCGGCAAAAAAGTGATATTTGTGAACTGTTCGGGTTCGCCCATTGGATTAGAACCCGAGACCGATAACTGTGAAGCTATATTGCAAGCATGGTATCCGGGGCAAGCAGGAGGGCAAGCTGTTGCCGATGTTTTATTCGGAGCTTATAATCCTGCCGGACGTTTGCCTGTCACATTCTACCGGAATACAGCTCAACTTCCCGACTTCGAAAATTACGATATGGCAGGACGGACATATCGTTATATGACCGAAAAGCCACTCTATCCTTTTGGATACGGATTAAGCTATACTACCTTTGCATATGGTAAACCGCAAGTGAACAAGAAAGATATTAAGGTTGGAGAAGCTATTCTTCTATCTATTCCTGTAACCAATACAGGAAAAAGCAATGGAGACGAGGTTATTCAGGTTTATCTGAGAAAAGAGAATGATCCGCAAGGCCCTATTAAAACATTGAGAGCATTCAAAAGGGTATCCATCCCTGCCGGAAAAACAGCCACAGTGCCATTCGAACTGACGGGTAAACAACTCGAATGGTGGGATGATTACCAGCGATCGGTAATCATGTCTCCCGGAAAGTTTGAAATTCTTATAGGGAGTAGTTCCGATGATAAAGATCTGACCAGTATTCCTTTTACTATCTCAGCAAACTGATATATTAAAGTGCCATCTGAATAATCCTATTTAGATGGCACTTTGTTTTAGAGCTTATCATAAGGAGGTATTCTACCCAATCAGTTCTTCTGAAAAATATTGCTATCTTTGTTTTATTCCAAAACGGCTATATTTTCAATGAGAATCATCTTTTCCTTCATCCTGTCTCTATTTATAATGAGTCCTGTGTTTGCTACAACACGGCTCGACTCGCTATTGATGGAACTGGACAAAATTATGGAAAAGGAATATACCATTCCCAAAGAGAACTATCTTGAAAAGCTAAAAACCCAGTTCAGAAACCAGAACCTACTGATAGAAGACCGGTATCTTATATGCCAGAACCTAGCCAAAGAATACGAGACTTTTGTTTGCGATTCTGCAATTACATATTCGAATACGGCAGTCGCTCTTGCTGAAGAAACAGGTAATAAGAACTGGATCAATGACAGTAAAATACAGCTGGCACGAAGCGAAGCCCGTGCCGGAATGTTTGATAAGGCTATAAAGATACTCAACACCATAAAGAGAGATGAGCTGATGAAACACCAGCTTGTAGACTATTACCGTACTTACTGCGATTCGTATGTGTATTGGTTGGAATATCAGGATGGCTATGATATCGGGGAACTTGTAAGGCAAAGGGAAACTTATCAGGATTCCTTATTACAGGCTGTAGAACCCAATACTTTCGAATATGCCGTAAATTACGGAATCCGGTATATTGAGACTAAAGATTTCAAGAATGCCGAAAGAGTTCTGTTCGCTAATTTTGACAAAGTCAGACCCGACACACAGGAATACGCACTAATCACCTCTATTCTGGCTTATTACTATGAGCAGAAAGGTGATAGAGAAAAGCAAAAAGAATATCTCGCCATGTCTGCTATTGCGGATGTAAAAGTCCCTATCAAAGAGAATCTGTCTCTCCGTTCACTGGCTGTTTTACTATTCGGCGATAATGACGTCAACCGTGCAAACCGATATATAAAGAAGAGCCTCGATGATGCTAATTTTTACAATGCACGGCTGCGGAATATTCAGACCGCTAAGCTCCTGCCGATTATCGACAAAGCTTACCAGCTAGACAGGGAAGCACAGGAGAATAAGCTAAAATTACTACTAGTCGTAGTTAGTATTTTGTCTGTAATCCTACTCATCGTTATTGCTTTTGTTGTGCTCCAGATGAAACGGTTGTCTAAAGCAAAACAGTATATCGAGGAGATGAACTCACGTTTGAATGAGTTGAACCGGGTTTTAAAAGAGACCAACAGTAAACAACAGCAAACCAATATCTCTTTGGCTGAGGCAAATCATATCAAAGAGCAATTTATCAGTAACTTCCTCGAGATATGCACTGAATATATCGAAAAGCTGGAAGCCTTCAAAGTAACAGTCAGCAGGAAGATAAAATCGGGACAAACCGCCGATTTAATCAAGTTAACATCGAAAAGCGACAATTCTGTTCAGGAGCAAAAAGAGTTGTACGCCAATTTCGACAAAGCTTTCCTTAATATATATCCCGGGTTTATTGAAGAGTTTAATAACCTGCTTCGTCCGGAGGAACGTTATCCTGAGAATAAAGAGCACTCGTTAAATCAGGAACTGCGTATATTCGCCCTCATAAGATTAGGGATCAAGGATACTAACAAGATCGCTACATTCTTAAACTACACTCCCCGTACAGTTTACAACTACCGCAGTAAGATCAAAGCGAAAGCCTTGAATACAAATGAAGATTTAGAAGAAACAGTAAAGTATATTTGCTCCGATAAAACCTAAGAAAACCTCATTATCCACCCTCCATCTTAAATTGGGCATTTACTTTACTTAACACGTAATAGCCGTATTAACGGCTATAATTCAACAAATTACGCAAAATATCATTTTGTTAATTTTTACCTTGCGTTTACTTATATATGTAAACGTAATGGTTCTCTTCTAATTTTGTTTTAATCCGTTAATCTTACAGGTACATAAACTGAGATAATCTCGAAAGTTCGTAACCTAAACTAGTCAGTTAAAATTTAATTAACTAATACACATGAAGAAGAATTTAAAAAGTAACAAAAAAACACATCTTTTTTTGTCCATTCTTTTCTCCCTATTGTCATTTAGTGTATTCGCCCAACAGCATACAGTAAAAGGGATTGTTAAGGACGAAACAGGAGAACCTATTATTGGAGTAAGCGTTACAGTCAAAGGTACTACCAATGGTGTAATAACCGACGTAGATGGAAACTTTACCCTACAGAAGGTAAACCCTAATGCTACGATCGTTTTTTCTTATATTACCTATCTCACTCAGGAAATAACCTATCAGGGACAACCTCAACTTATAGTAACTCTGATCGAAGACAGTAAAAAGCTGGACGAAGTAGTTGTTATCGGTTACGGGCAGGTTCGTAAAGGAGATGCTACAGGTGCCTTGACAAACATCAAGGCTGATGCAGCATCGAGAGGTTTTGCTCCTAACGCTCAGGATATGCTTACCGGAAAAGTCGCCGGGGTAGCAATTACCAGCGAAGGAGGGTCTCCCAGTGGAGGAGCATCTATACGTATCCGTGGAGGATCATCCCTTTCGGCCAGTAATGACCCGCTGATCGTTGTCGATGGTGTATTTATCGACAATCAGGGATTAGGCGGTGTAGGCAATATACTAAGTACAATCAACCCGACTGATATCGAATCTTTCACTGTATTGAAAGATGCATCAGCTACGGCTATTTATGGATCCCGTGCTTCGAACGGGGTAATTCTTATTACAACGAAAAGGGGAACCGATGGAAAAATGCGTATCACATACGATGGTAATGTTTCCGTTAGTACTCCCAAAAAGAAAATCGATGTATTAAGTGGTGATGACTTCCGTGCATTTATTAAGGAGTCGTTTTCAGGCTTATCCAACTACGATGAGATGTTGGGTAAGCTGGGAACGGCCAATACCAACTGGCAGGATGAGATCCTGCGTACAACATTCAATACCGAACATAACCTGAGCGTATACGGCACAGCAAACAAAGTTCTGCCATACAGGGTTTCGTTCGGTTATACAAATCTGAACGGTATACTCAAGACCTCAAAAATGGAAAGATATACCGCCAGCTTTTCTCTAACCCCTACTCTATTGGACGACCATCTGAAGATCAGTGTTAACGGACGTGGAATGTATGTCAACAACCGCTTTGCTGACCAGAATTCCCTTGGAGCTGCTTTAGTTATGGATCCTTCACAAAGTGTGTATGACGAAAACAGTCCGTACGGAGGATTCTTCACATGGACAGGAAACGACAACAACATTATTCAGGTTGCGACCAAAAACCCTGTTTCGATGCTCGAAATGACCAAGGACAAATCGGATGTATACAATTTCATCGGAAATGCCCAGTTTGATTACAAATTACACTTTTTACCCGACCTTCGCCTGAATATGAACTTAGGAATGGATTACTCTAAAAGTGACGGAACCAAATGGATCTCCGAGTTTTCTCCTTCCGACTATGCATATGGCGGATATGATTCAAGCTGGGACCAGAAGAGACGGAACTCTACCATCGATTTATATGCACAATATGCTAAAGAGTTCGATTTCCTTGACAGCCGCTTCGACGTCATGGGCGGATACTCATGGCAACACTACTGGCGTTCGGGCAGCAATATCGGATACCGCATCACTCGTTACGATGAATATGGTAACCCAAAACTGGACAGCCAAAGCAATTACGAAACCGAACATTATATTGTTTCGTTCTTCGGACGTTTAAATTATAGTATCAAAGACCGTTACCTGTTGACTCTGACCTTACGTAATGACGGATCGTCGCGTTTCCACAAAGACAATCGCTGGTCACTGTTCCCATCTGTAGCTTTAGCATGGCGAATGACTGAAGAAAGCTTCCTCAAAGAAGTAGATGCTATCAGCAACCTGAAACTTCGTTTAGGCTGGGGTATGACAGGACAACAGGATATCAATCTCGGAGATTACCCTTACATGCCTACATATATGCATGGTGTAGGTGATCAGGCTAGTTATATGCGAGGTTACAACAATGGAACTCCGGTGTGGGTATCGTTGCTTCGTCCCGAAGCCTTTAATCCCGATTTGAAATGGGAAACAACCACAACATACAATGCCGGTATCGATTATGGATTCCTGAATAACCGGATCGATGGGTCAATCGATATATATCACCGTAAAACAAAAGACCTTATCAATGCCGAGACTAAAACTACTGCCGGAACAAACTTCAAGGAGTATGTAGCCTCTAATATAGGTAATCTTGAAAATACAGGATTCGAATTTGCTATCAACGGACGCCCTATTGTAACAAAAGACCTTACATGGGAAATCGGCACCAACTTTGCTTACAACAAAAACAAAATCACCAAGCTTAGTGCCGGAAACGAAGCTGATGCTATACGCCGTGTAGGAATGAATATCCATATGGTTGGGCAGGCAGCCAATATGTATTATGTATACGAGCAAATATACGATGAGCAGGGCAAGCCTATCGAAGGCTTCTACAAAGACCTGAATAATGACGGACTTATAAATGAACAAGACTTGCGTCCGTATAAAAACCCATCGCCGGACTGGACAATTGGATTCAATACCAAAGTTATCTGGAAAGCATGGGATCTGTCTATTGCCGGACATGGTAGCCTCGGTAATTACAACTACAATGCTATTGCTGCAAACAATGCGGGATTGAGCGGAACATCTATTTATGCTAACGAATTCCTTTCGAACCGCGTAAGAAGTGCTTTCGATAGTAATTTCCAGACAGGCCAATCACTTTCAGACTATTATGTACAGGATGCTTCATTCTTCCGTATCGATAATATTGTACTGGGATGGTCTTTCAAGCAATCGAAACTATTCCCTCTTAGCGGCCGTATATACGGAACGGTACAGAACCCCTTTGTTTTCACTAAATACGACGGACTCGATCCCGAAGTTTTCGGAGGATATGACGGAAATGTCTATCCACGTCCTTTAACAATACTGTTTGGTGTAAACCTTAACTTTTAAACCTGCAAAATCATGAAAAAGATATATAGTTACTTATTAATATTTGCTTGTATATCGGTAGGATTCTCTTCCTGTATCAATGATCTGGATACCGAACCTCTTACTGATAGTACACTGACTCCCGAAAAGGCTTGGGAAGATCCCGACTCTTACGAACAGTTTCTTGCCAAAATATATGCAGGGCTTACGCTTTCGGGAAATGAAGGGCCTTCGGGTCTTCCTGATATGAATGCCGACGATCAGGGTGAAGCTACCTTCCTCAGATCGTACTGGAACCTCCAGCAACTCGGAACCGACGAAGTTATCGGAGCATGGGACAATGAGACCTTACGCGGATTACAGTTCTGCCAATGGACTTCGAGCAATAACTTTATTGCACTGAATTATACACGTATTTATCTGAACATTGCATACGCAAACGAATATCTGCGTGAGACAACGGACGAAAAGCTTAACAGCCGCAATGTCAGCAGTGACCTGAAAACAAAGATCGCAGGATTCAGAGCCGAAGCCAGAGCTTTACGTGCTATGAACTATTACTTCCTGATGGACTTGTATGCAAACATTCCGTTCATTGACGAAGATTTTGCTGTAGGAGCCAATGGTAATGTTGAACAGAAAGACCGTAAGTTTTTCTTCACATGGATTGAATCAGAACTTAAGGATATTGAAGGTAAACTTCCTGCGGCAGATAAAGCCCACTACGGAATGGTGAATGATCCTACTGCCTGGATGATCTTAGCTAAAATATACCTGAATGCCGAGGTTTATATCGGAGAACAAAAGTACGATGAGTGCCTGACCTACCTGAACAAGATATTGAATGCCGGTTTTACTCTAGACCCTACCTACAAGAATATGTTCGGGGCGGACAATGAAAAATCCCCGGAGATTATCTTCTCTTTAGTTTACGATGGCAATAGGGCAACAACCTATGGAGGTACAACATTCCTTTTGGCAGCTTCTTATAAATCGGACATGAATCCGGGAATCAATTTCGGGTTTACACAATCGTGGTCAGGTATCAGGGCTAAAGAATCTTTCTCTTCATTATTCAGTGGCGATGATAAGCGTGCTTTATTCTGGAAAGAAGGACGTACACAAGAAACTACCCAATGGTATGATTTTTCTTATGGCTGGTCTGTAATCAAATATACCAATATGAATAGCGATGGCACAGCAGGCTCCAACTCTCTGTTTGCCGATACCGATTTTCCGGTATACCGGCTTGCCGATGCTTACCTGATGTATGCAGAGGCTGTTCTTCGCGGAGGACAAGGCGGAACGAAAGAAAAAGCCCTCGAACTGATCAAAGAACTTCGTGACAGAGCCGGAATTCCGACTATCAGCAATTCAGAATTAACATTGGATTTTATTTTGGACGAACGTTCCAGAGAGCTTTACTGGGAAGGTCACAGACGTACAGACCTTATACGTTTCAATAAATTCACAAAGAATTACAACTGGCCTTGGAAGAACGGTATATACAACGGTGTTGCCAATATAGATGATAAATACAAAATCTATCCGATTCCATCCACCGAGTTGAGCGCGAATCTTAGCCTAAAACAAAATCCCGGTTATTAAAAACTAAAACCATATGAAAACATCTAAAATATATATTATTGCTATTCTGTCGCTACTAGGCTTTATCGCATGTAGTGACGACAATGATACATCGCCTGCGCTAACCAAGATTATACCCAGTACTATAGATAATTTTCCGGCCGGCGAATATATACTAAGCGAACCCGAAACAGGAAATCCGGTCATCTTTACGGTGACATGGACAGAAACCATGTTTCATCTGGATGGAAGTGCTAATCCGGTACCTGCTGCTCCCGTCAGTTATACATTGCAGATAGACAAAGCAGGCAATAATTTTGCATCACCTCAGGTATTGAGTGCAACATCTTCGTTATCTACGAATATTTATGTAGCAGACCTGAACAGCCTGTTAATAGATGGACTCGGCTTGACCCCGAATGTTTCTTCGGATGTAGAGTTAAGGCTTATAGCGAACTATGGGCAAAATCTGGCAGGTGAATCAATCTCCGCAAACACTATACCGCTAGCCATTACTCCATATGCTCCTACAGGAGACTTAAAACCTGTCTACCTGATCGGGGACATGAACGGATGGGATAACAGGAATACCGATTTCATTATGTTCCGTAATGACAGTGATCCTAAAAACAGGATTTATACCTATACCGGACGTATTCAAGCAGGATGCTATTTCAAATTTATACCTGAAGAGTCTTTGGGATCATACAAAGCCTATACCCGTAAAGACGATACTACATTGGAATATATAGAAAGTGACGGCGGCGCGTTTTATAACGAAACCGAAGGATATAAGACAATCACCATAAACCTTTCCGATATGACTTATACTATCGAAGACTACGATATGTCAGAGGCTACCCAATGGACAATGATCAACTTCGTAGGAGCATTCTGTAACTGGGGAGACGGAAATACTGATCCGGCTATGACTCCTACAACATACGATCCTCATATCTGGAAAATATCCTTGAACCTGTCTACTGTAGAATATGGCGTGAAGTTCCGTGCAAATCACAGTTGGGACAATCGCTGGTGTCCACCGAATCCGGATGCTGTTCCTTATGGTATCACCGAGTTTAACCCTGCCGGACATGATAACAACATATCATTAGCCGAACCGGGCGACTATAGTGTCGTATTTAACGACCTGACAGGACATTATGTAATCACAAAGAAATAAATGTTAAATCTTAAACGAACATGAAAAAAATACAATATATACTTTCTCTTCTCTGTGTGCTGGCTTTTTTGCCGGCATGCAGCGACGACGATTACAATACGGGGGATTCGACTCCAACTGTATCCGTAATCAGTAATCTGGAAACAACAGACTTTTCGCTGCCCGAATTTAAAGAAGGCGAGAATCCTTATTTATTCAGACTGAACTGGACAAAGACTAAATTCTTTTCAGAATCGGGAAACCCACTTTTCGTAGAGAATATAACATATGATATAGAAGCAGACCTGACTGACAATAATTTTGCCGACCCTAAGGTGATAGTATCAACCGGAGAGCTTTACACTGATATATATACCGAAACCTTGCGTACCCTTTTCAATGATCTGGCAGGAGCAGACAATGAAGAAGCACAAACCATTAGTATCAGGGTAAAAGCATCGGGAAACAATACTGCTGTTTATTCCGAACCGGTTTTATTGGTAATCACACCTTTTGTTGCGATAAAAGAACCTCCGTATGTATTCATTATAGGAGACATGAACGGATGGGATCCTAGTAATACTAGTTTCATCTTGTTCCGTAACGATAATGATGTCAACAACGGAGTATATACATATACCGGAAACTTCGGAGAAGGTTGCTGGCTCAAATTCTGTGCAGAAGAGTATTTGGGAGGTTATGACAAAATGTATTGTGCAGGAGAAGGTGGTGTTCTTGATTTTGGTGACGCCGGAGCATTCTTTATCGAAGGATATGCAACAGTGACTATCGATATAGTAAACATGACATGGAAAATCGACCCTTATGATGCTTCCGAAGCAAAAACATACTCAATGATGGGGCCTATCGGTGATTTCTGTGACTGGAACAATGAACCTTTGATGGACAAATCGGAATACGACGGACATCAATGGAACGGAACATTCACATTCGAAAACTCTACAACCGTCAAATTCAGAGGTGATAGGGATTGGGCTAACAACTGGGGAGCACAACCGTCTGATATACCTTACGGTCACGGGATATTTGATGGACCCGGAGCAGCAGTTCCTGCCGGAACATACCGCATATATTTCAATGATCTGACCGGTCATTATACAATCAAAAAACAAGCTGAATAACACCCTAAAATATTGACATATGAATACCATAAAAATATTTTTACTTGCTCTGCTCCCGTTTTTCTCACTTAACAGTTGCAGCGATGAAAATGAAGACAGATGGGTGGACATACCTAATACCGAAGTAAAACCGGTAACTGCCCACAATAAAGTTATATATGAAGTAAATGTACGTAACTATTCGGCGGAAGGAAACTTCGCAGGCCTGCAAAAAGACCTGCCACGCCTTAAAGAGCTAGGAGTAGACATCCTTTGGCTTATGCCTATACATCCGATAGGTGTCGAAAACCGTGAAGGTTCTTTAGGCAGCCCATATTCTGTAAAAGACTATAAAGCGATCAATCCGGATTATGGTACCACTACTGATTTCAAATCCCTCATCAGTGCCGCACATGCTGCCGATATGGAAATCTGGATAGACTGGGTTGCCAACCATACAGCATGGGATCACAGTTGGGTTACTGAACATCTGGATTATTATGCCGAAAAAGATGGACAACGCCCCTACTCTCCCGAAAACTGGTACGATGTTGTTCAACTTGATTATAACAATGCCAATATGCGTGCTGCGATGATAGACGCGATGAAATATTGGGTATCCGAATTCGACATTGATGGTTACAGATGTGATGCGGCAACTTTCGTTCCTCTTTCTTTCTGGAAAGAAGCCCGTCAACAGGTAGACGCCGTTAAAAAGATCACTTGGCTTTGCGAAGGTGATAATGCCAGTTATATGGAAGTGTTCGATTACGACTATGCATGGGGATTCAACACCGCAATGAATAATTTCGGAAGCAGCAATGACGTTACACAGCTTGTAGCCGATTGTCAGCTGCTATTCAATAACTCCGCTTATAAAGATAAAGGACGTATGGTTTATGTAACAAACCATGACCTCAATGCTCATGACGGAACAGAATTTACCCGTTACGGCAGTAGTGTTTTACCCCTCACCGTATTATCATTCACTATCTATGATATGCCTTTGATCTACAACGGTCAGGAGATAGGTATGAATAAAGCGATGAGCCTCTTCGAACCTTCTCCTGTTGAATGGGATCCGGCTAACAGGATATATGTAAACCTATTTAAAAAGCTGACTCAACTTAAACGCACTCAACCCGCACTCGAAGACGGTGCTAACAGAGGTGACCTGAAAATATATCCTACAAACAACGAGAAAGTATTCGTATACTCCCGTATAAAGGATAACAGCGAAGTCTTGGTAGTACTCAATCTGGGCAGGGTGGCTGTAAGATTTAAGTTCACAGAAGGTATCCCTTCCGGAAAATTCAAAGACTATCTGAATAATACCTATAAGGAATTCTCGGCAGAAGAAGGGATTACCTTACTGGAGAATGGTTATGCAATTTTTGTAAAATAATAAAGATCAGAATAGATGAAATTTAAAATTATTGTATCACTCTTTTCGTTTCTGGTATTTCTGTCGGCATGTTCGTCTCAGAAAACAACAGAAGCACAATCTCCTGATGGCAGTATTGTCTTAAATGTGGGAATAGACGAAGGACGATTGTACTATACCCTGAATAAAAAAGATAAACCTGTGTTAAATAAATCCTATCTGGGGTTTGAATTGAAAGACAGTTCTCTGAAGAATAATTTTCATATTGTCAGTACAGAGCAAAGCTCGTTCAGTGAAAAATGGGATCAGCCATGGGGTGAAGAAATTACTGTTAATAATACATACAACCAGTTAAAAATCAATATTGAAGAAAAAGACGGATTGAAAAGGCAATTTTCTGTCGTATTCCGTATTTTCAACGATGGATTCGGTTTCCGGTATGAATTTCCGGAACAGGAAAATCTGAAAGATTTTATCATCATGGATGAATTGACAGAGTTTTCTTTAGCCGGAGATCATAAAGCCTGGTCGATACCCTATGATACCGAATTCTATGAAGGCTTATATACGCCGTCTCCCGTAAGCCAACTGGATACTGTTTGTGGTCCGTTAACGATGGAGACAGCCGATGGACAGTTTCTGGCAATCCATGAAGCTAATCTAACCGATTATGCTGCCATGAATTTATTTCCCGAGAATAAATCTACTGTATTGCGTACCTATCTTACGCCGTGGTCTACAGGGGAAAAGGTATTCATGAAAGCCCCTCATACAACACCTTGGCGTACAATGATAATAGTCGATAGTGCTGGCGATTTATTACTGTCAAGATTAATGTTAAATCTGAATGAGCCTTCGAAAATAGAAGATACATCATGGATTCAACCAGGACGATATATTGGTATCTGGTGGGGAATGCATATGAAGAAATACACTTGGGAAGAAGGACCTAAACATGGGGCAACTACCGAAAATACAATCCGTTATATAGATTTTGCAGCAAAACATAATTTTCAGGGAGTGTTAGTCGAAGGTTGGAACAAAGGCTGGGAAGACTGGAAATCTTTCGAATTTACAACCCCATATTCCGATTTCGATATTGCCAAAATAACAGATTATGCTGCTGCTAAAAATGTGAAACTGATAGGACACCACGAAACCGGAGGGAGTACCCTGAACTACGAAAAGCAAATGGATTCTGCTTTCGCATATTATGAAAAATATGGAGTAAATGCTGTGAAGACAGGATATGTAGGAGGTAAACTCGATGGAAAAGAAATGCATAGCAGTCAATATGGCGTTCGCCATTACCGTAAGGTTATAGAAACTGCTGCTCAGCACCATATCATGATAGATAATCACGAACCGGTGATGCCTACAGGGCTGCAACGTACCTACCCTAACCTGATGACTCAGGAAGGTGTACGGGGACAGGAATGGAATGCATGGTCTAAAGACGGAGGAAACCCTCCTGAACATACGACTATTATTCCTTTTACCAGAGGACTGGCAGCGCCAACCGATTTTACACCTGTGATATTCAATTTCGACAATCCGGTATTACCACAAACGAGGGTACGTACAACATTGGCTAAACAGCTCGCTTTGTTCGTCGTATTATACAGCCCATTGCAAATGGCTGCTGATATGATCGAGAATTACGAGAATAATCCGGCACCATTCGAATTTATTACCAGTTGCCCTGTTAACTGGTCTAAAACAATAATACCACATGCCAAAATAGGTGAATATATAACTATTGCCCGAAAAGACCGTAACAGTGAAAACTGGTATGTAGGAAGCATAACTAACGCCGATAAACGACAATTGACACTGAATCTGGACTTTTTAGAAAAAGGAGCAAAATACAAGGCTAAGATTTTCAAAGATGGAGCTAATGCCGATTATGAAAGCAATCCATATCCTGTGGATATCGAAGAAATCGAAGTTACTTCAGATTCGAAAATAGATTTGAATTTAGCCAGAAGCGGAGGTTCTGCTATTATCATCCAAAAGCTGTAATTTAGAAAAGTCTCTATTTCGAAACAATTATCAAGAGAGTGTCTTAAATGAGATGCTCTCTTTTTATATGTAATTATGCATAAAGAAAAAGCAGTCTATGTTTATTACTCTGGATTTGCAGCATCTATTCATTAATAAATATTAATAATATCGATTGAACATCGGTATCAGAGAAAATTAATATAAGTTTATTAACTAATAACCTTGTTGAAAAAGATATACCTTAAATACTAATTTATAAGGATACAATTTTATAACTATGTTGCAACCAACTTTTAACAAAATGCCCCGTATTGAGGTCGTTGATGCTTTAAGAGGATTTGCCGTTATGGCTATCCTACTAGTTCATAGTATCGAACATTTCATTTTTCCGGTTTACCCCGATCCTGCGAATATGCCTCATTGGCTGAACATATTAGACCAGGGTGTGATGGATGTTGTATTTGCACTCTTTGCGGGTAAATCATATGCTATCTTCGCTCTGCTCTTTGGGTTTACTTTCTATATACAATATACCAACCAACGGCTGAAAGGAAATGATTTCGGTTACCGTTTTTTGTGGCGTCTACTGTTATTAGTCGGTTTTGCGACTATCAATGCTGCTTTTTTTCCTGCGGGTGATGTATTGCTACTGTTTGCTATTGTAGGTGTTTTCCTTTTTATTGTAAGAAAATGGAGTAATAAAGCCATCCTTATCTTTGCCGTAATACTACTGATACAGCCTGTGGAATGGTTTCATTATGTTGCCAGCCTAATCAACACTTCATATACTTTACCCGATTTAGGTGTCGGAGCAATGTATAATGAAGTTGCCGAATATACAAAGGAAGGTAATTATGGTAAGTTCTTTCTCGGAAATATTACATTAGGACAAAAAGCGAGTCTCTTTTGGGCTATCGGTGCGGGTCGTTTTCTGCAAACGGCAGGACTGTTTATGATTGGCTTGTTGATTGGCCGAAAACAGTTTTTTGTCAGTTCCGAAGAAAATATACGTTTCTGGATTAAAACTTTGATTATTGCTTCTGTTTTATTCAGCCCTTTATATGTTCTGAAAGTGCAAGTTCATGAAAATGGCAGTTCCGAAATGATCAAACAAACAGTAGGAGTGGTATTTGATATGTGGCAGAAATTTGCATTTACATTTGTACTGATTTCTTCTTTCGTATTACTGTATCAAACAGATAAGTTTAAGAAAATTACTTCGAATCTGCGTTATTACGGTAAAATGAGTATGACTAATTATATTACCCAATCTATTATAGGCGCTTTCATTTATTTCCCGATAGGTCTGTATCTCGCTCCATATTGCGGATATACATTAAGCCTAATTGTCGGTATAGTAATTATAATTGTTCAGGTCCGGTTTTCCAAATGGTGGCTTAAAACGCATAAACAAGGTATATTCGAAAGTTTGTGGCATAAATTGACATGGCTGGGAGGTAAGAAATAGTATATATTCATTATTTCTGATCTTTATACTCCTTAATCATTCTTTTACATACCTGTTTTGATATATCTCGTAAAATTCTTCTTTCGGAATCGGCGCATCAATATGTTTCTTTCATTTAATGAAAGAGACATAATCATTAATTTTAAAATAAGAATCTGCCTAAATATCTAATCTTCATTTGGCTTTATTTACAGAAACTCTTAATTTTATATCTGAAGGAAATTCAACCTAAATAAAACTATGACAAAAGCCAAAGCATACCTATTATTCATATTTACCTTAATCATTCCGTCCATAATACACGGTCAGCAATTGATTCCTGTAGGCGAAGGTTGGGCTAATAATTCAATCAATACAACTGTTTTCCGGAAAAACTCTCTGGTTACTCATAATAATACCCAATTTATTGCCTATTATGATCCGGATGGATACATGGTATTGGGAAAACGGGATATCACTTCCACAGAATGGAGCCTGCACAAATCCCAATACAAAGGAAAAGTAACCGATGCACACAATTCTATCAGTATTATGGTCGATGGAGACGGCTATCTACATGTATCGTGGAATCATCACGGAGACCCTCTGAGCTACGCTAAAGGAACTATGCCTTATGGTCTTGAATTAACCAAAAAACTTCCCATGACCGGAATATCCGAGAATAATGTCACATACCCAGAGTTCTTTAAAATGGGCGACGGTAGTTTGATATTTATGTATAGAGACGGGCAATCGGGACAAGGAAACCTTGTGATTAATAAATATGATTGTAAATCAAAAATATGGTCTCAGATACAAAATAATCTTATCGACGGAGAAAACAAGAGAAATGCTTATTGGCAGGCTTGTGTCGACAACAAGGGAGCTATCCATATCTCATGGGTATGGCGCGAGACTCCCGATGTAGCAACCAACCATGACTTGTGTTACGCCCGTTCGTCGGACGGTGGCATAACATGGGAAAACTCGAAATCGGAAAAATACTCGCTGCCCATAACAGCTACTACTGCTGAGATTGTTTGTCATATTCCACAAAACAGTGAACTGATAAACCAAACCTCAATGAGTACCGATAACGAGGGGAAACCATATATAGCATCGTATTGGAGAACAGAAAATTCGGATGTACCTCAATACCATGTTGTATATCACGATGGAAAGGAGTGGCACGATCTGAATTTAGGTTTCAGGAATACTCCGTTTTCTTTGAAAGGACACGGAACCAAAAGGATACCCATCTCGCGCCCGCAAATTATAGCCAAACAAGAGAGGGAAAAGACTTCCTTATATCTTCTGTTCCGTGACGAAGAACGAGGAGAAAAAGCTTCGGTAGCCATCTGCAAAGATTTGAACAATAAGAAATGGGAAATAAAAGACCTGACCAATTTTCCGGTTAATGCATGGGAGCCATCATATGATACCGAATTGTGGCGGACACAGCAAAAACTACACGTATTTGTGCAAAAAGTGGAACAAATCGACGGAGAAAAAACCGCCGATGTTACATCTCAACCCGTTCAGGTACTCGAAGTAGAAATCAACATTAAATAATCGTACTTACCATTACCCTCAATATGAAAAGCAAAAAGATTTTATTACTATTCACATTCCTTTATTTATCGGGTATTATTATAGCCAAACAAAGAGTTAAACCTTGTTATATAACTCGATCTGATATGATAGAACTAATAAAAAAAGTAAACGGTTATTGGCAATCCGCAAATCCTGACTCGGCCAATGCTTTCTGGCATCCGGCTGCTTACCATACAGGTAATATGGCCGCCTATGAAATAACTAAAAACGAAAGTTACAGAGCATACTCAGAGACTTGGGCTGAACACAATGAATGGAAAGGTGCTAAATCCACTAATAAATCCGAATGGAAGTATACTCCTTACGGAGAGTCCGACGACTTTGTCCTGTTTGGCGATTGGCAGATCTGTTTTCAGGTATATGCGGACCTTTATAATATGGATAAAGAAAAAGACGAACAGAAAATAGCCCGGGCTAAAGAAGTAATGGAATACCAGATATCGTTACCGAATAACGATTTCTGGTGGTGGGCCGATGGGTTATACATGGTTATGCCTGTAATGACCAAGCTTCACAAAATAACCGGAGACCAATTATATCTCGATAAACTATATGAATACTTTTCGTATGCCAAGAACCTGATGTACGATGATGAAAGTAAGTTATTCTATCGTGATGCTAAATATATTTACCCGAAACACAAAACATCTTCAGGTAAGAAGGACTTCTGGGCAAGAGGCAATGGATGGGTATTTGCCGGATTAGCAAAAGTATTAAAAGATTTACCCAAGAATGATCCACATAGAGCCGAATATATCCAAATCTATCAGGACATAGCAAAATCCTTAGCCGAATCCCAACAGGAAGAAGGCTACTGGACCCGCAGCATCCTCGATCCGGAACATGCTCTGGGATACGAAACCAGTGGTACAGCTTTCTTTACCTATGGATACTTATGGGGTATCAACAATGGGTATTTGGATAACTCTCAGTATAAACCAGTTGTAGATAAAGCATGGAAATATCTGACCGAAACGGCTCTCCAACCGGACGGAAAAATAGGATATGTACAACCTATCGGTGAAAGAGCCGATCAACACAAGAATGTAGGACCGGATACTACTGCCGACTTTGGAGTGGGTGCGTTTCTACTCGCCACTTCCGAAATGTATAAATATATAAAAGAGTAAACATATGAGAAAACTGATTCTTTTATTCTCAGCCGCATTCTTTTTTTGCCTGATAGCAAAAGCTCAGGACAACAATGCAAAGAATAACATAACAGACGACCGCACTTACTGGACCAGTACTTTATATAAGATAGCAGAACCTGTACTCAGTAATATGAGCAAAGGTGAACTTGCGAAGAATATGCAATTAGAGGTAAGCCCCACATGGGATGGACGCGACAGTCGAGTCACGTATATGGAATGTTTCGGGCGCCTGATGTCGGGATTAGCACCATGGCTCAGTCTGCCGGACGACAATACAGCGGAAGGTGTACAAAGAAAACAACTCAGGGAATGGGCATTGAAAAGCTATGTACATGCCGTCGATCCAGATAGTCCCGATTATCTGCTATGGCGAAACGAAGGGCAACCGTTAGTCGACGCTGCTTATATTGCCAGTAGTTTTCTCCGTGCTCCGAAACAGTTATGGGAACCATTGGACGAATTGACTAAGAAAAGATATATAGAAGAGTTTCAACAATTAAGGCGCATAGAACCGCCTTATACAAACTGGCTGCTGTTTTCGGCCGTTGTAGAAACATTCCTGATGTCTGTAAATGCTCAGTTCGATACATACCGCATATCATCGGCACTTCACAAGATTGATGAATGGTACGTGGGTGATGGATGGTATTCCGATGGCGAACATTTCGCTTTTGATTATTACAACAGCTACGTAATACAGCCAATGTATATCCTTGTGCTACAAAGTCTGGCTGACAGGAAAATATATCTATGGAGAAAAAATCAAGACGGGATGAGAGCCCATCTAGAAACCGCGACCAAACGTATGCAACGCTTCGGCATTATATTGGAACGCTTTGTCTCTCCCGAAGGATCTTTTCCTGTATTCGGGCGGTCTATGACTTACCGTATGGGTGTATTTCAACCTCTCGCTCTGCTTTCGTGGAAAGAAAACCTGCCAGAGGAATTATCCGAAGGACAGGTTCGCAGTGCTCTTACCTGCGTCATGAAACGTATGTTTTCTCAAGAAGGTAATTTTAATGACAAAGGGTTCTTACAGCTGGGTTTCGCAGGACATCAACCCGACCTCGCCGATTGGTATACAAACAACGGAAGCCTGTACATTACTTCCGAAGTTTTCCTACCTTTGGGTTTACCTGCCAATCACTCTTTCTGGACATCGCCTGCAGAAGACTGGACATCTAAAAAAGCATGGGAAGGAAAAAGCTTTCCAAAAGATCACTCTATAAGCTACTGACAAATAAAATCTCGATAAAAACAGCCTCCCTTTGTAAATAGAAGGGAGGCTGTTTTGTTCCATATAGTCTGGAAATCTAACCCTTAGTATAAAAAAGAGAACCAATCTAATATCTATTAAACTCTGATGAACTAATCGGATTGCAATATGTTGATTTATTTTATAAACATTCGGATATAAGGTTCTGATTAAACCGATTGTTAAAAAAGAAGTCCAAGCATATACATATAAACAAATATAAAAGTAAAGGATATGAATAATAAACGGAGATACTCATTTGTAATAGTAGCAGTATTGCTGACATTGAATCTTTTATCTGCATGTAAGAATAATTCGAACGGCAAACCCAGTGATGATAATCAGATAAGTGATTCAACACAAACTAAAAGAGGATCGGCTACTCCGGACAAAAGCAATGATGCAGAACTAAAAGCTTTATTAGCCGAAACAGTAGATAAGTTTACCCAGCGGGAATACAAAGATCCTCAGACCGGGAAAACAATGTCATACAATCTCTTTATACCTGAAGGATATGATAAAAATAAACAATACCCATTGGTTTTATTTATAGCCGATGCCAGTACAGCAGGAAAAGACACAAAATATCCATTGATACAAGGATACGGAGCCGGAGTATGGGCTACAGCTAAAGAACAAGCTAAACATCCAAGTTTTATCCTTGTACCTCAATATACCGTTAAAGCAGTTAATGATGACTTCGAAACTTCTGATGAGGTGGAAATGACAATTCGCCTATTAGAGCAAGTAACCGGTCAATATTCCATCGATAAAAACAGGCTTTATACTACCGGGCAATCGATGGGTGGTATGATGTCTATGTATTTCAATATAGCCCACCCCGGTCTTTTCGCTGCTTCTATTTATGTAGGTTGTCAATGGGATACTTCTAAAATGGCAGGTTTTGCCAAAGATAAGTTCTTTTATATTGTAGCAGCCGGAGACGAAAAAACGCCCAAAGGTATGGCTGCATTGAAAACAGTTTTAGAAAATAAAGGAGCAAAAATAAGTAGCGCAGAATGGAGTGCAAAACTACCTCGCGAAGAACAGGAAAGTAAGGTACAGGAACTATTAGCAAAAGGGAATAGTATCAACTTCGTAACATTTACATTAGGAAGCGTACAACCTGAAGACGGTTCGGGTAACGAACACATGAATTCATTCGATTATGCTTATAAATTGGAGGGTGTCAGAGATTGGCTTTTTAAGCAAACCAAGAATAAATAATTCAAAAAAGAATTCGCTCAATCCCCTTGTCATTTAATAATATATTTCCTTATACCTGTTCTCAACCGAAGTTATAGAAGATTTGAACAGGTTATATCAGTTGAAAATACTATAATATAACAGAAGGATTAAGTACATTCTCAATATCCCCATGTCTTAAAATATCCGCAATGACCTTTTCAATACAATCTCTTGTCAATTCTCTAACAAAGAGGTCTGGAGATGGGAGATAGAGCCCATTTAGATTATTTCCTGATTTTTCATCTTGAAGAATAGCTGAATTTAGAAACTTGTATGTCCAGACATTAATTCCATAATGTCTTCCATCAGGCAAATCTACCTGAATATTGCAAAACTCATTCTCTACATCTGAACCTGAATAATCTACATTTTCAAACTCAAGCCATAGTTCAAAATCTTCCATCTTATTTGTTCTTGTTATTATTAAGAACCCAATATAACAAAAAGGTCATCAAAATGATGACCTTTTTGTTTCTAAGTGACCCCGGAGAGATGATATTATGAAATAATGTATATGCTTAAAAATCAAACCGATATATCATGAAATAACATATAGCATTAATATACAAATATATATACAATTAAAACCGATATAAATTAATTAATTCTAATAAAAACGGATTATAGATTAATTTCTAAGTAATTTTGTATAGCACTTAGAAATTAGAATATGGAAATAAAAAAATACAAGACAAGGTTTAGCTTAATTTCTTCAGGTAAAAATAGTGAAGAAAAACAGGTATTCCTAGTGGCAACAATAGAAGGTATTGAAGTATTCTATTATTCAGGATATCGCGTATCTCCAAAAAACTTTATAAAAAAAAGTAAAGAAAACTATATTGAACAGATTAAGAAAAACACATTCAATAAGGACGGCGATTCTTCTTCAACGATAAATGCCCGAATAAGAGAATTGGAAAATGCGTCATTGATCGTATATGAGCAAAACTTCAAGGGCCGAGATGTTGAATTTTCAAAAGATAAGTTTAAACGATTACTACAGATTCAATTGAATGAATTGGATGAAAAAGAGGAGCCCGGCGGTATGTTAGGATTACAATTTTTTGATGCTTATGAGAAATATAAAGTTGAATCTAAAGTCTCAGACGGGCGTCGCCGGCACTATGCTGCAGATATAAATCGATTGAGGGAATATGGAAAAACAAAAAAGAATCCATTGACTTTTGAGAATTTAAATATTCTCGATTACAATAAATATATATCAAAAGGCAGAGCTTCTAATACTGTTGTTACGATAATGAAGAGGCTGAAAGGTTTCTTTAGTTATTGCAAGATGGAATCGATAATAAAAGAATCTCCTTTTGACAGGATTAATTTCGCATCCAAGATCGGCACCGAAATATATGATGAGCCAGTTTGTATGACCAGAGAAGAATTGAGTAAGTTGTACAATAAGAAGATGCCTGATTCAATATCGGAACTGGTTCGGGATATGTTTTGTTTACAGGCTGCTTTTGGTTGCCGTGTAGGGGATTTTGTACGGCTGACTTATGATAATATTCAAGATGGAACTTTAGTTTATTTTCCGGCTAAAACACGAGGTTTCGTCAATAAAGTTGTTGTTCCAATCTCGAATAGAGCGAACGAAATTTTGAATAAATATAAAGGTAAAGGGGATAATGGTCTTATTATGCCCTTTGTACATCCAAATGATTATAATGAACAATTGAAGTTGGTTTTTCGAATTGCTGAATTAAAGCGTAAAGTCATACAATTTAACAGAGACACTGAAAAAGAAGAAGTGTTTATACTTCATGATATAGCATCTTCCCATTTGGCCAGGCGTACATTTGTAGATATTCTTTGTCAAGCTGGAGAGCCAATTCATGTTGTAGCTTCGATGTCCGGGCATTCGGAAAATTCAAAAGCATTTGATCGATACAGAAGGCGTCCGGAACAATTGCAAAAAGAAGCTGTTAAGAGATCAATGGACTGATGCCTTTTTTCTCTTCTATCTGGTACTCGAGTAGTGCTATTTCTTGCTCGAGTGCTGAAATTTTACTATTTGCCTCCTGCAATTGCTTGCGAAGAGAAGCTATTATTTTATCTTTTTCGTCCATTGGTTATATTTTATAGTATAATCATTAAATATTATTGTTATGGATATCAAATCAATCGTAAAAGGAACCCTTAAACAAATAGCAGAAGGGGTTAAAGAATCAGGGCAAGCAACAGGCGTTGCAACAACTGTACATTTCCAGCTCAACAATGAAGAAGGAAATCACATCCAATTTTCGATAGACTTAACCCTTGACTCTGAAAATTCAATTCCATCACTTAAAGACTAACATATCAATCCTTTCAAAAAAAAATATTTACAAACAGCAAAACTTTTTCCAATTCCCATTGTTTGATTATTTAGACTTCAAAGAAGCTATATGATCTTTCAAAGCTTCTATTACTTCATTTTTAGATTTTACAACACTTTCCAGCTTGGCTATTTCGGATTCTAAGCTGGTGATCTTCTGTAAGTATACCTCGCTTACAGCCCCTTTACTTGTCAATTCGATACGATTTTTATCTATAATTTTTTCATAATCGGAACCGGTTATATTTACATTATGACCACCGACAGTACCAGTATTAATTGCACCTTTATTCTTATCTATAAACATCCCTATCTCTTTCATTCGCAACATATCCCCCTGTCCGGTTAGTAGCCAGTCAGGGTTTAATTCAGGAATATTATAAGCTATACTTTCCAATATTTCGCTAGACGGTTTAGACGCCCTTTCCCGGCCAATGATATTTGATAAAGTAGTAGGCTTTACTTTGATACATTTGGCGAATGCCGCTTTGTTTCCGCTAAAAAACTGATCTACAATACACTGTATCCTTTCGTTGATATTCATATAGTCAATAAACTGTTAAATTATATTAATTTATAGTCAATACGGTTACAATAGATAGTCTTTTGACTATATTTGCAATATTAAAATAAATTATAAATGCTAATATAAAAACTATGAGCGAGATTTTGGTAAAACACAGTGTAAAAAAAAGGATAAAGGAAGAACTTAATACTTCCTATCCTACAGTACAGTCTGCACTTTTCGGCATGACTGATACCCAATTGGCAAGGGAAATCAGAGAAAAAGCACTACAACTGGGTGGTGTAGAAGTGAAATCCGAAAAATAATCATTATGACTTTAATAAAAGGAAATAAAGCTTTAGCCTCTCATTTAGGTGTAACAGATGTAACAATCTGTAATTGGAAAAGAGCTGGTAGATTGAGATACAATCAGATTGGAGCAACCATCTTTTATGATACTGAAAATCTATTTGCTGAAAGGAAAATAAATAACCCTCGTAAAAAATAAATATTAATTAATCTAGGCATACCAAGCATAGTGTTACAAGGTTTTCATATTCGGCTCAACTATTCAAACGGACGAATTTAAAATCGATAAACGCGATAATGAAATGAAAAAAGAAACGCTTGATAAAATAGCAAAAATAGAAAGGACTGAGAAGATATTAGATCGTTCAGTTACATGCTATTCTTGGATAATAGGAATTACAATCGGAGCATTGCTCGCATATATAATCGACGCAAGCATATGAAAAAGAATAATATTAACCCTGTATTTGATTTCTTCAAGATCATTTTCGGGATATCTGTAATGTTTGTCGCATTTTATTTATTGGCCAAATGTAGCAAAGATAAAATAAGTGAAGACAGAAGCCAGTTAGACGAAATGCGTGTTACACATTCAGACAAAGGTCTCGTAGTCGAGGAAGCTGGATTATTAATTATTAAAACAGAGTACTTATATGACGAAACAGACTTATAACTGCAAAAACTTTCTATTGCCGGATAGCCCCAGAAGTATGGCTTCATGCCATGCTAAAGTGATGGAAGATGGCATAATGAAATTAACGATCCATGACTGCCGAGGCTCTATTCAATTGCACAACGATTTGAATGATCCTGAACAAGTTATAGAAGCCATCGAAAAGTTAGAAGCTCTTACAAATGGCATTATAGACCTACAAAATTTTATTGCTCAGAATTATATCTACAAAACAGAGTAATTTCAATAAACAAACAATCATGAAATTAATTATCAGACAATTAGCGCTCTTAAATTTTAAGGGCCTCAGGGATTACATTCTTAATCCGGCAGAACATATTACTAATGTTCATGCGACAAATGGTGCTGGCAAGTCAACGATATGCGATGCGTGGTCATGGTTATGGACAGGCAAAGATGCTAAAGGACGTGCCGATTATGAGATCAAAACTCTTGATGAGAATAACGAAGCTATCCATCATCTGGAACATACAGTTTCCGTCAATATGGATGTAGACTATTCAAACTACAAGGTATCCCGGACCTTCAAAGAAAAGTGGGTAAAACCTACCGGTGAAGAAGAACGCAAACTCGATACCCATACAACCACATTCATATGGGATGGTATTCCTCTAACATTGAAGAAAGATTTTGACCAGAGAACAAACCAATTATTCGGAAGTTCCGAACAGTTTCATCTATTGTCAAATCCTCGCTTCTTTCTGAATATGGAATGGCAAAAGCGACGTAAACTGTTAATGGAGCTTGCCGGAGTAACCGATGATGCAATTCTTAGCAAGCTATCAGCGACAAGTACAGATTTTGCAAAGCTTATAGAAGAACTTGGAAAGAATAACCTTGATGATTTCCGTAAAAAGCTGAATGCAGAGAAGAAAACGCTCAAATCTAAAATAGATGAAATACCTATAAAGATTCGTGAGGCTACTCTTGCCATACCGGAAGAGCCTGATTATATGGCTGTTGAAGAATCAATCAAATCAAAAGGTATCGAATTATCAGCTATCGATCTGCAACTTTCCGATATATCCAAAGCATACGAGGGGCAAGCCGAAGATATCAAGAAGCAACAGTCTGTTATTCTTGAAAAAGAGCGCCGTCTTGCTGCAATAAAGAGCGATACAGAGGTAGAAGTGGATAGGTTAAATAAAGACCAAAACAAGGAGTTTGTCAGGTTGCAAAATGAACTTACACAGCTTGAAAATCTTATCCGTTCTCTCAATTCAGACCAGGCTCTTATTATCACGAAGATTCACAATAAAGAGTCGGAAATTGAGAGCCAAAAAGAACTTCTTACCACTCTTCGCTCGGCATATGGAGATCTGAATGCAATAGAAATGCACGAAGATGATAAACATTGCCCGAGCTGTGGTGCTGAATTGTTAGGAGAGAAGCTTGACAATGCAGTTGAGAAATTCAATGCGGATAAAGCCCAAAAGCTACAAGCGAATATCGCAAAAGGAAAAAGAGAAAAAGAGGTTCTTGATTCTTTGATTACCCAGTTAGAAGAACTGAAAAGACAGAAAGATGCTATTATCTTCCAATTATCTGATAAGGCAGTAGAAGCAATCAGCCTAAAAGAGGCTATCGAAGTCGAAGGTAACAAAGAGAAACAACATCTTGTTGCTTCTGATCTGCTCGAAAAGAACGCAGAATATCAACGTCTAGTCGGAGAAGTATACGAACTTAAAAAACAGAGAACAGAGATTCAGCAACCAGATACAACGGAGCTTCGTCAGAAAAAAGCCCTGATCAGTCGAGATATAGACGAACTGAAAAAGCTGCTCTATATCAAAACTACTGCCGAAACTCAAAAGAAACGTATTCAAGACCTCGACGCAGAACTGAAAAAACTCTCTCAAGAACTGGCTACACTTGAAGGTAAGGAGTTTATCGCGGATAAATTTAACCGTGCCAAGATAGAAGCAATCGAAAACGGTATCAATGGCTTATTCGCTACAATCAAATGGAAGATGTTCAAACCTCTTATGACTGGCGGTGAAGAAGAATGCTGTGAGGCTCTTATCGATGGAACACCTTATCAAGCTGCGAATAATGCTGCCCAGATTAATGCCGGTATAGAATGTATTAATACCCTTTCGAAGCACTTCGATATGTATCTGCCAATATTTGTAGATAATGCCGAATCGGTGGTTGAGCTTATCCCTTCCGAATCTCAGATTATCCGCTTTGTGGTGGATGAATCATGTGATAAGCTGACTCTAAAAGAAAATATTAAAGAATCATTATTTGCTTAAGGATATGAAAAAATTAGATGAAGTAAAAGAATTAAGAAAAAATGTATCGGAAATTAGAAACTTCTTTAATGTGAATTTAGAAAAATACAAATCAGATTCGCAGTGTGACAAGTTTGGATACGGTTTTAATCTTGATGATAGATTCAAAGCTTGCCAAGGTAAAACAATAACGTTTGATTCTTGGAAAGGTTTCTATGGTAATTCGGGGTGTACTAATATCGTTAGTCTTTCACCTGAAATATTCAATAAGCACCTACTAAGGTATCTAAATAACAATAAACACACTATCATGCTTGCCATAGCTGACAGTATCGAAAAAGATGCGAAAGGTCTTAAAGATGAAGCCGAGAAAGAGCTTCAAGCCGAATTGGATAAACTGAAAGAACTAGACGATCCGATGGATATTCCTATTCAAGAATCAGAAACCAAATAAACAACAATAATCATGTCAACAGAAAATAAACAACAAGTAGCAGTATGGGAAGAAGAATAGCAGATATCACAGGGCAAAGATTCGGACGCTTAACGGTGCTTGAGTTTGTGGCAAGAAGTGGGTCAAGTACTCTTTGGAAATGCAAGTGTGATTGTGGAAACGAAAAGATATTACGCCGTAGCAACTTTCAATATGGAGAAACTAAGTCTTGCGGTTGTCTTCTTTCTGAAACAGTTAAAGATAGAATGATTAAACATGGACACTCTCAAGAAAGGCTTCATAATATCTGGGTACACATGAATAAAAGATGTCATCTTCCTAAAGATAAAGACTTTCCTAATTATGGTGGTCGTGGGATATCTGTTCGTGAGGAGTGGAAAAACAGCTATGATGTCTTTGCTCATTGGGCTAAATCAAATGGCTATGAAACGAATCTCACAATTGATCGAATCGACAATGACAAAGGATACAGCCCCGAAAACTGCCGATGGGTCACTAAAGAGTTCAATGATTCTCATAGACGAAATGTGATAAAAATAACCGTTGGTTCAATAACTGACACCCTCACAGGATGGGCTAATCGAATCAATGTTCCACGAAAAAGGCTATACAAAAGATATAGCAAATATGGAGAACCAAAAGTAAAAGAATACATATTAGAAAATTTATAAGATTATGGAAAACAATAAATTACAGACACAGCAATTGCCTAAAAGCATTAGCGACTCAGTTCTACAACGTGTTACCCAATTCAGAGAAGCAGGGGAATTAAGATTACCACCTGATTACAGTCCCGAAAATGCACTAAAAGCGGCCCACTTGGTGTTGCTTGAGACTAAAAACAAAGATGGCAAACTAGCTTTAGAAGTTTGTAGCAAGGAAAGTATAGCCAACGCCCTATTAAAAATGATTGTTCTCGGTTTATCGGTCATGAAGAAGCAATGTGACTTCATCGTAAGAGGAACCCAGCTTTGTTGTGATCCGGAATATACAGGAAACATCGCTTTAGCTATGCGATACGGAGGGTTAAAGCATCACAAAGGGAATGCCATTTTCAATGGAGACGATTTCAAATTCGAGGTTGGTGTTGATGGTAGAAGAAAACTGATACACCACAAACAGGACTTAGCATCTATCGGAGGTGATGTTATAGGTGCTTATGTCACTTACGAACTCGAAGACGGTACTCAGGATATGGAGATAATGAATATCAATCAGATTCGTAATTCTTGGTTACAGGGAGCCGCCAAAGGTGGTAGTATAGCACACAAAAACTTTACAGATCAGATGGCAATTAAGACGGTTTACAACCGTATGACAAAACTTCTTATCCGTGCATCAAATGATGCTCCATTGATGGGTGATAACGGTTCTGACGATAACGAGCAAAAGCCAGATGTTGTGTCAGAAGCTAAACAAGAAGTCCTCAATAAAGCCAATGCCGAAGAAATAGCATTTGAGGATATCCCAAATGAAGCACCTCAAGCCGCTACCGAACCTGAGCCAGCACAACAACAAGAAGCTCCTGCACAATCGACTAATTCTCAAACCGAAATACCTTATTGATTATGGAAGTAATATTTTATATCGCTGTTCTATTATGCACAATTATAGAGATAATTCAACTATCAGATACTAAACGTATTGTAAATGCAATTTACAGATTTAAAGAAGATGAGAAAATGACTGCCAATTTGGGTATATATACTTTAGCAAGTTTTTATTATTGGATTATATTATTTATTGGATTACTCTCTTTTCAATGGTATTTCTTTCTATTGATAATCATAATGGGATTCATACCGAAAGGTAAATATATCTGGATACGTAGAGTTGATTCTTTAATCACCATTTCAATACTTCTATTTATCGTATTAAATAAGTTTCACTTTCACATAAATCTATTTTAAGCCATGAAAAAAGTAGTAGAAACAATCACAATAGAAAAACTTGAAGGTGGTGCATTCAATGTTGTTCAGGGGGATAGATACTCCGATCAACTCGGTTGGGACGAAATGTTAGGGTTGGTTTCAGCCCTAACAATAGCAAAAGATCCTAATTGCCTGCATTGGATGAAGACGAAAGAAGAACATGAGCAACACCTTGCTAGTATTCGCAATATGCCATCTGAGGTTGAATTTGAGGATATACTAGTCCCTGAAGGAATAGGAATATATATGGTGAATCCGAATATCATAAAGTCGTCCTATGGAGACGGTTTATTTATCAAATTCGGAGAGAGTCAATTTTTGGGTATATATGAGGGCAAGTGGATAGTAAATAACCCTATTGATACCAAAAAATTCATTAATCCCATTCAATGTAAACTTATCCCGTGTTCTCAAGATGAATTAAAAGCCGGAGACACAGCCCTTTGTTATTCTACAAATAAAGATTTTAGCGATATTGAGAACTACATGAAGGTATTGAAGGATAGAGCTAGTGACTTTGTCTGGATAGAAGGAGAAGATATAAGTATCTGTCGTGAATTTGATGATTCTGATTATACCTTTTATAAAGTCGTTCCAGTATGAAACTCAAAATCTTAGGCTCAAACAGCAAAGGCAATGGGTACATCTTAGAGGGCAAAAGCCAAACACTCCTTTTGGAGTGTGGCTTACCTCTGAAGGATGTCAAAGAAGCTCTCGATTTTAATTTATCTAGGGTTGTGGGAGGAATTGTTTCACATCTCCATGGGGACCATTCAAAGTATGCTAATGACTATTTAAAGAATGGGATTACTTTATTAATGAATGTCGAAACATCTGTACACTTGTCAAAAGCAGATGATCGTAGAGGCGGCTTTACTCATATTATCGAGGCTGGCCGTCAGGTTACGATCGGCGAATTTAAAATCATGCCATTCTCAGTAAAACATGATGTTCCTTGCCTTGGCTTTCTTATCAATCATCCTGAAAGCGGAAATATCCTGTTCGTTACCGATACTCACTACATCCCCAATCGATTCAAAGGTCTTAATCAGATATTGATAGAAGCCAATTACGAAGAAAGGATATTGAATGAGAATCTTATTGATGGTAAGATTGACAATATACGCTATCAGCGTGTTATCCGATCTCATATGAGCTTAGAAACAACTATTGAAGCTCTGAAAGCAAATGATATCAAAGAGGTACAAAATATCGTCCTTATACACCTATCCCCTCAGAATTCCGATGCAAAGCTATTCAAAAATAAGGTAGTAGAAGCGACTGGGAAAAACGTACACATTGCCCTCAAAGGGTTGACAATTGACTTTAATAAAAATCCTTATTGATTATGGTACAAAACAAATTCACAGATGAAAACAGGACTAAAAATCTCATCAAATTGGGATTTACACCTGCGTTAATAAACGGATTCCAGATATATGAATTATTGAATCTAATCCCTGAGGACATATCTTTCAATAAGTCCTTTCATAAGGATGGAACTGTATTTATTGACTGGAAGAAAAAGACTCGATTCTATGTTAGAATTTCTAATTTCTTAGATAGATGGGGTTATGATTTAATTTCATATAACGATTCTAAAAGAAGCGACCAAGGACAAATAGTAGATCAATTTGTAGACTTGCTTGCGGACTTAATAATCTACTTGTGTGAAAATGCAAAAATAAAAATACGTAAGAAGAAATGACACTCCAACAAGAAGCCCAACAAATACAGGATTGTCTCGACATCGAATGTTCTGAAAATCCCGAAGAAGTACTCGAACGCATCCGCGCTATTATGCCATATATCAGCCGTACAGCCTTTATGTTGGCAGAAGCTAAGAAAGCTTTGAGACGCAAGAAAGCTTCGGAAATAAGCAATACAATCATCAATATAGCCAAAGAACAATGTTTGTCGGCTAAAGTGCAAAACACATTGATAGATTCGATTGCCGAAGAAGAAGCCTACTTGGTTGATTGGCTAGATCGCCTCAATGCTGCTGCAACTCATCAGGTAGATGCCTTACGATCTATTTTAAGTTACGAAAGAGAACAATTAAGAATCAATAAAACAGGATATTAAAATTATGGAATTACAAAAGAAAACATTACCCGTAGAAGAAGCTAATGGATGGTATCTGACGCAAACAGTATATCGTTATTGGAACGAAGAGTTTATTGACGAAGATACCGGTGATCCTACAACCGTAGAACGATCTGAAACACTTTGCGGAAAAGGAACCCAGATAAATGATATTATAAAATCGCTTCTTGTTGAATTTGAAACAGGCTATTGAAACAAGTATGATTTTTACACCTCAGTGATGGCAAGATTAGCACCGCATTTCGGACAACTGAATGTAGATTGTTTAGGGGTAGCAAATAATTCAGTTATTTCTACTTCTAAAGCATCTGCAATCTCGATAAGCCTTTTTAATGGCGGGTTACCATCTTCGTTTATAGCTTTCGACAATCCAACTTCTGTCATGCCTAGTTTTTCGGCAAATTCCTTTTGAGTGATTCCTTTTTCTTTTAAAAGCTCTTTAACTCTTAGTTTAACTTTATTCATCGTGATTATAACATCTATTATTTAACCACGAATGTAATAATATTATTTTAAACAAACTGACAATTTAATTATTTAATATTTTTAATACTTTATATTTTCTAAATATTAAACTATTAGTTAGTTTTACACCATAGAATTAAACCATCAATTAAATAATAAAGGATATGGGAACAAAAATAGAAAGTGTTTTTATGCAAATGCACAATGGCACACGAACTGGGGAAGGGTCGTTCAATGTAGCTCTGAGAGATTTATTTTACAAAGCAGACATACAGAACCGACACAAATTGGTAAATGCTTTTCCCGAGTTTTTCGGAGAAGAAGTACCTGAGTTTGGAATATATAAAATAAAAATCAAATAATATGAAAAGTAAGAATCGGTTATTGTGGGATTTAACCACTGAGATATTAGAAACTCACGGCGATATTGTAGACAATATACATATCATAGAAGATGATTCGAGAGACGGCGAAATAATGAGGCGCATATATGCGAAAACAAGTGATAATACTGGGTATTGCTTTGAAGTATATAAACAAGAAGCTGATGTCGAAAACACTGCAAATGTAGAAGAAGGTCATGTCTATTATTTCGATGAACGTTGGGATGATTTTGATACTGGTGGTATTGATACAGCTATTGAGATATTAAATGAGTATGGAAAATTAACAGTATAATCTTTAAAAATGGAAAAGAAAATATACATCATAACTCTGATCGGTAAAACGATACACGAAGAAACAGTAGACTATCAGAATGTAGAGCTATATCGTCCTGAATGCTGCTCTATGAAACAAGCTGTTGAGTTGTCAATTAAAAAGGTGAATGAGCTAAGTATAGGTGGCTTTCAGGTAACAGATATTTACAAAAGCATTCGGATGCTTGAAATAAAATAAGACTACAATCATGGAAGAGATAAGGAGTCAGTATACAACATTTATAAATAGTCTTAGACAGCACAGAGAATATCGGGAAGAATTCCTGAAAAGCAAATCAGTGATGAAAAGGTTTACAGATGAAGAAATAAAGAGGTTCGATTCTAATGAGAGAAAACTAGAGAGCTACGAAGCCGAAAACGCATGGTGGTATCACTTCTTCCAAGCAGCAGGTTCAAGTAACTACGATGCTGAATATGCAAATAGTTTGCGGATAGACGGCGTATCACCTGAAGAAGCAGCCGAAATAATTAAAAACTCATAAAAACTTTAAAATTCAAATTATATGAATACCTATTACAAATATGTACCGAATGTGTTTTTAGCTAAATGTACTGAAAAGCACGAAAAAGGAGAAATGATTGATGTAACTACAAAGTATGGTAAAGAAAACGAAAGTATTGTTTTCAACCTGATATTCGAAAGAGAAGGTTTCTATTACTACTCTATTGTTCGTGCTGATGGCTACAATATGCAGGAAAGAGCTAAAGCGAAAGCTGAGAGATATGAGGAGTGGGCCAGCTCGGCAGGAAAGAAATCGACAGAATATTTTAATAAATCAAATGATGCAGTAAAACACATTCCATTTGGTCAGCCTATTTTGGTTGGACATCACTCGGAAAAGAGGCATAGGAGTGACATAAATAAGAGCTGGAATGCTATGGGTAAATCAGTTGAACTTAGTGATAAAGCTGCATCGCATGAAAGTAAAGCTGAGTACTGGGCTAAAAGAGCTAACGATATTAACCTATCAATGCCCGAAAGTATCGAATATTACGAACATAAACTTGAAGTTGCGACTGAATACCACCAAGGCTTAAAGAGTGGCAAATATCCAAGATCACATTCTTACACTTTAACATACGCAAAGAAAGACGTTAATGAGGCTCAAAAGAACTATGATCTCGCTAAGAAATTGTGGGGTGATGTTGAATAGAAATTTTATATCGAATATTTAATTATGGAATATCAAGAGTTTCTCAAACAAAAAATAAAAGTAGCCGACAATCAAGGATTCAAGATTGAACTTGACGAGATTAACCCACGCTTGAAGCCACATAATAAGCTTATTGTTAAATGGATGGTTGAAGGTGGTAAACGAGCTTGTTTCGCATCTTTCGGATTACATAAGACCGTTACCCAACTTGAAGCTGTTAGGTGTACATTAGAGAAAGCCAGTGCATCGAATGGATTAATAGTCCTACCGTTAAATGTGAGACAAGAGTTTATTGAAGATTCTTTCGATATTATGGGATGGAACGAACCTCCTAAATTTATTCGCAGAGCATCAGAAATGACCGGAGACGGTATTTATCTAACTAACTATGAAAGTATTCGTGACGGTCGTCTTGACCCTCGTATATTCGATGTAGCAAGTTTGGACGAAGCATCTGTGTTACGTGGATTAGGAGGCTCAAAAACATTCCGTGAGTTTATGCGGTTATTTACCGGTGATGCCGGTCCTATGCAAATGAGACGTGGAGCCGAAAATATAAAGTATCGATTCGTGGCCACTGCAACACCATCGCCGAATGATTATATCGAATTGCTTGCTTATGCTGACTTTCTCGGGATCATGGATGTATCGCAAGCTAAGACCAGATTCTTTAAAAGAGATTCTACGAAAGCAGATAATCTAACATTACACCCCCATCGAGAAGAAGAGTTCTGGCTTTGGGTTTCTTCATGGGCCTTGTTTATTACCAAACCATCAGATATAACAGGAAATCCGGCAGATGATGAAGGTTACATCCTTCCTGAACTTGATTTGCGTTGGCATGAGATACCGACAGATCACAGCCAAGCTTCAGTTGAGAAGAGCGGACAATTCATGCTATTTAAAGATACAGCTCTAGGCCTACAACAATCAGCTAAGGAGAAAAGAGAAAGCCTTGATGCTCGTATTGCTAAGATGATGGAATTGCGAGCAGAATCACCCGATGCTCATCGTATAATCTGGCATGACTTGGAAGATGAAAGGAGAGCTATCGAAAAAGCGGTACCTGGTATAACATCAATCTATGGATCGCAAGATTATGAAAAAAGAGAAAAAGCGATTCACGATTTCTCTTACGGGCATATTCCAGAATTAGCGGCAAAACCAGTTATTGCAGGATCGGGCTGTAACTTTCAACGCTTTTGTCATTGGGCTATATATTTGGGTATAGGCTACAAATTCAACGATTTTATACAATCACTTCATCGATTACAACGGTTCCTACAACGACATGAAGTAAGAGTAGATTTGATTTATACAGAAGCTGAACGAGGTGTGCGTAAATCATTAGAGAAGAAGTGGAAAAATCACATCAAACAACTAAAAATCATGACTGATATAATAAAACAATACGGTTTATCCCATACCGAAATGGCTCAACATCTGGCCCGAAAAATGGGAGTAGAAAGAATTGAGGTAAAAGGCAAAAACTTCACAGCTGTAAATAACGATAATGTTATTGAATTGGCCAATGCTGAATTGTATCCCGATAACTCGGTAGGCTTAGGGTTAACATCTATACCTTTTTCTTCTCAATACGAATATTCACCCAACTATGCAGATTTCGGACACTCAGAAAGCAACGAAGAGTTCTGGCGACAAATGGATTATTTAACACCAAATAAATTTAGAGTTTTAATGCCTGGTCGATTTGCTGTTGTACATGTTAAAGATCGTATTGTTCCGATGGGATTATCGGGCATGGGTTGTCAAGAAGTTTATCCTTTTCATTTGGATGCGATCAACCATTACAAAAAGCATGGCTTTGCCTACATGGGTATGAAAACGATCGTTACCGATGTTGTAAGAGAAAATAATCAAACCTATCGTTTAGGATGGACGGAGCAATGTAAAGATGGCTCTAAGATGGGAGTAGGTATGCCGGAGTATCTTCTTTATTTTCGCAAACCTCAAACCGATCGGACAAATGCCTATGCTGATATACCGGTGGTAAAAGAAAAACGCATTTGTAAGGACGGTGAGTGGAATAATGAAAGCGGATATTCACGTGCTCGATGGCAACTTGATGCAGCGGGATATACTCGAAGCTCTGGCAATCGAGGAATAACACCGGAAGAATTGGCTAAGCTTGATCCGAAACAGATATTTCAAACGTTCAAAAAATATTCTCTAAACGAAATATGGGATTTTGAATATATCGTAAAGATTGCAGAAACATTAGAACTACACGGTAAACTTCCTTCCGGATTTATGCTGTTACAACCTCAGAGTTGGAGCGATGAAGTCTGGACGGATGTTACACGAATGAGAACGCTTAATGGCTCACAATGGAGCAAAGGAAAAGAAATGCACTTATGCCCGATGCAATTTGATATTGCAGATAGAGCTATTGAGCAATTAAGTAATCCCGGAGAGATCGTTCTTGATGAATTTGCCGGACTTTATACCGTTCCTTATCGTGCCGTTTTGAAAGGTCGTAAAGGATTGGGATTTGAATTGAACCCTAGCTATTTCACGGATGGAGTAGTTTATTGTCAGGGAGCCGAACAGAATGTAGATATTCCTGCGTTATTTGATATGGCAGAAATAGTATAGCCATGCCAATAGACTACAAACGTTATCCTCCAAATTGGAAAACAGAGATTCGCCCCGCGATACTAAAACGTGCAAACAATTGCTGTGAGCATTGCGGGGTTGAAAACTATTCGATTCGAGACGGTAAAAAAATAGTGCTTACTATTGCTCATTTAGATCATGACGAAGAGAACTGGAATATATCTTATGATAGGCTTGCTGCATTATGCCAAAGATGTCATTTAAGATATGATGCTAAAGAGAAAGCGAGAAGAAGAAAAAGTGATAAAAACCAATTGAAATTAGAGTTATGAAATTCAAATACAGTGCATTTATCGAAAATACTCCCAAAGCTAGGGAGTGGTTAGAGAAGATCGGGTATTATAAGATATCAGAGAATATAATTCTACGAGATAATCTAATTATATCAACATACCCTAATGGATGGTATAACCTATGCTATTCACATGAAAGCAGTTTAGCCATCGACTGCCAGAATAACCTACCTCTATTCAAAGCTATAACAGCAATTACAGATATAAGAAATATGCATCAATTATTTGTAGCTGATACAGATATTTATCACGGATGGTCTGATACTATTGGAGAACCTTACGACTATATAATACCTAAAGGAATTTTATTCGATTGGGATTTAAGCATAGAATATGCAGATATATTAAAGGGAGAATATCACAAAGCCACTATTACCGAATTAAAAGAACATTTTAAACTAAAACCATAACCATATTGTTGACTTCGACCATATGGTACAAAATAAAATAACAATGAACAGACCAGATTTAAACGCCCTCTCAAAAGAGGTGTATAAAGCAAATAAAGAAAAAGGATTCCATGATATGGAACATAATAATGAAACATTGCTGATGTTAGTAATTACAGAACTGTCAGAAGCTGTAGAAGCTGATAGGAAAGGAGAGAGAGCTGATTTGGAAAGAATGTTCTCCGAAATTAAAGAAAGACGTTCAGATATAAATGATTTACTTAATGGAAAAATACTTGCTAGACCTCATGTTATAAATGAAGCCAAAGAGGAGTTAGAGATTGATACATTTAAGAGATTCTTTGAATACCGAGTAAAAGATACTATCGAGGATGAACTAGCAGGTGCTACTATTCGATTACTCGATTTAGCAGGATTGAGAAAATATCATATTTTCTCAAAAGAAGGAACACTTGCAGAATACGTACATTGTAGCCCTATAGACGAAAAGTTTAGCTCATTTGTAGATCATGTTTTTGCTGTTGTTAAGCTTATATGCGGAAATTATGATATTGAATTTACACCTTCTGAAATTGTAGAATTATCGATACTTTCAATTGAACATATTTGTAACACACTATCTATCGACCTATGGCAGCATGTCTCTATTAAATTGAAGTATAACCAAAACAGACCTCATAAGCATGGTAAAGCTTATTAATTGTATAACAACCCCCACTTCTATATACATATCATTTAGATGTGTATAGGGTAAAAATTAAGATATAATGGCAAAAAAAGAAACAAATACAATAAAAAGAGCTTATAGGAGATCAGCAAAGACATATCAGGCTTTTTCTGCGTCTAAAGCTGAATTATTCTCTCTGATAAATCCGTTTATTGAAAATGATACAGATGTTGCAGATGATAGTATTTGCGTAGATTATCTTCCAGGGGATGGATTTGCTTTTATGATGGATGATCGAGGTGTATCTATCAAAGAAATGATCGGTCGTATTGAAGATTTAAAAAGCGGAGAAAGAATAAAATTATCAGATTTAACACCATATCTATGAATAAAGACATACAATCCCTCATTGAGAGGGAAGCGGAAGAGTACGCTGATAGCAAAGGTATTTACAACCAACCCAGAATCATACAGGTATCTCGTTCTGGATAAAAAGGAAGTGGATCGAGTACTTAGCAAGAGAAAAGAGGATAATAGTTATAAGCAATCATTCGAACTGGTCAGAGAATACGATATGCAGAAACCTATTGTCTATGTCTACAAAATTAAATTGAAAGACTTAGATGTCGGTGAAGGCTTTCACTCCGAAGAAATCAATTACGTCTGCTGTAGAGTAATTATATAAATTTATTATTATATTTACTGTATAAATAATAATAACTGACATGGATGATATAAAAGAAAAAATAGAAATATTGATAGACTTCAATGATCCATATTATCTGCTGCCATCAACATATTATGATATTCATCAAGAAATTAGAGGATGGAGGCTATGGATAGAAGAAAATATACCTACATGCTTTTATAAAGAAAGGCTAAGAATTCTTAACGAGCAGATAAAACGGCTTGAGTTATCAGTAGGAAATTATGAGCAAAGTTTAAAAAGTAAGTAATATATTTCAATTACATAATATAAGGATGGCTTAGGCTGTCCTTTTTTATGCCATTTATATTTTAAATGTAAAATGGCTATTCCTCAAACCTGTATCGAATGTAAAAAACAAACTGTTTCCGTAATATCTACTCCTGAAGGACCTACCTGCTATCAATGTTTTTCAGAAAAGAAGAACCCATCCAAGAAAGAAAAGAAGCATGATAAGCCCGAAGAGCGTATGCAGATCGAGTTCTTTAATCAAGTTCCGTTATTCTTCCCTAAGTTACCAGACAAGCTCCTTTTTGCTGTTCCGAATGGAGGCTCGAGAAATATCGTAGAAGCAAAGAACCTAAAAGCACAAGGTGTAAAATCGGGAGTTTCAGATGTGATCTTATTAATACCTAAAAAAGGCTATTCATGTCTTTGTTTAGAGTTTAAAACACCTATAGGTAAACAATCGGACGAACAAATAACTTTTCAATCTCAAGCAGAAAAAGCCGGCAATAAATATGTTGTTGTCCGTCGTGTGAAAGAGGCTATTGATATAATGAAGTGGTATCTGGAATGAAAAAAGCCCGGGCTTTATAGGGAAAAGAAAAGCCTCCGGAGAGGCTTAAGGTTTATATATGATATTCAAATTTAATTGACGGGGTAAACTTTTTCACTAAATAATTACCAATACCGGCTTTTTGCATCCAGAATGTTACAAACATAGGATTCACATTAAATCTAGATGCTAATGCATAAACACAATCTTCGGTTGCGTTTTTTAAATTAGCTTTGTTGCCAAATATGAACTTTTGAAGACTATGTCCATTAAATAAATATTTAAAGGCAAAATCATTCGCTTCCTGCTCAATTTTAGACATTTTCGATCTGCTAAACTCAAGGCCACCTTCAAATATTTGACAATCTTGATGCAATAATACATGTCCTAATTCGTGAAATAATACATACCAACAAGTAGCAAGACTTTTGCCCCTATCTGATATTTGAATAAGAGGATTCCCCTCTATCCAGTCAACATATCCGTATACCGTTCTTTCAACAAATGGATCTAGTATCAGTCCAACTCCCATCTCAGAAAAAAATGTTGGAAGACTCTTGAAATATGATTCGTCATTTAATCTAGTTTTCCAAATCCCCTTATCAATCCAATCAAAGAGAGCTTTTCTATTATAACTTGGTAGGTTTAAATCTTTAAATAGAACATCCCCTCTTCGTTTCCAGACAAATAAAGCAACTTCATCTACAGTACCTCCGGTAACTTTATATAACGCAGCTTTATCCTCTATAAAATTGGGGATATCAATCTCGTCATCGGCTCCAATAAAGTCTGCAAAATCGTTCAGTCTATCTATGCCGGTATTAAATTTAGCCAGAGTCAAGTCTATAACATAGGCATATTTTTTGTAAATAGAAAGATATTGTTTATATGCATCTTCAGCTTTAGCCTTTCTTTTTTTATAACTTTCTTGATATGAAGCTAAATAATCAGAAATACATTCTATATTAGTAATATCTTTTAGTAATTTAAGATGTTGCTTTGTTAATTTAGAAATATCCTCTAGGTTTTTATCTATATTGAGACCATTAGATATAGTTACTATATCTAAACCGTTACTCTCTAATATGTCTTTTAATTCAACTCCCACCGGAGATAATATCTCTACAGAATTAAAAACATTTACCTTATCTTCTTTTGCATTTGTAACCATAATAATCTGGATTAAAAGGATTAATCGTATTTATGATTATTGATATCATAAACATAAATATTCTCAATTAGTTCAAATTTGCCTAGCCAATCTTTGGTTAGGCAGTACTCTTTATCACATAGATAAAAGAAGAATTTTCTATAATCCTGATCTACTCGAACTTTGAATTTCTGTTCATCTTTATCTTTGCAACCCGAGACTAACTCGAATTTATTATTATGACCTGCTAATTCATTATACACTTTGGCATTTTCGGATAGTTTTACTCTATCAAATAGTCTTACAGATGATGATTCTATTTTAGCATCGAACTCTTTCCTGAATGCCTTTTGAGCTTTTCTGTCTGATGGATCTATTACGAAGTCTCTAAATATATTGCACACCTTACATTCTTTGAAAATTACATCCATAGTATTTATAAAGTTTGTAAAAAGATTCGCGAAGGTATGCAGAAGAAATAAGATTAGGGATATACGACTGTTAATTTTTATTATTAAATATAAAATAATCAACATCAGCCTCTAAACACCAACTTCCCAAAGAAAGCTAATATCTTACCTCTGTATTTTATACCGAGATATAAAGCCAATGCAACTAACACAAGTGATGTAAACCATATACAAGCTTCCTGATACCATTTAAGTTTATTTACTTCTATCGGATCACCGGGAATGGGATAAGGTATCCGGATAGTATCAGACAGATTAACTGTGTCTTTTACGAACTTATTTCTGTATTCATAAACAATACTATCTCTATATATGGTATCTCCTTTTTGATATATCTTAACAAGCTGCTTTTGGAATATCGAATCTCGAATAAACTTATCCCTGTATTCAGTTTTCACACTTTCTACGGGAATATATTTAGTACTGCATCCAATAAACAAGATCAGCAAAAAAGCAACGGTCAAAGAAATTTTTATAGTTCGTTTCATATTATCGAATTTTTTATATATTTGAACCTCAGATTTATTAGTGTAAGTGAATAAAGAATTTTCACAAAAGTGTGTTTTAGTGGAACAGAGTTGTAGTGATACAATTCTGTTTTTTTTTCATTATTCTGCCAGTTCGTATGTTTTCTCAAAAATATCTGGCTTGCATGGGTAAAATTCACCCTGAATGCCTTTGATTATCCAGTCACCGACTTGAGCTTGCATTATTCCCTCCAATGTTGGTATCATAATAACTCCCAATTTGGATTGGGAATAGTCAATAGTAGCCCCGCTACCTTTCATAAATGTTTCTGTAATCAAATGATTTGCACCGGTCCATTTAACGGCTTCAATTATTACTGGTTTTTTTCTATACTTTGTCATTTCTTTAATTTTAAAATGTCGTTAACTACTCCGATGTAAACTTCTTCGTCGTGATTCTCAATCAGATTGTCTACATCATCAATTGCTTGGTTATAGGCATCTCTTTGTGTGCTCCTTATCATTTCGAGTATGTCGTTTCGCCCCCAGCTATTAAGATTATAAAATATAGTTTCTGGTGTTTTCATTTCAACACCTCCTTTGCTTTTTCCCATATTTCTTTTCTGTCAGCATAGCCGTTATATCCTCCGTTGATAGCTTTGGTCAGTTTCTTGAAATCTTCTTCTTTCAGCGTAGCATAACG
>NZ_FQUC01000039.1 GCF_900128985.1 Indolivaga macrotermitis | reverse complement strand
GTGCGCCCGTAAGGGTATATAATAAATATAGCTTTGGCAAGCTATTAGGTTCGCGTTCTTTGAAAAATAACCTATCATCACCCGGCTTATCCGTCAACGAAAGACGACGGGGAGTGTCGCATGTCGGGAACGCCACGAGTGGACAAACTACCATGTTTCGGCTGAGTGGCAAGATGAAACGATAGATATGAGGATAAAGTCTGGATTGATTGAACGATAGTCTGAGCGGTCAGATGGTTAGGCTTTGACGTAAGGTAGTTATACAATTCCAAAAGAATTGAAACCCGTCATATCGTGGTACTCAAGCCCGCCTTGTAGGGGCTATGAGCAAAAGAACTTACTACGACGCAACTTCATACAAAGTAAAGGACGAAAGTCGTATCCGACAATCTATCACGCCAAAATAGTCTGTTTACAGATTATGTTATTATGTATCTAAACGGGGATTACCTAAACCGGAAAGCCAGTTGTAAGGCTATGGGAATAGTCCCTGAATATCCGGCACGGTAACAGAGCCTCCGTAGTAGTCTGAGCAAGGGAAAGCCTTGTACACGCAGATAAAACTGCATGGCGAAGGGGGGCAGTTAATTCAGTTTAATATAATTAATGGAAAATGTGTGAGACATGAGAAATCCGGAAAAAGTATTAAACAGTCTATGCCAACACAGCAGTAACTTGACTTACAAGTTCGACAGGCTGTATAGGATTCTGTTTAATGAAGAAATGTACTACGTTGCCTATAAGCATTTGTACGCAAAACCAGGCAATATGACCAAAGGTGTCGATGGAAAAACCATTGATGGCTTCAGTATACCTAAAATTAAACAGTTAATTGATACGCTCAAAGATGAAACGTATCGCCCTTACCCCTCGAAAAGGACATATATTCCAAAGAAGAATGGGAAAAAACGTCTGTTGGGAATTCCTGCATTCTATGATAAACTTCTTCAAGAAGTCATAAGAATGATTTTAGAAGCAATTTATGAAGGCTGTTTTGAAGATTCTTCACATGGTTTCAGACCTCAGAAGAGCTGTCATACCGCCCTCAAAAGCGTTCAGAACAAATGCAACGGTACAAAATGGTTTATTGAAGGAGATATCAAAGGATTCTTTGACAATATAAATCATGAAGGGCTTATTAATATTCTGAAAGAACGCATTGCAGACGATAGGTTCATAAGACTGATTCGTAAGTTCTTAAATGCAGGATATGTTGAAGACTGGGTATTTCATAAATCGTATAACGGAACTCCACAAGGTGGTATTATCAGCCCAATATTGGCTAATATCTACCTTGACAAGTTCGACAAATACATGAAAGAATATATCAAGAAATTCAACAAGGGGAAAAGAAGAAAAGAAAATCCTATTGCAAAGCAATTCGGACAGCGTAAGGCTAAGTTGGTGTCGAAATTCAAAAATGTAAAAGACGCAACAGAAAGAAAACGACTGAATGAGCAAATTAGAGAAATTGTAAAGAAACGTCTGGAATATCCAGCTGGAAATGAAATGGATAGCTGTATAAAACGTCTGAAATACGTGAGGTATGCGGATGATTTTCTGATAAGTGTTATCGGAAGTAAAGAAGACTGTAAGCAGATTAAAGAAGACATCAAAAATTATATGCATGATGCACTTAAGCTGGAACTGTCGGAAGAAAAAACTTTGATAACAAATGCACAGAAATCAGCTAAATTCCTTGGATATAACATATTTGTACGTAAATCCAATGATACACACAGGGATAAAAACGGACACCTTGTAAGAAGCTACGATCATAAGATTGTACTCTATGTTACTACCGAAGTAATGCGGAATAAACTCTTTACCTATGATGCAATGAAAATTGTAAAAAGGAACGGTAAAGAAGTCTGGAAGCCTAAAGGTCGTAGCTATATGAGAAATCTGGATGATTTAGAAATTATCAGCCAATACAATTCAGAAATCATGGGTTTCTACAATTACTACTCTATTGCGAATAATAGTTGTGTTATCGACTCTTTTTATAACATCATGGAGTACAGCATGTATAAAACATATGCAGGCAAATATCGTACTTCCAAGAAAAAGATAATAGCGAAATACAAGAAAAATGGTGTTTTTGCTATTCCTTATAAAAATAAGAGGGGTTATACTTTCTACCGAGAATTTTACGACAAGGGTTTCAAACGTAAGGAAATGCCTGATGTGAACTTAAATGACAGGCTTCCCAATACGATTGCTATTAACGGTGGAAGAAACGGACTTATAACAAGGCTGCAAGCCAGAGTGTGTGAATTATGTGGTTCAACAGATGAACTTGAAATGCACCATGTTCGTAAACTCAAAAACCTAAAAGGAAAATCAGATTGGGAAGTTAAAATGATTGCTCGCAAACGTAAAACTTTAGCAGTATGTATAAAATGTCATCACAAAATACACGCAGGCAGCATAGACTGAATGAGTTAATGGAGAGCCGTATACATGGAGACGTGTACGTACGGTTCGGTGGCGAGTGCTTGGAAACCTACCACTGTGAAAGGTGGCAAGGCGCCGGGTGCTTAGCCTATGG
>NZ_FQUC01000020.1 GCF_900128985.1 Indolivaga macrotermitis | reverse complement strand
TTGCTGTTTACAAAAATATCATCCGCATACCCACTAGTACCACTTGCATTAGTATCCCCCTTTGGATCTACATGGAATACCCCCAAAGGATTTTGTGTGTTTATTCCCACCTGAGCATTGGTTATTCCCAATGAGAATACTCCCATCAGTAAAAGAATCTTTTTTTTCATTGTTTGTTGTTTTTGGAGTCGGAGACTCTTCTGTTGTTTTTATAATGTAAAGTGATTGTTTTGATACAAAAGAAAGCAGCAAAGTGCAGACACTGCACCCTGCTGCATGGATTAGTTGGCCCAATGGTAAACTGTTATCCCGAGTAGTATTCGAACGACAACAAAACAACAATGATCCTACCGGACGCAATCTGCCCAGCCAACTTATTTGGAAATGGATATATATGACGAAGCAAACGAAGACATAAAAAAATGTCCCGTTATTTTGACACAATAAGAAATTTTGTTTAGTTAACGCCCTGTGATGCGTCTCTCTCTCTCTCTCTCTCTCTCTCTCTCTCTCTCTCTCTCTCTAATATTTCAGCACACAATGGCAAATCTAAACTGTTAAAATTTAGAGAATTGTTAATGCTTTTATGTGTGAAAATATGAGTCATTCCTTATTGGTAAAGGGTTGTTTGATGGGGCAAATATATGATTTTTTTCTTATTCATACGAATCAGTAGTTGAAAATGTTCTTTTGCTTACACACGATTTCGCTCATACCTGTCAACTGAAGATGAGCATTAGTCGATAATATAAAAAATTAAAGCATGTCTCTCAATCATAAATCCGTGATATATTTATCTATTATATATAAAGAGGGCTCTTTGATATATTGAAACTAAGAATTAAAAACCAAAAATGAAGAATAAAAAATCTTCAAAAATGGTGTCACTTTTGTCACCTTTGTTACTTTAAAAAGGGTAATCGATTGATATAAAACAAAATAAAGAGGTGACAAAGGTAACACTCCGGTAACACTCTAATGTCACCTTTGTTTAGTTACTGTCACCTTTCTATAAAAACTACAACATCAGAAGATAGAATGTTTTTTACTATCGATTCGCATTGTTCAAGAGTTTAAGTATAATAAGAAGGCATCGGGATATATATTAGGATATTGATAACAAACGGACATTTATTATTATGTGAAAGAATAAAACTATCTTTGTAAAACCTGAACAAAGTCAATTTTAGGTATGACAAAAGTAAAAAGATATATTACTGTATTTATATATATAATCTCTGTTCTAAGCATAAAGGCTCAAGAAGGAGAAAAAGCATACCGTTTTTTAGACCTGCCTACATCTACCCGCGCAAATGCTTTAGGAGGAACTAACGTCTCTGTAATAGAGAACGATATTTCTTTGGTTTTTCAGAATCCGGCGGCTTTGGGAAAAGAGATGAATATGAACGCGAATGTTAGCTTCATGTCATATATTGCAGATATAAAGGTGGGAAGTGCTATTTTCGGAAAATCTATCCGTGACATGAATGCTTTCGCTATAGGTGTGAGTTATCTTGATTACGGTGACTTTAAGGAGACTACAGAGAATAATGAAGAATTAGGAGGTTTTTCGGCTAAAGATATTGTAGTAAATGGTATGTATAGCCATATGCTAAGCAATCGGTTGAGAGGAGGAGTCACTGCCAAGTTCATCTCATCATCTTATGCAGATTATACCTCTACTGCCATAGGCTTTGATGTTGGATTAAGCTATTATAACGAAGACCGCGAATTTTCCGCCGGTTTAGTATTAAAGAATATAGGTAGCCAGCTATCATCTTATAATGATAAACGCATTGGATTACCCTGGGACGTTAACGTAGGCTTAAGTAAAAAGTTGAGAAATATACCGGTGCGCTTCTCTCTTACCGGTGTTTATTTGACTCAATGGGATTTTTCGCGTATCGACGAAGCAAACGGAATAGATAGTAGTGATGATGGTTTTGTAAAAACACTGTTTAAGCATACAATAATAGGTGTGGATATTATTCCTTCTCAGAATTTTTGGATAGCCGTGGGCTTCAATCCTAAAGTACATTATGATTTGAAATTACAGGAAGGAAATAAATTTGGAGGTTTTAACGCCGGTGCAGGAATTAAAATTCAGAAATTCAGTGTCGGTTTCTCTTTCGCTAAGTACCACCCATCAGCGACATCGTATCATTTTACATTAGGTGTTGATATCTCTAAATTCTGAAATATTACACCGAATTATATAGTTAATATCTATATAGCATAAATCTACTATAATTGAGCACAGTAAATGCTTACATAACCCTGATGCTTTCATAAACAAGAATTAACGAACATTATATATATACTATTGTTGTAAAGATAACCCGAATGAAAAAGATTACAATTGCGATTGACGGATTCTCTTCGTGTGGAAAAAGTACTATGGCCAAAGATCTGGCAAAAAAGATCGGATATATTTATATTGATAGCGGGGCAATGTACAGAGCCGTTACTTTGTATTGTATACAGAACGGATTGTTTGATGGAGAAAATCTTAATTTGGCAGAATTGGAAAAGGCGATCCATTCTATTAAAGTAAACTTCAGGTTGAATGAAGAGACATTATTACCCGAAGTATATTTAAATGATAAGAATGTCGAAAAAGAAATACGGACAATGGAAGTCGCCGCAAAAGTAAGCCAGGTTAGTGCAATCGGATTTGTTCGTAAAGAGATGGTATATTTACAGCAACAGATGGGAGCCGAAAAAGGTATTGTTATGGACGGAAGGGATATCGGTACAGTAGTATTTCCGAAAGCCGAACTAAAAATATTTGTAACGGCGGATCCTCTGGTCAGAGCCCAAAGGCGTTTGGATGAACTGCGGACTAAGAATGATACAAAAACAACCTTTGACGAGGTTTTGGAAAATATAAGACAAAGAGACTATATCGATCAGAATAGAGACGAAAGCCCCTTAAAGCAGGCTGATGATGCTCTGGTTCTCGATAACTCAGAACTTACTAAGGAGCAGCAAATGCAATGGCTGCTCGATAAATTCAATTTTTTAACATCACAATGAATACAATTGAAATAGACTCAAAATCAGGATTTTGCTTTGGTGTGGTAAACGCCATCAAAAAAGCGGAAGAAGAATTGGCGAAAGGTGGGGTTTTATACTGTTTAGGAGATATTGTGCATAACAACCTGGAAGTAGAAAGACTGGCAAAACTGGGACTTCGGACTATAAATCATGAAGAATTCGGTCAACTAACTAATGTAAAAGTATTACTTCGTGCACACGGAGAACCACCCAGTACATACGAGACTGCAAAACGAAATAATATTGAGATCATTGATGCGTCGTGTCCTGTTGTCCTTCGTTTACAAAGACGTATAAAGGATAAGCATAACAACGAAATAGATAATGAAACCCAGATCGTTATTTACGGGGAAAAAGGACATGCCGAAGTAAACGGTTTGATGGGACAGACCGATTCTCAGGCTATTGTTATCGAACATAAAGAAGATCTGGATAAATTGGATTACTCCAAAAATATTTGCCTGTTTTCACAAACAACGAAACCACTGGATGGATTTCAGGATGTTATTGACATTATTTCGTCCAGAATAAGTCCCGATGCTCAGTTTGAGTACTTTGATACCATTTGCCGTCAGGTATCCAATCGTATTCCTAACATAAAGGAATTTGCGACTAAACATGATCTGATCTTTTTTGTTGCCGGTAAAAAAAGTTCTAATGGTAAAGTGCTTTTTTCTGAATGTAAAAAGTATAATTCTAACTCTTATTTTGTATCTTCACCCGATGAAATCGACCCGGCTGTAATCAAGCAAGGGATTTCAATAGGTGTATGCGGTGCCACATCTACCCCCAAATGGCAAATGGAAGAAGTGGAGAAAAAAATCGCCGACATTTCGTCTCTAATAGCGAAATCTGTATAATAAAATAAGTTGAATTAATCATGGCAAACATTAAGTGTATTGGCGTTCTAACCTCTGGAGGTGATGCTCCGGGTATGAATGCGGCTATTCGTGCTGTTACCCGCGCTGCTATTTACAATAACATTGAGGTAAAAGGCATTATGAGAGGTTATAGAGGATTGATTTTTGACGAAATCGTCCCTTTCAAAACCAATAGTGTCAGTAATATTATCCAACAAGGAGGAACTATCCTTAAAACAGCCCGTTGTAAAGAATTTATGACAGCTGAAGGCCGTCAGGTTGCTTTCGAGGCTATGCAACGCGAAGGCATTGATGCCCTAGTTGTTATAGGAGGAGACGGTTCTCTAACAGGAGCACGAATTTTGGCTCAGGAACATAATATACCTATTGTCGGTTTGCCCGGAACTATTGATAATGACCTGAATGGTACTGATATGACCATCGGTTATGATACAGCGCTTAATACTATTATGGATGCTGTGGATAAGATCAGAGATACAGCAAGTTCACACGAAAGGCTGTTCTTTATAGAAGTAATGGGGCGTGAATGCGGATATTTGGCTCTAAACGGTGCTTTGGCAACAGGAGCTGAGGCTGCAATTATCCCTGAACGTGTATTCGAGTCTGACCAGTTAGGCGAACTTATTTCTAATGGGTTCAGAAAAAGTAAAAATAGTAGCTTAGTTCTTGTAACTGAAGGTGATATAACCGGTGGTGCTATGACCATGGCCGAACGGGTAAAAAAAGAGTATCCGCAATATGATGTGCGTGTTACTATTTTGGGGCACGTGCAACGCGGAGGGTCTCCGACTGCTGCCGATCGTATTTTAGCGAGCCGTATGGGAGCTGCTGCGATAGATGCACTTTTGGATGATCAGCGTAATGTTATGATCGGTATTCAGAATGATAAAATAGTTTATGTGCCATTCTCTAAAGCGATCAAAAAGAATAAACCAGTTAATGAAGATTTGATTAATACCTTGAAGGTGTTATCTATCTGATTATTACGGATTATATATAAACTGTAAAAGGAAGAACTTCAATAGGGTTCTTCCTTTTCTGATATTCAGATCGGCATATTTTGGGATTTCTTGAAAAAGAGACTATTTTTGTAAAAATTTCACATATGAAAAAATCTGTATTATTACTCTTTTTTATATTATTGGGATATACATTAAGTTACTCGCAAACTTTTATCGGATTCAGAGGTTCCGGAAATATAACATCCCTTAGTACTGCTGACGCTAAAAGCCGTTTCGGATTTAAAGCCGGAGGAATGTTGAGTACGCCATTAAGTGAAAAGCTATTTTTTCAACCAAGCCTTTTGGTCTCCTTAGACGGTTCGAAATCAGCTAAGAAATACAATCCTGACTATTCGGCATCAACCTATTCACTGGAAGTTCCTCTAATGCTTTCTCTAAGAGCAGGAGACGAAGATGTTAGCGTTGGATTTGATTTCGGTGCTTTCGCCCGTTATGCGTTTGCCGGAAGTTACTGGACTGATTCAGATGAGGGACGTATAAAGCCCGATATTTTTGATTCATATAAGCGTTTCAATTTCGGTCCCCAAGTCGGTTTTAGTGTAATGGTAAATGGTTTTTATATAGGTAGCAGCTTTCAGTTTGGAGTTATTAAACCGTGGGATGGAAAAAGAGGATGTAGCTACAACTATGGTATAAATATCGGTTATTTGTTCGAATTATATTGACATAAGTATACCGTAAAATAACAGAAGGAGAAAGGCTTTGTGGCTTTTCTTCTTTTTTTTCACAAAAAATAAATCTAAGAAATTATTCATCCATCAACAATCGAACAATTTCTTAGATCTATCCACCTTAATTCAGTGCGACTTTATCATTCAGAATGACTGTGCCCTCTAAGGAAACCAAATAGACAGCATATCATACCTACTATAATAGCTCCCATTCCATAGAGCATAAAGAGGTTTGCTTTATCCACTATTCCGGCTTCTCTGAGTCCACCTATCTGCATAAAAAAGAATAAAGAAGAAACAACCAAGCAGACTCCGACAACAGTCATAATAGTACGTCTTTTTTTGCCTTCCATAATAAACTTTTTTTAAGAGATTAATATATCTTTTAAACATCACTGATTGCTTTTAGTTTACTGAAATGCCATTTTTAACATAACTATTTCTTTTATTAAATATTGATTCTGTTTTTGAAGAAATAGACTTTCTTTTGAATAATCAAAACAATCCCTATATTTGGCACATCAGATAAGCTTTTTCGAGTAGAATGACCGATATTTTTACACGTAAAATATCGATAAATATCTAGATTTTAGCAGCTTGGGATAATGCATTATATGGTAACAACCTAATGGGGGAGGCGAATATATGGCTTTTCCTACAGCCTTGTATGCAGGATATTGTTATCCTACGGATTACTTGTATATAAGATTTGCTCTGGTAATGGGATTTAGGGTTTATAGTACGGTAACAAACCCGGCAGATGGATATTATACGGTGACCAACACCGAGCCTTGTATTATTACAATATATAATATGTGAGTACAAAAAAAATTAACAGAGAAATAATCAATATGTAAGGTAAAAGTATAGCCATACTTATCGATAATACCAATTGGAGATAAACAGAACCTCTTTTTATCCGTAATTATTCTTTCTCATTATAATTAAATTAGTAATTTTGTAAACAATAAAATTTACTAACTTTTTTATAGAAAGACATGAATATTTCGCACATCGAACATCTTGGCATTGCTGTAAAAAGCATTGAAGAAAGCCTTCCATATTATGAAGGCGTGTTAGGCCTGAAATGTTATAACATTGAAGTGGTAGAAGATCAGAAAGTGAAAACTGCATTTTTCAAAGTAGGACAAACTAAGATCGAACTTCTTGAGCCGACCAGCCCCGATAGCACTATTGCTAAGTTTATCGAGAAAAAAGGTGAAGGTATACATCACATTGCTTTTTCAGTTGACAGCGTAGCTGCTTCATTAGCAGAAGCAGAAAGCAAAGGAGTCCAATTGATCGACAAAGCACCCCGTCCGGGAGCAGAAGGGCTTAATATTGCTTTCCTTCATCCGAAATCAACATGCAGTGTACTTACCGAACTCTGCGAACATCCAAATAAGTAATATAAGCATATCAAAGAAGTTTTACTATATGGTTGGTAAAACTTCTTTGGCATATTATACGATTTAGGATTAAACAAAAAGATAAAATAAATTTAAGAATCAAAAAATAAAAACATGAGCCAACTTGAAAAAGTAAAAGAGCTTATTGAACTTCGTGAAAAGGCACGCCTTGGAGGTGGTCAGAAAAGAATCGATGGTCAACATGCAAAAGGAAAATACACTGCTCGCGAACGTATTGCTATCTTATTAGATGAAGGTAGTTTCGAAGAATTCGATATGTTCGTTGAACACCGTTGTACAAACTTCGGAATGGAGAAAACTAAATTCCTTGGTGACGGGGTAGTAACCGGATGCGGAACAATAGGCGGACGCCTTGTTTATATCTTTGCACAGGACTTTACTGTAATCGGAGGTTCGCTGTCTGAAACATTGGCAATGAAAATCTGTAAAGTAATGGATATGGCAATGAAAGTTGGTGCACCTTGTATCGGTATCAACGACTCGGGTGGTGCTCGTATTCAGGAAGGTGTAAATGCTCTTGCCGGTTATGCTGAGATCTTCCAACGTAATATTCTTTCATCAGGAGTAATTCCTCAAATTTCAGGAATCTTCGGGCCATGTGCCGGTGGTGCTGTATATTCACCTGCATTGACCGACTTCAATATCATGACTGAAGGAACTTCATACATGTTCCTTACAGGACCAAAGGTTGTGAAAACTGTAACAGGTGAAGATGTTACTCAGGAAGAATTAGGTGGTGCAAGTGTACATACCACAAAGTCGGGAGTTGCTCATTTTTCTGTTGAAAATGAAGACGATGGTCTTGCTTTGATCCGTAACCTGATGAGTTTCTTGCCTTCTAACAATAAAGAAGAAGCTCCTCGCGTGGAATGTACTGACCCAATCGCAAGAATGGACGACCTGTTGAATGAAATCATTCCTGACAATCCGAATAAAGCATATGATATGTATGAAGTAATCGGTGCTGTTATTGATAATGGTGAATTCCTTGAGGTACACTCGGCTTATGCTAAAAATATAATTATCGGTTTCGCTCGTTTCAACGGACAATCGGTAGGTATCGTAGCTAACCAACCTAAATATATGGCTGGGGTATTAGATATCAATGCCTCTCGTAAGGCAGCACGTTTCGTACGTTTCTGTGATGCATTCAATATTCCTTTGGTAACATTGGTAGACGTACCAGGATTCCTTCCCGGAACAGGTCAGGAGTACGGTGGCGTAATCGTTCATGGAGCAAAACTTCTTTATGCTTACGGTGAAGCTACTGTGCCTAAAGTAACTGTAACTTTACGTAAATCTTACGGAGGTTCTCATATTGTGATGAGCTGTAAACAACTTCGCGGAGATATCAACTATGCATGGCCAACTGCCGAAATCGCTGTGATGGGTGCTGATGGTGCTGTAGAAGTATTGTATGCAAAAGAAATTGCTGCTGATCCGGATCCGGTTAAGCAAGCAGAAGCTGCTGCCGCTAAGAAAGAAGAGTATAACAAACTATTCTGTAATCCTTACAATGCAGCTCGTTATGGTTATATCGATGATGTAATTGAACCTCGTAATACACGTTTCCGCGTGATCCGTGCTTTGGAACAATTAAGAACTAAAAATCAGGTAAATCCTGCTAAAAAGCACGATAACTTACCTCTGTAATTAGATCTGATTGAGAGTAATAAGTATTAAATAGCTTGAAATTATGAGTGATAAAAATATACCCACAGAGGTTTTAGCGGCTATTGCTATGGCGATATATGATTTTCAGCATCAACACGATGTTGAAAGTAATGTTCTTACCATTAAGCATGAGTCTAAAGCTAATCTTCCCTGGGTTGACAGAAGTGCAATGATGCTTCAAATGCCAACAAGAAAATAAAAATTAGAGAAATTTTATCATGAAACAATTCATATATAGAATTAACGGTCAGGACTATATCGTAGCCGTAAACAAATTAGAAAATTCTATTGCTCAGGTTGCTGTAAACGGAAGCAATTATGAGGTAGAATTAGTCAACAACGAGGAGGAAGTAACATTTACAGCGAATCCGGTTGCTAAACCAACTGCGGCCGCTGCTCCTAAGAAAACAGTTGTTGCGTCGACTCCTAACAAGCCTGCCGGTGGAGGTAGTAGTGCCGGTGCTATAAAATCGCCACTTCCCGGTATTGTTGTCGGTATCAATGTAAATGTGGGTGATGCTGTAAAGAAAGGACAAACTGTAGCCGTATTGGAAGCTATGAAGATGGAAAATTCTATCAATGCTCCTAAAGACGGAACAGTAACTTCGATAGGAGTGAATCCAGGTGATTCAGTTCTCGAAGGTGTTACTATTCTTACTATCGAATAAGAGTTCTTTTATTTGAGATAATAAAACCGATGGGAATCCCATCGGTTTTTTCGTATAGAGATATATCCGGACAATTTATGGCTAATCAATTTTTACTTTGAGAGCATATAAACTACATCCGGTGTCAAATTTTCCTACAGAATCGATATATCCGGACATTGAAGTCCCTACAGCCTGAGTTATATTTCCTACTGCCAGATAATAATTTTTGGAATTATCAGAGGTATTATTTATAACTATTTTAGCGTTAATGGTACTTGTAAGATAAGGAAATACGAGATTACCCCAATCGGAATGCCGATAACCGGCAGCTGTATCCAGAAAGATATCAGAAGATGCTGTAGATATACTTCCGGCTATATTGTTATCGGTAATAGTGATATGAAGCCACAGCCGGGCATTATAATCGATAGAAGGAATTGTAATACTGCTTCCATCTACCACTAAAGATATATTTAAGAGCCAGATACCTTTGTCGAGTGAAATATAAGTACCTGTGTTTATAAAGTTGCTTGTATTAACAGGGATACTTACTCCATTAGAGCTAAAAGTTCCGAATTTAGCAACTCCGGGTATAAGGTCTTTCCATAAAGTCTTTCCGTTAGAGTACATGAAAATCCTGTCTTTCTTTTCACTTCCGTCTGTTATCTTAATAAGAGGTTCCGGGCTATCACTGCTCTTTTTCTTGATATGTAGTTTGTACTGAGGGGAGATGGTTCCGATACCTACATTTCCGTTATCTGATATAACGATGTCATCATCATACCGGTTGCCGGAAGAACTGCTGCTATTGCCTAGAGGATCTATTTGCATTATCAGACCCGATGAAATAGTTTCTGTATTAATACCTATTTGAGCAAATAACGGGCATATATTTATTGTATACCACCAGATAAAAAGTATGGTTAAATTAATAATGTATTTATTCATAAAGAACAGAGTTGTAGTTTTATATTTGAGTAATGTATCTTAATTAGTTATCAGCCATTTTTATAGCTATAATTTGATTCTCGTGAGAGTCGGTTGATGGATAAGCAAACTTTGTGAGTATATCGGATGTTTCCAGATTGATATTCGATACAGGTCTTAATCCGAAGTAATAAGTAATATCTTTGTCTTCAGTATTTAAAATAATGCTATATCCTTCCATTATGCCATAAGATGCTGAGTGTCCGAATCCGGATACATACGAACCTGATACAACAGAGCCAGTCGAATAGTTTATGGTTTCGATTGTGCCATCTGTATATTGTGGTTTATCGGAGATGAAACCTGCTCTTATCCAAGCTCTTTTATCTCCGTCCGGCGATATACTGTTTACTGATAATTTCATTGTTATAGCTACTAACCATCGACCTTTAGGTAAAGTTATCCATCCGTTGGCATAAATAAAGGTTGGAGGTGAAGATGTCATAGTCGTTAAATAAGAAAATGGCAAATCACGTAATCCTCCATTCAGTTGTCCGTATATCAGAGGGATTGTTCCGGGATAAGTATCCCAACGAGCTACACCATTCTGGTCAGATAATAGCATTTTATCTTCGCCGGAAGATCCGGACTCTTCAGAGCCGTCATCGACACGAAAAGCCTCTTGACCCAAAGACGATTTGATGTCTAATCTGGTAATGGGTGATATATGTCCGATTGAAACATCACCATTGGTGTTAATAAATACATCATCTGTTGTTCCTGCTGTGTTATCCCCTCTGGAATCTATGTATAATGTACCACTAACAGGATTTTTTGTATTGATTCCTACTTGCCCGTATAGTGCAACATTTAGGAGAAATGTTATGATTGTTAATGCAAATTTCATATAATTATTGATTCTTAGTTATCGTTTGGTATAAGGAATGCAGACATGACATCCTCGGTCATTTGGGCAAAGTAAAGTCTGTTATTACCTGCTGCAGTTGGGATCAGAGAAACATCTCCAAGCATACCATAGTATGTTTTGGTTGCATTTGATGTGTTATTAACAATAATAGATCCCGATAATATACCGGATGCACCATAATGAGAGAAGAAGGATGTACGTGCAGTTAAATATTCTTCGATATCGGTTGATATATCAGAATCGGTCATCGGGTAATCATTTCCCAAATTTTTTTCGGTAAGGGTTACGTTGATTGAATACCGTCCTTTGTTACTATTTGTAGTTCTCATGTAAAATGTGAGCATTACAACCCAACGTCCCGGAGGTAATGAAATATATCCGCCTCCAATTAAAAAATATTGACCTTGTAATTCAGATAATAATTTATTATTAGCCGAAATTAGGGTTTTCCCGGTTTGGGCACTTTTTTCTACAATTGTAGACCACGTGGCAAGACCCGAATCATCGATACTTGTCAATGCTTTGTTTAGACCTTGATTTCCATCTTCAAGTTGAAACCCGGGAATAGGAGAGGTTGGGGTTCCTAATGTTTTGATATGAAACTTGGCTGTAGGAGTTATCGTTCCTATTCCAACGTCGCCATCGGTAGTTACTATTACATCATCCGTATACCCACTAGTACCACTTGCATTAGTATCCCCTTTTGGATCTATATGGAATACGCCCAAAGGGTTTTGCGTGTTTATTCCTACCTGTGCATTGGTTATTCCCAATGAGAATACTCCCATCAGTAAAAGAATCTTTTTTTTCATTGTCATTTAATTGAGTTGTTGTTTTTAGGGTTGGATACCCATTTGTTGTTTTTATGTAGAGTGATTGTTTTTTTATGTGGTTTTTACAGAGGAAGTGTTTTCCCCCTTTGTATCTTTGCGCCTTTGCGTTTAAAAGACTATCCGACAAATCTCGAAAATAAAGCAGCAAAGTGCACACACTGCACCCTGCTGCATGAATTAGTTGGCCAAAGCATAACCTGTTATCCGAAATAGTATTCGAACGACAACAAAACAACAATGATCCTACCGGACACAGCCTGCCCTGCCAACTTATTAGGAATTGGATATATACGACAAAGTGAACGGAGACATAAAAAAATGCCCCGTTATTTTGACACAATAAAACTTTTTGTTTAGTTAACGCCCTGTGATGCGTCTCTCTCTCTCTCTCTCTCTCTCTCTCTCTCTCTCTAATATTTCAGCACACAAAGACAAATCTAAACTGTTAAAATTTAGAAGATTGTTAATGCTTTTATGTGTGAAAATATCGGTCATTCCTTATTGGTAAAGGGTTGTTTGATGGGGCAAATATAGGGAATGTTTTTTTATTATGAACAAAAATTCGAATTATCTTCCCAATAACTATTTCTTTTATGTAAAGATCAGATTGACTCAGTGAAGTGAGAATTAACAGAATACAATTAGAGCTATAAGAATTCTTATAGCTCTAATTGTGTTCTAAAATGAACCTGAGTATATTAACTTTTAGCGTTGCTTATTTGTTTGTTATAGCATCGATTCTTCTCATGATAAACTTCTCAATTTCTACAATTATGAATATAGCAAATCCGAATACAAATGGATAAATCCAGAAATGCAGAGGTAATTGTACGGTACCGAATATATGATTCATAAATGGGATGTACGTAAGCGAAAGTTGCAGTAGTATCAAGAGTCCCGAAACTACAAAAACTGCCTTGTTTCCGAAGAAGTCATTGCTGAAAGCGGATTTACGTATACTCCGGCTATTAAAAAGATGGAACATCTGAGTGATAACAATAGTTTGTATTGTTATGGTTCTTACGATTTCTTCGTTTACTCCGTTGCCTAAGAGCCATAAGTTTAGCAGTAATGTACCACCTCCGATAAGAATAGATACGAATAGAATCCGCCAGATAAAATAGCCGTCTAACAGAGGTGTTTCCGGAGAACGTGGTGGCTGTTTCATAGTCTCCGGTTCGAGCTTCTCGAAAGCCAGAGCTAAAGATATAGTGACCGAAGTAACCATATTAACCCAAAGTATCTGGATAGGGGTAAGTGGCATCAATGTTCCGAATAAGATACTGGCGATAATCAAAAAGCTTTCGGCTCCGTTTGTGGGAAGGATAAATAAGATTGTTTTCTTAAGGTTATCGTACACCCTTCTTCCTTCTTCTACGGCGGCGGCTATTGTCGAAAAGTTATCGTCGGCCAATACCATTTCAGCAGCATCTTTGGTTACTTCTGTACCTTTTATTCCCATTGCAATTCCGACATCTGCTTTTTTCAATGCAGGAGCATCATTTACACCATCGCCAGTCATCGCGCATATTATATTGCGGGCTTGCAGAGCCTTTACTAAACGGAGTTTATGTTCGGGGCTGGTACGGGCAAATATATCGTATTCTACAGCAGCAGTTTCTAACTCTTCGTCAGTCATTTGCTCTATGGACTTGCCTTCTAAAGCATTAATCCCGTCGCCGATTCCCATTTCTAACCCGATTGATTTGGCCGTTTCTATATGGTCTCCGGTTATCATCTTCACTGTTATACCTGCCTGAGCACATTGTTTTATTGCTTCTATCGCCTCTTCTCTCGGTGGATCGATGATTCCGGCTAGTCCCAGAAATGTGATACCTTCATGAAGGTCTTCGTGATGCAGGTCTCTTTTATCTTTACTGACAATTTTATAGGCTCCCCCGATTACACGTTGACCTTTTCCGGCAAGTTCTGTTATTTTATTTTCCCACTTCTCCTGCTCGAATGGTTTTTCTCCGTCCAGAGTCAATTCTCTATTCGCCATATCCAAAAGGCGGTCCGGTGCTCCTTTTATGTATATAATGTTATTATTGTCGGCTTCTACTAATGTAGCCATATACTTATATTCAGAATCAAACGGGATAGTTGTTAGCCTGTCTGTTTCATGATGATCTACCGGTGCTTTTTCATATAGGGTAATAAGCGCTCCTTCAGTGGGATCACCTTTTATATACCAGTTATTATCGTCATCTTTTCCTAGTGAGGCTTCGTTACAGATGTAGAAGCAGCCGATAAGTTGGTCGAGTACAGGTTCTGATGAAAAATCAGCTTTCCGGTCAGTTTTCATTATATCTCCGGAAGGCGAGTAGCCGGTACCTGTTACAGAGAAGAGAGCATCGCTGGTAACAAGGCCTTTAACCGTCATTTCATTCTTGGTAAGAGTACCTGTTTTGTCCGAACAGATCACTGCTACAGACCCGAGTGTTTCTACAGATGGTAATGTTCGTACAATGGCTTTTCGGTTTGCCATATTTTGTACCCCTATCGCAAGTATGATTGATAATATGGCGGGCAGACCTTCGGGGATGGCGGCTATAGCCAGCCCGATAACGGACATAAGGAGTTCTCCGGTGTTGTAATTCCGGAAAAAATATCCGAAAGCAAAAACCAGTATGGCAATAAGAATAATAACAATGGATACACTCTTCCCGAAAGCCGTAGTTTGGCGCAGTAGAGGCGTTGTTATTTGCTTTACTTCCGACATCATCCGGTTTATTTTTCCTATTTCGGTATTTTGACCTGTAGCGACAACTATACCTAATCCGGTTCCTGCACTGACAGTGGTTGTCGAAAAAGCCATATTGCTTCTGTCTCCGAGAGGGGTCTCCGCCGGAATTTCGTTAATGCCTTTCTGCGAAGGCACCGACTCTCCGGTGAGGGCAGATTCTTCTATTCTCAGGTTATCGGCTTTTATGAGTCTTAAGTCAGCCGGAATCTTATCTCCGGGATGAAGCAGAACAAGGTCTCCAATAGCAAGATGTGAAGCTCCTATTTCGAGTCTTTTTCCGTCCCTTACGATTTGGGCTGTATGGGATAGCATTTTCTTGATATCTTCCAGAGCTTTTTCTGCCTTGTTTTCCTGAAAATATCCGATGGATGCGTTTACTATAGCAACAATGAGTATAACTATGGTGTCGACCCAGTGCCCTAAGAGGGCTGTAACAACAGCGGCTATAAGCAATATATAAATCAGTATGTCATTGAAGTGTTTGAAGAAGCGGACTAATTTACTTTCTTGTTTCTTTTCGGGAAGAACATTTTCTCCGTACTGCTCGAGCCGTTCACTTGCTATGTTTTCTGACAGGCCTTTTACAGCATTAGTATTCAATGTATTCAGAATCTCTTTTACTTCGAGCGAATGCCAGCTTTGGCTGGTAGCTATGGTCTCTTTTTGCATAATTTGGCTGGTTTTATATCTATAAAACAGAGTATAAAAGTTTATAATTAACCTGTGATTGATGTAGGTATTTCACTTTTTAACAATTGTATATTTAAAAAGTTTTCGGACTATATATATGTTTATGTTTTTTTATAAAGGTCGGAGGTGCTTGATTATTGCAGTATCAGAAGTGAAATATAATAGGGTATAAAAAAGAAAAGGTTGTCGTCACGACAACCAATCTTCATTGTTAACCTTAAAATCTAATACCATGAAAAACACATTGTAAAATTAGGCTATTCCGGAGATATAAACAAGCAAAAAGATCTGATTAATTGTTTTTTAACAGTAATGTGATACTTTTGTAATGTTTTAGGTTTTTCTAAACCTTTTCGATATATTTTCCTTTAAAAAGGATTAAATTTATATCCTCGCTAGGCTTGGCTAGGTAGATATAAATTGAATAATAGAACTAAAATATATAGATAAGGGTTCTAATAACAGCTTATGAGAATAATAGATAAAACTGTTCTTGCCAAATATATCTTTATTGCGGTTGCGGTTATTTTGGCCGTAAGTTTTCTGGTTATGTCTAACCGGATGTATAATGATATGGCGAAAGAAGAACGCCAGAAAATAGAGCTTTGGGCAAAAGCTGTACAGTTAGTAGCAACAGGCGAGGATAATACAGAATTGGATTTGACTCTGACTATATTATCCGGAAATAAGACTATTCCTGTAGTGTTATGCGATGAACACAATACAGTGCTGATGACAGCCAATATCGATATTCCGGATAACGACAGTGTTCATTTCCTGAAAAAGAAGATTGATTCGTTTAGGAAAAGCAATTCTCCTATAGTTATTCAGAATCCTAACTTTAAGCAAATTGTTTACTATGGAGATTCTTCTGTGTTAAAGAGATTACAGTATTTTCCATTTGTACAGATCGGAGTTCTGACGGTGTTTATTTGTGTATCATTTCTGGCATTACTGAGTACAAAGAACGCCGAGCAGAATAAAGTATGGGTTGGTCTCTCAAAGGAAACTGCTCATCAGTTAGGAACCCCTATATCATCAATGCTGGCTTGGGTTGAATACTTGAAGAGTCAGGCTACGGATATATCGGCTCTACAGGAAATGGAAAAAGATGTATCCCGGTTACAGGTGGTTGCCGATCGCTTTTCGAAAATAGGCTCGAAGCCTGCACCCGAAAACAAAGAGCTCTGCAAAGAGATACGTACATCTGTCGGTTATCTGCAAACACGCATATCGAAGAAAGTATTATTCGAATTTGATTTACCTGAAAAGCCTTTACATGTTATGATTAGCACAGCTTTGTTTAGTTGGGTTATCGAGAATCTGATAAAGAATGCTGTGGATGCTATGGAAGGACAAGGTACGATATATATAACAGTGACATCGAAGGGTAACATCGCTTATCTGGATATTACAGATACAGGAAAAGGGATGTCCAAGTCGATGTTCAAACAGGTATTTTCGCCGGGGTATACCACTAAGACCAGAGGGTGGGGGTTAGGATTATCTTTAGCTAAACGGATTATTAATGAATATCATAATGGCAAAATATACGTGAGGAATTCTGAAATAAGTGTAGGTACCACATTCCGGATAGAATTACCGATCGTTTGAGGGAATGATATTTGGACATAAAAAAAGAGTAATCTATATACAGATTACTCTTTTATATTTTATAAGACTACTCAATTAATTCTTAGGAGCAGCTGCATGTCTTTTATTTAATAATTCAACTACTTTATTCGTAATATCATATGAGTCTTTAGCATAAAGGATGTTATCCAGACCCGAATTACTGAAAATAATATGGTAGTTGGCAGTTTTATTGAATTCTTTGATACATGTTCTTACAGAGTCAGCTAACTGGTTGTTAACTTTCATTTGTTCCATAGTCAGTTCATTATCGAGACGAGATGCCATTTGTTCAAGGTCAGCTGTAAGTTTTTGTATGCGGCCGTATTCTTGTTCGGCTCTTTCCTGGCTCAAAAATGCATTATTCTGTAATTTTCTATTGAACTCTTGTTGCTCGTTTGCTACCTGTTTTTGCTTTTGAGAGATGGATGCTCTTGACGATTCGGTTTTCTTCATCAATGCATCGCTGGCTTCCTTTGCATAGTTATAATGGGTCAAGACGCTGTCTATATTGACATAAGCAATAGGTAATGACACTGTCGAATCATTTTCGAATTTCAGCGAAGGTGTGTCTGTAGTATCTTTTTTCGAAGTAAAGAAAAGGATAAAAAGGATAATGATAGCCACAGCTAAGACTCCATTTATCGCATAGGAAAGATTTTTCATAAAAATAATATTGATGACTAAAATAACTTTGCTATAAAAATTTATTTCTCAGACAAAAATAGAATCTATTTTTAAGATTTCACCATTTAATCGACGAATAAATAAATTTTTTCCTAAAATTAGCTGTTTTAGCAACTAAAAGTTAGTTTGGTGAACAAAGATAGTCGTTATACTTGATTTGCTATCTTGGCTTTTTATAAAAGATGTGAAAAAATTTGTCCACAGCCTTTATTTACCTACCTTTATATATAGGAACCGGCTTCAATATTAAGACTCGGTTTTTGTTATATGTATCTAAGGTGTGATAATAATGCGGCATCGGTTGGTTCGGTGCCGGTTATATATTATGCTTTTTTACTTTAGTATTTAATATAATAAATTAATATACAAACTATGACTATAAAAGAGTTGGAACCATCTATTGTATGGAAATATTTCTATGAAATAACTCAGGTGCCCAGGCCTTCAAAGAAAGAAGGAAAGATAATCGCTTATTTACTCGATTTTGCAAAAAAACATAATCTCGAAGTTAAAAAGGATGATGCGGGAAACGTATTGATAACTAAACCTGCCACAAAAGGGTATGAAAACCTGCCAACAGTTATTCTTCAGGGACATGTTGACATGGTTTGTGAGAAAAATAATGGAACTGAACACGATTTCGATAAAGACCCTATTGAGACATATGTAGACGGAGACTGGTTGAAAGCGAAAGGAACTACACTTGGTGCAGATAATGGGCTTGGTGTTGCAGCTTCGTTGGCTATTCTGGCATCTGACAATATAGAGCATGGAAAACTGGAGTGTTTATTTACTGTGGATGAAGAAACAGGATTAACCGGTGCTTATGCTCTTGGTAAAGACTTTCTGACAGGTGATATTCTGATTAATCTGGATACAGAAGAAGAGGGGGAACTTTATATCGGCTGTGCAGGAGGTAAAGGTACATTAGCTACATTTACTTATAAACAAGAAGAAGTACCTGTAAACCAGTTCTGGTTCAAGCTCGAAGTGAAAGGCTTGAATGGAGGGCACTCGGGTAGTGAGATTCATAAAGGGTTGGGTAATGCAAACAAGATATTAAATCGTTTTTTGTGGACATTATCCCGCAAAATACATATTTATCTGGCTGCCATTGATGGTGGAAACCTCCATAATGCAATTGCCCGTGAAGCATCTGCCATAGTTGGTATACCTGTGAGGGATAAAGATGAAGTAGTTGCTATGCTGAATGTATTTATTGCTCAGATTGAGGATGAATTGAAAGTTGTAGACCCGAATGTAAGAATAGAGATTGCCAGTACAGACCAACCCGAATTTGTATTCGATGACAAAACTACTTACGGGCTTATTAATGCTGTTTGTGCATGCCCTCATGGAGTATTGGCTATGAGTCAGGATATTCCCGGATTAGTAGAAGCTTCTACTAATTTGGCTTCGGTAAAAATGAAAGAAAATAACACCATTGTCATCGGTACCAGTCAACGCAGTTCGACAGAATCTCTTAAAAACTATGCAGCTAATATGGTGAATGCAGTATTTACTTTAGGAGGAGCAACAGTGGTGCATGGCGAAGGTTATCCCGGATGGAAGCCTAATCCAAATTCTTCAATATTAGAGGTTTCGAAACAATCATATAAGAAATTATATAATGTAGAGCCTGAAGTCAAAGCTATTCATGCGGGATTAGAGTGCGGGTTGTTCCTCGAAAAATATCCTCATTTGGATATGGTTTCGTGTGGTCCCACTATTACTGATGCCCATTCGCCGGCCGAACAGGTAAATATACCTTCGGTAGCTAAATGGTGGCCATTCTTGCTGGATGTACTGAAAAGTATTCCTGCAAAGAAATAAGTTGCTGTCTTGAATTATTAAGAGACAGTAAGTGTTTGATGGCGTGTTTTGGAGTTATGGCAACTTATTGCTGTTATAGCTGTTAAAAACAATAAATAGACTTGAGTCCTTAACATTAAAATTTAGGTTATGGAAAAAATGAAAATAGAAATATGGTCGGACATTGCCTGTCCATATTGTTACGTCGGAAAGCGTAAATTGGAAAATGCATTGGGTAAATTCCCTCATGCTGATGAAATAGAGATCGAGTGGCATAGCTATGAACTAAATCCGGCTTTACCTAAAAAAGCAGAAAAGCAGTCTTACTACAGTTATTTTGCCAAGTTGCATGGTTATACGGAAGACGATGCAAAAGATGATTTGAAAGATGTAATTAGTTTAGCTAAAAGCGTAGGTCTGGAATATAATTATGACAGGTTGATTGCGGCGAATACATCAGATGCTTTGCGATTGGTGAAACTTGCTAAGAGATATAAGCTGGCTGATCAGACGGAAGAAGTACTTTTCAGGGCATATTTCACTGATGGGGAAGATATAAGCGACCGCGAAACTCTGCTTCGTTTAGGAAAAGAAGTAGGTCTTCCTGAAAATGAAATCGAAGCTTTGTTAGATGGAGACGAATTCCTGTCTGAAATAGAGAAAGATATACGTCATAGCGAAGATGATTTAGACCTTGAATATGTACCATTTTACTTGTTCAATAATAAAGATGTGATTCAGGGCTCGTTAGCAGATGAAGAATATCTGGCTGTTCTGGATAAAGCTTATCAGGATTGGAAAGCTAATGGTGTATCGTCAGAGAAAGGCGACCGCCACAAAGGCAGAGCTTGTTCTGCCGATGGTGTTTGCAGTCTTGATTAACAAATTAAAGTAACTCAGAGATTAGATGAAGGCAGCTTCCTATATATTGATACTTGTTGTTTCCTTATCGATGCTTTTTGCCTGTGATAATGATGATAAGTTTACGAGCGATAGTAATATCCGTCTTAGTTTTTCATCGGATACAGTTCGTTTCGATACTGTTTTTACAGGATTTGGAACAGCTACAAAAAGATTGAAAATCTATAATAAGGATAAAAAAGCGGTTACTATAGACAATATTGAACTGATGAATGCTGCAAAAACAGGATTCAGAATAAATGTTGATGGAGTAAGTGGAGATAATATAAGTAATGTCGACATTTTAGGTAAGGACAGCATTTATGTATTTGTAGAAGTTACCGTTGATCCTTTAAATCAGAATAGCCCTCTGTTGATAGCTGATTCTATTCGTATGAGGTTTAACGGGGTCACTCAATATGTAAGGCTCGAAGCAATAGGGCAGGACGTTGTTTTCTGGAAAGCTCATAAAATAACAGAAAACACTACTCTTTCTTCGGATAAGCCTTATCTGATTTATGATTCGCTGCGTGTAGAAAAAGGTGTAAAACTAACAATCGATAAGAATGCAATATTGTATTTTCATAATAATGCCAGATTGTCTGTACAGGGTACCCTAGATGCCCGTGGCACAGTCACCGAACCGATAGTATTCAGAGGCGACCGTACCGATAATATGATTGAATCACCTGTATTACCCTATGACAGGGTTCCCGGTCAATGGGGAGGTGTTCATATAGCTTCGGATAGTTATGATAATGTATTTGAGAATGTGCGTATCCGGAATGGTATATATGGGATTGTCTTTTATCCTTCAGATACTATCAGGCAGAAAGCTACTTTATTCAATACAATAGTGCAGAATACAACGAAAGAAGGTTTATGGGCTGTTAATGCGAAAATATCGGCTAAAAATTCATTATTTGCTAATTCGGCGACCAATGCTGTTAAGTTGTTAGGCGGAAGTTATGAGTTTATACATTGTACAGTAGCTAATTATATGTATGGTGCATTCATTTCGCTGAGGCAACCGGCAATGGTAATAGGGAATTCGGGAACCGATATGTATGGCAACTCGATAACTGCGCCTTTAGGGAAATGTTTGGTAGCTAATACGATCATATCGGGTAGTTTAGCTGATAATAACTTGACATTCGAGCAAAAAGAGAATGTTGCATTTGAGCATCTTTTTGTAAATTGTTTGTTGAAAGTGAAAGGGACAGACGATGTTGATTTTGTAAATACAATATGGAATATGGATCCTGTGTTCAAATTCATATATTCGTCTGAAACTGCAGCTGATAACCCGGATAAAGTATATTATTTCAATTATGAACTGACGAGTCAGTCTCCGGCTATAAATTTTGCATCCAGAGTATATTCTGCCGGATTACCGGAGGATATACGAGGTGTTTCGCGTAGAAGTGACGATGGACCTGATATAGGTTGTTACGAGTGGGTTCAGTGAATACTCTGTGTAAGATTCGAGAAGACTTATAGCAAAAGGGTTTCGGTATTCCGAAACTCTTTTGTATTTTTGAGAATAACATCTGCCTGATATATAGCAGAAGTAAAGTTTTATTGCTTATTTTTGTATCTTATACCAAAATAGACAAACGATTGATTATAAATGGAGACAGAGAAGCAGCGTTTACTTGATATGAGGTATCTTCGCATGGCGATGATTTGGGCTGAAAATTCATATTGTAAAAGGCGTAAAGTAGGCGCTCTGATCATTAAAGATAAAATGATCATTTCTGATGGGTATAACGGAACGCCTGTAGGCTTCGAAAATATTTGTGAAGACGAAAATAACTTAACAAAACCTTACGTACTTCATGCTGAGGCTAATGCGATAACTAAGGTCGCTTGCTCTCACAACAGTAGTATGGGAGCTACCATGTATGCTACAACATCGCCTTGTATTGAGTGTGCAAAACTTATTATTCAGGCGGGTATCAGAAGGGTTGTTTATTGTGATCGTTATCATAATATGGATGGTTGCGATTTGCTCGAAAGGGCGGGGATCGAGACCGTATTTATTACATTAGAGGTAAATGAATAAAACAGACATACTATATAATTAATAATTGATTTCAATGAGATCATATTCTAATAAAAAGAGATATTTCGTTTGGTTACCATTGTGGATTGCATTAGGGATAGTGCTTGGTATATTTATCGGAAGTAGATTTGCGGCATTTCAGTCTACTAAAAGCCTGTTCCGTGGAGGAAGCAAAATAGACGCTATCCTGCAATATGTCAATGAAGCATATGTTGACAGTGTAAACACTCAGGAGTTAATTGAAAAGGCTTTACCTGGTTTGATCGCCGAACTAGATCCTCACTCGACTTATTTTTCGGCTAAAGACATGGAATTGGTCGGAGACGAGCTCGAAGGTCATTTCAGTGGTATAGGGGTACAGTTTGTCTTGAGAAATGATACTATAACTGTTGTAACCGTAATACAGGGAGGCCCATCGCAAGCTGCCGGAATTCTTCCAGGCGACCGCATCGTTAATGTAAACGATAGCTTGTTTGCCGGTAAAGAAATGACCAATGAAAAGGTAATGCGAAGCCTTCGTGGTCCGAAAGGGTCAGACGTGAAATTAGGAATTAAGCGTTTTGGTAAATCCGAGCTTGTGAATATAACTGTCACTCGTGGAGATATACCTGTCAATACAGTAGATATAGCTTATCAGCCGGTTCCTAAAATAGGACTTATCAAGGTGAACAAGTTTGGTAATACAACTGTGAAAGAGTTTATAACTGCCATATCTAAATTGAAAAGTCAGGGAACCAATTCTTTCATAGTGGATCTTCGTCAGAATACGGGAGGATCGTTAGCTGCTGCCATACAAATGGTGAATGAGTTTCTGGGTAAAGGACAGTTGATCGTCTATACCGAAGGACGTGCATATCCCCGGGAAGATGCTTTGGCTGATGGTTCAGGAACAACCAAGACAGATCAACTGGTAGTACTTATCGACGAAGGTAGTGCTTCGGCGAGTGAAGTATTTGCCGGAGCGATACAGGACAATGACAGAGGACTGATCATCGGTCGCCGTTCGTTCGGAAAAGGATTGGTACAAAATCAACAGGTATTTAAAGATGGATCGGCACTTCGTTTAACTATAGCCCGTTATCATACACCTTCGGGACGTTGTGTTCAGAAGCCTTATGAATTGGGTAAGTCGTCTGACTACAATCAGGATTTAATGAACAGGTATCTGCGTGGTGAATTTGATTCACAAGATAGTATCAAGCAGGCAGGCGAGCCTTTATTCCATACAGTGGCGGGTCGTCCGGTTTATGGAAACGGAGGTATTATGCCCGATATATTTATACCTCGCGATACTATTGGTGTAAATTCATATTATATTTCGGTAGCCAATAACGGTTTGATATACGAAAGTGCATTCTTGTATACTGATAAGAATCGCCAGCGTTTAGAATCATTTAAAACATGGGAAGAGCTGGATGCTTATCTGTCGTATCAACCATTGGTGCAGAATCTGGTGAGTCTGGCAGAAAATAAAGGAATTCGTAACAGACCTTATTTGGTAAGCGAATCACGTAGTTTATTGATGATCCAGTTAAAAGCCAATATTGTACGTAATATCTTTGGTGACGAAGGCTTTTACTCCATTATACTGAAAGACGATATAGTTCTTAAGAAGGCAATAGAACTGATGCAGGCGGGTAAGGCTCAGCCGGGTATGATAAGGTCGGGAGGATACAAGAAATAATAGTGGCGATGCAGTATTTTCATTGTCCATATAAATTATAGAAAGATTGAAAAAAGGAATTGATCCTGTAAAGGATAAATTGAGACAAGAAATAGCTTCTAAGAAACAAGAATATCAACAGAAAGATCTCCTCCGTATGTCGGAGGAGGTTTTTTCGGTATTAGAGATAACCGGTTCTTTTAGGGATGCCTCTACTGTTTTTATATATAATTCGATGCCAGATGAGGTTGCTACAGGGGCTTTCATAGAAAAATGGATAGAGGAGAAGGATTTTTATTATCCTGCTGTCGTGAATGACAATCTGGTATTCAGAAAAGTTATAAAAGATACTATTTATACGAAAAGTAAAATAGGAGTGTTCGAGCCACAGGGAGAAGACTTTACAGATTATAGAAAAGTAGATATGGTAATAGTTCCCGGGATAGCTTTTGATCGGAAAGGTAATCGCTTGGGAAGGGGAAAGGGATATTACGATCGTTTCCTTAGTCAGATTAGGGCTCCAAAAGTAGGAGTCTGTTTTGATTTTCAATTGTTAGACCAGATACCGGTTGCCGGACATGATGTTAAGATGGATGTTATTGTATCCGAGAATGATCTGATCTGGTAAACTACTTGTTATCCGGAGAAAGATTATTCTTTTGTAACCTTATATTCCTTTTGGTTGAATGAAATACCTGTCAATATTACGAACTCTGATATTATCTCTCTTTATTGCAGGAGGGATGCTTGGATGTGGTAATATTTCAGATGTTCCTCCCCGTCCTTATGGGCCTGTTCCTACAGTAGAACAATTGGCATGGCAAAAAATGGAGTATTATATGCTTATTCATTTTGGGCCCAATACATTCACTGATCAGGAATGGGGTACAGGTAAGGAGAACCCGTCGGTATTTAATCCTGTCAGTATCGATTGTCGGCAGTGGGCTGCTACTGCTAAAGCTGCCGGAATGAAAGGAATTATTATAACAGCAAAGCATCACGATGGTTTTTGTCTGTGGCCAAGTAATTTTAGCAAACATACAGTCCGGGAGTCTTTATGGAAGAACGGTAAAGGTGATGTTTTGCGGGAATTGGCTGAGGCATGCCGCGAATATGATTTGAAATTCGGAATCTACTTATCTGCTTGGGACAGAAATCATCCGGCATACGGAACTGCCGAATACAATCAGGTTTTCGCCGGAACTTTAACAGAAGTGCTTAGCAATTACGGTACTGTTTTTGAACAGTGGATTAACGGTGCTAATGGCGAGGGGCCTAAGGGTAAATTGCAGCTATACGATTGGAATCTTTTCCTGAAAGTAGTGAATCGTAATCAACCAGCGGCTATTATAACAAGTGATATAGGGCCGGGTGCACGTTGGGTCGGAAATGTGGATGGAATAGCCGGTGACACAAATTGGTCTAAACTGAATACTTCCGGATTTGGATGGGGGGATGCAGATGCTCCTCCGGCTGATACTTTAAGCAGAGGAAATATTAACGGAGAGGTATGGATTCCCTCAGAAGCAAATGTATCTATTCGTCCGGGATGGTTTTATAGTCCGTCGACAGATGATAAGTTGAAGTCGTTAAATCAATTAATGAATATATATTATACATCTATCGGACGTAATTCAAATCTTTTGTTGAATGTGCCTCCGGATAGGACAGGACGTATTTCACGGAACGATTCGATCCGTTTGATGGAGTTCAGAAAAAGCCTTGACCAGTTATTTGAAGAAGACTTAATACAAGGGGCAAAAATTACAGCTTCGCAAGTCAGAGGTAACTCGGAGCGTTTTTCGGAGTTGAATTTATTAGATGCCAATTACGATAGTTACTGGGCTACGGATGATACTATAACCGCCGCTACTATAGACATTACTTTTCGCCGCGAGAAAACGTTTAACAGAATATTATTGCAGGAGTATATTCCTTTAGGGCAGAGAGTTTCCCGCTTTGATGTCGAATATATGGATGAAGATGAATGGAAGCCTTTGGTCTCGGGTACTACGATAGGGTATAAACGCATGTTGCGGTTCCATATGATTAGTACAAAGCAGCTGCGCGTTCATATAAGGGAATCCCTGGCTAGTCCGGTACTTAATAAATTGGCATTGTTTGCTGCAAAAGAAAGTATCAGTGATCCCCGCATATCGAGGGATAAGTATGGGAATGTGAGCATAGAATGTGAGACTCCCGATCCTTTGATATATTATACGACTAACGGTAGCAAGCCTAACGAGAAATCACAGATATATAAAGAATCTTTTCCATTGCCTAAAGGAGGGCGTGTGAGGGCTATTGCCATGGTAGAGAAGGGCACAGGCAAGAGTAAAGTTATTTCTGAAAAATATGATATTGCTCCATCCTTATGGACAGTTGTATCCCCTTCGTCAGAAGAAATGTCTAAAATAATAGATGGAGATAATACTACTTATGCTGATATTTATAAAAATCATACCGTTTCGGTAGACTTGGGTGAGGAGTTGAGCCTGAGAGGCTTTTCGTATACTCCATCCGGAGAAGAGAGTGCCGGTAATATTTTCAGATATAATTTGTATACGAGTCTGGATGGGCGAACATGGACAAAGGTTATAGATAATGCATCGTTTCCTAATATGCGGACAAAACCGGCTAGGCAGAATGTAATGTTTGCTCGTATGGTGAAAGCCCGTTATATAAAGATTATGAATCTTGAAGCGGTGAAACGTGGACCGAAATATACGATAGCGGAACTTGGTGTTATCACGAAATAAAGAGAGGGAGTTTAATACAACTCCCTCTTTCTCTTCATCTTTATAGAAAGGGTTTCTTTTATTCCTGTTCCCAAACGAAACATCCGTCGAAATGGTGTTTCAGATCAGTTTTCTTATTGAATATTCCATAAACAGAAGATCCGCTTCCTGACATGGATGCATATACTGCTCCCAATGCATAAAGCTTCTGCTTAATGTGCTCTATCATAGGGTATTTTGGAAATATACTTTTTTCGAAATCATTTACCATCAGATTCTTCCAGTTTTCAATAGGGTGCTTGATTATCTCTTTTAATGACATATCAGGCTGTTTAGGCTCTATTGAAGCAAAAGCATCTTTTGTTGAAACAAATATTTCGGGTTTTACCAGAATCAAATAATAGTTTTCGAAAGAAACTTCTACTTCTTCCAGCTTTTCCCCGATTCCGGTGGCAAACATGGGTTTATTATATATAAAGAATGGACAATCTGCTCCTAACTGAGAAGCCATTCCTGCTAATTCATTGGATGAAGCACCCAGCGAATATTTGCTGTTGATCAGTTTCAACATGAAAGCGGCATCGGAAGAACCTCCGCCTATACCTGCTCCGAATGGAATTTGTTTCAGCAAATGTACTTCAACAGGAGGTATTGAATAATGAGAGCGAATAAGGTGCAGAGCCTTCATCACCAGATTATTTTCAGCTGTAGTTCCTGTTTTTATACCGGATTCCACAAAAATATCTTTTTCTAAATTAGGCGTCTCAATTATTTCAAGAGCATCTTTTATCATTATCGGATAAAAAACAGTTTCGAGATTATGATACCCGTCATCTCTTTTCGAAACAATATTCAGGCCTAGATTGATCTTTGCATTGGGAAAGCAAATCATCGCGAGATTATTAGTTTATACAAGTTTCTTTATTAAAGCTTCTTTATCTCCGTAAATATAGTCAATAATAGGAATTTCTATCATAGTATATGCTCCCGGATTTTGGCGAAGCGAAGCCCGGGCTGAGGCTACTAATACCTGAGCGGTAAGAGCCGGATTATTAATCTTCATATCAAATTCGAGAAGTTGGTTTTGTGTAACGCCCGATACTCCTTTACGAACCATATTCACTCCGTGTCCCATATCTTTCAGGCTATCTACAGATTCGACCTGAGTAACATGGGTTTCGTCGTGAGCGAAATAATCATCGGTTTTGATCGCTTTCGCTACATCTTCAAATTTATGGCCGTCTTCGATTTCTACATATACCATCCGGCGGTGTATACTTGTCCCTAGTGGAATTGTCATAGATAGGGCGGCTTTTACTCCTTTTATAGCCTTTACAGCTACAGTATGCCCCATGCTCATACCCGGTCCGAAGTTTGTATATGTAATTCCTTTAGGTGCCATAAATTCGAACATAGAGCGGATCATAGAGTCGGTTCCCGGATCCCATCCTGCCGAGATAACTGAAACTGTTTTATGTTCTTTAGCTACTTTATCAAGATTACTGCGCAGGTTTACAATTCCTCCGTGTATATCGTAGCTGTCAACAGTGTTAATACCTAATGAAAGGCACTCTTTTGCATATTCTTCTACACTGCGGGTTGGTGTGCAGAGAATAGCTACATCCACGTCTTTTAATTCTTTTACAGAAGCTACCACTTTATAGTTTTTCAGTTCAGACGGTATATCACCGGGGTTACGCCTTACTATACCTGCGACAGTAAAGTCCGGTGAAGCTAAAATTGCATCTAATACATATTTACCTATATTGCCATAACCGACAATAGCTGCATTTATCTTTTTCATATTGAGTTTATTTTAATTATTATAGGATATACAATATTGATAATAATTAGTGATTGCTATTTCTTCGGTCTGTCGAAAAAGTACAATAAATCAACAATCCAGCAATTAGCATTTGTCCTCTGAATTTTCCGAGGAAAACGTACGAAAGTACATAAAATTTATGAATATCCTTCCTTTATTTGCCTCTCAGACTCTGCTTTCAATAAAAAAGAATTTCTTATATTCGCAATTTAATAAATAGAGATAGAGATGGAATTAAATATACCCAATTTTCCTGTTGATGAAATAGAGAATATAATCTTTGACTTTGGCGGGGTCATTATGGATATTAATATCGGACGTACACTGGCCGCTTTTAATAACCTGAAGATCGAAGGAATGAAGTCGGATGATATTATATCAGGGCATAAAAAGTTTCTTCTCGATCTCGAACTGGGTCTTATTACACCGAGCCAGTTTGTTGAAGCAATATATACGGAATATCCCGCAGCGAAGAACGTAAATGAAAAAGATATATGGGATGCGTGGAATGCTCTTTTACAACCTTATGACAGGGCCCGTATAGAAATGTTGGAAAGAGTAAACGCCAGATACCGTACTTATCTTTTAAGTAATACAAATTTTCCGCATCGGGTCAAGTTCAAGGAGATGTATAGGAAACAATTCGGGGAGAATTTCGACGATCTTTTTATACAATGCTTCTATTCGGACGAAATGCATTTGCGCAAACCCGATCAGGCTATATATAAGGAGGTAATGGAAACAATTCGCCTGAATCCTCAAAGAACTCTCTTTATAGATGATAATGAGGCTAATATTACAGGTGCACGGGAGTATGGTTTGTGGGCATACCATTTGACAGGAGGGGAGAGTATATCCGATCTTTTTGTTCCCTGTTCAAACTAAAAAATGCACCTCTAAGAGATGCATTTGGAAGATATAATAAAATGAATAGTCGATATTTATTCGTCTTTCAGAAAGTGATATAACCATTGTAACGATTCGAATTCTTCGGCTATAACTTTTGCAAACTTTTCACTGTACACTTCTTTTCCGATGGGCTTTTCTTTCATCACATACAATGATTTTCTCTGAATCCATGTTTGGAAATATTCAGGAAGTTCATTAGGTATAAGTCTTTTGTATTCTTCGCCTTGTACCGAGAATCCTTTGTCGAGAATCAGTTGCGTTTTTGCCTGAAATTCTTCTGCATCATAAGCTATACTGTCTCTGAGGTTATCCATCGTTTTCTTCTTGGGTGCGAATAGCCCCATTCCGTACAAATAGTGGTCGGCGCTAAGTTCCATAAAATATCCCGGTATGTTTTCCCATTCGGTTGAAGGAACAAGGAAACTCATCCATAAGCAGGTTTTATATGGATCTTTGTTTTTCGAAAAGCGTGTATCTCTGTATATTCGCGATAATACTTTGTAAGGACGTAGTTCGAATTGAGCATCTATATTATACATGCTAGGGGAGAGCATGGCGATGAGTTCTTTAAAAGGAGTTTGTACTTCTTTGATAAAGACTTCTTTGTTTGCTTCGAACCATTCTTTATAGTTGTTTTCTTTGATATCTCTGAAAAACTGAAAAGTTTCTTCTGTAAATCCGTTGAATGCCATATTTCTGTTTTTTAATTTGCGAAAAGTTTGATGTCTTATTTTCTACCGAAGTCGGCAGGTATTTCTCCCCAGTCTTGGGTTTCCCATTTTATTATCTGCGTAGAATAGGTGTTTTCACGCAGCCATTTCTCGGCACGCTCTATCATATAAAATAAAGACATGTTAGCAGGTGTCCGTTCAAGCTTAGTCTTGCACTTCTTATCTTTGATCCATTTGATAGCATTAGCACTATCTGAATAGATGGGTATAGAAAGATTTTTTTGTTTGAGCAAAGCCAGTCCATGTACTAATGCCAGAAATTCGCCGATATTATTGGTTCCTTGTTCGTAAGGGCCCTGATGAAAGATCTGTTCTCCTGTCAATACATATACGCCCCGGTACTCCATCAGTCCGGGATTACCACTGCATGCGGCATCTACAGCTAAGCTGTCTTTTATTATTGCCGGATTATTGAGCGAAGTTTTCTTCGATGTAGGTTTTGCCTGTTTTCCTATATAATTCCAGGGACTTTCGTTATAAGCTTGGGTCGCTTGTTCCAGAGTAGGGAACGATTTGTATATTGCCCCATCGTAATTGGAAACTTGGGCTTTGCATTCTTCCCATGAGTTGTAGACTCCCGGTGTAATGCCGTTCCAGACAACATAAAAGTTTTTTTTCGCCATGCTTAATACAAAGAGGTTTTAATATATAAACAAAGATAATATTTATTTTATGAAAGTATCCCGGCTGTATTTTATCTATCATTAGTTGTTATTTATAATAAATTGCAGGTAATCCGAAAAAATCCTTATATTTGCTCCATCAAACAACCCTTTACCAATAAGGAATGATCGATATTTTCACACATAAAAGCATTAACAATCCTCTAAATTTTAACAGTTTAGATTTGCCTTTATGTGCTGAAATATTAGAGAGAGAGAGAGAGAGAGAGAGAGAGAGAGAGAGACGCATCACAGGGCGTTAACTAAACAAAAAGTTTTATTGTGTCAAAATAACGGGATATTTTTTTATGTCTTCGTTCACTTTGTCGTATATATCCATTTCCAAATTATAAGTTGGCAGGGCAGGCTGTGTCCGGTAGGATCATTGTTGTTTTGTTGTCGTTCGAATACTACTCGGGATAACAGTTTGATATCGAGCCAACTAATCTGTGCAGCAGGGTGCAGTGTGTGCACTTTGCTGCTTTATTTTGTATCAAAACAATCACTTTACATTATAAAAACAACAGAAGAGTCTCCGACTCCAAAAACAACAAACAATGAAAAAAAAGATTCTTTTACTGATGGGAGTATTCTTATTGGGAATAACCAATGCACAGGTAGGAATAAACACGCAAAATCCTTTGGGGGTATTCCATATAGATCCAAAGGGGGATACTTCGGCTATCGGCGTAAATGATTTGGATGACTTTATCGTTACCAATGATGGAAAAGTTGGAATAGGTACATCTAATCCACAAACGACATTAGATGTTAATGGGAGTATGCGATATTCCGATGGTACTGAATTTGACGGTTATATATTGCGGTCTATAGATGGATTAGGAAATGCATATTGGAGCGAACAGCGATTGGTAAATCAAATGATACTTCCCGATCAAACTAATATAGAATCAATAGTATCTAATACTATTTACAATATTACAAATGGCAATCCTCACTATATGGGAGTCAGTATAACTATACCTGAGCCCGGTATATGGAAGCTATTCTTTAAAGCAAACTATCGTCAATATGTGAAGGGGAATAAGGCTTATTATATCTTATGGTATCTTTCAGCCTCATCAACAGCAAATACTAATATTGAAAAAGCCTTTTCGAGTTATTCCGGTAGTGCATTCGACTCCAGATATATTATAGTTACGAGTAATTGTACATTTCTGATTACAACAACTACAGCTAATACAAAACTATATTTATGGGCAGAGGGATTTAGTGGTACTATGACTACAACTGAATTTAATATTCCTTATGTAACCGGTGACGGGTTCAACTTTTGGGCTCTGCCGATGAATTAATTATCTAACGGATTAATAAAGCGCTATGATCAAGAAAATAAAAATAATAAGCATTTTCCTGTTTTGCTTGTTCTCAAGCATATCAGCACAGGTAGGAATAAATACACTATCACCTTCAGGCATATATCATATTCATACGGGTAGTACAACGAACACGGATAATGATGTTGTAATATCATCCAACGGTTATATGGGAATCCATACAACCTCACCTCAGGCTAAACTGCATTTGAAAGGAACGCTGAGAGTATCCGGCATTCCTGGCATACCATCTGGTAATAAATACCTGATAGCTTCGGAGGCTGACGGGACTTTTACGACTATTGTACCGGGAAACATTCCTTGGATACAAGGTAACATCCCCTCAAATCTGACAAGTTTACCTTCCTTACCTGTAAGTGGAGCTAGCGTGAGTTATACAACAATAAATATTTCTTTACCAAAGGGTAAGTGGATAGTGTATCTTAATGCGACTCATTCCATTGATGGTACAGCATATACATCTGCTGTAGCAGAAGGTGCTTTTATTAAATGGGAAATGGTAAATGCGGCCACAGGGAATACAGATAATATTATTGCCGATTTTAGTACTGTAGGATATGTTAATTCTTATTTGTCGACAGGATGTATATTTTTGGTTGATAATTATACTTCGAATACAGCGAATGCAACGAAAACATATTACTTCAGAGGTTCTGCAACTACACAAAATACATTGAGTTTTGCTTATACAGCCAATCTTTGGGCTGAATTTTATACAACTCCTTAATAAACCTTTCTATTATGCGTAAAAATATATTTGTATTATTGATATCATTAAGTATATCCTCATTATCAGCTCAGATAGGGATATCAACCGAAACGCCTTTAACTCTCTTTCATATAGATCCTCTCTCGAACACAAATAGTGCAGTTCCATCTACATATACAGACGATGTTGTCTTTACAGATGGAAAGTTGGGCTTAGGTATTATAAATCCGGATAAAAGTCTGGACTTGAAAAATTCTTTTAGATTTTCTGACGGAAACGAAGCAACTGATTATGTTTTGTATGTAGATGATCAGAAGAATATAGGATGGGAAAAAGAAAAACCTGTATATCCACCTCTGGTAAGTGTGCCGGCAACTACTATCGAAACTGCTTTAACAGCCTTTTCGTTTCCGAATAATAGCGTTAATACTTACCGTTATTCGGGATTGAATATTACTTTGACTCAAGGAGTATGGTTAATATACTTAAAAACAAGCTTCTCAACCTGGTGGAATGTCAATACCAGTGGAAATGTGAGAGCACTTCTCTGTTCTTCTTCTACCGGAAATGGTTTAAGCACCTCAGAAGGGGCAATAACAGCTGTGGCTTCTACTAATGGCGGATTTAGTTATTTTAGCGGCTATATATTTGTATCGGTAATAAGCACATCTAAAACCTTTTATTTATGGTTCGGGTATATCTCCGGCAAAACGGTAATAAACGGGCCGGTCTACGATGTATCCAGGGCAAGTGGTTTGAACTCGTTTTATGCTTTAAGATATAGTTTATAAGATTAAGTTTCCTGCAAATTTTACCTTGCAGGAACTTTTTATTTTAAACTGTAGGCTTTGGCAGAGTAGGCTATAGATATTTTATGATATGTCTTGTCTGAGTAATAACTAATCATCGTCTTGCTTACAAAAACAATAAAAAGGACTGAGGCCTTAAAAGTTGGATGATAATTTTTACCTTTGTATAGATACTATGCAGAAAAATAGAATCTAATTGAATATCAGTCAATAAAGAGGGAAAACAAGAAGAAAAGGTAATGATTTAGAAACAACCGGAATACCTTGTCTCGCTTTACTTTTCATAGATTCAAATAACTCTTTTCGTAAAGGTAAGCATTTTTTTGACATAAATATAAAATTGAAAACGGTTTCAATTTATTTAATCGAAACCGTTTATATAAAATATATCAAATAAAGTTCTATCAACTATTTTTGAGCATTATACCAAAATCAAAAGATTATCTGAATAGAAAGAGAATATCCATCCTGCTTGTTTCTCATTGTTATGTGCCAGTTTCGGATTAAATTTTCCACCCATTGCTTTGAGTAAATCTTTGATTTCTTTAGTATCTCCGAAAAGAGCAATTGCTTTTTCTGAATAATCGACGATCTCAAAAGAGAGGTTATCGGATTCAAACTGAAGAGTAGGTTCTTTCTGCTCTTGGATAGAAGTATTATCATCATTGCCTTTATTGATGTAAATACCATTGGGACATCCTGCCACATAGGCAAATTCATCAATCTTATTCTTTCTGTCATATATCGGGGATTTCTCTATAATCCATCCGCTGTATTTGCTTTCTCCCAGATAATAGCCTGCACCCATTGAATACTTTTCCCTGTGTTCATGCTGCTCGTTATAGATTGCCAGATGGGCTGTTTCTTCAAAGTTTGGAGCATACTTCCGCATTTCGGAGAATATATCCCGTTTGTGTTTGGAAAAACCTAAGATTACAGTGCGTGTTACTTTTGAAGCATAATAATCGGTTTGCGAGTCAGATTCATCTGTTTTTAAACGAGCCACAATGATCGCTTTGGCATCTTTGGGTAGGTTTTCATTCAACCATTTGCGACCGATTTCTCTTACAGCCTTTCTGCGTTTATTCTCTAGCCTCTCTTTTTCCTGTTCTGCAACCTCTTTTGCCTTTGCTTTGGCATAGAGTTCAGCAACTTCTGTTTCGGGCATGAACTCAATATTGTTTTCATCATAATACATACCGATTCCAAACTTTTGGCTCAACGGTTTAATGATTTCAGATTGTTGCATATCAAGTGTACGAAGGTTAATCAGATGATAGTGATAGCCGTATTTGTCGTGTGTAATTTGGTAGACTACATAACGGCCATAGGAGTATCCTTCCATTTGGATGATTTGGTTTTCTGCTTTCTGTATCGGTTGTTGTTCCTGCGAACAATGAATATAATTTTGTCATGGCTGTATGGTTTAAAAGATTAGAAATAAGAAAATGGAGATAAGGATGATAAAGGCTATAATTGATAGTATCATCTTAATAAATAGCTTTACTATTTTAAATACAAGGCCGATAATCAGATAGCCACCGATAAACCCCGTAATAACGGAAGTATCTATACTCACTTGTGTCATTAGCCACGCACACAGAGCCACTATTGCTAGCCCGAAACCCAATTTTATGATGATTCCAGAGGGGAGGGAGTTTTGTTTCAAGGGCAACAAGCTGGTATAGGCTTTTAAACAGGCATATTTTTTCGGATAAATACGCTCGCCTGAGGATGATTTTTCCCGGAAACCGGAAGGCCTGACCTTGCCCCGCCGTTCAGGACACGGGAATACCTTTGCCTGTGGCTATGGGTATCTCCGATCCATCTGCTTATATTTCATATATTTCTAACTATCTGTACGGCAATTATTCTTTCTGTTTGTCAATTATTCACTAAATTTGTTAATCATAATTTGAAGCATGTTTAATAACGGCTAGGTTATGTAAACTATTCATAAACTAAAAATCTGAATTTGATTAATACAAATGAATCATTTCAATTCACTACGAGAACTTTTGAATGTTTTAAGCCGAGGTAATAAACTGTTGGCAGAAATGTTCGAAAAACGAACTACTCTTTCGTATAGATATGAGTATGCACTCGAAATTATGGATGGAAATGAAGATGTTATCAAACTTCTGTTAAGTAAGAGTATTATTAGGCAAACAGGGAATCAGTTAGAACTGGATGATCAGTTTTTGAGATTTTTCGAAGATATCCTAGAAGTTAATGAAGAAATAAATACATCATACATTAATGAAAATATCCGTCAAATAAAGGGTGAATATATGGTTTATTATCTCCAAGCTACAAGTGATAGCGAAAGATATAAGTATCTGAAAGCAGTAAAATCCTCGTTACGAAAAATAGAGAAAATTACAATAAGAAATATTGTTGATTTAGATAGAAATATAGAAAACACTTTTAAAACTGAACCAAATTATAAAATTAAACTCACAAAACTTGCTAATTATAAACTGAAATTGGAAGCTATTGAACAAATGATAATTCAAAGTGAAAATTTATTGAACGAAGATGAAATTACATTTTTCAAGACTGCTACTGACGAAGAACTAAAATATATTAAGACAGATCTGCTTTTAAGCCTATTAGATGCGAGACAAAACTTGATCGAAACTCGAAAGCAAATCATTGAATACATAAATCAAGTAAAATACCAAAGTAAGTTTATTGAGAAATTAAAACGATTGAAATACCTTCGAGATCAATACGAAATAAAACATAAAACCAACATTAAGGAGATTCTACTAAGATCGAATGCATTAGCTTTCGAACCTCAACCTACTTATTCATTGAAATTGTCATTGGACAGGTTACAGCAGGATGACGTTTATCAGTTAATTCGTAAAGTAAGTAAAAAATATAAAACAGGTATCAATGCGAAAAAAATAACGGCTGAGAATTTTTCAAAAGAAGAGCTTACCAGCGACGTTGAGAAAGAGATTTATATTGATTTATATGAAATAAAAAACAAATTTGCTTTTTCGGGAAAACAACTTTTCGAATATCTATCTGATTATAAATTCTCGAGAGAGTTAACTTTTGACGAACGTGTTACACTGTATTGCCAAATGGTTTCAATATTCGATGAAGAACTAGAAATAACCGACAAATTTGAGAAAAACAATAATATAGAATATGCTTTGGTTTATTATAAACATAACTCAATATGAAAGTACCGAAACAAACTGCTGAGATATTTGAACTGTTAAGTAAAAGACAGTTTATTTGTTCTAATTCTTCAGATATACATATTTCGAAATTGTATGAAATCATTGACGATTTAGACAATTTCGATGCATTGTACGATTACTTCAATGCCATTAACTTCATACTTGAAAAAGGTGATGAGTATTACTATTTTTCACGAAAAAATGAATCGCGTGCTGATTTGGAACGAAAACTAGAAATTGCTTGTCGCTGGATTGACATCCTTGATTTCCTGAAAACCTTTGATAATAATTTTGCATCCGGATACAATTTTACTCCAATGCAAGTAGCAACTGAAGTTAGTGTTCAAGCAGTATTGAAAAACAAGGCTGACAGTCTGAAAAACGTATTGAAACTGGATGAAAAAACGCCATATCTGGAAGTTGTGAACCGAATTATCAAATCGCTTTGCGATGATGGATTTGTCGAAGAGGAGAATGAAATTCTGAAATCGTATAAAGTACTTTCTTCATTCAAATTTCTCGAAGAGCTTGTGAACAATATAAATATTCCTGAAGAAATTCAACATGAGATACCTGAATAGAATCATATTTATCAATAGTGCAAGAATCCGCTATGCGGAAATAAATCTTGATGGAAACATCCATTTTATAGGAACGCAAGGGGTGGGGAAAAGCACTTTACTTAGAGCAATCCTATTTTTCTACAATGCTGACACTTTGGGATTGGGTATCTCGAGACAAAAGCAATCTTATGTCGATTATTACTTTAAAGATGCGAACGCTTACATTATATACGAAGTGGTCCGAGATGGTAGTACCTTTTGTGTTGTTTCATATAAATCACAACATAAAGTTTGTTTCCGTTTTTTTGATGGAGCATATAGTAATGACTATTTCATAAAGGAAAACGGCAACGTTCCTGATAGTTGGGAAGGCATTACCGAACGACTCGATAAAAATCGGATTTATTACACAAAAAGGAAGATCGATGAATACAAAGAATATCGCGACATTCTTTACGGCAATAATAATGGGAAGAAAAACGAACTGAAACGCTATTCTATTCTCGAAAGCAAAGAATACCAGTACCTTCCCAAAACGATTCAAAACGTGTTTTTGAACTCAAAAATGGAAGCTGAATTTATCAAGCAGACCATTATCATGTCTTTAGAGAATGATGTTCGAATAGACCTCAACCAATATGCACATCATCTGAATGGCTTTGAGACACAACTTGCCGATATTCGGAAAATGAAACAGCCGGGTACTATTGCTCAGTCTGACAATATTTCAAAACTTTATATTGCCATCAGGGGCTTAGAAAATGAAAAACAACAGATTATAAAGCATTTGGCTTGGACGATACACAATAATGAAGAACGCGAACCCGAATTAACGGAAAAGTTAGAACGAGAGAAAGATTTTGAAAATAATCTAAACGAAAAATTGAATAAACTTTCTGTTAGTTTTCGATCGAAAGAAGATAAAATTAAAGGTGACATCAGAATTCAGGAAGAAAATCTACGAAAAGTAAAAGAACTAACAGGTGAATATCAAAGAATAAGCATAGATGAACTGATTAATAGGATTGAAAAGAAAAATTCGATTGAAAAAGAGCAAGAAGATTTGCTTATTGAAAAAGAAATACTTTCAACTCAATTTTCAGAAATAAATCAAAAATATCAGGCTCTATTGAATAATGCAGAAAATCAACTGAGCGATTTTCTAAATTCTAAAGGTGAGGAGAAGAATACAATAAATGCCGAATTTCTTGCTTTTCAGGCAAAAACAAGAAAAAATTACGATAGACAAATTAGTGCCTTGAGAGAAGAGTATAAGAATGAAGTAGATTCGGCAAGAGAAATATGGGAGCAGAAAAAACAGGTAACAAGTAAATTGAGAATAGAAAAAGAACGAATAAAACATACTCGTTTTTATGAAGAAGAAATCAAAAATACAGGAGTAGATTTACAGTTGCTTATCGCCCAAAATGAGAAATTTAAAAACGAAAATACAAATGCAGAAAAACAGATAGAAACCCTTCAAAAACATTGGGAGCTTGATGAGAAAGAGTTACAGCGAAATTTTGATCGTGAAAAAGAGAAGACTGACGAGCTAATAAAACAATCAGTTCAAAGAATCGATGAGATAAACTCCTATATAGAGAATAGCAAGAACTCGTTATATGGTTGGCTTACCGAACAGTATCCAGACTGGGAAAATACGATAGGGAAAATTGTAGACGAAAAAAATGTGTTGTTTAACACTGGTTTATCGCCCAAACTAACCACTAAGACTAATAATTTTTATGGTGTAGAAATTGATCTGTGTGAAATTGATAAAACGGTAAAGACAGTTGATGACTATGAGCAGGAAAAATCGGAACTAAACGATAAACGAGAAGAACTGAGAAAGAATATCTCCATACTCCTCCAGAAATTAGAAAAAGACAACGATAATCTTAAACGGAAATATCAGCCTAAAATCCGTGAGCAGAAAGAACTTTTGAAAAAGAACGAATACACAATTGAACAAAATGAATTAAAAAAATCAGGGATAATTCTAAAAAGACAAGAATTGACGGCTCAAGCTGAAAAAGAAAAGCAAACTGCTCTTGAAAATCAGGAGCAAAAGATTGAACAGGCCGTCGCTGAAGAATTCCTGGCAAAAGATAAAGTTGGTATAGTTGAAGGAGAGCAATCGAAACTGATAAAGAAAAAGGAAGCCGAATGGGAGAAAAAGATTAAAATCGAAAATGAGCGAATAAATTTGCTTCTAGGAAAAATCGAAACTGAAATCGGAGCAAAGCAGAAAACTGTTGATGTACGAAAAAACGAAATCAAACAACAGAAAGATAATGAATTAGCAGACAAAGGAGCCGATACCAAGCGTTTGTCCGAAATTGAATTGAGAGTAGAACTTCTAAAGGTGGAATTGAATTTCATAGAAACAAACCGTGATATCGTTGCCGACTACAGGAAAGATAAAAGAGAATATCTGGATAGAATTGATGATTTCAAGCAAGCGAAACAGAAATCGGAAAAGCAGTTAGAAACGGAAAATTCAAAATACAAACAACAACAAGATACCATAGAGAAAGAACTCGAAATTATCATCAATAAAATTGAAATAATTAAAAGTGAATTGAGGTTGATTGCTGAAGATAATGAAGCTTTAAACAATTTTAAGGAGCTTGAATTTTATCAAAGCATTGAATATTTTGTGAATAATATTGATGATGAAGGAAAAACAAATAAAAGAGTAAAAATAGTAATTGACGAACTAAAAGAAATTCATTATGAAAAACTCCATAATCGGACAGATGAATTGCGAAAAAGCGTTACGGACTTTATAGCTAAATTCAGTGATAACAATATTTTTAAATTCAAAAAACAACTTACTGACGACAAATCGTTTCTTGATTTTGCTTTGATGCTTTCCGACTTTGTAGAAGAGAACAAAATAGAACAAATTGAAAAAGAAGTAAACGAACGATTCGCACTAATTGTATCTACCATTGCAAAGCAAGCTACCAATCTAGTCGAAAAATCAGGCGAGATTCAAAAAGTAATCAGTAAAATCAATAGTGATTTTGAAAAAAAGATTTTCGTTGGAGTCATAAAAAAAATCGAATTAAAATTGGATGACAGCAAAAATGAGATTGTTCAATTACTTGTACTCATTAAAAAGTATTATGATGAAAATCCTTTCGATTTAGGAGAAGCCAATCTTTTTTCAGGCGAAAACCAAGAAAAGAATAACAAAAAAGCGGTTGATTTACTGAAACAATTTGCAAAAAAAATCGGAGAGCTGAAAAGTGATTCTATTTCACTTTCTGATTCATTTGAATTGAAGTTCAGAATCGTCGAAAACGACAATGATTCAGGTTGGGTTGAAAAACTGTCAAATGTAGGCTCGGAAGGAACAGATGTTTTGGTAAAGGCTATGTTGAATATCATGTTATTGAATGTATTTAAAGAAAGTGCTTCGAAAAAATTCAAAGACTTCCAACTTCATTGTATGATGGACGAAATAGGTAAACTTCACCCGAATAATGTTCGAGGCATTCTGCAATTTGCTCGTGACAGGGATATCCGTCTTATTAGTGGCTCACCTATTGAAAATGATGCACTTGCTTTCGATCATATTTACAAGTTAAGCAAAGACAACAAAAGTATCACACGGGTCAAAAGGATCTTAACGCAATACTCTAATCCATGAAACTTCCAACTTCAATAGCAGAAAAACTTGCCTTGTTACAAGATGGTGAAAAAATTCCATTCAGTAAGATGAAGCATATTATTATTGAGTCGATGCTGGAGAACGGTATTCTTCATAAGCAAATTCAAGGGAGAAGAAAAACTTTAATTTATTTACAGAATACAGATAAATTGAAAGATTATCTGGGAAATCATTTTGGAATCAGCAATTTAAAAAACTATGTCGAAATATCGAAACGGAATGATTTAAGCCGAGCAGATGCAATCGCCATATCTTCCGACTCAAAATTGAGATCAATCAGAACATTCAAAGGATTTTTAGTCAATAGCTATGATCGCGTTGAGTGCATTATTAAAGGAGAAAAAATGATACTTTATCCCAAAGAGGGTACATTCACGTTCATTTATGATTTTGAAGATTTACAACTTTCTCCCGAAATTACAATTGTTGGTATTGAAAATCCTGAAAGTTTTCGGTATATCCGAGAACAAAAGTATCTATTTTCAGATATACATCCATTATTTGTTTCGCGTTATCCACAAAATCGCGATTTGATTAAATGGTTACAAATAATACCTAATAATTATCTCCATTTTGGGGATTTTGATTATGCAGGCCTAAATATTTATATGAATGAGTATAAAAAACATTTAAATAATAGAGCTAGATATTTTTTACCTCCAAACGTAGAAATAATTTTGAGTAAAAACGGGAACCGAAATAATTATGATAATCAAACTATTTTATTTGATAAAAAAAATATAATTGAAAAGGATATCCTTTTGCTGTTGGAGATAATAGAAAAATATAAGAAAGGCCTGGAGCAAGAGATATTTATAATGAAATAAATACTATAAACTAATATATATAATCATTTCCAATTTCCAAAGACTCAAGAATACTTTAATAGACACCTATCTAATGCTATAATATTGGTATTTTATTGCTTGTATGCAATTTTCACAGATATTCTTCTCTTTCCCAACTAAGTGCAATCTCCCTGATGACATATAATGACACTATATGCAACACATCGTCAAGCATATACAATCTATTGTGTTTTGTATTTTGTTTGCTTCAGAAATAAATTAAAAGAGAAATGTCATTGGTTGTCATATGTCCCTGCTGTTTTATCCCGGCCCGCATCTGTATATCCTAAGAATAAAACGTCAACACCAAGCCACAAGCGGTTTTACAAAAAATCTCGACATCTTCGCTCCGTTTCGGATTGTATTTTCCATAAAAGTGTTAACTAATTAATTCTTTCCATAGAAAGATGTGTTTACAAATTGAAAAGAAAAATTATATGAAAAACTATCCTCATAAAACACATCTACATACTTAAATTTCCCTAAATTACCCCTCCTGAAACTCATTATTTTTCATATATTTGCTTGATATTGAAACAATATATTGCTAACGATAATGAATAGATTGCTGACAAACCTCAAGGAAAAGAATCAGACTAAACCAAAAGGTGGATTGTATCACAAAACGCAAGTGAACCTTACCTATAATTTCAATAAAATTGAAAATAGTAAACTAGCTGAAGTACAAACCCGCTATATTTTTGAGACACATACTATTGATCTCAAAGGTTTGGAAGCTGTACTTGTTGATGATATTGTAAAAAAGTTTCATCGTATTCTGAAAACAGGAACTTCCGATGCTACAAAAGAGAGGATAAAATATTTTTATGCCGATTTAGTGGATGAAAACTTCGTAAAATAAATGAGCAATAAGGCAAAGATATCTATCCGTTTTTTTGATGACCGTGAAGTTCGTGCTATTTGGGACGAAGAGAACAACAAATGGTGGTTCAACGTCGTAGATGTTGTTGCTGTACTATATGGTCAGGATGATTATACGAAAGCAAACAACTACTGGCGCTGGTTAAAGCGAAAACTTATCAAAGAACAAAACGAACTTGTGAGTGCTACTCACGGCTTCAAATTCGTAGCACCGGATAGCAAGAAACGTCTAGCAGATACGCTTGATAGTGATGGTATTATTTCATTAGCTAAACATTTTCCGAACAACAAAGCTGTTAAATTCCTTGATTGGTTTACATACAGCGACAATAGTATTGACGGACAGAGTAAGAAAAAGGCATATTCTCTTTTTGAAAGCAATCTCATCAATGATGCTGAAATCGGGACAACAAAAAGTTTGCGACAAATTCATGCCTATATTTTTGGCGGATTATATGACTTTGCTGGACAAATAAGGCAAAAGAACATTTCAAAAGGCGGATTTCAGTTTGCTGTGGCGCATTTTTTAGGGAACACGCTAAAGGAAATAGAACAAATGCCAGAAAGCACATTCAACGAAATTGCTGAAAAATATGTAGAAATGAATATCGCCCATCCATTTATGGAAGGTAACGGGCGAAGTACACGTATTTGGTTGGATTTGATACTGAAAAAACGATTAAAGAAATGTGTTGATTGGAGTAAAATCAACAAAAACGATTATATGGGTGCGATGATAGAAAGCTCCACAGATAGCACTAAGTTGAGAAGTTTGCTAAAAATTGCGCTTACAGACGAAATTGATAGCCGTGAAATGTTTATGAAAGGGATAGATTATTCATATTACTATGAAGAGAATGAATGACCTGCTATCAAATACTGATAAAAATACGTATCTCATGGCTTGTAGTGGGATATGCTTTGTGTGGATGAAGTGTTGAAACTAAAAGTGAAACATCCGAACGCTTTGACAATTATCACCATTCCATTTATGAACCAAGAGTAAAACCATCTCTTGAAAACTTTAATAAAATTGAAAGCTTCTAAGGGCTGGACCGTTATGAATTACTGAATAAGAACAATCAAGCGCAATGAAAACATACGAACTGTTCTCAAGATATGTAATTGACACCTTTCTTACACATGACAAGAAAGATGAATTTGCTTCACTTGTTATTGATGAGCAGTTTATGGAAAATACAGCAAATAAAATTGAAACTTCAAGAGATAGCCTTATAAAGAATCTGTGTTCAGATCTGTTCACTCCTTATCCCGATCCAATTAGAAGTATTGACTCCATTATAGCGATTGTGTCATTACAACTTTATGCTGCGTCTAAATGCGAATCAGATGGTGAGTATTCTGCAAACGCTTACAATCCAAGGTTATGTGAGATAATAAATCGTGATGTTAGCTATTTACAGGCGTGGTATAGTAAAAATCAAGAAAAAGTGTGGAGAAGTTTTTATGAATGGTGCACAAATAATGATTTTATAGTACGAGAATGTCAACCAAGGTTTTATAAAAACAGATTTATACAATATCCACTAGAACTAGCAAAGTATTTGTTAAATAGAGAGGATCTGAAATATATCGCTTCTGTATTTAACAGATACAAGTTGCAACCTTATGAGAATATCTTTTACTCAGATTTTTGGAATATCATTGATATTAGATTTGACTTCAGGCAATTAAACAACCATATTCAAAAGGTATTTGATTCAGTATTTGAGGATACGGGTGATTATGATATTGTTAAATCTCAAGTATATAATCATTATATAGTTTGGGACGGAGAGTATATTGAACCATATGAAGCACGATGTAAAAAGGCACAACGAAAAGAGCTATTTCAAATACATCTATCTGACAAAAACGATATATATAGAATTGATATCAGAAAAGAAGACGGATCTAAAATTACAAATTTTCGAATAGATTCTACTTTTTATCAAGAACTGGGTAAGTATTATTCGTATAAACGTGATAGTATTATTATCTTTCAGAGGGACAGTGATGGAGATTTGAACTATTGGGATGAAACAAGGTTTATTGGAGATAAAAATGAATCGGGGCTTGCAATAGTATCTAACAATTTTCAACGGAGTAAATTTTATGGAACTACCCCGGTATTTTATTGCAAAGATATAGTTATATATGAGTTTAAATACAACGACCACACAAAGGAGTTTTATTCAAGTGGGGAACAAATCTTTGAGCTAATAGGCGGGCTAAGAATTACACGCCGGATATATCTAATTGAGGGAGAGCCGATATTACGCATTCGAAAGGATTGTACATATTTAATGAATGGGAAAACTCAATCAATAGTAAAAGGAGATCACCATTTGACTTTACCTGAAGGTGAGCATTCTTTTAAATTTCCTAAAAGTAGAGAGTTTAAAATTACGATGGTATCTTCATCAAACAAAAGTATCCTGTGGCATGAGGCATTTTGCAAATGGGAAATTAAAAAGAAGGAAAAGAAATGGTTGCCGGTTCCAAATGTGGAAGGAATTATAGGTCTTAACTTTGAACCCTATTCAAAACCTAATGCATCAAGCCCTGCATTAAAGCGATGGGTAAAAGCACTTAAGAATGAAAAAATTGATTTTGAGAATAATGTGTCATTAAAGCTACTAAATAACATTAATAGATATGAGTGATTTTGATTATAAGCTACACAAAATCATAGGTGTTGCAAGAAAAAAGAGTCAAGAAAGTCTTCATGCAAGTATTTATCCTTTAGGCTACCAAGATGGCAACTACCATTTTCAACCATTTAGCAGAGATATGCAGAAAAATATTTTCTTGCATAATGGAACTGTGTTTGGGTATAAATTTCGAGATCATTTGACAGATGAATTGATCATTCTTCACATTAGAGAAAATGAAGTTAAGGACGATCCTTCTAAGGATGTGTATTCTGCTGATTATGAAACTCCAATAATTAAATACGACCACACTCCTATCATAAATATTAATAAGTCCGGTTTAAGGGAGGCCATCAAACAAGGTCAATGCAATAGCTATTACAAAGTCGGGAATAGAATTTACTATATTACTGACGCTGATTCAAAAAAAGGAATTGTTAAGTATTGGCCTATTGAAGACGGATTATTTGATACGAATAATAATATGTGTAGGTTTGGTGATGATGTTTATTTAATAAGAGGAGATATAAAATATCCTTTTAAATACAGCGATATTCTCACTAATGAAGAAATCATAAAATATATCATTGATTTAATTAAACAGTATAACATTGATCCAGAAAAACATAACGAAATATCAGATGATCTAATTAATGTTCTGGGAGTACCAACTGATATTTTAAATTTTAGATTTGATGCATTTAAAGAATTACTTCCATCAATCGTATTGACGCAAAAAAACATTTTGGATCTGGCCTCTAACCCCATATTATCTGATGTTCTGCAAAGAAGCATTAAGGAATACGAAGATGAATATATAAAGACATACGAGGAGCATAATCGAGAAACTATTAAAAAAATAGAAAACGCAAAAGTACAAAAATTGAAAGAGGTAGGGGATGAATGTTTGAGAATAGAAAAAGAGCATATTGCAAAGATAAACTTGATCAAAGAAGATATCAAGGCTCAGGAATTAAAGCTCAAACAAATTATTGACAAGATTAAAACAAAAGAAGCTAAAGCTGATACTATAGAACAAAGATTTATAGATATTGAAGAACACAAGAATCGTTTGATTGAAGATTTTTCTATCATTAGGGATGTAATTGGGGGGCATAACCAGAATCCACGAATTAGTTCCACAATAATTAATATCGAAAGCGTAACGTGTAGCGGCGAACAGATAACTGAATTCGATGATTTTTGCAATCACTTAACCTCTCATTTGTCAAAAAGTTGTTTTTCATATGACAGTGCAACAGAGTTGTCCAAAAATTTAGTTCGTTTATTTGTTGCGAAAAATAGGTTAAATAGGGAGATCGCCGTAATATTATTGCCAAGTCTTTTAATCTTTAAATCATTGATTGATGCTATCGGACAGTATAAGTTACGTTCAATATCTGTAGGTGCAAACTGGAAGTCTTTTGATGATTTATATTGCAGTGGACTAGAAAATATGCTTATTTCAGCTAATAATAATCCAGAAGAGATACATATTCTATTGTTACAGAACATGAACCTATCCTATATTCCATCATATATGCAGCCAATAAATGACATCCTTATTGGAATTAGCCGCAAACTTCCGGGTGACCATAATGTGGTTGGTTTCCCATCTAACCTATGGATTTTTGGTACAAGAACAGCGATAAATGAAGAAGCCATACCGATTTCCAAATCAAATATAGAAGAGTATGGTTGTGTCGAATTTAAGGACTATGCCTACAGCGAAGACGAAGCGGCAGTAATTGTCTGTAACAAATTTATCACCATGGAATTTGTAAACTCACAACGAGAAGAAGGTCGCAGATATAAGTCATATCCTGATTCGTATTTAGATTAAATGTTATGCAAAACGCTCAAGAGTTGTTATACAAATGGCTTAAGGAAGTTGGAGATGTTAGATATGAACGTATTAAACAAACTTGTGAATATCTTAACATCAAACTCAATTTGGATTTAGAAAAACCTATTTACAATATTTTTTACCCTCTTTTATATAGCGGCACTGTGGAATTTGCAGGTAATAGCAGATACCATATGGCTCCTGAGTGCATTATATTCAAACATAGAGATTCTCAGGTTGTGTTAAATCCGGTATTAACTGACGGATTACAGCAAACGAGTTACATAGGCATATATTTACACAAAGACATTGATAAGTTTAATGGTCCAAACAGATTTAATTTCAACCTTGAATCTATTTTGGGAAATATGCCTTCCATTGACCATTGCGTATTATCAATGCAGGAAGTATATGACATAAAAAGAGATGATTTTGAACATTACATCGGAGTGGTATCGCGAAAGATAAATGATACTAAAAAATGGTATTTCATAGACTGTGAGCATAATAAGTGTTACGCTATACCACATCATTCAATCAATCCTGATGCATTAAATATTGCTTATTCTTATGATAGAGTTATAAAACAAGAGAATAACGGTATATATGATGTTAAGAATAAAGAGTTGAGAGTGCCCATATTCCATATGCCTATAATAATTTATAGAGCATTAATGATTGAGTCATTATTTGCAGAATCAATGCCCTATATTGATAATGGCTATTATGTATTTAAGAACGTAAATAGAAGAGTTTATACAGAACTTAATAGGATTTTTTGTGAATCAATAAAAACAAACTAAAGAATATGGACAATCCAATTAAAATACATAGAACATTACGAGAGTTATACCTTAAATATATTAACAGTGGAATGCCATTTTCCTCTGATTGCTACAATAATGAAAGAAATGAGTTGCTACTGTCGGACGCAACTATATGCCAGCCTCCCATTATTGAAATAGTGCCGAAGTATAAGGAAGTATGCACAATTGAAGAGTTGTGTGATAAGGAGGGAATCAACAAAGATTTTGCTGAGTTTGTCAATTGCGGCTTGTTTGATGGGAGCAGCAAATTTATAAGGAAATTGTATGAGCATCAGGTTGAAGCTATTGTAGAAGCAACAAAAGAGAGAAAGGATATTATTGTAACAACAGGTACTGGTTCGGGTAAAACTGAATGTTTCCTTTTACCTCTTGTATCGGACCTAATAAATGAGTCTAAAGTTTGGTCGAAGCAAAATCGTCCTCGTGCAATGAGAGCAATGATTTTATATCCTCTAAATGCGTTAGCCGAAGATCAAATGATACGACTTCGCAAGGCTCTGAATAGCAAAGAAGGTGACGGTAGGAATAATGCACGGAAATGGCTTGATATAAATAGAGGTGGTAATAGATTCTATTTTGGACGATACACAGGACGTACCCCTGTTAGTGGAACAAAAGAAAAAGCCGATGATAGACTAAGAGAAGAGCGAAAAGAACACGAAAGAGATTGGAAGGCAGTCGTAGAAGAAGTTGAAGCTAATGGTACAACTGAATTGTTGTACCAAATGCCATGTATGGATGAAGATAGTGCAGAAATGTGGTGCCGCCAAGATATGCAGGATAATGCACCAGACATATTAATTACAAATTATAGTATGCTCAATATTATGCTTATGCGTAATATTGAATCTCCAATATTTGAACAAACTAAAACTTGGCTTCAATCTGATCCTACAAATATCTTCCATATAATTATTGATGAGCTACATACATATAGAGGAACTTCAGGTACAGAAGTAGCGTACATACTTAGAATCTTATTAGATAGATTAGGGTTAACCCCAAACTCTCCACAAGTTCAATATCTGGCATCAAGTGCTTCTATGGAGGATAACGAACAGACAAGGGAGTATATAGGACAATTCTTTGGATTAACTTCAGAAGAGGTTAAAAATAGGTTCGTATTGTTGCAAAATCCGCCATCAGATGAGATAATTAAACCATCTGTAGAACTGCCAATAGAACAATTATCACAGTTCAATACAAATACTTCAGAGCTATTAGTTAACTTAAACTGTACATCGATTCTTGAAATTGTAAATAAATACGAGTTAGATAAATGGTTAAAATATGGAATGGTGAAGAATGGGAAGGTTACTGCATCAAAAGTTGATGATATTTGTACAAATTTACAGCTTCCTACCGACAAAGCTCCTAACGTCGTCGAATCCATTATTAAGATAATATGCCAAACTAAAACCGGCAATAATAATTTAATGCCGTTAAGAGCCCACTTTTTTTTCAGAAATATAAATGGATTGTGGGCTTGCTCAGATCCTTGCTGTTCTTCTTTATGCGAAGAGTACAAGACTGCTGATAGAGAAATTGGAAAGATGTATAAACATCCTAATTCTATTTGCTCTTGTGGGAAACGAATCTTGGAACTCATATTGTGCGAGAGCTGCGGAGAAGTTTTCCTTGGTGGTTTTTCTCAAATACAATCTGGGAGAAATATTGTTTCTGTACAACAACCTGTGGGAGCATCAAAGAACCCATATGTCGTTCTAAAAAAGTGGTCACAATCCAAGCCCATACCCAAAAATAGCGGTTGGAAATCAGTGTCGTATGATAATGTCTCAGGGGAATATCAAATTGATAAATCAGACGGCAATTATATTATATATCAAGAGCAAGCAGAAACTCAATTACCATATCAATGTCCTTGCTGTGAAGTAAAAGCAAGAGGGAAAGGTAAAGATAGAATCCCTCCATTAAAGAGACATTCAACAGGTGTTCAAAAGGTGAATCAGGTTATGGCTGATGCATTGGTTAAAACTCTAAAAAGTGAGGGAGCTAATCCTAAAATCGTTCTATTTTCCGATAGCCGCCAATCTGCCGCTAAACTTGCAGCTGGTATTGAACTAGATCACTACAGAGATGCATTGCGTTGGGCAATAATCAAAGCTATGAGTGTTAATGATGAAGATATTAACTTAATCAAACTATTTTACAATCTCTCAGATTCTCAGCTTTCAGAGAGCGAGTTGAATAAGAAAAAAGAGTTCAGACGAGATGAACGGTATAGAAAAATTATCCAGTTAATAAGGGATAAGCATGATGATTATTTAGATGCAAATGACAAAAAAGAATTAGAATGGTTAATGAGAGATCTTAGCCTGTCTGATTTAGAAGGAACCTTAAATTATGTAATACATTGTCTTGTTAGTGCCGGAATTAGCCCAATTGGACCAAAACCTTCAATTGCAAATAATAATAAGGCGTGGTATGAGCTGTTTGATCTCAATACTAATACTTTTAAAAGAGATTCGAGTGACTTTGACTATAGAACCCAGATAAGAAATATAAATAAGACAGAACAATTACGCAGTATTTTTGCCCATAAGAAGCGTTCCTTTGAGTCTATGAGATTAGGATATGTAACTCTTAAAGAGCGTGATTCTGATGAAATAAAAGCACAATTATTGGACAGCATAGTAAGAATAATGGGTGAACGAAGTCGAATTGTTGGTGTTGACTCTGATTGGTCAAGAACAAGTCTTACTAAACAATCCGAAAACTTCATAAAAGCGGCATATAAAGTTAGTGCCTCTAAAAAGGTTACAGAAATAAAAGATGAAATTGTTAAGACACTTCGATTAAAAGGTGTTTTAACCAGAGACGGCGAACTGTTACTTACTGGTGAGGGACTCGCTTTCAAAGAATCTACCATTGAGGATAAAGTATGGGTTTGCACTAAATGTAAAACAGCCCATCTACATCCATCTGTGGGGTACTGCATTAACTGTACAGAAAAGCTCGGAGAACCTGATACGTTAACTGAGAATGATATTGATAATCCAAATGATTATTATTTATCTCTTGTTAAAAACAGCGACACAATATTTAGATTACATTGTGAAGAGTTGACCGGACAGACTTCAAAAGATGATTTTCGTAAACGGCAGAGGCTCTTTCAAGGGTTCGCATATCAAGGTGAAGAGCGAAAAGTCGAAGAGATAGATCTGCTTAGTGTAACAACTACAATGGAAGCTGGTGTTGATATAGGTTCTTTGTCTGCCGTAATGATGGGCAATGTGCCTCCTCAAAGGTTTAACTATCAACAAAGAGTGGGGCGTGCCGGACGTAGAGGTAATCCTTTGTCCATCGCATTGACAATAGCAAAAGGAAATAGCCATGACCAAACACATTACGCAGAAACAGAGCGTATGGTATCTGCAACACCTAAAGCACCATATCTGGAAGTAAGAACTAAAGAGATTGCTGAAAGGGTGATAATTAAAGAGGTCTTGTACCAAGCACTTAAACCTATTATTTTAACGACAAAGGACAATATACACGGAGGATTTGGACGTGTTGAACAGTGGGATAGAAATAAACATACAGTAGAAACATGGATTAATGACAATAAAAAGGCAATTGAGAACATAATCTCTACTATTTCTAGAGGAACAAATCTTAAAGATAGCACTAAAAGTGATATATTATCGTTAATCAGCGATCAACTTGTCGAGCGAATAACTGGTGAAGTTGACAATAACAATGGCGTATATAGTTCTTTGAGTGAATTGCTTGCAAATGCTGGAATGTTGCCTATGTTTGGATTTCCAACTCGTGTAAGAAATCTATACTTGAAGTATCCCGGCAATAAACTCCCTTCGGAGGACGTAGTGTCTCGGGATATGGATATTGCAATAGCATCATTCGCTCCGGGCTGTGAAATAGTAAAAGACAAATTAGTTTATAAGGCTGTTGGTGTCGTTGATTATGAATACGACAAGACAGGTAAAGTACGGGTCAAAAATCGTTCTTTGAGCGTAATACGTAACAAATTACATAAATGTAAGAATTGCGGATTTTCATCAGTAACTCAAGACTTAGACATCTGCCCTATTTGTTCAAATTGTTTAGACAAAATAGATGCCTGCTCTCCACTTGGCTTCTGTATAGATTATACAAAAAAACCAAAAGACTTTAATGGTGTTTATGATTGGCACTCTTCTAGTAGTGATATTGCACTTGATTGTTCTGACAAATTAGAACCAATCGAACATTGCGTAAAGAATATACATATAAGAACTAATGTTATACCATCAACAGGCCGTGTCCACCAAGTAAATGACAATAATGGTGCATTATTCTCTTTGGGTAGAAGAGGAGAAAATAGTGAATGGATTTGTCGAAATGCTATTTCGGATGATAAGGAAAGAAATGAAATGAAGTTATTGTACGAATCTAGTTATGCCTTTGTTTCGTCCAAGACTACGGGAGTAATGGCTATAACATTGGAAAGTATTAATGAAAATATTAATATTAACCCTATTTGTAATGATAATTCTCATGCAGTAAAAGCAGCGTTTCTTTCTTGGGGGTATTTGGTAAGAAGGTCTATCGCAAGTTTTCTTGATATTGATGCACAAGAACTATCCGTAGGATTTAATATAGATGCGAAAACACGTAATCCCGAAGTCTTTTTTGTTGAAAAATTAGATAATGGCGCTGGATATTGCAATTATCTGACAAGTGGAGAAATTGTAAATAATGCTATTGTTATGCCTCTGGTTGAGGGAGGTCAAGAATACGAAAGACTAACAACGAAAGATCACTTGAAGTGTTCTTCTTCCTGCTACGACTGTATTCGTGATTATGGAAATCAAAATATACACAATATTATTGATTGGAGATTAGGATTAGATATCGCCAGATTATCTGATAATCCAAATGCAAATATTGGTCTAGATATTGAATATTGGAAAGAATATGTTGACACAGTAATTATTAATCGCATAAAAAGGCAGGGACTCGCAATGAATAAAATATCTGATAATATAATTATATTTAATGATAAACGAAACACTTTTTTATTAACTCATCCACTATGGTCAGACAACTATATTGAAAAGATTGAAATTGAATTAGGGGTTTCCTTAGAAAGGAAATCTATATATGATTTATCGAAACTATAATAATAAATAATAATAACCTTAGTACTGCCACTGTTTTTATATAGCCTACTTTGTTTTTCAATAGAGCAGACCTTAAAATAGTTATATAAATTTGTCTGGAATTGTGGAAACTAACTTTCTTATTAAAATCGCATCTACGGGTTGCGTTTTTTATACTTCTCAATTTAATGCTGAATGATGAGTTAAAATCTATTTTTCAACCATTTACCTTGTTTCTCTTAAATTTACTTTAGCCTCCATACCTTACCCCACATGTTCAATATTTTAGCAAATATCTTGCAGAAGGCGATGAACAACGGCAGGCTTTTGTAAACAGCCTGTCGTTGTAATTATTATAGTTTGTAATATAGCCAGATATGTCATTGGTTGTCATGTGTCCCTGTTATCTTATCCCGGCCTGAATCTGTTACCGGAGCGTCTTTTTTCCTGCGTATCATTAACCTGTCCATATCTTCGAAAAGTTTCTTCGGGGTAACGCGAGCATAAATTTGTATTGTCTGGATATTGCCGTGCCCGAGCATCCTACTGATCGTTTCTATCGGAACGCCCTCTTCGAGCGTAATAAGGCTTGCAAAGCTGTGGCGCCCGCAATGGTAGGTCATTGGCTCTTTTATATCCGCCATAACCCGCAAGCCTTTCATATTCGCTTTTACCATGTCGGTCGATTGCATCGGGAACAAGGTATCCCTGTTTTCATCCTTGTATTTCTCAATCAGGGCAATTGCTTCGGGCAACAGCTTGACGCGTGCCCGGTAGTCTGTTTTCTTCCTCCGGCATTTTCTCAAAGCTCTCCCGGCTTAATGCTTTCGGGGTTGTCTCTTTCTGTTTGGGCAGTTTGTAATGGGCAAAATGAAATTTCTCGGATAGGCCTTCCTTAAAAGCAATCTTACAGATTTTCTTCAGGATAGCCAGGTAATGGCGGACGGTATCCATCGAATATCCTTCGCTCAACACAAAATCCTGGTATTCCCGGATGAATTGCTCGTTCAGCTGCTCGAAGGCAATGTCTTTCATCTTGAACTTCTTTTGGATGAACTTACCGAGCGAACGGTGCGTGTAAACGTAAGTACTTAACGTGGTCGGGGCGACGTCGATACCGATACGGGCTCTTAATCCCTCCATGTGCCGGTCGAGAAGAGTAAGCAGGGTCGTTTGCGCGTAAACCTTCACTGACTCAGCGTCAAAAGGCTTATTACGTTTCACAAGGCTGTCAAATGCATGGTGCACTGCCAATAGTAATTTATCTATTTTGGCATTGACTTCGACCGCTTCATTACTTTTGCCGTCCAATCGCCTCTCGCGGGGATTCCACAACGTGGGGGTACAGGAGAGCTTGCTGCTGAACTGTACCTTTGATTGATTTACGGTAATCGTTTGCAAGCTAATCTTGACCCTCTTCTCGTTTCCACTCGCCATTTGCTTCCTTCCTACCCGCTCTCACAGGGTATTTCATCCGCAAGGCATCATTCCAACCTCAAAGACAGTCCCGGATCGGGCGGTAAGAGTACATCCGGCAGGTGTACACTTACTTTTTAATGAATGGTTTGATAACCATTGCTTCAAATAGTTATATCGTTAACAGCTATAAGTTTCCCGTTTATTTTCAATTATAAAATGAATCCTGCGACCCTTTCCTTTATCCGTTGCACTACTTTCGGAAACAGTCACCGGATAATGAACCAAGCGTAGCTTTAACTACACTTGAATAGGGTATTATCGATAATGCCGTAAGGTATGCTGCAACAGCATATCTTTTGCAAACTATCTATCTAACGATGCTTTTCCCGTTTTTTCTCCAAAATTATTCCACAGTTGGCAGGTGTCAATCCTTGGCCGGTCGTCTGTTCATCAGAGCAAAGGTATGATAGTGTTTCACAACGGCATATTCTGTTGCCCTCACGGGTTTTCACGGAAATCTTCCTCTTTCCCTCACGGCTTCGGGCGAGCGTATTTGCCGTGAAAAAATATGCCTAAAGTGAATCCGCAATACCTTTTGTTGCTCTATGAAACAAAAACGACCGACCCGATGGATGACGCATGAAAAAAAAATGTCATAATTATGAAAAACGAAAAAAACATATTGAAACAAAACTCCCTCGCCTCCGGACTCATCATAAAATTGGGTTTGGGAGCGGCTCTGTTGGGTATTTGCGTGTGGTGTGTGGCTGAAACGGGTATGTCGCTGTTAGCGGTGGCGGGTGTGTATATCCTTGTCCGTAGCGTGCTTAAAATCATACGTCTGGCTGTGGGTATTATTTATTCCCTGCTGTCTATCCTTTTCCTGATAGCTGCTATCTCACTTATCATAACATTTATCCTTTAACATATTACCATTATGAACCATATCCATATAGATAAACAAAAGACAATCGCCTTTACAGGACATCGCAACATGGAATGTAATCCTGTACTGTTGAAAGAAGAATTAACACATATCATCCGTGAACAGTATCACAATGGTTACACAACATTTATTGTGGGTGGTGCGGTAGGATTCGATTTACTTTCAGCAGAGATAGTCCTTGAGTTGCAACAGGAGTTCTCCGACATACAGTTATTCTGCGCTGTTCCCTATGCGGGGCATCACCTGTATTTCAACAATGAGGATAAACAGCGGTATATCCGCATAGCTGACAAGGCGACATCAAATATCATCCTGTCGGCACACTACTATAAGGATTGCTTCCTTCGCCGTAACGACTACATAATAGCGAACTGTTCCCTGCTGATAGCTTATTACAACAGTTCACGGCGCAGCGGTACGGCTTATACAGTCCGCAGGGCGAAAGCAAATAACATTTCGGTTATCAACCTATACAAATAAATTAATATTATGAGCAAAATATTTTTATTGGGTGCAAACAAAAGCATCGACAGAGCCGAACAAGCGGTAGAAGTAAACCAAGTGGTGCAAATGGAAGGCTATTCCTGTGACAGGTATGTAGTCTATGAAATCCGTAAAAACGATTGGGGCATTGTGTACATGCTAATTAACCTGCGTACAAAAGATTTTTATACAGCCGATATAATCCGACCCTTGAAAGAAAAATTCGGTATCGGTTACTATTACGACAGTGAGAACCTGCAATTTATGGACAGCTTCGAGGTAGCCATACTTCTTCAGGAAGCACAGCAACAGAAAAAGGCAGAGGAAGAAAAAGCCGGGCAGGAAAAAATCAGAGTAGAACAGGTTAAGGAAATAGGTCGGAAACGCTTTGCCGAGATCCTTCCCGAAGACGCACAGGCAGTTATTGTGGCACGTTTAAGACAAAATGAGAGCGACAGCTATACTGACTACTACTCATATAGCACACAGCGGACGGTTATCATAGGCTTTTCAAAGCACAAAAGGGATATATTCTCCGAAATGCGCAAACACGCATCCAACTTTGAAGAAACCGCCTATTTAGCGGAATATAACGAAGACTACGAACACCGTGAGAAATACTCTATGGGGGACGGGTACTACTTGGGCGAAAGCAAGTATCACGGTTGGATAATCGAAAAAGAACCAATCTATAACCGTGAAAGGACAATCGAAGAATTCGCCTATACAGCAGGATGTCCCGATGGTGTCCATATTAAACCGAATACAGCAGATAAAGCCAGTAATAGTAATAGTAATCCAAGCGAACCGGAACAACAACCTACTATACAGATACAATCCGATAACCTGCACTTTGAAATAGTTGATTATTCGGAGAAAGCCATTGCCCTGTTCGGGGATACCAAAGCCATCAAAGACCTGTTGTCCGCTATGGGTGGAAAGTTCAACCCCCGATTAACTTACGGGGACAGTAAAAAAGCGGGATGGATATTTTCCAAAGCTAAGCGCAGTGAGTTAGAAGGAGTATTAAACTTAAAACCGGAACAGCCATGTGGAGAATAATAGATGATAAAGGGACACTTTATTCAGGGAATGAAGAAGATATAAAAACCATATACGACCGGATCAGGAGCGGAAAGATACAGGAAAAATGGTACGGCGACTTACTGCTGGTACAGGTACATGACATATTCAGGTAAGCAAACAACTATTGATATAAAATAATCACAAGGGGCAGAAGCCACTGCCCCACAAATAACATAAAGATATGAAAGCGACAAATCATTTTACAAGGACGATATTGACCTATTTGGAGAAACGAGCCGAAACAGATGCGCTGTTCGCCCAATCATTTGCAAACCCAGCCAAGGACATTGACAGTTGCGTTACCTATATCCTGAACACCGTACAAAAGAGCGGATGCAACGGTTTTGCCGATGAAGAAATATATACAATGGCAGGGGATTATTATAATACGGATACTATCGAAATCGGCAACCCAGTCAATAATTGCAGGATTTCTGTCAACCACGTTGTAGAACTGACAGCCGAAGAAGTCGAGGAAGCGAAAAAAGAAGCCATCCGGAAGATTCACAACGACACGTATGACAGGATGATGCAACCCAAAAAGAGAATTGCGCCTAAAGCAATCGCAGAAACCAATAACCAACCCGGTTTATTTGATTTTTAAAATTTACACTTATGAAACCACAGAATAAATTTCAGGCAGCAGTTGTAGAAGCGAGTAAGAAATTACCATCTATCACTGGGGAGCAGATACAATGGGGATACCAGAACTGTATCGAACATACCGGACAGCGAACCGCCAAAGGTAAAATCACCTGTACCGAATGCAACCATATATTCACAGGCGAAGAAGGAGAACATACCTGCCCTAACTGTAAGACAAAGCTAAAAGTCAGGACTACTAACAAACGAATATTCAAAGGTTGTGAATACCTGTGTTTTATTACCACATGCCGGGGCTATCAGGTCATCCGCTACCTGATGATAAAATGCACGGCAAAGGTCGGTTCATATCCCGAATACACCCATGCCGAAGTAATGCAACGCTGGATTGCACCTGACGGCAGATACTGCACCTTTGCGAAACTGCGTCAGACAATGGGTACAATGTATTATGATTCGTGGATATTCAGCACACCTTTGGAACTAAGAAGCGAAGTAGATGCTTATAACAGGCTGTTCCCGTATTACTACTATCCGAAACAACAATTAATACCCGAACTCAAAAGGACAGGCATTAAAAAGCGTCATTTCAATCAAAGACCATTTGATGTGTACAGGGCATTATTAAAGGATAACCAAATGGAAACCCTGTTAAAATCGGGACAAACACACCTGTTTAAAGCATTTTTGAGCGATACAAGCCGTAAATTAGATAATTACTGGGCATCTATCCGTATCTGCATCCGTAACGGGTATCAGATAAAAGATGCTACCCTGTGGTTTGATTATATCGACTACCTGCGCATGTTCGGAAAAGACCTGCATAATGCTAAGTATGTATGTCCTGCCGACCTGCACAAAGAACATGACAGGTATATGCAGAAAAAAGCAAAAGCCGATGCACAACTGGCATTGGAGAAGCAGCTTGAAAAAGAAGCGGACTACAGGGAGGCTAAAGCACGGTTTTTTGGCGTCATGTTCTCGAATGGGCGTATCAGCGTGCGTGTCCTTGAAAGCGTACAGGAGATAATAGCCGAAGGAATCGCCATGAAGCATTGTGTCAGCAGCTATCACTCAAAGGAAGATTCGCTTATCTTATCCGCCTGCATAGACGGCAAACGGATTGAAACCATTGAAATATCCCTGTCCCAATTAAAAATCGTCCAGTGCAGGGGGAAATGTAATAAATACACCAAATACCACAATCAGATAATACAGCTTGTAGAAAATAATATTTCCCTTATCGGGGAAAGAATGGCTGCATAACGGCTCAAAACAAAAGAATAACCTGACAATATAAATAATAACCATAAAACAACAAAGAGAAATATGAAAACGACAGAAGTCAACGAAGAAATAATCGGCAAGCGATGCAAGTGCATCTTTACGGGTTTAATGGTAACAGGAACTATCGAGGACATCAAAATCTCCGTCCATACCGCCGAGGCGAAAGTCCGTTACGATAAACCGCACCAATGGGGCAATCACTCATACGAAGACGGCTGGGCATCCGCCCGGCTGCATGACGGTTTCGGTTCGCTCCAATACCTTGAAATCATTGACGACGCCTACAAAACCATAAAGGTACGCTTTGAAAAAGGTATTGCCGGGATAGACCAGATGTTTGCACAAAATTATAGCACATGGGGTGCGGTAAACCTCAAAGAATGGATCGATACATACGAATCGTCACGCTTTACCCGGATTGATGAGCATACAGCCATTATTACCTCCGGATACAATATGGACTGCATAAGGGAATGGCTGACTAAAAATACACCAATTCAATCTATTGAAACTTTAATCTGAAACATCATGAAAATAATCTATACGGAAGGCAACCGCAAATCAGTAGAAGAAATGGACTGCGAAGCGCAGGACGCAGTAAAGAAAGCGTTGGAACTTGTTGAAGGAAAGACAGGTTTCAGGACATACCATGAAACATGGCGTGACTGTTATCTGGAAATACGCATCGGGCATAATATCTATACCACTTCGATAGAGATACGCCCGTTCGAAAAATACCTGACGGACAAACGCAGGAAATGGCACAACGGATGCGCCTATTTCTGTAACGGCATATTCTGGGCAAGTATCAGCCGGATAGAAGTAGAACTTATATAAACAAATATACAATACCAACATATACAACTATGGCACAGGAAGTAATAGACGATTGGATGCGGGACGCTAAAGACCTCGCAAAAGCCGAAAAGGAACTGAAGATAGAACACTGGGTATATATCACATTTGAGATAAGGGACGAAAACGGCAACCGGGAAGTATTGCACAAAATAGACCTGCCCCGTGATATGCTGGAGCGTTGGCGATGGCTTGTCGAATGGCGCAGGGCAAAGCTGGTGTGCAAGTACCCACGCAGGAAGGTAACGGTATATCATTGCGCATATGATAAGCGGACAGGCTTGCAGACAGGATTTAACTTTCTGCTGTCGAAGGTAGCCTCCGCTAAGGCACAGATAACAAAGGTGGAACGAAAAATCGTAGAATATATAGAGTATAAGACACACAACGATTTGTTTTTCAATCCCGAAACGGACGAACAACTACTCAAAGCCAACGCCAAATTAGAGCAGAAAAAGAAAAACTATGAGGAAGCATACGCTATCTTACAGGCGGAAATAACCAAATATAAACAGGACAATACCATGTATAAGCTATTTGTAGGATTCAAGAAATTGGGCGAGTTCAAAAGTATATCGGAAGCCAAACAGTTTGCCGATAAATGTGGAGAAACGGGGGTGTTTAATCTGATAGGCCATCTGTATAAGGACAGTTGGTATGTTTTTGAACATCTGAAACCAAAGGAAGATAAAGAGAACAATAGTAATGCGGACTGATTTTTCAGTCCGTTTCTTTTTCGTGAGCCTGTGCGAAAAAAAGAAACAAAAACCGATAGAGGTAATATTTCGAAATAGTTATATTTGTCCTTTCAGAATCAATTAACCGGAA
>NZ_FQUC01000043.1 GCF_900128985.1 Indolivaga macrotermitis | reverse complement strand
GTTGTATTGAGCAAAGAGTGTTTGAGCAGGTGCATACCCGTATACAGCCTGTTCTCACCCTGTACGGCAAATTTTTCGTTGATAATCATATTGCTCTTGTCCGCTTTGACAGTAAAGTCATCGCGGGAAGCATAGTATGATATATTAACGTCCGTTTCAAAAAGTTTACCCATATAGTCTTCATACACACTTGTATCAATCCATCGTTCCCCGAAGTTGAAGTCCAGTTCTTCGTACCTGATAGGTTGCGGAGTAGCTTCCTGTAAAGCTTTCAGTGATTCCTGCGCCGGAATATCATCGGGATGGTTTTGCAGGTAGCGCTCTATGGCTTCCGCTTTTTCGACAACGTTACCCGCGATAAAGCGGTCCTGGACTTCGTAATTCTGAATCAGGGGATTGAAATAAATACGTCCTTGTAATTCGGAAACAATCTCTTCCCTGTTTTTCCCGGATAACAGCGACTCCATATAGTCAAGCCGGACTTCGCCGTATTTATTCAGTGATGCAATAAGGGCTTCGTCTGAAGTATTGGCAACGGAAATCTCATTGGGATTGAATGCAACGGGGTGAAAGAAAATATCCGCCTTCCCAAGTCCTCTCATAGGGAGGACTTGCTCCCTCTCCTTTTGGAGAGGGCTGGGGAGAGGTGTCTCCAGCGACAGCATCTCCCTGCCTCCGGCATCCATTTTAATGACATCGAGGTTCTTTTTGTCGTTCAGGTAGCCATAACGTTTTACAAAATTGTCATAACACAAATTCAGGTTGCCACGCAGGGAGGCATGTTCGGTCAGGTGTTCCGCCTCATGATTGTATAAAGTATGATACGTATCGCGTATCTCTATATACCTGCTGATCTTTGCTCGCTGGTCGAATGCAACATCCAATGCCTGAAACTCTGCATCATCCCGGTAGCGTTCTTTTAAGAAACCTACCTGACCGTTATCTTCTACCAGTGAGCCTTTCTTGTGGAACTCAAAAAGTTCACCCGAATAAGGGCGGGGTTCAAAAGAGTTAGCCTCCCCAACCCCTCCGGAGGAGGGGCCTTTAATATCTTTTTCAGGAGAATTAAGAGAGGCTTGGGTATTTTGAAGGTTATCTTTGCCTTTGGGGGAAGAAGGTATAGAAGTCCCCCTCGGGGGATTTAGGGGGCTATTTCTTTTCTTCTTGCTTCTGGCGGGTTTCACCTGTGTGCGTTCTTCCTGTGTAAAACCGAACAGGTCGTACAGGCTCATTACAGGTTGAGCTGAGATATCGACCTCTAATGTCTCCCGCGTTACGGATTGAGGTTTATCATCAAAAAGAATGTCTCGGGATTCCGCATCCGATGCGTTTTCGGAAGGTTCTACTTTGATGATATTTTCCTTTTCTTTATTCAATGGTTCTTTTTCATTCGGGAACCAGTGATCTTCAATAGCCTGCCAGAATGGGTCAAGGTCATCAGGATATTTAGATTTATCTTGTCCGGAATATCCTAAATCATTTCCTGCAACCTCTTTTTTTACATCCTCATTAGATAATATAGCGGCTTGGGGTTCCTGCTGCTTTTGTGCAATGGCATGACCATTATACAAATCCAGGTTCAGGTTACTCTGCAAATCGTTTTTAAGCATCCGCCCCATATAGCCCGCCATTTCCTCCATGCTTCCTTCATACAGGAATACCTGCGCGGGCTTGCCATACGGGTCTGTACCGATAGACGCTTTATTTTGCACAATCCTGCCATGATTATAGAAATA
>NZ_FQUC01000036.1 GCF_900128985.1 Indolivaga macrotermitis | reverse complement strand
AGGCCTGTTACATCGGTTGTTTTATGGTGTGAAGGGGTTCTTTTTTAATACTGAATATCGTGTTCCTTTGTTTTTCAGGTGGACCGGTTGATTATGTGATATATTTTTTCCTACAAATGTTGGTATGGCTAGTTGTGTTGTGTAGAGACGTTGTTTTATTGTGTTTAATATTGTATTTGAATACTCTCCTGTCAACTGCCACGAGCGTAAAACCAACATAGGGCAGCAAGGTGCAGCGATTGCACTTTGCTGTATTTTAAAGATTTTTTATTTACGGGATCAAGATAGAGGGGTCTGAGTGACTCTAGAACAACAATTTCAAATTAAACTGAATGAAAAAGATTTATTTACTTATGCTATGCTTTTTAGGGACAATGTCTCTAAAGGCTCAGGTGGGAATTAACACTGATACGCCCAATACTTCGGCTGCTCTGGAAATAGTCAGCTCTGATAAGGGAATTCTTATTCCTCGGATGACTTCGGCTCAGAGGGTGGCGATGGTTAATCCGGCCGAAGGATTGATCGTTTATGATACAACGCTCAAATGTATCTCACAGAATGCGGGTACTGCTGCTAACCCGGGATGGGTATGCCTTTCGGGTAGAGATACTCAGTCCGGTTCGTTCTATATGCCTTCGATTGCTATAGACGCTTCGGCTGTGGTTACCAATCAATCTTTAGACTTGTACGACGAATATAAAAAGCAGTTCAGTACTCCGACTGTGAGTAGTACCGGTGCTCCTTCGAGCATACCTTATTTTAGTAATGCTTCCGATTTGTATTATTATATTACTTTCTATGATGTCTCGGTACTGCAGATCAACAGCCTGGATGCAGCGGGGGTACTAAACTATGATATACTGAGGGAGGCCGAGCACGATACTTTTATGAATATAATATTTGTTGTTAAATAATGAATATGAAAAAGATAATTATATTGTTTGTATTCGGGATATTACTGATTCCGGATATCTTGGCTCAGAAAGAGACTGCTCACTGGCATTTTGGCAAAAAAGCAGGGCTTAATTTCATCAATACCCAAACCCTGACGTCGACAGCATTGACAGGTGGGGTCACTTTAAACGAAATGCCGACACTAGAAACAGGTTTTCTAACAACAGACGAAGGGTGTTTTACCATATCAGACAAAAATGGAAACCTATTAATGGCTTCGGATGGTTCTACCGTATACGGGAAAACCGGAAATGTGTTGATTTCTAATTTAGGAGGTAATAATACATCTACTCAATCGGGTATAGTATGTCCGGCTCCCGGTTATCCCGGCCGCTATTATGTTTTTGGATTTTACAGGGGAGGGAGTTATGCTGTAATCGAATTCGATTCCAACCAGAATGGAACAGTGATACAAACACCTGTAGCCCTTCCGGTTCAAGGTGTTCAGGAGCAGATAACTGCAGTAAGACATTCCAATAAAACAGATTATTGGATACTTTACCGAAATAATAATAATAGTACTACAGGAAGTATAGTGGCATTACTGCTTTCTTCCGAAGGGTTATCTGCATCGCCTGTAACAAGTACTGTTCCTTCAATAATAGGACGCTTTGGCTATATGAAAACCTCTCCCAATGGTAAATATCTGGCATGGAATATGGGGGATGACGAAGAATCGAATGCGGCGTCGTCTTATGGCGTAGCGGAGTTTGATGCTTCTACCGGTATAGTTTCTAATCCGAAATCTGTTAGCGGTTATATCACGTATACTCCTTGGGCCAACTATGGTGTAGAATTTTCTATAGACTCGAAAAATGTATTTTTTTCTGTTTGGGGAGTGGATGATTATGGTTTAGGCTATGAAGATTTCGGAAGCTTCGATAGATATGCTTTTGGCGTATGGGCTGCTAATATCGAATCATTCAAAACAGCGGCTAATCCCAAAACTACTTTGAGGAAGATAGGAAATGTATGCGAAAACATCCAGCTACAGTCCGACGGACGCATATACGGTACTGTATCGGGTGGCAATAGGGATGGCCGGTACTCCCTGTTTGTAATACCGGATCCAACGGATGATATCAATTCGATACAATTATTGGAATTTGAGAATGTATTCTATGCCAATTACCGTCCTATTGCGGGATTACCAACTTTCATGGCTTCTTTTTTCGACATGACGGGCGAAGAGCCAAAGTCATTTGTGTGTGCCGGCAATGATTTCCATTACGCAGTAGAGGTAAGCCTGGCAGGGACTTCCCTTGATCCGGTTAAGCTGGTCTGGGATTACGGCGATGGCTCTTCTGCAACTGAGCAGGCTATTTCTTCGGGGGTAACTACTTACAAGCAGGTGCACAGCTATCCGTCCGGTGGCAACTATACTATTACAGTAACTCCTTACAGAGCCGATAATACTGCATTAAGTGCTATTACAATTCCGGTCAATGCTGTCGAATGTTCGTTCCGTACCAACCGGATGATACGTCACGACATGCTGAATGCTTCGACAAAGGCCGTTAACCGTTAATTAGTGACCTCATGAAAATTCGATATTTATACAAAGCGTTCCTTTCGATAGTTGTGCTATTGACAAGTTTGAACTCGTACTCCCAGATAGGGATCAATAATGATTCGCCCGATGCGAGTACTGTCCTCCATATGGAGGGTGTGACCGGTGGGGATAAAGGATTACTTATTCCCCGGATGACTACTGTGCAAAAAACGGCTATAGCAAGTCCGGCACACAGCCTTTTGGTATATGATACCGACCTGAAATGTATTTCGCAGAATCTGGGTACGGAGGCTGCTCCTCAATGGACTTGTCTTACTTCTCTCAACCGGAA
>NZ_FQUC01000011.1 GCF_900128985.1 Indolivaga macrotermitis | reverse complement strand
TCTTGTTATCGGGAATGTTCTATATTAAAGCACAGGTGGGGATCAATACTCAGAATACACAGGGTGTTTTTCATATGGATGCAGCAGGAGACAATACCGCATCGGGCACAATCACAGCTGCGCAATCAACCAATGATATACTGATCGATAATACAGGAAATGTAGGCATAGGTACTCTTAATCCAACCGCCCGCCTGCATTTGAAATCATCCGTAGCCGGAGAAGCTTTCCGGTTAGCAGACGGTACTCAGGGTGAGAATAAAATACTCTTAGGCGATGCAGATGGTAATGCATGGTGGGGAATTACCAAAGGACTCGGAGGATATATTGTAAACCTGACTCAGGGAACTTATTCTTTCTTAAACGGAACAGCAACGAAATTTCCCATTAACCCGACTGCAAATGAGATAGTAATATCGAATGACGGGTCTTACGCTTTTATGCTTCGCTGCAATGTAATGCTGCTGAAAACTGGAATCACCCCAAGTGATAACACGACCATGAGATCGCGACAGGTAGATGTTCGTTACGAACTGGTCAGGAGCAGAACAGGTGTAGCTGATATGGTTTGCCAAACGGTGGATACGAAGCCCTTTATGCAAATATTCGATTATACAACTTTATATGTATCTCTGATAGCTACCAACATATTAAAAAATGATTCTCTGTATATCCGTATTACATTTCTGGGTAATGCCGATGCAGACTCTTCTGCTTTATATATGTTACTCGACTATAATAACCCCTATAGCAGTTATAATACTGAGGCTTTTAATATGGGATCTGTTATCTTTTATCAATTATAACTTTTTTATTCCGAAAACTTATGCATTACATAAAATACATAACTTTAATATCCAGTCTTATCTTTAGCCTAAATATACATAGCCAAATAGGGATACAGACTGATTTCCCGAGAACATTATTTCATATAGACGGGGCTAAAGATAATCCGCAAAACGGAGCGTCTGCCGTAACTACAACTCAGCAACAGAATGATATAACCATCGACACTAACGGAAGAATGGGTTTGGGGACTATCTCTCCTCAGGCAAAGCTGCATATCGAACATAGTAAGATTGTAAGCGGAGATGAATACGGTTTAAAGCTAACTCCCGGGTACGGAGGCCCTTCGATACTGGCTCTGCAGAACGACGGGCAAACCGTTAAATGGGAAGCCAACCCGTCTTTGGGTCAACAAGCCCAATTTCAGGTGCAACCTACTGTGTTTCCGTATATTAATAATATTCCTACAAATATGACAAAACTAAACGGTTCCCTCTCATTATCAGGAAGTGATAAAATACTGATACCTACCGAAGGACGATACCTGTTGACTTTCGATATGATAGGATTAACCACTTTCGACACACGGTACGCACCTCCATATCAGTCAAGTATATATATTTATTTATATAAGTATAATACTTTAACCGGAACAGCTGAAGCAGTAGACGCTATGGAGCATTATATGACAATAACACAGTCGACCGGCGAATATATGGCCTTTCCTACAGCCCTGTATGCAGGATACTGCTATACAACAGATTATCTATATATTGTATTCAGACCTACAGTTGCTTATGGAGCTGGTGAAATACCAGATACATTATACAATGGAAATTATACAGTAACAAGCGATAAGCCTTGCATTATTACTATCTACAATATATAAAAGAAAAACGGAAGGCTGTTTTAGCCTTCCGTTTTTATATCAATCATCCTGTTTCAGCACGAAGTACAACCTGTATTAGGTTTCAACTGCTTAAAGAAGTCGTTACCTTTATCATCAACCAGAATAAATGCAGGAAAATCTTCCACTTCGATCTTCCAGATAGCTTCCATTCCCAGTTCAGGATATTCAACACATTCGAGGCTTTTGATATTAGTTTGAGCTAGTATAGCAGCCGGACCACCGATACTGCCCAAATAGAAACCACCGTGCTTCTGACAAGCATCAGTAACCTGTTGGCTACGATTACCTTTTGCTATCATAATCAAACTACCTCCGGCGGCCTGAAAATTATCAACATACGAGTCCATACGTCCGGCGGTTGTCGGTCCCATCGATCCACAAGCATATCCCTGAGGAGTCTTAGCCGGACCTGCATAGTAAATAGGATGATCCTTAATATATTGTGGAAGTCCTTCTCCCTTATCCAAACGTTCCTGCAATTTGGCATGAGCAATATCACGACCTACAATAATAGTACCAGTCAATGATAAACGTGTAGACACCGGATATTTACTCAACTCAGCGAGAATCTCGGGCATAGGACGGTTCAGATCTATTTTAACACCTCCGGCTTCGCCTTCTTGCTGATATTCGGCAGGAATTAACCGTGAAGGATTATCTTCCATTTTTTCGAGCCAGATACCATCTTTATTGATCTTACCTTTGATATTACGGTCAGCCGAACAAGAAACTCCCATACCGACAGGACAAGAAGCTCCGTGGCGTGGCAAACGTACCACACGGATATCATGAGCGAAATACTTACCTCCGAACTGAGCACCAAGACCCAGCTCCTGAGCAGCCTTCAACAGCTTAGCTTCCATCTCTAAGTCACGGAATGCCTGTCCACCTTCATTTCCCGAAGTCGGCAGGTTATCATAATATTTAGTAGAAGCCAGTTTTACAGTTTTCAGGTTAGTTTCGGCAGAAGTACCACCTATCGCAAATGCTATATGATAAGGAGGACATGCTGCCGTACCTAATGATTTCATTTTGTCTATCAGGAAAGCTTCCAGTTTACCCGGAGTAAGCAATGCTTTAGTTTCCTGATATAAGTATGTCTTATTGGCAGAACCTCCACCTTTAGCTACAAACAAGAATTTATATTCATTACCTTTTGTCGCATAAAGATCTATTTGAGCCGGCAGGTTGCAACCGGTATTCACTTCGTCATACATATTTAACGGAGCATTTTGCGAATAACGCAGATTCTCTTCTGTAAATGTATTGTATACACCTTTCGAAAGAGCTTCCTCATCATTTCCGCCTGTCCATACAGACTGACCTTTCTTTCCTACAATAATAGCAGTACCGGTATCCTGACAAAACGGAAGTATTCCCTTTGCCGAGATTTCGGCATTACGAAGAAAAGTAAGAGCTACAAATTTGTCGTTATCACTTGCATCCGGATCTGACAATATTTTAGATACCTGTGCCTGATGTTCGGGACGAAGTAGAAATTCTACATCGCGAAATGCATGTTGAGCCAACAATGTTAAACCTTCCGGATCTACTTTCAGAACTTCTTGTCCTTCAAATGTAGTGGTAGATACATACTCTTTTGATAGTAAATAGTACTCAGTCGTATCCTTTCCAAGAGGAAAAGTCTCCTGATACTTAAATGCTGGAGTTGCCATATTGATAATCTATTATTGAATTTCAGTTGATCATTATTCAAAAAACAGTGAATACAGGATTATTTACCTGTGTATATAGTGACAAAATTAACAAAAATAATCGGAAGCAAACAGTAAAAAAAGCCTTAAAACTTACTATCTGTATCCGCAGGAAACACAACACCTATCTGCCGCCTTATTTCATCGATAACCTCTATTGTCGCCAATGAGTTGGCATGGCTGTTAATGAACGATTCTCTCCTACCCGACTCCACAAGATCTATAAATTCGGCAATTTCGTAATAATATTCATTTTTCTGAGTATCTATTGACAATGTATATGAATCACCCTTACGCTTATGAAACTGAGCTTTCGATATAACATCAATCCTGTCCAATGATATTATTCCGCTTTCACCCTGTATTTCCGATGGCAAAAGAGAATCCGATATTTTCGAATATAAAACAGTAGCATTCATACCTTCGTACTCGAAATTCACAGCACCCTGACCATCGACACCCGTGGGCAGTAACAGCCCCGAAGCATGTATAGAAAGAGGTTTACCGAATAAAACAATCATCGGATAGATTGTATATACTCCCAGATCCATGACTGCCCCATTCGAAAATTCGGGTTTGAAAGCATTCTCTACAATCCCGGCTTTCAGTTTATCATAGCGGGAGGAGTACTGGCAATAACTGGCAAAGTATCTCCTTATGGTGCCCACTTCCGGCAAACTATCAACCACCTTCTTAAAGTTAGGGGTAAGGGTAGACCGCATGGCTTCCATCAATGTTACACCATATTTATGCGAAGCCGCTATCATCGCCTGCACTTCGTGGATATTAGAGGCCATAGGTTTCTCACAGAGAACATGTTTCCCGTTCTCCATAAAGAGTATACTTTGTTTCGCATGATAAGCTGTAGGCGAAGCAATGTACACAGCATCAATAAGATCGGACTGAGCCATCTCTTCCAGTGAAGTAAAAGTATACGGAATATTGTGCTTACCGGCAAAAGCATCTGCCGTTTCCTGCGTTCTCGAATAGATTGCAGTTGCACTGAACCGGCTGTCCAATGCTGCCGCAGCCAACACTGTATCCACGATAAAATTCGTACCTACAATTCCAAACCTCAACGTCTTATTTCCTTCTTGTATATTATCAGCCATTCTATTTATATTTTAAGTGACAATAAGTAAACAAAGTTATACAAGCAATGTTGACTTGGTGTCACCTTTGTCACCTTTTTTTCGCATTGAATATCAATCTAAAAAACCTTTAAAAGTGACAAAAGTGACACGTTACATACTATTTTTTTATTCTTAGTCCTACTGAATGTATTCCGGTAGTGTATATATAGATAAAAAGAGTTATCCGCAAAGAAAAGAAAGCGAACTTATTTATCCTTTATTTATGTCAATCTGTAGTTGAAAAAATGTTCTTTTTAATAATACTTATTTTTTACTGCACGCAATCATAGATTGCTTGCCTTCCTTTTGCCCAAAGCCGCAAAAGAAAATGAAAAGACTTTGTTTGCACCAGGCAAGTCGATTCGCCAAATAAGTTTATTATCCGCCAGGTTCCGACATCGGCGTAAAGCACGGGGTATCCGTTGTGCGAAGAGAGCGTTAAAAGACAAAAGGACTGCTACAATAAACGATTTCTTTTGTCTTAGCTTTCGAGCACGTAACGGGTCGGGCTTGCAGGCGCAGTCTTGATCTTTTGCTTCGTTTTGCATCAAGGCAAAATGAAGAACAAGCCTTTAGGCGCGTTAGTAAATAGTAGAAAAACTAAAGAACCTTTTTCAACTACCGATTCTCATTATTTATTAACTCATCTATTTCGTTCAAGTGTAATTTAAAATGAGACAAGTAACCCGAGATCATAGATTGCAGAGACACCTTTTCACCTGTTCCAGCGATCCATTCATTATCCAGTTTTTCCTTTTTCACATTACGGATAACATGAATAACATGCTCATTAGAATATTTCCACAGTTGAACCAGATCATTCCAGTCTTCCGATTGATAATCCTGAATAGCTATCCATCGGTCGTTATTACCAAAAGTTGCATAATCGGGAAAAATCAAAGGGTTCTCCTGATATTGCAAGTGAATTATACGGTGAGTATTATTAGACGCAGAATCAACTAAATGACCAACGATCTGTTTTATCGTCCTGTTTTGCTTATTCTTCCGGATAGAAATAATTTCATTACTCAGAGCCAATAATTTCGGTTCCCAATCATTTAATAATTGCAATAACTCCTGATTATTCCTTTCAAACAAAGCGTACGGTTCATTTAAGTTCATAACAAAAACGGTTAAGAGTTTATAAAAGTGAGTAAGTTGGCTAAATTAGTTAATATTGACCTAATTAGAATAAGCTTCGTAGAAAAAAAATAAATCCATACTTTATTATATGTCCTTATAAGATGATATAAACTAAAAAATTCTTCTCCAAATATCTGTAGTTTTTATAATACAGACATTCGGAAAAGAATTTTTTCAAAACAAAAGGTGAATCCTTACTTTATAGAGATCTCATCAATAAATATCGAACCACGGTTTCCTCGTCCCTGAGTCCAGTCCGGCATACGAGGGATCGGTTTAGCTATAATCTTCACATAGCGGGCTTTTGCAGGAGCGAACGAAGCTTTCACATCCTTCAATTCTTTTTCCTGTCCCTCTTGTACTTCCTGATATTTTTCGTGGAATACCTGTTTGAAAGTTTTGTTATCTGACGATAATAATACTTCCATCTCAGTAGCACCACAAATCCAATCACTTACATCAATAAATGTACCTATAGTAACTTCCGAAACGTCTGTTTCTTCACCAAGATCAACCACAGCTACAAAATCGGCAGTAAAACCAACCCATGCACCATTTGAGAAAACTTTTCCTCCCTTCAAACCGTCTACTAACGAAGGCGCTCCGCCATACGTATATTTAGGTATAGAAGGATTTTCCAGAGTTACTTCCTTAAATGTTGCTTTATTGAAGTCAAATGCTTTTGTATAAACACGGCTGCTATCTGCTCCCCTTATTGTGATAGCATTCAATATAGAATTATCTGTTATCTCAAGCGGTTTCTCATATTTCGCACTCGAAGTTGTCGGAGCACTACCATCAAGGGTATAATAGATAGGAGAATTATCGAACGTACTCATTGTAACAACAATTTTACGCTCATCTTTCATCGGCTCAACTTTAGCTGAAATGTCAAAAATATGAGTAGCATATGTATATCCTAATCGCTTATAAAGCTGGGTTAGCTTCACCAAACGAGGTAAGAATGTTTGATAATCCTTCTTCTCGGGCATAGTCCATTGTATCTCACTCAATGCACCCATACGAGGTAAAACCATATATTCTGCATGAGGGAAATTGAGCACATATTCGCTCCACAAGTTAGCCTGAACACCTATAATATGCTTTTGCTGCTCAGGAGTCAGACCTTCGGGCATCGGTTCAAAATTATATACTTGCGAAACAGGTACAAAACCTCCGATTCCGAATTTTTCCTGAGAAAGGTCATCGGTCTGATAATAGTCAAAATACAGATATTTGGTAGGTACCATTACCACATCGTGCCCCATCTTGGCAGCAGCAATACCGCCTTCGGTACCTCTCCATGACATAATAGCAGCGTTAGGAGCAATTCCTCCCTCCATAATCTCGTCCCAGCCAATTACTTTGCGTCCTTTATCACTCAAGAATTTTTCCATATGTGATATGACATAACTTTGCAGCCTTTCTTCGGCAGAGTGTTCTTTATCCGCTTTCAAGCCCAGGCTTTTAATCTTAGCCTGACATTTAGGGCAGGCAGCCCATCTTGTTTTAGGGCATTCGTCTCCCCCGATATGAATGAGTTCACCCGGGAATAATTCTATTATTTCAGTAAATACATTTTCAAGGAACGGATAGATATCCTCGTTCCCTGCACACAATACATCTTCAAATATACCCCACTCAGGGCTTACTTTGTATGGTCCGCCGGTACATCCCAGATTGGGGTAAGCTGTTAATGCAGCAAGCATATGCCCCGGTAGGTCTACTTCCGGAATTATCGTGATAAAACGTTTCTGAGCATAGTCTACAACATCTTTAATTTCCTCTTGAGTATAGAAATAAGGTCCATAAGGCGTACCATCGTATTTTCCGGTATTACGTCCTATCACCGTCTCATCCCTTTTTGATCCTATTGTAGTCAGTTCCGGATATTTTTTAATTTCAACTCTCCAGCCCTGATCGTCTGTCAGGTGCCAGTGAAAGCGGTTGATATTATGTAGAGCCAGAATATCAATATACTCCTTCACTTCTTCTACCGTAAAGAAATGACGGCTGACATCCAAATGCATTCCACGATAAGAGAACCGTGGGTAATCTTGTATATCAACAGGTTTAAATAGAACCGGATTCTCTTCTGTAGTTGCAGGTATAGACTTACGCAAAGTCTGAACCCCGTAAAATGTACCGGCATCGTCAGACCCATTGATAACGATTTGCTTCGCAGTCACGGTCAAGTTATATGATTCCGGTTTATCGGTTTTATAATCCGATTTAAGGATAATTACATTATCTGTCTCTCCGGCATCAGAAACGGTAAGAGAAAAACCCGCACCCTTTTTGATGTAATCAGCCAGAAATTCAGCTACACGTTTTTGAGCTTCGTTTCCTTTTTCGTAAACAATTTTAGTCTTTCCGTCAAGGGTAAATCCCTCTCCTTCTGTTTCAGACACTTGCTGCGGCAACGGCACGATATTATAATCAGCCACAACACTGTCTTTGGTACAAGCACTTGCTATAAATAAAATAGCAAGACAGTACAACAGTTTCATTTTTTTCATAAGCTTATTTAATTTGTTAACAATATTATGTCAGCAGCATATCAGGTGATAAATTCTCCCGTTCTATATCTTTGAAATATTTATAGGTTCCTACCTTCAGATCGTATGTAGAAGCCTCGTCACAAACAATAATTCCGTGTGGATGCAATTGTAATGCCGAGATTGTCCACATCTGATTGATACCACCTTCTACAGCCTGAGCCAGTGCCCTTGCTTTGTTGTGTCCGTTTACCAGTATCAAAACTTCTTTGGCATCCAGAATAGTACCGACCCCTACAGTAAGAGCAGTCTTGGGCACCTTTTGAATATCATCATCAAAGAATCTCGAATTAGCAATTATAGTATCCTGTGTAAGCGTCTTAATTCGAGTTCTCGAACTTAAAGACGAACCGGGTTCATTGAAAGCAATATGCCCATCGGGCCCTATTCCACCCAGAAACAGGTCAATTCCGCCCACAGCTTTTATCTTGGCTTCGAATAATTCACATTCGGCCTGTAAGTCAGACGCATTTCCATTCAGTATATTCGTATTACTTTCCTGAATATCAATATGCCCAAAAAAGTTATTTCTCATAAAAGAGTGGTAACTCTGCGGATGTTGCTTATCTAATCCCACATACTCGTCCATATTAAATGTAACGACATGTTTAAAAGACAACTTATTCTCCTGATAGTATTTTATCAAATATCTATACATACCTAAAGGGGTAGAACCAGTTGGTAGCCCCAACACAAATGGCTTGCCCTCAGTAGGACGGGCAGCCTGTATCTTAGATACAACATAAGCTGCCGCCCATTGAGAGATAATGTCATAATTATCCTGAATAATTAATCTCATAATTACTGTTTAACTTATAATGGTTTGTATTCAACAAAGGCCTCGATAGCTTCATAACTAGCCAACCCCAATTGATGGTACAAGTCTGCTGTAGCCTTGTTTCTTTCTTCGGCTCTTTGCCAGAATAAGCGTTCGTCATTTCCTAAGAAAGGAGCACTTTCCATTTGTGACTGGTGTTTGAGGATCGCATTACGTTTTGCCCGTAATTCTTCCGGTGAAATAGGAACAGCCATTTCTATATGGTCTATCTCCCACTCTTGCCATGCTCCCCTGTACATCCAGATGCGGCAATCTTTAAGCCAATCTGCATCTTTCAATTCGTCAATAGCTGCTAATATGGCATCCAGACAAACTTTATGTGTTCCATGAGGATCGGCCAAGTCACCGGCAACAAATACCTCGTGAGGTTTTATCTCCAATAAATAATCTTTTATAATCTCTACATCGGCTTCCGAAATAGGATTCTTTTTTATTTTTCCGGTTTCATAGAAAGGCAGGTCTAAAAATCGTGCATGCGAAGCATCTATACCAACATAACGGCACCCCGCTACAGCTTCTCCTCTTCGAATATGACCTTTCAGAAACAGCACATCGGGAGTATCCACATCATCCTGTTTTTTATCGTGTAACAGAAATTGCAAAATATCCGCATATTCTTTCTTCAATACCTCATTCGTTGGATCATATTTGCTTCTTACATCCTCCATAACCGATACGTAACGAATCACCTCATCATCACCCACAGCTATATTTCCTGAAGTTTGATAAGCCACATGGACATCGTGCTTCTGATCGACCAACCGCTTGAAAGTTCCTCCCATCGAAATCACATCATCATCAGGATGAGGACTGAATATAACGACCTTTTTAGGAAAAGGTTTAGCTCTCTCGGGACGGTTCGTATCATCTGCATTCGGTTTACCTCCGGGCCATCCTGTTATAGTATGCTGCAGGTTATTGAATACCATAATATTCACATTGTATGCCGATCCGTACAGAGACAGTAATTCTTCTAACCCGTTGTTCTGATAATCTTTATTGGTAAGTTTCAGAATCGGTTTATTTAACTTTTGACACAACCAAACTATAGCCCGGCGAATTAACTTATCATTCCAATCGCAACTGGTAACCAGCCATGGACGATTGATACGGGTCAAACCATAGGCAGCATTAAGATCCAATACAATATGCGCATTCAAATGGCTCTGTAGGCACGAAGCCGGAATCCGGTCAGATATATTTCCTTCAACTACATCTACTATACTCTTTGCCTTGTCTTCGCCCCAGGCTATCAAGGTAATCTCCTTAGCATTCATTATAGTAGACAGACCAACTGTAACAGCACTATCGGGAACTTTATCTAATGACCCAAATGTATTAACTGCTTCTTTTTTAGACTGTACATCAAGCAAGACCAAACGTGTTTTTGAACCAAAGCTCGATCCGGCTATATTTAAACCAATATTACCGGCACGCCCCAAACCTAACAACAAATAGTCTATACCTCCTACTTTCTGGATAGTTTGCTCGTAACAACGGCAATAATTTAAAATTTCTTCTTTCGGAACCGATCCATCCGGAGAATAAATATTTTGAGGTAAAATATCTACATGATCAAGAAACAATTCTTTTAACAAACGTAAATTACTGTTCGATTGCGGTTGTAATGGATAAAATTCGTATAAGTTAAATACAATTACATTTTTAAAACTCAATCCTTCCTCTTTATGAAACCGCACCAATTCTCCGTAGACAGTCTGTGGAGAATGTCCTCCGGGCAATCCCAATACGAATGTTTCATTCGATTTCTGCTTTTCTCTTATCCTGTCGGCTATATATTTTGCTATATGTAATGAAGCATCTACCGATGACTCATAAATACTGGTCGGCACTTTTTCATAACGGGTCTGGGCCGACAATTCATATTCATTCTCAGGACGATAGTACCGTTGTGGCACACGGTCCAATACTATCTGTGAACTTAAATCTAATCTCATATTCTTGAATAAATTTTAGTTAATTTCTTTATCATCTGTCAATCAAACACCCATACTCATTCTAGAACAGTTCCATCCCTTCACTTCTAAAGTTACAGTACTATCCGGCATATCGTGTTTACTGATCTTACATTTTAACATTTTTTCTTCTCCCGGCAAGATACTTATATAATTATCCGACCAAAATGCAGGACAAATTATATCTCCGTTATTATCTTTCAATTTCAGGTTATTGAAGAACGAAATATCGGATGATGTATTTTTAATTGTCACCGAATATACCACATCGTTACCCGATTCCGCTTTTTCGCATTTCACATCTAATGTAATGGCCGGAAGTTGAGCTAAATCTTTAAAGTCGCTGTAAGCTTTTGCCGAGGTATGTACCCAGTCTGTCTTATCCCAGTCGTACTCATCTTGTTTCGCTGAAATACAATAGAAATTATCAGCAACCAATTCTCCTTCCTCATTAAATATCTTTGTATCAACAAATATATTACCTGTCAACTCCTGTAACTTAAATATTTCAGAAGCCGTATTTGTTGTCAGAGTTACCTCTACTTCTTTCTTATCTAATAGTTTCGATTTTGTATCGAAAACCTGGATAACCGCCTTGTGTCCTTTTATATCAGACATAGTTTCATTTACAGCATGTATGGCATTTGTACCATAGTTATAGATCAACTGGATAGGCTGATTAGCTTTCTTCACCGAATAGTAAGCTGCTGTAGGTACTTTGTAATAATCATATAATTGCCAATATAGCGATGGCCATGCCGAATTTAGCATCCACTGAACTATACCTGTAGTTTTATCAATATTGGCTCTGAACGCTTCAAACATAGCTCTGGTTCCATCATAATTGATCAGGTCTGCCTTCAATAAATAATCTTCCAGATTATCGGCTTTCCCGTACTTATTATCCATTACCTCGGTCAAAACCTTTAACGAATTCATAGCCGTAGCAGATGCTGTACAATGGAATCCCCAATAATCATTCAATGGCCATAGCTTATCTTTAGGTATAAACTTTTCGATAGATTCCAGTACCGGTAATTGTGCACCGATACCCGTTTCGGTATTGAAACCGAATGCTCCGCCAAATTTTGTATCTATATACCAATAGTTTGGTCCTACATATTCGTAAGGACCGGCCATCTTGGTTCCTGTTTTTCCACTCAACTCACTGGTGCGTTCTTTAGCGGCACCAATATATGGTCTGCTGCTATCGGACTCTTTTAAGAATGCCAAATATTTTTCTTCCAGTTTCGGAGCCGGTAACATATCGCTTCCAGGCATCCACCCTATTATAGAAGGATGGTTTCTCAACCATAATACCTGATCGGCAAATGATTCTGCTATCAGATCAATCTCCTGATCATTCAGAATACAGCCATACGTTTCGTCACAAGGTTTACCATAGTAGGCTTCCCACTCCCATTGGCAACTCCATCCTACCAGAGCCAACAAGCCATACTTGTCGCAAAGGTCGTATATGTTCTGGCTGGTTCCCCAGAAATTTTCAAAACGAATCATATTCATATTCATATCCTTCACATATTGCACTTGCAATTCGTTTGTTTCGGGCGTATCACGTAAGAATATATCGTCAGTCCATCCTGCTGACTTCAGGAGAACTTTTTTGCCATTCAGTTTTATACCCCGACGATCATCACCATCAAAAAAATCCTCGATCTGACGAATACCGAAAGTAACCGAATCTGTATATGTAACAGCATTATCCGTTAGGAAGTTTAATTCCAAATCATATAATTCCGGATTCCCCATATTATTGCACCACCACAAACGAGGTTGTTTTATATGAAGATCTTTTACTTGTTCGGATGTTAATACTATTTTCTTTTTTTCATTTGGTTGTAAGCTTACGGGATACGTAAAACTTATCGACTCTATTTTGCCTTTCAATTCACCATTTACCGGTGCATCTGTAAGGTTCTCAACTTCGGTCTCAACAGTAACCCATGCTTCGTCCAGAGTCTGGGTATTTACTTTCGTATGAACATAGGTATTATTTAATTTTGCAGAACCGGTTATCTTTAATGTTACTTCTCTGAATATACCCATATTCTCGTCAGCCGGACGTGGATTCCAGTCCGCAAAACCGACATTAGGGTCACCTGCTTGACCTCTAAATACTTCAACCGCTAGTGTATTTTTCTCTGTCACAAAAGAAGTGATATCAAACGAAAAACGTCTGTATGTACCATACAGCGAATCGCGCGAAGCGACCAGCTTTCCATTCAGCCACACATTAGCATAATAGCTAATTCCGTCAAAATCGATAATAACATGCTGGTTATCGCCTAATTGAGGTAAATCAAACTCTGTTCTATACCACCATGACTTATCAAACTGCGTCTTGTCAATATCCGTAATATTCTTACCGACAAAGGCATCTCCATACAATCCGTTCGCAGTCAATGTTCCTAAAACTGTCGAAGGAACCTTTGCCTCGAACCAACCTTCCACAGATTGTTCCTGTGAAGCAATTATTTCTCCCTGACGAACTATGCTGTCTGATGGATGAAGTTTCCAGTTTTCAGATAATTTAATCGATTTATATTCACTTTTCTCATTTTTGCCGCACGATACCAACAGTAGCATACAACACAGAATATATATAGCTGAATACGAAGATTTAAAAACCATAACCCTTTAATTTTATATTTATTTTGGCACCAGAGCCGCAGCTCCTAATATTGCAACATCACGAACTTCCGATACTTTTATTACAAGCTTATCGATCACATGGGGAAACATAAAATCTTTCAATCTGGTATGCATCGAAGACGCAAACAGCTCATATGCATTTGCAACACTACCTCCGAGCACAATAGCTTGCGGATCGTACGCAAATAATACCGTAAAAATCATGTTAGCAATATGGACTCCAAATTCGTCCCATATCTGAAGGGCTTCTGCATCACCTTCTTTTGCTGCTTTGTAAGCATTTTCTCCGGTTGTGTTGTGTTCCCTTATGAAATAACGGCTACTGCAATAATCCTCATATGTATAATCAAGATATGAGATACAGCCTATCTCTCCGGCACATGTGTTACTCCCGGTATATAACTTATTATCAATAACAAGTCCCGATCCCAATCCTGTACCGAGTGTTATCCCTATTATATCTTTATAAGGCTTAACTGCTCCATAAAATTTTTCGCCCATGACAAAACAATTTGCATCATTATTGACATATACAGGGATACTGAATTCTTTTTCGAGAATCTCTTTTATGTGTACTTCCTTCCACGAAGGGATATTCATCACATTATACACTATACCTCTTACAGGGTCTACGGCAGATGGTACACCTATACCTATACCTGTTACATCCGGAGTTTTGATTTTACGGATCATCTCTTTTATGTGATCCATAATTTCATCAACAGCCTTATCTGATTTACAAGGTTCTTTTATAACATTTATTATCCCGTTGTCATCCACAAGTGCCACTCTTACATTAGTGCCACCTAAATCAATTCCTATTCTCATGTGATATGCATTTCTTTATTTTCGGTTAGATACTCAATATGCTGAGTATATCTGACTTTATTTTCGACATTTCCTGTACAAAACCAATCATTATTTATACCACTAAAATCAGCGATTTTTTTATTTTAACTGTTAGTGGTGCAAGAGTTATAGTTATCTATCCCTGCACCACTAAGCAGTCTTATATAGTATTACTTACTTGTTGATGTACAATAATTTGCTTTCTTCGAAGCCCACCAAAGCGGAACTGTAACTATGTTTTCTCCACCTAATGGAACCAAAGTATATTTAGGATTATTCATCTCCTCATTTTGAGGATACATACCTCTTTGGAAGTAGTTCATCGGGTTTTGTATATTTCCGTCTCTTGGCCAGGTACCAACACTTGTATTTTGATATTCGGGAATATCCATAGCCGGAAGATTCAAACGGCGCTTATCATTCCATACATGAAAAGACAGGTCTGTGAATAAACCTAAGTAGCGTTGAGTAACGATTTTTTCAAGCTTAGTATTTCCTGCTCCGCTGGTATCGTCATATTTAGCCGATGTTCCCCATCCGTTCTTAGCTGTAGAAGCCAGATAATCATCAGCTTTAGCACTTACACCCCAACGGGCAAAAGAGGCTTTAACTCCTTTTTCATACCAAGCCTTATCATCGCCGCCGGCTTCTCCTGCCGAAACAAAACCTCTATGAACAGCCTCTGCTAACATAAAACATGTTTCTACATACGTCAATTGATCTAATGGCCTGCGGTTGTCAGCTTTTATCGTAGCGCTTATCCAGGATATAGTATTCTCATCCCATGTAATAGGGGCAACATTTACACCTTGGAAATTCGAACCCTGATTACTTGGATCAAACCATGTCTGAGCACGAGGATCTACATGAGAAGGTTTCTTTCCTGTTGCTGCTCCTGTATATGGAAAACCACCTATACCTGTGATCATTTTTTCCATAGTAGTTGTCATCGCATATCTGTTCCATGTAAGACCTCCATATGCAGGACCATTTTGCCACGAATCGTACCAACGTCCTACAGCATCGTCAGCTGTACTGGTCATTAAACCTGCCGGATGTGCCAATGATTTTTTCATTTCTGCTACTGCTGTCGCCTGATCAATTTCCGAGATTTTCAAAGCTAACATAAATCTCTGCGTATTCGCAAATTTCTGCCATTTAAGAATATCTCCACCAAATATAAAGTCTTCATCAACAACCATAGTTGGTCCGGGAACAAACAGATCTATAGCTCTTTCCAGATCTTTGAAAAAGATTGTATGTAGATCCTGAACTGACATATAATCGGGACTTGGTTCTGTCGGGTCTTCAGAGAACGGTACCGGTCCGAAATAGTCAGAGAAAGTCGATAACATATATACGCGCCAGATACGGGCAATAGCTTCTGAATTTTCGCGGTCAGGATAAAGCGCAGCATCACGAATTACACCGTTAAGAAGTGACATCCAAGTTGCATAATTAGCTTTCCAATAAGCTTCTACCCATCCATTCTGAGGATTTGCCCCTCCTACGAAATATTGTGCCCAAGGCTCCCAACAGTTATTTTTGATACGGTCAAATAAGTCTCCTCCCCCGGCAAGACCTCCGTTATCTGCTATATAATCAAGATTACTACCATAACGAAGAGCTGCACCCAAATCGGCTTTAGAGAAGTCATAATCTTCTTCCTTAGGATTATATGGATCATCGTTCAGATTATCGAAATCTGTACAAGAAGAGAAACTTATCAATCCCAATGATATTGAGAATATGAATAATAATATATTTTTTTTCATGATTTCGGATTTTTATAGGTTAGAAAGTAACATTCAGATTGAAACCTAATGAACGTAAAGTAGGCATAGATCCCATTTCGATACCTTGTGCATTACCTGTTGTAAATCCTGCTTCCGGATCGAAACCGTCAGTTTTACTGTATATCATCCAAAGGTTACGTCCTACGAAACTCAATTTCACACCTTCCAGCGGAGTTTGACGAAGAAGTTTTCTTGGAATCGAATATCCTATGCTTAGCTCTCTTAATCTGATGTTAGTTGCATCATATATCCATTCTTCTGTAATGTTCGCAACCCGTCCCCAATATAGTTGTGCATTGGTTTTGGTTGTATTGGCTGTACCATCGGCGTAAACACCTTTCACAAGTATACTTCCTTCAGCACGATTTGCTTCCGTAAAGTCTAATGTACCGTAGCTTGCTCCCGAACGGTAAGACCCCATGTATACATCACCACCATAGCGCATATCGATCTGGAATGAAAGAGAAATCCCCTTATAGTTGAACGTACTTGTCAAACCTCCCATCCAACTAGGGTTGTAATTACCCAATTTCACAAAACTACTTGTATAAGTAGGCAAACCATTTTCATCTACAATCAGGTTACCCTTAGTATCTTTTGCGTATGCCTTACCATACATGTCGCCATATGAACCACCTTCGTCAGCTACAACTATAATCTGATCCGAATATGATGCATGGCTTAATGTTTGTCTTTGTCCGTCAGGAGTAAGTTTCAATATCTTATTACTGTTCTTTGACCAGTTCAAAGCTACATCCCATACAAAATCTTTCGTCCGAACAGGAGTTCCTGTAAGCATAATCTCAATACCACGGTTTCTTACATTACCCGCATTTATATATTCAAAAAGATATCCGGTCGAAGCAGGTATATCTTTTCTCAATATTTGATCTTTCGCTTCTTTATTATAGAAAGCAAAGTCTAAACCTACCCGGTTGTTGAACGCTTTCAGATCCAATCCTAGCTCCCAAGAGTTTATTGTCTCGTTTTTAAGATTGTATAATGCTTTTACCTGATTTTTGTTAGCTTGCATAGAACCATCTTGAGAATTTACACGAATCGTTCTATAGTTATGAAGCCTATAAGCATCGGTATCGTTACCAACCTGAGCCCATGACATGCGTACCTTACCATAGTTAATTGGGCCTAGACCGTTTCTTTCGCCAAATGATTGAGTAAATATCCAGCTAAGACCTGCAGACGGATAGAAATAAGATCTGTTATCACTATTTAGAGCCGAAGACCAGTCATTACGGGCTGTTAAGTCTAGGTACAGCATATTATCCCAAGAGAAAGATGTAGTACCGTACAAAGAGTTAATTTGCTTACGGTAAAGAGAATTAGATGCATCTTTGTTCACACCGTTAGCTAGAGCATAATAATACTCAATTGCTAATCCGTTAGTTGAATTCCATACACCATCGGATCTCGAATACATCATATTTCCTCCGGCAGTTGCTAATAATCCGAGTTTGTCAGTCAGTTGCTTATTAAATGTGATCAATAAGTCGGCATTCATCTCGTAGCTATCACTCTTTGATAAAGAGAAGTTACCATTCTTATCCGAATACCAAAGCGGACTACCCGACGACTGAATATCTTTCAATTGACTTGCAATATAATCAACTCCATAACGCCCTTGAATATTCAACCAGTCAGTAAACTCATATTTCAAAGATGTCATTCCGATAAAGCGGTATCTCCTATCATTTGTCGTGTTATTATAAACCGAGAAATAAGGGTTAGCGACATTACCAGCGGAAGGTTTAGCATAACTTAATGGCTTCCCTGAAAGATCGAATCCTGAAGCATCAACTGTTCCTGATGGATATGCATAAGGATTAACTATACCTTTATATGAAGATTTATAGCCATTTGCACCAAGAGAAAAATCACTTAAATGCGTAGAACGAGGCATTAACAAGAATTGATAGAAAATATTATCAGGACTTGCTCCTAATTTAACCATATTATTCATATCCTGATGAATAAAGTTAGCCTTAGCATCCAATGTTAATTTCTTTGTCAATTCGGCTGTAGCACGCAATGTTGCAGATGATCTTTTGAAATCATTATTAGGAACTACACCTTTGTTCATCAGATTCATTACCCCGAAACGAATAGTATTTTTATCACCACCACTTGAGATATCCAAACTGTTAGTCCAGGTTGTACCAGTGCGGACAAAATCTTTAATATCCATACCTCCGGCACTATAAGTCTTATTACGAAGACTCACGAATTCCTTATTATCATTAAAACTTCCGGCATAGTCAGTATACGACTGTCCCTTCATTTCTGCTCCCCAGCTGAAAATAGATTGCTGGTCAAGCGCACCATTAGCTCCCTGTCCATATGTGTTCTGGAAATTAGGTGTCATCATTAATGATTCGAAAGTCAGGTTCGAGTTATAAGATACCCCGATACCGCTAGTACCTTTACCCGTCTTAGTCGTAATCATGATTACACCATTACCGGCACGCGAACCGTATAAAGCAGCTGCTGCAGGACCTTTCAGAACAGTGATATTCTCAATATCATCCGGCGATATATCAGACATACCTGATCCTGTGTCATACACACCTTCACCCCAGATATCGTCATTATCGGCACCTGTACCACCATCAATAGGCACACCGTCTACAACGATCAAAGGTTGGTTATTACCACTAATGGAGTTAGCTCCACGAAGAACAATACGGCTAGAACCGCCCGCACCTGAAGCCGAGGGTTTTACCTGAAGACCTGCAACTTTACCGGAAAGGCTGTTAGCGATATTCGCGTCCCTGTTTTCTGTTAGTTGATCACCCTTTACTTCAGACAACGCATAGCCCAAAGACTTGCGGTCTCTCTTAATACCTAAAGCTGTAACCACAACCTCATCAAGGGCTTGTGAATCGCTTCTCAACTGAATGTTGACAGATGTTTTCCCTCCTACCGGCACTTCTTGAGGCGAATAACCGATATAAGCAACAACTAATACTGCATCAGGAGATACTGTTAATGTATAATCCCCGTCAAGGCCAGTAATTGTTGCATTAGAGGTTCCCTTTTCTGCCACGCTTGCTCCAATAAGGGTCTCTCCTGTTTCATCAGAAACAACACCCCTCACCTGTATTTTTTCTGCGCTTTGAGAAAAAACTTCATTACTCTGTAATAAACAAAACAATACAGCCAAAATACTAAAAAGTATCTTGCCAGTCACTTCTTGTCTAAATCTCTTTTGTTTGATGCTCTTTTTCATCTTTTAGATTTTTTTAAGTGAATTTGGAAATAGGTTAACGTTAATTTCTTAATTTATACCATCACTTGGTATTGGCAAATATAGGTACTTTAATAACCCAGACAACAACTCAAATGTTAATTAACATATGTACTTTTTACACTAAAACATGAACCACGAAGATAAATGCCTATACATAAACACATTACATACAGAAAAAGCATATACATGCTTTTAAACATAGAAAAAAGAATAATTTTGATTGAACAATTCTGAGAACACCTTAAAGTTTGATTTTACAACAACACAAAAGAACCAATATACTAATTATCAATACAGTACAGTAAAGACCAATAGAATTATATCAAAATAAGACAATAAATAATAATTTTATATAATATATAAAAAATGGATGTGACTTTTTGTTCACATCCATCAATTTATTCTATTAAAAGACAAATCTGTTATCTATTCACCAGATAAAAGAGCACTGGATATATACTCTTCCAGTTTCCCTGCTTTCTCGAGCTTCACATATGCCTCCACCGCTTTATTTTTTTCAAGATATATCTTTTTGTTGCGATTGTAAAAGTTTACAACATTCTTTATACCTGCTATGCTTAGCTGTATTTCATTCTGTGAATAGTTATTCTCAAGAAAGTATTTCGTCCACCCGATCATGTATGCCATAACCAGCCAGGGCTCACCTTCTGAAAATGTAACAATGCGATCGTCAATCTTCATTTTCATATAAGGTACACCAGACATCCACATCAAGACAAATCTATTTTTATCATCTCTCACATCTTGCCTTTCTCCCAATGGAGTATAATTCAACCAATCGATATCGGCTTTTACCTGAGATTCCAACGCTTGATAATCAATAGTCCAATCCTGAACTGTATCATTAGGCATATACCCATGCTCTCCCTTATACACGATCGTATCATTAGCTATCTCCTGACCAGAGATAGTTTGCCAGCAACAACCTAATACAAGAGAAAGAAACAATATATTTTTCATAATCAATAATATTTTATTCTGCACCAAAGATAAAAAAACAGGAGTTATAAATAAACCCAATATATCTCACATGTCTAAAACAACACCTCTAAAATTCAACACAAAGAATAAATATACAAATATAATACACTATAATAAATTATTCGAAATGGATATACCTGTAATATTTCTACCAGAATTAACAGACTGTCGTCTAGCAGAAAACAACATATCACTACTTTTATAGGTACATATATCTGACATATCTATATTAGAAGAAAGTATACCCAGTTGTTCAAGCCTAATTTGATTCGCCTTTTTTAAATTTAAATGCGACTTATTAGTTTCAGTATTCACTCTTTGTATTTGACTCAAATCATAACCAGCATTCTCGAAAGCTAATACAACTTCATCCCCTACCTCAAAATATTCTTCTGAAATAGCCGGTCCAATATATACCAGCATACTATCAAGACAGCAACCAAAAATCCGAATCATTTTATTCAGGGTCTTAGCAGCAATATCTGCAATAGTCCCCCGCCAGCCGGCATGAACAGCCGCCACAACATTTGTACTTGGGTCGAATAATAAAATAGGCACACAATCGGCAGTTGTAACCCCAATACAAACTGAAGGAATATTTGTTATTAATGCATCTACTCCATTTAATAATTCAGACTGTTGCTCTTTGGGCAGATTTATAAACGCTTCGTCAATGACACAAACCTTATCCTCGTGCGTCTGATAAGGAAAAAACAAATTCTCAAGAGGTAAACCAAGAGTTGCTGCTAACCGGAAACGGTTCTCCATAACGTTTTCAGGCAAATCTCCGGAATACAATCCAAGATTCAATGTAGCATAATTGCCACTGCTGACTCCACCGTTGATCGTAGTTGTAAAATGAACAATCGATTTATAACGATTAAGTAAAGGTGAATGTATCAGTTCTAAACTCATTAAGAGAATATATTTTTAAGACTTAACATCTTCATCAGAAGCTTCATCTTCCATTCCTTCTCCATAGTAAAAATCAGGGTCGAAGTCCTCATCTTCTTCATCCCAATCTTCCTCTTCATAATCATCTTCAGGAATGAAGTCATCTTCTTCATCATCAAGCTCTATAGCCCTGATGTCTAGCTTTCGATGTTTGATCTGATTATCTGCAGCTTTCACATATTCTCCATCCGCATTCAGTTCTTTCCATAATAAATCTTTCAACTGCTGAATATTTTGTCCAACAATAGATGAAATAAATACATGAGGAATTTCAGGTAAATCTTCACTCAATGCCTCGATCAACTCTTCATCCAACATATCAGATTTAGAAATAGCCAAGACACGGCGTTTATCTAATAACTCCGGATTATATTGTGCTAATTCATTCAATAATATCTTATATTCTGCATGAATATCGTCTGCATCAGCCGGCACTAAGAATAATAGAAGTGAATTACGCTCGATATGGCGTAGAAACCTCAACCCTAATCCCTTTCCATCACTGGCACCTTCGATAATACCGGGTATATCTGCCATTACAAACGAACGGTGATCGCGATAACTAACGATACCTAAATTAGGCTCAAGTGTGGTAAATGCATAATTGGCTATTTTGGGCTTTGCTGTTGTCATTACTGACAAAAGAGTTGACTTTCCTGCATTCGGAAACCCAACCAATCCAACATCGGCCAGAACTTTCAGTTCCAGGACAACCCGTCTCTCTTCAAATGGTTCTCCCGGCTGAGCATAACGTGGAGCTTGATTTGTCGGAGTTTTAAAATGGTTATTTCCCCGACCTCCTTTACCACCTTTCAGCAAGATTATTTCTTGTCCGTCTTCGGTCACATCACATATATATTCACCGGTTTCGGCATCATAAGCAACAGTCCCGCAAGGTACATCGATTATTACCGAATCACCTTTTTTTCCGGTACATAAACGTCCGGAGCCACTTTCGCCATGTCCGGCCAATAAGTGCCGCTTAAATTTAAGATGGAGCAAAGTCCAGTAATTCCGATTTCCTCTCAGAATGATGTGTCCACCATCACCTCCGTCTCCACCATCAGGACCTCCTTTAGGAATATACTTTTCACGCCGGAAGTGAGTCGATCCTCTCCCCCCTTTACCCGAACGGCAGTATATTTTGACGTAATCTACAAAATTTGTATCTGACATATAATTTGTTAACAACTACCTAATCACAGGCAGTAAATTTAATTAAGTAATATTTATGCTTATAAAGCAATAAACAAGTTCGAACTTTAAAAAGCCGAAAGCCACCGGCCTAATCAGCCAATAGCTTTCAAACCCATATAGTTTATTTTATTTTACGCTGTCAATAACAGACGAAATACGTCCGAATATTTCATCAACAGTACCTACTCCCTCGATAGAATAAAGTTTCCCTTCTTTCTCGAAAAGCTCTTTCAATGGTGTAGTCTGATTATAGTACACATCTAGACGAGCCTTGATCGTTTCATAATTATCGTCATTGCGCCCGGTTTGCTTACCACGATTAATAAGCCTTTCAATAAGTTCTTCTTCGGGAACATCAAGACTTACTACTGCCGAAATACTTTGGTTACGCTTCTCTAACATTTCAGATAACGCTTTACCCTGAGGTATTGTGCGAGGAAAACCGTCAAATATAACACCTTTACAATCTCCGGCTTTGATCTTCTGATCAAAAACGCTGGCTAGAATATCAATCATCAATTCATCGGGGATCAATTGACCTTTCGACATATAGCTGTCAGCCAGCTTACCAAGTTCCGTTCCGGAAGCCTTTTCAGCCCGCAAAACATCCCCTGTGGAGATATGAGCCAGATTATACTTCTTGATAAGATTTTCACTTTGAGTACCTTTACCTGAGCCCGGAGCTCCAAAAATAACAATGTTCAACATTCTATCTTATGATTTTATTTTGTAAATATCAGCCAAGTTGCGACCGTAACCATCATAATCCAAACCAAATCCGACAATAAAGTCGCTGGGGATTTCCAAAGCTACATAGTCCAATTTTACCTCTGTTTTTAATGCTTCAGGCTTAAATAGCAATGTGGCAACCTTTATCTCTTTCGGTTCATCACAAGCTAACTGGTCTAAAATTAACGACATAGTATGACCTGTATCCACAATATCTTCAATTATAACGATAGTACGCCCGGCTATATCCTCTTCAAGCCCATAGATTTCTTTAATCTTTCCGGTCGATTTAGTCCCCTGATAGGACGCCATACGTACAAAAGAGATTTCGCTAGGAATTGTCACCTTCTTCATCAGTTCGGCGGCAAACATAAACGAACCGTTCAGTATACATACAAACAGCGGATCTTTGCCTTCCAATTCGGTATTCATCTGCTCGGCTATTCTATCTATAGCCTGAATTATCTCAGATTCAGGGATAAACAACTCAAATTCTTTATCTCTTACCTTTACGCTTTTCATATTCGGATGCTTAAAACTTTTAAGCTTACAAAAGTACGATATTTAGATGAATATGTACATGTGTCATACATTTTTTTTCTCAGGATAATTATTTTAAGGTTCCAACTCTTTTTACCGATCTTGCGAGCAAAGCAGTAAGAGCCTTTTATTATCGGGAAATACATCTTCAAATACTTAATAATCATCTTCCTTCAAAAACGACTTTCTGGGCTTTGTTTTTATTTTTACAAATGATGTATAGTCGGGAATTCCCGTTATATCGTCTTTCGAGAAACTTTCAGCCGGTTCACACTTTAATTCCCATAACAGTGACGAACTATGCTTTTCTTCGATATATCCCGAAACAAAAAAACGGCGTCCATCAGTCCAGATTATACCGCGGCTCACCTCTTTTACTTTTCGGAAATTTATTGAATTAACATCTTCCAGTTTTACAACCTTTGTAATATACGCTATCACTCCACCTCTTCGTCGTCGTACAGATTCTCCAATCATAAAGTAGATATTTTTCCCATCAGAGAATAATCCATTAGCTAGAATCGTCAGATCCAACTCCTTATCAAAGCTCTCATTACAAATAAATTCCTGCTTCGATTCATCAAAATAATATATGTTCTCTTTATCGAAGAATAACATATGATAACAGTACCCGTCCTCTTTTTTAGCTAATAGTTTCAGAGTCTGCAAATCAACTTCAGATGTGCCGAATAGTTTATTCGCAACCTTATCGGGAAAAGCTATTCCATTGATAAAGTGCGACTTACCATCTGTTGCATACGTAAGCTGATAATCTATTTTTTCGGCCTTAAAGTTTTGAGCGTTTACTCCCTCTAACCTATTTGTCCGATAATAAACCAATCTATTGTCTGCTATATAGTTATATATCCCGTCGAATATCCATGCCTCAGCAGGATTGATTCCTTTTAATAAATAATGCTTGTAATAAAGATTCCGGCTGTCTCCTCCATAAGGATATTTACTCGAAATATGAGTAGTCGTACCAACCAAACCAAAAGTCTTGGAATCGGCTCCTTCCAGTTTATAATTCTTATAATATACCGATTTAGCATCAGCAATAAAATAAGCTCCGATATACCGTATTGTCCGACGGTCGATATCTGCAATCCTCTCCGTTCCTAAATAAACGGAAAAAGTATCTATTCCCATTTCACCACCAAACTGTTTATCCTTCAACAAAGGGCGGAAAGTATTATAATCTGCATCCTTCACTTTAAAGTATCCATCTCCCCTTCGTAAATAATAAACCTCGTCATTATACGAATAATAATTACTACCGCCTAATTCCTTTCCATGTACCTGAACCATATTACCGGGATCGTCATCTGATGTTAACCAAACTGCAGCATACACTCCGGCTACAATCATTAATGTTAGAGAAGCAAAAACCAGTAAGACAGTCCTTCCCCAAATCTTTTTACCGACATAAGGTTCTCGGTCTTTTATTTCCGGATGAATTACTGAAAATTCGTTACTAATAATCTTCCCGTGACGGTCTTTTCCCTCATTCCATATAAGTTTAACTTTCATCTGTTGAGCCAAAAATTCGCCCGTTTGGACTAACTTATTATTCAACTCAATATTAACAATTCCTTTCCAAATTGTACCCACATTTACATACAGGGTGCGGTCTCCTGTATTAATACTTATGCGGTTCAATCTATTTTGTTTTTCATCTAGTGACCTTCTGAATACTCTGATAGTTTGCAAATCTATCCTAAAAGAAAAACTCCCCTTCTGGGTAAATTTCCAAACACCATCCGATTCCGACATTTCAATCTCATTTCCATACAACAAGTTTACCAACATTTGCCCCAATGAAATGGCAACAAATAGGCTTCCGAGCATATAGAAAAATCCGATCACAAAACCGGTATACTCGTCAACTGAAATACAATATCAGCAACTACACAAAAAAAGAACAATACTAACAAGAGAAAGACAATCGCAGAAAAGACTGTCCATAAAACAATTCGCTTAACATCTAAAATATTCCCTCTGAAACGGATATTCTCCATTACACAACTATACGTTCATTAATACCCCAAATGTATGAAATTATCAAGATATATAACAATACACAAATCTTCTGAATTACATCAAATTCGAACTTTATTTTTATGTCCGATGTTAGATGCATATAGCTTTTTTTAGGAAGTCAAGCTTCAAAAGTGTAACTTTAAAACAATTTTACTAGCAGCAAAACGCTAAACAACATCATACATTATGGAAAAAACAGAATTTACAACATCTGCCAATTTTATAACCAATCATATTCAGGCTTTTTTATCGGATATAGGAGTCTCCGAAAACTGGATCAAGATCCTTAATCTTATTATTGTACTGGTTGCTGCTATATTAATTGTATACTTATTACAAAAGATCACCAAAACTATAGTGACCTTCGCTTTCAAGAAGATCGAGAAAGTAACCGGACTCTCCATATTCAGTCACGCCCGCAACAACCGGCTGCCCCACTTCTTAGCATTGGTTATACCCTACTCGTTCATTATATCAGCTATACCTACCATATTTGCAGACTATCATGCAGCAATAAAACCTGCAATAAAACTGACCGATATATATATGGTATTTATGGTCATTTGGACTATTATGGCAATAATACGTACACTGGCCGACCTGATACAAGAAAGACCTGCTTTCCAAAATAAGCCGATGAAAAGCTATCTGCAAATCATACAGATCATTCTTTTCATTTTCGGGGCTGTTGTAATATACTCTGTTCTTACCGGCAAATCGGCAACGGCATTTTTTGCAGCTATGGGAGCTGCCTCAGCTGTACTCATGCTGATGTTCAAAGATACAATCATGGGATTTGTGGGAAGTATCCAGATATCGACAAATAATATGGTACAAATAGGCGACTGGATAACCATGAGCAAATACGGCGCAGACGGAACTGTAGAAGAAGTAACCTTAACAACGGTAAAAGTGCGGAACTTTGATAAGACAATAACCACAATACCAACCTATTCGCTTATCTCCGATTCATTCCAGAACTGGAGAGGAATGCAGGAAAGCGGCGGAAGACGTATCAAACGGGCACTCGTGATCAAACAATCTGACATAAGAAACCTTACCAACGAAGAATTAGCTGTTTATGAAAAAACCGAAGCATTAGCAGGTTATATCAAGCAGAAAAAAGAAGAATACGGCACACTGAATAAAAATCTGAAAATTGACGAAGCTTCTTTACTCAATGGTTTTCAAATAACTAACTGTGACCTGTTTATCTGCTATGCAATATGGTACCTGAAGAATAATCCGAATATCCATCAGGATATGACTTTGATGGTTCGCGAACTGGCACCCACTTCATCCGGATTACCGATAGAAGTGTACACATTTACCAATACTACAGTTTGGGCTGAATACGAACGCATTATGTGCGAAGTATTTAACCATCTGATCTATAATGTCAAAGTATTCGGACTGACTATATACGAAAGTTCCTCAAGTTCAGATTCGTTAACTGTCAACTTACATCAGTTGGACAAGTTTGACAAGATGCGCGAGTCGGGTATCACCGAAGAAAAAAAGTAAATTTAGAATTCGACCCTGGCAGTTTTTAGTAATATGTCCGGATTGTATATATCTTGATAATACGACAGAAAATACTTACTTTTACCCTGTCTGTTATCAACTAATTTCAGAATACAAAAAATATGAAACATTATTATATAGGATTATTGTCTCTATTGTTTGTCGGAGGATTGCACGCTCAGGAAACTGTAAAAATGAGTGCTGTAAGGAGCAACAATTACGGAGTAGTATATTCGCTACCGAAAACGGCTATTACCGTAAAAGCACAGGCAACTAAAACAACCCGCAAAGCCGGAGAGTTTTTCGAATATGCTCAACAATATCTGAATATAGCAAACCCTATCACACAAGACGAAGTTATATACACTTTAACCGACATATCTGCCGAAGTTAGCGGAGTGGCAGATAAAGAGAAAAGCTATCAGGTTGAATTTCGCAGCAACACGGTAGCCCCATTCGTCACCTTAGATAAGAACGGACTGATATGTGCGATCAATGCCGATGCGCAATTCGATGCCCCTTCAACTCCTAATAATACAACCAAAACCGAGGAGGCTAAACCGATCCTTAATCCCAATTCCTTTTTATCGGAAGAAACATTACGGGCAGGATCAAAATCAAGGCAAGCTGAACTCATAGCCAAGCAAATATTTTTACTTCGCGAAACACGTAACAGCATACTTACCGGAGAGGCTGATAATATGCCTCCCGATGGCAATGCTTATAAGCTTGTTATGGAACGCCTTGACACACAAGAAAAAGCACTGACCTCTTTATTTGCCGGTACCGAAACCGTCGAAAATATAGAACCTCTGACATCTACCATTATACCCGAAAACAAAAATATAGACAAGCAAGTTATATTCAGGTTCTCACGCCGATTAGGCTTTGTTCGCAATGACGATCTTTCGGGAGCGCCAGCTTACCTTTCCCTTATAAGTAAAGAAGCCGTGAAAGAAGCCCCGATACTTAGTCCTAAAGAGGAAAAAGAACTGGAAAAGAAATTTTCGAAAGGCATCATCTTCAATGTTCCGGGAAAAGCAACTCTCAAAGTTGAGTTCGGCAACAAAGACTGGGTCAACAAGAGTTGCGATGTTGTTCAATATGGCATACAAGACGTACTCGTACCCCAGATGTTCGACAATAATAAACAGCCCATAAAAGTGATATTCTACCCCGAGATGGGAGCCATTAAACAGATCATACAATAAATAATACCGGCCGACTGCTTTCCTTCATTTTTATGAATAATACTGAAATAGAACGCAAATTCTTAGTTACAGGCGATTACAAATCATCTGCATATTCCAGCGAGCGGATTACACAAGGTTATTTAGTATCGGATGCAGAACGGGCTGTTCGTGTCCGCATCAAAGGAGACATAGGATACATAACCATTAAAGGAGGTACACAAGCAAATAGCATCAGTCGTTTCGAGTGGGAAAAGGAGATCAGTATAAAAGATGCTGAGCAGTTGCTCCAACTCTGCCTACCGGGTGTGATCGATAAAGTACGTTATCTCATAAAGTCTGGAAAACACATATTTGAAGTAGATGAATTTTTTGGAGAAAATGAAGGCTTGACTATTGCTGAAATAGAATTGCAATCAGAAGACGAAAGTTTCGACAAACCCCATTGGCTGGGCGAAGAAGTTACAGGAGATAAACGGTATTATAATTCTCAATTAATAAGCAATCCCTACAAAAACTGGTAATTTGCGCAAATAACCAACCTTTTCTAAAAGTTTCAACTACAATCATTCCTCTTTTTTACAAAAGAAGAAATCCCTCTCGTTACAACATAGTATTAAATTATAGTGAAGTAGAACTAAATATATAGATTTTAGTTAGAAAAAACTGAACAATTTCTTATTTTTGCAAAACCCCTTAAAAAATTTACACTTTGATGAAAAGAATACACTTATTCTATCTTTTTGCTTCTATCATTTTATTCAGTTCTTGTTCAGGTTTATCACCAAAACCACCTGCTCAAAATACAGTCGCTGAGATTAATAAAAACAATAATACAAAGGATACCATTAATGAGTTCCAAAGCTCCGGTTGCCAATGGATTTACACAGAAAACGTCTGCCAAATAGACGATATAAAAACATATTTAGCAGAAACATGGTCCGAAGACGAGTTATTTTTCAGTTATCCTTATAAAGGAAGTACTCCCGTTAAATTAATACTGAGGAAAATAAGCTCCCAAGATATATCCGAAGTATTTTTATTGATACAAAAAGACCAGTTTCTATTCAATAATAACGATGATTTTATTAAAGTACGGTTTGATAACGAAAAAGCCCAGACTTTCCATTTCACCACATCAAAAGAATTCAGCTCAACCACTATTAGTATCCACCATAGTACAGCATTTATATCAAAACTAAAAAAGACCAAAACCCTGTTGGCACAGTTCGAATTCTTTCATGAAGAAAACAAAAGCGTAAAGTTCAACATCGAAGGTTTGAATTGGCCTTATTAATACCTCAGTGCAAAAAATGCCTCTAACTCCTTGTAAGCAGACTATTTATTAATAACCTCCATCAAAACTGTTTACACTGAAATATATCTGAATAACAAACAATACCATAAAAATACTATCTTTGGTAGTATGATTGATATCAAAGTAAAAATACACGATGCCTACTCGTTCGAATTCAAGACATCTTTTATTGCCACAAAAAAAACGACTGGTAATGAGACTAATGAATTTGGTATCAACACCTGGCTATTTGTCCCGAACAATATAGATATCAATCGTAGTACGTACAGTAAAGAGCAATTTTATAAAGATACAAAGTCATATATACGCTTGATCACTCCTGTTTATACACTACAGGAAATATACATGGGTGAAAGCAGTCCTTTATCGAGACTAAAAAAAGCTATCGAAGATATCACCTCCGATCCCGAGAATGCAGAATTTCAGAAAAACTACATCTTCCAGATCAGGATGTTTTCATCAATATTCAAAAGTGCATCCCGAGACAGGGCATTTTATATTATTGAAGAAGAGGAAAATGATCTATTAAACGGATTAATTGATGAATATGTACTGCATATCTCACAAATCATAAAACGATACCGGGACTTAAAACCTTATATCAATCACCCTTCAATTTCGGAAGATAATAAACAGTATTATATTTTTGGCGACGACTTTATCGGCAATATCCTTCAGCAACAGACTTTCAGGTTGATGCGAGGACTTGAGAATATGAACTCCTTTTTTCAGGTCAAAGACAAGCTGCATAACCTTGTTGTAAAAGAAGACAATTACAAAAGGTCGCAAGGTTATTCGATGCTCGATACTAAAGACAGCAGCAATAATTATCTGGTAATTATGCGCTGGGGCATACTGAAGAAATTTATCGAAAGTGATCTCTTCCTCATTACCAAAAAGAGTAAAGACGGGGCTATCGCCGAACAGTTCTTCTACGGAATTGCAGCTGGTATATCTATGATATTCGCAACCGTAATTTCTTTTTCGGCACAGCTCCATTACGGCAATTTCACCGTTCCCTTGTTCTGTGCCCTCGTTATCAGCTATATATTCAAAGACAGGATCAAAGACCTTATGCGATACTATTTCAGTACACAGCTAGGGAAAAAGTATTTCGATACCAAACGACAACTCGATATACAACACGAACCTATCGGATGGACAAAAGAAGCTTTCGACTACGTACTCGAATCGAAAGTTCCACCCGAAGTTATCAGCATGCGCAAACGATCACCCCTTGTGGAAGCCGAAAACAAAGTATATAATGAACAGATTCTTCTCTACCGAAAACTGGTTAGGCTGGAATCGTCAAAAATAGGCACTTACCGGGGATATGAATTTATCGGTATCAATGACATTACACGGTTTAATATAGCTCACTACATACAAAAGATGGACAATCCGTCAATACCCATCTATCTACCGGATGAACAGGATGGTTATGTCCGGTATTCGAGCGAAAAAGTCTATGCGCTCTATATGGTTGTGCGATGCGAAGGTTCCGAAAATTTATATTATCGTAAATTCCGGTTACTATTCAACCGGAAAGGGATAAAAGAGATAACCGAACTAAAGGATAATCAATTAGTTCAACAATAAGATACTCAAACAACACGATATAATGAAAACTCTGGTCAACGATAAACTATCCATAAAAATTAAATCTTTCGGAGCCGAACTTACGAGCATTACACGGAAAGATGACGGCCGTGAATATCTTTGGCAGGCAGATCCAACATATTGGAAACGCCATTCCCCGGTACTTTTTCCCATAGTCGGCAGCTTATGGGATAATCAGTACACCCATGAAGGAAAAACTTACCGGATGTCTCAGCATGGTTTTGCAAGAGACCGCGAATTCGAACTAGTCAAAGAATCTGAAAACGAAATCCGCTTCCTACTGAAAGATGACGAAGCATCCCGCAATATATACCCATTTCCTTTTCATCTGGAGATCGGATATAAATTATCCGGTAACGTAATAGAAGTATCATGGGAAGTTATAAATATAGGACAATCGGAACTTTATTTCCAGATAGGAGCACATCCAGCCTTCAATTATCCCGAGAGCAAAGGTTCTGATGCAATAAAAGGATACTTCACTTTTGATAATACCGAAAAGCTGAAATATACTCTTATCTCGGAAAAGGGATGTATAGATCCCTCCAAAGAATATGATTTACAATTGCCCGACGTGAGACTCCCTATCGACAATCAGACATTCGACAATGACGCGCTTATCTTCGAAAGCAATCAAATTCGACGGGTTACACTTCTGAATACGCAACGGAAACCTTATATCACCTTAGATTTTGATGCGCCTCTGGTTGGCTTATGGGAACCGCCGCACAAAGATTCTCCGTTTGTTTGTATCGAACCGTGGTACGGGCGATGCGACAGAGTTAATTACTCCGGAGACTTTAAACACCGAGACTGGATGAACAAACTGCCGGCAGGAGAAAAGTTTACAGCATCGTACCGAATCATTATAGAAGAATAACCCGCACAATACTCCCACTCTATACGGATTTCTAAAATGAATAAGAACAGACAACAATCCATTAAGACATATTATAATGATTTAGCACCTGAATACGATCACGACAGATTTGCTAATTCATATGGGAAATATATTGACTACCAAGAGAAAAAGGTAATGCACAAGCTTATGCTTCACAGAGATAAGGAAACAACTCTTGATGTAGCATGCGGAACAGGCAGATTTCTCAGATATGCACGATACGGACTCGACATAAGCCCCAATATGCTCGAAGTAGCCCAACGAAAATATCGCAATCGCTTATTATTCGAAGGTAATGCTTCGCAAATGCCTTTCGAAGATAAAAAGTTCGAGACCATTTTTTCCTTCCATCTAGTCATGCATTTAGACAAAGAAACTACCCGGCAGTTTTTGGAAGAAACAAGCCGTATAGCTAAACCGGGAGCAACGCTTATTTTCGATTTCCCTTCGAAATACCGGCGTCAGGCTATTAATTATAAAGCCGAAAACTGGCACGCATCCAATGCCCTTTCGACTATCGAAATACAAGCCATGACAACACAATGGCTTGTAAAATCATCATATGGAATATTATTTTTTCCGATTCACAGGTTTCCTCCTTCTACCAGACGTTATCTCCGCCGGATAGATACATGGATATGCCGTTCATTCCTGAAAAAGTACGCGTCATATATTGTTGTTATACTCAAAAAGAAAGTATGAGGTTAAGAAAATTAATACCGAAATACCTCAGGTTAGAGTATAAGCTGAGAAAACGCAAAGCGACTGATAAAAAATCAGGAATATGTTTTGCGGTAGCACATGCATCCGAATACACACCTCCGTTCTCTATAGAAGTAACCCAACCAATCAGGCAGTCGAGCCACTACGAAAATAAAATAGATAATATCAGACTAGGAGCCGATTTTATAGAAAACTATATCATCGGACAAAACGAAACCTTATCATTTTGGGAAGCCATAGGTAATCCTTCTTCTCAAAGAGGATTTAAAGTTGGACGAAATCTGATCGAGGGAAAGCTTCAAGCCGATTATGGAGGAGGACTTTGTCAACTTTCCGGACTAATTTATATCTGTGCATTAAAAGCCGGAATGAATATAACCGAACGTCATAACCATACAGTAGATATCTATACCGAAGAAGAACGATTCACACCACTTGGTTCCGATGCAACAATCGTATATGGCTATAAGGATCTTCGGGTTGCCAATCCCTACCCTTTCGATGTACGATTCGAATTCGAAATCAAGGATTCCCGGATTATCTGCAAGCTACTAAGCGAGCAACAGATCAAAGAACGCACTCTTGAATTCAGAAGAAACAAAATACAAGATAAAATTCATGTAGAGACCTTTGCCGATGGTATTTACATCGGCGACTCTCTATATCTCACCCAATAAATATTCACAAATACCAAAGATCATGAAAAAAATAGTATTCGCGGCAACCTTCTTCTTGATAAATTCTTTATTGGTACTCGGAAACGAAATACCTGATGTAAATATCCGCATAGCAAATTATAAAGACGACAAAGTCTCTGCTCTCAGTTATACTTTCGATGACGGAATGAAAGAACATTATACGCTGGCAGTCCCACAACTCGAAAAATACGGATTCAGAGGTACATTCTGGATTATCGGATCAACAATAAATGAAGACAGCCAACATATAACAGATACAACCCATATGACATGGGAAGAACTGAGGATTATGGCTGAAAAAGGACATGAAATAGCATCACATACATGGTCTCATCAAAATCTTGTAAAAATAACAAGAGAAGAAGCTGTAAAAGAAATAGAGAAAAACGACAGTATAATTTTGGAGAAAGTAGGTTTGATCCCCATTTCATTATGCTATCCTTACAATGCAAAGAATGACGAGATTATAGCTCTGGCTTCAAAGAACAGAGTTGGAACCCGTCTTTTCGAATTTGCTATAGGAACAGAAAGTACAATAGAATCGCTCAATAAGAAATTAAAAGAAATAATCGACAATCGAGAATGGGCTGTTGCAATGATACACGGAATCAACTATGGATACGATGCTTTCCCCGACCCTAATGTTTTGTGGAATAATTTCGAGAAAGTAAAGGCTTTAGACAATCAAATATGGGTAGGAACCTTCAGTCAGGTTGCATCTTACATAGCCGAAAGAGACAATATCCAACTAAATACAGTGAAGGAGCAAGGAAAAGTAACAGTCACTCCTCAACTGAGTCTGGACAAAAACCTGTTCAAAGAACCTTTAACTGCTATTATTGAAACTACAGGAGTTCAAAGCTTTGAAATACAACAAGGAGGAAAAAAAATTACACCTAAAGTGCTTTCAGATAAGGTTATATTTGATTTCGATCCTTTTGGAGGAGATATACAGATTACTTATAAATAAATAATGCCGATATAGAAACACAATAAAGGGCTGTATAGTCATACAGCCCTTTATAAATTATTTTTTTGATTAACTTTGAATAATCTCTGAAGGTAAATCGACCAGCTATGAATAAATTTTTGCTTATCCTACTCACTTGTTGTACCAGTTTATACTCACAATCGAAAATGGAGAAAGACTCTGTATTGAATCTGTTGAACAAAGAGATCAATAACAAACAGGTATATATGGAGCAAAAAGAATTAAAGATTAAAAGTCTGAAACAGCTTCTAGGCACACAAAATCTTCCTGATAATCAAGAATACGATATAAACATCAAATTATCAAACGAATATCAGAAATACCAGATAGACTCGGCTATACTCTATATAGAAAAGAATAAAACTATAGCTGCAAAATCGGGCAACAAAAACAGGATCGACGAAACAAGCCTACGGTTATCTCTCTTATACTCAGCCTCAGGGATGTACATAGAGTCAAAAAGTATACTGGATAATACCGACCGCAAAAAGCTGTCTAAAGATCTTTTACCTCTTTATTTCGAAACATACAGCCAGTTTTACGGACATTATGCACAAAGTAATAACCGGCACACCTATTTCCAGAAAAATGAAGCATTTCGCGATTCATTGCTAGCGATATTAGATACCGGATCAATAAAATACCAGATAACATATACCGAAAAAATACTTTATCAGGGACAGTTCGAAATAGCGAATAACAGATTATTGAAACTCCTTGAGAAAATATCTCCGGAAGATCCCGACTATGGACTGGTTACCTATCTGTTAGGAACCGTTTATAAAAATAAACGCGACCACGAATTACAAAAACATTATTATGCCATCTCTGCTATCTGCGACATACGGAATGCAACCAAAGATAATGCCTCACTTCAGAGCCTGGCATCAACATTTTACGAAGAAGGCAATATAGACCAAGCCTATAAATTTACAAAAGCCGCCATCGAAGATGCTGTGTTCTGTAATGTACGTTTCCGAACGATCGAGATATCAGAGTTTTTCAGTATTATCAATACTGCTTATCTGGCTAAAGAATATAAACAGAAGAGCGAACTAAAACTCTTTCTCATTTTTACCAGTATATTTATAGTATGCCTTATTGCCGCCGTTGTATATGTATATGTACAGATGAGGCGAATATCCAGAATAAGGAAAGAATTATACCGTGCCAATGTTAAACTTATAAATCTCAACGAAGATATAACGGCAACAAATAATCAATTAAATAATGTCAACTTTCAGTTATCCGAGTCCAACCATATAAAAGAGGAATACATAGCGCACTTCTTCGACCTTTGTTCGGCTTATATAACCAAATTGGAAGATTATCGCAAAGCTCTGAACAAAAGAGCAAGTAATAATCAGCTCGACGAGCTTTTCAAGATGCTGAAATCAACAACAATTGTTGATAATGAATTAGAAGATTTGTATAAAAAATTTGACAACATATTTATCAGCCTCTATCCTACCTTTGTTGAAGATTTCAATTCGCTGCTTATCAAGGAAGAGCAAATACAATTAAAGCCCGGAGAACAGCTAAACACCGAGCTACGTATTTTCGCCCTTATTCGTTTAGGTATTACCGACAGTGTTAAGATCGCCGGATTCTTACGGTATTCCCTCAGCACTATATACAACTACCGCACAAAGGGACGAAACAAAGCTGCAGTATCAAGAGACGAATTCGAAGATTGGGTGATGAAAATCGGGGTTATCCAGAAAAACAGATAGGTTAAATCAATCCAAACCCACTACTTTTTAGCTCTATCAACAAACCACTAAATCTATAAACATCAATATTTTATAGATTCCATATCACTACTTTTTTTGTATAAAGAAAAGTTAGAGCTACCTATATCCATAATTTTGAAATATTAAGATTTTTTAAAGAGCCCAAATTCTAATAACCCATTAAAACCAAAACCAGAAAAGCATGAAATGATATTTCAAAATTTGAACATCTGTTAACAATCAACTAGTCTTTAATGTTTCTTATACCAAAGAAATATTACATCAAAAACAAAATCACATTAAAATCTAAAAGAATCATGAAGTGTAAAAGTAAACAATTCTTGTACAAGATTTGTCTTGTTATTACTTTGCTGCTTCCGGCTATCGCTTTTGCTCAAAACGGTACAAGAGTAGAAGGTACGGTTACGGACGCTGTTACAGGTGAAACTCTTATCGGGGTTTCGGTTAGCCTGAAAGGAACCACCAATGCCACAATGACGGACATAGACGGTAAGTATGCATTAAACAATATCCCCGCAAGCTCTACTCTGGTATTTACCTATATGGGATATGAGACAGCCGAAGTAGCTGCTAATTCATCAGTAGTAAATGTAACTTTAAGAGAATCATCCAAACAACTGGAAGAAATTGTTGTGATCGGATATGGTACTCAACGTAAAGCCGACCTGACTACATCTGTAGCAAGTGTTTCGGCTGACGACTGGGCAGACCGTCCTATAATATCGGCACAACAAGCTCTACAAGGGAAAGCCGCCGGTGTACAGGTCGTACAACCATCCGGTAAACCGGGTGTAGGTATACAAGTACGTGTACGTGGTGCTACCTCTCTAAATGCAGGAAACGACCCTATCTATGTTGTAGACGGAGTTATCACCAATGATATAACAAATATATCGCCTTCCGATATAGAAACTATGCAAATACTGAAAGATGCCTCATCTGCTGCTATTTATGGTAGTCGTGCAGCCAACGGTGTCGTACTTATCTCTACTAAAAAAGGTTCGAAAGGAAGAACTAAGGTAGATTTATCGATGTATGTCGGATTCTCTAATGTCACCAAACAGATCAAAACCCTGAACACAAAGCAGTATTATGATTTAATGGATGAAGTAGGGATAAGTGTAGACCGTACCAACCATAACTATACCAACTGGGCTAAAGAAATGTACGGAACAGGTATGCAACAAAACTATCAGGTTTCTCTATCGGGAAGTACAGATAAAACAAATTACTATATATCAGGAGGATACCAAAAAGAAGAAGGTATTATCTCTCCTGCCAATTATGACAGATTTTCATTCAGAACCAACCTGTCATCAGATATTAAGCCTTGGTTCAAAGTAACTTCCAACCTGAGCTTTGCCCGCAATACACGTATGGATGCTACCGACAATGCCAACGCCGGACGTGGAGGTGTTATTATGTCTATTATAAACACTCCTCCTTTTATGCCTATCTGGGATTCCGCTAATCCGGGACAGTACGCCACTAACCCCTTCCAGTCATCATGGGAAAATCCTTTTGCACAGGCAAATACATACGATAAGAACCAGGAATACCGTTTCATGGGTAATCTTGAACTGGATTTCACTCTGGCAGACGGACTTCACTTTAAACCTCGTTTCTCTGTAGACTATACCGACCATGGTTGGGATAAATTTATCGACCCGATCAAAACGCAATATGGACGTCAGGCAAATGGTCGCGGCGAACATGCTGACGACAGTTATCTTACATGGCAAAGCGAAAATATATTATCATATAATAAGAAGTTTGACGGAAAGCACAATTTCAGCGCTTTAGGAGGTATCACTATGCAAAGATACAGACATACCAACTCATATATGTCGGTAGAAGACTTTGTAAAAGGTACTACTTTCAAAACGATGACATTGAATATGGCAAACAAGATAAACAGTGCTACTACTAAAAAAGAAGGTAACTCATTGATGTCGTACCTTGCCAGAGTACAATATGATTTTGAAAGCCGCTATTTAGCGACACTCAACTTCCGTGCCGACGGTTCTTCTAAATTATATGACAAATGGGCATATTTTCCATCAATGTCTGCCGGATGGCGTTTTTCCAGCGAAAAATTCTTCGAACCACTAACTAACGTTGTAGATGATGCAAAACTAAGAATCGGTTGGGGACGCAATGGTAACCAAGGCGGTATCGGCGACTACGACCTATATGATAAGTATACCATCGTTAAGCAAGAAACTACAGGAGAAGGTCCTGCAGTAAAACCGGGAAGACTGGGTAACCGTGACCTGAAATGGGAAATTACGACCCAATACAATGCAGGGATAGACTTAACTCTATTCAACTCAAGATTAACAGGAGAATTCGATGTATATTACAAAAAGACCACCGATTTGCTTCTTTACATCAAGTTACCTTCTACAGTAGGTGTTGATCTACCGATGAGAAATGACGGAGAGATGGTAAACAAAGGTTTCGAATTCAATATCAACGGACAGATCCTTACAGGCACATTTAAATGGGATGCCGGCATCAATATGTCGTTTAACCGCAATAAACTGACTAAACTGGGGCTTACACCGCAATTTACTGCAGCCAATATCGAAAGTAACGGGGATGATGTGATTATGATCAAAGAAGGTCTTCCATTAGGTTCTTTCTACGGATATGTAGCACAAGGTGTTGATCCGGAAACAGGTAATATCATTTACAAAGACTTAAATAACAATGGAGTTGCAGGTGTAGATGCTAACGGAGTTATAGATTCGGCCGACAGAACTATTATCGGTGATGCACAACCGGATTTCACATTCGGATTCACTCACAATTTCTCTTGGAAGAATTTCACTCTTAGTGCTTTCTTCAACGGATCGTACGGTAATGATATTTTCAACGCATCGCGTATAGACTCAGAAGGAATGTTTGACTCTAAAAACCAAACAACTACAGTTCTGAACAGATGGGTACGTCCGGGAATGATAACCGATGTTCCGAGAGCCGGAGTATTAACTAACTCGTTAAACTCTACACGCTTTGTTGAAGACGGTTCATTTATCCGTCTGAAATCTTTGACGTTAGCATACACATTCGACCAAAAGATCATCAATAAACTGAAATTATCTAAACTGAATGTATACGGAACAGTCAATAACTTATTCACACTGACTAAATACAGAGGTTACGATCCCGAACTTAGCTGGGTAGACTCTAATGCCAGTGCAGCTCAATTAGGTATCGACTATGGTACTTATCCACAATCTCGTTCATTTATTTTCGGTCTTAATGTATCATTCTAAAAAACGAATCACAATGAAATACAATATAAAACATCTACTATGCGGAACTATGGCATGTCTGGCACTCAGCTCATGCAGCAGTTTCCTTGATGAATCCCCCGACTCAGAATTAACCAACGAAAACTGGGGATCGGGTGGCAAAGACAATGCAACCGAGTATACCACAGCTAGTCAAATGGAACAACTTCTGACAGGTGCTTACGGAGATTTTGCAAATGAATTCTGGCAACTCGACTTGTACATAATGAATGATGCTCAAGCTGATAATGCCTATGCCGGAGAACCTAAAGATCAGACTATGCAGATCGACGAACTTCGTATCTCTGCATCGAACGGTAGTGTTAAGAGAGACTGGGGGTACCTGTATTCTCATATATCGAAAGCCAATACTATAATCGAATGGATACCTAAGATCAAAGATTCTGCCTTAACAGAACAACGCAGAAACGAGATCAGCGGTGAAGCTCACTTTATGAGAGCCATCTGTTATTTTTACCTTGTAAGAATATACGGAGATGTACCTTTGATCACACAATACATTCCCGAAATCAGTCTTGGTAATATCGATGAGATATATCCATTACTGTATCCTGAAAAAGAAACAGTCGAAAACATTTATACTCAGATCGTAAGTGACCTCGAATATTCAGAAGCTAATGTTACCGATTATTCGACCAATAAGTTCAAAATCAGTAAAGCATTCGTTCGCTTAATATTAGCTCAGGTATATGCAACCAAAGACGGATTCTCTAATACCGACTGGAACAAAGTAAAACAGTACTCTCAGGCAGTTGTTCAGGATACCCGATATGGTATGCTTGATAATTACAACGATCTGTTTGCTGTTGCCGAAACTCCATCAAATGGAGTACTGCCTAGCGTAAACCTTGTTAATGAGCACAGTAAGGAATCTATTTTCGAAGTAGACTACAATAGTTGGACTACGTTAGGAAACTGGGCTGCACAGATGTTCTACGGCATCGACTGGAAGAAATTCAATACTCCAAGTCAGGATTTATATAAAGCCTTCACATCTGCCGGCGACGTTGTCCGCAGAGATGCTTCGATCATGTTTGGCGACGTAACCGGAAAATGGACTGACAAATACTGGCCATCGAATAAATATCCGTATTGCTATAAATTAAGATCACAAGAAGCCGGAAATATTGTTCTGTTCCGCTTGCCCGAAGCTATCCTGTTATTAGCAGAAGCTGAGAACGAACTGGGTAACCTCAATGAAGCCAAAAACCAGATTAACAAGGTAAGAGCCCGTGCCGAATTAGCTAATACAACAGCAACGTCAAAAGACAATATGAGACTGGCTATCGAAAACGAAAACCGTTTCGAATTTGCTTTCGAAGGTAAAAGATGGATGGATCTGAAGCGTAGAAACCGTTTTAAACAAGTAATGCAATCATGTACCGATCACCAGAGTGAATTTGCATCCAGAATTTCAGATGAAAAATTAATCTGGCCAATACCTCAAAGTGAACTGGACCTGAATGCTAACCTTACCCAAAATCCGGGCTACTAAATAAATACAAAATCTTAAACAGTCAGAATATATGAAATCTATATATAAAAATATTATATGGGGACTTTGCGCCGGGGCACTCTTGTTCACTTCGTGTGAAGATGAAGACTCGCGGACTGTATTCCCTCACTCGACTCCGGTTATCGAGACAGCTTCAATAAATCCTTCGACATTTGCGTACGGAGATTCTGTTACGATAACAGCTAAAGTCTCGGACCCTAAAACGCCTCTTTCCACATTGGAAATGAAAATGGTTGTGAATGATGTACTTGTTGCACAACAAACAATCCGTACAGCAGGAAATAGCGCAGAAGTATCATCCAAATTCAAGGTGACATATACCAGCGAACTGCCCGAGGATGCTAATATAGAAGTGATGTTAACCCTTATTAATGTGGAAGGAGACAAAACTACCGGAAGCATTACAGGTGTAACCGGCAAAAGAACCTATTACAACACATTATACCTTGTACTCGACAGTGGCGAAGTATATCCTTTGACTCCTCAGGGAACAAAATCGGATATATACAAATCGGCTGATGTAATGATTAAGGCCAACAGTATCCGTTACCGTATTGCCCAGAAAATTACATCGGACAACCAGATCGATTTCACAGGCCATGTTTGGGGTAATAAAGGTGGAACTATTCAGTTAGTAGACGAAACAGGCGATTATATTACAACTACCAGTACCGATGTGGATTATATCACAAGTATCGTTTTCGATAACTATATGTTCGAAACCACTCTGAACGGAAGTACACTAAACCCTAATGACTTGGTATTAGACAACTTCGGTGATGTAACAGCAAGCAACGAAGCATTCAAGAAACTATCGCGTTCTTTCGAAAAAAATCAGGAAGTAAATCTGTTTGACGACCTCACAAGCACAGACATAGTATATGACCTGAATTATTTCGAACGTACAGCCGATGATAAAGTGAAATTCATTGGTGATGCAGGCAGCTATGACTTATACTATAGCGAAACCCGTAAAGTAATGATAGTAGACCCGTCCGACAGAGCATATCCTAATGTTCTACTGGCAGCGGGTGAAGGACTGGGTTATCCATCGAAAGTTAAACCGGAAGCACATACTTCATGGGACTTCAATGCTCCGCTGCAGGCTATTGTTTTCCGCAAAGTATCAGCCGATGTATATCAGGCGGTAGTATACTTCGATGCAACGAAAGCTAACTTCAAACCATTCGATAACAGAGACTGGGCCAATGAAAAGAAATCTTCGGATTTCACAATGCCTTCTATTATTGCCAGAGATGTTGATCTGGGTAAAAATGATGGAAACTGGTATGCAGCCGAAGGTGCAGCATCTGGCAACTACCGTATAACTATTAATTTGGCAACCAAAGTAGTTACTGCCGAAAGCGTAACATTGCCTTAAGAGTTAACTCATACAAAATCAATCTCTCTGTCTTTGATACAGAAAACAGAGAGATACCAAAGAAAAAATACCTTATGAAAAAATATTTAATTCCTATATTTTCACTTCTTCTAGCCGTGTCCTGTATCGATTACAATACCGACTCAGGATTCGGGGAAGAAGATCAGCAGCAAAATCCGACAGAGAATAATGCTGTTAGAATGTGGCTCACTACACAATCTAAAGTGTATTTAGACAAAGAACTGGCTATCGATTATTCTAACGACTATACCGACGTTACGGTACGTATCGATCCGTCAGTAAAATACCAGACTATTGATGGTTTCGGTGGTACTCTGACAGGTTCGTCCGCATACTTGCTAATGCAAATGACGGCAGAAGCAAGAACACAAGTACTGAAAGATCTTTTTGATCCGAAAACGGGAGCCGGACTCGAAAGTATCCGTATTGCAATAGGTGCATCCGATTTCTCTATGGACTTATATACCTATTGCGACAAAGAAGGAATTGAAAATTTCGCTATACCTGCAATAGATAAACGCGATCTTCTACCTGTATTGAAAGAAATACTGGCAATCAATCCCAATATCAAATTAATGGCCAGCCCTTGGTCTCCCCCCGCTTGGATGAAAAGCTCGGGTAAACTAAACAACGGGACTTTGAAAGGACCTGAAGTATATGATGACTATGCCACTTACTTCGTAAAATTCATTCAGGCAATGAAAGGAGAAGGAATTACGATCGATGCAATTACCCTTCAAAACGAAGCTGATTTCGAATCGGGAGTACACCCCTCGATGAAAATGACATGGCAGGAGCAAGCCGAAATTATAGGTAAATACATCGGGCCGAAATTTAAAGCAGCAGGTATTACCTCTAAAATACTTATCCTCGATCATAATTTCGACATATACCAATATGCTATCAATGTACTGAATGACGCTGTGGCTAATCCGTATATAGATGGTACAGCATTTCACGGATATGCAGGTACACCATCGGCTATCAATGCTGTAAAGGCAGCATTCCCGACTAAGAGTATTTACGAAACCGAACTGTCGGGAGGTGGCTGGAATACAGGTACCGAAATGGAAACTATGTTTTATTATGTCTCAGATTTTCTTGTTCCCTGTATTCAAAACGGATCGAGCAATTTTATGATGTTCAATATCGCTTTGAATTCACAACATGGTCCAGTTACTCCCGGAGGAGTCTTCTGTGAAGATTGCCGTGGAATTGTCACTATAGATGATAACGATGTGAAGAAAGAACTCGAATATTATATATTAAGCCATTTCAGCAAGGTTGCCCGTACCGGAGCCAAAATGATCGGCACATCTTATACCGGAACATTCCCTGAAGGAGCAACTGCTACAGCGTTCCTGAATCCTGACGGAAGCAAAGGTGTTATAATCGTTAACGAATCGGGTAACAGCCTTAACTTGACAATTAAAGATCAGGAAACCGGAAAACGAGTTATTTATAACATTCCTACAGCTGCTATAGCATCATTTATATTGAAATAATACAGATATTCAAGGGGAGGGAGTCTGCCAAAAACCCCCTCTTCTTAAATAAAACAGCAGTAGGCGTTTACATAGAACACCTTTGGTCCACAAAACGATAGCAACGCTATTTAGTAAACAATAAAAGGTCTGAGACCTTAGATAAAAAAACTCTCATGAAAAAAATTATTATGGCAGCCATGTGCTGTTCGATCTTATTTGCCTGTACCGAAAAATCGTATGTAGAAATATATACAACAACAGCAGATAAGACAATAACCATGCAAAAAGACTCAGTTCTGTTAGTTGCAAGATCAGGCATAGAAGCTGCAACTAATATAATAACACTTCATCCTGAAGAAAAGTATCAGGAGATGGAAGGCTTTGGTGCAGCTATAACAGGCTCAAGTTGCTATAACCTGCTCAAGATGGCACCTGAAGACAGAACTGCCTTATTGAAAGAAACATTCGGTACTAAAGAAGGATATGGCTACAGCTACATTCGTATCTCACTTGGAGCCTCCGACTTCTCTTTGGATGAATACACCTATTGCGATAAACCCGGATTGGAAAATTTCGCTATACACGAAGACGATAAACGCGACCTGTTTCCTATTCTAAAGGAGATCAAAGCAATTAATCCCGATGTTAAGATAATGGCATCTCCATGGTCTTGTCCCAAATGGATGAAAGTAAATAACCTGAAAGACCTGAAACCTTTCGACTCCTGGACCAGCGGGCAACTTAATCCTAAATATTATCAGGATTACGCCACCTATTTTGTAAAATACATTCAGGCAATGGAACAAGAAGGATTCAAAATAGATGCCGTAACAGTTCAAAACGAACCTTTAAATAGAGGTAACTCTATGTCATTGTATATGACTTGGCAGGAGCAACGCGATTTCGTGAGGGATGCGCTAGGTCCACAATTCGAAAAAGCAGGTATCAAAACAAAGATCATAGTATACGATCACAACTACAACTATGATAATGACAAAGCAGAAAATCACGATCAGGGTCAATATCCTTTGAAAATATACGAAGACGAAAATGCAGCCAAATATATCGATGGAGCAGCATACCATGCTTACGGAGGCGAAAAAGAAGAGTTACAAACCATCCACAATACCCGTCCTGATAAAAACCTATACTTCACCGAAATGTCTATCGGACTTTGGGGTGACGGATATTCATTCGGTAAAGACCTGATGTGGAACATGCGCGAAGTTTGCATAGGTACTATCAATAACTTCAACAAAGCCATTATCATGTGGAATTATATGCTGGATGATAAACACGGCCCCGACCGTCCCGGAGGTTGTAACATCTGTCTGGGATGCATTACCATAGATTCTAATGATTACAAAACAATGGATAAGAACAGCCACTATTATACCATGGCTCATCTATCTAAAGTTATCAAACCAGGCAGCTACCGAATCAAATCGGAAGGCGAAACCGTAAAAGGAATACACTACAGCACTTTCGAAAATCCGGATAAAACTTATTCTATTGTTTTGTTGAACGATACCAAAGAGAATCAGGCGATAACGGTAGAATTAGGCGATAAAGCTTTCAATTATAATGTACCTGCAAGCTCTGTTATTTCATGTATTTGGAAATAAGATAGGCTAAGAAAGTAGAATTTGTATTATTTTTGTTCTTAAACTATAACTAACCGGTAAGAGTAAATATTCGAGCAATACCTTATTTACTCTTACTTTAACTATAAAAGAGGCATTGATGCCTTATATAATTATTTAATCCCCTATAATTATGTTGAATCAAGTAAAAATGCTGCTCTGCTTTCTTTTTATTGGTTCCTTCACGATGAATGCAGTCGGGCAAAATGCCTTGCCTGTATATCTGGATGAAAGTAAACCGATAGAAGAACGGGTAGAAGACGCTTTGTCGAGAATGACTCTGGAAGAGAAAGTGGCAATGTGTCATGCACAATCTAAATTTAGCTCTGCAGGTGTTCCCCGCTTGGGTATACCCGAAAACTGGGCTACCGATGGTCCTCACGGTATCCGCCCCGAAGTTCTATGGGACGAATGGGAACAGGCCGGTTGGACTAACGACTCATGTATCGCTTTTCCTGCACTTACAGCATTAGCTGCCACATGGAATAAAGACATGTCGGCACTATACGGAAAGGTTATCGGAGAAGAAGCCCGTTACCGTAACAAAAATATACTATTGGGTCCCGGTGTAAATATTTACCGTACTCCTCTGAACGGTCGTAACTTCGAATATATGGGCGAAGACCCTTTCCTTGCCTCCAAAATGGTAGTTCCTTACATACAAGGTGTACAGGCAAACGGAGTAGCCGCTTGTGTAAAACATTTCGCATTGAATAATCAGGAGGTAGACCGCCACACGGTAAATGTAAACGTAGATGACCGCGCACTATACGAGATATATCTTCCGGCATTCAAAGCAGCCGTTCAGGAAGGTAATGCCTGGGCTATCATGGGAGCCTATAACCGCTACAAAGGCGAATGGGCTTGCCACAACCAATATTTATTGAATGATATTCTTCGTGGAGAATGGAAATTTGACGGAGTAGTAGTATCAGACTGGGGTGGTGTAAACAATACCATGCAGTCTATTTACAACGGTCTGGATATGGAGTTTGGTTCATGGACAAACGGTCTTAGCGAAGGAGCAAGTAATGCTTATGATAACTATTATCTGGCAAAACCATTCTTAAAGCTTCTTCAATCGGGTGAAGTAAAAGAAGAAGAAGTAAACAAAAAAGTACGCAATATACTTCGTCTTGCTTTCCGCACAACAATGAACACAAAACGTCCATGGGGATCATTCGGTACAGCCGAACATGCCGCTGCCGGACGTAAAATAGCAGAAGAAGGAATCGTTCTCTTGAAAAATGACAACAATACACTTCCTATCGATCTGAATAAGACCAAGAAAATACTTGTAGTAGGCGAAAATGCAATAAAGCCGATGACAGTTGGAGGGGGTAGTTCTTCTCTAAAAGCTAAATATGAAATAGCTCCGTTGGACGGGATAATGAACCGTATGGCTAAGCAAGCGGAAATTATCTATGCCCGTGGCTATGTAGGTGACCCGACAAGTGAGTACAACGGTGTAAAATTGAAGAGAGACCTTCATGATGCCCGTTCGGAAGCCGAACTGATCGCTGAAGCTGTTAAATTAGCCAAAGAAGCCGATATTGTTCTATTTATCGGAGGTTTAAACAAAAGCGAAGGTCAGGATTGCGAAGGTGTAGACCGCGAATCATTGGGTTTACCATACGCTCAGGATAAAGTAATTACCGAATTGGCGAAAGCAAACAAGAATCTGGTAGTTATAAATATTTCAGGAAACGCAATAGCTATGCCATGGGTCAAAGAAGTACCTTCTATCATCCAGACATGGTATAACGGAACTGAATCCGGAACAGCCTTGGCTTCAATACTTGTAGGAGATGCAAACCCATCGGGTAAACTTCCATTTACTTTTCCTGTGAAACTGGATGATAACGGTGCCCATAAGCTACATGCTTATCCGGGTGTAGACAAGGAAGCCACTTACAAAGAAAGCATATTTGTAGGCTATCGCTGGACTGATAAGGAAAACATCAAGCCACTATTCAGTTTCGGACACGGTCTCAGCTATACTACCTTTGAGTATGGAAAAGTAACTGCTAACAAAAAAGAATTAGGGTTAAATGACAAAATATCTTTCTCTGTTAAAGTAAAAAATACAGGAAATAGAGAAGGAGCCGAAATCGTTCAACTATATATCAGCGATTTGCAATCGTCACTCCCCCGCCCTCTTAAAGAGTTGAAAGGTTTCGAAAAAGTAAACCTTAAACCAGGTGAAGAAAAAGAGGTTACATTCACTATCGACAAATCAGCATTAAGTTTCTTCGATGCCGATAAACACGATTGGGTAGCCGAAAACGGAGATTTCGATGCAGTAATCGGAGCATCTGCAACGGATATCAAATCTAAAGTAAAATTCACTCTGAAATAAGTGATTTACAATAAAAAAAGACTCCCGGCTTTTGGTTATCTCCAAAAACAGGGAGTCTTTTTTATCTATTTATCAAAGCAATATGGTAATGATAATTTAGAAAAAGATTACATTTCCATTATATTCTTTTCGAAAAAGAAATCCTATGTTTGAAAAGTAATCCCTAAAAATAAACGCAGATGGTTAAATCTATGTTTATTTAATTCTATTTACATGTTCAAACCATTCACTTCATTTAGGTTTCGATCAATAAGCTTCCTTCATAATACGGGAAGCTTATTTTTTTTGACTTTACTTAGAACAATTACTTTTCTACAGGAAAATAGATTGTATAATGCTCATCAGCCACTTCATATAGAGGCATAAACTTTATATTCTTAGCCTGATTTATTGTCCGGTAATGGCTTTGCTTCCAACGAACCAGCTTATATTCCTGCTCGTATTCGGGCGAAAGAATACTTTCGGGTTTAGCGATATCTCCTTTTAACGTTACATCAGAGTCAGCTATTCCGGCTAAAACAATAGGCCCTTCCATATAAGCCACTACATTTTTAGTATCAGGTAATGCTTCTGTGTATATACGTGTCGGAAACTCCACACTAATCTCATCCTTATGCCATGTACGGTTGATACTAAACATTCCGTTGGTAATATTTACGGGTTCTTGTATACCATTTACTTTTATTATTGCTTTTTCTTTCAACCACCAGGGTAAACGCAACTGGAGTGCAAACTGAACAGGAGCATCTGCCTCTACTTTAAATTCGATATTCCAGCGGTTCGCTGCATATTCTTTACTGAATTGGTTCGTCTTAAAATCCTGAGACAATTTCACCGATATATCATCTTTTTTCCAATTGAGATCGGACGGAATATACTGGCTTACGACTATACCATCCGGATTTTCGAAGTATATGTATGCCTGATACCGTGTTTGTGCCTGTACGAGAGAACCATGACAACACCAGAAATCCATTGTAGGGGTTCCCCATCCTCTTTCTCCTCCTTTGGTCTGTCCGGCTGCCATCGGAAGAAAATAGGCAATCATTCCGGTATGCGGATGCTGTTGAGCCAGAATTCCATTATAAATATTACGTTCGATGTAGTCGGCATATTCGGGTTTCCCTGTCCAGCGGAAAAGGTAATCGGCTGTCCTGATCATATTATATACAGTACAATGCTCCTGATTGGTTCCACATAAAAAATTCTTCAGCTGCCCGGGAGCGATCCAGAATTCACCAGCATTCTGTCCTCCTGTACAAAATGACTCGCGCTCTAGAACCGCATTTCGCCAAAAAGCAAGAGTAATATCTTTCCAATAATTATTTCCGGTCACTTCATAGGCTTTTGCCGCTCCGTGTGACCACGGAATACTGGCATTAGCATGATCATTGGATAATGCATCTTTACCATCCTGCAACATCTGAAACAGCCCCGGACTACCGTAACGCTCCATCAAATCGAGATATTTCGAGTTTTTAGTCAAACCATAAAGATCGCCCCACAACTCAAACATACCGCTAGCTTCACCCCTGTATATAGCACCGGCATTACCCTCGTCTATCAGTTTTCCTGTCCACCGATAAAACCAGTCGCTAAACTTGTCAAGTACAACCAAGGCCTGCTCATTGCCACCTATAGTATACATATCATATAATCCCATCATGGTCTTATGTACAGTATATTGTGGCGACCAGATATTCTTACCTTTAGCCATCAGATCAAAATATTTCTCGGGTATAGATGCAGCCCATTCTCCTCCGTTATTTTCCTGACAGAGTGCCAATTCATTAACGATCAAATCAGCTTTCGTCTTTAGTTCCAAATCATTAGTTGCCGCATAAGCATAAGCCGCCGCAGAGAGCCAATGCCCCAGAAAATGACCTCGTAACTGATTAGACGGAGTATCCCAACCCCAATAGAAATCATCGTAGTTTTTTTCGGATGTTACCATCGGATGATCTCCTTTCGAGATAGCAGCCTCAAAATAGAAATTCTGCAACAGCTTATCACTATCGAGACTTATGAGGTATTTCCTGTTCAGATCGTAACGCTCTTTGAATAAACTATTCCGAAGCCGTACCTGATTTACAGGAATCGCTTTTAGCTTGATATCAGCATTATGAAACGATTGTCCGGCTACTTTTACTCCCGATTTTTCTTTACCTGCATCATCTACATGAATTACCTGGGCATTTAAGCCCATATGTATACCGATACATATGAAAGTTACTAGTAATTTTCTGTTTTTCATTGGCTTTTAGTCAAAATAAGTAAAAGATAGTATTTAATGACATGTTTAAAAGTTATAACTAATAGTAATAGCTATACTTGGATAGACAATAAATAGTTCTGTGAACTTAAGGCTAAATATAAATTCTTTATTTCTGTGTTGGTTTCAGATTTACAATATCTTTATTCATTAAGATGCTGTCATTCGCTACAAACGTCTTGAAATCTTCGGCAGAAGGATGTCCGGCAAATGGCACATAGAAGTGTTCTCTCTTATCAGCCTCCCATGCATTCCGCCAGAAAAGCACCCAAGCTACCTTATATTTTTGCAAAGCAGGATATACTGCTTCAGTAAAATAAGTAGGGTCGGTAATACTTTCCATACCGGTCTCTCCTATTGTCGGTAATTTTCCCGATTTTGCAGCATACGATGTTACAATATTCAGGTTTCTGTCCATAGCTTCTTTGTAGGTTGTCAAAGCTGTAGAATCTTTACCGGGCACATAGCAATCGTAACCTATAATATCAACATAGTTATCTCCCGGATAACGTTCCAGAAAATGTGCTTCGTTATCTGTTTCGGAAGGAGAATAAGAGTATAATAAGTTATGTACGTTCTTCTTATCTTTCAAATAATCGACTGTCATTCTCCACAAATCTTTGTATTCTTCGGGTGTACATTGTTTTGCCCCCCACCAGAACCAGCTCCCGGTATGCTCGTGATACATACGGAAAACTACCGGGATAGCTTTTCCCTCATCATCCTTTAAATCCAGAAAGAAATCGGCAACCCTATCCAACCAAGTCAAATATTTGTCATGGTTCGAACCATTAGGAAGGATAGTACGCACTACCGAATCCTGAGCACAATCCCATGATGTGTTTCCTGTTACAATATTATCTCCATGCCAACTGGCCGTAGTAATGCCTCCGCGTTTATATGTTTCTTTGATATATCGTTTCATATCAGAGAAGTAAACCGAGTCGAGATTGAAGTCTGCTCCTATTTCGACATGTCCCAACTCCCAACCGATCAAAGCCGGATAGTCTCCTGTTACATCTTTTACATCAGATCGGCCTTCTTCCTTATACCAATCATGTCCATAAGCCAGAGCATCCTGATGCCCTACCATAGTTCCTTTTTCCATATTAGCAAAAAGGGTATTGTACAATTGAACTGTTTCGACTGTAGCACTCGAATCGATAGGCATCTTTTGATACGCTGTTTCTTGTTTTCCTCCTGATTTACAAGACATCAACCCGATGCCTGCTAATGAAAGTAAAAAAATATATTTCTTCATTTCTCTATCAAGGTCTCAGACCTTTTTTATTGGTTTGGTAAGTAAAACAACAATAATCGGTTATACTCCGAAAATATGTCATTAAATACTTATTGTTACTTAAATAATTGTAAAAAGGTACGGAACCTTATTTTATAGTAAACAAAATTGTTGATTTTATATCCGCAGACGAAGCTCCGATCTGGAATTCAAAATCTCCCGGCTCTACAATCCGTTTATTATCCATATTGATGAACGACAAGTCATTTTGAGTCAACCGGAATTCTACTGTTTTGGTCTCTCCTGCTTTCAGGTTTATTTTCTCAAAACGTCTTAGGCGTTTCACGTCCGGAATCAAAGATGCGTACAAATCCGATGAATATAACTGAACGATTTCTTTTCCTTCAACATTACCTTTATTTGTCACATCAACTGTCAAAATAATCTCTGCATCAGATTTTAATGTCTGTTCGGTTGCATTTATTTTAGCGTTAGAATATTCAAAATTAGTATAACTCAATCCATAACCGAATGGGTATTCATAGTTATAATCGCCTTTGTAGTTATAGGCACTATCGGTATTTTCCTGCTCATCGGCACGTTTATGATAATACGGAACCAAAGAGTTAGGATATTCGGGATACGTATAAGGTAATTTTCCCGATGGATTAACTTCCCCTGCCAAGATATCTGCCAAAGCATCCGCACCAAACAGTCCTGGCAAATAAGTCTGCACAATAGCATCCATTTTAGGTGATATCTTAGATATTACACGCGGACGGCCTTCACTCAATACAAGGATAACTTTTTTGCCTGTTTTCAGTATTTCTTTTGCCAAATCGGTTTGTAAATCATTCAGATACAAGTCGTCCAAATCACCGGGTTTTTCGCAATACGAATTTTCGCCCAAGCAAAGAACTACATAGTCGACATCTTTAGCCGCAGCAACAGCCTCATCGAAACAATCCGGATGTTCGGTTGCATACTCTGTCGCATCTGAGTAGCTTACTCCGGGAACATATACGATATTTTCTTTCCCGAACTTAGCCTGCATAGCTGTCAGTATATTATGATATTCCGATGCAAACTCTTCTATCTTTTCTCCTTGCCACGAGAATGTCCATCCCCCGTTCAAAGCACGTTTACTTACAACGTTTGGCCCTGCCAACAAAATCTTAGCATTTTTCTTGAGTGGTAGAATATTATCTTCATTTTTCAATAAAGTGATAGCATCCGCAGCTGCATCATACGATGCCTGTCTGAATTCTTTCGAGCCGAATTGAGGATAATCTTTTGCATAAGTATTAGGTGTATTAAAAAGATCCAGTTTCAACTTCACAACAAGAATACATGTTACCGCATCATCGATACGATCCATCGATACCTGTCCTTCATTCACCAATTCGACCAATAATGTACAGAACTCCACATAGTCGAAAGGAATCATCGACATGTCGATACCTGCATTGATTCCTAATTTAATGGCTTCCTTAATATTGATAGCCAGACGGTCGCGATTATATAGTTTATTGATGTCTTCCCAATCGGTCACTATCATGCCTTCGAAACCCATTTCCTCTCGTAAAAGTTTAGTCAGCAAATCATAGCTGGCATGTACAGGCTCGTTATTAATAATACCCGAATTTATCATTACGGTATGCACACCGGCATCTACAGCTGCCTGAAATGCAGGGACATGGTATTCGAGCAATGTCGTCATCGGGATAAATGCCGGAGTACGGTCTTTGCCACTATATGGAACCGAATAGCCTAAGAAATGTTTCATACATGCAGCTAACTTATTGGGGTTAGCAATATCATTATCATCGCCCTCGTACCCTTTAATCAACTCGCTACCGAAAACAGATCCTACATAGGGGTCTTCTCCAAATCCCTCATACTGACGCGGAAAACGTGGATCGCTACCCAAATCAAGTACAGGCGAAAAATTCCACGGAACATTACTTGCACGGGTCTCATAAGCCGTAATTTCACCCATCTTACGGGCATGCGAAGGATTGAAAGATGCAGCCAGAGCAATCTCCTGAGGGAACATGGTTGCTCCAGCAGTATAAGTCGCTCCATGTATTTGGTCAAGCCCGTATATAATAGGAATTTTCACACGCGTCTCCTCCATTGCTACCTTTTGCATAGCCTCAACCGCATTATTCCACCAACCCGTAGAACGGGCTCGAGTATTCGGTGAGTTTAAGATCGAACCTACATGATATTTTACAATCGCATCGCGAAGCTTGTCCATATCCAGTTCTATGGTACTCGTCGGAGGCGTATCCACTCCTTTACAAACCATATCTATGGATATCTGAGCCATCTGCCCTACTTTTTCAGCCAAAGTCATATTTGCAAGAATAGACAGAGCCTCAGCTTTTATATTTTTTGATGTCGCCATTATATTTTTTATTTATATTCTTCAACTTTTGTTTGATTCAGGTTTATGTATAAAACGAACATAAGGCTTCGGAATACAGACGAGCCATATTTCCGAAACCATATCTCTTTACCTAATTTAAATCCTGATAATTATCCATAGTACTGTTTTAAAATAGTTCCGGCTGTCGTATTCCGAAAGCCGGAACTCACCTAACTTACTCTGATTACCAAGGCTTAAAACCTGTTATATCATATATTCATTCCGATAAATGAAGCTTTTACTTCATTATCTCAAGATTCTTTGTTATCAAAGCGTTCAATGTCTGAACAGAGGTTGCTGAACGGTATCCGTCCGGCGCTGTATTGAAACAATAATCTAAAAGACGGTCTACCGAAGATACTGCTACATGCATACGAGTATCGCATGAAGCATAGTAAATGTATACAGTACCATCTTCGTCGGCAATCCATCCATTGGTAAATAATACATTCGAAACGTCACCTACCCTTTCATCGCCTATCGGAGCGAGTGCATGTCCGGCAGGCTCAGCTATAAGCTTTCCGGGATTTTCCAGATCTGTAACATACAGATACAGTACATATCTCAGACCGGCAGCACAGCCACGTACACCATGCGCCAAATGCAACCACCCTTTAGAAGTCTTAATCGGGTGAGGCCCTTCACCGTTTTTCAGTTCCTTTATTGTATGGTAATAGCGTGAGTTAATTATACTTTCTTCTTTTACTTCGGCCTTGGTAATATCATCTACTAATGCCCAACCAATACCACCACCGCTACCGGCATCGATAAAGCCGTCTTGAGGGCGGGTATAAAGAGCATACTTACCATTTACAAATTCGGGATGAAGAACTACATTGCGTTGTTGGCTCTTTGAAATCAAATCGGGCAATCTTTCCCAACTCTTCAAATCCTTACTGCGCACAATACCTGCCGCTGCGGTTGCCGAAGAAAGATCTCCTGCCGGTGCATCAGGATCTTTTCGTTCCGAACAGAAAACACCATACACCCAACCATCTTCATGAGCCGTAAGGCGCATATCATACACATTGACGTCAGGATTTTCTGTTTCGGGAATAGTTATCGGATAGTCCCAGAATTTGAAATTATCTATGCCATTGGGACTTTCGGCTATCGCAAAAAATGATTTACGGTCGTTTCCTTCTACACGTACAACCATCAGGTATTTTCCCTGCCATTTAATAGCTCCTGCATTAAATGTTCCGTTGATACCAAACCTCTCCATAAAATACGGATTAGTTTCGGGAGACATATCATATCTCCAAAATACGGGTGCATGCGCTGCTGTAAGTACCGGATATTTATATCTCTCAAATATTCCGTTTCCGGGCAATACAGGCTCATTCTTACGTTTTACCAAATCCTCATATTCAGCAGTAACTGCCGCCAAGCGTCTGTTAAATAGTTCGTTCATATTAGTTTCTCTTATTGATATATTTCTATTTATTACGTAGTGTAGTTCTCGTTATCCGTCCCCATTCCTTCAAATCAGACTCAAGCCAGTCAGATGCAGGTGATGCAGGAGATACTATCATTGAGCAACTCTCATTCTTATCAGCGATTGACCATACAGCCCAGCTTATTTTCCGGGCTGACATCCAATCCTGCCAACGTTGCCATTCCCTGATATCTACCTTTCCATCACCGGAAGCTTCCATCCCTGCACATTCCGACACAAATAGAGGTAAACCTTTAGACAGAGCATAGTCAGCTTTTTTCCGTAGTTCCTGTTTATGAGTAGCTGCATAAAAATGCAGAGTGTACATTATATTGTCGTAGCCAATAATAGGATCGTCTGCCGCAATATCCACATCCTGATCCCAATGGGGAGTTCCGACTAATATCAGGTTATTCTTATCAATACTGCGAATAGCACTGATAACTTCTTCCGAATACGCTTTAATTTCAGTCCAAGGCTGATCTACAGGTTCATTAAAGATTTCATATATGATATTAGAATATCCATGATAACGGGTCGCTACCTTCGTAAAGAACTCTTTAGCATCGTCAGTATAAATGCCATGACTATGCCAATCTACTATTACGTAAACATCATTTTTGATCGCAGCATCAACAACATTGTAAAGACACCGGAAAGCCTGTTCCGGATCATCGTGATAACCTCCTTTTACCCCAACACCAACTGCGGCTCTAACCACATTTACCTGAAAATCATCTACTAACCAATCAATTGTTTTTTCATTATAAAAACGTGGCCACCAATTGTGCCACCCTAAACTGACACCTTTTAATACAACGGTATCGCCGTGCGAATCGGTCAAGGCTGTTCCCTTTACAGACAATGCCCTATGCCGGCCGACAAACACAGATTGTTGTGATAGACAAAAAGTAGGGCTAATACAAAAGAGTATTAGTAGAAGGTAATGGTATGGTATCAATCGTAATCTCATAATTAAAAGAAAATTTATAAAAAGTCAACTCCTTTGTATAGCCCCGAATCTATCATTCAAACAGTTTTTATCGTATTCTATTTCTTGTTGATCATTCGCTCGTTTTCAGTATCTTTATCCTTCGACAAAATCACCCTCTAATTAATGATCTTGTGTTATATTACAAAATTATCCGTATCGGCAAATAAAAACAAATACTATTTTATCACATGCTAATACTTTTCTTCAAAGCTGAGAATTATACTTCATAAACACCGATTGACAGCAATAATTCAAGGATAAAAATTGTGCTTAATCCGTCTTTTCAAACAGGTAGAGATACGATATAAATTCAAAATAGTATCAGATATGTTTTTTCTACGTATTATTTTACCTGTATATAATAACACCTTACAGAGATACAACCAGTAACTTTTACCAATAATCCGAATCAGTAGTCGAAAAAGATTCCTTCTTCTGCTGCTATTGTTGTAATCTTTATAGAAAGGTGACGGCAACTAAACAAAGGTGACATTCGAGTGTCACATGAGTGTTACCTTTGTCACCTCCCCATTTCACTTTATACCAATCGATTAGCCTTGAAAAAGTGACAAAGGTGACAAAAGTGACACCTTTTTTGAATATTTTTTTTATTCTTCTTTTTTCGTTTTTCATTATTAGTTTCAATACACCAAAGATCTCTATTTATATAATAGATAAAAACAACAGGGATTTATAATTAAGAGACAATATTATAGATACCTTTGCATCTAAAATAAAATACAAATCGTAGCATCTGCCAACGCAATGGAAGAACTTATATACAGAGATGCAATCTTAAACGATCTGCCACAAATAGTTGAAATATATAATTCGACAATCTCCGGCAGGATGGTTACAGCAGACACTGAACCGGTATCAGTAGAAAGCAAAGTACAGTGGTTTAACGACCACTCCCCGGAAAGACGCCCTTTATGGGTTATCGAAAACAGAAATTCTGAAATAATTGGCTGGGCCAGCTTCCAGTCTTTTTACGGGCGTCCGGCATATAACGCAACAGTAGAGATCAGCATATATATTGATACAAGATACAGAAATAAAGGATTGGGCAAACAGATTCTCGGGTATTGCATAAATACTGCTCCCCGATTCGGCATTAAAACTCTTTTAGGATTTATCTTCGAACATAACGAACCCAGCCTCAAGCTTTTTAATAGTTTCGGGTTCGAAACATGGGCGCTCCTACCTAATGTTGCACTATTAGACACAACAGAAAGAGGATTAAAAATACTAGGCAAGAGAATAGTTTGAAACCCTTTGAACATAGCAACAAAAGAGCGCTGACTTCATTACAAAATCAGCGCTGTCTAAATAAAAACTAAGACCTCAAACTATGCAGAGTAATCTCTGTCCTCTACCTGAATTTTATATTATAGTACTATCTTTTCTACTCTACGAGCGTGCCGCCCTCCTTCGAACTTACAGTTGAAAAATGTCAGAATCATATCACAAACCTCCGCTTCCGATACAAAACTTCCCGGAATAGTCAACACATTGGCTGCATTGTGCGTTCGCGCATAATAAGCTATTCTCGAATTCCAACACAAGGCTGCCCTTACTCCTTTATGCCTGTTTAAAGTCATATTAAAACCATTACCGGTACTGCATACGGCAATACCCATATCGCAAATACCCTTATCTATGGCATTTCCCAGCCGATGTCCGAAATCGGGATAGTCAACACTTTCGCCCGAATGTGTTCCAAAGTCGATGTATTTAAGCCCCTGTTCATCAAACATATCTTTGATATACTGTTTGAGTTCAAATCCGGCATGATCGCAGGCTAAACCTATAGGTTTTTCTCGTTGAGTAAATAAAGGAGTCATAACTTTCTATTTTTAGGAATGATTACAATAACATCTTTTTCAGCCAATTGTATTCTTTTTCAATTTATAAGCCGGCAACTTTTTTTCTGATTGTCCATTGCCGGCTTATAATCATCATTGAATTAAGGTCTCAGACCTTTTTTATTGCTTTTGTAAGTAAAATAAGAATAAGCAGTTACACTTTAAAAATATATCGTCGAATACTTGCTTTTACTTATATTTAAATACCAGTTAAAAAACAATCATAAACCTGCCCTGAATTGCACTTACATCCTCGCCTGCTGCAAATGGGTTTTTCTTGCCCATAGACATATGAGAATAGTTTACTTTTGCAATTACATGCTTGTTTATATAATAGTTAACTGCAAATGCCCACGTACTCATTGTACCACCATATATTTGCGCATGGCCATCGTTTAAATCCAAATAATCATAACGGGCTACTAACTCCAGTGATTTTGGTTTTGGCGTTTTCAATCTGGCGTCAATATCATTATAACTGTAATTATCGCCTATCGCCAAAAAGCCAACCTGAGCATATGCACCCGATCCTTTGAAGGCGGGCATAGAATTTTTACGTTCCACATTAGTATGATAATACTCTGCTACTAAGAATACAGGACCGTAACTACCCAAAAGTTCGACATTATACTTAGCCTGATAATCGGCATCCGAGATAGTCGCATTTACCGGTTTCCCTTTTTCTATACTGGTACTTCCCAGAGAAGCCACATACGAAATAGTTCTGGCACTTTCTTTACCATCTTCATCATATCCGTTAGCATCTGCCTTGCGGAAAGTACCGGATGCTCCGATATGGAAGATTTTTCCCGGCTCTTTGAAAGGTGTATACAAGAAACGGCCTGTTGCAGCATATCCGTCGTTGCCTTCCTTAGTGTTATTCACTGCATCGCCGTCGCCATAAACTCCGGCAGCCATCCAGTATTGTTTTCCCCATCGTTCGTAAACGACTCCTATCCGGCGTCCCGATTCGAATGCTCCGGTACTGGGACTCTTTCCGTTGAATTTAACATAAGCCGTACTCTCCCAAGCTTCGTATCCGAAAAGCTCTCCATAATATCCGGCTTTTATAAAAGAAGTTTTATCGATGTTGTAACGGATATGAATATCCTTTGGGCTCACCTTGCTGTTGGCATACCCCATATCGAGTTTGAAGTCCCATTTCTGGTATACAGCTTTTAATCCAATCCTCACATCCGGAATATTTGTTCCATTTCCCATTTTCGTTTCATCATCCAAATAGAATGCACCGTCCATATAAACACGTCCTGATGGGGTTATCTTTATAGTTTCGTCTCCTGCTTTCACCTCAATTTGTGCAGAAACCACTGTCGAACATAAAGCTACAGCCACTAACAAGGTTAATTTTTTACTTATACTCATGATCAGATTTTATTAATAAATATCCCTTAATAATCAAAGGCACCGCCTGACATATACATCCCAACATATTCAGAAATCGATAAACCAAACCTATTATTCCGCTTAGGATTTTTTAAGCATATATCAGGCAGCGAACACTTTTTATTTAGTATTCAGAGCAGGTTTTCCTATACAACCACTTGGCATCTGTATGTGAAGTAATGCTGCCACTGTAGGAGCTATATCTGTCATGTAGACTTCTTTATTTGAACTTCCATGCTGGATGCCCCATCCCATAAGTACGAAAGGTATATGAGTATCAAATGGGCTCCATGTTCCGTGTGTGCCTCCTAAGCGAGGATCGGGATAATCGAAATCATATACTCCCGGATTGAGGATAAACTGAATTTCGCCTGAAAGGTTCCTATTATATCCTTTAACGATCATCTCTTTTATTCTGGCAGGTATAGTAGCTTCCGAAATTTTGTTCATATCAACTACATAATTCATACCTTCGATACCGTTCAGATACTTAATAGACTCTGCTTTCAGTTTCTCCATATCAACTCCGGTTTCTTTAATTCTCTTATAGTTAAAGTTTACCTGATAGTTACCTAAGCCTAATACAAGATCGTTGTATCCGAAGATAGTCTGAAGGTGCGCATTCATCTTTTTATCTTCTTCCCAGAAAATAAAGAATCCACCCGGTAAGTTATGATCCTGAAGGAATTTACCATTATGCCCACCACCATGGTCAGCAGTAAGGAATACAAGGTATTCGCCTTTACCAACTGTTTTATCCAGATATGATAAGAAATCGGCAATTTCGCGGTCAAGACGTAAATAACAATCTTCAACTTTAATAGAGTTAATTGAGAAATTATGACCGATTTTGTCCGGTGACGATAAACTTAGAGCTAAGAAGTCTGTAAACTGTCCTTGTCCCATTTTTTCATTTTCAATAGCTAATTTCGCCATCTCAAGAGAGATAGTATTACCGTAAGGTGTAGCGCCGATCAACTCATAACCATTCTTTTCGATCAATTCCGAAGTTTTAATCGGGAATAAAGGCTTATCCAACCCTTTGAATCCTGCTTCATAGTTATTGTTATCATTTACACTCAAAGTATAAGTATCGATGGGGAACAATGTATTCCAGTCTTGCTTCAGATATTTATCCGGCATTTTTTTAGCATTGTAATCTTTTACCCATTGAGGGAGATCTTTGGTATACCATGTACTTGTGATCCAGTTACCCGATTTACCGTCGAACCAGTAAGCCGCATCGGCAACGTGTCCTGCCGGCAGGATACTGCCACGGTCTTTCATTGCAACACCAACTACTTTCGACTGGAAATTAGTTGCTAATTTCAATTCGTCCGTTACGGTTGTAGCCTTCAAATTAAAAGGAGACATTTTACCAGCTTTATCTTCAGGCGAATTAGATCCTACACTTTTCACATTCGGGTCTTCCGAGCAGTATCTCATAAGCCCTGTTCTCTGATCGATAAAGGTATTACCTGCTATACCATGTATAGACGGAACCGATCCTGTATAAACCGTACTGTGACCTATCGCGGTAAATGAAGGCAGATAATCGATCATACAATTCTCGAAAGAGAACCCTTCGCCTACAAGTCTTTTAAAGCCATTGTCGGTATATCTGTCACTAAATTTATACAGATAGTCCCAACGCATCTGGTCTACCACAATACCAACCACCAATTTCGGACGGTCTACGCCTTTTTTCGTTTGTGCTTGTACTCCTCCCGTACAAAACTGGAAGATACAGAGCGCTGCTAGAAATTTCCCGATTGTTAATTTCAATGTTTTCATGATCTTAATTTTAAAAATTAGTATTAATAAGGTTTAGGTTTTAAAACCCGACTTACAATTTATTTAGGTATAATTATTCCGGGTAACTACCCGACAAGCATACACAGTATCAGATTCTGCATACATGTTTAATCTTTCAAAAAAAATAGTATTGTATGAGTGTCGTTTTTCTGTTTTTCAAGGTTTACTTGCCGGAACAGTACTCCGGCAAATAGACCTTATGAAACCATTATTATGAAAAAAACATACCACCATCAATATTAACTGTTTGCCCTGTGATATAGGCTGCATCCTTAGAGGCAAGGAAAGCTATAAGCCCCGACACGTCTTCCGGTTGTCCGGCTCTGCCCATAGGAATACCTTCGACCCATTCGGCCATCAATTCACCTTTGGCATATTTCTTTTTGTCGTTGCTCAATATTTCGCCCCATACACGGTCATTATAATCCCACATATCGGTAACTATAATACCCGGGCAGAATGCATTTACCGTGATGTTATGAGGAGCAAACTCCAAAGCCAAACTTTGAGTGATACCAATTACGCCCATCTTACTGGCCGCATAGTGCGGAGTATAGATAAAACCTTTGCGCCCCTGTCCCGATGAAGAATTGATCAGGCGTCCACCGGTCCCTTGCTTGATCATTATCTTAGCTGCTTCGCGGCAACATAACCACACACCTGTCGTATTTACAGCCAAAACTTTATCAAATTCGGCACGGGTCATTTTATCGAAATGCTCGATAGTTATAATACCCGCATTTTGCACTGAAATATCAACTGTCTTAAATTCGTCTACTGCTTCCTTGTACAAACGTTGCACATCTTCCTCTTTCGTCACATCGACCAATACAGGCAATGTCTTAACATTGTACTTTTGTGCAATCTTTTGTGCTGTTCCAAAAACATTTTTATCTATCGATGCCAATACCACATTGGCTCCATCCTTGGCAAATCTTTCGGCAATACCCTCTCCGATACCCCTATCGGCTCCGGTTATCACTACTGTTTTGCCTTTAAACTCTGTGCTTGTTCTTGTCAAATTTTCCATGGTCTTATAGTTTTATCTATGGTTATATTTTTAATTTATTCAGCGGCTTCGGGTTGTGCTTCACCTCTCAGTGCGGCTTCCTTCATTGCCTTGCGTCTTTCTGTTTCGGGTTTCTTCACATAGTTCATCAACAGAATACTGAAATAGTACATTACAGCTAAGCAGATAAGTATTCCCTGAGCCTTAAGTTTTGCAATACCTACTGCCACGATAAGCGGCCCTACGAAACTTGCCAAACCGGCTCCCAGATTTATCATCGTTATAGTTGCTCCTTTGTAGGTAGGTTCGAGTGACGGGACAAGTGCCGTGAGCGGAGCAAATCCCGCAATGAGCGCACCATATAAAGCCCCAACTACCAACATCGCCACAAAATTCCCTTCGAAGAAAGGCGGTGCAAATGCCATCAGCAGTAATATAGATCCACAGCCCAGTCCTCCGAATATCTGTACAGCATTTCCCCATCCGATTTTATCACCTACAACTCCCCAGATAATATTGAAGAATATGTTGACAAAGAATACAAGTGCCCATATCTGCAGCCACTCTTCGGTACTGATACCATATTGAGCAAGGAACAAAGGATAAAAGACAGGCATCGCGAACTGAGATGTTCCGTTAATAAGGCGAACCAAGCCCCCTACTCCTACCCGGGGATTCTTCTTGATAATAGTTATCCCGCTCAATAGTATTTTGAATTGCTCCTTAGCACCTATGTTTCCATGAATGCTTCCTTTCACGGCAAAGCAAATAATAAGGACTCCTGCTAATACCCAAACCAATGCACTCCACAATAATCCTACGCTTCCGATTATAGGCATCATATAAGATGCGAACAGATTAGATACTACATAAAGACCTCCTGTAAATGCTACAAAGAACCAACCGACTGCGGTAGCCAAAGTCTTAGGCGAATTCTTATAAGTGATCCAAACTAAATACGAATAACAGAACAATGGATATCCAAACCCTCTGATACAATAAGTAGGCAGCATGATAGCAAAACTCATTTGAGGCAAGGCTACCAATAGGAACAGAAGATGACCTATGATCCAAAGTATAGCTCCTGCCAACATCGTTTTCCGGGGTCCCCATGCCTCAGCTAATACTCCCGAAAACCAGGCACCGATAGCTACGGCAATACCGTAAATGGATATCAAAGTGGCTGTTTCTTCGATCACCATTCCTTTTTCTATCAGAAAGGGTGATATCCAAGCCTGTTCAAGGCCGTCCCCTACGATAAAGAGCAGCACTCCGACCAGCCCCCAGATCAATTCAACATTAAGGCCGAGTATAGTTTTTCCCTCTGAAGGATTAGACTCTAGCATATTATTTCCCATATAAATTTTTCTTTTCAGGTCTTAGACCTATTTATATTAATTACTCGATCAGTAAGCAGGATTATATCGAAAAATGTTGTTAAAAGTCCCCCCAAACCTTCAGTTTAAAGGTGCATAATCCCTTGTGAGACAGTATCTCACTTATCCTGACTTTGTATAAGTTATCTGAAGAAAAAACCAGTATAGATTAATTAACCCGCAGTATATCTTTATTTTACCATCAAAGAGTACGTGTAATTATTTAGATTTTAAGGTATATACTGCGGGATATTATCGAGGTTGTTATTTAATAGTATAACCGCCATCTACCAGTAAGTCGTGTCCGGTAATCATACCGGCAGCCCCCGAACATAAGAAAGCTATCGGGCCTGCTATCTCATCGGTTTCGGCAAAACGCCCGGATGGTATTTCTTTTTTGAATGCATCGCCAGCCGGACCATCCCAAGCCTTGTGACCCATTTCGGTAAGCACCACTGTAGGCGAAACCGAGTTTACTCTGATACCGAATTTACCCCACTCGAATGCAAGTATCTTTGTCATGGATATAACACCGGCTTTAGTTACACTATAAGCCACATGTTTATCAAGTGCGATAGTTCCGGCCTGTGATGCAATATTCACAATAGAACCATTTATTTTATTTTCAATCATATACCGGCCTACTTCCTGATTCATCTTGAAAGTACCCATTACATTTACAGCCAGTAAAGCATCCCAATCTTCATCCTTTACATCCACAGCCGAATCCAAGGCAACCATTCCTGCACAGTTCACCAAAATATCGATCTTCCCGAATTTGTCCAACGTCTGTTTAACCAAATTCTTTCTATCCGAATCTTTCGTTACATCAATCTGTACACCTAAACAATTCTCACCGAATTCTTTGGCTACATCATATACATCGGATTTATAATCTCCGATCACAACCTTTACACCTTTTTGTAAAAACAGGGTTGTAGTAGCTTTTCCTATTCCGTTTGCACCTCCTGTAACTATTGCAACTTGCCCTTCCAATGAAAAATTGGCATCGGCTCCAAAATACTTTAACATGATATTAAATTTTTATATTGGTTACTATATGTTTATTCAATGATTTAGCTGGCAGAGTTTTAGAATACTTGTGTTGTTTATTTTATCATATTTACGGCTTCCAGCCAGCCTTTATGTAATGATTCTCTTTCGTTAACAGTTATATCGGGGTAGAAATAATTATCTTTTTCTCTTAGTTTGGCAACTTCTTCCAGATTCTCCCATAGATTTTGTGACAATCCGTTCATTATAGCCGCTCCAATAGCTGATGCCTCTTCAATATCCGACCGGTTTATCTTTGTATCCAGCATATCAGCCTGGTATTGCATCAGGAAGGAATTCTTTGTTGGTCCGCCATCAGCTCTTACTTCTTTCAATTCGATATGTGCCTTATTTTTCACAAGGTCTACCAAATCTTTCACCTGATAAGCAATTGCCTCTAATCCGGCCCTGACAACATGCACTTTACCTGTACCCAATGTCATACCTACGATAATCGCTTTGGCATGAGGATTCCACCATGGAGCTCCCAGCCCTGCAAAAGCCGGTACAAGGTATACACCCCCATTATTAGGTATGCTACTTGCTAAAGACTCGGATTCTTTCGAATTATCTATCAGTTTCAGCTCCTCAACCATCCAGTTTATAGTAGCTCCGGTACAATGAATATTACCCTCAATTACATAATACACCTGATTACAGGCCGAAAATCCGACTGACGTAACTAACCCTTCGGGTGCGGAAATAGGTTTTTCGCCAATATTAACCATAAGGGAAGATCCTGTTCCGTAAGTTGCTTTAGCCATACCTTTCTCAAAACACATCTGCCCGACAAGGGCACCGTGCGAGTCTCCGATAACTCCGGCAATAGGGATAGGAAGAGAGAGTAATCCATCAAAGTCACTTTTTCCGAATACATCATCACAACTTTTCAGGTCGGGCATCATACTTTGCGGAATGGTAAATATATCCAATAGTTCCTCATCCCATTCCAAAGTATTGATATTAAAGAGCATGGTTCGCGATGCATTTGTATAATCCGTTGCATGAACTTCCCCTTTTGTTAATTTCCAGATCAGCCAACAATCGATAGTCCCCATCAGCAGATCGCCTTTTTCGGCAGCTTCTCTGGCTCCTTCAACATTATCGAGCAACCATTTTACACCACTGGCTGAGAAATATGGATCAATGATCAACCCTGTCTTTTCCTTTATAACCTTTGCATAGCCTTGTTTTTCAAGTTCTGCACAGATTTCTGCACCTCTCTGACATTGCCATACAACTGCATGATTAATAGGTTTTCCGGTTAACTTATTCCAAACAACTACTGTTTCCCGCTGGTTGGTAATAGCCAGAGACAGCGATGCACTTGCCTCTATTTTAACATTTTGCAATAGAGATTTCAGAGACAAAATTAAGTTATCGTATATCTCCTCCGCATCATGTTCGACCCAACCCGGTTTGGGATAGTATTGTTTATGTGGCATCGAAACTTTATTAATCAACTGACATTTTTCATTGAATAATATGGCTTTCGTAGCCGATGTGCTTTGATCTATGGTAATAATATACTTCATGTTTTTTACATGGTTAAGTATTCAAAAACTCAAGTGCTGTTTTATAGATTCCATTGTAGTCTATTCCATAATGACGGAATATTTCTAACGGTTGGGCATGTATGGCATTTTCATCCGGAATACCCAATATTCTAACAGGTACAGGGCAATTTTGAGATACAGTTTCAGCTACAATAGCGCCTAATCCGCCATGTATGCTATGTTCTTCTACCGAAATAATGCGTCCGGTTTCTCTTGCTGCTTTAACAATAGCTTCTGTATCAGCAGGTTTTAAAGTATGCATATCTATTACTCGGCAACTGACACCTTTTTCTTTTAACATTTTTGCCGCCTGTAAACAATGGAATACTGTTTCTCCTGTTCCTATGATTGTTAAATCATTGCCTTCGGTTAAAGTATTTGCTTTTCCGATTACAAATTCAAAATCATCGTTTTCATAAACATCCGGCACCGCATTACGTCCGACACGTACATAAACGGGATGGTCGTAATCAACCAATTGCTCTACAAGTTTTTTGGTTTGTCGCACATCACTCGGTATAACCACCTGCATACCCGGAAATGTGCGTAAAGCAGCGATATCATGTAAACTATGATGCGTAGAGCCTAAAGCTCCGTAGCTGACACCTCCACTAACACCCAATATTTTAACCGGAATCTGTGAATAAGCCATGTCAACTTTCACCTGTTCGAGACTTCTGGCTACATAAAAACAAGCCGGACCGCAGACAAAAACTTTCTTTCCGGTAGAAGCTAAACCGGCTGACACTCCTACCGCATTTTGTTCGGCAATACCTACTTCTACAAACTGACCGGGTAACTCTTTCGCAAAATCTGTCAGTGTTACAGATCCTGAAGCATCGGAAGTAACGGCTAATATATCTTTATCTTTACGTGCCAACCCCAATAATGTATCTGTAAAACTTTTTCGGCACGGTATTTTATTCGCTGTAAACATATCTGTATTTTTTTATTCCGTCAATATTTTCTTCAATTTTTTTTAAACCTCAATCGTTTGCAATTGCTACCTGAAATCAAAAGATGAACTAATATCCCTTCAAAATCAGACTATTGAAGCTTCACTCACTTAAAGCACATATACGCTCACTTATTTCAGAGACTGCTTTTTCGTATTCCTCTGCAGTTGGAATACCGTGATGCCATTTAGGCACATTCTCCATGTAAGAAATACCTTTTCCTTTAGTTGTACGAGATATTATTAAGTGAGGTTTATTATTAGAGAAGTTTATATTATCGAATGTTTTTACAATAACATCCATATTATCCCCATCCATTTCGATTACATCCCAACCAAAGGCTGTCCATCTTTCTTTTATCGACTCCAAAGGCATAACATCTTCTGTAGAACCTGAGATCTGAAGCCCGTTGCGGTCTATTATTGCGACCAGATTATCTAATTTATATTTATTAGCAGCCATTGCAGCCTCGTATATAGAACCTTCGGCCTGCTCACCGTCTCCCATCAATACAAATGTCTTGTAATCCTTACCATCGATCTTTGCCGATAGAGCTACGCCGACACCTGCCGACAAACCATGTCCTAAAGCTCCTGTATTGATTTCGACTCCCGGATTTTTCACTGTTGGATGACCTGCTAACGGAGAATAATTGTCTCCATAAGTATCTACAACTTCTTTAGTCAGAAATCCTGCAGATTCCAGCACACAATATAAAGCTTCGGCACAATGCCCTTTACTCATAATGAAACGATCCCGATTCTCCATTTTCGGATTAGCTGCATCTACGTCCAATGTATGAAAATACAGTGCAGTCAATACATTAACAGCCGAAAGGTCTCCCCCCGTATGTCCTGCTTTCGCCTTATAAATTACTTCGATAAGTCTGAGCCTTATTTTTTCAGCTCGTAACTTTAAACTTTCGTTAATCATTTCTTATGTATTTTTACGATTCTACCAGATTTATTTTTACTTTCACAACACAAACATAAGAAAACGAAAATTAAAACGAAAATATTCGAAGATTTATTTTTTCATGTTTTATAGCATATTTTCACGAACAATCTACAAAACAACGAATTACGAAATAAAAAAAGCTCGACATTATTTAAATGCCGAGCTTTCGAAAAGAAACGAAAGTACGTTATATATCTTTATATAGTGGCTATAATGCAGTCTACATCATGCTCTTTCAACATATTTACATTTTCTTTTGAAATATCCGAATCGGTTATCAAATGGTGGATAAGAGATAAAGCACCCAAACTTGCAAACGAATTAAGTCCTATCTTAGAAGAATCCGCTACAAGAAAAACCTCATCCGAAGAATCAATCATAGCTCTTTTTACACATAAATCGCTGATACTTGGATAAGTTAAGCCCGCCTTCAAGCTAATACCTGCTGTTGCCAGAAATAATTTATCCGCATTCAGATTATTAAAGAAATCAGCAGACTTTTGTCCCGTAAGAGATAGCGTAGGTGGCTTAAACTCTCCTCCTGTCACCATGAGATTAACTCCGGGAGTAGCCCCCAGAATAAGGGCGATATTCAATGCATTGGTTATAACTGTCAGGTTCTTAAACCCGGATATCAACTTAGCTATCTCAGTTGTTGTAGATCCCGAATCAAGAATAATTGTATCCCCATCCTCGATGTAAGTCAGGGCTTTTTGGGCAATAGCCATTTTAGCCGACATATTGGATTGATTCTGCAATGCTATATTCTTGACATTACTTCCAACATTACTAAGGATAGCTCCTCCGTGCTCCCTTTCGATAAGCCCTTCACTCTCGAGCTTTTCCAGGTCTTGCCGGATAGTGACTTCCGTCACTTTAAATATCCTACTTAGGTCTTGTACCTTAGCGTGTCCATCTTCTTTTATTAACTCGAGGATTTTTTCCCTCCGTTGATTCGGTAACATCTTATTCTAATTTATTAGCAAAGGTAAGAAATAAACGAAACAAATCGAAAACAAAACGAAATATTCATAAATCTAAATTCTTTGCTTCCGTCTATTTTATAATCAGATTTCCCTCTATTCTTTTATTGAATATAAAAAATCATAATACAAAAGCGAAAATTATTATATCCACCGTGTTATATTCGTCAAAAAAGACTGGGCATCGAATGCCGGTTTCTCAATCTCACGGGGAACCAATACTTTCAAACCTTGTTTTACTATTTTCACTGAGATATTTTTGTCTGTTTGTATCGCATTACCATCTAAATGCATCACACCATCGGATTCGCGTTCAATCAAAGCTTCCGAAGTTATAATTTCAACCAGATTAGAATTATTTCCTATGTTTTTTGAAACCAATTGTAAAGCCGTTTGTGGTATATTCATAGGAAGCACAGACTTGAGAATGGCAATATTCATCTTTCCATCCTGCATATTAGCATCCGGTGCAATAAATCCATTGTATCCGTACTGGGAAGCATTTGCGCAAGTTACTAAAAAGGACTTATCATCAAAATTCCCATCCGGTGTAGTTATTTTATAACGTTCGGGCTTGAAATTGACATACACATCCAACATACTTTTCGCATACATCAACTTCCCCCTACTCGATTGGTTCAAAGCTTTTTCGCTCACCAGAGCATCAAATCCGACACCACAGGTGCAAAAAAAGATATGCCCGTTGGCCACTCCATAATCTATCTGCGAAACAACTCCTTCTTTTATAATTTCTACTGCTTTTTTTAAATTAAGAGGTATATTAAGGTCTCTGGCCAGTCCATTACCCGATCCACTGGGAATTATCCCCAGTACTACATTCGTATCTATCAGAACTTTGGCAACTTCATTAACCGTGCCATCTCCTCCTACAGCAATAACGCAGTCTACGTTTTCCTTAACTGCATCAAGTGCAATTTGGGTAGCATGTCCCTCATACCCTGTTATAAGCAGATGTACATCATATTTATGGGCATCAATAGAAGCAAGCATATCGGGGACTTCCTTTTTAGATTTAGTCCCTGACACTGGATTGATTATAGCATAAATTTTTTTCTTTACCCGACTCATAGCCTCCGAAGTATTGTTTCTAATAAGAAATCAAATATACGAATCATTCTCACTAATTATTCATGGTCAGAATTAATTCCAGCCCAAAATTAGTTATTTAACATTAAAATGACAAAAGAGCTTTGGGTATACTTACGCAAAGTCATAAAAATACAAAACAGGCATTTTCAATCCTAAAAAGTTATACTATATTTGGCATGAATTTAAAGTTCGTCTCTTGTGTATTCATTTGTATAGCAGTAACATTAGCTGATTTACACTACACCTGCCTTAGATTACTTATCTATACAAATAGGAAGATTGAGAAACTAAAAACGAAATATTATTTTTATATTTTCTAAATGGGATCACTTATATATATAGCTATAGTTGTAGGCATAGTTACCGGTTTACTTGGAGGACTAATTATGAAAAGTAAAAGCTACGGTATACTAATCAATATCGCGACAGGAATAGCCGGTGCCGTTCTTGGCATCTGGGCAATCGGCCAGCTTAGTTATACTTTTGAGGAAGACAAATATACGGCTTCAATAATCTGCTCTGTTGTACTTTCTATTATTATTGTTTGGCTGGTAGCACTTCTACGGAGAAAAGGATAAACTAAAAAACAATTATCCGCAGATTATCTTATATCTTTACAGAATCATTACATACTTCATACTATCCAACATGTCAAAGCTTAATTATAAAGTTTTATATCATTTCGAAAACGAAAAAGTAGCGATCGTAGAAATCAAACGAAATGGACTTATCAATGCGGACAAAGCACAAGAATACCTATGGCTATTTTACGATAAGCCGAATGATATGTTATCAAAGCTCGAATTTGTATCTATGGATAGCAACGATTCGGGTGAGTCTCGAAAATTCGAAAATGCAACTATAGAGTTTAACCTGCAATCAGCAACATTCAAAGAAAAAGGTAAAGTCCTGAAACTGGATGTCATAAATGCAGATAAGAGCCTGTCAACCGCGCTAAAGGAAGCAATCGGAGATTATTTGTTATTGCAAAGTTTCAGATCCGAAAGATACTAAAAGTGAATTTTTGAAAAAACACATAACTATCTCAATTAAAAGATAATGACAAAGGGTTGACTTATATCGAGTCAACCCTTTATTATTATTTAGTTATCACTAGAATTAAAACCTATTTAACGCCAGCCGATCAAGCGGAACGAATCAACCATAGAGTCATACTCAGGCTTCCAGAACGAATACTCACTATCGGAACATGTTAAAACAATAGTCGTCTGCGAATTATCCGTAAAAATATGAGTAGTAGCTATATGCTTAGGCTCAGCCCCATCTATTTGCTGAGTATAATAATATGAAATATGGCGGCATCCGTTTTTCTGTTCTATTTCAAAAGAATCCCAGTTTACCAGCTTATAATTAGTACTCAAAAGATTACGTTCTACCGACGCCCTGAACTCTTTCTCTATAACATCTGAGCTTACCGAATCGGAATCGTTCAAACGAGTAAAATCCCCATTTCGATCTGTTATTGTTATACTTCCAAAGTCTGCTAATTGCAATGGATCATTTTCATTGAAACTCTTCTTTAGAAACAGACGTGTAGGCCTGAATTTTTCGTAATCTATCGAATCGCCTAACTTCTTTTTCGACTCATTATCGACCAGCTTCACGAATGGAATATCACTCCGCTCTTCTAATCCGGCCGGATAAACAATAGTTCCTCTACCCGGTATCGCTTGTAGGCGTTCGTATGAACCAAGTATAGTATCATATATATCATTCCACTTAGCTGCTACACCTTCAGGAGCCGAGACCGTCATCTGTACCTGCATAGTTTTATCGAAAATATAGGCAGCACGAATATCATTAGCTTCTTTTCCCTCCATTTTTTGTTGGTAGGAGTAACGAAGCATCGGAAGCCCTTTTATCTCATCAACAGTAAAATCTCCCCATCGGGTTATCTTATATGCTGTTGAATCTATATTACTCTGTACATTCGCCTTTATCCTCTCTTTAAGCACGTCTATTTTTAGCGAATCTTTATCCAATACCCGATCATAAAATTCGGGTACGACATTAATCGATATATTTCCAAAGGGGTCAACTTTTGTTGTATCCGTTATCTCGAAATTCCTATCGAGGAACAATAATCCCGGACGGAATTTCTCATAATCTATCGAATCGCCCAATATCTTTTTAAATTCATCATCAACCAGATATTTAAAAGGAACATCCTTACGTTCGGCTACTGTGGTCGGATAATACAGGGTTGCAATATCTGCGATATTTATCGAACGGGCAAATGTCGGCACCATGGAATTGTAATATGTAAGCCATTTCTTATAATCTTTTTTAGGAGCCGATAATGTAATCTGCAACTGCACATCCGAATCGTAAAGGTAAGTAGATATATTATTCGTTACATCTTTCCCATTCAATACCTGTTCATACGAATAGGCTATAGAAAACAAGCCATTGATCCGATTAAACGCAAACGGTTCCCATTTCTTTATTGTAAAGCTTGTACCTTCCAGATTAGCCTGAACATCCTGCCGGATATTATTTTCCAATGTCTCTTTTTGAACTTGACTCAATTCTTTCGGAAACCTGTAAGTTCCAGACATAACTGTTACTGTAATATACGGAAATTGAACTCTCTTCTGTCCGGAAACAGGAGCTTGGAATCCTTTTTCGAAGAAAATAAGTGCCGGACGAAATTTCTCATAATCGACTGTATCCCCCAGCATTTTCTGATACTCTTCATCAACCAGTAATTTAAAAGGGATATCGCTTCTCTCTTCTATCGCTGATGGATATTCGAGTACCCCCATATTTAAAACGTTAATTCTCTGCATCAACAGTTTATCATCTTTACCTTTGGCTTCTGCTGTCAGGGTACAAACTTGCGAAAACAGTAGCGATACCAATAGTAAAAGCAATTTTACTTTATTCTGCATCATTTTTTATCTGTATAAATTCAATAATTAGTGTTCGAGTTATTTTATTACTACGGTATTTACCATCTGATTATAAAGAGCCAGCCAATGATCAAAATTCTGCGGAGAACTTGTCAGCAGAATTTCAAATTGCCGGTTATTCTTAAATAGATATGTCATATGTAGCTTTGTAGTTTTTCCGGTCACTGTATCTGTCTGGGAATATTCGTATCTGAAAGCTTTAGCCCCATTGATCTCTGTAACAGGATACGATTTCCAGTTCTCTATCCGGTAAGTAGTTTTTGATGTATTCTGCTCAATTGCAGTTCTCACATTTTCCGAAATCTGGCGTATCATATCTTCTGACAATGCATTTGCATCAAATCCATTAATTTCATTCGCATTCATTACGATGTTCGAAAAATCTTTTAACTGCTCCGAATCATTCGCGTCAAAACCTCTCTCTAAAAAGATTTTATGGGGACGGAAAGACTCATAATCAATTGTATCCGGTAATGATTTCTTATATTCAGGATCAATCAGTTTTTCAAACGGAATATCCGTTCGCTCTTCTAATTCTGAAGGATACTTCAATTCTACTATTCCCTTTACTTCTATCGGAATTGTTGCGGTTTCCTGTAAACTTAATTTATGCAATTGTACTAACCCGACAATGACAAGTGCGAATACTATGACAAAAATGACATTTCTTCTCATGATGTTATTTTTAAATACGTTCTTTAATTTATCCCTAATTCATATTGATTATTCAGCCATCCGCACCAATAGCGAAGACGGCGCATATATTCCGTTCTCTGTTAAAGTTTTATATATACTTTCATTCAAACCGACATTCACATCCCCATAATCGGAAGTTTGTACCCAAACACGCAGAGTAATATCAAAATTTCCATTATTAATAAGTGTCACACCGACAAAGGGCTGTGGTACTTTCAGTATTTTATCGTTACGCTTGATTATGCCATCCAAAATAACTTTCAAATCTTCGGCACTGTTTCCGTAATTAATATTCAAAGTAATATCAATCCGTCTCTGAGGCTGAGCTGTTATATTAACAATAGTCCCGGTCGAAAGTGGGCCGTTCGGTAAATAGATAGTCCTGTTATCTCCGGTAAGCAATACGGTATAAAGTATCCCTATCTCTTTGACTACTCCCTCAACACCTTGGGCATTTATTGAGTCATTAAGTCTGAATGGTTTATTCAAAAGAATCATTACTCCGCCCGCAAAGTTAGATAAATTATCTTTCATAGCCATACCTACAGCCAAACCTGCAGCAGCCAGTATTGCAGCAAAAGAAGTCGTTTCAATCCCCAGAATACCTATTATAATAAGTGCGAGCACCAATTTGAGCAGGGCATCGACCATATTATTAACAAATGAAAGAACAGCTCCTTCCACCCGTTTACGCTCGAGAATACGTGCTATCAGTTTTTTCAGTAGTTTAACAACCCATATCCCTATAAAATAAATAATTACAGCGAAAATTATACGTTCTCCCAAGCTTGCCAGCTTAGTTAGAAGTGTATGTAAAATTGTGTTTAGAGTTGATAAATCAACTTCATCTGCAGCTTGTAACAATACCATATTTATCATATGTAAGATTATTGATCGAGTCTAAAGTATCCATATTCTTTAACAGCAAAGATACTATAAAAAAAGGATACTGAATTTAGTTAATTACCAGACAACCTGTCATTCTAGATATTTTTTCTTAAAATTATTTAGATTTTGTTTAAAACAAAGTCAAGTATATAATATCCAAAACAATATCGATCAAATACAATTTTCATTCACGAAAGGTTCAAATCGATTACATACTTAAGTATCTGTTTGCAAAACTAATTATTGTAAGTATATTTGTATAAGTGATTTTATTAGCATTATCAACCCACAAGAAGCCTCATCAGGCAGGTTGACAATGCAATAAACAAACTATTTACTCTACACTACTGTTATTTAAGAATATACGAGAGAAGTAAAACTGTTAGGCAAAAAGAAAAACATATAAAATTATGGAAAACGACATAAAAAACCGTTTTTTGGGACTAATCGAAGAAGGTATTCGCAATAACTGGGACAGGCCTGTTTTCAGTGATTACGATGGTAATACGATGCTATACAAAGACTTTGGCGCACGTATTGCTCAGCTGCACATTATTTTCGATACTCTCAAATTAGAGAAAGGAGACAAAGTGGCACTCTGCGGACGTAATTGTACCAATTGGGCTGTTACTTTTTTTGCAGCGATGTCTTATGGCACCGTTGTCACCACTATCCTGCACGACTTCGATGGCGAAAGTATCCAGAACATTGTAAACCATTGCGACGCCAAAGTATTCTTTGCCGGTGAACACGTATGGGAGAAAGTCGATCCCCTAAAAATACCCAAAGTAGAAACCATTATCGTTATCGATGATTTTTCCATCGCTAAATCATACACCGAAGACCTCAACAGGGTAATGAATGAGATAGATATTGAATTCGAGAAAAAGTACCCTAATGGTTTTACCGTCAATGACCTGAAATTCCATACCGAGGCACCCGAAGAACTTGCCCTCATCAACTATACATCAGGGACTACGAGCCAGCCCAAAGGAGTAATGATTCCTTACCGCAGCCTGTGGTCGAACACACAGTTCGCAATAGAAAATATCCAATTTGTAAAGCAGGGAGACGGTATTGTATCAATGCTGCCTATGGCTCACATGTACGGACTGGCTTTCGAGATACTACTCTCTGTCGCCAAAGGATGCCATATACACTTTCTGACACGCCTTCCGTCGCCTCAGATTATAATGAATGCGTTTGCAAAGGTTAAACCAACCCTCATTATAGCTGTACCTCTCATTATCGAAAAAATTATAACCTCCAAAGTTTTGCCGGAGTTACAGAAACAACCGACTAAAACTCTTCTGAAAATTCCATTTATCAAAGATAAAATATACGCCAAAGTAAGGGAAAAACTGCTTACTGTCTTCGGAGGACAGGCAGTCGAAATCGTAGTAGGCGGTGCAGCTCTGGATACAGAAGTAGGTAATTTTCTGAAATTGATTAAATTTCCATATACTGTCGGATACGGGATGACCGAATGCGGGCCTCTTATCGCATACGATTACTGGGAAACATACCGGACGGCATCATGCGGTAAAACTGTAGACCGGATGGAAGTGAAAGTAGACTCGGATGATCCGGTCAACGTGGTCGGCGAACTTATAGTAAAAGGTATGAACACAATGCTTGGCTACTATAAAAACGACGAAGCAACCGAAGCAGTACTCAGTCCCGACGGATGGCTACGCACCGGCGACCTTGTAACTCAGGATACAGACGGATACATATATATAAAAGGACGGAGCAAAACAATGATACTTGGACCTTCGGGACAGAATATCTACCCGGAAGAAATAGAACAACTGCTTAATAATGTGCATTTCGTAGGAGAATCTCTTGCTGTTGAACGGGATGGAAAAATACACGCTCTTATATATCCCGATCAGGAAGTATTGAAACTCCACCCCAACAATCGTTCAATAGACGAAACGATGAAACTGGAAATAGCCGAAGTAAATAAACGGCTACCTAAATATTGTCAAATAGCAGGATTCACGATCCGTGACGAAGAATTTGAGAAAACACCTAAACGCAGTATCAAACGGTTCTTATACAAATGAGAACATCGGTGAACATAAATAAAAAAGAGAAGCTAAAATAAGCTTCTCTTTTTTTGTATTCAGAGCGAACCGATCATTTAATTTCGGGCAATACTTCGATCCAGTAATCATCCGGATCACTTATAAAATAAAGCCCCATCGAATGGTTCTCGAAACAAACACAATTCATCTCTTTGTGATATTTACGGATCTCGTCATAATCGCCTGCTACACGAAAACAAAGGTGGCTTTCGTTTTCCCCCAGTTCATAAGCCTGGGAATGGTCTTTCAACCAAGTCAGTTCCAGAAGAAACGGGCTCACCCCATCTGATAAATACACAAGAATAAAAGATCCATCAGACGCTGATTTACGGCGTGCTTCTTTTAACCCTAAAGCCTTTTCATAGAATTGAATACTTCGATCTAAATCTGTAACATTTATATTAAAGTGATCGAATTTAGCTTTGATTTGCATAATGATTGATATTTTTGTTAAGTTATGTAACCACGCGAATGCACGTACAAAAATAGCAGTTTAAATTTATTTTTGCACCCTACCCTCGGCTTATACTTCTCCGGTATATATTTCTCCTCTTTTACGAGGAATAAAAGCCTCTGCTCCAAACTTTGCTGCAACTTTTTCTAATGCTGCCGCCTTTTCGTATTCCATATCAAAGTGCATAGGAGCTATCAACCTTGTTTCTATTTTAGACAGAAATTGTTCGGCTCCTTTCAGATAATCTTTTCCCAAACGAGGGTCAACAGGAAACATAGCCAACCCTACATGTGGTGTCGAATCCGAGATATGATTCAGCTCCTTCATATAGAAATCTTCGGCTTCTTCTATTTCTTTATCAGTTGATTCTTCATTCCAATGCCAGTTATTGAGGTCTCCGGCATGGAATAATACATTTGTTCCCCGGATGATTTTAAACGATATCCCCAAATCGGTAGATCCGTAAGCGTGAACAGTAATCAAATCATCGTTATAGATATCATCTTTCGACATGAAGTAAATATCCTCTGTATCACCTTCCAGTAAAGAGCGTAAATCTTCCGAAAAGATATACCTGATATCGCTGCGCTGTTCTTTCCACTTCAATATCTCCGGATTAAAATGATCATGATGACCATGCGACACCAGTACATACAAAGGATATGGACGGTGCAAGATACGATCGTGAATCACTCCCTGCGATTCATTAATAGAATCTTTGTAATAATCTATTATCATCGTAAAGTTAGCCGCCTCTATCGTATAGCAGCTATGATAAATGTAGGTAAGCCTCATAGCGATTCTTTTTTTTATATCAATCAAAACAATATACTATTGCAGCATCAATAACAGGCGGCAATATACATAGAACCGGACAGACTTAAGTCTTCGCTTATTTCAGTTCGGTTGCCTTAAATTCGGTTGTAGTCATAAAGCGGACTCCCTGCTCGGCAATTTCACTGAAACGCACCATTACCTTCATATTGTTAGGATCTATCCACGACATACAATCCGCCAGCACTATTGTACGGGGGGCAATATCAGGTTCGGCCTCAACCATATCTACCAATGAGTTAATGACACAAAAGTCTGCTGCCTCACCCATAACCAGAATCCGATCGAACGAATTCAATTTATTCAACAACTTCGTATTAAACTTTGTTTCCTCACAATCGGGAAATTCCACCGCAGCCTTAAATATACTGTAATGTTCAGTTGCCTGATGGCCTCCCTTAAAGAATAGCTCGTATTTACGATTGTAAAGCACCGACCATGCATGAAGCGCCTTGTATAAAGACTCATTCAATGCCCATCCGCTACTACCTGCAATACAATGTGCAGGCCATATCGTACATACTTGCTTGTTTTTCTCTAACTGAATAAGATAGTCTAGTGCTATATCTTTATTGAACAAAGGCCTCCACTGACCTTGCTCAACATCCTGAGCTGTGATAACCGTAAACAGTGCAGGAGGATATCCTTCGGGGTCGCTCCAATAACATTGATTGGCAATATGTATTGGCTGATGCGAATCGAGGCTCAGTGCAACATAGTCAATTGCCTGACCGCATTCTTCCATAAAGGCATACATACGCCATACATCGTTTTCGGCTCCCGGCACATATAGTCGACCTGTTGGTCGGGTAAAGTCATTTTGTATGTCTATACCGAGAATTGCTGTGTTTTTCTTCATTTTCAATATTCAAATTATATACAAAAGTCTTCATATTTAAGTACAAATACTTTTCGGGTAAAGAAAGTCAGTATAGCTAGATTTATATTAATAATACTACTTCCGAAACATTGATAATAAACGATCTATAGTTTAAAGGATATAAATTTAGATGAAGTTCGTTTCCCACTTATATTTTAACAAAATATAAGCATAACAAGGATCGGCTTCACTAAATATTATTAATAAATAAAAATAATAAATACGGATAAATAAGACACAATTCCAAAATTCATATATTCGTTACAAATATAGTTATTATACTTTATTAGAGCATTAACCTTTCAAAGAAAAGAAATCATTTGTTGTTTTAGATTTCTATGCGAATAACTAGTGTTCTATTCTATGTAAAAAGCACCCTATCTTTCTGAAATGGGTGCTTTTATCACAAATATAACTATTTTATCGACTAAACAAATATCTTTCCACAAAAGATCCTGGCAGTACCTTAAATTCTTAACATATAGTTTTGTAATTGATAATCGAAGACAGAGTCTGATTGTTAAAATTGATTTGATTGACGAGCTACAATATTGCATAATTGCCGCACATCATTCAGGCTTACCGTAAAATCGGCATACTCGGGAGATACATTCAGCGAATGACATGTTATCTCACACCGCTCAAGGTTCTGTGCCACAATCTGCTTACAGACAATGGTAGAATCTAATGCTATAATCCAGAAAGGAAATTCTTCATTATGCAACTTATCCCTCCAATAATCGGGAGATAATTCGCGGGCGAGAACAATATCTTTATCACTCAGGCTTCGCTTAGAACCATCATCCATACTATCTCCTTTGATTTCAAATGCGAAATAACGCCCTAAACCTATTTTATCGACTATAAACTCGACTTCTTCAAGATCGTTAACAAACTCAGCATCACGATACTCGTCTACGTATTTAGCATAAGCTTTTACAGGCACCATAGGTACGCGCATACGAAAGCGCCCGTTAGGCATCTCAAAATATTTAACACCCGAACTGTTAACAAAATATGGCTCCTGATCATCATTCAAAAGCATTTGTGAAGCATCTTTTCTTTCCGGGTCAAGCTGGCGCCGTATGCTCCCCTTACCTGTTAAAAGCCAATCGGGATTAATATTCGGTTCAGCGTTCATCACTCGATCTATCAACCCGAATTTCGGTTCAGTCGCTCCTTTTATACAGTCATTCAGAGTAGTTTGGGCAATGCCTGCGAACTCGGCATAAGCCCTTACAGACTTACCACTTTGATCAACTATCATCTTAATCCGTTCGTTTATAGAACCTTTCATAACATCTTATTTAGAAACATTTCTAAATATTCGATAAATCGAACATTTAATTAAAAAAACACTTGCGCATGTTCGGTTTTTCGAATATATTTGTATTATCAAACATGACAAAGATAAGAAAATAAATATAAAAACAAAAATAACAAACGAAATATCGAATATCAAAATAGAACTAAACACAACACTTATGACAACCGAAGAAATTCTCTGGAATGCAGCTTTTGAGAATGAAAGCACCCCGATTGACAACTTATACGATTACAATGAAGAACAAGCAATGGAACGCTATTACGAAGACAAGGAGCTTTTCGAACGGTATGCCGAATATTTCAGGCATGCAAGCTAAAAGACAGACTCTCTATTCTTACACAAACAAAAAACTTTACATCAAAAAAAACATTTAACATGAAAAAAAGACGAGATTACACCACATTTGACGAACAAAGAGCTATCCGCAAAGCACAAAAATTAATAGACCGGATCAATAAACGCCCTAAAAAACTAAAATCAGTCCGGCTCGATGCATCAACTATTGTACAGATTAGAGCAGATCATCCTGATGCAGATATTATAATAAAGCGGATACAGAATATCAGAAGAAACCTAGCTCCGGTAGAACAAATCGAATATGGGCAATATGCTTGATTCTTAAAGTAATGGACAAGTTAACACGTATTATCCATCAAATACAAATCAGACATACACAAACAGTTAAAACATAAATATTATGAGATTAGGAAACAGCGGAGCCAATAACAAAGGAAAAAAGTACATCAAAATAAATCAGGATTCCATCGCAACGCCCGAAAACCAAACAAAAGCAGACAATTTTGCCACTTGGTTCGGAGTATGGTATAGCCGGATACAAACAGAACTGATACGCAAAGATACCTATGACGAAGATATCCTTAATGACACCTTTATGCGAATATTCGATAAAATCCGGTTCGGAGGCCTTGAGATAAGCGATTACAAAGCCTATTTTCACAGAGCATTCTTTACCAACTTTATGCAGAAAGTATTTATTGACACACAAGGTACAATGATTTCGATCGACAGTCACGACGAAATAGATAATACTGAAAGTGACGAAGAGTTAATCCGGTTTAAATCGGTTCTCGAACAAGACATTTTCCACTACGTTTACCAACGATACCCCGTTCAGGAGTTTGAATTATTTAAAATGTATGTCAGACTAAAACCTGCGGTAAACTACTCAGAGCTGTCAAAATTAACAAACATTACGGTATCAGACATATCTGCTACTATTTCTAAAATCCGGCGGGACATACGCCGTCAACGCGATTTTCGCAACCGCCGTCAATATACATTAAGATGTTCTGAGTATTAATTAACTAAGTACAAGCCGGATAATATCTGTCAGAGGAGTTGTCCGGCTATTTCACTCGGCCTCCTTTTTGCCAGGTCCGCTTATAATATTCTTCATCGAGACTACTGACAATCACGCCTTTCGAAGTTGAAGCATGAATAAAATAACCATCTTTTAAGAAAATGCCCACATGATCTATTTTTTTAGATTTACGGGCTGTTCTGAAAAACACAAGATCTCCGGTTTTCAAACTGCCTTTACCAACCTTATGTACATTGTTTTTTGCCTGACCATCAGACGAACGGTCTAATTTTTTACCATACACTTTTTGGAATACTTGTCCTACAAATCCGGAACAATCAGTACCCGACTTCGAATTACCACCATACCGGTAAGGTGTACCCAACCAAAAAGACGACTCTACATACAATGGCATATTAGGGTCATCATTACTGATCGGCACATTTAACTTTCTCGACAAGTCCCTGACTTCCGAAGGGTTATAGAGTACTTTACGGCTTCCACAGGAAGTTGTAGCCAGAATCGTTAAAATCAACAATAAGAATAAAACGACTTTTTCTTTTCTCATATTTTGATATTTTTTATCTCTCAGAGATAGAATTAGTTCAAACCACTATACAATATCAGTATAGAAGAATATGTATCAGACAGGTTATTCTTGACTATACAAATATAGTTTATACCAAGATACAATTCACTTTTTTAAAACAAAAAACGACATCTGTTAATATTTTTGCTATTTTTGTCCTCATTAACAGGGATAAAAGGCGAAAGCTAAATATTTTTGATAAAAACAACACATCAAAAAACGGAGTATAACAAATGATACATCTATTATTAATACTCAAAACAGCACCAAGCCTTTATATTATATTGAAATAAAACACCCAATATTAATATATTAAATATTAGAAAGCTATAATTATGGCTAATGAACACTCAAAAAAGAATTCTCGGTTTATCAGCTTCGGATGGTTTACCTGCATCCTCATTATTATAACAATAATAGCAGGAGGAATTAGTTACCTGAATACTAAGAACATAGTTGAAAGGGCAGAGCAGAACAATAAGGAAACTCGTGAATTATTAGGTCTGCTAAATGATAATAGCCAATATGTAGTTGCTAACGATCAGGTAGGACGCCAATACATAGACAGCATAAACACAGCCAAAAACGAAAAAGCCCAAAGAGCTGAAGACCTTATCATTAAACAAGCATCTGCTAAATTGGTCGAGTATACCGATACTCTGGTTAAAACAGCAAATAATACAATTAACCTGCTATTCGTATGGGCAGCTATATTGGTTCTGTTAACCATCATCTTCTTATTCCTTGTATTTATCGAACTAAAAGACCGGATGAAAGCTGTCGAAGAAACTTTATTTGAGATAGCCGTCAAAAATGATGAAATAGATATCAAGAAAAAAGAGATAGAAACTCACAAGCAAGAAATAGATGCCCGCAAAGACGAAATAGATGCCAAGTCTCAAGAGATAGATGCCAAAACCCAGGAAATAGATAATAAGCGTCTGGAAATAGAAAATGCCCTAGGCAAAGTAGAGACAACCCTATCTAAAGTAGAAAAGATCGGAGAGGACATTAAAGAAGATGCACGTACATCTACATACAACTTCGATATCCAGAATGCACTTAACAAACCGGACAGTACCGCCAAAATTTCGGCTCTTGAAGAACTTGTTGTTAAAATAGAAGGCGATGACGTTGTTGAGCCGGACACAAAAAGCACCCTACTCTATCAGGCATATTTTTATCTGGCACAGGCATATAATACAAGCAACGATACATCCAAAGCTATTGACATGTATACCAAACTGATCAATATCAATGGCAATCAGCCTCAGGTATATAATAATAGAGGAAGTGTATACACCAGTTGTCAAAAATACGATAAGGCAATCGAAGACTATGGCAAAGCAATTGCCCTTAACCCGTCGTTTGCCGATGCATATTACAACAGAGGTATAGCATATATCAGCAAAGGCATGAATGATAATGCAATTGAAAACTATACACAAGCTATAAAAATCAACCCGGCATATGCCGAAGCATATTTCAACCGGGGTGCAGCATACGCAGATAAAGGCAACAACGAACGGGCAATCGAAAACTATAACGAAGCGATCCGTTACAACCTCAATGATGCTTTAACTTATTATAGCAGAGGTATAGCATATAACAATAAAGGACAATTTGAGCGTGCTATCGAAGATTATAGCAAAGCGATTGAATTAGATCCCGAATATTGCCACGCATATTACAACCGGGCTAATTCGTACTTCAACACAGGAAACTTTGATAAAGCTTTGGTTGACTATGATAAAGTACTAAAAATGAATCCGTATGATGCTAAAGCATACTTCAGCAGAGGATTGATCTATAGTGGCAAGAACTTATATAATGAGGCTATCGAAAATTATGAAGCAACTTTACGTATCAAACCTAACAATATCAAAGCATACCTCAACAGAGGTTTAGCTTATCTGGCACTAGGCGAATTACGTAAAGCAGTAGAGGATTTCGACAATACATTACGCTTTAATCCGAATGATCTGGAAGCCCATTTCAACCGTGGACTGGCATTTGCAAAACTTGGTGAGGCTGATAAAGCTATCACAGACTTTAACGCGACATTAATCATCGATCCGGACCATACACAGGCAATCCTTCAACGAGGATTAGTATATTTCCACCAAAAAGAATACGACCGTGCTTTAGACAACTTCAACACAGTATTGCGACTTGACCCCGATAATACAGAAGTATATAATATGCGGGGTAGCATACTTATACAACGTAAAGAAATAGACAAGGCACTTGCCGACTTTAACCATAGCATAAGCCTCGACCCATATAATGCAAATACATATGTAGAAAGAGGAAACGCCTATCTGGCTAAAGAATTATATGAAGAAGCTATATCCGATTATGATAAAGCAAATGAACTTCAACCGGAGAGTGCCCCTTTATTCAATAAAGCATCAGCATACTTCTATATCGGCGATTACGATGTCGCAATCGATTATCTGAGCAATGAACTTATCAATAATCCGGATAATACAGAAGCTTATTTTCAACGTGGCGTAGCATATTATATGCAAGACCAATACAATGAAACAATAGCTGATCTGGATAAAGTACTAGAAGAGGATAACGAGAACACCGAAGCGTTAAAATACAGAGCAGAAGCCTATTTCAGAACAAAACAATTTGAAAAAGCACTCGCTGATTATCAAAAACTATCTGAAAACTCAAATAATGAACCTCAAGCCCTTCTTAACATGGCAACAGCCTGTTTTGAATTAGGTAATTATGAAGATTCGATAAACTACTTCGAGCAGATACCTCAGTACATGCCTGATAATGCCGAAGCTTATTTCAAATGCGGACAGGCATATGCTTACCTGAAAAATTACGAAGATGCTATCCGCCAATTTGACAAGGCAATAGATATAGATTCGCAAAATGCAGAGGTATTCTTACACAGAGGTAATGCCAGAACAAACCGCCACGAATTTGAACTGGCGATAAAGGATTATACACAAGCTATAAACCTAAACCCGATGCTGGCCGAAACATATTTCAACAGAGCTAATATCTTCTATAACCATAACAAACACAATACGGCAATAGAGGATTATAGCAAAGCGATTGAAATAAATCCGAACTACTCAAAGGCTTACTTCAACAGAGGTCTTTCGTATAAGATAACTGAACAATATCAAAAAGGTATCGACGATTTTGTGAAAGTGATGTCTCTTGATCCTAATAATGAAAGGCTGATAGAGAAAGCACAAAAACAACTTGATATCATTACCAAATTGATGAAAGTAAGCAGTGGACAAAATGATAATCTTGAAGAATAAATATATTTTACCTTTATAGATCGACCTTTCTGAAAACAGGATTACCCCAACGGATAATCCTGTTTTTCTTTTGGAGAGAGGAAAATGAGGAAGTTTAATCTAGATTTCACAAAAGAATCCCTTATATTTGTTCCCTTCCAGAAAGCGGTTATTCCGACAATTTAGAGTTTACGGTCAGACAATATATAATATGAATTACAGAAAAATCCGGATGGCAATATTTGCCATTTTCATCACATTATGCACAGCTTCTGTTCAAGCACAGGTACAAATAAGGCTGCCCTACCCCAAATTCGAACGCCCTTCGGTTCCCGATAATTTGACTCAAGAAGCGGAAATAAACGATTGGATGGCAAAGCATTACTGGGATAAATTTAATTTTCTGAATACAGAAAACCTCAAAAATCCGGAATTAACGTTCCCTATAATTACAAATTATATAGGACAACTCAATACTATCCCCAACTCAATGGCAAGCATATACTTAAAAGAAACTTTGCAAAAAGCAAAGACGAACGAAGAAGTATATGATCATATGGCCAATGCCTTCAATGATATACTCGGAAATACGAGGTCTCCGTATCGTAATGACGAATATCTTATTGCTGTTTTAGAAGACCTGCTGTCTGTTAAGAACCTGTCCGAAACAGACAAAAACCGATATGAACTAAGTTTAACAATGGCAAAGAAAAACCGTGTCGACTCTATAGCCACTAATATCGGATTTATTGACACTTCAAGTAAATCGGACTCACTCCACAGTATCAAAGCAGAAATTATCCTCCTCATGTTTTATAGTCCCGGCTGTCATGCATGTGAAATAGCAGAAGCCCGTTTGAAACAATCGGAAATCATTAACAATTGGTTAGACTCCGGAGACCTCAAAGTTCTTGCCTATGCACCGGAGGCGAATGAAGAAGATTGGAAAAAATACCAATCGCACATCCCCGATAGCTGGATCAATGGATATGACCCCGACCAGAGTGTATGGAATCAGCGGTTGTATGACATTCAGGGATTTCCAACCATATACTTACTGGATGAAAACAAGCGGGTAATCTTAAAAGATGTGGGTATCAATGATGTTGAGAAATACCTAATGCAGTTGGCTATGTCACTACCCGGTATGTAACATGCCTAATAACGTAAATACTTATGTATAGATAGATTTTGATATTTTTTCTTACCTTTAGCAAAAAGATAGATTTTTATTCAATACAATATCTAAATTAAACCTGACAATCATGAATTTTTTACGAAGTACGTTAATACTAGTTTTAGCGGTTTCATTCGCCGCTTGCGGAGGCCCTAAAAAAGAAACACCCCAGCCTGTTGAGGATACAGCTGCCGACAGCCTGAAAGTTGCTGCCGGAAGTTACAGAAATGATGCTTTATCATATTCTATAACATACCCCAAAGATTTATTAACAATGCAGGAAAGCACAGATCCGGCAGGCGAACAAGTATTTGCTCCCGCCAAAGGTCCTGCACGTTTGCGTATCTATTCAGACAAACGGATAGACAAAAAAACAGGAAAAGAATTAACATTCAATGAAGCTTTTGAACAGGATGCAGCCGAAACAAAAGGTCGTCAGGTCATTCAGCGCTCACTTAATCCGACAAACTATATTATTGCCGGAGTTGAAAACGATAAAGTAATATTTTACCAGAAAACTTTGATGAAGAATAATTCATTGGTTACAGCAAAACTTACCTATACAAAAGAAGAGAAAAAAGCATTCGACGCCATTATAGCATCTATGTTTGGCTCATTCAAATAAGAAAATATTTCAACCTTATAAATAAAGCCCGATACTTATTGGTTGATCGGGCTTTAATATTTATAAAAGATCAGTAATGATGAAGATAATACAAACACCTATACCTGATGATTCACTGATTCGCAACTATTTTCCTGCAGATTATAGCGACTCATTCCAATGTACATTCGAATCGGATAAAGACATCACGCCTGATGACCTTTTAGTTGCATTCTGGACAAAAAGTCCCGAATGGATAGGTGCATTATTTAAGATCCGCAACAACTTAGTTAAACTTGTTGGCTTAAAAGGCGACAAAACAGATTCTCAGGAAATAGAAGATTGCATCCGAAACAACATAGATACAGATCTGTTTAAAGTTGTACTAAAGTCGGAGAATGAAACTATTATCCGGCTGTCAGACAAGCATCTGGATGCCTACTTATCAGCATACATCAAAAATTCGGGTAAGGAAAAAACCGTTTCTCTTATTACAACCGTACAGATGCATAATCTGTTGGGACACATATATTTCTATTCTATCTGCCCTTTTCATAAGATTGTGGTAAAAGGGATGATAAAGCATACTATAAACCAAATAAGATAAATGGAGTGCTTATTATAAAAGTACTCTTATGCAGACAAGCGTTCCTTAAGCAGCAATAATTGTTCTTTAGCCTGAGGATCTATCACCTCTATGTGGAAAACTGTATTATTGCGATCCGTTAGCGATCCTTCATCCTCTATTTCGCCTAATAGCCGGGATACAATGCTTGTATTAAATATCCCGGAAACAGCCCCCTCCAGTAATTGAGTATGGATTATATCCTCTATACGGGCAATTATTTCCAATATATTACTATCTCCTTTCTTCTTAAACTCTTTCAGATAACAACTGCTACATCCGATGTATAAGCAAAAGCCTTTCAATGAGTAAGGTCTGCGAAGTGGCACATCAATAATACGCCCACACTCCTGCCCTGACTTCACTGCTTCAGGTTTCGATAAAGGATGTTTATCACACCACGCAAAATATTCGTATGCCGCCTCTATTAATAATTGGGGTGAAGCAAGAATAACATTTGCCTCATACTTACTTTTTATTTTCCATAACTGGGTTCCTTTCGGTATAGTCATTTTCTTATAGTTATTCATTTTGTTAATTATACTTTCTATATAGATAAAAAAAGACCGGAGAAATTTTTCCGGTCTTTTCTGAACAAATGATGTTTTCAATTACTTTTTCTTCAGAGTGATAATAATTACTCCATTCTTGCCTCTATCTCCATAGACTGCGACCGACGATTCGTCTTTCAGAACTTCAATTCTATCAATAGTATCAGGCAGAATATTATTCATTTCACTATAACTAACCACCTTTCCATCAACAATCACTAATGGCTGATTCTGTCCCGATTGCTCTTTCCCTTCCGAATCCTTATTTCCTGATTTGTTTTTATCTTCAACAGGCGAGATTCTAAACTGTGGAACTTTTTCGGTCGAATCAGCAACAGATACTACTTCGTCTGTATTAGCGTCATATACATAACGCGGTGTGGCAGATACCCAGAAGAATAATCCCAATAAAGGAAGTACAGTCAACACAGCCGACCGTTTCCATAATGCACTTTTTTCTTTTTTAATCATAGCTAAACGATTAGATTTGTTTAATAAACTGAATGAATTGGCAAAAGAAAACACCGGGCCCTGTAATCTCTGGTTAACCAATACTGCACGATACAACGCAGGAGAGACTCCTTGTGCTATGACAGCATTATCCGCCTGAAATTCGTGATTCTCTTTTATAGATGATACATATAACCAAACAACCGGATTGAACCATTGCAACAATAATGCGCATTCGCTGCAAACAAGATCTATCCAATGCTTTTTGTCGATATGTACTATTTCGTGTTTCAGAATAAGCTCTTTCTCTATTCCCGACAGCCTGCTTGTATTCAACACAATACAGTTGAACACTGTAAATGGTGAGTTTACAGACTCTTCTTCTATTACTTTATATTTACCGGACATAAGCCGCTCACCTTTACCCAGTAAATTAATGAGATAATAATACGATCTCAGATTTCGTAAGAATAATACCACAATTCCGGCGATATAAATAATTCCGGCTATCAACCAATAAGAAAACGGATTTCCGGCCGGAGAGCCTGATCCTGTATCAGGCTGTGATACAATATTAGCGCTTAATACCACGTCATAAGTAATGACAAAACAAGGCAGGACAAACGATAAGACCAAACCTATAACGAGGTACAGCCGGTTGAATGCATAAAAAGTTATATTACTTAACAAAAACCGGTATACCATCCAAAAAAGGCTGAGGCATATACCCGAATAAATTATATGTATAAGAAAGTCTTTCATAGAAGATCACTTTTTATTAAGTTTTTCCTTTTCTTCGTCTGTCAATGTCTGGCGTGCTTCTTCCAGCAAAGCATCCATTTCTTCAACCGATAGATTTGCCTCCTTTGCAAAAAACGATGCCAATGCAGAGAATGACCCGTTGAAATAATTCTTTATAAAACCAAACAATTGCCCCTTAGAATAAGATTCTTTGGTTACTACAGGCGAATATATGTTGATTCTGCCGGATGTATGATGTTTCACAAATTCTTTCGATTCCAGAATATTTAAAACCGTAGCAATAGTTGTACGGGCAGGTTTGCTTTCTCCTTCAAACTCTTTTAGTATATCTTGTACTGTACCTTCGCCTAAAGTCCACAAGATATGCATCACCTGTTCTTCTGCTTTTGTTAACTGCATTGCCTTATATTTTGACTGTAATTATTTCTCTCAGCAAACATATGTCTATTTTTTTAGACAACAAAATATTTTCGTCTATTTTTTTAGACAAAATATAAAAACTCCACTTTTTAGGCACCAATAATGTTAAAATAATTACGAATTTATTCTGTGATTTATAATGAATTTACATCTAAACAAAAGCGATCCAGCGAAAAACAAGCAGACTTCGGAAATATTAAAGAGTGTAAAAAGATTAAACCTATAACTTCCACCCTAGTCTAAAGAACTATAAACAATATATGAATAATAAAAACGAGAAATTATGAAAAAAATATTTATAGCATTAACATTATTTGCCACAGTATCATTCGGAGCATTTGCAGGTCCAAGAAAAGGTAGAATGAATCCTGACTTCAATAGAGTGCCGATGAAAGAGCTTAACCTCACTGAAGAGCAAAAAGCAAAAGTAGAATCTGTAAATAAAGATTTCAGAGCAAAAGCAGAAGCTTTACGTAACGACAGCTCTCTGACCAAAGAAAAAAGATCGGAACAACGCCGCGAACTGGCAAAGAACCGCCAGACAGAATTACAGGCTCTGCTTACTCCCGAACAGCAAAGTAAGATGAAAGAGCTGAAAGAAAAAAGAATGCAACGGAACGATAGAAACGACAGAGCATCTAAGCAGAGAAATCAAAGAAGAATGTCTCAAAAGCAACGCAATCCGATGCAGAAATTAAACCTGAGCGCTGAACAACAAGAAAAAATACAGGCCATCAATAAAGACTATAGAACAAAACAAGATGCCTTGAACAAATCGAAATTCGATGATATAAAATCGGTATTGACACCCGAACAGCAGTTAATGCTGGACGCGAGCAAGAAACAATCAATGGATAAAAAACATTTCTCAAGCAGAGGTAAAGGAGGTAAACGTTCTCCACAACAGGCTCCTAATGAGAAAGAGACAAAATAACAACTCACTCAAATTCAATATTCTTATTTTTGAGATCCGAGCATTATTTCCTATAATATCTATTGCACCTAATAAGATACTCGGTTTAAGATGATTAGTTACAGAAGCATGGTGCAATTCAATTCAAAGAGGTTTTGAGTGATTCAAAGCCTCTTTTCCTTCTTCACCAGTCTAAGAGATTTCTTATTTTTGTATTTTAGTAAATCGCCAAAGGCTATAAAAATATTCAATAATTATGAATGAAGGAGATAAAAGGACTGTGAGTAAGATGATAGAAATATATTGTAAGAAAAAACATCATACGCACAATTCGTTATGTCCGGACTGTTCAAATCTCCGTCTATATGCTTATCAAAGGCTTGACAGATGCCACTTCGGAGAAAATAAGCCTCTATGCCAGAGTTGTCCAATTCACTGCTACCATCCCGACATGCGAGCACGAATACAGGGAGTAATGAAGTTTTCAGGGCCCCGTATGATATTTTATGCACCAATGCTAACTTTCAGGCACCTCTTAGGAATATTAAAACCCAGAAAGGCCTTGATCTCCCGTGAAAAGAGGAAGCAAGATTTATAAATCCGGCAGTGTATTTAGTTCATATTCATCTTATTTATAATTTCCTCAACCTGCTGGCGATTAGTCTCATCCAAGGTTTTACATTTTTCAAGATCGGCTAAAGCTTTATCCTTCTCTCCTTTTGCAACATAAGCCTGCCCTCTTCCATAGTAGAACAGCGAAGCTTGTGGCTCATGCTCTATAGCAATAGTATACGAATCGATGGCTTCTTCGATATTACCCGATTCCAGTAAAGCATTTGCCCGTATATAATAGTATTTACCTTCAGACGGATTTATTTCTATAGCTTCATCACAATCTGCTATAACCTTAGCATAATCTTTATTAAGGAAATGTACATTAGCACGACCATAAAACAATTCCGGATCGAACGGTTCCAAGTCTATAGCTTCGTCATAGTCAGATAATGCTTTCTCCGGTTCCCCGTTAGCAAGATAGGCAGCCGCCCTTCCTGCAATATTAACTGCACTGTAAGGATTTATCTCAATAGCTTTATCGTAGTTTGCAATAGCCTCGTCCAAGACACCCATACGCAGGTAAGTAGCACCCAAGTGACAATACAGGTCAGCATTGTCCGGTTCCATCACGATAGCCCGTTTATAGTCTATCACAGCTTTCTGAAATTCTTCTAAATTCCGATAAGCGCTTGCGCGTCCTAAATAAGCGTAAGCACTGTCTCCGCTTATATCTATGGTTCTGCTATAATATTCAATTGCTTTTTCGTTATCTCCAAGCATAGCGAATACAAAGCCTCCGTTCTGAAAATAGTCAGCCTGCTCAATCTGAGACAGGTTATCTATATCAGATAGGTCATCTTCTAACTTATCCGCTAATAACCTGAACGCTTGTTTTTGCTCCTCTTCGGTCGACATCCACATGGCCTCCTGTACAGCTTTGGTTAACTCCGATATATAAACCGGCTGTACTTCTAATTCTTCTTGTTCTTCATTCTTCTTACCGAAAAAAGAGAATATCTTATTCAATCCTTTATTGTTACTCATAAAACTATTTCAAATACTTTTTGCGTAAATTACAAAACAGAGCAAAAATAGATAAAATCGAGCTATAATTTACCTACCTTTGGCAGATACTTAATTATACGGGCTCTCTTCCGGAAGATACCGGCTCTGAAAATATGTAAGTTATATCAGATATGCGTAAAACAATATATATCCTTCTCTTCTTTTTTCTCACAGTAAATATGTCGGCACAAGATATAGAATTACAAGATCCTATCAGTATTGAGTTCCGGCAGGATACAATGATAATAGAGCAACAGGTTACAGATATGCTCAATAAAGATTATTCGACTGCCGGGATGGTAAAAGCCTCAGTTTTTACAGAACAAGGTTACGACAAATTGCTCAATAAGTACTATCAGATGCTATTGAATAAGCTCAAAGAAGAAGACCGTGCAATCCTCATCGATTCTCAAAATAACTGGGCACAATACCGCGACAGCGAAAAACAACTTATACGCTTAATCTCATCAGACCGGTACACTGGAGGCGGCACTATATGGGGACCTATAGCATCGGGTACAGCAGCTGACCTGACTAAAGACCGCTTGATCGAAATTTACCGATATCTGGTCTTCAGCATTGAAGAATAAACAGATTACTGAATAATAATATAAAAAGCGACAGGATATCATTTTTCCCGTCGCTTTGTTTTTTGCCTGACTTAGCTTTTTGATGCTTTACTTCGCTTCTTTACCACCTGCTTACAGTCACTATCTTCCTTTTGTTCAGATAACCATGCCCGCAATTGATTTACTTTACGGATAAGGCAGCTGGCACACGATTGCGGAGTTTCGGTCGTTCCGAAAACATCGTTATACAATCCGTAAATGCGGCTCATGCTATACTTGTGAGTCAAATCCACATCATCTATAAGGGTTTTCACCTTCTCTTTTTGTTCCATTTTCTTTCTTTATTTTTATTAGTAATTTTTATTCATCTATTTTCGACTTGCTTTCTGTATATAATCCACCAAAAACAATAAATGCCAGTACAAGCCCCACCAACCATAATGACCATGATTGCATGATCAACGAAAAGCAACCATACATTATCCAGAGTAAATGAAAGGTCAGACAAGGGCGGCAGTTAAATGGTTTCCGGTCGAATAAGCGGGATAGCTTTGCCAGCGACCAACAATCATTCTCGGTAAGCAGCCAGCCGAGAAATATACCAACTATATTAATTATCAGAATTACAGCAAATAATTGTATCATAACCAACTCTTTTTTCTATATAGATAAAAAATAGACTGAGACCTTTCCGATTATATCATTAATAACTTTATATAATCACTTCTTCCGGCAATACCATCTGCCCGCTAACAAAAAAACTCTATATTTACAGTTAATTACCGAAGCAGAAAAGAACATGAGTAAATATATATACATCGCTATTATCACAATATTTATATCTGCATGTGCAAGCAAAAAATCTTTGGATAGCAGCAAGTTATCTCTAGGAATGACGCGTAGCGAAGTCGAAAAAGTTTTTGGAAAACCCGACAGGGTATTACATGCCCAAATTGAAGGACGGCAGTTGATTGAAACCGTCGAATATACTGATCCACAGAATGGTCTCTACAAACTTATATTCGAAAATCATAAACTCGTAGAATATAAATTGTCTGATAACAAAAGGGAAACCCATCATCATAATATTCCCAGAAAGAAATAAACTAACCGGTTTCACCCTAACTACTCATTCTTTTGATTTCACTTTATTACCAAAGCATACTTATATTTATTAATAATGGATAAAATAAAAAGTTGTCCATTAAACCTTTTATATGCTTTCATGTTCTAATTATTAAAATAAAGCCACTAACCATATAAAATTATGAAAAAAATAATCTTTATATTAACAATAACAATCATACTAACCGCCTGCGGTACCTATCAGTCTTCTGATAATATGGGACAGCTAAGGTCGGGTATGAGTAAGATGGAGGTAGAATACTATCTCGGAAGACCGATCAATGTACTGGCTGTTAATTTCACACAAAATGGAACTCAGGAAGTGCTTTCGTACCGGAACAATTATGGTGAAGTATATGCAGTTGAATTCTGGAATGATTATCTAACAGGATATGAGTATTTGTACGACGACCAGCCGTATGTTGCACCTGCTCCTCCGATGATATTACCACCTGCCGGACGCCCTATTATTATCACACCAAACAATAACAGGCCGAGCAATAATCGTCCGAGCAACAATAACAACCGTCCGGGCAATAATAACAACCGTCCGGGCAATAATAACCGTCCAAGTAATAATAACAATAATAATAGTCGTCCAAGCAATAACAGCAATAACAGACCCAGCAACAACAATAATAACAATAGTAACAGCCGCCCAAGCAATAACAGCAATAACAGACCCAGCAACAACAATAATAACAATAGTAACAGCCGCCCAAGCAATAATAACAGGCCGACCGATAACAATAACAGCAACAATAATAACAGTCGCCCGAGTAGTAATAATAATAACAATAGCAACACTAATAATAATTCGGGAGGACGTACGTCGAATAGCAGATATGGTTCGGACAGAACCTCCAGTACGACTAATAATAGCAGTACAACAACTACTACGACTACAACCCGGACATCGAACTCGACTAATAGCAGCAATAATAATTCCAGCTCTAGTTCCAGTTCTAGCTCCACTTCGAATTCGGATTCCAGTTCTTCAAGATCAAATACAAGGAGATAAGAATATAAAAGAAGTAAAAGACGGGATAATAAACTTATTCCGTCTTTTTTGTGTGTATAGATTCGTAATCAGAATATAGCACATGAGAAACCATATCAAGACTAAATACATATCCTTTCTAATCTAATTCTAATCTAGTTCTAACAACAATCTAACACGTATTAAAGAAGCTTCTAATCTTTGAAAAATAAATTTGCAGTGACAAAAAATTAACTGCATTAATGAAGAAGTGTTTATTTTATGTATTGTTTTCTTTGACCTTACTCTCCGGATATGCTCAAGAAAATCAAACCCTCGATTTGAATCTAAAACAGATAGAATCATTATTCCTTGCCAATAATCTTGACCTGATTGCCACAAAGTACAACATTAGTATTGCGGATGCTGCAATTTCGCAAGCAAGGCTGTGGGATAATCCCAGTCTGTCTATAAGTAATGTGAATCTATGGAGCACAAAATCGCAGCGTGATGAAATCAGGGATATGACAACCTCTTCGTTCGCAAAGAATACGGAATTCAGTGTAGAATTAGGACAACTGATCCAAACTGCCAATAAAAGAGGAAAACTCATACAACGGGAAAAAGTTTCTAAAGAAATTGCTATACAAGAATTTGAGGAAGTACTAAGAGGACTAAAAACAGAATTGAGAAAAACTGTTTTCGAAATCGAATACTCCCAATCTTATCTCCGGATATTAAATAACCAGCAAAAATCTTTAGGGCAATTGGTCGAAGCATACAAAAGACAGGTTCAGCAAGGTAATATTGCGAAAAATGAATTACTACGGCTACAATCGTCACTACTCGAATTAGAGAACGAAATAAACGAGACACAATCAGAATTAAATGATCAATCAAAAACATTAAAAATTCTACTGAATATACCTCCGCTTGTTAATATCCAGATTATAGATAGTCTTGAAGCAGTCAAAACACCCGAAACGATACTCCTTTCCGATTTATTAGAAAAAGCAGAGGAACAAAGACCAGACATGAAGGGAATGAGGCTTCAGACAAAACTCCATCAAAAATCATTAGATTACGAAAAATCATTAAGGGTACCCGATTTAACAATAAGTGCCGCTTACGACAGGTATGGAGGTGTATGGAAAGATTTCATCGGAGTCGGGATTAGTATAGATCTCCCGTTTTTCAACCGCAATCAGGGCAATATAAAAGCCGCCCGATTAAATATAGAACAAAGCCAATACCTGGTAGAACAACATCAAAATACAATTCGCCACGAGATTGCCGCTGCTTATAACAACTATTCTTATGCATACGATTTTTACAAAAGAATAAATAAGGACAGCTTACTACCGGAACTGGACAGCATGCTCGAAGCATATACAAAAAATCTGTTGAACAGGAATATAAGTATGCTGGAGTATATCGATTTTATGGATGCTTACAGAACCAATAAGCAGACGATGTTAAATGCCCAAAAGAAGGTAGACATACAATTCGAAGAATTACAATACATTACAGGAACAGATATAAATTAAGATGAAAAATACAATCAAAACGATAGTTGCCATTTGTGCTATTCTTCTGGCATCTTGCTCAGAAAAAGGAGAGGCAAATAAGGATGAAGGTAAGACCGATAAACTAAATCAATCTTTCCTCAACAATATAAAGACCATAAAAGCCGGAATGGATAACCAGAAAGAAGAACTGACACTTACCGGAAAAGTAGATTATGACCCCGATAAGGTTATTAACTATGTATCGCTAGTAAACGGGATTGCCGACCGTGCTTATTTTTCATTGGGAGATAAAGTTCAGAAAGGACAAACTTTACTTGATGTCAGAAGTTCGGATCTTAGCTCCCTTCAGTCGGATGCCATATCCGCAGAATCGGAGGTGAAAATAGCCCGGCGTGAACTTCAGACAGCCCAATCCATGTACGAAGACAATATGCTTTCGGAGAAAGAATTACTGGAAGCACAAGCTAAAGTTACACAGGCGCAGGCTGCATACAGCAAAACACAGTCCGACATAGGTGTGCATGGCACAAATAAAGGGAATGGGAAATTTGCGGTTAAATCCCCGATGACAGGCTTTATCGTCAGTAAAAACGTTTCTTCGGGAAGTACGGTTTCTACTGACGGAGAACCCTTGTTCACGGTTGCCGATCTTTCTATCGTATGGATAACAGCCAATGTATATGCCAGCAACTTACAGTTTGTAAAAGAAGGAATGGAGGTAGACATAACGACTTTATCCTATCCCGGAGAAATCTTTCATGGTAAGATATCATCATTATCTCAGATATTCGATCCCGAAGAAAGAGTTCTGAAAGCTCGCATTGTAATGGACAATACCGACTTAAGGCTCAAACCCGAAATGTCGGTTGTAATAAAACTGAAAAACAAAGCTTTCGACCAATTCATCGCCATTCCATCAGATGCTTTGATCTTTGATGATGATAAGTATTTCGTCATAGTAAAAGAATCGGATGAGAAGTTCCAGATGAGAAGGGTCACTCTCCACGGACACAATAACAAGACAACTTATATTGCCTCCGGTCTATCATCGGGAGAAGATGTAGTCATCAGCAATCAATTACTTATTTACGCCGGATTAAAAGAGAACTAACATTATGCACAAGTTTGTAGAAAATATAATAGCATTCTCCTTACGTAATCATATTCTGGTACTTTTCATGACGGTACTGTTATTTATCGCCGGGATTGTCTGCTACATACATACTCCGATAGAAGCATATCCTGATGTGACCAATACACGTGTACGCATCATTACACAATGGTCGGGAAGAAGCGCCGAAGAGGTAGAAAAATTCGTAACGCTGCCTATAATGAAGGAAATGAATACTATTCCCCGAAAAACGGACGTACGTTCCACTTCATTATTCGGCTTATCGGTCGTTACGGTTATTTTTGAAGACGGTGTAGATGACTTTTTCGCCCAACAATATTCATCGAACCGGATGCAAGGGCTGGAACTGCCTGAGGGAGCAGAATCTTCCATCGAACCACCTTCGGGAGCTACGGGAGAAATATACCGTTATGTATTAAAGAGCGATTTGCCTATAAGGGAAGTAGCAGCAATAAACGAATGGGTGGTCGAACGCGAATTACTCTCGGTTCCGGGGGTTGCCAGCATTGCCAGTTTCGGCGGCGAAGAGAAAATGTTTGAAATCAAAGTAAATCCTGCCGAACTTAGCAATTATGATTTATCTCCGCTAGAAGTATATGATGCCGTATCTAAAAGTAATATTAATGTAGGGGGAGATATTATCCAGAAAGGAAGTCAGGCTTATGTAGTAAGAGGTATCGGCCTACTCGAAAGCGTGGAAGATATCGAGAATATCCTGATAGAAGTAAAAGGGGGTACCCCCATCCGTGTGAAACAAGTGGCAAACGTAAGTGTATCGTCCAAACCCAGATTGGGACAAGTGGGACTGGATGACGAAGATGATGTAGTACAGGGTATCGTCATTATGCTGAGAGGACAAAATCCGGGAGAGGTTATCAACAATCTTAAAGTAAAAATAGACGAACTTAACGACAGAATCCTGCCCGGGGATATCAAAATAGAACCATTTCTCGACCGTACAACATTAGTGGATTCCACAGTGCATACAGTGATGAAAAACCTTTTGGAAGGTATAGTACTCGTTTCCATAGTTGTTTTCATTTTCCTTTTCAATTGGCGCACAACATTAATTGTAGCCACTGTGATTCCGCTATCGTTTCTTTTTGCCATTATCATGCTACGGATTCAGGGATTGCCAGCCAATCTGATCTCAATGGGTGCACTAGATTTCGGCTTATTACTGGAGGGAACATTAGTAATAGTGGAGACCGTGTTTGTTGCAATGGAAAAACGCTCCGAGCAATTAGGCATTCGTTTTAGCAAGACTTCGAAAAGCGGTATTATAAAAAAGAGTGCAGGCAGCGTGGCTTCCCATATATTTTTCGCACAGGTAATTCTTTTGGTTGCATTGATCCCAATATTCTCTTTCCAGAAAGTGGAAGGTAAAATGTTTTCGCCACTTGCTTTTACTCTCGGGTATGCACTGTTAGGTTCGCTTATCCTTTCCCTTACTTACGTACCTGTAATGTGTAAATCATTATTGACCAAACCTCTGAAAGAAAAAACGAACTTTATTAGTCGCTTCTTTATAAACAACCTAAACAAAATATATGTATTTAGTTCGCAATACAGGAAAGGAACAATTATCGCTTTTTGCTTTTTATTATTAATATGCATTGTCCGTTTTGGATTCTGGGGTACAGAGTTTATACCGAGCATGAATGAGGGAGCGATTTATATCAGAGCAACCTTACCTAACAGCGTCAATCTGGACGAATCGGTAAAAGTAACGAAAGAAATGAAACAAAAACTCCGTCAATTCGATGAGATTCAATTTATACTTTCGCAGACAGGACGTCCCAACGATGGAACCGACCCTACCGGATTTTTCAATATTGAGTTTCATGCCCAACTGAAACCTGAGAAGGAATGGAAACGCAAAATAAATAAAGACGAACTGATCGCAGAGATAAACGATTCTATAAATATCTATCCCGGTGTTATTCTGGCTTTCAGCCAGCCAATACAGGATAATGTGGAAGAATACGTGGCAGGAGTGAAAAGTGCACTGGTTATAAAAATCTTCGGAAATGACCTGCATCAGCTAGAAGATCTCGCCGACCAGACGGCCGCAGCCATAAAGGACGTACAAGGTGTTGAAGACGTTAATGTATTCCGCAGTATCGGATTACCCGAACTTCAGATCAAACTGGAAGAATCACAGATGGCTCGTTATGCGGTTTCGATGGCAGATGCTCAGGCTGTTGTAGAAATGGCAATTGGAGGAAAAGCTGCGACCAAATTTTATGAAGAAGAACGTACTTTTGATGTACAAATCCGTTTCCAGAAAGAATATCGCGACAATGAAGATAAAATCGGGAACATTCTTATCCCAACTATGGATGGAAAAAATGTCCCTCTGAAAGAAATTGCAGAGATTAAGTTTATTACCGGACCTACTTTTATTTACAGGGAAGGCAGTAGCAGGTATGTAGGAGTCGGATTCAGCATTCGCGACAGAGACTTGGGGTCTACAATAGCCGAAGCACAAAAGATAGTAAACGAGAAAGTAAATCTCAATACTGAAAATAAAATGGTATGGGCAGGCGAATTCGAAAGCCAGCAACGGGCAACTAGCCGTCTGATGGTAATTATTCCGGCTGTACTTTTACTTATACTCTTTTTACTTTACCTGAATTTCGGCACGGTTAAAGATACCCTTATTGCAGCCAGTGCCATACCTTATGCTTTTATCGGAGGCTTTATCTCGCTATGGATCACAGGCACAGTGTTCGGCATATCGGCAGGGATCGGATTCATTATCTTATTCGGGATTACTGCGATAAACAGTATATTACTTATTGTTTTGATGAAAGAACGCATGCAACGAACCAAAAATCTGCGTTTGGCGATTGACGATGCCGTAAGTAACCGTATCCGTCCGGTACTTATGATCGCCCTCATGGGTTCTATGGGATTACTTCCCGCTGCCCTATCACATGGTATGGGTTCCGAAATACAAAAACCTCTTGCAATCATGATTGTCGGTGGAATACTGATTTGTATGATCCTATCATTTACGGTGCTGCCTCAGGTATTTTATTTTGCATACAGGAGAGATAAGAGATTAAAAGAATAAATACGTAGAAATCATTATCTTTATAATTCCAATATTCTAGTTATGGAATTACTTTTAGTAGAAGATAATAGCCGGATCAGCGATTTTGTGATGAAAGGCTTGGAGGAAAGCGGCTTTTCTGTTGTTCTGGCAAATAATGGAATTGAAGCCCGTACTCTTATCAGCCAAAGGGAATGGGATATGATTCTGCTCGATATTATGCTTCCCGGGATAGACGGTATCGAGCTTCTGCAATATACACGCTATAAAAAGATTAATACTCCTATTATTGTCATAAGCGCACTCAGCGACCCCGAAGATAAAATAAAGGCTCTGGATTACGGTGCAGACGACTATATCACAAAACCATTTCTCTTCAGGGAATTAGTGGCACATATAAATGCATTGACCCGCAGAACGAAGTTGAGTTATAACTCGTCTTCGGACGTGCTCGAATGTGGCAACCTGAAAATGGATGTGGACAGGCACAAGATAGAACGTGCAGGTGAAGATATTAATCTGACCCTGCAAGAGTTCAAGCTACTCAAACTACTGTTGGAAAATAAAGATAAGGTTCTTTCACGCACACAATTACTCGATACCGTATGGGGTTTGAATTACGATACGAATACGAATATTGTGGATGTTTATATCTCCTATCTGAGAAATAAGATAGACAGGGATGATTTACCCAAACTTATAAAAACAATAAAAGGGCGTGGTTACATGATACAATCAAACGAATAAAGAGTTAACATGAAAGTAAAGACCCGACTCAGCCTATTTTGCTCGTTGATTTTCAGCATTGTATTCGCCATTCTCTCTTTTCTGATATACGGGCTTTACTATAAAAACACAGAAAATACGATATACAATAACCTGAAAAAAACGGCCTATATTTCGGCATTGTTTTATCTGGAAGAAGACGAATTAAGTGCCAAAGAATTCGATAAGATAAGGGCACAGTTTGAAGAAGTAGTTTCAGATTCTTCCTATCAGGTATATGGCATGGATAACAAGGTTGCTTATGGCACTGAATCAGTTTCCATTCCTATTTCCATGCTGGATAAAATAAGACAAAACAATTCCCTGTCTTTCAAAACGGGTGAATATATCTGTTATGGTATTTTTTATAAAGACAATCAAGGGGACTTTGTCGTAATTGCAAAAGAAAACAGGTCTGTTTTAGACACACAACTTAACCTGCTATTGTGGATATTGGTTCCTTTGTTCTTAACCGGGGTTCTGGCTATTGTCCTCCTGAGCAGATGGGTTGCCAATATTGCATACCGTCCGTTTAGTGAAGCTATAGCAGAAGTCAATAATATATCGACGAACAATCTGGATGTTCAAATAAAATCCCCTCAAACTAAAGATGAACTACAGGACTTAATAGATACCTTCAACAGTTTATTAACAAAAATATCGGAAACGGTAGTCGTCCAGAAGAATTTTGTACGCTATGTTTTCCATGAGTTTAAGACTCCGCTTGCATCCATGCTCGGAAATATTGATTTGTTCTCTATCAAAGACCGTTCCTCTGATGAATACAAACAGTTATCGGAGAAACTAATGCAACAGATATTCCAAATGGAAGAAATACTGGATACACTCATTATCATATCCGATCTGAAAAAAGACGAAAGAGAAGCCGCCCAAACTCGTATCGATGAATTAATTTGGGAAATCATCCACAAAATCAAAGATATTCATCCTTCAGCGAAAGTTCTGGTCAATATCGAAATCAGTCCCGAAGATGAGGCATTGATGCTTGTAAATATAGATCATACACAGTTATTGATCTCACTCTACAATTTGATAGAGAATGCGGTTAAATATTCGCCAAAAGAGAATGTCAAAGTTTACCTGTATAAAAACAACGATGATTTATGTCTTTCTATTGAAGACAGAGGCATCGGTATATCGGCAGAACAACTGCCCCATATAGGGAAACCATTTTTCAGGGCCGATAATACAGACGAAATACAAGGTAGCGGCATAGGACTATCATTGGCTCTGCGTATACTAGATAAAAATAATATCCGGTATCAGATTGAATCGGTTATTGATGTAGGCACTAAAATAACCATATTCTTTATATAGTATTATCCAACACTGTATTCTCTCCATAAAATAGAAGACTAAACCTTCATATAAAGGCTCCTCTCTCACGAGAAGTCTTATTTGTTGTATCTACAAGCAAAAAAACAGTTTGTAACAAATGATACATTTTAGCGAATACCAATTCCATAGATTTGTATCCGGATCAACCAACTAATATATAAACTTATAAATTGTATAATTATGAGTATGTTTTGTTATCAATGCCAGGAGACATCTAAAGGAATAGGATGTGAATTGATGGGTGTCTGCGGAAAAACACCTGAAGTATCGGACATACAAGACTTATTGCTCTTCGTAAATAAAGGAGTAGCAGTGATCAATGATGCTTTACGCAAAGAAGGAAAAGCATCGCCTGTAGCCGATAAGTATGTTATAGATGCCATGTTTATGAGCATCACCAATGCTAATTTCGATTTCGATGCGCTTAAAGACAAAGTTAAAGAAGGTCTGGCTCTTCGCGACGAGCTAAAATCACAATTAAACACCAATACCTCCAATCTGCCGGATGCCTGCACTTGGCAAGGAAACGAAGACGAATTCATGACCAAAGCTAAAACAGTGGGTGTACTTCACGAACAAAACGAGGATATCCGTTCGTTGAAAGAACTGATACATTATGGCTTGAAAGGGATGGCTGCTTACGGTGAACATGCCTACAATCTGGATAAAAAAGATGACGAACTATACCGCTTTATGCAACACGCTTTAGCCGAAATTACACGCGAAGATATTTCGGCAGACGAACTTATTGCATTAACCCTCGAAACAGGTAAATACGGAGTACAAGGTATGGCATTGCTCGATGCTGCAAACACGGGCAGATACGGTAATCCCGAAATGACACAAGTAAATATCGGTGTAGGTAAAAACCCGGGAATACTTATCAGCGGGCATGACCTGCGGGATATCGAAGACCTATTGATACAAACAGAAGGTACAGGTGTAGACGTTTATACCCATAGCGAAATGCTACCTGCACACTACTATCCACAACTAAAGAAATATAAGCATCTGGTAGGTAACTACGGCGGTGCATGGTGGCAGCAAAAAGACGATTTCGAAACTTTCAACGGCCCCATACTATTCACTACCAACTGCATAGTTCCTCCTTCGAAATCAGCATCATACATCGGCAAAATATTTACTACAGGTGCAGCCGGCCTTACAGGTGCAAGACATATTGCCGACCGCAAAGACGGACAATCCAAAGATTTCTCTGAAATCATTGCTTTGGCAAAAACATGTCAGGCGCCTAAACAAATAGAAGAAGGCACTATACTCGGTGGTTTTGCTCATGCTCAGGTATTGGCACTTGCCGACAAAGTTGTAGACGCCGTACAATCCGGAGCTATCAAGAAATTCTTTGTGATGGGAGGATGTGATGGACGTATGAAGAGCCGCCAGTATTATACCGATTTCGCACAAGCTTTGCCGCAGGACACAGTTATCCTTACCGCAGGATGTGCAAAATACCGTTACAATAAATTACCTCTGGGTGATATAAACGGAATACCACGTATGTTGGATGCCGGACAATGTAATGACTGTTATTCGCTAGCCGTTATTGCTCTGAAGCTAAAAGAAGTATTCGGACTGGACGACATCAATAAACTGCCTATCGTTTATAATATCGCATGGTATGAGCAAAAAGCCGTGATCGTATTACTTGCTCTATTGCATTTAGGCGTAAAGAATATTCATCTGGGCCCTACCCTTCCGGGATTCCTTTCACCAAATGTTGCTAAAGTACTAGTTGAGAATTTCGGTATCGGCAGTATTACTAATGTAGACGACGATATGAAAATGTTTTTGGCCAGTTGATTTGGGAGGATCAGCTACCACTAAAATAGAATGCCCCGGATATTTTCGGGGCATTCAAATTTTATATAGTTCAATCTTTATATTGCTTTTTCAGCTTAACAACAGCCGACTCCAACGATTCTGTCGGTTCAATAATATTATAGGCTTGCCAGAAGTTATTATCCGAGAAATTACTGATCTTATCGGACAACGTCTGATCCTGTTTGAAGAATTCTTTACTAGGTATTTTTTCTGAGCCGGCAGGTTTACTATCTGTCACCACCATTTCGGATATTACAGTATAAGATGTCGCAAACAAACGCCGTTTCCAATCACAGTTAAACTTTATCTGATTACGGATATAATTGATACGGCTACGTCCGTCCTGCGAATTATAAGTCACTATAAAGGATACCTCATTAGGTTTAAAGCGCAGTTTAGAGGGCTTCTTCTTCAATATAACACGACTTACTTTTTCCTTGTTATTCATATCCATACTATATTCAACACGTGATATAGTCAAAGTTTGCTGATCGATATAAATTTCACCCGAAAACAAAGGCATCTCGGGAATAGTTACCTGAGGCACAAACCCTATTGTATAATGAGGACGATCATTGATCATTACAGGATCTTCCATCTTATATCGGTAGAAACCAAGAGCTTCCTTTTCCAGTAATGGATATGGGTTTTTAACTATATCTCCGTATACTGCCAGATTAGGGCCACCCTGTAACTTTACACTAAGGGTATCACTCGGTTTAGGGCTTAATAACCGCCGCCCTTTATAAATCTGTACCCCATCTCTGTCCACCTCCTGGGCATAAGACGTTTTATAGATATTCATTACAGCTTCCGATATATCGATATACCGCTTTCCCTTTTGTACTGTCTCCCGGTAAAAACCCGACAATATAGTTGCAGTATTACTGTAATTCTGATCTATCTTTTTCACTGCTTCCCCTACAATTACTGCCGGATCGCCGGATCGTATAACTATTTCATCCAGAAGTTGACTATCGGACGACAATAAGAATGTTTCATTTGAAATACCTGAATTATTCAGCGGATATAAATGGTTTTTGTAGCCAATATGCGAAAAAACCAGATTCTGGGATTTATTTTCCACAGGTATTTTCAGCGAAAACTCCCCGTCGCTGTTAGTCACAGTGCCAATATCCGTACCTTGTACAGATACATTTACATACTCAAGCTTTTTCTTCGATTTCTGATCTTTTACAATTCCGTTTACAGTTATGACCTGCGGATCCGATTGCCCAAACATATGGAAAGGCAGCATAAAAATAGAAACAAGTAACAAAATAGGAATAAGCGAACTACTTTTGGCTTTCATAATGAGTATATTTAGATTAGAAGTGTATATTTCAGTGAATTAGATTAATAGAATATGCTTCGACATTGTAACAAAAAATAAGTTCCGATTGTTTTAAGAATACAGGCTTATTTGTTAAGTAACAGTAAGTATACATCTGTGTTACCTGTGTAAAGGATATGTCACTTTTATAAACTATTTTAAATTAAATATTTAACCTCAAAAAAGGTGACAAAGGTGACAAAAGTGACACTGTTTTTTACTTTTTATTTTTCATTCGAATCTCTACCGGCACCTGATATTTTATGAATATGTAACCGGTATTCCATTCCTGATTTTTTATTTTATAGATAAATATCTTAATTACTAATTCGCATTAATTAATAATAAATCATTAAATATTTTCTAATATGAAAGCAATAACAAGCATTAACAATACCTTTTACAAACATAACAAACTATTTTTCTTTCACTTACAAAAATGATAAAAAAGCTCGCGTTTTGATTATACTAAAATACACAATTTTCGTTTATTATTATATAAGTAACCATAAAGTATTTAAGGTATATAAAATATAACCGGATTGTTGTTTTGGTTACCAGACCAACAAAAAGATATTAAGCCTTAAAAACCATCTGAATATGCAAAAAAAATATCGATTCGTATCATTACTGCTTTTGCTCCTCTCCTTTTCGGCCTGCGGCGATGTAGATGAGGTGGAGAGCGAATACAATGATACCAATATCATAGCCGGAATATGGAACAACTACTACGGGGAAACCGATAGTTTGGTTATGACCCGTGTGTTTACCAGCGACCGTTATTCATATTTTTCATATGCTGAAGGAAAAGAACAAGACGAACAGAACAAGAGTAAATATTATCTGGATGAGACCAAGATATACCTGGAAAAATATATACAGACATACAAACTCGTGACCGATACTTTATGGATTACAAATAGCAAAGGAGATCAAACAACAAAATATATCCGGTCGAAAACTATACTTTCCGATCAGAATGTAACTAACTGAAGTAACTTATTCCGTTGCAATATCTTAATATTCTTTCGGTTAACTTCGACTAAACCTTCTTCCTGCATATGTGCCAGCTCCCGCGCTAATGAAGGGCGCGATACCCCAAAGTACTCCGCCAAAGCATTCTGGGTACGATCCAACTCAACTTCCGTTTTATCAGGTTTCGACAAATCGAGTAAGTACATCGACAATTTCTGGCGTATAGTGCGGAAAGACATCAGATGTAGCTTTTTTGAAAGCATGGAGGCATACATAGCCGATATGTTTAGAAAGTTAAGCAGTAGACGCTCATTCATCTGCAACATTTTCAACACCGACTTCTGAGGTATAATCAAAGCCTCTACCTTATCGTGAGCGGTAACTTCTACCGGAAAACGGTTATTAGGTCCAAACAGAAATAATATTGCCAATGGATTAGGTGCATATATATCTTCTACCTTAACAACTTTACCCGAAGGATCGGACATCTCGGCCTTGACAAACCCTTCTGTCAAAATAATAAGCCGATTACAAGGTTCATCCTGACGGGCCAATACTTCTCCTTTCTCAAAAAGCTGAACATGATGAGGTATGACCTCAAATAAGCTGGCTAATTCATCTGGCTGGACACCTATAAATACGGGACTTTCTTTTATTTTTTCGAAATTCATATCCATTGGATTTAATGAGAAGTATTACAAATATAGCTATCTTTCTCCGGATAAAAATCGGGTGAATAAGTAAAATTCGATGTACATATCTCCTATCAATCTCTAGTTGAAAAAGTTCTTTTAAATAATTACCTCTTTTTTGCTGCGCGCAACCACAGATTGCTTACCCTTCTCTAAGTTTACGACTGATTTGGCTGTACGCCCGTCAGGCTCTGACATCGTCGTAAAGCACGGGGCACCCGTTGTGCGAAGAAAGCGTTAAAAGACAAATAGAAGTTGTATTAAACGTATTTTATTTGTCTTCGCTTTCGAACACATAACGGGTCGGGCTTGCAGGCGTAGTCTTGATCTTTTGTTTCGTTTTGCATCAAGGCAAAATGAAAAACAAGCCTTTAGGCGCGTTAGTAAAATAGTAGAAAAGTAGGGAACCTTTTTCATGTACTAATTCGCATATTTCATTAAAAAATAATGGACAACACTACCCTTTCGGAAAATATCTCTTATTTTCGTGGAACAAAACCGATAGAAAACCGTTTAATTGGTTTACACGGTATAGGTATTTATCCTATTATTTATCACCTGACCGTTGTTTTGGTTACATAATGTTACTAACTCAAAAATATATCATTAAATATTTCAGCTACTTAATATATGCGATTAAACAAAAATAATATTCGGGAGCGTGTCAAAGACACTATGATGGAAACTTTGAAAATGAGTTTTGTTGAAAATGACGAACCCACAATAGAAGTAATAATGCCTGTCGGACGGCACAATTGCCAGACGATGGATGTTCTACATGGTGGCGCCACAATTTCTTTGGCAGAAACCGCTGCCGGAGTAGGTTCAAATCTTTTGTGTAAAGAAGACGAAGGATGCTTCGGTATTCAGATCAGTGCCAATCATATATCTTCGGCTAAAATAGGAGAAACAGTCAGGGCAATAGGCACTCCGGTACATATCGGACGCTCGACTCATGTTTGGGATGTTGAAGTTATATCGGATACAGACAAACGCCTGATCTCAAAAATAAGTGTAACCAACTTTGTAGTACCTTACAGAAGAAAATAACTAAACAGATAAAAAACACAAAAGGGCTTCCCGAGATCGGAAAGCCCTTTTATATTTTACCTATATAATATATCAACTAAGCAAAAAACAACAGAATCAGCTGTGCTGTAATAATTCTCACAAACATAGTCATCGGATAAACAGTAGCGTATGCAACCGCAGGCTCATCTCCCTCCACTGTTGTATTTGCATAATTAAGTGCCATCGGATTAGCCATACTTCCACAAAGCATACCTACGGTTTTAGGATATCCCAATCCCATAACTTTCATACCTATAGTACCTACGATCAGAACCGGTATTACAGTCAGAGCAAAGCCGATTGCTATCCACAACAATCCTTCGCTTTGAAAAACAGTTTCGAAAAAATGTTCACCCGAATCCAGACCCAGACAAGCCAGATAAACTACAATACCCAATTGGCGCAACATCAGATTTGCACTCTGGGTCGTATAAGTAGTAATACGAAAACGAGGCCCGAATGCTCCCATCAGGATACCTACAATAATAGGCCCCCCGGCAATACCTAACTGCACAGGAACGCTGATACCCGGAATCGGAATCGGAATCGCCCCCAAAAGCAAACCTAATGCAATACCTATGAATATGGCAATAAGGTTCGGGTTCTTTAACCGAGCCAGCTCATTACCCAATATCTTGGCAACAGTATCTACCGAAACTTTTTCGCCGACAATAGTTATCTTATCCCCTATTTGCAATGCCAGATCAGGAGAAGCCAATAAGTCTATACCTGCACGGTCTACACGGGTAATATTAATTCCGTACAGATTACGCAGCTTCAGAGCTCCCAGTTTCATCCCGTTTACCTTGCTACGGGTTACGATAATACGTCTCGATACCAAATGGCTGTTATCAATATGGTTCCAGTCTATATCCTCTTTATTCCAGTCAACCTCTTCCTGCTCACCAAACAACACTTTGATATTCTCTACATCCGATTTTACAGAAATAATCAATATATGATCATTGAGTTCGAGAGTCGACTCCGATGTGGGGATGGTAACTTTTCCATCACGCCATATCCTTGAGATAACAAACTTTTTGGGCGACAGCTTCATTATTTCCTTGATAGTACGCGATACTATAGCCGGATTAGTAACCATAAATTCGCCGACATAGGTACTATGGTCTTTCTTTTCCCTTTTCGCAGAATCAGAACTTTTAGGAACGAAACATGCCCGCATAAACGCAACAGCGAGTATCACACCTACCACACCTAACGGATATGTTACAGCACAGGCCAAAGCCATATCTGCAATACCTTTCACATTAGTAGGATCTATCTGGCGCAAAGTTTGCTGAGCCGCACCCAGAGCCGGTGTATTAGTTACAGCACCCGATAGTATACCCATCATGTCGGGCATAGATATATGCGTTGTAACAGCCAGAATTATAGCAGTGGCTAAACCAATGGCAACTACTGCCAACGACAGCATATTGAGCCTGAAACCACCTTTTTTGAGTGATGAGAAGAAACCCGGGCCAACCTGGATACCCAAAGCGTAAACAAAAACTATAAGCCCGAAATTCTGGGCGAAATAAAGCATATCCCGGTTAAGATCCAGCCTGAAATGCCCGATTACAATTCCTGTAAAAAAAACAAAAGTAATACCTAACGAGATATTAAATATCTTGATTTTCCCTAATTGCAACCCAATAGCTGAGATCACGCAAATAAGAACAACCGTCTGAATCATTGACGGTTTGAAAATGGCATCTAACAACCAATCCATAACAAAAGCAACAAAATATATTTTATGTTCTCCGATATATACAGTTATAAGCTATCATATACTCAATAACTGCTAAAACACTGAATTTCAAAAAATCCGCCGCAAATTTATTACTATTAATTCTATTTATAGCATTTTGTCAGTGAATCTTTCTCTATCAGATTCTTTTTTAGAGAATATTCATATAAATTATAACAGACGGAGGCTATTCATGTTCATGTTGACAGTTGGCTATAGCTCTACTGATACTTCAAATAATTTTATCTATACCATAGAAAATCAGTATATACTTAAAATTAAAATGCTTTCTTTTATGGTAACACTTACTTTTGACAATCAGCAGATTCAGATTCCACAATCATGGTCCGATATCAAACTGGGCAATTATGAACGTTGGTTTATGACAGAACCCCGAAACCGGATAGAACAGGTACAATTAGTTGCGGATGTTTGCGGCATAGACTCAGAAATATTGCTTGACAATCCGACTCAGTTATTCGATACGATATATGATATTATCCGTTTCGCATTTGAAGAATACAAAGGAGAACCTGCGCACTCTATTGAAATTGAAAACAAAACATTCGTTATTGCACAAACCGAAGACCTTACCCTCTCGGAATGGGTTGATATAGAATCGGTTTTCGAATCTGATTCCGAATCCCGGTTATCCGATATATTATCAATCCTTTGCCGTCCTGCCGGAGAAGGTTATAACAGTAAGGTTACCGACAGCCGCCGGAACATGTTCCGTAACCTCAATATGGATAAAGCGCTTCCGCTTCTGGCTTTTTTTTTGCAGCAAAAAGAGAGATATCAAGCCGTTTCGAGCCTCTATTCAGAAGTAAAGTTACAGGGCGCCCAATATCTCCGTCTTATACAGGATTTTGCCGAAAATGGGGCTGGTACAAGGTCATTGCCGATCTGGCAGAAGATAAAATTCTTCTTTTTGATGAGGTTCTTAAAAAAACGGTTGTCGAAGTTTTCGGATTTCTTCTTTACCGGCTCGACAAGGCTCAAGCCGAAGACGAACAGGAACAATTCAGAATGCAATTGAAACGGTAAATCTATTTTTCCGGTAAAAACAAAAGGGGCTGCTTCTGATCGAAGCAGCCCCTTTTTATTCAGTTTTTATTTATACATTGCAGGTGTAATAACGATCTCAATAGCCTTTCCGTTTACATCGCGGTAAACATGTTTAAAGATACCGTTTCTGTCTTTCACCTCTTGGGCCGAAATATCATTTTTCGTATTCTGCACCAATATCTTTTTCATTAACGAAATATCAAAGTCTTCAAATTTAACTTTAGAATCCAGATCATAGATAGCGACCAATGTATCAGGCTCAGCCGCAGTATAATCGACCAGAGTAGTTACTTCGTCTAACCTCATAGGTATTAACAACTTATTGTTCCATACCATATCAGGCAATAATTCAGCTAACACTTCCTTGTCCGACCTGTTATCTTTCTGAAAAGCATTATAGTCATCCGGAGTTATCAATACCTGATACAGATATTTGCCATTAGTATCGGTATATACATATAATATACTTGCATTAATATCTCTCAAAGATTTAATCTGCGGAGCAGTAACTACATTGTATAATGCCCGCCGCTTTGTAGCTCTCTTAGCTACTACCGTATCAGTTAATTCTGTTTTAAAATCCACCTTAAAATTTTGTCTCAACACATTGCCGGGTAAGGCTTCATTGCTGACCAACGTCGTTACCGGATCTATTTGCAAAGGGCATTGCTTGTTAGTCTCCTCTACAACGGTCTTCAATACAGGACTGATTTGCTTATTATCTTTACATCCGGTAAAGAATAAAGCAATTGTAAGTAATGCGAAAAGTGTCTGTTTCATAGTTCTTACGGGTTAGATTAAATTAAAACTATCAGGCATATTCTTCCGGCAAAATAGTGATAGTGCAGAGATACTTATTATTCTTATCCAGATATTCGTAACTAATGGTTACACCATGATCTGCCAGATATTTCATTTCAGGATTATGTTTCAGTGTATCAACTACAATCGGGGTATTAGTCGATTTAAAATAGATACTGTCAAAACGCGCCACATCTTCATTCAGTAGCTTGGTAGTATATTCGAGAGTCTTTTGGTAAGTTTTGCAATCGATAAGGCTTATGCCGCTGCCTTCGGTAAAGAGAGGCAATTGCTGTTTTGTCTTTTTTACCATCTCTTTCAGCACCTTTTCAACATTACCATTTCCTAAATGCCTTTCGCGCAGTTTAGGGTCATTTATCGGATTCTTATAATCTTCGGGAGTTATGGTCAATCGACCTAAAGGCTTACCATTTTCATCTTTACAACAATATACGAAATTGACATCCTTTTCGGTCAGTCTCTTCAACTCTTCATTGTTCTGCAAATTGAATAGAAGCACATCTTTCATTTCTTCTTTAAATTCTTCCCGGTCTATCTTGGTTGCATCAATAAACAGAAAAGTATAATTATATTGAAATGTATTATCAGGTAGAACCTCGCAGCTATCGAGCCTGATTGTCTGATCTATGATAATCGGACATTTCTCATTAACGTCCTGCGCTCTTTTTTCTAATTCTTTTTGCATTATTATTTTCGCATTAAGACAGCATATAAACAACCGTTTACAGCTGCAATCTCTAATCCCTTATGGTTATTTATTATAACAGGCTTGGAGCTTATGTTAAAACTCCCGTATCAATAATCTTTCCTTTGATTTTCCAAACTCCGATATCTCATCTAAAGACCTGATATCTTTGTAAGATGCGAATATAAGCGAAAGTTAGGAATAAATGAAAAAAAACGATTCGATTAACGAACCGTTCTTTTATGTTTTATCGGAATATGGTTACATTCCATTACGTAGTTGGAACGCTTTCCGCCAATAATATTTTTTCTGTCGCACCATCTACTCTTCCTCCTTTAACCCATGTACGTTGGTAATATGCCTCATCGAGACTACTGATAATTACTCCATTGGAGCAGGATGCATGGATAAAATGCCTGTTTCCGAGAAATACTCCTACATGATTCACACGCTTTCCTCCACGCGAAGTAGAAAAGAATACAAGGTCTCCGGGGCGCAGTTCACTTTTTGTGATATCTTTTACATCCATTTTTGATATCGCGTTACTGCTTCGTTGAAGAGTAATGCCAAACACATTCTTATAAATCGTACCGGTTAGTCCCGAGCAGTCCATTCCCTTGCTGCTCATACCGCCTCTGCGATAAGGTGTTTTTAACCAGTCAACGGCCTCATTGTATAATGACACCAATTTGCGGTTAGTACTGTCTTTGGGTATTTCGATACCTATTTTAGACTCTAAGACATTTGTTTTTGCTGAACTTTCGGTAGTCGCTGCGGACTTTTTTCTATTCTTGGCTTCTACTGTCGAAAATGCTATTACACAACACAATGTGGCAAGAGCTATTTTAATAGATATCTTTTTTATCTGCATCCGGTAAATTTTCTGAATCTGAATGAATATGTAAAAATGGAATAGGCAAATATATGTATAGTAAATTTACCAAACAAAAAGCAAAAAGTTATTTTCTCTTAAAGCGCCCAATCTTATTGACTAAATCGATTGATAATAAACAATTTATATATACTCTTTTTTTTTCTTAAAAAACACAAATATGATCTAAACATTACAAATCAGATAAATGCATCGTATTTTTTCATCTGCCGGTTATCCATTTCAGATAATTTTACCGTTTTATATAGTAGTCGAAATTTCCTTTTCGGGACATTTTATTCAATGCAACATACCGTAAAGCATCTATAGCATGATTATAACGGTCGATAGGTGTATTGGTAGGATTGCCCGAAACATCAGTCATCCAGCGATAATTCCGAAATTCTTTTATCAGGTTAGTGCTATCTCCGGTCAGGTATTTATGATAACGGTTCAGTATCGACAATCCTGCCAGAATACTATCCCGTCCCTTATTGGCTGGCTCTATAGCCCATCCTTGATGGCGTATCTCGCTGATTGATTTCGGTTCTGCACTGTCGGCTACAATAGATATGCTATGCGGAATATTCAGTTCATCCATGTAATTGCCTATCATTATATTATCATACCCTCTGGCATAGAGCAGCTCACGCATCCACAAAGCTCCCTCCGCAAGCCTTACCTCCACTATAGCTGTCGGGTCATTGGTAAACCCAAAGTCTATACCTACCCAGCGTTGCTTGTAGGTAGAAGGCAGTGAGGGTACGATTTCCCAGTTTTGCATAATCAATCCTATTTTAGAACCGGTTTGCCCCAATCCGTAGACCTGCCACCATTCGGCGTCTTTTTTATTTGATTCTATTTCCTGCACCTGTACATCGGTAAGAAAATCATTATCCAGATATGTAGAGTGTATCAAGACCGATTCGGCACGTGTCAAGACCTTCTCGTCTACCCAAAATTCATGCGACGGATTATAATCCAGAAATATCGTTTCGCGAGTACGGATAGCCAATTGACGATAAGTCTCGAAAGGAACATTAATACATTCGTTCATATATAAAATGTCGCGGGCAGGGCCGTGCACTTTAGCCGGTTGGTCTGCCGAGAAGAACTCGATGCGCGAATGGTTTACTGTATACATCTTGTCCGTAGCATTCCACGCCCTCCTATCCCATTTATTCTCAGTCCGTAGCATATTTTCAAAATCACGTATACACCCTTTCTTCAGATGCGGCATCGATTCCGAGACGATGGATATAAGACGGGGTACAGATGACGACTCCGCTATCAGGTAAAGCAGCTGGAGTATACTCCATGTTTTAGACGAACGGGTCGATCCTTTGTTTACGATAATCCGTTTTTCCTGGTTATAAGCCTCCAGGTTACGGTTAAATACAGAAGTAACTTTCATTTCAGTAGTTTCTGTATAGATAAAATGAAGAATGGCAGTAAGCTTCTATCATACTTACTGCCATCTTTTGAATATATAAATATCCATGAAAAAAAGGTGTCTTTACTTTGCTCCCGACATGATTCCCGAATCGGTATCGCTGTTGTTGATGCGCTTATCGCCTCCGCTAAACTTACGGCCGAAATCTAAGTTAAATGTGAATTTCGCTACATACATCCGAGTCAGATTCTCTGTAGAAACTCTAGTGTTTACGGGATTTAATTTTGCACGATTCTCGCTTTTTTGCTCATAGACTCCTCCAAATGGATTGAAGGCCGCTAACATTACAGACCATTTTTGTCTCTTATAACCTAAGCCCAGCATATGCAGACGCTCTCCTCCGTTCGAACCTTCTCCATAAAAATAATCCCACGGTGTATTGTACATGAATGTACCCATAACATTTTTATATGAACCGTCTACATTCACCCTGAAATAGCGGTTAGTATATTTATGGCTGTAATCGTTTCCTTTGCTTATGTAATGATTGATACCCGGTGTGAAGCTAACAGACAGATTATCTTTGAATGGCTTAATTCTGATGGTCAACTGAGCCATTAAATGCTGATGCGACTTTTGGTTTTCGTAAGTACGGATAAATGCTCCGTCTTCGTAAAATATAGATTCCATTACCGGTTTATTCTGATATTGGTATTGAGTATACAGATCGATACCTATTATTCCTTTATTATATCCTGCTGCAATTGATTGCTGATAAGTCAAGAACGATTTCAGGTTAGGATTACCTCTCCGTATCTGCAAAGAGTCGATAGCCTGCTCTACATTATTCAGATTAGACAGCGAAGGAATATTATTCCATACATTCAAACGATAACGGAAATACAGGTTATCATTCGGGTTATAATTAACCCTTGCCGATGGTTGAAACGTTATACTCTTCTGGCTCTCACCTGCCTGACTGTAAAAAAATCTGGTAGCTGCAATATTTGCCATATAACTGAACTTCCCTACCTTGATCTGATATTCGGCATAGGCTTTTGTATCAGCTTGTTTCATCGAAATATTCGCTATAGTGTTACCTTTATATTCATTTTCAGTATATACCTGCGAATGCTTCATTCCTCCGGTAAGTTTACCATTCCCCATCTTTCTCTCATAAATACCTTCAGCAATCAACGAGTATTTACTCCCCGAGATGTCCGAATATATATCCGTTACGGTAGCTCCGGCACGATGCTCCTGATAAAGCCGGGTATTCTTTGAATCAATATAGGTTCCTACAACATTAAAGATAAGTAACTGTCCGTTTTTCAAATCTTTCTGAAAATAAAGGTCTAAAGCGGGAGACTTTGAATTTTCAGTCGAATGATCGCTTATCGACAGAGGCACACTATTGTATGATGTTTCGATCTTACTGTTACGGTCACTATATGCATTCGGTGTATCGCCATAGATATAGCGAAACGTAGCATTAAAATAGTAATTATCCTTATCCATCAAACTGTAATTCAATGCTGTATTTAGTTCTTTTCTTCTAAAACGAGTGGGCTCTCCTATTTCTGCCCTGTTTATCGATTTATCCGGAAATACAAAAGTTTCGTTATTGGCTTGTACCCAGTCTATATCCCGATAATTATAATATGCATTAGCCGAAAATTCCGATTTCTTATTATTGTATTTTACAGCCAGATAATCTTCAGCAAATCCTAAGCCGCTACTAACGTTATTCATTAGGTCTCCATTCACATTAGCTCCGGATACTCTTCGTTTTGTTATATAATCAATCACTGCAGCCGCATTACCATAGCGAACTCCGGGATCGTCATGAAATTCGATACGGATAATTTCGTCAGGACGTAAAGCCTGTATCTCGGCATTAGTTACCTTCACTCCATTGACTCTCAATTGCACCTCTCCATCTCCGACAGAGGTTACAGCGTTGGTTAAAGGGTTAACTTCTATCCTTGCCAATTGTAGTTTTCTCAACAGATCGAAACCATTAGTCGATGCTTTCACTTGTTCAGCCGACGGTGTTATCAATTTACGGTCTGCCTTATTTATCACCGACTGGGCAGTTACGGTTACATCCTGTAACATTACTGATGATGGTTCGATAGATATATTTCCCAAATCCTGATTTCCCGAATTATTTTTTACAGGAGTATAACATGTTTGGTATCCCATATATGTAACTGATACCAGATAATCGCCCGACGGATTATTAAAGGTAAACAGACCATCTGCATCCGAATATATACCGGTAATCACTGTTGAGTCTTGCTTCATTAAAGATACATTTGCATATTCTATAGGTTGTGCTGCGACTTTGTCAACCACACGTCCCGATATTTTGACATTTTGAGCAGTAACACCTGCCGTAAACAACACTAATACTGCTAATACACCTACCTTAATTTTCATAACACTGTTATATTTTCGTTTTTGTTTCTTTTTGCTGTTTTATAATATGACTCACAGTCACAATAAATAGTTACACATTTTTTATGTTTTTTTCTTGCAAATAAATATACCAACCTTGTGCCAAAAACAGTTAAACACTAAACATCAACAAGTTAAATCAGAAACTAACTTTATCAATTGTAAATAAAATTTACAGTTATGTGAATAAAAACTATACATTTTATAATTTAATGTGTGATTTCACCTAAAACTAAAAGTTTTATTAACTCTGATTTCTTAATTATTACTTACTTTTGTCGGTAGAATAAAACGAACGCAACTTTTTTGGATCCGTAACGTCTTATATAATAAGAGTATTATCCAATTCATAAACAGATTATGAAAGCTAAAAACAAATTGTTTTTGTGTGCAACACTTTTCCTTTCTGCTCTTTGTTTAAATGCTCAGGATTCTCCGTGGGCTATCAGAATCAAAGCAGGAGCAGGATTATCTAACGTATATGTCAGTGCCAACGATAAGTTGGATAGCGATATGAAGCTTGGCTATCAGGCAGGAGCATACGTCGATTATACACTACCCAATAATCTTTTTTTTCAGTCCGGCCTTATCTTCGAAACCAAGGGAGCTAAGTACGAGCAGAATCCGCAGTATAATTATTTCGACTATGGCTATAACAGTTCATATGCCGATGTCTCAGTCTGGCAAAATGAGAAGGTATCTATCAACTCCATATACTTACAAGTACCCCTCTATGTAGGTTACAAATTTGAGGTTGCCGACAATCTTTCGGTCTATTTCTCAGGAGGCCCTTATTTCGCGTACGGAATAGGAGGTAAAGCCACCATTGAGACGTCTCTGAACGGTGAAAAAGAAAAAAATAAAGTCGATGTATTCGGTGATGAGGCATGGAAGCGGTTCGATGCAGGATTTTCGCTGCTGCTTGGGGTCGAACGGAAGCGTTTCTCATTCAATGCAGGATACGATTTCGGAATGGTTAATGTAGACCGCCAGTACGATGTTTATAACCGGAACTTATTTGTAAATGTCGGTTACAGAGTATTCTGAAATATTCGCACAAAAAGCATAAAAATACCCCGGAAACGTACTCCGGGGTATTTTTTTTATATACAAAATCAGATAAAACACACAGGAAACAGAAAAATAATACATATATTCGCAAATACAAGCCTACTATTCTATATGAGAATTTTTCTTTCATCTTACTATCTGGTATTGCTATGCTGAAACAAATGTTTCGGAAAAATAAATTCTATACACATTTACATTTAATAGCAATAATACAATATCTATAATAATGGACATACTCATTATATTATTTCTTATTTTACTGAACGGGGTATTCTCGATGTCAGAGATAGCTGTAATATCAACCCGGAAATCGAAGCTACTGAGCGATGCTAAAAAAGGAGATGCCAGAGCTATGGCGGCCCTTAAACTGGCCACTGAACCTAATAAATTCTTATCGACCATTCAGATCGGAATTACGCTTATCGGCATCGTCACCGGTATCTATTCGGGCGATGTACTGGCAAAAGACTTCGCACCTCTCTTTAATATATTCGGGCTGTCTCCTTCCGCAACATATTATCTGGCACAAATAACTATCGTTATAATAGTCACTTACCTGAGTATTATTTTCGGCGAACTTGTACCGAAGCGAATAGGCATGAGCTTATCCGACAAAGTCGCAAAGTTGGTTGCCCGCCCCATGAACATATTGTCTCATATAGCCTCTCCGTTCGTATGGATACTATCTAAAAGTACAGCCCTTATATTCAGCATACTCAACATCAAGGATGCGGACAACAGAGTGACCGAAGAAGAAATAAAATCGATGGTGAAAGAAGGAACCGAAGGCGGCGAAGTAAAGAAAGTGGAACAGGATATTGTAGAGCGTGTATTTTCTTTAGGTGACCGTAATCTTGAATCGATCATGACACACCGCAGCGAAATAGTATGGCTTAAGCAAACTATGACCTCGCAGGAAATTAATAAGGCTGTACAGGACAATTTATACAATGTATACCCGGTAGCCGATCATAATCTTGATAATATTATAGGAGTTGTATTTCTGAAAGACCTTTTCGGAAAGATCGACAAACCCGATTTCAAACTGGATAATTTCGTCCGTCCATGCCAATACTTTCCCGAGCATATGGACGTGTATACTGCTCTGGATCAAATGAAAAATAATATTATACACTATGCCCTTGTCTGTGACGAGTTTGGGGGTATAGTAGGTATAATTACTCTGAAAGATATACTGGAAGCATTAGTAGGGACAATACCCGGCGACTACGAGGACCCTGAGATAGTAGTTCGCGAAGACGGTAGCTGCCTTGTCGACGGACAATGCCCCTTCTATAATTTCTTACTGTACTTCGATCTGGGAAATCTTTATTTCGAAAACGAATACAATACGGTTAGTGGCTTAATTCTAGACTTGTTGCAACACATCCCTATCACCGGAGAAAAACTTAAATGGAATAATTTTATTTTCGAGATCGTGGATATGGATGGTGCACGTATCGATAAAATTTTAGTAAAGTCTATGCATCAGAATCAGGTTACGACACAAGATAATAATTAATGAAATTATTCCTGAAGCTGAGCTAAACGGCGATCCATGCCTTGTTGTTCAATATCGATACTGTCAAAAGATTTACCTACTTCCAAAACAATCTTAATGTTTCTGGGAGAAGCAAATCTGTTGTCATCTGCTTTCACCACAAGCTTCTGGCGTCCATCACGTTCGATGGTGAACCATTCTCCTTCTAATTTAAATCTGTCATTTTGCGAATCCGCTACTTTAAATTCAACAGGTTGTCCATCAACCAAGATCTTGTTAATCCACCAACAAGTACCTTTTGTTACAAATACCGCTGAATCACGCCCTGCATCCAAACTTGCTTCTCTTTCTGACAATTGAATATTGTCGGTAGTCATCATCGAAGAAAAAGCTTTTTTTAAATCGGCTTGCCAAGAAAAAGACCCTAATAAAAGCGCGCCGAACATAAACGAATACAGATATCTTCCCTTCATAAACGTAATTGATTTTAGTTATTTACTACAGAATAGATCTTTGTGTCATATATAAGACGTAATTTTTTTTAAAATGTTGTGCAGCCCTTCAAAAAAATGATAGATATATAGAATATTAGAATGAATGGATTGAAACTTCAAAATCGCCTGCGTCTCTCACCACATCTAGTGATTGCCGATGTTCTAGAGTTTTGTAACTTTGCAAAAACTAAAAACTAATTTTTTCTTTTTTTAAGAAAAAAAAATGGATTGAAATGAAAAGAAGCTATACTTTGATTTTTCTTTACACCTTACTGTTGAATACACACATTATCAAGGCCGAAGACAACATCCATATTCCTCAGGATTCGATAAAGATGTCTTATACGGCAGATGAAATCGTAATACAAGCGTTTAAAAAGAACGATAATATTTCGGTTCAACCGGTTTCGGCAACCCTCATCACCGACCAAACTATAAGAGACCGGAACATCAGTAATATAAAAGAAGTAAGTGCATATGTACCCAACCTGTTTATACCCGATTACGGTTCTAAAATGACCTCTCCGGCATATATCAGGGGGATAGGTTCACGTATCAATGCGCCATCCGTCGGATTGTACATTGACGGAATACCTTATTTCGACAGGTCTACCTTCGATTTCAATCTCAACGACATCGACAGGATAGAAGTTCTCAGGGGACCTCAGGGAACCTTATACGGAAGAAACACCATGGGTGGAATTATCAATGTATATACCAAATCTCCATTCAAATATAAAGAGACGAACCTGTCTCTTTCTGCTGCTAGTTACGACAACTATAAAGCGGAGGCTTCACATTACGGAAACATCAACAATATTTTCGGATATTCTGCTTCCGGGAACATTTCGCACTCAGGAGGTTACTTCCGGAATCAATTTACAGGTAAAAGGTCGGATCCCGTGGACGCGGCAGCCGGACGCATCCGCCTCAGCTGGCATGTAAACCCTCAATTATATATTCATCTGACATCGGCATACGAATACTCCGATCAGGGTGGTTACCCATACGGGATATACAATCCGGAGGATAATACTGTGCAAAAGGTCAATTATAACGAACCTTCGTTTTATCGCCGCAATGTTTCGACCTCGGGACTAAATGTCGCTTATACTACCAACCGTATTCAGTTGAGCTCGCAATCGTCGTTCCAGTATTTTGACGGACGGCAGGGAATCGACCAGGATTTCAGCCCCGACGATCTCTATTTTGTTGACTTCGGTCAAAGACAGCGTATGGTTTCACAGGAATTTAACCTGAAATCGACAGGAAGCAGCAAATACCAATGGCAATGGGGAGCTTTCGGTTTCGTGCAGGACTTTAGCACCGATAACGATATCGATTACCGGAGTACACAGACACACACACTTCAGGATATAAGTACTCCTACCAGAGGTGTGGCACTATACCACCAATCGACCATCAACGACCTGTTTACAGAAGGATTGTCTCTGATACTTGGCGCACGTTACGACTGGGAGCAAACCAGAATGCATACTGTTGTGAATAGCTTAAAGCCCGACAATAGTATTACGGAAACAATGAATATCAGAAAAAAAGACCACTTTTCGCAATTCACCCCCAAAGCCTCCCTGCAATACCGTTTCACGAACGACGAGATTGTATATTTCTCTGTTTCGAAAGGTTATAAATCAGGAGGGTTCAACACTACCGTTGAGGATGAAAAAGACCGGGCTTTCAAACCCGAACAAAGCTGGAATTACGAAATAGGCACTAAAGCCAGCTGCCTGGATAATTTAATCTACACCGAAATAAGCCTTTTTTACATCGATTGGAAAAATCAACAGATCTCGCAATCACAACCCAGCGGCAAAGGATTTCTGCTACGGAACGCCGGCAAATCGGTTAGCAAGGGAGTTGAGGCTACAGTACATATAAATCCGCTGGAAAACCTGAGCATACAACTCAGTTATGGATATACCCATGCCAAATTCAAACGATATACTGTAAATGAAGAGCTTAGTTATGCAGATAATTATCTCCCCATGGTTCCGTCAAATACTTTCTCCACAACAGCTAACTACTCCATCAGATTACGTAATACTTTTCTGGATAAGATCGTTCTGAACGGACAATACGTAGGTTTAGGCAAACTGTATTGGAACGAAGACAATCTTGCATCACAACCTTATTACGGAGTATTCAACGGAAAAATATCATTCGTAGCTAAAAATATATCCATTGACTTGTGGGCCAAAAATATCGGATGCAAAGACTATATTACCTATTATTTTACATCTATGGGTAAAACTTTCGCACAGGCAGGCAGACCATTTACATTCGGGACGAATATCAATGTTAAATTCTGATATATAGCCATAATACGAACGTTCAGTGAAGTATTGTATTACGAAATGCAGACTCCCTTTTTTCTCATTTCATCCTTTAAGTTCATTCCTTGCTGTAAATGGATAGTGTGAAATCCCAGATTAAAGGCGGCTTTAGTATTCGCTTCGTTGTCGTCTATAAAAAGTGAGTTTTTGGCTTCAATTCCGCATCTTAGAAGTAATCGTTTATATATCTCGGGATCGGGCTTTATAAGTTTTTCTTCTCCCGAGATTATAATATCATCTAATTTTTCGAAAAAAGGATATTTATGATACACCAGCGGAAAGGTCTCAACAGACCAGTTCGTTAATCCGAACAAAAGATATTCCGCTCTCAGGTCATCTATCAATAAGGTATTTTCAATTATCTCGCCACCAACCATATCTATCCAATGGGTATAGAAAAGCTCTATTTCTTTACTATAATCAGGATATTTCAAAACCAATTCGACAATACCATCTATAAAAGGACGCCCTGCATCCTGCTGCTCATTCCATTTATGATTACAAACCTCATTCAAAAAGAAATTTAATTCGGACTCATCTTTAAACACATCCTGATAAAGATATAAGGGGTTCCAATCAATCAGCACACCTCCAAAATCAAATATTATATTCTTTATTTCATCCATCTTATTCCGTGATTTCCACATAATTTCCTTCAGGGTCGAGTACTGCACTTTCATAATATCCATCACCCGTTGTTCTGGGTTCGCTTGCAATTGTATATCCATCTTTGCGCAACCTTTCGGTAAGTTCATCAACCCTACCCTTTTCTCCGACGGAAATAGCAAAATGTGCCAGTCCTTTCAAGTTACCCCGGCTTACAGGAGCTGCCATATCCGGAATATGCATCAGCTCTATACGGGTTCTATTTTCTCCGAAAGACAGAAAATAAGAAGTAAAGTTTCTCTTCGGGTTTACATACTTCTCACCACAAACCATCCCTAAATATTCCATATAGAATTTACGAACCAACTCAATATCTTCTACATAGATTGCAATATGTTCTATCTTCATTTTCGTTACTTTTAATCAATTATTTCAAGATATTATTCCGCATTGTTTTTCAACCAGTTCAACCTGCGCTGATCGGGTAAATGCTTCACCGAAAAATTCTCAAATCTGGCGGTAAATCCATTTCCATCCGGACAAGCTCCCATCAACCCAACCATCACAGGGCAATTATCTTGTAACCACACATTCCGCATCATTACATATTCGTTGTCATCAAAAGAATAAAACACTTCTACAGCATCCAATCGCCTTACAGCTTTTATCCAGACAAACGGTACAGGCTTATCTAAAGTAATAACACTCCAGTCGCTCGTTTTATGAGTAACAACTGTGCTCAGGTTATACTTTCCGTCGACAAACTCTATTCCCGTTTTAATATAGTTCTGGGGGTCTATACGCAACATCAAACCCGACTGGTCGAAACGTACTTTATAGTCGCCCGATATTTTTACTTTTACTTCAAATTCCCCTCCGTAAGTAGTATAATAGAAAGGAGCATCATCTACAGTAAATCCATAATGAGAAATGCGCCAGTAGTCGCTTTGAGGAGTAACATACATAGAGAGGGTATTATCCTTTATTTCCCATTGCTCAGGTTCGTTAAACCATTGCATCTTTTCTAAACTCTGTGCCATTGTATTGCCTGAAATAAAGATCAGAATACTAAAAATCAAAAACTTATTCATGTGTAACATATTAAAAAGAATTATTTTTTGTAAAATATTTAGCTAAATAACCATATAAAAAACTACATTTACAAAGATAAATACCTGTATAATAATAGTCAATACTGATTAATAACCATTTTTAGATGATAAAATGAACATAGTCTCTACATTAAGTGAGCAACTCTTAAGGCAGCCTTTTTCCAAAGGAGAAGATGAATTCAATATCCTCTCAAAGTATCAGCAGATTGCATACGGTTATTCGCTGATCGAAAATTCGATGGCGGTTCTTAGCGATTTGAAAGCTAATAAAAGCTATATATATAATGGTAGCGTCGCGGAGAAGCTGGGTATCGCCGAAAAAGGCAGTGCGAAAAATATAAATTCAATCTGGGAAGAAGATATTTTTGACAGAATCCATCCTGACGATTTATTAATGAAGCATTCTCTGGAACTTCAATTTTTTCACCTATTAAAATCCATGCCTTTAGAAGAGCGTCCGGATTATTATGTCAGGAGCAAAATGCGGATGAAAAATAATGATGGTGAATATATGGCAATACAACACCGGATGTTTTATGTCAGTGGCTGTATCGTAGGTAATTTATGGTTATCGCTTTGTCTTTACGACTTCTTACCAGTAAAGCAAGAGTTTGATGTATCTGAAGGATTAATCATCAATTCTTCTACGGGTGAGACTCTACAACCGGATGTAAAAAAGTGTAATAATATTTTATCTAAAAGGGAGAAAGAAATATTATCATTAATAGAAAAAGGGAAAATGAGCAAAGATATTGCCGAGACGCTATCAATCAGTATCTACACTATAAACAGGCACCGCCAGAATATATTAGAAAAGCTGAGAGTCAAAAACTCTTTGGAGGCATGCCGGGTCGCTAAGCTTATGGGGTTATTGTAAGCAAACTTCCCTTAAAGGAATGAAGCCCCTACCTACATCAACAAGATAAGCTCAAGCCTTAAGAATATCACCGAATAAACGTTGTTCCGAAGCATTAAGTTCTTTCAGTTCAGGTTCGGGTTTGGTTAGAATATCTGACAAAAGACTTTGAAAATTAGAAGCCAATAGCTCCGGCTCATCAGCAGATTCGTGATCTACGTAAACAATACGGTAGTCTCCATTCTCACAGTCTTCATCTAAAAGGTCGAAGCAAATATCAGCATGGTCACTGTATTCACCAATGCTGAACAGCCCCTTATCTAAGATAAATTGTCGTTTCTCGTCATTCTTTTTCTTCAATACAGACTGCCAAACATTTATTGGAGACGGATACAACTTGATATCGATATTCCAGAAAATCTGATAAAAATGCATATATCCCAGATACCATTTGTAACTGTCGGGCAGTTTTATTGAATAATATGATTCCAGTTCTTTGATATCTTTCTGCACAACATTAGCGGGAACAGGCTTCCACTCTTTATACTCATCTGTTATTTTGGTAACTATTAATCCGCTGGTATCAGGTTGCACCAACTTCATCAGCTTAGGCTTTAGCTTATACTCTTCGGGGTTAGATCCGATATACATTTCGGGTTGTACTTCATCTCCATACATCTGAATATAATACCGGTCGATATACATCAGATATTCGTGATGCTTGCGAGCCAAAGCTATCGCTTTGTCTACATAATGTTCTATTATAGTATAATCAGGCATTCCATTTCTTTCTTTTAAATAAAAACACGTCCAGTACGTCAAACAGAATTCCTGTTGCGCGCTCTGTATGGATTATCAACTACCAGCACCCCTGCTGTATTTATGTAAATTCCACCACAGAGTAATTAATTTTATTACCCTAAACACAGTATTTGAGAATAAAGTTTACCAAAATTAAGAATATTTCCATAACAACCACTATGCTAGGCTATAAAGTTATCAACATACAATCTCTAATAATATAAAAAAACAGGCACAAACCGACTCACTACAAATAGTGATTTGGTCACCCGATAGTATTTCGTAAATTTGTAGTAACTAAAAAACTTAGAAACTGATTTTAATAAATCAAACTATAACTGAATGAATCTAAACCGAGGTATAGAAAACGGAGGTCGGCTCTTTACATTCCTGTGTCTTTATATTGCTCAAACAATACCGATGAGTTTTTTCTCAACTATTTTGCCGGTACTGATGCGCCAGCAACATTTTTCATTGGAAACAATCGGGCTTCTTCAGTTTATGAAACTCCCATGGGTACTGAAGTTTCTCTGGTCTCCTGCTGTCGACCGCAGTTGTAATAAGTTGAGCCACTACAAGAGGTGGATCTTTTCGTCCGAACTTATTTACGCCGTTATCATATTAGCAATCTCTTTCCTCGATCTCGAAACCAGTATATATACTATAGTCGCTCTCATAATATTTTCATTTGTGGCATCGGCCACTCAGGACATTGCGACAGATGCGCTGGCAGTTCTTTCTTTCGATAAAAAAGACAAAAGCCTCGTAAACAGCATGCAATCGGTAGGAAGTTTTGCCGGAGCAATGATTGGTGGAGGTATACTTTTATTACTGTACCACAAAATAGGATGGAACCAACTACTCCCCTATCTGGCATTATTTGTTGTATTAGCTCTCATTCCTCTCTTTTTCTTTAAGTCGGAACAAGCAGACCAGCCCGAAAAGAAGAAGGAAATGAAAGCACCGCATCCCGACGATCTTTTAGGGTTCTTCAAACAAAGAGGTATCTGGAAACAAATTATTTTTCTGTTTTTCTATTATGCAGGACTTATCGGCACACTTGCCATGCTGAAACCTATGCTCGTCGACTATGGTTATAATATGAAGGAGATAGGAGTTATGTCCGGTATTATAGGTACATCTATAGGCTGTGTCGGCTCACTGTCGGGCGGATTCATAGTTCGTCGGTTCGGGCGTTTCTGGCCACGTATCATCTTTGCCGGCTTCACCCTTATAACCACAATCTATTTTTACATGCTAATAACCTACCTTCAGGTCAACACTGCTACGCTTCACCTGGGCATTACCCTTCTATGGGCTAGCTACGGTATGTCTACCATTGTGGTGTATACGACAGCAATGGACAGCGTGCGGAAAGGTTACGAAGGTACCGATTTTACGATACAGACAGTTATTACTCATCTCAGCGGAATGCTTATGGCTGCTGCTGCCGGAAAAGTAGCAGGTGAACTTGGTTATGCTAACCTCTTTTTATTCGAAAGCGCTATAGCTGCTTTCTCCCTGATATATATTCTTTTGATTTTCAAGAAAAACATATCTGACAATGAAACAAGAGTTACTCAATAAATACAACGTAGCCGTACCCCGCTACACAAGCTACCCTCCAGCTAATTTCTTTACCGAATCTTTCGATAGGGTCAGCTACCATAATGCAATAGTCGAATCAAATAAAGAGCAACCGCAGGATATTTCGTTCTATATACATATACCATTTTGTTTCAAGATGTGCCATTACTGTGGCTGCAATGCCTTATTGCTCGAAAACAAAAGAGTCGTATCCGACTATATCGATGCAGTAAAGCGCGAGATAGAAATGGTGCTTCCCCTACTCGATCCGGGCAGAAAAATAGCCCAAATACATTACGGCGGAGGCAGCCCCACATCACAGCCGGTATCTGTTTTGAAAGAAATAAACCGGATGCTGCTATCGAGATTTCAGACCATAGATAATCCCGAAATAGCGATCGAATGCCATCCCGGATATTTAGACGAATCGTACTGGATGGACCTGATAGATGCGGGATTCAATCGTCTCAGTATAGGTATTCAGGATTTCGACGAAAAAGTACTCAAAGCGGTAAACCGAAAACCGTCGAAAATGCCTGTAGAGGAAATAGCCGGATTATTAAAATCGAAAGGCATCGCTCTGAATATGGATTTCATATATGGACTACCTCTGCAAACCCCCGAAACATTTGCCAATACAATAAATAAAGCCATCGGAATGAAGCCCGACCGGCTCGTAACATTCTCATATGCACATGTTCCATGGGTAAACCCAAAGATGGCCCTTCTGGAGAAAACAGGCCTGCCAAACGCCGTACAAAAAAATGAATTGTACGAAACAGCCCGCAGGCTACTAACCGATGCCGGATATTGCACTGTAGGGCTCGACCACTTTGTCCGCCCGGAAGACGAACTGTATATTGCACAACAAAACAAGAATCTGCACCGTAACTTTCAGGGATATTGTACCCGTCGTACCACAGGACAAGTGTACGCCTTCGGGGTTACAGGTATCAGCCAGCTTTCTACCGCTTACAGCCAGAACACCAAAGACCTGAATAGATATATCAAACAAGTAAATGCGGGGCAACTTCCTGTATTGAAAGGTTATGCCCTGAACCGGGAAGAGCAAATCACACGAGAAGTAATTACTTCTCTTATGTGTAACTACGAAATTCACTGGACAGATCTAGCCACACATCTAAATAGCAATGTAGAAGATATCAAAGCTGCATTAAACTACAGCGATAGTGCTTTAAAGGCATTCGCGCAGGACGGAATAATCGAATACGACAACAACCATATCCGCATACTTCCGGGAGCTACACCATTCGTTCGTAATGTGGCGGCCTCTCTTGATAAACTGATGCTGAATACTGATAAAAGGTTTTCGACTGTCGGCTAACACATATCATTTATTTAAACAAAATAAAAAATCCCGGAAGCACAATGCTTTCGGGATTTTTCTTAAAAGATACTTATTTAGTCGAATTTTATCGTCTCTCTATTTTAAGGATATCTTTAGTCGCAAAGTTAACAGTACGTCCTTCAGACATTCTGAACTGACATACTTCATTATCTATTTCAACTAAAACCCCTGTCAATTTTGCTCCATTTTTGAAATACAAAGTAGCAGGATAGTTAGATACCGCCGCATTAGATGCATAAGTATTCTGTACAGGAGCACTATACACTTCAACTACAGTAGACTCATATTGTTGCTGTGGTTGAACAGGCACAACATATTGTTGAGGCTGCTGTGAAGCGACATAAGCATTACAATGCTGTTGAGGTGCAGCATATTGCTGTTGGGGTTGAGCTTGGTAATATTGTTGCTGAGGCTGAGCCTGATAATACTGCTGTTGGGGTTGGGCCTGATAATATTGTTGTTGAGGCTGAGATTGTACATATGGCACAACATTTCCATCCTGAACAGTCATCAAACCATCATATGGATTAGATCTTTGCACTTGTTGCGGATTATTAACTCTGGACTGACGTCTATTCATCATAGCCCTATACTCAGGGGTATACATATCGTCAGAAAGAGTATATGCATTTGGTCTGTTCGACAAGTTATTATCTAAAGCTTTGTTACGTCCGCTATTATATTGGGGTTGAGAATAATCATCATAATAATAGTCCTGAGACTGATAAGTCTGTCTGTTTTGTCTAACGGGTTGCGGAGCCTGATAAGTATTATACTGAGGCTGTCCTGTCATATCAACATATTCGGGAGTATATTGTGGTGCAGGAGAAATAGCTATCGCCACATTCGGTGCATCGGGTGCATAATAACTACTACTTTCAACAGGAACGTTGCTGCTACGCACAACACGTTTTGTCTGAACTACAGTACTAGCATCATCGGGTGCAGTGTATGTGGTAATAACATCGCGATTAGCACTCTTCTTTGCATATACTCTGGTACTACCCGTTTCCATGTCCTGACGCTTAGTATCCCTATTAGCACGGTAGACCGTTCCTTTGGCCTGATCATCGTATACTACCACACTATCACTACTTTTACAAGAAGCCAATACTGCACTAGCCATTACGCCTGATAACATTAACAATTTAAATTGCTTTTTCATATAAAGAGTTGAGTTTGTTCATTCTAGGTACAAAAATAGACATTTATTAATAATAAACAATAAAAATTGAAAATTAGTTAATATTTAACTTTACAAATATGTTAACAGGATCAGGACATCATTTTTTCAAAGACGATTTGTTCAATACACTATGCTTTTGACCATAGGCTAAATATAAGATAAGCCCGGCTAAAGTCCAGATTATAAGCCTTACCCAAGTACCCCAAGGCAAAGCCAGCATCTGCATAATACAAACCCCCGCTCCCAAAAGCGGTACAAAAGGAACAAAAGGAGTTTTAAACGGTCGCTTTAAGTCGGGTTGGGTCTTCCTCAAGACCAATATAGAAATACATACAATAGAAAACGCCATTAATGTACCAATTGAAACCAGTTCGGTCAATACATGCAAAGGAAACAATCCGGCAAACACCGAAGTAATAACACAGGCTAGAAAAGTAGCACGATGAGGTATACCACTCTTTTTATGTATTTTAGATAGAAATTTAGGCAATAAGCCATCTTTAGATATAGAATAGTAGATCCGAGACTGCGCCAGCATCATCACTAAAATAACGGAACTAAGACCGGCAATAGCACCTAGTTTAATAAACGGACTCAACCACGCCAAACCTGAACCCGTGCGGTCTATAGCCAGTGCAATTGGAGCCGCCACATCCAGATCTTTGTAATTTACAATCCCCGTCAAAATAGCTGTTACCGATATGTATAAGACAGCACATATCAATAATGAAATCAAAATACCTTTCGGCATATCCCTTTGCGGATTTTTTGCTTCCTGAGCAGCGGTCGATAAAGCATCAAAACCGAGATAGGCATAAAATACAACTCCGGCTCCACGAAGCACCCCACTCCATCCGAATTCTCCAAAACTACCTGTATTTGCCGGAATATAAGGATCCCAGTTACTAGTATCAATATACGATAGCCCAAATCCGATAAAAAGCAAGATCACCCCGACTTTTATCACCACAATAATATTATTGATAAAAGCAGATTGCTTGATCCCCCCTAATAATAAAGTGGAAACAAGCACAATAATAAACACAGCCGGAAAATTAAAGAGGCTACCGGTCATCACCCAACCGGCTTCGGTATGATCAAATGTGGCATACGACAAATGTTGAGGCAGGTGTATCCCCCAGCCTTCGCAGAGGCTCACTATATAACCCGACCACCCAACAGCAACACTAGAACAGGCAAACAAATATTCGAGTACAAGCACCCAGCCGATAAACCAGGCTAATCCCTCGCCCATTGTAGAATAGCTATACGAATATACACTACCGGCAACAGGAATCATTGCGGCAAATTCGGCATAACAGAGTCCAGCCATTATACATCCGACCACCGATATAAGAAAAGATATAGTTAACCCCGGACCCGCATAGTTAGCTGCTGCCGTTCCGGTAATTACAAAAATACCTGTCCCCACTATTGCGCCAATACCCAATGTGACTAGATTCGCTGCGGTAAGATTTCGCCTCAATCCATCATTCGAACCCTCCGCTTCAGTGAGCATCTGATGAATATCTTTTTTCCTGAAAATTTTTTCTAGCATTATATTATTATGTGTTTTTACATTTTGGTTACAGTGATTGCCAAAATTTCGACAAATTTAATAAAAAACAGCAAGAATAAGACACTGAGGTTCAACAATCAACAGAATGAAAACAAATCAGCCCCAAAGTCGGAAATAATGCTAGTACAAACCAGTTTAGGAGAAAAGAAAGGAAGCGAATTAAATAATTTTAATATATATTTGCAACATTCATTATTATCAAGAATGTTCTAAAGGGTATATATACATGAGTCATGCGAAAATAAGGGCTGAAAAAACCTGTCAGAATTGCGGAAAATATGTAGCAGAGCGATTTTGCCCGCATTGCGGACAGGAAAACACCGATATTAATTATACATTTCTTCAACTAATACATCATTTTGCAGCCGACTTATTCCATTACGACAGTACATTTTGGATAACAATTAAACACCTTATCTTATCGCCCGGAAAACTTCCCAAAGAATACATTTCGGGAAAGCGCAAAAGCTATGTTGACCCTATCAAGCTATACATATTTGTCAGTTTCATTACATTCTTTCTCTATGGAATACTCGGAACCAACAGTATTCAGGTAGATATTAATGCTACGAGTGATCATACGACAGAATTCACGGTAAACGGCACCAACAAAGATACCGGCAAAGCAATCGAAATCGAAATAAGCACAATCGCACAATTAGATTCAATTTCTGAAATTTATAATATACCAACAGATCAATATTATTCTACTAAATATGCAATAAAGGCCCTATCCAATATACTTAACAAAAATAAAAGTGAAAAGATATGGGAATTCATAACCCACAACCTTACCAAGGTACTATTCATATATATGCCGATCTTCGCCTTTTGGGTATGGATATTCCATTTTCGCCAACGAAAATACTATTCGGACAGCGGTATCTTCACTCTATACTATTTTTCCTTTATCTTGCTGATAATGACATTCCTCAATCTTCTGAGCTTCATAATGAATAAAATCGGGCTTATTCCATTTTGGGACAAGATCGACAGCTTTCTTACTCTCCTATATTTAGCATATATCATATGGTACTTTTTCAAAGCACATCTATACTTCTTTGAAGAGAAAAAAAGTATATCCTTTCTCAAATCATCCATTATCAGCGCAATAGCTATAATTCTGATATCAGTCATCATGGCGCTTTTCGCGATGTATGCTCTTGTTGCAATATGAAAAATATAATTTACACATTGAGGAGCAAATGCTAACTCCGGTTAACTTTTTAATATTTAGATATTCGAATACATATCAATAGTTAAACTTTCGTCTATATAAGTTAGATAAAATCTATTGTTTTCTTATATTTGTAATCAAACTAAAAATGACATGAATAGAATTATCCGAAAACAATACTTTTCGCCCAAAGTGGTTGAGTTCGTAGTCGAAGCCCCTTTGATAGCCCGAAGCCGCCGTGCAGGACATTTTGTTATAGTAAAAGTCGGTGAGAAAGGAGAACGTATCCCACTTACTATCGCTCAGAGCGATCCCGAAAAAGGCACCATCACTATAGTTGTACAAAGTGTAGGCGTATCATCCGAAAAACTTTGTAACCTGAACGAAGGCGATTACATTACCGATCTGGTAGGCCCTTTAGGTAAAGCAACCCATATCGAAAACTACGGCACAGTAGTATGTGCAGGAGGCGGTGTAGGTATAGCTCCTATGTTGCCGATTATCGAAGCTATGAAAAAAGCCGGAAACAGAGTGATTTCTGTTTTGGCAGCCCGTAATAAAGACCTTGTCATACTTGAAGAGCAAGTTGCGCAGTATTCGGATGAAGTCATTGTTATGACCGACGACGGATCGTCAGGACAAAAAGGGTTGGTAACCGATGGTGTAGAATCGGTAATCAAGCGCGAAAAAGTAGATCTGTGTGTAACTATCGGACCAGCAATTATGATGAAATTCGTATCGCTTCTCACTAAAAAGTATGATATACCAACAATGTCGTCACTCAATACAATTATGGTTGACGGTACCGGAATGTGTGGAGCATGTAGAGTTACAGTCGATGGAAAAACCAAATTCGTATGTGTTGATGGTCCCGAATTCGATGCCCACAAAGTTGATTTCGACGAAATGCTGATGAGACTTAAAGCCTATAGCTAAGGCCTCAGACCTGAATATTGCTTAATTATACATTATATATAACCGTAAATACGGAAACTTCTTTTTTCAAGAAAACGATCAGAAAAAAATGACACGAGAAGAATATATGAAACAAAGGCGGAGCGAGCCTTGGAGGGACGAACTGCGCAGAAGCATAAAAGCTAAAGAACGGGGCGAACGTGCACGTGTGCATATGAATGAACTCGATCCCGAATTTCGCAGTCACGAACTGAAAGCTGAAGTTAATCAGGGACTTACCAAAGAGCAAGCTGTTGCAGAAGCTTCACGCTGCCTCGATTGTGGTAATCCAACCTGCGTAACAGGCTGCCCTGTAGAGATAAACATTCCTACATTTATCAAGAATATCGAACGGGGTGATTTCCTTGAAGCATCACGCACACTGAAAGAAACCAGTGCCTTACCTGCCGTTTGCGGACGCGTTTGTCCTCAGGAGAAACAATGCGAAGCCCAATGTATATACATCCAGAAAATGGGTAAGGAACCCGTAGCCATAGGATATCTGGAAAGATTTGCTGCCGATTACGAGCGTCTGAACGGAATCATCCCTGAACCGGAAACTCCAAAATCGAACGGTATCAAAGTAGCAGTTGTAGGTTCCGGACCTGCCGGACTATCATTTGCCGGAGATATGGCGAAAAGAGGATACGACATCACTGTCTTCGAAGCATTACACGAAATCGGAGGAGTATTGAAATATGGTATTCCAGAATTCCGTCTTCCTAATGATATTGTAGATTTTGAACTAGATGTACTGAATAAAATAGGAGTTAAGTTCATAAAGAACTGTATTGTTGGAAAAACGATTTCTCATGAAGATCTTTTGAACGAAGGCTTTAAAGGAATCTTTGTAGCCAGTGGAGCAGGCCTGCCCAACTTCATGAACATCCCCGGTGAGAATCTCATAGGTGTAATGTCGGCAAACGAATTCCTTACCCGGGTCAACCTGATGGATGCCTCAAATCCCGAAAGCGACACCCCTGTGCAAAAAGGAAAAAGTGTTGCTATCATCGGTGCCGGTAATACAGCTATGGACGCAGTCCGTACCGCACGCCGTCTGGGTGCCGAACGGGCAATGGTTGTATATCGCCGCTCGGACGAAGAGATGCCTGCCCGTGCTGAGGAAGTAAAACATGCTAAAGAAGAAGGTATCGAATTCCTTACCCTGCATAATCCAATCCGGTACGAAGGTGACGCAAATGGCCGTTTACAACGAATGCTGCTGCAGAAAATGGAATTGGGCGAACCTGATGCTTCGGGGCGTCGCAAGCCCGTACCTATCGAAGGAGCTACGGAGTGGATTGATGTAGACGAAGTTATCGTCAGCGTGGGAGTATCTCCTAACCCATTGATACCATCAACCTTCTCAGGATTAGATGTTACCAAATGGGGAACCATCGTTATTAATCAGGATACAATGGAGACAGACTTACCCGGAGTATACGCCGGAGGTGACATCGTACGTGGAGGAGCCACCGTCATTTTAGCTATGGGTGATGGCCGTCAGGCAGCTGCTGCGATGGACTCATCACTATCAAAAGTTAATTAACATTTGTGAAAATTGTCTAGACACCTATTTCAAGGCCTCAGACACAGATATAAGTGTTAAATACACATTTATCAAAAACCTAAGTTTCATACTTAGGTTTTTTTATATACTTTTGCATTCGAGATTAAACTATCATAAAGAAATTTATATAAAAGCATTTGATTATTTGAGAAAGATATTCTTTCTTTATAACAGCAATAAATCCTATATAAAACAACAAAAAGACAAAATCCTCCCATTAAATAAATAAGCTCTAAATTTTTAAAATTTGCATCGTTATGACAAATGAGCATTATCTTATCAATGAAGTATTTGACCGACTAGACGAATGGCGCAATTTTCCTGCATTTTTATTACAACGCAGAACCGACATCCTATTCGGAATTTATTTACCCTGTATTATTGAAAAGAAGTTTGGGATAAAACCCGATCACATCATCCCCGAATTCCCTGTCAGTGCCGGTACTGTTTTCGACGCCGACCTCACCCATTCTACTGATCCTCTGAAGATTGACTATCTAGCTGTAAACGAAAGTCAAAAAGAAGTATATCTGATAGAATTAATAACAGATGTTAATACAGTGCTACCCTTGCAACACAATTATATAGGCGAAGCAAAAAAACATAATATTCCCAACTTGGTAGATGGAGTAATAGCTATCCGCCAAGCGAGCATGATCAAGAAAAAGTACGATAATCTGCTTTCCAAACTGAATGAAATGGGATGGGTAGACAATACCCTGCTGAAAAATACTTCAAACCATTATACGGTAAAAGTAGTTTGCATCCAGCCGCAGAATGTCAAAGGGAATAATGAAATTATTACATTTGCGGATATTGTCGAATACCTGTCCGACAAAGAGGATTTTTTTACCCGTCGTTTTTGTGAATCACTTACACACTGGACTAATAATCCTAACGAATAGAACAGGTTAATTCATAAGAATACCTTCTGATGAACAGATTAAAAACAACACTCTTTTTTATACTACTCATAAATATAACCTTCAGTTGTACGCAAAGTAAACACTCTGAGCAAAATACCGAAACAGTAACAGCGGCAGCGTCCCACACTACCGATAAATGCGATACGGTAACCAACTTTCCGTATATAGAAATATTTATACCGGGAGAAACCGCATGGAATACTGATGCTTATGCCTTCGGGCTTAGCAAATACCGGTTTACATTCGATAAACCGACCCAAGTATATGCCGCACCGGATAAAGACGGTATAATATCTATTCTGGACCCATTTACACAAATAACAATAGAAAGGGAAGGTGTCGAACCCCAAAGTAAAGTCAAATGGTATTATATCCGTTACAAAGGAAGCAATGACCGCCGGTTCTATCAGGATACATTCGGATACATCAAAGACGAAAATATAGATATCGGCAATACTTACAATCAGTTTATTCTGGGAAAAAGTGCAACCGGAGATTCCAATCACCGATTTAAACTCGTATTCACTCCCTGCGAATACGCATCCTACAACGTTAAAATATCCGACACCCTATCGCTTGACATTAAGCTATTTGACATAGAGTATTACAACCAGTACTTTATAGAAGATTCGAGGGCATCACTTAAAGGTAATCCTAAAATTGCACGCATATACTGGCATCATGGAGAAAGTTGTCCCGAATCGGAAGGCAATGTCTTTGTAGTAAAAACCGATACCAAACTGGTCGAACTACCCCACTCTTACGCGAGTGGCGAATACGGGTTCAGCGATTACAAACAAATATATCTTCCGGTGCGGTTTGATAATGGAAAAACTTTATTAGTAGCTAATGCCGATGTCAGAAACATGTACAATGAGTATGACCAAACGACTAATACAATCGAATATCCTGAAAGTTCGGGTATCCCCATTAACGAATTAATTGTAGAAATAGAAGCCACCGAAGAAGGCAAATCCGACGGAAACGGCAATATTCTGGAAGATAAAAACGGTTCGCCTATTATGGAAAAAACTCATCATATAATTCGTTACTATCGCTGGGATGGGAAGGAAGTAAAACCAATAAAAGAGATTGTTCACAAAAAGCAAAATGCGGAAGATATACGGTAATTGAAAACCGGAAGAGAGTGTAATTCGATAATTATTCATAAATTAGTATCGAATTACACTTATTTTATATCTTATGCTGAAACAAGTATTTACAGAACTCGTAAGGAATTATTCGGCAGATAAAAATACCGCTGCCCGATTTTGGAACGAAATAGTAATCAACCTGCATGATGCCGGCAGATATTATCACGACCTGACTCATCTGAAACAAATGTATAATGAACTGCTTGAAGTAAAAAATCAGATTGAAGATTGGCATAGCATATTATTTGCCCTTTATTACCACGACATCATTTACAATACCCAACGCTCTGACAATGAAGTTGAAAGTGCTTCCCTTGCAGAAGAACGATTGAATGAAATCGGCTATCCCAAAAATCGTATACAAAGATGTATCATGCATATTCTGGCAACCAAAGGGCATAGCTTGAATGAAGACAATGACACTAATCTTTTCACAGATAGCGATTTATCGATATTAGGGTCTGATACCAAAGCATATACTGCCTACAAACAGAATATCCGCAGCGAATACTTTAACTACACAAATACAGATTATATATATGGCAGAAAAAAGGCACTCGCACATTTCCTGAATATGAATTCAATATTCAAGACCAAGTATTTCATTGAAAAATACGAACAGCAAGCCCGTATAAATCTGGAAGAAGAACTAGATCTCTTGTCTTCAGGAATCATTTAAATCATATTGGCTCACCAATCAGGTTATCAATTAAGAATCTCCACGATGAACGAAAATATCAGGACTGTCGGGTTCAAAACCTTACCGATAGATATAGAAGTTAAGGATATGCAGTTTACGAAGAAAGTTCCGAAACTTCTGGGACAACCTCATAAGGCTGCTTTTTTTCAAGTCATATGGCTTACAGAAGGGAATATCCGTCTACATGTAGATTTTCGGGAAATCGTCATTACAAGTGGCGAACTACTGATAATTGCAGCCGGACAAGTCTGCCAGTTCGATACCGATTGTGAATATGCCGGAAAGATGATTCTGTTCACCGACTCTTTCTTTAATATGACCGAACAAGATTCGAATCTACTTTACACATCCGAGATTCTGAACCCTGTTAATCTAAACAAAACCGTTATACTTAACAAGAGTTTGATAAGCAATCTATTCGCCCAATTAGAAAATGAACTAAAACAGCAGACCGATAGTTTTCAGATTAACATAGCCCAAAGCTTCCTGCGTATTATTATTCTTGAAGCCGAAAGACAGCTTGTATCCACATATCCTCCTACACAAAACAGTCTTGGGCGTAAATTCTATAATGAGGTTGAACGCCGCTTCAAGGAGAATCGTAATATTCAGTATTATGTACAGCTACTGGGTATCAGCGAAAAAGCATTATCTAAAGAAGTTAAAACACTAACAGGTAAAACACCCAAAGCGTACATAGACTACCGTATCACACTTGAAGCCAAAAGACTACTATCATACAGCAACTTATCAGCAAAAGAAATCGGCTTTGAGCTTGGATTCGATGAACCGACCAACTTCAATAAATACTTTCGGAAAAATACAGGATTCACTCCCGTGGGTTTTCGCAATTCAAAGAAACCTGCGGAATAGACCGAGATTTACCACTTTCTGCCGGTTATTTACTACTTCCGTTCAAAACCATAATTGTATTTTTGTCTCTCCGAAATTCAAACCATTTAATATAAATACATAAATGAAAAAGTTAAGTATATTTTTAACAGCAATCCTCCTTTTAATATCAGGTGGTAAAATTTATAGCCAAGCTACTCAGAGCGATTCGTTCACCGATATTTTCAAACAAATAGATGTGAAAGAGATTCCCGAAAATGTTTTCAAGCTTGTAGGTACCGATTTTACAGTTATCACAGCGGGAGACCCTTCTCTATATAATTCTATGGTAGCCAGCTGGGGTGGCTGGGGTATTTTGCTCGAAAAACCGACTACATGGTGTTTTCTCCGATCAAACCGCTATACCCTCGAGATTATGCGCAAAAAAGAAACTTATACTATGACTTATTTCGACGACCAGTACAAAAAAGATTTTATCCAGTTCGGCAAAAAATCGGGACGCAACAGCGATAAAATGAAAGAAAACAATCTGGTCTCAATACAAACTCCATCCGGAAATATGACATACCGCGAAGCCAAATTAGTTATTGAATGTAAACTGACCGAAGTTACAACCGTTTCGCCTGACGATTTCTATACCGAAGCCGGAAAGAAATTCGTGGTAGAAGCTCATGCTGAAACCAATGACTATCACAAAATTGTATTCGGGGAAATAACCAATGTTTGGATACGTAAGTAAAACGTTTTGAATATAATAAATAAAGGATATGCCTGTTTCGTGGCATATCCTTTTTCAGTATTATCTCCGTAAATAATATCTATTCTATATGAAATGTACTTTCTATCAAAGAAAATGAATGCTGCAGTTTCACTCTGCTCTCCGAATGTTTCGTTATTAAAAAAGTCTTTCCACCGTAGCAGAACGAATAAGCATTTCCATAAACGGCAAGATCATTAAGACTTACACTATACTTCCGCATCTTGGCATCATACTCGCCAAAACGGGCAGAAGCTACTGCCTCTGACTCTACTTTATATTCGGGCCCCCAATCTAAAAGATAATTTTCCAGCTTCTTCTCCGGGATATCCACAAAATTCATTATCCATATTTTCATATACAGATCCTCATCATCTGCAATATCAATATAAGAGATATCTCCATTATCAATATTCTCAGTTTCGAGCTTCCACTGTTCCGGAAAATTAAATGATACCCCACCATAGGAGATACGGGGTTTATCAACATTTACTTTACTAAGCGGATTATTTCCGGTACAGGCTGTCAACAAAAGAACAACTGATAAAAAACTTATAAACAAATACTTATTTTTCAAGATCATTATTTTTATTATTCCGAAGAGCAAACTTTATCCCTTCCAGATTTTCATTAAATTCTACAAGTTGAGCCAATACCAATCCTGCCTGATCCGATTTATCAAATCCGGCAAGCTTATTATTCTTATTAAATATTTCTTTAATCTGTTCCCAACGGTCGCGATCACTACCCGACTGTAATCCTGCAATTTCTTTCAATTTCAGAAGATTGGCCTCAGCATCGGCGGTCAGGGTCTGCGACTCACTCTCGTAATGGGACAACACCAAAGCATTTATCTCCTTAGTATTCATCAACGGCACCACCTGTCCTACCATCTTATTCATATCACGGTACGAACCTTGTAACTTAAATGGCGGTTCTATCCGATAAGCATCCTGCATAGCAGCACTCGATATATAGTTTTTATTCACTTCGAGCACAACATTGCGGATAATTATACAATTGCGGACGACTGCGATAAAATCGTCAACATCCTGTTGAGTATGGTTACTTTCCAGATCGGGTAAAACATCCGTACGACTCTCGACATAACTAACAAGGGCATAAAAATCATTGAAACTCTTTCCTGCAACCTTTTGTAAATAAGGATTCTCCACAATTGCATTTTCCAATAAACTTAATCTGAACAGATGCTCAGTCCCTCCTATCACATCGCCCAGGTTATATACATCGGCACGGTTTGCCAACATATCAGGAATCTGGAACTTATCTCCGCTCTCGGTATAGGGATTACCTGCCATAATCACACAGAAACGTTTTCCCCGGAGATCGTAAGTCTTGCTCTCCCCTTCATATATACCATCCATTTTTCGCTGCCCGTCGGCAAGAGAAATGAACTTCTGTAAAAATTCGGAGCTACAATGCTGAATATCGTCCAGATAAAGCATTACATTATCCGCCATTTCGAACGAAAGATTTATCTTTTTCAATTCCTCCCGAGCACCGGAAGTCTTCGCTTCGGTCGGATCAATAGATGTTATCGAGTGCCCGATAGTAGGGCCATTTATCTTCACAAAATTCAGTCCCATAGTTTTAGCCAGATACTCCATCAATGTAGTTTTACCGTATCCGGGAGGAGAAATCAGCAATAACATTCCCATACGGGCTGTCCGTTTATTCTCTCCGGCTACACCTAGCTGTTTAGCCAGATTGGCCCCGATCAGGGGAAGGTATACCTCATTTATAAGCTTATTACGGACGAACGATGTTAATACTTTGGGTCTCAGCTCATCTAACTTCAACGATTTTCGGAAGGCCGTAATAAGCTGCTCCTTCTGCTTAGTAAAAGCATCGAAAGCAGGCACGCTCTTCTCTACAAAATAGCTTAACCGATCGATAAAAGTATGATAATCTAAAGTGTAAATTCCATCTCCGATAACAGTATGGCTACCTCTCAGGTCATCAATTGTATTTTTATCAGGAGCTGTATGAGTATTATATTCCTGTGCTTTCAGTAAAAGCAGGCAAGCGGTTTCTTCTACATATTTTTTATAAGGGGTAAGTTCGGCTGAAAGATCCACAAATGAGTTCAACCAGCTCTGAACCAGATAAAACCGGTCAACAGCATCAAAAGTTTCATTACCGGCGTCACCTTCAAAATTCTCCAACAACCCATTTGTACTCAAATATTTATTGAACTCTCCTCTCAAATAACCGGCTTGCTCGCTACAGGTAAATATCTGCGAATCGGCAAACTCACGGAAAAGGTAAGCAGCTACCTTTTCGACAAATCCATCCGGTACGGAGAAGTATGTATTCCATTGCCCGAACATATCTTTTACCTGAACCAAAACATATTCATAATTTCCCGAATTAGGAAATGCCTTTAATACCACATTAGCGGAGCTTATCAGCTTGAATAGCCGTTCTTTATCTTCCGGCTTCTGCATATACCAGAATAATTGCGCGGCAACCCTTACCCTTGGGGTAAATGCCAGCAATCCCATATCCCGATATAATTTTTGTAATGTTTCGAAAATACGTTTTGCATCAAAATCGTGTACACCTTTCATGTACGATTCCGAATAATTCTGTTCGACACGCCGGGTTACAAAAGCATCTAAATTAAACGCCGGATTTATCTGGCTCTCTACAAAAGCCAGATAAGCCAGATATTCAGCCCTATATACAATATTATTCTCTGAAACAATCTCCTGTTCCCAGATATCGCGGTAGTGATTAATCTCACCGTCCTTCATTTCGTAATAGAAATTAGTTCCGGTCAGGTGGTAAAACAGTTTATTGTCGCGACGTACAATCGTCAGATCCAGCGATTGCTTATTTACCGCAAACTTATGAGAACCAAGTGCTATGATATTATCGCCGTCAACAAACAATTCGGTACGGTCTTTCAATACTCGTAAAGCATCTTCGAGCGAGGTTTTGAGGCTGTTTTCAAGATTCTCTGCTTTCGATACATCTCCCAAAGACTTAAGTTCTTCGACAAGCTTCCGTATTTTATCAACCATCAGGTCTGTAGAGAAAAATGCCTGAATCTCTTCTTTCGATTTGAATGTCTGCGCCTTATTCTCCACATTCTTTAGTACCCGCAACCCTATTTGCTCCAATGACGATGTACGGCGGTTGATCTGCTCTATCAGCTGAGCTTTCTTTCCATCAAATGCCTTGATTACATCGTTTCGTTTTTCGGCTATGCGTAAGATAAAGTCATCAAAATCGGCATATTTACTTTCTAACTCCTCTACCTGTACACTTACTTTCGTAAAATATTCGTCGCACCGCTCGGGCGAAGTAGCCAGTTCCAGATAGTTAACTATACTCTGCTCCAATAAGGTCAGCTGAGCTTTAAAATCGGCTATCGCTTCCTGACTTTTCAGTGAATCGATTTTACGTTTCAGCTGTGCTCTCACTTCATTCAGGGACGAAAATATCAGGGATATCTTTTCTACAATACGGGTTGCCTCTGTCGTATCCTCAATCTTTAGACTATTGAGTATATCTATCAACAGTTCCAATTCAGACGATATCAGTTTGCAATTCTCTTCTATTTTATGGGCATCTATAACCTTGGTTACATTATCAACCTCTGCCCTCTCCTTCTCTACTTTCTGCTCATAAGGTATCAAAGCCTCATCCTTCAACAGAAAAGCGATTGTCTGTGTAGACAGCTTCTGGCTTGCATCGTTTAAGATCCCTTTATATTCGGCAACTTTATCAACATCGATATACTTAACATTACCCAGCTCTATAACTTCACCATGAAGCCGGCGGGTGTCTGCTAATTGTTTTACCAACTGGTCGAGTGTGGAATAACGGGCATTCTTTATTTCAAACAGTAGCTTTTCTACCTTTTCGAATGTATCCCGAAGAGTTTCCTCTGCATGCTTTTTCTGATTCTGTACTTTATCAAACTCATCAATAGCAGTATTAGCTATTTCCCGTATTTGTACTAGAGGTTCGGACAACGAATAGGTTTCTTTGCCCGAGACCCAGAAATAGGCATCAACTATATCGTTTGATTTCTTAACAATATCTTCGTACAAGCCTTCGTAAGAATCCTCCTTATTTATCAGTAATACAACTTCCTGACATTCGGCCATAGCCCGTACAATACTTTTATTTCCTATCTTGTAAAGGAAATTATCTTTCTTACCGGCACTCTCTGTCCATTCGGTCATATAAGGTGTTTGCCATATCTGCACCTGATGGTGCCGGGTAGCTTCTTTCTCGGACCGGAAATAGATAAGAGACCCGTCACCGAAGAAAGTAAAACCATTACAGATAATAGGTGTCTCAACTTGTTGCCGGATAATATTATATGACATCAGAACATAAGTATTACTCTCGTTCTGATAAAAAATATATAAGTAATCTTCGCCATTGGGCGATGCTATCTTCCGGATAAACTCAAGATTACTAAGCTCACTCTCAAATACCTTATGATCGCCACTCTGCAAATAGTAGCCATTAGGGAAGATAATACCTTGCCCTTCAGGCAGCAGCACCCCGGATTCATTCAGGGCATGTATATTTATGACTTCTTTGGTGCGTGTATTGAATACAAATGCCCGGAAATCTTCCTGATAAGGTTTAATACGGATCAGTATGATGTTGCCCAGATCGGCATAGTAATATTCGGCATCGTCTAACTGCTGGTCTTTATTTTCTACCTTCTCGGAATAGATTCCTTTACCTGTCTGGGTATTGTCCTCTATCTTGAACGTAATATCACCACCTAAAGCCTCAATAAATACTTTATCGAGAATAGACATATGCGGAAACGTTCCTAACCGGCGGTCTTCGAGCGAAGTCTTCGTCCACTTAAACTCGTGTTGCGGAGATTTTACGACTTCGTGTATACTACGGTCGTCCTGATAGATCAGCTTATTGTCCTTGATCAGCCATTTAAACGCTTTTGCATCATTTGCCGTCTTACCTGTCTGAAAAATCATATACAGGTAATTTTCGGTCTTACGGAAGCGTGAGAATATAGAATCCCTGTAATACTTATACAGGTTTTTATAATCGTTCAGAAAAGCCTCATCATCAATTATGTCAAGAGGCTGGGGTATAAACTGACTATCCTCGAAACGATAAATACTGAAAACATCGCTGAGTTGTATATCGGAACGCAAGCCGAAATGAACGTTATAGGCAAAAATACAAAGATTACCCAAAGCCATGATTCCCCGGGCAACACAATTATTGTCGGTATCGATCCGCTGATTAGCCAACAGAGAAAACTCACTTGACGTAAATACTTCTTTACGTGCATCGTTGAGCGAAGCCAGGCGGTCGAGCAAATCGTCTTTCTGTACCTGCAGACGCTTACGTATTATCTCATAAGTACCCGAGTCGAGAGAATCGGCAGTTTTATTATTTTCTATTTCCTGCATATATCGTTTTAAGGCCTAAAGCCTTTTTATTGATTTTGTAAGTAAAGCAACAATACTTAGTCATATTCGAAAATACATTATCAAATATTTATTATTGCTTATAATTTATCTACATTAACTGTTTCCATCCACTGCAAACCATTTCCATTATTCCGATATATAAATATCCTTCCGGTATTATATTCTGTATTCTTTATATATTCGTTTATGTTGGTGGTTTTATAAATAAGACGTTCGAGAAAAGGCAAGTAGCCTATTTCCTTATATATTTTTGTCGCCACTGTTTCTTCTGTATTATCGAAGGATTCAACATAGCTCCTCACTTTATATCTTCCTTCATCAATGGTTTTATTATAATAATATCCTCCACCGCCGCTATATCCCGACAAACTGAATAGAAAAACCAGCACTGAAATAAGCATGAACGGAGTACATACAAGTAATATGTATATAACTTTCAATATTTTATTTTTCAGTGTCCTCCCCAAATATACCAGCACAAGTACTACCACTATATATATGTTGAAAGAGCAAGCCATATTCAACCAACTCAACTTGAATGAAATATCAGTAATTACACCAAACATGGTTAGTAACAAAACAACTAAACTTGTTACAAATATTTTAGCTCCGTATTTTTTGAACTTATTCATTCTCCAATCACGAAAAATAAGAACCTATTAAATAAAAATTCAACATTACTTGAGTCTCCATCCTTTTTTCTGTAAGTAGGTCTTACAGGTTATGCAAAACTCATCTTCTTCGAGTGTCGGGCTTTTGTATTTCCAGTCCTTCATATAGCAGGTATTGCTCAGGTCGCAATGCCCTAACCCTTCGGTATGAGCCAGCTCATGAATCGCAACCTTAAACATCTGGTTATAATAATATTTTTTCCGTTTCGACAGGCGATGAGTAGATATTATACAGACATTTCCGGGGCTACGTGCCAATCCCATTACTCCATAATCGTAATATCCGTGAGTGGTAGTACTTATATCTTTGTAAGTTAAGCCCAATACTATAGCATCTTTTCGCCTGTAACTCTTACGATACAGATAATGCAGTAAAGAGTCTGCCCGGTATCTGTGCAAAGGTTCGAAATATGCTTTATTATACATTGGTATAGGTTGAGCAACCGATACATTCGGATTTACTTCCTTCAACATTTTAAGTAGTACCTGAGCCTGCTTATCCGGAAAACCGCCTATAGGTTGTATAACTATCGGGCGGGGTTCTACATGTGCAATCTTCCCTTCCTGAGATACATTACCACATGCTCCCCAGAATAATAAGAAGAAAAAGACTATAAACAATGTAAAACCTTTCATCGTTCCCAGACCTTTTATATAAGGAAAGAGCAGCCCGTTAAAATCACGGGCTCTCTTTTATTCCTCGATCCTTATGACAGTTTATTATTGGATATACCCATAGATTTAGCCAGGCTCAGAAGATTGTCCAATACTCCTTTATCCTCGCTATTGGTACATTGGCTCTGCATTTTAAATATCAGCGCGGCAATACTCAGATTCTTAATATCTTCAGTAGAGATTCCATATTGGCGGACAAAATACCTGATACGATCCATTAGTTCGCCTCCGTTTTTACCATCGCCTAATAATGCTTTCTTAATCTGGCTGATATTATCGCTTTCGTTTACCAAACGGTCAAAGCCTTTAGCATTAGATATTTGTTTCACTATATTATCGAAGAACATAGTTTCGCCACCCACAATATCTATATCCGCAGATTTCAATGCTTCGGCAAGCACTTTCGCCTGAGCATCAGCAATTTCTTTCTGAATATTGATCTGTGCCAATTCAACATCTCTTTCCTTTTGTAGCTGTAGCTTGAACTCTTCGTGTTCGCGACCTACTCCGTCCAGCTTTTTCATTGCGTCGGCTTTTTCTTCTATACCCGATGCTTCGGCCAGAGCTTTTTCTTTGGCAACTTCAGCTTCCATCAAGCCCTCTTTACGCTTAGCATCAGCCTTAGCTTCAATTCCGGCAGCTTCGGCAACAGATTTTTTCTCGATAATGCTGGCTTCTCCGGTAGCAGTAGCAAGAGCCTTCTCTCTGGTAATTTCAGCATCAACAAGCCCTTCTTTTTTCTTAGCTTCCGCTTTTGCCTCAATACCTGCTGCCTCGGCTTTGGCTTTCTTTTCTATATTAGCAGCCTCTACTGTACCTTGTTGTTCTGCAGCAGCAGCTTTGGCTTTCATTATTTCAGCTTCAGCAAGACCGTAGGTTGCATCTTCTTTAGCCTGAGCCTCTGCCAATATCTTACGGGCTTCGGCCTGCTTGGTTGATGCTTCTTTCTTGGCATCAGCATCTATCAGCAATTGTTTTGCCTTTTCTTCCGCAGCTTTCTTCTCTGCTTCCGCAGCTTTTACAGTTTCTATCAGTTTTTCTTCCGCCAGTTGCGCAGCAGTAGTAATACCGACGTGTTTCTTACGTTCTACTTCGCGGAATGCTTCTATATCCTTGATATTCTGGGTTTCTTCCACTACGCCTTTTTCAACTTCGACACGCTCGCGAATAACATCCTGAATATTTTTCTTTTCGATTTCGAGTACGCGTTCCTTATCTATTTGTGCCAAAGTAACAATACGTTCACGTTCGGTTTGCTCCAGAGCCCGGTCTTTTTCAACACGTTCGGCTTCAATAGCTTCCGTACGTTGTTTGTTCTTCTCAGCAATAATAATCTGACGAAGTTTGTTTTCTTCCTGAACGGCCAATTGTTCGTCTGTACTAATGCGGACAGTTTCTGCTTTCAGGCGTTCTTCTTCTCTTACTTTTTGTATTTCAGCGCCTTCGCGAGACTTCACGTTATCTATTTCACGGCGTTGCTTTTCCTCCTTTTCCGCCAATTGACGTTCGAGTTCCAGAATAGCTTCACGCGCTTCTACATTTTGCTTTTTGATCACTTTCTCTTCATCCCTGCGTATCTGGTTAGCATTGATGTTTTGTGCTGCGGTAAGTTGTGTTATCTTACGGATACCTTCGGAATCAAGAATATTATCGGGACTCATAAATTGAATCTCGGTCTGTTCCAGATAGTCGATAGCACAGTCATCCAGATTATAACCATTAAGGTCTGTACCGATAATATTGATAATCTCGTCACGAAACTCACGGCGAGCTTCGTATAATTCTATGAAATCGAACTTTTTACCTACGGTTTTCAATGCTTCGGAAAATTTCGCCTCAAATATATTTTTCAGAGTCGAAATATCACTCGCGCGCTCACAACCCAATGTTTGAGCCACATTAATTACATCATTTACCGATTTGTTTACCCGCACGAAAAACGCTACTTTGATATCAGCGCGAATATTGTCTTTACAAATAAGGCCATCGTGCTGCATGCGCTCTATCTCAAGTTTCTTAATCGAAATATCCATAATTTCCATCTTATGGAAAATCGGAACAACATACATTCCTTTATTAAATGCTACACCTGTACCTCCCACTCCGGTACGGACAATGGCTTTCCCCTGTGGGATTTTTTTGTAGAATGAGGCTAAAATGCCCAAAAATAGAAGTAACAGAAACAACCCTGCTCCTGTAATAATTAGTGCTAATTCCATATTTTTTCTAAAGTGTTTATGATATTTATTATTATATTTTTCAGTTTTTAATTACATAATATATATTGCCTTCTTCAGGCATACGTGTTATTATCACATCATCACCATACGATAGTTTTTCGCCCTGCATACTTCTGACATTCAGTTTCATCGGATTCTTCCCGATAAGGAATTCGGCTGCCCCGATTTTCTCTCCATCTATCGTTGATAACATTTTACCGGAACATCCGAAAAAGTTGATCGCTTTTTCTCCATTATAGCCTATATGATGAAAGAACTTCGCTAAAGGTTTAGTAGCCCATCCGGTTAAAATCAGACCGAATATAGCGATCGGTAACAGGAGCAAAGCTGACAACGATCCCCACGACGAAATATCGAAAAAATGAGTAATAAGGAGCGTACTCATCCAGAGGATAAATATAAATACAGTCAACACAATCATAAACGGTACACGACCCAGATTGAGAAAGTGCAACGCTTGCAGAAATGCTCCTCCACCGTCACCTCCAGCATCCACATTCACGTCGTGGTCAATATCAACACCGGCATCTACATCTATATCCACATCGTGAGAGAAATCTATCCCCAGATCAAGGTCGTCCATCCCCAATCCCCCAATGAGTGCAAACAGCCAGTATATAACAATTACAATCATTAATACTGTCGTAATACCATTGATCAATGGATTGAATAGTGTATGCAATATATCCATAAGCTTCGATTTTTTAAGTTACGTACTTTATCAAGAAGACACCACGGGAAAACCTCTAAAGCCCAGATATGACATCAATCTTGAAAATGCTTAACGGAGTGTTGTTTACTTTACCTTTTTAGCAAATATAAACAAATAATATTAACATTACAATAGCGTTTAATACTAAAATACACTTCAACACAACCAGCTTTTTTATAACCCAACATATAATAAAAAAACAAGAAGGATACTTCTTTCTCTATCCTTCTTGTTTTATAATTTAAAATCCTCAATGTATCATTTAGCCGATTTGTACTCAATTTTAAAATAAGAGTCGAGAGATTCACCTATAATATCGCTTACATAAGGAGAAGTATATTTCGTCGGATATCCATTTTCATTATAGGTATATTCTATCTTAAAACCGGGCGCAACTCCTCTCAAAGCAACCTCATCTGATCTATATCCGGCATTTTCTTCCACCGGATTATTATTAAATGTAAATAAGCCTCCTAACTGACTCTGCAAAAACCATTGTGGAGTATTTACATATTTAAATATTCCGTTTTTATCATCGTAAGTATAAGTTGAATAGAGAGAATTAGAAGTATTTTTGCTCTTTATATTCCCATTAGTATCATATTCGAAATTTTCGCTGTAATACACACTGTTATTAGTCCTTTCTTCCAATTGCTTCAACTCCAATATCCGTCCTGATCCATCTATCTTTATTTTCTGATCACCGACCATATACAATCCATCATTTATGACCGTTATCAAATCGCCATTATAGTTATAAGAAATAGTGTATTCTGCATCTATCTTTCCTCCCGTAAACATAGTGTATTGCATTTCACTCACATTTCCATTCGTATTGTAGTTAATCTTATACAACAAGTAGTCATTTGATTTCGAGGATGGCCAGGTTATTTTGTATTGTATCAGACGGTTATTATCATCATATTCATAGCTGGCTTCTTTAATACCTCTATCTCCTTTCACCTTTACCGGTAAAAGTTTAGCAGATGTTCCACCCGGAAAATTATCATTGCTATTATCGTCATCAGAACAGGATAACATCAGAAAACTGAAAGAAAAAAAGCATAGTACTAATAATAGTAGATTCTTTTTCATGGTATAAAATTGTTAAGTTAGTCTTTATAGATGATGTGTAATTTTGTTAAACGTTGCATACAAACATAATAAAAAAGGTTGCCATCACGACAACCTTCTTCATTTATTGATTTTTTAATATCTTACTCGTACTCATTCCATGCTTTGATCTATATTCAATATAATACCTTAACCTTAAAAGTCCATAAAACACATCTACTTATATTGGTCAGGTTTTACTGATATTATAAATAAATGTATTCCAGTCCTATCTCTATATGAATAATTCAAAATTACATTATTATCCCTCAAAGACTTCATTTGAGGATTAGTTTTCGCATTATTAATAAGATTGGGCTCCAAGTAATCTTCTAACGCAGCCACATCAAGTGAATCCTTCTCCCAATTTATTAAAGTATAATTATATTGAAAAGTATTATTCGGAAGCGCGGACGTATTATCCAATCTCGTTTCTGAATCTATCATCACAGGACATGATTTATTTAGTTCACTTGCAGTTTCCATCATAATTTTATCAATAGAAGGAGTCCGGAATAAAAAATGTTGTCCGGCAAACATTATTAATAAACCAATTACTACTCCTAGTATTGACATAAAAGGTTTAGTCTTTTCCTTAATAGAACTTTGCCTGGAAATAGTAGGTGTAACAATATTTTCCTCTACAGGTTTTTCTAGTTCATATCCACATCCAGAACAATACTTTGCATTAACTGGGTTCTCTGTATTACACTTTTGACACATATTCTCTTTCATAGATATTAGTATTTAAATAATAAAAAAGCTGTATTTAATATTCCTAATACAAATATTGGATTAAAACAATATTTTAACCCAATATCTATATTAACAGTATGATCTTTTAATATCTTACTCGTACTCATTCCATGCTTTGATATCCAAATCATCTACATCAAGCGTGCAGAATGCCTGAATAAATGCCGAAGCCAAGCGCGAATTTGTCAGTAACGGTATATTGTAGTCGATAGCTGCACGGCGTATTTTATATCCGTTATCCAACTCACTGCTGGTAAAGTCTTTCGGGATATTTACGACCAAGTCGATCTTCTTCTCCTGAATCATTTCCAATGCTCCGGGCTTCAGGTCTTCTGTAGGCCAGAACACCTGAGTAGCAGGTACACCATTCTCAACTAAGAAGCGTTGAGATCCGCCTGTAGCATACAGTTCATACCCTTTCTGATGCAATAAGCGTGCAGCTTGCAGAAGTTCTACTTTCGATTTAGCCGGTCCTGTAGAGAACAATACTGTTTTCTTCGGTATACGGTATCCTACCGAAAGCATCGATTTAAGCATAGCGTCGTAAAAATCGTCTCCTATACATCCTACCTCTCCTGTTGAAGCCATATCTACCCCAAGAACAGGGTCTGCCTTTTGTAGACGGGAGAAAGAGAACTGCGAAGCCTTGATACCGACATAGTCTAAATCGAAGGCATCTTTATTCGGCTTTTCGACCTTCTGTCCGAGCATTACTTGCGTAGCCAGTTCAATAAAGTTTATCTTCAAGACCTTAGATACGAAAGGGAACGAGCGCGAAGCACGCAGGTTACATTCTATCACTTTGATTTCGTTGTCACGGGCAAGGAATTGTATATTGAATGGCCCCGATATATTCAGCGCCTTAGCTATTTCACGGGCAACCCTTTTCACCCGTCTTACTGTTTCCACATACAGACGTTGTGCAGGAAATTGTATTGTAGCGTCACCCGAGTGTACTCCGGCAAACTCCACATGTTCCGATATAGCATACATTACTATCTCTCCGTTCTGAGCGACAGCATCTACTTCTATTTCCTTCGCATTTTCGAGAAACTGAGACACCACTACAGGATGTTTCTTGGAAACTTCGGCAGCTAATCCTAAGAAGTTTTCCAGCTCTTTGTCGTTAGAGCAGACATTCATCGCTGCACCAGACAGTACATATGATGGGCGTATCAGAACCGGATATCCTACTTCGTCTACAAACCCTTTGATATCTTCGAGCGAAGTCAGTTCCTGCCAACGTGGCTGGTCTACTCCGATCTTATCCATCAGGCTCGAGAACTTATGGCGGTCTTCGGCATTATCTATACTCTTAGCAGTTGTTCCCAGAATATTCACCTTTGCATCATCCAGACGGATAGCAAGGTTATTAGGTATCTGCCCTCCTACCGAAAGGATAACTCCGTGAGGATTTTCCAGTTCTATGATATCCATCACACGCTCGTATGTCAACTCATCGAAGTACAGGCGGTCGCACATATCGTAGTCGGTCGATACAGTTTCGGGGTTGTAATTGATCATCACCGAGCGGTATCCTTCTTTACGAATGGTTTGCAAGGCATTAACCGAACACCAGTCAAATTCTACGGACGATCCGATACGGTAAGCCCCCGATCCGAGCACTATCACCGAACGATGGTCTCCTAAATATTTCACATCATTGGCATGTCCGTTGTAAGTAAGATACAGGTAATTGGTCTGAGCCGGATACTCGGCCGCCAGTGTATCTATCTGTTTCACAACGGGAACAATTCCGTTTTGTTTACGGATAGTACGTACTTCGCGTGCCACACTGTCAACCAATGTAGGCTCTTTACAAACCGTTTTCGCAATCTGAAAGTCAGAGAATCCCTGTTGCTTAGCTGTGCGAAGTGTTTCGAGTGGTAATGATTGTATATCATCGAACTTTTTCAGTTCTTCCGATTTCTGGAATATATAGTGCAGTTTCTGTAAGAACCAGCGGTCTATCTTTGTCAGTTCGTGAATCTGCTCGATGTCATATCCTTTGGCAAATGCCTGATAAATACAGAAAATACGCTTATCGGTAGGATTCCTTAAAGCATTGTCCAAATCTTCCACATCCGGAAACTTATTTGCTGTAAATCCATGCATACCGATGTTAAGCATACGAAGTCCTTTCTGAATGGCTTCTTCGAAACTACGGCCGATAGCCATAATCTCACCAACCGATTTCATACTCGATCCGATCTCTTTAGATACTCCATGGAATTTACCTAAGTCCCAACGAGGTATTTTTACTACTATATAGTCGAGTGCAGGCTCAAAAAATGCGCTTGTCGATTTGGTCACCGAATTTTTCAGGTCGAAAAGGCCGTATCCTAAACCAAGTTTAGCAGCAACAAAAGCGAGCGGATATCCTGTTGCCTTAGATGCCAGTGCCGAAGAACGGCTCAAACGGGCATTTACTTCTATCACACGATAATCTTCCGATTCGGGGTCGAAGGCGTATTGCACGTTACACTCCCCTACTATACCGATATGGCGAACGATACGGATTGCTATTTCGCGCAGTTTATGATATTCTGTATTAGTCAGCGTTTGTGATGGCGCAACTACGATACTCTCTCCGGTATGAATACCGAGCGGATCGAAGTTTTCCATATTACAAACAGTCATACAATTGTCGAAACGGTCGCGTACTACTTCATACTCAACCTCTTTCCACCCTTTCAGCGATTTTTCAATCAAAAGTTGTGACGAGTAAGCCAATGCTTTTTCGGCTAAAGCGCGAAGTTCCTGCTCGTTATCACAGAACCCCGATCCTAAACCTCCGAGCGCATACGCTGCACGCACAATTATAGGATAACCCAGTTCGGCCGCAGCTTTTACAGCATCTTCGATAGTACCTACAGCTTCACTTTTGATAGTTTTCACATCTATCTGATCGAGTTTCTTCACGAATAATTCGCGGTCTTCGGTATCCATGATAGCCTGAACAGGCGTTCCCAATACCTGTAGGTTGTATTTTTTCAGGATTCCCTGTTCAAACAGCTGTACTCCACAGTTCAGTGCTGTTTGTCCTCCGAATGCCAGAAGTATTCCTTCGGGTTTTTCTTTCTGAATCACCTTCTCCACAAAATACGGAGTAATAGGCAGGAAGTATATTTTATCGGCACTTCCTTCCGATGTTTGCACTGTTGCAATATTGGGGTTGATAAGTACTGTCTCTATACCTTCTTCTTTCAAAGCTTTCAGAGCCTGAGAGCCCGAATAGTCAAACTCGCCTGCTTCCCCGATTTTTAAAGCTCCGGAACCCAGTACTAATACCTTTTTTATATTATTGTCCATTTTAAATCTTTAATGAAATAAGTTAAACCTAGGTCTCAGACCTATTTATATCTTTAAATACTTACAATTACTCGAATATGTAGAGATATTATAATTTATCAAAAAACATATCGAATAAGAAATCTGTATCAGTAGGTCCGCTGGCAGCTTCGGGGTGAAACTGTGCAGAAAAGAACGGTTTAGTCTTATGCTTGATTCCTTCGTTCGTACCATCATTCAGGTTGATGAATAAAGGTTCCCAATCGGCTCCCAGAGACGAGTTGGATACTGCAAACCCATGATTCTGAGATGTAATGAAACAGCGTGTCGAGTTCACCATTTTTACCGGTTGGTTATGGCTACGATGCCCGTATTTCAATTTATATATGGTAGCACCTCCGGCTTTTGATAACAATTGGTTACCCATACATATCCCACAGATAGGTTTATCTCCTTCCATTGCTTTACGGATATTTTGTACCGTTGCTTCACAAAAATCGGGGTTACCGGGGCCATTGGATATGAACAAACCATCCCATTCCAGTTGGTTAAAGTCATAATCCCAAGGCACACGTATCAGTGTTATATCCCGTTTAAGCAGACACCTTATTATATTGTGTTTAACACCACAGTCTACCAATACCACCCTTTTTTTACCTGTTCCATACGTAATTACTTCTTTACAAGAAGCTTTTGCCACTTGATTCTCGAGGTTCGGATCCAAAAAATCGATTTCATCTTCGCGTCCGAAAACGATTTTACCTTTCATCGAGCCTTTCTCACGAAGAAGCTTTGTCAATTCCCGGGTATCTATACCATATATACCGGGTACATTATTCTCTTTTAGCCATTCACCTAAGCTTTTCTTGGCATTCCAGTGAGAATATTCGTGTGAATAATCGGAGATAATCAACCCGTTAACCTGAATTCGTCCCGACTCATAAAAGTTAGAAATACCATTGGTAAAGGTATTTTCAGGTACACCGTAATTTCCTACAAGCGGAAAGGTGACTACGAGTATCTGCCCCAGATACGAAGGGTCGGTCAAGCTTTCGGGATATCCGACCATCGCCGTACTGAAGACTACTTCTCCGGCCGACGCGTTTTCGGCACCGAACGACCGTCCTTCAAAGATCGTCCCATCGTCAAGAATTAATCGAACAGGTTTGTCTGTCTGCATCTTACAAATGAATTATAAAAGGTAAATAAAAAATTACTAGTCCAAGGGGTAGGTAAAAAAAAGGAACACGATACTAATATCTGTTCCTTTTTTGCTTTAGAATATATTTTTACTTTGTCAATCATCAAAATATAGTTTCAAATACCCTATGAATATCTGAGTTACAAAGATAGAAACTAATATTGAGAATAAAAAGTTATTTCGGATGTAAAAAATCATACATTTCGATACAATTTGCATATAAGTTCTATCTATATTGAAATGGGACACTCAGCATTCCTGCCTACCATATATAATTTTACCTCTTAACCTTACTGTTTCTGAGCCTTTCTATTCGCCTCCGCCGTTTCAATACACCAGGCAATGGCATTAGCAGCAAACACCGCATTGTG
>NZ_FQUC01000034.1 GCF_900128985.1 Indolivaga macrotermitis | reverse complement strand
AGAGAGAGAGAGAGAGAGAGAGAGAGAGAGAGAGAGAGAGACGCATCACTTGCGTTAACTAAACAGAATTTTTCTAAAATACAAATTTTCCTATTGTGTCAAAATAACGGAGCATTTTTTTATGCCTTCGTTTACTTCGTCGTATATATCCAATTCCAAATAAGTTGGTTCGGTAAGCTGTACCGGATAGAATCATTGTTGTTTTGTTGTCGTTCGAAAACTACTCCGGACAACCATTTACCAATAAGCCGACTGCCTATTGCAGCAGGGTGCAGTGTATGCACTTTGCTGCTTTATTTGCTGCTAAAACAATCACTCTACATAAAAACAACAAATGGGTATCCAACCCTAAAAACAACAACTCAATTAAATGACAATGAAAAAAAAGATTCTTTTGCTGATGGGGATATTCTCCTTCGGAATAAGTTATGCACAGGTAGGAATCAACACTCAAAATCCACAAGGGATATTCCACATAGATACAAAAAGTAATACCAGCGGAAGTTCCAATATCTCAGATGATATACTTGTAGATTCTAACGGCAATCTAGGCATCGGAACGCTCACCCCGAAAGCTAAAGTAGATGTAAATGGCAGCCTGAGTATTACTAATTCGGGTGAGGCGGATAAGTACATCCTGACATCGGACAATATCGGGATAGGTACATGGAAAGAAAATTCCGTCACAAAAGTTAACCGTATGTCAATTTGTAAGGCTTCTGGCACATTCTTAACTATGAACACCACAATTTTACCCTGTCAAGCTCCTTTCACTTTTACAAATAATGAGTTAGGACTGACGGCAACCCCCGATGGTAAAATACAGATAGTACCGGGCTTATACCTTGTTATTGTCGATTTTGATTTTACGGGAGTGAATGAGTACGGACAAATTATGGCAATGAGATCATCTACCAATGATTATTTTATGTCGAACATATATTGGGGGAAATTAGTCGGACAGTCAGTATCTCTCTTAGTAACATCAACAGAAGAAATATGGATGACCGCCGTTGCAAAAAAATATGTAGTTGAAACCGATCCGGCTAAAGTGATAAGCTTTTTCGACATCCCTCCATTTTATAATGTAGGCTATAATATTGAAATAAGAATAATTCAAATACAATAACACGCAAATAATGAAGGATTTATACTTAACTATGCTGGTTGTGTTTTTTGCACTGACAGCCAATGCCCAAATAGGTATCAATACCGATTCTCCTTTATCGGGAAGCATTGTACATATAGACCCTCTGAGAAACACATTGGGAAGCACTAATCAGTCTGACGATATTGTTGTTTCACCAGATGGTTATCTGGGTGTGGGAACAATCAATCCTGTATCAAACTTATCAGTTAACGGAACATTCCGGATAAACGACGGAACACAAAAAGAAGATTATATATTAGTAAGTGATTCTGACGGAATAGGTTCGTGGCAAAGTTTATCAGTCAATAAATATGTAATATGGGAACTATCAGGTAGTAATTATATCGGTAGTTTCGGCTCTTTCCCTATATATGACCCCTTACTAGCGACATCAACTTTGCTCAGAAACGAAATCAATGGTTGCAGCCAACTTGAAGGAGTGCTCACTTTACCTGCAGGGAGGTATCTGTTTTTAGCTAATGGAGACCAGAATATAGCGGAATACGGAACAGTAGATGTAATTGTCAATGGAAGTACACTTCAATCGCTGATGTCGGTAAATTCACTTGGTGGAGCATCGTTCGTTTTTAATTTAGCTGCACCAGCACAAATTCAGCTCAACTTCACTTATATTGATATTCAGTCGCTTACGTATAATAATCAAATTCCTACTACTGTTACCTATACTTACACAACTACAATTATCCAACTCGAAAACATTTAAAAAACCCTTACTCATGGTACAATTTACGAGATACTTTATACATATAATTCCGCTTTTACTCATTACACTACATATCCCTGTTACCTATGCGCAAATAGGCATAAACACCAATAACCCACAGGGAGTACTACATATAGATCCCCAAGGAAACACTGGCGGAAGCACAAACTATTCGGATGACATAGTTATTGATACCAATGGCAATATCGGATTGGGCACATTAACACCACAAGCCAAATTTGATATTACAGGAAAGTTCAGGCTATCTGATGGATCTGGTACTGATTTCACCGATTATATACTGGCTTCGGATGCAAGCGGAAAAGCTTTGTGGAAAAATTATCTGATCGCTTTAAGGTACAAAACTATAGAATGGAAACTCGAAAACACAGCATGGCCTGCAATTAACGCATCCAGTAATATATTTACTATGTCAGGAACACCTACCCTTAAATCCGAACTAGCCGTAACTACAACCAGCAACAGCCTAACCATTCCCAAAGGGCGCTACCTTATTTTTATGACCGCCGATATAGAGAATGTAAGCGAATATGCGGAAATCAGTCTTCTGCAAAATGGAAGCACAATTCTCAGTACAAATTATATAAGAGCATTATCTGCCTGCACAACTTATATAGAGACCACAACTACAGTAACTTTAAGTATACAGTTTAAGGTATATGATGTAAGGAGTAACGCGAGTGCAGCTATACCATTTCTGGATGCATTCCCGTATACAAGTCCCAACCACATTTGGACAAGCCTTGTTCTACTGGGGCTTGATGTCGGTGGATAAAATACCCGTTGAAAAAGAGAAGATAAATAATGTCTTCTCTTTTTTAGTCAAAAGCCGGAAATTTGCCAAATAAAAAACATTCCCTATATTTGCCGTATAAACAACCTATTACAATCTCTGAATGACTCAGATTTTCACACATAAAAACATCGATAACGATCTGAATTTTAACAATTTAGATTTGCTATTGTGTGCTGAAATATTAGAGAGAGAGAGAGAGAGAGAGAGAGAGAGAGAGAGAGAGAGACGCATCACTTGCGTTAACTAAACAAAATTTCTTATTGTGTCAAAATAACGGAGCATTTTTTTATGCCTTCGTTTACTTCGTCGTATATATCCATTTCCAAATAAGTTGGTTCGGTAAGCTGTACCGGATAGAATCATTGTTGTTTTGTTGTCGTTTGAAAACTACCCGGAATAACAGATTATGCCTAGGCCAACTGCCTATTGCAGCAGGGTGCAGTGTATGCACTTTGCTGCTTTACTTTCAAATGATCAATAAATTCTGTGCTGAAAAACAATCACTTTATATAAAAACAACAGAAGAGTCTGCGACTCTAAAAACAACAACTCAATTAAATAACAATGAAAAAGAAAATGCTTTTACTGATGGGGATATTCTCCTTCGGAATAAGTTATGCCCAGGTAGGTATAAACACGCAAAACCCCCAAGGCATATTCCATGTCGATCCTAATAGCAATACCACCGGCGGTATAGCTGCACCGGTTAATGACGAAGAAGATGTAATAGTTACAAACGACGGAAAAGTAGGAATAGGCACAATTACACCCGAAGTTTTACTGGAAATAAAAACAGCAGGAACACAAACCTCGCCTGTCCCCGGATTTCAGTTGCAGGATGGAAATGAAGCCGAAGGTAATATTCTGCTTTCTGTAGGCAACACGGGACTTGCAACGTGGCAAAATGTTATTCCGGCATCCACATCGCAACTAGTAACATCAGCTGCAGGTATTACAAGCCTGACTTTTAATGATGTGAATTATTACAATTCCAATTCGTATATAGTACTACCTCCCGGAAGATGGGCTCTGAATGTAGTTTCTCTCATTTCAGGTACCGGAACTCTGGCAGCCAGAACTCCGGTATGGGTAAGTTCGACATTAGCCGATGATTCTACAGCCGGGAACAGTGGAGGTAGCTTAGCCAGTGTTAAATCGCCCGACATCGAAGGCATGGGGTTAATCTCAGGTATCTGCTGGTCGTACCAGTATATGACCATATGCGGCTCGATGATTATAAACAATACATCAAATGCCAGTAAAACATATTATTATATGGCAGGTGGAACTTCTTCTTTCGGAGTGTCGGTTACAGGCTCTTTAAATCGCGTCGGTGGATCGTGGGGGGAAATAAACATAATAGCCTATCGAATACCATCCGACTTATAAACAAAACAGTATGAAAACAATTCTATCATATTTAGTTCTAAATTATGTTTTTATTGGTTGGTGTATAGCGCAGGTCGGTATTAATACCAACACACCTGCAGGTGTATTACATATTGAAGCAGGAATAACAGGCGATACATCCGATGATATAGTTATCAATAATCTGGGGCAAGTGGGAATAGGTACTTCTGCGCCCACCCACAAACTGCATATAAAAACTGCATCAGCAACGAAGTCTATATCAATAAAGGATGGAAACGAAGGTGATCTCAAGATGCTGGTATCTGATGCCCAAGGTGTGGGTACATGGGATTTCATCGGCTTACCTGCCCTAAAGGGAGTATTAAGTACGAATGGAAGAACTTATTTAGTTTCGACCGTTGTTCCTCAGACGTCTATACCTGAGGGCGAACGCTACTATCCTTTATATCCGCTGGATGGGACCATTACATTACCTCCCGGGCGTTGGTGTGTTTATTCAAATTTTCTGTTGTCTACTTCAGGAGCCGGAACCACGGATACTTATGCAACCAGTACCTGGATAAGGTTGACATATTCAGATACATATGGAGGGCCTTCGTCGCAGGACATCATAGGTGCACCTTGGAGTTCGGGTGCTGTTTATGCAAAACCTTATGGTATGATTCAGGGATTCTCGGTAATACTCAACAGCACCTCCGGTAATAAGACCTATTATTTGGGAATCGTATACGCCAATCAAAATGTAGTCTCAAGTGGTGTGCAGATAAATAGTCTGGCTACTAATACCAAAGAAGAAAACGGGATTATAGCAATAAAAATAGCAGATAATTAAAGGGATGAAAAAAGCAATACTATTTACTCTCATAAGTATAGCATATACTACAAACAGTTATTCCCAGATAGGGATAATGACTGAAAATCCGGTTACAAACTCGTTAGTGCATATCGACGCAAAAAGCAACAATACTCAGACCGGAAGTAACCTGAACCTCGATGATGTAGTAATTGGGCAGAACGGAAATGTAGGATTGGGCACAACAGCACCTCAAAAAAAGCTACACATCGTAACAGGAGGAACGGCAACTACCCCTAATCCTCAGGTCAGGATAGAAGACGGGTATCAGGCTACCAACAAAGTACTGATGTCAGACGCCAACGGGTTGGCCAGATGGTCAGACTACATTCCGGGGTACCAAGCCGGTGTTGTAGGTGCCGGAATAACACATGCTACTACACTAACCGGAACTTCGCAATGGAGCAAAACCAATATGACAATCACCCTTGATCCCGGCCAGTGGCTTATTTTTTATATGATAAGTATGACCACCAATACCGTCACCGTAAGTGACTCTAACTATAGATGTTGGGTACAGGTTTCTATGGGAGATAATTCAACTACGGCAACAACCGATGCTATTTCAAAGAATCGCTTTTCAAACAATGCTTTTGTAGGAAAACGTACCATAATCAATGGTTGGATAGCAATTGATAACAAAACCACAGCTGCCAAAACTTATGTTCTATATGTAGGAGCTGTCCAGAATTCAATGTCTGGTTTAAATTTATTGAATGTAGGAGAAGTAAATGACGGGTATTCGAATATCTATGCATTTAGGATCAACATGCAATAAATATATAACAATAAGCGGTGAGTACTATTTATAGTATCCATCGCTTGTTACTTTTTGCTAAAATCAAAACATTCCTTATATTTGCCGTGCAAACAACATATTACAATCTGCTGATGGCTCAGATTTTCACACATAAAAATCTTTTGAATAGTCTAAATTTTAACAGTTTAGATTTGGCTTTGTGTGTTGGAATATTAGAGAGAGAGAGAGAGAGAGAGAGAGAGAGAGAGAGAGAGAGACGCATCACTTGCGTTAACTAAACAGAATTTTTCTAAAATACAAATTTTCCTATTGTGTCAAAATAACGGAGCATTTTTTTATGC
>NZ_FQUC01000041.1 GCF_900128985.1 Indolivaga macrotermitis | reverse complement strand
TTTACCTCTTAACCTTACTGTTTCTGAGCCTTTCTATTCGCCTCCGCCGTTTCAATACACCAGGCAATGGCATTAGCAGCAAACACCGCATTGTGCACCTGATATTTATATAAATTAGCTGTTATAGTTCCGGATCCATAATTTGGTTTATAAGTTGGATAGTTGGAATATGTTGTCCCGCTTATCGTTTTTGTTGTTAACTTAAACGGACATATAGTCGGAGCGGTTCCAGCATCATTCGAAGTAAAACCTCCGTCACCCACCCATACAAACGGTAAAGTACGGTGGCGGAAAGCTGTTGCCGCATTCATTATCTCCGCATTTCCACTGACCACATTAACATTATTCGAATACAATACAACCTCATCCAGAGGAAGGTTAACTACGTAGTTTGTAGTTGAAGCATCTTCACCCCAATATAATCCGGTGACATTACCGAACGGCCCGTCCAGAATAGGGTCGGTTATACTTGGTAAGCGGTACACTGATCCTGGGGGATTAGTGGTTGTACCGGCCGTAAAGTCGATATCGCTTTTATTAAATATCTTTCTGAATATTTTATTGTTTAGGACAGGTGCTTCACTGAACATTAACAGTATACCTCCTCCTTGTACGAAATCATATATATCTTGTAATTGGCTGTCGGTAATATTATCCCATGCGGAGGCTGCTCCGTTTATACCGGAAGTCCAGCCGATATAAAGGATATCGATAGGGGCATAACCTGCTTTGCCGAACAGTAAGTTATGGAACTCGGTGTTGAGCGTTGCCTGGGTTGCCGGAACGGCACTGTAGTAATATCCTGCATCGCGCGAAACGATTGTCCGTCCGTCGTCTGCTCCTTCGTTGGATGTCAGCGTGGTCCCTTTATTTTTAAATCCGGCGTAACGCACTATACTGTTGGTTTGAGGGCCAAAGTTTAACTGATCGGTTATCATTTTATTTGATGCGGTGGTTACCGAACCGAAGTTGTATCCGTATGCATTGTTGGTGGCGATGGTCAATATACGTTTAGCCGGGATAATCATATATACTTGTGCTATACAGGTGGCTGTGGAAGATTCGCTGTTAGACTTGATATACATTTTCTTGGTGTCTATGCTGTAGGGTGTTCCTTCTCCTTTTAATTGTACGGTCTGTGGATTTGAGGTGAGGATGCCTGATCCGCTGAATTTTATTCCGTCGACTTCGTTTGTTTCGATTTCGTAGGTTGCTCCGAAGGATGTGGGGTCTACGTTTAGTACTACTTCGATATAGTTGGTTGCTACGAGTTGCTCGTCTTCGTAGTATTCACCGTGTACAACTGTTCCGGAGCACTGCATGGTGTATAGGGGGCGGATGGCATTGTTTTTTACTTCTACTTCGAATGTGCAGGCGGGATCGTCTCCGTTTGCTCTTACTGCGTTCAGTTCTATGGTGAACTGGTCTTTGTCGGGGTTGGAGTAGTTTATGGGGGTTCCCATTGCGGGTACGCGGATGGTAAATGTTCCGATGGAGAGGAATTCTCCGGATGTATGGAAAAAGTATCCGTTATCTTTGAGTGGGTCTGTTATTGTTGCGGAAATGGTGTATAGCCCGGGTTTGGTTACTGATACGATGACTGATATGTAATTGGTTGAGCCGGTTTCTACTCCGTTTTTGTATTCTCCGTAGAGGTTTACTTTGTTACAGTCGATGGTGAATACGGCGTTTCCTACTTTTCCGCAGATGCTTTTCCATTCGCGGTCTGTTCGGTGGTAGTAGTTGTAGCAGTCTTCGTCTATGTTGTAGATGAGGATGCCGTTTTCGTTGGCGATGTCTGATATTACCATCTGGTCGCGTTGTTCTGTTCTTAAACGGGGTATGAGGATGCCTTTGGGAATGGTGTCTGTCCCGTTTATGATGTTTTTTATGTCCAGCTCGGTCAGCCGGTGGGGTGATTCGGTGTTGATGCCTACCTGGGCTTCGAGTACAAACATCGTACTCATGAGCACGAATAATAATAGCAGTTTCTTCATTGTTGTGGATT
>NZ_FQUC01000021.1 GCF_900128985.1 Indolivaga macrotermitis | reverse complement strand
AACTGTCTTTAAACGGATTGAGCCCGGTAAAATACCGAACTCAATCTAAATATAGTTAATAATTTATTGTCCAACTTTGGGGGGGCACTTCAAATCTTCCGGCTTTTTATTTATCTATTTGTTAACTGATAATTTCCTCCGGGAACAGCTCTTACCAACCCTTTCATTTCCATCAATAGTAAAGTCGATAATAGAGAAGATAAAGTTATACTTGTTTGTGCTGATAGAAAGTTAACATGAAGTGAGTCTTCTCCAGATAACAGATCAAATATTGCTTGTTCCTCTTTAGTCAAGTCAAGGAATAACTCTTGTTGTTTTGGTTGAATTTTACTTTTCAGATCCCATTGCATATGTTTAATAAAGCTTTCTGCCGATTGTAAAAGTATCGCTTTATTCTGTTCTATTAACATATTGCATCCGGCTGAATCCCTATCTGTTACACGTCCCGGAACAGAAAAGACTTCCCTGTCATATGAGTTTGCTAGGTCCGCGGTTATCAAAGATCCTCCTTTCATATCCGTCTGAACTACAATCGTAGCATCTGACATTCCTGCTACAATACGGTTGCGTTTAACAAAATTAAATTTATCGGGTTCTGTTTCACTGATAAATTCAGTAAGTAATCCTCCCTTTTCCAACATTTCCACAGCTGTCTTACGATGAACTGCCGGATATATACGGTCTAATCCGTGAGCAAGTACTCCCACTGTAGAGATATTTTCCTTAACCGCTGCTCTATGACTCTGAATATCTATCCCATATGCCAAGCCACTTACTATTAATATATCAGGAAACACAGATGCTATATCCTCTATAAACCGATCGCAGAAATCGGTTCCATATGAACTCGATTTACGGGTGCCAACAATACTTATTATTTTTCTGGCATTCAGGTCTGCCTTTCCTTTGTAATATAGTAGAATCGGAGCATCGGCACATTCTTTTAACCTGTAAGGATAATCTTCGTCCATATAAAAAAATGTCTGAATATTATTCTTATTTACAAATTCCAGTTCTTTCTCAGCCTTCCTCAATACTTCCGGGTTTAATATCTCCTGAGCTAAGTGTACCGAGAAGTTCTTTATAGACATCAACTCCTTTTTTGTAGATTTAAAAATAGCTTCTTCATCACCTATTTCGTCTAAAAGATTACGAGCCAATATATCACCCACTCCATTGATTTGAGTTAATGCAATTCTATACAGTAACTTTGCTGAATAATCGTTCATTGTTTGTTTTTAAGTATAATCTAAACATATATTTGTTGAAATATATGAGTGAAATATTTGTCCCCAATTTTGTATTCAAAGGTATTGAAATCTTTTTGATAAAAATTTGTGAATAACAAAAAATGCTTCTATATTTGCACCCGTAATCGCGAAAGTAGCTCAGTTGGTAGAGCACGACCTTGCCAAGGTCGGGGTCGCGGGTTCGAATCCCGTCTTTCGCTCAAATGTGGCAATGGTCACATTTTTTTTTCTAAATACGTACGCACACGTGGTGGAATTGGTAGACATGCTACTTTGAGGGGGTAGTGCTCGCAAGGGCGTAGGGGTTCAAATCCCCTCGTGTGTACATTATTTTAATAAAAGGCAGTATAAATCAATTGATTATACTGCCTTTATTGTTTTTATTGGAACGCTATTTGGAACAGCTAAATACTATTCCTTATTAAACGTGTATAAGTCGATCAATAAATCAGCGGTAGTATCATCTATATTTTGTGTATCTAAATTAGATATATCTAATTCTTCAAGAGTTGTATTATAAACCTTCGAAATTCTTTCTTCTACATAACTCATCCATTTCCAATGAGAATTTTGCAATGCGTAAAATATACGGGTTTTATCAATGTGTGATTGGTAGTTCATACCCTCATAAGATAAAACAGTCTCTTTCCAATCAACAACCATCCAAAACAGGGTATTAAAATGCTCCCATTTCTCAAAAACCTCTTTAACCGGTAAAGTAACAGTAATAACGTTCTCTGATTTTTCAACAAGAGAAAATTTATCTGCTAGCTTTATAGCATTATTGTATCGTGGAGATGTGGATTTTCCGAAAGATAGAGTTAGCATAGTTAATCTTCTTCTAAACTTATAAATCGCCCAGTTACTCCTATCAGCTCTTCAGAATAATTATAAATATCATCTAACGAATTTATTTTAAATTTAACCTCCTTTTTGTCATCTCCAATAAATGCGATTTGCCAATTAGAAGGTGAATTCAAATATAAACGACAAATCGTTTTTCTATTATTATCGTCAACAATTATAGTAAAATATGCTTGGGCATCTCGATAAAATATTCTTTCTGCCGGAAATATTTTTCTCAATATAGATTTTATGATGTAATAAGACTCCAATTCTTGTTCTGTTGTAATTACCTTATTGTCATCCTCACTGATTACAGATTCTTTCAATTCTTGTTCTACTTGTTTTTCTTGGACTGATTCCTCTGTATTTAATGCCGTCTTCAACCTATCAGATATTGCATCGCTAATTATTCCTGAAATAGATTTCTTTACAAGTGGAATAAACTGATCTATTATTTTCGAGGTTATCATACCTGATAATATTTGTTTTACTAAATATTTGGTAAATTCAGGACTAGGATTTGTAAATTCTTGATTCAATATAGATTTTAATTCACTTGTATACTTTAACTCACTAGCAGAACTCAAAATATCTTCTATATCAAAATATGCTTTATGGAATTTCTTAATCTCCTCTATTTGAGTTGATTTTGCATCTAGTAAATTCACTTCAAGAAATGGCTTTTCGTCCATCTTATTTGGAACTTCCAAGTCAGTATAAAATTTATAAATAATACCATTTGTCAGAATCCCAAATTTTGCATTGGTAACATGAAAATATCTCAATAATTGATTATCATATAAATCTAACCTACTATTCCAATATTTACACTCAATCAATATACTGGGTTCTCCATCTTTAAAAATAGCATAATCAACCTTTTCTCCTTTCTTTATACCTATATCACAAGTAAACTCAGGAACGACTTCTAAAGGATTAAATATATCGTATCCTAATGATTGAATAAACGGCATGATAAATGCATTTTTTGTAGCTTCTTCCGTTTTTATGCTATCTTTTAGTTTTTCGATCCTTTCTGATAGCTGTTTAATCTGATCTTTAAAATCCATAGTGTATAATTTTTATAAAGTTTTTTGGAATATATTTACATGATTATTTTTTATTTGTGTTACAATTGATCTCTCCGTAATTTCCCTGCAACCTTATACAGAAACTTAATATCATCTATAAGAATATCTCTATCAGGAAATTTTCGCCTACCATCCGGATTTACTTCTGTATTATAAGAGGTCATTGTTACATACTCGTCTCCTCTCCCACTCTGATATATATTTTTAATATATCGATCTTCATTAGTTATCACTACATAGCATTGACCAAAATCAAAATCATTTCGTCCTTGAATTAGCCTCACAAATATTACATCTCCTGACTTAAACCGATCATACATACTATCTCCATAAACTGTTACACCATAGCAACCATCGAATTTTGGGATATTCACCCATTCAATAACTTTATTCTCATCACCCTCTAATCCTATGCCATGACCGGCACAAACTCGTATATCAAGAATTGGCTGACCTTGTGATTCCGTTTGCGAAAATTTGAGAGATACACTACTATCTCCAATATCTTTAGCAAGAGATTCGAAATAATTTTTTAGTTTAATATAATCTTCAGTTTTAGGCTTATGCGAAGTTGTTTCCCATTTTGCTATCTTGTCTCTAGATATGCCTGTTTCGTCAGCAACCTTTTGCTGAGACTTATTAAACTTATCTCTTAATTCTTTTATATTAAGTTCCATCTTATCAGAAGTTAAAAATGTGAATTAATTCACATTTTATATATTTTGTTCTATATTTGTATTCATCTATGTTTTAATATTTATTTAATTATTTTCGCCATGTTTGACAAGATTAAAAAAATAAGAGATCGGAAATTAAGATTGAAAATTGTAATGTTGATTCTTAACTCTAAGTCTACTGATATAGATGTGAGATTAGTATCTCAAGAAGCCGAATTTATCTTATCATACATAAAACATGGCGTCAAACGTCCATTTTCCTAAGGTTTTATAGGCAACGTTATAGGAATAGAGAATTTTACACTGGTATATGATATTGTATTGTTCTCTATTTTTTTATCTATGCCAATACCAGACTCTTTAAAGAATACCCCTATAGATTTCTTACCTCCCACTTTTTCGGTTTCTTCTAGACAAACATTAAATTCGACATTCACAACTCTTACTCCTTCAAGCCCAGATCCAGATGGAATCATTATATGATCGCCACCTTTAATCCCGATTGGGTTAACACGTCCTGATGTGGTGTTTTGTTCCTGCAATTTAGCTACAGCATCTGTTATATTTTCAATCGTGCTCTTTACAAACTCCTCTAATTCCATACCCTACTATTTTAACATTAAAGCTAGCACACTATTAAATAAAGTTAATCATGTGAATAAATTCACTTATATAAATCAAATTGTGAATTACTTCACTATATTTGCATTGTGGTTATGTAACAATACACTACAAAGATAAAATTTTTAAGCAGATAGAAGCAATAATATATAAATATCATTTAGGGTATGAATGGGACAGTAATATATCATGTGTTATCAGATGAAAGCCTTGATAAAAAGCTTAAAGAGCTCCTATTAACTAAAGAAGAATCTTTAATTGAAAGGTTTCACGGTGTGATAGTACCTTCTTCATGGGTATGTAAAATACATAATGTGAGTGAGGCTACTGTAACACGATATGTAAAAAGAGGTTTATTGCCGGTTATTGAACGCACTTCATCAAGAAGTAACCTACAATTCAGATTATCTGATATCCTAAAAACAGATTTCGACAAACTACGTAAACTTATCTAGCCATGACAACAGAGGAAATACTTTGGAATGCTGCTTTTGAGAGAGTCGAAGAAAAAGATGACTCTTATAACTATGATGAAGAACGGGCAAAAGAACGCTATTACGAAGATAAAGACCTATTTGAACATTTCGCTGAATTATTTAAACCTAAAGCTTTATGAATATCGAAAAAGAAGAACGCAAAATGAGAAGATTAAACTTAGCAGTCAAGATCTACACAATAATAACAGGTACAATCATAGCAGGTCTGATCTGCTCCTTAATAGATAATCTATGAAAAAGAAATTGATCTCACCAATTATTACACTATTGAAGGTATTAGCTATAGCGGCTTCAATAGTCATAGCTTATATCATTATGCTGATTGTCACTGCACGCATGAATAAAGGCGATAATCTTACTGAACAGGTTGAAAAGGCAAATATTGAGAATTATCATAGATCCCAAAATAGGGATGTAAAATTTGCTGAAGACATAATCGGCTATTAATGCCAATAGGGCGGTTAGTATTCTTGGCTGAAACATTTCTGAGGTGCACCAACGAAAAGAGGACAGTTCGATTCTGTCACCGTCCACATTGAAAAGAGATTTTTGACATATTGAGACGCATTCGAAGCAAAGTATGATAGAATCGTCTATAAATAAAAAGCTCTATATGGGTAGAGTAAAAGCACGCTTTAAAAAGCTAAATGACTTCGGGGTATGGTGGAAAAGTAACCCTGTGCTAAATGAATATATTAATTCATGGCATTGCCATGATAACAATATATCCCGGTGTGCGTTGGTTCGCTATCCGGGAGCAAATTTTTGAAGGGGTAAAGGAGTAGTGGCGGAATTGGTAGACGCTAATGAGATAACGTAAGTCTTAGTATCGAGGTAGAGAGGCGTACAATGCCAAAGATAGCGATTACGCGAAGAAGAAACATTGTAGCTCCGATACATACAGGTTCGAATCCTGTTTACTCCACAATATGCCTTTAATAGGTATGTGTAGTTTTGTAAAGTTTGTGTTAAGTAGAGCGAGCCAGTCTGTGACAGATGTAGCTCGCTTTTTTATAATTGTTGTTAAGCTTTCAATTCTACGACATAATTATTGGAATAAAAAATAGCGTACAGGCGACCCCAAAAGTAAGTCAACCTGCACGCACGAATCATTAATATACAAATATATGAAAACATTACAAATCACAGATCAAGAAGCAAGGAAGTTGTATAAAACTTCGAATGATGAATGGAAAGGAATTCTCGAAAGACATTACGGTAAAAAATTCTTTTCTCAGGACGTAAATGACAGAATTGATGGATGGGAAGATATGATGGCAGAAACAGGACGTCCCGATGTACCTGAGTTTGTTGACCTACCGGAAGATTTAAGAGATCACTTTCAAAAATACTATAGAGTCATTGTTATGAATGAAGCTTATAATCAAGGCGAAAAAATGGATATCTACAATACTAATATTTACAGACATTTTCCTTGGTTTCGTACAAATGGCTCTGCTTCGGGGTTCGCGTTCGGCGGTGCGTTTTACGATTACTCGCTTGCGAGTGCGGGGTCCGGTTCCCGCCTTGCTTTAAAAAGCGAAAAGTCGGTAAAGGTTATTGGGACTAAACACATTGATATTATGCGTGAATATTTAGAATCATAATTTATAATACTAAAAATCATCACAATGAATACGAAAAACTTAAAGAAGCAACTAAGCGAAAGGCTTAAAACAGTAGAGGATGCTTATAAAGAAACAGGCCGTCCAAAAATAGACTTTTCTTTCTATCCTGAAGATTTAAGGGTAAACCGTGAAGCTGAGTATAATGTAATAGTTCTTATTGAAGCTGCCCGAAAGATTGAAATCGAGAACGGCTCGGATGAAAAATTAGATTGGACAGACTACAGTCAATGGAAATGGATACCCTGGTTTAGAATCTCTGCTTCGGGGTTCGCTTTCGCCTTTACGGATTTCGATTACTCGCGTGCGTTTGCGGGGTCCGGTTCCCGCCTTCGCGTTTTAAGCAAGATCACATGTGAGTATCTAGGTGAAACTTTCCTTGACATCTGGGAAAAAGTTCAGCTCTTCTAAAAAATAAACAGGCTGTTGCCTTTTTGTTCTGGCTCTGCTTCGGGGTTCGCGTTCAACGATACGAATTACGATAACTCGAATGCGAATGCAGGGTCCAGTTCCCACCTAAGCTTAAGATATAAAAATAAAAGACAAGGCCTAACCTCTTGGTTGAAAATAACGATTCAAACGGTGCTGGTAGAACTTATTCGAAAGCTCCTATAAGAAAGCAAAGGCTGATATAATGAAACGGATAGGAAACTTATATGATAAAGTTTACGAACTAGACAATTTATATCTGGCATATAGTAATGCAAAACATGGTAAAAGCAAGACATATGGTGTATTGTCATTCGATAAGAACTTAAGTGAGAATATCCTTCAGCTACAAAAAGAGTTGACTGATGAAACATACAGAACGTCCGAATATGATGTATTTACAATTCATGATCCGAAAGAACGGATAATATACCGGTTGCCTTTTCGTGACAGGGTGATACACCATGCTATTATGAATGTATTAGAAAATATTTGGACTTCTGTTTTCATCTCTCATTCTTATTCAAGCATTAAAGGTAAGGGTATTAACGGGGCATTAATCCACTTGAAGAAAGCTTTAAAAGATAAAGAAGGTACATTATATTGCCTAAAAATGGATGTGAGAAAATTCTATCCGTCGATTGATCATCAGGTAATGAAAATGATTATCCGAAAGAAAATAAAAGACAGAAAACTACTTAGTCTTTTGGATGGTATTATAGAATCAGCTCCGGGTGTTCCTATAGGAAACTATTTATCGCAGTTTCTGGCAAACCTGTATTTATCTTACTTTGACCATTGGCTAAAGGAGTACAAACAGGTTCCGTATTATTTCCGGTATGCTGACGATATGATCATTCTATCAGATAGTAAAGATTACTTGCATTCTTTAGAAAAAGAAATACATGATTATTTAAGAAACAATTTAAAACTAGATATTAAAAGCAATTACCAGATATTTCCGGTAGATGCAAGAGGTATCGACTTTGTCGGCTATGTTTTCTTTCATGATCATATTCTGATGCGAAAGCGAATAAAGAAAAACCTATGCAAACGGGCATCAAAACTAAACAAACAAAAAATATCCCCTAAAGAATATAAGATAGGTATATGCTCTTATCTCGGATGGGCAAAACATTGTAATTCTCGACATTTAATCAGAAAGGTTATTAAATATGAAAAAGTTCTCAGACTTTGGGATTAATACCCTAGATAATAAAAATGTATTTCCAGTACCTAAGATATCTATCACGGATGTCTTAAACTGTGAAATAGAAATTTTAGACTATGAATCAGGTGTAAAAACCTCTCATGGTGAGAATAGATATGTTGTTAAGATAAAAAGTGAAGGTGTTGAAAGTAAATTTTTCACTAATGCAACTCCGATTAAAGATGCTTTGGATAAAATTCCAAAGAGTGAGTTTCCATTCACTGCTACAATAAGACAACAGAAATTTGGTTCTGGTAGTGGTAAAACATTTTATCTAACATAACTTTTGAATATTAATATCAAATAATAAATATATGGTACGAACAATTGAAATGAAAGAAGGTGATACCATTGTAGGCCTGTTCAAAAAACTAAAAAAGCCAGGAGATATTCTCCATGTAAAAGATGAGATACGGCGAAAAGCCCGATCTATCAGTCAAGAAGCTACAAGGCAAAATAAATATGCTCGTATGCTTAATGAAATTAGTCAGCATGAATTAAAGTATTCTGTTATTGTTACCGAAAAAGAAGGATATACAACAATTCGATATGTTGACAACACAAAGGTAGAATCTGTTTAATATCCTGTCTAACACACGACAAATGGACAGGGTATTTACAGAACTTACAGAAAGAGTGGATTTTGTTTCTCAACAGTATGCTACAGGCATGGAGAAACAGGAAATTGCAGACAAAAACTTTAAAGCTTTATGTACAGTAAATAACCAAATAATGAAGGCTTTTGAAGTATTAGGCATCAGAAACAGAAGCGAACTCTCAATACTCTATGCTAAGCGAATAGCAATAAAACGGGCTCGAATTTATATAGCTCGAAAAGTAAACCTTCATGAGTTTAAGCAAGGAGTTATGGCTTTGATCTTATTATTTACAATGTCATATGATATATATATAAACATGACAGATGTATATCAAATGAATACAAGATTTAGTATCGAAAAACAAGCAAAGAGATCGAGACGCTCTGATTTGGAGATAGAACCTTTAATTGTATAATTCTTACACACGATATATTTATGGAAACAAAAGAAACTGAAAAAATGAACTGGGAGTTACCGGCTATAGATTTGCTAGAGCATCCTAGAGTTAAAGAATCTTTCATCAATGTATTAATGAAGATTCACGGCAAAAGTGAAGGTGATGCCGAAATGATCTACGAAAAGGAGTTGCTGTATTCTAAAAAGACAATTACAGGAAATAATGAATTTGCGATATGCACTGGTATATCTCTATATAGTGCATTCTTGGAAATAGCGACTACCGGATTATCTATTCAACCCGGTAGTAAATCGGAAGCTTTTTTGCAATATCGATATGGAGGCAATGTTGTGGATCCGAAAACAGGAAAAGAAAAAAAAATCAATGTCGCAAGTTTTGTTATAACTGCTTATGGTGAGTTGAATATGAGGATCCGTGCAGGCCAAATCATTCGAATGAATAATCCTCAGGTTATTTATGAAGGTGACAGATTTCAACCCAAAACCAACGAACAGGGAGTTTTGATTGTAGACTATGCGCCTGCCATCCCTCGGAAAACAAATCATATTATTGGCTGCTATGTGTGTATTGTCCTGCCAAAGAATCAGTATGACTTCAAATGGCTGCTCGAAGATGATATACAAAGGCTTGCGGGATACAGCAAACCCAAAGTAACTGATAAAAATCCTAATCCAAAAGCCGCAGTTTTGTATTCTTCTAATAACGGACAAATAGATCCGGGATTTCTGGAAGCTAAAACGATCAAACACGCTATGCGAGCCTATTCAAAACTTCGTGTTAGCGACACTGTTTCTTTTGAAGGAGATGAAGAATATGAAGCCCCTGCAAATATTCAGTCTTACGCACCGACTAATAATCAACCAAATGAGACTACACCACAGAACGGAAGTGTAACATCTGTTATAAATGATAGCGATGAACCCTGGTAAAATAAATAATTAATTCACACGACAATGGAAGAAAATAATACTTCACTACAAGTACAGCAAAATACTGAATCAGGCGAGTTTAACGACTTGCCTGTTATTTTAAATTCTGCACCTGAAATACTCATGCAGAATCAAACGAGCAAGTCGAAAGCAACAGAAGTGTATCTGACAATAGAAAACCTGATTGCTGATAATGGAATGTCTGACTTTTATGATAGTGAACTTGCTAAATTCGTTGAAAAAGGTAAAAAAACGATTACTGCGATGAATGAGAGGCGAAAACCTGTCACTCAAATGATTGATCTTATCAAGAAGGAATTTACTTCGATTGAAAGTGACCTCAAGATAGTAGTTGATAAGGCTCAGAATAGGCGAAATATTTACGCTACTGAAAAGATGAAGATGAAGCAAGAAGAAGATCGCCAAGCTCAATTAAAAATAGCTAAAGAGAAGGAGATTATAGAATATCGTAAAGCCTGCGAAATTGCCGTTTCCTCTTATTTTGCTGAATGTGCATCAAAAATAAAAAAACAGTTTCTTGAACATTTCAATGGCTTAACCCTCGAAAATGTAGATAAGGCTGGATTTGAAAGTACCACATCGAATTTTGACAATTATTTCTACGAAGGAGTAAATTTTACATTTCCGGATAATTCTCTTTTAGATAAAGATACTCTGGGATCTATTAGACGAGAGTTTATAGACGCTGATTATTCGTCTCAGAAATCTCAATTCAAATCTGAAATACAATCTCAGTTGAGAGAATTAGTCGATAAGATACCCTCTAAAAAAGCAGAACTTCAAACACTCGCTTTGGCAGATGCAGCAGAAACAGAACGTCTGCTCAAAGAAAAAGAAGTCAGAGAGAAAGATGAAGCTGATCGCATTGCTCAAGAAGCGGATAATAAACGCAAAGAAGCTGAAACCGCTGCATCCGTAAAAGCGGCAGGTGAACAAGCCGCGGTATTAGTAGATGCGCAAGTTGGATTATTTGGAGCACCTAAAGTAGTTGAATCTTACGAAATTAAGTTATCAAACATTGCCGGTTATCTCATGTTAGTTCAATTTTGGTTTGAAAAAGAGGGTAAAGAATTACCTCAAGATAAGTTCGAAAAGTTCACTTTTGCTCGGGTAAAGGCGTTCTGCGAGAATTACGCTAAGAAAAACGACGAGTTTATCAAGAATCCTGCAATTATTTACGAACCAAAATACAAAGCAAAATAGCCAATAAGATGGATCCTTATTACTCATTACCCGATGTTTCAAATTCTGATTTATCGTGGTTAAAACAACAGCTATACCCTCGTGATATGCCGGATCCTACCAATGCTTATAAATTCGGCTCTCTGATAGATGCAATGATTACCGAACCTCAAAGGGTTAATTACTTCAATCGAACACTAGATGATATTCAATATACTGTAGATGAATTCAAGCTAGCTGAAGATATGAAGCGAGCCTTCTGGAGAGATGATTTTTGCAAGCTAATCGCTGAAAAAGCAGATGGTCAAAAAGTAATGAGAGAATATAAAGCCTTCAATTTTGAAGGTTTTTCTTTTTCTCTTAATACCCGGTGTAAATGGGATTTATGGCGTGAAGATTGGAATTGGGGCGGTGATATAAAAAGTACGACAGCTGAAACGCAAAAGCAATTTGAAGAAGCTGCAAGGTACTTTGATTATGATCGCCAACGTGCATGGTATATGATGATCGCTAATTCTGACCGTGATGTACTGATAGGTATAAGCAAGAAGAATCTAAAGATATTTCGAATAAATATCACCCGTGATTCTTCTTTTTTTAAAGATGGATTTAATAAGTATAACGAACTCGCTTATAGACATTATTTAATGTTTGGTGAGTGGAAAAGAGAACATTGATATGGATATACAAACTTATTTGAAAGCCCAAAACATTAGGGAAAATTCATCTAAAGCTAGTTCAGCATTTAAAAAACTTGGTGCTGGTCTTTGCGAGGTCTCATTTGGAGATATAAAAATAGTTCCAGATAAATTACTGACCTCAAAACTACTTAAAGCATTGAGTGAATATGTGGAAGAAAAAGAAAAGGAGTTTGAAAAATTGTAATATAAATGCTTCTACACATCCGAACCCCTAAAGATAAAGACAAGGTTAAAGCCTATGTAGATGATCTGAAAGCGGATAAAAAATATATCGTAGAAGTCAAAGTCGCAAGAGAAAGACGGTCCATTGATCAGAATGCTCTTTACTGGCTTTGGCTTTCTTGTTTGATGAATGAAACCGGAGAAAATAAAGATAATCTACATGAGTATTTCAAAACAAAGTTTTTGGGTGTAGATGAACGCCAATGTTTCGGACATCATTTTTATCTGCCAAATACCACAACTAAGCTCGATACACTTCAATTCAAAAATTATTTAGATCGAATACAGGAGTTTGCAAGTGTTGAGCTTGGTATTACCCTACCCGACCCCAAAGATCTTTATTGGGATGAATTCTATCAACAATATAAAAATTTCATTTAAAATTTAAACTTATGAACGATTTAGAAAAAAGTCAGTATGAGACTTGTCAACGCAATTTGGAGTATTATTTTACAGATGATGAAAAGATGCAGATGTCTCAACAATTAGCAGTTGAAACTCAAAACAAACGCAGACTTGAAGATCAAAAGAAAGCTGTGACATCCCAGTATGGTAGCCAGATCAACGAAAAAGCTGAATCAATTAACAGCCTATCCGACAAAATTGCAGCAGGTTATGAATACCGTAATATTGAATGTACCGTTCAGTGGCATACACCCACTAAAAACAAAAAACTTATTACCCGTTCTGACACAGACGAAAGCTTCGTTGAGAATATGACTGAATACGATCACAATCTATTTAATCAGTATCAGGAAAAACTTCAAGAAGAAGCCGATGGAGCTAATGAGTTTGACACAAACGAAGTTCAAACAGATGAAGAACCGGAAGCGGAACCCGCAGAAATGGACGAATCCGAAACCGTCTATTGATGAAACTATCAGGAAATATCGAGAGAAAGGTTCTATATTCTGAACTTCACAAAAAGCTCAAAGAAGTAGATCGGTTCACAATGCCGGAAGTACCTTTCTCTCATTTCTTACCTACAAAAAGAAAATTCCGGGCTGACTTCTTAATGCCTGTACTTAAAATTATTATAGAGGTTAATGGCGGTCAATTTACAGGTGGTCGTCATACAAGGGGCGGTGACGGTTATGAGAATGATTTGGTCAAAATAAACCTCGCTCAAATTCACGGATATAAGGTACTTCAGTTTACCTATCAAATGCTAAAGCGAGGAGAACACCTGAAAGTATTACAAATGATAAATAACACGACGTCATCATGCGTAAAATTATAGAGACACCTAGAGGTTTTAATATTTTATTCGACTATAATCAAAATATAGTAAATGATATAAAACTTATACCTGGCAGACAATTCAATTATCAGGATAAATCATGGTTCGTACCGATATCGAGTAGATCGTATATTAATCAGTTCGCGAAAACTCACCGATTTCAAATAGGAGATAAACCGGCTCCAAAGCCTATCTCCAATATGAGAATCCCTGAAATGCCAATACTCGAACAGGATATACCTTTGAAACGTCAACTATTCGGATATCAACGTCAAGGTGTTGCTTATAACCTAATTCACAAAAAAACAATTTTAGGAGATGCGCCGGGGCTTGGAAAGACGGCTCAGGCTATAGCGACTGTAATTGCAGCACAGGCTTTTCCATGCTTAGTGATTTGTCCTTCTTCTCTTAAAATAAACTGGGAAAGAGAGTTTGATATGTGGGGCAATCATAAAGCCACAATTCTATCTGATAGCATCAAGGATACGTGGGATATGCTTTATCAAATGCGATATGCTGATATATTTATCGTCAATTATGAAAGTCTAAAGAAGTATTTCGTAGCTGAAATTAAACAGCCTATCGGTGAAGATGGAAAGAAAGTCCCATTACGGCTTAATCACATCAAGTTCAAATCAAAGATAAAGTTATTTAAATCTATTGTATGTGATGAGAGTCACCGAGTGAAAGATATCAAAACTCAAACAACAAAGTTTGTTAAAGGTATTTCTGTTGGAAAAGAATATGTATATCTGCTTACTGGTACACCTGTCGTTAACAAGCCAAATGATTTAATATCCCAACTTGGGATTTTGGATCGTATGGAAGATTTCGGAGGTTATAAAAATTTCGTTTCATCTTATTGCGATAGTAGTGATAGATATCATGAACTTAATTACCTGCTAAAAAAGAATTGCTTTTACAGAAGAGAGAAAGCCGATGTACTAAAAGAATTACCTGCTAAAATGAGACAGATCGTTCTTTGCAACATCACTACTCGTAAAGAATACAATGACGCCTTGGCTGATTTGGAAGATTACCTGAAGCGTTACAGACAAGCTACGGATACCCAGATCCAGAAGTCCATGAAAGGAGAAATCATGGTCCGTATAGGAATACTCAAAAATATTTCGGCTCGTGGTAAAATCAAAGATGCAATCGAATATATCTCTGATGTAATTGATTCAGGCGAAAAACTAATCTTATTTACCCATTTAAGAGAGGTTCAGGACATGATAAAAAAATCATTTCCGGCTGCTGTGACTATCCTTGGAGATGATGATACACAAACTCGTCAAGCTAATGTCGATAAGTTTCAGAAAGATCCGAAAGTGCAGTTAATTATCTGTTCTATCAAAGCTGCCGGTGTGGGTATTACTCTAACCGCATCAAGCCGTGTCGCTTTTCTCGAATTACCATGGCATCCGGCAGATTGTGAACAATGTGAGGACAGAGCTCACCGGATCGGACAGGTTGATTCTGTCAGTTGTGTTTATCTCCTTGGAAAAGACACGATAGACGAACATATATATGATATTATTGATAAAAAACGCTCTGTATCAAATGCGATTACCGGGGCACGTGATGATGTTGAGATGAGTGTACAAAGTGGAGTTATTAATTTATTAAGTAAGAATATATAACCAATAGCTGTAAATAATCCTCTTTTGAGGTGGTATTTGTGTGAGAGGTCGAGTTTCTCACCAGTTACGAAGAGTATTAACCAATCGGGCCCGGTTAAACTTACATTAAAATGGAAACTAAAAATAAAGAGTATGTAGAATTTCTCGAAAATAAAATAGTTATAGCAGAAGAATATGGTTTTGAGCCGGATGGTATTATCGGAGATTTATTACCTCATGCCAAAGCTATCACGCAATGGTGTTTAAAAGGCGGTCGTCGTGCAATTTTCGCATCATTCGGACTAACTAAAACAGTTATGCAACTTGAACTGGCTTACCAATGCATCCGCAAAGAGAATAAGCCTTTTCTTATTTGTATGCCATTGGGTGTTGTTGGTGAATTTAAGCGGGATAATAAAGAATTCTTTCATTCGGAACTGGATCTTGAGTATATCACCGATACTGACAGCATAAGTAGTTACGACGTAAAGATATATGTTACCAATTACGAACGTGTACGAAAAGGAGATATCGATCCTTCTAAGTTTTGTGGGGTGTCTTTTGATGAAGCATCTATTCTCAGGAATCTTTCTACTGAAACGACGAGTTATGTACTTACTTTCTTTAAAAAGATACAATACAGGTTTGTTGCAACTGCAACCCCTACCCCGAACGATTATATTGAGATTCTCAATTATGCTGACTTTCTGGGAGTAATTGATCGTGGGCATGCTTTGACACGCTTTTTTAAGCGAGATAGCACAACGGCCGGCAACCTAACCCTTTATGAAAACAAAGAGCAGGAGTTCTGGCAATGGGTATCTACATGGGCTGTATTTATTAATAAACCTTCTGATCTCGGATTCTCTGATGAAGGCTATAATTTACCTAAGCTTCATATCCACGAGATAGAAGTTGAATATCTGACTGATAATGTTATTCTCAATAAAAAAGGTGAACCTGTTCTATTTAAGGATAATACCAAGAGCTTAGTTGATGTAAGCCGTGAGAAATCGGAAACAGTAGAATTAAGGGTTAACAAGGCTTTAGAAATTGTAAGCAAAGAGCCTGATAAGAATTGGATTCTATGGCATCACAGAGAATCGGAACGCACGGCCATTGAGAAGAAATTTAAAAGTTTTGATCTTCGTTCGGTTTATGGTTCTCAAAAGAATCAGGACAAAGAAGATTTACTTATCGGTTTTTCGAATGGTAAATACAAGGTACTTTCTACTAAGCCTGTTATTGCGGGATCCGGATGTAATTTTCAGCATGTATGTCATAATATGGTATTTGTAGGAATAGACTACAAGTTCAATGATTTTATACAGGCCCTGCACCGTGTATTCAGGTTCAGGCAGGTAAATGAAGTACATGTTTACATCATTTATACCCAAAATGAAAGGGAAGTATTAAAAACTCTCTTTGAGAAATGGAGAAATCACGTAAAGCTTCAGGAGAACATGATTAACCTGGTTAGAAAATACGGGTTGAACTCAAGTAAAATTACACACGACATGAAAAGACAAATATTTAATGGCCGTCGATCACACAAGGTCGGTGATGCGATGGTATATAATGATGATACGGTAGTTATACATCAGGAGATGGAAGATAACCGCACAGGGATGATTCTGACATCAATACCTTTTGGTGATCACTACGAATACTCTGATAATTACAACGATTTCGGACACAACAATGGGAATCAGGAATTCTTTAAACAAATGGATTATCTGACACCAAATTTACTTCGAACATTAAAGCCCGGTCGGATAGCTGCGATTCATATTAAAGACCGCATCCGGTATTCTTATCAGACTGGAACGGGTTTTACTTCTATTGAAGACTTTGCTGCGGATGTATCTTACCATTTCAGAAAGCACGGATTTATTTTAGTAGGTAAGATTACCATAACGACCGATGTAGTTCGTGAAAACAACCAGACATACCGTTTAGGTTGGAGCGAACAACGTAAAGACGGTACTAAAATGGGAGTTGGTCTACCTGAATATGTATATCTGTTTAGAAAAATACCTACTGACAGGTCAAATGCCTATGCTGATGATCCGGTAGTAAAGAAAATCGATGAATACCTTCTTTCTCTTTGGCAATTAGATGCACATGCTTATTGGAAATCTAACGGTAACAGGTTTTTATCGTATGATGAACTGAAAACATTCGAGCCTAGTACAATCTGCAATATGTGGAAAGAGTTCGATAAAACGCATGTGTATAATTTTCAGGAACATTTGAGGGTGTGTAATGATCTGATGGAATCCGGCCGGTTATCTAAAGAATTTATGATGATCCCGCCTACATCTTCGAATGATCTTGTTTGGACGGATATTAACCGGATGAATACACTCAATGCCAATCAGGCTAACCGGAAGAAAGAAAAACATATTTGTCCGCTTCAGCTTGATATTATTGAACGTTTGATTAACCGGTTTACCAATCAGGGTGATACGGTAGATGATCCGTTCGGAGGTTTATTCTCAACTGCTTATATGTCTCTTAAGATGAAGCGAAAAGCTGTATCTACTGAGTTGAAGCCTGAATATTACGATGATGGGCTTTTCTATTTAAAGTCGCTTGAATATGAATTAAGTATGCCAACCTTATTTGATATGATTGATTATGAGACGAAATAAAGAACAAATTGAAGCAAGAATAAAGGAGATACACAGTTATCTCCTTTGTCATAATATGGCCGATATGAGTAAATCTGAGTTTTGGAGATCGACGAATGAACTTCATGTACTGGGTATTATATCCGAAAATAATGTAGTTAAATCTTATCGGGTTGGTAATTATATGGATGGATATAAATTGATGAAATGATGGATAATATACGATTCCTATATATAGATCTATTTTGCGGAGCTGGAGGTACATCGACAGGTGTAGAAAATGCCCGTCTGAAAGGGGAACAATGCGCTAAAGTAATAGCATGTGTAAACCATGATGCCAATGCAATAGCTTCACATGCAGAAAATCACCCTGAAGCTTTACATTTCACAGAAGATATAAGAACGCTGGATCTTACTAAAATATGGTTATGTATTAAACTTAATAAAATACAATATCCAAATGCAAAAATTGTTCTTTGGGCTTCTTTAGAATGTACAAATTTTAGTAAAGCAAAAGGTGGCTTACCCAGAGATGCTGATAGCCGTACCTTAGCGGAACATTTATTCAGATACATTCATAATCTTGAACCGGACTATATACAAATAGAGAATGTAGAAGAGTTCATGTCGTGGGGAGATCTTGATGAGAGAGGAAAACCTATTTCTTCAACTAATGGAAAGCATTATCGCAGATGGATAAATGAGGTCAAAAAATATGGCTACAATTTCGATTATCGAATACTTAATGCTGCTGATTATGGTGCATATACAAGTAGAAAGCGTTTTTTTGGAATATTCGCCCGAAAAGATTTACCTATTACATGGCCAAGTCAAACTCATAGTAAAACAGGTACAAAAGATTTATTTAATAGTCTCCTGAAATGGAAACCTGTAAAAGAATGTCTTAATTTCTCAGATGAAGGTGAGTCTATATTCGGCAGAAAAAAACCTTTGGTAGAAGCTACTCTCGATAGGATATTATCCGGACTTATAAAATTTGTAGCAGGAGGAAAAGATAAGTTTCTATTAAAATACAATTCGATGAGCCAAAATGGGAAATATAACGCTCCTGGAATTGAGGATCCTTGTCCAACAATAAGTACTCAAGGTCGATTACAGTTAATTTCGACAAAATATTTAGTCCAATATAATCAAAGAAATGACAGGGTTAAATCAATCAATGATCCATGTAATACGGTTACAACCAATAATAGGTTCGGTTTAGTCCAAGCATTTTTGTGTAAACACTATTCCGGCCATCCTGATAGTAAGAATATAAGTATAGAAGGACCCGCCCACACAATTACTGGAGTAGATCATCATTCTTTTGTCAATGCTACATTCTTGACAAAATATTATTCAGGTAATCCCGATCAAATGATTTCAGATATAAATGATCCGGCAGCTACTTTGAGGACAAAAGATTGTCAGTCATTAGTAACACCGTCATTCCTTTCTGCATATTATGGAAATGGTCACAATCACTCTATTGAAGGTCCATCGCCGACTGTAACAACTAAGGATAGGTTAGCTTTTGTCAGTCCCAAATTCTTATGTTCATACAACTACAAAGATGAACCTAAAGATTTGGAATCTCCATGCCCTACAGTATTAACCAAAGATCGATTTTCTCTTATATCCCCATTTTTCATGAACAACTATTCGGGTGGAGGTCAAATAAGTTCTGTCAATAAACCATGTCCAGCAATAATGACTAATCCCAAGCAGAATTTAGTACAATGTCATTTTGTTGACCAACAATTCGGACAATCGAAGGCCGCAAGTATCAATAATCCATTAGGAGGAATAACGGCAAATCCAAAATACAATCTTGTTACTTGCCGTAACTGGTTAATGAATACCAATTTCGGCAATGTAGGTTCTTCATTAGATGAACCTTCGCCTACTGTCACAGCAAACCGAAAATGGCATTATTTAATGGATGCTCAATATAGAAGGATAGGAAAAGACATTGAAAGTCCATGTTTTACCTTGATTGCAAGAATGGATAAAACACCTCCATATTTAATCGAAGCATCTACAGAGCAAAAGCATGCACCTTCTTTCATCAAAACTATTGATAATACTATTATCTATGAAATATATAAAGATGACTCTCCCAAAATGAAAGAAATAAAAGAGTTTATGGCGATGTATGGTATTCTCGATATAAAAATGCGAATGCTTCGTATTCCTGAACTCAAAATGATAATGGGATTTCCTAAAGATTATATTTTGATAGGTACTCAAGCCGAGCAGAAAAAGTATATAGGTAATGCCGTAGAAGTTAATATGGCTCGTGTAATATGCGAAGCCAATGCCCGAAAATTATACAAACATCAAATGGCTGTTGTATGAAAACAATTAAAGATTATACAAATGAACAACTTAGATACGGGATAGCCCGTTGCGAGGCTAGATTGTCCGGTATTCTTCCTTTTGGATTAATGCGTAATGAGACAATGGTAAAAGAAGCTCTAAAAGAATATAGAAATGAGCTTCAAAAGAGAGGTCAAAACGAATTAGATTTCAAATAATGGATAAGGGATTTATAAAACTAAACCGTAAAAGCTTTGCTCATAAATTCTGGACAAAAGCACGGGTACTTTCGGAGTTCGAAGCGTGGATAGATTTAATACAATCAGCACGATATGATGGAGCCGTAACAATTGAGTACATCGATGGTCGGGAAATAAAATACGGACGTGGTCAATATCCTGCATCTATAAGATTTCTTGCTAAAAAATGGACATGGGGAGAAAAGAAAGTTCGGGCGTTTTTGGATGAATTAAAAAAAGATGGATCTATAACGACTGATTCTTCCCAAGGGATGAATGTGATAACTCTCTGTAAATTTGATAAATACAATTCGACAGAATATATCGAGGACACAGCAAAAGACACAGTTAAGGACACAGATATATCTATGATATTAAAAGAGTTACAGGAATTAAAGGCACAGATAGGAACACATCAAAAGACACAGATAGGGCACAGCAAGGGCACAAATAATAAGAAAGTAAAGAAAGAGAATAATAATTCTATTAAAGAATCTCCTAACGGAGATAAGAAAGAAACAGAAGTTTCTTCACCCACTCACCCCGATTTTGAAAAATTTAATGAATGGATAAAGAAAGCTGCTCCCTATTGCAGCAACACTAAAAATTTCCCATCACAAATTACAGAAAAGGAGTTTTTTAAACTAAAAGAAGATTATACAAGCCGGCAAATAGCAGATACAGTGGAGCAAATCGAGAATCGTAAAGATTTAAGAAAACGTTACACAAATCTATACCGGACTGTATTAAACTGGGCTAAAAAGGAATATGGAAAAAACAAAATACAACAAGAAAAGCCAGCACAAACCTATGTTATCCCCGATTAATCCGGATATAGGTTTTGTTCCTCCTCAAGCTTTAGAGTTGGAAGAAGCCGTTCTTGGTGCCATTCTGATAGAAAAGGAAGCATTCTCTTTAGTTGAAGAAATACTTCTACCGGACGATTTCTATACAGATCAGCATCAGATTATTTTTAATTCTATTCGACGGCTGAACAAGGAGAGTAAACCTATTGATATGATGACTGTTGTCGAATCTTTACGAAACGATAATAAACTCGAAGAAATAGGAGGTCCAGTGGCAATTGCCCAATTAACCGAAAGAGTAGCTTCTGCTGCCCATATTGCTTTTCATGCTAATATCATCAAGCAAAAATCGATAGAGCGTAAAGCAATTCTTATTGGCCGTGAAATTACACAGCAAATCATGCTGAATTCTGATATATCAGATGTTCTTTTCGGATTTGGTAAGAAAATTGAAGAACTGCAAGAGGCTTTGATTGGTAGAGCAAATGGAGATCATGTATCTGTCCCAATCAAGAAAGCACTTGAAGAAATGCATAATCGCATAAAACTTGCGCGTCAAGGTATTAGATCGGGAGTCAATACTGGATTTGCAGACTTAAATAAATATACTAATGGCTGGCAACCTGGAGATCTTATTATTGAAGCCGCACGCCCTGCCATGGGTAAGACGGCCGTAGCTCTACAACATGCTAAATCAGCGGCTCTGCAAGGTATACCGGTTGCATTTTTCTCTCTGGAGATGTCAGATGTAAGTTTGGCAAATCGCTTAATATTGTCTGAGGCTAATGTTGATCCTGAAAAGTTTAAATCAGGATATCTATCGAATGAAGAAATCGATTTAATAGAGAAATCCGCTGGCACTCTATGGAAATTACCCATTTATGTGGATGACAATCCATGTGCATCTATGGGATATATCCGGGCTAAGTGCCGTCTGCTTAAAAAGAAAGGCCAATTAGGTTTAATTGTCGGCGACTATTTGCAGCTTGCCGAAAATGACGAAGAAAGCGGAAGCCGTGAACAGGAAGTTGCAAAGATGTCACGTACGGCTAAGAAAATAGCAAAAGAGCTTGAAGTGCCTTTTATTCTGTTATCCCAGTTAAATCGTGGAAATGAATCCAGATCTGATAAGAAACCTCTATTATCAGATCTAAGAGAATCGGGAGCTATAGAACAAGATGCTGATATGGTAATATTCATTCACCGACCGGAGTATTATGGTATTGAAGTGACTGATAAGAATGGAGTTAAAGAATCAAATTATGGAGAACTAATTATAGCTAAACACAGAAATGGAGCTACTGGTACTGTGAAATTCAAACATAATATAGGTATGACTAAATTCTTTGATTATAACTACAAACATGAAATACCTGTATATGAAATTCAATCGGAGAGGTTTAGTAATGATGTCCCTTTTTAAACATGATTCTCTATACATATCAACCAGAACATATATAGAAAAACCAAAATTTTATACATAATAAATCCAATAAAATTATGAAAGGAATATGTTTTATACCACCATTGCATGGCAAAACGGTCAAAAAGATAAAAATTCAGACAAGAAGAATCGTTGCTTGTCCGCCAAATGCTTACGGTGGTTTGCAAGCTCATTTAAAGGATGGAAAGGTTATTCGTATTGTGGCTCTCGATGAAAATGAGAGAAGCGAAAAGAAAGACGGTTCAGAATGGTTAGTAAAACCCAAGTACAAAGTTGGAGATATTCTCTATCTCAAGGAACCATATAAAATAACCCATTCGCATAATATCTGGTATGTCAATTATAAGTTTGATGAACAGAAGATAGAACTTCCATTCTCCTGGGGACACAAAGGATTAGAAAAATTGTGTATTCAGCAGGAAAAATCTAAGTCTGGTTGGTTGAATAAACTATTTATGCCTGCTTGGTGTGCCCGTCATTACATTAAGATTATAGCTGTAAGAGCCGAAAGATTGCAGGATATTTCTAATGAGGATTGCTTTAAAGAGGGAATTGCTCCGGCAATATCAAACAATGAACTATTTGTGAATGGTTTTGATTATTTACTCTTTTTAACTCCTCGTGAAGCTTACAAAGCTCTTATTAATTCGATTGATGGCAAAGATACTTGGGATAACAACCCTTGGGTATGGGTGTATGATTATGAACTGATCGACAAACCTAATCAAAATAAATAAGAGCAACCCCACACGACTAAGGTTACTCTTAATATGTAAGCTCCGGAGAACTTACCGATATATCACAAAGATAATGTTTTATTTAATATATCGGAGCAATGGAAAAGACAAAAACTGAAGGTATACTTCGAAAAAGAATTGATGATATTGAAGAATATCAAAAACAATTAGATAAGCTTCGAGAAATAGAAAAAGTAGTACTAAAATCGGAGCTGAAAGATATATCAACCATCTATACTATTTATGATTGGACATTCGAGCTCTGTAAAAACAGAGACGATATCAACACATTGCAATATAACGAAAAACATTACTTTCTAATCGTAGCTGCCCTGCTTTATTCACCTCGAATATTCGCAGGGCAATTTCTTGAAAGAGGTAAACGAGATTCGATAGCGGAGGTCTTACAGATATCCCCTTCTCATGTTTCAAACAGTTTACGTTCTGTTTGTTCGTGGTACAGGTTTTACCGGGATTTTCAGGTATCACTTGACTACCTTTATAGTGAGATTTTATTCAGAATTGAACTGAATGGATTAAGATAGACCGCGGGGTGTTAGCAGTTGGTAGCTTGCCACTTTGACTTGGTGGAGGTCGTAGGTTCGAGCCCTACCCCCGCAACTAACTGATAAATAAAGGATATATGAGATATACTCGTTAGTTTCGGTGATAAAATATCGTTCATTTTTGGCTGTAAATTATTTGTATATCTCGTCTGTTTTTCGTAAATTTAATTAGAATTCACACGACAAATTTATATTATATGAAGATTCTTACTTTAATTATTAAGCAGAAATTTTTCGATGAGATCATCGACGGGACCAAGACACAAGAGTTTAGAGAGATCCGGCCAAACAGCAATAACAAATATTGTAAATTGGATGATGAAGGATATCCTGAAGAAGAAGATGGTATACTTATCCCCCGTCCTTATGATGCTATTCAATTTTATGTTGGGTATAATAAAGACCGGGTAAATGCTCTTGTTGAAATTACAGGTTCAAATATCGAATTATTGGTCGATGATAAAGGTGAATTTATCGAATATGAACACAAGGGTGAGATCTATACCGCAGCTCAAATCGTTTACGATCTGGGTAAGGTTCTAAATAAGAATGTTTAATCCTTTAATTTATTTAGCTGAGTCAGAAGTAGACAAAGAAGAACATTAAATGCTACAAGCGGTTACCGGGGTGGTACCCGTGCAGCATCAACCAGTTCAGGTGGTGCAGTAGGTAGAGGTGGTCAGTTTATCAGCAGAAGGCAACGTTATGGAGACTTGCGTCGATCATTTGGTATGTCATCTGGTTAACACAGATAAACAGATCACTTTATTATTTATCAAAAAATCAAAGCTGAGTCAGTAAAATCCAAATCGCAAATAGAATAATTGAAACCGTTAGTCAAAAGGCTGATCGGGTTATTTTATTTTACTCATGTGGTAAAGATTCACTGGCTTTGCTTGATTTAATGGCACCTTATTTCAAAGAGATTATTTGTGTGTTCATGTATTTCGTGAGAGATCTTGAACATATAAACAGATATATTCGTTGGGCTGAATCGAAATACCCAAACATTAAGATACTTCAAGTTCCACATTGGAATTTAACTTATATATTTAGAGGTGGTACATATTGCGTACCCAATCCCAAAATCAAACTTCTCAAACTTGCAGATATAGACGAATCAATCAGGTTGCAAACAGGCATTAGTTATTCATTTTTCGGAATGAAAAAAGCTGATAGCCTGAATCGCAGATTGATGCTGAGTTCATATGGTGATACTCCTATATCCGAAACGAACAAAGTATATCCTTTATCAGATTGGACAAATAAAGAGGTATTGGCTTATGTCAATCAAAAGAATATGCCTATACCTGTACGATACTCAAAAAAAGCAAGCGGTGGTGTTGGTTTTAATCTCGAATGCTATTTATGGCTAAGAGAAAATCACCCTGAAGATTTAAAGAAGATATTGAAAGCATTCCCCATGTCTGAAAAGATTCTATGGGATTATGATAATAAACAAATGCTACAACATGAGTGACCTATACAAACAAAGCGAAACAGTTGTAATCAAGCGAAGTCAGATCAACTTTGCCCCTTACAATCCAAAGAATCATACTAAAGAGCAAATCAATGAGATAAAAAAGAATATCAAAAGAGTTGCTTTTTTAGGCGGTATAGTGTGGAACGTTATTACAGGCAATCTAATCGACGGACATAAAAGAGTTATGGCATTAGATATTCTGAATAAATACGATGGCACACCTGATACTGATTATGAAGTAAAAGTAGAAAAGATTGAACTTGACCTGAAAACAGAGAAAGAACAGAATATCTTTCAAACCCAGTCAAGAACGCAATTCGACCTCGATATTCTATCTACTATCATTCCGGACATTGATTATAAGAATGCCGGATTAACAGGTGATGATTTACAACTTATTGGAATTGACTTCACGTTCCAGACAGAAACAGAACAAAGCATCACCAATGAAATAAACAACCTCATTGGTCCTGTTCAGAATCAGAAAGAAGCCATAAAACAAGCCAAGAAAGAATTGTCTCAAGCCGAAAAGATCGCCCATAATAAAGAAGTCAAAGCTCAGGTGATGCAAGAAGCTCAAGATAAAGCCGAAAATATGGAAGCTTATGTGATGATTTCATTCGAAGATTATAAAACTAAAGCTGCTTTTATGGAAAGATTCGGTTTTGATGCTAGAGAAAAGTTCCTGAAAGGAGAAGTATTTGAAAACATGATTGAACGTGTAGAATAATAAAACTATGGCAAAGCCTAAATATAATTACAAGAGTAAAGAGTTCTTAGATCAGATTGAAAGTCTGGCTAAGAAAGGTTTAACCGATAAAGAAATAGCTTTTTCTATGGGTTTAAATCCGACTTACTTTAGTGAGAAGAAAGAAGCTGTGCCCGAATTGTCCGAAGCACTCACACGCGCACGCGTACAAATCAATGCGATTGTGCGTCAAAAATATCTCTCCATAGGTTTAGGAGGCATCAAAACAAGAACTGTTACTCGCCGGAAAGTTGAAATTGAAGATGGATCATTGATGGATGGTGATGTCATTCAGGAAACCGAAACAGAGCTACCCCCTAATCCGAGTGTATTGGCGCAATGGTTATTCAATCACGATGAAGAATGGCGCAAATCGGTTATTGATGGAAAGAAACTGGATGTTACATCTAATGGTGAAACTGTCGGTGTGCAGTTAGTATTTGCAGATACTCCACTATCCGATAAAGATCTTGAAGAAATAAAAAATATACAGAATGGCAACAGTAGTACAGAGGAAGATAGCACTGACTCCGGTATACAAGAAACTTAATGTTGCCTATCAGTGTAAACGATATAACGTATTTGTCCTAGAAGGCGGCTCCCGGTCAAGTAAGACTCACTCAATATGCCAATTCTGGATAACATACGCAGAAAAAAATAAAGGCCGTAACAAGCGTGTTATCGTCTCCCGTCTTAAAGCGACATGGCTAACAGCCACAGTGGTCAAAGACTTTATTGATATATTGAAAGATTACGGACTGTATGATAAAAAGAATCATAATAAATCCGTAGGAGCTGGTATATACAAATTGTATGATACAGAGTTCTGGTTTTTAGGATTGGACGATGAACAACGTATTCACGGTATGAAGTCCGATGCGTTCTGGATAAATGAAGCGGTAGAAGCCAGCTTCGATGATTACGCACAGCTCATGCAACGGTGTTCCGGTTTTGCTATTCTAGACTATAACCCATCTTATGATGAGCACTGGATATATGATAAGATTTGCAAGCGAAAAAAGACGTGCTATATGCACTCTACCATGCTCGATAATCCTCTTATTCCAGATAATGCTAAAGAACAGATTCTTTCTTATCAAGATACTGAAGAAAACAGAAAGAATGGTACTGTCGATAAGCGTAAATGGGAAATATACGGATTGGGCAAGCGTGCTACTCTCGAAGGTCTGATATTTTCAAATTGGAGTATCGTCAAAGAAATACCTGAAGGCATTATGAAGCGTGGATATGGACAGGACTTTGGATATACGAATGATCCTACAGCTATTGTTGATTGTGCATTCGTTGAAGCAACTAAGACTTTGTATATCGATGAAAAATGCTATTGCACACATATGGTATCAGCAGATATAATTAATAAACATAAAAAGCTGCCTCCAATGAAAGTTATGTCTGAAAGTGCAGATGAAAGACTTGTTAAGGAAATCAAGAATGCAGGGATAGATATATATTCAGTCAAGAAAGGCCCGGGGAGCGTTAATGCAGGTATTTCGGTGATGCAAGGATATAAAATCTGTGTGACAGAAAGAAGTATCAACGCAATCAAAGAATTTAGAAATTATACTTGGCGCTTTGATGATAAACTAAATAAGTTCGTCAATGAAGTACCGGAAGGTCAAGATGATCATATTATTGATGCTGCTCGATATTGGGTTATGGGTGCGATAATGGGACGAATCAAACAGGATATAGATTTAACAGGAGTATTTTATTAATACGATTTTTAATGACAATACAAGAGATATTACAAATAGAAGATATATCCGAAAGAATAAGATATATCAAGCAAGCAAGAAAAACACCTCTACCAAATGTGGATCAGCTCCGTGCAGATTGGGAGCCTGAGAAGCATGATGTGATGGATCCTGAAAAACGTCCGGATGAAATAAAAGTTATCAGCCCGGAAGAAAGAGATCCTCTCACAGGCAAAGTAACAAAAACTGCCATTACGAAGCCAGAACCGGTTAATAGGATCCCTCTACCCTTAGAACAAGATATCGTGAATATTCACACTGCATTTACTGTTGGTACAGAACCGAATCTTACATGTGAGACAGATGATAATAAAGAAAAAGAACTTTTCAAGGTAATAAAAACTATTGACCGGAAAAACAAGGTAAAGTATCTCAATAAACGTGTCGTTCGTTCATGGCTCTCGGAAAAAGAGGTCGCTGAATATTGGTACACTGTTGAAGATAAAAGTTTCTGGAAGTTGATTCTTAATAAAATTAAATCTGTCTTTGGAATTAAAACAAATGCTACACGTAAATTCAAATGCGCCATATGGTCTCCTTTCCGTGGAGATATTCTGTTTCCTTTCTTTGATGATGTAAATGACTATAAAGGTCTTGGACGTGAATACAAAGTAAAGCAGATAGATGGCACTTTTATTACCTATTTCCAATTTGTTGATGACGATAATGTTTATTTGTGGAAACAGGGTGGAGCTTCATGGCAGGATGAGACAGGATATCCATTTAAACATCAATTCGAGAAGAATCCGACAATCTATTCGTGGAGAGATAAAGCTCTGTGTGAAAAGATACGTCCAATAAGAAACAGGCTTGAAACAATTATATCTAATTATGGTGATTGTATTGATTACAACTTCTTCCCGAAGCTTGTTGCGACTGGTGGTATTGTAGGGAATAATCCGAAAGCGGCACGTGGGGGATTAGTTCAGTTAGAAGATGGTGCAGACCTCAAATATTTATCCTGGCAGCAAACACCTGAAGCTGCAAAGCTTGAGATTGATACCTTAACTGAAAGGGCTTATTCTCTCACAAATACACCACGTATCAGTTTTGAGAATCTTCAAGGCCTTGGTAATGCTTTTTCGGGTGTTAGTTTTCAATATGCTTTCATGGGAGCTCACATGGCCGTTGAAATGCATGCCGAAACATTAGGAGAACATTTACAGCGCCGGTATAACTTTCTTGTGTCAGCTATCGGATCCGTTAATACTGCTTATGCGGATGCTGCCGAGACAATAGATATTGATGTCGAGATAGTCCCATATATGATAAACGATATAGCTGATAAAATTAAGAATGCTTCTGATGCTGTTACCGGAGGTATTGCTTCCCGTAAAACAGGTATCATATTAGCCGGATTGGTTGAAGAAGATAATATAGAAGAGGAACTGGAAGCTATAGAAGCTGATGAGAAAAAAAGAAACGAAATGGTAGATTATCCGATAGGATTATCAGAAGAAGAATAAATACAATTTTCTGCAATAATTATATACAATAAATTACAATAATTATTCCAAATTATATAATATGATAGTTATTAAACAAGGAAAGGACATGTTGCAGCATCCTGAATTATTCGAAAAAAAATGCCCGATCTGTGGATGTGTATTTCAATATGAAAGAAAAGACATCCAAATGCAAGGACGGAATGAAACTTTTGTTAAATGCCCGAATCGCAGTTGTGGAAATAAAATAGAAGTATGAACAAGTTAAAATTCAAAGTATCACAAGCTCCATCAATAGGCAATAGCTTGTCAGTGAATATTCGCCCTCGTAAACGGTATATTATTTGGCTATGGCTGAAAGAGTTTGTGAGAGCTATTATCAAATAATAACTCTCATTTTTTCAGTTTATGGGATTAATAGAGAAGGTTTGGGGCTGCAACTCCGACCTTCTTGCTTTTTAACTGTACCTAAATGACGAACTATCATGAATAAATACGATAAGCAATACAAACAAAAGCAACTCCGTATAAGACTAGATTTAGAAAAGATGTACAGCGAAATGGTTGAAGATCTTGTTTCGGCTACATCGATACTGGATCTTCCGCTTGATGAATATGTTTACTTCAAGAATTACCCTACTCTAAAGAAAAAAGCTGATGAACTGATAAAAAATCTCGGTACTAAGTTGAATCTATATATAAATAATCAGCTTTCTAATGTCTGGAGCTTGTCAAATTTGAAGAATGACAATCTAATCGACCAAACATTCAGTAAGTATGATAAAATTGCGACAGATAGCTTAAAATCGCATAATGAAAAAGCTCTGGAAACATTCAGGCAAAGTAAGATTAAAGGTTTGACTTTGTCTGATCGTGTGTGGAGTTCGAATGCAAATCTTAGACAAGAGCTTGAATCAGCACTCAGTGCAGGTTTAGAGAAAGGTCAATCAGCTAAATCTCTCGCTAAAGACATTAAGAAGTACCTGAATAAACCTGATATGAGATTTCGCAGGGTACGCGATAAGTTTGGAAACTTAAAACCCTCAAAGAACGCTCTTTCTTATAATCCTGGGCAAGGCGTATATCGCAACTCTCAAGCTAATGCACTGCGATTGGTTAAAGAGACTATCAATAGGGCTTATCGTGAAGCAGATCATTTGAGATGGTCTCAAATGCCTTTTGTTACCGGTTATAAACTTCGAAATTCTGAACGAAAAGCGACCGTTTGCGATATTTGTGCAAGAATGAACGGAACTGTTTTTCCTAAGTCGCATAAATTCATAGGAATACATGTAGGCTGTCTTTGCACTGCAACGCCAGTCTTATGTTCCGAAGCTGATATGATACGGATTGTAAATGGTGAAGTTGTAGAGGTTAAAGAGCCGGAGATACCGGTACTTTAGTCCGATGAATAATCATCTATCTTTTATCGGAACATTACACAACATTTTCTGACTACATTCACCTTTCAGGTAATCAATAGCAAGCATAACAATAGCTCGTCCCTGATCGGTTTTCAAATCATTGATATTTGTTTTATTATAATCTTTGATCTTAGAATCAAGGACATTGATAGCTTCTGAATATCCTTCCTTTACACCTAGATTATCCAACCGGTTGATAGGTTTATAATCCAACTTCTGTTCTAATATTGCTTTCGTTTCAACTATCTCTTTATCATTCGGGATAGATAACTTTTCGTTTGTCAAAGCTTCAATTTCTTTAAATGTCAAAGCCCGGTCTTCGACAGGTCTAATATCGAACAGATCCTTATTTATCAGGAAGTATTCAGATTCTCCGATAATCCACGATTTAAAATACTTTGTAGATAAATCTTCTATATAAAAGTGGTAATTCACCCCTTGGGAGAACGGATAGTCTTTAATGCTAAAATCGCTCTTTGCGGTTGCAATGTAATTGGGTTTATTCATAGGTGGGTTATTTATAATATTCTTTACCTCTAATATTAGCATGATCCGGGATATGTGAATCTTCCATTATGAACTTTTTGCCACAATTGGGACAAGTGATGGAGTTATCTGGTTCTTGATGGCTAATGAGTTCTGAAAGGCAGACACTTAGAGCATCAGCAATCTTCTGAAGCTGAGATATTGAATTTTTATCATCCTGCTTGATATAATAATATATTGTTTGCCGGTTAACCCCCATTATAGAAGCTAGCTCTGTTACCCCTATATTTTTTTCTTTCATTATCTCTTCTATGCGTATAATATTCATGCTACATACATTTTAATGAGTACAAATATAAAAGACAAATACATATACTACACTATTTAAGGTTATGTAATATGAATACATAACAATATTTAACTTTTGAATCATTGTTTTGTAATATATATGTATTACATTTGTGTCATAGAAATATTAGACATAACTAAATAACAAAAGATATGAAAGTAGCTAATTCAATAAAAGTAAGATTTGTAGTAATTGATACAATTACAGGCAACGAAGTTACAGACCCTTTCAGATTCGAAGGCGAAGCAATTGAGGTAATTGCCGAATTAGAGCAAAATGATAAAGAGGCAGGTTGTTATGTAGCTGACTCTTATAAAGTAGAATCAGTAGAAGTAATATAATAACAACTGGCAGGGCGAAAGCCCTGTACAACATCACACACGATATGAAAGCAATGAATCTTTACGACAGAATAGAATTAGATGTACTGTTAGATGCAATAAAAAAGGCATCACTACAAATATTTAGTGAAAAGGCAAATGTAATTATCAATAAAAATAATTCATTAATCGGCATAAACGACTACGAATCACATCAACATGATGATATTCGCATCGCTCGCGAGATTCTCAATGTCAAAACAGGTTCAGAAAGCTATATAAGCTGTAAGCAGAACCTTAACTACTACCGAGATGGTAAAATGTTTGACGTGATATTATACTCAGGTTATAGAGGTGGTTATAGATTCCATATTGGTTGGACTGTTGATAAAGAGCAAACATTGACTGATAATGGCAAAGAGTTTAATGAATTAATGACAGCACATTTTTAATTATAATCACACACGACAATGAAAACAAAAGAAGTATTAAGATCAGTATTCAAACTCGCTTGGCAATTCGTTAAGCGAAATGGCTTTTCAATGAGTGAAGCTTTACATGTAGCCTGGCAGAATATAAAACTTAGAATTGCCATGAAAAGCAAAATCGTAAAGTTCTACTTCAAAAAGGTAGATGGTAGTTTACGTGAAGCTTATGGCACTCTTCAAGAATCTGTTTTGCCTGAAACAAAAGGCGAAAGAAAGCCAAACGACACAGTTCAAACCTATTTCGATACAGAGGTACAAGAATATCGCTGTTTTAAGAAAGCTAATTTAGTATCAATCGCATAAATATACAGCTATGATAACAAAAGAAGAATTAAAGGCAATTCTACACCCTAATTGGTTTGAAGACCCAAGTGAGCTGATTTTAGATTCATTTGATGAATTCTATCTAGAAGTTACGAATGGTGTTGAGCCAACTGACGAGAACTTTGCCAGCATCGTCAATGCTAATGTTGAGGATTATAATGTGTGCAGGGCACAGAGCAGTTATTGGTATTAATTATTGAGATATGGAAACAATAGACTTTTTGATATACCCAGAAATAGATGGTAATACCGCTAAAGCACAAGCAATAATAGAAAACGGTAAATGCGTGAGTTATAAGCTACTATTTAAAAGCCCGAGAAGATTCTATTATTCATTCATAAACGATGCTGATGAAGCGTTCAGAGAGCAGTATCCTGAATATTATTAAACTAAAGTATATAATCATGATAAAGTTAAAAGGTGAATTAGACTATGAGTTAACCCGTTTGGGGTTAAAGGTCAGTGATGAGATTGCAAGCCATACAACACCGGGCAAAGTAAACGGTGTTGTTAATTTTGATGTACATCATATGGGATGGATATATTCATGTTCTGTATGGCCTGATAATTACGATGTGATAAAATCTGAACAATGACTCTACTCGATATACTTCAAAATAAACCTACCCTTTACGGCTCTATCATGGTAAAGGGTAGTCAAAAGATAGGTTCTTTCAGACCTAAATACAATAAGTATACAAATACAATTCAGTATGCGTATTACACTGAAAAAGGCAATAGAGGTCAGGTCGGTTTTAGTCTCAATACAGGCTATCACCTGTTAAATAAAGGTCAATTATCATTAGATCCTGAAAAGGGTAAAATAGGAAATTATTTGTAATAACTAAAAATAAACAATCATGGCACATCAATTAAAAGTAAAGATTTTCAGCGGCAATGGCAGAGATATGCTTCAAGCCGAAATCAACGAATGGTTATTAAGAGAAACTAAAGATGGTAAATGTTTAATTCTTAACATCCTGCAATCAGAGAGTGATAGAAATACAACAATCAGTATTTTTTATAACGAATACATAAAAGAGTGAGATATGAAAAATAGCCTACCCGAAAAGTAGGCTATTTTACTTTGTTTACTCTAATTCTTTAATTAACGCTTCTGCATACTTTACAGCTTCCTCCGCTGCATCTTTGTAATGATAAGATTTGTTCGGATTTGCAGTTAATATAGCATGGAGTGCTATAGCTGAATAAAACTCTTTCTTGCCAAAATTCATTAATTCTAAAGGTCTAAAATCTTGTTCCATTTTCTTTAATTTTATTTAAACAAGATGCAATAGTATAAGAAAATATTTTAATTTACTGCACTTAATACGAAAACTTATCGACCTGTCAATAAGTAGTTTTCTACCCACCTTTCGACCTACTCACAAACAGAATTAAAACTGTTTATCCCCTACCCTCAAAATACTTCACACCCCTGCTTGTTATCTGTAACTTAGCTTAAAATAAGTTTAACGAATTTACAAGCAATGAAAGAAAAAATCTTCAAAGCATTTAAAGACGCAATTCTGATCGGAGGAAAAACCTCTGTGTCAGATGATACGATAAACATTTATGTTGGTCTTATCGACGCTGAAAAAATCACCGACGAAAGCCAGATAGCAGAAGCTATTAAACCGTTTGTTCCTGCATTAAAAGCAGTACAAGCGAATATTAATAGTGTTGCTGCTACTTCAACTTCAACTAAAGAATCCGAGTTGAAAACGAAGTATGAAAAAGAAATCGAGGATTTGAAAAAATCAAAACCCGATACAACAAAGCAAGATCCACCTAAAGATGTACCTGAATGGCAAAAAGCCATTGACGCTTTGACAAAAAATGTCGAAACATTGACCGGTTCATTATCTGCTATGCAAGGAGAAAAACTCCAAACAACCCTATCGAGAAAACTTGTTGATTCTATCAAAGAAAAAAACATCCCTTCATACTTTGCTAATCCCGCCATTTCAGGACGAACTTTTAAGGATGAAGCTGAAGTTGATTCTTTTGTCGAAGATCTAAATTCTCAATGGGCATCAGCTAAACAGGAACTTGTTAATAACGGATTCAAAGAAACTGTACCTCCAAGTGGTGGAGATAGTGAAGTCAAAGAAGTTGACTCTTTTGTCGCAACCATTACCGCCGGTACTGAAAAAATTGTCGAACAAAATAAAAAGTAAATTATGCCTCCTGGAATAAAGTACAATATGCCCCCCGAAGTCGAAAGAGAGCTTTGCAATGAGCAGACTATCTATCGAATGATTGGAGGTTTTAACTGGGATATTACCGGTTTACCTGCGGGCTATAAGATTCCTTTTCTAGCACCGATCAAAGTAACACACAACCCGCAGAAAGCCGTGTTGGTGAAAAATGTAAAGGTTGTTGAAGTTGCTGCCGTTGGTGCCACTTCAATAAAAATACAGAAAGGAAGCCTTATTGAAAAATCATTCAATATAAGTGATGGAGAGAAAGTAATATCTGTTGGTTCTGATGCAAATTCCATTGATACGTCCGACGAATCTTTTGATCTTATAACTGTATCTGCTCTTGAAAATGCAATAGAAGAAGGTCAGGTTTTAACTGAAGCTACTTCTGCAACTGATCCTACACCTAAAAATGTAGCTAACAAACTGAATTATGAACGCAATAAAGTCGCTGTAGCCGGACAAACTCTTACGGCAATCGGTCAAGTGTTCGAGATAAAAGAGAAAGATCTATATCTCCCAATCTCTAAATGGGATAAAGAAGCCTTGGGACATTTATTCATGTTTATTTAAAGAAAGGAGGATATATGTTACTTACTATTGATTTATTATTGAGCAATCCGCAAATTGTAAAAGCGGTAATTGACCGATCTGTTGTAACAGCGACAGAAGCCGACCGTGTACATTGGCGTGATTATCTGGATTACGATCAAGCCAATCCGGATGGAACATTCAAAACCTTCATAGGAAATCAAACAGGGGTTGTTGTTGGTACATTCATTGATCGATATTCAAATAAACCTATTCGTAAACGTCATTCTTTAGGTAGTGGCATCGGAGAGGTCGCTTGTTTGGGAGATGCGTATCAAATGACTAACGAACGTTTGGAAAAACTCCAAATTTTGATTGATACATATAATAGAACGCCCAATGCTACTGTTATCAATGAGATTGTTGACTTCCTTGTAGATGATCTTCGTCAATGTACTCTAGCCCCACATAAGGCTTTTGATAAGATGAATGCAGATCTTCGTTTTACGGGTACAGCAAAAGTATCTGCTAATGCAAATAACGAAGGTGTTACAATTGATGATATCACGATTCCGATTAATAACATCAAAGCAGCAGTCGGGGATAAGAACAATCTGGTAACTTTCATTCGAGACAAAGTGATTAATGCACTACGTCCAAAAGGTTGTTCTTTTGATCGCATGGAGATGAATCTTAACACGTTTCAGAACCGTATTTTAGGATCAAGCGAGTTTAAAGATAAGTATCGTTTGGGTATCAAACAAGATCAAGTCAATCCGTTCACTTTACTTACTCCTGAGCTTATTAATCCTGTACTATCCGTTGCCGGAATTCCACGTATCGTAATCCGTGAAGAATGGATTCAAACAAGTCCCGATACGTCTGTAAATGTTGTACCGGATGATAAGATATCATTCGTTCCTGCCGGTAAGATCGGTCGTCTGATGTGGAAACGTCCTTATGAGATGGTTGATAACGTACCCGGTAAACAGTACACATCTCTTGAAGATGGTAAGATGTTTATTGCTTCTAAACGTACAGAAGAAGGTCGTTTTATGGAGTATGGAATGGAAGGTATTGTATCTATTGAGAAACCTACCAAAATGGCAATTCTTGACTTGTCTGATTTAGGATGAAAGTAAAAGATTACATATCAACTAAGTTTCAGTCCTTCGGTATTTCATTATCGGAGGCTGACTTGGTAGATATAACCTTGAGTACAAAAATAGATCTTGAAAGTGAGATATCTAATGAAAACAAAAGAGCCGTTGAGATATCTATGGCAGGATTTATTCCTGCTCTGCTCCTACGGGCTAATTGGTCTCAAGGAGATATGTCTGAATCTTATAATTCTCAAGGTGTAAAAGATTACTATTCATACTTATGCAAGTTATATGGACTTAAAGATCAATTATCACCTAAACCGACCGTAACATTTCGATAATGGACCGTTATCCCCATAAGCTTTATAAAGTAGTCGTTACAGATGAAACAGAAAATGATTACGGTCAAACAATACCTGGAAATAAAGAATTTGTTTTTGTTAGTAACTGCTATGAACAGGTTAATGGAAGTGGTAACGAAATAAGGCTGAGTAATGGATCTATGTATGTCTTTTCTTCTCAAATCTTTTTACCTCAAGGTGTCGAACAAATACTATCAGGTACCCAAATAGAGGTAAGGGAAAAAGACGATAAGACTGTAAGGCTTCAAGGCGAAGTAAAACGTCCAAGCGGTAAAGATGTAAAACATTCCAGATTATGGGTATAAGACCTCAAAATAGAAGTAGCCGGGATGATGTATTCAGAGCAATTGAAGAAGCTAGAATTCGAATGGAAAATAAGATACTTCAAGTACTTCAATATATTGGCGAATATGGACTAGCTTATGCCCGTGAACATGGAAGTTATACAGATAGAACCGGTAATCTTAGAAGCTCTGTCGGTTATATTATCGCAAAAGATGGAACGACTAAAGAGAAAGGCGGATTTAATCCGAACGCGAATAGCGGAACTGAGGGTGAAGATGGTGCACAAGACGGACTTCATTTTGCATTAGAGCAATTAAAAAGCTTTTCATCCGGATATGTCTTGATATTCGTTGCAGGTGAAGTATATGCTCCTTATGTAGAGAAAAGAGGTTATGATGTTCTAAAATCAACAGAAGCGGAATCTAAAGCAATAGCTAAACGCTTATTTAGTCAATTCAGTAAATGAAAAATATCGTAAATACAGGAATCATATTATCAGCCCGTAAGTTTTTATTACAGGAACTAGCAAAGCCTGATATTGCATTGTCCTCTATGAAGATATATTCTCTTATTCATCCGAATAAGAATCTACCTGATACTTTCATTCTGGTTAAGACGGTTGGAAGCTTTCTTGATATTGGTAATGTAGATGTAGATGGTACACTCGAAGTTTGCATCTATGCTAAAAATATTCAACAGGATGATGATCAAACACAACCTGATTTATCAACACTGGATAGTCTTGTAAAAAAGATCATGCCAGTACTTAATGATGCGATATTCGATGATACAGCAATCACCTCGATTGCTCCTCAGTTGGTCAGTGATTCAACTAACAGATATTTTTATTACTCACTCATATGTGAAACAAAAAGTGTTAAATCCTAAATTTTAAAACAATGGCAGAAATAGATTATGGCATAGAAGAAATAGTATTTGCTCCATTAGCAGCAGATGGTGCATTTCCAGATTTCGATACAGATCCGGACAGAATAGCGATTCAAATGATAGATATCGATTCCGTTGAACCAACCGAAGAATCTAACAGTAATGTAGATATTGAGTTTGAAAATGCAGATAACTTGCGTTTACCGGGAACTAAAGGAGTTAAAACCATAGTGTTTACAACATCGGATAAATCAAATACAATAGCAAAATATTTCAAAGGGATGAAAGCAGGTACTGCTAGTTCTGATGATGAAGGCTGGACAGTTGAAGATCCCGATCATGATGATACTGAAACACTGGCAATGCAAATCAAGACTAAAGCTCTTGGTGCATATCCGGCTAAAATCAAACAGTATACTCCTGTATTAGTTGAAACTAAGGAAACAGGATCTATCGGAAAGAATAACCTCGGTAAGTACACCTTTACTGTTACACGTCAGCCAAACTACGATGCAGCAGGTAATAAGATCAGAGGTTATCGGGAAAAAGCCATCTAAAACCATAAAAGGCGTCAAAATACGATGCCTTTTAAAATATCGCGGGATGTTGTAATGGTAGCATTTCAGGCTCATTACCTGAAGATAGAGGTTCGAATCCTTTTCCCGCCACTAATTCAAATTTATTGATTATGACTGAAGAAAAGAAAGTTATTGAAGTCCTTGAACAAAGGGAATTCTCTATACAGTTAGGAGGTGAAACAGTATATCTGCGTCCTGCCACACTTTCTGATATGCAACAAATAAGTGCCTTAACTTCTGATCTTCCAATACCTGAGATTTATCCACAAGGGACACCTGATCATATTGCATTACCTCCTGTGATAAAAGAATTGAAATATTCTAAAACACTGGCTGAGATCATTTCTATATCAGCAGTATATAAGTCTAAGCTTAAGTTTCCCAAATGGATAAAAAGCATTCTTAATAACCGAGCTAGAAAGAAAGTATTTGAATTAGCTTATAGAGAAGCTTCAATCAAAGAGATTCATAATGTTACAGGACAGCTATTCCTTAATTCTCATGTTTTTTTTTATCAGGATTGTATCACTATCCTGAAAGGAATCAATCAGATAAAACCGACGAAAGAGACAGATCAGACAGCCCTTGGATGATCGAATCGGTTTTCATGAAAACATACCCCGGATATACACGGGACCAGATCAGGAATGAACTAAGCTATGCGAATATGGTACAACTCTTAAATGTAATACCTCCATACAGAAGTAGTTCAAATGATACTAAAGGTCAGACACCGAGAAAAAATACAGGACAAAAGCAAAAATACACTCACTTTGAGCAGTTTAATTTTTAGCGAATGAATACAGGTTTAGGCTTTAACATAACAGCAAATGATCGGGAGTTTCTTAATGCTCTCAATAGATCAGGACGCGCGGTTAACACCTTTTCAAATAATGTTATCTCTGAAGGTGACAGAATTGAATTGATGTTTAACAAGATGTCACGTGCAGCTGGCATGTTTGGAATCTCATTCGGAGTAAAAGAACTTATTAGTAAAACTGTTCAGGTACGCAATCAGTTCCAACAATTAGAGATTGCTTTTGGTACCATGTTGAAGAGTACCGAAAAAGCAACAAAGCTGATGTCGGAACTTCAAACATTTGCTGCAAATACTCCTTTCGGCCTTGAATCTGCATCATCTGGAGCTAAACAGCTGATCGCTTACGGATCCAAAGCTGAAGATGTCATTAAAGAAATGACTATGCTCGGAGATGTGGCAGCCGGCACCGGTCAGCAAATAGGTGATCTTGTTTATCTGTATGGAACTCTTAGAATGCAAGGTCGTGCCTATTTAATGGATATACGCCAGTTTGCCGGACGTGGAATTCCTATTTATGCAGAACTTGCAAAAGTACTTGGTGTCGCTGAAGGTAAAGTTAACGAACTTGTCTCTGCCGGAAAAGTAGGATTTCCAGAAGTTGAGCAAGCCTTCAAGAATATGACAACTGCCGGAGGTATGTACGGTGGCCTGATGGCTGAGCAATCTAAATCCATCGGTGGACGTTGGGAGGAACTAAAAGACAATATAGATGCTGTATTCAATTCCATAGGTAAAAGCAGTGAAGGTATTATCTACTCATCTATGGATGGGCTTAATCTTCTCGTAGCTAATTATGAGAAGCTGGGTAAAGTATTACTTGCTTTAGTTGCTACTTATGGAGCATACAGAACTGCAATAATTTTGAATAATGTTATAATGAGAGTGCAAGCTGAGATGGCACTACAAGCAGCTTTAGCAAATGCGACATTAACAACTTCTCAACAATTAGGAGCTGTTGCTTCTAGACAATGGAGTGCGGCATTATCTATATTAAATAAAGTTATGCTTGCTAATCCTTATGTAGCTGTCACTGTTGCTATTATTGGCTTAGTAGCAACTATGTGGGCTTTAAGAGATAGCACAACGGGAGCAGAGAAAGCACAAGCAGACCTAAATAAAATAAAAGAAGAAGCTGCTCAAAAAGAAGAAGAACATAGGAATGAGATTGAGAAATTAATTACTTCATCAACAAATCAAGCTTTAGCAGATCTCGAACGTACCGATGCACTTGAGAAATTAAAGCAAAAATACCCTCAGATATTTGCAAAGTACGACATTGAGACATTGAAATTGGCGGATATCCTATCTATAAAAAAACAAATAGCTGAAATTGATTCTGGAGAAAAAGTAAAAACAAATAAATCTGATTATGATAAAGCGAAAGCTGAAGCAGATAAGGCTACAAAATACTATAATAGTCTCAAGAATACTAATGCTGCATGGCAAGGATATGATATAGCTCTTGCTGATGCTAAAAATAAAATGGATTATGCCAATAAGATTTTAGAAGATCATGAATCGAAGGTTCAGAACGATCGAATAAACTCTTTTATATCAGGCATTAATAAAATGACCGATACTCAGATAAAAGCTGAGTTAGCTGCACGTCAAAGGCTACAAGCAGAGATGCAATATAAGGATGCAAAGTTAGGAACAACCAAAGGTGGAGTTCTTGATGGTGATTTTAATGCTGACCAGATTAAGCAACAAACTGACGCTTTAACCGCTGAATTAAATAAAAGAAAGCTTCCTGTAAAAAGTTACATCGAATGGGAAAAACAATATAATAGTGATCTGAAGATATTACAAGATAAAAGAAAAAAAATAGAACAGAATGATGCGAAGTTAAGTGAAGATCAACTAAAAAAGCAACTTGAAGATATAGATAGCAAGATAAAGGCTAAACAAGACGAAATTAAGACTTTGAAGGGTAAAACTTCAAAGCAAGAAGATGCTGAAAATAAAAAGAATATAAAAGATGCCGAAAAAGCTCAAAAAATCTCAAAAGAAGAATCCGATCTTCGTAAAAAGCTAACCAATGAAGCTATCCAGGCTGAATTAGATAATGAGCAAGCTCTACTCGACCTGAAAAAAGATTCTTATGAAAAACAGTTTGAACAGAATGACCTCAATTACCGGAAAGAACTACAAAAAATAAAAGAGTTCAATGACGAGAAACTAAAAGAGCAGGCTGATTTCATCGAGAAGTTTGGTAAAAAAGCTCTACCTGAAGAACTGGAGACTAAGTATATTGATGAACAAACCAATAAAAAAGAAGATCAGGCATATGCATCATGGAGTAACAATTCTAATAATATAGCTAAACTACAACGTAAGGATGTATTTGATGATGCTTTGGAAGAATATCGAACATTTGAAGAAAAGCAAAATAAGATAGCTCTAAAATATATCGATCTCCGGGCTAAAGCTATGGAATCTGGAAATCTCCAATTGATTGAAAATCTAAATAAAGCTGAGAAGAAAGAAACATCTGCTCTTAGCCTTGATGATTTTAAAGAAAAGATCAATTGGGAACAGGTTTTTGGAGACCTTGATAAAGTTTCGACTGATGCACTGAAAGACCTTCGCGATAAACTAAGAGAATACTTACAGGCTGCCGGAGATAATATTAATATACAAGACTTAAAAGCTGTAAGTGAAGCGATAGAGGGTATTGACGAAAAACTAGCAAATAAGCAGCCTCTAACCGAACTTAAAGAAGGCTATGCCGATTACAAGAGAGCAATCGATGATGTTGCAAAAGCAAAGGCAAATCTGAATTCACTTGAAGAGAATGATGTTAATTATGTCAAATACAAAAAAGACCTAGCCAATGCTGAAAACGCCAGAGTTGCTGCCCTGAAGAAAATGTCCAAATCCATCAATGACGCAGGACGGAAAGGTACTGAAATTGTCAATGCAGGTAACGATATACTGGACATGCTTAACGATTTCGGGGTGGAAGTTCCCGAACAATTCCAAAAGGCTCTCGAGGGTGTAGGGCAAATGATGTCAGGCCTTGAATCAATTGACCTAACCAAGCCATTCTCTATCATATCGGGATCGGTGAAAACAATAACCGGTCTGGGTAAAACCGTAGCCGGAATTTTCGGAATGTTCGGAGGAGGCGATAACAAACAGTACATAAAACTAAAAGAGCAATACGACAGGCTCAATGCGGTTTGGGACCAACTTATCGATAAAAAGAAAGAATACCTATCCATATCCTATGGAGAAGAAGCTGTAAGGGTTGGTAAAGAAGCCGAATCCCTGGTCGAAAAAAGCATTGAGTCTTATAGGAAATTAGGTAAATCTTTTTTAAACTCCTTTCAAAACAAAGGAGGAAAGTCGTGGGGTGTTCGCCAGCAAGGAAGGATCGATAGTGATGACTGGGCAGATTTGGAGGCATGGAAGAAAAACAACAATATATCCGATTCTCTTTATAGTTCTGTCACTACGGGAAGAATGACAGGCTTATTTGACCTGACCGCCGAACAGTTAGAAAGGTTGAAGGAGGAAGCCCCTACGCTTTGGGCGAAGCTAAATGATGAAACTAAGGAATATCTTCAAAATATAATTGACGGAAGCGAAAAGATAGAGGATATACAAAAATCTGTCAAAGAGGCTGTAACAGGTATCACATTCGATAGTCTGAAAGATAGTTTGGATGATCTGGTAAAATCAGCCGATACGATATTCAGCGATGTTGGGGATTCATTCAATGATCATATGAGAACAGCTGCTCTCAAATTCACAAAGAGCAGTTACCTGACCAATGCCTTACAAGACTGGTATGATAAGTTTGCCGAATATGCCGAATCCGGTAGCACAGATGATACTTTCGGCTTAACATCCGGTGAAAAGGCTGAGCTTCAAAAAATGTATGAGGAAGCATATAACAAAGCTCAAAGCCTGTATGATTCAGCTTTGGATGCTATGGGTGTCAGTAAAGAAAACTCTGACATAAACGGAATAACCGGTGTAGCGGCATCTATTACTCAGGATTCAGCGAATGAGATTAACGCCAATTTCTATGCCCTGCGTCAATCGGTTAATGATATCCGCAATATCAATAAACAAAATCAGGATTATCTGAAAATTCAGAACGGACACTTGTCGGACGTGAAAGATGCTGTCAATAGCTATAAACAGGTTTTTAACGACCAGCTGGAGTTTCAAAGGCAGATAGCAGCTAATACGGCTGCCACAACTTCTATATTAAGAGAGATCAGGGATAACGGCATATCATTAAGATAACATGACAGGACTTTGGTACATAGACGGAATAGATATATACGCTAAATACGGTATAGGAATATCCAGAGACGGGTTTGGAGGGCTTATTACATTCCCTTCAATTAAAGAACTCTATTATAATGACTGGCCAGAAAGCGATGGCATTGATGTTGACCTTTCAGAAATTAAACTAAATAATGAGGCTGTCGATTTAACTTTCTCATGCGTCACCCGTGACAATGAGAAGATCGATGATTTTATCATATTCCTGACGGAACCCGGATACCGGACACTGTCTTTCACTTCACTTGGACGTTCATATCGATTAAGGTTGAATAAAGAGTCTGCCAGGAATGTAGAGCGTGAAGCTCAGGAGTTCACCTTGCAATTTTATGATGATTTTCCCAGAGACTTATTATTGATATACCCTTATGTATTGGGTACGGAAAGCGGAGATCTGCTTATTACTGAAGACGGTCAATACCTCATCGACATGTCGAATAGTTCTACCTCAGCTATGGGGCATGGTATGAATATGCCTTTGTCAGAGTACCAGCTTGATGGTATTTCATTTTCTAAATATGGCTTAATCGTCAATAAAGGCAGGGCTGAGATATATAAAATTCCTGATCTGAAAACGAATCTGGAAGTGAATATCGGTTCTCAGGATAGTGTTCAGTATGATACATCATTCAATGTATTCAAGAGCAAAGAGGTTACTCTTGAATGCAGCTTTCTGACAAAGAATATAGATATGTTCTGGAATAACTATACCGCTTTCTTTTCGGCTTTAACTGCACCGGATGAAAGGTTACTGGGTGTCGACTATATGAATGATACATTCGAATGTCACTATAAAAGTTCTTCGAATTTTAAGATAGAAATGCACCCATCCTATATTTTATGTCAGTTCAACTTGGTTCTGGTATTTACCAAATCCAGACCGAAGACAACGGTTAAGGTACTGGGTACCGAGGATAAACTGATGTTTGTAACAGAAGATGATAACTTTTTAATAGAAATATAATAATGGCTGATAAATATAAAACGATAAAGATATCGGACTTTCCGGATGGGACTCTCACCCCTGGCCTACTAGTTCCTGCTGTTGATGCAAATAATAATTCGGTTAAAGTTACTCTTGAGCAACTCCAAGGGAACAAAGGAGCAGACGGACATTCGCCTGTCGTAACTGTCGGGGCGAATGGTAACTGGCTTATCGATGGGGTTGATTCCGGTAATCCGTCAAAAGGAGCTGACGGAGAAGTAACACTTGTGCAATTGGCGACCAAAGCTGATAAAGTAAATTCGGAGACTCAAGCCGCCGCTTACTTCAAACCTGCCGTCGATAGCAACGACGGATCGAGCGGAGCAACCGACCTGACAACTGCTTTCCGGGCAACCGAAACAGGGGCTGCAAACGGCTATTTATTCTCCGGATATAATTCCTGGTATTTCAACGGTATCGGTTCGACCCTTACAGGTGTTGGCGTATTCATTCAGAAAACAACATCGACTAATACGAACCGATTTTTAATGATGAAGTTAAAGCCGGCGACAACGTATGAACTTCGGAACGTAAAGACCGGATATCAGGACTTATTTCCGCCAATTGTGGATTATGATCCGGAATCAGCAGCAATGGACTTTACGAAGCGATCGATACCCGATGCTCCTGCTCCTGCTAATAATTTGTGGGTGTATGACAATACCGCCCCGTATCAGAACGTGACTCAACGGCACATGGCATCCGTATTGCTGTTTGCTTCGGCAGCTTCCGGAACTGAACCTGTAACGGGAACAACGGCATATCCGTCGTATGTTGCTTATCCTGAATGGGGCAATCCGTTTAAGTTCACTACTCCAAATGTCGAGTTGTGGTTAGTTGTACCCGTGTTTTGTTCGGATGCAAATTTCTTTACCAATTCAGGAGCAATATTAACGACAAAAATGGACTGGTTCCGCTTCGATATAAGAAATGAGATTGAACTGTACGAGTATGCAGGCAGTAGTACGACAGGTTCGGCGGCGGCTCTTACTGATGTTTCCGGCAATGAATTACAGAGTTTCGATTTTGAAAATGTAGTCAGCGACACTGTAACAAAAATAAAAGGGATATCGAGTTCATCCGGTGGTGGTTCATCGACTACCCTGAAGAATAGATTTGTAACGGATTTAAGGCCTCAATATCCAACATCCAGTGATTTACCTATTGTTCCCAATGTTATTTTAGAGGCGACCGGAGGTTTACCCACGGCAGCGCCAACAACGGGAGGCAATAATCTCGGTTACCTTGACTTTTATTTTGAAGTAGACGGTGACGGCGGATTGTTTTATATTCCCAGCTTTACCAACTACACCACTATGACAGATGGTAATACGTTGATACCGTTTATCATGTATGATGAGAATAAAAAGGAAATACCTTGGGGTGATAAGACACTAGGTGTGCCTATGGCGCCTCCGGCTGTTGTATTTACGCAAACCAATATTCCAAATTCATATTACGCACGGGTGCAAACAGGTTTAATACCCAGAGGCCTTGGATGTAAGTTCGTAAGATTCAATATTGCGAACGTATCTTCGTTCAAGACAACTTACGATCAAGACCTGCCGGAAAAGCGTGATTACAGATTCTGGAAGATATATCAAGATCCTGATAGCGATTCAGGAGAAGAAACCGGACTTGAAGTATCAATTAAGGGTGGCGATCTGAAAGATGTCGGTGTATTTCCGGATAGCGATACACTATATACTTTACCAAATCTGCGAGTATCATCGGATCAAATCTATGACGGTGAAACGCCCATCGCTAAATATGATATAAATATGCGAGGGTTAAACTCGTTTGTCGGTTCATTCAATACCTGTTTAGATCAGGTATATGCAAGTAAAGAAAAGGCATTGCATTGCTTTGTTGGTCATTTTGTAAACTACCCCGAAATAGAAGCTTTAATTGCGACTCAGAGAGCAGTATGTAAGAATCGGAATATTCCATTCATAGACTTGGCTGCTATTTCAGGGCTGACAAATTTCGCAAAGAATGTAAATAGTGATGGAACATCTGTCAACAACCTGATGAACTGGACTTCGGACGGGCTACATCCGGGAATGGATGACGGATCGCAAGCTTTGGCGAACCTGTTAACGCAATTACTAACAGGGCAATTGCGTTCCATATACGGCGATATGACGGGTATGCGTGTTAAGTTGGTCGGGGACTCGATCACAGTCGGAGCTACTTATAACGACTGGGGCGGTGTTGCGTGGGCGCAATTCTTACGTCGGGCTTGCGTGGCTCTTGGGGCTACTGTTACGATAAGCGGAGGTTCAGGTATGACCTTACGTGCTACTAATCTCGACGGGATTGATACGGGCAATACAATGACGGGCGGCGACCCTAGTATATTTAAATCTGAGGTAATAGGTTCATTAAGTACAATCGACCTGATTATATGGCAAATCGGGGTGAACGATTTTACAAATGATAAACGGGACTTTCAATTAAACTGGTAACTGCATGCAACTATATAATCCAAATACTACACCCTTGATCGACATTGAAGTATCGGACGAATCATACGCTTATAATTCGATAATGAATCGTGACGACCTGAGTTTGTATTTCAACCTGACACAGTATATAGATATGCCTATTGATATGTACTGTGTATTCCAGAACATGATGTATTATCTGGTCAGCGAGAATAACTTCAAGAAATCGGGTAACAGGAATTACGAATACACTTTAGTTCTTGAGGCTCCTGTTGCTTATATGAAGAAAACAAAGTTTAAGTTCATTACACTGAATAAAGAGCCGGATGGAAGTATCGAGTTAAACGCTCCACCGAAGATTAAATATTCATTGCGTGGTACTCCTTCCGACTTTCTGGATATGATTATCGATTGTATGAACTATAACGACCGTAACAGGGGATGGACTAAAGGAGAGTGTATTGATGGTGTTGAAATGACTATCGACATAAACGATATGTTCTGTTATGAATTCTTGGGTGATGTCGCTGACAGGTATAAGACCGAATTCAATGTTGAAGGTAAAACGGTTCATTTAAAGAAAGTAGAGAGAAAAGACTTCCCTCCTATCCCACTTGCTTATGGTGAAGGAAACGGTATTCTGTATGGTCTTGAGAGAAAGATTTATAAAACACCTATCTCGCGCGTCTGGATCGAATCATCCGACCGGAATATTGATTTTGCTTCGTATGGTAATGATACTTTACGGCTGCCGAAAAGCAGGACTATTGTTTACGAAGGAATTGAATATGTAACCGATTCTACAGGTTCTTATATTGAGCGTGCAGTACCACTGAGGGATGTTGCTGTTCCTCCTGAGGAAACACTCGATGTTACCGAGATTTACCCGTCACATGAAGGTACTATTACCGGCGTTGAAGAAATAGACGACAGCAAGGGTTTATGGGCATTTATTGATGCTGATAATGTAATCGACTACAATCAGCTGGCGATTGCCGGAGAAACGGCTGCTATTATCTTTCAAACAGGTGAACTGGCCGGATCGGAAAAAGAATTTACTTTCGCTTACGACCATACGACAAAACGGTTCCGTATTCAGCCTATTTCAGAGAATGGCTTGGTATATCCTCAAGGTACTATTATCCCTGCAGTTGGTGATAAGTATGCTGTATTTCATATTAAATTACCTCAGGAGTACATAGATGAAGCGGAAGAGAAAGCCTTGAATGAGGTTGTCGCTTATCTGTACGAGAATGAACAGCCTCAATATACTTATTCGGTTACTTTGGACCAGAAGTATGCTAAAGAGAATTGGGGTGTTATCGGTGACCGTTTGAATATCGGTTACTTTATCCACCTTACCGATCCTCATTTCTTACCTGAAGGTGCTGATATCCGGATAACAGCGACTACACGGTTTGTCAATAAGCCGAGAATGCCTAAGATTGAATTATCGAATAGTGTTACCCGTACTTCATTCAACACATCAGTCGTCAATAAGGTAGAGAATAATGAGCAGACGGTTGACCGGAAACAACAGGAGGTGATACGATTCGCTAAAAGAAGCTGGGCCCAATCGATGGAGTTATTAAATGCAATGCGTGATCCATCGGGTAGCTTTGTTGAACAGCTTCTAAGTTCTGTATCTATTCATTCGATGATGGCTTTATTTGGTGATGAAACCCTGCAATATCAATTTGTTGCGGCCGACTGGCTGACTGTTCAAACTCCGGCTTTTGCTTTTGATCCGGAAACGAAGAAATTCCTCTTACCGGCGAGTAATGTGAAGCATATGACTCTTGACATTGATACGATGCAGCCGAACCGGCAGCCTGACCAGTACAAGTACTGGAGTGTTACTCAATATTTGACTGATGTTCTCACTGAAACAGATCAGGGATATTATGTCTATATGAAATGCTCTAAATCATTTGACGAGACGGATGGCTTAATGATCGGTACCGGTGAATTCTTTATATCCTCTGAGGGTATAGGGCTTTATGATATTGATGGCTATTATTGCTTATGGGTCGGTTATCTGAGTTCCGAATTTGAAGGGGATCGTTCTTTTCGAACCGTGTACGGATACACCGAGATTCTGCCCGGACAAATGACTGTCGATAATATTTATTCGAGCGACGGGAATAGTTGGTGGCGATTGTTGGATAATCAGTTTAAAGTGCCGGGCTTAGATTGGAATGTGACAGAAGAGAACACTTTGACTCTGGCCAATGCTGTAATTCGCGAAACATTAAAAGTATTCGGTGAGGCTTTATTTGCCGGGTGGATTATCGATAATGACAAGTTCAGCTCTATTGCTCAAAATACGGATGGCACTCCTAAAATACTACTGGATGGTACTAACGGTATATTCAGGGTCAAAAAGCTTTGGGACTCGCCGGAACTGCAAGGACAGGAAACGATAGAGATCGATCCTGGGTCTTATGGTATTTATGCATACAATACAAATAATAATTCCCGCCTTTCGGCTAATGGGTTGAATGTGTCAAGCAGGGGTAGTTATGTTAGTTCCGCCGTTGATGGTAATACTTACCTATCTTCTGTTTCAGCGTTAGGTCGGGGCGCAATAAATACTGGAGAGAATTATAAAGGTACGATAGGTGTTTACGGAACTGCTTCAAATGTGAATGCTTCGGATGTAACTCCTGCTTATGGTGGTTGGTTCGATAAGCTTCGAGTGAATGGGTTAATATTAAAGGTAAAACAGATATCCGGAACAACCGACCAAAACACCGAACTATTAACAACCGATACTTATATTTTCTCTGATTCGACCGTACAGCAAACCGTTACGCTGCCTGCTGACGCTTATATCGGTTTAAAACTCGAGTTGAAGCAATGGATGAGCGGTTCTATAAGGTTACAACCTCCTACAGGTCATAAGTTATATCAGAACAGTACCGAGAGTACTTATATTGATATTGTCGAGGGAGAGACGGCTACGGTTGTATGTGTTGATGATAGACTGGTAGATGATGTTAAAGTAAAAGTATGGTTACTGAGCAAATATAAATATTAAAATAAAAAAATATCCGATCCTTCCTAGATCGGATATTTAATAATTAGATCATATCGGGTATTGTTTGGGATCATCTTTGTTTACGGTTCTGATGCTGTAATTATTAGATATGATAAATGTATTTTTAATATTTTCCTTTAAAACAAATGGGTTAACAGCAATTAATGTTTCTTTATATGCTCCATTCTCATAATAATCTTGAAACATATAAACCTCTTTAATTTTGGCGTAATCAACTATTATTTCTTTGGACTCCGTTTTTCCTTTAATATCTCCAAGAGATGCGACACGAATCCATATACCGTCTGATCCCTGATAGCCGATAACGCAATTGTATGTTATAGAATTGTCAGTTTCACGAGCGATCGTAAAACTGGTATAATCTTGTGTAACTATTGGTTCATTTTCATCGCTACTGCAAGCGAATAATGTTATTGCAAATAGGATAGTTAGTAGTTGTTTCATCCTAGTTGGTGATTTTATTTATTAATATTTGAAGCTAAATTATCTATATAGTCTTTTGCTTCGTTAAATTCAATACCCTTCCTTAACCTATAAAAGTCTACGGCTTGCAATAATTGCCCCTTTCGAATATAATCTTTTAAAATATTATCAAGTTGATTATCAGATAAAGTATTAGTATTATTTTTATTTGCGGGCTTATTCTTAGTCAAAGTTTTATTATTCTCTGAGTATATGACTAATATTGTGAAAGCAACACATATAAATGTAGCTATAGTAAATATTGTCCCTAAGAAATCCCAATCGCTTTGATATAAATTATAGGATATAATAGCCCCGACAATACTAAATATAAATCCCACTATTATAAGTCCGGCAAAAGATTCTTCTCCGTTCGCAATGCGTCTATTTATAGCTCTTTCATTGTCAAATTTTCGCTTTTCAGAATGGTATTCTCCTGCTTTATATTTATATCCACAGTTCAGACAAGTAATCATCATTTTATTACTTCCTATGGTGCCAGCTAACAATCCTATCCCCCCTGTAAGAACAGCACCTGCAACAGCTTTCCGTCCACTAAACCCTTTTTTATCACTTGTTAAATTTGTGGAATTACATTTAGGACATTTCATTATATCATTGGATGAAGATATCGCATTAGATGTAGTGTGTTTGTTTATTGGATTTCCACAGGTGGGGCAACTTACAGCTTTATCGCTAACTTGCTTACCGCATTCAGAACAATTGATCAGAGCCATAGCATTATATAGTTTTGTTTGTTTACACAAAACTAAACATTCCTTTCTATTTTCCTTTTATTTCTTCTAATAATTTTTCAATATCCTGTATTGAATTTATTTCTCTAATATCTTCTTTTATTTTAATAAAGCCGGTAATCCCATCATTTGCAAATAACTCTTTAATGGGAACATTTAATGCTTCCGCAATTCTTTCGAGCATATCTAGAGATGGTTTCGTCTTCCCATTTATTAGATTACTTAAGCTTGGCTGAGCAATTCCCATGTTATCAGCAATATCACTGACTTTTAAATTTTTCTCTTTTATAATCTCCTTAATTCTGAACATAAGTAAAGTATTAATTATACAGCAAATATAAGAATACATTTTATAAAAACATACAAATATAAAATAATTTCTTATAAAAGCTTGCGTAATATAAAATATATTTTTATATTTGTGATATAATTATAACAACATATTTTATAATTTAAATATCACATATGAAAGCAAACGATTCAAACAAAGTAAACTTCATTAAGGGCTTAAAAAAAGAAGATTATAACCCTTATTGCTCTTATTGCAGACCTGAAGATGTATGTGAAGTTGTACGTATGAATTACAATCTATCTTCTAAGGATATGCCTAAATTAATAAAAGTAGAAGGTGTTGACTATATGCTTTTCTTAACTAAGCAAGTAGGTGTAGTTGTTGACTTTGTATGTATTCAAAGAGATGGCAAATTTGAGCTTCTCGAAATGAGTATAAAAGCGTACAATGAATATGAGAGATATATGAGCGAATTAATGACAGCATAAGACAAACAGCCCCTTCGGGGGCTTCAAATACACACATATGAAAGCAACACATATATATACAGACAAATTCGATACTAAAAGAAAGTTAGCTAATAGAGTCCTAAAAGCTATGTCCGACATTAGCGAGTATAATAATGGCACTATCAAAAATCCTTGTGAACTGGCATCTTATGAAATGCCTGACGGCCGTACACTTATACAAACTATCTATGAAGATGGATATGTACGTTACAATGATGGCTGGCATATCGTAGAAGTAGACAACTTCTGTATGTATGTAGATATAACCGGCATCGCAGTAGCTGAGATTACTCGATGTAATGGTTCATGTGATTACGAGATAGAAGATAACGTAAATTAAATAACCAATCGGGGCGAAAGCCCCGCATAAAAAAATAAAGATTATGAAAACTACAGATTTAAGCAGAATAATGAGCGAAGCATGGCGACTATTCAAGGTAACAGGCGAAGCATTCGCAGAATGTCTTAAAAAGGCATGGCAACTATTCAAATTAGCGAAAGCAATGCGTAAGGGTATCGCTAAGTTTTATTTTCAAAAGATCGATGGTTCGATTCGTCAAGCATTCGGCACTTTGAAAGAAGATGTAATAGCTGATAAGATAAAAGGCACAGAGAGAAAATCGAATGATCTTCTTTTTACCTACTGGGACACTGAAAAAGAAGCTTTCAGATCATTTAAGAGAATGAATATAATATCAATCGCATAAATATATAGAGTTATGACAACTCCATTAATGTAGTTGTCATAAGCTTTCAATTTTGTATCTTAGTTCCTTGAAATACAGTTTACTTTTATTTAATAACAATAAATTAAATGTTGTCATAAGCTTTCAATTTTGTATCTTAGTTCCTTGAAATACAGTGAAGTATCAGAAGAATGCTGTATGTTACTTGTTGTGATAAGCTTTCAATTTTGTATCTTAGTTCCTTGAAATACAGTCTATAATAAGCAAAGCTAAGAGTGAGGCAGTTGTGATAAGCTTTCAATTTTGTATCTTAGTTCCTTGAAATACAGTCAAGAACGCTAAACTAAAAGCAATACAATTGTTGTGATAAGCTTTCAATTTTGTATCTTAGTTCCTTGAAATACAGTAAAGAGTACTAATGGTGCCAGCTCCATGCGGTTGTGATAAGCTTTCAATTTTGTATCTTAGTTCCTTGAAATACAGTTTAGAAGTCGTGTACGATAGTAAACCGTTGTTGTGATAAGCTTTCAATTTTGTATCTTAGTTCCTTGAAATACAGTATATGTATAGATAATACGCTGTAATTCAACAACTATCACAACTCATTAGGATTCCAAAAAATGATGTATTTCAAATAAAAATCCCGATTATCGTCGGGATTTTTATTTTCTACTATACTATCTTTAAAACACCATTATCATCCCGAAATAAGAGCTATCAATCTATCAGATGTACCCTTAGGCAAACGAGACACCCATGCTATCAACACAATTAATATAGTTATGAGCCATGCTACAACAGAAGCTCCAACTGACCACAAAAAAGATGAGGTCCGGGTTTCTCTTTTGGGGCAAAAATGAGCTACGCTATTCCTAAAGGCATTCCTTTCTTCAGCTAGCTCTTTAGAGGGACCCTCTAACGCTATTTGCATAGATTTAGCGTAGGTACTTGTAGCTTTGTCTATGTATAAATCCACTTTGTTACATTCGGTCTTTTGCCATTCCTTCATCTTTTTATCGATATTCTTACTATTCATTCCGGAATCCCTGAAGTCTTTGATTACCTTTATTTTTTCACGCTTATACCGGTCGTAGGCCAAAGCTATTAAAATTTCGTTATCTAAGGAGGCTGTAAGGTTGTCGTAAAAGTGGGGAGATTTTGTCTGTATCGGATTTGTGTCGTTTTGCTTTTCCATGCTATCTTACTACTTAACAGCTAAAGATAATCGTTTATGTTCTGATTCCTCTTTCTGAGCCTCTTCTTCTTCAACTTCTTTTTTTGCTATTTGCCAAGCATCGTTTAGCTTGTCTATGCTTAAGGCTTCCATTAATTGTCTCTTATACTGCATAGTAAGTTCCTCTTGTGTTCTTTCGGATTTTCTGGAAGATATACGACTGAATATATTTGCCATACTCATAGTTATTTAGTTTGTTCACGTGTTTTGTGCAAAACTACAATTATTTTTCAATTACAAATAAAAAATAAAGCTAAAAAATCTTATAGTACATGATGTTATAAGATATAGTAAGAACATCAAAAGTTGACATTAAGTTCTTCTGAATACAAAAAAAAACACACTTCTACCATCACTTTCTAATTTAATATAATAATTATTCAACAAATATAGGGATGATATTCAAACATATATCGTTCTGTTTATCCCTAGCCTATCATTTACATGGTAGGCATTTTTTATGTCTTTACCTTTAATATAAAAATAAGCAGCCTCTTTATATTTTAGGATAAATAACCAGATGAAAATAATCTACAACACCATTTTGCCAATCAAAGGGTATATAGCGATTAATCTTTTCGGGATCATCTTTGCTCGGAAAGAGTATAAACCGATATCGGATACCACTATTAACCATGAACAAATTCACACCAGACAGATGAAAGAGCTTTTATACTTATTCTTCTATCTCTGGTACGGTGTAGAATGGATTGTTAGGTTGATCCAATACCGGAATGCTAAAGCCGCTTATTACAATATATCATTCGAAAGGGAGGCATATAGTAATCAGGTTGATATGGGATATTTAGGTGTCCGAAAAAGGTTTGAATTCATAAAGTATTTATCTATAAATAAGAAAGCCAAATGAAAGAAATAGTTCGAGAAATACTAGACCCATATCTACCAGCGATATATAAAGTTCTGTTTGCGTATATAATAGTCTTACTGGCTGTAATTGCTGATCTATGGTCCGGTATAAGTAAATCAAAGGCAAAAGGTATATATACTCATACTTATGGACTTGACAGGACTTTGGATAAATTGCGAAAGAGGTATAATCTATTATTGGCTTTTAGCCTAGTGGATTCACTAATTATTATTTCAGAGATCAATCCGAGTAACATTCCATACGCAACGATAGGAGCTGCTATTATAATGTGTATGGTAGAAATAAAGTCGATATTCGAGAAAGACGAAGATAAAGGACGCTATAAAGAAGCTGCTAAAACCGCAGCAGAGCTATGGAAAGGTATAAACAAAGAAGAACTAGCTGATAT
>NZ_FQUC01000014.1 GCF_900128985.1 Indolivaga macrotermitis | reverse complement strand
TTAAACTGTCTTTAAACGGATTGAGCCCGGTAAAATACCGAACTCAATCTAAATATAGTTAATAATTTATTGTCCAACTTTGGGGGGGCACTTCATCCGGTTCCGGCTTTCTATTATAAATAACAAGAAGTCTTCTTATTTTTTACGTTGTACACGTTTGAAACCATATACAGCTTTAGAACCCAACTCTTCTTCGATACGAAGCAATTGGTTGTATTTAGCCATACGGTCTGAACGGCTCAATGAACCGGTTTTGATTTGTCCTGAATTAGTTGCAACAGCGATGTCAGCGATAGTAGCATCTTCTGTTTCACCCGAACGGTGAGAAGTTACGCTAGTGTAACCTGCACGGTGAGCCATTTCAATAGCATCCAATGTTTCAGTCAAAGAACCGATTTGGTTTACTTTGATCAGGATAGAGTTAGCACAGCCAAGTTCGATACCTTTTTTCAAGAAATCAACATTAGTAACGAACAAGTCGTCACCTACAAGCTGAACTTTATCACCTAACTTATCAGTAAGTTGTTTCCAACCATCCCAGTCATTTTCATCCATACCATCTTCGATTGAATCGATAGGATATTTAGCTACAAGGCTAGCAAGGAATTCAACTTGTTCTGCAGATGTACGTTTTGCACCGTTAGCACCTTCAAATTTAGAATAGTCGTAGACTTTAGCAGTTTTATCAAAGAATTCAGAAGAAGCACAGTCAAGACCGATAGTAACATCTTTTCCTGGCTCATATCCTGCAGCTTTGATAGCTTTGATGATAGAATCCAATGCATCTTCTGTCCCGTTCAATGTAGGAGCAAAACCACCTTCATCACCAACAGCAGTACTAAGACCTCTGCTTTTGAATTCTTTAGCTAATGCATGGAAAATTTCAGCACCACAACGCAAACCTTCTTTGAAAGAAGCTGCACCAACAGGGCGGATCATAAACTCCTGAAATGCAATAGGAGCATCAGAGTGAGAACCTCCGTTGATGATATTCATCATAGGTACTGGCAATGTATATGTGTTAGTACCTCCGATATAGCGATACAATGGAATATCAAGAGCATTAGCAGCAGCTTTAGCTACAGCCAAAGAAACACCAAGAATAGCATTTGCTCCTAATTTAGATTTAGTAGGAGTTCCGTCAAGAGCGATCATTTTCAAATCGATTCCTCTTTGATCAAGAGCACATTCTCCGGCAAGAGCAGGAGCAATAATGTTATTTACATTATCAACTGCTTTAGTTACACCTTTTCCTAGGTATCTGCTTTTATCTCCATCGCGAAGTTCCAATGCTTCATGTTCTCCGGTAGATGCACCTGAAGGTACAGCCGCGCGACCAAACGCACCGCATTCTAATGTTACATCAACTTCAATAGTTGGATTTCCTCTTGAATCCAGAATTTCACGACCGAAAATACGTTCGATTTTCATACTTGGTTTATTTTAAATTAAATGATATAATGTAAATTACTATTCTCTTTGTTTTTAATGTAACAAAAATACTTCTTTTTTTTGGTTATTGAAATACTTTCGGGCTAGTATTCCACTTTAAAGAGAAGCTATCTATATACAAATTAACAGACAACAAGAGCCGACCAGCTTCTCTATTGTTTATTCTTAAAATGAACTTAACAATCCCGACAGGTTGGAAGTAAATAACCTCACTGATATAGCCATCAGGATAATTCCAAAAAACTTACGCATAACATATACTCCGCTTACGCCTATTAACCGTTCTACGAATTTCAGGTTTTTCAATACAAAAAAGACCAGAATCATATTCAGCAAAAGTGCTATTATGATATTAGTCACACGAAACTCGGCTCTCATAGACAGTAACGCAGTAAAAGTTCCGGGGCCTGCCAATAACGGAAAAACAATCGGCACCAGAGTTGTTGACCCTCCCGGAGCATCATTCCGAAAAACTTCGATACCAAAAATCATCTCTACCGAAATTATAAAAATAACCAATGCCCCCGCTATCGCAAAAGAAGATACATCTACATTGAACAGTTGCAGTATCCAATCTCCGACGAACAAAAATGCAGTCATTATAACAAAAGCATACAACGATGCCTGAAATGGGTTTACATCATCGCCATTCTTCTGATAATTTAAGAAAATAGGGACAGAACCTAAAACATCAATTAATGCAAACAAAACGACAAAAGCGCTTAATATCTGAGTTATATCCTGATTCATTGTATATAGTATTAATGATTCACAAAGTTATATTTTTAGATTTAATTCCGGGCTAATAACATAGAAAGAAGCGAGTATTCAATCTATCATATTTCTATCTGTATTTTCAGAATAAAACACAATTGATATTCAACTTTATTTTCTATTTTTGACAGAGCATTAACCCCAATCCTTATTTTCCAATATCTAATATGAAAACAATATCTGCCATTGTCTTGTTTTTGACAATATTCATTTTTCCTGTATTCAAAATCAATACTATCAGTGCCCAGCATAGAAAAGAAAATCTGGACAGAGCCTTAATTGCACTCCCGGTAAGCAACAATCAGGCGTATATCGGATGGCGCATATTATCGACCGATAAGAAAGAAGACGGATTCGACCTTTACCATCAGGAAGGAAAAAGCAAACCCGAAAAAGCAAACAAATCATTAATCGTAAATACATCCGATTATGTTTGCGACAATATAGACTTTAGTAAAGACAATACCTGGTACCTGAAAGATGCAAGAGGGAAAAACCTCGCCTCTTATCATATTGCGGCCAATAAACCCCAGAACCCTTACCTAAGCATACCTATCCGGAAACCGGAAGGCGGAATTACATTTGACAACGAAAAATACGATTATACCGCCAATGATATTACCGTAGGTGACCTAGACGGAGACGGCGAATATGAAATCATTCTAAAATGGGAGCCAACCAATTCAAAGCGTCCTCCACAAGCCGGATTTACAGGAGATACATATATCGATGCATACAAACTAAACGGAAAACACCTTTGGCGGATAAATCTGGGTAAAAATATCAGATCAGGCGCCGCATACACCCAACTGTTAGTATATGACTTTGACGGAGATGGCAAAGCCGAACTTATTTGTAAGACAGGTGACGGAACTATTGATGGAACAGGCAAGGCTGTAGGCGACCCATTGGCTGACTGGAGAAATAAAGACCCGAACTCGAGGATGTATGGAAAAATTGTAGAAGGTCCCGAGTATATATCAGCATTTGAGGGTACAACAGGAAAAGAACTGGCTACTGCCGAATATATCCCGACACGTTACCCTCTGGACGGTTGGGGAGGAGTTGGTGGAAACGGAGGTAATGACGCTACCGGAGGCAGATCGGACAGATTCACGGCATGCGTCGCTTTCTTCGAAAAAGATACACCTTCGGCTGTAATGGTACGCGGATGGTACGGACGGTCTGTTCTCGCAGCATGGGATTACAAAGATGGAAAGCTATCTTCGAGATGGGTATTCGACAGCGCATTACCCGAATGGGAAGGATACTCGGGAATGGGTAACCACTCTGTGACTGTTGCTGATTTCGACGGAGATGGTCTGGATGAGGTTTGTATCGGGGCTATGACCGTCGATCATAACGGAAAAGGCTTATACACAACCAGATTAAGGCATGGTGACGCACTTCATGCAGGAGATCTTATCCCTAGCCGGCCGGGACTTGAAGTATTTGGCGTGCACGAGACAGAAGAAAAAACAAAAGCTTTGAATACTCCCGGAATGGCTTTATTTGACGGGAAAACGGGAGAAATCATCTGGCAAAAATTTCCGGGCAGGGATATCGGCCGTGGAATGTCAGCCGACATAGACCCAAGATATGCAGGATCCGAATGCTGGTCTGGTTTTGGAGGCACTTACCGGAGCGATACCGGCGAAGAAATATACAAAGATAAACCCAACTCATGTAACTTCGGAATCTGGTGGGATGCCGATCCTTTGCGTGAACTGCTGGATCACACCACAATTACAAAGTGGGACTGGATCAATCACAAGACCGACACACTACTCAGCCCGGGAACAGTTGTATCAAACAACAGTACAAAAGGCAATGCCTGCCTATCGGCGGACATACTTGGCGATTGGCGCGAAGAGGTGATATGGAGAACAGTCGATAACAGTGAACTAAGAATTTACTCGACAACCATACCTGCAGCATATAAATTGCCGACCCTGATGCACGATCACCAATACAGGATGGCCATAGCCTGGCAGAATGTCGCTTACAACCAACCACCCCACCCTAGTTTCGACATGGTAACCAAAGCAAAAGAATGGGCAACAGATAAGGCAGGGCTTACCAAATCCTTATTTAAAACGTATTGGACGATAGAAGCTCAGGAAAACAATATCAGTTTCAGCAACGATACGATAGAAATTGAGGCAAAAAAAGGATTTACCCTATGGCGTAACGAAAAATACGAGGGGAATCTGGAAATTTCATTTTCGGCTTGTATTATGCAGCAAGGTAAGGCCGGAGACAGGCTTAGTGACCTGAATTGCTTCTGGATGGCACAAGACCCGCTATATCCCGATGATATATTTAAACAGGCATCGTGGCGCGATGGCGTATTCGGGCGTTACTACAGTTTAAATATGTATTACCTCGGATATGGAGGCAACAGCAATACCACAACGCGTTTCCGTAAGTACAATGGAAATTTCGAGAAATTTGAGAAAGAAAAAACACGCCCCGACATCATCACCGAATACACAGACAAAGGTAACCTGCTAAGACCCAACCACTGGTACAATATAACCATAAAGTGTAAGGACGGAAATATACAATATACCATTGACGGTAAAACAATAGTTGATTACACAGATCAAAACCCATACACTTCGGGTTGGTTCGGTTTCCGGACTACCCAGTCAAGAGCTAAATTCACCGGATTCAATGTCCGTCGATTATAAAATAAAAATGGCGAGGTATTAAATATCTCGCCATTTTCTATATCTGTTTATTTCTTTTTGACTCCACCACCGCTACTAGCCGATTTCGCTACTTTAGCAGGATTGCCGTAATAAACTACATCGCCTCCACTGGAAGCGCTCGCTTTTATTTCATTCTTTACTGTTATACTGACATCACCGCCGGAAGAAGCACTGGCACTTGCAGTTAAAACTATCATCCCCTTCATTTTCACATCACCTCCGCTACTGGCCGTAGCTTCGGCATTATTTGCACTCCCCGTTAAATTGATATCGCCACCACTACTGGCATCACACTTTACCGTATTCGCTTTCAGGTCTAATTTAATGCTTCCAGCCGAAGACGCATTTAATTTAATGATGTTTGCGTTAATCAATGACTTTCCGTATATATCTGAACCGGAAGAAGCTTCTATCAGGTTGAGGTTAGATGCTGTAACATACACTTCTATTTTATCATTCCTTCCGAATTTTTTCTTCTTGTTGTTATTTACTGAAATAGAAAGAACATTATTTTTCACCTCAGTAATAACCTTATCAATTATATCTCCATTCGCACTAACAGTAATACTTGGCGAATTACCTTCGGTTATATAGACATTTATAGCACAACAAACTTTTATTCCGGAGAAAGAACTCACCTGACGTTTCTGTGAAACTATATTCTGCGCATAAACAGTTATTGACAAAATACAAAACAAGGCTAATAGAAGAGTTTGCTTTTTCATAATAATACTTTTTAATATTAAATCTGTTTTCTTATATGACTCACGAAGGTTGAATTTCGTTACAGAAATTTCCTTCTTTTTTATAAAAAGTTTATTCTTCGATAAAATTCGTCCATGTAAAAATAAAAAAGCCAACCGGATATATTACCGATTGGCTGATTATATTTTAAAAGTCAGTTATCAGTTTGTAGCCCGTACAAACTTCAAAACTTCTTTCCCGTCTCTTACAAAAAGGACTGCTGTTCCTGTGGTTTTCAGTTCACTTACTCCGGTTAGAGCCTGTGTAAAAGCACTCTCACCTTCGAGATTAGGACATGCCATCTTTGTCGACATAGCCGGCCCTACTGTAATAGAGGAGCCTTCAAGCTTGTATGAAGCATTATAGTGGTTGCATCCCGCATTTCCGTGAATTGTACTTTTCTCAGTATCCAATTCCAAAGTAGGTAATTTATCCTGCATTTGGAAAAGTGATTTTGCATCTTTGCCATCAATAGCTTCTAAAGTCCATTTTGTTCCGGCTATCTCAGACAGATCAACACCTTTTACAAATTCTGCGGTTACTTTGCCTCCATTTTCCAGAGTCAATGTGGTTGCTGTAAAAGTGACTTTATTATCTTTGGCTAACATAGCCAGATATTCGCCTTCTTTGTTATCAAAGATACACGCCATCAGAGTCGATCTCAGATTTGGCGCAGACAGGATGTTATTCTGAAATGTAAATGGGCCTGAATATCTGTTACAGCCTCCGTTCCCATATACAAGGCGATCTGTGAGGTTTATGGTCAATGATGGAATTTTGCCCTTAAAAATATCAGCGGCCGGCACTCCGTCCAATGATTTCAAAATCCATGTACCTTCGATCGTAGTTCCTCCGGATGCCGTTGATGATTTAGCTGAATCTTTACCCGATTTACAACTTTGAGCTGTAATACCCAATAATAGAACTGCCAGTAAAAGCAGCATCTTACTTGTCAATTTTTTCATTACAATTTTAGTGTTGGTATGTTAGTGTTCTTATCAATTAGCAGCAATTGTATCTGTCACAACTTTCGTGAATTGGAGTACAACATTACCATTCTTAGCCAACTGCAGTACATCTGCTCCTAAAAACGACACAGTGCTTGTGTCTGAAAGATTTTCTATGAATAAACCTTCGCCTTCGAGATTAGGACAAGCCATCATTGTACTTACAACTTTATCAACAATCAGTTGATTATTAGTTAATTTGTAACCTCCGTTATAAACATTACAGCCACCGTTTCCGGTTACCCTGTTTTCCGCTATATTAAATGTCAGAGTAGGATAAGTTGCCGAATCTTTAAACTTTACAGAAGCATCATCGCCACCTATATTAGTTAATACCCATGAACCGTCTAATTGTTCAGGAGCAATTTTTGCAACGATACCGTCTTGCGGAGGGGTCGATTCTTTTTCGAATTCAAGTACCACCTTTTCGTCGTGTGCTATAGTCAAAATACCGTCAACGATTGTTATAGAATTTCCGGCATTAGATAATTCGAGTAAAAACTCAGGCTCTGCATTTTCGTCTAAACACAACATTCTGGTTGATGCAAGATTAGGAGCCGCGAAATTACCATCTTTGTAACTAAATTTACCTGTATAGCGGTTACAGCCACTTGTTCCTGAAACAATACTGTCCTGAAAATTAAATTCGAGTGTCGGTTGTGGACCTTTAAAGAGATTAGCGGCAGGCTCGCCGTTCATTGTTTTAAGTACCCAAAAACCTTCCAGTTCGGCTTGAGTAGGAGCGTTTTTTTTATCACAGCTTTGTAAAAATAATCCGGATACAAGTGCAATCATTAGTACTGCACAAACTTTCATTAAATTAGAACTCTTCATAGTTATTTGTTTTTGATCGTTTCTTACCTTAGAGCAAAATCATCTGCGTCTTTCCATACAGGGAACTTATTTCTAAATAAGTTTAACCCTTTTTTAGAGATTTCAACAGTTTCGATTATTTCCACAGGCTCGGTTAGCTCCGACAATCTGTTTCCTTTATAATCAATAACTGCCGACTGCCCATTGTAATATAAGCCCATACCATCGGTACCAACCCTATTAACACCACAGACGTAACTCAGATTTTCGAGTGCACGTGCTTCGAGCAAAGTACGCCAGACTTTAATTCTCGATTGTGGCCAATTGGCGACATATAACAGCAGATCATATCTGTTATCTACATTACGCGCCCACACAGGGAAACGCAAATCATAACAAATTAGTAAACAAATATTGAATCCTTTATGTTCGATTATGCACTGCCTATTTCCGGGACTAAAAGATTTAGACTCATCTCCCATCCTAAACAAATGCCTTTTATCGTAGAAATATGTATCCTCCGGAGTAATAAAAAATCCCCGGTTAAAGTATTGATCTTTCTCTTCTGCAATATAACTACCACAGATAGCCAGATCGTACTCTTTACTCCAATTTTGTAAAGAAGAAATAGTTTGTCCGCCAACAGTCTCGGCCAGAGTATGGCTGTTCATAGAGAATCCTGTCGAAAACATTTCGGGCAATATAACCAGATCGGTTTTTCCTGACAGTCCGGACAGATAACCTTTTACCTTATTCAGATTGGCAGGCTTATCTTCCCACTGAATATCCATCTGAACAAGGCTGATCCGAAGTAATGCGTCGTCATTCATTTTCTAATAAAAATCTATCCTGATGTTTAGCCTGGGCATCTTTATAATAAGACTTTATCTCGGCTATATCCTCATCGGCATCTCCCGTAGGGATAAAAACGGTTTTAAAATCAGCTACTTTTCTCTTATAATCGAGAACAACTACAACAATAGGTACATTAGCAGCCAATGCTATATAGTAAAAGCCTTTTTTCCATTCAGCATTCTGGCTGCGGGTTCCCTCCGGAGTGATTGCCAGCTCAAACTGATCGCGAGTCGCAAATAAATGAGCCATCTGATCGGTAAGGGATGTTTTTTTAGACCTGTCCACGGGAATTCCGCCGATTGCATTAAAGATTAGATTCATCGGGAAAAAGAACCATGTCTTTTTTATAAGAAAAGAAGCCTTTCTTCCTTGCGATGAATAAATCAGCTTTCCGATAAACAAATCCCAATTACTGGTATGGGGCGCCACACATAGCACACATTTGGTCGGATAATCGGTAATACCGCCAGCTTTCCATCCTAATTTCCGTAGAATGAAGCTACTTAGTTTCTGCATAACAAATATTAATCAAGTGATTGTATCTCTTTTCCGAATTGATTCACGAGAGATTGCAAATCAGCTTTAATTTTCGAATAATATGTTTTTGTACGTCCTTTCACCTCTTTCCCTTCTGTTGCACTCAGACGGTTTATCAGGTCGAAATGCGCATCCGAAATTTTGTCGATCAGCGCATCCGCTTTTTCTTCATTGGGATTCTGGGTGAAAACTTTATAAAAAATAAGGTCATCATACAATGTTCCGACTGAATTATGTATCAATTTTTTTAAATCTCTTCTACTACTCATAATTATCTTCTTTTTTTGTACCTGTTACGATACTGTTTATATTCTATAAAACGTACTTATTCCTTATTTGTTGGCAAATATAGGGAAAATTAAGAGAAGGAATCCCTGTCTTTTCTATCTGTTTAACAATCATCCGGAAGATAAGTAGTGCGTATCCTCCACTCGTTTGGATATAGATTATTTGCCCTGTTTCCTATGTTTTTAACAAATCCGATGGGAATACCCGAATAAGTCAACAACAAATATCCCTTAGAAGAATCCGGAAATATCAATGCCTCTTTCCTCAGATAAGCGATTGCCGTTTTCTTATCAACTTCTAACAAGGTAAACGCGTCCTTATTCAATGTCTGAGACATTGCCAATGAATGATCGGGAATAAAATCTTTTCCTTTGACATCCCCGAGACGAATACCTGCCGACACCAACTTTAGTTGCGACACAATATATTCGAAAAAGTCAAAATTTCGTTCAGGAAAAGCAAACCACGATCCTGATCTTTCGAAAAAGGAATATTTTTCGTTTCCCTTAATCCAGTTTTTATATACACTATCCAATGATATGCTTTTCGATTTTGGTTGTTTCTTGCTTTTCTTCGGTGCAAAATCAGTTTCATCTTCACTGTCTCCTGTTTTACGGAGTACTGCGAGGAAGAAACCTTCACCCCTTGTTAAATGAGGCAGAAAGTGATATACAGAATTACCGGAATTAAATGCTCCATGAATATTCCATTCGTCAGGTAAATCCAGCGGTAAAACTTCCGCTCCGAATGTATCTTTCATCCATTGTACATTTTCTTCGTTTTCGTGTGTGTTATATGTACATGTACTATATATCAGGATTCCTCCGGGACAAAGTGTCTCCCACACATCGGCAACAATACGCTGCTGACGTTCTTTGCATAATTGAACATTAGCCAGCGACCATTCCTCTATTGCTTGAGTATCTTTGCGGAACATTCCTTCACCCGAACAGGGCGCATCGATCAGGATAACATCAAATACTTGTGTCAACTTTCCGATATCCGCCGGATCGTTATTTGTAACTATCACATTCGGATGACCGGCTTTAATTATATTTTCTGATAATATATTGGCTCTGTTACGGATTACCTCATTGGCAACCAATACGCTATCGGGCGTAATGAGTGATGCGATGTGAGTAGACTTACCTCCGGGAGCTGCACATAAGTCCAATACTTTAACGGTATCGTTACCTACATATTGCTGAAAAACCTGACCGATAATCATCGACGAAGCTTCCTGCACATAATATGCTCCTGCATGAAACAAAGGATCGAATGTAAACGAAGGCCGTTCTGCCAGATAATACCCATCCTGACACCATATTACGGGCTCCGAATAGGCCTCTGTTTTAGTGTATTTACCCTTGTTTATCCGTATACTGGTAGGCGAAGGCTGTTCTAGTGCTTCTACAAAATCATTCCATTGCTCTTCCAGCAGGGGTTTGGTTTGTTTGATAAAGTCTTCGGATAATTTCATATTTTCAGTTTACTGCTTATATCCATTCACTTAACTCCATCCAGCGCAAAGTCTTTTCATCTATATCGTCTATCAGTTCACTAATCCGTGCTGACTTTTTCAATAAATCGTCGTTCGAAAGAGTTCCGCTTGACATCTCTATTTCTAATTGGGTCTTTTCTTCTTCCAGTTTAGGAATCAAGGCATCCAGTTCTTCAAACTCCCGCTTTTCTTTAAAAGACAATTTCCGTTTTTCTTCCGTTTTCTTTGTTTCTGCTTTAGGCTTTTCGTCCTTAGGTTTAGCTGTTTGCTCCGTTTCTTTAGCTAAAAGATCCTGTATCTCTTTCCACTCCCTATATTGGGTATAGTTTCCGGGAAAATCCTTGATCTTGGCATTTCCACTAAACGCAAGCAAATGATCGACAACCTTATCCATAAAATAACGGTCGTGCGATACAACGATTACGCATCCCTTAAAACTTTGAAGATACTCTTCAAGTATATTTAAGGTCATAATATCCAAGTCATTTGTAGGCTCATCGAGGACCAAAAAGTTTGGATTCTTTATCAATACCGTACACAGATACAACCGGCGCTTTTCTCCTCCGGATAGCTTGTATACAAAGTTATGCTGCTTCTCGGGCGCAAACAGAAAATGCTGTAAAAATTGTGAAGCCGTCAATCTGTTTCCGTTACCTAAGTCTATAACTTCGGCAATATCCTGCACCACATCTATCACTTTCATTTCTTCGTTGAACTTAAGCCCGTCCTGACTATAGTATCCAAAGTTTACGGTCTCACCAATGTCAAATTCGCCTTTATCGGGTGGAACTTCTCCCATCAACATTTTTATGAAAGTAGATTTCCCGGTTCCGTTATTTCCTACAACTCCCAGTTTTTCGTACCGGGCAAAAACATAGTTGAAATCTTCCAGTATTTTCAAATCCCCGAATGATTTATACACATGCTTTGCCTCAAATATTTTATTGCCGATATATGAGCCTTTCATCTCGAGGCGTACATTACCGGCGTCGCGCAATTGCTGAGCCTTTTTTTCCAAATCGTAAAAGGCATCGATGCGTGCTTTTGCTTTTGTCCCTCTGGCCTGTGGCTGACGTCGCATCCAGTCGAGTTCTTTTCGCAACAGGTTGTTAGCCCTGTCTATTTCTGCGTTTTGGGTACTCATCCTGTCTTCCCTCTTTTCGAGGAAGTACGAATAGTTACCTTTATACTGAAATATTTGTTTCTGGTCTATTTCTATAATTTCAGAACAAACACGGTCTAAGAAATAACGGTCGTGAGTAACCATCAATAAACTCAGCCGCGAACGCTGAAGGTATTCTTCGAGCCACTCGGTCATATCCAGATCCAAATGGTTGGTAGGTTCATCCAGAATAATCAGTTCGGGTTCGGTTATCAGGACATTAGCCAAAGCGACCCGTTTGAGCTGCCCTCCGGACAATTCCGATATTTTTTGGTCGAAATTATTAATTTTCAGTTGAGAGAGGATTTGTTTGGCACGTTGTTCATAATCCCACGCTTTCAGTATCTCCATTTTTTGGAGAATAGCATCCAGATGCTCATGATTTCCCGAAGCCATAACCCGTTCGTATTCGGCTATAACCTCAGTGACTTCTGTACCTGAACGAAAACATGCTTCGAGTACAGTAATGTCGGCCGGATAATTAGGATCCTGTTCCAGATAAGCGACTTTGAGGTCGCGCCTGAAAACAATAGAACCCGAATCGTAAGATTCTTTTCCCGAAAGAATATTTAATAATGTAGTTTTTCCTGTTCCGTTTTTGGCAATCAAGCCTATGCGTTGCCCTTCTGCTATACCAAAAGATATATTCTCGAATAATACCAAATCGCCAAAACTCTTGGTCAGATTGTCGACTTGTAAAAAAGGTGTAGCCATTTTTCTCTGATTTAAGCTACAAAGTTAGAAAAATATCGGCTACAGGCATTATTTTAGGTCAAAGGCATCAAAATATACCGCAAAGATGTATTTGCAATTGCACACAGAAAAATTTATCTATTCGATATAAAAAGGTTCTTTGATGTATTGATGCTAAAAAAACGAAAAACAATGAAGAAGAAAAAAATATTCAAAAATGGTGTCACTTTTGTCACCTTTGTCACTTTAAAGAAATTAATCTATTGATACAAAGAACAATAAAAAGGGAACAAACGTGACACTCAGGTAACAGGCGGATGTCACCTTTGTTTAGTCACCGATCTGTATTAATCATCGATTTTGATGCGGTTACCACGGTATTATTTAGTCTTCGCTTCTATCAAGATTTTGTAACGCTGCACTAACTTAGGAAAAGTATCGTTGGTCATACGGCAAACCAGATTTACACCTGCAAAAGAATCGGGTATAATGTATTTACCACTTTCTCCTTCAAACACTATTTCCTCGTTACTTTCGTACCATTTATAGGTTGTATACTTTCCATTTTTTTTGAATTCCGCACTCAGGTCAATCGTATCCCCGCAGTATGCTACACCACCGTCTATCTCGGTTTGCGGTGTATAGACACAGTTGCGTAGAAAGTTATATTCAGCAAAATTCAGGGATGAAATAGAGAGCGCATTATGAGAGCAATTCATCTTAAAGAAAAAACTCTTTTTTATATCCAGAGCTGACAACTGATTATGAGAGCAATCGAGATACAGCAATGGTAAATCTGCCGGTAAATCTAATTCAGTGAGATCATTGTCTGCACAATCGAGCATATTCAATGCCTTGTTATCAGATACGTTCAGACCGGTAATACTATTCGAAGCACAAACCAACTCTATTAAATCCCGATTAGCATTGGTCTTTAGTTTTGTAAGTTGATTATTGGAACAATACAGAATCTCTAAATCTGCACATTTAGTTATATCGAGATTAGAAATCAGATTGGATGAACAATTCAGATTCTCCAGCAAAGTATTATTACTTAAATCTATCGCAGGTAACTCATTACTGGAACAATTCAGTTTCATCAATTTCTTATTTGCTGATAAGTTCAATAATGTGAGCCGGTTAGTTGAGCAGTTCAGTTCTTCCAAAGCCACCAGACCGGATATGTCCAATTTCGATATTTTGTTTGATGAACAGTTTAATTCCTGTAATTTTTTGAGATTAGATATTCCGAGCTCCTCCAGAAGATTATTTGCACAATTAATTCTGATTAATCCCGAATTATATGTAAAATCAATATTTGTCAGCTTATTGGATGAACAGTCTAATGCCAGCATATCCAGATTTTTCCGTAAATCAAGTTCTGTCAGCGCTGTTTCGGAACAATGTAACTCTGTTAAAACTCTATTTTCGCTGACATCAATCGAAATCAGCGGATTTTTAGATATTTCCAGTATTTGTAAAGCCCTGTTATTAGTCAGGTCTAATGATTGTAAGTCATTTTCGGAACAATACAAGGCATTCAGGTTTATCAAATTACTTACATCGAGATTGGATAGCTGATTCGATTTACACGATAAGATATAGAGCCCCTGTATATTATTAATCTTTAGATTAGATATCGTATTCTTGTCGCAATAGACATGAAAAAGCGATGTATTGGCTGTGAGATCTAACGATGTCAGTTTGTTTTCCCTGCAATCCAACTCTTTCAGGAGGATATTAGAGGATAGGTCGAGTTGAGTCAAGAAGTTAGAATAACAAGACAATTCCTCAAGCTTCTTATTCCTGATCAAATCTAAATCGGTTAACCTGTTCCAGTAGATATCGAGTACCTGTAAAAATTGATTATTACTGAGGTCGATATTTTCCAAACCACAATAACTGCAATCGAGAGACTGTAGCTTCTTATTATTCCTCAGATTTAGTTGGGTTATACTATTCGCACTTACATTTAAGCGTAGCAAGTTCGGGTTTTTCGAAAAGTCGACAGAAGCTATTGCATTCCCGGAGATATCCACCTCTATCAGATCCTTATTTTTGAGAGTGTTTATATTATTAATGCGATTATTCGCACTTTTGAATACTGTTAATGACGGAAAAAAGCTCAGGTCATAATTTCCTGACAGGTTAAGATTATCCCATTCAACAGTAATAATCCTCTTTGGGGATTTTTCAGACCATTTTATACCCTCTACTTTTTGTATCCAATTTTCAGATAATGCCCAATTGGTAGTGTCGGATATATTAAGTCCCAACTGATGCAGATTCAGACTATCTCTTACGGCAGACTCCTGCCTCAGTACAGACATTAATCCCAATTTATCTTCTTTATGGTATATTTGTGCATCGCACACACTCACAAATAATCCCAGAAAGATTATTATATAATATAAATATTTCATTTACAACGAGACTACGATTATTTTGAACTTTCCTAAAAATACAACGCAGGCACAAATATAAAACAAAAGCATTACATAATATAAACTTATTTCAGCATCGGCATTAAGGGTAGCTGAATATTTTATTTTACATTTGCTAATCAAATCCAAATAAGAACAGTCTCATGAACGAGATAAAAAATACAACTCCTTTAATTCAGGTATCGGCACTAACCAAAAGTTACGGACAATTACAGGTCTTGAAAGGAATCGACCTTACAGTCAATCAAGGCGAAATTGTATCCATAGTAGGAGCCAGCGGTGCAGGAAAGACTACCCTACTACAGATTATAGGAACATTGGACAAAGCGGATTCGGGTCGTGTTAGTATCAACGACCAAATCATAAATAACCTGAGCGATACTAAACTGTCCGACTTCCGGAATAAGAATATCGGTTTTATATTCCAGTTCCATCAGCTATTACCCGAATTTACAGCCCTCGAAAATGTAATGATACCTGCCCTTATTGCAAAAGAAAAGGAATCTGTAGCTAAGCAAAAAGCAACGGAGTTACTCGATCTTCTGGGATTATCAGACCGAAAAGAACATAAACCGAATGAGCTTTCAGGAGGTGAGAAACAGCGTGTAGCAGTAGCACGGGCATTGATCAATAATCCTTCCGTAATTCTGGCTGATGAGCCTTCGGGTAGCTTGGATACAGAAAATAAGATAGAATTACATAAGCTTTTCTTTGACTTGAGAGACCGATTCGGACAAACATTCGTCATCGTAACACATGATGAAGAATTGGCAAAAATCACTGATAGAGTTATACATATGAAAGACGGGTTGATATTATAATACCAACCCGCTTCTTATTTTCTTTACCGGAAATATCTTATTTGATCCAAACGTTAAGAATCTCTCCTATATACATTTTATGAAATCCGTTCTTTGACCAGTCGGATTTTATCTCGGTTGTTTTAACAGCATCCGGTGATATTTGCTGTGCCACAATCTTTTTACATTCGAAAATCATCCATGCCTCGGCAAAAGCTGTTGCGCCCGAAGGTGTTTTGATCGGAGTAAGCCCCGACCCTTTTATCTTATCAGTATTGCGTCCGCTATTCTGCCCGCAGTACAGCATAGCATCTTTATAGGCTTCGGTATAGAACGATATTGTGTATGTATCTCCTTTGTCCATTGTAGAAACGGAATAACGCGTCGGATTTAGAAAACAAAAAGCAACAGGCTTTTCCCAAAACACACCTAAACCGCCCCACGAAGCTGTCATAACATTTGTATCATCCGGTGTTCCCGAAGTAATCAGAGTCCAGTTATTTAGAAGCTTGATAATATTCCCGGGAATCTTATCAGGCAATACCTGACGAAACCCAACCATTGTAGAAGGAACCTCGTCTAAAGCTTCAACTACAGGAGTTGCTATTGATGTAACAGCTTTTGGTTCGGAAAGAGCACTACCTGCAATCGGTAACGCCGCACCGGACTGGCTGACTACTGGCTCAGCCTGAACAGGTGCTTGTTGCGCAACAGGTGCAAGCGTATTATACTCACGTTCCACAGCTCCGGCTCTAACTTTCACTCCATTCAGATAAACATCTATCCTGTCGAAAATAGCATTTACAGAATCAACTGTATGAACACGGAATTTACTATAATAGCTGCTTAATTTATCTCCTTTCGAATTCAGTGCATATTTGTCCACTATCATTTCCTCAGCCGGATAAGTATTTACTTTGCTTCCGGTATCATTGTACTCATACTTGATACTCCTTACCGAAGCCTCGCATTTACCGCCCTGTACCTGAATAATCAGTTGATACAACATGCCTGCCTTATCCAGAGACAATGCAGTACTCTTAAACACAAGATCGGCATCACCCTGACAAGCTATGGAACTACCAGACTTGTCTACCAGAAGGACTCTCTGTTTTGAGCCGGCTTTCGAAGCATAATTTTCTTTTGCCCATGTTTCCATCAGATCAAATAACTTGTCGTCGGCTATAAGCTTTGCCACACTAATAGTTCGTGAAAATATAACACGACCATCCACTTCGGGAACAGCTCCTGCCAGATATTTCGCTTCGGATTGTGCTCTTACGACTATTGCGACCACAGCGAAAGTCAATAGAAATAATAGTTTCTTCATGGTATGAATTTGTTTTTAGATATTCAATCATTAATAATGCATATCAAAGATATACAAAATATAAAATGTCTTATATTAAAATCTTTCAAAATTAGAGTTTATATTTAACACTCAATTAAACTATTAAATATAAAACTCCGGGATAATGCCTATTCTTATAAAATTTACCAGTTTGGCATATATCAGTAACCACATACTTTTGATTGTTATGACAAAATACTATATAATATACCTGATTATAAATATCATATCCTTATCTCAAGTTGAATGTAAAGGTCAGATACCGGATAATGGCAGAAAAAATACACCTATGATAGAAAAACCTATACTCCATGACACTTTTGATATATTGGGACGCAATTATATTCCTGAAAATTTGGCAATTGACTCTACTGATATAGGCAAACAATTAGGCATTATTACTCATACCCAAAATGGGATAAAGTTTATAAAAGAGATAGACTTCACAACAGATCCACCAGTTTCTCTTTATAGGAGTAGTAGAATTTTCGAGATTAAAGGGATTCACAGTTTAAACTATGTGGCAAGGGAGAACGATACTCGAGTAACCGGAGAGACTAAAGGGTATCTTGTATATTCTACTGATAATAATGACGAAAGGGATAAAGCCATCCTTGAAAAGATGGATAAGAAACTTAAAGACCGCATTGTCGAAGCCCAACGGAAATTAGAAGAAGAAAGACAATATATCCTCGACAATCCGTGGCCCAACAGAGTTGTATTTAATGGAGAGTCATACACTTTGCCCAGAGATTACGGAAGTATTTGGATCGAAAATATCGACGAATTATTAGGTACAACTACAAGTAAGGTTATAATACCGCAAGGAGCCTTCCCTAAAGATTACAGCTGGCCAGAAGGTGCTTCTATCTACGAACCGGGATTGGGGATATATACCATAAAAGGCATCGACCCAAAGTATTGTATTGCCCTGTCTCCCGTAAAGAAAAACCCTGACGGGCTTATCGCATTCATCTACACCAATGATAAGATTCACAATTCTGCAATAAATAAGAAAGTGAAAGCTATGACCAAAGATGTGGCTGATAAAACAGAAGCTATTAGAAATATGATGAGTCATTTTCGTCAAAACGGGTACTCCGACAATGCCGCAGAATTGCTGGCGGAAGCCAAACTCCATTTCTCGAACAATGTAAGGCCTAATGCCAGCCTCAACATCACATCCATCTGGCTGGAAGTAGCAGAAGCTCCCGACTATAAATATGGAGCTATTCCGGAGGGTGCTTTAGAGATATGCTTTGAGCCCAAGAAATCCGTCCGTTTCTACCGGAAAGAAAATGACGAATATATTCCGGATAACCGTCCTCTAAGATCAATCGAAGATTGGGATATTAATAAAATACACAGTGCACTGATAGATGATGATGTAATAATTAATAATCGGAGAGGGGCAGTTTTTGATAATATACAAAAAGGACGAGCCGAAAGTGTGACATTTATCTACGATAACGGAAAATCGCTCACAAAACCAATACAAGCAATGCCATTAAGAAGTTATCCTATACTATCCGGATTACCTGAAAAATTTCTGAATATGAAAAACGATCTAAAAGTTAAAACTGACGTTTCATGGGATTAAATATATATCTACTAATAATATGTATTTTTCTTATCTTACAAAAAATGAATAACTTTGAAACTCTTTGTTTTAAAATTAAACAATCAATATAATTAAGTAAATGAAATTCAAATCGATTATGGCAATTGCATTGAGTGCAGGCTTATTTGCCTGTGGTTCGGGCAAAAACGACAACGAAAAAGAGAAAAGCAATGCTCCTCTTATCGGAAAATCAACGATAAAGATATCGGACGGAATAATGACTCCGGAAGTCCTATATAGCTTCGGTAGAGTTAGTGAAGCTGTTGTTTCTCCCGATAATTCTAAAATCCTTTACGGGGTGACCTATGTTAGTGTTGAGCAGAATAAAACCAACCGCGAATTATTCACGATGAATATCGATGGTTCGGATAACAAGCAGATTACTGAAACCAAAACAAGCGAAAACAGTGCTGTATGGGTGAAGAACGGATCTAAAATAGCATTCCTTTCAGTAGAAAGTGGCTCACCTCAAATATGGGAAATGAATCCTGACGGATCAGAACGTGCCCAGATTAGCGAAATTGAAGGAGGCATTAACGGTTTCAGCTATTCGCCTGATGGTAAGAAGATATTGTATATCAAAAATATAAAATTTGGAAAACGTACTTCCGATATCTATCCCGATTTACCCGAAGCCTCAGGACGTATTATCGAAGACCTAATGTATAAACACTGGTCGGAATGGATAGAAGAAATCCCTCATAGCTTTATTGCCGATTTCGATGGTAGCAAGTTGAGTAACGATACTGATATTCTGGATGGAGAACCTTATGAATGTCCCATGCTTCCATTCGGCGGCGTTGAGCAACTGGCATGGAGCCCCGACAGCAAGACCATAGCATATACTTGCCGTAAGAAAACAGGAATGGCTTATGCCTTGTCTACAAATTCGGATATTTACCTTTATAATATAGAATCTAAAGAAACACAAAACCTTACAGATGGGATGATGGGATATGACATTAACCCCATATTCTCACCTGATGGTAAATACATCGCTTGGCAAAGTATGGAGCGTGATGGTTACGAGTCGGATAAGAACCGCTTATTTGTAATGAACCTTTCTACCGGTGAAAAGACTAATGTCTCTGAAAATTTCGACTATAATACAGACTTCGCCCAATGGAATGACGACAATCAGAGTCTTTATATTGTTAGTTGTGTAGAAGCTAAGACTCAAATATTCAAAGCAGATATAAACACAAAAGAAATTAAGCCTGTAACCGAGGGTGTTCATGATTATGAATCATTTTCTTTGGCCGGCGATAAGTTGATTGCCCTTCGTCATTCTATGTCTCAACCAAATGAGATTTATGCTGTTAATGTTACCGACGGCAATACAACACAACTGTCATTTGAAAATAAAGAGATTCTGGATCAGTTGAAAATGGGTAAAGTGGAAGAACGCTGGATACCGACAACCGATGGCAAGAAAATGCTGACATGGATAGTATATCCGCCAAACTTCGACCCTAATAAGAAGTATCCTGCCCTACTCTACTGTCAGGGAGGACCTCAAAGTACAGTTAGCCAGTTCTGGTCATATCGTTGGAATCTGCAAATGATGGCTGCAAATGGTTACATTATCGTTGCCCCTAACCGTAGAGGATTACCCGGATTCGGACAGGAATGGAATGAACAGATCAGTGGCGATTACGGCGGGCAAAATATGAAAGACTATCTTTCGGCTATAGATGCAGTTGCCAAAGAGCCTTTTGTTGACGCAGATAAGCTAGGTTGTACAGGCGCCAGTTATGGAGGATTTTCGACCTATTGGTTAGCAGGAAACCACAATAAACGTTTCAAAGCATTTTTAGCTCATGCCGGAATCTTCAACCTCGAAGCCCAATATCTGGAAACCGAGGAAATGTGGTTTGCCAACTGGGATTTAGGCGGCTCATTCTGGGATCGCAGCAATTCTATCACTCAACGTTCATATGCAAATTCCCCTCATAAATTTGTGGACAAATGGGACACTCCTATTATGATAACTCATGGTGAACACGATTATCGTATTCTTGCTTCACAAGGAATGATGGCATTTAATGCTGCTAAACTAAGAGGTATTCCTACCCGGATGCTTATTTTCCCGGATGAAACCCATTGGATTGCCAAACCTCAAAACGGAATCTTATTCCAAAGAGAATTCAAAAGATGGTTCGACGAATGGTTAAAATAATAAGCTGTTAATTTATTTCATAAAAACGAGAAAGAGTCAGGTTTAAACCTGACTCTTTCTCGTTTTATATCATTATCCCTGTTTATTCATATCTAAGGGCTTCTATAGGATCCAGATCCGAAGCCTTCTTGGCAGGGTACCATCCAAAGAATATTCCGGTAGCAGAACATACTGCAAAAGAAAGGAATATTGTATAAGGCTGTATATCAATAGGCCACATCAGTACATTCTTTACTACATATGCGCTGCTTATCCCCAATATTACGCCGATAATACCTCCGGTAACACTGAGCAGAATAGCTTCTATCAGGAATTGCATCAGTATATCGACACCCTTAGCCCCGATAGACATACGCAACCCGATCTCGCGGGTACGCTCGGTTACCGAAACATACATGATATTCATAATACCGATACCACCTACAAAGAGTGAAATTCCTGCGATACAAGCCAAGAGAACGGTCATCATATCGGTTGTCGAACTCATCATGGATATAAGTTCCTTTTGTGATCTCACATTGAAGTCGTCTTCCTGCCCTATCCCTATCTTGTGCCGTTGGCGTAATATTTCCTCTATACTGGCAATAGCATCTTCGGTTGCCCCTTCGCTTATTGCCGAAACAGCAATAGAATGAATATAGGTAATAGCAAGTATACGCTTCTGCACAGTTGTATACGGAGCAAGTACCAAGTCATCCTGATCCATCCCCATAGTATTATCGCCCTTGGAAGTCAATATACCGATTACCTTCATCGGTATTTTATTGAAACGGATTGTTTGCCCGATCGGATCTTCACCGTTGGTAAATAAATTCTCTACAACAGTCTGTCCGATTACACAAACTTTGGTAGAAGCTTTCACATCAGCCTCAGTAAACATACTACCTTCACTGACAGTATATTTCCGAATATCCAGGTAAGAAGGATTTACTCCGTAAACTGTAGTCGGTGCATTGTTCGCTCCAAAAATAACCTGTCCCGACGAAGATACTTCCGGAGTAGCAGCACTGATGTACTCACCCTGGCTTTCGATCGCTTCATAATCTTCGAGTTTTAGAGTTTGCATACTGCTGGAACTTTGGCGTACCCCTCCGAACTGTCCGGTTCCGGGACGAACATTAATCATATTCGAACCCATGGTCGATATCTGATCCTGTATACTTTTTTTCGAGCCTTGTCCGATAGCAAGCATCGCAATTACCGCCGCTACCCCGATAATGATACCGAGCATGGTCAGAAATCCCCTGAATTTATTTCCATTCAGTGCACGCAATGCTATTTTAAATAAGTTGACTATATTCATAGATTATGCCTCCTCTTTTGGTAGAGTTTCCAATACTTCGCGTGCCAGTTTAATCTCGTCATTGTATGTGTCAGATTTTATCCGTCCGTCACTTATAACAATATTACGGCTACTGAAATGAGCCAGTTCAGGATTGTGGGTTACGAAAATAATTGTACGATGTTCCTCCTGATGAAGTTTCTGCATCAATGTCAGAATTTCGAACGATGTCCGTGTATCCAGATTTCCGGTAGCTTCATCGGCAAGTATTATAACCGGTTCATTTACCAGCGCCCGTGCAATAGCCACACGTTGCTGTTGCCCTCCTGACATCTGGTTGGACTTATGATTCAACCGGTCGCCCAACCCTACATCCGTCAATGCCTTTATTGCTCTCGAATGTCTCTCTTTAGCCGAGATAGTGGGATTGTACATCAGCGGAAGTTCCACATTTTCGACTGCCGTTGTTTTAGCTAACAGATTATATGATTGAAAAATAAAACCAATCTTGCGGTTACGCAGTGTTGCCCTCTCATTCTTACCCATCTTACGAACGGATATGCCATCCAGATAATACTCTCCGGCAGTAGGAGTATCCAGACACCCTATAACATTTAACAGTGTTGACTTTCCGGAACCACTGGTACCCATAATAGTCACAAATTCACCTTCATATATTGTAAAGCTAACACCACGCAAAGCATGTACAACTTCTTCTCCTACAACATAATCGCGCTTTATATCTTCGACTTTTATGATTTCTCTTTTTTGTCCTGTATTCATAACCTAATGGTTCATTGTTTGATTAAATCTTTTTATACCTGTATATCTGTCCTTTATTTTTTCCCCGGACGTTTTGGCATAAAAGGACTCGATTCACCATTGGCCTCATTTACGGGAGCTTTCGGCGAATGTTCGGTAATACCGGTAACAACTTCAGCACCTTCTTCCAAACCTCCCAGTATCTGAATATTGATTCCGTCACTTGTACCTATAGTAATAGTGCGTTGGTTTATCTTATTACCAGACTTAACCCAAACCGATTTTTTACCCGTTGCCGCATTCTCGGTACTTTGTTCTACTTCGATATCTTTTACCTGACTCATTAATTCGGGATCAGGAACAAATCGTAAGGCCTTAGCAGGCATAATAAGTACATTGTTTTCTTCCAACGTATATATATTAACATTGGCAGTTAAGCCGGGTTTTAGTTTGAGATCGGGATTAGGTGCATCAATAACCACTTCATAAGTAACCACATTAGATGTAGTCGTAGCTTCGAGTCTAACCTGTACAACTTTACCCTGAAACTCGTCATTCGGATAAGCATCCACAGTAAACATTACTCTTTGATCTTCGGCTACCTGACCTATATCAGCTTCATCAACATTGGCTATAACACGCATCTTTGTCAAGTCATTAGCAATAGTAAACAAAGTCGGAGTACTGAACGAAGCAGCAACCGTTTGTCCTTCTTCTACAGCTCGTGATACAACTACCCCATCAATGGTAGATACAATGGTTGCATAACCAAGATTTGTCTGGGCTTTGAAAACCGCAGCCTGAGAAGAAGACACCGCTAATTTAGCTGTCTCGTATGCTGTTTCTACGGCTTCCCAATCAGCTTTACTTATTGCTTGTTTCTCCCACAATCCTTTATTACGGTTATATGTCCGTTGTTGCTGATCAAGTTCCACCTTTTTGGATTGCAATGTAGCCTGAGCTGTTTCAAGCTCCGATGTTAACATGCGCTTATCCAGTTCGGCTAACACCTGACCTGCTTTTACTTCAGAATTATAATCTACATAAATTTTAGAGATTACACCTGAAACCTGCGTACCTACTTCAACCAGTGTTATTGGTTCTACTGTACCTGTTGCTGTAACAGCAGTAGTAAGGTCTCCTTTTTTTACCGGCTCTGTTACCAGTGCATAAGAACTCTTATCTCCTTTCGGCCAAAAGAAAAACGCCAATACAGTGAGAAGAATTACCCCTCCTATGATCAGATATTTTTTATTTCCTTTATTCATTTCCAAAGTATATTATAAGTAAAAGATATTATGTTAGTCGAATAATAAAAGCCTGAGGGCTTCTTTACATTGTTATTTCTTTCCCTTGATAGAAGTTCAGTAATTTAAGGCTCAATAAAGCCGAATACTTAGCTTGCAGCAGTTCCTGCAAAGCATTTGCATAATTATTCTGTTCGGTAGTCAACTCTACCGTATTGCGCATTCCCAGAGCATATTGCTCCTTCACCAAAGTATAACTAAGTTCCGATGATGTAAGTTTGTCTTTAGCTGCACTATACTTACTTTGCCCTGATACAGCATCCAGATACAGGCTTTCGACAGTGCTTAGAAGATCCTTTTGTGCTTGAGTATAATTTAATTCGGCAGTTTGTATCTGGAGGTTGGCCCTTTCTACATTCGATTTATTAGTGCGATTATCAAAAATAGGTACACTGACTGACAGCCCGATATATTGATTGAATCCCCTGTTAATCTGAGTTGTGAAAGCAGGATAACCACTGTTCCAAATATTACTTGTACCAATACTTCCGTTGAGCGATATAGTTGGGATATAACCAGCCTTTGCCGACGATTTGGAAACTTCCGCAATATCAATTCCCAGCTTATTATTCTTTATCTCGGGCATTATTTGCAATGCGGTCTGATATACTTCATATTTAGAGGGAATTAAAGCTTCTATTTCACTGTCATTCACCTCGGGAAAATCGAGCGCTAACTCTTCATTTATACCAAATTCCAATAACTGCTTAAGTTGCAGAAAATAGCTATCGTACGAGTTTTGAGCCAATACTAGATTATATTTATCAGAACTGTATTGAGATTCGACCTGTGCATACTCTGCACGTGTGATACTGCCTGCATCCAAAAAATCTTTTGTCTGTTTCAACTGAGCCTCGGACGAAGCAACTATATTCTCGTTATTCTTTATAGACTCACGAGCATATAACAATTGCAGATAAGTTTGGGTAATCGATATCTCTATATCATTCTGCTGCTGTTCTGAAGTGAGTGCATCAGACTCTTTTTGTAAAGCCGCTTGCTTAATATTATTCCGGTTTTTATTTCCATTAAAAACCGTCCAGCTTGCATTTATTCCATATTGGCCATTGAAAAGCCCTTTGTACTTGTAGTCATTAGCCGCATCTTTTGCATGGCTGTAACTCTGCGAAACACTTCCGCTTAGGCTCGGGAAAAGCTCAGCCTTGGCCTGATTCAGGTCTACATCCGAACTAGCCGTAGTTATGCGGGATTTTTTTACTTGAATATTCTCTTGCCTGGCATACTCAATGCAATCGCGCAGTGTCCATTTTTCCTGAGCTGAAAGATTGCCCGATAAAGCGATGATAACCAGTACAACTAATTTATACCAAACCTTCATACCTCTTATTTATATTTGAGTTTCAACAAATCAGACCAACCTATTGTTTTACAAATTCAACATAATTCGAAACGGAACCCAGTATTGAGTCCGACTTCCAATTCTTTCTTATTTCAAATATAAACAGGAGCGATTTTTATATAAAATATTTTCGACAGACAGGGTTATTCTATCGACATATGGCAGAATTGTTAAGAAAAAGGATTTATTAGCACCGAGAAAGGAAAAAAGGATGGAATTTCCGTCATTTTTTATACTTTTTCTCTTCTATCAATCACCATTCTGCATCAAAAAAGGGTTAAGAACAAACTATTTTTTATATGTTTGGGGATATGAATAATACGGACAGAAAAACGATGGATATTTATCTGAAAGACTACGTAATACCTCAGTTACGACTTTTAGATTTCAGAGGTTCATTCCCTCATTTCAGGCGAATAACAGGTACCAAAGTTAACCTATTGACTTTTCAGTTTGATTTACATGGAGGAGGCTTTGTTATAGAAATAGCTAATTGCATCGTTGATAAAACTACATTACTGTGGGAGGATCGAATCCCGGTAAAAAGACTGACTGCTCATGATCTATATACAAGAAAACGGATTCAATCAAATATGAAAACTAATAGCAGCCTAACTGAAGATTGGTTCAGATACGACAAAAAACACCTTTTAGGATTCGGAAATATATATCTAAAAGTATGTAAAGATGTTCTCTCCAAATTCGATCTAATGAAAGAATATTGGGACAACGGGTATATAAATGAACAACACGATTATACTAAATAGGAATCTACAATACTTCTTCGATTTTATTACAACGCATCACAATCAGAATACTTATCTCGTATAACAAATACATTGGCATTGCCACTAGTAGCAGTGTGAAAATATCGGTAGTAGGTGTTATTACAGCAGAAATTACCAACAAAATTACGATTGCATGCCTCCGGTATTTTCTCATAAAAGGAGCAGAGAGAAAACCAAACTTAGCAAATAACCAGCATAAAATAGGGATCTCAAATACCAACCCCATCATTAAGCTCAGCATCATTAATGTGTCTACATAAGAATGCAGCGATATCATATTAACAACTTCGGTACTCACCTGATATGTCCCTAAAAACCGGAATGTTAATGGAAATATAAGAAAATAATTGAGTAACACACCCAACAAAAACATTATATACCCACCTAAAACAACTCTAAAAGCATATCTTTTCTCATTACTATATAAGGCAGGGGCTACAAACCTAAATAACAAATATAGGATATAAGGTGATGCGCACAAGAGTCCTGCATACATAGCAACTTTCATATGTATAACAAATTGCTCGGCAAGACCGGTATTAATTAATTGCACAGAAAATGCTTCACCTTCATTTCCTGACGACAAGAAGAAATTACTTATATCCCGAAATATGGTATAAGTAACAAAGCTCTCATTTTTAGGAGCCAGAACAAGACTGAAAAGGTAATCTTTAAAAAAGAATGCAATAAAACCGAATATTACAGTTACTATAACAATCCTTATTAAAGAAGCCCTCAATTCATCTAAATGTTCCCAAAATGTGAGGGTTTTGGTCGACATATACAATCTTATTTTTCTTCTGTTTCCTTATCCAGAGAAGTTTCGGACTGTCCGGATGGCTTATTGTCTTTTTCAACTTCATTCAACCCGTCTTTAAAACTTTTCACTCCTTTACCAAGCCCTTTCATTAATTCGGGAATTTTCTTTCCACCAAAAAACAACAGAATAATCAATGCAATAAGAAGAATCTCCTGTAAGCCAAGCCCCCCTATCAATAGTAGACTTTCCATATCAATTTTTAATTAAATGTTTAATAAATAAGTACCCTCCGAATATTTGCAACAACATTCCGGGAATTGCCAGACGGAAATCCTGAATGGCAAGAATAAAGTTCCCGTTCAAAAGCCATTCGCCCAATGTTCCTAAAACCTGATAGGACAAAACAACAGCCAACAATATAAGGACAGATATTTTCTTGAAATATTTTGCGGCTAATCCTGCAAAACCTGCTAAAAGAACCGATTTTAACAATATAGCAGGCAACACTGCCAACGGAGGCATACTGAACAAAAGAAAATTAACTGACGGAGACAATATCGCCGTAAGTAAACCTACTTTCCACCCATATTTATACGCCCCTATCAAAGTAAAAAAATAGATCGGAAGCAGTATCAAACCTCCATTCGGAATTAAGTGGCAAATCTGTGGAAGAATAATATTCCCCAGAACAAAAGCCGATGCCACTAGATAAGTTCTCAGTTCTTTATAATTCAAAGAATAAAGTTTTAATGTAGTTGATTCCATTATATGATTGTATTTTAATTTTCGACAAATATGATCTTATGTATTTTGTAGCTTTCTCATCCTATTAATGAATTCCTCAATTAAAGGCAAAATAGCATCCGGTGACGATTCTTCGTAACAAATCTTTTCCAGAGGACACCAATCCGACTTATCCCTGTTTTCGATAAAAGGTACTACGGTCTCAAATTCCGGTTCAATCCCGTTCTCCTGCAATAAGGCTAAAGCCGGATGGCTTATCACATCAGCATACAATTCTTTTATACCTCCTAAAATCATCAACGTAGCAGCACCTTTACCTACAACTTTATCTGCGATAGACGCTCCGTTCAAAAATCTGGGCTGATTCTTCACCATATTGTATAAATCAGCTACTCCCCGTTGCGAAAAAGTATGTATACCATTACTGTTTTCGACTACACAGGAATAATTTCCATCATGTAATACCGTTATTATTTTTTCCATCTACTCCTTAAAATTCTATTTTTTGTTTTAATTGTTCGGTATAAAAGTCTATACGCCTCATCTCGGTTGGTATATCGATCCGTTGCGGGCAGTGAGGTTTACAAATCTCGCAACCAATACAATGACTTGCCTGCCGAAGCTTTGGCACACTACGGTCATATCCGACAAGAAATGCAGTACGTGCCTTCTTATAATTTTCATCCTTCGAACTTTTCAATTTATTTCCTGCACTAACAATACGGTTATAATGCCCGAAAACTCCCGGAATATCAAGCCCGTAAGGACAAGGCATGCAATACTGGCATTCGGTACATTGTACATAGTCGGCATTCAGCATGATTTCCGTAACCCTGTCCAAAGCTTCATATTCTTTCTTTTGCAATGGAATCAGAGGAGAATATGTCCGGATATTTTCCTGCAAATGTTCCATGTATACCATGCCACTCAATACCGTCAGAACACTTTCAGGTGTGCCAGCATAACGGAATGCCCATTGTGCGGCACTATCTTCGGGGTGTATCTCTTTCATTATATTCAAAGCCTGGGAAGGTACCCTCGAAAGACGTCCACCTAAGAGAGGTTCCATAATTACAGCCGGGATATTCTTCTTCTCCAGTTCAGTAAGCAAGTATTCGGCATTCGTATTACTTCCGGTCGCATGTTTCCAATCGACATAATTCAGCTGTATCTGAACAAAGTCCCATTTGATATCGCTTGCCAGCAAATAATCAAAAACAGCAATATCGCCATGAAACGAGAATCCCAGATTACGTACACGGCCTGCTTCGCGTTCTTTCAATAAAAAATCAAGTACTTTATTATCTATATACCGGTTTTCGAAAGTTTCCATCCCTCCATTACCGACAGTATGCAATAAATAATAATCGATATAATCGACCTTAAGTTCGCTAAACGACTTTTTATACATCGCCAAAGATCCTTCATACGAACGGACATTCGGGTTATTATTCATATTCGACAACTTGGTCGCAATAAAATATTTATCGCGGGGGTGCCGGCTCAAAGCAATACCTGTAGCTGCCTCGGACCACCCCCTCACATATACCGGAGATGTATCAAAATAGTTGACACCATGTGCAATAGCATAATCAATCAGTTCATTTACAATATCCTGATCGACCTCTTCTTCGCCTTTTGAGTTTTTCCTCAAAGGATAACGCATACAACCATATCCTAATAAAGAAACTTTGTCTCCTGTGGTAGGGGTGGTACGGTAAGTCATTTTATCAGTCGGAACTTCTCCTAATGTCCCCCCCTCTGCTGAAACTTTATTATCAGACTTGCATCCATATAATGCAGCTGTAGCAGCAACAGAACCGGCTCCCAATACTTTGAGAAAACTTCTTCTGCTTATTTCTTTTTTGCCTTTATTTTCCATACTATTTATCCATTTTTTTTAAGGTTCGAGACCTTAGATAGAATGATGCCTGACATTACCTTCTACATAAATTGCACTAAACGGACGTGCCGGACACAGATTTTCGCATGCCCCGCATCCGATACAAAGCTCCTTGTCCACTGTAGGAATCTTTAGAGAATCACTATAACCGGGATCCCTGTCGACTAAAGTAATAGCTCCTGTGGGACAATGATATTCACAGCTATTACATTGTACCTCATCTGTATTCACCACACAATTATCTTTAATCCAGACAGCTAAGCCAATAGATATTGCAGATTTTTCAGCAATGTCTATCGGTTTTATGGCTCCGGCAGGACATACCTGCGAACATTCCACACATTCGGGACGGCAATACCCTCTTTCATAAGACATCTCCGGCTGCATCAACGTGACAAGCTTACTCGACGGGCGCAATACTCCATTAGGGCAACCCGATATACACAATTGGCAGGCAGTACAATGCTGCTTCATATTTTGGGCACTTAATGCTCCAGGTGGAACAATAGGAGTTTTCCTATCCGGTATTTTCTTATCCTCAATAGTAGCTAATCCACCATCAACCTTTATCTGTTGAGATTTTACAATATTAGTAAAAGCCAGTAATCCTAACAATGAAAGTACACTGCGGCGCGACATTCCATCCTTATCATTTTCCGTATTCGAAGTATGATGCACATCCACAGTATCTACCGGAGTTTTGCTAGCGCCCCATTTTCGAGATGTATATACGATTGCTCCCGATTTGCATTTCTCCACACAGTTAAAGCAGGTTACACACCTACTGTAATCTATATTCTTTGTTTTGGCATCAATACAAGACGATTTACAATTACGGGCACACAAGCCGCACCCATTACATTTTTCTAATTCAAAATGAAGTTTGAAGATCGAAAAACGTGAGATAAACCCAAGTAATGTCCCAACCGGACAAATCGTATTACAATACGTTCTCCCATGTCTCCATGCAAGAATTGCAATTATTCCAAGACTTGCTACTGCTACACCGAATACAATCCAACTCTTCATCCAAACATCTACCGAATAAAAGGCATAACTGTCAATCCGTTCTGCAACCAGAGCTAAGAGATTATTACCCCAACGGTAAAGAGGAGTTAAGAATCCAGACGCCATTCGCCCATACGAAGCATAAGGATCCAGAGCGGAAACAACGACACTGATACCGGCAAGCATAGAAACTACAAACAATGCCAGTACGCCATAGCGTAAGTACGATTTAGGAGAAGAGTACCTGAAACGGTTTTTCTTGCCTTTTCTTCTCCCCGATACATTAGATATGCCATCCTGAAATACCCCCAACGGACATATTACAGAACAGTATAATCTACCAAAAATAAATGTGAGTAGTAGCAGAAAAATAATTGCGACTACATTTACCGCCAGTATAGCAGGGACGAGTTGTACTTTTGCCATCCAACCAAACCATAAGTGAAATGATCCGGTGAAATCCAGAAACAACAAGGTCGTAAGAAAAAAGAATATACCGGCAGTTATAATCCTGATTTTTCGTAGCATGTTCTTCTTTTAAAGTGGTTATTTAAGTTTTTAATCAGAGTATTACTTTATCAGCCCTAGATCTTTCAGCCATCTCTGAACATCAGGCATAGCTTCGTTTACCGAACCTCCCCTAACCGGAAGTCCTTTCAGAACGGTTGCTTTAGGTGCCATTTTCTTAATATCGGTTACACTAGCTCCCAGCCGGCTACCTTCGTGAGTGATAAAAGGAACAATTGTTTTGCCTTCGAAATTATAACTTTCCAAAAAAGTCATAACAGCCGGAGCAATTGTATTCCACCAATTAGGAGACCCGATATATATTACATCATATTGACTAAAATCCTTGACTTTGTTTTTAAGTGGCGGCCTGTATCCCGATTCCAATTCTCTTTTTGCCTGTGCTGTAACCTCATTATAGACAGACGGATAATCATTTACGGTTTCTATCCTAAAGATATCACCGCCTACACTCTTTTGAATATGTTCTGCAACTATACGGGTATTACCATTACGCAGAGAATAATAAACTATCAAAGCTTTCTTTTGATTAGTTGACGATTGCGCACACACATTGAGACTTCCGATAAATAGCATGATAATAATAACTGATAATAACGACTTTGTTTTCATGTTTGTAAATTACTTAGTTCGTTTACCAAAATTACCATGGAGAGGAAATCATCACTATTGCAAATCAAACGATCATTTGTTCAATTCAAACAATTTGAGGCGATCGATGTGCTGTCGGTGATAAATCCGTATGTTTCTTTATAAAATTACTAAAAGATGCGGGTTCTTCGAAGCCCAGAGCAAAAGCTATCTCCCCTACCGAATAGTTAGAATGTTGGAGCAATTGCACTCCTTCCTGTACAATTCTGTTTATAATTAATGTCGATGTAGTTCTGCCCGTACTTGATTTAACCACCCTGTTGAGATGATTTACATGTACAGATAAACGTTCGGCATAATCATTTGCTGTTTTAAGTGTTAGTCCCTTATACGGTATTTCGACCGGGAACTGACGTTCCAGTAAAGCCAAAAATAATTCAGCTGTACGTTGTCCCGCATTTTTCTGGGGAATATAAGAATCCGATAACTGCCCCCTCACTGACTCATGTACAAGTAAATGGAGGTACGAACGCAGAACATCGGCTTTTTGTGTATAGTCAGATGTTAGTTCCGCTTGCATTTTAGCAAACAGTTCTTTTATATTGTTTACAGTGTTGTCATCTATAAAATAGATACGTTCTTTGGAAATGTCGAGAAGCGGAGTTTCCGCTAACGAACTGTTGCGGTCTCCCGATTTAAGAAAAGATTCATTAAATATACAATACATTCCTCTTTCGCTTCCTGCTTCAATTGCTTCCCACGCATAAGGAATCAACGGATTCGAAAAGAGAATAGCCGGTCTGTCCACCATTATCCATCTGTCGGCATAATATAATTTACCGATATCCAGAACTAAGGCAACCTTATAAAAATCCCGGTAGCTGAAAGAGGTTTTCCCTATATTACATTTGCTTGCATCAATATCAATATATTCCTCCCCCTTATTTAAAATCATAGGACCTCTACTGTTTATACGTTCGTAAAACTCAGTCAGGCTTTCTATCATAGCATGTAGTTTGATTCGATTTTAAATGTAATAATTTTATTAAAAAGAGACAATACTCATAAACTTCTGCTGTAATTTTTTGAGTTTTATTAACTATAAATCAAGCAACTGCCAAAGACTTCCTCCAAAGCATTTACCCCGAGACCCGATTATTCCCAAATATTTCCAGATTTGCCCATTTCCTTTGCAATATATTCTTGAATGTCCAAGAATCTAAGCATGCAAGCTTAATGAGAAATCATCTAATTAAAATTACATTATAAATATGAAGTCTTTAGTAACAACTCTTTTTTTAAGCTCCTTCATCCTGTTTAGTGTAGGATGCAGCAATGACAATAATTCCGACCTAATCGATGGAGGTACAGAAGTAACAGGTATTCAGCAAAGTGAGATCAAACTCAGAATTGCTGAATACTATTCAGCCCCTTCCACATCCGCTCAATCGGTAAGCAATATTCAGACAGAATTCGACAAGAAATTCCCTAACGCAACCGATGTTGAATGGAAGGCATCAAACAACGTATACGAAATAGACTTCGAAATCAGCAATGTCGATTACGAAGCATGGTACGACAGCAATGCCAATTTACTGATGTACAAATATGACATAGCGAACGGCGAATTGCCTTCAGCCGTTTCATCTGCTATAGCGAGCGATTATACAGGATATACTCTTGATGAAGCGGAGAAAGTATATAAAGGCGAAATTATTGGATACTATGTCGACCTGAAGAAAAACAAGACAGAAGTTCATGCTTTTTACAAAGAAGACGGAACTTTTATCTCCAAGAACCTTTGGGAAGATGATTCTGTAAAACCCGCCAACGATGCCGAAACTTCGACTCCCGAAATCAGTGGTACACTTACAGACGAAGCAACAGATGCTCTTATTGCCGCATACTATTCGGGGAACGACACCGATATTCTTCCGGCCAATGTGCCATCAGCTATTTCCTCAAACTTTAAGACTGTATTCCCTAATGCACGGGATATTGATTGGGAAACCTCGGCTAATGTTTATAAAGTAGATTTTGAGATCAACAATGTAGACTATGACGCATGGTACAATTCAGATGGAACATTACTGGCATACAGATTCGACATAACCAAATCATCATTACCCCAAAGTGTACAAACAGCGATATCTGACAAATTCAACGGTTATACAATCGAAGATGTCGAAAAAGTAATCAAAGCCAATAGTGCAGGGTATCTAGTAGAATTAGAAAACCTCAATATTGAAGAAGATGCATACTTCACCGAAGACGGAACATATATATCCAATTCATTCTACAAGGCAAGCACTTCAGGAGACAATACCGAAGAACCAGTAACCACACCTGAAATACCTGTTGACGGAAACTATACCGACGACGAGATAGACGCCTTATTAGCAAGCTATCAACAAGGCAGGGATAAAGATATAAACGCAGCCAATGTTCCGGTATTAGTAACTACAGCTTTCAACAGCCAATTTGCATCAGCACGAGATATCGACTGGGACTATGTTGGTAATGTATATAAGGTAGATTTTGAAATAGCTAATGTTGATTACGAAGCATGGTATGTAAGCGATGGAACATTATTAATGTACACTCAGGAAGTAAGATACCCCACTATAGCAAGCACTGTACAAAATGCCGTTGCAGCTAAATACACTGAATATAAAGTCGATGGCTGTGATTATTTCCAGAAAGGTACAATAAAAGGATATATCATCGAATTGGAAAACAAACGTACTGATGCCGAATTAATTGTGATATACAAAGAAGACGGGGCATTTATCAGTGAAATTACTGATTATTAAACAGACACCAATCATAACTCCATGCAATTATGAAAAAGATTATCATTACCGCAATTGCCATTATAGCCATAGCTTGCTTATCATTCTTTGTACTGGATGTATATAACGATAACAGGCTTGTAGCTAAAGACAGTCTACCGAAAAGTATCGTAGACTTTATTGATACAAATTTCCCTGAAACCAATATACGCAGTGCAGAGATCGACTTTCTCGATTATGGTGTCTGGCTGGAAGACGATACTTATGTCGAATTCAAATGGAATAGGGAATGGGATAAAATAGAGAGGCATAACGCGTCGGTTCCCTCTCAATTAATACCAGCCGGAATAACCTCATTTGTTAGAGAAAAATATCCGGAATCGATGATAATAAAAGTCTCGATAGACGATAACCGGTATGAGGTAAATATATCGAACAATTATATTGAACTCATATTTAATAAACAAGGAAACTATATAGGAATTGATAAATAAACACTCAAAAGAAATGAAAAAGTTACTATTTACATTAAGCATTATCACACTGGCATTTACGTATACTTCATGCAGTGATGATGACGATGACAAGAAGATCTCTTACGAAAGCCTGCCTGCCGAATCGCGGCTATTTATAGAAACTCACTTCCCCGGCGTTACGGTACGGCTTGTAGAAGAAGATAACGACAGCTACGATGTGTATCTGTCAAACGGTTATGAAGTCGATTTCGACAAACAAGGGGTATGGAAAAACGTTGATGGAAATCATCAGCAATTACCGGCAAGTATCCTTGCACTATCACCACTGGACATTGTTTCCGAATACGTACAAACAACATATCCCAGCCAGTACATTGTCGAAATAGACAAAGACAACCAGAAGAATGGCTATGAAGTGACCCTTAATAATAATCTGGAACTGATTTTCGAATGGAACGGAACTTTCAGGACTATTGATTATTAAATTATTTTCATAAACAACCAAAAGGTGGAGGAAATACCAATCTCTGGTATTTCCTTCTATTTTCGTTACTGTAAGCTGCTATTTTTTTCTAAATTTGAAATATTCACTATAACCATTTGCGAATGAAGATACTTGTTATTGAGGACGAATTTGAAATGCTGAAGTCTATAGAAACATTTATGGAGTCCGAAAACTTTCTGGTAGAAAGAGCTACAGACTTCGACTCTGGAATGGAGAAAATTGCCATGTACGAATATGACTGCATTCTTTTAGATATCAATCTACCCGGAGGAAACGGGCTGAAGATACTTGAGGAAATGAAAAAAAAGGGTATCCGCGGCAATGTCATTATTATATCCGCAAGAGATTCGGTCGATGATAAAATCAGTGGTCTGGATTCGGGGGCAGACGATTACCTTGCTAAGCCGTTTCATCTGGCGGAATTATCATCACGCATCAAGGCGGTAATCCGCAGGAAGCAGCAAGGAGGAAAAAACAATCTGACTTTGGGCAATCTATTCATAGACTTCTCTGCGAGAATTGTGGAGATTGACGGAACGGAACTTAAGTTAAACAGGAAAGAATTCGATATCCTATCTTTTTTCGTTGTAAACACAAACCGCCTGATAACAAAAGAGACTTTGGCCGAACACGTATGGGGAGATAATATAGATATGGCAGATAACTTCGACTTTGTGTACTCCCAGGTTAAAAATCTCAGAAAAAAGCTGAAAGAGAATGATGCCAATATAACCATCTCTAATGTATATGGTGTAGGTTATAAAGTAACCGTTTAAAACCCGAGTGATAATGTCTTTTCCTGAACGAATAATATGAAACTGGCAAATTATCTGACGTTGAGACTATCTCTTCTTTTTATACTGATCTTACTGATCTGGTCTGTTATCTATTTCTTCAAACAAATGAATGAAATATATGACGGAATAGATGAAGGTCTTAACAATCTGAAACAGGAATTGATATTGGAAGCCAATAAAATTCCCGACTTCATGGATAATATGGCAAAATACGATCCCTTAAATCTCTTTATCGAGAAAATATCGTACGAAGAAGCCATTGGCATGAAAGAAGTATACTCCAACACATTCGTATATTTCGAAAGTGAGCAAGAGAAGGAAGAAGTACGCATGCTGACAACAGCTTTTCTTTGTACCCAAGATAACGAATATTACCGGATAAAGATATTTACATCCACAGTCGAGAGCGACGATATGATCGAGAATATGCTTTATCTTCTCATGACATTATGGGTAGCACTTTCGCTATTCCTGATAATTGCGACTAAAAGAATCATCAACAAAAGCAGTAAACCCTTTTACACCCTTCTGAGCCAACTTAAGCATTTCAAACTAAACGAGAGGCAGATGCCCGATTTGCCCACAACTTCCATATCCGAATACTCAGACCTGATAGAATCGGTTAAAGAATTATTGGAAAAGAACATTAATGCATATGCCGAACAAAGGCATTTTATCGAAAACGCATCCCATGAACTTCAAACTCCTATTGCGATAGCTATAGGAAAATTAGAACTGATGATGAATGACGATAGTCTTTCTCAACAGCAAGTTGAAGATATAAACGTAGTGATTAACAGTCTGGGACGAACTAAAAGATTAAATAATACATTATTGTTACTATCTAAAATAAAAAACAAACAGTTCACCAGAAATGAACTTATCGACTTCACACATGTATTCGATGAGGTTCTGGAAGATTTCGAAGCTTTAGCTGACTATAAGGAAATAACCATAAACACTGAAAAAAGAGGTATCCCCCAAATAAACATGAACCGGGATCTGGCTTTTATTATGGTAAATAACCTCGTAAAAAATGCAATTGCCCACAACAAAACAGGTGGACATATAAATATAGTTTTCGACAATAAAACAATTACGATATCCAACAGTGGCGAACCTTTACCTCCCGACAATACTGATATTTTCAGTCGATATGTTTCGTACTCCGGCAGTAAACAATCGTCGGGATTAGGGCTTTCCATAGTGAAAACAATTGTCGAACAATACAACATACAAATAAATCATAACTATTCTAATGGTATACATACAATCACCCTAAAATTTAACTGAAATGAGAATATACCCCACAGCCGTATTCTATACCATCAGCCTCCTGCTAATTTCCTGTCAACACAGGACGATTGAGGTTACTCCGCCTGTTTCTTCCCAATACACCTATGAGACAGCCGATTCTTTATTGAACATTTACGAAATATCCCATCCGGCAAAGACCCGTCCTACAGACCAGCTGTCAAAGCAACACCGGACAGACTTTCCTCAGGCTAAGGACATAGAATGGAAAATGAGCAATGATATCTACAGTGTAAAATTCGAAATAGGAGATACAGATTATAAAGCCTATTATAACAAAGAAGCCAATTTAATTGCCTACAAATACGAAATTGAAGAGAAAGACCTTCCTGCAATAGTAAAAAACGCTTCTATTGCTGTATATCCCGATTATCATTTCGAAGAGATAACCAAGATGATATACGGTTCGCAAACAATATACAAGCTGGAGTTGGAAAGGAATGATCACGAGCGAATTATAGTCTTACGATCCGACGGAACAATTCTGCATGTGTAAGAACAAATCTCGTGATTTGAGTTCTCCACCAAGGGGTTAAAGATTATCAGCGAGCTGCAAATGCAATGGCTATATCTTTTTGGTCTTTTTTCAAACAGACGATAAACTGATCTGAATACCACCAGCTTTTATTTAGATCATAACTATAAACCAAGTTACAGACACGGATAAGGTCACACAGGTTTTTGTCGTCATCGAAAAAGATATGTAAAAAATCACATACATTAGTCTTACTATTAAATGTGCAGGATATGGTCGCACCTTCAATTTGTACCTCGAGAAATATTTCAGACGTATTATGTTCTTGATTGAGGCAATCGGTACACAGTAATATTGCCTTAGGGAACATTTGTTTTATAGCTCCCTCTGTCTTATTTAAAATACTAGTTGCATAATCATTGATAGTGTAGCCAAAAGTATTGAACAGTGTTTGTGTTGATGCTTCCATTATTCCAACGATTTATTATTTGTGGAACAAAGTACAGGCTATAAGACAGTATATTTTAATCCTTTGAATTCTAAAAGCTGAACTTTTTTAGAGTAAAATACCACCTTCGGCTTTTATTTTTGTACTTTTGATTTATTAATCTGATAAGCATATAAATATTTATGGATACAACAGAAGCAAAGAAAAGAAGCGATGGATATAATGCAAAACGCATCCGCGAAATCTTAGGCGTTAAACAGGAAGACCTTGCCGAAAGGTTAGGCTTGTCACAACGCACGGTATCCAAACTTGAACAAACCGATATACTAAAAGATGAACAGTTAGAAGCTATTGCAAAAGCCCTTAATGTTCCGGTTGATGCTATTAAAAACTTTAATGAAGAAAGAACTATAAATATTATTGCTAATACTTATAATGATGAAGCTGTTAGCTATGCCGTTCATTATAAATGTACTTTTAATCCATTAGAAAAAGTAGTCGAGCTTTACGAACGCATGCTACAAACAGAAAGAGAAAAAGTCGCTTTATTGGAAGAAGTTCTCAAAGAAAAGAAGTAAAAAACTAGATTTAAATACCTACAAAACAAAATCTCCGACATACTATTATGCCGGAGATTTATATTTATAATAAGACCACTAAACTTATAACATCACGATTCCTTCTATAGCAGCCGCCTGCCTGTAATAAATGATAATATCATCAGCATCATTTACAGGAACCTTTATAGTTACGCTTGTGTATTTACCATTTTTACTATCCCTGCTCGAAATACTACCATTCGATTGATCAAATATCGAGTGTAAACGAGCAATTATGCTCTGCTCGGCAGGCACAATATATTTAAAGATATAATCTGTAGGAAATGTATGAGTCTCTTTCAGTTTATCTTTAAAATTCAGATAAAAATCATTTACAGTCTGATCCTTATCGTTATCAAATACTCCAATTCTTTCTTTCATAACAATATATAGACAAACATTAAGCCAATAATATAATTATGCCAAACTGACAGTGAAATATAACGTATCGATATATAAATCACATAAAACAAAAAAGGCTCTGAAAACCAGAACCTTCTTTTGTACTCGGAGCGGGAGTAACTTTATGATTTATTGTAATTTTCCGTATTTATCTTATCACTATTTATATAGCATGATTATCAATAAAATAAATACAATCACAAAAACAAATTTGATTAACTACGATTAAAATAAGTAAATAAAATACCGAACAATTACCGAACAATTATTATCTTTGTTATAAATCTTTATAACTATGGCTGAATTAAGATTTATCATACGTGATATGGAGGCTAAAAAACCTCAATCAATTTGCATCAAATATTATTTCGGTAAAGATACACTTCTATACGCCACCAGGCTAAAAGTGTTACCTATTCATTGGGATCCGGAAAAATACAGAGTAAAAAACACAAAATATTGTATAGAGAAAGACGATTTAAACGAGAATCTACAAGACATAGAAAACGCGATAAATAAATATATAATACAATCTGTAAAAGATGGGTTTATTGTAAACAAAGAAAAACTAAAACATTTCTTAGATATTCATTTTGGTAAAAAACAAGAAAACAAAGCTGTCAAAAATTTACACGAATTCTTTCAGCAATTTATAGATCAGAACGAAACTCGATTTAACGAGAATAGCGGTAAAATAATAGGGTATAGAGCAAAGTTAGAGTATAAACGAACCTTCTCCACCCTAAAAAAATTTGAGTCTGAAAAGGAGATTAATTTGGATTTTGAAGACATAACTCTTGATTTCTATTCTGATTTTGTTGCTTATCTCCAAAACTTAGACCTTGCAACCAATACAATAGGAAGACATATTATTAATCTAAAGGCCGTATTGAATTCAGCTACAGAAAAAGGTATCAATAAAAATTTAATGTTCAAACAGGCAAAATTTAAAGCCTTAACAGAAGAAAGCTTTAGTGTTGCATTAGATGAATCAGAATTAGAAATATTGCATAAACATGATTTCTCGAATAGTTCCAGACTGGAAAAAACACGAGATTTATTCCTCATAGGGGCTTGGACTGGATTAAGGTTTTCAGATCTTACCCGCATAAAAAAAGAATATATAAAAAATGATATATTAACGCTCAAACAGCAAAAGACAGGCGGTGTAGTTGCAATTCCGATGCTACCTATATTCAAAGAAATATGGGATAAGTATAACGGCGAAATACCTTTAGATATAAGCGTGCAAAAATTTAATGAGAATCTAAAAGATGTTTGTAAGGCTGCAAAAATAAACAGTGTAGTTGAAAAAATAATAACAAAAGGTGGAAAAAGAAAAATAGATCAAAAAGAAAAATGGGAATTGATCGGTAGCCACACGGCTAGACGGAGTTTTGCAACAAATATGTATAAATCCGGATTCCCTACTGTATCCTTGATGCAAATCACGGGGCATAAAACGGAATCGGCTTTCCTCAAATATATAAAAGTTACGCCTGAAGAACACGCAAAACTCTTAAAAAAACATTGGGAAAAATACAGCAAACCAGAAAAAGAAGAAAAATGAAAAAATCAAATTTGGCTATACATGAATTATTGAAATTAAATAGTTCAGAGTTCTTAGACCATGTTTCAGAACACTACATTACTGAAACAGAGGCATTTGGATATATTTTAAAGTTTCAAGAGGATATCGCATCTTTAGAAGAGTTCATTAAGTTAATAGATGACCATTTTATAACTTTTAATCTGATCTGGGGAGGAATGGACGATTTTAAAATAGGAGAAATTATGCTATATAGAATTAAAAATCTAGCTACTCAAAAATTAGACGAAATATCTAAAAAGAATCCGCAAAGAAAAGAAAATAAAGAATTCACAACAACTAGACAGATATTGGCAATTCAAACGTTGTTAGATGAATATGTAAAGATAGATCGTACAATAGATAAGACTGTCCTCACTGCATTTATACAGTTTATAACAGGGAAAGAGCCTAATACTGCGCCAAAAGATACTAATATATATAAATATGTCACCGGACAAAACACCCGCTCAGATAAATTACACAATCAAGACTGTGATTTCGTGGCGGGTATGTTTGATAAGATAGGGCTTCAAAACACAGCTACAAAGATAAGAAACGGTAAGACCGAAAAATAAACATAAATTTAGGGTATATAATCGGGTATATTTTTTATACCCTAACAGCATAAAGAGGCGTAAACTTTGCAGAAACATAAAACGAAAATGTTATGCAAAGTTCATCAAACACAAATGCGGTTCTTCTCCATATTGCTACAATGGGGGATATAGAACAAATGATCGGCCGTGTTATCGATAACAGGCTGGACAAATTAAAAAGTATTACATCTACACCTGTTGAATCAAAACAAGAGAATCTATTTACAAGAAAAGAAACCTCTGAGAGGCTTAAAATATCGCTTGTTACTCTTAACAACTGGACCAACATCGGTATAATTAAAGCTAAAAGAATCGGTACACGTGTACGCTATACCGAATCTGCTATTGAAGAAGCTTTGAAGAATATCGCAGCAAATAGGGGAGGTCGCGGATGAAAAAAGAAAAAGGTAATTCTCCCAAATCACCCTCCCTGTATCACAAGGACAAATATAGCACAAATATCTGTAAAAAACTATCTTTTAATCATTTATCTGGGAAAAACCCTCTTAGTTTAGAAAGGAGGGTATAATGAATCAGATAACACTAAATGATAATACATTCGATTTATTCGAACCGGAGATAGAACTACCTCTTATATTCCAGATAGGCGATAACTTCTATATACGTGCAACCTCTTATGATACTCGCGAACAAAGCCGTACCGAAATAAAACAAGTAACCAAACAAACCCTAAAAGACCGATACGGCATAAAGGATATCACTACAATACCTTATTTCGAAACAGAATGTTATGTTCCAGCACACACTGGGTATAAGCCAGTAATAGAAAATAGCTTTAATAGCTATCACCCGTTACCCATAAAGCCCAAAAAGGGAGACTATAGCACATGGGAGAAGCTAATCAGGCACATAGGACAAGACAAATACGAGATTGTACTTAATTATCTGATAGTGCTTTTCCAGTATCCTACAGAAAAACTCCCTGTTATCATATTCGCCTCTAAAGAAAATGAGACTGGTAAATCTACGTTTATGCAGTCGGTTGCATATCTATTAGGTAATAATGCCGGCATATTCGGACAGGACGATCTGAACAGCCAGTTTAATACCTGGATTATGAACTTACTAGCTGTATTTGAGGAAATATCCGATACAAAAAAGAGTATCAATAAATTAAAAGCTATTTCCACAGCAGCAAAAACGACTGTGAATAGAAAATTCATGCCCCAATTTAGCTTTGAGCCATTTGTAAAAATAATGATTGCTTCTAACGATGAAGATACTTGTATCCATCTCAATGAGGAGGATACTAGATATTTGGTTCTTAAGCCTGAAAAGATCAAAGACTTCGATCCCGACTTCGATAACAAATTAAAAGAGGAGGCTCCAGCAATGTTATGGTATTTACTTAATACCGAACCTACAATAAAAAAACAGTCTCGAATATGGTTTACTGCTAAAGATATCCAGACAGAACAGTTTAATAAGATTGTCGAAACATCCAGAAGCCCGATATATCAGGATATCCGTTTGGTGGTCGATGAAATAATGACTGAAGATAATTTAACAGAACTATACATTACGGCAAGTGAATTAGCCGGTAAACTAGGCAATAGATACGCCCTTAACGAGATCACAACATGCCTCCGAAAGGAATTTAAACTTTATAATACACTGATGCGGTACACTCCTTATATGGGATTGACAGAAAAAGTAGGAAGACCCTATTTATTTAAGGCTGCAAATCAATGATGTAACTTTTTTGTAACCAAATGTAACAACTTTGTAGATAGGTAAACCATTAATAATAAACATTGTAACACTTGTAACACTATTTTTTATAATAATATAAATATAATATTATACATATATAATGACTACTGTACGCTATATAATATCTTCTAAGAGTAAAAATGTGTTGTTACAGTGTTAACTCTGTAACAACTCAGATAATCAAGCACTTAAATGTTATTTTATTGTTACAGTAGTGATACAAAATCAATAATTTTTATGAACACCATGGATATACTTAATAAAAAATGCTCTTTCTTCTCAGACAATAAGAGTACAACGGCCGAAAAAGAAATAACCTTAAGAGATTTCCTCTATTATCCGGATACCAAAAAATTAGTAGAAGAGTACCGGAGAACCGGAGATAAGCTCATTAAAGATAAGCTACCTTGTGCAACCATATCCGGTATATGTGTTGGTGGACGTAAAGATTCTAATATGAGGCTTAACGGCGTAGTTGCTATCGACTTAGATAAGAAAGCTAATCCGCACATAACTAATCTGGAGGATCTAAAGAACTATACACATCATATTCCTTATGTAGCTGCCTGTGCTCATTCGGCTGGCGGGAAAGGTTATTATATCCTTATCCCCATTGCATACCCGGATAGGCACAAAGAACAGTATATCTCTATCTGCGATGATTTTGAACGTTGCGGTATAACGATAGATCGTCTATGTTCCAACCCTAGCCGTTTAAGGTTCATCTCATCCGATGACGAGCCTTATATCAATGAAAATGCAACCGTATATACCCGATTACCTCCTAATACAGAAAAGCCTAAGAAAGTAAAATCAAATAGTCAGGTAACGGAGACAGATAAAGCCAATATCAAAAAATGTGTTGATTATATCTGTGGAGAGCTTATAAATATTGTGGAGTCCTATGAAGACTGGTTCGCAGTTGGTTGTTCTCTGGCCTCTTGTTTGGGAGAGGATGGCCGGGAGTTCTTTCATGCCATTAGTTCTATGTCGGGTAAGTATGACTATTCAGAGTGTGATAAAAAATATAACGAGTGTCTGAAAGCCAATCACACCAATATCGGTAGATTCTTCAATATGTGCAAGAAATATAATATCGAATATAAAAACTTATAAAATATACCCATATTATTTAGACTAATTATAAATAATATATTTAGAATCAATCTAAATAATTAATCTTCACAATTCTAAGTAATTAAAGCGATATATGAAAAGAAGAATACATTTTTATAGAAACAACAAATACATAGACAGCTCATAACAAGCATATTAACCAATAACAAGTAAATATATAGGAGTATAAAATTGATATCCTATAGACAATACGAATTTACATCTTATAGCCATATTACGGCTATTAACTTAATAACTTAATAACATTAAAACAAATTAAAAAATGGAAACAATTAACGGAATAAATACTACTGGCTGGGAGGATGTACAAATCCCCGTTAACATTGGTCGCCTAACCCGAATAGCGCAGCAGGTTAGATCTATACTGTTATCAGATGGTATAGACATTGACTCTGAATGCGAATCTATCTTACGCACCCTCTCTTCTATGACCCGTGGATTAATCGATGCGGACATGACCATCACTGAGGTAGACGAAATATTAAAAGACAAATAAATCAAACAATTATGGCAAAGAAATTAGAACTATCAGACAAACGTCGGTCAGGTTTAGAAACTAAACACGGCAAGCAAGTAATAGAAGCTATTTCCGATGTGTTCCAGGCGATGGAAGACGAAAGAGCTGATAAAGAAGCACTCGATAAGCAAATGAATGATATACTAGATAAAACTAACTCATTATGAAAAAAGAAGTTATCTACCAAAATAAAGCCCTGATAACGTTCACGCTATCAGGCTACCATACAGCAGTGTCTATTATTCAAAAAGAAGTAGACGCTCTGAAAGATACCGGCCTAAAAATAAACGATGATATCTTACTCGATCTTATGTTTAACAGTGGTTTGCACACTAAGGAGCTAGCCGAAAGGCAAATAAATGAAGAAGCTGGTAAATTTGCCCTCACAGCAATGAAATCACAGTTCCTGGAGCAAATGCAGCCGCTACTTAGCCAAATAGAAACGGCTCAAAGCAATGTTAAGGCTGCAATGCATGTTTCAGGTCACTCCCATTCGGCCACATTAAACGCTGACCATTTTATCATTAAAGATCTACGCGTAAGCTTAGTAGATGATCTGGAACATATTATAACTGATGCCCATACTAATTATGCTGATACTCCTGACAAAATAGAAGTGCTGAAGAGGGCCAAAAGGCTAAAGCAAGAGATCGAAGACTTTGAAGCCTTCTTAAGAAGTCGCGGTGATGTGCTTCACCCAGTAGGGGGTGTAAGCATCTGGGGTGGGGCCCTATACGCTGGGGATATATTGCTTGTGAATACCAAAGGAGGTAAATGCAACATAGCGATACAGCCTCATGTCATTGATATGCTTTACAGTAAACAACCACATGATAATTAAAGTTATGAAAGAGAAACAAATGACTATATCAGAATCGCAACTGAATACTATCGTAAGTCTTGCGGTTGATGCCGTACTGTCTTTATCCGGGAAACCGGATATCAGCGCCGCTACTGTTCACTCCTGTATGATCATAAAACTAGCTGACGAGATAAGCGAAGGAGCTATATGCAGCAAAGATATACTGACCGGTTTACAGGACTGTGTTAAAAAGAAAGGTGAAGAAGCTATTCTTACTATCATGGATGACGCTTTTAAGAATATAACAAAACCCGAGAACCATGGCAGATAACGAAAATTTAGGATCTTTATCTTTTGCTATTAATATAGATACCTCTCAACTCCCTGATACTATCAGGGAGATTGAAAAACAGCTATCAACCATAGGCGCTGTAAATAATGTAGATCTAAGTGTAGATAAAACCAAATTGCTAGAAGAAATAGGTAAAATACTGTACGGACAGGACTTTGAGCTAAACTTGTCTATCGATGAGAGTTACAAAAAGATGATCGAGGACCTTAAAAAGCAATTAGCTGAATTAAGATTCCCCACTGTTCCGACATCCCAGATAAATGAAAGTAACAGAACCATTCAAAATAGTATCAATACCCAACGAAGAGGTATGAACATGTTACAATTTGAAGTTCAACAGGTTGCACGTGAATTACCTTCTCTTTCCTATGGCGTGCACACGTTCTTTGCAGCGATATCTAACAACGTGCCTATGTTGGCAGATCAGATCAGATTAGCTAGACGAGAATATGCTGAACTTGTGGCCGCAGGACAAAGAGCTACCCCCGTATGGCGTCAAGTCGTAAGTAGTATATTCTCCTGGCAAACAGCTTTAGTCGCATTACTAACTGTATTTACCTTATTTGGGAAAGACATTGTGAGCTGGATCGGAGGCTTATTTAACGCCCGGAAAGAGAATGAGAAGTTAGCCGAGTCTCTTATAAAATCGCAGGTGGCCATATACTCAGAGCAAAGGGCCATAAAGGCCTTGTTTGATCAGCTTAAAGACGCAAAAAAGGGTACTGCCGAATGGAATACCGCAAGAGATAAAATTATGAGCGGGTATGGGAAATACTTAAACGGGCTGGACTCTGAAACCACTTCTTTAAATAATATCGCCGCTGCGTATTCTGCCATATCGGCCGCTGCTTTACAAGCAGCCAAAGACCGGGGAATTGCTTCAGCTAAGCAAGAGGCCGAAAATGAATTTGCTAAAGAGTGGAAAGATAGTGCACCCAAAATAGCTAAATACCTGGAGCAGACAAAGAAATATACACAGGACCAGATACAGGAATTCATGCGAATGGTGTACACCGGTGAATTGACTAAAAACAATCATGGTAACCTTCCCAGCGGTATGTTCCTCGGTGTACTTATGAACGAGAAAAGCGCGTATGATGATCTCATTGTTGCCAGGCAAGAATATGCTGAAAGCATCAAAGATATAGACCGCGCCTTTAATTTCGGGAATGGCCAGATAGATAAAGAAACGGAGTCCTTAATTAAAAACCAGGAACGGTTATTAGAGCAGGCCAAGTTATTATCAGAATCCACTGAGGCAGAAATAATCACTAAGAATAGAAAGATAAAGTCCATTGAGGCTGAAATAACAAGGCTGAAACAACTCGGCGTAGAAAAGGTTGACAAGCAAGCAGAAGATGCGCGTATAAAGCAATATGAAGCGGAGATAGATCTGGTAAAGCAAGCCTATTCCGATTATAAGGATTATATAGAGGTAGTGGGTGAGCTAGAGGCTAAAAAGAGAGTTACAGCCAAGTATGGCGACCAGTTTTCCCAAGTGTTCAAAAAAGAGGCAAATGCCATCGAATATGCGACCGATCCTCTTATCTATTTCGCCAAAGTACTTGACGATTTATCTAAAATGACGTCTAAGAGAGACAAAGGGCTGCGGAACGCCGTATCCCGTTTAATCGGAGGCACAGAGGCGGGTGATGATATTGACGCCTTTCGTAAAGAATGGGAAACGCTGGGTAGAGACTTAAATTTTGAAAAGGAGGGTTACTCCATTTTAGAGAAACTAGCCGGATCCGGAATAGATGTAGAAGCCGCTAAGAGTAAAATAAAACAGCTATTCCGGGATATGGGTATATCTGTAAAACTAGAATACAACACTTTCAGAGAAGCTGTTGAACAAACATTCCGCCGTATCGACCCGGGTGTTATGTCTTCTGAAGAGGGTATGAAGTTAAGAAAATCATTTTTGTCCGAAATGAACAAAAATACTTTCACAGATTTATTAACGGCATATCAGGATTACACCTCGCAAAGATATAGTATTGAGCATAAGTTTGATAAGGATCTAAAAGACTTATGGAGAGAAAGATATAAGGCTGAAACAGAGGGAAATGAAGCAATGGTTACCGCTATTGACCGTGCCATAGCTAAGGCTACAAAAAGCAAAGGGGAAGCTCTAATTTCGTTCGATTTCGAGCAACTAAAGAAGACACCATCTTATGTAAGAGCTTTTGAGAATCTGCAAGATACATCAACCAAAACTTTGAATTCTCTTTTACAGCAATTGGAGCAGGCCAAGCAGACAGCGGCTCAGGTGCTAACACCCGATCAATTAAGAGAATACACGAATACTACTCAGTCCATAATTGAGGAATTGCTTAACAGAGATCCATTCAGCCGTATTGCTGAATTAAAATTAGAGGTAGTACAAGCCGATAAAGACCTGTTGGAAGCAGAGAAAAGGCTTAATGAGGTTATGGCCGGTAATGACACCACTATTACAGCCGAACAGGCTCTGTCAGAATATAATGCAGCCAAAGATGAATCCATAAAGAAAACAAACCAGTTAAAAGCTGCTGAAAAGAAAGTTGCTGATACGCTAAGTCAATTATCCCGTTCGATAGAAGATGTAGGAGGCTCTATCGGTGGCGTGACAGGGGAAATCATATCGCTGATAGGTTCTATAAGTACTACTGTGTTTTCTGCTATAGATGGAATGAAATCGGCAAGTACCACTGCATCTGCAGCTATACAGGCGATAGAAAAAGCATCGGTGATACTAGCTGTTATCAGTGCGGCCATACAGATAGCTACAAAAATAGCCGATCTATTTGGCGGTGAGAGTGATACTGATAAATACGAGAAGGCCAAAGCCATGTATAATTCCTACATCAGTATACTGGACAAAGTTATTCAGAAGCAACTCGAATTCGCTGAAGTACTGGCCGGTGAAAACGCGGCAATGGCTTATGATAAAGCCGTAGAATTAGTTGAAAAACAAACAGACGCAGCTCGTACATTAGGTAAACAGTATTTGAATTCAGGAGCATCTAAAGGGTTTGCCGGTATCGGTAGTAAAGCATCTAAAGGTACTAAGGAGGTAGAAGACATGTCCTCTGAGGGGTGGACGCAGGCTGCAAAAGCTTTAGGAATGTCCGTTCAAGAGTTCAAAAACCTGATGGGTAGCCGTATGACAGGTCTATTTGACCTAAGCATTGAACAGCTGGAGGAATTAAGTACAGAAGCTCCTGTGTTTATTTCTCAATTAGATTCGGATACTCAAAATTATTTTGATCAGATAATTAAAGGTACAGATAAAATATCTGAGGTCATGGAGAACTTAAAAGAGACCTATACGGGTTTATCCTTTGACACCTTGAAAGATGGTTTGGACGACTTGTTACAAGCTGCTGATACCACATTCTCGGATGTCGGAGACTCCTTTGAAGACCATATGCGTAATGCCGTACTGAACTTCGTTAAGAATAAATACCTGATTAACGCGCTGGAGGAATGGTACGCCCAGTTTGCAAAAGCATATAGTGATGAAACACTTACATCTAAAGAAGTAGAGGACCTTCGCAAGATGTGGGAAACCGCATACAATAAGGGGCAAGATATGTATGACACTGCTCTGCAAGTGGCAGGTATCAGCAAAGAAAGTCAGGAATCTCTTTCCGGATTATCAAAAGGGATACAGGGCCTAACGGAATCAACTGCCCAAATTATCGAGGCATATCTTAATACCATGCGCGATGTAGTGATATCTGTACATCGGGTAAATGAGCAACAGCTAACTGTCTTAGAAGCTTCTCAGCTTATACAGTCTAATATGCTATCCGAACTTGTATTGATGAATTCTACGGCAAACGCGATAAACAATGCTGTCAAATCGGCTTTAGCTCGATCTAGTGGAGAGGATGGCCCCGGATTCAGAGTTTTTATAAAATCCTAACAGCTATAAATTATGCAACTTAAAATATTTAATCCTTCAGGCGAACCGGTTACAGTAACCCGAGATTTCACCTATACCGGAGGAGCTATGTCTGAGAAGAGAGTAACCACGACAATAATGTCAGCTCGGAAACTAGATCTACCCATAGGCAGTTATCTGGAATTCCGGGGCGAGCGTTATACACTTCGGGACGAATCTTCTATAAAGCGTACAGCGGGTACCAACATGCGCGGGGATGCATTCAGCACAACTCTTGTTTTTACTTCCGGTCAATACGAGATTAGCAATTGTGATTTTCTGGATTATGTGCTAGGCGATGATATGTATTACACCTGCATGGACTCATTCTCTTTTTATGGGGATGTGTACGATTTGGGAAGGCGTATACAGGCAAATCTGGACGCGGAGTACGGTATTGACCGTTGGAAAGTTTTAATGCCGTATTCGGGCTCAGAAACGCCTAAACCAATTCGGGAGATAGGATGGACTGAAAGGAGTTTAGATAGCGAAACTAAACAAATATCTCCCTCAAATGAGAACTGCTGGAATGCCCTGACCCGTGCTAATTCTGACTTCGGATTCTTCTTCTATCTTGATACGGCGAAGAAGGAAATATACATAGGCGTCCCTTATCCTGAATTTAAAGTAAATGACCAGCTGGTAGAGTTTGCTTATGGTAAAGGTAATGGCCTGTATGAGATACAAAGGAATATAGAAGCAAATACAGTTATAACCCGGTTGAGGGTAAAAGGCAGTGACAGGAACATCCCGAGAGATTATCTGCGGACTGATGCATTCCCCCGGTTTACTCAGAATTTACAGCTACCGGTATTCAGGGAAACACTCGATAACCCGAGACCGACAGACTATATTCTGGCAGATCAAACATTAATTGATTATTTTGGTATCCGTCCGGGTACAAAGGTATTCGATGATATTTATCCATCTATCGAAGGCATGGTGGATACGAACGGGAACGCTATAGATACAATCCATGCTATAGAAGAACTGGATGATACCATTAAGCCTGATGGCACCTTGGTGCAATCTTATTTCTATGTTTACCTGTATGATCTGGGATTTGATATAAACGATTATCTCACTTCCGAAGATCCTACCCTGTCTATGAAGACCGGATACTGCGTTACCGACTTCAAGATAGTGGAGGCTATAGCTATCAAAGATGGAGAGCCTTACTATTCGGAAGGGTGCCGGTGGAGGTTCAGACTCGAAAAAGATGTAACATCAGCAGCAAACTATGTTCTGCCTTCAGGGAATGTTAAGCCCAAATATGGCGATAAGTTTGTCCTGCTTTATATCCTTATGCCGGATAATTATATCTTACAAGCCGAGCAAAGGTTACTGGAAGCAGCGCAAGCGTACTTGGCTGAAAACTCGAAAAGCAAGATCAGTTATACCATAAATTTAGATGAAATATTTTTCGCTAATAGGCCTTTGGTTGCAAATGCCCTTAAAGAGGGCGTAAGCCTGAGGATAAAAGATAATGAGCTGGGTGATATGGAGTATCCGGATGGTACAAGGTATACTGTAAAGTCCGTGCAGAGCTTAGTTATAGCATATAACGAGGAACGGCAACTACCATCCTATCAGATTACTCTTACCGATAAGATCGCATCCAACCCCATTAACAGAATACAGAGTGAAGTTGATGAGAATAAAGAGAATATCATCAACGAGAGTACCCAAAATACTGTAAATCGCAGAAATGGTATAAGGAACAGCAGAAACCTGAGAGATCTAAAAAATACGATATTCGATACAGACGGCTATTTCAATGATGAACATTTGCGGCCACTGAGTATTGAAACGCCTTATCTGGCAGTAGGTGCCAAGAGCAGAGACTTTACTGTAAATGGGATAAACATAAAGACCTACAAGTCAGGAGATACTTTCCGGGTATCGCTTTCGACGGGCTATATTAATCACCGTGCTTACTGGTGGGGTGGTGGGGACGAGCCTTCTGAGGGATCAGATAAGTATACATGGGGCATAAACGACAGCTTAGATATGGAGTTACCGGATAATGATAAGATGTATTATATCTATATCAAAGCGGAACGCAGTAGCCAGCTTGCCGAGTGGTACATATCAGAAGAGCAACTTATGTTTGATTTCGATATAAACTATTATCATTTCCTGTTGGGAGTTATATTTCCGGTATCAGAAGACCGCAGGGATACTTCATTCAAGTATGGTATGTCTTATATCTCAGGTGGGGCTATCTACGGTGATGTTATTAAGTCGATCAACTATGTGGATGACGAAAGCAACGAGGGTAGCATGTACGGCTTGAATGATGGTACGCTGAGGATTGGGAATAGTGATTCGGGGATGGATTACGGAGTTACTGAGAAAAATACACTTTCCATTTTTGGAAAGTTAAATGCAGTGTTGGCTCAACTCGGTGGATTTTTAGTAGACAACGAGAAATTCCAGTCGTTGATGAAGGATGCAGACGGTAACCCTAATATCTTATTGAATGGAACAGACGGTAGCGGTCATGTTGCAGCGGGTAATGCGGCTTGGGATGCAACCGGTAATCTCCTTATAAGTGGAAAATTCGAGAGTAACAACGATCAAGGAGATAAAATAATTATCGATCCCCATGCGAGAAATCTAACATTCGTTGGTGCTGATACAGGTATCGATGTTACTATCGGTAAGAATACGACCTTTGCTAGTCCTACGGTTGCATACGATAGCGTTGTTATATCAAATGGTAGCGGCGTAAGGTCAGAGCTTCTTGCGGGTTCTCTAAACGTGTATGTTGAAGGAAACAAAACGTTCGGAACTTTAAGTGGTAGTGGTGTGGGTTTTCACTATAACAGACAAGAAACTGATGAGACCGCTTTTGATGCATCGGTAGCCACTATTAACGGAGAGAATATATTACTGGTCATACTAAAGAACTGCCCTAAAAGTCCCGATGGTTTACCCGTTGGTGCTTTATGGAATAATAACGGTACTATAGGCATAGTTGAATAATGGCTGCAAGTTAATATTCTTTATCTATTGCCCGGAGCATAAAAGATACTCACATGAAGGCCTTACCCTATAATGGGGTAAGGCTTTTTCGTTTTTATACAGCAGGGTATCGGTAATAGCTATACCCCCATACGCTCACTAGAAAAAAAAATAAAAAAATTTAAGCGTAATCGGGTTGCCCTGCCTTACACCGGTCCACCGGGGGGGGTATACCCAAAAAAAAGCTATATCCACCCAAAAAAAAGCCGTACAGGACCTCTATTTTGTCAATGGATCCTCATCTACATTATAGCTTTCTTTCTCCTTTATTTCTAAAGCCGTGCCGCATTTAGGACATGTTATTGTATTCTGTTTCGATCGTTCAAACAGATCTGTGATAGGGACATTTAAAGCGGATGCGATTTTTTCTAATGTGTCTAATGATGGTTTTGTTTTACCTGTCATTATGTTACTTAGATTTGCCTGTGTCATTTCTATACCCTTTGCTAATGTAAGGGCAGTTATTCCTCTTTCTTTTAATATCTCTTTAATTCTAAATTCCATATTATTTAACTTTTATTTTATACAAATGTATAAAATATATAGTATTGACACAATTATTTTGAAATAATTATAGTTAAAGTATATATTTTGTTTGGATATTATATATTTATACTATATATTTGTATCGAATAATTATAGTAACAATATAATTTATTAATTATGACTTGGGACGAAATTTTATGGAATGCAACCTTTGAAGATCCAGACGATACAGATACATCTTACGATCTGGCAGAGGAGAAAGAAATAGAAAGATATTACGATTACAAATACAATTAAAAATTTATGGATTATGAAAACAAACGTAATTACCCGCAAACAGTACCTGAACGGCGAAGCAACTCACGACGAATATTATAGCCAGTTCGTTACAGACGCAACGATTAACATGTTACTAAGATTCTTAAGTAAAGAGCGACTAACAGAAGCCTATAACGAGAATCCTAATCTATACAGTATTAAATTACAAGTTTGGGATGATCTACCACTAATTGCATACACTTATAAAATGAGAGAGGCTGGAGACTGGCCAACACCCGCCGGTAAGGTTTGCATACTCAAATGTGCTGCCAGAATGATAATAGAAACTAAAAACATTTAAAAAAAATAACATGAAAACAACTATTATAAGTTGGGAAAACGCACAGGAAAACGATTTAGTATATGATACTATGCAAGCCTGTGAAACAGATGATGTGTTAAGCTTTTTCGAAGGGGATCCGGATCAACTAAGGATAAACGGCGAAACGGTTTTGTTCACAGACATACAGAATCCAGAACACACAAAACAGACCGTTATTTATCTAGATCCTAGTTACACCGTTAACGAATCCGATATAATTAGACGCCTTACTGAGTTTTACGCAGTAGATGAAAACGGGGCTGATGACTTTATGTCTTATTATGAAAGAATAGAGTCTACTAATGAAAACATGAAAAACCTTAGTAACGGGATAGCTTACCGAGGTGGAAAAGGTTACACATATACATTATACACATTCAAAGAAAATTAAACAATATGAAATACCAAATCAGAAAAGTAGACAAAGGCTATATTCTGCTTAGAGTTAAAGACGAAGCGATATTGTATGTGAATGGAAACTTTATGAACGTCGTATATGAAGCCCAGGCCATAGGAATATTAAATACAACGGAATATAAATACTGATAGTTATGAAAAAGAAAACGTACATATTGAACGGGAATCAATTCGATTCATTCGAAGATGCTTTGAACTATGCAACCAAAAACGGTTGGATTGTAGAAAATTCTGAAACTATAGTGTATAAAGGACTTACCAGAGTATTAATAAACGTCAAATCAAAATAGCATGAAAGCAACTTACAAAGCAATTTATGACAATCATTACGACGCTATTAGTTATGCAGAATGTATTATGCGCGTCGGTTATATCCGCGGTTACGAAATCAGTTTTCATTCTACCGGATATAAAATTAGTTTTCGTTAAAAATAGGCGGGGTGAAAGCCCCGCTGTATAAAACCATACAGCAATGAAACGAAGCGACTTTTCAACTATTATGCGTACTGCCTGGCAGTTTGTAAGGACTACCGGTAAAAGCTTGTCAGAGTGTTTAAAATTGGCTTGGGCTAACTTTAAACTTGTAAGGCGTATGAAACAGGGTATTGTTAAGTTCTATTTTCAAAAAGTAGATGGGTCTATACGTGAAGCTTGGGGTACATTATCCGATACGGGAATTCCCATATCGAACAGAGAAAAGAAGGAACGTGCTAAAAATGATTTTACGCAGGTATACTTCGATACGGAAAAACAAGAATTCAGATCATATAAAAAACTAAACTTAATATATTAAACAGTATGAATACATTAAGCACAAAACAAATAGATGCGTTAAACGCACTAATTTTTGATGAATACGGATGCATTAGTTCATTTTATCAACGCCTGGCAGAGATAAGTCTTGCATACTCCAGTATGTACATGGCTATCGTTGAAGATAACGGAGATATCAGAGGCTCTGTTAATGATTTACATATGTTAGGTGAACTAATGAAAGTATTTGCCAAAGACTAAAAAAACATGTGGCTTCGTCTAAGTCATATTGTATTTGCAATTTTAACCGTCTTTGCCTGTGAAGGTAGGGGCGGTTTACTTATATATAAGTAGTATATTTAGATTAAAAACCTATGTCAAATCGGATTATTATAGAAAAAAGGTGGTTAAGTGAAACCGAGGCCCGTATATACACTACATTTTGTACGGATACCCTAAGAGATGCCAGAGATAGAAATAAACTGCCATTCAGAAAATCTGGAATACCATAAAAATGGAAGGGTTAAGAATATTCGAAAATAAATAGATGTTGTGCAAGACACAAAAAAACGACCCTTATTCAGAGCCGTTAATTTTGTTTTTCAGCCGTTAAACCGAACATTTACCGAACATAATTCGCATAAATTACTGGTAATCAGCTAAAAAAGTACTCGGAGCGGGACTTGAACCCGCACAACCTAATGGTCACAAGATTTTAAGTCTTGCGTGTCTACCATTCCACCATCCGAGCATCCTTGGAGCGAAAGACGGGATTCGAACCCGCGACCCCGACCTTGGCAAGGTCGTGCTCTACCAACTGAGCTACTTTCGCAAATGCTGCTATTGCCTGTATCTACCGCTGCAGACCGTTTTCACAATTGCGAGTGCAAATGTAAAATCTTTTTTTGATTTTACAAACAAATAGCCCGATTAATTACGAATGCGGTACATCGTTCCGTCTTTATTTACATAGTATTTTCGCAATCGTTCAGTAGTGGGTCCCGACTCATATCTACCCGAACCGTCCCCTATATTATAGACCGACTTGCATTTAGGGCATTGCAGCTGTAATGTATTAATCTTTTCCAATATATTTTTCGCCGGAGCCTCGTAAGGACAACACAGATCGAAAGCCGCCAGAGACAAATCCACACCCGAAGCATAATAGCTGATCACAATTACCCCGGCATATCCGGCACTACTGTATATTTTCGTATAATACGGATTATCAAAGCTGTTTTCGAGTGTCGTATTAATATTAATCTCAACCTGACGGTATGGAACAGAGCTAGATACATTTTCCTCTTTAGCACATCCCCAAAGGATAAGGATCACAGACAAAACAGCTAAACGCTTCAGCACATTATTCATTGATTAAGAATATCTTCAATTAGATCAATTTCCTGAGTGGAAAAATTTTTATTATTCAACGTATCGATATTATCATTCAGTTGCCCCACAGAGCTCACCCCGATAATAACCGATGTCACCCGTTTGTTATATAATACCCATGCCAAAGCCATTTCGGCCAGAGACTGTCCCCTTTGCCGGGCTATTTCATTCAGTCTTGTAGCTTTTGCTATAACCGGTTCATTCACCTGATCTTGTTGAAGGAAGCCGCTTTCTTTTGCAGCCCTCGATCCCTGAGGAATACCGTGTAAATATTTATCGGTCAGCAATCCCTGAGCCAAAGGAGAAAAAGCGATAAAACCGCTCCCCTGCTCTTCCGTCAGTTGCAATAATCCTTTTTCGACATCACGTACCAACATATTGTAACGATCCTGATAGATAAGGCAGGGAACCTTATTTTCTTTCAGAATACTAAACGCCTCTTTCGCCTTTTCATACGGATATTTCGACAATCCCACATACAGAGCCTTTCCTTGGCGGACAATATCAACCAGTGCCATCATTGTTTCTTCCACCGGAGTTTCTCCATCGTAACGGTGACTGTAAAAAATATCGAAATAATCCAATCCCGTGCGTTTCAAACTCTGATCGATACTGGCAAATAAAGATTTACGCGAACTCCCGTCACCATAAGGTCCGTTCCACATCAGATGGCCTGCTTTTGACGAAACAATCAGTTCATCCCTGTGTGAAGCCAGATCCGATTTCAATACTTTTCCGAAAGTCTCCTCTGCGCTGCCCGGAGGCGGTCCATAATTATTAGCCAGATCTATATGGGTAATCCCTTTATCGAATGCCGTACATATCATTTGGCGTGAATTAGCGAAATCATCAATCGCACCGAAATTATGCCAAAGTCCTAGGGATAGGACAGGTAATTTCAAACCGCTTTTACCGCAAAATTTATATTCCATAATTACTTAGATTTTATATTGAATATCTTGATAAAAAGGTGACAAACTTATACACCACATGTATACTTTCTGTCACTTTACTGTTTACTTTGTCACCTTGCTATTAGTCTTAATATGGGGAACTTAACCCATTTAAAGTGACAAAAGTGACACTTGTGACATCATTTTTATTTTTTCTAATCTTATCAGTTATATAAGTTACAGTTATGAATAATGCGTTTTCGATATATAACCGATTATTGTTCTTCTATTTACAGAACCGACAGAAAGGTCTGAAACCTCATACTATAGATAAAATTATTCCAACAAGCCAAATGTACAAAATCAAGCTAAACAAGACCATCACTTAGATTAATTTTTACATATATTTATATTCCAACCCCGACAATTAACTGCATTGAAAAAACTACCGGCATTCTCCTAGATTATTACCTTCGTCGCCACATATAACCAACCCTAAAGTATAAATACAATCTATTTTTTCAAGATAAGATATTCGATTTGAGAGGAATTAAATAGGCAGACAATCTTAAATTACCTATTTTTGTAACGGATAATTAAGTCACAGCTAGTATTTAATGATACATTTTCGAACAATAACTGGCTATCGTTGTTTTGCTTATCAAAGTATTAAAAAGGTCTAAGACCTTAAAAACACAAATATATGTCATTAAGTCTGTTTATTCTGATATTGTTTTTAGGTGCAATATTTGCCGGTTTTTTGGGATCCCTTACCGGACTTGGCGGCGGAGTAGTCGTTATTCCATTATTAACTCTCGGATTCGGTGTAGATATGAGGTATGCTATCGGGGCAGCCCTTGTCACATCCATAGCCAGTTCTTCGGGAGCCGCCGCAGCATACATAAAAGAAGGGATCACCAATGTCCGCATAGGGATGTTTCTCGAAATAGCTACCACCACGGGGGCTGTACTTGGAGCCATCATAGCCATCTACCTCGACAAACAGTATATTGCCGTTATCTTCGGATGTGTACTGATATTTTCGGCGATACGTACTATCACCAAAAAAGAAGAACATCTGGATCCCAATGCACCCGGCGATAAACTGGCTGATAAGCTTAAACTGAATGGCTCGTATCCGACAAAAGAAGGTATAGTAAACTACAAGGTACATAATGTAGCAGGCGGTTATTCGTTAATGACCATAGCCGGAGTACTATCCGGTTTACTGGGTATCGGGTCGGGAGCATTAAAAGTACTGGCAATGGATACTGCAATGAAAATCCCATTCAAAGTGTCTACCACCACCAGTAACTTTATGGTGGGGGTAACAGCCGCAGCCAGTGCTGTAATTTACCTGCAAAGGGGTTATATCGATCCCGGGCTTTGTATGCCCATCGTAGTCGGCGTATTACTCGGAGCTTTTATCGGATCGAAAGTTTTGCCGAAAGCCAATGTAAAGCGACTGCGCCAACTATTCAGTATCGTTATATTCTTCCTTGCAATCTCCATGATGTATAATGGAATAACAGGTAAGCTATAATATTCACAGAAACAATAAAACATGAAACATATATTTTCGCGAGCATATTGGGATCAACGGGATGTTGAACAATACATAGGAAAATTATTACGCTACGGAGTCGTACTATCCAGCATAATTACCGTATTCGGAGGTATTGTATACATGCTTCAACATCATGCCAAGACCGCCGATTATAGTCCTACCCCTTCAGGGCAACCATTTCCGGGTGTAGACCAATATCTGAGAGAACTCAATTCAATCATTCCGGCAGTACTGAATTTCGACGGAGCAGCAATTGTTCAGATCGGAATCATTGTTTTGATTGCAACGCCCATTATCCGTGTAGCATTTTCGGCTTTTTCTTTTCTTATCGAAAAAGATTACATGTATGTCTGTATTACATTGATAGTATTAGCCATCATTCTTGCTAATATGATATTAGGGTTACATTAAGTGTTCTTATTTCTACCTATACTGACAAATATCAACCTTATAGCTGAAAAAGGCTTTAGTTTTTCGAGTATTTACTAACGCGCCTAAAGGCTTGTTCTTCATTTTGCCTTGATGCAAAACGAAGCAAAAGATCAAGACTGCGCCTTCAAGCTCGACCCGTTACGTGTTCGAAAGCGAAGACAAATAAAGCACGCTTAATACAACTTCTATTTGTCTTTTAACGCTTCCTTCTCACAACGGGTACCCCGTGCTTTACGTCGATGTCGGAACCTGACGGACGAGGGTCTCAGGCCCTTTTTTTTAACGTGCGTAAGCCAAAGGCGCATATAGAGGTGTAGCCGTAATCTGACACGTAAAGTAGCCGTTAAAACTAAACTCTGTTTGAGCCCGAAAGGGTGAGGTTTATTTAGTTTCGGCTGCGAACGTTGTCAGATAGGCGAAGGCTCGAAGCGCCAATGAGTTTTTGCCTTCTTTTGGGACTTAGGCCAAAAGAAGGGCAAGCAATCTGTGATTGCGCACAGAAAATAAAGAAGGCTGAACCCAGTAACAAGATTCAGCCTTTTTCTATACAGTATTACAATTATCCTTTAGTTTTTACCAAGTAAAACGTTCACCGCCTTTTCTAATTGCAGGTCTTTGCCCTGAAGGGAAGATGCAGGATCGTTATACACTTCAACATCGGGATATAACTCCTGATTTTCCAGATAATTCCCTCTCATATCTTTCACTGCTACCTGAGGAATACCAAACACGATACTCGGGTCTATCTGGCTTTCCCACCAAACGGCAGTCATCGTTCCCGGTACAGGCGTACCCACCAGCTTACCTACACCCAGCTCTTTGTAAAGCCAAGGGAAGCCATGTGCATTCGAATAATTATCTTCACACATCAGAACCACAGACGGTTTCAGCCATTTATTATAAGGGTCACTCCCGATATATTGCCCACGGGGTTCGAACCGCTGATATTCTTTGCCGCTCAACAAAGTCACCAGATCATCGTGCAACCAGCCACCGCCGTTATGCCGTGTATCAATCACTACAGATTCTTTATTCCTGCAACGTCCCAGCAATTCGGAATAAACCTCCCTGAAGCTTTCGCTATTCATTCCACGAACATGTACGTAACCGATACGCCCGTTCGATAATTTATCGACGATTGCCCGGCGTTGCTCTACCCATCTCTTATATAACAGATTATTCTGCTCTCCTTGCGAAATCGGTTTCACCCAGATTTCCTGCTCTTTGTCGGAAGGTGTAGCCTTGTAAGTCAGCAACACTTTTTTACCTGACTTACCTGCCAATAAAGGAAAATAATCTTGTCCTTTTTCAATCGGTTCATTATTTATTTTCAGGATAATGGAACCTTTCGCTATTTTAGACGAGGCTATTGTCAAAGGTCCCTGATTTATCACTTCTTCCACCTTCAATCCTTCGCCATCGTATCCCTCATCAAAGAATGCGCCCAAATAGGCCGTTTGCATTGGTGCAGATGGGCCCCCATATCTGGCTCCGGTATGCGAACCGTTCAACTCACCCAGCATTTCGCCCAACATCTCCGAGAAGTCGAAGTTATTATTGATATGCGGCAAGAATTTTTCGTAAGTGATCTTATAGCCATCCCAATCGACATTATGTAAATCAGTCACATAGAATTTTTCTTTCACCTGACGCCATGCATGTTCGAATATATAGCTACGCTCACTTTCAGGACGATACTCAAATTGTGCATTTATTTTGACCGGAGTAGCAGTTCCCTTTTCCATATCTATTTTTTGAATCTTGTTTCCTGCCAACAGTAAGATATTTTTCCCTACACTATCGGTTTGAATCCGTCCACCTCCGGCTCCTTTCAATAATATTTTCGACGACCGCTCTTTCAGGTCATATACCCACAAGTCATAATCTTTTTCGAAACGCGACAGATAGTATAACTTATCCCCTTTTTCATTTAATAACGCATCAGCGATCCATGACGAATTAGGAGTCAGGCGAATAACCCTATCCCTACTATTTTCGAAATCAAAGACCAAAGGTTTCACATCCTTTTCTTTCTTTTTCTTTGCGTCTTCGCTGTCATCTTCTTTTTTGTCTTTTTTATCTTTCTCTTTAGCCTTCTTTGCTTTCTCCTCGTCGTCTTTCTTTTTCTTATCTTTTTTCTCCTGATCTTCTACTAAAGCCAGTTCTTCTTTGCTAAGCCTGAATCTGTCGTAAGCTTCATTATCAAAGAACATGATATAAGCATCCATATGAGCGCCCCAACTACCATGACTGCGATATCCAGCCCTGTCAGAAAACCAAAGCATTGCTTTTCCTTTCTGTACAAAACGTCCGTTGGTATCAGTATATCCACTCTCTGTGAGGTTGGTAACTTCACCGCTACCATCGGCTTTCACTAAAGCCATATCAGTATTATTCCACCCTCCAATGCCAATATACTCGGTCATAATCCATTTACTGTCGGGCGACCACTGGTACCACTGGTCTCCATCGGAATACGAATAATTGAACTTGCCATCGAGTACTGTACGAACCTTCTTGCTATCCAGATTCAATACTTTTATTGTGGTTCTGCTTTCCAGAAAAGCTATTTCTTTTCCATCAGGAGAGTATAAAGGCTGGAAGGATACAGCGCCCGAATTGGTCAGCTGTTCTTCCTTAAATTCTTTTGCATATACAAACGAAGCATCTTCTTTGCGGCTCAATGTCGTCTGGTAAATATTCCATACACCGTTTCGTTCCGCTGCATATAGAACAGAACGCCCGTCAGGGCTGAACGACACATTTCTCTCCTGATCGGGAGTATTTGTAATCCTAACAGTTGTTCCGTATTCTACCGAAGAAACGAACACATCACCCCTTACTATAAATGCAATTTCTTTCCCGCTTGGCGACACCGACATTTCGCGTGCACCATTCGAGAAATTCATATACTTAAGTTTATTCTCCTGATTATCGGTTACAATACGAACATTAACCTTAGCAGGCTGTTCCCCTTCGCGAACAGTATATATTTCGCCATCATACGCAAAAGCTAATAAGCCCTGTCGGCTCACGCTTAAGAAACGCACCGGATTACCTTTAAAAGAAGTTATCTGTTTATCGGAAGTCGAATTCAACCCTCGTTTATAGATATTGAAAGTGCCGTCTTGTTCACTCAAATAGAAAAAAGACTGGCCATCGGCAGCCCATACCGGATTACGGTCTTCTCCTCTAAACGAAGTCAGCTTCTGAAAAGATCGCTCTTTTCCATCTTTACACAACCAGATATCCCGGGTGATAGATGATTGATGATGCTTACGCCAAGGGTCTTCGTATCCTTTCTTATCATGATAGAGTAATTGTTTACCATCAGGCGAAACCGAAATATCTTCCATTGAAAGGGAAGAGAACAGTTTAGACCTGCCTCCTGTAATACTCACCTCATAAACCTGGGGAAATTGTCCTGACGGGAATTGGCTATCCTTACTATCAAGCATCACTGTCGATGTATACAAGATATGATTCGCATCCTTGAAAGTAACGGGAAATGCCCCCGCAGTATTACTTGTCAAACGGGTAGGAATACCTCCTTCTGCCGATACAAGGAACACATCGAAACTACCTTCGCGGTTCGATGCAAAAGCAATACTTTTTCCATCAGGCGACCACACTGGCCTGGTATCATGCGCCGGATGCGTTGTCAACTGTATAGCCCTGCCACCACTGACCGCTACTTTATAAATATCCCCTTTGTATGAGAATGCAATATAGCTTCCATCCGGCGAGATTGCCGAATAGCGCATCCACAAAGGCGGCTCCTGAGCTTTCATACCAGCTATAGACAAAAGCATGAAAGCCACTAATAATAATTTCTTCATATTGAGTACTTATAGTTAGATAATTGGTTAACCTTCTTTACAAAATTAACATTCTATAATTTATAAGACTACAAAATATGAATAATTGTTACATTTTATTTCTATTTATCGCTTTCCGGATTATCCGAAAAGTGCTTAATATTCACCTTTCTGTGTTTGACCTGAATACGGAATGCAGGCAAATCCTGAATCTTTCCGGCCTGTACCCTAAAATCCTGTTCCGATATTTCGCAATATGTATTCGGCTCCAACGTGTTTGGTTCCAGAATTATCTTATAATCACCTGTGGGTAAGAACATAGTAAACTCCCCGTCATCATTTGTGATAGCACGTTGGACAAACTCATTATCCACATTTACTATCCTAAAACGGATATTACTATATTTCAGGATCATATCTGCTGTAGTCTTCTTATCATAAATGTATGCAACCTTACCGGATACCGTTCCGGCTTGTTGTAGAGGTATCTGTACTTTCGTTTTAAATTTAGAGATAACCAATGGTTGCCCTTTATAAAACCAGCCTTTACGCGAAACAGGTTTTATCTCATATGATCCGAAAGGCACCTGCGAATAAACAAATTCTCCGCCATTATCGGATAAGAAAGCCGCATTGTTTATCATTATATCAAATCCCGGAGCAGGTTCATCTCCTTTGTCATAAATATTATTGGCATTCTTATCATAGTAGACAAATACAGACAATTTACTTTTCCTCCGGCTCGAGATATTTCCTTCAGGCAAATGCACCGTTACCCCAACCTCAACATTATAAATATTTTTGCTATCCTGATTAGTTACATTATAATGATATAATGAAGAATTCATAAAAATAGAATAACTCCGGTTGTGGTTATATCTCACATTCATAAAACTCGAAGGAGCTTCGCCTGTCAATGGGTCTTTACTGTAATTGGCACCGGCACTGACCTCGTACTTTTCATCAGAAAAAGTCTTATTTACAGCTGCCGATAGAAATACCCTGCTGAAAGTCTCTTCCTTATCCATATTCAGGGCATACTCCGAAATATAATAGCTACCCTGCTGATAAGAAGCATTCAGATTCAGCCAATGGTAAGTATAAGAAGCACCTGATTTGAATTGAAAATGATACTTATCCTCCTGAGGGTATTTCACCCAGCCATTTTCGATTGACGAGACCAGTATATGCTTCATATTGCGGCTCATCCATGTAAGGCGTTCGATAAACCGTCCGGCAAACATGGTCTGTGCCGAATTAGCATCCGAAGGAGTAAAGTATAAGTAATACGAGTTTGACCTCTCATACTGATTCTGATAAGAAATACTCGTTGATACAGTTTTAAAAGCAGGGAACGACAATCCGACCTCACCACTCAGGTTCCTGAAAGTACTGTTTATCGTATTCGTATAATATCGGGGAGAAAAGTCCGAATATAAGAAATTAGACCTGATCTGATATCCCTTACCCAAGCCTTTACTAATCGACTGTTGTCCACTTAACACTCCTCTCCGGCTTCCGGGAAAATATGCCGAACTGTAATAATATGCTCCGTTTAGCTCAAGGTCGTCAACATGCCCGTTGTATTGAAAATCAACAGCACCGGACATCTTTTGCCTATTCAGTTTGTCATAATTACTGTGAGCCCCCGATACCCTTAAACGGGTATACCAGGCATTACGTATAAGCCATCTCATCTCGCTACCCACAATATTAAACCGGGCACCCTCAAACGGATTATCCTGATAAATATACGATCCGTAAAATTGCCGTTGAGCATTAACCGCTCCCAGCTGGCCTGTCATATAAAAACTCGAAATACCTTTAAATAAAGGGTCTCCCGAAAAAAGATTAAAAGCCCCGTCGACCACCCCAACCTGAAACCTGCGGCTCTGCCCTTCGTTAGCTAAAGCGATCTTCGCACCTCGGCCAAACATGGTAAGTTCCAATGTTTCACTGATATTACCCAATGTCAATTCATTTTGGTTCAACCGGTATGTCAAAGCAGTATTAGTTGCAACAACCTGATTACTTTGTGTAAGGTTGCTGTAAATATTGCCCTGTATACTTAAACTCCCTGCAGGAAGGTTGAACGCATCCCGTCCCTGAAGCTGAAAGATATCACTCGACGAACCATACCTGCGATAACTGGCAGTTATATTATTTTGCTGAAATGAAGCAAAAGACCCGAAATCATACGATCTGTCGTCAAATTTCCGTGAAGAGAGAACATTTTGAATCGTTACCGATCCGTTACCGAATATTTCTTTACCTGCCCCTCTCAATCCCACTACATTAACAACAAAACGGTCTTTTTCCAATAAAGCTTTTGTCGGAAGAAAGCTAAAGGAAAACACATGTTGTTCCATCGGTGCAATAGTCGCTTTTCGTTCAATAAAGTTTATCTGTCCCGAAAGATCAGGAACACTAAAAACAACCGTTACCGATTGGCTCTTATTACCCCTGTTCCCGACAATAGTTTTTATCCGTACCGAATCGTTCGGGTTCACAGCTAAGATGTTGGTATTTTCCAAAACCAGATTCAGCTGAATTTTCTCTTCTATAACAAAAGTTGAAGTCTTTTCCGATAAGGTATTGCCTGCCGAATCCTGTAACCGGAACTTTACCGTAGATGTACCCGCTTCCATACCGCTCCTTTTAAGAAACCTGACAAAAACAAAGGTGCTGTCCAACGGTTGAAGCTCTATCGGCTGAGAAGTACCCGCAATAGCTTTAAGTGACGATGGCGTGTCAATCAATAATACTCCGGAGAAAGCCTGATCCGACGTATTTTTAATCTTTACGATCGAACCTATCAATGTTTGTTGTGGAGAAGGATTTAAGTGTGGCTCGGTCTCGATCCTGACCTTTCCCTCAAAAGAGCTTTGAGAGAATAGTGGTGTTCCCGATAATAACCCGATAAATACCAGTATATATATTGTGTAGAATTCCCTTGTCATTTTATTGTGCCTATAACATCTGCAACCTGATAACCCTTACACCCGACATTGCTGAACGATAATACATATCATAAAAAAGCCTCTTATTTAGGCGTAATTTCATACAACAATGTAGTGCTATATTCCGCCATGTCAGCTTCGATCAATTGCTGATCGGATGGTTTTGTCCAATACTGAATATCATAATATGCCGGCGTTTTATTTGTTGATGACCCTACGGAAATTATCTGTGCGACATTCGATAGATCTATTGTTCCGGTCGAAGCCGTATTCGAGCCGGTAGGCACCAGCTGCATCTTAACCGAATTCAACGGTAAAGTACTTCCGTTGGATGAAGTAAACTGAGAAGCTACAGAACGGACTGACACCTGATAACCCATGTTTGAAGATACTATCAATCCATTCGAATAAACAGCCTTTGCACCATTTGCATAATCAGCCAGAGTCTTTAACTCCAGAAATCCATTTTGAGCCTGTCCCGAAATCACGATCGAATAGAGATTGTCCTCCGTATATGTATCGATAAGGTTAAATACATCTATCTGATAAGTTTGCTGATAACTGCCCAACATCTTATTATTGTCGCCATAAGCCCTGAAGGTTAAAGCCAGAATGTAAGTTTTTTGAGTATACCCACCCTGTAAATCTTTTAAATAAGCGCCGGGCATTATTTGCAGATTATAGTGTAATTGCAAATCATAATACGAGTTATACGAAGATACATTGTATAGGGGCGCATTGGATCTCGGTACCAGATAAACCTCACTTCCGCCGCTCAATGGAACTGAGGCCGGCATACCTATTTCCTGAACGGTAGGTATAGCCTTGGGTTGAGCCTGCCCCGAAGTATTCAGAGGTATAAAAACAATCTTATCGGCCGGAAATTGGGCAGAGCCGTCTGTTGACATAATCGCATTCTGCACACTTACCGAAACTTTCCAGTTAGATTCATTCAGGTTTGTGCCGCTATATGTAAATCTCACAGCCATCGCATCGGTGACAGTTTTTCCCTGAAACGAATTTATACTGGTATAGTTATTACTCCAGCCCGAAAATGCCAGTTGAGCATTCGTAACCTGAGTCAAAGCAAAACAGATCACCGATAGTAAAAACGATATCCGGTTCTTATTCATAAGCAAATGCGAGTTCGGCTGCTTCCATATTGTTATCATCTCCATAATCGATCAGAATAGTTGCCGTATAATTTCCCTTTTCCAGCTTTCCGGGCATTTGGATAATCAAATTACGTTTATCCCCCGGCATCGAGTAGAATACAATATTTTCGAGTTGGGTTTCCTTACCTGTAGTTTTATTGAAAAGATCCACCGAAATGTTTCCATCTGTCCATACATTACCGTCGTTATTAAACATTAGCAACATATGTTTCACATCCTTATTGTAAGTCAGGTTTACTATTTCTATTTTCTTTTCGCGGAGCACGCTTGTTCTCTGAAAAAGCTTAATCCCCGAACGGACACTCACTTTTATATTAGCACCATGTTCGTCAATATCATCCACCGGATTCATTTGTGTTACATACAACATCGCCGTATGGACAGGTACATCGGCAGTGAGACCTTCCGGAGCAGTAATACTGATATCGAGCGTTTTACTTTCGCCGGGTTTTAGCGACAGATACGAATTGCCATTCAGATTTACCCAACTCGCACAAGAGTTAGAAAGAGTATCAGCCTGATAGATCATATTCTGACCAAACTCATCGTACTGCCAATCGGCCAAGGTCACAGCCAGCTCCAATACAGTTTTGGCACTGACATTGGTAACCACAACCTGTTCTGTAGTAGTTTGTCCGGGATCCGCTTCGAAATAAACACGGGGAGGAGATACCGAAATTCCGGTTTGTGCCAATCCGGTCAGAGGAGAACCGGTTAAGAATGCGATAAAAAAAAGAATCGCCGGGAAAAATGTTTTCGTCATACAATCTTTTTATATAACAAAGAAGAGTATATAGCATTCACTATAAGACTCTTCTTTTTGAGCAGGAGATCAGATACTTATCTCTTTTGATTTTCCGAAAAACTTATTGAGCTACGATAGTATAGGTCAAAGTAGTAGTAAACACTGTTGGGTTTTCGGTATTCTGATAATAATCCAGATATTTATTATTATCTCCTTTAGCTGCATAGTTTACATTAATAGTCTTATCTACGCCTCCTTTAGTACTTGACACTATTACCTGATCCTGAGCCGATAAGTGAGCCGAGCTGAAAGATGCACTGTTAGATAGTGCGCTTGTACCATTAGAAGCAGTCAATATAACGTCGCTTGCATCGATATTGTTTGCCTTTCCGGTCAGCTGCGAACCCGCTGCTTTTACTTTTACCTGAAATCCTCCTGTGCTGTATACTGTCAGGTGGTCTGCCTGATCAACACTAACACCATTTGCATAATCACTTTTAGTTTTGTAATCTAAGTTTACTGTAGTTTGTTTTGAATTTACAACCAATGTTTGAATAGGATTTAATTTGATATTCAATGTTACAGATCCTGTAGTTTGTGCATTTGCTACTGTAACAACACCGAATAATCCTACAATCGCCAATACGGCAGTTAAAAATTTGGTTTTCATTGATAAATTTTTGTTTAATTTTTTCTACTTTTTTACAACACACTCTTTTTCATAAATAAGGTCTTTAAAAAATCACTTTTTCTGATAACCGTTTCTTACACTTCTCAAATACCAACTGTTAATATGCATAAGCAACATTTCAAAAAACCCAAAACAACAACTTAATAATCAATCAAATAAAGTAAGTAAATCTAAATTTGTCGTTGTTTATTTACGCTTACAAAGATAGAACAGCACCATCTCCAAAAGAGGAAAAAAAGGGAGAAAAAACAGAAAAAAAGGGAAATAATATAAAAAAAGCACAAATAATTGTAACGAAAGTGTAGAAATACTCAATTTTTAGCAAAAAAGTTCTCTTTTTTCTCCTACAGTTTAGAAGCACTCTTGGTTATTAATAGAATATTCCGTAACTGATACCTTACACAAAACTTATTCAATTCACCTAAAGAAGCAAAACCAAACTCCTTCAGAATATCATTAATAGATGCTTTCTGGTAAAATATAAAATTATTCAGGCTATTAATCTTACGTTCAATAATCCATTTATGAGGAGTATCCCCAAATTCCTCTTTGAAATACTTCGTGAAAGTCTTTGGAGTCATAAAACAATCTTCGGCAAGCTCCTTTACTGTTATCGAGTTTGTATATTTGGACAATACCTCCAGCCGGAATTCGCTTACAAGAGCAAGTGCCGGAATAAAAAAACGAATCAATTCGGACTGGTCATATACTCTTTTCGCAATGAAGATAAGTTCCTGGCGTTTTAGGTTAAACAATAAATTAGACCGTAATTCATTATTCTTCAAGAATACAACACTAGCTAAAAAAAACCTCAACATTTTCTGAATATCCAGAGCTCCTAATTCCTGACCGCTTAAATCTTTTCTGTTTTTGATTTTCAAAATTGTCGACTTCTCAAAATAGGGAAGCAGCGAATCGGCTTTTAAGACAATATAAACAGAAGGGAACAATACTTTTCCCATATACGGAGTGTAGTCGCTCGACATCGAATACATACGGCCTCCTGCCAAGGTCATGGGAGAACCATCTGCCGTTCTTATCTCAATCCGTCCTTTAAGCAAAAACACAATTATATTCTCTCCGGGATTTCCTAACGAAACCTCGGAGCCTGTCTCCATATTAAATACCGTAAACGAATCATCGGTCTCGGCTAATTGATTTATTAATAAATTTTCGGGGGAATTAGACTGTCCGTCTATTTTCAAAAAAAACTCTCTCATATATTTATATCTCTCAGGATAAAAGACTTATTAAAGGTATTACTTTTCTCATGATCTGAATGCGATCTTTTTTACTCAATGTATTTACTTCTCGGACAATATAAATGTGATCAATATTAATTCTTTTATTATATAAAATAATAACTATTCAAGTCTCTTCTAAACATTCATGCTAATACCCTATTAACAAAACATTTGAAGACTAAGTTTAGTAAACCGTAGAAATACAGAATATAGATATTTCCGGAAATAATAATTATCTGAGAAACAGAAACAAACAAAATCAATCAACATATCCAATCATTTATAAATAAAACAAATATCTCAGAAAGCAAACTTCACTTAATAATTTCCGGATTCTGTATATCCACCAATATTTCGTATTTTTGGATAAAAAATAGCAGGAAGTATTTACCAACACATTTTCGAAATATAACTGATCATTGCTATTTTACTTACAAAAAACAATAAAAAGGTCTGCGACCTTACACGCCTAATAATAAAACTATGCTTAAAGAAGGTTTATCATTCAGTAGCGAAACAATAGTTGACAATAACAATATCGCATCTGCCTTAGGGTCGGGTGACCTCGCAGTATTTGCCACTCCGGCGATGATTGCCCTGATGGAAAATGCTGCAATGAAAGCAGTTGCCGCATACCTGCCGGAAGGTTCGACAACTGTGGGTTCAGAAATGAATACCACGCATATCAAACCTTCAGGAACCGGTAGTACCATCGTTGCAACCGCTGTACTTACCGAAATAGACCGGCGTAAACTAACATTCTCAGTTTCCGCCAAAGATAATACAGGAATTATTGGCGAAGGTACACATGTCCGTTTTATAGTGGACAAAGAAAAATTCATGTCTAAGCTATAAATATGAATATTACAATCAGCGATACATTCAAGCTGGCATCAGATATCGTTTGCCATACATCGCAATCGGTATATCTGACCGGGAAGGCAGGAACAGGTAAGACAACCTTTCTCCATTATATCAGGAGCCATTGCAATAAAAATATAATTGTAGCTGCCCCTACGGGAGTCGCTGCGATCAATGCCGGAGGGGTAACCTTACATTCATTGCTTCAGCTTCCTTTCGAACCGTTCACACCCAATTTCGAAGGAAAAAAGAAGCTGGACTACCACTTCAAACTGCGTCGTTCGAAGATTGAAATGCTGCGCGAACTGGAACTCCTCGTTATCGACGAAGTTAGTATGCTGCGTGCCGATATGCTGGATGCCGTTGATTACATGCTCCGAAGGTACAGAAATAACACTCATCCGTTCGGAGGTGTACAATTGCTGCTGATTGGCGATATGTTCCAATTACCGCCCGTAGTTCAGAATACTGAATGGGAAATACTGAAATCGTTTTATCAGTCTCCTTTCTTTTTCCATGCACAAGTACTGGCAGAATATCCATTACTCTATCTGGAACTGAAAACAATATACAGGCAAAATGACCCGCAATTTGTCGAAATACTTAACCGTATCCGTAATAACCGTACAACTACGGCTGATCTGGAATTACTAAACAGCCACTACAATCCACAATTTGTACCGCCTAAGGATAGCCAATATGTAACACTTTGTACCCACAACTACAAAGCTGACCAGATAAATAAAGCAGAACTATCGCGCCTGCAAAGCAAAGAGTTCACATTCAAAGGGCAAATCAGGGGCGACTTTTCGGAGAATGCTTTACCTACCGATAACGACCTGACTCTGAAAGCAGGAGCACAGATCATGTTCATTAAAAACGATGCTGGAGAGTCACGCCGTTATTATAATGGAAAAATTGGCATTATCGAAAGCCTGAAGGAAGAATCTATCATAGTCCGTTTCGAAAACGGAGACCTCTTGGAGGTAGATAAAGAATCATGGCGAAACGTCCGATACAGACTCAATGAAGATTCAGGAGAAATAGAGGAAGAAGAACTAGGGTCGTTCACCCAATATCCTATCCGTCTGGCTTGGGCTATTACTATACACAAAAGCCAGGGATTGACCTTCGACCATGTAATCATAGACGCAGGGCAGGCTTTTGCTGCCGGGCAAGTATATGTAGCGCTCAGCCGTTGTACATCATTAGGAGGCATTGTTTTGTATTCGCGCCTTACTCAGCATAGTATCAGCACCGATCCTTATGCCATAGAATTCTCCAAGAAAGAGCAGCCGGTAAATACCCTGCAAGAGATATTGGAGCAGGAAAAACCTCGTTTCTGTGCAGAGCAATTACTTCGTTATTTCGATTGGACTCCGTACATCCGGTCGATCCAGTCATTTAACGAAATAGCTTCAGAAAAAAAGATCCCCGATCAGGAAGAAGTTTTAGGAATGATTTCCCGCCTCTATGTCGATGTTAAAAAACAGGATGAAATAGCCAGAAACTTTCAGAAGGAACTCCGGGTAATATTATCCGTCCCTAAACCCGATATAACAAGACTGGAAGAGCGGGTACAAAAGGCCATTCTGTATTTTCACAATGATATCCAGACAAAAATAATAGTCCCTATAGAAGAACATCTGGCAGCTTATACTAAAAAATCGAAAGTAAAAGCGTATGTCAAGAAAGTTTCGGAGATACACGCAACACTTTTAAAGCTACTCGAAAAATTAGAACATATTTCGTACGGAGATATTCAGTTGACAACAGATCTTACTTTAAGAAGAATCACACCTCAGATCACTGAAAGCATTGAGCCCGAAAAGAAATCCAAGCCTCAGAAGGGAGACAGTAAAAAAATCACACTGTCTTTATTCAACGAAGGAATGAATATCAAGCAGATTGCCACCGAGCGAAACCTGTCTACAACTACTATAGAAAATCATTTGGCTGATTTTATCCTTTCAGGCGAAATAGCTGTTGAACAACTTATTCCCGAATCGAAGCTCAGCTATATGATACCCGTCATACAGAAACAAAATACAAGTACATCCCTTTCGGCTCTAAAAGAGTTATTGCCCAAGGAATGTACTTATATGGATATCAAAGCGGTTCTGAATCACCTCAGATCCGGAAGAAATGAAATTACTTAAACATCTTATCAAGATAAGCGGTCATATACCCGACAGTAGTATCGAACCACGGTTCGAATAACCAAAACGGGTGCGGTGTATCGGGTATAGAATGTACTTCCGTATAAATATTGTAAGCACTCAGTTTTTCGATAATCTCGTCACGACCCTGATGGAAACGGTCTATAGAACTATTAATAAAACAAACCGGGGCCGATTGCGGTGTCACCCAGAATACAGAAGATGCGGCTTTCCAGTCATCTGGTTTTTCTTCGATAGTTCCTCCGAACCACTTAACTGATGCAGAAACCTTTCCTTTAGCTATAGTTGCACGTACATCTTCCAAGGCTTCTTCAACCGTAAAATCCGAAATACCGTCTATATTAATTACAGCCTGTACCGTACTCGAATGATTCGCATATTCTTTACGATCTTCGAATTGAGGTTGTCCATTCGTCGCTCCTATCAGTCCGGCCAATTGTCCTCCTGCGGAACAACCGGATATAGCTATGCGAGTAGTATCTATTCCATACTTATCAGCATTGGCTTTCATCCATCTGACAGCGGTTTTCAGGTCATACACACCGGACGGATAACCGGCTTCGGGGGACAACCGGTATTCTACAGGTATTGCAACATATCCTTTCGATGCTATAGCCTGCGCCATAGGAATCTGTAAGGTAAGGTTCCCCGAATTCCATCCTCCTCCGTGCACCATTAATAGTGCGGGATATTTTTTCTTATCCTTTGGTCGGTACACATTTACGACCAATGCCCTACCCTCGTACGGAAAAGAATATTCCACATTTTCAAATGCTTCGACACCTTTTGGCAAGTCGGGTTTTACCATCTTAATATAGGGTCTCTTTTTAGACTCTTTTATATAAGTAGTATAAAGAGCAAAACTCGTATCACGGGGCACAACTACCTTATTCTCCTGAGCAAATAAACTTATACTGAAAAAGAATATAATGGAAGACAGAATAATTTTCATATATCTCGAATATTTAAGGTCTCAGACCCAATTTATTTACTTGGTCAGTCTGAACCAGTCGATATCAACACGTCCTCCATCATTTCCGCCTATCGGACGGTTACAGAATGTTCCTACCTTAGCTCCAATCCACTTACCTTCTTTAGCCTGGAATGTATTGCCCAATGTAGTAAATTTCTTCCCGTCTTCGCTATACGAAAATGTACAAACGGCTCCTTCTGATATTTTCACCCTCAAATATACCGTTGGATTTTTTAGTGTTACCGAAGCATTCACTTTTTCAGTAGTTCCTTTTTCCGCCTTTATACATTCCGCTTGGGATAGAACAAACCCATTCTCTGTATTTTCAAATGTAAGCACTCCATAATCCAAACCCATTACAACCAAGCCGGTTTTCTCTCCAAAGAATCGGTTATCCGGAACAAGCGTTAATTTCATTGTCGTTGTAAACTCGGGTGCCGGAGCTTTTTGTAATAAAAGGTTAGGAGCATCCCACAAACTCTTATATCCGTCTACAACAGGTACTGAATATAAACTCAACAGCCCTTTAGTTGAATCGGCAAAATACCACCACGACTGAGGGTTAGCATGCCATTGCCATTGTAAGCCTAATGTTCCGGCAGAAAACTCATCACTTTCGGCAGGAGTAGCTATCGGATATGTTTTACCTACATTCGGTTTCTTATAAGTTAATACGGGATCGCCCGATCCGTCTCCATCCTCGTCGATACCTATTACCGGCCAATCGTTTTTCCAGACCATTGGTTGTAAATGGGTAATACGCCCTATTGCTCCAACATCCTGAAAGTGGATAAACCAGTCTTCGCCGGTAGAAGTGTCTACCCAAGCACCCTGGTGAGGGCCATTAATCGGAGATTTTCCTTGTGCCATTACTATCTTACGTTCATACGGGCCAAAAACAGATTTAGACCTCATTGCCACTTGCCAACCGGTGGCAACCCCTCCGGCAGGAGCGAAAATATAATAATATCCGTTCCTTTTATAAAACTTAGGGCCTTCGATAGTTGGATCTATATCATGCCCGTCATATATAATACGGGACTCACCTACTGCTTTTTTACCATCGGGGGTTAAGCGGGTAACAGCTAACAAGCTTTTAATTCCCGCACGACTACCGGCATAACCATGAGCGAGATAAACATTGCCGTCATCATCAAAAAGAGGACAGGAATCAATCAGCCCTTTTCCCTCTTTGACCAACACAAGCGGCTCCCATGTTCCGGCGGGATCTTTTGTTTTGGTCATAAAAATACCCAGATCCGGATCTCCGTAATAAATATAAAATTCACCATTATGATAACGTATAGCAGGAGCCCAGACGTTACCACCATGATTTACTCCGGTTCCGAACAGAGCATTCTCGGGCATCCGGTCTATTGCATATCCTATAATTGTCCAGTTTACCAAGTCCTTCGAATGAAGAATCGGCAACCCCGGAATACAGTTAAAACTAGATGCTGTCATGTAATAATCATCTCCAACCCGGCAAGCATCAGGGTCAGAATAGTCCGCATAAAGAATCGGGTTTTTATACATCCCGTTACCCAAGTCAGCAACCCATGTCTGAGATACAGCGTCCTGGGCGAAAGACGGTGTCAGCGATAAGCTCAGCAACAACCCGGCAATTCCTATTTTCAACAAGTTCATTATTTTAGATTTTTAGTTAAACTACTTATATTATTTTCTTTCAAGCCTTCAACAAAAAGTCCGGCCATTGTTCTCGCACCTTCTTCCACAAAATGAGTGTTATCAATCCTTCCCCCCGGAAAATTGCGATTGGTTCCGGATTTCACATGCAGGAACAGGGCGGTCGATTTGCTTTCGCCAAGACCGATCATCAGGCTTTTACTTTTTTCATACATATCTATCATAGGCACTCCCTTATCCCTAGCAACCTTCCTCGCCAGTTCGACATATTCGCCATGAGAATCCAGAAAATTTCCGTTTTTATCAAAACGGCGCCTTACCACCGAAGTGCATATAACCGGATTGCCTCCCCGTTCTTTCACCTGATCGACAAACATCGAAAAGTTCTTCACATACTCTTCGGGCGGTGTATAACGGTCGGGACGGTCGGCAGCCGAATCGTTGTGTCCGAACTGTATTACCACATAATCACCGGCCTGCATTTCATCCAGAATTTTTTGCCACCAGCCTTGCTCTATAAAAGTACGGCTACTACGTCCATTTTGGGCATAATCGACCACTTCTACATTGTTATCGAAAAATTCAGGAAGCAACTGTCCCCATCCCCTCTCAGGAAAAGGTTCAGCAATACTGTCTCCGGTAATACTATCCAATACCATTTTGGATAAAGGCTTCAAGGCCATAGTAGAATCACCGGCCATAAATATATGTACAGGCCTTTCTTTTGCCGAAACCAACACTAGCAAAACAGGCAGAAGCCACAATAAAATCTTATACTTTTTCATTTCTGTTATTCAATAATAGTTAATCCTGAAATAGAAATTAATGGTACAGATAAATATTTATTCTGAATTTCAGCAGCGTACCATGGGTATATCCGTAAGTAGAATGTCTTACCTTTTGGTACCTCAACAAAGGTAGCTGCTCCAAAGGAAGTCTCCTTATCCTGAGGCAGCCGTTCCATCAAGGCTAATGTTTCGGTTTTGGCAAATGACGGATCACTACTACCCAAAGCAGTAAAGAACATGCCATCGCCACCTACACTTTTCAGTTGGAATGAGATTGAATCGATAGACAACATTCCTGCATCGGGAGTGATAGCTAACTCCAGATAACGGGTAGCATTCAAATCGATATCTCCGGCAGGCCACTTATCTCCAGTTATAGTAATCAAATCCTTGCCACTCTTCTTTGTTACATATCTCAGACCTTCCAGAGCTGAAACAACCGATAATCCATCAGAAACTTCTTTCGTTCCGGATTCGAATGAATATTTCGCAAAAACAGGTTTCGCTCCTTTCTTTTTCAGTGCTTCTATTTTCTGAATTCGCTGTTCCTGTTTTTTCTTTTGCTCTGCTTCGAATAATTTTGAACTGAATAAAACATCATCGGAAGGAATTGTCAAATAATCTGTCAGGATTCCCTGTTTCAGCAAATCCTCAACGGCAAGCCTAGCAAACAAAATACCTCCTTTAGCTTTCAGGTGAGTATTATCATTTTTTGCATAAATAATCTCGCGGGCTTTCTCCGCGCCGTATCCCAGAACAAGTTTTTCCGTCAGCAAGGTCATATCCACCAAAGGAACATTCAGATTACGAGCAAGGGCACGCATAGCCATCGGATAATTCATTGTTGAATCGTTCGCCGCGATTTCCCTTAAACTATGCATTCCTTGTCCCGAGAGTTTTGTATTATCATTTTCGTCCAATAAGCAACGTACAACCGGAGTCAATAACACAGGTACAGCACCTCTTTCTCTAGACTCATCGACATATCGTTTGAGGTATTCCTGATATTGTCCCCACGCAGCAGTACCACGTCCTTTATGATCATCGGGATCACTATCGAGCCCCTGAGCTTTTTCGTCATTATGCCCGAATTGAATAAAAACATAATCGCCCGGTTTTAGCGTATCCCTCAAGTCGAGCCAAAACTCATAGTAAAACGATTTGGAGCTTCGTCCGTTTTTTGCCGCATTAGTAGATACTGCCCCATTTGTTAGGAACAAGGGTAACATCTGCCCCCAGCCACGCATTTCATTCTCGCCGCTTCGTTTTTCCACATCGTAATCTGCCATAGTAGAATCACCGATGGTAAGAATACGCACTTGGGCATTGAGATAATCAGCAGATAAAACCAGAACTGATAATACTGTTAAACAAACTATTTTGAATAATCTCATCTTACTAGATTTTATCGAGATCAGTTAATCTTTACAGTCTTCACATTATCCAGAAAGTTATTCCCCCAAATAATCTGACTGTTTACTTCCTTACAGAACACATCAGCAGGTGTTATCTGGAAACAGTTATTGATCAATCCGTTAGTCACATTATTCAATTCAACAATAGGTTGTCCGGCTAACGGAGCTTTTGAACGAACATTATTCAATACAATATCCGTACATTCATCGAAAGCGAAAGAAGCACCTTTCTTCACTGCCAAATCAACATTATGGAACTGTATATTTTTTGCCGTTTTTGCTGTGAAACCAACTTCGGCTACCATATTTATATTCGAAAAAGAGATTTCGGAAATAGGCATCTCTTTGATACCTGTTATATATCCCACTTTCTTTATATCATTACCCGTTACATTACTTATATGAATATTACGGAATGCAGGAGTACGTTCCGAAACAGGTTCCTCCTTCGAGTCTTTATCATAGAACAAGTCGAATATAAAAGCATTCCTCTGGATATCATTCATCACAATGTTATCGACGCGTATTTCTTCTACAACTCCGCCACGGCCTCTTGACGATTTCAAACGAATACCTGCATCCGTTCCATTAAATACGCAATTGGATATAGCTACTTTTTTTACACCTCCCGACATTTCACTTCCGATAACAACTCCTCCGTGTCCGGCAAGCATTATGCAGTTGGTGATAGTAATATTCTCACATGGTCTTCCGTATTTGCGTCCATCTTCGTCACGTCCCGACTTGATAGTTATACAGTCGTCACCGACACTGATAAAGCAGTCTGAAATACGGACATTGCGACACGATTCGGGATTAATACCATCCGTATTGTGCCCTTTCGGATTTTTCGACGGATTATTTATTGTCACCCCATGTACAATAATGTCATCACAACCTATAGGATTAATCGTCCAGAAAGGAGAATTAATGATAGTTATTCCTTCAATAACTATATTTTTCGACTCATGAAACTGAATAAACGGAGGCCTGAAAAATTTACGCTCCAATGTCGACTCATAATAGGGCGATACTTTTATGTCTTTATTCGCATCGAGCCACATTTGTTGTAATTTATTAGTACCCGAAGTTTTGCCATTTGCCCGTATCTCATCGATAAGCTGACGCGACTCTTTCCACCATGCATGCCCTTGGCCATCTATCACTCCGCGACCTTTGATGGTGATATTTTCGACACCATCTGCATAGATAAGAGGCGAAAGACTATTCATAAATACACCTTCCCACCGTACTTTCACAAAAGGCAGGTATTCTTCGAACTTATCCGAAAAACGGAGTACTGCACCCGACTCTATATCCAAAGTAATATTACTTTCGAGATGAATGGCAGCAGTCAGATAATTCCCTGCCGGAAAATAAATTGTACCGCCACCTTCGGCAGCAGCTTTCTGTATACTCTCGTTTATTAACTGGGTACAGGTATTTTTACCTGTAGTATCCGCTCCGAGGTCTTTTATATTATAAATTTTAGCTTGTAGCCCCGTCAAACAAAGAAGAAAGGCTAAGCATAAAAAAGATTTTTTCATTTCGTTTCTATGTGAGGTTAATTTTTTTATATATATTCCGGACTGTAACATGTACTCATCCTTTATTTTTTAACTAAAGGATTCCAGTTATCACACCCTTTCAATACATTTTCTATTGTATATTCAGCAGCTTCTTGTTTGGTCAACATTTTTGCCCATTTTACCCGTCCGGCTGTTGCCGCACCTTCACCGCTATTGTTGTACTCCATGTAGCGGGCAGTCTTTTCATTCTCTGGATTTCTCCAGTTTTCCCATCCTTCGGATTTAATCCCTTTAGGCAAAGAACAATTCATGAATAAAGTCATTGCATAAGCTCTCCAAGGACGTCCAAGATACTCTTTGTCTACGCCCGGAGCCAATTCAACGGTACAATTATTGAATATATAACCGTATTTGATATTTTCGGGAGTACTGGCTGCTGTTATATACGAATTGGACTTACAATAAATCCGGCAATTCTCGAACCAAGCAGTCGACGGACCGAAAATAAAATCGGTAGTTCCCTCGATATAACAATTCTCGAAATACTGGCGCATAGCCTCACGGCCTGTGTATATCGTATCCTGATTCCCTAAAAAACGGCAGTTTCTGAAAACCACCCGGTCCCCTTCAACAAAAAGTGCTACAGCCTGTCCCATAGGGGCAGCAGAGTTTTCGATAGTCAAATTCTCTACGGTTATATCATTTCCACTGATTTTGAACGAATAAGATCTAAATGTACCCATCTTATTTACATTAGCATGATCGTCGTAATTTATTATCGTTTTATCACGGTCTTCGCCTACCAGCTTTACATTTGTAAGATGTGTATGCAGCACTAATTTTTCCTTATACACTCCTTTTTTTATATAGATGGTCATCTCTCCTTTCGGATCAAAAGCCCTGACCGAATCTATTGCCTGCTGTATGTTACGGAAATGCCCTGTGCCATTGCGGTCTACGACTATCGTCCTGTCATCATTCTCAACGGCCCATATAGATATGGAGCAGAGCAAAAGGCAAAATAAATAAATAAATTTTCTCATGGTTATATATCGGTTATTTAAGGTCTCAGACCTATTTGTTTATTTGGCTAGAAAACAATGACAATCTGCTATGATTCTCAAATTTATCATTAAATATTTACAGTCACTTAATAATATCCGCAACTAAACTATTCAGGTAAACTTCCAGGTAAGTGTATCCGGACGGATCAAGATCAGTAGACAGCTTGCCCGGATAATTCTTCTCCAACCAACCATCAGGTATACCATTATTATCCGAATCTTTAACAACTTCCGATTCTGCAAATCCGTATACATCCCATCCGCCAACATCCGACTGACTGTCAATCATTCCGGGACGGGTAGTCGTATTCCGGGAAGCTCTCACCGGAGTTAATCCATTCCGGGTCTCATTGACAACACGTAAGTCTGTATTATCGCGTTTCAAGCTTGCTCCGGCAGATGATAAAATTTTATCGAAAGCATCTTCCGCCTTATCAGTTTTTATCGGAACAACTTTAAATTCGGAAGCAACCAGCAACTCTGCTACATTCTTCGAAGATGGGTTTGGTTGAAGCCCGAGACTATTATCTTTTGTTGTTTTTTGATTTCCTTCCATCACATTTCCTTTCAGGAAAAATTGCCCCCATATTCCTTTCGGTTGCTTATTGGTGCCATCATCCGCGTTTGGCGAAAATATCCGGTTTTTGTTTGAAGACGATTCAGTTGGTTTATAATAATTATTAATAAAATTATAGCGTCCGCCCTCACCGGCATATCCGCTATTACTTCCCCAATTATAAATCGCATTATTCCTGAAATCGACCAGCTCGAGGTCAGGACGGTTCGAATAACGCGAACCACACATCCGGGGGTTACGGCTATCGTGGTGCGCCAAAAGGTTATGGTGGAATGAGGCCATATGTCCGCCCCATATTCCACCATACCCATGGTTGCCCTTACGGTGCACCGAAGTTCTAAGACTTTCGGAAATAATAGACCATTGCAGAGTAAAGTTCTCATTATCATAGAAAGACGCGCACTCATCGGTACTCCAGCTCATAGAGCAATGGTCTATTATTATATTCTTGTTACGGTAACCGGATATAGCATCATCTTCGAGACCGGTCAGATCCCCCATACGAAAACGCATGAAACGGATAATCACATTATCTCCGGTTATCTTTACATTATTATCAGCAATACAAATACCGTCACCCGGAGCACTTTGTCCGGCAATAGTTGTATTTTCCGAAACATTCAATCTCGATTTTAAATGTATAATTCCTGCGACCTTAAATAATATAGTTTTAGGGCCAGACCTGTCTAAGCACCAACGCAGAGTTCCCTCTCTCAGTTCTTTATCACCAACCAGAGTATCCTCCAGTGATGTCACATAATAAACTTTACCACCTCGTCCTCCGGTGGTGTACATCCCGCCACCTTCGGCTCCGGGAAAGGCTAAAGTTTGAGCGTCTACCGAAAACACGCCGGATACCAGCAAGCAACACAGAAACATTATACATTTAGTTTTCATCGTTCTATTTTTTTTCGGGTAATTGGTAATATCACATTTACTTATCCAATAATATACTCAGCATAATAAACGGTCCCACTGCTTTAGGATCATTATCCCGCACCGGTTCCGAAATATAGTACTCGAAACTTCCGTCGCGGTACACTTTTTCACCTCCTAAACCGGCAACACTACATCCGTCGGTTATAGAGATAGTTCCATCCGATTCTTTTTTTACAAATCGCTTAAGATATTGAGAATATGCTTTCTGCCCTTTCTTCAAATACGATTTGTCGAGGTACCCTCTTTGCGCACCCTTAACCCATGTATAAATAAACATGACAGATCCGCTTGATTCGAGGTAATTACCTTCGCGTGTGCCCAGATTAGTTACCTGATACCACATTCCGGTCTTAGGCTCCCTGAATTTTTCTACAGCAGCACTTATATCCTTCAATATCCCGATCAACTCAGGGCGTTTAGGATGATCCTCTGGAATAAAGTCCAAAGCATCTACGATTGACATCATATACCAACCGATACTTCTCGACCAGAAATTCGGAGAAAGCCCCGTTACCGGATCAGCCCATTTCTGCTGACGGCTTTCGTCCCATCCATGATAATATAATCCGGTCTTGGCATCATACAGATATTTATGAGCATCCACTATTTGCAGAACAACCTCGTCATATAATCCCGGTTCATTAAACGTTTTACCATATTCCGCTAAAAATGGCCCGGCCATATACAAACCGTCAAGCCATACCTGATGCGGATATATTTTCTTATGCCAAAAGCTTCCATCTGCCGTACGTGGATGGGTTTTCATCTGATTACGCATCAAATCCAAAGCGAGTTTGAAGCGCTCTTCTTTCGTTTTAGCATAAATCGGGAATAACATTTTACCCGAGTTCACCCGGTCGATATTATACTCTTCCGGTTTGTATGTTTTGATTTGCCCGTCGGGAGCGACCATCAGATCGGCAAAACTATACGCATAATCGAAATACTTTTGATCATGTGTAACATTCCATGTCTGCAATATTGCCTGTAGCATCAAACCATGGCAATAGTTCCATTTCGGAGTCTTTGAAAAATCAAGCATCCATGATTCGGGATTTCTCTTCATTTCCGAATCACTCATCTGCTGATAATATTTGTTTCCGGCCTCTATGGGAAATACAGAAGCCAGAACAAACATCAATATCGGTAACAATCGTATTTTCATATTATTTTGATTTAGAAGAATTTTGCACAAGATCTTCTTTTACTGAAGCAGGAAGATTAATATTCTGCGATTTTTCTCCGCTTATATTCACTACTTCTTTCAATGTCTCAGGAAAAGTAAACCCTTCAACATTCATATTCTGTACATTTTTCAGAATCAAAGCCGGACCTTCAGCCGGAACGATCTTTACATTCTTGAATGAAATATCTTTTGATTCTACCAGTTCCGCACCTATTTGAGACGAGATCGTTACATTCTCGACATGTATGTCGCTTATATTCATTTCAGGCAAACCATTAAAGAACATAGCACGACGTGCATTTCGGGATGTCAGGTTTTTCACGTATATCTTCCTGAAAACAGGAGTAGTTTCATCCACAGAAGGAATTACTTCTGATACAGGAGTTTCATCCCCATCAACTAAAGATTCTAAGGCAGACTTTCCTCCATAATATAAATCGAATAAGAAAGACTCTGTTGCAATATTGAACATCTGAATATCAGACACATAAATATTTTCGACAACACCGCCGCGTCCTCTTCTGCTTTTAAATCTCAATCCGACATCTGTTCCCAAAAACTGGCAGTTGGTTACAGAGATATTTTTTACACCACCCGACATTTCGCTACCAACAACAAAACCTCCGTGCGCTTTGAAAACCTTACAATTATCAACAATCACATTTTCGGTAGGAAGTCCTCTTTTGCGTCCGTCCTCATCTTTACCCGATTTTATACAGATACCATCGTCTCCGACATCGAACGTACAATCTACTATAATAGAATTTTTACATGATTCGAGATCCAAACCATCTCCATTCTGGGCATAAGACGGATTTCGTATAATGAGATTATCCAGTATAACATTTTCGCACATCAGCGGATGTATATTCCAGCTAGGAGAGTTTTCGAACAAAACATCCTGTAAGAGCACATTCTTACATTCTACAAAACTAACCATTACCGGACGTAAAAAAAGCTTTATCTCGTTCCATTGCTCTTCTGTCAAGTCTCCGGTCGGCACATTCATGTCCGACATAAGGAAACCTTTGTGAGCACCTTCTGTAGGGAACCAGTAATAACCGCCTTCGACGACACCACCCGAAGCAAGTAAAGCTTTCCACTGTTCTTCTGTAACTTTTCCTTTCTTCACCGGACGCCACGAACCTCCTGAACCGTTGATCGATCCTTGTCCCGTTATTGCAATATTCTCCAGATTACGACCTGAGATAGGTGACTGGCAACGCTTGGTTTCCAATCCTTCAAAACTAGTGGATATTAACGGATATAAATCAAAATCATCCGAAAAGAGAATCAACGCCCCCTTCTCCAGATGCAGATTGATATTCGACTGAAAAGTAATCGGACCGGTATACCAGATACCTTCAGGCACCACGAGAGTTCCTCCGCCTTTGGCCGATAACTCCGACATACCTTTAGCAAAGGCCTCTGTATTAAGAGTCTCTCCATCAGGCACTCCTCCTACATCTGACAGAGACAACTTATTATTTGGAAAAACCGGAGCTTGCACCCTCGGCATTTCAAATGGTAAATCTTTGTACAGATATTCATATTTATACTCTTCCTGCTTATTAGCCTGACATGCCAATAGCAAAAACCCCATACATAAAACGGAAATGCTTTTTAATATTTTCATCGTTGTAAATAAATTTCAAGTTAACGGACCTGCTTCTATAAAGCATCTATAAGGTTAGTGGTTGTTCGCACCAACATCTTTATTTAAGCAGCTAATAATTGGATATAAACTCTACTCTATAGACGGTAATTTCTGATTAGATTTTTCCATAGCGAAAATGTGTTTATAGTTAATTTTAGTGTGGATTTAGATTCTGTCATGCAATATTAATATTTATACACAACTTAAGCAGGGGTATTTTTGACCATATGGGGGTGAGAAATTGTCTCTATCCACTGAAAGGATATACCTTATAACATGGAAAAAAATACACATAGCGGTAATTATCTTCAGATAATAAACAAAAAGCCCCCTTTTCCGTTTCAAGATATTCATTTACATATCAACACCTTACCTACACACACGCATATAATCAGAATCTTTAGTTTTTACCAATTTATCCCCCTTTTCAAATATTAAAAAGCCTCTTTTATAGAGACTTTTGTATTTTTTACTCGGAATTCTGCTATGACTAAATTATATTTGTACTCAATCTATCAAATCCATGAAATGACATCTGCACGCTACTACCTTATAATATACTTTACTTTCATTTTCTCGGGAATATTTGGCCAACCCAAATGTTTCTTTGAACATTATGGGACTGAAGACGGGCTACCTCAGCATACTGTCATGGGAATATTGCAGGACAAGAAAGGCTTCATGTGGTTTTCGACATGGAATGGACTGTGTAAATTCGACGGTTATAATTTCACTACCTATAAGATACAGGATGGAGACTCGTACCATATGCTCAGCAACCGTATCGATCATATGTACGAAGACAAATACGGATATATTTGGACATTATCGTATGATAGCGAAGCACACCGGTTCGACCCGAAGACCAATCGTTTTATGGGATTAAGATCTTTGCCCGATTATCAGGATCTTACCTTTACGGCAACGACTATTACTCCTACACCATCCGGTAAAGTATGGTTACTATCTGATAAAATGGGCTGTGTATCGATTATCGACTCAACATTCAAAGTTGAATTCTACAATATCGAAAACAAGAAAATACAAAGCAACAAAATTCACAAAATATACGAAGACAGCAATCTACAGACTTGGATACTTACCGATAACGGTTTATACCTATTACCGGCAGAAGGAAGTAAAATAAAATCCTTTTTCACAAATCCAAAATCAGCCCAAGGACAACAGGCATCCCCTTTTTATTCTGCCCAGCAAATTGATGATGAAATATGGTTCGGGAGTACCGATGGAAAGATATGGAGATACAATAATAACAATGGCAGCTTTATTTATTTCGATACCGGAATAGGGTCTTTCATCAAAGAGATAAAGAAAATAGACAATGAGCGCATACTAATGGTAAGTGCTAAAAACGGATTCGGCATATATAATAAAAAGACCGACAGTATCTCTGTGCACAATAAATTCAACACACCTAACCTAAAGAGTGACTCTATCATATCGACCTATATAGATAAAGATAAAAACGTTTGGATAGAAATGGATATACTTGGAGTCTCGAAATATAATATCCTTACCGGACAAATGAAGCACTTCAGTATGAAGATAGAGAGTGCAATATCAAATGTTTTTCCTCCTAACTTTTTTATATTCGAAGACAAACAAGACAGGCTATATGTACACCTTCGGGGAGGAGGATTTGGGTATTATGATCCGGTCAACGACCAACTCATCCCTTTTTATAACGAGCCTTCATCCCCCTCATGGAGATTTTCGAATATGTTGCATGTCGGATTTTCGGATCGTCAGGGTAACCTCTGGTTAAGCACCCGGTCTCATGGACTCGAAAAGATCATATTTAACAATAGTGTTTTTAAATCGACAATCATAGATTCGGACATACACTCTACCATAAACAATGATGTCAGGTCTATTTTCGAAGATTCGCAACAACGGCTCTGGGTATCTACCAAAGGAGGAAAAATGTACCTTTATGATACAGATCTGAATTTGATAGGATATATAACATTCAATGGCAAAATCGGAGAAGGCGCACCACTGGAAGGTACCGGATATTCCATTATCGAAGACAACAAGAAAAATATCTGGATAGGAACCAAAGGTGACGGAATATATAAGCTCAGTCCTACTTCAGACCCTAAATCTTACAATGTAGAACATTACAAGCACAATCCGTCAGATCCACATAGCCTGAGTGACAACAGCATATACAGTATACATCAGGATTCTAAAAACCGAATCTGGATAGGAACATACGGAGGTGGACTTAACCTTGCAGAAGAAAACCAGCCCGGAAAGTTTTACAACAAAAACAACAGCCTCACAGGTTATCCGATACAGCAAGGAGCAAAAATCAGGATAATATCGTCCGATAAATACGGAAACATATGTATAGGTACCACATTGGGACTGATCATGTTTTCGCCCGAATTCAAAGCCCATCAGGATATAGCATACAAACTATTTACACTTGTTCCGGGTACAAACACGAGTATCACAAATAATGATATATATGATATATGTACCACCAAAGACGGAGAGACCTATCTGGCAACCTTTGGTGGTGGTGTAAATAAAATAAGCGAGGTCGACGAAAATAATTTACCCACACAGTTTATATCATTAACCACCGAAAACGGCCTTGCCTCAGACGTTGTACTAACCATAGTAGAGGACAGCCAGAAAAACCTGTGGATAGCATCCGAAGGTAACCTCACACGATACAATCCTAAAACCCAATCGTGCGAGACATACAGTGAAGTAAGCAGATTAATAAAAGGACAAAACTTTTCGGAAGGCTCCAGAATTACAACCCGATCGGGAATAATATATTTCGGATATTCAAAAGGCCTGATTTCAATTGACCCCGAAAGACTGGAGCGAAACACCTTTGTTCCCTATGTAGCACTGACAAAATTACTAATATCGAATAAAGTAGTTAAGGTCGGGGATGATTCACCTCTGAAAGAGAATATCGACGATTTAGATCATTTACGTCTAAGCCACAAACAAAATTTCATCAGTATAGAGTTTGCAGCGCTCGACTATATCGACCCGAAAAGAATCAGTTATTCATACAAACTTGATGGGCTCGACGAAGACTGGATCATTACGAAAGATCAACGGATAGCTAACTATTCGAATCTATCACCCGGAAAATATATCTTTCATGTCAAATCGACCAACAGCGATGGTATCTGGATGGATAACGAGCATACACTACTGATAGAAATAGTTCCATCTTTTTGGCAAACAGGATGGGCATATCTGCTATACCTAATTATATTCATCGCGATCTTATACTCTATCCTTAGAACGATTTTCACATTCTACAGATTGAGAGACAGGGTTATACTGGAGCATGAACAGACTGAAATGAAGACCCGTTTCTTTACAGATATTTCACACGAGATACGAACTCCACTGACAATGATTGTATCTCCTGTAGAGAATATACTCGAAGACGAGAAAACCCCACAGGAAACCAGATCCCAACTTCAGTTAGTATTGAAAAATGCTAACCGTATGCTTCGTATGGTCAATCAGATACTCGATTTCAGAAAAATACAGAAGCATCAGTTATCCATACAGGCAACACCTATAGGCAGCTATATTTCCGATATTTGTCAGAGTTTTACTAAAACAGCTGAAGGACAAAATATAGATTTAAAGGTGAATGACCAGAGTGAAGGTGAAAAGATATGGATAGACAGGGACAGTGTAGAGAAACTCACATTCAACCTTTTATCTAATTCATTCAAATATACCCCGTCCGGACGTACCATAGAAGTAAATATCTTCAAAAAAGATAAATACATCGCCTTACAGGTTACTGACCAAGGCAAAGGCATGACCAAAGATGTGCTAAACAAGCTTTTCACACGGTTTGCATCATTCAATCCGGATAAGAGTAAGCCCAGCACAGGCATCGGTTTATCTATCGTAAAAGAAGTAGCAGACAGGCATTATGCTAAAATACAAGTGGAAAGCACCCCTAATGAAGGGTCTTCGTTCACCGTACTCTTCCCCTTAGGCGTGGAGCATTTCGATGACAGCGTTAACATAGTTCATCTAACCGAAACCGTTCAGCCCATACCAACTGAAAAGAAAGATAACATCACTGGAGATCAAACAGAAACCCCGGAAACAGAAGAAACTTCAATTGACAAAGAAGAACAGAAAGCTGTTATTCTGGTTGTAGAAGACGATGACGACCTTCGCCATTTTATTTCTACAATACTCTTACCCTACTACGATGTATTAGAAGCCTCCAATGGAAAAGAGGGGTACGAACTTGCAGTAACCAACATCCCCGATTTTATACTCAGTGACCTGATGATGCCCGAAATGGATGGTGTACAATTCTTACAGGAAATACGTAACAACTGTGAAACCAGCCATATTCCATTCATTCTGCTGACTGCAAAAACAGACATGGAAAGCAGGCTTAGCGGACTCGATTTCGGAGCCGACGATTATATCACAAAACCTTTCAGTGTCAAATATCTCCGTGCCCGTATCAATAATATTGTACAGCAAAGAAAACGGCTATTCGACACCTACACATTACAATCCGGCAGCACCATCGTAGCTCCCGAATTAACGCCATCCGATGAACAAGCCATTGATCAGGAAGAACAACAAATTACAGGACATGATAACCTGTTCCTGCAAAAAGTAGAGGAAATTATAGAGTCAAATATCGACAACAGCGATTTCCTTATTGAGGATCTGGTATCGGCTATGGCCATGAGCCGTACCGTATTCTTCAAGAAGCTTAAAAGTTTGACAGGATATTCGCCCATCGAATTTGTGCGCAATATTAAAATAAAACATGCTGCTAAACTTATTACTAACAACAATGAATATACGATAAAAGAGATTTCTTTCATGATAGGTATTTCCGACACAAAATATTTCACCCAATGTTTCAAGAAAATATTCGGAACAACACCCAGCGAATACAGAAACCAGCACAGAGAACCTGAGTCTAAAAAATAATGTAATATCGTACAAATACGGGGAAGAATTAGCCAAAGTCAAAATAACCCCTCTTATTGTAGTTTCTTTTTATTTATATTTGTCTGTATATAGTATAAACCAGAAGAGTCAAACAATAAAATTGGCTTTACTTATCGGAACCTTATCATCATGAACACATCAGCTTTATTTCTGAAAAAAATTGTTTTTGCAGGCTTATTCCTCTCTGTAGCATCAGTAAGCCTTTCAGGTCAGAATACCAGTAAAGAAATCCGTCTGAAAAACAACTCTTCGACGACAGTAACAGACTACACTCTCGAAATTCCGGTAGAAAATCTGGCTCTTCCCTTCGGTAACTATATAGCCGAATACGAAGGCAAAGTGGTTCCTGTAGAGATCAGCAGCAATATATACAATAAAACTTTCGCTATACTACCTATCGACAAGATAGACGCTAATAAAGAACTGAAAATAACGATCAAGAGCGGCCATGCCGAAGCATATCCCAAACGGACCTATGCCGAATTATCTCATAAGATAGGCGGTCAATTTGTTGGGCGCGAATATATAGGCGAACACTCTTGGGTAAAGCCGAACAATATAACTCTACCCGGTAGTTTTACCGATCACTCATATTATATCAAGTACGAAGGCCCGGGTTGGGAAAGTGATAAAGTTGCCTTTCGCTTTTATCTCGATAACCGCAATGCAATTGATGTATTTGCAAAAAAAACATCCGAAATCGTTCTTCCGGGTGTAGGTATAGACGGATTTAGCAACTACCATAATATGGCTGCATGGGGAATGGATAATATGAAAGTAGGAGCCGGACTGGGTATCGGCACCATTGCTGTATGGAACGGGAGCAAAGCTGTCCGGGTTGATAAAAAAGACAGTACTACCTGCTTAATCCCGATGGACGGAAAGATTCGCTCTCAGGTTAAAACCATATATTATGGATGGGACGCAAACGGAACCAAATGTAACCTTACATCTCTTATCTCTATTGATGCCGGTAGCCGCGCATCCCACATGGAGCTGTTTGTGGATAAAAACATAGACAATCTGGCTACAGGAATCATCAAGGATAAAAACGCTAAGCTGACAATAAAAAAAGAAGAAGGAAGCGAATGGTCATATATTGCGACCTTTGGCAAACAAAGTTTGAATAAAGACATGCAGGGATTGGTCGTATTCGTGCATACTAAGCAAATCAAACAAATAACAGAAGATGAGTTAAACCATGTATTAGTATTGTCGCCTGACAACGGGTATTTAGAATACTACTTTATGCCGACATGGGAGCTAGATAAAGAACCTGTAAAAGACGAAGCCACTTTTTTGAAATGCATTGATGAAGTTTTAAACAGGTTAAATAGTAAATTTAACATAACAGGACTAAAATAATTGCGGATATTATTGGAAATAAGCATCCTTTGAGCTTTATTTGTAGGATGCTTTTCCATATATCCGTTATATAATGCCCAAGAGTGTGTTCGCACACACAATAAAAAAACGGAAATGACGACAAAAAGCAGAAAGTTGACCGTAAATATGAAAAATATTAACTAATAATAAAAACATTCTTGCAATGAAACAATTTCTCGACGACAACTTCGTCTTACAAACAGAAACAGCACAAATGCTTTTCCATGAGCATGCAAAGAAGTTACCAATTATCGACTACCACTGCCACCTCGATCCAAAACTGATTGCCGAAAACTATCAGTTCGACAATCTAGGAGAGATCTGGCTGGCCGGCGACCACTATAAATGGCGTGCTATGCGCACAAATGGTGTAGACGAACGCTTCTGCACCGGAAAAGATACCACAGACTGGGAGAAATTCGAAAAATGGGCAGAAACAGTACCATACACAATGCGTAATCCATTATACCATTGGACACACCTGGAACTGAAAACGGCATTTGGCGTTACTAAATTACTAAAACCAGAAACCGCCAAAGAAATTTTCGATGCTTGTACTGCTAAACTTCGCACACCGGAATTTTCAGCCCGAGGCTTAATGAAACACTATGGTGTAGAAACAGTTTGTACAACGGATGATCCCATTGATTCTCTGGAATATCACCTTTCTTTGAAAAAAGAAGGTTTCACAATAAAAGTTCTTCCTACATGGCGTCCCGACAAAGCAATGGCTGTAGAAGTAGCTGCTGATTTCATAACATATGTAGAAAAATTATCTACGGCATCAGGGGTATCTATAAGTAAATTCTCTGATCTTATCGCAGCATTGCGCAATCGTCATGATTTCTTTGCCAGTGTCGGGTGTAAACTTTCTGACCATGGTATAGAAGAATTTTATGCAGAAGACTATACTACTTCCGAAATTGAAGCTATTTTCAATAAAGTATACGGAGGTAAAGAACTTACAAAAGAAGAAATCTGCAAGTTCAAATCAGCAATGATGGTAGAAGGTGCTATCATGGACTGGGAAAAAGGCTGGACCCAACAGTTCCACTATGGAGCTATCCGCAATAACAATACACGCCTATTCAATAAATTAGGGCCCGATACAGGATTCGATTCAATTGGAGACTTTAACACAGCAAAAGCGATGTCTAAGTTCTTCAACCGTCTGGATACTAATAACCAATTGGCTAAGACTATAATTTACAATCTGAATCCGAGAGATAATGACCTGATCGCAACTATGATCGGAAACTTTCAGGACGGATCAGTTGCCGGAAAGATCCAATTCGGATCGGGATGGTGGTTCCTTGATCAAAAAACAGGTATGGAAGCACAAATGAATTCTCTTTCAAATCTGGGGTTATTAAGCCGCTTTGTCGGTATGCTTACCGATTCTCGCAGCTTCCTGTCATATCCTCGTCACGAGTATTTCAGAAGAATTCTTTGCAACCTCATCGGTAATGATGTGGAAGAAGGTTTACTCCCAGCATCCGAACTTCCATTTCTGAGTAAACTGGTAGAAGATGTATCTTACTATAATGCGAAAAATTTCTTTCAATTTTAAATAAGGCAACATTAAAACAGCATTTTTATACAAACATTTAAAATTATAATTTATCAATAATATGAAAAAAGTAGTAACCTTCGGCGAAGTTATGTTGCGTTTAGCAACTCCCGGCTATCAACGTTTTATACAGTCTACTAACCTCAATGCCACATTCGGCGGAGGGGAAGCCAATGTAGCTGTATCACTATCTAACTATGGAATACCCACTGATTTTGTAACCCGTTTACCTAAAAATGACATAGCAGAGTGGTGTATCTCTGACCTTCGTAAATACAACGTGGGTGTAAGTAATATTGTCAGAGGCGGCGACCGTGTAGGTATTTATTTCCTCGAAACAGGAGCTGTAGCACGTGCTTCAAAAGTTGTTTATGACCGTGCTGAATCGGCTATTGCACAAATCAAACCCGGCATGATCAATTGGAGAGAAGTATTGAAAGATGCTCAATGGTTCCATTGGACAGGTATCACGCCTGCCTTGTCGCAAGGTGCAGCTGACGCATGTTTAGAAGCTATCAAAATAGCTAACGAAATGGGCGTAACTGTTTCAACTGACCTTAACTATCGTAAGAACCTTTGGAAATACGGCAAAACAGCTGATCAGGTAATGCCTGCCTTAGTAGAAGGCTGCGACATTATATTAGGAAACGAAGAGGATGCAGAGAAAGTATTTGGCATCAAACCTGAAGGTTTCGATGTAGCACATACCGGTGGAGAGGTTAATGCTGCTGAATTCGAATCAGTATGTACTCAGATGATGAAAAAATTCCCTCGCGCGAAAAAAGTAATTATCACCCTACGTGGTTCGATCAATGCTAACCATAACACTTGGGGCGGATGTTTGTATTCTGACAAATTATATCAATCGAAACGTTACGACATTACCCATATCGTTGACCGCGTAGGTGGAGGAGACTCATTTATGGGAGGATTAATCTATGGATTGATTTCTTATCCTTCGGATGATCAGAAAGCATTGGAGTTTGCTGTAGCAGCATCTTGTTTGAAGCATACTGTTTACGGAGACTTCAACCTTGTTACCGTACCGGAAGTAGAAAACCTGATGAAAGGAGACGGTTCAGGCCGTGTATCAAGATAAAAAATAAAACAAATGAAGAATGAAGAATTAATAATGAAGAATAATGAAACGGCTTGATTCTGTTCTAAATATTAAGAGTTATACTTTTGCTATTCGTATAGTGAGGTTATCTCAATATTTGCAGAAAGAAAAATCGGAATATGTTCTTTCAAAACAAATTCTTCGCAGCGGTACGGCTATTGGTGCATTAATAAGAGAATCAGAATTTGGTCAAAGCAAACAAGACTTTGTTCATAAATTAAGTATTTCTTTAAAAGAAGCTAATGAAACAGATTATTGGCTATCATTATTATGCGATACTGAATATATAGATGAGAAACTTTACGAAAGTTTGAAAAACGATTGTAATGAGTTAATCTCGTTGCTTGTATCATCCGTTAAAACATTAAAAAGTAAATTATAATTCCTCATTCTTCATTTTTAATTCTTAATTATAGAAATTATGGCTCGTTTTACAAGAATACAAGTATGTCAGGCAATAGCCGCAACAGGAATGGTTCCTGTGTTTTACAATAGTGACCTCGAAATTTCGAAACAAGTAGTCAAAGCTTGTTACGAAGGAGGCGTTCGTGCTTTTGAATTCACTAACCGTGGAGACTTCGCTCATGAAATCTTCGGTGAACTAAATAAATGGGCTGCAAAAGAATGCCCTGAAATGATTCTCGGAATCGGCTCTATTGTTGATGCCGGAACAGCTTCACTTTTCCTTCAATTAGGTGCAAACTTTGTAGTAGGACCATTACTTAATCCTGATATTTTCAAAGTATGTAATCGCCGCCAAGTAGCTTATGTGCCCGGATGCGGTTCGGTATCAGAAGTAGGTTATGCACAAGAGTTGGGAGCCGAAATAGTAAAGGTATTCCCAGGAGATGTTGTAGGACCTGCTTTCGTTAAAGGCGTTAAAGCTCCTATGCCATGGACCAACATCATGGTAACAGGAGGTGTAACCCCTGCGGAAGAAAATCTCAGCAAATGGTTTAGCGCAGGCGTTGGCTCTGTAGGTATGGGTTCAAACCTTTTTCCTAAAGAAGTAGTAGCAGCAAAAGACTGGGGCAAAATCACCCAATTGTGTAAAGATGCTTTGGCTATTATCGCTAAACTGAGAAACAAATAATAACCCGTAAAATAATAACCATGAATACACCCAATAATACAAGTGGAAAAATGACCGGCTATAGATGGACCATCTGTGCCATGTTGTTTTTTGCCACGACTATCAATTATCTGGATAGGCAGGTTCTGTCCTTGACATGGAAAGACTTTATTTCGCCCGAATTCCATTGGACAAATGACGACTATGGTACAATTACCGCACTCTTCTCTATATTTTATGCAGTAAGTATGCTGTTCGCCGGTAAATTCGTTGACTGGATGGATACTAAAAAAGGATTCCTTTGGGCTATCGGTATATGGTCACTAGGTGCTGTAATCCATGCTTTCTGTGGTATTGCGACATCGGGTATCACTGCCGGAGAATGGTTTGTCGGATTTGAAGGTGCACGTGAAGCAATCTCGCATGTACAAAATATAGGACGTGTTGCCAGTGTCAGTGTAGTACTGTTTATCTTTGCTCGCTTAATTTTAGCGATCGGGGAAGCAGGAAACTTTCCGGCAGCCATCAAAGCCACAGCCGAATATTTCCCTAAAAAAGACAGAGCACTTGCTACAAGTATCTTCAATGCAGGAGCCACAGTCGGTGCACTTGCTGCTCCCGTTACAATTCCTGTAATTGCTTCGGTATGGGGATGGGAAATGTCCTTTATAATCATCGGTGCTTTAGGTTTCATTTGGATGGGATTTTGGGTATTTATCTATAATAAACCCGAAAAACATCCTAAAGTAAATGCAGCCGAGCTTGCTTATATCCAATCGGATCAGGAATCGACAGACCCTGTAGAAGAAAAAGTAGAAGCAGCACAGGAAAGCAAAAAAATATCATTTAAAGACGCTTTCCGCTACAAACAAACATGGGCTTTCGCTTTCGGTAAATTCATGACAGACGGAGTATGGTGGTTCTTCCTATTCTGGGCACCTGCTTACCTAAGCTCGGTATACGGAATCAAATCATCTGATACCGAAGGGCAGTTGGCTATCTTTGTATTGTATGCAATTACACTTCTTTCTATTATCGGAGGATGGTTACCTTCATACTTTGTAGAAAAGAAAGGTATGAACCCATATGCAGGCCGTATGAAAGCGATGTTGATATTCGCATTCTTCCCTCTTTTGGCATTATTAGCTCAACCTTTAGGGCATATTTCTTATTGGGTACCGGTTATCATCATCGGTATTGCAGGAGCAGCACACCAGGCATGGTCAGCTAATATCTTCTCTACTATTGGTGATATGTTTCCTAAAAAAGCCATTGCAACCATCACAGGTATCGGAGGTATGGCCGGAGGTATCGGCTCGTTCCTTATCAATAAAGGTTCAGGGGTATTATTCGACCATAGCCATTTGCAATGGACTACTGTAGACGGAGCTCCTCTATTAGAAAAATTCCCTCAATTTGCGACTGAACATATTCCCGAAGGTTTCTTACAAAGCCTTACCGATAGCGGTTCGGTTGTAGTAGATGGTATCAGCACCGGATATATGATTATATTCTCTATCTGTGCAGTAGCTTACTTGATAGGATGGGTAGTTATGAAAATACTTGTACCTAAGTATAAACCTATCACAGACCTTTAATCCATAACAAAACACTATTTAAAGTAAAGACAATGAAAAAACTAAATAAAACAACTGTCGATAAAAAACAGCTTCCTGTAAAAATCCTGCAATTCGGAGAAGGTAATTTCCTTCGCGCTTTTGTAGACTGGATGATAGACAAAGCAAATGATGCCGGAGTTATGAATCACGGAATAGTTGCCGTACAGCCTATTCCGGGAGGAGAATTCGTTGCCAATCTGTTCAAAGAACAAGATTGTATGTATCACGTATACCTGGAAGGTATCAAAGATAAAAAACCGGTAAAAGAGGTTTCTCTTGTAAAAAGTATCAATGAGGTATTAAACCCTTATACTCAATATGCCGAATACGAAAAGATATTTCTGAGTGAAGAACTGGAGATGATTATCTCCAACACTACCGAAGCCGGTATACGTTACGAAGAAGGAGACGATTTGAATGCAAATCCGCCTAAATCATTCCCTGCGAAAATGACTGCTTTGCTGCACAAACGCTTCACGAAGTTTAACGGCGATGCAAACAAAGGACTTCTTATTGTATGCTGCGAATTGATCGAAGACAATGGTTCTACACTTCATGACTATGTTTTGAAGCATGCTAAGTTCAATAACTTGGGAGAAGATTTTATCAATTGGATAAATACAGCTTGTCATTTCTATGATACTTTAGTCGACCGTATCGTACCGGGATTCCCGAAAGAAAACATCAATGAGATTAAGGAAGAGATTGGATTCGATGACAATCTGGTTGTAAAAGGCGAATATTTTCATGTATGGGCTATCGGAGGAGACTCTATCATCAAAGACAAACTTCCATTAGACAAAGCAGGCTTGAATGTTATCTATATGGATGACATCAAAGATTTCCGTGCGAAAAAAGTACGTATCCTCAACGGATCACATACCGCGATGGTACCTGTTTCCCTACAACTAGGATGCGAAACTGTAATGGATGCATTCAATACACCTGAGGTCGAAAAATACATCAATCAGATGGTTGCTACAGAAGTTCTTCCGGCAATCAACGAAGACCCTGAAGAATTAAAAGCATTTGCAGCAAAGATTCTGGAACGTTTTTATAATCCGTTCCTGAAACATTACCTGAAAGATATATCACTTAATTCTATCTCGAAATGGGAAACCCGCGATTATCCGACAGTATATGACAACTGTAAAAATCTGAATAAGGATGCTAAACTGACCATATTCTCTTTTGCGGCCTTACTGGTTCTTTACAGCGGAAAATCGGAAGTAGCATTTACTCCGAACGATACACCCGAGTTTATAGAGTTTATCCAATCGACATTCAAAGAATACGATATAAACGGATGGGTCGAAGGTATTGTAAAACACAAGGAAATGTGGAAAGAAAATTTTGCTGAAGTTCCTCAATTCATAGATGAAGTTGCCGATGACGTCAAGCTGATACTAAACGGCGGAATGCTCAAAGCTCTTAAATCGATTATGGCTTAAAACCAGATATCAGGGAGAAGGGCAAATCCTTCTCCCTTTTTTTTCCTAAAAAACTTTTCCGATATGAATAACGACTGTCTATATTGTAATAAAAATCAGACTCAAAAAGACCTGATGATCGAAATTTGTGAGCTAAGTGTTTCTACCGTTTTCTTATTCAAAGAACAAACGTATAAGGGACGTTGCGTTATCGCTTATAAAGACCACAATGTGGAATTATATCAACTGTCGCCCGAAGAACTTCTGGCATTTATGACAGATGTGAATAAAGTTGCTGCCACTTTGGCAAAGCTATATTCACCCGCAAAAATCAATTACGGAGCCTATTCCGACAAACTACCACACCTACATATACATCTGGCTCCCAAATATGTAGACGGAGCGGACTATGGTTCAACTTTTGTTATGAATCCTCAAAAGGTATATCTTACCGACCCAGAATATACAGAAATGATCAATTCTATAAAAAAAGAACTAGTAAAATGAATAAGTATATAAAAATCAACCCAAACGACAATGTCTGCGTAGCGATAGAGAACCTCGCAGAAGGTGATGTCGTTAATGTAGAAGGTGCATCAATCACCATTAAAAATACGATCGAAACCGGACATAAGTTTGCCATAAAAGATATCAAAACAAACGAAAACGTAATCAAATACGGGTATCCTATCGGGCATGCTACTACCGATATACAAACAGGTGAACATGTACACACTCAGAATGTAAAAACCAATCTACACGATAATCTGCAATACTCGTATGTACCTGTGCACCCCAAACTGGATATACCTAAAAGCCACCTGAAGGTAAACGGATATCTACGTTACAACGGTGAGATGGGCATCCGTAACGAACTGTGGATAGTTCCTACTGTAGGCTGTGTAAACGGACAGGCACAAGCTATTATCGAAAGAGTAAAAAGAGAACTGGACGTTGCTCACATAGACGATATACGTGTATACACACACAATTACGGCTGCTCTCAGCTCGGAGACGACCACAACAATACCAAGAAAGCCCTTGCCGCTTTAGCAAAGCATCCTAATGCAGGAGGTGTACTTGTACTAAGTTTAGGTTGTGAGAACAATCAGCAATCGGACTTTAAGAAAGAGATGGGCGAATGGGATCCTGAAAGAGTCCGTTTCCTTATTTCGCAAGAAGTACAGGACGAGATTGAAACCGGATTCCAGATGATGAAAGAACTGGTTGAACGTATGAGAAAAGATAAGCGCGAACCTCTTCCGTTATCTAAACTGAAAGTTGGTCTGAAATGTGGAGGAAGCGACGGCTTCTCAGGAATCACCGCCAACCCGCTAGTCGGTCAATTTTCAGATTGGTTGATCGCACAGGGAGGAACAACTATACTGACAGAAGTACCTGAAATGTTCGGTGCAGAAACTATCCTGATGAACAGAGCGGAAACAAAAGAAGTATTTGACGATACTGTAGCATTGATAAATAATTTCAAGAATTATTTCCGTAAATTCGAACAACCCATTTACGAAAATCCATCACCGGGAAATAAAGCCGGAGGTATCACAACCCTTGAAGATAAATCGTTAGGTTGTACTCAAAAGGGAGGTAACTCGGAAGTAGTAGACGTCTTGGACTATGCCCAACCTGTAACCAAACACGGATTAAACCTGTTAAACGCTCCGGGTAATGACCTTGTAGCAGCATCTGCACTTGCACTATCAGGATGCCAGATTGTTCTTTTCACCACTGGTCGCGGAACTCCATTCGGAGCATTTGTTCCAACGATGAAAATTTCGACCAATACCCGTTTGTTCAATTTCAAGAACAACTGGATCGATTTCAACGCCGGAGTCCTTCTTGAAGGAAATAGTATGGAAACAGTATTGAAAGATTTTGTAAACTTTATCGTCAAAACAGCTGACGGAGCGCATCTGAAACACGAAATTACAGGATTCAAAGAAATTGCCATATTCAAATCAGGAGTCACTTTATAAAAAAGACTCGAATAACATAATATAAAAAGAAGGTACCATATAGGTACCTTCTTTTGTTTATGATAGATTATTTAATGCAGTAACCTAAAATTGACAGGCAAAACATAACTAATATCGGCAGTCTGCCCATTCTGCTTTCCGGGAATCCAACGGGGCATTGCTTTCACTACCCTCATCGCTTCTTTATCACAAGAGGGGTCTAAACCCCTTATTATCTGAATGTCTGCAATAGAACCATCTTTCTTAACCACAAACCGGAGAGTAACTCTCCCTTGAATTCCATTTTCCTGTGCTATGACCGGATATTTCAGATTGTTCGAAATAAATTTCATCAACTCCTGATCTCCTCCCGGAAACTGAGGCATTACTCCAATCGTATCAACTTCTATATTTATCTCCGGTTCTATTTCTTCAACTATTACTTTATGCTCTCTTAATACAGTAACATGCACTTTCTCCGGAGCTTTTTCTTCATCTAAAGGTATAGTATCAATAACAATTGAATCATTCACTAATGTGGAATCTTCCACTTCAACAGTCAAAGAATTACTATCTGCAACATCCTCCGGATTAGCAGATGTATTATTTTTACAGCCAATCAACAATAGAGGCAAAAATAAGATTAAACAGATTTTCTTCATAGACGGTGTTGTTTCATTAAATTATTAAGTCGAAAGGTAGTTTATATTCTCAAAACATTCAACTCTAAGAGTCTAATTTAAATGTAATCGGTATTGTATAATATACATCCACAGGTATCCCATTTTGCTTACCCGGAATCCAGCGTGGCATAGTAAGGATAAGCCTTACAGCTTCTTTTTCCATATCGGGATGAGGGCTTCTCAGCACTTGCCAATCCCTCAATACCCCTTCTTTGTTTACAACAAAACGGATAACAACGCGCCCTTGTACACCATCGTGTTCTGCACTTTCAGGATATTCTAAATTATCCTTGATAAACTGCATCAGAGCTTCTGTCCCTCCGGGAAAATCAGGCATTTGTTCTACGTTATGGAAAGGCTCTTTATTTTTATTTTTCACCTCTAATGTATCATTTATAATTTCCGGATATCCGGTACATCCACCAACTACAATATCAGAAATATCTTCACATTCTATTATTACAGGTGGAATAAAACATACTCCGGTTTCTGGTTTGATTTTAGCAGAATCTATAATACTTTCCGAGACTTTACTATCCATGTTAATAGAAGATGAATCTATTACTGTTGAATCTGTATTTATAGACGACATTTCTGAGGAAGGTGTATTTTTGCAAGAACCGAATAATACTATGCAAAGACAGCATAGTGCGGCTATATTCAGAGATAGATTTTTCATGGCATAAGTCTTTTATTTTCCTTATAGAGAATAAAAGTCTGGAAATTCCATAAATAAAAATTATGCGAATCTGTAGTTGAATGTTCTTTTGTTATACACATAATCCAGCCTATGCCTGTCAACCGAAGACACATACTAGTGAATAAATAAAAAATCAGAGTACTTCTCTCAACTTCTGATTCGTGCTATTTTTATCTATCATATAAAAAGAGGGTTCATTGATATATTGAAACTGAAGAAACTAAAAGGGGAAGCTAAAAAAATAAATTTAAGAAAGGTGTCACCTTTGTCACCTTATTGGGGATAAGAATCAGTAATACAGACAATAAGTAGGGTAACAGATGTTACACATGTGTCACCTTTTTGTCACCTTTGTTTAGTTTACTGTCACCTTCCTGCAAAGATTATAATAGCAAAAGAAACAGATTTATTCTTACGAACAAATTACTCAATAAGCGGAATATTATTCTTGGCATATTCCAATGTCGAAGCATTAAAATGCCACCATTCACCACGAATAGCTATAAACCCGGCTTCGGTCATTACCCGTCTTAACAGTCGGCGGTTTACGACCTGCTCTGTAGTCAAAACCCCTTTTGAAACCAGTTCATCTTCCTTATTAATACCGGCAGCAGCGCCAAAATAGTCAAAAGGTGTCCCCATATCCAGAGGCAGACCTTCAACAGTACAGATTGTGAGGTCTACAGCCATACCATAATTGTGCATACCCGTTCTCGATGGATTGGCAACATAAGCATGATACGGTGTATTTTGAACTACCGCATACATCTTTTTTTGGACAGACATAGGACGCGCAGCATCATATATTAGCAAAAACAGGTTATTGTCATAGTCTTTTAATAAGGTTTGAGCTTTTATTAGTTTTTCAGCAGCTTGGGGATGCAGGTAAACATTACTCAATGAATCGTATAATATAGTCTTTGTAAAATTATCAGTAGAAGCATATTTCAGGTCAACTTTGATGGACGGATCGAGAGTCCGGATATTCAACAAACCATGTTCATTAAGATAAGACTCTAATGCGGATACCTCAATTACCGATTCGATATCTTCGACTACAACCGAATCATTTGCCACTTCAATATCCGTGTCTTCCTTCTCCCGTGTTTGCTGCTTTTTCAAATCATTACAGGAAAACAGGAAACAAAAGCAACTCATTATCATAAGATATTTACATCGGATCGACATCATAATAAAGGAGGACTGATTTATATTTCGAATTTTGTAAAACATATTTATGGCAAAGGTCAATCATTTCACGAACTTTTGATGGTGAGGCCTGATTTTCAATTTTCAGAAGGATTTTCCTGATATATAAAGACTGGATACGTGCTACCGTAGGCTTAACCGGACCTAATACCCGGTCATTAAATGTCTGGCGCAATATCCGTCCAAATTCTCCGGCCATAGAATCTACAAGCGACTCATCTTTAGCCTTCAGAACAATCTCTATCAATCTATAGAAAGGAGGATAACGGAATAATTGGCGTTCGTTTATCTGAGTTTCATAAAAACCGGCATAATCATTATTCCGGATAAAAGAAATGATAGGATGTCCGGGATGGGCTGTTTGTAAAAGCACCAGTCCTCGTTTATTCTTTCGTCCGGCTCGCCCGCTAACCTGTGTCATTAGCTGAAAAGCCCGTTCGTGAGCCCTGAAATCGGGATAATTCAACATCGAATCGGCATTGAGGATCCCGACAACACTTACATTATCAAAATCGAGCCCTTTCGACACCATCTGAGTACCTATAAGTACATTGGTTATATTTAGTTCAAAGTCGGCAATTATCCGTTCATAAGCGCGCTTACTACGGGTAGTATCCAGATCCATCCTCACAACATTCGCTTCAGGCAGTTGTTCCGTTACAAGTTCTTCGATACGTTCGGTTCCATATCCTTGAACGTCCAAAGTCGGAGTCTGACATTCGGGGCATTGAGAGGGTACAGAATATACTGCTCCGCAATAATGGCATATCATAACCCTTTGCCCTTTATGGTAAGTTAAACTCACATCACAATGCTCACACTTCGGTGTCCATGAACAGGTTTTACACTCAAGTAATGGAGCAAATCCTCTCCGGTTCTGAAACAGGATGACCTGCTCTTTTCTGGACAACGCTTCCTTCATCTCGTCCAGAAGAGGAGGAGAAAGAATGGTTTTCATGATCTTTCGTCTGCGCAGGTCTTTTGTATTAACAGGCACAACTTCGGGCAATTCTATCTCTGCATATCGTTTAGATAAGGTTACCAATCCAAACCGACCTTCGAGGGCATTGTAGTATGTTTCGATAGAAGGTGTCGCTGTTCCGAGCAAAACTTTTGCTCCGAAATTTGCAGCCAAAACAATAGATGCATTCTTGGCATTATAACGAGGAGCCGGATCTTGTTGCTTAAAGGATGATTCGTGTTCTTCGTCGACAATAATGAGCCCTAACTTCCGGAAAGGAAGAAAAATAGCCGATCTTGCTCCTAAAACGATCTTGCAATCATCTTTAGTTAACAATGATTGCCAAATCTCCGCCCGTTCGTTATCATTGAACTTTGAATGATATACCATCAACTGATTACCGAATACAGATTTCAACCGGTCGGTCATTTGTGCCGTTAGTGAAATTTCGGGCAGCAGATACAAAACCTGCTCCCCTCTATCAATAGCATCCTGTATAAGACGGATATAAATTTCGGTTTTCCCCGATGAAGTAATGCCATGAAGGAGAACAACCTGCTTATCAGTAAACGCGTGGTTAGTTTCGTTATAAGCCTTAGATTGGTCGGGCGTAAGGTCTTTTATCGGTTTCAGCGTTGCATCTATACTATTGAAGCGGCCTACTTCGAACCGGAAACTATTGAGTATCCCCTTTTCCTCTAAACTATCCAATACTGCAGCAGTCACAGCCGCTTCATCCATCAGTTGTTTTTTAAGTATGTAGAAATCGGGAGGATTTCCTGCTTCATGTCTTAACTCAAGAAAAATATATAGTAACTGAAGCTGTTTCTTTGCTCTTTTTAATTCATCCAGAATCTGCGAAAGTTCTTCATCCGAAAAGTCCTTAGCCAGCCGATAGGCAGTTTCGGTTTTAGCCGAATATTTATTTTTAACCCGTTCACTAATATAGGCTGCTCCTTTATCGACCAGTGATTTCACATAAGGAATAGCATTCGATATGTGGGTAATTTTTTCAATCTCAGATATTCGTAGTGGTTTAGTATCAGACAGGATATAGAATATCTTTTCCTCATTAGGTGTAAAAGAAACCTGAGATTCAAACTCCGGATCTAAAAACACATGTGTTTCACTTTCTAGTTTTAAAGCTGCAGGTAACGCTGCTTTCGAAACTTCACCTAAGGTACACATGTAATACGAAGCGATCCATTCCCAAAACTGCAATTGTTCGGGCAATACGATCGGATATTTATCTAAAACGGAGATTATTTCCTTAATCTCCGTTTCTAATTTTTTATCTTCATGTATACGATGTATTATAGCCGTATAATACTTTTTCTTTCCAAACTGTACTATCACACGACATCCTATGTCAATCTGATCAGCTAGTGAATCAGGAACTGAATAAGTAAATACTCCCTGTAAAGGTAACGGCACTATTACATCAATATACAACATTTATCTTCTTAGAAAAAGTATGTAAGGTTAACACTCCAGTTGTCCGGTTTCTTCTTTAATATATTACCCCAACCAGTATTATCCGAATAATTATCAGTCAAAGCTTTGCGGTAATACATACCCAATTCAAGGTGATTCAGCAGTTCAACACCTGCTCCTGCATTAATACCTGCTCCGAACGATTTTGATTTATATTGAGTATCTAAATTTTCAGGTTTCAAGTCACCTCCGCTCAGCTTAAATTCAGCATAAGGACCAGCTTGAATAAATACCCCAAATAATCCCATGATACTGAATTTCTTCTTAAGATTCAAAGGAACTCTCAGGTAGTTATAATCTGATAGAGAATAATTGGTTCCGCTTTCTTTAGAGTCCTTTACATCATATTGCTGATGTCCGTATAAAACTGAAAGCTCACCACCCCATCCTACAATAGGAGCCATCAGTTCCATAGTTCCTCCAATTTGGAAGCCTAGACGGTTATGGGCATTCAAAATATCTTTATTGATACGGTTATTGCTAACGTCAAAACCTCCTTTTAACCCGAAACGTAGCTGAGCGTTAGCTTGTGTAGCTCCAATAAAGATCAGACAAGCAACAGCCAAACCTTTTACTAATCCCATGTAATTTTTTTTCATAATCATAATTTGTTAGAAATAAAATAAAAGAGTCTTGTCAATCGGCAGCTTAAAATACATAAATAATTATTTAACAGACTTTTTTATTGTAATATGTTTGTATTTCTTTTTATCGCTACCCTACTTGCGACGGCGCAAATATAAGCATTCTTATTGAATATCTTTTCTATTCGCAGACCGAACAAAACAATCTGACCTTGACAAAACTATTCGTTATAAATAAAAACAACATATGTTTATTTTGGTTCGGTGTTGTAATAACTTGCTTGCTCTATTCTTTATAATAATGGAAATCAACGTCACTCATAGATCTAGTCATAAGATTGAATATCTATAAGTGACAGCAACATTATTCAAATTTCGGACTTTTTAAAAGAGTCAATAATCAAAAATGCACAAAATAAGTCCGAAATTGTATGCACTTTGAATGTTTTTGCAATGTACTTGCAATGTATCTTGAATGTACTTATAATGGAGTATCAGAAAGGTGTGAGACATAAAAAAGCCGCTATTGAAGCGGCTTCTAATGTAGCACGACCGGGAATCGAACCCGGATCTAAAGTTTAGGAAACTTCTATTCTATCCATTGAACTATCGCGCCCTCTCTCTGTTTATTATAAGAGACGGTGCAAATGTAATAGAATTTTAGTTACCTGCCAATATCATAAGTAGCATATCCTTATCAAAAAACCCATTTATAATTCATTTTCAGAATAATACCTACATTTAATTCATATTTTAAAAGTTAAACATAGGATTACAACCATTTGTTTTATAATTTTGCTATTTATTTTTCGTTTATTTATATTATCTAAGAATATTCACAAGTATAAGTTAAACATGTCTGAGAACGAGAAGACCAATATACCATTATTACGGACAATAGATTCTCCAAAAGATCTTAAAAAACTCAATATAGACCAGCTCGACACTTTGTGTCAAGAGTTGAGGACATTCATTATAGATCAATTATGCAACAATCCCGGACACTTTGGGTCCAGCTTAGGTACAGTAGAACTTACTGTTGCATTACATTATATATATAATACCCCTTACGACCGTATTGTATGGGATGTAGGTCATCAGGCATACAGTCATAAAATATTGACAGGACGCAGAGACCAGTTTCATACAAACAGAAAATTCGGCGGTCTGGCAGGATTCCCAAATCCGGAAGAGAGCGAATACGATACATTTTCGGCAGGACATGCATCCAATTCTATATCGGCTGCACTGGGCATGGCTGTCGCCTCTCAGGTTCTTAACGAGAAGAAGCAGGTAGTAGCCGTTATCGGCGATGGTTCCTTAACCGGAGGATTAGCTTATGAAGGTCTTAACAATGCCAGTTCTCAACCAAATGATCTACTCATTATCCTGAACGATAACGAAATGGCTATTGACGATAATGTCGGCGGCTTAAAGGATTATCTGGTAAAGATGACAACATCGCACACTTACAATAAAGTAAGAAATGATGTTTACCAAAAATTTAAACGTAAGAACCTGATTGGAGAAAAAGGGAAGAATTTTATTCTCAGATTCAACAATAGCCTGAAATCTTTGATTACTAAACAGCAGAATATATTCGAAGGGCTTAATATAAGGTACTTTGGTCCTGTTGACGGTCATGACCTGAAAGGACTGATACGTATTCTAGAAAATATAAAAGATCTGAAAGGGCCTAAGCTACTACATATACATACAGTTAAAGGCAAAGGCTACAAACCGGCAGAAGAATCAGCTACAGAATGGCATGCACCCGGTAAATTTAATAAAGATACCGGCGAACGCATCGTTTCACAGGCTAAAGACCAGCCCCAATTATATCAAAATGTATTTGGCCATACGTTGGTCGAATTAGCTGAAAAAGATAAACGTATTGTAGGGATTACACCTGCCATGCCTAGCGGATCATCTATGACTTTCATGATGAAAGCCTTTCCCGAAAGGGCATTCGATGTTGGTATTGCCGAAGCTCATGCCGTAACTTACTCCGGAGGATTAGCCAAGGAAGGATTAATTCCTTTCTGTAACATCTATTCATCGTTTATGCAACGGGCCTATGATCAAGTTATACATGATATCGCCCTTCAAAAACTACATGTTATATTCTGTCTCGACAGAGCCGGATTGGTTGGAGAAGATGGCCCTACGCATCATGGAGTTTTCGATTTAGCATATATGCGTTGTGTACCTAATCTCATTGTCTCGTCTCCATATAACGAGCATTATTTGAGGAATCTTATGTACACAGCAGCATACGGAAACGATGGCCCTTTTGTTATCCGTTACCCGAGAGGACAAGGAGAATTAAAAGATTGGGAGTGCCCTATGGAAGTTTTACCTATCGGAAAAGGACGGAAAATCAATGAGGGTAATGATCTAGCTGTGATCTCGATCGGACCTATAGGTAATACTGTAAGTTCTGCGATCAAAAAATTAGAAGAAAAAGGACATAGTATAGCTCACTACGATATCATATTCTTAAAACCTATAGATACTGAATTACTTGATGAAGTGGCATCTAAGTTCAAAAAAGTGGTAACTGTAGAAAATGGCGTTATTGCAGGAGGTTTGGGGTCTGCTGTACTCGAATATTTTTCAGATAGAAATTATCAGGAGATAGAAGTTACACGTATAGGTATTCCCGATGCGTTCATCACCCACGGATCTATTCCCGAACTGAATAAACTCTGCAAAATAGATGTAGAAGGTCTGACCGAGCAACTAGGCCAGGTTCTCAAAAAATAATATTCCTTAAAGGTTTTACTATGAGAGTTGTTATCGGAGGAGCCGGTGCAGTCGGCACCCATTTGGCCAGATTGCTTTCCGGCGAAAATCAGGATGTAATTTTAATGGATTCAGATAAAGAAAAATTGAATCTGTCGAAAGGCAATCTTGAAATAATGACTATGGAAGGCTCTACCACTTCTCTGAAAGATTTAGATGAAGTAGGAGTTGAAAATGCTGATTTATTTATCGGCGTTACACCTGATGAGTCCGTAAACATCACCTCTTGTATGTTAGCCGCGAAAATGGGTGCAAAAAAAACTTTTGCCCGTATAGACAACTTCGAATACCTGCTACCGAAGAATAAAGAGTTTTTCGAAAGTTTAGGTATAAACTCAATGGTCTACCCGGAAATGTTGGCTGCCAAAGAAATAGTTTCTGCCCTGAAACGCCCTTGGGTCAGGCTTTGGGTCGAATTATTTGGAGGATCAATCATATTGGTAGGAGTAAAAGTCCGGGATAATTCTGAATTGGTAGACAAATTCTTATACGAAATATCAAGTAGTCAAAAGAAATTTCATATTGTAGCCATTAAGCGCAACAATACTACAATCATCCCAAAAGGTAAAGATAAAGTCTTCACAGACGATATTGTATTTTTCACTACAACCAATGAATTTATTGACGAAATTCCAGCTATTGCAGGAAAAAATAAATTCGAAGTAAAAGATGTAATGATAATGGGCGGTAGCCGTATAGCTATACGTACCTGCCAATACCTCCCATCGGACGTAAATATTAAGCTGTTGGAGGTAGACAAAGAAAAATGTTATAAGTTACTAGAAAAGGTACCAAAAAATGTCACCGTATTTCATGACGATGGACGTAACTCCGAGTTTATGCAACAAGAAAGTATCCGCAATATAGATGCTTTTATCGCTGTAACCGGAAATGCAGAAGCCAATATTCTGGCTTGTCTCGCAGCAAAACGCTTCGGAGTTCCTAAAACGGTAGCCGAAGTCGAGAATATGGATTATATCCCAATGGCGGAAAATCTGAACATCGGTTCTATCATTAATAAGAAATTGATAACTGTAAGTAATATATACCGGTTCTTATTAAATGCGGACGTAACAAATGTAAAAACACTCACTTTTGCCAATGCCGATGTTGCAGAGATTGTAGCACGCCCCAATTCTAAAATAACAAAAAAAGAAATCAAACATCTTTCATTGCCTAATAACATGACTGTAGGAGGATTGATGAGAAACGGAGAAGCTATGCTCGTAGATGGAGATACTCAAATAGAGCCCTATGATAATGTTGTTGTTTTTTGTTTAGATGATGCTTTGCGGGAAGCCGAGAAATTATTTAATTAACCACACTAGTAGTTATTTAGTTTGTTTGTTAAAAGAAAAGAATCTATATTTGCCACAGAAATAACTCTTTATAGAATATACATGAATAATATTTTCACACATAAAATTGACAACAACGATCTAAAATTTAACAATTTAGATTTGTATTTATGTGCTGAAATATTAGAGAGAGAGAGAGAGAGAGAGAGAGAGAGAGAGAGAGAGAGAGAGAGACGCATCACTTGCGTTAACTAAACAGAATTTTTCTAAAATACAAATTTTTCTATTGTGTCAAAACTACGGGACATTTTTCTATGTCTTCGTATACTTCGTCATATATATCCATTTCAAAATAAGTTGGCTAGGCAAACTGTGTCCGGTAGAATCATTGTTGTTTTGTTGTCGTTCGAATACTATTTCGGATAACAGATCATGCTTTGGCCGACTGACCTTTGCAGCAGGGTGCAGCGTGTGCACTTTGCTGCTTTCTTTTCATCGATCTAATCAATTGTTAGAAACACAAAGATGCCAAGGCAGAGCAAAGTCCTGCTCCTACAATATCCTGCTTCAAAAACAATTACTTCATATTACAAAAACAGCAACAAAAGGGTCTGCGACCCCAACAACTCTTTATAAAAACAACAAATTTTTAAGAATGATAATGAAAAAGCTTTATTTAATTACTCTCAGTTTAATCGTATTTGGATCGCTTCATGCCCAGATCGGAATAAACACAGATAACCCGCAGGCAACATTACATGTATCTCCACAGACTACAGGATCCTCGACAGCCGAAGGTATAATTGCGCCGAACCTGACCCGTGCACAAGTTATTAGCAAAGATGCACAGTACACAACAAATCAAAAGGGAGCCTATGTCTATGTGACAACCTTAGACGGAACACTAACAACCAAAACGGCTAAGATTACTATACCGGGATATTATTATTTCGATGGTAGTATTTGGCAACCGATGGATTACACTCCCGAATTTTTATATCTACCCTCTTTCAACCTGCCTGTAACGGCAATAGCAACAGGTGTAACTTACGATCTTTACACCAATGTTTACAAATTGCAATTCACTAAGGCAGGAAATTCGAACTTTGTGAGCAGTAATTCAAGTTTAGCTCAGATTCCCACTCTATACACTGCAAGTCAACTCGATTTTGTTGTGACCTATTACGATAATACCATTATTAAAGTTAATAGTGTATCGGCTGCAGGCGTTCTGAACTACGACGTACTGAACACCAATCCCGACAATAATTCATTTATCAATATCGTGTTGGTAGTTAAGAAATAAAGGAGGAACAAATGCTAAAAAAATATTCGATCTTATTATTATTGCTATCAGCGGTATTCTCCGGCTTTACTCAGAAGGAGAATAGTAACTGGTTCTTTGGCTATTATGCTGCCATGACATGGAAAACCACGACCAGTTACAGCGCAACAGGTATGTACGGGACTGCTAATGCTACTCTAACCGGAATGCCCACAGCTATATCCGGATCACCTTTAACTACATCCGAAGGTTGTTTTTCAATATCCGACGCCGATGGAAATCTATTATTCTTTTCGGATGGTATGACTATCTGGGATAAGAACATGGATATAATGACTAACGGATCAGGTTTAACGGGGAATAAATCATCTGCACAATCAGGGATAATCTTTCCTTACCCTTACAATCCGACTAAATACATAGCAGTAAGTTTAGGGGAGAGACAAGCCGACAACCTCTCTTACTCCGTTGTAGATATGTCTCAAGGAGGTGGATTAGGTGCAGTAGATGCTACTTATAAGAATATTCTCCTAACAGGTCAATCAGGCTTACTGGGAGAATCGGTTGCAGCAGTAAGGCATAGTAACCGAAATGATTTTTGGATAGTAGCAGTCGGACGCAACACCACTTCTCCCAATTACCTGAATGTATGGAAAGTTACTTCTACAGGGGTACAAACAGCTCGACATAGTAGTATTAGTGTAAATGTAGCTACATCTCCTAGTGCTCCCGGTGGATATATCAAATTTACATCGGATGGACAACATTTTGTTTGGGTTGACTTTGGTAATCAGTTCTTTGTTTATGGAGATTTTAATCCATCGACAGGTATAATAAGCAATGTCAGAGTTCGTACTGGGGCGTTGAATACTACATCACCTTTTGGCTATGGCTATGGAGTTGAGTTTTCTGCCAGTGGTAAATATCTATATCTGACCTATGCCCCGAGTAATGTAGGTACAAATAACACATCAGGATTATTGGTTTTTGACTTTGAAGCTTTGCTAGCTACTTCTACCCCTAATACAATTAGCCCTATAATATCCATAGTGAATCCAGTTTCTCTAACAGATGGAGTGACAGACCATTTCGGTGCTATACAAACCGGACCTGATGGACGCATGTATATTCCGCGGTTTAACTCAACCGGAATGTTTGTAATTGATAATCCTGAAGATCCCTCCAATATGAAAATGTATAAAATAAGTGATCTTCTTACAGCCAGAGGGGTTTGGGGTCTACCAAACTTCGCCGCACCTTGGTTTCGTATGGAAATTGATCCACCCTCCAATTCCGAGCGTTGTGCCGAAGCTAGTGCTACTTATCTTCTCGAAGTCATTAACGGGATGGGACTAACAGACGTTTCCAGAATAGTGATGGACTTTGGAGATGGGGGAGCCAATTCATTAGTAACGATTACCAGTCCTTCTTTAGGAACATATACCCAAGCTTATACTTATAAGAAACCGGGAACCTACACTATTACCGTCACCGCTTACAATTCGAGCGGAGGTGTAGAGTTAACTACATCATCACAGATGAAGATAAACACTTGTGCATTAAGGGTAAATCCTCACATCAGAGGCATAAATGAATAAAGAAAATAAAGAATGAAAAAAATAAAATATATACTAGCATCTTTCTTATTATTGGGAAGTTCTGCATCTTATGCACAGGTTGGGATTATTAACAGTGGAGCGAAAGCTAGTCTACACGTAATGCCTCTCTCTACTACAAGTAGCACGGCCGAAGGAATCATTGCTCCTAATCTGACAAGATCTCAGCTAATTTCAAAGGATTCTCGCTACTCTACAGCTCAATCCGGAGCAATAGTCTACGTAACTGCTATTGATGGCACAGCGACCTCTAAAACTGCAAAAGTAATCAATATAGGGTATTACTACTTTGATGGTTCTCTTTGGCAAGCGATAGACCAACCGGGACAATATTTTTACTTACCTACATTTTCTATTCCTGCTTCGGCTATAGGTACTGGATATACTTTCGACCTGTATAACAATGTATATAAGATGCAGTTTATTCAAACAGGCAATACATCATATACAACAAGCAACAGTACTTTAAGCATGATTCCGGCAGGTCGCTATGCAGCCACAGAGCTAGATTATGTGGTTACTTACTATGATCAGGACGTTATAAAAATCAATAGTATATCAGCATCAGGAGTAATTAATTATAATGTAATCAGCACATTGCTAGGGCCCGGTTCATTTATCAATGTAGTACTAATTACTAAACGATAGTAAAACCACATAATAATATAAAGTCGGGTAGATATATTTATCTACCCGACTTTATATCATTATAAATTATTATTCAATAATTAGCACGAATATAATTACCATCTTTTATATAAATAATAACACCATCCGAAGTATCCTTTCTTATATTATCGCCATCAATGTAATATGCTATTGTACCAAAAGCACTACTACCATACCGAATGTTATTACCATCAATATTATATATAATAGAACCATAAGTACTACTACCTGCTCTTATATACTTATTATCTATATTATACACAACACTACCCGAAGAGGATGCACCTTCTCTAATACATGAACCATCTATATTATAAATAATATCTCCAAGTCCACTTAAGCCAAAGCCGGCGCATTCTGTTGACATAAATAATATTCCTAAAATCGGAAATAGAAAATAAAATAGTCTCTTTGAGACAAATGAAAAGATTGTGTCCATAATCATTAAGTTTAAAGAGTTGTTTATACTTATATGATATGACTGGTCATATAGACAAAGGTTTAACTATTAATAGTGTTTTCTATTCAACAAAGAAATTAAATTATCTCCTAAAGGTTTCCTATATGCTCATCTTATAAATTATATTATATTGTATGTTGTTATGCTTATG
>NZ_FQUC01000009.1 GCF_900128985.1 Indolivaga macrotermitis | reverse complement strand
CGTTATGCTACGCTGAAAGAAGAAGATTTCAAGAAACTGACCAAAGCTATCAACGGAGGATATAACGGCTATGCTGACAGAAAAGAAATATGGGATAAAGCAAAGGAGGTGTTGAAATGAAAAAATATATCTTAGTTGCACTATCATTCGCTCTTGTAACCGGGGTCTCGGCTTGTTATGGAGTCCAAGCGAAAAGTAAGGAAAAGCCCAGAAAAGAAATAAGTAAGCCGAATCGTTTTGAAGCTCAGTTTCATAAAGCAGATAGTGTATTTACATCTAAATACTTAAAAGGTAACTATAAAATAATAATTATCCGATGCGATTAAAGAGGCGTAAAGCTAAACAGTGGGCTAGGGAATGGATTAGGTATTCATTGTCTAAATATGGAGTAAGCAGGATTAAAGATATACCTTGTGATTATCATTATGAATATAGTGTAATTGCATTATCTATTCTAGGATATAAATATAATTATACAACCGGAATAAAAACAAGATTATGAAAAGAAAACAGAATTGTATCACTACAACTCTGTTCCACTAAAACACACTTTTGTGAAAATTCTTTATTCACTTACACTAATAAATTTGAGGTTCAAATGTATAAAAAATTCGATAATATGAAACGAACTATAAAAATTTATTTGACCGTTGCTTTTTTTGCTTTTTTTTCCGGTTGTGCTTTGATGTATCTTATACAAAAACCGGATGAATTTAAAACGGAAACAAAGTATGTAAAGGGAGAAACTATAACCGATACGGTTTATATCCCTGCTCCATACTCCGAGAAGAAAGCGGATAAAGAAAAGCTGGTACCTGTTTACAAGAAAGATCAGACAGGCAAAGAGACGTCAGAGATCGATACTATCAAATCAAAAGACGCTACGATCGACGATTGGAATATAGAGAGAAAATATGCTGATATAGTTTTTAATAACGAAAACGGGAAGTTTTTGTACGATATTACGGTTCAGAATAACAAATTATCGAATTTTAGTTACACTTTCACACCTATGCAGAAGGTGACAACTATAACCAAAGCAAAAGTATTTCAACCTTTTGCATCTGCCGGCTATTCGACTTTAGATATTGCCAGTGTTGGAGGTGGATTCTTTTATCATAACTTCGGAATTGAATATCAGTTTCAAAGAGATTTTAGATATAATGACACCGGGCATAGCTTAGGTATTAAATATAGGTTTTAAGAATGTTGTTCATCAAACAAAAAGAGCTTGATGAACAACATTCCATAAATATACGGAAATAACTGCAAATAAGAGGGGCGGATGGACGCATGGCATATTTGGGTGAATAACATATAGGCTTTTATCATAAAGTGAGTATCTGGATTATTGTAATATGCTCATTAATAGCTGGAATAATACTTATTGTGAGATGTAGAAATAGTGTTATATAAATTCATTGAATTTTATGATGCAGAATATTATATTTTAATGAAAATTGTGTTTATTTTGCACATTATTTTAATCTTAACACTAAAATGAAAAAAGATTTATTATCTGCTCAATTTTTAAAAACAGGTTCAGCCTGGATCTTCCTAATTATAGGTATCTTCCTCTATTTTATTGGTTATTTCCAAATAGACTCAGGAACTATATGGAAAGAAATTGTTATAAAAATGGGAGACATACTTGTAATTGGTGTGATATTAGGCTACTTAACAAATGTTGCACAACTAGCAGGAGTATTCAAATCTGATTTAGAACAAATTATCTATGCTAAAGAGTTTATAAATAAACGTAAGGATTTACCGATAATATGGGAAAATGTAACAAAGGCTTTATTTAAATCTAAATTTCCATCTATTAGCAAAGATTTATTAGCCATAATAATGAATTCATACTTACCCGTGAACAATGTAAGTTACTACAATGATTATGAAATAGACATAGAACTTACATGGGCTGAAAAAGACAAAAATACTATAATAACAAAATCCAATATAACATTCGACCTTATAGCAGAGACTAAAGATAAATTTCAATTCCCCCTCAAGAGCTGGATAGAAGTTGGAGGGTTAGATGAAGCCGATTATCACGTAAAAGTTGATAATTATATTGTAAATGGTAAGCCAGCTAATGTTATTAGTGTAAATAGTGAAGTAAGTAATGGATGTCATTTTTTTCAGCATATAATAGAGCTAGAAGGTGAGACAAAATATGAAATATCTAAAACCGTCGAAAAAAAATATTCTCTTGAAAAAGATTTCACTATTTGTTTTAAAGCTCTATTTCTAATAAATAAACTAACAGTCAAATTCAGTTACCCGGATGATATATGTGCATGTTTTATCAGTCGTGGAACTGTAGCAGACTTCAAATCTCAAACCCATAAGAACAATAGCTTTACTATGAAATATAAAGAACTGATTTTGCCAAATCAAGGATACGTAATATCTTTAAAAGAAAAGAATTAAGAATTCAAAAAAAATACTAAATTAAAAACATATATGGCTTTAATTTAGTTATATTTGTATCACAAATGAAACTAAAAAGCGACTATTATGAAAATAACAACCGTGTTTTTCAATTATCCAAATGAGGATGACACTCAAGGATAAGCTTGAGTATGTTAACTATAATATTAATTTATAATAAAAAAGCCAGATAGAATTCTATCTGGCTTTTTTATTATAAATTATACCAATAACCTCTTTTACACTACGAACGACTATATATATATATTTATTTGCTTAACGGAGGTTAACAAAAAAAGTACAAACAAATCTACTTGCACCTTTTTATTCTAAATTAATTCTTTAACCCGGTCACATAACTCTGAATAAACAGCTTCTTTTAGCTTTACAATTTTCATCCGGCCTGCTACTTCGTCATGTTCCAAGTATTCCCGTTTCTGGTCTAGAAGATCATATAGGGATTTTAAATCTGCAATAGATAAATCTTTTAGTTTCATGGTTGTTTTTATTAGCTCTGGCAAAAATACAAAAAGTGGATATATTAAGTGTGTATTCCATTATAGCATTCAATATTTATTTTAATAAATATATTAATTAAACCTTAAGCCTCTCCGGAGGCTTTTCTTTCCTACTCCAATTTACTTTTTAATTCCTGTATCAGTTCTCCTTGCTCTTTTATTGTTTTATCCTGCTTAATTACGTATAAAGTCAACTCCTCGATCTTCTGTAATAACTTAGCTTGCATTTCACCTAAACTCACTCCGTTTTCTTTGACTTCCGCTTCTGATGGAATATCTGGCAGGTGTTTGTGTTCGTTGATATGGTTTTCCACTTCCTGAAGTGTCGGTAGTTTATAATCTTTATCGAATACGAAGTCAGCCCAACCTGTCTCTACTTTTACTTCAGTCGCACGGATCGTTCCGAGAACATCTAGTTTGTTTTGGGGGTTATCTGTGCCGATGCCGACATTGCCTTCTGAATTAATTCCCATTCGATATTGTCCAGCAGTAAAAAATTTAATTCCAGAATATGCACTTTGCCATAAAGTAGCAGCACCACTTTTCCATGAGTCATATACCCATGCAAAAGAATAATGCCCAATGGATTTATTTTGATATGTAAAATTATCAGCTAGATTAATAGAGAGTCTACCGTCAAGTGGTATTATAAGATTACTTGATTTTATATTCCCATTTACTTCTAGTCTATGTGTTGGCGTATACGTCCCTATTCCGACACTATTTCCTATGAATAGATTTTGAAATATATTTAAGTCGCTCATAACTCTCACTCCTCCAGCAAAATCATTGTTGTAGTTTATTGTCAAAGAATTATTCGAATCATGCACTAAAGCTCTACCTCCACTACCATTAGGTTGGTATCGTAACAATACATCAGCCACACCATTATATTTAAAATAATTATCTTGCGAATAAGAGAAGAAAGAAAAGCCTAAACAAAAGATCGAAAAGAGAGTCTTTTTCATACTATAAATTTTGTGTTATTACTAAACCCCAAATGTAAGAAGAAAGCTTGAGATATTCTATTTCGCTGATCTGTGAATATCGGCTTTTTCAACAACTTTTAACGTTAAAATACTACACATTATCGTGTTAAACTATCACAGATACCACTTCATTATATCAATAGCTTCTTTCACACGACAACATATTTATTTTTTCTTTTTCTCTCCCTCCAGTAATACCGACATATCAGATATTACTTTTTTGCCTGAGAAATACGGATTATCTTTTAAGCTAATAGCTAATTCCTTAGTGGTTATTTTTAAGTATTTCACCGTTTGCTCAATTTTAGAATGCCCCAACAATCTGGATATGTAAAGTAGATCTATTCCATTTCGATACATATTAGTCGCTCCGGATCTTCTGGCTGTATGGCTCGAAACAAGATTATATTTTTCTTTAACCTCTTCTATTCGAACACCTCCTTTAGTGATCGTTTTCTTTACGGGATCATTTATACCGGCAATCTTACAAATATCTTTTAATTGCTCATTATGTTTCTGACTTGATATTTTAGGTAATGTTAAACCTCCATATCTTGCAATAATATCTTTCAAATAATAGTGCATTGGCACGTAAACTTTTTTATCTTTTTTCCGTGTCCATATAGAAATTAAGCCATCATCTAAATCATAATCATTTACACGTGAATAATCTGATATTCTCAGAGCTGTACAATACCCTATTATAAATCGGTCTCGTTCAATATTGAGACTTTTTAATTTGCGGGACATATTTTGAGGTCGTAAATCAGGAAAATGTTTCTTTACTAGATCTTCGGTAAACACAACATCATGAATTTTCTTTATTTCTTCTATAGATAAAGATATTGAATCTCCATCTTCTCTTTCGACCGTAAAACCTCTGGGCTTTTCAAATTTACACAAACCTTGCGCTTTTGCTTCTCCCATAAAAAGAATAATATTCTTAAACAGACCGCCTATATAGTTCTTTGAATGATCTTTATTGATCAGGTATTGTTTGAGTTTGTTGTAGAATGAGATATCAATATCTTCAAATTTCAAATTTACGCCGATGTGACTTTCATATTCCTTTAGTTTATTGATTGTGGTCTGATATCCTTTCTTTGTACTAATACTCTTATCGCTGGATTCTTTATAAGATTCGGCAAAAGGGATAAAAAGCTGAAGTTTCTGTTGAACATCTATCTCTTTTTGTTTTTCATCTGATATCACTCCACCTTCAAGCATATTAATTTCGTCAATACGTTTTACAATGGCATCTTTAAAAGATTGTTGAGTAGGAAGAATTAAATTAGATTGGAATTCAGCTATAACATTTTCTATTATCTCTTTATATTTTTTTATCTGGATATTATTCAAATATCCTTCAGGGTATTGTTTATTTTCTTTGCACCAACGGACATTATCAATCCAATATTTCGTTTCGATAGTTATACCAGGTACAAATCGTAGTCTTTGCCCTTTAATTCTAACTATAAATTGTATTGATGTTTTGTCTTTTCTTTTGTCAATAAGGAAAGGAATAGCTTCTGTCATATTTGGAACTTTCTTTGGAACGTTTGGTGAAATAAAGATATAAAATCAATTTCACAGTTAATAATTCATTCTATATAAATAGCTTTTTGCAATACTTATATCTTGCCTGTTGCATTTTCAGTGCTCCCCTCGTGTGTACATTATTTTAATAAAAGACAATATAAATCAGTTGGTTATATTGTCTTTTATTTTTTAATTGTAACTTTCGATAGTCGTATTATACAGCTTCGGAATTCTTTCCTCGACGTAGTTTATCCACTTCCAATGTGAAGTTTAAAGCACCTGAAGAAGTATTATCCATTACTCCCATTGACAATGGTAAATACAGGTACTCAGTAAAAAGACACTTTCGTGTATATCCCAATCTCGAAGATTGCCTGTCTGATCATTTAAGCCTATTGAAAAGACCGATGTATGCCGATGCATACCATATTGAAATGATCCTACTAAATATGCAAAAAGGTTAGTGGATGATACTAGGGCAAAGTATGCACTGATCCGAATTATGCCAAAACAATGGCATCTATGATTAAAATGGTTGAAAATATTGTAAAACAGGATGGGATATGAAAAGCCAGAACATATTTTTGCTTGTTAAAATATAATATGGCTGCTCTGTGAAGAGCAGCTTTTTTATCTTACATTATAATTAACTATAATAAATAGAATATCTCATAATATAACCATACCTTTTCAAAATAAGATTAGTATTCCATTTATTAAATCAGCAATGTACAATAAAAAAAGCTCGTCTGTTTATGCCATAGTAGCTTCTGATTCAGATATAGAATTAGTTACATCTATTATCAGTAATTGCTTATCTAATAATTCAATGAATCGACTCACAAATAAAAATGCTAAAGATGGATATTTAAAAGCCTTAGAAATATTAAATAATAAAGATATTGACTTTGTAAAGGCTGGAATATATCAGTTGAGATCAATACAGGGACAATCTATAGCTCGACATGCCGTAAACTACTTAAGAGGCGAATGCAATGAACGTGTTTTATTATCATCTTTAATTAAAGATAATCTTCTCAAATAATTTTATTGTTTAAAAGATTTTTCAACTTGCCTTTTGTAAATATTCCATGATTCTAACCTCTCAGAATGAACTGAGAGGTTTTCTATTCCATATACCATTTCATTATATCACTACGAACGACTACATATTTATTACCAGCCATTTGATTTTAGATATCGTCAGTGTTGGAGGCGGCTTCTTCTATCATAATCTAGGTATTGAGTATCAGCTTCAACGAGATTTCAGGAATAATGATACGGGGCATAGCTTAGGTATTAAGTATAAGTTTTAAAACCAGCATTATATTTCGGAATAAAATACAGAGAAAACAGTTTCTTTTTATTATTTAGATAAAAAAGGACACAACTGAAAGTCATATCCTTTAATAAATTAGCATTAATAACAATCAGTGTCATCTTTATCTAACTTGGTTAATTGTGAAATAAGTATTTGTTCCTCCCACTAAGGTTACAGAAACTAAAGGAACTTTAGCTCCGAAGATAATCGTATCCCCGGCATTGAGTTGTACTAATGTCTGCGTTTTACGGGTGGGAGGAGATACATCCAAGTCTATTGTTAGAACAGATACATTTACACTTAAAAATGTCTCCTCGGCAACCAGCGTAAACTCTGTTGCACCTGAATTTCTTTTGAAAATACCGACCCCTACTTCTGCTGCCGAGACAACAGACGATGTTTTGAATTGGACAAAGATTTCATACAAGCCCGTAACAGGTGCTGTAAATTCAGAGGTAGTTATATCATAGTCTCCATTAGGTCGTGTAGTTACATCGGTATTGATGTCAAAATCTTCTACTGGCATTGCAATCTGAAACCAACCGGCAGTCAGTATATCTGTTGCTAACGAGATAAGACTAGTAGAAGAACCTCCCGCAGCCCGGACAAATGATTTTAGTCCTGATGCACTCCCCATAAGATTTGCTACCGTATTTTGGGATACTACATTGTTGATGCCTAATACCAAAACATTTTGTGACGATGTATTAGTTGGTACAGTGGCTACCCGGAGATCTCCATTAATATCAAGTGCTGTAATGGGTGTCTCTGTGTTTATTCCCACTTGACTATATGCTAACAATGTGATAGACATAAACGCTATGAGCGTTAAAACTGATCTTCTTTTCATGAGTTTGTATTAATAAATAGTTGTTTATAAGTTTGTTTGGTTATTCTTCTTGTCATAAACGGATATATTATTTAAAAAGGTTTTATATCTCACTCGAATTTTGACGTTATTTCCATTATTAATGTTTTCATGTTATATATAATTAGTTGGTTATAGTAAAAATTCATAAGAATAAAGAGTTTTGTAAAGTAATACCTGATTTGTTATTTTATAAAAGGCAGTAGCTTGTAATCACTACAGACTACTGCCGGCCGTAATTGTATTGATTCAGTTCCTATCAAACAACAACGCTAGTAAATGTTTTCTTATAAACCCCAATGATTTGGCATAATTAGGTAACATAACGAGGTAATTGATCATTGTGTGTTTATACGAAAACTAATTACAATTTTTGAATTTTGAATAATTGAACATCAATAATTTATTCTATGAAATATTCGTTCTACCTACCTGTATTGTGAATGAATGGTTTTATTCCTAATAAAAGCAGGAAAACGTATTCTATTTATGCTTTCTTGCTGTTAGACATTGGCTGACCTTAGACGATATTATTTCGCCACTGAACGTATGGGTAGACCACTGGCCCGGTGACTATTGCCCCAGTTCATAGCGCCACGACTAAAAAAAACTTGTACTATAAAAGCCAAGGTAGGGCTACTATCACCGTACTTACTACTACTCCAGTAGCGGCCTGCAGTTTCCATGCTGCCATCCGTCTCACTGCGGTAGCCCAAATCAGGAAGGAAGAGTGAAGCTCCGGTAGACAGGTCTGTTACTTCCACTCCATTCACGCCATTAATAGTTTTCGCTGCCATACTCACTTTGCTTCTGTCATAGAGTCTCTCCAATTCTTCTTCCGTTGGTACTCTCCATCCTTCGGGTGATGGGTCGTTAGCGGGCTCCCAACTATCGGCTGTTGAATACGATGTATCCCAGCCGGTGACTGCTCCCGTTACAGGCCAGGGCGTTTTACGGTTCCATTGATAAAACATACCCGGAGATTCGGGAGAAGAGGCAAAGGTACCGGGTGCATCTACATTGGCTTTTGCCCAGTAGACCCCATTTATAAGGACTCCTGCTCCCTCCATCCTGCTCCTCACATGTGGGTTTACCGGCATGCGGCAGTTGGATACAGTCACAGTTTGGGTGCTGCCGGAAGATTCCATCCTTACATCATTGCTGTCGTAGGAAGTCATTGTTACCACATAGCTGCCGCTGTATTCATAAATATGCGATATTGGATAGGTGGTGCTGAGCGTCGGCCCGGTGAGGGTATACAACGATGAGCCGTCGCCCCAGTCGATAGTTATTCGGGAGAGGGCATCGCCACCTGCACCACCACTAATGCCGAGATCAAATGTAACTGACTTTTCGATACAGAGAGATGCTGGCATTCCGAGCGTTACATTAAAGTACATTGCCGCATAGACTGGCAAACCCCACGAGTTTCTTTCGCCGGTACCATCTGCTCCTACATCAAGTATATGGTTTAGTTTGTATATTTTCAGATCAGCCGGGTTGCTATCGGGATTAGGGATTACAAACATGGAATTCGTCCAGGCATTGGATACGTACATCCTATCGTCAGGCCCCATTAGCGGAACCCCAATAGGATTACTTGCCAGATCGTTTATAACGGTTGCTGGGGCTTGAAGGCCTGTATAAGTCAGTTCCTTGAGCGGCACAACGGTAGATATATTGGCGGCAGACATCAGCGCATCGAAGTTCCAAACATATAGTTTTGATGTATAATTGACACCTGCGTTAGCGCTACCCCCTATATGTGTAGTATAAATATACTGTCCGCTAGGTGAGAATTCGGCTCCATAAGATGAACCAAAAGGTGAGGCTTTTACTTTTAGGTTGGAAAAAATGCCCGTATTCGTATTAAAGTTAGCCAATACATATCCGCTAGGAGCTGTGTTTGACCCTGCAACCGAACTTCCGGTACCTTGCCAAAATTTAGAACCATCCGAGTTGAAACGCATATACCCGATCCATGATTCCGCATATGTAGCGCCTGTATTGATACTGCTAGCGGCGGCAGTATGTACGCCGTTCAGATCGACCTTCCACACATTAATGGTACCTATATTGGCGGCATCACGAGCGGTAGCCACAACCCAGTAATCGCGGTAGTTGGCATGGCGGACAGCCGTAAGAGCTTCGCCAAAATCGCCACCCACGCCGGTGAGCGGAATATTTTTCTGCCCAATTACCACATCACCCAATCCACCGTCAAGGCTCATATCCACTACCGAATAGGATAGTCCACCTGCTTTATTGAGGCTTACGGCAAAAACGATAAATTTTCCACCCTGTCCCGGGTAAGGGATTACGATACCCGACTGAGCTGACGAAGCATCACCCGAAAGGCCTGTTCCATTAGGCATTGCAACGTTATTTTTATTCCAGATGGTCATTCCGTCCGAATAGAACATCGTTTCCCCGTCAAAACTAGAAACAGAGAAACAGCCTTCAGAAGTCGAAATAGCAGACCTCCAGTTGGTCGGTATGCCCGTCAGTGAAACATTTCCTCCGGTTGTGCCAAATACCGCGGTACCTGTATAGTTTTGCGGCGCGCTCCACGATAACCCTGCATTTGCACCGAACGCCCAGTTGTAATTCTCTTTTTGAGCGTGTAGCGCAAAACTACACAGAATGCAGAACGCAACAATTAATACCTTCTTTATATTTTTCATAAACTGAAGATTGCCTTTATTTTACAATACAGATGATATTGATATACGAATCGGGGGATGCGTTTGTTCTGAGTACGTCGTAGGTCATTATGCCATTATTATCTATACTTGTAACTTTAATAACTGTGTCATCGTAGTCTGTTACGGCAAAATCGAGCTGGCTGACTGCATAAACAGGTTGATCGGGAATGGATGTCAGAGCAGCATTGTTGCTGACAAACTTTGTATTACTGCTTTTTGTGAACTGATTTGAATACACTTCATATAGATTGACTGTTTTACCATTAGTTACAGTTGAAAGGTCAAGATTGAAGCTGGGCAGATAAAACCACTGAGTCTGCCACATTCCCACACCATTAGTATCGGAAGTCATTATTTTGCCTACACCTTGCGTACCATCCACCATTTTGAATCCTGTTCCGGAAGCGTCCGCTTTAATGTCCAATTTGGTTGCTGGTGTCAAAGTACCTATACCAACACGGCCGCTACGGGAAATAGCTCCGACTTTGTCTGACTGGGCATCAGTTGTCGTTCCTGAGATTAGCCACTCGGTACCGCCGATAATCATCTGCCACACTGTACCATCAAAATAATAATATCCAGCAACTGTTACATTTACAGTTTTCGTACTTGCTGTGGTTACTGCTGCCGTTGCGTAAACAATAGCACCAATCTGGGCGGTTCCATATTGTGAGTCTGCAGCTTTTAGCTGGTCTCCCGTGAGACGGGGAGCGATAACACCCTCAGGTGTGGCATCGCTTAAGTTCGCTGTCACATCAAGTGTCGCTGCCGGTGTTTCGGTATTGACTCCGACTTGTGCAAATGATGTGAGGCTTATCATAAGGGCGATAATACCCAATAAAAACTTTCTATCCATGTTGTTTAATTGTTATTTATGAAGAATAATTGTTTTTAAATCCTTTGCTTTTTGTCCCTTTGTCCTAAAAAAAGGCTGTTTCTTAATTTATCAACTATTCCGAGATAAAGCAGCAAAGTGCAACCTCTGCACCTTGCTGCATCATTCGGTTGGCTAAAGTTTGGCCTGCTATCCGTGGTAACATTCGAACGATAATAAAACAACAACTCTACTACCCGGTATAGCCGGTCCAGCCAGCCTGTGATTAGGTTATGGATATATTTAGGATGATTCACTTTTATAAGGGTCTGATTGTGTGTATTTATTCCTATCTGACAATAAGCATTATATGCAGAAGATACACTAAAGACATAAATTTCATATTTCATAAATTCAAAGCACTAATAGCACATTTATAATAGATACTAATACCCATAAACTTTACCCAGTAAAATTTTACCGATAAAATCTTAGATATAATAAATGTAGAATAGAAGTGTTCTGGGGATCTTTATTTATTGTTTTCCCATTTAGCAAATGTTAGCTTGTAGGTGCGCACGTTTAGCTCTCTCTGTCTCTCTGTCTGACTCTCCGTGTTTAGTGATTCAACGCACAAAACAAAATCCAAGTTATATAAACCTAGATTAATATTAGTGTTGCTTCTGCTTTTAATACTACTAATCATCTGAATTAGAGTCCAATTCGGATATAAATGTAGTATATATATTTTTTTCTGCAACTTTTTTTCAAAAAAAAAATTGAGGAGTAAATTCAAAAATTTTCTTTTTGAATTTTTATGCTATTGACAAACCCGCATAGGACCTTAGTTTTCAAAAGGAAACGGCATTATGCATGCTCTTTTATTTTATCATGTGTTAACCAAATCAAGGCAAAAAACACTTGCTCTCTATATGAATACATCTTTATTATATATAATATAAACTCAATGTTTTTTGCGTGTTTTTCTTTGTACTAATAAACTTATGAAAGAATATACTCCGATTTTATTAGTTCATTGGCATCGTTTATTTCTTTCAAATATCCATCTGTTAATAGCATAAACCTATTAGCAATTTTACATACATCTTTATATTTGTGATCTGTTAGTATTATACCCCTAATTCGCGCACTCCCTTTGATTTCGTCAAGAATATGTTCAACCATAACAGGGGATAATCCACTAAAGGGTTCATCCAAAATAACAAAAGGGGCATCTATATTCAGTGTCAGTTTCACTTCCAAATACCGAATTTCTCCTCCAGACAAATCTCTTACTTTCTGGTTTCTTGTTTTGAATACAATATCATCATTGAAAAAAAGCGAATCATTGACATCATATAACTTTATGATTCTTCCTACAGTTAACTCCTTAGGTAGAAAACTTCTTTGAGGCAAGAAAGTAATAAAGCCACTTTTATATGTTGCTTTTGTGATAATTTTATCATTAATACGAATAAAAGACCTATCGGCCTTTCTTATCCCTGTTAATATTTCAAATAAGGTTGTTTTTCCTGCTCCATTCCGTCCGAAAATGGCAATAATATCACCGGGCACACATCTCAGATAAACATCAGTAAGGATAGATCTATTTCCATATGAGTGTAAGATACTATCAGCTTCTAAATAAGTACCCATATCAACTTATTTATTTGAGTTAATACAATAGCTATTATAACATAACATATTGAAGTGAATACCCATAAACCTGTTTTTCCACAGGTTGCATTATAATAAAATGGATATTCGTTTTGTCTCATTTGTTCTTTGTAAAAAAATGCAATAGCCAAACCGAGTGTAGGAAAACCCAGTATAATAAACCCGATCGTTTCCTGAAGATCATTCCAGCCACCAGCAATGACTAATAATACTGCAATAACAAATGTAGTAGGTATGCTCTGATAAAGTGTTGTTAAGAGGAATAGACTATAGAACCTTAGTTTCTTTTTCAGATGTTTCATCCATAAGTCATTTTTCTGATGGTGTTACATTTAATTCGGAGCTTTCCTGTAGAGATAAGCAGCTATTGCCATGAATATAATATTAGGAATCCAGGCTGCAATAAACGGGCTTACAAGACCTGAAACAGCAAAAGTGGAGCTTATGGTCATAAACAGGATATAAGATACACTCAGAAGTAACCCGATGCCAATATTAAGCCCCATTCCTCCTTTAACTTTCCGGGAAGAAAGAGCTGCTCCTATCAATGTCAAAATAAATGCAGAAGCAATAGAAGCAAAACGCTTGTGGTATTCTATTTCAAAAGATTGTATATTTCCGATTCCCCTGTCTTTTTGACGGGCAATATGTTTATACAGTTGCGGAGTGCTCATTTGTTCAAAATCGTTACTCGCAATAAGGAAATCACTGGGAACTATAGTTAATGTAGTATCGGCCTTTATCCCCGTAGTTACATGTTCTCTCATGCCTTCAAATTCCCGAACTGAATAATCATGCAGAACCCAATGGTATGCAGAATCATAAGCGATGCGACGGGCTGTTAATCGCGAAACCAACTGCTTTCCGTCAAATTTATCCAAAGAAAAATTGAACCCCATCTTTTCCCTGTCATCATACCTGTTGAAGAAGGCAATAACTCCCGGTTCTATTTGTATCTGTATACGTTCGGCATAAGTAACTGCCTTGTTCTTAATATATTTATTCTGGAACTGTATTCGTACAACATTTGCAGGAGGTATAACAAATCCGGTGAGTATAAAACTTGCAAACGCAATTACTGCTGCTGATATCATGTATGGCTTCATTAACCGTCTGAAACTCATACCAGAGGCAAGCATCGATATAATTTCCGAATTGTCAGCCAGTTTGGATGTAAAAAATATTACTGATATAAAGACAAACAGAGGACTGAACAAGTTAACATAATAAGGGATGAAGTTCAAATAATATGAAAAGATAATAGCCTTTAAAGGAGCGTCATTCCTCAGAAACTTATCAAGCTGCTCATTGATGTCGAACACCACAGCAATAGAGATAATGAGAATTATGGAAAACACATAAGTTCCCAAAAATTTTCTAATAATGTATTTATCGAGTATAGTAAGCATTTAGGCTCTCTTAATTACAATCGTCGTGTAACATCATCAATAATCGAACGTTTCCAGTTCGAATAATCTCCTGCTATTATATGTTTACGGGCCTCTTTAACCAGCCACAAATAGAATGCTAAGTTATGTATTGATGCGATTTGTAGCGCAAGAATTTCGTTAACAATAAATAAATGCCGCAAATACGCCTTCGAATATAATGTATCGACAAATGAAGTACCTTCCGCATCAATCGGGTTAAAATCATTTGCCCATTTCTTATTGCGCATATTCAGTATGCCACGACGGGTAAACAACTGCCCATTACGACCATTACGGGTAGGCATAATACAGTCGAACATATCTACACCACGTTCTATCGCTTCGAGTATATTGGCCGGTGTCCCCACTCCCATCAAATACCGGGGCTTATCCTTAGGTAAGATTTCGTTGACAACCTCAATCATCTCATACATCTTTTCTGTAGGCTCACCTACAGCTAATCCACCTATAGCATTACCTTCGGCCTCTTTCGAAGCAATATTTTCGGCTGCTCTCTTGCGCAAATCGGGATATACACAACCCTGTACTATCGGGAACAGAGCTTGTTTATATCCATATTCACATTCCGTTTCATTAAAACGGGTAATACAACGATCGAGCCATCGCTCTGTAAGATCCAGTGACTTTTTCGCATACGAATATTCTGCATCACCGGGAGTACATTCGTCAAAAGCCATCATAATATCCGCGCCGATAGTACGTTCAATGTCCATTACATTTTCGGGAGTGAATATATGCTTGGAACCATCTACATGTGAGCGGAAAATAGCACCCTCTTCGGTCAGCTTCCTGTTGTGAGCCAGTGAAAATACCTGAAACCCCCCACTGTCTGTTAATATAGGCTTATTCCAGCTATTAAACTTATGTAATCCGCCGGCTTGTCGCAAAATGTCAAGACCGGGACGAAGATACAGGTGATATGTATTACCCAGTATAATCTGGGCCTGAATATCTTTTTCTAATTCGGGCATATGTACAGCTTTCACTGCACCTTGTGTACCCACAGGCATAAATATAGGTGTCTCAATTTGACCGTGATCAGTAGTGATCAATCCTGCCCGGGCATTAGACTGACTGTCGTTATATTGTAATTCAAATTTCATTCAGATATATAAAAGCACAGATCAATTATCTTTAGCATCATCAGCAGAATCTGCCAAATCTCTTAATTGAACTAAAACTATAGAAGTCTTATTCTTCTTCAAAACCGAAAATTCGTATCCTTCGGCTTCCAATTTGTCATGAGTATTAGGGATTCGCCCAAACTTATCAATCAGGTATCCGGCTAATGTATCGTATTGTTTTGACTTATCAATAGCATGTGGCAATTGATTGTTAATGTCCGAAATAGCAGCTGTAGCTATTACTGAATATGTATTGCTGGAAGTAGGCTCTACAAAAGGTATTTCGTTATCATATTCATCTTGTATTTCGCCGACCAACTCTTCCAGAATATCTTCCATCGTAATAATACCTTCAATACCTCCGTATTCATTCAATACCATGGCTATCTGTTGGTGTTTTACCTGAAACTCTTTCAGTATAATACCAATACGTTTGCTTTCCGGAACAAAAGAAACAGGCCGCACAATAGAACGAATATCGACATGCCCGCTCTGGCGCATTTTCTTTAGTATATCCTTCAAGTGAACAATACCGATAATATTATCAATACTATCTTCGTAACAAGGTATACGCGAAAAGCCATCCTCAATAACGGTTTCTAATGTCTGCTCGTCATAATCATTTACATCTATTGCCAGAACCTGAGTACGCGGCACCATAACCTGACGTGCTGTACGCTCCGAAAAATCAAAAGCATTCTTTATTATATCATAGTTGGTATCTTCAATATTACCGCTTTCGCGTACCTGATCCACCAGATATTTCAATTCGTCACTGCTGTAAGTTTCTGTTTCTGATACAGAATGTAGTCCGCACATCCGAAGAATAAGATTGGCCAAACCATTAAGCAACCAAATAAATGGACGGCATATCCAATAAAATGCTTGTAAAGGATAAGCCACAAACAGTGTAGTCTTTTCAGGGCTTTGTATTGCCAACGATTTAGGAGCCAATTCCCCGAATACAATATGTAGAACAGTGATGATAAGGAAAGCAACAGGTAATGCTATACTATGAGCCAATTCGGGACTAATATTTATGTTTATCAACTCCATAAAGCTGATTATAAGCTTAGATACCACAGGCTCACCAATCCATCCTAAAGCAAGACTGGACAAGGTTATTCCTAATTGAGTAGCTGCTAAATATGCGTCAAGATGGCTTACAATATGCTTAGAAAGGATAGCAAAACGGTTACCTTCCTGAGCTTTCATTTCGAGTTGCGAATTTCTTACTTTTACTATTGCAAATTCAGCTGCAACGAAAAAACCATTAAAGAAAACAAATAGAAAAGTTATTAATATGTTAGATATCATATATCTATTAAAATGTTGACTTCGCAAAGATACATACAAATGTGCATTTGCAAAGAATCAAATGATTATATTTTTTTATAACCGTAATTTAGTACACCCGTTTTATAGTCTCGATTTTCAGATCGGATATTTTACCATCGATTGCCTTTTTAAATGTTTCAAAATGGTCACTCGCATTATGTAAGGTAATAGCATCTCTCGATTTCCAAACTTCCAGAATTGTAAATACATTCTCGTCAGATACATGTGAATGTAAATCATAAGAAACATTTCCTTCTTCTTTCCGGGTTGCATCTACTACATCATGTAAAGCTTTTAAGATATCTTCTTTAAACTCGGGTTTAACTGTAATAGTTGCTACGATTTTTAATTCTTCCATTGTTATATCTTTTTTATATGTGTTTAATTAAGTAACATTCTTATACAAATAGTATACATTACTGTTACTATACTGTCACTTTTGTCTCGTTACTATTCTATTTATAATCAACTACTAAAACTCAATAAAGTGACAAAGGTGACACTGTTTTTGAATATTTTTTATTCTCTTATCTTAAATATAGATCAGATACTCTTACCTACCCTTCTTTCTGTATAGATAATATATACGACAAATAAGGCTAAAGCGAGAAGTGAAATCGCAAGACTAATACGTTGTAGTGAAGTCCCCCAAAACCAAATTGTTATTTTGCCTGACTGAGGACTCTTCACTTCTAACAACCCATCTTTAGAATGGCTGGCCTCTAATTCTTTATTGCCTTGTATAGCCTTATATCCTTTATAATACAACAAAGGTAATACCAGATTATCAGTATTGGTTTGTACTGTTTCAATTATCAGTTTATCATTATCCCTTGTTTGGCTTTTTATTTGTGTATCGGAATGTTCCACCAATACTACACTACCCCTGTCAACTATATACTGAATACGGTATCTAATATCATCAGTCGGATCTGAGGGTATTCTGCTTGATAAATACTCTGCTCCTACAATTTCCATTTGATCCAGATTATGGCCTTCCTTATTATTAACTGTATACTTTGTATACCCTTGATATACAGCACCTGTAACACGTATACTGTACCCTATTATCAGGACAAAACAGGTAACAATTATAAAACTCCGGTTTGTTTGCTTACATATTATAGATAAATAAATAGCCGCAGAACAAGCTAGAAGAAAGCTGGCCGGCTGTAACAAACGGAAAGGAAACTGCAAAATAGTTAATTGATTAAATGGAAAAATATACCAGGGAAATAAATCTGATAAAGCGAAAATAAGGATAAATGAAATGAATGTACAGATATCTGCAAAACGAAGAAACGGATGTTTACCTTTTATTACAAGACGAAAGAGTAACGGTATGATCAAAACTATACCAATCGTTTCTATTCTAAGCATATTGTCGGTCAATCCACTAAAAACACCCCAGAGAACTCTCCGCAATTCTACCGATTGAGTTCCAATCTGCTGTGCCAATGGTTGTGTTTTGAAATAAAACTGATTATCAATTAGTTGCTCAAACATAGGAAGCAAAAAAGCAAACGATATAACTGCCGATACAACACCGGCCAATGCTAGATAAAGCAATCGGCGGGGATTACTGACTATTTGTCTGTAACAGATCATCAGAGCAATACAAACAGCCAGAAAAATAAGGAATGCCGAAAGAAGATGGGTATAAATCAAACAAATAAAACCCATGGAGACAATATACCAGCGTTGTTTGAAGTTTCCGTATAATATCTCATACATCCCCCAAAACACCAGAGGCAAAAAGGTGAAAGATATAAACTCACCCAAAGCTCCTCTATACGAAATATCTATAATGCGATATATAGCGAATGTATAAAACAAAGCAAATAGAAAGGCTATCAGATTGTTTCTTGTTATTTTAGATAAAGCCCAATACGAGAAAATACCACATAATATGGTATATACAAAGATCATCAATTTGTAAGCAGAAGCAAATCCAAGTACCGGAATCAAAAGAGCAAAAGGAATAAGCATTAAATCCGGATAAAAAAGATTAGCCGCATATCCATAATGGTTCAATGCATCTGTATTAATATAGAAAGGAAAACTTCCGTAATCTATGGCTTGGAATACAGCATAAAAGCGGTTGGTATGAAACTGTAAGTCAGTTCCTCCTCCGGAGACTACTCCCTGTTCCGGAAAATACCAGATAATCATTCCCCATGACAATAGAAGTAAGACCAATAGGAAAATTGAAAATTGGCTTATTGTATTATTAGTAACGAAAGCTGTGACAGTGTTACAAATTCCGTTGATTTTTTCTTTTAGAGATCCTAAATTCATTTATCAAAAAAATAACAAATTTATCAGTGATAGTTATTGATTTACCAAAAGTAGTGCTAATTCGTCTACTTTAATAATAACTACTATTGATTATCTTATTTGTTTTAATCTTGTTTCCACTAATATTTATCGATTCGGAAACCAGACCTATCACAAAACTATTGGAATATATGTGAGAAGTTATACCATGTACTCTGGTTTGATAAAACGAGCCTAGATAACCTATACGTAATGTAACTTTAGATACAGGAATATCTGCTGTAAAATATCCCCGTAAGGCCCTTTGATTATGAACTGAGGCAAAATTTACAACGCCCACACTGTTACCCAAGGATATTTCGTAATACGATTGTCCGTAATGTGGAGAAAACAAAATACCTAGTACAGGAGAGTCTATCTGCCCCCTGAAAGTAATTTTTTTCCAATCATAAAACCCTATAAAGGACAGATTGATATTGGAATGCGCTTTTGCCGATGCCGGATTGTTAGAGTTCCGTTGATTATATATCACTCCGGCAGTTATATTCCACAAAGCTCCGGCCGAAAAACGGAACTTATCATTTCTGAAAAGATTATAATGTCCTCCCCAACTATATTGTGCTAACAAAGAATACTCATCGGCATTACCCGCCGGATTGTCGGTACTGGTTACTTCCAGGTTTATAATTTGTTGCCGGGTAAACTTGTGGTTAAACCAAGAAGTCCGCTTCATCCGTTCGTCCAAAAAACGGACGGAAACTCCTGTATACTTTAAGGGAGACAAATACGTATCATACATATTTGAATTTCCTATGGCAAACGAGGTAGCCTTATTTGTCGAATAATATCGCAATGAATCTGACTCTTGTGCAAGCATAGGCACCATATTAGTTACAGTAGTAATGCAACATAACAATAATACAACCAGTCTGCGTGCATCCATAGATTCAGGTATTTTACGTCTTATTCAAAATCAATCTGTTGTTGTCCTGTCATATCATCAATAACATCTGTATCAGAAACAGGAGAATCGTCATCATCTATTTCTATCTTGAAAGAGCTTTCCTCTTCCTCTGCCTCTTCGTCCTTCTTTTCGGGAAAACGAATCGGCTCTAATTCGCGTACAACACCGATCTGGTATGTCGAGATACGCTTACCTTTTGCCTTAAAGCTCTTTGCGGCAATAAACTCTTCTGCATCTATTTCCAGTGTTCCTCTGAACGAGTCGTTTCCTCCAAAAGCAACTTCAATGCGAGGATAGACAATATCTGACAGTATATATAATTTAGACTTCGCATTATCGCCCAAGAAGTTCTGTACCTTATTATTCGCTTCAAAGGAGAAACGTTTCAAATACATATATTCCTGATCGGCGTCATACAGTACGGCAGTCCAAACTTTATGTTCATCAAATTTCTCGATCTTTATAGTGTTTGTTTCAAAGTGATTGCTAAGATCGAAGTTGGTTGTATAGAATTCACCATTGTCTCTCACTACCAAAATCTGATCATCACTTTGGAATTCACCTAAATATTGTCCGCGTCCATCATAATTCAGGCGCAATACATCCGGATCATACCATACTTTACGTCCACCCAATGTGGATTTTCCTTTTTGCCGGAGCGTTATCTTGTGTACTTCCGCTTTAGTCAATAAGTTACCCATCGACTGACGGCCTTTAATAGCTATTTCACTAAAATCTTTTTCAAATAACTGTACCTTCTGGCGGGGACGGGGTTTTAACAACACACGAATAGTTTCGGCCTCACCATTCGGATTTGCACTGAAATACACGATTTTAGAACCGTCCTCTCCCATCGTTACATCATATTCTTTATCACGGGTAACACCGGTTACGGCAAACCGTTTCATATAATATGGTGTAATCTTTCCATGACGGTATATTACGTTATAGATAGTACGCTTATCGTTCTTCTTGAATATATTTACATACAATACATTCTTACCGACGAACATCTTATCACTTACTTTAACCACCTTATATTTCCCGTCCTTATAGAAAATGATAACATCATCTATGTCGGAACAGTTACATATAAATTCATCTTTTTTCAGTGCAGTACCGATAAAGCCTTCTTCTCTGTTTATATACAATTTCTCATTGGCTTCAACTACTTTTGCTGCAACAATAGTATCAAAGTTACGGATTTCGGTCATTCTGGGATGATCTTTTCCGTACTTCTCCTTCAGCATTACAAACCATGAGATTGTATAGTCAATAATATTCGCCAGATTATGTTCTATCTCTTCTATTTCGGCTTTATATCTGGCTATTAGCTCTTCTGCCTTATCAGAATTGAACTTCAAAATACGCCCCATCTTTATCTCCATCAGTTTGAGGATATCTTCATTCGTAACCTCTCTGATAAAAAGTTTTGTAAATGGAAGTAAGCGTTTTGCAATGTGCGCAACAGCGGCATCCATATTAGGAGCCTCTTCAAATTGTTTGTCTTTATAGATACGTTCTTCTATAAATATTTTCTCTAAGGATGAAAAATGGAGGCTCTCTTCGAGTTCGCTTTTATGTATCTCCAACTCCCATTTTAGCAATTCCAGAGTTTTATCGGTTGATCTCTTCAGAATATTGCTTACAGTAAGGAAATGAGGTTTACCATCCTCGATAACACAACAGTTAGGCGAAATACTTATTTCACAATCCGTAAAAGCATACAGAGCATCAATCGTTTTATCGGATGACACTCCGGGAGCCAGATGTATCTGAATTTCAACATTACTGGCCGTTATATCATCAACCTTACGTATTTTGATCTTACCTTTATCATTGGCTTTCAAGATAGATTCAACCAAAGAAGAAGTAGTTCTTCCATACGGAGAATCCGTAATAACTAAAGTTTTATTATCAAGTTTCGATATTTTCGCACGAACCTTTACTGCCCCACCCCTTTCACCATCATTATATCGGGCAACATCTATATACCCTCCTGTCTGAAAATCAGGATAAAGTATAAATTCCTCGCCATTCAGATATGAAATTGAAGCATCGCAGAGTTCATTAAAGTTATGAGGTAATATTTTGGAGGAAAGTCCTACAGCAATCCCTTCTACCCCTTGTGCCAGAAGTAATGGAAATTTGATCGGTAAGGTTATAGGCTCTTTATTACGTCCATCGTACGAGGGCTTCCATTCCGTTGTTTTATGGTTGAATGCCACTTCAACAGCAAATTTCGATAAACGGGCTTCTATATAACGGGGAGCAGCGGCACCATCACCTGTTAGGATATTTCCCCAGTTACCTTGGCAATCGACCATTAAATCTTTCTGTCCTAGCTGAACCAGAGCATCACCGATAGAAGCATCACCATGAGGGTGAAACTGCATAGTGTGCCCGATAATATTCGCCACCTTATTATAACGTCCGTCATCCATTCGTTTCATCGAATGTAAAATACGGCGCTGAACGGGTTTCAATCCATCGGCTATATGAGGTACAGCACGTTCCAGTATTACATAGGAAGCATAATCGAGAAACCAGTTCTGGTACATCCCCGACAGATGCAACTGGCTTTCGGTGTCTTTCAATGGTACTTTATATTCCGAATGAGACGACTGGTCATTATCTTCTTCTTTTTCATTTACTTCATTTTCTGAAGAAATACCATCTTCTTCATTATTCACATCATCAATTATATCCTCTGGAAACATACACGCTTTGGGAATAAATGGGCCTACAATTATTAAAAAATTATCCCAAAGATAACTTTTTTTGAAACGATTTCAAAATTTGGAATCAGTCTGTTTTCACACATACATTACTTTTTAATCGTCTATAAATTAAATAGCTCAAAAACAACACGAATCAACTAAAGTTTTTACTTTTGCAACACGAACAATTAAATACAATTCTAATGCTAATTAATAAATCCTACATTTTTTCACGAATAGAATTATTGGTAAAAGAAAAGCAGGATAGTCTTCTATCCACTAAGACTGAAGACGATAAGTTATATAAGATAAAACTCCGGTTTCCGAATTGGTTCAGAAATATTATTTTTCATCCGTTAAATCCGGCATATTCTGTATTAGTACAATATAAAGCGAGTAAACGCAAAAAGAAGAATCAGATAAACATCCGTTTGCTTCATCCTTTCGCTATTGATTTCATGCAATACTGTTACACACACGATGTTGAATTCGACACAGACCTTTATTACCCTAAAGAAGATGAACCCAGAATCATATCATTTATCGACAACCGTTTAAAATCCCTCATTGCCGGATTTAACCAGATAGAGCTAAGCCAATCTCAAATGAATATGTACATAAAGAGGCAGGAGCTTTTAAATAAAACGAAGAAAATACCGGAAGGATACCACCTCACACTAGACGGCAACAACTACTATTTACCCGACAACACATTTGAAGAACATACATATATTCATGAATACGGATTGGTACATCTGCCCGAATATGTAAAAGATTACATAAAAGGAAAAGATTTTCTGGACGTCGGAGCATATCTGGGAGATACCTCTATTCTTTTGCTTAGGAAATACAATCCTACCCATATATACGCATACGAACCCGTAGAAGAGAATGCAGACAATGTGCGGAATACTATAAGATTGAATAATACGGACAAAATATCGGTAATACAAAAAGGCTTAGGGGAAAAAGAGGCTATGCTTGATATTTATATTGATCCTGACAAGCTTTCTGCCAGTTCGATAAACAATTCTATCTCAGACCCTAATGCCCAGAAAAAACAAATACACATAACAACCATTGACAATGAGTGCAAAGACCGGAAAATCGGTCTGATAAAAATGGATATCGAAGGAGCTGAATACAGCGCTATAAAAGGAGGACTGGAGACAATAATACGAGATAAACCTGTATTATTAATCTCTGCATACCATACGGGTAAAGACTTTTTTGAAATACCTCCTATGTTAAAAGCAGCTGTTTCATCATATCAATTCAGATTGATAGATCTGGAAGAAATAAGCCCTATTACGGAAAAGATAATTGTAGCATACCCTTCATTAGATAAATAAATGGAAACCCATCTTCAGGTAAGTATAATCATAGTCAATTACAATACTGATAAACTTTTGGAAGACTGTATTCTTTCGGTAAAAGAAAAGACTCATGATCTCAATTATGAGATAATAGTAATTGACAATGATTCCGAAAAAGGTTCATTATCTCACTTAATCGAAAAGTTCCCGGGTGTGCAGTTTCATTTTTCGAATCAAAATTTAGGCTTTGGCAAGGCAAATAATCTGGGATCGACATTAGCGTCCGGCAAATATCTTTTCTTCCTTAACCCCGACACCCTATTAATAAACAATGCAGCTGCGATTCTCTATGATTATATGGAGAAACATCCTCAGGTTGGCATTTGCGGCGGAAATATGTATCGGGAGAATATGATTCCGGCATCTTCACTATACGATACAGATTTTCTTACTTACGAATACAAAATCATCTTTAATATAAAGCGGGTACCGGGATTTAATTACACAAAAGAACCTAAGGAAACTAGAGTAATTGTCGGTGCAGACCTTTTTATGCCTAAAAATATATTTGAAGAGCTAAATGGCTTCGATCCCGACTTTTTTATGTATTTCGAAGAAGTTGAACTATGCTATAGAGCACGGAAGGCGGGATATAAAATAATATCTGTGCCTGACGCTGAAATAATACATTTGCAGGGAGGTTCAGCGGAGAATAAAAGCGAAGAACTAAACAAGTGGTCGTATCGCGAACATTGGTACAGCAAGTTCCTATTCTTTTATAAGACGAAGGGACTGAGCCAGACACGTACCGTTTACAATATTTATCGCTTAAAGCTTAATATAGCGATTTTACTATTTAGCTTAAAGAAGAATCAGTCAAAAATAGAATATTGGAAGACAAAAGGCCGGATAATGCAGGATACCTACGATAGATTCAATGAATACCTAAGCCGAAAAACAGGATCTTGACATTTTGATAGTAAGGAAAATCAGGAATTTTAAAAATTCGGATGTTAATTTCACATCATTTTAGCTGTATATCCAAAACAAAAAAGCTATTTTTGTACTGCTTTTGATCAATATAACTATATCAGTTTCAGATATAATAAGAGAACATCTATTTGCTGATAGAAATTATTAATTAGAAAACATTCATAGTCAACACGATAAACCAATATACTAAAACATTATTTAATAAACCATGGCAAATCAAAAAGAAAAGCTTTTTACTGATTTTCCTGCGATATCTACAGAAGAGTGGATGGCAAAAATCACAGCTGATCTAAAAGGCGCTGATTTTGAGAAAAAACTTGTTTGGAAAACAAATGAGGGATTTAAGGTTAATCCTTTTTACAGAAGTGAAAACATCGAAGGCCTGAAAACCATTGATGCTTTACCGGGTGAATTTCCGTATGTAAGAGGTACAAAAAAAGACAACGACTGGTATGTTCGTCAGGATATTACGGTTGTTGATTTCAAAGCCGCAAATGCGAAGGCTCTGGATATTTTAAATAAAGGAATCACTTCGCTGGGATTCATTATTAAAGGTGATGATGTAAGTGCTGAGAATATCAAAACCTTGCTGAAGGACATTTGTCCTGAAGCTGTGGAACTGAACTTCTCAACCTGTCACAGAAGGTCTTTAGATTTAGTAAAGATTTTAGTTGACGATCTGAAATCAAAAAATGCAGATGTTCTGAAATGTTTCGGATCAGTAAATTACGATCCGTTCAAAACTATTCTAAAAAAAGGTGTTGACAATGCAGAATGGGTAAAACAAGCATCTGAAATTGTTCTTGCATCAGCTGCACTTCCCCGTTTCAGAGTATTGAACGTAAATGCAAACAAGCTGAATAATGCAGGAGCATACATATACCAGGAGTTAGGTTTTGCCTTAGCAAACGGAAACGAAATCTTAAGCAAACTTGTTGAAGCCGGATTGGACGCAACATTAGTAGCTAAAAAGATCAAGTTTAACTTTGGTATCGGCTCTAATTATTTCATGGAAATAGCTAAATTCAGAGCTGCACGCTGGTTGTGGGCTGAAATAGTAAATGCCTATAACCCTAAATGTAATAACGACTGCCCATCGAAAGAAGAAGACGGAATATGCCGTTGTGCTTCTAAAATATATGCACATGCTGAGACTTCAACATATAATATGACAACTTTCGATGCTCATGTTAACTTGTTACGTACTCAAACCGAAGCAATGTCAGCCGGTATTGCCGGAGTAAACTCATTAACAGTACTTCCTTTCGACGAAAGCTTTAAAGATTCGGATAACTTCTCTGAAAGAATTGCCCGTAATCAACAATTGTTATTGAAAGAAGAATGTCACTTCGATAAAATTACTGACCCTTCAGCAGGTTCATATTATATCGAAAACCTTACATCTTCTATAGCTGACGAAGCATGGAAACTATTCCTTGAAATTGACGAAGCAGGATTCTATGCTGCATTGAAAGCCGGAACTGTTCAAACAGCAGTTAAAACATCTTCGGATGCACGCTTTAAAGCACTGGCAACCCGTCGCGAAGTTCTTCTTGGAACTAACCAATATCCAAACTTCACAGAAGTTGCAGCAGGTAAAATTACCAGAGGAGGTTGTAGCTGCGGATGTTCAACTGAAAAAGGTAATTTACAACCACTTTTGTCAACCCGCTTAGCTACTGACTTCGAAGAACTACGTCTAGCTACTGAAAAATCGGGAAAAACTCCAGTCGCATTTATGCTTACAATCGGAAGTCTGGCTATGCGTCTTGCACGTTCTCAGTTCTCTTGTAATTTCCTTGCTTGTGCCGGATATAAAGTAATAGACAACCTTGGTTTCGAAACTGTTGAAGCCGGTGTAAAAGCTGCCCGTGAAAAGAATGCTGACATTATTGTTATTTGTTCAAGTGATGACGAATATACTACTTTAGCTCCTGCTGCTTACGAACTAGTAAAAGGCGGAAAAGAAATATTTGTTGTGGCCGGGGCTCCTGCTTCAACTGATGATCTTAAAGCTATCGGTATTCAAAATTTCATCAATGTAAAAAGTAATGTGCTTGAAACATTGAAAGGATTTAACACAGCTCTAGGTATCAACTAAGGTCACAGGCCTTATTATAACCGACTTTGTTTTATAACAAAATAAAAAAACATGAAACCAAATTTCAAGAATATAGATATTAAAAATGCAGGATTCGAAGCAGTAAATGCTGCCGAATGGTCTGCAACAAACGGTATCGAAGCTAATTGGGTTACTCCTGAGCTAATACCGGTTAAGTCTGTTTATACAAAAAATGACCTGGAAGGTATGGAACATCTGAATTATGCATCAGGTATTCCTCCATTTCTACGCGGACCTTATTCAGGTATGTATGCTATGCGTCCCTGGACTATCCGTCAGTATGCAGGTTTTTCTACCGCTGCCGAATCTAATGCATTCTACCGTCGTAACCTTGCTTCAGGACAGAAAGGTCTTTCTGTAGCGTTTGACTTGGCTACACACCGTGGATATGATGCCGACCACCCTCGTGTTGTCGGAGACGTTGGTAAGGCTGGGGTGTCTATCTGTTCTGTTGAAGATATGAAAGTTCTTTTCGATGGTATCCCGTTGAATCAGATGTCAGTATCTATGACTATGAACGGAGCGGTACTTCCTATCCTTGCATTCTACATCAATGCCGGTTTAGAACAAGGTGCTAAGTTGGAAGAAATGGCAGGTACTATTCAAAATGATATTCTGAAAGAGTTTATGGTGCGTAATACATATATCTATCCACCTGAATTCTCAATGAAGATTATCGCTGATATCTTCGAATATACATCTCAGAAAATGCCTAAGTTCAACTCTATCTCTATTTCGGGATACCACATGCAGGAAGCTGGTGCTACTGCCGATATTGAGTTGGCATATACTTTGGCTGATGGTATGGAATATCTGAAAGCAGGTATCGATGCAGGTATCGATGTAGATGCTTTTGCTCCTCGCCTATCGTTCTTCTGGGCTATCGGAATGAACCACTTTATGGAAATCGCTAAAATGCGTGCAGGTCGTCTGTTGTGGGCGAAAATTGTTAAAAGCTTTGGAGCAAAAAATCCTAAATCTTTGGCACTTCGTACTCACTCACAAACTTCGGGTTGGTCATTGACCGAACAAGATCCTTTCAACAACGTTGGACGTACTTGTATCGAAGCAATGGCAGCTGCACTAGGCCATACACAATCACTCCACACCAACGCATTGGACGAAGCGATTGCATTGCCTACCGACTTCTCTGCCCGTATTGCTCGTAATACTCAGATTTACATTCAGGAAGAAACTCAGATATGTAAAGAAATAGACCCATGGGCCGGTTCTTTTTATGTGGAAACACTTACTAATGAACTAGTACACAAAGCATGGGATTTGATTCAGGAAATCCAGAAACTGGGTGGAATGGCTAAAGCTATCGAAACAGGTATTCCTAAAATGCGTATCGAAGAAGCGGCTGCACGTACCCAAGCTAAAATCGACTCAGGAAATCAAACAATCATCGGTGTTAATAAATACCGTTTGGAAAAAGAAGATCCTATCGATATTCTGGATGTTGATAATACCGAAGTACGTCGTCAACAGATCGAACGTTTGAACGATTTGAAATCGAAACGTGACAATGCTGCTGTTAAGAAAGCATTGGACGCTATTACTGAATGTGTGAAAACTAAAAAAGGCAACTTACTTGAACTTGCTGTTGAAGCTGCCCGCCTTCGTGCAACTTTAGGTGAGATTTCAGATGCTTGTGAAGTAATTGTCGGACGTTATAAAGCAGTAATCAGAACAATATCAGGCGTGTATTCATCAGAAACTAAAAAAGATCCAACGTTCCAAGAAGCTTGCGAACTAGTAGAAAAATTTGCAAAGAAAGAAGGTCGTCAACCTCGTATTATGATCGCTAAAATGGGTCAGGACGGACACGACCGTGGAGCAAAAGTAGTTGCTACAGGTTACGCAGACTGTGGATTCGACGTAGATATGGGACCATTGTTCCAAACTCCCGAAGAAGCTGCACGTCAGGCTGTAGAAAATGATGTCAATGTTCTGGGAGTATCTTCTCTGGCTGCAGGTCACAAGACTCTTGTTCCTCAGGTAATTGAAGAACTTAAAAAGTTAGGACGTGAAGACATTATTGTGATTGCCGGAGGCGTTATTCCTGCTCAGGATTATGACTTCTTGTACAAATCAGGTGTAGCTGCAATCTTCGGACCAGGTTCTCCTGTTACTAAAGCTGCTGTTGAAATTATGAAAATATTATTGGCTGACTAAATTAGGCTATTAATATTCAGTCTTATATAAAGTGAAGGTTATTTCTTATTTATAAATAAGATGACCTTCACTTTTTTTATTCGAAACAACACTATTCTTATGACAACACGATATTTTATATTATTTCTTTTACTAACATCTTATTTTCACACCTTTGCTCAAACTCAGGCAACCGGTTTACAAGGGTTGATAGACTCTAGTGGAAACCAGTATTACGAATGGGCCGGATATGATGTATATCTGGAAGAGATAAAGACACCAAAAAATTCTAAGGATATATCGAAACTAAAGAAAAAATATGGATTAAAGAATATTAAAAATGAATATTCATCATTGTCAATTAGTTATCCCAATACAATTATCTATTCAAAAGATATACTAGAGAGAAATGGAGAGAAATATCCAGAAATAGACGAGCATCGTATATTATATATTTTAGATAACTTGGACAATGCTTCTAGTCTAATATATATCAGAAAAATAGGGAAACGTAATACTGATATCGAAAAACAAATTCTGAACCTCTATTTTACACAGCAACTACACGAATATATTGTTCCAATGCAAATTGATTCGATTGATTTTGCCGGACGTACATTACAACTTGGTAATATTTGCGAATGGCGCTCACCCCATAATATTTATTGTAATGGAGGACAAGTTAGTTGGTCTGTATTCAATACACTTGATCAGGCAAAAGATGAAGTTGATAATTACATAAAAACAAGTGAATCTAAGTATCATGTAACTATCGAAGATAAAGAGCTACCTCTATTATTCGAAGGGAAAAAATCCATCGCCCGCCGAATAGTTTACAAATCGATTTATAACAGCGAAGCCTATCCACTTATAGTATATTATATAACGGCTGAAATCAGAAATAGGTATATCTCCTGCATCTTAAGCCATTATGGCTACAACCGCGATGATTACGAACTACCTGAATTACTAAAAGAATTGATTCAATTTGAAGAAGTACCCGAATCGGCTTGGAACAAATATAATATACCCGAAAAAGATGAACTGAAGCCCGAACAAAAAGAAGAAGCTAAAAGACTGGTTCGGGAAAGAAAATACAAAAGTCCGTTTTTGAATATAAAATCAGGTATGTATATACCTCTCGGAAAGCAGCAGGACATTTTGGGAATAAGCCCTTATATCGAACTTGATTTTAACTTGAATTTGTCGAGGTATTACGATTCTAATTCAAGTATATTATTTAGCTTAGGATTTGTTATGCCAAATGACAGGAAACGATTCAATTACTATACAGGAACAGTATTGTCTACTAAAGCTCATGCAATAGGAAATTTGAACGTAGGATATAGATATACTAGTAAATTATCACAAAATATCTATTGGGATAACTATACTAAAATAGGAATTAGTGCTATAACTACAAACTTAAAAAAAGAAGATAAGAAGAAAAATGACCAAGGTGGTAATACATATAGTGTGGATGTATTCAATTGGATAATAGGAACACATTTTCGCTTTAAACAAGGAGGAATATTTTTCGAATATCAATTTGCCCCTTATGGCAAAAGTGAACACCTTGATGTGGGTGGAAACAGTGCTATATTAACAGGATTAAGTTTCTCTTTCTAAGAAAAATAACAAAATAAGGAGAGAAGAACTTGTCTAGATTTAGGCAGGTTCTTCTCTCCTATTTTATTTAATTTATTAAACCTTTCTTTTATAATCCAGTCTTTATTAATAAAGGCACTTTAATTATTTGACCAAACTATAAAGACTAGAAATGTTCAGATATATTAATCCTCATTGTTTCATCTTTAATATACCTAAGCTATGAATAAGTTACTTTTTACAAACATAATCTGCTTGTCGGTTATAACTTTTAGTTGTAAAAAAGCCGTAAATAGTATAGAGGAAGTAAATAACACAAAAGTTACTACACCTCAAGAGGTTTTAATTGAGAAGGATGAAAATCCTGCTACAGCTCCAAAAAACTATTCAGCAAATCAAGAAGTAGTCAATAAAACAATAGAAAACAGTATTCCCTACAGCTATTATTATGTCGATATACTATCAGATATAGAAAATACTGAAGCCAATACAGAAGATATTGTAATAGAAGAAAATGAATGGTCGGAGTTTCCGATATTACACGAAAACAATGTCTCAGAAAATTATTACACAGACTATTATATATACCAATATGATAATTCTATTTCGGATCAAGATTTTGAAAATTATTACTATGATATAGATAATAATTATGCTAATGATCCAATTATAATACCTTATTCTAAAGAAAAACCGTCACATCCGTATAAAAACGGCCATTCAACTCAGAATAAAACGATTGAGAAAGATAACGTACAACTCAAACGATCTGCAGATAGAGCCAGACAAGTTGCTAAAGTTTCGACTAATACCGAACCAAAGGTAATAGAAAGAAGACAAACAGAGGAGAGAAGAGCCAAAGAACAACAGGAAACGGAAGCCAGAGAAAGAAGGCAGACGGAGGAGAGAAGAGCCAAAGAACAACAGGAAGCGGAAGCCAGAGAAAGAAGGCAGACGGAGGAGAGAAGAGCCAAAGAACAACAGGAAGCGGAAGCAAGAGAAAGAAGACAAACGGAGGAGAGAAGAGCTAAAGAACAGCAAGAAGCGGAAGCAAGAGAAAGAAGACAAACGGAGGAGAGAAGAGCCAAAGAACAGCAAGAAGCGGAAACCAGAGAAAGGAGACAAACGGAGGAGAGAAGAGCTAAAGAACAGCAAGAAGCGGAAGCAAGAGAAAGAAGACAAACGGAGGAGAGAAGAGCCAAAGAACAGCAAGAAGCGGAAACCAGAGAAAGGAGACAAACGGAGGAGAGAAGAGCTAAAGAACAGCAAGAAGCGGAAGCAAGAGAAAGAAGACAAACGGAGGAGAGAAGAGCTAAAGAACAGCAAGAAGCGGAAGCAAGAGAAAGAAGACAAACCGAAGAGAGAAGAACTAATGAAAGGAGAACTCAGAGTACCCGACAAACAACAGATATGAAAAGATAATATAAATAAAAGAGCAGAAAAAGAGGTTGTTCCGAATTTCAGGAGACAACCTCTTTTAAATTTTATTTCTTCATTACTGTATTGTAAACGGTCTTGCGTAAAGTCCCTTCAGCATCGTCTCCATTATATTCCCAATACATTACACCTAGCATGCCTCTATTCAGAGCGTACCGGCATTTATAAGCTAGAGATTCAGCGTTATCAAACGAACAAACAAAATAGCCATCTTTATCTGTGAAATAAGGAACTTTTCCTTCATCATCCCATTTCCGTGTATATTTCTCATCTAAAGTATGAATATCTTTATAGTTTATAAAGTCACCCAGTTCTTTAATCACATGCCCATAAAACGGCATCCCTAAAGTTAGCTTATCCAAAGAAATACCCGCAGCCACATGAGCTTGAACAGATTCTTCGATAGATAAATCGGAAGTAAACTCAGACCTGTGAAGCGGAGCATTATGAAAAGGAGGACGCCCCATATCATATGTCATAATGTTTACAAAATCAATGTATTGATCAATAGCTTTGAAATCGTAATACTGGGCAGTACACGCACTGGCCAAAGTAAGCAGTCTATCCTCACCTATTACCCCACGAATTTCTTTCATTAAAAGAGTGAAATTGTCTGTATCATCAGAAGAAGAAGATATTCCGGCAACACTGCTTGTCGGATATTCCCAATCAAGGTCAACCCCATCTAAACCAAATTCGTCTATAACTCTTTTACAATCATTGACAAATGACCGACGATTGATTACACTTGCCGCCATCTCACTAAAACGCCCGCTAGTCCAGCCTCCTACTGATAGCATTACTTTTAGGTGAGGATAAGTAGATTTTAGAGCGGCTATCTGTCTCAATCGGGCTTCATTATCAATATCAATGCTATTAAATGTTTCAGATACATGCCCGAATGCATAATTTATATGGGTCACATAATTAGGATCAGGCATTATATCACTTCCGGCTGTTACATAAGCCAATACAACCGGAGTTTTATTAAGCTTAGCCGGAAATGTTTCCTGAGACTTCGATGCTATACAGATTCCTAAAATAAATACGAACAATAAGGTTAGCTTTTTCATATCTACTATAATCTTAAAGTTAATATCTGCCGTACTGTATCTGCTGTAATATTTTCCTTTTCACCAAGTTTCCATCCCCGCTCTTTTATCCGGTTCGACACTGCATTTACAGCCTCCTGTCCTAATCCATAGTCTGAAAGACGAGTCTTAACCTGCATCTCTTCAAAGAAATTAACCACAGCATTTATAGTCTCGTTTATACGCTCCTCTTTCGACATATTATTATAAATGCCGAATACCATCTCTCCAAATTGGATAATCTTCTCGGCTTTCTGCTCTTTCAATACAGTTAATACTCCGGGAAGAACTATTGCCAATGTCTGTGCATGGTCTAACCCATATAAAGCGGTGAGTTCATGTCCTATTCCGTGAGTAGCCCAGTCTTCGGGTACTCCGCATCCAATCCAGCCGTTTAATGCCCATGTTGAAGCCCACATCAGATTAGCCCGAATGTCATAGTTTTCTGGAGTTTCCAAAGCTTTTGGACCTTCTGTTATCAGAGTTACCAGTATCGCTTCGGCAAACTTATCCTGTATCATGGCATTAACCGGATAAGTTACGTATTGTTCCACAACATGTACAAAGGCATCTACTACGCCATTACTTACCTGCTTCATCGGAAGAGAGTAGGTAACTTCGGGATCGAGAATCGAAAATTTCGGATATGTTTTTGACGATCCGAAAGATAATTTATCGTGAGTCTCTGCTTTAGTAATAACAGCACCTCCATTCATTTCCGAACCTGTTGCCGATATAGTAAGTACCGTACCGAAAGGCAATGCATCTTTTATCGTAGCCTGTTTACTTAAAATATCCCAGGGATCATCTCCATCAAAACAAGCTGCTGCAACTATAAATTTAGTAGCATCGATAACAGAGCCTCCTCCTACAGCTAATACATAATTGATATTTTTTTCTTTGATCAACTGTACGGCTTTCATACAAGTCTCGTAATGAGGATTAGCTTCTATTCCACTGAACTCGTTCCATTCGAAATCAGCTAATGCCTTCACAACCTGATCATATACTCCATTACGTTTAATGCTGCCCCCACCGTAAGTTATTAAAACTTTACTTCCGGCCGGAATCTCTTTCGATAAAGATTGAATAGTATCTTTTCCAAAAATAATTTTTACAGGATTTACAAAACTGAAATTTTCCATAATTGTGTGTTTAAGTTAGTTTGTAGCCTCTTATTAATTCATTCTCAAAATATTGGCTCCCAGTTGATTCAACCGTACATCAATATTCTGGTATCCTCTGTCTATCTGATCAATATTATGAATAATACTCTTACCATCGGCACACATAGCTGCTATAAGGAGAGCGATACCCGCGCGAATATCCGGAGAAGTCATAGTTGTGGCACGCATCGAACGCCGTCCTGTTCCGATTACAGTAGCCCGGTGGGGATCACAAAGAATTATCTGAGCACCCATATCTATCAGTTTATCGACAAAGAATAAGCGGCTTTCGAACATCTTTTGATGTATCAACACGCTACCTTGTGCCTGAGTGGCAACTACCAGTAACACGCTGATAAGGTCAGGAGTGAGTCCCGGCCAAGGAGCATCGGCAATAGTAAGTATAGAACCATCGATAAAAGTATCTATTGTATATCCCTTATGTTCAGGGATATGGATATCATCTCCACTACGCTCTAATGTGATACCTAAGCGGCGGAATGTATCAGGGATAATACCCAAATCATCATACGCAACATCTTTAATAGTCAGTTCAGAACCTGTCATAGCAGCCATACCAATGAAACTACCTATTTCGATCATATCGGGTAAAATACGGTGAGTAGTTCCTCCCAGTTCTTTTACTCCTTGTATTCTGATCAGATTTGATGCGACACCCGATATATTAGCTCCCATTCTATTGAGCATTTTACACAACTGTTGCAAATATGGCTCACATGCTGCATTATAAATAGTCGTTTCTCCTTCGGCCAAAACGGCTGTCATTATTATATTAGCTGTACCGGTTACAGATGCTTCGTCAAGCAACATATAAGCGCCGGTTAGCTTATCAGCCGTAATAGAATATAATTGCTGTTCGGCATCGTATTCGAAGTTTGCTCCAAGTTTCTGAATACCAATAAAGTGTGTATCCAAACGGCGGCGACCGATCTTATCTCCTCCGGGCTTAGGTAACAGAGCTTTACCAAAACGTGCTACCAACGGACCGATAATCATTACCGAACCCCTTAAAGATGAACTTTTTTTTAAAAATTCAGGGCTTTCGAGATAAGTCAGATCAACTTCATCAGCCTGAAACGACCATGTATTTTCATTTATCCGTCTGGTCTTAACACCCATATCTCCCAAAAGGGAAATAAGGTTATTTACATCGAGAATATCCGGTATATTTTCAATGATAACTTCTTCCGGCGTTAGCAATACTGCACAAATAACCTGTAATGCTTCGTTTTTCGCTCCTTGTGGAGTTATATCTCCTTTGAGGCGGCAACCGCCTTCTATAATAAATGATGCCATGTATCTGTTTTAATTATATATTTTACTCTGGAATGTTTTTTTCTTTATAATATTCTCACTTCAGGTTCTAATTCTATCGCAAATTTTTCAAATACAGCTTTCTGTATCTCATTCTTAAAATAGACAATATCATTCCCATCCGTCGAACCATAGTTAACCACAATTAGAGCTTGTTTAGGATATGTGCCTATCTGCCCTAATTGTTTTCCCTTATACCCTGCCCTATCGATAAGAAACGCTGCTGATGTTTTAAGTAGGCCTCCATCAATGGGATATATAGGTAAATCGGGATATTCTAACTTTATTCTTTCCGCTATTTCTCTTGTAATATAGGGATTTTTGAAAAAGCTTCCGCAATTTGGTAATTCCTTATGATCCGGAAGTTTTCGTTGACGAATCCGTACTACAGCATCCCTTACATCCCTGATAGTCGGAGAATCAACGTCTGCTAATTCATTATTCAGGTCTGTATATTTAGGTGTATACGTATATGACCGTTTCAACATAAAAACCACTGATATGATAGCGTACCGGTCTTGTTGCTTTTTAAAAATACTATCACGGTAAGCAAATTCACATTCGGCATTCGAAAAGGATATTACCTCCAGAGTTTTCATATCCAAGGCTATAACCTCGTGTATACAGTCTTTTACTTCTGCTCCGTATGCCCCGATATTTTGCACGGGAGCAGCCCCCACTGTACTAGGTATATATGAAAGATTTTCCAAACCGGAATATCCTTTATCCACACAAAATTCGACAAGGTTATCCCAATCTTCAGAAGCCATCACCTCAAGATATACTTCATCTGACTCATCCGAAATGTCTGAAATTTCGCGGATACCAAATATTTGAGGATGAATAACCAATCCGTCAAAATCTTTAGTAAAAAATAAATTGCATCCACTTCCAATAATCAGTTTCTGTTCTTCACGAAAGTCAAGCAAACATTGCTTTAACTGGGCAATATCTGTTGGTTCACAAAATATTTTGGCAGATGCTTCTGTCTGAAATGAATTATATGATTTTAAATGTATATTATACTGATACATATGTTACTTAGGTCTCAGACCTTTTTATTACTTTGTTAAGCTCAATAACAATAAGTGTTTATGATTCAGAAATATATCATTAATACTTATTGTTACATTATTAGTAAAACAATAGGGCTTTTATTCTGCTGATTTTTTCTTTTTCAATAAAAACCAAACTATTCCGCCCACAACTACAGCCGCACCCAGACCATAAAGAATAGCTTGCCAGTTATTTATTACAAAACGAATAATAAAAATCAAAGCTACAACAACAGCTACAATTGCACAAACTTGTAATACTTTCTTTGCAGTATCTTTTCCTCTATTATCTTTCTCCTCAATGATAGACGATCTTTGCGTTTGTATATTGGCCTCTACAACAGATCGGGAGACCTCATTATTCTGTTCCGGAATGGATTCTTTCTCGTCTGATTGAGGTAATAGTTTTGGTGAGTCTGGCTCTTCAATTGCTAGTTGGCTTTCCTTTTCCGAGCCTTCTATTATCTCCTCGTAATCGACATATTGCTGTTGTTTCTCTTCATCTATCTCCTCGTAATCAACATCCTCCGGCAAATAACGTACAGGATCTTTATCTTCTCCTGCTATCTGCTTTTGTTTTTCAATTGTTTCTTTCGGGGACTGTTCTGTAACCTGATTTGATGTTGAGACCAAATCCTCGGTTGCGGTATTTATTTCTTCTATTTCTTTAGAGTTCTCTTTTTTAACATCAACATTCTCTATGTTTTCAACAATTTCTTCTAAATTATGGATATCATCTTCCACTCTTTGTTCTGACGATTGTGATACAGTCCCCTCTTTTTCCGAAAGACGAATAATTGTATCCACACGTGACGATGCTATGCGTGTATCAAAATCATTATTTTCGACCATCCGGAGTAGTTCGGCCTCAATTGCCGGATACTTCAGAATCAGAGATCTACAGGCATCAACAAAATCCCGAAAACGATTTATCTTTTCGAGCTTTACTTTCATGTCATCGCCACTAAGAGACGATATATCCAGAACTTTATCTGCTATTGCAGATTTAAGATTATCCATAAGAGATAAAAGATGAATTTTATTAAGTACAAAAATAATAATAAATCAATGTCTATTGTATTCTAAATAGCTTAGATATTTTAAATTGTACACCAACATTGTCGCCGACCATATTTGAGTTGTCATAGGCTACAGCTCCCGAAAAAGTCCAGTCTCTTAAGTTTCTGTTGGTATAAACAGTTTCCAACATACTCGAAAACTGATTTCTTATACTCCGCGATGGAACAAAAGGTGTTCCCCAACTACGGGAATAAGTAACCAAAGCCCGATATTTAAGATCGGATATTATATACCCACTAATCCCTCCGTTAAAACTGGATAGGCGTGTATTGTATACTGTCAAAGACTGCCCCTTATTATAAATTGGTGAAGTAAGTAAAGGATTCCCTAATACGAATCCATAATTAGTTAAAGATGCATAATCCACATGATTATAATAATTATCGCCACCACTAACCTGCACCGGAATAGCATCATTCTTATCCCACAAGAAGGGTCCTGATTGATCTTTCGTATGCAAATATTCGAACAGAATACCAGTCAACCAGCCTTTTTTATTCAGATTAACTTCGATCCCATACAATCCATCAGGCATATTTTTAAAAAATAACCCTGAATGGTCTTCAAAAAAATGCTCATGATAAGCTTTTACCGTAAAGTCTTTTCTCTTGTGGCTTACAATAAAATGGGTACTACCATACACATTTCCTACAATATTCTGGCGATCGGTTAAATTTGAATCACCTCCTCCTTTCATCGGAAGCAAAACTTTGAAAAAATCTCCTATTTTAGCAGAGCCTTTCTCCCAATATTCTCCTGCATGATAAAAATGGCCACCCCATTGAGTATCCATTTCTGCACCTACAATGAAACTCCATTCGGGAACTTTTTCAAATTTCAGAAATCCATATTTCCGGTGGTATAATACTTTTTCGGCATAATATCCGTCATCCACATTCTTTCGCTTAAATTTATCATCACCAAACCAACCATATGACAGACCTCCCATAAACTGTAAATAGCCTTTAGTATAAGGGACTGTTATAAAATCAGGAATACTCACTTCAACTTGCGGTATAGGACGGGCATTGGCCGATAATGTCATACCGCCGGTACTTAAATCTTTGTTTTTGAATAGAGAATATCTCTCTTTCGCACCCACAGAAAGAAGTGCCTTCTTGTACTTCAAATCTGCATACAGTTGATGAAAGTAAAAATCGGATTGCAAATTATGGGACACAAGCATATCAATACCTACCGACAACAACACATTTGAGTTACCCGATCCGTAATTTCTGTTTAAAAGTGAGTTTATTCTTAAGTACTCTTTATTCGTCTCAGCAGACCCCAACCCGAATTGATTATTGGTTAACCAGAAAGGAGCGAAGTCTCCATCAGAGAAGGTCCCCATAGTTTCGGCTTTCACAAGGAACCCATCCGGCACGTCGTTGTATTGCCGAGGTACAAAACCACAGATTGCAACCCTTGCTGTATCATTTTTAAGCCTATTTTCATTTTCACTAACATTCTGAGCTGCAAGCGAACCCATAAAAAACAGAGCGAGAAATGAAAAATAATATTTTGTTTTATTCATGAACTTGCTATTATATATTAAAAAACGAACAAATGTAATAAAAAAACAGGCATTCTCTCCTTTCAGAAACCAGGTCAATTCTAAAACGATATATTGTTAACTGTATTTTACTTTCTTACGCTCCATATTTATATAATGACATTTGTTTTTTTATTATCTTTGCGGCAATTTTTAATGGAAAGGTATCCTCAGTTATGAGCAAAAAATTTACAGAATACAACAATTTCAATCTGTCCGATATCAATAAAGAGATGTTGGATAAATGGAATAAACTGGACTTATTTCAAAAAAGTCTCGAAGTAAGAAAAGGCTCGCCCACGTTTGTTTTTTATGAAGGTCCTCCTTCTGCAAATGGCATGCCGGGTATTCACCACGTAATGGCTCGTTCTATTAAAGATATTTTCTGTCGTTACAAAACGATGAAGGGCTTTCTGGTTAACAGAAAAGCAGGTTGGGATACACATGGATTACCTGTCGAATTAAGTGTTGAAAAATCTTTAGGCATAACCAAAGAAGATATAGGTAAGAAAATCTCTGTTGATGAGTATAACAACGCCTGTCGCAAGGAGGTAATGAAATACACTAAAGAGTGGGAAGACCTGACTACCAAAATGGGATATTGGGTAGATATGAATGACCCTTATATCACATACGATAACCGTTATATAGAAACTCTTTGGTATTTACTGAAAGAGTTATATAACAAAGGATATTTATATAAAGGATATACTATACAGCCATACTCCCCCGCTGCCGGTACCGGATTGAGTTCCCATGAATTGAATCAACCGGGGTGTTACAGGGATGTAAAAGATACTACATGCGTAGCCCAGTTTAAGATAGTTGATCCTAAACCTGAAATGTCGAATTTCGGTACTGCTTATTTTTTAGCATGGACAACTACTCCGTGGACTTTGCCTTCAAATACGGCATTAGCTGTTGGACCTGAAATTGAATATGTAGCTGTACAGACATACAATCCGTATACAGGAGATAAGATGACCGCTGTGGTTGCAAATTCTCTTGTATCGAGTTTGTTCAATCCCAAAGCTGCCGATTTGGCTTTAGAAGATTACAAAGCCGGAGATAAACTAATTCCTTACAAGATTGTAGCTTCATGGAAAGGTTCGGATTTAGCAGGAATAGCCTATGAACAACTTATCCCATGGGTGAATCCGGGTGAAGGGGCTTTTAAAGTGATTGTCGGGGACTTTGTTACAACAGAAGATGGTACGGGTATAGTACACATCGCTCCTACCTTTGGTGCTGATGATGCTAAAGTAGCTAAAGCCAATGGCGTACCGGCACTCATGTTTACAGACAAAGATGGAAATCTTCGTCCGATGGTAGACCTTACCGGTAAGTATTTCCGGATAGAGGACTTAGATGCTGATTATGTAAAGAAAAGTGTAAACGTAGATCTTTACAGTGAATATGCCGGACGATATGTCAAAAATGACTATGATGCCACTTTAACTGAAAATGACTCAACTCTGGATATCGATATCTCTGTAATGCTGAAGCAATCGAATAAAGCATTCCGTATCGAAAAGCAAATACACAATTATCCTCATTGCTGGAGGACAGACAAACCCGTTCTATATTATCCACTGGATAGCTGGTTTATCCGTACTACGGCGTGTCGCGATCAATTGATTGAACTAAATAAAACAATCAACTGGAAGCCTCAATCAACAGGGACAGGACGCTTTGGTAAATGGCTCGAAAATCTGCAAGACTGGAACCTTAGCCGTAGCCGTTATTGGGGCACTCCGTTACCCATCTGGAGAACCGATGACGGAAAAGAAGAGTTGTGTATTGGTTCGGTAAAAGAGCTGTTCGAAGAAATAGAGAAATCCGTTAAAGCCGGATTCATGAAAGAGAATCCATGGAAAGGCTTTGAAACCGGTAATCTGGATAAAGCTAATTACGAAAAAATAGATTTACATCGTCCTTATGTTGATAATATTGTTTTAGTTTCAGCATCCGGAAAACCAATGAAGCGAGAACTCGATCTTATAGACGTATGGTTCGATTCGGGTGCTATGCCTTTTGCACAAGTATTTTTCCCAAATATCAATGCAGAAGAATTCATGAAGATATACCCTGCCGATTTCATTGCAGAAGGAGTAGACCAAACCAGGGGTTGGTTTTTCACCCTGCATGCCATATCTACTATGGTGAGGGGCAGCATAGCTTTTAAAAATGTGATATCCAATGGACTGGTTCTGGATAAGAATGGAAACAAGATGTCTAAGCGTTTAGGCAATGCTGTAGATCCGTTCGAAACCATAGAAAAATATGGCTCCGATCCTCTGCGTTGGTACATGATCACAAATGCATCTCCATGGGACAACCTGAAGTTCGATACAGAAGGTATTGACGAAGTACGCCGTAAATTTTTCGGAACACTATACAATACATATTCGTTTTTTGCTCTATATGCCAATGTTGATAAATTCGATAACTCACAGCCTCAGATTCCGGTTTCGGAACGTCCTGAGATCGACCGCTGGATTATCTCGTTATTAAACACGCTGGTAAAAGATGTTGATGAATATTATAATACATACGAGCCTACAAAAGCAGGTCGTGCTATCTCTGACTTTGTAAATGATAATCTCAGTAACTGGTATGTACGCTTAAACCGTAAACGTTTCTGGGGAGGAGATATGGATCAAGACAAATTATCGGCTTACCAGACCCTTTACACATGTCTTGAAACTATTTCAAAGCTTATAGCTCCTATTTCGCCTTTTTATGCCGACAGATTATACACAGATTTGACTTCGGCTTGCGAACAAAATGCGCTTGAATCTGTTCATTTAGCTGATTTCCCGGTTTACGAAGTTACCGTAGTAGACAAAGCTTTGGAGGAAAGAATGCAAATCGCCCAAAGCATATCATCTATGATATTAGCATTAAGACGCAAGGTGAATATTAAAGTTCGTCAACCTTTAACTCAGATAATGATTCCCGTACTTGATAAAAGTCAGGAAACCGCAATTGAAGCTGTTCGTGACCTGATCTTGAATGAGGTGAACGTGAAAGAGCTCAAATATGTAGACAATGCAGCCGGAATATTAGTGAAAAAGGTTAAACCTGATTTCAAAAAACTGGGGCCTCGTTATGGTAAGATTATGAAGCAGCTGGCAGCAGCCGTACAAATAATGAATCAGGAGGCGATATGCCAGTTCGAAAAAGAAGGTTCGTATACATTTGATATTGAAGGACAAACTGCAACTATTGAATTAGCCGATGCTGAAATCATATCAGAAGATATAGAAGGATGGCTGGTTGCTAATGAAGGCCGATTGACCGTTGCTTTGGACATAACAATAACCGATTCTTTAAAGAAAGAAGGGATTGCCCGGGAATTGGTGAACCGTATACAAAATATCAGAAAATCGAGCGGTTTGGATATTACAGATCGTATTCGGGTAAAAATATCAGATATTGAGCAAATACGTGGTGCAATTTCAGAATATAAAGACTATATTGCAGGACAAGTATTAGCCGATGAAGTTACTCTCGAAGCGCATGTCGAAGGAGTTGAAATTTCGGATATGGATGACCTTATATTGAATATTTTTATTGAAAAAACATAAATAATTAAATTGGAAATTCTAAAGGGAGGAACAGTTATGGCAGAAAAGACAAGATATACAGACGAAGAGTTAGATGAATTTCGCGATTTGATTCTACAAAAATTAGACAAGGCGAAAGAAGAGTACGAAGGACTTAAAGCATCAATTACAAACTCTGATGGAAATGATGTAACAGATACATCTCCAACATTTAAGGTTTTGGAAGAAGGAGCTGCTACATTATCGAAAGAAGAAGCAGGACGATTGGCTCAACGTCAAATGAAGTTTATACAAAACCTTCAGGCAGCATTGATCCGTATCGAAAATAAAACATATGGTATTTGCCGCGAAACCGGTAAACTCATACCAAAAGAACGTTTACGTGCTGTGCCTCATGCAACATTGAGCATCGAAGCAAAGAACGGAGGTTCGAAATAATTTATTTCAACTAACAGAGTTGAGAATTAGCATTAAAAATCTCAAATCAGAGGGAGAAATAGTAAGATTACAATAGTTTTACTATTTTTTCTTCTGAAATTTATTACGAATATATTCTTATGCGAAATTTCCCAAAGGGAGCAACAGCTATTATTGTTGTTCTGCTTATTATTGTTATTGATCAGATTATCAAAATTTGGGTAAAAACCAACATGGCACTTTATGAATCCATCGAGATTGCAAGTTGGTTTAAAATTTATTTCGTAGAAAATAACGGAATGGCATTCGGCATCGAAGTCATTGGTAAGCTATTTTTATCCCTGTTTCGAATCGTTGCCGTAGGATTTATAGGATATTATTTATATCTGCTCGTTAAAAAGAATTTCACTCATGGTTACATTGCCTCTATTGCTCTTATTTTAGCCGGAGCTATCGGGAATATAATTGATAGTGTATTCTATGGTGAGATCTTCACTGCCAGCTATCCGGGGCATGTTGCAAGTATGGTTCCTTTCGGTAACGGATATTCCAGTTGGTTGCACGGAAAAGTTGTAGACATGTTCTACTTTCCCCTTATAGAAGGTACTTTCCCGCAATGGTTACCCATATGGGGAGGTGAAGACTTCTTGTTTTTCCGCCCTATATTTAATTTTGCGGATTCAGCTATTACCATCGGTATTGCATTACTGTTGATATTTTATCGAAAAACATTAACCGAAACAATGCAAAAACCTAATGAATAAATTACGGTTTCTATATTTGATTTTGTCCCTATTCCTAGCTATGTGTTTCATTACATGTGGTAAAGGAAATAAGAAACTATCTAGAGATAAAATGGAGGATATATTGTATGACATGCAGTTAGTTGATGCAATATATCAGAATAAGTATGACGATTTTAAAGATGCTGAAAATAAGAAAGCTTTATTGGATGGGGTTTTTCTTAAACATGGAATAACCCAAGCCGACTTAGACTCTTCATTAGTATGGTATGCCGATCACCCGGAAGAATTCTTAAGAATATCCGATTCTGTATCAGCACGTCTGAAGCGCGAGTCTTTAGTCCTCGAAAAAAATATACCGGCAATTAAAGCCAATAAAATTAATGGCTCACTTCTACCCTATTATACATACCTGACTGAGGCTAATCCTTATTTAAGTTTCGATATCGATTCTATCAAAGCTAAAGATTATACCAATATGGAAATCAGCCTAAAAAGCTTGGGGATATCAGACAATGCTTCAGCAGAACTTACTGTCCGTTTCGAATATACGGATACTGTTGTTATAAAACGCCAGACTTTTCAAGATAAAATCACACCTAAAATATTAAACCCAAATATATCTTCATCCATAAAAGATATCAGTGGATATATACATATAAATACTTCACAGATGGACTATAAGATATTATTATACGATATAGAACTGAAAGGCACAGAAGAGTTGAAAAAAGATGTAGCCAGGCCGGATTCTACTCAAATTAGAAAATAAGACCTATATATAACTAATAAGAATAAAGAGGAAAATTAATCGATAATTTTCCTCTTTATTCTTATTATATCGCTTGATCAGACAAGTGTTTATTTATCAAATCTATAATATCCTGTAACGGTCCTTCCCTGCCCTCTTCCACGGCTTTCCGAACTGAGCTGAATGGAAATGTTTGAAACTTAGGAGACTCTGAGATGCACGCAAAATCAGTTCCGTATTCATCACTTACGATTGTCCATATAGTTTTGAATCTAACATTCAAGCAATGTCCGAATGCGGCACCTATTGCATTAACGAATTCCTCCTCTGAGACATGTTTAAACCACGATTTTTTATGTAGCCAATAGTTTATCAATGTATCTAAATCATAAGCAGTATAAGATGACAGGTCTTTTGATGCATCCAGTTGTTTCAGTAGGATTTCGGCATCCACCAAACTATATGCAATAAACTCTCTATTATTATCACTCAGATTTATAAAGTCCTGTTCGACCTTCGATACAACCTTAGTTTTATATTCTACAGTCCTACCATTAATTTCAAATGACTTATGTTCGAAATCGTTCGCTTCCATACTTTATTATTTTAGTATATTTTGGTTAGCTTTTAAGTCAGAAAAAATTATTAATCAAGTATTGTCCCAAAAATTACTCCTGCAATAGATAAATAAATCATCAATCCTGTAACATCCACTATTGTAGCCACAAACGGTGCTGATGATGTTGCAGGGTCGGCACCTAACCGCTTCAGTATAAAAGGTAACATAGAGCCAATCAATGAACCCCAAAGTACTATACCGACTAATGATAGAGATACAGTAGATGCCACTAGTATCCAATGGTCTCCATATAGATTAGGGAAGATGAAATGCCAGATATAAATACGTGTAAAACCAATAATACCCAAAATAATACCCAGACTTAAACCGGAAACTATTTCCCGTCTGAAAACTCTCCACCAATGAGACAGACGGACATCTCCTACTGCCATTGCTTGAATTATCAGAGTAGAAGCCTGTGAGCCGCTATTTCCTCCACTCGAGATCATTAAAGGTAAGAACATTGCTAACACAATCACCTTTGCTAATTGGTCTTCGTAATACTGCATAACTGATGCAGTTAGTAATTCACCTATAAAAAGAACAATTAGCCACCCTGCCCGTTTCCAAACAAGTTTGTGGATAGGAACATCCAGATAGGGTTCGTCCAGAGTACCACTACCCCCAAAGCGCTGCATATCTTCGGAATATTCTTCGTCTGCAATCCACAAGACATCATCTATTGTAACAATACCGAGTAATACCCCTTCTGAATTAACAACAGGTAATGCCACTCTATTGTTCATCTTGAATATCTTTATGGCTTCTTCCTGTGGATCTTCTGCTTTTAATGAAATAAGCCGGTTATCCATTAGATCTGAAATACGGGTTTGCGGATCAACGATCAATAAATCCCGAATACGTAAATCGTCGAGTAAAACTCCTGTGTCATCCAATATATAAATAACATCAATTGTTTCGGAGTTTTTTCCATTCTTCCGGATAGTATCCAGAGTCTCTTGTACAGTTATATTCCTATTTATAGCCAAATAGTCAGGTGTCATTAACCGTCCGACACTATCTTCCGGATAAGATAATAAAGCCGCAACCTCCAGTTTATCTTCCGGAGACAACATTGCCATTAATTCCTGAATCAGGTTTTCATCCTTTAGTTCGCCTAATAAAGATGTCTGATCATCTGGGGGTAGAATAGACAAAAGTTCTTTTGTCTTTAGCTTAGGTAATTTTTTTATGACTCGTTCCTGAGTTGGAACATCCAGAATTCTAAAGACATTAACTGCTCTGTTTGCGCTCATCGTCTCGATGATTAAAGGAGCATAGTCAGGTAATTCGTCAATTAGATCTTCTATAGCCGAAATATCAAGGCTATCTAAGTAAACTCTCAGTTTCTTTTTATCTCCGACTTTAATCAGAGACTGGGTTTGATGAACAATGTTTTTCAGTTCTTTTTTCATACTGAGCCCATTTTAATCCGTAAATACTAGAATATCCCTTTTTCTCAAAAGAAATATTCGCGAATACATTCTCTTTTATTCTAGATAAAGCATTTAAAATATATCAATAAATGCTTTATTATTTTTTCATAAGCCTCATATAACAAATACGGCAAAGCGGTTTATATTCTTGTAATTCGCCTAACATAACCTGCTTGTCATTATTAGAAACAAGCCGAAACGAATAATTAGCTAACCGTCCACATTCGACACAAATTGCATGAACTTTCTTAACATCATCTGCTATAGCACAAAGCCCCGGCATTGGGCCAAAAGGATTTCTTTTAAAATCCATATCAAGTCCTGCAACTATGACTCTTAATCCCTGATCCGCCAGCTGTTGGCAAACATCAACTAATCCCTGATCAAAAAACTGAGCTTCATCTATCCCTACTACTTCAATATTTGACGCTAATAACAAAATATTACTCGAGTGTTCAACCACAGTGGAAGGTATAGAATTTTTATCATGCGAGATTATTTCAACCTCCGAATAACGCGTATCTATTGCCGGTTTAAATATTTCGATCTCTTGCTTAGCTATTTTAGCTCGTTTAAGACGCCTGAGTAATTCTTCCGTTTTACCTGAAAACATAGATCCACAGATAACCTCTATACTACCTCTCCGAGGTGTTTCATGCAATGTATTTTCAGTATAAATCATTTTATATAATAGGTAAGAAATTAAGTATTATTACTCGACACTTTTTCAGCGCTGCAAAGATAGATGATATATAAAAGAAATAAAAATCATTTCTTATAAATATAAAATCCGCTTTCCGCTTTTTCTTTTTAAGAAAACATGCCTAATTTGTTTATTGGGAATCTGCAGTTCTCAAATTCACAAGTAAAATAACAAAAGCGGATTTGAAAAGTTCAAACCCGCTTTAATTGTACTTATTATTTGTTCTTATTTCAATTTAGCCAAAGCTTCCTTTACTCGTTTTAAAGCTTCTATTAGTAGATCATCTGCCGTAGCATATGAAAAACGAATACAATTGGGGGCACCAAAAGCTTGTCCACCAACACAAGCAACATGACCTTCTTCCAATAAGAATATGGCGAGGTCTCCAGATGTTTCGATAGTCTTACCATTGAAAGATTTACCCAAATAGAATGAGCAATCAGGAAAAACATAAAATGCCCCATCCGGCTTTTCGAGTTTAAAACCTTCTATTTCCGATGTCAGTTTATAAACTAAATTCCGACGACGCTCAAAAGCTTTACGCATAGTTTCCACACACGACTGGTCTCCAATATAGGCAGCCTCTGCAGCTTTCTGAGTTATAGATGATGGTCCGGATGTGGACTGCCCTTGCAGTTTGTTACAGGCAGAAGCGATCCATTTAGGAGCAGCAATCCATCCTAGACGCCAACCGGTCATAGCATATCCTTTAGACACCCCATTTATAATAACTACACGCTCACGTATGTTTTCGAATTGGGCAATACTTTCATGTTTCCCTATATAGTTTATGTGCTCATAAATCTCGTCAGCTAACACTATAATATTTGGATATTTAGCTAATACATCAGCCAAGGCTTTCAATTCTTCTTTAGAATATACGCTCCCTGTAGGATTGGATGGCGAACAAAGAATAATTGCTCTTGTTTTTGGTGTAATAGCTGCTTCTAATTGAGCCGGTGTAATTTTAAAATTCTGATTTATTCCTGCAGAAATTACAACACTTTTACCCTCTGCCAGTTTTACCATTTCTACATAACTTACCCAATAAGGTGCTGGAATAATAACTTCATCACCCTGATTAACAACACTCAATAACACATTGTAAACAGACTGTTTAGCTCCATTAGAACATACAATCTGATCGGGCTCAAATGAAAGGTTATTTTCGGTCAATAACTTTGAGCAAATAGCTTTTCGTAAAGATAGATATCCTGTAACGGGCGAATAGAAAGAAAAATTTCCGTCTATTGCATCTTTTGCAGCCTGTTTTATATGATCAGGTGTATAGAAGTCGGGTTCCCCCACACTCAAATTTATAACATCAATACCCTGAGCTTTCAATTCAGAGCTCTTTTGCGACATTACTAATGTCTCGGATGCCGATAAATTGGCAATACGATCTGCTACTTGTGCCATTTCAGAAAATTGTCTTTTTAATATATTATGATACTAAGTTTAATCTTTACTTATGAAAACATCAATCGATGTTATGTAATGTATGTCCCATTCTATCTTTTTTAGTTTTCATATAGAATGAGTTATATTTATTCGGTTCAATCTCGATAGGGACATTCTCGACAACCTGAAGACCGAATGACTCTAATCCTACTCGTTTGACAGGATTATTTGACATCAAACGCATTTTGGTTATATTCAGATCCCTGAGAATTGCAGCGCCAACACCATAATCTCTCTCATCTGCATTGTATCCTAAATGCAAATTGGCATCTACAGTATCTAATCCTTCCTCCTGTAATTTATAGGCTTGTATTTTAGCCATTAGTCCAATACCGCGTCCTTCCTGATTTAAATATACGATTGCACCTTTTCCTTCCTTTTGAATCATTTCCATTGCTTTGTGCAGTTGTTCACCACACTCGCAACGTCTCGACCCGAATATATCTCCGGTCATACATGACGAGTGCACACGAACCAAAATAGGTTCATCTTTTTCCCATGTACCTTTTATCAAGGCGATATGTTCTAATCCGTTCGATTTTTGTCTGAAAGGGATCAGATGGAAGTCACCATATTCTGTCGGCATTTTCACTTCTTCGCCTATTTCTACTAAAGATTCACGTTCCAATCTGTATTTAACCAAATCGGCAACTGATACTATTTTAAGATTATGCTCTTTCGCAAACTCTACTAACTCTGGTAGACGAGCCATTTCTCCATCTTCTTTCTTGATTTCGATTAGGACACCTGCCGGTGCTAGACCTGCCAATTTTGCCAAGTCTACAGCAGCCTCTGTGTGTCCTATTCTACTTAAAACGCCTTTATCTCTGGCCCTTAAGGGAAAAACATGACCAGGTCGTCCCAGATCTTCGGACAGAGTATCCTTGTTTGCTAATGCCAAGATAGTTTTAGCCCTATCGTGTGAAGATATACCTGTAGTACAACCATGTCCGAGCAAATCGACAGAAACTGTAAATGGCGTAGCATGAACAGAGGTGTTTGATGTAACCATCATTGGAAGATCCAACTCGTCACAACGTTCGTTAGTCAAAGGTACACATAGTAGACCTTTGGCATATGTTTCCATAAAATTAACTTTTTCCGGAGTAATTGCTTCTGCTGCAATTATCAGATCTCCCTCATTTTCACGATCTTCATCATCTACAACTACGACAAAATTGCCATTTCTAATCTCTTCGATTGCTTCTTCAATCGTATTTAATTTTATAACTGACATAATATTTAAATATTTAGAACAGCTTTTTGCCCGGATTCACTGTCTCCAAGCATTTTTGCCATCTTATTTCTATAATAAAGATACAAAACAAAATAAAAGAATACCCCTATTGTAAAGGTAAAGACCATCTCTTTTATACTTATCTCCGATTCCTGTTTAGCTCTTTTATAAAATTCATATCTTTCCAAAAAGAACTGTATAAATAATATGATATAAGCAATCCCACTTATCCATGTAAAGACGGTGAACAATCCCCCCAGAAAACCTCCGGTAAGAGACGATAATACGACTAAAACAATGCAGATAGCAAATGTAATAAGTCCATACCTAACATTGCGGTTATAAGCTATATAAAGTTGCTCCATAGACATTGCTGTCCGGTCTCCGAAAAAGCGTATATAATAATTCCGGTACGCATCTGCATTAAATAGGGCAGAATCATTAATCGCCTTATAGGTTATAAATGCGCCCAGAGGGAAAAGGATAAATGAACTTAACCAAACACCTTGCCAAACCGGCCAAACTCCATCTCTGGCCATTTTATAACCGACATTATCTATAATGTAATAAATAATAAACAATATTACTGAGACCACAACAGGCATACCTAATCCGCCCTTGCGTATAATAGCACCTAACGGAGCTCCGATAAAAAAGAATACAAGACAAGCAAAAGATAATGTAAACTTACGTTGTAATTCGACATTGTGACCTCTTATCTTCTTTTGCAGATCGATCTTTATAAAAGAACGGAACATCATATCATTTTTTCCATTCTCGGAAGCAGATGCAGCACTCGAATAAACACGTTGCTTCTCCTGTGCAGAAAAAGATGTCAGAATCGAATCTAAAGACATTTGCCTGACTTTACTTTTGTCTGACAAAGAGTCAGAAGCCGGAATAATATTACGCGTACTCACATAAGCACGAGTAACCATTATCTTACGGTCAGTAATATTCAAACTATCTACAATTAGCGATAATGAATCGATAGATGATCTTAATTGTGTTATATTTTTTGCCAGCTGGGTACCTTCCATTGCAGACTCATCTATTCTATTAAAATTAGCATCAAACGGAATAATTACCTTTTTCTCTTTGAATATCTCTCTGGTATAGGGTACAAACTGACTCGACGAAGATATATTATCTCTAAATCCGGTTTGTTTCAGGTTCGAAAACTGTTGCCCATAAAATAAGGTCAGCATCAGATAATCTTTATGTGATGACATTTTCATCTTAGCCGAATCACAAACAATTACAGCCATATTGTCAAAACCTTTTGACACATCATAAATCATCACATCACGGAGCATTCCGGTCTCCTTATCTTTTTCTTTTACAAAAAGATTATAATTTTCAATATCCGAATAAAATGTATTTTCTGGAATATCTAATTCCGGCGACTTTTGTTTAATGGAGATCATTAATGTCCGGAATTTTACATTTACTTTAGGAATAACATCATTCTGAAAATAGAATGCCCCAATACTTATAGCAGTTATCAGAATAATTAAGGGGCGCATAGCCCTTAACAAAGAAATGCCGGCTGCTTTTATAGCCGTTAACTCAAAACGTTCTCCCAGATTTCCGAAAGTCATCAAGGATGCCAAAAGTATAGCTAATGGCAATGCCATTGGTACAAGGGTTAAGGCTGCATATAGAAACAATTCGGTCAACACATGAACTTCCAGCCCTTTACCGACCAGATCTTCAACATATTTCCAAAGGAATTGCATCAATATAATAAACAAACTGATGGCAAATGTCATAAAAAACACCGGCACAAAAGATTGTAAAATATATAAATATAAGCGTTTTATACGAAGCATTAATCTTGTTGTATTTTCGCTTGCAAAGTTAACAAAAAAACGTGCTTTACAACAGAAAAGGGATAGTTAATACTATCCCTTCTGATATCGTATATATAAAAAATCTAAATATCAATATCTGTCACGGTTGTAACCACCACCGTTACCGCCTCTGCTTCTGTTGAAACCGCCGCCGTTACCACCGCTTCTACGTTGGCCACCGCCACCGCCTTCAGCTCTTGGACGTGCAACTGATACAGAGATAGTTCTTCCATCGTATTCTGCACCGTTTAATTCGTCGATAGCTTTTTGGCCAGCAGCCTCGTCGTTCATTTCAACAAATCCGTAACCTTTTGAACGGTTAGTGTCTCTGTCCATGATAACCTTAGCAGAAGTAATTTCGCCATACTCTCCGAATAAATCATTTAGGTCAGCATCTGTGATACTATAGCTTAACCCTGCAATAAAAATGTTCATAAAAATGTAATTAAAAAAATAAATAATACTGTGTTTTGCAAAGAATCAAATTTCAGAGAGAAATGAAATAACTTACCAAGGCCTACTTGAAAAATATTTAAATACTGTCTGTAATAATATCTCTATGCACAGCAAATATAGAGAATAAAAAAATACAATTTATATTTATCAAACAAATTAGTATCCACTTGGATATTTTTTAACTAAAAATTGGAACTTCGATGCTTTTATTAACATCAATTTCATGTTCTCTGCTAAACATGCCGATTAACTTTGTAATTATTATTGAATTATATAAATATAAATGAAAATACATAAGACTAATGCTGCGAGATTATTAGATCAATCTAAAATAAACTACTCTCTCATTCCGTATGAAGTGGACGAGTCTGATCTTAGTGCTGTACATGTTGCCGAAGTATTAGATGAACCTATTGAACAAATATTCAAAACCTTAGTTTTACAAGGCGATAAATCGGGATATTTCGTATGCATCATCCCTGGAGCCGAAGAGTTGGATCTAAAAATTGCGGCTAAGGTATCTGATAATAAAAGTTGCCATATGATTCCGATGAAAGATTTGTTAGGCATTACCGGATATATACGCGGAGCATGTTCCCCTATAGGTATGAAGAAAAAATTCCCAACCTACATACATGATACCTGTAATAATTTTGACTTTATATACATTAGTGCAGGACAAAGAGGCCTACAAGTAAAAATAGCTCCGGCAGATCTAGTAAAAATCGCCGGAGCTAAAGTTCAATATCTATTATCGGAATAAGATTACTTATATCTTAATTCTATTCGCTAATTTACCTATAGTTAATCCTTGTACAATAATAGAAAACACGACAACAAAATAAGTTGCAGCAATCAATATAGGCTTCATCCCCCCTTCAGGTATCGATAACGCCAAAGCAATAGACACACCGCCTCGAAGCCCACCCCAAACTAATATCTTTATTGTTCCGCTCGAAAATTTTTCTTTAAAAGGAATAACCAGTGTAGGTATCTTTATCGAAATGTAACGGGAAAATAACACGACTAAAATACAAATACTACCTATTAACCAATATTCATGCAAGTTAGGGATTAAGAGTAATTCGAATCCAATAAACAGGAAGAGTATTGCGTTTAAAACCTCATCTAATAACCCCCAGAAAGCTCCTACATGGTTGACCTGATCATTCTCTTCATTTTCATATCTTTGACGTTTCGACTCTCCTATAATCAATCCGGCAGCTACCATAGTCAATGGTCCGGATATATGCATCGAATGTGCGACAAGAGCACCTCCCATTACAACCGATAGCGTTATTAATACAGATAATTTATAATCGTTGCCCGTTTTCATAGCCCAAGCAGCAATATACCCCAAAATAACACCAACAACAAATCCGCCCAGTGCTTCTTTAATGAACAACCATGATATATGGGAAAAAGACAAATCTATGGCCTGCCCTTGTGCTACATTAAGAATTACAGCAAACACTACTACAGCGACACCATCATTGAATAATGATTCTCCGGCTACTTTTGTTTCCAATGATTTCGAGACTTTAGCCTGTTTCAATATACTTAATACAGCAATAGGATCGGTAGGTGAAATCAAAGCTCCGAACAGTAAACAGTATATCAATGATATTTGTAAATTCAGATTAGCCGGAAGCAGCACATTTAGTAGAAAATATAAGGTAAACCCCACTACGAATGTCGAAATAACAACACTTAGTGTTGAAAAAACCATCACCGGAACTTTCTGTTCTTTCAAATCACTCATGTTAATATGGATGGCACCAGCAAATAGAAGAAAGTTCAGCATACAGCTCATCAGCATTTGCGAAAAGTTAATACTGCCTATCAATACTGAAAAATTTTGGAGAGGCCCCTTCGTTACAAGATTCCCTATAAACACTAAACCAATAGATAATATCATGGCTATAACCATAATACCTATCGTTGCGGGTAGTTTAAGAAAACGTAAATTCAAATAATAAAATATTGTTGCGATTACAATCAATATAGAAAACGAGTAGTATAATTCCATTGTGTTGTTTTACTAAAATCCAAATTCTTTTGTTGCACAAATATATAAAAATCACTTTTCTTTCAAATAAGAAAAAAAATAGGCTATCTAAAAAATTAGATAGCCTACTATATACTTAAGTACATATCATGAGTGATTAACCCAAATATCCCTTTAATAATTTACTTCTGGAATTTTGACGCAATCTCTTGATTGCTTTTTCTTTAATCTGTCTTACACGTTCACGTGTTAATTGAAATTTATCACCAATTTCTTCCAGTGTCATCTCTTGACATCCTATGCCAAAAAACATTTTAATAATATCGCTTTCTCTTTCTGTCAAGGTAGACAATGCCCTTTCAATTTCCTGTTGCAGCGATTCATTTATCAATGATCTGTCTGCTATAGGAGCATCGTCATTTACCAATACATCCAATAAGCTATTATCTTCACCTTCTACAAAGGGAGCATCCATTGAGATATGGCGACCCGATACTTTTAACGAATCAGCAATCTTATCTACAGGTATATCTAATTGTTCGGATAATTCTTCCGCTGAAGGTTTTCTTTCATTCTCTTGTTCGAATTTAGAAAAAGCCTTACTTATTTTATTCAGAGAACCTACCTGATTTAATGGAAGCCTCACTATACGAGACTGTTCGGCCAAAGCCTGCAATATGGATTGACGTATCCACCATACTGCGTAACTGATGAATTTGAAACCTCTGGTTTCGTCAAATTTCTCAGCAGCCTTGATTAGTCCCAAGTTACCTTCATTGATAAGGTCGGGCAAACTTAATCCTTGATTCTGATATTGTTTAGCTACTGACACAACAAAACGTAAGTTTGCACGGGTTAGTTTTTCTAACGCGGCCCTATCGCCTCGCTTAATAGCCTGAGCTAATTCAACCTCTTCTTCTACAGTGATAAGATCCTCCCTACCAATCTCTTGAAGATACTTATCCAAAGATGCACTTTCTCGATTGGTAATCGATTTTGTAATCTTTAACTGTCTCATTTATTTATTAATTGTATAGATATTAATTTTTTCAAACGGGTGTGCAAAGGTAACAAATATTTATCATTTAAACTATTATCTTCGCTAAAAACATATTCCGGTACATTTCGCATTCTCGTAAATATAATAACGTTTAATTCCCTATTTTGATCAGGGAATTAAACGTTACACACTGTTAAATATCCTTAATCTATTTATTCTCCGAGATCTATAGCATAATAACGGGTTCTTCCATTAGGATAAAATCCGGAAATGAACAAACCTTTATCCTGCGATTTACCTACAGATTGTATAATGCTTTCAGCTTCTTCCGAGGAAGATACTGACTGATTATTTATTTTCATTATAATAAATCCCTTTTCAATACCTTCTTTCTTAAAGCGTCCACCATTGTCAACTCCGGCAACTTGTACTCCGTAGCTTACACCGTATTGCTTTTTCTGTTCGGGTGTTAATTCCTTAAATGCTGCTCCGATTATAGCCAGACCATCTGTTTTCTTCACTACAGATGTATTACCTGAACTATTTTTCAGTTCAACAGTGATCTTCTTTTGACTTCCATATCTGTCAATAGTCAAGTCTACTTTATCGCCCGGACGATACCTGTTTACTTGCTCTTGAAGCTCACCGACATTGCGTACTTTTGTATTATTAACAGCAGTGATCACATCCCCTTCGGTAACTCCAGCTTCTTTTGCCGGGCTACGCTCTGCAAAACCTCCAACAAAAGCACCTTCCTTTACTTTAAGGTTTTTAGCCTTTTCGGGGCTAGCTTCTTCAGCTACCGCCACGTCACTAATCATTACTCCTAATACAGCCCTTTGTACTGTGCCATATTCCTTAATGTCAGCCACGACTTTACCAGCGATAGATATCGGTACGGCAAATCCATATCCGGCAAAGTTTCCTGTTTGTGAATAGATGGCTGTATTTATTCCGACTAGCTGTCCATCAGTGTTCACCAATGCTCCTCCACTATTTCCGGGATTGATTGCCGCATCCGTTTGAATGAAAGACTGTATAGTCATATCACCACCTTGTCCCTGACCGATATTACCACGTCCTTTAGCACTAACGATACCGGCTGTTACTGTTGATGTCAGATTAAATGGATTACCTACTGCCAACACCCATTCTCCTACTTTCAGGTTATCAGAATTACCGAATGGTATATAAGGAAACTCTTTTCCTTCTATTTTTAACAACGCAATATCTGTAGTCGGATCAGCTCCCACTAATTTGGCTGTATATTTAGAATTATCATTCATGGTAATCTCGATTTCAGTAGCCTTATCAATAACATGGTTATTAGTAATTATATAACCATCATTAGATATAATAACCCCTGATCCGAAACCTACGCTTGGTTTAGGAGTACCATAACCGAAGTCCTGCCCTCCTCTGTCTCCAAATCCAAAGAAGTACTCAAAAGGATCTATCATTTGCTGACGACCTCTTCTAGATTCTTGTGCCGTAGGTTTAACCGTCGATTTGATGTGAACTACTGCATGTACAGTACTTTCTGCTGCTTTAGTAAAATCCGGATAGCCTTCGCTTGTCAATGATGCCAAATGAACGTTCTCCTGGTTAAACTCTTTTGCATAACTAAACACATCCGATGTGCTGTAATTTGACCTACCATTCAGATAACTGAATGTCCCATATGAAGCACCGACACTTATTAATGCCGCTACAATATAGGTAGATGCATTCTTCCAAAGCTTCTTCATACTTAAATCTGTTTTATTGTTTAATTATTTTTAGTTTTAGTTATTTTCTACGGTCTAAGACCCTGTTAAATCTTTTTTCCAAATTTATATACAAAATTCGTTCACCTGATCACGATAATCTTTATTTTTTAACACTTTTAACCTGTAACAATTTGGCTTAACAGGGTTTAACAACGGAGGTATGAATAGTAAAACAGTCTTAACAAAAAAGGTGACAATTTGGCAGAATAAAAAGAATACCCTTTGCTTCGGATAAAGCAAAGGGTACATTTCGACTCCTTCATTACAAAAGAGTTGCTTTATTGTTTTCTAATTTCAGCACGCTTTATTTTACCACTAATAGTCTTGGGTAATTCTTCCACAAATTCAATAATCCGGGGATATTTATATGGAGCTGTTACCGTTTTTACATGATCCTGAATCTCCTTTATTAATATTTCGCCCGCTTTATTCTTATAATCCGTGGCTAAAACAATTGTAGCCTTAATTATTTGCCCTCTAATTTCGTCAGGTACACCTGTTATAGCACATTCTACGACTGCGGGATGTGTCATCAGAGCACTTTCGACTTCAAATGGCCCGATACGGTATCCCGAGCTCTTTATCACATCATCCATACGGCCGATAAACCAATAATAGCCATCCTCATCGCGCCATGCAACATCACCGGTATGGTAAATATTGTCATGATAAACTTCACTTGTCAACGCCTCATCACGGTAATATCCCATAAATAAACCTGTTGGTTTACCTTTATCTGTACGAATTACGACTTCCCCGGACTCACCGTCTTCGGCCGGCCGGCCTTCCGTTGTAAGTAAATCAATATCGTATGCCGGGTTAGGAACTCCCATGGATCCGGGTTTAGGTTCGAGCCATGGAAATGTTATTACCGTAGGTGTTGTCTCTGTTTGCCCAAAAGCTTCCATCATTTTAATACCTGTCACTTTGTGAAAAGTTTCAAATACTGATGGATTTAATGCCTCGCCTGCCGTTGTACAATACTCTAATGACGACAGGTCGTATTTGGACAAATCTTCGCGAATCATAAACCGATATACGGTTGGAGGCGCACAAAAAGACGTTATCTTATATTTCTGTATCAGATCGAGCACCATAACCGGTGTGAATTTCTCGTGATCAAATGCAACAACCGTTGCTCCAACTATCCATTGCCCATACAATTTACCCCATACTGCTTTTGCCCAACCAGTATCAGATACTGTCAGGTGAACACTATTCTCATTCAGATTATGCCAATATTTAGCGGTAACAATATGACCTAAGGGATAAGTGAAATTATGAATTACCATCTTAGGTTCGCCGGTAGTACCCGAAGTAAAATACAATAACGATATATCGTCATTATTATTAACATGTTCCGGACGCACGAATGGCTGTACCTCTTGTAATCCCTTACGAAAATCTTTCCATCCTGCGGGAACCATTTTACCACAAGCAATCATGTGTTTTATACTTGGAGATTCGGGTAAAGCATCCTCCACGTGTTGATGAATAAATTCATCATCCGTGGCAATTATAGCTTTTATGCCTGCGGCATTGTTGCGGTATATGATGTCTTTTTTTGTCAACAAATGAGTTGCCGGAATTGCTATAGCACCAATCTTATGCAGACCGATAACAGCAAACCAAAATTCGTAACGTCTTTTCAAGATAAGCATTACCATATCTCCCTTACCTAATCCTAATGACTGGAAATAGGATGCCGCCCGGTCGCTCTTTTCCTTAATATCTTTAAATGAAAAATTGATATGCTCTCCTTCATCATTTGCCCAGCAAAGAGCTATCTTGTCCGGATGAGTTTTTGCCCATTCGTCGACAACATCGTAGGCAAAATTAAAATTTTCGGGAATGTTTATATGAAAATTCTCTTTAAAATCTTCGGTTGATGTAAATATTGTCTTGTCTAAAAATCTTTCTAACATCTTTATTCTTTGTTTAAGATAAGGTCGCAGACCTTTTTATTGCTTTTATATCTGTAACAATAAGAGTTGTTTTAAGCTCTGAGATGTAGTATTAAGTATTACCGTTACTTATATACCACTTATAAATCGAATATTAAATAATTACAGCCAAGAATTTGACAGGTTTACCATCTAAAGCTTTCATTCCATGTGGTAAACTCGGATCAAAATATAAGCTATCTCCCTTTTCTAAAATCAAATCCTTCCCATTAATATGTATAAGCAAACGTCCTTTAACTACCAAATTGAATTCCTGACCCGAATGAGAACTTAAATGTATGGGTGTATCATCGCTCTTTGGCTGAACAGTCACAACAAAAATATCGGCTTTACGGTTAGCAAAACCACTAGCTAATGCTTGATACTGATAATCTTCGACACGTTTTATCTCCAACCCTTTTTCTTTACGAGTTAGCGCATAACTATTCATACGGGGTTCCTCGTCAAACATCAGAGTAGTTATATCCACATTGTATTGTGTCGCTATTCTTTTTAATAAGCTAATCGAAAAATCTTTTTTTCCGGCTTCATATTCTATATAATCGGCTAAAGGAATATCACATGAAGCAGCAAATTCTTCTTTCGAAAGTTCCATAGCATCCCGTAAACCTTTCAGACGCAAGCCTATCTGTTTTAATTCTTCATTCATTACATATCTAAATATTAATTAGTAATCGGAACACTCAAAGTTAACAAAAAACTTTTCGTTCCCCACCCGAAATTATCTTAACAAATAAAATTCTGTTCTGATATTTTGAAAATACGTATCTTTGTATCAGAAAACCAAGGCATGTGTGATAAACATGAAAAAATATAAAAACATCATTTTTTATACATCCATCTTAAGCTTAACAGCAATATTATTATACACAATTATCACTTTTGGAAAAGACAACCTCGAGTCCGGCAGGCAAATCGAAGAATTAATCAACAATGGTTCGGCATGGAGTGATTTTCTGACATCAGTTATTACAGAGGCAACCGGCTCTACTGCACTTCTCATTTTACAGATAATTGTTATCCTGTTTTTTGTCCGCTTTTTCGGATGGATATGCCAACGTATAGGACAGCCGACTGTTATCGGTGAAATTATAGCAGGTATTGTACTTGGCCCCTCTTTATTAGGAGCATTTTTCCCTGAAATATCAGCAACAATATTTCCCGAATCGTCTATTGGTAATATCAAACTATTAAGTGAGATAGGACTTGTGTTATTTATGTTTATTGTTGGCATGGAATTAGACCTCAAAGTACTTAGAAACAGGGCAAATGACGCAGTACTGATAAGCCATTCCTGTATTGCTCTCCTCTTTGTTCTAGGTACTACATTTGCTTATTTCATATATCCTTACTTTACGTTTGCGGATGTCCGGTTCTTACCTTTTGCGCTGTTCATGGGTATAGCCATGAGTATTACGGCATTTCCTGTACTTGCCCGGATTGTACATGAGAGAGGATTAAATAAAACTCCCCTCGGAGCTATGGTTATAACCTGTGCTGCCGTTGACGATATAACAGCTTGGTGTCTGCTGGCTGCAGTTATCGCTATAGCTAAAGCAGGAACATTTGTCAGTTCTCTGTATGTTATTCTATTTGCTGTAGCATATGTAATAGTGATGTTTAAATTAGTAAGGCCCTTCTTGCAGCGGGTTGCTGACTTACAAACGTCAAAAAACATTATCAGTAAATCCATCATCGGCATATTTTTTCTGACATTGTTCGTCTCGGCATATATGACAAGTATAATAGGTATACATCCTCTGTTCGGCGCTTTTCTTGCCGGTGTAATTATGCCTCCTAATATCAACTTCAGAAGATTATTTGTAGATAAGATCGAAGACATATCCTTAGTTATATTGCTGCCGTTATTCTTCGTTTATACAGGATTAAATACCAAAATAGGTTTACTCAATACACCTGAACTATGGGCTCTGTGCGGATGTATTATTTTTATTGCGACATTCGGGAAGCTTATCGGAGGAACATTGGTCTCACGCTTTATAGGTTTTGACTGGAAATCGAGCATGACAATAGGTGCACTAATGAACACAAGAGGACTGATGGAACTAGTTGTGCTCAATATTGGCTACGATCTGGGAATACTTACACCCGAAATATTTGCAATGATGGTCGTTATGGCTCTTGTTACAACATTCTTAACAAGTCCCATCTTAGATCTCATAGAAAAAATATTTAAGAATAAACCTTTAGCATCCGAAGTTAAACAACGGAAACCATATAAAATACTTGTATCATTCGAAGAATCTATTGTTGGCCGTAAGCTTTTACTTATCGCGAACTCTTTTGTGAAAAAAGATCAGCAATATTCCGAAATAGATATGGTACATATTTCCCCCGGAAATGGTTTGTATCAGCACGATATGGAAGATGAAGAACATGATGTTTTCGAACCTGTTATATTTGCATCAAAAGCACTTAACCAGCCAATAACCACTATTTTCGAGGTAGCATCCAATCCGACACGCAAAATAGCAAAGATGGCAAATGAAGGAAGTTACGATTTTTTGCTTATTAACGCGCATAACTCCATCTATGGGGGCAAAGGAAATATTCTGGGTTATATGCTTGGAGTCTCAAACAAAATACTACATATCCCTACCCGTATTTACTCATGGATGACCAAAACCAAAAAGGCTGCTAAAACTAACAGTATCTCTCTGGATGAAGGTACACGTTCTATCTTAACACACAGTAATGCTCCGGTTGGCATATTTCTTGATAGAGGTCTTACAGAGATTAAGAACGTGATAGTACCTGTACTTGACCAAGATGATATCTTTATCGGGAAGTTTATGGGGCGAATGGCTCGCCACTCATATGCCAGAATTACCTTATGGGATGCGATCGGGCTGATGGACAGTTCTATCGATTTCGTCAAAAGCGTAAGAGAAATTAGAGCCGTAAACCCTTACTTATTCCAGCTTTGGAATAATAACATTCCGGTAGATAGGGATATTTTCAATAAACACAACCTTGTTATGATAAGCCTCAAAAGCTGGCGTAACTTGAAAGAAAATCATCCTGATTGGGTCAAGTCCATGCCGTCCGTTTTATTATTAAATGAATAAAAGCATTGAAATAAAATGAGCAATAATATACTTAGCCAAAAGAAAGAAATATTGGAATACCTGTCAAAACGGCAGTTGAAAAATGCAATTGAACTTCTGCACAAGCTGGTAGTCAATGCTCAAGACTGGCATATCTCCGAGAAATTGTCGGAACTGGAAACCAATTATAAATATATGTTGCATTATCAGTTCGAAGGGTTGGAAGACAGCCAAAAAGGAACTATATATAGCAATATATTACGGTCTCTTTATGAAATAACCGATGATTCTTCTGACGAATTACTGGCTATTGACTCATCTAATATTTTCTATGAGAGGTTGCGTATTCAGGCTGCACGACCCGCGACTATTTTTAATGATTTTACCAGACAACTGAAAGAGATTTCAACCTCGCTATCTGTTCTCGATCTGCTGAACTATGATGATTCTACTGCTACTCAGAAAAGAGATCTGGCTATCAGGCGTGAACGGATTGGTTCCGATTTGTTTAATTATGTATTTACATCTCCAAGATCGGCAGAATCTGATCAGCAAGAATATCTTGATTTCATTTCAAACGACGATATCCCTATCAGGGAAAGGGCTCTTTTCATATCTGCTTTGACTTTGAGTTTATTCCATAGATTTGATTTCCGGAAAACAATAGTTCTTATAGATGCATGTAAGAGTCATCATATGGCGATAAGACAGAGAGCTATAGTAGGTCTTATTATAGTACTGCAAATGTATGATGTACGCTGGCCTCTGTACCCCGAATGCCAATTCAGACTGGATGCTCTATCGGAAGATGAAGGTTTTAGGAAATCAGTCCTTAGTGTTGTAAAACAATTAATCAGATCAAGAGAAACTGAAGAAATAAGCCGGAAATTAACCGAAGAGATCATTCCTGAAATGATGAAATTCAACTCTCTTGCCGGAAAAAAACTAAACATGGAGGATTTAATGGGCGAAACAGACTTCGCCGATAAAAATCCCGATTGGAAAAAGGAACTGGAGAATTCAGGATTAGCCAATAAGCTACAGGAATACTCGAGCCTGCAAATGGAAGGCGCAGACGTGTTCCACTCTACCTTTGCAAACCTTAAGAATTTTACATTCTTCAGAGAAATGAGTAATTGGTTTCTGGCTTTTGACACAAGTTATTCTGAACTGCAATCTATATTTTCAGGAAAAGACGGATTAAACGGATTCTTACAGACTGCAGTACTTAACTCGGGTCACATGTGTAATTCCGATAAATATTCGTTTGCTCTGAGCCTATTGCAAATACCCTCTGCTCAGAGGGAAATAATGGCTCAACGATTCAGTCAGGAGTCAGAACAATTAAAAGAACTTCAAAAGGAAGCAGAAGCCTTGCACCCGACTATTTCCGAAGAAGTTATATCTAATCAATACATACAAGACCTATACAGGTTCTTCAAACTGTATCCGTATAAAAATAACTTCTTAGATATTTTCACTCTGAGATTAAATTTTTATGACAAAGAATCAATAGCACCTCTTATTGCAGACAAAGAGAATATGTTGCAGATAGCGAATTTTTGCTTCGATAAAAATTTCTTTGCCGATGCTCTTGCCATCTATGAGAAGCTGATCAAAGAGAATATAACAAATTCGGATATATGGCAAAAAATAGGGTACTGTAAACAGATACAAAACAATCTGCAAGGTGCTTTAGATGCCTATTTGCAAGCAGAAACGTTTTCTCCTGATAACAGTTGGATTATAAAAAGAATAGCTCAGACATACCGCTCACTGAAAGATCCACAACATTCATTGGAATATTACCAAAGAGCAGCACAACTAAACCCAAATAATCTCAATCTCGAATTAAATATCGGACATTGTTATCTGGAATTAGGTCAATATGAGCAAGCTCTTAACTGTTATTTCAAAATAGAAGTACTCGAAACTAAAACAAATAAAGCATGGAGACCTATTGCCTGGACTGCTTTTTTACTTCGAAAACTAGATGTTGCAGAAAAATATTATGAACGAATATTGGCTGATAAACCTAATGCTCATGATTATCTAAATGCAGGTCATGTACAGTTATGCCTTAATAACAAAAAAGCTGCATTAGATTATTATCTGAATGCCGCCGTAAAAATTTCTGACTTTGACCAGTTTATTAAATTGTTTGAAGAAGATAAAACTGAATTGATTTCTGCCGGAATAGAGAATTCTTTCTTTCCTTTATTATTTGACGAGATTAGATATAAGTTGGATTAATCACAAGGAATTCCAAATAAGTCGAGCCCATCTCCCCAAATAGCAGTCAGGGTTCCGTCATTTTCCAAACGAAAAATAGCTCGTCCCGGAAAAAAACATTGGGTATCATCATATGATGTAAAGGCCTGATTCCATTTGAAATCATCTGTATATGTAAAATATATATTTCCTATATTAGCATAAACTACAGTCGATATACTATCTGCATAATCTGCTTCAATACTAGCGTAGTATTCGTTTACTTTTAATTCGATATCCTGATAATCGTTTCCATATTTCAGATCCAGCTTTTGTGTTGTTGCGAATAGAGGTTCTCCGTTCTTTCTTTTGTCAAACCCATCTAAAGTAAAAGCAAATAGATTAGTACGGCATTCATCCAGTGCAAAAACCACATCATGAACCTTTTTCAACTCATGCCCTTTTGTCCCATATATATAAAATTCTTTTGCAACCTGAGGTCTTATAGCATCCGTCACTCTTTTATTGCTCATTAAACGATAGACACCGGTAGTATCATAATATTGTAAGGTCTTATATAATTTAGCATTTTCATAATAATAGTCGAAATAACCGTACCTAATAGAATCCAATGCATCTATCTCTTCAAATATATGATCTAATTCTGTCAAATCGGCATCACCTTCACCGAAATTGACTACAACAGCTGTAGTCCTGGGCGATAAACCATATACCGAATAGAAAGCCCCCTCTTCGTTAATAGAATTAGCAGGGTTAGCAAAAACAAAAGAATATAAAATATGAAAGAATACTAAAATGGAGAATAAACATAATCGTTTCATACAATATCAAAATGTGAAGTTACAATAATCAAACCTGTTAAATATATAAATATTTGTTATATGTAAACAATACAAAGCCTATATTTGTTTTAACAAAAATTCACCAACAAATGTATGAAAAATTTTATATGTATATAAAAGATGTGGAAAAGAATGAAAGGATGGTTATAAAAAGAATAAAAGGAGATTTTTCACAAAACCTCCTTTTATGAGTTAATTTAGGTATTAGTGTTTAAGGTAAAAAGATTGTTTTAGGTTATCGATACAAAGAAACAGATTTCTGAATTACTTGCCAAATAAAAAAACATATTTTACAACATATATTGTTAGTAATTTATTAGAAAAAATTTCGATATTTTAAGAAATGCGTCAGAAATACCTATCTTACATTTTATTACTACAATAAAGCTTTTACAGATACTTTCTCTGTAATAAATTGACTCCGGATATAATCATCAAACAAAGAGTTCAACTAAAATACGTATCTTTACAAAGATAAATTTAATAAAAAAAAGAATAATTATAATGAAGAAAGTTTTATTTCTGCTTTTTCTGGCGGCTACATCTTTCTCTAATGGGTTTGCTTGCACAAACCTGCTTGTTGGAAAAGCTGCATCCACTGATGGCTCGACGCTAATCTCTTATTCGGCCGACTCATATGCTTTATATGGCGAATTATATCACTGGCCTGCAAAAAATTATAATGCCGGCGAGATACTTAAAGTATATGAATGGGATACCGGTAAATACTTAGGCGAAATAAAACAAGCGGCACAAACATATAACGTAGTCGGAAATACAAACGAACATCAGTTAAGCATAGGTGAAACCACATTCGGTGGACGGGAAGAATTAGTTGATCCGGATGGCATAATCGATTACGGAAGCCTGATATATATAACCTTGCAGCGGGCTAAAAATGCTCGCGAGGCTGTAAAAATTATGACCGACCTTGTTGCCGAATACGGGTATGCAAGTAGTGGTGAGTCTTTTTCCATCGCAGATCCTAATGAAATCTGGATTTTGGAAATGATCGGGAAAGGCAAAGGAAATAAAGGTACTGTATGGGTAGCAGTGCGCATTCCGGACGATTGTATATCAGCACATGCTAATCAGGCCAGAATACAGCAATTTCCTTTAAATGATTCTCAAAACTGCATTTACTCGAAAGACGTAATATCTTTTGCTAAAGAAAAAGGCTATTTCTCCGGAAAAGATGCAGATTTCAGTTTTGCTAAAGCTTATAACCCTCTTGACTTTGGAGGACAACGCTTTTGTGAAGCCCGTGTCTGGAGCTTTTTCAATCGATATAATAAAGACATGGCTAAATTTGTGACTTACGCTCAAGGTAAAACTCAAGAGCCTATGCCACTATATATCAAACCGGATAGAAAACTTAGTTTAGCTGATGTGCAGGATATGATGCGCGACCATTATGAAGGTACGCCTCTGGATGGACGTTACGATATAGGAGCCGGCCCTTTTGAATCTCCCTACAGATGGGCTCCTCTTGAATGGAAATCGGACTCGGTACAGTATTGTAACGAACGCCCTATTGCGACCCAACAGACAGGATTTGTTTTTGTGTCTCAAATGCGTTCGTGGTTACCCAATGCAATAGGTGGAATTCTTTGGTTTGGTGTAGATGATGCTGCCCAGACTGTATTTACTCCAATGTACTGCTCTATTACGGAAACACCCGAATGTTACAGAGTCGGAAACGGAGACCTGTATACATTTTCTTGGACTTCCGGATTCTGGATCCACAACTGGGTATCTAATATGGTATATAACAAATACAATTATATGTACCCCGAGGTACAAAAAGTACAGAAAGTACTGGAAAGCCAGTTTTTAGCTCAACAGCCGGAAATTGAATCCAGAGCTAAAGAGTTGTATAATAAATCTGAAGTTGAAGCACGTGCCTTCTTAACTGCATACAGTACTAGCCAGGCGCAATATGCCTTCGATAGATGGAAACAATTGGGTGAATTTCTAACAATCAAATACATGGATGGAGTGGTTCGCAAAGAAAAAGACGGACAATTCATTCGGAACGAATACGGTAGCCCTTCTTCTCCCGAACGTGTAGGATACCCGCAATCATATTACGACAGAGTGGCTAAAGAAACCGGTGATAGATATAAAACTCATTACAAATAAGAGTAACTTTCATCCTGTAGATAATATAAAGCCACAGATTATTCTTGTGGCTTTTGTTTTTTATAGCCCATTTTTATTATTTTTGTGATATTGACTATAATAGTAGAAGAAAAGATAGATATGAAAGCAAAGGCAAACGAAAAATGCCGTATTGTTATTAAAATCGGAAGTAATGTTTTAGGGCGTAAAGACGGCTCGTTGGATATAACCCGAATGTCGGCCTTAGTAGACCAGATAGTGGAGCTTCGACGAGCCGGACATGAAATTATACTGGTTTCGTCTGGAGCTGTAGCTTCAGGAAAATCTATCATGAAACCAAAAAATAAACTGGACTTGGTATCGGCACGCCAATTATACTCGGCAATAGGTCAGGTACGGTTAATCAACCAATATTACACTTTGTTCGGACATTATAATATCATATGTGGACAAATATTAGCTACGAAAGAAGATTTTGGTACACGACGCCACTATTTGAATCAGCGGAATTGTATGTCTGTCATGATAGAAAACGGAATTATCCCGATCGTGAATGAAAATGATACTATTTCGGTCAATGAATTGATGTTTACTGACAATGATGAGTTGTCAGGGTTGGTAGCCACTATGATGAATTGCCGTAAACTAATTATACTTAGCAATATAGATGGGATATATAATGGAAACCCCTCGGATAACCAATCAAAAGTCATAACCGAGATAAACACGAAAAAAGACAATATTGAAGAATTTATACAAACCTCAAAATCGAGTTCGGGACGAGGTGGTATGCAAACCAAATATAATATTGCCCGGAAAATAGCAGAAGAAGGAATTGAGGTTATTATTGCAAACGGCAAGAAAGATAACATATTACCCGATCTATTCAATAAACCGGAGACTGTCTGTACACGCTTTATTCCATCAGCAAAAAGTACTTCAACCGTAAAAAAATGGATCGCCCACTCCGAAAGTTTTGCCAAAGGAGAAATACATATTAATGATGGAGCTAAAGAGGCTCTCATCAGTAATAAGGCTGTAAGCCTTCTTCCTGTTGGGATAACCAAAGTAGTCGGTACATTTGAAGCTGACGATATTGTAAAAATCATAGATGAATCAGGGACTCAGATAGGAGTTGGACGAACAACCTTTGACAACGAAGCTGTATCTAAACTTATCGGGCAAAATAAATCGAAACCGGTAATACATTACGATTACTTATACATAGACAAATAAATATATATTATAGTACATAAAATTATGGACGACACGGATAAGCTGTTTGAAGCAGCACAGATAGCCAGCAAGGATTTATTATTATTGAGTGAAACTCAGATAAATGATATCCTTGAAGCAATTGCCAAAGAAACCGAGAACAGAATTTTCCATATCCTTTCTGAAAATCAAAAAGATTTACAGCGGATGGATAAAGAAAACCCCAAATACGACAGGCTTCAGTTAACAGAAGAACGTCTGCAAGGTATTATCTCAGATATTCGAAAAGTTGCAGCACTACCCTATCCTGTCGGGCGGATATTGGACGATCGTACTCTCGATAACGGATTACACCTTATAAAAAAAACTGTTCCGTTTGGCGTAGTAGGCGTAATATTTGAAGCTCGTCCGAATGTATCATTCGATGTATTCTCGTTATGTTTTAAATCCGGTAATGCTTGTATCTTAAAAGGAGGATCGGATGCCTATTTTTCAAATCTGGCAATAATTGAGATTATCCGTAATATTCTGGATGAAAATGGTGTAAATCCTAATGCTTGCATACTTTTGCCTAAAGAACGTGAAGTTATAGATGAGCTACTGAATGCCCGGAAATACGTAGACTTAATTATTCCGAGAGGAGGAAGTTCTCTGATAAATTATGTTCAGGAGAATTCGCGTATACCCATTATAGAGACAGGAGCAGGTGTATGCCATACCTATTTTCATAAAGATGGAGACAGGGATATAGCCCGGAAAATTATACATAATGCCAAAACCAGACGTGTTAGTGTTTGTAATAGTTTAGATTGTCTTATTATTGATAAAGACCGTATATCCGATTTGCCATATCTTTGCGAGAATTTAGCTGATAGCAATGTAATTATATATGCCGATAAGCAGGCATACAGTGTATTATCGGGAAATTATCCGGATAAATTACTGAAAGAGGCTGACGAGGATAGTTTTGGTACTGAGTTTTTAGATTATAAAATGTCTGTTAAAACAGTAAACAGTATCAGGGATGCGATTAATCACATTTCTAAATACGGTTCAAAACACAGTGAAGCTATTATTTCGGAAGATCAGGATGCCATTACATTATTCGAGGCATTAATTGATGCTGCCTGTGTATATGTAAATGCATCTACAGCTTTTACAGATGGAGCTCAATTCGGTCTAGGTGCTGAAATTGGTATCAGTACACAAAAAATGCACGCCAGAGGCCCCATGGCTCTACAAGAATTGTGTAGTTATAAATGGATTGTCGAAGGGAATGGGCAGATAAGAAGTTGAAATGAAAAAGAAAACAAAAAAGAGAATTACTATAACAGATTATATAAAAGCTGTAAAAAAAGCGGATAGAGAAATACAAATGGAAAACTCAACAGGTTGGACCAGTACCTCTAAAATACATAAGAGTAAAAAGGTATATGACCGTAAACGCTACAGCAAGTATATTAGAGAAGACGAGTAACAATTTGTTATGGAAAGAAATATTACATTAGACTATTTTAAAATTGCACTCAGTATTTGTGTAATTATAGCTCATAACCCCTTTGTCTCTATATATCCACCCGAAGGAAATGATTTATGGAATCAGTTCTTATATATCCTAGGATGGGAAACAACTTATAGTTTAGGAAGAATTGCCGTGCCTGCTTTTTTTATCATAAATGGCTTTTTTTTAAATCTCGACGACAGAGCTAAGGTTATTAAATATGTAACAAAACTGATCAAGTTATATATAGTCTGGGCTATATTCTATCTGCCATGTTATTACCCTTATCTGGATATTAAGTCATTTTTTATCATTTTTGCTACAGGGTATTATCATCTTTGGTATTTTCCGGCATTAATCGGAGCAGTAATTATGCTGTTCTTTATACATAAAATCATCAAAAACAAATATGCATTATTAATAATAGCTTTCACTCTATTCTGCATTGGATACTGGATTCAGGATAAAAATCCATATGATAACTTTGAGTTATTAAAATACCGCAACTTCATATTTTTTGGTATACCGATGGTCACTATAGGATACGTTCTTAGACAATTCGACTTGCAAAGAATAAAAAAAATCCTGCCGTATATAATTGTACTTTTCGCAATCATCCTATTTACTGAAGTATACATATATATGGAGCAGCAGAGAGTAAATAATCTATATTTCTCGTTCTTCCTTATATGCCCTGCCTTATTTATTTATTTCCTTATAAATGGGAAGATGGGTAAGGATACAAGCAATGGTGTAATTCCGTTATTATCATCGGCTGTGTTCTATATACATCCCATCATTATCCGATGGACTGCTCTTCTTTTTGATATAGATGTAATAACATTCCCTTATGTTGTTATTACTACGTTCATCATCGCATACCTGATTATTCAGGTTAATAAAACCATCAAAATATTTCTCTGATTGATATGAATACTCTTTCTCAAATATCTGATTTACTTAATTCTAAAGAAAATGCTCTTCCTATAAATAAAAAAGAATTGGAAGAAGCTTTAGATACTATTTTCCAGCAATTGCTGTTTCCGGTATGTACCGGTAATTATACCTGCTCTACACGTCCGCTCCATTTTGTATACTCTGTTCTTCTCGAGAATATTACTAACTTAATGGGACGTGAAAAAGCCGAAAGCATTGTAGATTCATTTATTTCGGGACTTCCCGATCTGCAAACGGGACTACGCAAAGAAGCCGAATGTTATATACACAACGATCCGGCAGCACGTAGCATTGAAGAAGTAATATTGGCGTACCCTGGATTTTATGCTCTTTCGGTACATCGTATTTCCCATATACTATTTAATTCCGGAGTACCTATTATTCCCCGGTTATTTTCGGAGCATGCACATGCCAAGGTCGGAATAGATATCCATCCCGGAGCAAATATTGGCAACCATTTCTTTATAGATCACGGTACCGGTATCGTTATAGGTGAGACTAGTATAATCGGTGAAAATGTGAAGATTTATCAGGGAGTTACACTCGGTGCACTGTTTGTAACTAAAGAATTAAAAGGAACTAAACGCCACCCTACTATAGAAGACAATGTCGTTATTTATGCCGGAGCTACTATTTTAGGAGGATCTACTGTTGTTGGACATGATTCTACCATAGGGGGAAATGCATGGCTTACCAGAAGTATTGTACCATATTCAGTTGTGTTCAATAACTCGGAAGTAAGGATCAAAACCGCCCAAGACTTTGGGGATGCCGATTCTTTTAATTACACAATTTAATTAACTCGAGAATTGTGTTGAATAAAAAATCTTTCGAGTTGAATAATTTTTGTAAAGCTTTATAATATTTTTCTATCTTTGCGGTCTTGATTGTTAGCTATTAACTGATCGTAAAAATTTAAAACAAAGAATTTTAATAATCTAAATATATTTTATGGCAACTACTGCAGATATAAGAAACGGTATGTGTATTGACATCGAAGGTCAATATTATGTAATCATAGAATTCCTTCATGTAAAACCCGGAAAAGGTGCTGCTTTCGTAAGAACTAAAATGCGCAGCGTTACTACAGGCCGTATTCTTGAGAGAACATTTAACGCAGGAATCAAATTAGATGAAGTTAGAATCGAAAGACGTCCATATCAATACCTATATAAGGATGATATGGGATACAATTTCATGAATAACGAAACATTCGAACAAGTATCTATAGCCGGAGACCAGATAGAAGGTGTAGCTTTTTTAAAGGAAGGCGATACTATTGAAGTTCAGGTACATGCTGAAACTGAAACGATCTTAACGGCCGAACTTCCTCAGAATGTTGTCCTTGAAGTGACTTACACTGAGCCCGGGTTAAAAGGAGATACCGCAACTAATACATTAAAACCCGCCACAGTAGAAACTGGCGCAGAAGTGCGTGTTCCTTTATTTATTAATGAAGGAGAGAAAATTAAAATTAATACTCGTGACGGATCTTACGTTGAAAGAGTAAAAGAATAAAGAATATTATTTGATATTCATCCAAATCGTGTTTAGCTTTGTACTGAACACGATTTTTTCATTTTAGAAAGCTCTACAACACTCATGGAATATATAAAACCAAAACTACGCATTACAGACTGGGCAGAAGAAGACCGTCCCCGCGAAAAACTCTTGCTGAAAGGTGTACAAGCGCTATCCGATGCTGAGTTACTAGCCATTTTGATAGGATCTGGTAATAAACTGGAAACAGCTGTAGAACTTTCGCAGCGAATTTTACATTCGGTAAATAACAACTTGAATTCACTCGGTAAATTGACTATCAATGATCTAATCCAGAATTTCAATGGTATTGGTGAAGCTAAAGCTATAACTATCATCGCCGCTCTGGAATTAGGAAAAAGAAGAAAACTTACTGAGAATGAAAAACAAACACAAATATCTTCCAGTCTAGACGTATTTAATTTATTCAACCCGATATTATCCGACCTCAGGCACGAAGAAGGCTGGGTTTTACTCATGAATAATTCGAATAAAATATTAAAAAAGATTCAAGTAAGCAAAGGTGGTATAAACGGTACAGTAATAGATATACGTATGATAATGAAGAATTCAATTGAGAATCTGGCAACCAATATCATATTAATACACAATCATCCCTCAGGCAACCTTACACCGAGCCGGGAGGACGATACCATCACAACAAAACTAAATGCAGCCTGTTCTTTACTGGATATTTATTTAATGGATCATGTAATTATTTCCGATCAGGGATTTTACAGTTATAAGGATAAGGACAGATTATAATAGATAAATTCTATAATCAATGAAAAAACCGATTTATAATAATTCGGATACAACCAAGACATTTATTCCTTAAATTTGTAAACTATAAACTTTAAATAAAACAGACAAATGGATAATAATATAATGCAATTGGAAGAAGAAATAGTACGTATGCTAAAGACGGTATATGACCCTGAAATTCCGGTTAATATATATGATCTCGGACTCATTTATAATGTAGATGTTGATGACGAGAAGAATGTAACAATTACCATGACATTAACTGCACCTAATTGCCCGGCAGCAGATTTTATTCTCGAAGATGTACGACTAAAGCTTGAGTCGATAAAAGATATAAAGAATGTGATCGTAAATCTTACATTCGACCCTACATGGAATAAAGACATGCTTAGTGAAGAAGCTAAACTCGAATTAGGATTTTTGTAAGTAATATTATGTCCGAAAAAAAGAAAATATATTTCCTCTCAGATGTTCATTTAGGTTCTGCTTCACATACCAATAACAAAACAAGAGAAGAAGATAAAGGGTTATTAACTCTTCCCAATAGTAAAAAACCTTCAGATAATAGCTTTCTTAATCACGATGTGGAAAGGAAATTATGTCGTTGGTTTGATTCTGTTAAATCAGATGCCAAGACTATTTATTTATTAGGAGATATATTCGACTTTTGGTTCGAATACAAATATGTAGTACCCAGAGGATTTACCCGTGTATTGGGTAAGATAGCAGAACTCACCGACTCAGGAATAGAAATACATTTCTTTATTGGTAATCACGATGTTTGGCTCACAGATTATTTACAAAAAGAATGTGGTATGATAATACATACCGAACCTTTGGTTGTGGATCTTTATGGCAAGAAATTTTTCCTTGCACATGGAGATGGTTTAGGTGATGAGTCTAAATCATTCAAGATAATACGCTACCTATTCCATAACAAATTCTGTCAAAAAGCTTTTGCAACACTGCATCCCCGTTGGGCCTTAGCCATTGCCCATAAATGGTCTAACCATAGCAGGGCGACAGGAGGCGTAATAAAGTACCTCGGAGAAGACAAGGAATATCTTGTCCTTTTTGCAAAAAAAGAATTGGAGATTTCTCCAGCTATTAACTTTTTTGTTTTTGGACATCGACATATTATGTTAGATCTCATGTTATCCGCATCTTCAAGAATTATCATACTTGGAGACTGGATTACCTTTTTCTCATATGCGGTATTTGACGGAAAAACCATGTCTTTAGAAGTATTTGAAGAGGAAAGCTAAAAAATCAGATTCAAATACCATAAAACTATCGGAATCTATAAAAATAGAAGAGATAACACATTTATATAAAGAGAGATAAAAGAAAATATTATCTCTCTTTTTCTTCTCTAAAAAACATCGAATCTACTACTATATACCGATAGGGGATAAATCATTCTGATTTTGATGAATTAATATCCAAAATCGAATCTCTTCTGCTTAAAAAAATATAACTTTGCATAAGTAATTTTAGGTATTAAGTGTATGAAAATGGTAAAAGGTATATTTATCATTCTCCTGTTTTATTTTATTGGAGAATGCATAAGTTACCTCATTCAGGGATTCATTCCGGGTAGTATAATCGGAATGATGTTATTGTTTATGGCTCTTTATCTCAAAGTAATCAAACCAGATCATGTAGACTCTACAGCTCAAGCCATTACTAAAAATATGGCTATATTTTTTATACCCTCAGGAGCCGGTCTTATGACTTCTTTTGGCGTACTCAGCAAATTCTGGGCATCAATTATCATTACTTGCTCTATCAGTACTATTTTGGTAATTGCTGTAGTGGGATTAGTTCAACAAAGAATGGAAAAAAAGAAGGAAGATGAAAGCTCTAATTGAAACACCAGAATTTATACTGGTTCTTATATTCGGAAGCTATCTGTTTGGTCAATGGATATTTAAGAAAACTAAAATAGCAATACTGCATCCTTTGATTATATCGATTGCAATAATTATCCTATTTCTGCAATTCACCCACATGGATTATGATAAATTCCAACAGGGCGGACAATTTGTCAGCTTCTTATTGGGACCATCTGTTGTTGCATTAGGTTATATATTATATGAGCAGATGTCATATCTGAAAGGAAATGTGGTTTCGATACTTACATCTGTATTTGTTGGTAGTGTCACAGGCATTATCAGCGTTATAGGTTTAGCTAAGTTAACTGGTGCTGACGAAGCTTTAGTTATGACTTTGGAGCCCAAATCTGTAACTACGGCCATCGCCATCAATATATCGACTCAAAGTGGAGGCATGCCTTCTCTGACTGCTGTAATAGTCTTGTTTTGTGGTATATACGGGGGAATTGTAGGCCCCTATGTCCTACGTATTCTTGGGATAAAGAGTAGTATCGCCAAAGGTCTGGCAATGGGAGCGTCAGCTCACAGTGTTGGTACAGTTAAAGCAATGGAAATGGGCACAATAGAAGGTGCAATCAGTGGACTGGCTATAGGACTAATGGGAGTGATGACAGCCTTGCTCATTCCTTTCATACACAGTCTAATATCATAAGAGAGCATTTTTATTAAGGAGGAATGTCGCTACCCCGTAAAAACAGGAGAGACATTGCCTCCTTTTTCTTATCTTTGCACCATATATAAGGAGTCAATATAAATGAGCCAACAATCACTACTCGAAAAATTAGATGTTTTAGTAATCCGCTTCGAAGAGATTGGTAAATTAATTACCGATCCAAATGTTATATCGGATATGAAGCGTTTTGTTAAATTAAATAAGGAATATAGAGACTTAGAAAAAATAGTTGATGCACGAAAAGAATATGAGCAAGTCCTTAATAGTATTTCGGAAGCCAAGAATATTCTTGAAAATGAAACAGACAATGATTTCAGGGAAATAGCGAAAGAAGAATTGGATATCGCAAATAACCGCTTACCTGTTTTAGAAGAAGAGATAAAACTTCTCCTTGTACCCGCCGATCCGCAGGATAGTAAAGATGCTATAGTAGAGATACGTGGTGGAACCGGAGGTGACGAAGCCGCTATCTTTGCAGGGGACTTATACAGGATGTATCAAAAATTCTGCGAAACAAAAGGCTGGAAAACAGAAGTTACCAGTTATACAGAAGGAACTTCCGGTGGATTTAAAGAAATTATATTTACTGTCTCAGGCGAAGGGGTTTATGGGGTTCTGAAATACGAATCGGGAGTACATCGCGTACAGCGTGTTCCTGCTACGGAAACACAGGGACGTGTTCATACATCGGCTTCAACGGTCGCAGTACTTCCCGAAGCAGAAGAATTCGATGTAGAAGTAAAAGAGTCCGATATACGTGTCGATACATTCTGTGCATCGGGTCATGGAGGACAATCTGTCAATACAACCTATTCAGCAATACGTTTAGTACATATTCCGACCGGTATAACAGTTCAGTGTCAGGATGAAAAATCACAGTTAAAGAATAAAGCTAAAGCCATGGTAGAACTACGGTCACGTATCTATAACATGGAATATCAAAAGTATCTGGACGAGATAGCATCTAAAAGAAAGACTATGGTTTCCACCGGAGACCGTTCGGCTAAAATAAGGACATATAATTATCCGCAAGGACGTGTTACTGATCATCGTATCAATCTCACCCTCTATAACTTGTCTGCTATTATGGATGGTGATATACAACAGATTATAGATCAACTGACAATAGTGGAAAATACAGAAAGATTAAAAGAAAGCGAATTATAAAACACATACATACTTCGATGACTAGAGAAAATCTGATAGAAAATATCAAACAAAAACAATCCTTCCTTTGTGTAGGACTAGATACTGATTTAACTAAAATACCAGCATACCTTCTTGAAGAAGAGGACCCTATTTATAGTTTTAACAAAGCTATAATAGATGCAACGGCCCCTTATTGTGTTGCATATAAGCCAAATACTGCTTTTTATGAAAGTATCGGAATAAAAGGAATATGGGCATTGGAAAAGACCATTGAATACATCAGAACCAAATATCCACAACAGTTTATCATACTGGATGCCAAACGTGGAGACATTGGCAATACATCTGAAATGTATGCAAAATCAGCCTTCGAACACTTAAAAGCCAATGCGGTTACAGTTGCGCCGTACATGGGCGAAGATAGTGTAAAGCCATTCCTTATATACCCTAATAAATGGGTCATACTTCTCGCTTTGACTTCAAATAAAGGTTCTGCTGATTTTCAGTTAACTGAGGACTCGAACGGAGAGAAATTATTTGAGAAAGTATTGAAAAAGTCTCAGGAATGGGCTACCGACGAACAACTTATGTATGTGGTAGGGGCAACCCAAGGTTCTATGTTTGCCGAAATAAGGAAATATGCACCAAATCATTTCTTATTAGTACCTGGAGTAGGTGCACAAGGAGGTTCTCTTGAAGAAGTGGTAAAATATGGAATGAATAAAGATTGCGGCTTGCTGGTAAACTCTTCGCGAGGTATTATCTATGCAGATCCGACTGAAAAGTTTGCGAGTGCAGCTACTCAGGAAGCTAAGAAAATCCAACAGGAAATGGCCGGTTATCTTAAAGAGATTTTCCAATAAAAGAATATCCCCAATACAATATAAAATAAAAGCGATTATCAATTTTGATAATCGCTTTTATTTTAGTCAGATATCTAAAGCTTACTTCTTCTTTTTGTTCTGAGAGCCACCTTTGCCTTTTTGTTGCTGTTGCTGTGTTCTTTGTGCCTGTTCAGCTTGCTCTTGTAAACGAGCCATAAAACCTTTCTTCTTTGGCTTCTTTTTATTCTCTTCTAATTTAGCCAATACTTTCTCTTCGTCAATGACCCAACGACAAACCAGAGTGATTATGATTGTCATCAAAGTCGACAAGAAATAGTAATATGTAAGTCCTGAAGGATAATTATTCAATACAAAGAAGAAAACAACAGGCATAAACATCATCATATACTTCATACCCGGCATTTGCTGTTGACCAGTATTAGTAGCATCCATGTTGAATTTCGTATAGACAATATTGGTTACAGTCATCAATATACAGAATAAACTTATATGGTTACCTAACCAGCTGGATACTAAAGGGATATTCGTATTCCACTCTATTATCGCATCATAAGTAGATAAGTCAGATGCCCATAAGAAGCTTTCATGTCTCAATTCGATTGCCGAAGGGAAGAAAGAGAAAAGCGCCAATAATATAGGCATTTGTAATAGCATAGGTATACATCCGCTCATCGGGTTTACCCCTGCTTGATTGTAGAGTTGCATAACAGCCTTTTGGCGTTCCATAGCTTTCTCTTGTCCCGGATATTTTTCATTAATCTCATCAACCTGAGGTTTCAATACTCTCATCTTCGCCGACGACATGAAAGACTTGTATGTTAATGGAGAGATTATAATCTTAACAATAACCGTCAAAAGTAATATAACAAGTCCCATTTGTAAACCTGTTCCCTCCAACATGTTAAATAGAGGCATTACAAAATACTGATTCACAACACGGAAGAGTGACCATCCCAGAGGGATTAGTTTATCAAGATCTAATTGCTGAGTATTTTCAACACCATCATCATATCCTTTAAGCATATAGTAGTCTAATGGCCCCAAGAAATATTTGAAGCCTCCTACCAATGCTCCCTTTTCCGCCAGTGTCGGCTTAAAGTATAATGTTGCTGAATAGCTTTTCAAGTAATCTTCCGACTCTAAAACCGTAGAACTCAAAGCCGGAGAAACGAACTCATTGTCAGTAATCAATACAGAAGCAAAAAACTGATCTTTAAATGCGACCCATTTTACTCCGGTAGGCACATCTTTTGTTTCACTATTTGATTCGCTAAGTCCTTCGAAACTACCATCAGTACCTTTATAATGAATACGAGAGTAACGTTGCTCATTACTTTTACTCTTTTCTTGTCTTCGTAAATTTTGAGTCCAGTTTAGTTTGAATCTTTCCAGGCAATCGACACTTAGCATATCCTGCATCCCCACAACAGCTATGTTAAAATTCAACATATAACTATTAGGAGAGAGAGCATAAATAAAGTCGATATACTGAGAGTCAGAATAATTCATACGCATCACCAGTGTTTGCGCATCTCCTGATCCCTGAATAACTCTAAAATCAGCTTGAGAAGTATTAAGGGTTATTCCCTTTTTGTTCATTAGTTCAAGTGCCAGCTTTGCGTCACTTTTAAATAAAAACAAAGAGTCGCCCGCATATGTATTGTAGTCTTTAAGTTGAGCACTAAGCATCTGACCACCCTTTGTTGAGAAATTAATTCTAATTTTCTCATTCTCTAATGTAGCAATTTGTTCCACACCACTATCGGATGGTAACGCAGATACAGATAAAGAATCAGTAGTTTCAGACTGAATACTATCATTTATAGGCTGAGCTGTAGTGGCATCGAAAAAATCGCCAACTACCGACTGTTTAGCCTTGTCTGCCGAATCGGCAGTTTGTATATCTTCTTTTAATTGTGTTGCCTGAACATTCTGTATAGAATCCTGATATCGTTGCTCTCTCGCAAGTTCCTCTTGGCTGGGTTTCATTAATACCGTGAAACCAATCACTATCGCGGCTATTAAAACAAAGCCAATACCTGTGTTTTTATCCATTGATTACTGTGCAAATTACTAATAAAGGTTGCTTTTATATTACTTGTCAGATAAGTATCTACAACCTATAATTACTTATTATTTGTATTTTTTTTACTTCTTGTTATCAATTACTGCTTTTACAAAACTCATAAACAATGGATTAGAAGCTATTACTGTACTGTTGTATTCCGGATGGAATTGTACACCCAAAAACCATTTGAGTGTTGGAATTTCTACGACTTCTACTAATCCTGTTTCAGGATTAATACCCGTGCATTTCATTCCAGCCTGTTCAAATTGAGTTTTATATTCGTTATTAAACTCGAAACGATGACGATGACGTTCTTCAACCACATCTTTCCCGTATGCTGCATAAACTAATGTACCCTTTTCGAGGCAACATTTATATGCACCTAACCGCATCGATCCGCCCATATTAGTAATATTCTTCTGTTCTTCCATCAGGTCAATTACTTTATACGAGCTTTGAGGATTCATTTCGGTCGAATTGGCATCCTCCATACCCAAAACATTACGGGCATATTCGATCACCATACACTGCATACCTAAACAAATACCGAAAGTCGGTATGTCGTTCTCGCGGGCAAACTTCAACGCTTTAAACTTACCTTCGATTCCTCGTTGTCCAAATCCGGGAGCAATAACTATGCCATCTAAATTTGACAATTTCTCAGATATATTCTCATCCGTCAATTTGTCCGAATGTATAAACTGTAAATCCAGTTTACGGTCATTATATATAGAAGCTTGTAACAGCGACTCGTTAATAGACTTATATGCATCATGTAATTCGACATATTTTCCGACAAGTCCGATACTGATCGTTTCTTTTGCGTTCTTCTTCTTGTCCAGAAAATCTTTCCAAGACTTTAATTCAGGTTTAGCACCGGGAGTAATACCCAGCTTACGCAAAATGATCTCGTCCATATTCTGTTCCTGCATTTTAAGAGGAACTTCGTATATTGTAGAAACATCTACAGACTGCACTACAGCATCTGCATCCACATTACAGAATAACGCCACCTTGCGTAGAATATCCTTATTCAGCATATATTCTGTCCGTAAAACCAGCATATCGGGCTGAACTCCGGACGACTGCAAATTCTTAACAGAATGTTGTGTAGGTTTGGTTTTTACTTCTCCAGCTGCTGTAATATAAGGCACATAAGTCAGATGAATACAATAGCTATTCTTTGCACCCAACTCCCAGCGTAACTGACGTACACTCTCAATAAAAGGTAGAGATTCAATATCACCAACAGTTCCGCCGATCTCTGTAATCACAAAATCATAGTTGTATTTTGCACCCAATAATTTTATATTACGTCTGATTTCGTCAGTAATATGAGGTACTATCTGTACCGTTTTACCCAGATAATCGCCTTTACGTTCTTTATTTATAACATTCTGATAAATACGTCCCGTGGTAATGTTATTATCCCGGTGGGTAGGCTCATTCAAAAAGCGTTCGTAATGACCTAAATCCAAATCGGCCTCATGTCCGTCTACAGTCACATAGCATTCGCCATGCTCGTAAGGATTGAGGGTACCCGGATCAATATTGATGTATGGGTCTAGTTTTTGGATAGTTACTTTATATCCTCGGGCTTGAAGTAATTTGCCGAGGGAGGATGCAATAATACCTTTTCCTAAAGAAGATATAACGCCTCCGGTTACAAAAATGTACTTAGTATCAGTCACGATTGTATATTTTATAATAGATATTCACAAATCAATAAAGCAAGCACATCACACATATCATTTAATAGTAACTATTTGATATAATTGCACTTGCCAAAGCAACAAATAACTCTGCGACTCTAAGTCTGCAAAAGTACAAAAAATATCAATAGATATTGCCCGTTATGCTGTCCTATTTTTCCAAAATGTCAGATCATTTAGTAAACATTAAGTGTCCTGCAAAAAGAAACATAGGTATACATTGTTTGTCTACTTTTTGTTTAGTTTGTCACGTTTCTTTGCTATTGATTTTCAAACGATAAACTCTCGAAAGGTGACAAAGGTGACAAAAGTGACACCATTTTTGAATTTATTTTTTCATTTTCAATGTGTAACATTTTATTCATAGATAAAAACAGGGGATGACCAAAAAGCCATCCCCTACTCTATTTCAATAAATTTCAATCGATTAATAAACGTGCCCGTCTTCTTTCAAATCTTCTTTCTTGAATTTTTTCTTTTCCAAAGCATTCCATGCATAGATAATATATGCCAGTACAAAAGGCACAAGTAATGATACATAGAACATAGCTGTAAGAGTAAACTCACTCGATGATGAATTTTGAAGTGTAAGCGAACTTTGCGGATTTACACTTGACGGATAATAAGGTGTATTATTAAACCCTGTTATCAGTAATAAAGCACATACTGTAAGCACAGTTCCTACCCCGCTAAACCAAACTCCGGAAGTGAATGAAGTTGACAGTATAGTCCGGATAATACCATATAGAACTAAAACCACTCCAATTAAGAATACGATACCTACAACCGGCAATTCTACCAGATTCCAGAAATATTTGTTAGCAACACCTTCTATTATTGCTTTTGTTTCGGGATTTACCGAATACCCTGTTGATAAGAGAGTCCAGATCACAAAAACCAAGAAGAATACAACGAATGGCAGCGCATTATAAATTAAGAATTTACGCGAACGCGCCACTAATTCCTGATCGTCTAGACGATTTATAAAGAATAAGCAAGCAATAGTACGTGTAAGGAAGAATACAGCAAATCCCAGACACCAGTTACGGAAGTCACCAAGAGCTTCTAATCCATGCAATGGATTTTGCCATTGACTGATAACCACACCCGTTACATTCTCAACTCCTAAGTTAGCTATATTACCTTTATTCACAGCAAACTCTGCTCCTGTGAAGAAGGTTGCGATAGCTACCCCAACAAGGAAGGTACCTAATAAACCATTCAGGAACAAGAATACCTGATACGTTTTCTTTCCCCATGTATTACCGGGTTTAGACATATATTCGTAGGATACAGCCTGTATAACGAAACAGAACAAAATCAGCATCCATACCCAGTATGCACCTCCGAAACTAGTCGAATAAAACAAAGGGAATGAAGCGAATAAAGCTCCTCCGAATGTTACTAATGTTGTAAATGTATATTCCCATTTACGCCCTAAAGCATTGACCATCAAAAAACGGTGTTTATCTTCCTTACCCAGAGAGAACAGCATTGACTGTCCGCCTTGAACAAACATCAGAAATGCGAATATACCGCCGATCAGACTAATGATGAACCACCAGTAATGTTGTAAAAATGAATAATCAATCATAGTTATATTTTATTATAATTAAATCCGGATTAAGCACTTATTCGGCTTTAGGTCCTTTTTTAATTTGGTTCAACATAATACGAATCTCTGCGACCAGTAACGCAGTAAATAATATAAGGAAAATAAAGAATGTTATTTTTACAGACTCTACACTCAACGCTGATATAGCCGTTTGTAGAGGCAATACATCTTGTATAGACCATGGTTGACGGCCAATTTCGGCAACTAACCAACCTGCCTGACTACAAATATAAACCAATGGCACTGATATGATAGAAATCCATAACATCCATTTAGTGTTTTCGAGCTTATTCTTGTAATTAAAGAACCACAAAAGCAGGAAGAATGCGCCGAAGAAACCTCCCAGATATACCATTACGTGGAACGACCAGAATACCAATGGTATATGAGGCACCAATTGGTCAGGATTATCCAGATAACCATAACCGAAATATGCGTAATTCTCTTTCAGTATAACTCTGTTCTTTTCAGCTGCAGCAGCATCTCTGTCTTTCTGAGCTGTTTGATAATCAGCCAAAGCCTGAATCGCTTTTTTTCCGGCTTTTTGTTTTTCGGCAAAAGACAACTGCACATCTCCTTTATAGTCTTTGTATCCGCCTTTGATAATATCTGTTATACCGGGTACAAATGCATCAAAATCACTAAACCCAAGCACAGACAGACCTTTTGGTACTTCTATCTTCATTATATATGGATCTACCCCATCGTCGTATGACTTTTTGTCGGGATTGGGTATTGCAAAAGCAATTAGCCCTGCGCCCTCTTGCCCGTCATATAAACCCTCCATAGCTGCCAGCTTCATAGGTTGTTTTTCTGCGACTTGTTGTGCAGATCCGTGACCTGTCCAAGCAGTGAGTACAATACCTACAAACCCAAAGATAGCTGCCACTTTCATACTTTGTTTCGTAAATTCGGGCTCTCTCTTTTTAAGCATATACCAGGCAGTAATTCCGGCTACAAAAGCAGCTCCGAACACCCAACTGGATGCAACTGTATGGGTAAACTTATTAATAGCTACGGGCGATAAAGCAACTGCCCAAAAATCAGCCATTTCATTACGTACTGTATCAGGATTAAATTCCATTCCTACGGGATATTGCATCCATGCATTGGCAACCAATATCCATAATGCCGAAAGTGTAGCCCCTGTTACGGTCAGCCATGTTGCAGCCAAGTGCATTTTTTTACTTACCCGTGCCCAACCGAAAAACATTATAGAAATAAATGTGGCTTCCATAAAAAATGCAACTATAGCCTCAATAGCTAAAGGTGCACCAAAAATATCCCCTACAAACCACGAATAATTAGACCAGTTGGTTCCAAACTGGAATTCCATAATGATACCTGTTGCGACACCTATGGCAAAGTTCACTCCGAAGATATTCATCCAGAACTTTGCAGTTCGTTTCCACTGCTCATTCCCTGTACGAACATACGCCGTTTCCATGATAGCCATTATGACTCCCAAACCCAATGTCAATGGAACAAACAGCCAGTGATACATTGCTGTTAGAGCAAACTGAGCTCTTGACCAGTCAATCAGTGAAGAGTTTAAAATTTCCATAAGATAGATGATATATTAGTTAATTCTGCTTTTGACCCGCTTCATTGTATCTTAAATATGATACATTACTTAATAACCCCAGACCGTATTCTCGAATACCATACTATTGAAACCACCACGAAACATCCTGAAAAAGTTAAACTTGGGTATGTTATTATCCTTTTCCATATAAATTATAATTATTAACCTATAATAATTGATTCATGATGATTCAGTAGTATAAGATTTGGTTATTATCGGAAGACCTCCATATTATCTGCTCACCCCGTAAGAGAGAACAGATAACAGGATAGTTTTTCCTCTTACTAATTTTGTAAAGATAAATTAAAATATCATAAACCGGAATCTTCCGGCTTAAGCTTGCCCTACAGGCGTAAAATCACCAACCGATCCTCCGTCAAGGTTTATTTTACCTTGTATTCTTTCGTATTGGCTTATGTTATCATTCAAAGCCAATAATAAACGTTTAGCATGTTCAGGTGATAAAATTACACGAGACTTAACTTTGGCCTTAGGCACACCCGGTACTATTCTGATAAAATCAAGGACAAACTCTGAAGAAGAGTGAGTTATCACCGCCAGATTAGCGTATGTTCCTTGTGCAACATCTTCTGTCAATTCTATTTGTATTTGATTTTGTTGATCTTTTTCGCTCATAATTGTTTTTAAATAAGTTTATATTTCAACAGTTTTTATTTGTTAACCATTGTTTATACAAAGAAAATTAAATCTGTCAGAATGGCAAAATTTTTCAGATGCCATTTCCTTATATAACTCATAAGTTATTTATATTGTTCATCAATATTATTGATAACGATTCTCTTTTTCCTCTTCTATTTCAATTTCCTGTACAATAACTTTGGGTTTTCTCTTTCTTAAAGCAATCAACTGGGCTATTGTACCAATCCCTCCCAAACCTAACATGACGTACCGCATAGTGCTTCCATCCTCAAATACCCAGAAAGCTGTAATGCATATCATAACCCACATTAACGAAATAGAGGCCAGACGGGCTTTCCAGCCAAGACCATTCTGAAGACGCTTCAGGTACATTCCTGTCACTTTATTATCCTCCAGTTTTTTATATAGTTTCGGAGAACTCTTAGCATACAGAAAGCCTGTCAGTAAAATAAAAGGAGTTGTTGGCAGTCCGGGAGTAATAATACCTAAAAGCCCTAGAGCAAGACTTATAGTCCCACAAATAATAAATATATATTTTCTCATATAAAGATCGGAGTTGAAGTAATTTTGAATCTTTTGTTCTATACAAAAATAGAGCTTCTTTGATCAAAATGAAACATCCCGATGTTAAATCAATCCTTATAGATAAAAAGAAACCGCTTTCGAATAAGTATCGAAAGCGGTTTCTCTTTTATTATTATATTTTATCGTACGCCATGCATCATTTTCAACAACACCTTATTCAGGCACAATAGAGCAACCCCGAATGCGATCGCAGCAACAGCGAGAACCTGATATACTGATCCTGCTCCTAAAGAGCTGGTTGCCGATGATACCTGTCCGGCTATCAAATTACCGAAGAATGAAGACAACAACCATACACCCATCAATAGCGAAGCCAGCTTAGGAGGAGCTAGTTTTGTTACAGTTGACAGACCTACAGGTGATAAACACAGCTCACCTACTGTATGCAGGAAGTAAGTAAATATCATCCAGAAGATACTTGCTTTTATTGTTGTATCGGCAACATCTCCGCCCCGTTGGAAAGTAGCACCAAGCATGAATAAGAATCCAATACCTAATAATACTAAGCCCATACCCATTTTAACAGGAGTACTAACCTTTTGCCCCAACTTAGAAGGCCAGAACATAGCGAAAACGGGAGTCAGTAAAACAATGAAAAGTGGATTTATCGATTGGAACCATTCGGTAGGAATCATAAAATCGCCAACCGATCTGTCTATGAATTTTTCGGTATATAACGTAAAGGAAGATCCGGCCTGCTCAAAACCGGCAAAGAAGAATATAGCAAAGAAGAAGTATACAAAAATAGCAATAGTACGTTGTTTTTCTTCTTTAGTCAGAGGGGTCTTCTGAGTAGCTACATTATCCAGTTCACGGATCGCCTCTTCTTCTTTTTTATCGCCAACAGGTTCAACACCAAGATCACCCAAAAGTTTATTAGATAAAGTATTAAATAATATCTGTCCGATCAGCATACCTACAGCAGCAGCAAGGAAACCATAATTATAAGCATGACGTAATATTTTGCCGGTTGTACTATCAACATCCGCAAACCACGTATTAGCCATTAGTCCCACGACAAAAGGCGCAAAGAATGCCCCAACATTGATACCCATATAGAATATAGAGAATGCTGAATCGCGCTTAGCATCACCCGGTTTATACAAGCCACCGACCATAGTCGAGATATTAGGCTTGAAGAATCCGTTACCGATGATCAATAACAATAAACCGGCATATAGCCCGGCTTTAGATGCCACCAGAAACAAAACCATTTGCCCCAGAAACATAGTGCAACCTCCTATAGTAATTGCTTTTCGGTGTCCTAGATACTTATCTGCCAGCCAACCTCCGATGAGAGGGGTAAAATATACTAATCCGGTAAACCATCCATACAAAAGACCGGCATACGATTCATCAAAGCCAAGTCCACCTTCGAGGTATGATTTTGTAAGATATAAAATTAGTATGGCGCGCATTCCATAGTATGAAAAGCGTTCCCACAACTCTGTGAAGAATAACAGATAGAGTCCGACAGGATGTCCTAAGAATTTTTTCCCGGAAGGTTCTCTAAAAACTTTTGTTTCCGTTGACATAAAATATAAGATATAGTTTTTTTAATTTATTTCACTTCCTGCATCAGTTTCCTGACAATGGGGGAAAATATCAATACCAGAACCCCTACTATTACAGCATACAAAGCCAGTTGCCCGTATCCACTTGTGTATGAATCTAGTTTTTCAAGTAATGTTGCATTTTCATTCGGGTTAGAAATACCGGCACCGATAAGTCCTGCGAGATACTGTCCGTATGCACTTGCCAGAAACCAAAGCCCCATCATCATTCCTGAAAGATGCTTCGGTGACAGACTTGTAATCATAGACAAACCGATTGGCGACAAACATAGCTCGGCTATAGTCATCACAAAATAGGCTCCCGTAAAGACATTTAACGAAGTGATACCATTTTCATTCGCAAATAGGCGTGTCGAAAACAATATATAATATGATACAGCCAGCAAAATAAAGCTAATACCAAATTTCACAACTGTATTTGGCTCCAGACGTCTTTTATCGAGCCAAACCCAGACCAAGCCTAACAACGGCGCAAAGGCTATGACAAAAAAGGCATTGGCGCCATTATTTACAATATTAGGATCGATATGGAAGAATAGAAGTTTATCATGTAGATTATTCTTTGCGAATAAAGCAAGAGAACCTCCTGCCTGCTCGAATAATGCAAAAAAGACAATAGATAAAAGAATCAGTATTAAGGCGGCTGTCAGTTTTTTCCTGTCAGCTTTTGTCGACACCTTCATAAACTGATAGAAGAAATATATCAATGCCAGAGGACCGATTGTATACATAAAGTAATCGGTATAATCGGTATTCTGAATCATTATATAAATAAGAGGAATAGTTAGAAGGGCAATTATGTATACAAAAACCTCCTTTTTCAATCTCACCTTTGGTAAAGCTTCCTTAAGAGGACTGTCTCCAATAGGTCCCAGGTGTTTTTTAGTCAGGGTGAAAGTTACCAATCCTAGAAACATTACAATCGCAGCAGCCAGAAAGGCCAAACTCCATGAATGATTTTTACCTAACCAGACACAAACTGCACCTCCTAATAAAGCACCCACATTGATACCTGCATAGAAAAGGCTGAAACCGGCTTCCTTTCTCGAATCTCCGTCTTTATATAAATATCCGACCATCGATGAAATATTCGGTTTGAAAAAGCCTGTACCGATCACCGACAAGGTTATACCAATATAAAAGAAATGATCCGGTGATACAGCAATAAGAGCATTACCAAGAATCATCATGAAAGCACCGAAAGTCAGGGATTTTTTGAACCCCAGTATTTTGTCTGCAAAAATACCGCCCAGAAAAGTAAAGGCATAAACGAAAGCTTGTATAGCTCCGTATTTAAGGTTAGCTTCCTTCTCATGAAGGAATAAACGATCAACCATGAATATGGTTAAAATCCCACGCATTCCGTAGAAACAAAAACGTTCCCACATTTCTACCGTAAACAGATACCATAACTGTTTAGGATACTTACCTTCAAAATTTTGTATTTGCTCTAAGGTCAATTCTGCACTCTTTGCAGATGCGCCTCCATCTTTTCGAGCCGACTCTTCAGACGAGCCCAACTCCGGATCTGATGTTCTCATTATTATATGTCTCTATACTTCTTTATATGACAAAAATAAAAAAAATAATTGAGTCAGGTCTCATTTTGTCAATCTTTATCTGATTAATGCTATTTTCTTTCTTATTTACAGGTCGTTTTAAGACATTTAACTATACATCACCGCCACCTTTACCGAAAGAATTATATATTTACTTAATAAAGGTTGTCTTTCGCCCATAGATAAAATGATAAAAACCACAGCAACTTTTGTGGCATCATTTTTGTTTAGAGTTAGTAGAACTTAAAAATTAGTAGGAAGTTGAATACAATTCATATATTTGTATGATACAACACATCAAATAAAAAGGTATAAAGATTATGGAGAATAATTTTTCACAAAGAGTCCGCAAAATCATGAATTATAGTCGTGAGGAAGCCGGACGCCTTCAGAACTCTTATCTGGGACCTGAACATTTGATGCTTGGAATTCTCCGCAACGGAGAAGGAGTGGCCATACAGGCATTGGGTGATTTTGGTATAGATTTGAACGATTTGAAGCTGGATGTGGATAGCCGCATTACCAATCAACATGATATGCCTCTTAATACTGAAAACAAAGAGGTAGTTTTAACTAAAAATACAGAAAAAATTTTGAGACTTAGCATTTTAGAAGCTCGTCTCACCAAAAGTAGAGAAACAGATTCGGAACACTTGCTATTGGCAATATTAAAAGACAGTGACAATATTGCAGCGCAAGCTTTGGAATCACGAAATCTTAATTACGCAGGAGCATTTATGTATATCAAAAATTTAGACGAAAATATCGATAAAGACCTGTCTCCTAAAATGGGAGCAGACTTTACAGACGACGAAGATGATGACTCTCTGGATAATGCAGCGCCATACCAGAATGTCAACACTCAACAATCGCGCCAAGCCTCTGATACACCTGTACTGGATAACTTCGGTACAGATATGACTAAGGCTGCACAGGAAAACAAGTTAGATCCGATAGTAGGCCGCGAAAAGGAAATTGAACGGCTGGCTCAAATACTAAGCCGCCGGAAGAAAAACAATCCGATACTTATCGGTGAGCCGGGTGTAGGAAAATCAGCTATTGTTGAAGGTCTGGCTTTACGTATCATTCAAAAGAAGGTATCCAGAATATTATTCGACAAGCGCGTTATATCTCTGGACATGGCTTCTGTTGTTGCCGGAACTAAATATCGGGGACAATTTGAAGAACGTATTAAAGCTATCCTGAATGAGTTGTCCAAAAACCCCAATATCATCTTATTTATAGATGAGATACACACTATTGTCGGTGCAGGAGGTGCAACCGGATCGCTTGATGCTGCTAATATGTTGAAACCGGCTTTGGCCAGAGGTGAAATACAATGTATTGGAGCAACGACTCTGGATGAATATAGAAAGAATATTGAGAAAGACGGTGCTTTGGAAAGGCGTTTCCAGAAAGTGTTGGTTGAGCCAACTACTGCAGAAGAAACTCTCCAGATATTGAAAAATATCAAAGAGCGTTACGAAGACCATCACAATGTTAAATATACAGACGCAGCTCTCGAAGCTTGTGTTAAACTGACCGACAGGTATATCACAGACCGTAATTTCCCTGATAAAGCAATCGATGCTCTTGATGAAGCCGGTTCCAGAATGCACCTGGCTAATATCAATGTTCCACCTGTTATAGAAGAACTTGAAAATTCATTGAAAGATATTGTCGATCAGAAAACCAGTGCAGTTAAAGCTCAGAAATATGAACTTGCTGCCAGTTTCAGGGATAAACAACGCCAGTTGTTACTTCAGTTGGAACAGGAAGAAACAAACTGGGAAAAACAACTGAAGGAGCAACCACAGACTGTTGACGAAGAAAAAGTAGCAGAGGTAATATCCATGATGTCCGGCATACCGGTACAAAGTATTGCAGAGGCTGAAGGATTGAAACTTCTGGGCATGAAAGAATCTTTGAAAAAGGCTGTTATCGGGCAGGATGATGCGATTAATAAAATAGTGAAGGCTATACAACGAAACCGTGTAGGACTTAAAGACCCCAATAAACCAATCGGTACATTTATGTTCTTAGGACCAACCGGTGTCGGTAAAACCCACTTAGCAAAAAAGATCGCAGAACAGTTATTCGACTCTGCAGATGCACTTATCCGTATCGATATGAGTGAGTATATGGAGAAATTCAATGTATCGCGTCTTGTCGGAGCGCCTCCCGGATATGTCGGATACGAAGAAGGTGGACTTATGACTGAGAAAGTACGTCGGAAACCTTATTCTGTTGTATTGCTAGATGAAATAGAAAAAGCCCACCCGGATGTCTTCAACCTGTTATTACAGGTATTAGATGAAGGACATCTAACTGATAGTCTTGGACATAAGGTTGATTTTAAGAATACAATTCTTATAATGACATCGAACGTCGGAACACGCCAGTTGAAAGATTTCGGAAAAGGTGTAGGATTCAGTGCAGGTAATGCCCTTGACAATGTGAACAACGAATATTCAAGGAGCATAATTCAGAAAGCATTAAATAAGACATTCTCTCCTGAATTTTTGAACCGTATCGATGATATTGTAACATTCGATCAGTTGAGCAAAGAATCTATCAATAAGATCATTGACATTGACATGAGCGACTTCAACAAACGCATCAAAGAACTCGGTTATACTCTGGTACTGACAAACGAGGCTAAAGACTTTATTGCGGATAAAGGATATGATGTTCAATTTGGAGCAAGACCTCTGAAAAGAGCTATTCAAACATACCTCGAAGATGAAATCGCGGAATTGATCTTAGCCGGAAACTTAAAAGAAGGTGACATTATTGAGGCTACTTTAGATAAAGAAGCAGGCAAAATAAAAGTCACTCAGAAAGTTGAAGAAACTGTTTCATAATCAGAAACTATAACATAGATAAAGGGATGCTTAAATATTAGGCATCCCTTTATTATTTTATAATTAAAATATAGTTCTACAAGACTATATCTTACAAAAAAAAAAGAACTTATAAATTTCTCAACCTTCGTCCGAATCAAAATCCCATTCGTCGAAAAACGAATCGTCAATAAAGTCCTCCAGATCCCGGCGATCCTTCTTTGTTGGGCGTCCCATCCCTCTTCCCCTATCAACAAAACCACTGGCCTTGCTTAATTCCAGGATTTTATATTCAGATTCAGGAGTTACATCCTTCATATATTCGGGTACAAGCTTTGCTCCCATCCGCTTATCAGCAAGCGCTAATACTTCAAAAGAGTAAGATATCGGAGATTTTCTTATTTGTATGATCTCCCCGACCTTAATATTTCTTGATGGTTTTATAGTGGTCCCTTGTATCGAAACCCTTCCCTTTTTACAAGCCTCTACAGCCAGAGTTCTGGTTTTAAATAGTCTGACCGACCATAACCATTTGTCTATACGTACTTCGTTTTTATCTTCTTTCATAATAACAAACTTATACTACAGCTTCTTACTTGTTATTATACTGATTCATAGTATTTTGCAAACCTGCCAAGCAGAAACTTTTTATTATTTCGTCTGCAGTTTTCAGACGCTCAGGCAAAGCGGCTTCTTCTTCTTCCGAAAACTCACCTAATACATAATCGACTTGCCGTCCTTTAGCAAAATCATTTCCAATACCAAACCTTAGCCTCGAATAAACCTGCGTACCTAATATGGACTGGATACTTCTTAAACCATTATGCCCGGCATCACTACCCTTTCCTTTCAACCGAAGCGAACCGAACGGCAACGCAAGGTCATCGACTATAACCAAAAGATTCTCAACCGGTATTTTTTCTTCCTTCAGCCAATACCGTATAGCATTTCCACTAAGGTTCATATATGTAGAGGGCTTTAGCAAGATCAAAGTTTTACCTTTCACTTTCAATTCTGCAACCTCTCCATAACGCCTATCGGTGAAAACAATATTGGACGCCTTTGCTAAAGCGTCCAATACTCTGAATCCTATATTGTGCCGGGTATATTGGTATTCGTCGCCAATATTGCCCAAACCAGCAATTAAGTATTTCATTAATGTCTCTCTTATTTACCGCCCTTAGCAGCAAGACCTCTTGCAGCACGAGTCAATTGAACGCGGCATACTACAGCATTCTTAGCATTTAATAACTCAAGACCATCGAAACTCAATTCTCCTACCTGAATAGATTTACCTAGAGACAGGTGTTCAATATTGATGTGAAGTTTCTCAGGTACATTTTTGTACAATGCTTTCACTTTCAGTTTACGAGTATCCAAAGATAATTTACCCCCGGCTTTAACACCTTCAGCCAAACCATCTAATACTACAGGAACTTCGATAACGATTGGTTTATCTTCAAATACATGAAGGAAATCCAAGTGAAGAACTTCATCCGATACAGCATGGAACTGAATGTCTTTCAAGATAGCCTTATATTCTTTTCCGTCAAGCGTCAAATTCACAAGGAAAATCTCTGGAGTGTAAATTAATTTACGTACATCCGAAGCTGCAACTCCGAAAGAGATAGCATCTGTTGATTTTTCTCCACCGTAAATAACAGCTGGAATAACTCCTTCTCTACGAACTGCTTTCGTAGCTTTTTTTCCTAAGTCTGATCTTAATGATCCTTTTAATTCAAATGTTTTCATTTTCTAATTTTAAATTGTGTTACTCAAATTAAGGACTATTCCTTAGTTCCCATCACACGGGCTTTCAAGAAAAGCGACTGCAAAGATAAATCTTTATTTATGAAGTTCAAATACCATATATGAACTTTTATATCCTATTACTTAGAATTTCTCTTTTCTATTTCAAGCATTAAGTCATTTTGGTAGTCAGCCATCAATTTCTTTATATCAAAGAATAAATATGATAACACTTTAATGACCGGATTTTTCACTTGTATATATTCTGTTGCTGTAAATAAAGTCTTACCTCCAGCTATTTCTTTAATATCAGCCGTCCAATATCCTTTAAACAGCTTACTTTCCATATCGAATGAATAAAATGAATATGGAATCTTTTCTCTGGTAGCAAAATCTATAGTGGTTCCATCTGCTGATGTTTCAACCCATTTCTCAGCGCCTCCGTTACGATCCACTATACGCAATTCTTGGATAGATTTACGATAATGCCAGTTATCATTGTCTGTTACAATATTATATACATTTTCGGGAGGAGCATTTAATGTTGTCTGGCATATGACCACTCTCTCTTTGGGCAGACACAGTCCGACAATGAAAACGACAAGAATAAGTCCAGCAATGAACAGCAATATATAACATGCCATCATCTTCATTTATTCATTTCCCTTAATTTTATCTTTGTCAGGGTTTGTTTAGTATTTAAGGGAAAATCGGCATCCATCATCCATGCATAAAAGCTCGGTTCTATTCTTAGAATCTCCGAAACCGGCTTTCCTTTATGTTTACCGAAGTTAAAGACCTCTATACCGTTTTCATTCTTGATAATACGCCCTGCCAGATCGACATTATTATTAAAGAAAGAATAGTCTTCTGCCAATTTAGCCATATCATTAGGTAAATCCTCATAACGATCTAGCTGAGCTTTTAATACTTCGAATGTAGCTATTGTATCTGCTTCAGCAGAGTGAGCATCCTCGAGTTTTTTATCGCAGTAAAACTTATAAGCAGCCTCCAGGGTACGTTGTTCTTTCTTATGGAATATTATCTGAACATCAATAAGCTTCTTTTTAGAGAAATCAACATCCAGACCTACACGTAAAAACTCTTCTGCCAACAAAGGAATATCAAAACGGCTCGAATTAAAGCCGGCCAGGTCACATCCTTCGATCTGATCGGCCAGAGACTTAGCCACCTGCCGAAATGTCGGAGCATCCTTTACATCTTCATCTGTTATACCATGTATATCCGACGACTCTTTAGGTATAGGCATTTCGGGGTTAATGCGCTTGGTTTTGACTTCTTGTTTTCCATTCGGGAAAACTTTAAGTATTGAAATTTCAACTATTCTGTCGTGAGTAATGTTTGTGCCTGTAGTTTCGAGGTCAAAAAAAACTATAGGATTCTTTAAATTTAATTCCATTTAGTACGAGTATTTAATGAAAATATTATCATCCCGTTTGACGAAATGATAATATCTTCATATTCTTATATTTCTATATTTATTAGTCGTTAAGCATCATTGGCATAAGCAACATCAATAAATCTTCGGCTTCGTCTTTTTCGATAGGGAAAATCAATCCGGCTCTCGATGGATCAGAAAGTTCAACTGATACTTCCGCTGCCGGAATATTATTCAGGATTTCGATCAAAAAGTTAGATTTGAAACCTATATTCATAGCAGTTCCATCATACTGGCAAGGAATTGTTTCTTCTGCTGCTGTTGAAAAATCTATATCCTGAGCCGAAACTAACATTTGATTATCGGACAATTGCAACCTAACCAAGCTACTTGCTGGATTAGAGAAGACGGATACACGTTTCAACGCATTAAGAAAAGACAACCGGTCTATCACTACTTTATTGGGGTTATTCTGAGGTATTACAGAGTTGTAGTTCGGATAGCGTCCTTCTATAAAACGACATGTCATTGTATAACTCGACATGGTTATATATGCATTATTTTCATCAAATTTAATCGATACTTCTTCCGATTCTTTAGGCAGAAGGCTTTTCAATAAGTTTGCCGGTTTTTTCGGTAAAATAAAGGATGCTCTTTCAGAACCTTTTACCGATAATGTTTTACTACGAACCAACTTATGTCCGTCAGACGCAACAAACGTCAAATCCTCTGTCGTAATATCAAAATAGATACCATTCATCACAGGTCTCAATTCATCATCAGCACTCGCGAACAGTGTACGGTTGATAGCTGTACATAGTAATTGAGGATCTATAGTCAGACTAATAGCATTTTCCTTCAACTCTTTTGGTTGTGGATATTCTTCGCCACTCTGTCCTATAAAATTATATTTCCCGTTATGGAAATAAATAAATATTTCGAGATTATCGTCGTTTATTTCGAACGTCAATGGTTGATCCGGCAATTCTTTCAATGGATCTAATAAATTCCGTGCATTGATAGCCAGCTTTCCGGAACCTTGAACTTCACCGACCTCTAATGATGTAACAAGACGTGTCTCTGTATCAGCTGCAGTAAGCGTCAATTTCGAATCGCTTAGTTCTAATAAGAAACAATCTAGAATAGGCAATGTGTTTTTTGAATTGATTACTTTGCTTATTGACTGCAAATGACTCAGTAAAGCAGTACTGGATACAACAAATCTCATATATTTAGTTTTATTAAGTTACCGATATAAAATAAACAGATCGAGTATTTTTTCTTTGATCTTTATCAAAGCAAATGTAACGATATTTTTCTTTAACTACAAATAGAACCAACCCACTATTCTGCGACAGTTGAAGGCGCTGCTAATTCATCCGTATTGTTTATCATTCGCAATATCTGGGTAGAAAAGAAAATTTCTTTCTCCGGAACAGAAATATGACGATTATCAAGGCATGAATTAATTTCGTTCAGCAACACAAAAAAGTTAATATACAGATGATCTTTAGTTATCTGATCATACATTTTTTCGTATTTAGTGTTATTGGTTATACTCTTTATATTTCCGGAACTCAACAATGCCGGATCTGTAAATAACCAATCATATATAAAACATAGCCTCCCCGAATACGGCTCCAGCATCACCTCAGATTCATGAATCACTAATATCCGGAAATGACTTATAATTTTACGATATTCATTCTCCTGAAGATTTGCCATCCAATACAAATAATTAGGATTAGAATTATCATGCGAACTATACAGTAAAACTTGTAAAGGTGTTATTTCTAAAATATAACGACCATCTATAGCAACACTATTCCAGTAGATTTCAGCAGAAAAAAAGGTAGTATCCTGTTCGTTTTCTCTCAGAATATATGGATATAACAGAGAACTATAGTTGCCGGATAGAGCATCATCCGGAATCTCATATACCACATATTTTTCGTTCCAGACAGCCTCTAGTACATCTGTTTGTTCAACCTTGCCGCTTTGCGCAAAAACAGGGAGAAAAACCCCTGAAATAAAAACAAGTAAAAGATCTTTTACTCTCATGTCTGCTTATCTATAGTATTTCAATTCCCATTTATCACGCCCTATTACCCTTAGAGTGTCGTCTACCCCCGGCGTATAACCATATTCATCATACGATACGGTATTTGTTTCTGTATCAAAATGAAAATTATCCATCCGTAAGTTGCGACCATCCTCAAACATATTATCAAAGGGAAAGAGCGTATTGGTTCTCAACAGTTTGTTGTCTACTTTTTTTAGTACCCTGATCACACCGCCTCCTCTTTCGTTGGTTTCTTCATTCATAAAAAATGAAACTATAACATAATAGTATTCCTTAAGAACCATTATCTTGTGAATTTCAACTATTTCACCCCAATTTTCCAATTTCCGTAAATATACATTCTTATCTTCTCCCTGAAATTGAATATACATTAATTCTTCATCATTACCAGTCCATACCCCTTCTCCTAACATTATACATTTTTCGACTGTCATTGTATAAAGTTTAATATCATCATATGATTTTATGGATATACGTGTGCTTAAACTATCCAGATTATAATGGAATGTAACCGGTTCCCGCAAATCACGTTCAAATTGCTTAATAAAGTTTATTGAATCAGTATCAAAATTACAACCTTTATCATACAGTGTTGTTAACTCCGAATCTATCTCTTTCACCTGGTCTTTGGTGTTCTGACATCCGGCCAAAATAAAGGCTAATAAAACTAAGAAGAATAAAGAACGGAACAGATCTATATACTTTAATGTTGTTTTTATCATAAAAGCAAAAATAAATAAAAAAAGGAAACCTCATCGGGATTTCCTTTTTATTTATCATTTTACAGTTATATCAAATTGCGTTAATTTCCTTCAGAACATTATTAGTTTTACGGACAGCTGCAGCCGAAGCTTCAAATTTTTCTTTTTCTTCTGCAGTCAATTTCAGGTCGATAACTTTTTCCCATCCGTTTTTACCTAATACTACAGGCACACCAATACAGATATCGTTTTGCCCGTATTCGCCTTCTAAAGCGACACAACAAGGTATTACTTTCTTTTGGTCATGTAAGATAGCATCAACAACAGCTGCTCCGGCTGCCCCTGGTGCATACCATGCAGAAGTTCCCAGTAAACCGGTAAGTGTTGCTCCACCTACCATTGTATCGGCAACAACCTTATCTAAAACATCTTTTGACAACAAGTCCGAAACAGGAATACCTTTGTAAGTAGCCAAACGGGTTACAGGAATCATAGTTGTATCACCATGCCCTCCGATAACCATACCTTCTACTTCTGTTGGGTTTACCCCTAAAGCCTGACTCAAATAGTATTTGAAACGAGAGCTATCTAATGCTCCTCCCATACCAACAACCTTATGTTTTGGTAAGCCTGTTACTTTAGAAGCCAGATAAGTCATCGTATCCATTGGATTAGATATTATTACCAAAACAGCATTAGGTGAATATTTAAGGATGTTCTCTGCAACACTCTTAACAATACCGGCATTCACTCCGATCAACTCTTCACGAGTCATTCCGGGTTTACGAGGAATACCTGATGTAATAACCACTACATCTGAGTTAACAGTTGCAGCATAATCATTAGTTACGCCATTGATTTTTGTACTGAATTCAAGCAGTTGAGCTGTTTGATTCATATCCATTGCTTTTCCTTCTGCAACACCTTCTTTTACATCAAGCATTACAACTTCGTCCGCAATTTTATTAAATGCTAAAACATTTGCACATGTTGCACCTACATTACCGGCACCTACTACTGTTACTTTAGACATCGTTATTCTTTGTTTATAGTTTATATAAAAGTATTATTATGTTCATTTTTAGAGTAGGGAACCTCATTTTTTCATCATAAACAAGGTTTATAACCCTATAGAGAAACAAAATTAGCTTGTTATTTGTAATATAAGAACAATTTAGTCATTTAATTTTTGACTTTTTATTAAAAATATTGAAAGTACCTTTGTTATAGATATTTTCTCTGGAAAACATGATATATTTGCATTATAATAAAGATTAGTACTATATAACTTGCGGTAAATATAAACCCAAATTAAGACTGACCAGTTGAAATACAAATTATGGAACAAAACAAGAAAACATCTTCCAGAAATACACAAGTATTAATAGCAATTATTGTCGGATTGCTTGTCGGCATAGGAGTTGCCGTATACTTCATTTTTTCCAAAAACACACAACTGGAAGAGATGCAACAAGTTAATGAGATATCAAAGCAACAGTTGGAAGACGAATATGAGAGTATAGATACCCAATACGAAGGATTCAAGATTTCAATAAAAAATGACTCATTGTTACAACAATTGAGCAACGAGCAAGCAAAAGTACAGAGGCTACGTGAAGAATTAAGGACTGTAAAAGCAACAGATAAAGCCGAAATAAACCGATTGACAAACGAGCTGACAAGTTTGAGGAAAATTCTGAAATCTTATATTGCCCAGATCGATTCTTTAAATAGAGCTAATGAAAAATTAACAAAAGAAAAAGAAGAGATTACCAATAAATATCAGGAAACTACCCGGACACTGAATCAGGTATCGCAAGAAAAGGCAAATCTGAATGAAAAAGTAACCCGTGCAGCTAAATTGGACGCTACCGGCATCAGTGTACAGGCAACCAATGCGAAAGGTAAAGTACAAAAGAATATCAAGAAAGTAGAACAACTCGTTGTTTCATTCACCATAACCAAAAATATAACTGCCGAACCCGGAGAAAGAACTATTTATGTACGGATTATGAAACCCGATGATGATGTCTTAGTCAAAAATCGGGCAAATACATTCCCTTACGAAAACGGTAATATCCAATACTCCATGCAGCGGGTTATCGAATATGGAGGAGAAGAAGTTCCTGTAACTCTTTATTGGAAAGTAGAAGAATTCCTTATGCCGGGGACTTATCGTGTAGATATCTTCGCAGATGGAAGCCGCATCGGGTCCAGATCATTTACATTAGAAAAATAACCATCGGGATCTAAAAAGAAAAAAACATGATTATTGAAAGCTTAAAATACGTACGGTATAAAGGTAAACCCTATGAATGGGGTATAGAAGACAAAGATGGAAATCCTACTAATTTCGATAATATTAATTTATTTGTCGGAAAAAATGCTGTTGGGAAAAGCCGTACTCTTTCAGTAATTTGTGATATCGCACGTTTACTATCTACGAGGAAGCAAGTATCAGATCTGAAATATCCTGATATTAAGTATCAGATAACCCTTAGGGAAGATTCCGTAAGATATGAATATGACATTTCTATTGAAGATTATACCATAGTAAGTGAAGTACTCAAAGTAGATGGGGTTGAAAAAATAAATAGGGAAAATAAAACTATCTTTTCAGAAAAAACTCAAAGTGTGCAACCTCTTACTATTCCAGAGACCGAGATTATCACATCACTTCATAAACAAACCGAAGACTATCCATACATAGCTGAAATCTACGAGTGGAGCAATGCTTTACGGCATTATACATTTACAAACCAGTTCGAAAAAAACACATTGCTTGTATCGGACAATGAGCTGGATAACCTTCTGTTAGCAAAAGGATTGGATCCGGATAATATCATATCTATATTTTCTAAAGGTAAACAAGATTTCGGTTCCGACTTTATACATGCTATTATTGATGATATGAACCAGATCGGATATCCAATCAGCGATGTAGATCTGTTTCGGAATAGAAAAGGCCTTGGCATATCCGTTCAGGAAGAAGAGCTGCCAACCCCTACCCTTCAACTGGATATGTCTCAGGGAATGTTCAGGGCATTGTCTTTTATCATACAGCTGAATTTCGCTATAAAAAGCAAGATATCGGTATGCCTCTTGATTGACGATTTAGGCGAAGGTTTGGATTTTGCCCGTTCAAAGTCGTTGATAAATATACTTATACATAAAATAAACAACTCATATATTCAGATTTTTATCACTACCAACGACAGGTATATTATGAATAAAATACCGTTGAAATACTGGACGGTAATCGAACGTTTGCCTAAGTGTTCACACTTCTATAATTATAATAATTCAAAAGATATCTTTGATGATTTTAAATATACCGGTTTAAATAATTTCGATTTTCTTGCAACTGACTTCTATTTGCATGGATTTGAGAATCAGGAAGAAGAATAAACGGTACGAGTCAACCACATGAAGAAAATCGCATTCTTTGTCGAAGGGCAAACGGAACAAATTTTTGTCAATAGGCTTGTTAAAGAGATTATTGGCAGTAGCAACGTAACAGTTATACAAAAAAAAATATCGGGAGGGACCAATGCTCCTAAACGGGAATTTGTACGCAGTTACAGCATTTCGCGTAAACCGACGTTTACAGCCCTCATTTATGATTGTGGTTCTGACAACCGCGTAAAATCCGAAATATTAGATAATATAAAAAGCCTTCGCGAGAGTGGGTATAATTGTATTGTTGGACTCCGCGATTTATATCCATTACCTATTGATGAACTTCCCAGACTCGAAAAAGGGTTGAAATTCCTGCCATATTCACTAAGAGAACTTAACAATCCTTTTGACATTGTTATTGCTGTCCGTGAAGTAGAAACCTGGTTTTTAGCAGAAACCAGCCACTTCATGAAAATAGATAAACGCCTTACAGGCCGTTTTATCGAACGGCACTTAGGGTTCGACCCATACAATATAGATCCTGTATCGAGAGAACATCCTTCTGAAGATCTAAACAGGATTTACAAACTAGTCGGAAAATCATATACCAAGAAACACTGGCAAGTCGAAAAACTTGTCAGCAGATTAGATTTCAACAAGATCAGACGTGATCTTCGCCCGAAGATTCCGGCTCTCAATACTTTGATTACAACTATAGAATCTGTTAAGAAGGCAAAGCTGGTACATCAGCCAACAACAAATATCTGAAACTTTCTCTCCTTCTTTTTAATAAAACAAAAAAGACAGCCTGAAAATTCAAGCTGTCTTTTTATAATTTACAAGACCTTTATTTAAGCCTCTGCTTCTGTTTTAGGAAGAACAGAAACAAAAGATCTTTCATTCTTTCTTCTACGAAAAACTACTACACCATCAACTAAAGCATATAGAGTATGGTCTTTACCGATACCTACATTTTCTCCGGGATGATGAGTTGTTCCTCTTTGACGAACGATGATGTTACCTGCTTTCACAATTTCACCACCAAATGTTTTAACGCCTAATCGTTTACTTTCCGATTCACGGCCGTTCTTCGAGCTACCTACACCTTTCTTGTGTGCCATTTTCTTCTAAATTTTAACTGATTAAGCAATAATATCTTTAACTGTAACTTCTGTAAATTGTTGACGGTGACCGTTCAATTTACGGTGTCCTTTTCTTCTTTTCTTGTGGAAAACCAATACTTTGTCACCCTTTACGTTGTCACCAACTGTAAGAACAACTTTTGCACCGCTTACATAAGGAGCACCAACAGTTACAGAACCACTGTTGTCAACTAATAATACTTTTTCTACTTCGAAGTCAGAACCATTATCTGTACCTACATGATGAACAAACAATTTTTGACCTTTTTCAACTTTAAATTGTTGACCTTGAATTTCTACAATTGCGTACATTTGCAATATAAATTTTTACAAGTTATGTGCCTGAGGCGAATCACTTTAGTGCGATTACTTGTTAGCCTATTAGCAATCAGGGCACAAAAATATAAAAAATCAATCAAATACACAATATTTAGCCTTGCATTTTTCACCTTATTTTAGAAGAGTATCCGATAATTAATAGAATTTTTTCTGTACATTGCTACTGAATTTCTATTTAATTTACCATGCACATAATTCTTTTTACTTAAACACTTCTTATATTACTTTTACCAATTAAATTTAATCAACCTCTCAATATGCCAAGAAAATATATTGTTTTATTTGCAGTAATACTCATTGCTGTTGTCACTCTATATAAACTATTAGAATCAGGATATTTACGGTTTAATTACCCATCTTTTGACAAATATCCCATACATGGAATTGACATATCTCATCACCAAAAGACAATAAATTGGGATACATTATTTGAGAAAGAAAGTAAATATGTACAGTTTGTATTTATTAAAGCAACAGAAGGAGCAACGCATAGGGATAGTAAATTTGAAGACAATTGGAATAACGCAAAAAAGAGAAGATTACTAGTCGGAGCCTACCATTTCTTTTCTTTTTGTAGTAAAGGATCGGAGCAAGCCGCCAATTATATAGAAGTGGTACCTTTGGATAGTTTGGCCTTACCTCCTGTTGTCGATTTAGAGTTTGGAGGAAACTGTAAAGAAGAAAATAGAATGCCCGATTTATTTAATGAAATTGTTGAATTCATTTCGATTATTGAAAAACACTATAAGAAAAAAGCCATTATATATGCTACTCAAGAATTTTATGATTTATATTTAAAGAATGAATTAACAACAAACCCAATATGGATAAGGGATATCTATAAAAATCCGGAACTTGAAGAAGGAAGAGAGTGGGCATTTTGGCAATATGCGAACAGAGGAAGATTGGAAGGTATAGATACATTTGTCGATATAAATGTATTCAATGGAACACATACTGATCTTGAAAGGCTACGGAAAGAAAGGATTCATGAGGATTCAGTTGATTAAACCAAAAGAGAAGAAAATACTCTCATAAAAGTATCAAAAAGTCATTAAGAAGCATTTATCAGAGCCTGTTATGAAAGTTTCGCAAATATTTAAACAGACTCTTAAATAATTTCTATTATTTTTGCACACAATATCAATCATTGTGCAGTTTCATTATTTATGGCAATTACAAAAACCAGAAATATGCTTATTGACGTCGCCCGGCAGTTATTTGCTAAGTTGGGAGTCGAAAATACAACCATGAATGATATAGCCGTTGCATCACACAAAGGACGGCGTACGCTCTACACTTATTTCAATAACAAGAATGAAGTATACAAAGCCGTAGTCGAAACAGAGCTCGATAATATGGTTAAAGCACTGCAAGATGTAGCCGCAAAAGATTTACCGGCTGACGAAAAGCTAATGCTGTTCTTTTATACCCGGCTGGATGCCGTAAAAAAGGTTGTTGCCCGGAACGGTAATCTTCGAGCAGACTTTTTCAGAGACATTTGGAGAGTACAGAATGTCCGTAAAACTTTTGACCGAAAAGAAACAGAAATTCTGAAACAAATATTACAAAAAGGAGTAGATGAAGGCTCATTGAGTATGCCGGATGTAGACTTTACTGCCGAAATCCTTCATAATGCTCTCAGAGGCCTCGAAGTTCCATATATACGGGGACTTATAAATCCTATTGACTCGGATAATAAACGCAGGTATTTAAATATATCCCACTTAATCTTTCAGGGAATCAAAAAGAAAAAATCAGATTAACAATAAATTAATTAATTCACTTAATAACTTATTATGAAATTATTGGAAGGCAAGACAGCCATTATTACAGGTGCTGCCAGAGGTATAGGAAAAGCTATCGCATTAAAATACGCTCAGGAAGGAGCAAACATTGCATTCACAGACTTAGCTGTTGACGACAACGCTAAACAAACCGAAAAAGAAATTGCCGCTTTGGGTGTAAAAGCGAAAGCTTATGCCTCTAATGCAGCAGATTTTGAAGATACACATAAAGTTGTAGACCAAATAGTAAAAGACTTTGGACGTGTTGATATTCTTGTTAATAATGCAGGAATCACACGCGATGGGCTTATGATGCGTATGAGTGAGCAACAATGGGATATGGTTATCAATGTGAATTTAAAATCAGCATTTAACTTTATTCATGCCCTTACTCCTGTAATGATGAAACAAAAAGCCGGAAGTATCATTAACATGAGCTCGGTAGTAGGTCTTTCAGGTAATGCCGGACAAACAAATTACTCTGCATCTAAAGCGGGTATGATTGGTTTAGCTAAATCAATTGCGAAAGAATTAGGATCAAGAGGTATTCGTGCAAATGCAATCTGTCCCGGATTTATCATTACAGAAATGACAGGAGCTTTGTCTGACGAAGTAAAAGCAAAATGGGCTGAGCAAATTCCTCTCCGTCGTGGAGGTACACCGGAAGATGTTGCAAATGTTGCAGTCTTCTTAGGCTCTGACCTATCTTCATATGTAAGCGGACAGGCTATCCCTGTTTGTGGTGGTATGAACATGTAAAAACCTCTGACTTGCTTGTTTTTTGTATTAAAGACAAATAGAAACCATACGGTTTTTATTTTTAAGCATATGATAAAGACATGAAGATTATATATCTTTGTGTCTTTATTTTTTATAGCAAAACGAAAATGACCGTACTATACGAAGACAATCATATCATAATAGTAAATAAGACCACTTCTGAAATTGTACAAGGAGATAAGACAGGGGATAAACCTCTATCTGAAATAGTAAAAGAATGGTTAAAGGAAAAGTACAATAAACCGGGGAATGTATTTTGCGGGGTAACTCACAGACTAGACCGACCGGTAAGCGGAATCGTTGTATTTGCTAAAACAAGTAAAGTCTTACCGCGCCTAAATAAGATGTTCCAAGAAAAAGATATAAAGAAAACATACTGGGCTATATCTAAGAATGAACCAAAAGAGCCTGTCGGAACATTGATCCATTATTTGGTAAGAAATGAAAAGCAAAATAAATCGTATGGATATGAAACAGAAAAGCCCAATTCTAAAAAGGCAATCTTACATTATAAACTAATAGCTCGATCAGATAAATACAATCTTCTGGAAATCGACTTGGAAACCGGTCGCCATCATCAGATCAGATGCCAGCTGGCTAAGATGGGCTGTGTTATCAAAGGTGATTTAAAGTATGGAGCTGATCGTTCTAACCCTGACGGCGGAATAAGTTTGCATGCACGGAGTATCAGCTTTATACATCCTGTATCAGATAAATTAATTGAAGTAACAGCTCCTGTTCCCGATGATAATCTATGGAAAGCATTCGAAAAACAATTATCCGAATAATTGACGGAATGCCTCATCTACTTTCCGTACACTTATTATTTCTATACCAACTTTCGTTGTAAAGCCTTTTAGATTATTATGAGGTATCAGAATTTTAGTAAATCCTAATTTTTCAGCCTCTAATATCCGTTGTTCAATCCTGTTTACAGGTCGGATTTCGCCTGAAAGACCAACTTCACCGGCCATACAAACATGTCTTTCGATAGAAATATCAAGACTGGATGATAATACAGCACTAATAACCGCCATATCAATAGCCGGATCATTCACTTTCAATCCTCCGGCAATATTCAGGAATACATCTTTTTGAATAAGCTTAAACCCTGCCCGTTTCTCTAAAACAGCCAATAGCATATTCATTCGCCGTATATCGAATCCAGTTGCAGATCTTTGAGGTGTTCCGTATGCTGCCGTACTTACCAATGCTTGCGTTTCTATCAGAAAAGGCCTTACACCCTCTATAGCTGCTGCAATAGACACACCACTCAGCCCTTCGTGATTTTGTGTTAATAACAATTCTGAAGGATTGCTCACTTCACGCAACCCATTTTGACGCATTTCATATATACCTAATTCGGCTGTACTACCAAAGCGGTTCTTTATACTACGAAGAATCCGATACATATAATGCTGATCTCCCTCGAATTGAAGTACTGTATCCACAATATGCTCCAATACTTTAGGGCCTGCAATACTACCCTCTTTATTAATATGTCCTATCAAGATAACAGGCGTACCTGTCTCTTTCGCAAACTTAAGAATTGCCGCAGAACATTCCCGTACTTGAGACACACTACCGGGGGAAGACTCTACAACATCGGTAAATATCGTTTGAATAGAGTCTATCACCACAAAATCGGGTTTAGTATTCTGTATATGAACGAATATTTGCTCCAGATTAGTTTCGCAGACAATGTAACAATTTTGGCTCGAAGGATTTATCCTGTCAGCACGTAGTTTTAATTGGCGGGCGCTCTCTTCTCCTGATATATATAAAGTTTTTAATGAAGAAAGAGAAAGTACTGTTTGCAGAATTAATGTTGATTTCCCGATACCGGGTTCTCCACCCAAAAGGATCAATGATCCGGGAACCAAACCGCCCCCTAAAACCCTGTTTAACTCCCCATCTTGAATATCGAGACGAGGTTCTTCACCAGTCAGTACATCTTTTAATAATATTGGTTTGGCTTTTGGTGTATCGAGAAACACCCCAACCCGTTTCTTTTCCGAATCTTTAGCAATAACCTCTTCTACATATGTATTCCATTCTCCGCAGATAGGACATTTTCCTAACCATTTAGGTGAATCGTTTCCACAATTGCTACATACATACACCGATTTAGTTTTAGCCATAATTATTTGTCTCCGAAAACTTAATTCTTAATAAATTTGTCCGTCTGTTTACCATTTCCACTCTGAATAACAACAGTGTAAACCCCACGGCTCCAATCACTGATATTAACTGACAAAGTCGATGAACTATAACCCTTCTTGCTAAATAACAAACGACCTGCAATATCAAATATTTCCACTGTTCTTATTATCGATTTGGAATTTATATTTATCTCGTTTGCAGCCGGATTAGGGAATAAAGTATAATCTACTGAACTATCTATAATATCATCAGTTCCTGCAACAATACCATTAGGATCATACCCAACTAAAGATGTTACTCCTGTATTATCAGGGTCTAAATATTGTTTAAAATGTAAAGAACTATCTGAGTACTTATCCCATAGATAATTTAGCCTACCATAATAATCCGGGCCGAATGGGGAAGAGCATGTACTGGATCCCGCTGAAAGAATTCCAATTATTAAGCCATTTTCATTAAATAAAGGAGCTCCTGATGATCCTGAATTAGTGACTCCATTTCCATCATATACCACTCTTAGGTGAGCTAAAGTAGCAGCCGTCACACCTTCTGCTGTTAATGTAGCAGTAGCCAAAGGTGTATCATATAATGTCAATTTTTTTATATCAGCTAAAGGCTGATGAATAACTGCTCCACTCTGTGCTATTGCAGAACTATTATCCCATCCGTTAAAGTATGCCTTGTATGATGCAGGAACAGAAGAGGATAATAGCAATAAAGCACCATCACCTCCTTGCTTTAAAGGGATGAAAGACTTTAGTGTAGACCCTACAACTGTCTGGGTTATATCCGGTTGTTTAGTTCCGGTTGTACATCCCCACTCCTCATAATTAAAGTAATAGATTATAGATTCGAATCCTGCATATGTAACGCCATGATCATTACTGAAACAGTGAGCCGCTGTTAGTACATAAGGGGTTCCGTCTTGCCTTGTATTATTTATCAAACTACCAGTACAAGCCCACCAACGACTATTACGCTTACTAATAACAATAACAACTCCCCTCTTCTGATCTCTCCATGGATTACTCGCAGGAAAACAGTTTATGTTTTGAATACAATTATTACTGGCATCGCCATATACCAGTACATTGTCACTAGCAGCATATAAAGCCGCTCTATTATAAACATAACCTACATCAAGTAATTCGATCCGTGGCTTTTCGTCCGAAATATCGGATGCTACATATTCCAAAGTAAAAGTATCTCCTCGTACTATTTCATTGGCAAATCCTCCACCTGCACGGTTAGTCTGATTTGTGTATGCTCCCAATATTTGAGATTTGTCACTATTATATATGTATAACTTTCCCCCTTCGGGTATGTAGAATTCTTTATAACTGATGATCAAGCCATCAGCATCGGGAGCAGTAACTGTTTGTCGCCATATTTTTTGAGAATCAGGTAATACTGACCAAACTCCGGTACTATCAATATTTAGATTTACGGGAAAAGTTTCGGCTACACGAATTGCTCCATGATTCATAGCAGCAATACTATCTTCCCACATCAGTCTCTTTTTATCTATATTGACAGAGACTTCATATGGAGCAACTGCAGCCCTCAATGAAGTAGTATATTGAAAACTAGGAGGGGTTCCACCCTCACTTATTTGTGATTTAACAGCAGCACTTATTATTAGCAATACTGTTAAGATATAATATTTCAATTGCCTATCCATAGATAAAATACCCATTAGTTTTGTTGTAGATTTTCTATTGTACGAAGCAGACCTAAAACATACGTTTCTACTTCTTCTTTATTGACTAATTCTTCCGTTTCGAAAGTTATTTGTGCCTGACTATAAAAAGGTTCTCTTTTCTCCAGATTATAAGCAACAAATGCTAATAACTCCTCTTCATTCTTATCTTTTATCAAAGGCCGTTTTTCTTTACAAGTATTCAACCTAGCAGATAACAATTCGGGACTGGCTTTTAGGTATATTGTAATTCCTGATGTATTCATAACATCTATATTATCAAAAAAACAAGGGGCACCGCCTCCTGTCGAAATTACAACATCCTCAAATTGAGCGACCTCTTTTAATATTTTATTCTCTATTTCTCTGAATTTCTCTTCACCTTCATCCTCAAACATTTGAGAAATAGTCTTACTATATCGGTTTTGGATAAAATGGTCTAAGTCAATAAATTCAAGATTCATTACTCTAGCCAATTCTCTTCCGGCGGTTGTTTTGCCAACCCCCATATACCCTATTAAAAAAATACGTTTCATTAAAGCGTTTCTTGCAAAAATAACTAAATATAGGCTAAGTGAGCCTTTAATTATAATAAATTCTCATTTATTATACTATAATTTCACTAAACGCAATGTGGTACATATCTTCAGGAATACTTTTGATATGAAATTTATCCATTTTTTAGATACAACAAAGTCCACCCAAAAACCATGACGGCTCAAAAAGTATAACCGATCTAATTCTTTATAAACTTGCGGTGATAATTCTTCTTTAGCCACCATCTGCTTTTCTTCTAAGATCGCCTTTCCCCCTATAGTACTGCTCAACCCGTTTGTGTCATATATCGTTAATGTAACATCAACATACTGAACCTTTTCATGGTTGATTCCGATGGCTACAAAAAATAATTTCCAATCAGACATAATACGCAGCCGTTCGTCATAAAGCCCGTACTTATAAAACATTTCTTTACGGATAAAGAATGCCTGATGAGATAAGAACCCTGAGTATAAATCATATAAAGAAAATAGCCAGTCGCGTCCTTTATAGCTTTTATCTTCAGTGAGAATACCGTCTCTATTCCATATGATATTCCCACAGACAAAGTTTTCTGTTAATTCATTATCAAAAACTTCTAACAGCACTTTATCTGAAACAAAGGCATCACCTGAATTAAGAAAATACAGATAATCGCCTTCTGCTTTGGTTATTCCCTTATTCATAGCATTGTATATGCCCGAATCGGATTCACTTAACCTATAATGAATTTGAGAAGAGTAACTTTGTATTACTTCTAAGCTTCCATCAGTAGAAGCACCATCTATGACAATAAACTCATAATCCTGAAAAGACTGGTTAATAACACTAGCTATTGTTTTTTCAAGACCTTCTTTATCATTTCGATTTATAGTAATAATAGAAAGTTTCATTCTAAATATCTGAAATTTATTTATTCATTGTAAAACTTTGCGTTTTACGATCAAATGATATTACCGGCGGATACCCAAAGTTATCTAATTTAAACTTGTCTAATAACAATTTTGCATTGAGTATTTTAAATCGGGAGAAGAAATCAAAACGGGAACGGCATTTTCGATAACGTCCCAATATATCTCGTTCTTCATCCGTATATTTATTTGCTGATAATACCGATTGTATTTCACTATCATAAGCATCTTTCTGAGACATTGACAATTGTTGATCATCACGCATTCTGAATCCACTCAAAATTGCTGTCGTTACATATAATTTTTCGAAGCGAAAAAAACGATTCCACAGTTCGAAATCCCCGGCATATTTTAATGTATATTCTATTTTTGATCCGGCTTTTTCCCATAAAGACCGTCTCCAGAACACCGACTCTTGCTGTATCCACCGGTATTGCCCTATATATACGTCATATTTAGACCATTGACGCATTGTATGAGGACATTCTACAATACGGCTTTGGGCATCGTATACAGAAGGAAATCCCAATAACCAGGTAACTTCTTTAAACGAATTAAAAATTTCGGCTACAGTAAAGAAAGATTTAGATTGATACATATCATCGGAATTGATCCAAGCCATAATATCTCCCGTTGAACGGGCAAATCCTTTTTGTATAGCATCATACATTCCTTTATCCGGAACACTTTCCCAATAAGAGAGCCTGTCCGAATATTTTTTAATTATATCAACAGATCCATCAGTACTACCTCCATCTATAATAATATATTCCAAATTAGGATATCCTTGCCCTAATACTGAAAGGATTGTCTCTTCCAGATATTTCGCCTGATTATAATTCGGAGTTACGATAGATATTTTTGGATACTTTTCCATTCTCGTTATTTGAGTCTAAATTTTCTTTTCAGAAACCGCTTAATTCGGTAATGTATCGGAGGTATAAAATCAGATGGTTTTAATTCCTGCTGCTCTTGTTCTACCAACATTTTTTCGGCTTCTTCTTTCTTTAGTATTTCTATAAGCTCAGGAATTTGAGTTGTTTGAACATACTCTAAAGACCGCCAACCATTCTCTGCTAAAGGATGTAAATTTTTTAAATGCTTATAGGTATACGAATCTACGAAATTCCACAATTGAAAATACTTTTCGGTGTCAAAATCGTCTTTATGCCCCCAATTTTCTATTTTTTTCTTTATCTGCTCCACATCTTTGGCCCAACTCTGGTGTAAGATCGGACTTGGAACCACATGTGTATTTTTACATTCAGTGTATCTGGCTCTTATAAATTTAGGATTATTAAATGCTACAGGTACATACTCTTCTGCCTCTTTAACGACATAAAAACCATTATCATCTTCCTTATATATTGTATAAAAAGGAGCTAACAGTACTTGTTCCACATCGTAATTCATATGTTTGGAAATATACTCCTTGAAACTTTTGAAATCGATAAAATATTCATCAGCATCTATTTGCACATGCCATCCACCCTCGCCCATAAATTGACTAAGCATATTGCGCTCACGAGTTTCGCACTGCATAGAGGTGAGATTCAAATCGCAAAAATCATCTTCATAAAGGTGAATCTTCTTCTGTGTATCAAAATCCTTCAGCCATTGGAAAAACTCTTCAGGTATTTCGAATGGTTTACCGATCCATGTTCTACGGTTTATATCTACAGCAATAGCTATATACTCCACATCATCATAAATGAGTGGTAAAGAATTTTTAATGTACTCATAATCGTACGATATTAAATATCCTACTTTTATTTCGCTATTTGTCATATCTCTTATTTGTTTATCCCTAATAACTTATACATCCTGTTCAGTATTTTGAATACTAAACCTGCCAGTGAATTCTTTTTCACAAATTCAATGATATATACATTATTTTCCAGTGTTTTTAAGCGTTCGTAATCCGGCAATAAATTAGCAGACATTAATTCAGTTATAACCTGCTTACGCTCGGCAAGATGTTGTTCTCCGTGAGACTTATTTGTGCTGATACCATCCATTTCAAAAACAACTACGTCCGTATCGACAAACGCAGTCTGTTCTCCTCCTAGAATGGCTTGAAAAAAGAATTTCCAGTCTGATACTATTTTAAGTATTTCGTCATATAATCCGTATTTTTGAAACATATCTTTCCGAATAAATGTGGCTTGATGCAACATAGTATTCACAAACATATCGTATACTGTAACAGGTCTGTTTCCTAAATTCTCCCACCTTTCGGTACGGTTACCGTAATCACATATCTGGCAACCTCTGAGCAAAGGTTCTGTGAAAGGCTTGGCAAACACCGAACTCAGTACATTTGTTGAAGCATATATGTCGCCCGAATTTAAGAAATGAAGGTATTCTCCGTTTGCAATAGCAATACCTTTATTCATTGCATTATATACACCTTTATCGGGCTCACTAACCCAATAATTAATGTGATTGGCATATTGCTCTATAATATCCTTACTTCCGTCAGTTGACCCTCCATCAATAACAATATATTCATAATCGATATAATCCTGAGCAATCACACTTTCGATAGTACGCCGAAGTCCTGCTGCATTATTAAAAGATATAGTTATTACAGATACTTTCATTATGCTCTATTATTCAAAACTTTTCTATATACTTCTGCTGTTTGCTCAGCACTTTTGCTCCATGAAAAATCGCTTAACCTTTCTTGTCCTTTCTGAATCAAACTGTCTCTTGTCGCCTTATTATTCATAGCTTCAAGAACTGCGTGACGCAAAGCTTGCGGTGATTTTGGAGCAAAGTACAATCCGGCATCATTAGCCACTTCCCTGAAACAACTGGCATCGGCCAGCACCAATGGGCAACCTGCTTGAAATGCCTCTAGCACAGGAATCCCAAAACCCTCGTAATAAGATGGATATATAAAAACCTGAGCCGACTGATACAAACCAAACATCTGATCGTCTTCAACAAAAACAATCCTGAGCCGGTCTCTTATACCCAATTGGTCAAAGAAGCGGGTTTCTTCTTCGGTAAAATGATCTCCGGTACAAACCACATATAAGTCTTTATCAGACAAAAGGAGCGGCTGTACAGCTGATATGAAAAAACCAAAATTCTTATATCCTAAACGCCTGTCTCCTACATATAGGAGATATTTCTCGGGCAACTCGTTGGGCTTCTTTTTATTATCTGCCAGAGATGAAGCATGATATATTACCGATATTTTCCCTTCCGAGGTACCAAATACATTGATTATGTCCCGTTTAGTATTTTCCGATACTGCAATAATATGGGCAGCATTATCTACCAGTTTTTTCTTGCGCTGAATAAATAGGGGACTATTGATAAATTCCGGATAGAGCTCGATTATCATATCATGAACAGTCAACACATAAGGTTTGCGGTTCAAATAATCAAGATAATAATCTTCGAAAAATGTGGGATGAAAGATATCAAAATTACCTCTTTTAATTGCTTCGATCGATTTCTGTTTATTTATTGCCAGATAATCGGGATATTTAGCAGGATTCCTTTTTTGTAAGAAGGAAAACAGCCTTTTTTTACCCTTAAATTCTATAGATGGTAAAAATGAATAATATGAAAGAAGTTGATTCTTCCAGACGAATGGGATATCTAAATTCTTCAGATACTCATTAAATGAATATTGTACCGAAACCTCAGGATGAACCGTATCCGGAAGATTTCTTATTATTTCTGTAAAATAACGGGAAACTCCTCCAATACGTTGATGTTCAAATATCTGATGATCATACAGTATCTTCATTATTATGTGATCCTTTGATTCCTAATCCTTTAATCTTTTTTATGCACAATATTCCTTATATATTCTACATCCTGCCCTATTTTACTTGGCAGATATACAGGTGCAGGTTTATTGTTTTTCGTGCCTTGTAATATTCCCATCAGCCTATCAGCAATCTTATCCCATGTCGTACGTTTAGTAAATGCCAGTGGGTTCTTAGATAATGGCTTTTTGGTCAGGATATGCAAATCTTTTCCATTGGAATAGAATGAACATCCGAATTTCTTTGCTATAGTTTCAAATACCTTTTCCGAATAGAATGCAACGTGTTGCCCTCCTTCGGGTGCGAAATACCACCAATCATTGTGCGATGTTATTTCTTTATGAGGGATTAATTCTGTCGAAAAGATAATAGAATCGGCATATCCGAAAAGCTTTTCTATTTCTTCTAAGGGATTAACCAAGTGTTCGAATATTTCGAATGCTGTAACAGCTTCAAATTTCTGACCTTGGGGAAGTTCTTCCAATGTGAAATATTGAGCAAAAAGATTGTCACAATATTTATCATCCCAATAGAAATCAAAACCTTTATCGCGCATTATGCGGACAAATAATCCATATCCGCCGGCATAATCCAAAAAATTTTTATTGTAATCGAATGATGTTTTTATCACATGCTCTACCTGTGGAGAGTACACTAAGTTACGGTATACCAGACCTATATCCATAGAGGTAATAGCACTACTATATGCCTCATCCAGCCAATATGGAGTATCAGTCTGAATAAATCCGCAACATGTGCACCGATGATAAGTAACATCGTATTTATGCAATACCTTTGTTGTGAATACAGGCTTTGTATCACCTCCGCAAATCAGACATTTTACATTATCCATATTATATATTTTTATTCAATACTTTATTATACAATTCGACATAGCGTTCTGCAATGTCTTCTATTTTAAAATGATCCAATACTTTTATACGGGCGTTTCTACCTAAAATATTATCATTATTTTTCTTTAAACAGTATTCTATACCCTTAGCAAGGTCTGTTGTATCATAAGGAGTCGCCAGATATCCATTTTCAGTGTGATCGATCATGTCAGGATTTCCTCCTATATTGAAAGCAACAACCGGAGTTCCGCATGATAAACTTTCGAGAATAGTATTTGGGAGGTTCTCATGTGTAGAAGGTACAATCGTTACATCTGCCGCATTATAAGCATTACAGAGATCTGCCTCTTCTGATACATACCCTAAATATTTAGCCGGAAATCCAAAGTCAATATTATCTTTTTGTTCAGCTCCAAAAATTAACAACTCCACCTGATTTTCTAAGTCAGTAGTTGTTAATAATATTTCGAGGCTCTGTTTCAACAGACTACCGCCCTTACGGGGATCAGCCATTGCTGATATACCTCCAAAAAGTATTGTTTTTTTATTAGGGTGTAAAGATAATAATTTCTTTGCATCCTTTTTATCTTTTGGTCTAAAAACCTCAGTATCTATACCATTAGGAATAACTGTTATCGGATATTTTCTTAATAATACACTTTCTGATGCTGCTTTTGCAAGCCATTTACTGGGAGTTACTATATGAAACTTTAACGGTGCATAACGGTCATACTTCATATCGAATACTTTGTAACTAAAGTCTTTTTCTTTCGTTGATCCTAACTGAGGACAAGCTCCGCAATGAGTCTTATACTTATCACAATCTTCGAAATAAGAGCATAAGCCTGTAAACGAAAAACAGTCATGTAATGTCCATACTATCGGATTCTTTACCGACTTAAATTCTGTAAAATCGACATAGCTCTCTCCTACCCAATGCATATGAATAAGATCAAAATCAATTTTATCTAAAGCATTATTTAATGAAGAAACAGCTATATCCGACAATATCTTATTTTGCATATCAGGATAACGGGCCCAGTTACGTCTCCGTTTAAACTCCTGATACTTCATATCATATTTTTTCAGTTGATAGGTAAAACGATTCAGATGATCATGAAAATCAGAAGCCAGACACACTGTAGAACTGGATGTTCGCTTATTATTAACTAAAAGCATATTATCTATCCCCATTGCATTTATCTCTTCATGCAAACGGTAAGCAACACGGGCAGCTCCGCCAAACGAATCTTTTGTGCTTAGTGTTACTACTTTCATTTCTGTTTTCTGTTTTCTGTTTACTTTCTTAATTGTTTTATTTTTTGTTTGAGAGACTTTGGCACAAGCTTCTGAATTTTTTCTATTGTCCGTAAATATATGGCTAACAGTTTTAAATCGAATGAGAGTTCGTTCTCCACTTGTATCCATTCATCAGGAATTAGATCCTGTGTACTATAATTACTGTAGGACTTTCCGAACCAAGGATCAGGACAAATAACGACCTTATCGGGATTCGGATTCAACCAGGCTCCCCACCAGCTGAAAGTACTGTTACTGATTATATTATTTTCGCAAAGCGTTTGAATATATAAATCAATAATAGGCTCTTCATCATCTACAAAATAAAAGTTATCTCCTTTGAAATGACGTTTACACCAATCTATATCGTCGCTTATAATCAAATATTTTTTATCCCGTCCCGATCGGTCAATGGCTTTATTGTAATAAGACATTCCACAAACTGCATACTGGTGTGGCAACTTGCAATAATCACCTCTGCGAACGTTAATAGAAGTCACCCCCATACGGAGTATATCTCCAAACTTCGAATAAATATATTCTTTTATATCATCTGGAATAGAGAATAATTGCCGAACTAATTCCTTATCGAAGTATTTCTCAGACTGGAAAGCTCCATAGAGCAGCAAATCATGTCCATCAATATAAGGGATTTCTTTGTAAATGTATTCTATATCATAATAGTAATCACAATCTGCAACCGGACGCCCTATCTGGATATCAATATTACGTAATATATTGGGTCTGAACTGCTCTATGTATTCCTTTACATAACAATTATCGGGAGGAGCCAACTTATATCCATCATGACATACGGCTTTATAACCCACTCCATGCTTTTTAGCTAAGGATGCTCCTGTTGCTATCTGGAACAGATGATTGCCAAGCCTGCCGTTTAACTCTATATAAATCATTTTACTTATTAAAAATGGAACGAATAATACGAACGGGAGCTGAGATAAAAGCACCAATTCGATACTGCAACGAACTCTCTACCATTCTACACTCTTTTAACTCCCGGTACTGTTCGATAGGGTCTATTTCAGCCAGATATTTATCAATATGATTTTTAAATATCTGCTTGCGTAAACAGTCTTCCATATCTTTAGAAATCTGAGTACGCATAGAGACTTCTTTTGTCCGGTAATAGAAATGTATCTTATCAAGAAAAATTACTTTATCCTCCCTTTCAAGTAAACCTATCCAGAAATCGTAGTCCTCCCAGCCACCCTTCATGTTTGTATTATAACCTTGTGTATTGTTATAATCGCTGTTTCGATAAACAGATGAGCAGTGCATACAATTACGTACGAATAAAAGATTCTCATAACTATATGGTAATAATTTCCACTCCTCGTTATCCCCATCGAACAGCATAGCCCTACAGCATACTAATTTTACAGAAGCATTATTATCCAAAATCGCAATGGCTTCTTTTGTATAAGTAGGTGAAATTTTATCGTCTGAATCCAATGGCAAAATATACTTTCCCTGCGCATGCCTGATCCCATAGTTACGTGCATCGGCTAAGCCTCCGTTTGCTTTCTCCAGATACTTAAACCGGGTATCCTTAGCGCACCATTGCTTAGCAATATCCCCGGTGTTATCAGGAGATCCGTCATTAACAATCAAACATTCCCACTGCAATAATTCCTGATCCAGTACTGATTGTAATGTTTCAGGTAAATATTGAGCCTGATTGTAACAGGGAACTATAATTGATATTAAGGGAGTCTCCAACATATTTTTATTTTCCTAAAATAAACTTTAGTTTTATTTTTAATACTGTTTTCTTAATATGTAAAGATACATTATTCTTCATAATCCTGAATACATCCCCCCATCCTAAGGCTTGTTTATCGGGAATATTCCTGTAGATAAGGATATCAATATAATTATCAAAATACTTATCATAGAAAATATGTTCCCGCCTGTTTACTAAACTCAACTTATTCAAAAGTTCAATTTTGTATACAACTTTTGTATTATTATAATCGAATAAGCATTTGAGTTCATCGGGAGTAAAATTATTCCGGAAATAATGCTGAAAATACTCTAATCGAATATTCTTTTTTGATATCTGTTGCTCATCATATTTTTGGCTCGATATCTGATCTGCATGCTGACGATAAAACAGTAACACATCATCTAAGTTGGCCAATCCCAAACCTGTCATTTCGGCTTGTGTCCAAAATTGATAATCCTCAACATGTTTATAGTCGCTATTGTAATGTAAACCTACTCTCCTCAAAGCTTCAGTACGCATCATGACCGAAGGATGAGAAAAAGCATTATCATCTAAAAGTTTTATTCGAATTTCAGCTTGATATACAGGATGATGTATCTCGTAAGGAGTACCTATAAAATTAAATGCTGTTCCCAATATATCAATATCCGGATTTTTTTCCAGATATCCCACCTGCATCTCTAATCTTTGAGGGGCACATATATCATCGGCATCCATACGTGCAATATATTTGCCTTGGGCTAAATCTATTCCCTTATTTAAAGTATAGATAAGACCGCAATTAGAATCATTTGATACAAGCTTGATACGTGGATCTTTATACTCATTTACAATATCGGCTGTGTTATCTGTAGAACCATCATTTATAATCAGGAATTCGAAATCAGTAAATGTCTGATTCAAAATGCTATCAATAGCCTCCCGAATATATTTTGCCGCATTATATACCGGCATTAACACTGATACCATATGTAAATATTGTAAATCGGCCACTATTATCTTTTAAAGAATCGGGTTACTAATCGTTCTAATTCATATAGAGCAATAAGAGGCTCCCTTTTTAAAAATAACAAAAATACTTTCAAACTTGTTTTCTTTGAAAAATGGTAAAATGCTCGGTAATGTTGCCATTCGAAGAACCATTTTTGGCGGAATTGCTTGTCACATTTTATATTTTGCTCCTTTGCTATCATTTTCGAGATAGGGAAACCCTCCAAAAATGTTAAGCCATTTGTTTCCGATTTATTAGAAACATTTCCACTATGTGTTCTGAAATAGTTAAGATATTCCTTTACTTCGGTAACACCTCCACTGCCTGTCATTATAAGCCTTGCCCAAAAAAGCCAGTCGCCACAATATTTCAGTTTAGTAATTTCATCCCAAATAGACGCTTGTATTGCATCCTTCCGAAACACAACCGTACTTGCATTATAAATAACATTGCCCAAAAGTAGATGCTTCGACAGAAACTCTTCTTTTTTACAATATTCTTCATCCATTATTGCTGCCCGAGAACGTTTGATATGACCGTTTTCATTAATAATTTGCGATAAAGCACAACCAAGTACAGATTGGTATTTCCCAATAGAAGCCATCACTTTTTCAAGAAAAGTCTCATCTGCATGATCATCACTTTCGGCTATCCAAACATATTCACCTTTTGAAAGTTCCAGCCCTTTTTGCCACTGCTTAAATGTAGTGCCACTGTTCGTTTCATTAAAGATAATATGAGAAACTTTGGGATGACCGGTATACTCTTTTATTATTTCTCTACTGTTATCTGTCGACTTATCATCTAATAATATAACCTCAAAATCCTGATAAGTTTGATTCAGTACAGAATCAATCCTTAACTTTAAATAAGGAGCATGATTATAATTAGGTATAATAACAGAAACCATATTCACTCTTTATTATAAATTTGATTCCCTACAAATTCGCCTTTTTCATTGAGTTTCCATGAACTGGAACTATTCGCATGATTATAATAATAAAGATCTTCTGCATCCAGATTATTATTATCAATATACCATCCCATATGTTTTGCCGTAAAATTACCCGAAATTCTTATTGCAGGATAAAATTCAGCCAATGTAGAATAATTATAATATGGAGGATAGATAGCGAATGTTGTATCCAATTCATTCAAATACAAATTCTTTCCGATATTACCTTCCCAATGCGGAGATTCCCAATTTAGAACCTGTTCTTTTAATTGATAATGTTCGGGGATATCGTCTACATCCAGAGCGAAACCAACTTTTGAGACTTGAGGGTACTTATCCAATATCTTAATCAAATATGTTATGTAATCTTCCGGTAAGTCTTTATTCGGAATTACATCTGAATCGGTTATTATATAATACCCTGATCCGTATTTGTTATACAGAGACTTATTCTTCCAAAACACAAGATGCCCGTAATTCTGATCCATAAACTCAACATTCACCTTGCCTTCTATTTCTTTGTAATATTCTAATAAAGGTGGATATGTAGACTTATTATCAACAATAACAATATTTTGGTGCTTGCGCTCAAGCAAAAAAGTAACGAGCTCTTTTAAATCTCTAAGTCTATTGTAATTAATTATAATGACAGGTATAGATAATGGATTTTTTTTCTGATTTCTTACTGTCTTATTTATACGAGTAATTGCGAAATGAAAACGTTTTTTGTGAATCAAATCGAACCAGTATTTCTTTGATAAAGCATTTTTTAGTGAATGTTTTATAGATCTGGCTATTCTAAATATTTTATGGTTATAAAATTGTTTATAAGCACCATGTGTATAATATATATTATACAATTCGTAGGAAAAAGACTCCCCTATTACTTTCTGTCTCTCAGCTTGTACCAAATTCGTATTTGTGGTACTCATACCCTCCATATCGAATGTCGCAATAGTTATGGGCAAATGAGAGCGAGAGACATTAGAGAAAACAATAATTTTAAAGAAGAAAGCCCAATCCGACACGATCTTCAAGTCTTCCCTGTACAGTCCATATTTATCAAATAGACTACGCTTAATAAACGTTGTAGGATGAGTCAATGTGCTTTCCATCATCTGGTCACACCCTACAAAGTCCGGCATTTGAACAATATCCGAATGTCCGTCAGGAAATATTCTGTGTAAGTCTCCGTATAGTAAGTCATTATCTATATTCTTAGCGAATACATTAGAAAGAACCTGATTATTATATAGCATATCTCCACTATTAATAAATAGCAGATATTCTCCCTGTGCCTTTTTAATCCCTTTATTCATTGCATTATAAACGCCGGAATCGGGCTCACTAAGCCAATAATCTATTCTTGAATATTTTTTAATTACATCAACACTACCATCTGTAGACCCTCCATCAATCACGATATATTCGTAATCAAAAAAATCTTGATTAACAATGCTCTGAATCGTTTTCTCAAGACCTTCCGAATTATTATAATTAATGGTTATTATCGAGAGTTTCATTGATTTAAAATATCATTATATAGTTTTGAATAAGCTTCAGCCTGTCTATCACCTTTAAAATGCTGCAAAGCGTATTCTCTTATATCTGAAGATTCGAACGTAAATTTATTTGCAATAAACTCCTGAATATAATGGGTTAATTCCCCGGAATTTATTTCTGGCATTAATAATCCTGTTTTACCCGGAATAACATGCTCAACCATCCCTCCAACTCTGAAACTTAATACAGGTGTTCCATTGGCAAAAGATTCTAACATTACATTTGGTAAATTATCCTCCCGAGAAGGTAAAATCGTAATATCAGCTGCCGAATAAATACTATTGAGCTCTCTGACATCATGTATTCTCTCGTAATGTATATGATTGATAGAGTCATTAACTACCACCTTCTGTCCGCCAACAGATATTAAATTGTAGTTATTGGAGTTTATATTTTTCAGGGCTTCAATAAGCAAATCAAATCCTTTTCGGTGAATTTGTATATCATGCGCAATAAATAGTAATGTCTTATGACCATTATCTACATTATGCGTCTGTTTTGCATGTAACCTATCCATGATTGGATACTGTTCAAAATCCAAACTATTAGGTATCAAAAAATGAGGATAGATACCAAGTATTTTGCTTTCCTCCGATTTTTTCTTCAACCATTCAGACGGAGATACAACATATACCTTTTTGCTCTTATGAATAGAATGTAATTTCTCGGCTAATGCCTCCTGATTTAAACGTCCTGCTATATCATGGTTAATAAACTCATCTCCTTCATAATGAAAAACACCACTGAAGGGATTCATATCATGAATTGTCCATACAACAGGTTTATTTATCTTTTTAAAAAAAGTCGGATAATTGAGAAAACCTGCAACCCAATGTAAGTTAATAATATCCGCCTCTTTAACTATAGGATAATCTTCTATTAAGAAATTAGTATCCGGAAAACTTGCGATTTCGCAATTACATAGATTTATAATTCCGGCCCTCTGGTTATTTTTTGTGTCAATATCAATCTTCAACTTTGCTTTAAGCCTGTCTGTATATGAATATTTCTTCTTATCGACAGTATAGACTTGTTTGTCAAATGCATATTCGGGATTTGGCAACTGTCGTACAAAATAAGAATCAATAGCCGTATTCCCGTTTAGAGCCGTATGCAGCCTGTAAGCAGCAGCACCTGCTCCTCCAGTTGTAGCAACCGATATTTGAGCAACCTTAATTCCCATGTTTTATGATATCATCAACTGAAATCAACCTATCTAAACAAGAGTTGTCTGTCAGATAGTTCTGAATTTTACCTCCTCTGGTATAATCTACTGCTAAAAAGTTTGTCTCCAGAGTATGAGCGAATACAACAGAATGGAAACGCATACAAATATTCACTGTTGAAGTCTTCATTGTCTCAACTATAGAATCAACCGTCGACAACTTTTTGTTATAAGAGATTGGAATCTGAAAATCACTAAAATATGTTCTGATAAATCTTCTGGAAAAATCTCTATCATCATTTCCTACCTGAAAATTATGCATATGATCCAGATATATCTCATCAGCTCCAATTTCAATTGCTTTTTGTTTTATATATGTTGCTAAAGCTGACTCAAACTTATTTCTGACAGACTCAAATTCTTCTAAAGACTCTATAGCATATTCAGTAGTTAACTCACGGAGAAAACAACTCAACACCTTTTTATCCTTCGGTTCAAAGGCCTTGTTTTTATATCGGGATAAATATCGTTTAGCGGGATCTCCAACCATTTCAATATTTTTTCCTCCTCCAGTCCAATCGTTTGCTAATTCTACACTTTTCCAATCTCTCAACTGAATAATATCAGCCAAGTTAAGAATTTCTTTTACAGCATCCTGATACTTCACAAACATAAGCGGACCTAATCCGCATCCGGCAATGACTGTTTTTAAATTATGAGACTTCGCAATTCTGAATGCATACAAAGGTATTGCCAGATCTTCCAGATCCATTAAAGGACCTCCGCCAATAATGACTGACTCAGAGCCTTTAATATAGCTAACAAAGTCCTTCGAGTAAACGAATACAACTTTAACATGGTCGAAACCTAGTTCGGACATTGTTCTTTTGGTTATCAGAGGATAAATACTTGATACAACAATATCAATATCTTTTCCATATTGCTGGTACAAATCAATTATCACCTGTCCTAGAATAGCTTTATCCCCAACAGTTTCGGTACCATACCAACCTGTTATAAAAAACTGCGGATTAGAATTGTTAACTTTCGCAGCATCTACTTTATTGAAGACCGAAGATTTATATTTGGCATCTAACTGGATAGCAAGCCGCCAGTTTACTTCTTCAAATTCAGCAGCCTTTTCTTTATAAGTAACCGGTGCATGATAGTCATGTATACAATCATCGCAGTTTTCTCTACGAATTCTACTTCTTTCATCTAAGTTAGACTCATATAGCTTTAAGGAACTATCCTCCAAAGCATTTCCTATTATTTTTGATTTCGGAGCGCAATACGAGACCTCTCCTCGTGAGTTCAATACAACTCCTTCCGAATGGTATGGACAGCCTATCAAACGGCTACCTCCAGAAAGAATATTGATTATACTCCTATATGTTCGTTGATATGTACCATTTTTCTCATAAGTCATAATTAACTTATAGAAAAACAATATCAAATGGTATTTTTCATCTTCGTCAAAATTCCGTATAATATCTTCATTTTCGTCATTATACAGTCTTTTTATAAATTCTGCGATACGAAAACGACCCGATATATTATTTTCCTTCAAATAATCTAACAACTCGTCTACATCCCACACATTTACTTTGCTGATAGTTGTACCTGTAACAACCCCTATTCCTTTATTTCTAAAGTGGTTTAAAACCTTGATTGCACTCTCGAAATTACCTTTTATTCTTCTGACTTTATCATGTACTTCTCCGTAGCCATCAAGAGATACCATCATCGAGAAAGATTTATTATATCTTTCACACATATCTATGACTTCTTCTATCCTCTTGATTACAACATCCGATTTAATACAGTTCGTGATAATACTTGCGCCTTCCATTTCCGGAAGGGCTTTAAATAAAGACTCGTATAAGAGTGATAAATCTTCTCTCAAAGTCGGTTCACCACCAGTAACTCCAATGTGCTTAACATCCTTATACAAAGGATCGTTTAGTATCTTTACCAAATCATCCGGAGAAACTTCATATTGCTTTTTTTGCTTCCAGATATTACACATAACACATCTGGAATTACAAACATCATCGGCATTAAGATTAACAACCTCAATTTTGTGAGAAATTTTAGATTTCTCATTTTCTCGCTTTTTTAGTTCATTAAGAATCGTAATCTGCCATTGTTTATCCTGATGTTCCCTCCATCTTTTATAAATAGAGGTATTCTGAAAAAAAGGCAATATTATATTTTTTACTACTTGTTTCATTATCTGTAATCTAAATCCCTATTCTTTACTTCAAGGAGTTATAACATACTGTTCTGAAGGCCTGATGATTCCACCTCTTTTTTCAGAATCAAGAATATCATTGTATTCAGTAATGGAAAATGACAATAGCTTTTCATAAAAGTCAAAACGTTCTGATTTCATGTCAGAAAAAGAGACCGTCATAAAGAATGTATTAGGGGTCAATATATCCTGTGGGATTTGAAATCTAACGGAATGCCGTCCTACTTCTTTCCGAAAAGGAATATTTTCATTATCGGTATCAATAATTGTCAAAATAGAAACTTCTTCTGTATTAATTATTTTAATAGCAACAACACTACCAACTACCTCTCTTACAACATATTCAATCATAACCTCTATACTATGAGCCGACTGGATTATCTTTGCTGTAAGTAATTCTATAGGTTTATTTTCATCTAAATCTTCCTTTATAAAGGACAATTTATTTTCCAGTGAGTCCGAAAAGTTATCTTCAAAATATAGTTTTATGATCTTTTCTGTTGGTCCTATTCTGTTAACCATACCATCTTTTAAGAATACGCATTTCGAGGTTAAACTTTGAATGGCCGACATATTATGGCTTACGAATAATACAGTACGTCCTCCAGACTGTGACACATCTTTCATCTTACCTATAGCCTTTTTCTGAAACTCGGCATCACCTACAGCAAGAACCTCGTCCACAACCAGTATCTCTGGTTCGAGGTGAGCTGCAATGGCAAACCCCAGGCGTACAGTCATACCCGAAGAATATCTTTTTACAGGTGTGTCAATATATTTTTCGATACCAGAAAATGCTACAATTTCATCCAGTTTTCGGGTTATTTCATTCTTAGTCATACCTAGTATCGCTCCATTCATATAGATATTTTCGCGTCCGGTAAGCTCTCCATGAAACCCTGTTCCGACCTCCAGAAGAGAAGCAATACGTCCTTTTGCCCGAATAACTCCTGTTGAAGGAGTAGTAACTCGGGATAATATTTTTAATAATGTAGATTTACCGGCTCCATTTTTACCTATAATACCCAAGACATCGCCTTGCTCTACCTTGAACGAAATATCTTTTAATGCCCAGACATAGTCACTTGTGGCTTTTGAACTTCTATCATTAACCTCACCTATCTTCAAATATGGATCTTCTTTTCCGCGCACCAGATGCCACCACCGATTCAAGTCATGAGAGATTGTACCTGTTCCAATTGTTCCCAAACGATATTGCTTGGATATATTTTCGAATTCTATAGCTATATTAGACATGTATCTTTTACCTTTATTCTGTTATTATTAAACGATATCGACAAAACGACGTTCTACTTTATTAAATGTAATAATTCCCAATAGAACTATTATAATAGTAAATATCATACTGTACCCTAATGAAAGCCATGAAAATTCACCTGTTCCCAAGAAACCATATCTAAACGTCTCAACTACTGAAGACAGAGGATTCAACTGAATTAACCATTTATATTGCATGTATTTTTCGGGAATGGCAGACAAAGGATATATAACAGGCGTTATGTACATAAGCAGTCCTACTACAAACGAGAATAATATGGACAAGTCTCGATACTTAATTGTTACTGACGAAATAAGGATTCCGACACCAAATCCAAGTCCTGCCAACATAATAACCAATACCGGAAATAAAAGAGCATATAAATTTATCCCAATTGAAGAGCCATCGTATATATAATATGCATAAAATGCAAAAAATAATAACAACTGTATCAACATCTTAATAATGGATGTTGCAATACCGGCAATTGGAGCCACTAGACGAGGAAAATACACCTTGCTGAAAACACCTGCATTTGCAAAAAAGGTTCCTGTACTACGGTTTAGACAATCACTATAAAAATTCCAACATAATATACCTGCCATATAGAACAAAGGCTGTGGCAAACCATCTGTCGGTATACCTGCAATACCACCAAACACAACTGTAAAAATTATCGTTGTAAATATTGGTTGAATAAAAAACCATAGCGGACCTAATATAGTCTGCTTGTAAGTTGCAGCAAAATCCCTATGTACAAATAAGTAAAGTAGGTCTCGATAACGCCAAACTTCTTTTAAATTAAGATGTAATCCTTTTTCCTTGGGTTTAATGACGATATCCCAATGATCGTCTTGAGTCATATCCATATACTGTTCTTAAATTCTTTTACAATTGACAAAGATAATACTTTTTAAATAAACAAGTCAGTAAAAACAAAAACGCCTGCGTAAAGACGCGGGCGTTTTATTTTCTTGTTGTATGCTATTTTAATTTGCAGGAGCTTGTGGTGTCGCTACTTCATCAACTACAGCCGAAGAATCAGCCACAGTATCAGTAGGAATAACTTCTTGAACTTCTTCGATTACAGTAGATACAGTATCAGCATCAGGTGCAGTTTCAGAGGTTCCTTTATTTGAACATGAAGCAAAAGAAATAGCTACAGCAGCAACAGCAAATAAAAATAATTTTTTCATTGTCTTATTCAATTTTAACAGTAATAAATGTTATGTATTTAATTACTAAATACGCTGCAAATATATAGAAGAATTTCTGAATAATGTTTTAAAACACATTGTTTTTTTTACTGTTTTTTATGTTTTTTTTAGAATAATATAAACACTCTATTTCTCATACAAATAACGCTTTATACTTTTCTTGGGTGTTTTCTCAAATTCTGTCGGATATATATGAATAGCCGAGATACTCTCGAATGAAGCTAATGAGTTATTTAATAGCTTTTTATTTTCAGCCATGATCAGCTCCAAATCTTTGGTTGAAACATTACCAGCATCTATAGCTTCGTAGTCAGGATATATTAATGCCACAAGTTTATTGTCGCGACTTACAACTACCGACTCCATAATATATGGTAAGTTATTTAGCTTAGCTTCAATTTCTTCCGGAAATATATTCTGCCCACTAGGTCCTAAAATCATAGATTTACTACGCCCCCGTAAATAAATACGGTTATCCTTGTCTATTGTTCCTAGATCGCCTGTTCTAAGCCATCCATCTTCAGTAAATGCGTGCTGCGTAGCTTCCGGATTTTTATAATAACCTTTCATTACATTCTCGCCACGTACTTGAATTTCACCCAGCTGATTATACGGATCAGTAGAGTCAACTCTCACCTCCATTATAGACAATATCTTACCACAGGAAGTCGGGATAAAATCATAATGATGGTCATAAGATATCAGAGGTCCGCACTCGGTCATACCATAACCGACAGTGAACGGAAATTTTATTTTATGCAGAAAGCTTTCCACTTCCTTATTTAGTGCAGCACCGCCTATTATAACTTCATGAAATTGTCCACCTAAAGCATCAATCAAGCCTTTCCGAATTTTAGCATAAACCCTTTTTCTCAAAAGAGGTACTTTCAAAGCAAATTTCACAGCAGGTTTCTCTAACTTAGGAACTAATGCTTTTTTATAAATCTTTTCAATCACCAGAGGGACCGAAACAATCAGATTAGGTCTAATTTCGGCAAAAGCTGCAGACAAAATCTTAGGAGAAGGGGTCTTTCCCAGTAAAGTAGTATGTACTCCTTCCGAAAGAGCATACAAAAAATCGAATGCACAGCCATAAGCATGGGCCAAAGGTAAAAAAGAAACCACCCGCTGCTTTCTGAACAATAAGTCTAGTTTTTTAGCATATACCACATTTCCAGCAAGATTATTCGCCATCAGCATAACACCTTTACTGAAACCCGTAGTACCTGATGTATAATTGATTAATACAACTTCAGAGTTATCAACATCGGCATACTCAATATCCGATGCCTGAAATCCATCGGGATATTTCAACGTCACTGATGCCTCCAGATTTCCTGATATCTTTTTTACTGATTCTTGTTGCTTTTCGTGTATACACGAAAAATCAGTCAACGAAAAGATGGCCTTCAACCCCGGCATCGTATCTTCATCTAAAGCTTGAAAATTAGAGTCTCCAACAAAAAGAAACTCCGACTCCGAATGATTTATGATATGTTGAATATTATCTGCATGAAAATCCTGTAGTATAGGCACAATTACTCCTCCGTATGTAATCACCGCCATATATGCGATACACCAATTCGTTGTATTTTTGCCTACTAAAGATATTTTAGTACCCTTATCTACCCCTAATTTTTCGAACAAGACATGCATACGAGCAATTTCGCTAGCTAAATCTTTATAGAACAATGTACGGTCTGTTCCATAATCAGTTAAAGCCGGTAAATCCCAATTGTACTTAAAACTGTTTTCGTACAGTTTAATAAAATTCTCTTTTATCATAGAAATTGCTCAAACATTAATCTTTTGTGCAAAAATAGACACAAGTATGTTATTTGCAAATTATTTTAACTCCAAAGTTGACGCTTTTTATGTATTTTTGTAGGCTTTTGTATATAATAATATATATACACTACTGATAATCAGTAACAGTAAAAAGTTTTAGTAATAAGTAATAATGACAGATAATACTATATTCGAAAATAAGCTTGCGGCTTATTTGACTCTCGGCTGTAAATTAAATTTTGCGGAAACATCTGCTATCGGGAAACAATTATCTCAAGTAGGAGTTCGCAAAGCGAGAGCCGGAGAAATTGCCCATATATGTGTAATCAATACCTGTTCAGTAACAGAGTTTGCTGATAAAAAATGTCGGCAAGCTGTTCGAAAAATGATCAAGGATAACCCAGGAGCATATGTTATTGTCACCGGATGTTACGCTCAACTGAAACCCGAAGATATTGCAGGTATCGAAGGTGTAGACATTGTATTAGGTGCAGAACAGAAACTGGATGTTGTTGCCTATCTAGACGAATTAAAGAAAAAGGATAAAGGAGCGGTACACACTTCTAAAACCAACAATATCAGGACCTTTGTTCCGTCGTGCTCAAAAGACGACAGAACCCGTTATTTCCTGAAAGTTCAGGACGGGTGTGACTATTTTTGTTCGTTCTGTACTATTCCTTTTGCCAGAGGACGCAGCAGGAACGGCACAGTTGAAAGTCTGGTTAAACAAGCTGAAGAAGTTGCCGCTAATGGAGGTAAGGAAATTGTATTGACAGGGGTTAATATAGGTGATTTTGGAAAAACAACAGGCGAAACCTTCTTTGATTTGGTAAAGGCTCTTGATAATGTAGAAGGTATTGCCCGTTATCGTATCTCTTCTATCGAACCTAATCTTCTGACCGATGAGATTATTGATTTCGTAGCTCATTCTAAGCGATTTGCTCCTCACTTCCATATTCCTTTACAATCGGGCTCTGATGCAGTACTTAAGCTAATGCGCCGTAAGTACGACACTGCACTATTCCGTCATAAGGTTGAAATAATCAAACAAAAACTTCCACATGCATTTATCGGCGTTGATGTAATTGTTGGGACACGTGGTGAAACAGATGAGTATTTTGAAGAAGGGCGTCGCTTTATCGAAAGCCTCGATATATCGCAATTACATGTTTTCACCTATTCAGAAAGGCCTAATACGCAAGCATTAAAAATCGACTTTGCTGTTGATCCCAGAACAAAACATGCAAGAAGCAAAGTTCTTTTAGATATTTCTGACAGAAAACTGAGAGATTTTTACCTTTCTCAGCAAGGGCTATTACGTAAAGCTTTATTTGAACATACTGTACATGATAATAAAATGTATGGATTCACGGAGAATTACGTCAAAGTAGAACGCGAATATGATGAAAACCTTGTAAATATAGTCCGTGATGTAAAACTCGGCAGAATGAATTTAGAAGGTACCGCTCTTATATTACAATAATACAGGGAATGACTCAAGTTGTATACTACATAGTCTACGCAATATTATATATTCATGCGTTACTACCTTTCAGAATATTATATATCCTGTCCGATATATTGTATGTTCCCGTATATTATATAATACGCTACAGATTGAAAGTTGTAAGGCGTAACCTGAAAGCTTCTTTTCCTGAAAAAAATGACAAAGAACTAAAGAAAATAGAACAAGACTTCTACCATCATCTGTGTGATTATTTTGTTGAAACTATTAAACTGCTCCATGTCACAAATGACGAGATTCAGAGTAGAATCACATTTAATAATATCGATCTGGTCGAAAAACTGATGGAAAATGGCCGGTCATCTATTATGTTTCTCGGGCATTATGGCAACTGGGAATGGGTTCCATCTATCAACTTGTTATTTGCAGAAGATACACTTCTCGGTCAAATATACCGTCCTCTCAAAAACAAGGCTTTCGATGATCTTTTTCTAAAGATAAGAAGCCGGTTCGGAAGCGTTAGTATAGCTAAAAACAATACATTAAGAGCTATTCTTGAATATAAAAAGGAGAATCGAAAGATCTTGATCGGCTTTATGTCTGATCAAACTCCTTCCTATTCCAACATTCATTATTGGACTGAATTTCTGAATCAGGATACTCCTGTCTATACTGGAGTAGAGCGTATTGCTAAAAAGACGGGGTTTTCAGTTACTTATCTGGATATCACCAAAACAGGCAGAGGTAAATATAACTGTGAGGTAAAACTAATTACGGCAGAACCGGATAAAGAACCAGAATTTGCGATTACAGAAAAATATATACGTGAGATGGAAAAAACAATCTTGCGTCAACCGGCCTATTGGCTTTGGTCTCATAAACGGTGGAAACATAAAAGAGACGGGGCTCATCATTCATGAAAAAAATATCGGTAGTCATACTTAATTGGAACGGTAGAGATTTACTCGAAGAATTCCTCCCTTCTGTTGTGAAATTTACTAATAGTAACACAGCAGATATAGTTATTGCTGACAACAACTCAACCGATCAGTCAGTCTTATTTGTAAAACAACAATACCCTTCCCTATCAATCATCAAATTACCAGACAATTACGGATATGCAGAAGGATATAACAAAGCTCTACAACAAATAGAATCAGAGTATTATGTCCTACTAAATTCGGATGTAGAAGTCTCTGAGAATTGGCTAGATCCAATCATCGACCATCTGGACAAAAATAAAGACATTGCTGCGGCGCAACCTAAAATACTTTCACAAAAAAATAAAACTCTATTTGAATATGCCGGAGCTTGCGGTGGCTTTATTGATAGGCTGGGATATCCATTTTGCAGAGGACGCATTTTTAACAATGTAGAACAAGATCACAATCAATACAATAAACCGATTGATATATTTTGGGCAAGTGGAGCGTGCCTCGTAATCCGTGCTAAAGATTATTGGAATGCAGGTGGATTAGACGCTACTTTTTTTGCACATATGGAAGAAATAGACCTCTGCTGGAGACTGAATGCAAGAGGAAAAAAAATAGTTTGTCTGCCACATTCAATTGTATATCATGTTGGAGGAGCAACTTTACAAGAAGAAAGTCCCAGGAAAACGTTTCTAAACTTTAGGAACAATTTATTGATGCTATATAAAAACACTTCCGATGGTCATTTTAATAGAATATTCAGGTATCGAAAAATTCTGGATTATATAGCGGCTCTACAGATGTTGATATCCGGTAAGAAAAAGAATGCCAAAGCTGTTCTTGATGCACACAAAGATTTTAAATCGATAAGAAACGAATACATTCAAATTAGAGATAAAAACCTTCTTCTTTCAACAACTACAAATATAAAATCTATTTACCCACAAAGTATTTTAGCCGACTTCTATTTGAAAAGAAAAAAACTTTTTTCAGATTTAAAATGGTAAAAACTTATTCTGTGATTTTCCTTTTTATAGAAGTATATTCTTTTCAAGTTTTTCATAAAAAATACTGATAAAATAGTTTTTATCTGATTTTGAATTATTCTATCTATCAATAATAAGTATTATTCAACAATTCAAGAGTAGTTTTTCAATTAAAAATGAAACAATAACAACCTTATAACAAACGATATAAAATCAATAGAAATATATAACGCAAGGATACAGAACTACATTCTCCTAGGATTAAGTAAATAGTTCTGTTTATTTTTCAGAAAATCAGAATTAGTATTTCATTAATCGAATTATCCAATTTTTACAATTTACATAATCAAAATAAATTTCTTTATTCAATAAAAAACTACTCTAAACCTATCCAATTTATCCTTAAATAAAATTTTAAAAATCAGTTTTAGAATAAGAATACAAGTAGATATAATAAATTAGCTATTAGCAAGAAATAAATCTTTAGCGATTTACTTAAGATTCTATTTAACTCAGAAGCCAATTATTTTACACTTTCCGAGATGAAGCATTTGTAAAATTGAAATACTCGATAAAAATCCAATAAATAAACCGGATCGTCTATATAAAAAATTTATAGAATAATTAAAGACAAAGAATTAAATCAATGTTATGTATTTAAGAAAAATTTTGGATAGTTAATTCATTATGAAGAAAAACATTTTGGGTTTATAATAAAAGAAATTTTAATCCAAACTTATTCTTTTTACAAGAGGTATATTTTGAATAATTTCTCTTTTAGAAAAGGAAAAATGTTTATTATATGGATCAACAGTTATTCTACCAATTAATAGTAAACATTATTTAACAATACACATCCTGCTTTTAAGATCATAAAACAACAATAAACAGCATATAATCAATAAAATAAAATAACCAGATATATATAAACCAAGAATAATTAAATCTGACTATATAGAATAAGTCAGAACAGAGAAATAATTTTATTGAAAACTGAAGTGGAATTTTCTTCCGATAAGTTTATCCAGAAAATATCTTTATCCCGCTTAAACCATGTCATTTGTTTTCGAGAATAAATACGAGAGTTTTGTTTAATTTTTTCTACAGCGAATTCTAAAGTCCATTCGCCATCAAAATATTTGAAAAGTTCTTTATACCCGACAGTGTTTAATGAATTTAAATTTCGATAAGGATAATATGTTTTCGCTTCTTCGATAAGTCCATCTTCAATCATTTGGTCTACACGCATATTAATCCGGTTGTAAAGTTCTTCACGATCACGCATTAATCCCACTTTCACGATCTCAAAAGGGCGTTGCTTGGCAGTGTTGGTCCTAAATGAAGAGTAAGGCTTACCTGACATAAGACATACTTCTAAAGCGTGGATTACTCTTTTATGATTTTTCAAGTCGACCTGATTATAAAAGACAGGATCCAAGAGCTTTAGCTGCGCTTTTATTGGCTCTAACCCTTCTTTTTCGAAACGTTCATATATTTCTTTACGAAGGGTTTCATCAATTGTCGGAACTTCATCTATACCTTTGCACAAAGCATCGATGTACATCATAGAACCGCCTGTGACTATCAACACTTTATGATCCTCATGTAGTTTTGTTATAAGGCGAAGAGCATCTGTTTCGAATTCACTGGCACTATAGTAATCTCCTATACCCAGAGTCCCAACCATATAATGTGGTACCCTTTCTAATAAAGCCGACGTAGGAGCCGCCGTACCTATAGTAAGCCCCTTATATAACTGACGTGAGTCTGCTGAAATTATAGGGCATCCCCAATATTCAGCCAGACTCACGCTTAATTCTGTTTTGCCAACTCCTGTTGGACCTAATAATACTAAGAGTTTATCCATTAAAACTTATCATCGTCAGGCAATGGGAGTGTATCTTCTAGACCATCAAAACCTTCTGCATCAAGCTCATCCAGGTCATAACTTTCGTCACCATAGAAATTTTCACCGGTATCAAGTCCTGTAGTTTTCAGTTCAAAATCGTTAAAATCGATGAATTGAGCGGGAGGATCTCCCTGAGATTTTGTACAAATGCCTTCATCCAAGTCTTTTCCTGTAATTATTTCCCGAAGCTCTATAAAAAATGCGCGTTCTGTCATATAGTCAAATACATACATGAGGCGTTGTTTCTCATCTTCAAGAAAATCGTTTAACACGGAGTCTTGCATTATATATGCATCTTCTTCCGAGCTTGTATCCATCTCGGTCAAAGTAATTTCTGTTTCTTTTTCCCAATCATCTCCACAGAGGAAGAAAGATGACATTTCTCCATCTTTAAAACCTGTAGAGGCTAAAATCACCTTATGTAAGTCGAAAAATGTTGCATCAGCATCAATTTGGATTTCTCTTCTGAAATCTTCGACTTCATCTGACAACAATAAAAACCTGAATACCATATCTTTATATTATTTTATTACATATCTTATATATGCTCCCAAAGGTATAAAAAAGTAATCAATCATTCTATTACTAATAATGGATTTTAGGGATGTTATTATAACACTGTTATCTTTTTAGTTTTTTTATCGTACACAGGCAATACTTTTACTGTATCGGAAGTAACACAAAAATCGGCTACATCTATCAGATTATGAGCTTCTAGTCTTTTCATATGTTCTCCATTCGCTATATATTTCATTATATCAGATTTAGCATCTTTCCACATAGACAGAGCTACTCCGGCAGCATCAAAATGGGCATTATATCCGCCTTTTTGTACCAATATTTCAGTTAATGCACCTCCAAATAACGTATCTTCCAGATTGAACTTATCTTTCCATCCGGCACACAATACCAATACATTTTTCTGCTGCGAAATACAAAAATCGGCTACAGCCGAAATATTAGAGAAAGAACCTATTATCAGGCAAGAGCAATCTTCAGCCATATCAATGGCATGGGTACCATTGGTTGTAGATATTACAACATCCTTTCCCTCTACCTTTTCGCGAGTATATTCAGACGGAGTATTTCCGAAATCTCCAAATTCGAACTTTACCACATTACGCTCACCACCAACCAGATATCCTTTATCTTTATAGGCTTTTGCTTCTTCTACTGTAGCTACAGGAATAATACTTGCAGCTCCATTATTAAGAGCCATGCACATGCTGGTTGTTGCTCTGAAAATGTCTACTACTACCACTATTGTCTCTCCATCTTCCTTATAATAAGGATATAATGCAGGAGAAAAACACACATCTATCTTCATATTTTCTTAGTTATGAATGAATCACAAAATTAATAAATTAAACTTCTATTTTTGATCAAACATATTCTAAAGTAACAATTGATTATCTTTGCAACAGAATATCAACTTACAATATAGAAATGATACAGATTGATGACGCCATAGTAGCGTTAGACATTATAGAAGAAAACTTTATTTGTGACCTTTCGGCCTGCTTGGGCGAATGTTGTGTAGAAGGAGAATCGGGTGCCCCTCTCGAAAGAGAAGAAGTAGAGCTACTTGAAAAAGTATTACCACTGGTATGGGATGATTTATCGCCTGCTGCGCAGGAAGTGATAGAAAAACAAGGTGTTGCCTACAAAGATACTGATGGGGAAATGGTAACCTCGATAGTTAATGGCAAAGATTGTGTATTTACATATTACGATGACAAAGGAATCTGCAAATGTGCTATAGAAAAAGCCCACAGAGAGGGTAAAACTGATTTTTATAAACCAATTTCGTGTCACTTATATCCTATCCGGTTAGAAAAATATAAAACCTTTACTGCTGTAAATTATCATAGATGGAGAGTATGTAAGGCCGCTGTACTTTTAGGTAATAAAGAAGGGTTAAAAATATACCAGTTTTTGAAGACTCCTTTGATCCGGAAATTCGGCGAAGCATGGTATAACGAATTATGTATTGCTGTGGAAGAATACAAAAAGATGAAAGAAAAGGGTGAGATTTAAACTCGCTGAGATTTCTATATTCTCCCCTGGCTTCACACAAGATCGAAAATATTAAACCATTGAAAGGAAGAAATTAATCAATTATTCTTCCTTTTGTTGTTTTTTATATGCAAGCTTTCAGATATTCGGAATAAAAAACGGAGGGTCTCAATTCCCGGAAAGAATGTAATAATACATTTAAGTAAGGACGTTCAAAATCGTGTCGTTTTATAATCTGATGATCAATAGCAAGAACATCCAGATCCATTTTAACAACTCCTTGCGATTTATCTGTTGACTTCCGGCCAAGTTCTGCTTCTATCGATTTTAATTTCTGCTTAACAAACTCATAATCAAAATCCGAATTAATAATAGCTAGCTGATTATAAAACATGGTGGTAAAATCGTCGCCGAAAGGCTCGGTTTCAAGCATCTGTGAATATGTAATATCAGAAAAATATCCCCCCAAAAGCAACCTGCACCGGGACATATTCTCTTCTCGATCTACATTCGAACCTAAACTAACCAGATATGTTTTCATAATCGGATACAAATATACATTTATACATTCATTTTTCATTAAAAAACAAACGATTGAATTATTTGAAGTATATTTGATGTCTCGGTTAATATACTTGATCCAAATTATGAAAAAAATACTTTTTCTATTCTGCTTATTCCTGCTTGGATTTACCCGTCTATCAGCAGGAGAGAAAACTCCTCTTATATATAAGATAAACATTAAACAAGAGATAGGTACTACAACATGGCACCATCTTCAAAACGGATTGCATTTTGCTGAAAAGGAAGGTGCTGACTATATTATTCTGGATATGAATACATATGGTGGATATGTTATGGAAGCTGACTCGATGCGTACAGCCATCTTAAATTGTAAAATTCCGGTATATGTATTTATTAATAATAATGCAGCTTCAGCCGGTGCTTTGATATCTATTGCCTGCGATAAAATATTCATGCGAAACAGTGCTAATATAGGAGCAGCAACCGTTGTAGACGGAATGGGAGAAAGAGCTCCGGATAAATACCAGTCTTATATGAGGGCTTTGATACGTTCTACGGCCGAGAGTCACGGTAAAGATACTATCATAGAAAACGGAGCAACAGTTATCAAATGGAAACGTGATCCGGCTATTGCCGAAGCTATGGTAGATGAAAGGGTAAAAGTCGCTATTCTGCCCGACACTACAAAAGTATTGACTATGACAGCAACCGAAGCCATTTCGGTCGGTTATTGTGATGGCATCGCTGAAAATATTTCTGAAATAGCCGTCAAATATATAGGGTTGCAGAAATACGATTTAAAATCATATAATCCTACTGCGTTTGATTATATCAAAGATTTCCTGACAAACGGAATAGTACAAAGTTTGCTAATCATGATTATTGTCGGGGGAATCTATATAGAAATGAAGACTCCGGGAGTTGGATTACCTATTGCTGTAGCAATTACTGCTGCCCTACTCTATTTCACTCCGTTATATATGGACGGATACGCCCAGAATTGGGAAATTGTAATATTTGTACTTGGATTAATACTCATCGCCTTTGAGATATTTGTCATCCCGGGATTTGGTGTGGCAGGTATCAGCGGTATAATATTGGCTGCTACCGGTCTATTTCTCAGCCTTGTAGGAAATGTCGATTTCAGTTTCGAAGGAGTGTCTAATGATGAAGCTCTAAAGTCGCTGATAACTGTAGTTGTTGGTATATTTATGTCTTTCATTCTTATTATTTTTCTTATAAGCAGAGTTGGTAAGGAAGGAAGCGTATTTAGAAATATTGCTTTAACCAGTGACCAGGAAGGATTTATTTCGGTGCCCGAAGAGCAAAAGCATTTTATTGGTAAGACCGGATATGCCGCAACTGTACTTCGCCCTTCCGGAAAAATAGTTATTGACGACAATTACTATGATGCTGTTGCCAATCGCGGGTTTATTGAACAAAACAAACCTGTTAAAGTAGTCAAATACGAGAATTCTCAACTGTATGTAATCGAAATAAAAGAACGTACCGATGCCTGAACAGAGCAATTCTAAAAGTTAAAATAGAAATTTCATGAAATTTGTAGGAATCATTCCGGCCAGATATAGCTCGAGCCGCTTTCCGGGAAAACCTCTAGCCGACATGGCGGGGAAAACTATGATACAACGTGTATACGAACAGGTTAAACTTGTTCTTGATGACGTATGGGTAGCAACTGACGACGTTCGAATATTAGATGCTGTCGAAGCATTTGGAGGAAAGGCTGTTATGACATCTGCTGATCATAGAAGTGGAACTGACAGATGTAAGGAAGCTTATGAAAAAATAGAAAAGACATTTGATGTTGTAATAAATGTACAAGGAGACGAGCCTTTCATACAGCCCCGTCAGATTGAAGAGCTAAAGTCCTGTTTTAATAGTAAGGATGTAGAACTAGCCACATTAGTAAAACCCTTCAGAAAGAAAGACGGTTTTGATGTATTATTTAATAACAACTCGCCTAAAGTTGTTATTAATAAAAAAGATGAAGCTATTTATTTCAGCCGTTCTATCATTCCTTATATAAGAGATGCAAAACATACCGAATGGCTTGATAAGCACACTTTTTATAAACACATCGGAATGTATGCTTATCGTGTAGATATTCTGAAAGAAATAACCTTGTTACCACAGTCATCTCTAGAATTAGCAGAATCGTTGGAACAGCTTCGGTGGATCGAAAACGGATATAAGATCAAAGTCGGATATACTGATCTTGAAACAATAGGTATAGATACACCTGAAGACATGGAAAAAGCTCTGAAAATGTTAAATATCTGACAATTCTATATCAACATAAGAATTATTCGACAGCAGTTAATTTATAAAAATTACCTGTTGTTTTTTTTAACTTTCACAACTAAACACTTGTTTAACTTGATTATCTGAGTTATATTTGCACTAAACAACCGTTTAGAACAGATGTTTAACACAGAAGATTCACATATTGTAAAAGAAAAAATCCTAAAAGAAGCTCAGGATTTATTCATCCGGAATGGATATAGGGGCACAAGTGTCAGGGATATAGCAAAAGCATCGGGAACGAATGTAGCAATGGTTAACTACTATTTCCGGTCGAAGTATAATTTATTCGAAATTATATTCGAAGAGGCAATGGATGTGCTTACCTCCAGAATCCTCGAAACTATCAATTCCGACCTACCTTTCTTCGAATTGATCGAAACATGGATTCATACTTACTATGAGATATTATTTGAATATCCACAGATAGCTGCCTTCATATTAAATGAAGTAAGCCTTAATCCTGAAGCTCTGACTCAAAGGATAAAGAATAAAAATCCATTCAGTTCATTCAGTAAAATCGAAGCCCGTATCCATGAAGAAGTAAAGAAAGGGGTAATAAAAGAAACACCGGCCGCAGATTTCCTGCTGAATATACTCTCTTTATGCATGTTCCCTTTTTTATTTGGCAATATGGCTATGACATTGCTTGAAATCCCTCGTAATACATATGATTCCCTGATAGCCAGTCACGAAAAATATGTCATACAATTTGTGACCAATGCACTTAAACCCAATATAAACAACACAGAGAACGCCCAATAAAATACAAGAGGATATGAAACAACAATATAAAATGGGTGTTGACGTAGGGTCAACTACTATTAAGATTGTGATAATAGACTCGCAATCGCAAATTATCTATAAGGCCTATCGTAGACATCAGGCTAATATACAACAGTCTTTTATTGAAGAACTTCAAAAGGTTATCACTGAATATCCGGATACTGAATTTTGTATTAACATTACAGGATCCGCCGGAATGGGGATAGGCGAACGCATAGGTATTAGCTTTGTACAAGAAGTTGTAGCAGCTGTAGAAGTTGTAAATAATGTGTATGCCGAAACTCATACATTAATAGACCTAGGTGGCGAAGACGCCAAAATGGTATTTTTCAAGAAAGGAAAACACCCTGACATACGAATGAACGGGAGTTGTGCCGGAGGGACGGGAGCCTTTATCGATCAGATGGCCAACTTAATGAATATATCGACCGATGAATTAGGAATACAGGCTCTTAAATGTGAAAGGATCTATCCTATCGCTTCCCGGTGTGGTGTATTTGCTAAAACAGATGTTCAAAATCTGATCAGCCGTAATATTCCTGTAGCGGATATTTCGGGTTCAATCTTACATGCTGTTGCTTTACAAAGTGTTACAACCTTAGCCAGAGGTTGTAATATTCAACCTAAGATACTCTGTATCGGAGGTCCTTTGACATTTTTACCGGCATTGCGTAATGCTTTCCGTAATGTGCTCAAGGTATCTGATGCAGATCTGATTGTTCCTGAAAATGGAGAATACTTTCCAGCATGGGGTGCTGCGTTATATAACGAAAAAGAAGCCGTTTATCACAACTTAAATGAACTGATAACAAGGTCAGAAACAAAAACAGGCTTACAAAAAGAATATTTACCAGCTTTATTCAACGATGATACTGAATATAAGCTTTGGAATAAAAGCCGAAAAATAAAACCTCTAAAGTTCAAAGAACTAGGTACAGACAAAAATATAGAATGCTATTTGGGTATAGATTCGGGGTCTACCACGACTAAAATTGTGATTATGGATGCTGATACCAATATTCTGTACACTTTTTATGGTAGCAATGAAGGTAACCCTCTCAAGAAAGTGGTCGAAGGGATGGAACAGTTCCAACAAAAAGCCGCAGAAAAAGGGGTTAACTATAAAATCATATCATCAGCAGCTACAGGATACGGTGAAGACCTGATCAAGTCGGCTTTAGGACTCGACTATGGTATCGTGGAAACGATGGCTCACCTTTCGGGTGCTCAATATGTAGACCCAAAGGTATCATTTATATTAGATATTGGAGGACAAGACATTAAATCTATATTTACGAACAACGGGGTGATCTCTAATATAGAGTTAAATGAAGCCTGTTCTGCCGGGTGCGGTTCTTTCTTACAAAACTTTGCTTCTACGATGGACATGTCTTTGGGTGAATTCTCAAAGGCTGCCTGTATCGCACAATATCCATCGGATTTAGGTTCGCGTTGTACTGTGTTTATGAACTCCAAAGTGAAACAATCTTTGCGGGAAAATGCAGGTATGGATGATATCGCTGCCGGATTAGCCTATTCGGTTGTAAAGAATTGTTTGTACAAAGTTCTTAAAATCTCTAATCTTAAACAATTAGGGGACAATATAGTAGTACAGGGAGGAACATTCCGGAATGATGCTGTATACCGTGCATTGGAATTACTCTCCGGTAAATCGGTAAGTTCAACAGATTATCCTGAATTGATGGGTGCATTGGGTGCCGCATTATATGCCCAGAGGCTTTCCGATAAAAAAGCCGAAACAGCACATGTTTCAATGTTCTCTTTACCTGACCCGGAAGCGATCAATACCAAAGAATTGCAATGTAAAGGATGTACTAATAGCTGTTCGGTACTTCGCTTCAAATTCGAAAACGGAAACCTCTGTTATGCTGGTAATAAGTGTGAAAAAATATTCTATAACAAAAACTCCACTCAAAAAGGAGGATTCAACGGTTTCGACGAAAAGAATGAAATACTTTTCAACCAAAAGGTAAATCCCGATAATATATTACTCGGAAAAACCATTGGTATTCCACGGGTGCTGAACATGTTTGACAACTATCCTTTTTGGCATGTATTATTATCAGAATCCGGGTTCAATGTAAGACTATCTCCGGAGTCGACATTCCCTCTCTATCAAAAAGGTGTAGGTGGTGTCATGTCCGATAATATATGCTTTCCTGCCAAGTTAGTTCACGGGCATATACTTGCTTTGATAGAACAAAAGGTCGATAGAATATTCTACCCTATCATTCCTAAGGAAGAGAAAGAGTTCGGTAGCTCGTCCAACTCGTTCAATTGCCCGGTGGTAAGCGGTTACCCGGAAGTTATCCGAAGCTCTGTTGAACCGGAAGAAAAATATGGCATACCTCTTGACAAACCAGTCATTACATTCAGTAATGATAAAGCCTTAGAGAAAGGTTGTTATGAGTATCTTTCGTCATTAGGAGTATCAAAAGCCATATTCGAAAAGGCTTTTGATAAGGCTATGAAAATAAAGAACGAAACCAAGATACTATTAAGAGAAAATCAAAAGGTACTACTGGAAGATGCTATCAAAAATAATCAGACAGCTTTTGTTGTAGCAGGTCGTCCATACCATGCTGACCCACTTATCCACCAGAAAGTCGGACAAATACTGTCTGATCTGGGTGTACTGGTTTTTACGGATGATGTATTCCGCAAAGAAGAAAGTAGAGGCTTTGGCAAACTCAATATTGTATCACAATGGTCGTATCCGAACCGTGTGGTTCAAGCAGCTATGGAAGTAGCTAAGCTACCTCAGAATATACAATTGATACAATTAAACTCGTTCGGCTGCGGCCCCGACTCGTTCATTATGGACGAAGTACAGGATATATTGAAACAAGCCGGCAAGAACCTCACCGTATTGCGTATCGATGAGATTGCAAGTCCGGGTTCAATCCGCTTGAGACTACGGTCTTTGGTTGAGTCCCTTAAGACAATTAATACTGTAGAACATAAGATAAATACGGATGACTATAAAGGATACCGCACGCCTTATACCAAGGAAGACCGGAAGAAAACTATCCTTATTCCTTGGTTTACCGACTTCTTATCGCCCTTCGCTCCTGCATTAGGTGAACTGGTTGGTTATAAGATTGAAAACCTGCCTAAATCAAACAAAATATCTGCAGATTTAGGTTTAATGTATGGTAACAATGAAGTATGTTATCCTTCGACATTAATACTGGGAGATATTATAAATGCCCTGCAATCGGGGAATTATGATGTTCAGGATATAGTATTGGCAATAACCCAAACAGGAGGTCAATGCCGTGCTACAAACTATCTGGCTCAAATAAAGAGTGGATTACAAAATGCAGGATTCAGAGATATTCCGGTAATTGCCCTTTCATCCGGAGATTCTTATCAGAATGAGGAGAGTGAATTCAGTATAGACTGGAAAAAGCTGGCTAAAATAGCAGTCGATCTGGTCTTATACTCAGATACTTTACAGCAGATGCATAGTTCGATCTCTGTCAGAGAAAAGAAGAAGGGTGATTCTCTGTCTGCATTTGATTTCTATATCGAAAGAGGGATAGATGCAGTCAGGGCGAACTCGCCTAAAATACTGAGACGCCTACTAAAAGAAGCTGTAGCCGACTTTAACAATATCCCGATACATAATAAGCAATATACAAAGGTTGGGCTTATTGGTGAGATATTCCTCAAATACAATAACTATGCTCAGGCCAATATTACCGAATGGCTCAGATCGAAGGAAGTAGAAGTGTCCTGTCCTCCTCTACTTGATTTCCTACTACAGTTTTTTGTAAACAGCAAAGAGGATGTAAAGAATGGATTACGAGAAGAAACCATCTTCGAAAAGGCGATGAAACCTGTTATCTGGCAACTTATCAACATGAAGATCAAAAAATATGAGAAGATCATGAAAGGTTTCCGTTTCTACGAAACGTCGGAATCCATCTTTGCTAAAGCCGAGGCAGCATCAGAAGTACTTAGTCTCTCAAACCAATTTGGTGAAGGCTGGCTCATCGCCGGAGAAGTAGCGCACTATGCCCGGAAAGGGGTAAATAAAGTGGTTTGTATACAACCATTCGGATGTATCGCTAATCACATTGTAGCTAAAGGTGTTGAGAAACGAATGAAAACCCTGTATCCTGATATGAATATTCTGTATCTGGATATTGACGGAGGTATTGCAGAAGTGAATCTGCAAAACAGGTTGCATTTTATGATATAACCGGATCGGGTATAACTTAATTTGTTTATTTGAATAAAGTCTGATATTAAGCTTTTATTTTTGTGCTATAACTCTATAATATGAAAAAAATAATTTTTACTGCTATATTAATACTTCAAAGTATATTTTCCTATTGTCAGATAATTGATGGTATAGGAGGGATTCGATTGGGAATGACCACTACAGAAGTGGCTAAAGTTTTGGGAAAGAAAACCTTGAAATTCAAGGATAAATATAAATATGAATTAACCCCAACATATGAGATATCTAATTATGTTCCGGTTAAAGGGTACTATATAAAATCATTAAAACTGACATTTTTCAGAGACTCTCTTTATAGAATGTCTAATTCTTCGGGCTTCATGGATGGACAAACAAACATCGGAGACGCTCTTACTATAAAATATGGAGAACCTCGGAAAGAGGTAAAATCCTATGACAGCTCATATAGAAATCAGTATGGAGTTGTTATTAATAGTGGCGGATATTGGACTGTATATACATGGAATACAGGATCTCCGGATATAAAATGTACATTAGAGTCTAAAGGTAGTTCTGAATACCGTATTCCTTCCGGTGATTTTGAATTAATCAACCAACATATTGCTAACAGAATCTGGGAATATAGGAAAGAATTGGAGATAAAATGGAAAGAAAAGGATAAAATAAGGAATGAGGAAAGAAAGAGCGAACTAGACGGGCTATAACTAACGTTCCTCCAATCTTCGGTTTACAATCCGATGATATGATAAAAAACAGAGAATAGGCTATCTGGTTTGGATAGCCTATTCTCATCTCTTTATCTTAGTTGAGCTCCCAGCTCTTGTTCTAATGATTTCTGTATCTTCTGCATAATAGTATCGATCTGCTTATCGGTCAAAGTCTTTTCGTCATCCTGTATTACAAAGTTGACCGCATATGACTTCTTCCCATCAGGTAAGTTCTTTCCTTCATAAACGTCAAATAAGCTGACATCTTTTAATAGTTTCCTTTCAGACTTATAAGCTATCTTCTCGATTTGTTCGAATAATACATTCTTATCAAGCAGTAAAGCCAAATCGCGTTTTACCGAAGGATATTTGGAGATCTCCGAGAAAGTAACTTTATGTTTCTTAATCTCTTTCATCAAAGCATCCCAATTCAGTTCGGCAAAATAAACTTCGGTATTCACATCAGTTTGTTTCAGCAATTTCTTGGCAACTACCCCGAGAGTACCTAGCACCCTCTTATGGGTTTTGATGGTCAATGCTGCACTATATATGTCGTTTGAAAACTGCTCGTATTCGTAAGCTTCCTGAGATATACCCAAACGTAATAATACGTTCTCGACATACCCTTTCAGATGATATACAGATGCTTTCTCCTCTTGAGCTGCCCAACTATTGTTAATAGTATCACCACACAACCAGAGACCTAAATGAAACTCTTCCGAATATTCATTCAATGGCTTTTCAGCATCTTTCTTATTCCCATCAAAGTAGTAACAATTTCCGAGTTCGTACATTCTCAGGTTGTTGCTTTTTCGATTGCGGTTATAAGCTATACTTTCCAATCCGCCGAAAAGCAATGTCTGGCGCATTACATTCAGATCGGTACTTAGCGGATTAAGTAAACGCACACAAGCTGAGTCGGGATAAGTGGTCGAATCAGAATAGTAAGCCTCTTTTGTCAAAGAGTTATTCATTATCTCCATAAAACCGGCTCCGGTCAATTGTTCGGATATCAGATTTTGTAAATCGTAACTACGGTCGGTCGGAGTCTGATATGAAAGATTTGATTTTAAAGAATCACCTATCTCGACATTGTTATATCCATATACACGGAGTATATCTTCAATAACATCGACATTGCGGGTCACATCTACACGGTATGTAGGAATGCTCAGGATCAGACTGTCTGTCGATTCACCTTTGACCTCAACTTCCAGACTAGATAATATAGATTTAACTGTCTCTTTCGGTATTTCTTTTCCAATAAGAGTATTCACCTTACTGAAAGATAGTTCGACTGTTTTATTCTCTATCTTTTGAGGATAAACGTCCTGAATATCTCCGACAATAGTACCTCCGGCAACTTCCTGAATAAGTAAAGCTGCACGTTTCAATACATACAAAGTATCGTTAGGATCTGCACCACGTTCGAAACGGAACGACGAATCTGTATTCAATCCGTGACGGCGTGCTGTCTTACGCACCCATGTAGGATCGAAATAAGCACATTCGAGAAATACGTCTGTAGTAGTCTCGGTTACACCTGATTTCAGACCTCCGAATACACCACCGATACACATTCCTTCCTTATCGTTACATATCATCAGGTCTCTTTCGCTTAGAGCATGTTCTACTTCGTCCAAAGTTGTAAACTTAGTACCTTCGGGTAAAGTTTTCACATATACAGTACCTCCACTGATATATTTTTTATCAAAAGCATGTAATGGATGCCCCAATTCATGCAACACATAGTTAGTAATGTCTACCACATTGTTTATCGGACGAAGCCCTATAAGAGATATACGGTCTTTCAACCAATCGGGACTTTCTTTAACTGTAACACCCGCAATAGTTACTCCTGTATAACGGGGACAAGCTTCTGTGTTTTCAACCTTCACCTCAACTCCTTTAGTTGCAGAGTCTGTTTTGAAATCATCCACTGATGGACGCCTCAACTCCGAAGGATTTCCGTTCTGTTTCAGATAAGCTGCAAAATCGCGGGCTACACCAAAATGTGAAGCTGCATCTACCCTGTTTGGTGTAATATCTACTTCCAGTATATAATCGCTCTTGATATTATAATAATCTTTGGCTAAAGTACCAACAGAAGCATCGGCCGGAAGCACGATAATTCCATCGTGGCTGGTTCCGATACCAATTTCATCTTCTGCGCAAATCATACCGAATGATTCTTCGCCTCTGATTTTGGATTTTTTGATGGTAAAAGATTCTTCTCCCGAATATAACTTAGTTCCAACCAAGGCAACTACAACCTTCTGTCCGGCAGCAACATTAGGCGCACCACAGACAATCTGTAAAGGTTGCTCCCCCCCGACATTTACAGTTGTAACATGCAAGTGATCTGAATTGGGATGGTCCACACATGTAAGCACCTCACCTATTACAAGGCCTTCGAGTCCACCTTTTACAGTCTCTATTTCCTCGACCCCTCCGGTTTCCAACCCGATAGATGTCAGCGCATTTGAAACCTCTTCGGGTGTCAAATCGAAATCAACAAAATCTTTTAACCAATTGTATGAAATATTCATATTCCAAAATCTTTCTTAACTGCTTATAAACAGCTGTTTATATTTATATTTTTCTCTTTTCGGTTTTACTATGCCAAAATTACAAAATTTATTAACGTTACGAAAGCTTGCTTTCATATTAATGTTCCTACAAAACGGCTTTCATATATTAATTGAGCTTATCGTAAGTTATAAAGGTGTACAATATGAGTATAATCAGTGTCACCCTTTTGCTTACTTTGTCACTTTTATTTACATCTAAAAATCAACAGCTTAACTCTCAAAAGGGTGACAAAGGTGACAAAAGTGACACGTTTTTTCAAAAAATTTATTTTTGTTCTACGGATCAATGTTATTGTTTCTTGAATACGCAGTAAAAATATCAGCATAAGTTAATCCTTGAAACCTCATATCCCGAAAGTTGTTGTTTTTAATTTTCTTCCTTATAAACATATGCCTTTTCTTATAGATAAAAGTAGCATTTAATCACAGAATAGAAGCTGTTAAACATTCATTTATTATTAAAATGCGATTTTGAAAGAAAAAATCTATTAGCAATTAAAAAACCTTTTACTCAGGTATTTTGTTCTTATTCCATACTCGGCAAAATAATTAACAGTTGGTGATTACAGAAATTAACCGTATATTTGCGCCGCTTTAATAATAAAAGCATTTCGGATCTTAGCGAAGAACCGTGCTTTCCGAGAATCGGAAGGGCTTTTGTCTGTAGAGTGATTCTAAGGGCAAGGGCTTTAGTAGTAACCTAAACAATATTTTATGAAGTATTTGAAGTACTTTTTGTTGGCTGGGATAGTATTAATAACATCATCATCCTATACAACAGGAACTTCGAAGGTTTCGGAAGGAATTTATCCGGGAAACCTTATGCCTGATTTAAAATTAGAAAATGAAGAAGGCAGTAAACTTGATCTTAAGTATTTAAGGGGAGTTAAAGTGTTGGTAAACTTTTGGGCGGCATACGATGCCGACTCGCACATGAAGAATGTTCTTCTTTGGAACGCTTTGAAAAAAGAGAAAAATCCGTTAGTAATGGTATCAGTAGCCTTCGACCGGAACAAAGCAGTTTTCGAAAAGACATTGAGTATGGATGGAATCGACAAGGCATATCAGTTTTTAGATATGAATGGTAACGATTCAGAAATTTACCAAAAGTACCAGCTAGGTAAAGGATTCAAAAATTATCTGATCGACGAAAATGGAGTCATCATTGCAATGAATCTAACACCAGCAAGATTGAATGAAATTTTAGAAAATGAAACTTTGTAGTATGAAAAAAACCAGCCTCAGCAATTGAGACTGGTTTTCTTTTTTATTTAAGTATTCTTTATCAGAAATGCCATGCAAAACCAAACAGAAAGTCTATCTCTGCAAACCAGAAATGTTGAGATGCTTTATCCCTGCTGCTACCTGTGGTACGGATACTAGGCATATTTATATAACCTTCTTTTCCCTCGCAACGAAGAAAAAACAAATCCCATAGCAAAACATCGGCGCCTACTTTTGCATTCAATCCATACCCGGCTAAATGAAAATCATCGTGACGCTCCTGATCAAACAACGTCGCATTAGTCTTAGGCAATAAGAACCCTGCACCACCACCAACTAATCCGTTTATTTTAAGAATCCCGTTCTTATAGAAGTTGTGATAGTATTCGAATTCGGCATTAATGTAATTCAGACCATCGGTATGTTCGAACGTCAAGAAATCTTCGGTCAGTTTAATCTGTCCATCTTGAATGCGATCTTCGAACTGACTTGGAACTTTTCCCGAAATTTTAACCGTTTGATTTTGATCCATTACATATTTCATATGATCCACACCGATACTGATGGCCATATTATCCTTAAAGAAATAACCTATTCTGAAGTTAGTTTGGGGAATAGTTATACGGTTTAATTGCAAATAGTTATGATAGCTCACCGACGACAGTTTATCATGTGCAACCGTACGGTACAGTTTAAAATCATAATCATCTCCTTTGAAATTGATAGTCGAGTTTGTATAATGAGCCCTGTTCCATCCCCAAAAAGCAAAGAATTTACCTTTCTTATAAGCTGGTTCTGTTTGTGCTACCAGTACACACGAAAACACTATCAAAAGTGTTGAAAGTAATAGTTTTTTCATATTAAGTAAATAGCTAGAATATTTAATGTTTTATTTATGACACATATATCTGCTGAAAATAGTGTTCCTTATTTTTATTCAAAACTAAAGTGCAGGGGTTAATCCCACTATAGTTAATTTAAACAAAAATTATCAAAAAAAGTTCACGTTAAATCTTGTCCTACTTTCACTAACCTTACAGCCCTGTATTTGAAGAAGTACAACAGTATGACTACCAATATAATTATCCCTGCAATAAGCATATACCCCAGAATCTCTTTTATACTTACAGTTACAGCCTGTATCTGAACCTTACTATAAATAGCATTCGCCGCCATCATTTTAGCATCCTCGATACTCAACCCCTGAGCAAGGGAACTTGTATACGTTTGATTATACAAACTGGTTGCGGCGGGATTCAACGAGTCAACGCTTTCTGACAAGACCATTATATTCTTTTGTTGTGCACGGTATAACCAGTTAGCCATAACACCCGATGCTACAGCCGGAGCTAATGCTGACCTGGCACAGATAAGGAAAAAGGCATTGTATATCAGCTGTTGCGGCTCCAGTCCCTGTATTGAGTATACCCCCATAGCCACAAACAGCACAAGCATTCCTAACCCTTTCAGGAACATCGGCAAATACAAGTCCTCATACATTCCGGTAGGCTGTACATTGAAGTATAACAGCCCTATAGCCAGCGAAAAGCAGGCAAAGCCTATAAACATAAGCCACGCCATACGTATTGCCCACCGATAGAGATAGTAGCAAATAAAACCTCCCAGTATAATACCCGGAATCATATACAAAAACAATTCGTTAGACTTTGTGGCATCCAACCTCAGCACTGAAGTTACATAAGCAGACGACAGTGTGGTAAATGATGCCATAAACATCATCAGAAAGGAAAAGAGGAATACGACCACCGAGTTACGGTTCTTTAGTACAGACATATCCACAAAAGGACGTTTGTCTGTCATCAATTGTCTGCGGATAAACATCCACCCCAGAATAGGAATACTTATCGACGCATAAAGTATATTTTTTGAAGCAAACCAATCGTTAGTCTTACCGTATGTACAAACATAAATAATAGCCATCATTACGCACGATGCCTGAAAAAAGCTATACCAATCGACTTCTTTATACGGAAGGCGAATCAGTTTTCGCCCGAAAGCCATAAATATCACAACCAAAAGCATGGCGATAAGCAGCAATACTATCATAAAATAATACATATACTGCCATTGATAGCTATAAGCAAATTCGGCTGTCAGAACCAACGAAAGTTGCCCTATAGTTAATGTTATCGGATAAAATTTCGAATAAAACTCATTACGAGTACCACTGGGAGCTACAATCGGGGTTATAATCAATATGATCTCCATCAGCGAAAACGCCTTGAAATACCCGATAAAAAAACTGGCTACAATAATAATCTCGACATAAGAAGTCGTAGCACATACCAGACTCAGTATCAGCTGGGCGAAGAGTACTGTAAGAATAATGGTTTTGGTTGTGGCAACCGGCTTCACAATAGGTATCACGGGATATGCCATAGCCATACCTGCCGAAGCCGCAAAATACGCCATATTTATATCCTCCGACCAGACACCGAGAAATCCCGAAATATCGACACTACTCCCTGTATATGCCCCGTTGATAAGCATGACAGGAAACAACACAAAGAGTGCCACCACAGCTTTAAGCCATGTAGGAACCCATTCTCTGAAATGCTGAGGTGTTGCCGCCGATTGTGCCATTATCTCAAGATTGCTTCTGTTTCGACCATCATTCCTGCACGGAATTTAGCCATATCCTCATCTGATATTTCTATAAAATCGATTCGCACAGGAATACGCTGTTGTATCTTTACAAAGTTTCCTGCCGAATTATCTGTCGGTAACAAAGAGTATTTAGATCCGGTTGCTTCCGATATAGCTGTTACTTTACCTTTAAAGACTTTATCCTTTATTGCATCTACACGTATATTAACAAGCTGCCCTATATAAATATTCTCGATTTGTTTTTCTCGATAATTGGCTATCACCCATTTGTCGTTACCCCTCACCAGATTGGTTATCGTTTGTCCGGCCTGTATAAGTTGTCCTTCTTCGAGGGTACGCCGACCTACGTAGCCCGAATAAGGAGCCGTAATTACGGTATATGAAAGGTTTAGTTTCGACATGGCCAGATCAGCCTCACGACGGGCAATAGCAGCCTCAACGCTACTTCGCTTTTTCTGGGTTTCGGACGATACAGATTTCACCGATTCTTGTTGCCTGATCAATGCATTGTAATGAGCTTTCATCGCATCATACTCGGTCTTCATCTGGTCGAATTGTTGATGAGATACGGCATCCGCTTCCAACAGGTTCTTATACCGGTTATAATCCTGTTCCGATTTCCATAAACGGGCTTTTGCCTCCTCGATATTAGCTTGCGAAACGGCAACATTAACCGATGTTGTATTAATTGTAGAACTTAATATTGCGGATGATGCTTCGGCATCCTTCAAAGCAGCTTCGGCATCCAGCAATTTTATCTGGAACTCACGATCATCTATTACAAGTAACGTATCCCCTTTGTTTACATACTGATGATCGGTAAAATTTATTTTACTAATATACCCGGCTACCCGGCTATTGATGGGCGACACATATTGCTCGATAGTAGCATCGTTAGTTATTTCGTACTCATAATAGCGTAGGAATATACTGGAAGCCCATACCAAACCTGCCAAAGCCAGTACTATGGTAAGTATATTGAGAAAAACATTGCGACGCTTCTTGTTTTGCAATTTCTTGTAAATGCGTTGCTGTTCGAGTTTTCTGTCTATTTCGTCTTTTTCTACATCCATATAAAAGAGGCTTATAATTTACCACTGATTTCGAGTAATTGATAATATGTGTATATAACATTGGTGCGTGCAGCCGTCAATTGAAGTTCTGCATTCAATTGTACAGTGTTCGCATCGAGCAGATCGGTAAGGATTGATAGCTGATTGAAATACTTCTTATGAACAATGCGGTAATTTTCGTCCGCCTGCTTTAAAGAATGTTCCAAAACCTTGACCTTATCCAGTGCTTCCTGATGCTTCAAATAGGCAGCTTTTACACTTGTACGTATATTTTGCTTTTGTTGATCTTCGGCTAATTCCTGCAAATTGATCTGCGTTTTTGCCGACGACAGAGAATGTTTCCGGTCGAACAGTGATGAGATACGGTACGACAGGTTCAGAGTCAGCCCCCACGAATTCAGATAATAATCCTGTACAGGAGAAGTATTCGGAATAGGTCGCTGGAAAGTATTTCCGAATTGCAAAGACAAAGCCGGAAGCAGGTCTGCTTTTGTCAGCTTCATATTATTCCGCGCCAGATCAATATTTGTTCTGCTGATCTTTATATCAGGATAGTTCTCATAGGCCGATTGTATATATTCTTCGAGAGTTACAGTCATATCTTCCTTTTCTTGCAGGAAAGTCGAGTCCGGTTCAAAAAGCAAATCTTCGTCCATCGCCATTACAATAGCCAATTGCTGCGATACAAGGATTATATTGTTCCGGCTTTCTTTCAATAACAATTCGTAATTCGATAGTTGTATTTCGGAACGGAGAACATCATTTGTAGTTATCATTCCTTCTTCACGCATCTTACGTATATCCTGTAATCGTTTACCGGCTTCTTTTATATTATGTTGGTAAACATCCTGTTGCCTATACAGGTCATACAGGTCGAGATATTTACCTACTAACCAGAGTTTCAGACCCGATTTATCTTTTTCGAGACTCAGTCGTGCCACCTCTTCATCCAGTTCCGATTTCTCTATATTACCCTTTATGCGGCCACCCTGATACAAAGGCTGTGTTGCTACAACCTGATAGTTTTGCCTCCAGTCGGGAGCCTCGGGATGCTTCATAAACGACAGGTCGCGATCTAATATTGTAGAAGTACCAACATACCCGAATTGTCCTACAACCTGAATATCAGGCAGTAATTTATTCTTAGCCAAAGCCAAACGGTCTCCGCTTATCTGAACCTTCAATTCGGAAGATTTGATCGACAAGCTATATTCAAGCCCTTTTTCGAAAAGTTCCGGAACTGTCAGTTTGTAAGTCGCCTGCGCTTTCACTGAACTTATGACAGTCAGCCATATGACCGGCACTATAAGGATAAATACCTTTTTAGTCATTACTTATAATCTCGTTAAGTTCTTTTAAATAAGCCGTACAACGCTTCAACCTGTCCATATCCACATTCGTTTCTACTTTATGATATACAGCCCCTACTATCGACTGTATCTGTTCGTGCCGTGCTCTCCCCTCTTCTGTTAGAATAACAAGTTTATTGCGTTTATCGTTCTTATCTTCGATCCGTTTTATCAGATTCTTTTTCTCCATATTGTTGAGTAAATATGAAAGGCTCGATTTGTCTTTATATGTAAGTGCAGCCAGCTCCTGCTGTTTTATCCGATCCTGATTATACAAACGTCTGATTATATGGAGCATCTCGAAGGAAAGGTCTATCCCCAACGCTCTCAACTCTTTATATATTGCCTGCCTGTATGTAGCCTGCACCATCAATATAGCGTATACAAATTCTTGCATTGTTCAATATCCTATTTTTTCGGCTGCAAAATTACATAAAAAAAATATTGGTTGAATGTTCAACCAATATTTTTTCATATAATTTTATTACTAAGGATAAATAATCCTTAAAAAATCGTAGCTATCTATAATTGATATTATTTATCACTCCAGCCTTCGTATCCGCCATCGATACTGTAAACATCCGTAAATCCTTGCTGAGCCAGATAAGCAGCCACGTTCTGGCTACCGTTTCCATGATAGCACATAACCAAAACTGGTGCATCTTTCGCTGTATTTGTCATTACCTCAACAATACTTTCCTGTGTGAGATGAATCGCCCCATCCAGATGCCCTTCAGAATAACTTTCTGAGTCCCGCATATCTAACAATACAGATTGTGGATTATTAAGCTTTTCTTTCGCAACCTGTTCATTTATTCTTTTAAACATATCATTTACCTTTCAAATAATTTATACTGACCTAAAACGCCTTTAACCCGCTATTTGTTCCCGTTTTAATTATTAATAAAGATATAACCATTTAAATAAGTTGCAAACAATATCCAAATAAGATAAGGTATGAATAGCCATGCGCTTGCCTTAACCAATTTATATGCCCGGATGATGTAATACAATACCAGAACATCCAACAGAAGAATATTGATTAGCCCCAAAAGCGGATTTTGAAAATAGAAAAAGGATATGCTCCATGTAAAATTAAATACTAACTGAATAATGAAAAGAGTAATCAGGGATCGCTTTCTCCAATTTCTAGAATTTAATACCAAACCGATAGAGATTCCCATCAAAAGATAAAGGATACTCCAAGCTATCGGGAAGGCGATATTGGGAGGAGTCAGCGGCGATTTATTCAATGCCGGATACCAGTTTGCAATGGCCTCTGTCTGAAAGTTACTTGCTGTAAAACCTACAATAAAACAGGCTAATACAGGTAATACAATGTTCAATATTTTTTTCATACTTCTGATTTTAATTATATAATGTTCCGAACCTATTCTCCGGAAACTTGTTTTCTTTTATAGATTTCCCTGATGAAACCTTAATAAGATTACAGTTATGATAAACAACATTACACCCGAGTTAAAGAAAAGGCTTCTTATAGAACAACGCAATGAAGTAACCGAAATTCTTGTTTACAAAAATATTTCCCGTTTTATAACAGACGAGCATAACAAAAGCGTTATTAACGAAATAATCTCACAAGAAGAAAAACATGCGCAAATATGGCAATCGTATACCGGTCAGCAAGTCAAACCATATAAATTCAAAGTTTGGCTATATACTAATCTGGTTCGCTTCCTTGGGTTGACCTTCGGGATCAAGCTAATGGAGCAGGGCGAACGGCAAGCTGCTATAGACTACGAGAAGTTATCGCATATTATACCCGAAGCTAAAATAATCCAGCATGAAGAAAATGAACATGAAGCCAAACTGATAGAGATGATCAAAGACAAACCTCTCGATTATCTGGGTTCGGTTGTTCTTGGGCTGAATGATGCTCTTGTAGAACTGACAGGTGTATTGGCCGGGCTTACCTTCGGTCTCCAAAACTCTAAAATGATAGCTTCTGTAGGAATTATTACAGGTATAGCTGCAGCTTTTTCGATGGCAGGTTCGGAATACCTGTCTACCAAAACAGACGGTACAGGAGATGTTAAGCCCATCACAGCATCTATTTACACAGGTATTGCCTATATACTTACAGTTATTGCACTGATTCTACCCTACCTTCTTGTCAGCAATGTATACATAGCTCTTGCAATTACTATCGGTATAGCTATACTCATTATTGCTGCTTTCAATTACTATACTGCCATAGCGAAGGGATACTCATTCCGAAAACGTTTTCTCGAAATGTTATCTATCAGCTTAGGCGTAGCATTTATCAGCTTTATCATCGGATTGATAGTAAAATATGTCTTCAATATAGAGGTATAAAGCTTAATTTCAAGGCCTGATAAATTTCGAATTAGTTTTTTCCCACGAGAATAAAGCTGCCGTATTTATCAATGCCAGATGTGAATATGCCTGCGGAAAGTTGCCCAGCTGACGCTTGGATTCGAAATCCAGGTCTTCGCTAAACAGACCAAGGTGATTCGAATAAGTCAATAGCTGATTGAAGAGGTGTAAAGCTTCTTCCTGTTCGCCAATAACATACAAAGCCCTGACCATCCAGAAGGTACAAATGGTAAATGAAGAAGACGGTTGCCCGAAATCGTCGTGATTTTTATATCTGTACATCAATCCGTTATGTGACAATTCTTTTTGTATACGCTTCACGGTGCTGATATAACGCTCGTCATTAGCCGAAATAAATCCGTACTGTTCCATAAGGAGCAGCGAAGCATCCATATCCTTATTGTCATACGATTGGGTAAAGCTCTGTAGTTCTTCGTCCCATCCGTTAGTACATACATCTTCATAAATGGTATTGGCTTCTTCTTCCAATAAGATTGCATAATCTTCTTTATTCAACAACCTTGCAATCTTTATCGCCCTGTCTAACGCAACCCAGCACATTACCTTAGAAAATACAAAATGCCCTTCTATATTCCGGAATTCCCATATACTCTGGTCTTTATTCCTCCATTCGGCAAAAACTGTTTTTACTATGTTACGCACTATCTCCCACATCTCTTCTACTTCGTCCAGATTACCCGGAAAATACTGGTAATAACTGTAAATAACATCCATCAGATAACCTAACGAATCGTTTTGTTTCTGGCTGAATGCTGCATTTCCGACACGTACCGGACGTGAGTTACCATATCCGTCCAAATGCGTAAGGACTTCCTCCGTAAGGGTACGTTCTCCCCTTATTCCATACATTATCTGAAACTGGTCATATTTGACTTTCAGTATGCTCTTGATAAATCCCAGAAAACGCCCGGCTGCATTCGGATGCCCCATTTTCAATAATGTTTCGATAGACATCGAGGCATCCCTGATCCAACAGAAACGATAATCCCAGTTGCGTACTTCGCCGAGGGTTTCGGGAACACTGGTTGTGAGCGCCGCTAAGACTGCACCCGACGACTGGAAAGACATTAACTTAAGAACAAGCAAGCTCCGTCCTATTTCTTCACCGTATGTTTCAAAACGCTTCGACCTGTAACTCCAGTTAAGCCAATAAACCTTTGTCCTTTGATATTCCAAACGTACCCGGTTTATATCTACTGTAACCAATTTTTGGTTATATGAAAGGAATAAGAATTCGTCTTTCTTTAATTCAATTTCCTCCTGATTGAGTATGGCATCAAAATCGAGGCTCGAATACAAGTATATATTATCCTTGTCATTCACCTTCGACGAAGTTCTTATATAGTTATTCCTTTTTACCAAGACCGCCTCTTCTTGGGCATAGTTCAGTACGGGATCATAAATCACTTTAAATCGGGGTTTACCGCTCACATATTTTATAAAGCGGTATAACTCGGGCGATGTATAGTATGTAGTGTCCGAAGTCCGGTAACGGGGCATAAAATCGAGCAGATCAAATACACCTTCGGGCGATGCAAATGTTGTTTTCAGAATATTCGTTCCGGGTTTATATTCCTGAACAATTGTATAAGAATCGGAAACTTCTATACTGAAAGAGCCTCCTTTTTTCTCATCCAATAGCTTTGCAAAAATAGAAGGAGAGTCAAAGTCCGGCAGGCAAAGCCAGTCTATACTTCCATATTTCGAAACTAGAGCCGCTGATCGACAATTACCTATTACACCATAGTTTAAGTCTTTCATATCAAATTATTTTTACTCCGGTGATTAACATCCAGAAGTAGTTAAAAGCAATAGTGGTGAACACTTCATGCCATTTTCACGTTTATTAAGTAACAATCATCGTTTTTATGCCGTAAGATCTAGCCTTGGCTAATCACACAAACTCATAATAAAGAAGTAGCACGAAGTCTTTACTACACTTCACCAACAATACTGTTTATACCTTACGCATAGAAAAGATCAGTATCAAGCGAATTATGAAAATTATTATTATATCTAACAGATTACCTGTTAAAATTGTTGAGGAAAATAACGAATTAAAACTCATCAAAAGCGAAGGCGGATTAGCAACCGGACTAGGTTCGCTCGAAACCAAGCGCGAAAAACATTGGCTGGGCTGGTCGGGAATGCATATTACTGACGAAGGGCAAAAAGCCGATATTAACAAACAGATGGAAGAACTGAAATTTCATCCGGTGTACCTGACTCCCAATCAAATAAAAAACTATTACGAAGGATATAGCAATAGTACTATTTGGCCATTGTGCCATTATTTCTACTCCTATATAGGCTCTAATAATAACTATTGGGAATCGTACAAAGAAGTAAACGCCCTATTCTGCGAAGCGGCTCTGAAAATAATCGAACCCGGAGATATTGTCTGGGTGCAGGATTATCAGCTGATGCTATTGCCTGCTATGATCCGCGAGAAGGTAAAGGATGTCAGTATCGGTTATTTCCATCATATACCATTCCCGTCTTACGAGATGTTCAGGGTACTGCCTGAGAGAGCCGAGATATTGAGGGGGCTTCTGGGTGCAGATCTGGTTGCATTTCATACTTATGACTATATGCGCCATTTTATCAGTACCGTATACAGGGTGTTAGGATATGAATGTATTCTGGATGAAGTTCAATTGGAGGACAGGATCGTCGAAGTAGATGCATTCCCTATGGGAATCAATTACGATTTGTTTCATGATGCTATACTCCGCCCCGAAGTACAGGAAAAAGCCATGGAGTTAAAAGAAGGATTTGGAGATAACAAAATCATACTTTCCGTAGACAGGCTCGATTATAGCAAAGGAATATTGATGAGGCTCAAAGGATTTATTAAATTCCTTAAACATAATCCTGAATATCACGGTAAAGTTTCATTGGTCATGATTGTTGTCCCGTCACGCGACACAGTAGGTACTTACGCTAAACTCAGAACACGTATTAACGAATTTATAGGAGGAATAAACGGAAAATATTCAACTCTTAGCTGGACTCCTGTTTATTATTTCTACAGAGCTTTCTCTTTCGAGGAACTTACTGCGATGTATTATTTGGCCGATATTGCTTTGGTTACACCCCTCAGAGACGGAATGAACCTCGTAGCAAAAGAATACATAGCTGCCAAAAGAGATAAACCCGGAGTATTAATCCTAAGTGAAATGGCAGGAGCTGTTATCGAATTGTCGGACTCCATCGTTGTCAATCCCAACAATAGTAAAGAGATAGAAGATGCTATAGTTAAAGCTTTGGAGATGCCCGAGAAGGAGCAATTGGAGAACTTAAAGAAACTTCAGGAAATAGTCTCTACACAAACTGTAAAACAATGGGCTACCGATTTCATCACTGAGTTAAAATCAATAAAGGAACTTAATAACCAGCGATTCGCAAAAGTAATCTGCGAAGGTAGTTTAGACGAAGTTAAGCAACAATATGATACTGCATCTAAACGCTTAATCATGCTCGATTACGATGGTACACTATCTCCATTCTATAAAGATCCGGCAAACGCTTATCCGCGTGAACCATTATTGCAACTACTTTCCCAAATAGCGAGTGATAGTAAAAATCATCTTGTTATCAACAGCGGACGTAATAGTGCTACCCTCGACGAATGGTTTGGCCATCTGAATATAGGTTTAGCAGCCGAACATGGTGTGTATTACAAGGAAGAAGGAATATGGCACAGTAATCTACAGGAAATTAACTGGGATGAAGAAATCGTAAATATACTTAAACATACAACAAAAAAGACTCCTAATTCGAAAATCGAGGTCAAGAATACAGCACTTGTATGGCATTATCGGGCTGTAGATACATGGTTAGCCGAACTGCGTGTTAATCAACTGATCAAAGAACTGATCAATCCGTGTTCACGTCTCAACCTCCAGATAATGCGGGGGAATAAAGTCATAGAAGTCAAATCATCCGACTATAATAAAGGAATAGAAGCTCTTCGCCTTCTGAAACGGGACTCTTACGACTTTGTTATAGCTATGGGAGACGATACTACCGACGAAGATATGTTTGCCGTACTTCCGCCTGATAGTATAACAATAAAAGTAGGGCGGATATCCGATGCTGCCAGATACAACCTACCTTCACAATCTTTGGTTATACCGTTTCTTAAAAAAATAGCGGGCGTAGAATAAATCCGGTAAATATTCCGTTTGTTGTAAAAACTTATATATTTGTATACAACAGTTGAACAACAAACAAAATATGATTGTATCCAAATTCCGGAAATACATCGAGTTTCTCCGGAACATTTCTACGAAAATACCCAAACAGAGGCTAATAATACTGTTGAGCCTTGTTGTCGGTACCTTATCGGGCTTAGCAGCTGTATTGCTTAAGAATATGGTCTTTGCGATGACGCGCCTACTGGTCAAGAGCCTTGATATACATTCGGTGAACATTGTATACTTTGCTTTCCCGTTCTTTGGATTGGTTCTGACTGTTTTGTTTGTCAGGCTCGTACTCAAGGAGAAGAAACTGCAAGGTATTACCCGTATACTATATGCTATTTCGAAAAAAGGCAGCAAATTAAAAATACAAGACACCTATTCTTCTCTCATAGCTTCTACTCTTACTGTTGGTGCAGGAGGGTCAGTCGGACTCGAATCTCCGATAGTTTTAAGCGGATCTGCTATAGGTTCGAATATCGGGCGTTTTTTCAGGTTAAATTATAAAACGACAACTCTACTCCTTGGATGTGGGGCTGCCGGTGCTACAGCTGGTATATTCTCGGCACCCGTTGCGGCGGTTGTTTTTGCCTTGGAAATACTTATGATCGATCTTACCACATGGTCTATCATCCCCCTTCTTATCGCAGCCGTATCTGGTACGGCGGTATCGTGGCTTTTATTGAGAGATGGTGCAGCCTTTTCTTTTACTGTTATGGATCCTCTAGTAATACATAACCTCCCTTTTTATGTTCTGTTGGGGCTTATTACAGGCATTGTATCCATATATTTTGTTAAGGGTACTAAGAAGATCGAAAACTGGATGGATATGCTCGGCAAAATAGATATAAGCTACGATAGAAGAAGAAAACGCTTTGTAAAAAAGCATATCTCAGGTAAATATACCGGAATAGTCCGCCAATTGATTGTCGGTGGCAGTATCTTGGGCATTATCATATTTCTTCTCCCTCCCCTGTATGGCGAAGGATATGAGGCTTTGAATATGATTCTTACAGGACATTCGCACGAATTAGTGAATGGCAGTTTCTTTTATGGCACTCAGGATAATATCTACCTGCTTATCACTTTCCTTTTTCTGGTTATGATCTTTAAAGTGATAGCCATGGCAATTACCACAGGCAGTGGCGGTGTTGGCGGTATATTTGCACCTTCTCTGTTTATGGGCGGCGTATCGGGATATATTGTAGCTACCATCTTCAATATGGTACCTTTCTTTTCGGTGAGTAGTAAGAATTTTGTTGTAGCAGGCATGGCAGGAGTATTAGCCGGAGTTATGCACGCTCCCCTGACTGCTATCTTTCTGATTACAGAAACAACCAGTGGACACGGCATCTTTTTACCTATTACACTTACCGCTGCATTCTCTTTCGTTGTATCTAAACTTGTCGAACCAAATTCGATCTATACCGACCGTCTTGCCAAGCGGGGTGAACTTATCACCCATAACAAGGACAAAGCTGTATTGACTTTATTGCAAACAAATGATCTGATCGAAACGGATTTTACTCCGATACATTCCGATCAAACATTGCGTGAGCTGACACACTGTTTCTCGGAATCTAAAAGAAATATCTTCCCTGTTATAAACAAATCATCCGAATTAGTGGGGATTATTTATATTGACAATATCCGTCCTAAATTATTTCAATCGGAATTATATGATTCCGTGTCGGCTTCTGATTTGATGTCTCCGGTATCGACCTGTATAGAATTAGGCACACGCATGGAAAAAGTAATGGAAGTATTTGAAAAGACCAATTCATGGAATCTTCCGGTTGTTAATAAAGGTAAGTATGTGGGCTTTCTGTCCAAATCGAAAATATTCTCGGCATACCGCATTCAGCTACAGGATTTCTATGATTAGGTCAGGCTGTGGGTATGAACTATTGTTTTTCTATTTTGTTTTAAATATCAAGAAATATAAAACTAAAATAATCCATTATGAAAAAAGTATTATTTGCACTATTGGTCACAACTATTCTGACCGCATGTGGAGGGTTGAAAACATACAATAATGCCCTTAAACAAATTGAGTTGGGAATGACTAAAGAACAAGTTGTTTCTTTGATGGGACAAGATTACCAGACTAGTGGTAAGACATACGAAAATAACAATGAATATGAAGTGATCGAGTACAAGGATATGTATAAATTCCACTGGATATTCGAATTCGAAAACAACAAACTTTATAAATGGTATAAAGAAACCGAAGACGGTAAATAAATATAGTAGTAAATAAACGACAACAAAACAACAAAAGAGACTCAATAATTATAGAGTCTCTTTTGTGCAATATATAATCAATTCTGTAACTATATATTCTCTTTTGTTCCCGGTGCAGAATTAAGCTTCCGGAGTTGTTTCTGCTTCTGCAGCTGGTTCAGCGGCAGCTTCGTCAGCAACAACAGCTTCTGCCTGAGCAGCAGCGGCTTCTGCTTTCTTCTGAGCTACAGCATCAGCTTTCGCTTTATTAGCAGCAATTTCTGCTTCGTGGCGGGCTTTCGCTTTGCTTGCAGCAGATTCTGCATTTTTGTTCTTTGCAGATTCTACAGATTTATCTTTAGAATCTTTCCATGCCTGGAACTTAGTTTCAGCGTCAGCCTCAGTAAATGCACCTTTAGTAACCCCACCCAGTAAGTGTTTCTTCATAAGAACACCTTCGTCTGAAAGAATGTTACGTACAGTGTCGGTAGGTTGAGCACCAACTTGTAACCAATACAAAGCTCTGTCGAAGTCTAACGTAATTGTAGCAGGATTAGTGTTTGGGTTGTATGAACCAACCTTCTCAATAAACTTACCATCACGTGGAGCTCTGCTATCTGCAATAATGATTTGATAGAAAGGATAATCTTTACGTCCTCTTCTTTGTAAACGGATCTTTGTAGCCATTTCTTCTGTTTTTGTTAATTTTTAATTAATGCATAATTATTTATTAGCGGGTGCTAAGATACAAATAACTTTCCGATTATGAGCAATAAACCCTTTCTTTCGAATATTTTTTATTTACCTTCCCCATATACGGGTATTGAGGTCTAATATTTCTACCACTTTAAGAACCCTGAACAGATTTTCGGCATAATATTTAATTGTATCGGATTCCATTAATGATTTCTTTCGCTTAAATGAGAACAGTTCAAATTTTCCGCTCAATGCCAGATACAACTTTCCGTTGATTATGGATGCAGATACATTTCCCGAACCGAAGTATTTCGACAAATCGACAAAACATTCCTGCATAGATGGAGTCAATAAATAACGGGCTTCAACAGCATCATCGGAATATACAACATATTCTTTTTCGAAACCAACATCTTCCAGATACACCATTTCGCCACGACCCGACGACCCGAATTTATCCTGCATCCAGCGTCCGATTCCGCCAAACATTTTTTCGGCTGAATCTTTCAGGATAAAGGTACGTCCTTGCGTATTCTTATTAAAATCAGCGATCAGCAGAACACCTTCGAAGATTGTATGCCAGTGGGTCTGCTTTTGTCCGTTCTTACCCCTGCTTTCGGTTTTATATTCGGTATGCAGACGCGAAAACTTCACTTTCGTTTCTCCTAATAAACCGCTAGTCTGATTATCTCCGGAATACCTATCAATTCTTTTTCTAAAAATATCAGAATGTACATATTCACTTTCCGAAACACACCCCTCGTGGATAAAACGGGCATCCGATAAAAACTCCGAAAGGATATGTGGAATAACTTGCGAATGAAATAATCCCTGTAATTCTCTGTCTTTCGGAAAAATCCAAAAAGCGAATATTATAAAATATATTATACCAACCGGAATTGTAAAAAGTATAATGGCTATAATATATATGACAGGAACGGGAAGAGATACTCCCATATTGAGGGGTAATAAAAGTATGGTTAATAGTGCTACAATAAGAAATACACCCCAAAAAGTCATCCAAAGTATTTGTCTTCGCTTTTTGATTTTCAGACGCGACTCTTCCAGTGGTTGTAATATATATTTCAACCTGAAGTTCAGATCATCAACCCTTTGAGACAGGTTTGTCAATAAAGAATTAGTTGCCATAGTGGGTATAAGTGTTGTTGTTTTACCTTGTCTAAAGGATTTCTTCAAGATCCAGAATATCTAATAATTGGCATAAATATTTATGAATCATTATTCATTCAAACTTATTGAAACAGATTTCCTACATTCGGGTTAACCTGCTCCTGTTCGCTGGCTGTGATCATTTCTTTTCTCACATATCCCATCTGCGAGGCAAATATACTGGAAGGGAACATCTCTATAGCGTTATTATATTCCATTACTGCAGCATTATAAGTCCGGCGCGCTGCAGCTAATTGTCCCTCACATTCGTTCAAAGATGCCTGTAATCTACTAAATTGCTCACTGGCTTTCAGGTTCGGATAGTTCTCTACCGAAATATTAAATGTTTTAAGAGCATGATCCAATTCATTATTGAGGTTGTTGCGTTGCTGTTCGCTCAGGTTCGGTTGCTGCGCCTGCGAACGTAATTGCACTAAACGTTCCAAAAGACCGCTCTCATGTTGCATATACTGCTTAACCGAAGCCACAAGGTTAGGTATCAGGTCGTAACGTTGTTTAAACATGGCATCAACTGCACCATTTGCATACTCGACCTTATTTTTCTTCCCGATTAGGCTATTGCGTATACTGATAATTATTATTACGATCAGTACAATCGCGCCAAGTGTTGCTATTAATCCAAATCCCATAACTAATTTAATTTATATAATTGTTCTTATTCAAAAAAATTCGAGCTGTCTCCAAAATCGTATCTATCCCCAGAAGTATATCTTCACTTGCCATATCTACCTTTATATCTGGATCGATCCCGAATTCGATTTGTTCTTTCGAAGCATTCAACATCGGAGACGAAGAGAATCTCACAGACCATCCGTTCATCAATTCCGATGAAAAAGGCAAACCGCTTCCCCCTCCTGTCTTATCTCCTATAATTGTGACATTAGGTGCATATGTCATGGCATTCACAAAATCGTTTGCGGCACTGTAACAACTCCTGTTTGTCAGCACCACCACATTCTTTTGATATCTTACTCTGCTGGAGGGACTGATATACCGGGGATACGGCTCGGAAAAACTATTATGTCCTTTTCCTGTCTTATACATAATATATCCTACCAATGTCTTTTCTTCGAAGAAACGTCCGGCTATCTTCTCTACATTGGTAAGTAAGCCTCCGCCATTATTCCTTATATCGATAATTATACCATTACAAATAGACATCCGGCTTAATATCTGGTCTAAGTTTGCCTCACCTACTCCACTTGAGAAACTTTCGTAATAGATATAGCCGATATTATCTTCCAGTATTTTATATTTCATACCGCCTGCTATTAAATAATCGGTACCGATATAATTCTTCTGTATCTTTTCATCAAAATTATCAGGATAGTCTTCAAACCATTTCCAGTAACGCGAAATATTATGATTGGCAATAAGGTTTACATGCCCATCCTTCAATTCGGCTAACATTTCACCTAATACATCAAAAAAAGCTTCCTGAGACATATCTTCACTAATCCTGTTTGAATAACGGGTATACACTTCGTCCCAATCGATATTTTTATAATCGAAAAAGCAATATTTCTCATCCATGGTTTTCCAAAGGAGCTCGAAATTATCTCTCTTCGTATTATCATATTCTTCTTCATGAAAACATGATGCGAAAAATAAGACCGGGAATAAACACAGGTAATATATATATTTCTTCATCTTATTCTATTTTCAGGGCAAACATATCTCGCTTATCCTATCGATAGTATACCTGAAATAATTCAGGTCTACGTCTCCATCGAGGCTGGTTAGTTCACCCTTATGCGAAAACTGCCAGATCACCCAGTTTTCAATATCATCGCCCGGCTCTTTATTCAAAGAACTAATCCATATCGGGTTATCCGGAAACTGTTTATTTATATATAATTTGTAACAGTCCAGATTGGTGTATATTATCGGATGATGTCCATAATATTCATATAATTCGTTTTCCAGTATCTTTAATTCCTTTATTACACTTCTTACAAACAATGTATCTTTACTATACGGATTGGCAGGCGAATGCTCTACATCTATAGCCGGTAATAAATCTCCGGGTTCGCATGTCGCAACTTTTATAAAATGCTTTGCCTGTTCCCGTCCTGATACTCCGAAGTTATAGAAATGGTATGACCCTATTCGCACTCCATTCTCTTTCGCCAACTTATAATTATATGGGTAATTCCGGTCGTCATGCGTAATCCCCTCCGTAGCTTTTATATAAGCAAAACTAACACCTTCATTTTTCACTTCTATCCAGTTCAGTATCGGATTATGATGGGAAATATCTATTCCTCTGACCGAATACTTTGTATTCTTATCGAAGGTATTAGCTATCGAGTTCTTCTTATAAAAATAATATCCCAAAGATAAAAAAACAACAATCAAAGTCGTAATACATATAACCGACTTTAATTGTTGTTTTGATTTTTTCTTTCTCATTTACTGGAAAAATATAATTTCCGATAACAAAATATTCTATTTTCTCTTTACTGCACTTATGACAATAAACTTAAAATATATTTTCCGTACGAAGTTTTATCCAGCTTTTGTCCTAAGACTGTCAACTGGTTATCGTCGATCCAGCCATTTCTCCATGCTATTTCTTCGATACAAGACACATAAAAACCCTGTCTGTTCTGAATTGTTTCAACAAAATTTCCTGCTTCAAGTAAGCTGTCACAATTCCCCGTATCGAGCCATGCAAATCCACGTCCGAATATTTCAACCTGCAATGTACCTTCTCCTAAATAAACTTTATTCAAGTCTGTAATTTCATATTCTCCACGGAGAGAAGGTTTCAGATTTTTAGCTTTCTCTGTTACAGTCTTATCATAGAAATAGAGTCCGGGAACAGCATAATTCGATTTTGGTTTTTCAGGCTTTTCCTCTAAAGAGATAACCTTTCCTGTATTATCGAATTCTACAACTCCGTATGCACGCGGATCTTTTACATAATAGCCAAATATACAAGCTCCTTTCTCTATTGAAGCTGCCCGCTTGAGCATTTTAGAAAAGCCTTGGCCATAAAACATATTATCTCCCAGAATCAGACATCCGGCTTCACCGTTCAGGAACTGGGCACCTAAAACAAAAGCTTGTGCCAAACCATCAGGTTTTTCTTGAATTATATACTCAAATCTCATCCCCAGTTCTTCGCCCGATCCTAATAATTCTTTAAACATCGGTAAATCCCGGGGTGTTGAAATAATCAATACCTCTCTGATACCTGCAAGCATTAATGTGGACAACGGATAATAAATCATCGGTTTGTCATAGACAGGCATTATTTGTTTTGATATGGCTTTCGATAATGGATAAAGCCGTGTCGCACTTCCTCCTGCTAGAATTATTCCTTTCATGTTGAGTTTTTAATATTAAGACAAAGTTAATATATTCAGTGAGATAGTAAAATATTAGTTTCAAAATCAATATTCTTTTTCTTAACTTTTAAAATGATTGCCTATATTTGACTTATTAATAATCTTTAACCTTGAATATATTATGAACAATGCCAAACCAGCTCCGGATATAGAAAAAGATCATACATCATTCACAGATACTTCTGAAAACAAAACAGATAACAATTCATCTATCTCCATATCAGATTTGTTGAAAGACGGAGCTAAACAAAGTTTGAAGGCCATTAGGTTATTCTCGCTCGTTTTACTTTTATTCGGCTTTTCCAACCTTGTATTATTTATCATTGATATTTACAAATACTATAATAGTATAGTTGAGTTAAGTAGTTTGTGGTTATTTCTGGCTGTTTTGGTTGGTATTATTTTTACGGCTATTGGACTATTATTTACGTACAAATACCTTATTATAAACACTATTGATATTGCCTATAAATATTTACGACCTTTTTTTCAAAAAGTATGCATTAAGATTATCGATATAGTTGTCTCTAAAAGTAATAAAGTTACAGGAAAAGATTTGCACAAGACTTTGAATGTGGGAGGAATAATGCTTGAAGTATATGGTAAAAAGTTGCCTAAATATTTTCAGAAAGCTTTGATTTTTGTTCTCAGAAAAATACCGTTCGGCGATTTCCTTATAGCAATGCAAAATGATTTGGCACAAAATAATGACAATAATTCTTTAAGCCAGATTTTATATAATCATCTTGATAAATATATCACCGGTAATATTTTAGGAAGCGAATCTATGAAATGGATATACTGGCTATATCCTGTAAATATAGTTGTACAGGTTCTCATCTACATATATATGTCATAACAAAAAAGAGCGGCTCAGTTATTTATCTGAGCCGCTCTTTTTTTAGTATTTACTTAACTGGTATCTTTTCTATCCGCCTTTCATGCCTTCCTCCTTCAAATGGAGTATTCAGAAACCGCACTAAAATAGTGTAAGCTTCTTCTTGCGATATAAAACGCGCCGGCAGTACCAAAACATTTGCATTGTTATGCGCTCTGGCTAAACGGGCAATTTCCTCAGTCCAGCAAAGAGCTGCCCTGACGCCCTGATGTTTATTCAGAGTAATGTTGATACCATTTCCGCTACCACACAGACCTATACCGGGATAACATTCTCCGTTCTCCACAGCTATAGCTAATGGATGGGCAAAGTCTGCATAATCGGAACTCTCGCCAGAGTATGCACCAAAATCTTTATATACGATACCCTTCTCTTCGAATAAAGAGATTAAGTATGATTTCATCTCAAAGCCTGCATGATCACTACAGATCCCGATAGGCTTTTCGGATTGCGAAAATAATGAAGAGATACCTGTCATTGTCGTTTATTTTAAATAACCAAGGCTTTTTACTTTTTCAAAAAGTCTTTTACTTGTTTGTACACATTATCACCTGTAAAGCCTAGTTTTTCATCTAAAACTTTATAGGGTGCCGAGAATCCGAATGTTTCAAGTCCCCAAACTTTACCACTATCGCCGACTAAACCTAAAAGGTTAACGGGTAAACCTGCAGTCAATCCAAATTTCTTTTTATCCGCAGGAAGAATAGAATCCTGATAGTCTTTAGATTGATTACGGAATAACCCTTCGGACGGAACCGAAACAATACGAGTTTTAATTCCTTCTGCTTCCAGCTGTTTTGCCCCATCTACCAAGGTAGCAACTTCCGACCCGGATGCCAATAATATAACATCATAATTAGGAGTATCATGTACTATATAAGCACCCTTAGCTGTCTGCAAAGCTTCTTCGTAACGAGCACCTTTAGCAGGAAGGTCTTTTATATTCTGACGGGAAAGGATCAAGCCCGTAGGCGTAGATGTATTTTCCATAGCCAGTTTCCATGATACGGTTGTTTCTACGGCGTCTCCCGGACGTAAAACAAGCATCGAATTCTGGTTATGATGGTTTTTAAGTTTTTCCATCAGACGCAACTGTGCTTCCTGTTCAACAGGCTCATGCGTAGGACCATCTTCTCCCACACGGAAAGCATCATGTGTCCAGATAAATTTCACAGGTTGCTGCATTATGGCTGCCATACGGATTGCAGGCTTCATATAGTCAGAGAATACAAAGAATGTAGCACAGGCAGGAATAACGCCACCATGCAAACTTATACCTATTGATAGACAAGCCATGGTTAATTCGCAAACTCCTACTTGCAGGAATGCGCCTGAGAAATCCTTCTTCTGTAGACTATGCGTATATTTAAGAAAACCGTCTGTTTTATCAGAATTAGATAAGTCAGCCGATGCAACGATCATATTCTCTACATTCTGAGCTAAAACACCTAATACAGCCGCTGAAGCTGCACGTGAAGCAATATCATTCTTTTGCTGTATTCCTGCCCAGTCGATATGAGGAACTTCTCCGGCAAACCAACGTTTCAGTTTATCTGCCAGTTGAGGATTTTCTTTCGCCCATTTTTCTTTTTCCTCCAGTTTTTTAGCAACAATGCTTTTCAGTTCTTTTGCTCTGTTAGCATAAAGTTCTTTTGCTTCGGGGAAAATAACGAATGGATTTTTAGGATCGCCATTCAAGTTAGCTATTGTTTTATCATAACTGGCTCCAGCTTCACTCAATGGCATACCGTGAGTAGCCGTTTGGTCTTCGAAGCTTGTACCATCGTCTTTTACTGCACCTTTACCCATTATAGTATGTCCTATAATTAGAGTAGGACGGCTATTTTCGGCTTTAGCTTCATTTAATGCTTTTCGTATTTCGGCTGCATCATTTCCCTTTATTGAAATAACATGCCATCCCCAAGCTTTATATTTAGCAGCTACATCTTCGTCTGTTACCTCTTTTGTTTTAGTAGATAGCTGTATTCCGTTCGAATCATAGAACATGATCAGATTATCCAAGCCTAAATGACCTGCAATACGTCCTGCACCTTGTGAAATCTCCTCTTGTATACCTCCATCCGAAATAAAAGCATATATTGTATGGTCCATCACATTTCCTAAACGGGCTTTCAAAAATTTTGCAGCAATAGCAGCACCTACAGCAAAAGTATGACCTTGTCCTAATGGCCCGGAAGTATTTTCCACTCCATGATTCAGGTCCAATTCAGGATGACCGGGTGTAATACTTCCCCATTGGCGAAACTGCTGTAAATCGTCCATAGAATACTTTCCAGTCAGAGCCAATGTAGAGTATAACATTGGTGACATATGACCCGGATCTAGAAAGAAACGGTCACGACCCTCCCAACGAGGGTTCTCAGGATCATAAACCAGATATTCGGAGAACAAGACATTTATAAAGTCTGCCCCACCCATCGCACCGCCGGGATGTCCCGATTTCGCTTTCTCTACCATCGACGCAGCAAGAATACGTATATTATCCGCCGCCTTGTTTAGTACTTTTATGTCATTCATGATTAATAAGATAAGTATATCTAATATTTAAATTTCTTTTTAGTTTGTAAATTTAACAGAAAAAAATAAGTGTACAGATAACATTAATACCCTTATTACAAAAATAAAGAAAATATGGAATATAAAGCAAGTAAAATTGAAGTATAAAATAATCAATATGTAAGTTCCTGTATTTTACTTATATATTATCTTCATTAATAAGACACTATCAGTCAAAGTACTAATATACATCTTTATGTAATTATTTTTTCTACATTAATTCATATAAATTTTATATATATGTAAAAACAGCTACACATGGTATTTTGTGCAGCTGTTTATTATATATTAAGATATTCTGAATTATTCTACAGGAATATCTTTATTTACATTCTTAGAACCGATAAGAGCATAAAACAATAGATATGCTAATCCGGCAAATATTACCCAATAGCTACCCATATATCCTACTTTATCAGCAACAAAGTTTTGGAACAGCGGAAGGATTCCTCCACCGACAACCATCATCATAAATATACCTGATGCAGCTGCAACATATTTCCCTAAGCCTTCTACTGCAAGGTTGAAAATACCACCCCACATAATAGATGTGCATAGTCCACATAGAACAAGTAGCAAAGCACTTAACGGAACTTGTGTCATCGCAAATGATGAACCTGTAAATACTGGCATAGAAGATGTTACTTCTTTAGGAAGGAACATAGCTAAAAGCACTAATATAATACCTACCGCAGAAACGCTTGTCAACATCATTTTACTCGATACTTTACCACCGATCAAGCTACCCAAGAAACGGCCAACAAGCATTAGGAACCAATATGTTCCGGCAACGAAACCTCCGATACTTGCTGCACTAGCGGGATCAAGTCCTGCGCCTTTGTCTGTAATATCTGATAAATAGAAGTTTAATGTTCCCGGAATACCGATCTCAACACCGACATAAATAAATATACCGATTACACCAAATACAAAATGGCGGAAATTCCACGGGCTGTATTTATCTGCTACCTGAGTTTCGGTATGTTTCTTTTCATGCGGATCTTTAATCGGAATGAAAGATAATATAACAAAAGCAGCTGCAAATACTGCCATTGCCATAAACAATACCGGATTTACGTCAGTAATAGCTGTATTAACTGTAATTTGTCCGATAAGTGCACCTACAAACATTGGAGTAACTGTTCCTGCCAATGAATTAAAGGTTCCACCTAGCTGCATCAATTGGTTACCTTTATTACCTCCGCCACCTAACAGGTTAAGCATAGGATTTACTACTGTATTCAACATACAAACAGAGAATCCGGCAATGAAAGCACCTAGCAGATACACAAAGAAATTAGCTGGAAGCCCGAATAGTTCGGCTCCAACACCAACAACTCCTGATAAATATTGAGTGAATACACCTAAAAGACCTACTGCGATAGCAATAAGGGCGGTTTTTTTATAACCAATTTTGGTCAATAATTTACCTGCCGGTATCCCCATAAAGAGATATGCCGCAAAGTTCATCAGGTTACCTAACATTCCTAAGAAGTTAGATCCGGCAAAGGCTGGTTGATTTTTCCAAATAACTCCGATAGGAGCCGCAAGATTGGTCACAAACGAGATCATCGCAAAAAGAAAAATCATCGTAATAATAGCAATGAGATTTCCCTTTTGCTTTTGGGGTTCATTAGTAGTCATAAAATCAGTTTTTATTATTAAAATATTTAATCTTTACTTCTTTACTGAAAATGCAAATGTAGTAATACTTTCGAATTTGTCCTCAGGTTTCAAAATTATTGAAGGATAATCGGAGTTGTGGATACTATCTGGAAAATGTTGTGTTTCAAAACAAACTGCACTTTGCGATGGGTATTTTCGTCCGTTTTTACCTACAAAATTACCTGTCATCCAGTTTCCTGTGTATAACTGAACTCCGGGTTGATCTGTATAAATATCCATCTCAATCCCCGTCTTAGGAGAATAACATTTAACAGCCAAAGCATTCTGCCCTTCTTTTTTATCCAGGATATAAGTATGATCGTATCCTCTTGCCCAAATCAATTGTTGGAAGTCTTCAGATATTCGCGAACCGATACTCTGATTTTTCGTAAAGTCCATTGGAGTACCTTTTACTTTTTCAGCTTTACCATATGGTATTGCTGTTTCATCTGTAGGGAGATATTCTTCTGCATGAATAGTCAATAAATGATCTGCAACAGAAGGGTCTCCAGCTCCGGACAGATTAAAATATGCATGATTAGTTAAATTCAGAATAGTAGTTTTGTCTGTTTTTGCTTCGTATTTAATAACTACTTCATTATTATCTGTCAGCGTATAAGTAACCGTTACGTGTAAGTTACCGGGAAAACCTTCCTCGCCATCTTTCGACAAATAATGAAGTACCAATGTTTTCTGATCGGTTTGAGTTGCTCCCCAAACAACCGAATTGAACCCCTTTAGCCCACCATGCAAGCTGTTTGGCCCATTATTTATAGCTAAAGTATATTCTTTGCCATCCAACGTAAATTTGCCTTTTGCTATACGATTGGCTGTACGTCCACATACCGCACCGAAGTATGGTTCTTCTGATTTCAGATACTCTTCTATATTATTATGCCCTGTTACAACATCTATCCAATTCCCTCCTTTATCCGGCACTATCAGGGAAACTATCCTTGCTCCATAATTAGAGATTAATAACTCCGCTCCATTCTTATTCTGGAGAATATAAAGAGATGTATGTTTACCATCTATCACTTTCTCAAATTCGGATACAATTAAACCAGATTTTGTTTTTTCAGGGTACATATTCATATCTTTTACTTTAAAGTTTTTTCGAATCAATGATATATTTCTGTATGTAAAAATAACAATGACTATTGGTCGGTACATCAAAAAAAAAGATGTTCTATAACACAAATCAGATCACCTTAACTTCATATTACATCTAGTCAGAGATATGCATAACATCTCTAAACACTATTTTTGATTCTTTATATCAACTGCAATAAACAGTTATGCCTATAATAGCATACATTTGCAGGATATTGTAGTAAATTTACAAATAAAATTTAGAATGAATAGATATTTTCTCTTTGTTATAGCGCTTTTTATTTCTTTTTCTTCCTTCTCTCAGACATATGAAGAACTTGTATCGAAATCATTAGATTATATCGAAGCAAACGAATATGCTGCGGCTGAAGCTACATTGAAAGAAGCCCTGCGAAAAGAACCTGCCAATCAAGGAAATATCCTTCTTCTATCTAATCTAGGCACTATACAACGAAAGCAGGGTAAAGTACAAGAAGCTCTGATTTCTTACAATTCTGCCCTATCCAAATACCCAAAAGCTGTATTTGCCTTGCAAAATAGAGCTGCATTATTTTGTGAAATAGATAGCTTACAAGCTGCTAAACGCGATTATACTCTGATTCTTGCTATTGACGAAGACAATATTGATGCACTTTATAGCAGAGGGCTTATTCATATGACAGAAAAGAACTGGCTTGCAGCTGAAGATGATTTCGAGCATGTCTTAAAAGTAGCACCTAACAATATACAGGCACAAAGTAGCCTTGCCTTCCTTTTAAAAACAAAAGGAGACTGGAGCGGTGCAGAAGAAAAATACACTGACCTTATTTATAAATATAAAAGTCAACCCGTTTTCTATATTAATAGAGCAGAATGTTATATTCAACTGAAAAAATTATCAAGAGCCAAAGATGACCTGAACAAGGCTAAAGAACTTGGTTATGACGATCCTTTATTATATATATTAAGAGGTCAGCTTTACTTACAGCAATTTGACAAATTAAGCGCAAAACAAGATTTTCAGAAAGCGCAGGAACTTGGAGCCGATGCTACATTAATAAAAGAGTATCTACTTAAATGTAAATAAGCTTATTTTATTTTAATCCTAAGGTCTGTAACTTTACAGTCTAAACGGTACATATCAAACCCTTTAGCCCAAAAGTCAGGAACTACTTCTCTTAATTCTAAGCCAAACCTTTCGTAAAAAGGATAAACTAACTGTGAAGTTCTTACAGAAACGATTTCGACTGTAGAGATTTTTATTATTTCGTTTAGTCTATAATTAGTTAACAGGCTGCCAACTCCCTTTCGTTGAGCCACCGGATGGATAATATCCCAGGATATACGGGCTGTTCTGAGATCATCTGTAATATTATAACCTCCACAACCTAATAAAATAGTATTCTCTTCGTCTTCAATTACAAAATAATTATCTGTAAAATTATTTAAGTAGTAAATCAGATCGTCTCTTTCTTCAGGAGCAAAATACTCAGGGGTATTGAGATTCAACAATTCTAAGACCTGATCTTTATACGTTTTATTATATTTTAAAACTTTCATCGGATAAATGTAAGTTATAAATTATAAATGGTCAATAATTTTCTTAGATATCTCCAACAAATATCAATTGTTTTAATAATCTCTATTATCGTATCCAACGTGAGGATATATTTTTGGGGGGGGATGTATAAACAATAAAGTCCCGTAAGTTATTATACTTACGGGACTTTGTTATAAAAAAGATGGCGGTTACCTACTCTCCCACAAAACTGCAGTACCAT
>NZ_FQUC01000022.1 GCF_900128985.1 Indolivaga macrotermitis | reverse complement strand
GACGGATAAGCCGGGTGATGATAGGTTATTTTTCAAAGAACGCGAACCTAATAGCTTGCCAAAGCTATATTTATTATATACCCTTACGGGCGCACTTGCAACTGATCTTGCGCTCCGCCTTCCCAAGCATCCATAAAGGGGCTCAGGTAATTCTCAAGTTCGGGATAAGAAGTCAGAATAGTAAATGTATCTGCATATTTCTTATTCAGGAACTCGATAGCATGAGGAAATGTGCAATATTTTCCATTCTTATATATTTTCAGATACCAGATAATGGCGGCCAGTAAGATAATAGGTGATTCCACAAAGAAGTCCCCCTGTTTTTGTATCCATGTCTTATTCAGGTTAAGCATTATCGTATATGCCGATTCGTATGCGTCACTAATGTCGGTCATAAACTCGGGAGCAATCGGGTTACATCGGTGGCTTTTAGCCGGATTATCGAAGTTTATTACATAGAATTTTGGTTTCACCTTGTATTTATCCATATTCTTCAATAATTCGTTATAAGCAATGGTACTCAAATCATCAAATTTGTAATCATATATATACATAGAGAACCCTTTGCTTAATTGCTGCCTGATATAATTATTGACAATAGCATAAGATTTTCCACTTCCCGGAGTTCCCAAGACAATAGAAGCCCGAAAAGGATTAACAACATTTATCCATCCCTTATGTTTCCTCCCTTTGTATTGAAATAATGTGGGCAGGTTTACCGAATATTCGTTCTCCATCAACCGTGTTTCCTGCATGAATGATTCATTCTCGTTGTTGAAAACATCTTCCATCAGGTTGGTCTTTAATAAACGACTCATCCAAAGTCCGGCCATCAATAACAGTATATATCCAATGGTCATGGTAAAAATATAAATACCGGTATTGGCAACTAATGGCAAAGGTAAAACCAGTATCCACCAGTTGAGAAAGAAAAATATAAAGCCAAAGAACAGGAATACATATATCTTGCTCCATGTGATTTTTTCCTCCTTTACACCTTTTGTCCCCAGACAGGATAAAGCCAGAAACACCACAGCAAATAACTTTGTCCATAGGATATTTGAAAATAGTCCTGCGGTATTCTGGAAATTCAGCAGAATTTTATCCACAACTCCTATATTAATACCCGTTTCCCGAATAGACTGGTAACAGAACCAATAAATATGAATGATTACAAATAATATACTAATGGCCCTCATGAACTCCATTACTTTGGCTAAGCCTCTTAAATCATCTTCGTTTTGCATTTTATCTGAATTTTTAATTGTTAGTAATTTTGAAATCTGTTATAATTTCGGCCTGCGTGGCTTTTTCTTCTTGCGTTTCATCCGGTTAGAAAAAACAATCTCTTCATAATTATCCCCGTGCTGTTCCATAGAGAAAAGCCCTGCCATGGCCTCGACTGCCGACTCTTGAGAAGTAGTGTAGTCCTTGTCATTATCGAATACCTGATTATTGGTAGTTTTATCATCAGATTGTCCGTTAAATAGATTCTGAAAAGTATTAGCCGAAAATTCTTTACCCATCTTTGAACCATTGAATACTGCTTTTTCCTGATGGTCGATAAAGGTTACCCCATAGATACGTTTATCCTTATTCTCCCGGAATAATACGGAGATACCATTCTTTGCCAGCTCCTTTTCAAAATTCTTACGCTTCGGTTTGCTGTGTAGAGCATTTGAAACTATGGCTTTAGTTCTGTTATATACCGGATTTTCTCTCATTGACTTTTTAGAAAAGGCAATCCGGTTCTGCAAAATATCATAGCCTACATCCCTCCCAATCAGAGATGCCTTAAATGGATTACCTGTTTTTTCTCCTTTCTTATCCAATGCCGAATAAACCAACCCGTTGTAGGCTTTATCCCGAACCTCTCCTTTTACTTCTTCTACAGTTACACCATAAATATTGAGGAGCGCCCGATACTCATTGATGCTTTGAAAGCGGTAGTCTTTCATCAGGCTTTTAGCAATGTTTCCCACTTGCCTTTTTACATTACCTACTTTGATGTCCACAGGCTTTAGTGGTAAGTTATTACTGTTCTTTTGTTGTTCAGCCGGTAGCAGATTGTACTTCTTTTCAAGTTCCTTTCGGATAGTATCAGACCGCTTTTTCTCAAAAGAATCGTTTATCTTTTTACCATTCTCGTCTATCCGTATTGATACTATATGAATGTGTTTCCGGTCAATATCGTCATGCTTATATACCAGATAGGGTTGCCTGCCATAACCTAACTTATCCATGTACTCCTGTGCTATACAGCTTAACTGTTCGTCGGTCAATACATCATCCGGATGAGGATTCAATGAAATATGGATAGTCGGATTTATAGTTTTATTATTAGCTGCAAGATAAGGAGCAAAGGAGCGCATACATAGAGGAATATTATAAGAACCATCTATTGTGCGGATAATATTTTGACTGAAAAGAACATCTGCCTGACCTTTATCAACCTTGGTCTGGTTATATGATAGTGCTCCGAAAAGCGATTTACCCGAGCTGATTTTGGCTACCATCCGCAAGATATTTTTGTTCAAACTCGTGTGTCAATTCTATAATTTTCTTATTCAACCCAGCCAATTCGATAGTTGCCTGCTCCAGTTTATAAAGAAAAGCCAATGCTTTTTTCTCTCCGAAATTGGAGTGAAGCATCTTTATAAGTTGGTTGTAATTGTGCCCGATTGCACGGAACTGGTCAAAAAATGTTGTCAATCGCATATAATAATCATGCAGCCCTTTATCTATTTTGACGACTTTTACAGGGTTGTCAAATATGCAGGAGGTAATAAAGTGAGCCATATTCTTGGCTTCCGATTGATGATAAAGAGTCGTAAAGCGAATTTCGTCTGCATCGTTCAGGTAAAATACATGCCGGTTCTTCGCCGGATCTGCAAGGGGGATTCGTCCACCCTTGTTCTTTAAATTATTCTTCTGTTTCATAAACATTAATAATTTGGATAATCAGTGAAAAATATGACTTCGGAATATTTTTATCCCCCGATTTCAGAGGAGTGGGGCAAGATGGTTTTAAGGCACTTAAAACAGTTTTGAGTGTACTCAAAACACATCTTGCCATGTTCTGACGAACATTAAAATCCGCCGAGTTAATAATGAGAGCGGATTTGTCATTTTAGCTGAAAGGGGATAACTTTCAGCTAAAGGAAAATATGATGATTGTCATAGAAAAGATAGCTTAGAAACTATCCTTTTACCGTTACAATACTACCCCATATATCCCATTGGCCAGGAGTTTATATTCCAAAGCCACGAAGATATAAACTATTGAAATACAGCGAATGGACATAGTCGGACAAAGGCTGCCAGCCTATTTTGAGGAGCATTTTTTTGTCTGTGGTCATTAATTTTATTGGGAGTTGTAATACTGAAATTTTCTATTTCCATAATGAAAAACAACAATAATAAGATGTCACCATTATAAAATAAAAGCATCTGTTTTAATAGATAAACTATTGTTTTTTAATATTGTATCTGATTAGCTGGCTAGCCAATTAGCCGGATTGCCATATGATTTAGGCATCGGATAAATAATCGGCATTGAGGTTTACTGATTCCCTTGCTTCCTTGTCAAATAATTATACAGCTGATTAATCAGCCTTCCTATTAACTGCATAATCATTACTCTTACCATTTAGTTTGCTTTATGACTACTCACCCAGTTTGCTTACCTGTTAACCGTCAGAATAATCATCCCTCTAATCAACAGGCAAATTAGTCACATTGCTTTACAGTTATTCACTTACCTGATATTCTGGTTTGTGGGCTGGAATGTTATCTACATGAATATGCAGTAAGCCTGCTGATAGGCTATTTATTTAATTAGCCTTTTGGTTATCCTCTCTTCCTGATAATTGATTTTCTAACTACTTGGCTGGTCTTCAAAACATCAAAAAGGCGACATAGCAGGACAAAGACTTCCTGAGTAGTTGATATTGAATGAATTAATGAAAAATCTATCTTCTTTTGTGTGAAAATCAGCCGGAAGGCATCAGTATAAACCTCAAAATATATCTATATGGAACGTGAAACATTATTTATAGCATTCAGTACACAAAAAGGGGGAGTAGGTAAAACAGCTTTTACGGTTCTGCTGTCCAGTTATATGCACTATCTGGATGGAAAGTCGATTGCTGTTATTGATTGTGACTTTCCCCAGCACAGTATCATGGAAATGCGTAAACGGGATTCCGAGTTAGTTTTCAGCGATCCCTTTTATAAGCGTATGGCCTTTAACCAATTCAAGGAAATAAAGAAAAAAGCTTACCCTGTCATCGCCAGTAATCCTATTGATGCGATAGAAGATGCAGAAAAACTTATTGCCGGCAGTGCAGAAAAAATAGATATTATATTCTTTGACCTGCCCGGAACAATGAATAGTAAGGGAGTCGTAAAAACACTGCGAGAGATGGATTTTATCTTTGCTCCGATTAGTGCTGACCGTCTGGTACTGGCCAGTACACTCAGCTTTGCTTCTTCCCTGAATGAAAACCTGATAACAGTAGGTAAATCCAGCATAAAAGGGTTATACCTGCTTTGGACTATGGTCGATGCCCGGGAAAAGACACCATTATATGATGCCTATACAGATGCCATCGACGAATTGGGCCTGTCTATACTTAATACCCGTATTCCCGATACAAAACGATTCAGGCGAGAAATGGACGAAACGCACCGTCCCTTTTTCCGCTCTACAGTCTTTCCCCCTGATAAACAGCTGATAAAAGGCTGCTATATAGAAGAATTAGTAGCAGAAATATATCAAATTATTAATGTTTAGTCATATGGCAAAGAAAACAGAAGAAGATATTGATGAAGACTTCATCATTGCATCCATGAATATGACGGGACCTTCGGCTTTAAATAAGGTCAGAAAGCCGGATAATATTCCTTCACAAAAGCAGGAACAAGAAACATCTGAGGATGAAAAAGAGTATACGGAGTTGGCTACACAGAAGGAAGGTAAAGAGAGCAAAAAGAGAAAGACTAAGGGTAATTATGAGGAACTGTTTATCAGACCTTCCGATATTACGGGCAGGCAGGAAAAGACTATCTACCTCCGAGAAGACCATTATGATCGTATTGACAAGATGCTCAAACTATACCGCAACACAAAGCTGTCTGTCTTTTCTTATGTTGATGCGGTACTGGAACATCACTTTGAACTTTATAAACAGGAGATGAAAGAAATACATGATAAATTATATAAAGCCCCTTATGAGTAGCAGATATGTTGTACAGATAGTTATTGTGATTGCTTCAGTTGTGTTGGGTATGTTTCTTTATCCGATTTTACTAAGAAAAGTGATACGACTTGTTGAATGGATGTATTGGAACCTACCCGGAAAAAAGGAAGACAAAAAAGAGGATAAAGTAAATAAAGTAAAGCCTGATGTAAATGAAAAAACTTCCGTAATCGGGGAAAGTAGAACAAAAATAGGACATAGCCGGACAAAAACTTCCTCAGATGCTGAAAATGAAAAAGTTATAGAAAAAGAAAATACTTTTGTTCCGGAAACGGACGAAGATCCGGGCTTGATGGATGATGTCGATGTCCCATTGGAACGATCCGAAAGTTTACCACAGGAAGAGATTGATCCGGAAGAGGAAGCGATTGAACTTGAATTGGAGAAAGGGGCTATCCTGGCAAGCGGAGCCAGCTATGACGAACTGGTAAACACCGGACAGGTAATTGCCAAAGAGAAACCATCGGATGATGAAAAAGATGAAGCCGGACGTGTCCTGTATGAGAATAAGTTCACCGAAATAGTAGAACAGGTTATTTCAAATGATGAGCAAACGCTGACAAAGGTAAATACCCTTATTCGTTTCCATATGAAAAAGCATAACCTGAACCAAGAGGAGGGAATATCCGGCTCAGAGGAGTTTGAGAGTTTTGACATTAACAGTATTTTTTAGGAGTATAAACAATTTAAAACAATGAGCCTATGTAAAAATCAATTAACAGTAATCAGTCAACAGTTAACAAATAAACGAGTTGACAAGTATTTCCGGTCGTAGATTCTGTAAAACAAGACAGCCTGCGGCTGCACTAATTATCCAGATTATTCAAGTTTAACCCGCCGTGGGGCCTATCCAACCTTACGGCACCTAAAAGAATCAAGATTTATGAGAAAGAAGACCCTTCTTTCTATGGCTATGTTCTTAGCCATAGGTTCAACCCTTTTTGCCCAAGGAAACGGTTTACAAGGTATCAATGACGCTACCAATATGGTAACATCTTACTTCGATCCCGGAACAAAACTCATTTATGCTATCGGGGCAGTAGTTGGTCTTATCGGAGGAGTAAAGGTGTACGGGAAGTTCAGTTCAGGCGATCCCGACACAAGTAAAACAGCCGCTTCGTGGTTCGGAGCCTGTATCTTTCTGATTGTTGCAGCCACTATCCTTCGTTCATTCTTCTTGTAAGGGTCGCAGACCCTCTTATTAACTCAAATGAGAAATAAAAATCTACATGAGTTCAACAACTATTAAAACAAGAAGAATGGAATACTCAATCAACAAAGGGATTGGCAAGCCCGCTGAATTCAAGGGTTTGAAGTCTCAATACCTTTTCATTTTCGCAGGAGGACTGCTGTCCGTATTTATAGTCTTTGTGATTATGTATATGATAGGCATCAGCCAGATAGTATGTATCTGCTTTGGAGTCACTACAGCCGGCATACTGGTCTGGGGAACTTTCTACCTGAATGATAAGTACGGGGAATTCGGACTAATGAAGATGCAAGCCATAAGCCACCATCCTAAGTATATCATTAACCGGAAAAGGATTGAAAACCTATTCCATAGAAAAAGGAAGGAGGCTGGCCTATGAGAAATACAGCCAAAGCAGCAACACTGGAGAGTAAATTCCCCTTATTGACAGTCGAACATGATTACATCCTGAGTAAAGATGCCGACCTGTCGGTAGCCTACCGTGTAGAACTGCCCGAACTGTTTACCGTAACATCCGCCGAATACGAAGCAATGCACTCCGCTTGGCTGAAAGCAATCAAGGTTCTGCCTAATTACAGTGTCGTACATCGTCAGGACTGGTTTGTGGAGGAAAAATACAAGCCAGAACTGGATAAGGAGGATATTAGTTTCTTATCACGGAGTTTTGAACGCCATTTCAATGAGCGTCCGTTTCTAAACCATAATTCCTACCTGTTCGTTACCAAGACGACTAAAGAGAGGGCACGCCAGCAAAGCAACTTCAATGCACTGACACGGGGCTTTATCATTCCCAAAGAAATGCAGGATAAGGAAACCCTTCAGAAGTTTATTGAAGCAGTCGGGCAATTTGAGCGGATTATTAATGATTCGGGGTTTATTAAACTGATTCGTATTACAACTGATGAGATTGTCGGCACGAGTGAGCAAGCCGGAATTGTAGAAAAGTATTTTTCCCTTTCGCAGCAAGACACGACCTGTTTACAGGACATTGCACTGAAGGCAGGAGATATGAAAATAGGAGATAAACACCTATGCCTGCATACACTATCGGATGTGGAAGACCTGCCGGGGAAAATCAATACCGATATCCGTTATGAACGTTTATCTACCGACCGGAGCGATTGCCGCTTGTCCTTTGCTGCTCCTATCGGAGTGTTGCTGTCTTGTAACCATATAGTTAATCAATACATCTTTATTGATGATCATACGGAGAATCTCAAACGTTTTGAGAAACAGGCACGTAATATGCATTCCCTGTCAAAGTACAGCCGTTCCAACCAAATCAATAAAGAGTGGATCGAAGACTACCTGAACGATGCTCATAGCTATGGACTGACTTCGGTGCGCTGCCATGTCAATGTAATGGCATGGAGCGATGACAGGGAAGAACTAAGCCGGATAAAGAACGATGTGGGAAGTCAGCTGGCATTAATGGAATGTAAACCAAGGCATAACACGGTAGATACAGCGACTTTGTTCTGGGCGGGTATTCCGGGTAATGCGGGGGACTTTCCAAGTGAAGAATCCTTCTACACCTTTATCGAGCAGGCATTGTGTTTCTTCATCGAGGAAACCAACTATAAAAGTTCGCCTTCTCCGTTCGGTATTAAGATGGTAGATAGGGTAACGGGAAGACCTCTCCATGTAGATATTTCCGACTTACCCATGAAAAAAGGAATTATTACCAACCGTAACAAATTTGTACTGGGACCTTCGGGCAGCGGAAAATCCTTTTTTATGAATCACCTCGTCCGCCAGTACTGGGAGCAGGGCACGCACGTTGTCCTTGTGGATACGGGTAATTCCTATCAGGGCCTATGTGAGATGATCCGCAGCAAGACTAAAGGGGAAGATGGGGTCTATTTTACCTATACCGAAGAGAATCCGATTTCTTTCAATCCGTTTTATACGGATGACAACCAATTCGATGTGGAGAAAAAGGACAGCTTGAAAACCTTGTTACTGACACTTTGGAAAAGTGAAGACGACAGGATATCCAAGACTGAATCGGGAGAGCTGGGCAGTGCCGTCGATGAATATATCAGGCGGATACAAACAGATCGGAACATTGTGCCAAGTTTCAATACTTTCTATGAATTTATGAGAGATGAGTATAAAGCCGAACTGGGTAAACGGGAAATTAAGGTAGATAAGGAGGATTTCAATATTGATAACCTGCTGACTACGCTTCGTCAATATTACAAAGGCGGACGCTTTGACTTCCTGTTAAACTCGGATAAGGAACTGGACTTGTTGAACAAACGCTTTATCGTATTCGAGATTGATGCCATCAAGGAAAACAAAGACCTTTTCCCTGTAGTAACCATTATCATTATGGAAGCCTTTATCAATAAGATGAGACGGTTGAAAGGTATTCGTAAACAATTGATAATTGAGGAAGCATGGAAAGCCCTTTCTACTCCGAATATGGCCGAGTATCTGAAGTATATGTATAAAACCGTCAGGAAGTTTTATGGTGAAGTCGTTACTGTTACACAGGAGATCCAGGACCTTCTTTCTTCAGCGATTGTCAAGGAAAGTATTATCAATAATTCGGACTGTAAAATACTTCTTGACCAGCGAAAGTATATGAATAAGTTTGACTCAATACAGGAACTGCTGGGACTGACGGACAAGGAAAAGTCACAAATACTATCCATTAATATGTCCAATAACCCGGGACGGTTTTATAAGGAGGTTTGGATCGGTCTGGGGGGCGTACAATCGGCTGTCTATGCGACGGAAGTTTCCAAACAGGAATATCTGACCTATACGACAGAGGAAACCGAAAAGTTGGAAGTATTGAGGTTAGCCAATAAGCTGGGAGGGGATATAGAACAGGCAATAAAACAACTGGCAGGAAGTAAAATAAACAAAAGCTAAAAGCTTTCTACAACAATAGTTACCCCTATATATAGACTCTAAAATTAAAAAGAAGTGTTCGGATTTTTCATGTGGCTTCATTTTCAATCGACACACTTGATTTTATTCCGAATTAACAACCCTGAATAAAAATAGTATGAGAAAGTTATTATTCAAATACATATTGTTATCTGTCTTTCTTTTATCGTGCAGCGGATTACGGGCCCAGTTCTATTCGTTGGGCACCAATATCCCGGCATTAGGAACTGCAACCTTCAACGCGGAGATAAGTATGACCCTAGACCGTAAATGGTCATTGCACTTACCGGTCTATTATAATCCTTTTGTCTTTAGTGATAATAAGAAATGGCAGAATTTCACGATAATGCCCGGAGTACGGTACTGGTTACTGGAATCCTATGTAAATGCTTTTGCAGGGGTTAATGCAATCGGTTCGAAATACCATCTGACATGGAAAGACAGCCGTTATGAAGGAACAGCTTATGGTATAGGGGCCAGTATCGGATATGCGTGGATGTTGTCGACACGGTGGAATCTGGAAGTGGAGGGAGGGATCGGGCTTGTTTGGGCAGATTATTCCCGGTACGAGTGTGAGAAGTGTGGCAGGAAGGAAAAAGATGACTCCCACTGGGTAACGGTACCCGATAAGCTCTCCCTCTCTCTTATTTATTTATTTTAAATCTAAATGAAAATGAAATTGAAATTTTCGACATATCCTTTTGCGTACCTGACCGGTGTTGTCATGATACTTTCCTGTATAATACTGATAACATCCTGCGGCACAAAACATATCAACCGGGATGCTCGGGCGAACATCCATTTGCCGGTCAATCAGGTAGAAGAACAAAAGGATATAAACAATAGTAAAAAGCTGCCTTCTGTCATTGACATGAAAGACAGGCACGGCAATGTGACTACCTATGCACAGACAGAAACGGATGAAAAAGGCAACAGCCATATTTCCGTGCAGCTGGGAGAAGTGACGGTAACCGCAAAGCTAAAGAATGTACCGGAGCGTTTCGGGAAAGTAGATGTGGATTTTATCGTATCGGTACCGGAAGAACTTATAAACAAGAACTGGCAACTGAACCTGACCCCACACCTGATAAAGGCAGACAATATATCGGATTTTGAAGAATTGGTTATTAGCGGGGAAGACTTTAAGAAAATCCAGCAAAAACAATATGCGGATTTTGATAAATACCTTTCACAGATTGTCCCTGACAGCTTATTCAATGAATATTTTGTTAAAACAGGTGCTTTTAACCGCTTTATCAGCCGATATAACCGGAATGAACTGCAACGGGTTTTCAGAGATTCGATGGATCATGTGGGTTATTCAAAATATAAAGCCAGGCTAAACAAACGCTATGAGTTTTTCAATAATAAAATGTGCCGTAGCAGGAATTGGTTATGGCAAAAGCTGTCTACTTCTAAAACAAATGAACGCAATATTGAATTTAGACGGGATACCCTGGCATTAGCTGCTTTATATACAAAACGATACGAACAAATAGTAAACCTGATTCCCCAGTTTCACTTATTACGTGAATTCTCTCCACAGTATATAAGAAAAAAATACCGAGATGAGAAATATTCCATTGGTTTCACAAATGACTATTCACCTGTTTCCGCCGCCGATTCGGCTTTCATCAAGAAACGTTTCCTGAAGGATAAATCGATAGCTGAAAATCAAAAGCTGATTGACAACAAACATATCGCTTTTGCTGATATGGTTAAGTACCCCAGAAACGATAGGGCAAGGCTCGATACGGTTATCTATAACAAAGGAAAATTTGAGTATTACTATAAACAGGAAGTCATGGCTGATGAATACAGCCGCAGGATGAAAATCTATCTCGACGGGTATGTCCAATCGGTACAGGATGAAAATTTTCTGTTGCCTCATTCCGATACGCTCGACTATATCGTTTCATCGATGGTGCAGTTCTTAGATACGACTCCCAGGTATATGCGTAAAATCATTGAACGTAAAGCGACTTCTTCACTCAGAGCCAATATTACCTTCAAAACGGGTAAGCACGATATGGATATTGAATTGGGGGACAACCGTTACGAACTGGAAAAAGTACAGGATATGGTGGACAACCTGACAATGGCAGATGTATTTGAAATGGATAGTATTTCACTGGTCGCAGGATGTTCGCTTGAAGGCAATTACCGTTCAAATATGTCCCTTTCGAAAAAAAGGGCTGAAGAAATTCAAAAATATTTATCCGGATTATTGAGTGATATCGACGGTATTGGCAATATGCTGAAACCATATCCGAAAGGCGAAGACTGGGAGAATTTAAGCATGTTAATACAGGATTCCGTTCACAGCTCAAACAAACAGGCAATACTCGATATAATTGCTGCCAACACAGATCCGGACGATAAAGAAACAGCTATAAGGCAAAAATACCCTGCCGAATATAAAGAGATCAGGGACCGGTTATATCCTTTATTGAGGGCTGTAGATTTTACCTTCCATGTACATCGCAAAGGAATGGTAAAGGATACGATCCATACGAGTGAACCGGATACAATTTATGCTAAAGCGATGGAATTTATGAATAAACGCAGGTATAGCGATACATTACCGATCTTGTCGGAATACAATGATTTTAATACGGCTATATGTTTAATGAGCCTCGGCTATGACGTTGCAGCTTATAATATCCTGGTAAATGAAACTGAAACGGCAAACAGGGAATATTTGCTGGCTATTGTCGCCTCCCGCATGGGAAAGGTAGAGGAAGCCGTCAGCCGGTACCTGCGCTCTGTCGAACTCGACCCTGCAAAACGTTGGAGGGGGACTCTTGATCCTGAAATCAATAAACTGATTAAAGCATATAACCTAAATAACGATGACGATGAATAGGTACGCATATTTAAAAGCATTGCTTTATGCCATTTTGAGTATATGCTGTAGTAACAGTTGTAGCCTGGTCGATTTTTCAGAGGATTGTACCTATTATGGCCATGTGGAAATTAAACCGGACTGGTCGGAATTACCGCAGCAGAAAGGAAAGCCAGGCTTAACGGATATTCATTTCTTATCCTGTAATGCCAATAACCGGGATTTTAGAATTTCAAACGATACGATCGTAAAGGATATGATTGCATCAACCTATAAGGTCCTGGCCTTTAATTCTTATGGTTTACAAAATATCTCCTTTACCGATATGGGTTGTCCGCAAACGGCAAATGCAGTTTTGGATACTTATGAGAGGGATAGTAAGGTGTATACCTATCAGGCACCGGACTTATATGCTGCTAATATCGATCTGACAGTGGTTCCTTTTGATACGGTTATTTGTTCGCCCCTACTCAGGCCGGCAACAAGGCAGGTCAATATCCATTTTATAGTTATAGATAACGGTATTACAAAAGTCGAAGCAATAAATGGGGAATTATCAGGAATTGCCTATATCTACGGGTTGGAAAATCTCGACCAGATAAAATCTTCTGCCCGGATAGCTTTCAATAGTGTCAGGTATTCGGAAAATGACAATATTTACTCTTCCGGGTTACAGGTATTCGGGATAAATCCGGATAAACAGGGACAGGGCAGGATCGATAATCTGCTTGATATATCATTGCTGACGACCAACGGGAACTCATACTCGGAAACAATTGATCTGACTTCTGTTTTCAGTGGATTTACGACACGGATTATAAATATTACAATTGAAATACGGCTCGGACTTTCCGGTATCGAAGTGTCTGTCTCCGGTTGGAATGTCAGTGATGGCGGGCACATCGAGTTATAAATACTAGTAATCATTTAAAATTCATAGAAATGAGATATTTATTAATAAATGTAATCGCAATCCTTACAATGTCCGGTCTCTTGTCATGTATCGATAATGATTTACCGGAGAATACACCCTCTCCGGAAGCCGTGCTGATGGATATAAGGACTGTTATGGTACCTGAAAATGCTAGCTTGGAGGAAAAAGTCGGTGGTACAATCCGCGAGTTTCATGTTGGGGATTCCATCGGTTTATACCTGCCGGATTATTTCTGGGGCAACCAGTTTGTCTATACTTACTGGGATCAATATGCATGGATAATGTCCGAAGCGGTATGGTTGTTCTCCGAACCACAGCGTGTGTTTGCCTTTTACCCGTACCGGTATAACGAACACGGAAATTTCTTTTTATATGACGTAGTTGTCGAACATACATCACAAACCGACTATATGTATGGATGGCCTTATGAGCCATATGTGAATATAGACCAGCCCCATGCCTTCCTGCTGATGCACCATGCGCTTAGTCTGATACAGTTTAGATTCGTTAAGAATGATTATGCCGCCGGAATGGGGCATATACAAAGAATCACAATCCGTAATAAAGAAGGCGGTAAACATTTGCATAGCAAAGGGATTATGCATTTTGAGTTTGAGATGGAGGGAGCTATTGAAACCCTGGATGGATATTATGAGGAGGCAACTGTATATCCTGTCGATCTGGTGATTCCTAATCCGTATGAAGATGACAATGAGTTATTGTCTGTCATGGTACTGCCTATGGACCCAATAATAAACGACGGGGATGTGGTTTTTGAGATTCAAATCGATGGGGCTGTTTACACATGGCCTGTTCCGGCAGGAGTTATCTGGGAAAAGGGAAAAAAGTATACCTATCTGGCCGAAATGGTAGCAGCGGGTAGTAATCTGAAATCTGCTTTGAATCAGGGGAATATTAATATTAAGATAATCCAAACAGCTGAATGGTGATGAAAAAGATATGTTTAATAATTGCATCCGGCTTATTTCTTTTATGTGGCTGTGAACAACAGGATTTTTTAGAGGAACAGGGTAATAGTGATACTGCTTTATCACTTGAAGTTGCCGGTTTAGGCATCTGGACAGCAGACGGAATATCAAAATCAGTATTCGAGCAGGGAGACCAGATCGGTTTACATATATTTTCCGGCAATAACGCTTCACAAAATAAAATAACATATGATGGTACAAAATGGTCTTTGCAAACATCGGTCCTACTGTCCGAATCGGATAAAGAGATATATGCTTATTATCCTTTCAACTCTGAATATACACCGGATAATCCGGTATTCATAGATCATACCAGTGGCATTGATTACCTGTACAGCAGTGCATATACGGTAAACCAATATAACCCTTCTTTATTATTGGAAATGAAGCATGCACTGGCTCTTATAGAATTTGAGTTTGTAGCTGTAAACTTACCGTTTCCCATCATGATTGAACGTATCTTAATAGAAGGTACCGGCCTGCACAGCAGGGCAAAACTAGACCTGCAGACCGGTAATCTGGAATATGTGGAAGGCATATACAATCCTGCTATTATTTATGGATGGCAATTGGATAATGAATATGCCACATATGGAATGAAAGTTAACCTGATGGTCGTTCCGGTCAAGGCGACAGAAGCTGCAATGGGGATCATCGTAAATTTTCAATTTGATAGTTTTATCAAGTCATGGCAATTTCCGTTAAGTACGATCTGGCAAAGCGGTAAAAAGTATACTTACAGGGTATATATAGAAGGAACCCATTTGTGGGTGGTACAGGCAGATATCGCAGAATGGACAGATGGCGGATATACCCGCATACCATTAATTTATTAAGGAGTAGAAAATCATATACTAATCAAAAACTATAAAGCAGAAATAAGGTGCCAAAAATCTGTGATATAGCAATTTCTAAACAATTAATTTATTAAATCATGAAAAGATTCTTATTATCTATGGCGGTTATTGCCGTATCAATAACAGGTTTTTATAGTTGCAGCAATGAGGAGGAAGGAATTAACCGGACTGCAAATGGTACGGCCAACCTGAGTATTGAAACCGAGATATCAGCAACAGGTACTGCATTGAGGTCTACAAAGTCCTCATTAAGCGCCTTTGGAGAAGGTTCTCAGCTTGGATTGTATGTTACTAACGGGACAATGGGTAGTGATTATCCGCAAGGGCCGTATAATAATGTAATGGCTACATTAACATCCGGTAAATGGGTATTGAATCCATCTGTAAAATTAGGGATTACACCGGCGACTATTTTTGCCTATTATCCTTACAACCCGGCTCAGGGCTATACATCTACAAATTTCCATGTTTACCATACGAACCAGGTCGATTATATGTATGGTACAAATGCCGAAGGACAGGGAAGTATCAACCGGGACAACCCGAATGTACGCCTGCGCATGAACCATGCCTTATCCTTGTTGCAATTTAAAATCAGCAAGATGAATTATCCCGGGGAAAGCAAGCTGACAAGGATCGAAGTTTCCAATGCTTCGGGTAAAATGGACTTAAAAAGCTCTGCCACACTGGATATTGCCACGGGTGCATTGACATTTTCGGATGCAGGGTATGAACCTGCCTTTATTGAGAATGTAAACGGGTTATATAATATTTTAGAGCCTTCGGTTGCTGAAGCTGATATTAATGAGGTAATAGTTATACCGGTTGACAATGTGAATGCAAACGGGAACATACTTATACGGTTCACTATTGATTCCACAGTATATAGCTACTCTGTACCGGCGAACACTTCCTGGAAACAGGGGTATAAATATACCTACGATGTTCTCGTTAACGGTACTGAGCTGGTCATCGACGATGTGGTTATTACAGACTGGCAGGAAGAGGCGAATAATGGAGGACGTATAGACTTCTATTAAGTATTACACAAAACGGAATGGAAGAACTCTTCCATTCCGTTATATCTCTGACAGAAGAATCATTCTGTAGAAATCAATTTTATTTAATTAAATATTTTGCTGCATGAAAATAAAAATCTTCATGTTGTGCCTAAGCCTTGTGCTTTTCACAACCCATATAAATGCTCAATGGACAGTTATTGACCCTTCCAACCTGGCACAGGGAATAGCCAATACAACCAAACAGATTGTACATACTTCCTCGACAGCGACTAATATGATCAATAATTTTAAGGAAGTCCAAAAGGTTTATAATCAGGGAAAAGAATATTACGATGCCCTGAAAGCTGTCAACAATCTGGTAAAAGATGCCAGGAAAGTCCAGAAGACCATACTGATGGTTGGAGAAGTATCGGATATCTATGTCAACAGTTTCCAAAAGATGCTTCAGGATCCGAATTACACCATAGAAGAACTCAATGCCATTGCATCCGGCTATGCCAAACTGTTGGAGCAAAGCAATGATGTATTAAGCGAACTGAAAGAAGTCGTTAATATCAGCACCTTATCTCTGACGGATAAAGACCGTATGGAAGTTGTGGATCATTGCCATGACTCGATGGTCCGTTACAGGAACCTTGTTAAGTATTACACCAATAAAAATATTGGCGTTTCTTACCTCCGGGCAAAGAAAAGCGGTGAGACCTCCCGCATAAATGCCTTGTATGGTAATCCGGACGAACGCTATTGGTAATCTTTAAGCAAGAATAACTATGGATTTTGATCAATTTCATGAAACATTACGGACACTCTATGACCAGATGATACCATTATGCAGTAATATGGTCGGAGTAGCCAAAGGGATAGCCGGACTGGGTGCATTATTTTATGTCGCCCACCGTGTCTGGCAATCTCTCTCTCGGGCAGAACCGATAGATGTGTATCCGTTACTGCGTCCCTTTGCCATCGGTCTTTGCATTATGTTTTTTCCGAGTATTGTACTGGGCACCATCAATAGTATATTGAGTCCTGTCGTTCAGGGAACACACGGGATGCTCCAGTCTGAAACATTCGATATGCAGAAATATGCAGAGATAAAAGACAAGCTGGAATACGAAGCCATGCGGCGAAACCCTGAAACCGCTTATCTGGTCGATAATGAAATCTTCGAAGCCCAACTGGATGAACTGGGGATTATGGATGCGGGACAGATAGCAGGCATGTATATCGAACGGGGACTGTACAATGCCAAGAAATGGATACGGGAAGCATTCCGCGAGGTGCTTGAGATCATTTTCAAAGCGGCAGCGCTGGTGATAGATGTAATCCGAACTTTCTTCCTGATAGTACTGGCTATCCTCGGACCTATTGCCTTCGCCATATCTGTCTGGGACGGCTTTTCATCGACCCTAACCCAATGGATTACCCGCTATGTATCGGTCTATCTGTGGCTGCCTGTTTCGGATTTATTCAGTACAATACTAGCCAGGCTTCAATCATTGATGCTACAAGCTGATATTGAACGGATGCAGGCTGATCCGAACTTCTCACTGGACAGTTCCGATGCCATTTACATTGTGTTCCTGATTATAGGTATTATCGGATATTTTACCATTCCGACAGTTGCCGGATGGATCATCTCAGCAGGAGGTATGGGGAACTTCGGTAAGAATGTAAATCAGACTGCAACCAAAGGCGGAGCAATCGCCGGAGGTGTAGCCGGTGCCGCAGGTGGTAATATTGTCGGAAGGTTAAAAGGAAAATAGGATTATGCCGGAGCTAATAAAACTCCAAAGAGAAGAGTACTTAAAACATAAATACAGTGTAAGGCTGTATTTAGAATGATAAGTAAACAATCCATCAGCAAACTCTTTCTATTATTCTTTTCAGCAACTGCCCGAATAATAAAAACACCCAAAAGTATAACGTTTACCATAGAAATTATACAGCCCAAAGGAAGAGACAGGTAAAGAGTATTAAGTAATAAAGAACCAACAGCAGATTTATTACTATCCAAAATAAAAGGCAGTGCAATGAAAGACAGCACCATAATTATTGATGTAATAATGAGGTAATGCTTTAATACTCTTCTGTTTCCGGGTAAAGCCATAGTTCCGCTATTTAAATACAAATATATAAATGGAATTTAAGTCATTAAAAAATATTGAAACAAGTTTTAAGCAACTTCGGATTTTCGGCATTGTGTTTCTGTGTATGTGTGCCCTTGTTACGGGTTACTCCGTATATAGTGCATATAACTTTGCAGAAGCCCAGCGTCAGAAAATATATGTTCTGGATAATGGAAAATCACTGATGCTTGCTCTCTCTCAGGACCTGTCACAAAACCGTCCCGTAGAGGCAAGAGAGCATGTCAGGCGTTTCCATGAACTCTTCTTTACCCTGTCTCCAGACAAAAGCGCCATTGAAAGTAATATCAACAGGGCGTTGCTCCTGTCCGATAAAACAGCTTTCAACTACTATAAGGACTTGTCAGAAAAAGGCTACTATAACCGGATTATATCGGGAAATATCAACCAGACGATCCAGATAGACAGTGTTGTCTGCAACCTGAGTGTCTATCCCTATCAGGTAGCTACCTATGGAAAGCAGATGATTATCCGGGAAAGTAATATAACCGAACGTTCCCTGATTACATACTGCCGTCTGTTGAACTCAGTCCGCTCCGATAACAATCCGCATGGCTTTACCATAGAAGGTTTTGAGATCAAAGAAAATAAGGATATCCGTGTCCTTGCCCGTTAAAACCACTGCCTATGAAAGAACAATTAAAAGAACTGGCTTATTGGTTTGAGGATAAACTCAAAGACCTATGTGGGGAACTGACACCCGACAAACGGATAATAATAATTCTGATTATGCTCCTGATACTGACAGTAGGTAATCTTTATATCACATTCTCGACCATTTACAATTGGGGAAAAGAGAATGAGAAAAAACAGATGGAGATTGAACATATCAGACAATTGGAATTGGAACAGTATAAAATCAAAAAGTATGATTTTATGGACTCTGCTATAAACAAAAGACTGTTCGACCTGCATCGACAGAAAATCAAACAGGACTCTGTTAACAGTATAAAAATTAACAAACAAAGATTCAAAGAATATGAGCGAACAATCAGGAATAAGCCCGGTACAAAAACAAAAGCTTAAGAAATATGTCGTATTCGCATTGATGGCGATTGTTTTTGCGGGCTGTATGTGGCTGATCTTTGCTCCTTCACAAGCTGATAAAGCCAAAGAACAGGAAGGAACCGGCTTTAATGCCGATATACCCGATCCCGATGGAGGAGGGCTTATCGGTGATAAGAAAGATGCCTATGAACAGGAGCAAATGCAGAAACGCCAGCAAGACAGGATGCAATCCCTTCAGGGATACATGGATGTTCTGGAAAATGAGACAAAGGATAAACAGCAGGTTAGCCTTTCCCTTACAGATGAGCCGGAACAGCAGTCCCCAATACCACAACAGAAAGAGAAGAAAACTCCGATCAGTAATTCGGTTTCTGCCTATCAGGATATAAACAAGACACTGGGGAGTTTTTATGAGAAACCGCAGGCTGATCCTGAAAAGGAAGAGCTAAAGAAGAAGCTGGAGGAACTGGAAGCTAAAGTACAGGAAAAAGAAAATGCTAAAAGCTCGATGGACGAACAATTGGAACTGATGGAGAAATCCTACCAGATGGCAGCAAAGTACCTGCCACAGGGACAACCGGACAATACCTCTTCTCAGGAAAGCCTGAGTAAAAAAATATCCAATGGTACAGTAAAAAGTAGTAGTGACAAGGATAAGACAAAAGTTACACCTATCCGGCAGATACAGAACCGGACAGTCACTGCACTTTCTCAAAACCTGAGTTATGAGGAACTGTACCGGATGTATGACCAGTCCAGAAATACAGGTTTTAATACCATGGGCGGAGAGACAGGCGTATCGGAAAAGAATACAATTTCTGCCATTATCCATGATGACCAGGTTATAGTTGACGGACAAACAACCCGTTTAAGACTCACTGAGCCATTAATGGCAGGAACGATGCTTGTGCCGGAGAATACTATTGTAACCGGAATAGCCAAAGTTCAGAATGAACGGCTGGATATACAAATATCCTCCATTGAATACCAGGGAACCATAATTCCAGTAGAAATGTCAACCTATGATTCGGATGGACAAAGAGGCATTTATATTCCAGGTTCATTGGAAATGAATGCCGCCAAAGAAATCATGGCGAATATGGGAAATAGTGTAGGCACAAGCTTTACCATGACAGAGAGCACAGGTGCACAACTGACTTCAGATCTGACAAAAGGAGCCATACAAGGCTTATCTGCCTATATGCAGAAAAAGATAAAGCAGGTAAAGGTTACGCTGAAGTCCGGATATAAGGTAATGTTGATGCCGAAAAACAGTTAGTAGTCAACAACAATAATAACTAAAATAAAAATCAAATGAGAAAATATATAGTCGTATTAGCATTAATGATAGCAAGTCTGAGTATTAATGCCCAGACAGAAGAAACAATTCCTGTTGTAAACAAAACTTCGGAAGATATGCAGGAAGATCTTCAACAAGTTCTCAAACCCACATATGGAGATTATTATGAAGGTTTATCCAAAAAGATAACCTTCGACCGTATGATACCACCATACGGGCTGGAGGTGACTTTTGATAAGACGGTGCATATTATCTTTCCAGCCCCGATTCAATATGTGGATTTAGGCTCAAACCGTATTATTGCTGGTAAAGCAGGAACATCGGAAAATATCCTGCGGGTAAAAGCCTCCATCAAAGACTTTGAAGCCGAAACGAATATGGCAGTTATTACTCAGGATGGCAGCTACTATACCTTCAATGTAAAATATGCCAGTGAGCCGGAGAAGCTGAATATAGAAATGAAAGATTTCATGCATGATGGTATAGCTGCCAACCGTCCGAATAACTCAATGGATATTTACCTAAAGGAATTGGGGAGTGAGTCTCCCCGCATTGTATACCTGGTAAACAGGGCGATTTACAATACGGATAAGCGGTTGGTAAAGCACATTGGGTCTAAACGTTTCGGTATTCAATATCTGTTGAAAGGTATTTACTCCCATAATAACCTGTTGTATCTGCATACTTCCATCAAGAACTCGTCCAATGTGCCTTTCGATATTGATTTTGTGCGGATGAAGATTGTCGATAAGAAAATGGTAAAGCAGACAGCTATCCAGGAAACGGTTATCTATCCGTTGCGTGCCTACAACTTTATTTCGTCAGTTGGCGGTAATCAGGTAGAGCGGACTGTCTTTACTATTGATAAGGTAACGATACCAAACGACAAGCAACTGGTGATTGAACTCTTTGAAAAGAACGGAGGGAGAAATCAATCCTTTGTGATTGAAAATGAAGACCTGTTACGGGCAGAAGAGATTAATGAACTAAAAGTCAAATAGGGTTATAGACCTTTTTATTAAACATTGAATACAATAACATATGTATAGATATAAAATAGCTTTATTATTTGTTCTGAGCCTTGCCCTGATTGGGCAGGCTCAGGCTCAACGCTACCTGCCGGGACAAAAAGGCATACAGGTTACAGGAGGCTTTGTCGATGGTTTTGCATTGGAAAAGAAAGACGGGCAGGCATTCTTCGGTGGTGTCGGATTATCTGCTTACACGAATAATGGTAATCGTTGGGTATTTGGTGCGGAGTATATGCAAAAATCGCATGAGTATAAAGATATACTGATACCTGTATCACAGATAACGACTGAAGGTGGTTATTATCTGAAATTCTTATCGAATGCGAGTAAAACAGTATTCTTCTCGGTTGGGGCTTCGGCTATGGCAGGCTACGAGACTGTGAACTGGGGCAAAGAACTGTTATTTGACGGAGCAACCATTATTACTGAAGAGAATTTCCTATATGGTGGAGCTGTATCCTTTGAGATAGAGACTTTTCTCTCGGACAGGTTTGCCTTACTTGTCAATGTAAGGGAGCGGATACTACTTGGTTCAGAAATCAATAAGTTCCATACACAGATAGGAATAGGATTCAAAGTAATCATTAACTAAGGTCTCAGACCTTTTTATTAACAATACCAAAAACAAGAGAATTATGAGAAAATGTGCATCATATATAATCTTTACGCTATTGCTTGCTGCAATAGCGTGTGCCTGTAGTGACAATATTGATATTAAGCAAGGCTATGAATTCCAGATTACTCACCTGCCTGTTCCGAAAAAACTGAAAGTCGGGGAAACTGCTGAAATCAGGTGTGAATTGGAACGGAGTGGATATTTTAATGAAGCTGCATATCGCTTTCGGTACTTCCAACCCGATGGAAAAGGAGTGTTGCAAATGGATGACAGTGAGCCATTCTTACCGAATGACTATTATGATTTGACAAAAGAGACATTCCGATTTTATTATACTTCCCATTCCGATGAGCAACAAGTGATTGATATTTATTTCTTCGATAATAGAGGAAATTCTTTTACTCTTTCATTCACATTTAATAATGATAGTAGTAGTGAGGAGGAAGAGGTATGATGACAATGATGGTGGTTTCGTATATTATCAGTTGGATAAATATGATTTATTCGTATCTGACTGTAAAAAGTGATACAGAGTTGTGGGGAGAGGAAATTGAATAAATTAAGAAAGGGCTATTTTGTTTAAAAATAGCCTTTTTGCTACTGTTTGTTTAATCTTACTAGGATAAAATTAAAGGGAATCTCACCTCGGTTTTTGTTTCTTTTTTACCCGCACAGGCTCATTGAAAAAAGAAACGGACTGAAAAATCAGTCCACTTGCTCTTTAGATTTTAAATAGGTCGGAACATACCAACTATCCTTATACTTATCCCCAATAAGGTTGAATGTTCCCGATAATCCACTATCATCTGCATATTTTTTGGCTTCCGATATGGTTTTGAACTCACCTAACTTCTTGAATCCTATAAATAGCTTATACATAGTCTTGTTGTTTTTATGTTTTTCTACTTCTGTTTGTAAAATGGCATACGCCTCATTATAATTGTTCTTTTTCTTTTCCAACTTAGCTTTGGCTTTAAGTAGCTGCTCATCTGTATTTTCATCAAAGAACAGATTATTCTGTGTTTCATCTTTTATATATTGGGCAATAACCCTCTCGACTTTTGTTATCTGTGCCTTTGCGGAAGCTACTTTCGATAATAGAAAATTAAATCCTGTTTGTAAGCCTGTACGCTTGTCGTATGCACAATGATATACTGTTATCCGTTTGCGTGGATACTTACAGACAAGTTTTGCTCTTCGCCATTCGATAAGCCACTGCCAACGGTCTACCATTTCTCGGGGTAAATCTATTTTGTGCAGTATCTCCCGATTTCGGTTTTCATCCCTTACTTCAAAAGTGATATATACCCAATGCTCTATCTTTAGTTCTCGTTCAGCTTTTGCCAAATCTTTAGCATACTGCATCCAATCGTCCATTACTTCCTGTGCCATATTAATACAGATTAAATATTACGACTCCTTTATGCTGCCAATCTCTGTTCGATAAGAGGTATATTCTTTTCTACAAGCTGTACGATTTGATTGTGGTACTCGGTGTTCTTGTTACAAACACCCCTGCTTTGTATAACTTGTAGTTTTGAGAGTGATACTTCAATAGTTTCCATTTTCTTTCCGTCAATACAGGCGGTAAGAATCAAAGAATCTATTTTTGAATAATAACCTCCTACACAATGGTGCATCAACTTACCCTCCAATATGATTTCCTCTATGCTTTCAAGTACCCGTACTTGAATATGTCCGTCAGAAAATACAAGTCCGAAGAATTTAGCTTTGGCTTCTCTAAATGATTCTTCCTTTTCCCGTAGTTTTTCGATTTCTTCCTGTGCATCGGCTTTTGCTTTCTTCTGTATATACCTGTCATGTTCTTTGTGCAGGTCATTAGGACATACATATTTAGCATTATGCAGGTCTTTTCCGAACATGCGTAAATAATCGATATAGTCAAACCACATGGTAGCATCTTTTATTTGATACCCGTTACGGATGCAGATACGAATAGATGCCCAGTAATTATCGAGTTTTCGGCTTGTATCACTTAGGAATGCTTTGAATAGATGTGTTTGTCCCGATTTCAAAAAAGTTTCCATTCGGTTATCTTTTAATAATGCCCTGTATACATCAAAAGGTCTTTGATTGAAATGACGCTTTTTAATGCCTGTTCTTTTAAGTTCGGGTATTAACTGCCGTTTCGGATAGTAGTAATACGGGAACAATCTGTTATAAGCATCTACTTCGCTTCTTAGCTCCAAAGGTGTGCTGAATATCCACGAATCATAATACATTGTACCCATAGTTTGGCGAAGCTTTGCAAAGGTGCAGTATCTGCCATCAGGTGCAATCCATCGTTGCATAACTTCCGCATGAGTGTATTCGGGATATGAGTCTGCTTTTGCCGTGCATTTTATCATCAGATAGCGGATGACCTGATAGCCTTGGCATGTCGTTATGAAACATAGGTATTCACAGCTTTTAAAAATCCGCTTATTAGTAGTCTGAACTTTCAATTTTGCTTTGCAATTAGGGCATTGGTGTTCTCCTTCCTCGCCTGTGAATACATGGTTACATTCTGTACAGGTGATTTTAGCTTTGGAGGTTCGCTGTCCGATATGCTCGATACAGTTTTGATATCCCCATTGTATCTGTTCTTGTGTGATAGACGGTAATTTTTTACTCGCTTCTACAACTGCTGCTTGGAACTTATTTTGTGGTTTCATAGGTCAAAAATCAAATAATGTGGGTTGTGGATTCAATTCTACTCTTTTAGCCTTTTTAACAGGCTGTTTCATCTTGGTATATGCTTCGTTCTGTAATTTCTTGATAGCTTCCTGACGTGCTTCTGCCTTTTCTTCTTCGGTGAGTTCTACGACATGATTGACTGCTATATGACAACCATTCATAGAATTACCGACTTCAATAATATCTTCATCATAATAGTGTACTGCCATTGAGTAAACCTCTATATCTGTAAAGCCGTTACAACCGCTTTTCTGTACTGTATTCAGAATATATGTGATACAGTCGTCTATGTTCTTATCTGTTTTTGCAAATGATTTGGCAAACAACGGGTCTGTTTCTGCCCGTTGCTCTAAATACGTTAATATGGTTCTTGTAAAATATGCTGTTGATTTCATATCTTGAGTTATTTGTTGTTGTTATTATTATTATTCAGATTCAATACTCCTTCTAATTCTTCTCTCTTGGTTTTGGAAAATATCCATCCTGCTTTCTTTTCGTTGTTGTGGGTTAATCTTGGATTGAATTTCCCACCCATAGCAGATAATAAGTTTTTGATAGGCTTCGTATCTCCGAACAGGGTAATCGCTTTCTCTGAATAATCGACTATCTCAAATTGCAGGTTCTCAGATTGTATTTGTATGGACTCTTGTTCCGAATCGTTTGGATTGGTATTATCGGTTTTGTTGATATTCTTCTCTGTCTTATTCGGTTTAATATGAATACCATCGGGAGAACCTGCTGTATAAGCAAATTCTTCGATTGCCCTTTCTCTGTTATAGATAGGCTCTTTCTCTATTATCCAACCTCTGTATTTGCTTTCCCCTAAATAATAGCCTGCCCCCATAGAGTATTTTTCCCTATGCTCGTAATCTTCATTATATTCCGCTAAATAAGCTGTTCCTTCAAAGTTGGATGCGTGTTTACGCATTTCGGAGAATATATCCCTTGTGTGTTTGGAAAAACCTAATATTACATTACTTACGGTAGAGGATGCAAAGTAGTCTGTCTGTGAATCGGATTCATCCTGTTTCAGACGACCGACAATAATTGCTTTTGCATCGGCAGGAAGATTGTTCCGAAGCCATTCACGACCAACAACCCGAACTTCTTCCCTGCGTTTTTCTTCGGCTCTCTGCTGTTCCATTTCATCTACCCGTTTGGCTTGTGCCTTGGCGTAGAGTTCTGCTACTTCTTCTTCGGTCATAAACTCGATGTTCTTATCATCGTAATACATACCGATACCGAACTTTTGACTCAATGGTTTAATTATTTCGGATTGGTGGAAATCAAGCGTTCTGAGGTTGATTAAGTGGTAATGATAGCCAAATTGGTTATGTGTTATCTTATGGACTACATCCCTGCTGTATGAATAGCCTTCCATTTGTATAATTTGGTTGACTTCTACTGATTTAACTTCCGTATCTGTTGTTGTTCCTCCGAAAAGGGAATATAATTTTGTCATGGCTGTAAAGTTTAAAAGATGAGTAATAGAATTAATGCGGTAATGAGGATAAAGGAGAGTAACGAAAAAATGACCTTTAGTACAAACTTCACTACCTTAAATACAAGGCATATCCCCATATAGGCAAGTATACAACCCAACACTATGGATGTGTTTATACTCAGATGAACAACCACCCATGCACACAAGGCAAACCCTGCTACCCACAAACCCAATTTTATGATGATTCCAGAGGGGAGGGAGTTTTGTTTCAATATGTTTTTTCCGTTTCTCATAATTATGACATTTTTTTTCATGCGTCATCCGTCAGGTCGGTCGTTTTTGTTTCATAGAGCAACAAAAGGTATTGTGCTTTCAGTACAGGCATATTTTTTCGTCAATAAATACGCTCGCCGAAGGAAAGAGGAAGATTTTTACGGAAACCCGTCAGGGCTCGAATATGAATGTCTGAAACACTATCATACCTTTGCTCTGATGAACAATAGACCGAACAAGGATGGCGCCCAGACAAACGTGGAATGGTTATGGTAGAAACGGGAAAGGGCATCGTTAGAAAAGAGAATAGTAGAAATATATGCTGTCGCAGCATATCAGATACGGTAGAAAGTTTAATACTCAAGTGTAGCCTGAAAGTAGCTACTCTTGGTTTATTATCCGAGACTGTTTCCGAAATGTAGGTTATTAATGTAATTATAGAATGCACAGTAATAGTGTGTATTCGAATTACTGATTATATAACCTATGGAGGGAAGGGTCGCAGGATTCATTATAATATAATTTTTATGTTTTATTATCATATGAAGTTTAAGTACAATCCTCTTTATTCGAAATAAAAAATAGAGAATATTTGAATAATAATACTGGATTCTATAATAGACAAGAAGAACTAAGTTCTTATTTTGAAATTGTTTTTCCCAAAAATATACCAATAATGGATTTAGCTCCGAGTTCTGTCAATTTTCGCTTTATTTGAATAAAACTGTTTCCGCTTGTAAGTATATCATCTATCAGTAGGTATTTCGCCAAATTCAAATTCTTCATGTGACTCGTTTTTTGTATATCTCGTTTGGGGTGCTTACGTCAAAATGAATCTTCTATAGCCATAATATTTGTAGATTATTTTAAACAATTTCCTCAAACATATGTTCAAATGAGAGGTTTATATTTGGACTCAATGTTGACTTGCCGTCTGGATTATGAGCCTAGTGATGCTAAGATGAATGTTATTTTATTATTGGGTACAAACTTTATTATAAGGCTATTGGATTTAGACATGGGAGAATCTACGCATATTTGTAATAAGCTTTTGGAAAATAGCTTTTTTATTATCAGGAGATTGTACCTTCAAATTTAGGACGGAAATACCATACAAAATGTAGTGGTGTAAGATTTCAAATACATACTTTTCTAAACATATAAGGAAGTTAACTAAATGTCTCAATTATATTCATCTAAAACCCAATACAACATGGACTATTCAATTTCTACAAACGAAAAACAAAAAATCTTAGAGAAAAGGATTTCCTACGACGACCTGAAAAAATGGAACGCACTTCCCACATTACTTGCCACAAAAGAACATCTGGATACTCGAAAAAGTGTCTACCTCGGAATCAATAACATATTTGACGAAGAAACTTTCCTGAAATGGATCGGTCTGAAGAATCCACACTCTTTTACGGTAGCCGAAGTGCTTCAAACCACCATACACCCACATTTTAAATGCTGGTTGCTCTTCCGGCAAGAACTGATACCCCCAGCTATTATGGGATATTGGGGACTCGGTATGTGCCGGAAAATACTTTCAAAAACAAACGCCACGAATCAGGACTACCGGTATGACTACCTTCTGCAAATAAAACAAGCCTGGTTACGGCATGAAGTCAGCCTCGGTAACCTGATGCATGCCACCCGTAAAGCCAAAACAATATACGAAGACAGCTATATGACCGGAAATGAAAGTGTACAAACGGAAGCTTATGCCCTTTATGCTGCCATGCAGGAAGACCCTGTTACCAGCTACCGAATGCTGTTTGATGCCATGAGCTGGACAGCGGAAAATATATCCGAAGTGTATTCGGACATCCTTCAAATCATATCGAATAGTTTACAATCGTAATAAACTTAAATATACTCACTATGAACACAGATGTTTCAGTTTTTTTGCCCATAGGAACAATCCTGTCCTATGCCGGAGCTATAAATAGAGATAAGGAAAAAGAACTCAAGGAATTGGGTTGGCTCTATTGCAACGGACAATCACTCGCGCGTACCGGAGAGTATGGAGAACTTTTTAATGCAATAAGAATGAACTATGGACAGGCGGATGATAACCATTTTAATGTACCCGACCTGCGCGGAGTATTTATTCGCGGTACAAGCGGTACAACAAATAATGACCCCGATAAAAATGACCGCACATCACTCTTGTCCGGTGGTGCAATAGGAAATAAACCTGGATCATACCAAGGTTACGCTACCGCCGTACCGAAGAACAGTTTCAAGGCTCGTATAGATCGCAACAATATTGTAAACAGGAGCGTTGATGCCGGCTGTAATGTTGCTAGCTCTGGAAAATACGGAGGAAACAGCGCTGGAGTATCTACCGATGGTAAGGGAGGGGATCTGGAAACCCGCCCTAAAAACAAATACATATATTATATCATAAAGCACTCATTCAAAGACAAATACAATGAGGATGTTATTCCACCCATAGGTTCAGTTATTCCTTTTTCGGGAATAAAGATTCCGGATCAACTGACCCAAAATTGGATGCTTTGTGACGGGAAAGAGGTGTCGGCTAAAGGATCATTCGATACATTATATAAAGTGATAGGAACCGCGCATGGCAGTTCGGGGAATTTCCTTTTTAATTTACCTGATTACAGAGACTATTTTCTAAGAGGAGTAAGCGAAAATACCAATCGTGATCCTGATGCCGGAAAAAGGGAAACTTCTTTGGCAGGAGGAAACATAGGCAATGCTGTTGGCTCTAAACAAAATGATGCCACAGCCTATCCGATGAATGATTTTGTTACTACAATACCTGGTTTGCCCTCAAAAGAAGGTAGCTCCATTATTTCCGGAACAGCAAAAGACGCTTTTATATGGAATAGTGGTGTAGTAAATAATGTAAATGTTGCCACCGGAGGCGGAGATTCTGAAACAAGACCCCGGAATTGGAGCGTAGATTATTATATCCGTTTCCGCTGATTAACTACTTAGAGGATTTTATAACTAAAAAAACGAGTAAGATGAATAAAGATATTTTTCCGATAGGTGCCATTTTGTTGCAAGGAAATGACTTACCAAAGAATGATCGTTGGCTTCCATGTGATGGACAGAACCTTTCGAAGGCAGAATATGCCGAACTTTTTGATATAATCGGCAACAGATACGGAGAAGATAAGCAAAAAGGAACATTCCGGATACCCGATTATCGGGGTGAATTTCTGCGCGGAGCCAAAGCCGGAACTAATCTGGAAACTTTAGGTCCGGGACTGTTCGAAGACTGTAGCACAAAAAAGCCGAATGGTACATCTTTCTCAGCTAATATTCCACATCTCCCTACTTCCGATAAGGGAACACACGGAGTTACAAAAGGTGATAATATCGGATATAATGATAACACAAAAACCATAGAACAAAATACCTGTACCAAAGGAGGGGACAAAGAAACCAGACCTATAAATGTATATGTAAACTACTACATAAAAGCTCGTACCTAAATCTCACTAAAAAATCCTGTTCACATGAAAAATTCATTCTCCGATAGCCCTGTAGCAATAAATCATCAGGGAAAAGCCATTTATTTTTCGGCAGCGAAAGATCGCGATAACGCTACCGTAATCTATAAATACAACATATTAAACCTGAAAGTAGATTCGCCCGACGACAACGGCTGGCAGGGAAAACTGACCCTCAGCTTTCCTGAAGAAACAGCAATGATGGGAATAAATATCCTCCGTGTTCCCCAAACAATAAATACAACAGACTACTTTCAGGTAGTCACCGATCAGGAATACATATATCTAATCCGCAGCCATGAGAACATACTCTACCTCAACCGCTACCTTATGGTACAGAAAGAAAAGGCTGACGTTCAGACCGACGCGCAATATGAGCTGCAACCCTCATGGGAGGTGCGTTTTCAGCGAAGCGGAAAACCCGACACACCGCTCAGCAAAAAAGATACCCAGAGTTTCCTCAATCTGGACGGGAAAAATTTCGTGGAACCCATTTATATTCTTCCGCTAGGTACCGCTAACGGATATGTAAATCTCGGAAATGGTAAATTCAGTGCCGAACTGCTTCCTACCGGAGTACAGGGAGAACTACGTTGGCAGTTTATTTTAGTCAATGAAGAAGACGGATGCCTTTATTCATATTCTTTTGCCAGAACCCAAAACGGTTGGATCTCTTTAGAAGATGTACCATTTTCAGGAGAAAAAAAAATACTATTGCCAAACCGCGTAATGAGATTAACACTCGAAGAAGAGAATTTCACTGTACAAGGAATACCCGAAGCGGTAGTATACAACAAACAAGAAGCCGTCAGGACCGCAGACAACAACCGCCTGCAAATGCAACGCAGCTACCGATATCTGTTAACTGTACAAGGAAAATCTACGAATGGAAAAGTTTCGTTAGCTACTATCGACAGTGCGATATCAAAAGACGGAATCCCCGCATTCTTCGATGGAAATGGTACTTTACTTACTATCCAATTGGGGACTATCCAGCCTGCGGGGTTCTGTCTTCATTTTGATAACAAGGCGTATCTCACTATTCCTTCGGGAGAAAAACCGTTAATACTTGATTCTTCTTTCACCATCCAATTATGGATATACCCGGAAGAAAATAATGAAGGGAAAAACTACATATTGGGACCCGACACCGGAACACAGGAAAAAGACTATCCACCACTACTGTGGATTACAAACAAATATCAAATTGGTATGGGATTTGGAAACGGGACAAAATTCCTATCTACCCAAACGGAAAACAATGTGCTTGTTAATGATAAATGGAATAATGTGGCTGTAATATTCTGTCAGGGAGAATACAAAATATACATCAATGGCAAAGAACAGGCTTTAAGCCCCGAAGGAGATGTATTTAAAGATCAGCAGCCCACAGCCAAACCAATAAACCGGATAGGTTTTGAATCGGGTTCTTTCCGGGGCGACCTGGATGAGGTGAGGATATGGAGCGGAAATCAACTTGCCAAAGTAACGGAATTTTTATATAAGGAATTACCCGGAAAGGAAACTGCCGACAGTGCGTTGCTTGCCTACTGGAAATTAAATGAAGGAAGCGGTACACGAGCATACAATGGAGCATCAACATATCCTGGTCGCGATGCAATTCTTGAAGGTCCTATATGGAAAGACAGTAGTTGCCCTGCTGTCCCCCCCACATTCAACACGCTGACAGATGACCAGGGACTCACTCTTGAAGCAGGATTGCTTACTGCCGAAATGAACAATTTGCAATCTTTTAACCTCTTTGGCGATATGCAGCCGGGAACAAGGCCATGCTTGCTAAGTAGCTACGATGGTATGATACATCTGTATTATCAAGGTGCAAAACAGCGATTTCTTGCTGCACAGTATAATACAAATATAGCAAGAGCAGTAACAGCGCTTAACTGGGGGGCGGGTGATCCGCTAAACGACAATTACCTGCACGGTACCATTTTGTTTGCCTCACGCCAACCCGGTACGATCATGAATAACAGCACTGCTGTAATAAAGAAAACAGAAGAAAATAGTTACAGCCTCCAATTATCAGATGGGCTCAGCGCGTCCGAAAAATGGCAAGGCATGCTTCCTCGTGCCGATTATATCCTTTCCGTTGTAGGTGGTCAATATGTAACAGACCCCGTGGACCTCAAATCCCAGGAAGAAAAATTTGTTTTTTATGACGAATCAGGAGCTTATAATATAGCCTTCATGCATATGGGCAATCCGAGGTTAGAAAGATATATGCTCTATATCAGTAATCAAACAGATCATTTCGTAGTACAAACAATCACCATCGAAGCAGAAACAACAAGCAATTACCTATCCGTTAAAATAACAGGCCCCATAGACCCGCAAAACCCACAGGCGGGAACTTTTGTGAGCGGATGGAAAAATGTACCCTCAAACGCTTCTCTTTTCACGGCTGTACTAAACGGAACATCCGATAATTACGATTATACAACCGGAGCAAACATATACCCCGGCAGTACCCGTGTATACACTCTACAGGCCAGTATGTTTAAATTACTGGTTGCTGTTCCCGATTTGCAGGCCTCATTAAAAGAATTTGTTATAACCCCTGCCGACAATGATACAGAAGCATATTGTGATGTGAAAATTATCCTTGAAATCGGTGGTGAACGATTAATCGGAATCTGGAAAAAAGTGGACCGGAAACTCATGCTGTTTGTCAATACCATGAAAAACAGCGGGGCGGAAACAGAAAAAAAGATTGCAGGTTATTTATTCTTTAATCATTCCCGTCAGGCTGTAGACACTTCAATAGATAATACTATTGTAAATATGCCGTCGGAGGCAAGCTTATATTCTCTTTGTTCGTTCCTTTCCGTTGTGAATATGGGAGTAGAAAACGATGTAGAAGCGCATACGCTACAATTGAAAAAAACACAAGGCTTGGAAACAATGGGATGGTCCAAAATGGTGCGAAGACAACAAATATCAGTAAAATCCAAAGGTTCCGCTATGTTTGCAGCTTATCTGTCTCATCAATCCGATAATGGATATCCACCCGCTATCCTCACAGACAGCAAAGGAGAACAGACAGGCATTCTTCAACAGGTAGGACAAGACGGCGGATGGCGTGTCTTTCCCCCGGGAAATGCTGTGAAAATCATCAACAAACGATCGGGAATAGAGATACCAGCTGTAGAAGCAACAAAAACACTTGCAATATCTACCGGATTAACCCTCGAGTCGTGGTTAAACATACATCAACTCCAGATAAGAGACATACAATATTCGCGTGTAATACATGCTAACTTGGGAGAAGACCAGAACAATTTCCCGTATATGATGGGATGCGCGAATACAGCATCCCTGAAATTTTTAAAGGGAACCCAACTCCAAACAAAAGATGACAGTGTAGCAGAAAGTGAGAAAAGATTATTCCAATCATCAACCTACACTATCCAGTTTTATATAAAACCCGATTTAAATACCCTTGTAGACAAGGCAGGGCGGTTATATGTAAAATCGACAATTAACGCAGATCAATATGAAGAATTACAGGCCAGCCTGGAAGGAGAGTTAATATTTGTAATAAAAAATAACGGGCAACAAACGACACACATACTCGGTACAAAACTTACAGACAAGGAATGGAATATGGTGACCGTTGTGCGGAATGGAGATAACTGGAGTTTTTATATAAATGGACAAGCCGATCAAAAGGCACCCTTCAGATTAAGCGGCTATACCATTAATACATTCCATTCGCTAATACTGGGAGGAAACACCCATCAATATGCGCTCGAAATGGAAATGAACCTATTCACTGTATGGAATAATGCATTTGCTCCAAAAGAAATTTCCGACCAGTATCAGAAAGCAGTAGCTCCCGATGCCCTCGGATTGTTGCTTCGCTGGGGAATGGATATATATCAGAAAGAGGACAAAGTGAATAATACCGCCACAGCCACCGAAGGACGATATAATACATCGGTAACCGGTGCGTATTATTGGGAATATGGAGGTTTGTTCTACCGCGTATATGCAGCTGTATATAACAGCGCAGTGCAAACAAGAGACGCCGTTATCGCTGGAAATGACTGGCACCATATCGCAGTCGTGTATACTCCACATTTTGGTGTGAAATTGGAAAATGAAAATTATGCTGATTGCGGAAATCAGGAATTATTAAATGTGGAAAACGAAATATCTTCCGAAGCATGGTTTGTTTCTTCTGAAAAAGAAAACAACCAGAGAGTAATATGCAGCAAATTCGGAAAAGATTTGGAAAACCAAAGCTACGAGTTGGGTATTACAAAAGATAACTATCCTTATTTTACTATCGGCCTGTCCGGAATAAGCGAATATGAAGGGAAAGCAGTAGATAAAAATAAGTTATTTACAGTAACAGGGAAGGATAAAATAGTTATCAGCGGAGAGTACTATATAGTCGCTACTGCAAAATTAAGTGAAGAAATAGAGGAAGTGAAAGCAGGAGGGGTGAAAAAATATTTCCTGCTCGAAATGTATATTTATATAAACGGTGAATTAGTGGGTACAATATTTGACTCTAATAAGAAAATGTACACAAATAATACCGTGTGTATAGTTTCATCAACCGCAGCTTTTAATATCGGACGCACTAAACCCGACAGTAGCGAGCAAAGGGAGCATACGTATTTTTATGGAAAATTATCGGACTTGTATTTGTGGAATAAAGTTTTATCCGCTCCGGAGGTTAAAAATCATTATTCTTCTCATGTACTCGACCGTAGCCAATTAGATGGAATTATAGCTTGTTGGACATTTGAGGAACAGGTGGGAAGGGTTGGCTATGATAAGAAAGGTGATAGTAACGCAACTTTTCGTGATAGCGATATGTGGATTCTGTATCATGATAACGCTAACCTTATTCTACTTATAGACGGAAAAGAAGAAATACTAGAAAGCTGTGATTCCAGTGCCTTTGGCGGGTTTGAGCCTCAGTTAAAACAATTCACTATAGGTAATATGTACAGCCGTGATAAGGCTTTCCTCTATCCGTTCCTGGGAAGTCTCGACGAGTTGCGTATATGGAATCAGCCCCGCACTTGGGAGCAAATTTCCGATAATATGGAACGAAAACTATCGGGAGCAGAGTCCAACCTTGTCGGATACTGGCGATTTGACGCAGGATCGGGAAAAATAGTTGTAGATTATTCCGTAAATGGTAACGACGGTAAATTTGTAAGTATGAAAGATACAGAATTACCAGTATGGGTATTATCAGATGCTCCCGTAAGCAACGAAGCTTCAGTAGTACTCAATGCCCTCGGAGGAGTGACAACAAGTAAACAGGTTATGATTGATGGTAGTCCCGCGGTTATTGAATATTCGGACAGCCAATACGACAGCAGAGGTAATCTTTTCAGCGTATTAAAACGCGCCTATATCTACAAAACAACCGATGGAGTAATGCGTCTTATTACGGGATACAAGGTTGGCGATTTGCAGATGGTGTATCTCGGACAAATACAAATGAAACCCTCACTCATCGGATACATAGAAGGAGCACCACCTATTCCAAGCGAAAATATGACACGTCCTTATTATCAAGATCCCGCCTTTTATGGTTCATACAATAACGTAACCTCCGTAAAACTCACGCAGGAGAAAACAGATAAAATCACCATCAACGGACAGCGTAATAGCGGCAGTCAAACCAATTTTGCCTTTCAGATCGGAGGAGGGTATTCAGGCGAAAGCGAAGCTGGACAATTCATATACAAGAAAATAACCAAACTTGAAGCTAAATTTCTCGTAGCCACAAATATTGACTGGGCCGAAAACGAAACTAACGGAAAATCCATAAGTTCTTCTTTCCATACAGCTGAAAGCCACCTTATGTATAACTGTGGCGACTGGGAAGCCCCAGATATCAAAGGGGGATTTTTCCTACAATCCGGCGAGAGGAGGTTTATTCCAAGTAACGAAGGGTATGCTCTTGTAAAATCCGGCTCGGCGGACATGTACACCCTACTATTAGAAGATACAGGTACTCTTGTCGGTGTGTCGGTCGTACCCAATAAAGAAATTCCCGAAGACGTAAATATAGTGTACTTTCCGATTAATCCGGCCTATGTGAAAAATGGATGTCTTGATGGAAGAATAGGCTTACAACAAGACCCCGAATCCTCCGACCGGAGTTATTTCAAACCTGGGGAGGCTTATGCTCTGAAGCAGAAAATAGAGCGCGAAGAAGAAAATCTACGAAGCACCTATACCCAGTTCAACGCAGCAAAAAAAGGGAAGAGTCACGATGAAAACCTTGACAGTGTGATTGACAACAACCTATTGTACGAATGGAAAAATAACGTACCTAAGAAAAATATGGTAAACACATACGTTTGGACAGCAGCCGGAGGTTTATATAGTGAACAAAAAGATTACGTATCTGAACTAACTGAATCACAAAGCGGAAACTATGATTTCAATTGGAACTTAGGATTCAACTTTAATCTGGAAACCGTTTTTGCCGGTACTGCTCTCTGGAATGAAACATCATTACTAGGAGGAACACACTTCTCCGTAACCGTCGAGAAACAAAAAGAACAAGGCTCTGCCCTTAACCTCGAAATAAATGCCGACCCGGAAGGATTCCTCAACAAATATTTGGGCGATTCAGACCCTCTCCGCTACTACACTTCAAAACCCGAACCAGGAAAAGTGGATACTTATCGGTTTATGACGTTTTATCTCTCGCCCAACGAAGACAATTTTACCCATTTCTTTGAAAAAGTGGTGGATCCGCTATGGCTCAACACGTCCAATGACTCGCGTGCCATATTACTAAGAGAGGCAAAAAGTAACTTCAATCCTACATGGAAAGTAATGCACCGCGTAACATTTGTAAGTCGTATACCACCCGAATATCAATCTTTTCCACTCGAAAGCCAGGCGGTGGATACTAATCCTCCGGTTAACCTGCTCGAAAATATTTTCATACTCGATTTGGTAAAAGAACGGGTTTCTTCTATAAATCTTGCCGACACTCCCGCCCCCGCAGCCATCGGACAAGCCGTCAGGGAGGTGTTTTACAAAGATTTAATTAATCTTATTCCTTGGTGGAAGGATTTTCTGGATAAGGCGAAGATCGAAAATTCTGAAGAGTATGTTTTGTTGAATTCACTGGTTTTTGATACAATTCAGTATGTTTCGAATTATTATAAAATAACAGGAGGGAAAATGACTGGTTTTTTGAAGTATTGAGTACGAAAGGGTGATTTCTATGCTTGGAGGGCAGGACAATAAGCTTTGTTCTGCTCTGTCTTTCCATAATCTAATAACCGATGGACTAGATTTTGAATGAATGCGAAGGTTTAAAAGCAGGAATTACATGAGCCGGAATGATAATTATAGTGTTTTTCGATATATTGTGGGCAGTCTTTTTTGCTCTTTTTTTTATAATGAAACAGCCAAAGCCACGTAGATAAACTTTTTTCCCACTACTCAAAGAGTCTTTTACGATCTCCATAAAGGATTCAACGATTTTCAAACTTGATGTTTTGATATCTGCATATTCTATATTAGCTTTATTGATTTCTGTTTTCATCTCAAAAAAAGTAGACGTTCTTCTAAGATTTCATAAAGAAAATAAGGAAGCATTTGCTTCCTTATCAATATTGGACTCAAATTTAATAGTTAGTATTTTTTATTGAATAACTATTTCATCAAGACTATCACATAGAGGTAATTTGCTCTATCTTAATAAAAACTTTTTGTTTTGTGGCATCTGTCAATGTGGCTCCCGGGTCTATCCCAGCCATAATGGTAGCGATATATGCCACTTTAGTAGATGTAGAAGTATCTATCCACGAATAATACCGGTACTCGGGCCCACTATTATTTCCATTATATATACCTGCATTTCCCCATGGAGCATAGGCTGTAGTAGAATTACTGGTCCAGGTATTTCCCTGCCCACCACCAAATATATGAGAAGGTACTTGTAAGTTTCCACCGGCATCGGTTATTTGTCCGCCATAGAAAGTCGAGTAATTCCACATCAGGGTTTTCTGCACAGTCGAGTTATTTCTTATCTGAACATTATTATTTGAGCCTGAAGCTACCGATTCGGTATTATTACTTGCTGTCGCTGCTGATGTCTGGTTCGAGTGTCTTAGAAAAACCCTTAAAGTATATAGCCCGTCGGGAGTGTTACATTGCACAGAGAATCCTTTGGCGCCGGTATCCGCATCTGTAATAAATGCCATATAGTTCATAGTCGCAATTGTTTTAATATCGGCATTTGCCTGATCCCCAACTTTGATCTGACAATTTCCACTCCAGAAGTTAATATCCAATTTGGGTGATGACGATCCATTTATTGGTATGGTGATCCCCTCCGGCGTACTTATATCAGGAGTTCCTTGTACAATAAAAAGAAGATCGCCGGAACCATTCTCCAATTGGCCCTCCTGTAAAGTAAACGTCAATCCATGAGAGGTAAAAGTACTTCCCCCTGAATAAAAACCACCATTACCTCCTGTGTATGAAACTTTCATAACTCCCGAATAAGCCATGCCGGCTTGGTAAGAAGCCGGATTTAGTGTTGCGCCTGTGCACAATAAATCACCTATCAAGGGGGCTACAGATGTGGCATTTGTAAGAATACGCCATTCCTGTCCGTTCCAATAATAAAATCCTTGAGCTAATGCTCCTCCGGAATTAAAGACCATCAGGCCAGCGGGTTGACCTGAAACCTGATCCAGATCCATCGTTGAAGAAGTTAAAACAACCCGAGGTATTAATATTCCTTTGTCTGAACTGACAGCATCAAAAACAGACGATATATCAGGTGTTTGAGTGTTTATTCCAACCTGAGCACTTAAACAAACGGGTAATAACCCGGTCAGTAGGAGAATCTTTTTTTTCATATAACTTTTATAGACAAAATATATATTCCGACTTTTTTTTTAATAAAGTTTACTTGTGTGTGTTTTTTATTCGCTGGTACTACACTTTTTAATAATTATCTAATCATAGGGGTAAATACTTTCTTGAAAAAAGAGTCTTCTGTTTATTAATAATGAAATTAAGAAAACAACTAAGCAGGTAATGTGTTGTATGCCAATTCATAACTATAAGTGAATGAGGTAAAGTTTTGTTTATTTATAATAAAATTAACAATAAAGTGTTTAAAATAAAATATCTTTTTAGGGTAAACAATTTTTGATTAAGTTTAGTTTTGAGGAAATATAATAAAAATTGATCAATGTATATTAATTAATGTTAATCTGATTTAAACGTTAATTATCGCTATTTTAATTTTATAAGATTGGAAGAGGCTACAACATGGCTAAAAAAGGTTTAATCGTATAATCTATTTGACTGAAAAATGAAAGGTTTTTGGATAGAATAGACCGTTTGTCCTTGATACTCTTAGATATAGTTTTTTCTAAGAGAGACTTTGAATACGAAAAGGAAATATTATAGTCGATCTTCAAACTGATTTAGTTGTTCCAACGCAACAATCTTCAAAAGATATCACTCTTAAAAGTATCGATGATATAAATTTGAAAGAGAGTGGGGGAGTGTCAGAAGAAAAACAAAAAGAGAATTTTTTGACTTTACTCTTATTTTTTTTCTCAAAAAAAATTTGCAGAGAAAAAAAAGCATATTACATTTACAGCCGAATTCAACTCTCATTCAGATGGTTAATAGTATTAAAAATAGGCGCAAAATCAATAGCAATCTAAGTTTTAACAATTTAGATTTGTTTTTTTGTGCTGAAAAATTAGAGAGAGAGAGAGAGAGAGAGAGAGAGAGAGAGAGAGACGCATTTAAATAAAGCAAAACCCGTAAAGTTACGAACTTTTTCGTCGTATTTAGGCAACGATACGCTTTTTAGTGTATTTGGTGCTCTTTTTTGTGTATATAGCACTTTTTATTCATCTATTTCATACAACACATTTAGTATATCATTCAATAAAACATGTTGGCTGGGCAGATTGTGCCGGGTTGAGTCGTTGTTGTTTTTGTTGTTATTTTTTTCGAGTCTTATCCGAACAACTGCCTGCACGCAAGCCAGCAACCTAAGACAGCAGGGTGCAGGGATTGCACTTTGCTGTATTTTTCTATCCCTAAAAAATTACTCTTTTATAACAACAATTTAGAATTAAAAGCAATGAAAAATAAAAAAAGATATTTATTAATATTATGCTTAGTTAGTATAACGACTTTACAGGCACAGGTCGGGATTAATACCCAAAATCCTTTGGGTATTTTCCATGTAGACCCATTGGCTAACACGAGCGGAACAACATCTTCTCCCCTTAATGATTCCGATGATGTAATTATAGACAATAAAGGTAATATGGGGATAGGAACCGCTACCCCTGTGACTAAACTTGATATTGTTTCTGCAACTCCCGGAGCTATCAGAATTGTCGATGGGAATGAAGGGGAAGGGAAAATATTGTCGTCTATCGATGGTACCGGTGTCGCAACGTGGCAGAATGTTACAGGTTCGTGGTCGGCTGCATTAACAGGTGGAGAACTCCCTTATACATCGGTTATCGGATATCGGGATATCAAGTCTTTTTCCGGAGCGTTTACTTCTCAAGCCGGAATTGGAGCTGCTGATATTGTAAATGGATCTATTAAAATTCCGTATGATGGTGTATACCGGATATGTATATATGCTACTTCTTTGATGAACAGGTATTCGGGATACTATATTGCCGGTTTCTTCATTGTATATCAGAATTCGGTAAAAATATGGGCACCTCACAATTTAGGAAATACCAATATCAGTAATGAAAAACAGGTTAGTTATATGTCGTTTGCGCAATTAAATAAAGATGATATAATAACCATTGCAGGAGTGGAGACTATTACAGAATATTCGAATGGGGTAAAAGACCTTACTCTTTTAGTCGAATTTGTGCAGTGAAAATACTTTTCGGAATTTATTCCGTAGTAACCGGTATTATATCTTTTAAAGCTTAAAATAAAAAACATAACTTCTGTCTAAAATAAAAAACCGAAATGAAAACTTTTACAATAACAGTCATATTTATATTTATTCTTAATAACGGAATATATTCTCAGATCGGAATAAATACAACTAACCCTAAAACCTTATTACATATAGATGCAGCTTCTTCTGTTGCAGCAACTAATCCGCCAACCGGAACTATATCGGCTACGCAGGCTTCCGATGATGTGGTTATAGACAATCAGGGGAGTGTGGGTATAGGAACTGCCGCACCCGGTACTAAACTCGATATACGAAGTTCGTCTGTAGGCGCTATCAGAATATCGGATACCTCGGAGGGGGTAAATAAGATGCTTCTCTCCGATGCCAATGGGGTGGGTACATGGGCTTCTGTTGCGGGTTCGTGGTTTGCTATTCTCAATGGTAAATGGACTCCAACTTACTATACTTCATATGCGATGAGACAGGTTACGGGCTTCTCTACACAAATAATATCTAATCCGGCTCAGGGAGGTGCGAATGCTACAAATGGAACTATACAGGTTCCTTTTTCGGGAAAGTACAGAATCACGATATCCGGACACTGGGGGACAAACAGGGTTGGAGATAATCCATATAAAATTGTTCCGGCGGTTTATAGAAACGGGGTAATAGTGTGGACCGGTAATTGTATCGGATATAGTAATACTTGGGGATTAAATCCCACCTTTATTACTGTTTTAGATTTTAATCAGAATGATATAATTACAATGTATACAGATGAGACAGGAACTTCAAATGCGAATAATATAGATGATTGCACATTTGTCTGTGAGTTTCTTCATTAATGAGTCTGTTATGAGCAGGAAGAATTTATTATTTCAGCAAAAACAGTAGTTGAATAATGCGGAGATACCAATCCATTGAGATTTATTATACTGGACTCTTACAGGTGTTGTTATGATGCGAGTAAGTGCAACGATAACTGGTAGTGGTATGGATACTACCTTATTCTATTCCAGATATACACTACTTTGCAAAACTTCTTGTTACTTATGAACTATTACAGTCGCCATTTCCCAACAATTTATAATATGTAAACACTAATTATGGGAATAATGTGAAGATTGATAAATTTTACAATAATGTATAGATTACGAAAAGGGCCTTCTATATATTCTTTTCTGCATAATGTCAAATTAGATATATGTCCATATATCAATAGATTAGATCGGTAAATGACATTGGCTAAACCATTGGTGTATAGTGGAATTTTAGAATTAAAAAAAATTAACTTTTTGTAACTACTTTTTTTAGTTAGATCTAAAAACTTTTTAGCTACTATATTCGTTTATGATGAAATGAATAGCAAAACAAACTTACAAATACCTATTTATTAATACAAACTCATGAAAAAAAGACTGGTTTCGACGCTTATTGCGTTTATGTCTATCACATTGTTAGCATATAGTCAAGTAGGAATAAACACAGAAACACCTATTACAGCTCTTGATATCAATGGAGATCTCCGGGTAGTCACTGTACCAACTAACACATCGTCACAAAATGTTCTGGTATTAGGCACCAACAATGTAGTTTCCCAAAATACGGTAGCAAACCTTATGGGTAGTGCATCAGGGCTAAAGTCATTTGTCCGGGCAGCGGGAGGTTCTTCCACTAGCCTTATCTCGTTAGCAACAAGTATACTAACCTCCGGTTGGTTTCAGATTGCAATGCCTGTAGAAGATTTTGACATTAATACTGATGTAACTACACGTCCTAATGGAGATTACAATACAGGCACTTACGAATTCACTGCACCTGTCACAGGCTTGTATGAAATCTTTGTCCAATTCAAAACATCAACTGTTGTATCGGCTTCGGAAGTAGGGGTCGGTATTTTCAAAAGAAATTCAGGTGAAACAGCCTTTACGCTGATTGCCGAGGAGACATTTTTAAGTGTAAATGTATCTGTCCTAACAATAAACTTGGATGTCTCTCCTCCCACCCGTAAAACGCAGACCTTAGTACAACTCAATGCCGGAGACACTATTATCTTCGGAGCTAAAGTTCCTTTAGTTTCTGTAACCTTAGTGGGAGGAACAAGTACTTATTTCACAATTAACCAAGTCAGATAAAGACGACACTGATTGTTTTTGCTATTTATGCTGATCCGTTAGAGGATACAACGTTTTAGTTGTATCCTTTTTTATCTAAATAATAATAGTGAATAACAAAAAGCTGCTTCTTTATGTTCTTAGAATTATGTATGCGAAAAGATGGAGAATTTTTCAGATTTTGGGTGCAAGTAGATAGCGTAGCCTAATTATATTGTTGGGGGATGAAATGTCCTACCATTCTAAATTGTTTACATAGAACAAACACAGTTGATGATGGTTTATATTTAAAAGAAATCACTTTCCTAAATAAAACAGATACCTTTCCTCTGTATTATATCCGAGATATAAAGCTAGTTTAAAGCTTATACTTAATCCTCAAATCATTATACCTGAAATCTCGTTGAAACTGATATTCAATTCCAAGGTTATGATAAAAGAATCCGCTGCCGACATTGGTAATATCTAAAGTCAAATAGCCAGCAGAGGCATATAGCTGAAATACTTTTTCTTTGGTTATAGTTTCTCCTTTTACGTACTTTGTTTCCGTTTTAAATTATCCGTTTTTTTTTGTATAAAATACATCAAAAAAACAACCGGAAAAAAAAGAAATAATTATAGGATAAATTATGGATTTTTTCGTTATATTCATCCATTATATTTTTTATACATTTGTACCGTAAATTATTTATTTTATTAGTTTTTTAAGGAAATAGGATAGATGATAGAAATTACTACCATTGAAACAGAGTTGTAGTGATACAATTCTGTTTCCTTATAGATTTTAAGTACTACGTTTGACTAGTTAAAGGCTGTATCTCTACAGCCTTTTTCCTTGTAGATGAGACTTACTCGCTTTGAAAGATATTTTAAACTGTCGATCTCCAGTTTTCTAACTTCATATCGGTTTGCTACATATATGATCCATTTAGAGGGCACTGTCTACGGGACGAATGTATTTTTCCGACCCTACGATGTCGGCGTTCTTTATGTACCGGAATATATTCCTTATCTACAACAATACCCGAAAATGGTTTATCATTACATCCAACTAATAGTGTTAATAAAATAACAGCTGTCAAATAAATTTTTATAGTTCGTTTCATATTATCGAATTTTTTATACATTTGGGACACAAATTTCTTATTACAGTAAGTAAGTAAAGAATTTATACAAGTATTGTTTTATGTGGAACAGAGTTGTAGTGATACAATTCTGTTTCTTTCGCTTTTAATTACAATTCTATTCTTGTTTAAGTTGTTTCAATCCAATGAAGTACACCCGCAAAAAAGAATTAATTACAGGATAAATAATGGACTTTTTCGTTATATTTATTTATTGAATTTTATATACATTTACATCGTAAATCATCTAGAATAAGTGAGTAAATAATTTACATGATTATTGTTTTTTATATGGAGCAGAGTTGTAGTGATACAATTCTGTTTCTTTTCATAATCTTGTTTTTATTCCGGTTGTATAATTATATTTATATCCTAGAATAGATAATGCAATTACACTATATTCATAATGGTAATCACAGGGTATATCTTTAATCCTGCTTACTCCATATTTAGACAATGAATACCTAATCCATTCCCTAGCCCACTGTTTAGCTTTACGCCTCTTTAATCGCATCGGATAATTATTATTTTATAGTTACCTTTTAAGTATTTAGATGTAAATACACTATCTGCTTTATGAAACTGAGCTTCAAAACGATTCGGCTTACTTATTTCTTTTCTGGGCTTTTCCTTACTTTTCGCTTGGACTCCATAACAAGCCGAGACCCCGGTTACAAGAGCGAATGATAGAGCAACTAAGATATATTTTTTCATTCCTCGAATTTTAAGTCATTTATCCTATTCATCCATCCGGCTAGGAACTTCCTTTGCGAAGGGTTTTTCTTGATTATACTTTCATATAAGCTCTTACGGGCTTCTATATTTTCTGAAATAATTCTTTCTGGTCCGATAATCATTTATTGCCGAAAGTGTCTTCTTCCCGACAATACCATCGGGAAGAACCCCTAAAATATTCTGTATGTTTTTTATCTTGCCGGTACCGCATCAGTAGTGAATATACAGCACTCCAAATACCGCATTCCTGTACTTTTTTGCTGGATGTATTGACCATTTTAGGGATGAATGTTAATTGCTCAAATATCTGTTTCATTTGGCTTTCTTATTTAATAAATACTTGATGAATTCGAATCTCTTTCAGGATACCTAAATATCCCAGATCAACCTGATTGCTGTAAGTTTCGCGTTCAAATGATATATTGTAATAAGCGGCTTTGGTATTCCGGTACTGGATCAGTCGAAAAAGCCATTCGACACCATAAAGAATAAATACAGTAATTCCTTCATTTGTGCTGTGTGAATGGTCTCGTGATTAACGAGGGCAGCTTTCAAAGGGTTATATTCTTTTCGGGCAAAGATGATTCCGAAAAGATTAATCGCTATATACCCTTTGATCGGTAAAATCGTGTTGTAGATTATTTTCATATGGTTATTTACCCTAAAATATAAAGTGGCTGATTACCTTTATGTTAAAGGTAAGGACAGAGAAAACAATTACGGAAGAAAATGTAAGTCGGGAGTAAACAGTATTTTTTTTATTTATGCATTAAACAATGTTGTATTTTGTGCTGTTAAATAATAAAATTTGCTCTCAAACTTTAAAAATGAATCATGGATAAAATGTTTCTAACTGAAACAGAGAAGCGCATTATCCGAGTCTTGGCAGAATCGGATAATCATGAAACGGGAAGAGATACTTTCTGTATTGAAAAACAAGATTTCAATAAAACTGTAGAAACTTTACAACTCAAAGGCTTAGTACAAGGATTATGCGAGACAAATGAATCGGAGTATTTGGCATGTCGTCTAACAAGTACAGGTATTACTTATCACCTGTTCAACCCGCGCCTCAGGAACCCAAAAACAGAGGAAGAAATAAAAGCGGATAAAGCGAAAGCCAAACGGCGGGAATTGAAACTAAAAGCTATCAATTGGACGGTAGTTGTTATTTCAGCCGTTATATCCGGATCACTGGGATTTCTTATAGGGGAGTTTTTATAGAAATCGTATTTCATAGAAAAAGAGGATATACAACATATCCTCTTTTTTATAGGTTTTGTGTAAGACTAAAGATAGTCGTTTTTTTGTAAATTCCAAGCATATATTTTTTTTAACTGATTATGAAACTGATTTGTCAAAATCACTTCTATCAAAAGTGAGTAAATCTATTAAATTGACACGAGAGACATTGTTTGGTATCTCTTTATCAATAGGTGAGGAAAAATCCCCCTTAAATGCCATATAAAATATATGAACTGGCTTTAGTTGGATTTTTGTGATTGGGTAAATCAAACAATTTAGTACATTCCTCTATTGTCTTGCCTCGTTGGCGAAATTTTCAAATTTAGATAGCATTTCTTCGAATATTTTTGCATTAAAGGCAGGGCCAGCGATAAGAATCGTAAGGGAAATAGAAAAGAAACAGCAAAGTGCAATCCCTGCACCTTGCTGCCCCTATGTTGGTTTTACGCTCGTGGCAGTTGTTGTAAGGAGAGTATTCAAATACAAAATTAAACACAATAAAACAACGTCTCTACACAACACAACTTACCATACCAACATTTATAGGAAAAAAATATATAATATAATTAACCGGATATATCTAAACTATTATTTTCTTGAACAGTACTTTATAGTGATTCATACGAATAAAATTTAATTATTGTCGATCCCTTAATTCCCATTAGTGCGCAACAAAAATGAAAGGTTCTGATACACCTGAAAGAACCCATGTTGCGGTTGACGATCCACCACCAACATATCCCCACAGATAAAGAGTTATGTTTGCAGTGCCTGTATTGTTTACAAAAAAAGTGGCTTGTCCGACAGCTTGAGCATCTTTATGTATAGGAAATCCGGCGAGACGCGGAACCAGAGTGAACCCAGTCGTAGAACTGGCGGATGAACTAGAGGTTGATAACGTAAATGTGACATGTCCTGACATATCGGTTGCACCTACCATACCACCGACATATACCTGAGATTTTCCGGGAGGTACGCTCACATACATACCCAAATAACTATAAGTATAGGCAGCTGTGAATGTTCTGTTCGCGCTACTAATAGTACCATTTGTTGTTCCGGGAACCAAGTCTGTCCAACTGGCATTACCCGAAGCATCAGAGGTTAATACTTTACCAGCTCCCGGAGTGCGAGGATATTTCCATACACCGTTCTGAGTTGTTGTTCCTGTAACTGTAAGGTTATTGCTTAAAGTAGCAGCACCGGTAACCCCTAAAGTACCGCCAACCGTTTCGTTACCCACTACCGTCGAACTGGCAACGCGGGAGTTCCCCGTTATATTACTCGTACCAGTAACCTGAAACTTATACGAATCAGCAGTATTGGACCCTATAGCCACACTTCCAGTCTGATAAATATTCTGCGCATTAGTCGAAGCAAGGGTTGTACCCCCTTGTACCAGCCAAGGCTCGGTTGTCGCAGTAGTCGGCAAAGCAGTCCAGGTTCCTTTACCCGAAGCATCCGACATCAGAAAATTGCTAGCCGCCGCACCATTACCAGCTAAAGTAAAACTTCCAGTAGAAGCTATAGTCGTAGCACCAGCTACCCCTAATGTACTCGATAGGGAAGTAGCACCGGTTACAGCAAGTGTATTGGATAGAGTAGCAGCACCGGTAACCCCTAAAGTGCCGCC
>NZ_FQUC01000015.1 GCF_900128985.1 Indolivaga macrotermitis | reverse complement strand
GGCTCGCTCCCGATCTTCGATACTAAACTTGTTACGCTTCTTCTTTTCCATAAAATAAACCCTAAAAGTTTGTCTAACTTTTAGGGTTCACTTCAAAGATACTTCCCGGCTTTATTTTTTCTATATTTGTGATTATTATAAAATAAGAACTCACCCTGAACAACATAATTATAGATTTACTACTTTAATAATCATGAAACACTTTATTTTTGCTATTTTATTGACACTGGTAACTTGGGGAATACAGGCTCAAGAATCGATCCAAATAACAGATATAAACCTAGTAAACCTCGGAGATGGACAAACATATGCCCACAGAAAAGATGAAGCTAAAACTCCTATTACCGGGAAAGTTAGAATTATCACAGGAGTAACCACTGAATATATTGATGCCGAATTCAATAATCAAGGTTTAGCTATCGGAAAATGGGAATATTATAAAAACAACAACCTGAGATCATACGCTTCATACAAAGAAGGATATCTGGACGGCGAATGGGCAGAAGTTCTTGTATCAGGCGATATTAAACAAAAAGGAGAATACCTGAATGGAAAAAAACACGGTACATGGACTACTTACAATAGTGAAGGTAACCCTAAAGAAACCGAAATATACAATGATGGAAAAGTAGAAAAAAGAACAACATTCTACACCAATGGCAATATTGATATGGAGCGAAACTTTAAGAACGGTAAAGAACATGGTTCCAGTAAAACATATACATTGGATGGAAAACTAAAATCGGATAAGAATTATGTAAATGGAAAACAAGTGGGAAAACAAATGATCCACTTTACTAGCAACATAGCCGATTACATTGAAACTTCCAATTATTCGCCCGAAGGAAAACAGGATGGAGAATATACACAAGTCTATGTAGAAACAAAAGCCGTTAAAGTGAAAGGGCAATATATAAAAGGGCAGAAAACAGGTAAATGGGTATACAATACAATCGGAGGTAAACCAATTAAAGAAGAAACTTACGAAAATGGTGTTCTGAAAGAGACCCGCAAATTCGAAAACTAAATTCTCTCTTATAGATATTCCATAAAATGCCCGAAACAACCAACAAATACAGATATTGGATTGTACTTGTAGTTTTCCTGAGCCTATTCAATAATGTAAAAGCTCAGGAAGCGGATTTTTACAAACAGCTTTCGGATGCTGCGATCAGCCTTACCCATAGCAAAGTTATTTACGATCCTGCATATTTCAAAATAAGCTATCCTAAAGGTGATGTGCCATCAAACAAAGGGGTTTGTACAGATGTTATTATCAGAGCCTATCGTAAGCTAAATATAGACTTGCAGAAAGAAATTCATCTGGATATGAAAGCTAATTTTGACAAATATCCAAGCCGGAAGAAATGGGGTCTAAACTCTACTGATACTAATATCGACCATCGGAGAGTTCCTAACCAACAGGTATTTTTCTCCCGGAAAGGTACAGTCAAACCAATAACAAACAACTCTCAGGATTACTTAGCTGGAGATATAGTTAGCTGGAACTTAGGGAATGGCCTGACACACATCGGCATAGTTATAGATAAAAAGAGCAGGGACGGAAAGCGTCCGCTTATTGTACATAATATAGGACAAGGGCAAGTTATTGAAGATTGTTTGTTTAGCTGGAAGATCACCGGACATTATAGATATAAAAAATAAATGGAACATTTTGCTATTTTTCTAAATACAGTATTACCAGTAAGAGCTCTTCCATCCGAGACTAGCGAGATGGTTACTCAACTTCTTTTCGGTCAGACATGCGATATCTTAGAGATATCCGGCTCATTCTCTAAAATCCGTAATACAGACGATGGATATGAAGGTTGGGCAGATACAAAAATGCTTACGCCTATTAATAAAGCTGATTTCGAGAATGTATTGGATAGTCCTGTATTCAGAACGTGTATACCTCTTGCCGATGCATTTTGTTTAACCGACAAACTCGTATATCACATATCGGCTGGTAGCAGAATTCCCTTTTATGATCCCGAAAGTAATGTCTTTGAAATAGCCAATAAAAAATATCAGATACATTCATCAGCCCTAACTTATCTCACTCATCAAAGTCCGGAGAATATACTCCCTACAGCTATGATATTCATAAATACGCCTTATCTATGGGGAGGAAAACATATCTTAGGCATAGATTGCTCCGGCTTCACTCAAGTAGTTTTTTCGCTATGTGGATATAGTATATCCCGTGATGCCGGAACTCAGGTTAAAGAAGGTATCAATATAGAAAGCCTTGATAACGCAAACGCAGGGGACTTACTGTTCTTCGATAAAAAGGGAAAAACCACCCATGTAGGAATTTATCTTGGGAAAAACAAAATAATTCATGCTTCAGGTAAAGTCCGTATCGACAAAATAGACAAAAAAGGTATCTATAATACAGACAGTAATGAATATACACATTCATTATCATCTATACGGAGAGTATAAGCATTGCAATATGAAAAAAATCTTATCTTTGCGATAGAAAATTAAAGAGTAACTTTAGCCATTATAAGTATTAAGAAGGAATGTCTATAAAAATAGTTGAAGTAAACGACAAAGCTTCGAAAAAAAAATTTGTTAAGTTTCCTATTACACTCTACAAAGATAATCCATACTATGTACCTGCTCTCATTTTAGACGAGCTGGAGACTCTGAATCCCGCTAAAAATCCAGCTTTTGAATTCTGTGAACAACAGCTTTTCTTAGCTTATAGAGGTGACGAAATTGTAGGCCGTATAGCCGCAATTATCAATCATCGGGCCAATGAAAAATGGGAACAAAAAAATGCCCGCTTCGGTTTTGTAGATTTTATAGACGACAACGAGGTTGTAGATGCATTGTTTTCGGCTGCCGAAAAATGGGCTAAAGACAAAGGCATGACAGCTATACAGGGGCCAATGGGTTTTACAGACCTGGATCATGAAGGGCTTCTTATCTATGGCTACGACCGACTTAGCACTATGGCTACTACATACAGCCATCCTTATTATAAGGAACAAATAGAACGGCTAGGTTTTGAAAAGGATGTAGACTGGCACGAATATTATATACCGGTTCCTCAAGAGGTACCTGAACGTCATCAGCGTATTGCTAAAATTGTTGCTGATAAATTTGGACTTAAGATTCTAAAATTTCAGAATATTAAACAAGTTACCCCATATGTTGATAAGTTATTTAATCTTTTAAATGTAGCTTATACCCCACTCTACGGATTCGTACCTTTAACTAAAAAGCAGATAGACTACTACGTTAAAATGTATGTTCCTTTACTGCGTTGGGATGTTGTGACGATTATTATAAAAGAAGAAACAGACGAAGTTGTTGGCTTTGGTATAGGTATGCCCAGCCTTTCTCGTGCATTACAAAAATCAAAAGGAAAACTATTTCCCTTCGGCTGGTATCATTTACTAAAAGGATTGAAAAGCAAATCTAATCCGATAGTCGATCTTTTGCTTATAGGTATCGCACCCGAGTATCAGGGAAAAGGAGTTAACGCGATGATTTTCGCTGACTTTATCCCCTCATCTTACAAGAGTGGATTTCGTTTTGCCGAAAGCAACCCTGAATTGGAAAGTAATAATAAAGTCGCCAATCAATGGGACGGATTCAATGCAGAACATCATAAGACCCGCAGAGCCTACGTAAAAAAAATATAAAGAAAAAAATTCTTTTTAAATGTACTTATAAGCAGGTTTTTAGTAAAAGGCCTGCTTGATTTTTTTTGCAAAAAATAGTATCTTTGTTCGAAACCCGATTATTCGAAGCAATACAAAATGGAAGAAGAAGAATTAGAAGTTAACTTACCTCTGGAAGATTATTCAGACGACGACATTAAAACCCTTGATTGGCAAGAGCATATACGCCGGCGCCCGGGTATGTATATAGGTAAATTAGGTGACGGTTCGTCTCCTGATGATGGTATATATGTATTGCTGAAGGAAGTACTCGATAATTCTATTGACGAGTATATGATGGGATTCGGTAAAACCATCGAAGTCAAGATCGAGAATGGCGAAGTATCAGTCAGAGACCACGGTAGAGGTGTCCCCCTTGGTAAAGTCAAAGATGTATCTTCACGAATGAATACCGGAGCTAAATACGATTCTAAAGCCTTCAAAAAATCGGTAGGACTAAATGGTGTTGGTATCAAAGCCGTCAATGCACTTTCGTCATACTTCAAAATACAAGCCTTCCGCGACAAACAAACAGCTATTGTAGAATACAGCAAAGCTATTGTCACCAGCGAATCTCAAATAATACCGACTGAAGAAGGCAATGGTACATCGGTAGAATTTATTCCCGACAAAACTGTTTTCGGCGAATATCTTTATCAGGACGAATATGTTGAAAGCCTCTTAAAGAATTATTCTTATCTGAATACCGGATTAACGATAGTATATAATGGAAAGAAGTTTCATTCGAAAAACGGGCTTGCCGATTTACTGAATGAAAATATGACTTCAGACCCATTGTATCCAATTATCCACCTGAAGGATACCGATATTGAAGTTGTAATAACTCATACCAACCAGTATGGAGAAGAATATTATTCATTTGTAAACGGTCAGCATACAACACAAGGAGGTACGCACCAATCGGCGTTTCGCGAAACTGTTGGGCGGGTCATCAAAGAATATTATAATAAGAATTTCGACTATGCCGATATCCGCAGTGGTATAGTTGCCGCTATCAGTATAAAGGTAGAAGAGCCGGTTTTCGAATCCCAGACTAAAACTAAATTAGGTTCAAAAGACATGGGACCGGGCGGACCTTCTGTTCAGAAATTTATCGGAGACTTTATTAAAAAAGAATTAGATAATTTTCTGCACAAAGATTCCGAAACTTCCGACAGCCTATTAAGGAAAATACTTGAATCGGAAAAAGAAAGAAAGGCTATAGCTGGCGTTACCAAGCTCGCAAGGGAACGTGCTAAAAAAGCAAACCTGCATAATAAGAAGCTTCGCGATTGCCGCCTTCATTACAATGATACTAAAGGTAATAATCTCGACGATACATCTATATTTATCACCGAGGGAGATTCAGCCAGTGGTTCTATTACTAAAAGCCGTGATCCTAATTTACAAGCTGTATTCAGTTTGAGGGGAAAACCGCTTAACAGTTTTGGGCTCACTAAAAAGATTGTCTACGAAAACGAAGAGTTCAATCTTTTACAGGCTGCACTCAATATAGAGGACGGATTGGACGGATTAAGATACAATAAGGTAATCATAGCAACAGATGCCGATACTGATGGTATGCACATACGCTTACTTTTATTGACATTCTTTCTGCAATTCTTTCCTGATTTGATAAAGAAGAACCACGTATACATACTTCAGACACCACTTTTCCGTGTCCGCAATAAAAAAGAAACGATCTACTGTTACACAGAAGAAGAACGTATTGCGGCAATAGGAAAACTTGGTGCTAATCCCGAAATCACTCGCTTTAAAGGGTTAGGAGAAATTTCACCGGACGAATTCAAGCATTTTATCGGGAAAGATATCAGGCTTGATAAAGTAACAATGAAAAAAGAAGACTTAGTAAAAGAGATGCTTAATTTCTATATGGGTAAAAATACTCCGGAACGTCAGGTATTTATTATAGACAACCTTATTCCTGTAGAAGATTAAGGCTTCAATCCTTTTTAGATACACTAAAGAATAATTACCAGTTAAAATTTATCTTATTTCTGAATAATGAAAGATTCGCGTGCAATAATACTTATATACAGCCCCGATCAACCCGGATTAGTGGCTGCGATAACAGATTTTATCAATGTAAACGGAGGAAATATTATCCGTCTCGAACAGCATGTAGATAAACAGGAAGATGCTTTCTTTATGCGCGTTGAATGGGATTTAGAAAAGTTCATTATTCCGAAAGAGAAAATTAGCGAATATTTCCAAACAATGTACGCTAATAAATACGATATGACATTCCGCTTATATTTCAATGATTACAAACCCCGGATGGCTGTATTTGTATCAAAGATGTCTCACTGCCTGTTCGATATACTGGCAAGATATACAGCCGGAGAATGGAACGTAGAACTACCCCTCATCATTAGTAACCACGAAGATTTGCGTTGGGTAGCAGAAAAATTCGGGATAGAATATCATGTATTAAAAATAAATAAGGATAATAAAGAAGAAATCGAAGCTCAGCAAAAAGCTCTGTTAAAAGAAAATAATATCGATTTCATAGTACTTGCCCGATATATGCAGATTCTGACCGACGATTTTATTAAATCGTATCCCAACAGAATCATTAATATTCACCACTCTTTCCTTCCTGCATTTATAGGAGCCAAACCTTATCATGCAGCATATGAACGGGGTGTAAAGATTATCGGGGCAACCAGCCACTATGTTACGACCGAGCTTGATGCCGGGCCAATTATCGAGCAAGATATCACCCGTATTACACACCGCGACAGTGTTAGCGACCTTGTAAGAAAAGGGCAGGATCTGGAAAAGATCGTACTGTCACATGCTATTGAATACCATATAAATCGTAGAGTATTGGTTTATAAGAATAAAACAATACTATTTTCTTAAAATCATTTGTTACCCATCGAGATAATCCGATAACTGACTAACCGCCGAGTATTGGGCAGATAAATAACTTTCAATGTTTTATCTCTGGCATTAAGGCTATCTGAAAGTGCATTATGCGATTCCTTTTCGATTTGACTTAAAGCCGGATTATTCTTGAAGTTACGGTATTGGTATGTATCTATTTTTAGAGTATTCTTATAAGAGCTATTCGAAAAATCACTATAATCTAATTCATATCTTACAGCACTTTTACGAACAGTGCGAGTAACCCAATACTCATCCAATATTAGAGTATGCGGCTCGCCTCTTTTTATAAGATATAAATCAGATAATATATCTTTACCTCCGATTACGAAAAAGATAGAGCCAACAAGCGTAATCAATATCAAACATATAAGTGCTAGAGTCTTTCCCCTCCTATCATCTTTCTTATTCGTCTTACTGAGCAGATTGAGTTTCCACATAAGCAACAAAACTATTGATAACACTAATGCGACAACAAAAGCGCACTTAATTACATACAAATAAAAAGAAAGATATAAAGATTCGGAAAATAAACTATACAAAGGATAATAAAACAAGTTATACATCAGCCATTCCCCAAATGGACGAATCAGCAAAATCAAAAATAACAGGATAAAGAATACTAACCCAATTAGTATCAATATTGCTCCTCTCAAAGTCTTAGTCATTTAGATACCCTTTTTTATTGTGCTAATATTTCGTAAGATAAGATAAGATTAGTATTTGGTAAATAACGGACACGGGCTATCAGGCTGTCGGGAAGACTGAATTTCTTTGTTTCTCCCTTAGGTATACTCGAATATTGAGAAAACTCATTGCTATTCATCAACCTGCGGTATTGGTAAATATTTAGATGTAATACCGGATGCTTACAATCCTTTTCTTCACATGCCAGCCTGTAAGAAATACTTGACTTTTTCCGGCTCAACCTTCGATATACCTTATACTTATGATATTCTGCAACCTCTACTTTATTTTGCCTTACGAGATTCCAGTCTCCAATACACTCTTTTGTATTCTGGACAAAAAGGAATAAAGCTAATCCGAAAATCACAATTATACCAAAACCATACCCTACCCTGCTCAATGTCTTTTCTTTCTTATTATCTTGACTAAAAGGATTAAGAGAATACAGTATAAGTGGAACCAATATCAAAGCACAAATCGATAGAAAAAGAAACCTGATAAAATAAAGATAAAAGGGGAAATACAATGAACCCGAAAAGTAAGTATACATAAATTTGTAATACAAATTATAAGATACCCATTCGAAAAGAGGATTTATAATTAAAACAAGCATGCCTACAATAAGACAAACAAAAAGCAAGACTGTAGAAATACAACCGGATTGTTTTTTACCCATAAAAGTGTTGTTCTCAGAAAATCACAGTTCTATCTCATCAGCCGAAATATATCCATGGCTGATACAGTAAAATATTAATCCCGACACGGTCTTAATCCCTAATTTAGCTGTAATGTTTTTTCGGTGCGAGAGTACAGTATTCAAACTTATATTTAAACGATCAGCTATCTCCTTGTTCAAAAGTCCGAGTGCTACAAGTTTCAACACTTCCAACTCACGAGGCGAAATGGTTTTCTCACCATCTTTATCAAACGTATGGCTTAACAAAGCCTGCCAATCATCAAAACCTGCTTCGGCCAGTTCGTTGATCATCGGTTTCAGTATTTTTTCCCTTATACGATTATGTTTACCCAAGTCATTCAATAAAGTGTCGACTGAAAACACTACCGCAAAACAAAGGTTTTCATTGAAACTTCCCGCTATATGCTTAATCAGGATATTCTTTAAGTCCAATAATAATGCATATGAAGAATCATCATCCAAAAGCCCGTTATTGATACGGTGAAGCAATTCATCCTTAAATCTCAAAAATAACTTACGGATCAACAGCAATTGTGTATTATTGGGATCGCTAGTAGCTATAAATGCATTCAGGTGCTTTTCTATATTAGGAATCTGAGCATGTACATAATAAGCATCCGTCTGTTTCAAGTAATCACTTACAAGATCGACATTAAATCCCTGTAAAATTTTCTCAGGAAAATAGTCTTCATTCAGGTAAGTATTTAATATGGCTAAAAAGAAATCTTTATTCAGATCATTCTCCAAACAAACGGTAGCAACAGTCTTTTCTCCTAACCCCAACTTAAGCCCGAACCTATTAATAACAGGAATCAATAAATAATTGTCGCTGATACTCTCCGAAAGAATAGATGATGCGGTAAGAAATGCCATAACTTAAATAGTCTGAAAAGGGTTTTTCAAATTTACAGAATTATTCCTGATAATAGTTACCAATCTTATAAAATTCGGATTGTTATGTCCGTTTTTGTTCGTAATTTTGGCAAGTTTATTGGTTATATTAATAATTTAAAGACATAAATCTCAGAGTATATTAAGTATAATTCATTATATAAAACTAAGCTAAATAAAAGAAACTCTGAGACCTTACTAATTTCAAACAAGATAGATGAAGCCCGATAGTTTAATTTTTGATATGGATGGCACCTTATGGGATGCTGTAGAAACTTATGCTCATTGCTGGACTCAGGTATTTAAAGCCAATGGTATAAACCGAAAAGTAGAGAAAAAGGATATACAAGGATACATGGGAATGGAAGCCAAGCAGATATATCACGTAATGTTTCCCGATTTACCTGATTCGACTATCGAAAAACTATATCAGGACATAATTATCAAAACAGACGAGATGCTCCCTCAGATGGGTGGCGAAATATATCCATACGTACAAGAAGGACTGGAACTACTAGCCCGAAAATACAAACTATTCATGCTAAGCAATTGCCAGAAAGGGAGTATCCGTGACTTTATGACCTATACCGAGACAAAAACATACTTTTGTGATTATATCGAATATGGTTCTAACTTCCAGCCTAAGCATATCAATATGAAAACCCTTATCGACAGATATAATCTAAAGGCTCCGGTATACATAGGTGATACCGACTCAGACCGAAAACAGTCTGATCTCGCATCTGTTCCGTTTGTTTTTGCGGCTTGGGGTTTCGGTAAAACAGATTCGTTTGCCCATAAATTCGAAAGTATGAAAGAGCTGACTGATTATTTTATGAGTCTATAATAAAAGAATTGAACTATGCCCGGCATTATCATCCTCATTGTATTTGTGGTATATTTTTGCACATTATACCTCATCTCTCACCTTGTAAGTAAGAAAAGTAGCGATAATGAGGCCTTTTTTTCCGGAAACAAAAAATCTCCGTGGTACATTGTTGCCATAGGTATGATAGGTACATCTATATCAGGAGTCACTTTTATATCCGTTCCGGGCATGGTCGGAAAGTTTGATATGACCTATATGCAAATGGTATTCGGATTCTTTTTCGGATATCTTATCGTCGCATATGTCTTACTCCCCCTTTACTACAGGCTTAATCTTATCTCGATATATACTTATCTCGAACGTAGGTTTGGTTTCTGGTCATATAAAACAGGTGCTTCATTCTTTATCCTATCACGCATTATAGGTTCTGCTGCCAAGTTATATCTTATTGCTTTAGTCTTACAATCTTTAATATTCGATCACTGGCATATCCCTTTTCCGGTTACAGTATCGTCCATCATTTTATTCATCTGGCTTTATACAAGAAAGAGCGGCATAAAAACTATTATATGGACAGATACACTCCAAACCATATGTGTGGTCATTGCTGCAATATTAATTATCTGGCAAGTAGCATCTTTATTGCATCTCAATATCTCTCAAACGGTAGAAGTAATTAAACAAAACCCACATTCGCGGATTTTTAGCTTCGACTGGGCTAGTTCACAGAATTTCTTCAAGCAGTTTCTAAGCGGTATATTCATTGTTATCGTTATGACCGGATTGGATCAGGATATCATGCAAAAAAACCTGACTTGCAAAAATCTAAGTGATGCCAGAAAAAATATGCTAACTTATGGATTCATGTTTATCCCTATCAACCTCATCTTTCTATCATTAGGTATATTATTATTGTATTTTGCATCACAACAAGGGATTAACCTACCTGCCATATCCGACGAAATATTACCTTTTCTTGTAAGTAACTATCTTGGAATGGGCTGCCTTATATTTTTCTCAATAGGTATTATAGGAGCATCATTCGCCAATGCCGACTCTGCTCTGGCTTCATTAACCACTTCTTTCTGTATTGATATTTTAGGTACTGAGAAGCAAGATAAACTAGTTTCAAATAAAATAAGGCGGAAAGTTCATCTGGGAATAAGTTTCGTTTTCATTATTACAATACTACTAATACATTATATCGGACAAGAGAATATTCTGAATACAATTTATAAAGTTGCATCTTATACATACGGTCCGCTTCTGGGAATGTTTACATTGGGATTATTCACCAAAGTGCAGGTTAAAGACAAATACACCCCTATAGTATGCATTCTTGCACCTATAATCTGCTATTTCACAGAGGTCTCTCTGGAATATTTTCTGAATTATAAAGTTGGGTATGAAATTTTAATACTAAATGGAGTTTTGACTATCTTGGGCATGCTAACAATTAAAAAGCAAAATAATATCTCTAAGGTCAACGAATAAAACACCCCTATGTGTTAAAACGACATTTTAAAGAATTGCTGTGTCAGGAATCAAGTACATTCCATTTTTTTCAATATCCTGATACTTGGTTTTATCAAAAACATACAAGAAAGGAGATTTGTGTGGACCCACTTTTCTTTTCTCTTTAAGCTTCTTCACATAGCCTACCGATAATATCTTACGTTGAAAATTACGACGATCCAATTCTTTTCCAAGAAAAGCTTCATATAGCATACGCAACTCTGGCATCGTAAATTTTTCGGGTAGCATCTGATAACCAATTGGTAAATAACCCAGCTGCATTCTGATCGAATTGTTCGCAATGTCTATTATATCCCGATGGTCACCATATAAATAAGGCAATTTATTTAATGGAAACCAGTCAATTTCCTCTTCGTCCGAATGTACAAACAAGTCTATCTGACTATATTCTACCAATGCGTAATATCCCATTGTAACGAAACGCCGCAAATACCATTTAGCCATTTCATCAGTCATTCCTAAACTGTCGATAATATTCTTATTATCTTCCTGATCGAACCGGTTACATTCGCCAAACAGGTGAAATTGTTTTATGAAGACATCGGACAATCCTGTTCTTACCTGAATAACTCTCTGAGCTGCAGCGTCTACATTCTCATCCATACGAACAAATCCTCCCGGAAGCATCCACTTCGAACTTTTTTTCAGTTTATTCAAAAGGACTTGAAGAACCCCTTCGTTGAAAGATAAAACTACACAATCAACAGATATGCTATCCAAATATTCGTCTTTCGTTGGGCGCAAAGATTCTCCGGAATTAAAAAGTCGGGTCATAATAGATAATGTTTGATTTTGTACAAAATGTGTTATAAATCTTTGTGATAGATTGTTTGTTGTCTGCTATCTATTTTAACATCTATAAGATTGCAAAGTTAATATAAAATCTTATACTGCCTAATTTATTCTTCTATAAAACCCCCATCGGACATTCTGTGTGGATCAGCGAATAAAGCCATACCAGTCTTCATTTTTCTAAAGTTCAATTTCCGGTAAAAGTCTTCTTTTCCGGGAGATGCATATAAGATAAAATTGCAGCCCGGAGTTTTATTTATTAACAATTCAACAATCCGTCGACCGACACCATATCCCTGATATTCAGGATCAACAGCAATATCATATAATGCAGACTGCCTGATCCCGTCAGATATAAGCCGCCCTAATCCTATCATTTTTTCTGTATCAAAGACAAATACTGCGGCAAAGCTATTCTCAAATGATATTCTATGTTTTTCGGCATCAGTAAATCCCATACCGACTAATTCTAACAAACGAGGAACTTCCTTCCAATCAATGTCATCAATGCTTTCCTTATATATTAAATTCAGATTTCTCTTCATGTATGTGTATTATATTTATTCTTCTTCGTCTTTTATTCCTCTTATCTCACGAGCTATCATCAGATGTTTCTGAGCCATCTCATCACTTCCAATATTACTGTAAGCCTGTGCTAAATATTCATGACAAAATGCATGTTCCGGTTTTATAGTAGAAGCCCTAGACAAATCTGTTATAGCCAATTCGTATTCTTCCATTGCTATCCTATTTTTTCCCCTATTATAAAGCGCCTTAAACAACATCGGACTCAGCTCGACAGCCTTATTAAAACAAATATCAGCCTGATAAAAGTCTTTCATATCGAAGTAAGTAACACCCATCCTTACCCATGCATCCACATAAACGGGATCTAACTCTAAAGCTTTTTTGAAGTTTGCCAAACCTGCGCGTGTGTCTTTGTACGAAACAATACACTCATTTCCGAGCAAGTAATACTCCTCTGCATATTTGTGTAAAGCTTTCCGCTGCTCCAGCATTTTATCAATCAGCAACTTATTTTGTTGCTGTAACTCATTTATGATATTCAGTTTTTTTCGTAAGAAACGCTTCGATAAAGGTTTTTCTATATCATAACGGGCTCTGATCGCCTTAAAAAAAGTATCAACGCACTCCTCAAAATTTCCTTTATCAAATAACTTTACAGTCTGGCTATACAGGTAATCGGCATCCGATTCTTTCAATGCTTTTTCTATCAACTGCTGGTTATTAAACTGGCGGCTGAACTCAAGAATTTCAGGTCTGACAAAAACATCTGACCTATTAATAACCTTCTTCAAGGTCATTCCTTCCAAAGATGTACAACGGCTCAATGCTACATAAGCCTGTCCTCCGGCAAATACTCCGCCATTAAAATCAACAATTACACGGCTAAAAGTAAGTCCCTGGCTTTTATGTACAGTTATTGCCCAAGCTGCTTTCAAGGGTAGCTGTGTAAACGTTCCGATTATCTCTTCTTCTATTTTCTTCTCTGCCTCATTATATTTATAGCGATAGTTACGCCATGTTTCGAGATCAACAAGTACTTCCCGCCCGTCTTCCAGCAATACATATACATTGTCATACTCGTCAATATGAGAGACAGTACCTAAAGTACCATTCACCCATCTGCGTGGCCATTGTAAATCATTACGAATAAACATTACCTGCGCATGTTCCTTCAACATCAGATCTTTGGCAGTGGGTAAACTCGATTCGGGAAAATCCCCTTCGATAGAACCCGGGCTCAAAAACTCCGGTGTTGGCAATTCGGCCATCCTGCGCTCATTTATATAATCGACATTATCCCTGCGGGTAGCCAAAGTAATATACATCTCACTCTCAGGAGGTTCGAATGATGGATTATAACGGGTATTCAAAGCCTGCAACTCCCCTGCCCCAACCGATCCGTTACGGATCTTGTCAAGAATAGAGATAAAGACCTGATCCGACTGCCTGTAAATCTTTGTAAATTCAATAGGAACCAAACGCGCTTCGGAAAAGACTTTAGCCGAAAAGAAAAACGGATTCGGATAAAACCGGTTTAATATATCTTTTGAGTCACTGGTCACTACAGGTTCCAATTGAAAAACATCGCCAACAAATACCAACTGCTTCCCTCCGAAAGGAGTTCTCATATTATTGGAATAAACCCTCAATATCCGGTCTATACAATCGACCATATCAGCCCTTACCATCGATATCTCGTCTATGATGATTAGCTCTACTTCCTGTATCAGTTTCTTATGGTCTTTTTTATATTTAAAAAATTCAAATATCCGCCCATTAACTAAACTTAAGTCCGGATCATCGGGCAACATCGGACGAAACGGCAATTTAAAAAAAGAGTGGATAGTCGAACCGTTTGCATTGATCGCTGCAATTCCTGTAGGAGCCAATACAACATATTTCTTCTTTACAACTTCACAAAGGTGTTTCAAGAATGTAGACTTCCCCGTACCGGCTTTCCCTGTTAGAAAAACCGATTGACGCGTGCGGACTATTAAATCAAGCGCATTCCTGAACTCTGTATTTGTTGTATCTATTGTTGGAATCAAAACTCTGGTTTTATTATACAAAACAAAGTTATAAAAAAGCCCCGAACCTAATTCCGATTCGAAGCCTCTTTTATCTTTTATTAATTACCGGTGAAAACTATTCAGAAAAAAGTGTATCCGGATCAAATTCGCGTGTATAAATATCCGATTGAATAAATCTATCGGATATTGTCCTGGCATCCTTTATTAATGTTTCACCATCTTTTTTATCAACACCATTTTCGGTCAATAAATCAGCCCACTCTTTAGTATTTTCAGGTTGGTCAATATACATATAGATACGTGCGAGATTATAATAGGCTACATATCTCAAACGGGCATCCAACTTCGGTGTCTGATCAGCATATTTAACAGGAAGGCTTTTAAAATATTCTATTTCTTTTTCCATATCAGCTTCTGTTAAAGGATATGTACCATCGAGGGCTCTCATCTTTTTTTCTATAGACAGGCTCATCTCTCTTAGCTGATAATGCTCCGGGTGCTTCTTCTCATTGATTGTCTTTATGAGTCCGTATTCGGCTGTAACGGGAAATCCGAATGTATTAGTCAGTTTTTTAGAGACAAGGTCGACAGTTTCTTCTGCTCTTTCACGGGTCAGTTCCGCTAAAAGCATTTGCCTATTGTCGATATAAAACCGGGAAGCTTCTCTTTGCCTGCTAAACTCGGGACTCTTGAATGTATACTTCTTGCTACGGGATATTGCAGAATATCTCAAATATTCTTTATTATTCTGACTTATAGTCGTACTTGATTCGAATGTATATACTACTTCCTGCCAATAATAAAAGGTACGTCCTGTTACTTTTCCTCTACTGTCTTTTTCTTCCACATAACGCTCCTTTACTGTAGCTGTCTCAAAATTAACCGGAGACATAATTATACTGACTGCAGCATCTCCCCTTTGAGGGCTATCGGTAAATCTTTGACCTTCAATAATTACATTCTCGGCCAATAATCTTTCATCCAAAAACCGTCTAACATCTAATGGCACAGCAAAGTTTACCGAATAATAGAATGAACGGCTGTCCATTATTTGTGTAGGCAAACTCCGGATATAATATTTAAATCTCTGATTGTCAACATTAACACTTGTTTGAGAAAACAAACTGTTATTCAAAGAAGTACAAACAACCATTAGTGTTATAAAAGCAATACGAATCATATTAGTGATGTTTTTTCTCTTTACTATTTAGTGTTATTTGAGTGTAAAAGTAAAAAAGATTTGTGCTATAAATATAGCACAAATCTTTTTTACCTTAATTTTATCTTATATGTAATTCGATATTCAAAGGGTTTTACTGAAAATCTGCATCAGATACACCTTCGTTAATCTTAATATCGACAACATTCAGTTCTACTTCTACTCCTACATTTAATGTAGATTTGTAAGGAATCTTCACTCCCGATATTTCACGGTAGTCACTGTAATATCCAATCTGGTCGATCGACTGCCCTTCAGACACTTCTTTTTTTACAGCTTCAGCAACTTTCAGTCCTGTATTCACATCATAGTAGAACGAGATATCTCCGTCAACCAGTTTATATGCATCCGAATTATTGATAGATTCTATACCGGCCAATTGTATAGAATTCGAATTAGTCATTAATAGTTCAGGAAAAACCGCTGAGTATTTTAATTCCGCCAGATCGTCTTCTGTCATATCTTTGCGCTGTCCTTGGATTTCTGCATACCCGGTCTTACCATCATATACCGATTTCAAAACAGTCATGCCCATCATTGTTATATTTTGAGATGACTTTCCGTCTGCCGTTTCTTTTTTCACTAATGTCAGTTCCTGACCTTGTATCTGAGCTTTAGATGTGACCATCAACGATTTTATCTCTTTCAGAACTACTTCTCCACCGATAGCCTTAATGTATTTTTCTAAAATACTTTTAACTGAAACATCTGCCGAAACTTCTTTAGCCTGAGGTTTTTCTACAGGATTTCCGTATTTATCGAAATAGTTTATAGGCAGACCTATCTTTTCTAAACCGGGTAATACGTCCGAAGCCTTCCCTGCAATAACAATTCTGGCCGCCTCATTTGTCACATGCTTGCGAGCAGCTGCCTGAACCTGTTCCAGAGTTACAGCCTCTATATTTTTTATATAGTTTTCATAGAAATCAGCAGGAAGAGATTGAGTTTTTTCTCTTAAAGCAAAGCTCGCTATAGTTTGAGGTTTCTCGGCATTCATTACAAAAGACCCTATGAATTTAGCTTTAGCTAACCTCAATGCATCTTCTGTAGGAACTTCTGTTCTGATACGTTTCACTTCATTAAGCATCTCAACAACAGCGCTATCTGTCACTGCATTACGGACAGCTGCGTATGCCCTGAAATCAGAAGTATATTTTCCTCCGGACAGATTAGAATATGAACCGTAAGTCCATCCATGCCCTTCACGAAGATTCATAAACAAATAACTATCACTACTTCCTCCCAATATATAATTAGCAAGCATAGCAGCAAAATAGTCAGGATCGGTCATTTTCAGGTTAACTACATTATTAACCGATATTTCGGATTGCACAGCATTCGGCACATCAACAAAATCAATTTCTGTTTTCACCAGATTCACGGGCTCGGTATATTGCGATACCGGAGACGGAGCCTTAGCCCATGACGAAAAACTTTCTGTCACCAGCTTTTTCGCATCAGCAAAAGTAATATCTCCTACGATTACCAAATAAGCTTTTTCGGGTACAAAATAGGTTTTATAATAGCTTTTAATATTATCCAGTGTTACTTTATTGATAGATTCTTCAGACAAGTATTCTCCACTGGGATGATTTTTACCATAAATAAGAACACTGCGAACCCTGTTAGCTATCGCTTTTGTACTTTTTTCATCGGCTTTCAACGCATCTAAAAGTTTAGCCCTCTCGCTATCTAACTCTTCCTGAGTAAATAAAGGATCAAGAGCTCCCTTTGCTGCCAATGATAATGTCTGAGGGAAATATTTAGACAAACTGCTTCCTCCTATATTATTGACACTGAAGCGTACCGAAGATCCATAGAAGTCCAATTGCTCATTGAAATCGTCTTTACTGATCGCCGAAGTTCCATTTCCCATCATAGAACTAGTCAGGTCATCTACACCTTTTATATCACCTTCGACATTAGGCTTATTATCCAATGCCAGAGTAAATGTAACACGAGGCAGTTTATGATTTTCGACCACCAGGACTTTCAGTCCGTTAGGAAGTTCGAATTCTTGCGGTTTACCAATATTTACAACAGGTGCCGGTCCCGGTTTAGGCTGTACTGATCTGTCTACTTGAGCCTGTAACGAACTTGTTAATACAAAGGCTAAAGCTATATATATTATTCTTTTCATATTTATTTCATTTATTTTTGAGGAACATAATCTATAACCACCCTTTGATTAGGCTGCAGGTATTTTTGAGCCACGGATCTTATTTCTTCTCTCGTAATAGACCGATAAATATCTATTTCGGTATTTATCAGCTTAGTATCTCCATACAACAAGTAATACGATGCTAAGTTATGAGCAATACCCTCTGACGTTGCATTCTGACTCACTGCGGAATTTTCATATTGATTTTGTATCTTTTGAAATTCTCTTTCCGATATAAGTTCGGTACATACTTTTGCTATCTCTTCATCTATAACAGTTTGTACTTCCGCCAAAGTTTTACCTGTCATCGGGATTGCATAGATTATATATGCACTATAATCTTCTTCGCTCAAATTAAATGAAGCAGCTTCCAGAGCCAGCTTATCTTTATCGACTAACCGCTTATAAAGCCGTGAACTTTTTCCATCGCTAAGTATGGACGAAATCATATCCAATACTCTCGCATCACGTTCTTTCATCGAAGGTGTACGGTAAGCATTCAATAACATCGGCAACTGAATATTAGGATCTTCCGCCGTAGCGTTTATTTGTGTAGTAATCGGATCTTCTACATATTTAGTCTTTTCCGGTCTGGAAATACTGGGGATACTTCCAAAATACTCATTCACCCACTTTTTGGTCTGCTCCTTATCAAAATCACCGGCTATAACCAATACCGCATTACTGGGCATATAAAAGTTTTTGAAAAACTCTTTGAATTCATCCAATGTAGCAGCGTTCAAATGTTCCATCGAACCTATAGGAGCCCAACGATATGGATGCTTGGTAAAAAGGTTACTCTTTATAACCTCCCACAAACGACCGTAAGGAGCATTGTCCATACGTGCACGTTTTTCTTCTTTCACAACTTCACGCTGAGTATCAACACCTATCTGATTAATAACAGGGTGAAACATCCGCTCTGATTCCATCCACAAAGCCAGCTCTAGATTGTTAGAAGGAAATGTTTCATAATAATATGTACGGTCATCTGTAGTATTGGCGTTACCAGTACCTCCGTTTGCTGCCATTATCTTATCCCATTGCCCACGGGCAATATTCTCGGTTCCTTCGAATAAAAGATGTTCGAAAAAATGGGCGAATCCAGTTCTCTCGGGATTCTCATCTTTGGCACCCACATGATACATTACCGCAGTAGTAACCACCGGAGCCGAATTATCTTGCTGGAGGATAACATGCAAACCATTATCCAATGTGTATTCATCGTAATCGATATGCTGAGCTACAGCTACAGCACCCGAGATGAACAACAGTCCTAAAACACTAAAGATTTTCTTCATATGTAAAGTTTTACTATAATTTTTTAAATTAGTCAACAATTACCCAATAAAATCACATCAGGAGGTATATTCTTCCATCTATTATTTATTCCGCTGCACTTTCGGGATACAAGCTGTTCCACCAGACAGGATCGTCCTGTAACCACTTTGCAAACCATGCATAAATCGAATAATTCCATTCAATACGCCTTTTATAATCACGTATTCCATGGTTTTCACCTTTTACCTGAATAAATTCGACAGGTTTTCCCAATATCTTCAAAGCTGTGAACATCTGGATACTTTCTCCAATAGGTACATTTGTGTCCTCCATACCATGAAGCAACAATAATGGAGTATTCATTTTGTCGGCACTGAATAAAGGGCTTTGATTTATATACATATCCCTGTTATTCCACGGATAACTTCCGGCACTGGCACCCGAACTATATGTGTATCCCCAATAACCTTCGCCCCAATAACTGGATAATGCACTGATTCCGGCATGAGATACTGCTGCTGCAAAAATATCGGTACGGGTTTGAAGATACATAGTCATAAAACCGCCATAAGACGCTCCGATACATCCTATCTTTTTATCATTAATAAACGAATGTTCCTGCACAAACTTTTTAGTTCCTTCTATAATATCATCTGCGGTACGGGTTCCCCATGCGTTTACATGGCGGGCAGCAAATTCCTGTCCATAACCGGTTGTTCCACTGGGTTGAAGCACATACACCACATATCCCATCGCTGCATATACATGCGAAGGATAAGGTGCATCAAATGTTCTTGGGGTAGGCATTGTTCCCCCATAATAGTAAACTATCAAAGGATATTTTTTTGCCGGATCAAAGTTAGGTGGCAAATAATACCGTCCATCTATATTCGTTCCGTCAGAAGCCATAAAGCTCCAATCTTCAACTTTAGCCAGATTCAGGCGGCTCAACCTTTCTTCAAATGGATCAGAGATTAAAGAAGCTTTATCTGATTTCAAATCAAGGCTGTATGCACGCGTTGAATTAGACGCACTCAGACCGAAATAAACAGCAGAAGTACTTCCGTCCGAAAAGGAAATCGATTTTATCACATCTTCGATCAAAGGTAATTTCTTAAACTGCTTATCTTTGGTATTATACCGATACACCGACTGATAGTCTTTTTCCGTCACACCCATATAAATCATCCCATCCACATGGTTCCATACAGTATAATCTACGCTAGGGCTAAATGCTTTGGTTATAGGTTCAACACTTTTGGTAGCAAGATCCATAATAAATGCCAAGCCGTTATAACTATTAGGTATCTGACCATCTTTTACTTCTTTCCCTATATTATCAAAAGCCTCGCCTGAACCTTCGATCAGGAGACTTCTTCCATCAGGAGAAAATGTAGCTGAACTTACAAAATACCGGTCCGACCAGATTGTATCTACTACCATTGTCTGTAAATCCATCCTATATAATGAATTAGAAAAAAACGGACGGACTGTTGGTGTATAATTAGATGTAGAGAATAATAAATAACGGGAATCCCTGCTCACATCGTTAATCCGGGCAGAATTTTTACCGAAAGTCAAACGTTGCTTAATCCCCGAAGCTAAGTCATACCGGGATATAAAGTATTTAGTATCAGAATTTGGTTGTCTGTCCTCCGGAGTAGTAAGTAGTATCAGATCACCCTTCTTAGCATCAGGAGCCTCACTGTCTGTAAACAGCAAAAACTTTTCGTCATACGAAAAACGGAAATCCCCGGACGGGATATCTTTAGCCAATAATTGTTCTACCAACGACTCCGGTTCTAGTGTATACAAATCAGTAGAACCAGTTACAGAAGCAGTATAATACAGCTTATTAGAAAGGGGTAACCACTGATATTTCTTACTGCTATCCAGAGCTATTTTCCTTCCATTTTTAAAAGAAAGCAACTCTTTGGAAACGAATGACTTACCATCATTCTTTACCGTAGAATATTCGAGTAAAACATACTGTCCATTAGGAGAAACAGATGTTGCTGTTATACGTGTTCCCTCCAATATGTCTTTTATGGTAACATTACGCTTATTACTTGTGCCAAACGAATAGTTCACCAACGCATTTTTCTCTTCTGCTTCTACAGTGATCTTTATTCCTTCAGGACTTTTATTTGTCGCAAGGCTCATATATTTAACCTCAATCAGATACGAACCGGGCTGGGTAGGGAATGTTAGCTTTGTAGTCTTAGAAGATGTCAGTGTATCTTCGATAGTAGTTTTAGATGCTTCTTTAACCCCATTGATATAAGCTTCGAACATGCTGGGAGCCGATATCCGCACAACTGTCTTTGCATATTTATCGACATTCAGTTGAAATGATAAAAGATGAAACCGTGCTCCTCGCTGAGCTTTCGACAATGTTATATAGCCCGAAAGGTCAGCCTTCAATAATTCGGTATAAGCAGCCTGATCATGAGAAGATATAAAAGTCTCCAAAAGGTCTTTATTCTCAAACTTTTTACCCTTAATATTTATTGAGTCTAGCATCACAGGATTCTGGACATCATAGCTTCGACCGGTAGAATATATCTGTCTTAGAGTTGTCTGTGCCGTTACTAATGATACTGTCATCAGAAAACAGACAATAAGGATTACTTTTAGCTTTGCCATAATTATCGAATTATACCGTTTATTACATTTCTGAAAAAAGAATTAGCAGAAGACTCCTATCTAAAATCCCTGCTAATTTATATCATATTAAAACTATTATTTTCTCAGGTTCAGCCATTTTTTGCTTTATAAGCCATAGCATAAAAACGTATTTGCTTAATCATAGATACCAAACCATTGGAACGGGTCGGAGACAAATGTTCATTCAGACCGATACGTTCCACAAAATAAAGGTCTGCATCTATTATTTCGTCAGGAGTACGGTTCGACAGCACTTTTATCAGCAATGCTATGATTCCTTTTACTATAACCGCATCACTCTCTGCCTTAAAATAGATGCGCCCATCTACATAGTCTGCTTGAACCCATACACGGCTCTGGCATCCTTGAATCAGATTCGACTCTATTCTATATTTTTCATCTAACGGTTCCAATGAGTTTCCCAACTCTATGAGAAGAGCATATTTATCCATCCAATCGTCAAAGACCGAAAATTCTTCAATTATTTCATCTTGTATATCATTGACGCTTGGCAAATTCAACTGTTTTTCCATTACTTATTTTTCTTTATACACAACTTCCAACACTGTTTGCCCTACAGCTTTCAGTGTTTCTTTACTAATACTGTTCATATCATCTTTTGTGGTATGCCAATACCATCCGAATCCCGATTCGGTATTCATATCATTATGAATAATATCTATACTCGGAATACGCAGAATCTGATTTACAGGTACATGATCGTCAGTTATACCACCACCGTCTCTGTCTACAAAATATTTTCCATATCCCAGATTACGGGCTGTGCTCCAAACCTTTTCAACTACATTTCTTGCATACTGCCGCGATATAGCTTCCTTATAGAAAGTAGCATCAGGTGCACCTACCATATCCAACAAAATACCAAAGCGGGCTTTATATCCGGGAACATGAGGATTTCTAGACCAATATTCTGATCCGAGACACCATCCTTGAGAAGATTCGTGCTCACCGTAATCTTCCGCGTCAAAAAATATAATATCAACTCCTAAATCCGGAGACTTAATCTGAATAGTACGGGCTATTTCTAATAATACCCCTACTCCGCTAGCGCCATCATTGGCTCCAAGTACAGGTTGGCTATGTTTACCTACATCCGGATCATTATCCGAAAACGGGCGTGAATCCCAGTGTGCAAATAACAAAATGCGGTTTGGGTTTTCGGCATTGAATGTACCTATAATGTTTCGTGAACGTAAAACAGTACCATCAAACGCTTTCAGATCGGCACGTTGCTCTATTACAGCAGCACCAAAACGCTTCAATTCGGAGACAAGATAATCGCCGCAAGCGACGTGCTGGCTCGTATTAGGAACACGGGGTCCAAAAGCAACCTGCGTATCTACAAAATGATAGGCACTGTCGGCATTAAAATCGGGTGAAACCTTTTCATATCTTTGCTCTGTAACGGCTGTGTTAGTTGTTGTTTTCTGCCCGCATGAGCAAGCAATCAGCCCAAAGACACAAGCAAGCAACGAAATATTTTTAATAGTCATCCTTTCTTATTTCTATAAAAACTCTATTATTATTACTAAATGCAAATATATGCAATGAAATTCTATTCTCTTTATTTTAAGGGCTTATTATTGGGGTTAATTCCTGCCAATCCCATATTTTCGTAAGTTTCGGTCAAAGTATCTTCATTGTTCATCATTACCAAAAGCTTGTCACCGACATTTAATTCAGTCTTACCTTTCGGTATAAAATATTTATCATCCCGTTTTACTAAAACGACTAACGCATCATCCGGTAAAGGCATATTCATTAAAGCATTACCATTTCTTAGAGCATAATCTGTTACGACTATCTCTGTCGAAATTGAGCCAATATCTTCGGCCAGATCGACATCGAAATCATCTAAACGGCGACGTGCCCTCGATGGGGCTAACAAATCGAGCCACTTAGCCACCTTAGTCAAGAAGGTACCTTGTAACAATATGGATATCAAAGTTATAAAGAATACAATATTAAATATAAAACGGGCATGAGGAATACCTGCAGTCAAAGGATAGATAGCAAAAATAATAGGTACTGCACCGCGTAGCCCAACCCACGAAATAAATATCTTATCTTTAAAAGTTACTTTACTAAACGGTGTTAAACTAATAAACACACTCAACGGACGGGCTACGAAAATCATAAACAATCCTATAACTAAAGCCGGAACAGCAACCGGAAACAACTCGTGAGGTTCGACCAACAGCCCTAACATCAAGAACATAGCAATCTGACTTAACCACGATATTGCATCGAACAGCTTAAATGTAGTGCGCTTGGTTACGAAGCGCGAGTTTCCAATCACCAATCCACCTATATATATGGCAAGAAATCCGTTTCCTTTTATGAAGTGGGTAAAAGAAAATATAAAGATACAAAACGTCAGTACAATAATCGGGTAATATACATCGTTCTCAATCTTAATCCTGTTCAGCATTTTCACCGCAAACTTCGCAATAAAGTATCCTGCCAGAGCACCTATTATTATCTGAGAAACTATTGAAAATACAATCATCAGCACATTAGGTTCTCCTCCTGCTTTTATAAGGCTTATCAACGTGATTGTAAGCATATAAGCCATAGGATCATTGCTACCGCTCTCACACTCAAGTGTAGAACGGAGATTGTGCTTCAGTTTTACATTCTTGGAGCCTAATATAGCGAACACAGCAGCCGAGTCTGTCGAAGACATTACCGATGCAAGCAAAAAAGCACTGATAAGTGAAAATCCTAAAGCAGGTACAAGTTCTCCGCACAACCACCATGCAAAAAAACCGGTAAAAGCAGCTGTAAGAATAACCCCCATAGTAGCTAGTAACATACTCTGGCCTATAACCGGTTTAATCTCTGCAAACTTTGTATTTAATCCCCCTGAGAACAGGATAACACATAAAGAAACCGTACCAATAGCTTCTGCCAGATATAAGTTATTGAATGCAATTCCAATACCATCCGAGCCGAATGCCATACCTACAGCTATAAACAATACCAATGCCGGAATCCCCAAACGTCCACCGATCCTACCGGCCAATATACTGATAAAGAATAGTATCGATAATACAAGTAAAAATGTTTCTGTCATCAGTTCTTATGTTTTAATACAACTTTATTATCCTGTACATCCAACACTATTTTTTCTGAATATACCAAAGGATAATTAGCTTTAACATGCCCTACAGGAAAATCGAAAACTACCGGATAATTATATTCGGCAACCATTTCTCTGATAGATTCATATATAGGTAAGTACATTGACGGATCTTCATCACAATCGGCAAATTGACCGATAATCAATCCGGATAATCCGGATAATATACCCGACAATTTCAATTGCCACATCATCCGGTCTATCTTGTATGCGCTTTCTCCGATATCTTCGATAAACAAAATACCCTTATCCGGGATCCGGGTATAAGAAGTACCCGTCAATCCTGCAAACACAGCCAAGTTACCACCCCATAAATATCCTTCGGTAACACCCAATCTATTTAGAGGATGCACATTAACTTCATATTCATTAAACCCCGAAAACAAGATATCCTTTAAATATCCGGTAGCAATATCATTCCCTTCTTCTGTTAAATGACGTGCCATCGGCGCATGTATCGATGCAATACCATTTTGCATAAATGCCAGGTGAAGGGCTGTTATATCACTGTAGCCTACAAGCCATTTAGGATATTTCTTTATTTCCGCAAAATCAAGATGTTCCAGCAATTGAACGATACCATAACCTCCACGCGAACAGAATATCAGCTTTATATCGGGATCATCCATTGCACTCTGTAAATCAAAAATACGTTCCTCTATTGTGCCACAAAAACGTCCATATTGACCACGTGCACACCGGGACACTATTACATCTAAACCCCAATCTTCTAAAAGCATCCGGGCTCCATCTATAAAAGCAGAATCTACACTACCCGAAGGAGAAATTATAATAACCTTATCGTTCTTTTTTAATAAAGGAGGGTGAATATAACCTTTCATTTGAATCAAATATTCGTTCAAACAAAGATACTAAATAGCAAAAAGAGCCGATATAAAAATATTCGCTTTTTTTATTCGGTTTGTAAATTATAAGAGGTAACAGGTATTAAATGATACAAGTGACGCCTATTGTCGTTTTATCTATAAGAGGCTTCCCTTCTTCCCTGCTCACTTACAGACAAAACACTAGTTAAGTCGGGGCCATTATTGTAATTAATAGTATTTTTCAATTCCACCAAATCCTCTTATTATTTTATTCTCTTTCGTTTTATTGATAAAGTTGGTTAATCGCTTTTCAAATTCTTCCGGCCGTTTCCTTGCTGCTTCAATGTATGCAATCCGGATACGTTTATACGCGTCAGAGAAATATTGATAGTTTTCCCATACTATTTTATCTTCTTTCAATCTATCAATTATATCATTTGGAAAAATAAAAGGATCAGATAAAACATTTTGTATTTTATCTTCACACTTGGGGTGTATCATTTTATTCTCCAACAACCACCGAAGCCTTTCTTTGTTGGCTTGCGAGTATGTGCTTTTAGTCTTTCTAGGCGTGAAACGTTGAATTTCATGTTCTTTGTCAAGCGACTTTATCGTGCTATCGATCCACTCGAAACAAAGGGCTTCTTCAACAGCATCGTTGTATGTAATGCTTTTTTTGCCCGAAGATTTCATGGGAAACACAAACCAAATTTCATTGGCAGTCTCAAAGTTATCAATCAGCCATTTTCGCCAATCTTTTCTGTTTTCAAAATATTTTATTTCTATCGACATAACTATCGCAATGCAATTTGATAAGACGGTAACTTAATAATTTGCTTTAAGTAAATTGTAACAGGTCGCTTTCACAGAAGCAATAGTATCGCTTCTGCTATGTAGGACACATATACTTAACCAACATAAAAAAACAGGAGATACCGATTGGTATCCCCTGCAATATACTATAATTTAGAAATTTTTATGCATCAATTTTCGCATAAGTTGCATTGTCTTCAATAAATTCACGGCGTGGGGCAACTTCCTCACCCATCAACATAGAGAAAATATGATCGGCCTCAGCAGCATTATCTATGGTTACCTGACGTAATGTGCGGTGTTCCGGATTCATTGTTGTATCCCATAACTGAGACGCGTTCATCTCTCCCAAACCTTTGTAACGTTGGGTATGAATTGCATTTTCGTTACCTTCTCCGTACTTATCAATGAATGCCTGACGTTGTCTGTCGTCCCAGCAATATTCTTCAAACTTACCTTTCTTACACAAGTAAAGAGGTGGTGTGGCTATATATACATATCCCCGTTCGATAAGAGGACGCATATGGCGGAAGAAGAATGTAAGGATAAGTGTAGCAATGTGACTACCATCGACATCGGCATCGGTCATGATCACAACTTTATGGTAACGAAGCTTTTCTATATTCAACTCTTTACTGTCTTCTTCAGTACCGATAAAAACACCCAAAGCTGTATATATATTCTTTATTTCTTCGCTTTCCAACACTTTGTGAGGCATAGCTTTCTCAACATTCAATATCTTACCACGCAATGGCAGAATAGCCTGAAATCCACGGTCACGACCTTGTTTAGCAGTTCCACCCGCAGAGTCCCCTTCGACAAGGAATATCTCACACATTGCAGCATCTTTGCTCGAACAGTCGGCAAGTTTACCCGGTAATCCTCCACCTGAAAGCGGAGATTTACGTTGCACCATTTCGCGGGCTTTACGGGCTGCATAACGGGCTGTTGCTGCTAATATTACTTTCTCGACAATAATCTTAGCCTCCTTAGGATGTTCTTCAAGATAATATCCCAAAGCCTCCCCTACAGCCTGATCCACAGCACCCATAACCTCATTATTACCTAATTTGGTCTTAGTTTGCCCTTCAAATTGAGGCTCTGCCACTTTGATCGAAACTACAGCAGTAAGGCCTTCGCGGAAGTCATCGCCGCTAATTTCGATTTTTACTTTTTCAAGCATCTTCATATCATCAGCATACTTTTTCAAAGTACGCGACAATCCACGACGGAAACCTGTAAGGTGTGTACCACCTTCAATTGTATGAATATTATTCACATACGAAAAGATATTTTCGTTATATGAAGTATTATATGTCATAGCCACCTCAACAGGAATTCCCTGTTTTTCGGTTACAATGTGTATAACATCATCTATCAAAGCTTCTTTCGAAGAATCGATATATCTAACAAACTCTTCAAGCCCTTTTTCCGAATAGAAAACTTCCGACCTGAACGAACCATCGTCTTTCTTATGACGTAGGTCTGTCAACGACAAACGTACTCCGGCATTCAAAAACGCCAACTCACGCAAACGGGTCGCTAATGTATCGTATTTATATTCGGTTGTAATGAAAATACTTTCATCAGGTTTAAAAATGATTGTTGTACCCGAATCAGTTGCATCGCCAAGCACTTCGATATCATGTAGTGGTTTACCGCATGAGAACTCCTGCATATACAACTTACCCTGACGGCGAACCTCGGCACGCAAATAAGAGGATAAAGCGTTCACACAAGACACCCCTACCCCGTGAAGTCCTCCGGAAACTTTATAAGTACCCTTATCAAATTTACCTCCGGCATGTAAAACTGTCAATACAACTTCAAGTGCAGACTTCTGTTCTTTTTCGTGGAAATCGACCGGAATCCCCCGCCCATTATCCCAAACAGTAATAGAGTTGTCTTCATTGATAGAAACCCTGATATCAGAGCAGAACCCTGCCAAAGCCTCATCTATAGAGTTATCAACTACTTCATAAACCAAATGATGTAAACCTTTTTCGCCTATATCGCCAATATACATGGCAGGTCTTTTTCTTACAGCTTCGAGTCCTTCTAATACCTGAATATTATCCGCTGAATACGAATTACTGGCTAGATTTTTTTCTTTATCAGTCATTTTTTACCATTTAACATAAACTCAAGCGAAACATCCTTCGAAAACATCCGGATTACTTCGCAAAAGCCAACAAATATACAAAAAATTACCCAGATATACAAGCATAAAGGCATATAGTCTTTACCCTGAATTTATCGATTTTATCAGCCTTTAATTCGCACTGTAACAATGAATATAAAACAAAAAAAACACTAACTACCGGATGGTAATTAGTGCGAACTTTTAATCAAAGTCTCTTATTGTATCATTTCGCCTTTGCTGATGATGCACTAGTGGCCTTTTTAGGTTCTTCTGATTTAGTAGTAGTACATGATTTCTTTTCCGACTTAGCGGGTTTTGCCTCAGCTTTAGCTTCTGTTTTAGCTTTTGGTGTAGATGCTGGTTTGGTTTGAGCCATTGCTGCTGAAGATGCTAATAATGCGCTGCACATTAACATAGAAAGAACTACTTTTTTCATAATTTGAGAATCAAATTAAATTTATCTATTTAGTTAGCTTTTTGTCACCACTTGATGACGAGACAAATGTAGTGCAGATTTTCAATTTTCAATCATTTCTGCGTTTGAATTAAATATCTTTAATCCTGTTTAAATCCCATTAATCAAAGAAGTTACAAATAGCCAAAAATATTAAACACGCTATAAATTTAACTTAGTAAAATCAGTTTTTCAAAAAAATATATTATACCGTCATTTAAAAAGAAAGACCAAAAAGTATCTTTTTTATACAAAAAACTTAAATTAACATCAAATAGACAGAATTAGAAAACAACCATCCGTTATTCATCCGATATATTTCCGATAACTTCATTTTCCAACACGAGATTCTCATCAAGCCATCTGTACAACGATTTTACCTGAGGCATGTAACTACTTCCCTCATACTCCACTTCTATTGTTTTCTTATCTTTGCACACCTTATAGTCCGTAGTTATCTGACCAGCCAAGTACATTACTTCTCTTTCAACAGAATACCGGAAAATATTAATCCATCTGTTTCCATTCATATTAGGCGCAGAAGAAAGTAAAACTTCCGGAACTCCGTCACCATCCATATCTTCTAATTCCATAAAATATGGGGCTAAAATCTTTTCGCTCCCAACCGGAATCCAGCCATTACCGGCATCAAACCGATAAAAAGAAACTATACTATCCGGTACAGAGACATCTACGGCATAGACGTTTCCATCATTCAAGAACCGACCAATAACTAAATCAACCGCTCCTTCAGAATCCCCCTGAATCAAATAAAACCGCGAAGAGTCTACAGCAGCATATTGCTTAACATCCGATAAAACATCACCTAACACAATTCTATTCTCTGCCGGTTCAGCATAAAGACGAAAAGCCCCTTCCGCATACCCATTAAAACCAATAAGACACACCACAACAAAAAGAAAAGAAATTATAAGCGTCTTACCCATCAGATAGAAATAAAGAAAAGAGCCGAACTTTTAGTCCGGCTCTATATATAATATTTTGAACAGTCTATTCTTACAAAGAATTTACGTGATGAGCAAGCTTAGATTTCAAATTAGCTGCTTTATTCTTATGAATAACATTCTTTTTAGCTAATCTGTCTAACATAGATGCTACTGAAGGATATAGCTTTCTAGCTTCCTCTTTATCAGTAATAGCACGAAGCTTTTTAACCGAATTACGAGTAGTTTTAGCTACATATCTATTTCTCAAGCGTTTTGCATCTGCTTGTCTGATTCTCTTTATTGCTGATTTATGATTTGCCATAATGACGACTAATCTTTATATTTTTTATATTTTATTATTTGTAGCCCATAGGGGAGTCGAACCCCTCTTTCAAGAATGAAAATCTTGCGTCCTAACCGATAGACGAATGGGCCATCTGCGATATGCTCTCTTTTTCAGTAGCTGTATCTCTTGATTGCGGATGCAAAGGTAAGTGTTATTTTGTTTTCCGCAAATATTCCGTGCATTTTTTTTGAAATATTTTCGCTCGGCAAAGTTAATAAATTAGCTATCAATGGAATATTTTCATTCACTTTTTCGACATTTTTCGAGATAGCGGTAGGCTTTGCCCAGATAGTCGATAATATCGGAAGGCAACAAACTATATTGCGACAACCGCAGAACCGCCAAATCGGCGGCTAAACCATGCAAATATACGCCCAAAACAGCACTATCTAACGACGAATATCCCTGAGCCAGTAACGAAGTAAGTATACCCGTCAATACATCGCCGCTACCTCCGGTTGACATACCCGGATTTCCGGTTGAATTAAAATACACTTTTCTTTCCGGAGTTACAATAGCTGTATACGCTCCCTTCAACACAATGTATACCGAATATTCCTGTGCAAAATGGCGAGCCTCCTGAAGACGTTCATACCCTGTTACACACCTCTTACCAACAAGCCGTTCGAATTCTACGGGATGGGGAGTCAGAATACTACCATGAGGTATATTACTCATCAATTGCTCATCCTGAGCTATCAGATTAAGGGCATCAGCATCAATTACCACCGGCTTTGTCGAATACTGTAATAAAATAGCCAACAGCTTGCTGGTATCGGAATGCATTCCTATTCCGGGACCTATACCGATAGTCTTTTTATCGGCCACTTCCCCTGCTCTACTAATATATTCTTTCTCCTGATCTGCATCGACCATTGCTTCGGGAACAGCCACTTGCAGAATATCAACCCCACAACGGGGTATATGCATAGTCAATAACCCGACTCCAGCTCTAAGGCATGATTTTGCAGCCAATACAGCAGCTCCCATCTTACCATAAGATCCGGCAAACAATAATGCGTGCCCAAAACTACCCTTGTGAGAAAATGTTTCCCGCTTTTTTATCAACGAAGCGGCATCACAGCATTCCGTATAAAAATAATCGGTTTTCTCTTCCGCCATACAGGCCTTGTTCAAACCGATATCCAGTATTTTTATCTTTGAGCAGAATCGCCCGTTTTCGGGCAATAACAACGATAACTTAGGCAACTGAAAGGTAAAGACAATATCCGCCTGGATAATTCCATCTGGATTATTCGCCGAATTATCTTCCATAAACAAACCGGACGGCATATCTATCGAATAAACCTTACTTGCCGATGCATTAATACGTTTTACGACATCAAGGTGCAAACCCGACAAAGGCCTATTCAGACCCGACCCGAATATTCCGTCTACAACTATACTTCCGGAAGGGATAAACGGAATATCTTTTGTTTCTTTTATTTCATTAAGATACAGCAGGCGTTCGAAACATTCTTTATTCGCTGCACAATCGGGAGATAAAACTGCTTCGGGATTAATCAAATACACTTCTACCGAAAAACTCTTGCCGGATAACATACGAGCCAGAGCCAAAGCATCCCCTCCATTATTGCCTGTTCCTGCAAAGATAATCATAGGGTCGTCTTCTGATAAATATCCGCATAAAGACTCGAAAAGAGCCAAAGCGGCTCTTTCCATCAGATCGATCGATTTGATATTATCATGTTCTATTGTACATTTATCTAATATCTTTATTTGCTGCGAATTGAGAATTTTCAACATAAAACCAGATATTACTGTTTATTTTAGCACTTTCGATAAGTGTATTTCTTTTTCCGAACGTGTTATTCTATAAAGACCCAACGATCTGAATTTCTTTATTTTCTTAGGTTTCTTATATCCGTGGATTACGATCGAATCCAATGTCAGTTCTACATACCCACCATCAATAATTTTATACTTTCCGTAAGAAGATGGAAAATAGCCGAAGCCACAAAATGATGTATGGAACGTTTCGAAAGACTGGTCGCCGGAGTTAAAATAAGCAATATTACCGATAAATTGTTGGTCTTTATTTAACCTGTCGTCATACATACTATAACTCAATTCTTTATCTGTAAATTTCATTTTGTCCGAGACTCCGATCACATCACTTATTATCCACCTGCCATGCAGCATATCTTGCCCAAAAGCATTGGATAAAATCATAATAAACAAAAAGATTAAGACCGGCTTCTTCATATCGTTTTATTCTTTATGAAAAATCGTACCCGAAGCTTGTGCTTTAGGCATTATCAGCATATCCTGTATATTAACATGATCCGGAGCTGACACTGCAAAGCAAATAGCTTCCGCTATATCCTCCGCAGCCAATGGAGCAAAACCCGCATATACCTGATCGGCACGAGATTTATCACCTTTGAAACGAACTACCGAGAATTCGGTTTCTACGGCTCCCGGACAAATCTGGGTTACTTTAATACCATAAGGCAGTAAATCGATACGCATCCCTTTCGATAATGCATCTACAGCATGCTTTGTCGCACAGTAAACGTTCCCGTTGGCATACACCTCTTTGCCAGCAATAGACGCAAGATTGATTATGTGTCCCGATTTGCGTTCAACCATACGTGGGGCAATAGTACGCGTTACATACAACAACCCTTTGATATTTGTATCTATCATTCTTTCCCAATCATCGACCACCCCGGTATGAATAGGATTAAGCCCGACTGCCAGTCCTGCATTATTGACCAACACATCCACATCTTTCCAACGTTGTGGCAAGCTTCCGAGATTCTTTTCAACCTCATCGTATTTCCTTACATCAAAACACAGTGCCCAGATATCTATTCCATATTGCGCCTGTAATGAGGTTTGCAGTTCGTCCAGTTCGCGCTGGCGGCGACCGGTTATTATCAGGTTAAACCCTTCTTTCGCTAAACGTTCGGCCGTGGCCTTTCCTATACCGGCAGTAGCCCCGGTTATCAATGCAATCTTTTTCATATATGTATTTTATTCTATTCGTTAATCAGAGTTTTAGTCCTCAGACCTTTCGTTTGGTTTTGTAAAAAAGAATAACAGTTAGCTATATTTTAGTTAGTTATGCCTCGAGATACATACGATTAAATGCTTATCAGCACTAATAACCAACTAAAGTAACAAATATTCGAAAAAAAGGATTTATTCTTTGTTGTTTTTTTGACAAAACCCGGATTTTCATTTACTGATTAAATAATTCGCGGTAAGCATCGGGCAGTACAGGCATAGCCCCATGTTGCGTACAAACATAAGCCGACACTTCTACTGCTAATTGATGCGCTTCGGTTATCCGGTCTCCATGCAGATACGATGCAACAAAAGCTGCCGTAAAAGAATCTCCGGCACCTACAGTATCCGCAACATGCATCTTAGGCGTGGCCTGATAAGATGTTTCCTTTCTAGTGAAAACAAAACTGCCATCAATCCCCTTAGTCAGAATCACTATATCTAATTTATATTGAGCCAGAATATCCTTACACACATCCTGCTCGTTCCATCCCTTCCAGCCGTACATTTCGGCAAGAACGACAACTTCCTCATCGTTTATTTTCAACACATTTGCCATTTCCAGTGACTCATGTATCACCTCTTTTGAATAAAACTGTTGACGGAGGTTTATGTCGAATATTTTCAGGCTGTCCTGAGGCATTGCCTGTAAAAACTGCCTGATAGTATCGCGTGATACGGAACTGCGCTGAGCTAAAGAACCAAAACTAACCGCGCTCGTTTTCGCAGCCAGTTCTCTGGTCTTCTCGATAAAAGGAATATTATCCCACGCTACGTTCTGATGAATTTTGTATTCGGGTATTCCCCATCTGTTAACCTTTACATCTACTGTTCCCGTCGGAAAGTCTGTTTCTTCGATCAAATAGCCCAGACCTTTTGACTCGAGGTTTTTGATCAGATCGGCTCCGAGATCGTCTTTTCCTATTGCACTTACGGCATATCCATCCAAACCAAACTGCGAAATATGGTATGCAAAATTAGCAGGGGCTCCTCCCAATACTTTTCTCTCGGGAAATATATCCCACAAGATTTCACCTAATCCTACGATTGTCTTATTCATAATATTAATACTAAAAAATCCAATTTCTCAATAACCTTATAAAGGTAAAAAAATACCACCTATTTAAGAACTAAACATCAACGAATTAAAAAAGTTTCACAAAAGAATCAGGTTTGCCCTTCCGGACAAACCTGATGTATAAATATTACTTTAGGCTGAACGATATTATTACTGACTCACAAATGTATTATATTGTTCTATCGCATTACGGTATGAAACGCGGGCATAACCGAAAAGACCGGACATACGCTGTTCGTCATCCGAACCTTGCTTTAATAATATTGTCAGTTTTGCCAAATAATCAGCCGCCTCTGCACATTTACGGTAAAATGTCTCATATGCATCTTTGTAATACAAGTCCGACAGTTTTTTTAAATCCTTATTCGAAATATCTTTATTTACTTCAATAGATGCTTTTAGTGCCGTTACGTCCGTTTCAAGCGCCGGGAAATCTGTTTCGAGATCTGTAACCTTTGTAAATACAGACTGTAGGGTTATCAGATCGGACTTCATCGGAATAACAAACTCCGCTATTTTACTATCTTTCAATAGTAATAATTCTGCTTTATCTCCGGTAGTAGCAGCCAAAGCCGAAGCTTTTCGCCATATTACCATAGCACGGGCTATACTTGCCTCGGTACTATCTTTTAGAGCAGGGTATTTAGAGAAGTCGTTGTCAGACTGGTATTCCTGCTTGTAAAAATAGCTACTCAAAGCTTCGCTGTTCCTTACTACATCCGCCATGTGGCTATCCACCAAAGACATAAGTTGTAGGAGTTCGGTCTTTTCGTCAAAAGCCGGAGCTGCCTTCGACGCCTGATCATATTCTGTTTTTTTTCTTTGATCGGGCTCGTATATCTTATAATTCAGATAAGTAGGCTTCAGAGCATTATTGCGCTTGAGAGTACTGACATTGCCATCCGCCGCAGATACCATGTCGGTGTAACTACTAAGAGCCTGATTGGCATCATTGCTCAAATCGATAACACTGTTGCTCAACCGGATAATCTTTGAAGCATTTAACTTTGCCGGAGTGTTTTTCTGCTGTCCCTGAACTGTAAACGATAATAAACCTAAAACCAGGAGACAGGTCAATTTAACTTTCTTCATGTACATGCAATTGTTTGTTTATTCGCCATAAAGATACGAAAATTTACTAAAATGCCAGATAGAAGTCGCTGAGCAGGCTCATAAACTCCGGTGAGTACTGATGCCGGGAAACCTCAATAAGTAATTCGTTTTCTTGTTTCGCTGCGGGACATTTCGACAACTCCAGCAACACTCGTTTATAGGAAGCCCCGGGCGTAGGCCTTACATTTGTAATACGGGTAACTGATAATCCCTCTTTTTCAGCCAGAGACAGTAAAAGTTCTTTCTCCGAAAAAGGGAATATCATTGAAATACGCCCATTATCAGACAATATTTGTACTGACAAACGAATAAAATCAGCCACAGGTAACGAATCTGTATGCCGGGCAACAGTCCTTTTCGAATCCGGAGAATGAAGAGACGATATAAAATAGGGTGGATTAGATACAATCAGATCATATCGTTTTCCCGTTTCTTCAACAAATTCTGCCAAAGATGCATGTTCACACTTTATATTGAAAAAACCCGACTGTTGCACATTCTCCTTTGCCTGACAAACTGCATCCATGTCTATATCTATAGCATCAACAGAAACAGGATTAGGGGCTCTCTGGGACAACATCATGGCGATCAGCCCCGTACCTGTTCCCACATCGAGTATTGTACGCGCATCATTAATATCCGCCCATCCGCCAAGCAGAACACCATCGGTTCCAACTTTCATTGCGCACTTATCCTGATATACTGTAAACTGTTTAAACCTGAAATATGAATTAGCCATAAATCGTAATCTTTCAATTTAAATCTGCTGTATGCCAAAATCAACAGAAAGAGAATGGCATAATATTTGTATTTAGAAAGAATGCAAAAGTAACAATATATTATTGTATTTTTGCTTGTTTGGAAATAGCCGATTGACGTTTCAATTTATACGATCAGAAGGCATTTCAACCTTACATATATTACATATAATTCAAAAAGATGTTTGACCGAAAAGAAAGAGACTTATTTAACGACGGGAGTTCCGAGCCTATAATCTCGATAGTAACAGACGACTTGGGGGATCTCGATTTCGATATAGAAGAGAAGTATCTGAAAGAAGAAATTCCGGTACTTGCGCTTCGCAATACAATCATATTTCCCGGTACTAACCTCCCGATAACTGTAGCCCGTACAAAATCCTTGAAAGCATTGAAAAGCCTTCAGGGTAAGAAGGGTATCATAGGATTGGTATGCCAAAAAGACGCAAATACAGAGGATCCCGACCAGAGCGACCTGTATGATATAGGTGTTCTGGGCGAAATCATCCGTATTATAGAAATACCGAATGATCCGAACGTAACAGTAATCCTTCAGGGAAAAAAACGGTTCAGGCTGGATCGGATTACCCAAACCGATCCGTACCTGAAAGCCAAGTATGTAGTTAAGGAACACATACCTGCCGAAGCGGATGACAAGGAGTATGAAGTATTACTGGACTCTATCAAAGACCTTACAATACATATGCTAAGGATGTACGGCGATCCGCCCAAAGAGTTGATCACTAAATTGAATGAAAATTCAAAATCGCCTCTTTTGGTAAATTATTGCTGTACAAACCTACCTGTACAAGGGCATGAAAAGCAGGACTTATTAAATATCGATGACGATAAAAACCGTGCTTACCGCCTGTTGATGCTTCTAAACCGCGAGACACAGATGCTGGAGATGAAAATGAACATCCAGATGAAGACCCGCGAAGAGTTGAACCAGCAGCAAAAAGAATATTTTCTGCAACAACAGATACGTACTATACAGGACGAATTGGGAGGCAATCCCCAACAAGCCGATATAGATGAGCTTAAAGAAAAAATAAAACTCAAAAAATGGGATGCCAAAGTGGCTGAAGCTGTAGATAAAGAGGTAAAAAAACTCGAAAGACTACATCCCCAGTCACCCGACTATTCGACTCAGATTACTTATCTGCAAACGATTTTAGAGTTGCCATGGAATGTGTATACAAAAGACAATTTCAACCTGAAGCATGCTCAAAAAGTACTCGACCATGATCATTTCGGTCTCGAAAAGGTCAAAGAGCGTATTATCGAGCATCTTGCTGTACTGAAACTGAAAGGTGACCTCAAATCCCCTATCATTTGTTTGTATGGCCCTCCGGGTGTTGGTAAAACATCTTTAGGTAAATCTGTAGCAGAAGCTCTCAACCGGAAATATGTAAGGGTATCTTTCGGTGGATTACACGATGAATCGGAAATAAGGGGACACCGCAGAACATATATCGGAGCTATGCCCGGACGTATTATCCAGAACATGCAAAAAGCAGGATCATCTAACCCTGTGTTCGTTCTGGATGAAATAGATAAGATAGGCAACGATTTCCGTGGCGATCCGGCATCAGCATTACTTGAAGTACTGGATCCGGAGCAAAACTCGACATTTCACGACAACTATCTGAATATCGATTACGACCTGTCGAAAGTGTTGTTCATCGCTACCGCCAATAATATATCTAATGTATCGCAGCCCCTACTCGACCGTATGGAGCTGATCGATATCAGTGGTTATATTCTGGAAGAAAAGGTAGAGATAGCACGCCGCCACCTTATCCCGAAACAACTCGAAAATCATGGTCTGGATAAAGAAGCGATAGATATCCCTAAAAAGACCATCGAAAAGATTATCGACAGTTACACACGCGAATCGGGAGTCAGGGGATTAGATAAAACTTTGGCGCAAATAATGCGTAAAGTGGCTTTGAAGGTTGCAACCAAATCGGAATACAACAAAGTTCTCGAAATCAAAGACCTTCAGGAATACCTCGGAGCCGAACGCTTTTCGAAAGACGAGTATCAGGGCAACGAATATGCCGGTGTGGTTACAGGACTGGCATGGACTTCGGTCGGCGGCGAAATCCTGTTTATCGAAACATCACTAAGCAAGGGCAAAGGCAATAAACTGACTCTTACCGGAAACCTTGGCGATGTAATGAAAGAGTCTGCTATGCTTGCAATGGAGTATATCCGTTCACATAATCAGATATTAGGAATCGACGATGATGTTATCGATAACTGGAATGTACACGTACACGTTCCCGAAGGAGCTATCCCGAAAGACGGTCCGTCAGCAGGTATAACAATGGTGACTTCTTTGGCCTCCGCTTTTACACAACGCAAAGTTAAAGCGAACCTAGCCATGACCGGAGAAATCACTTTACGGGGAAAAGTCCTTCCGGTTGGAGGTATCCGCGAAAAAATACTCGCGGCTAAACGTGCCGGAATCAAAGAAATTATCCTGTGTAAAGAGAATATGAAAGATATTGAGGAAATTAAAGAATTATATCTTAAAGGGCTCAAATTTCATTATGTCTCGGATATCAAAGAAGTACTGGACATAGCGTTGCTCAAAGACAAGGTTAAAAACGCATTGGACTTACACGTAAAAGAAGCGGATAAATAAAATCTGTCCCCTATATGGATTATAGAATAGTAAGAACAAATAGCGAAAATAATGATTTCAGGTCATTAATTTCCGAACTAGATAAAGAATTGAGTATCCGCAACGGGGATACTCAATTTTGTTATAACGTATACAATAAAATAGATTGGCTCGAAACCGTAATTATAGCCTATGCCGGTTCGGTAGCCGTTGGTTGCTGTTGTTTCAAACAATACAACGACTCAACAGCCGAAGTAAAACGGATGTTTCTGAATCCCGGTTACAGAGGCAAAGGCTTAGCCGGAAAAATGTTGCACGAAATAGAGATTTGGGCTAAAGAAAAAGGATTTAGACAAGCAATACTCGAAACCGGACTAAAGATGGTAGAAGCTATAAGTGTCTATAAAAAATCGGGATATACGGTCATTCCCAATTACGGCCAATATGCGGATAATGCCGATAGTATTTGTTTCTCTAAAAGACTCTAAACATTATGTTTATCGAACTGTTTATATATTAATTATAAAATATTAAAAACACAAATAATTATGAAAACAACAGCTCTAATACTACTATCAGCCTTATTTTTGTGTGTGGGATGCAAAACACAACAAAATTCGGAAAAAGCAATACAGCAAAGGCTTGAAAACCAATTGGCCTACGAAAAAGCAGTCACAGCCCTCGACAGCCTCGACTTCGTTCTCGAAGCTGATCGCATTACTTTCAAAAACGGACAATCGACCTATGTGAATGCCAACACTAATTTTATTTCAGCAAAAGGCGACAAGGCAACCGTACAACTCGCATTTAACAGTGCTTTTTACTCGGGACCGAACGGTATCGGAGGCATTACATTAGACGGCAGAATTTCGAATGTCAAAAAAAGCATAGACAAAAAAGGGAACGTAACATTCTCTATGTCCGTTTTCGGTACAGGTATCTCTGCTGAAGTATCTTTTACTATGTATAATGGCAATAATCAATGCTCTGCTACAGTAAATTCAAACTTCAGTAGCCGGAATATAACTTTCTCGGGTTATCTCTACCCTTCGGAAGAGTCTTCTGTTTTCAAAGGGAGATCCTTATAAGGAATATTTCGAAACATATAAAAACGGCATAGATAAAATAATCTATGCCGTTTTCGTATTTCTTATTTTTTCAAGACTAAAGACTATCGCCAAAATCTTCACGGAATTTCGCCATCAAACGCTGTGGCCAGTCATTAACGGGCTCAAGTCCTCCCATAAAGAAACGTAACACCGGAGGTTCATATACAAACCTAAGCCCTCCTATCAAATTTCGGTTCTCGTACAGCCATGTCATACGGTCTTCCACATATTTGATTTGCGACAAAGTGAATACACGTCGCGGAACAGCCAAACGAAGGAGTTCCATATCGGCATACGTCTCATTTCCGTATTCATCACGCTGGTTAGATATAGAGCCTCTTTCCATTCCACGCACACCTGAAATAAGGAAGAAAGCAGCCGCTAGTGCTCCTGCCGGATATTCCAATTGCGAAATATGAGAACATATCTCCATGGCATTCATATGAGCTCCTAGTACTCCGGGAGGAGTTACCACCGGAACACCTTTTTTCTCTAATGAATTTACCAGATATGCGATAAACTGAGGACTCTGACAGATCATACTTTCGTCTAATGTCTCATATAACCCTACAGCTATCGCCTCTATTTCGCGAACCGACATACCACCGTAGGTAAGAAAACCTTCGAATAACGGAACAAGCGGTTCCAATTCCTTCATTATAGCATAATCATTGGTACAGATACCACCGCCGCGGGACGAACTCAGCTTTCGTGCAGAAAAATAGACAAGATCGGCCAACCCCGTCATCGTGAGTATGATCTCCGCCATAGAACTGTTCTTGAATTCCTCTTCACGCTGTTTCACCAGCCAGGCATTTTCGCCAAGTAAACTGGCATCAAGCACCAACCGTATTTTATATTTATCAGCTATGGCGCGTACATTCCTTAAGTTATCTATCGAGAAAGGCTGTCCCCCGATAAGATTGGTGGAAGCCTCCATACGGATATAGGGAATATTGGCAGCACCATGCTTATTGATACATTCTTCCAACTTCTCAAGGTTCATATTTCCTTTGAAGGGGTGCTTGCTGTTAATCACATAAGCTTCGTCATAAAGTAATTCTTCTATCTTACCTCCATATTGTGTGATATGCGCCATCGCTGTAGTGAAATGATAATTCATCGGCACAATACTACCTTTACGTACATAGGCATTAGATATTATATTCTCGGCAGCGCGCCCCTGATGCACAGGTAGTAAATATTTTTTACCAAGAACTTCTTCTACAGCTTTCTGGTAGCGAACAAAACTCTGCGAACCGGCATAAGCATCGTCGGCAATCATCATCGCCCCCAATTGCCTGTCACTCATAGCATTCGTACCACTATCGGTAAGCATATCCAGAAATACGTCTTTGGTATCTAATCTGAATGTATTAAATCCGGCTTCATACAAGGCTTCAAGACGGCGTTCAATAGGCACTAAATGAAGCTTTTGCACAACGCGCACCTTATGCAATTCCAGTGGAATATTCTCTCCGCTGTGAAATTTAATTTTAGAAGAATTCTCTGACATGGTATTAGTTTATAAATGTTGTTGAAATTTAAGTATTGCAATATATAAAGAATAATTCAATAAGCAATCTAAAGCGGATATTTTATAACAATCGACACATCAAATACATATATTCGTTTCATTTTGAAACTTTAATCATTTTTATTATCAAAAGAGACACAAGTATATATCGACAAAAAAGGATATCAATAGTTTGATATCCTCTTTTGCCTGTTTACTCTTCGTAAGGCACATAATACGTTGTGGTCGTGGGACTATATATTCCCAGTGTTATGTAATTAAGCAACCCATCAGACACCGACCACGATGTTTCCGTTATATAATCTTTTTTATCGCCTACATATGCTTTTGCATTCTGCTCATTATCGAGCGGCAACAGCCCCCAGAATAAGAACTTATTTTTCGTCTCACTTACCTTTATACGCGAAGTTTCGGCTGTAGCATTACCGACGTTTACCCTGGAGGTATAACAAGACGTCATCAAGAGTAAAGAAACAATTGCGATTACTAAAAAACCAGTCATTTTCATATCTGTATCATTTTATGTGAATATTATTTTTTATCTTACTTCCACAAATAAAGAGAGATATTCATTGCCTGATTTTCTTTTGAGACCAAACAACTAATTATAGAGACCAAATACCAATATCCGGCAGAAGTACCGTTTTCTAAAAATCGCAAAATCGGACAACCTACCCTTTACCGGAAAGATGTACTTTTGCATATATCACTAAAACTATAATAACTATGGAACAAAATTTTTGTCAAAGTTGCGGAATGCCGCTAAATGAAGAGCACTTCAGCACGAATGCAGATGGTACTCAGAACACTACGTTTTGTAATTATTGCTACAAAGACGGGCAATTTACTTCAGACGTAACAATGGATCAGATGATAGAGCAATGTGTTCAATATCTGGATGACTTCAATAAAGATTCAGAACAGAAATTTACCAAAGAAGAAGCTATTGCCCAGATGAAGCAATATTTTCCTAAATTGCAACGCTGGCAACAATAATCAGATTTGTAAAAAACGTACCCCGAAAGAATATTGTAACCTTTTACCATATTCTTTCGGGGTATTTTATCTATACAAGAAAGAACAAACACATGAGGAAATACAAAAAACAAAAAAAGGTGTAACGTTGTCACTTTTGTCACTTTAGAAGACATACATAACTGAATATCAATAAATAAAAAAGGTGACAAAGGTGACACCGGTGTATACTTTTTTGTATAAGTTTGTATACTTTTTGTCACCTTCCTCGAATTAAACAGAATGCGGAATATGAAAAATAAAGTTTGCCAAAGTTGTGGAATGCCTCTATATAAACCCGAAATGTACGGTACCGACAGTATAGGTACACGTATAGAAGATTACTGCCAGTATTGTTTCCAGCATGGACAGTTCACTTCGGATGTAACAATGGAGGAGATGATAAACCTTTGTGCAAAATATGTCAGCAAAAACGGTGGTAATAGCGAACAATATATCAAATATATGCATGTACAGTTCCCCACACTCAAACGCTGGGCTCAAAAAGAAGATACACAAGCCGAATATTATAAAGCTATAAACCGGGTACTGGATTATATCAACGATCATCTTCAAGACAATAACGATCTGGAAACGCTGGCTCAGGTTGCATGCATATCGCCGTTCCATTTCCACCGTATATTCAAAGCCATAATCGGCGAAAATCCGGCTCAGTATATACAACGCTTGAGACTCGAACATGTAGCCGAAAATTTACGGACAAACGACACCTCGCTTGACAGGCTTGCAACCGAATCCGGATACAACAGTATGCAAGCTTTGTCTAAAGCATTCAAAAAATATTTCGGAATTCCGCCAAGTATTTACAAAATCACGCCAAGCCGATGGGCGGTGAGCAGAGCCGGGCAGCTTTTTCCCCGTATTTGCAAGATATACCCTAAACACATTATTTACCTGAGAAGTATAGATCCGGAAGCTACTTACAACAATATCTGGCAAAAACTATATTCGTTCGCCATATTCAGTAATCTGCTATACGAAGGCAGCGAGTCGCTCGGCGCTTGTTTTGAGTTTCCCGATAATCCCGATCAAAAACCCGAGTTTTGCCCCTGTCTCAGTATAGAATATCCAACCACATCCCGTAACAATATAGAATATAAGGAAATAAGGGAAGGCATCTATGCTGTCTTTACCCACAAAGGGGCTTATAAACATTTAACGGAACTATATAAAAAAATATGGTATATATGGCTTCCCGAGAGCCGGTACAATTTCAGGGATGATATTATTTTCGAAAAATACCTTAATAATCCGGCAAGTACTGACGAAAACGAACTTCTGACAGAGGTATATGTACCTGTAATTCCTAAAAAGGGTTACGAAAAGAATTAGTTTTTCTGTTTGTTTAGAATTTTTGCTACTTTCGTACCGTCATTTTTTAATGATCACCATAATAACTATGAGCGATAACAAAAACAGTATACTCTCGTCGGCAATGAATTTCGCTTTGCCTCTCGGGCTATTTTGGGTATTCCGGTACTTCTTTGTCATTGGAAGCGATCATTACGATGTATTCAAGTACATATATAATATTTTAGCAATAGGCACACCTATTATATATTATGTACTGATTACCCGGTACCGGGATACAGACCTCGGAGGAAAGATTAGTTTCGGCGAATGTATCCTGTTCTCATTATTACTGTTTATCTTTGCATCGATTATCGAAGCAGTTATCGTATGCCTGCATTTACTGGTTATCAACCCTGCCCTTGTATCTAGCCAGAACAAGGTCATTCTCGACATGATAAGTAAAATGAAAATGCCGGATATAGCATATAATGATCTTAAGGCATTCCTTTCAACATACGGGGCATTATATTATGCACTATGCACTGCGATAGCTAATGTACTAATCGGATTTTTCCTGTCTTTGATCTTAGGGTACTTTGTATCCCGCAATAACAGGGCAAATCCTACATAAAAAAATCATTTAAGTAATTATGGACATATCCGTTGTCATTCCATTATATAACGAAGAGGAATCGTTACCCGAACTTTACACATGGATCGAAAGAGTTATGCAGGCTCATAACTTTTCATTCGAAGTGATTTTTGTTGACGACGGAAGTACAGACAATTCGTGGCAAACGATTTGTGATCTCCGGAAGAATTCGGATAATATAAAAGGAATCAAGTTCAGACGAAATTACGGTAAATCTCCGGCATTACATTGTGCGTTTGCTGTAGTGAAAGGTGATGTAGTTATCACTATGGACGCCGATTTGCAGGATAGCCCTGACGAAATACCCGAGCTGTATAACATGATTGTGAAAGACAATTACGATCTGGTATCCGGCTGGAAGGAAAAACGGTACGATCCTATAAGTAAAACTTTACCGACCAAACTGTTCAATGCCACAGCACGTAAAGTATCGGGCATTAAATTACACGATTTCAACTGCGGCTTGAAAGCCTACCGCAAAGACGTTGTTAAAAATATAGAAATATACAACGATATGCACCGTTATATCCCCTATCTGGCAAAGATTGCGGGATTTAACAAAATCGGAGAAAAGGTAGTTCATCATCAAGCACGGAAATATGGTAAAAGCAAATTCGGAGTCAGCCGGTTTTTCAACGGCTATCTGGATTTACTGACATTGTGGTTTCTTTCGGCTTTCGGGCGCAAGCCAATGCATTTCTTCGGATTGCTAGGCAGTATAATGTTTCTACTCGGCTTAATATCTGTTATCGGGGTCGGTGCATCAAAGATATATGCTATGACAAATGGGCTTCCGTACAGACTGGTTACCGATTCGCCCTATTTTTTCATATCACTAACAGCGATGATACTCGGAACGCAGCTTTTTTTAGCCGGCTTTATCGGAGAACTGATATCCCGAAACTCAACAGAACGCAATAATTATAAAATAGAAGAAGAACTATTTTAACATTCTAACTATTGATAATAAGATACATAAATTGTTAATTAAGATACATCTTATTATCCCGTAAAAAGCAAAAACGACACAACCGGTAAACAATTTGATTACATTTACCGTTTATTTTAATTGAAAACGACGACAATATGCAGAAAAACCTAGTTATAGTAGAGTCTCCGGCCAAAGCTAAGACAATTGAAAAATTCTTAGGGAAAGACTTCAAAGTTATGTCCAGCTATGGACATATACGCGACCTTAAGAAAAAAGATCTTGGCGTTGACCTGGCCCATAACTATAAACCACTATATGAAATTCCGGCTGATAAGAAAAAACTCGTATCGGAACTAAAGTCCGCAGCGAAAGATGCCGACATTGTATGGCTCGCGTCCGATGAAGACCGCGAAGGAGAGGCTATTTCATGGCATTTGTACGAAGCCCTCGATTTAAAGAATAAAGACTCTAAACGTATTGCATTCCATGAAATAACAAAGAATGCGATCCTGAACGCTATCGAAAATCCACGCGAGATAAACAAAGACCTGGTAGATGCCCAGCAAGCGCGCCGGGTATTGGACCGTATTGTCGGATTCGAGGTATCTCCCGTTTTATGGAAAAAGGTAAAACCAGCCCTATCGGCAGGTCGTGTACAGTCTGTAGCTGTACGGCTGATCGTTGAACGCGAACGCGAAATACAGGATTTCAAAACCGAAGCAGCATACCGTATTCAGGCAATCTTTACTAAAGAAGAAAACGGAACAAAATATGAGCTGAAGGCTGAGCTTAATAAGCGTTTGAAAACAAAGGCAGAGGCTCTCTCCCTTTTGGAACACCTGAAAGAAACTAATTCGTATCAAATAGATGATATAGTAACCAAACCGGTAAAAAAATCGCCGGCTGCCCCTTTCACAACCTCTACGCTACAACAAGAGGCTGCCCGCAAACTTGGATTCTCTGTATCTCAGACAATGTCTGTCGCACAAAGGTTATACGAATCGGGTAAGATTACTTATATGCGTACCGACTCGGTAAACCTCTCTTCACTAGCTATCAATACCTCGAAAAGCGAAATTGAGAGTGTGTATGGTAAAGAATATTCGAAAGTACGCCAGTTCTCAACTAAATCGAAAGGAGCACAGGAAGCTCACGAGGCTATCAGACCAACTTATATGACAGATTCTAAAGTATCGGGATCTGCACAGGAGCAAAAGCTATATGACCTGATATGGAAACGCACTATTGCATCTCAAATGTCGGATGCAGAGTTAGAACGTACTACCGTGACCATAGATATAGCGAACGAAGATGATTTTAAATTCGTATCAACAGGTGAGGTTCTGAAATTCGATGGTTTCCTTCGTGTATATCTTGAAGATACTGATGACGAACCTGCCGACGCAGACGAAGAGTCTCTGTTACCTCCATTACACCTGAAAGAAAAACTGGAGTTGAAAGAGTCTACCGCAACCGAGCGATTTACTCAACGACCACCAAGATACACCGAAGCATCGCTTGTCCGCAAACTCGAAGAATTAGGTATCGGACGACCTTCCACTTATGCACCAACCATCTCTACAATACAAAACAGAGAATATGTTGAGAAAAGTAATATCGAAGGCGTATCGCGCGAATACAATATTTTGCAGTTAAAGAAAGGAAAGATCTCGGATTCGACAAAAACCGAGGTTACCGGAGCTGACAAAAATAAGCTTAAACCGACCGATATAGGAATAGTTGTAAATGATTTCTTAACAGAGTCATTTCCATCTATCCTCGATTATAATTTCACAGCTACCGTAGAAAAACAATTCGATAATATTGCCGAGGGACAAGAAGAATGGACACATCTGATCGACACCTTCTATAAAAGTTTCCATCCGGTTGTCGATGAAGTTATGAATAGCCACACCGACCACAAAATCGGAGAAAGAATCTTAGGTACTGATCCTAAAACAGGTAAACAGATTTCTGTCAAGATCGGACGCTTCGGTCCTATGGCCCAGATCGGGACTCAGGATGATGAAGAGAAACCAACGTTTGCTTCATTACAAAAGAACCAGTCTTTGACAACCATAACTCTGAAAGAAGCTCTGAAACTATTTGAATTACCACGTGTGGTAGGCGAATACGAAGGAAAAGAGATGCAGGTAGCTGTTGGGCGTTTCGGACCCTATATCCGTCACAACAGTAAATTTATATCTTTACCTAAAGGATACGATCCTTATTCGATTACCGAAGAAGAGGCTATCGACCTGATAGAAGAGAAACGTAAAAAAGATAGCGAAAAAACAATCCAGATTTTCGGCGAAGGAGATAACGAGATCCAAATCTTAAATGGTAGATACGGACCTTATATAACTTTTCAGAAGAATAACTATAAAATACCTAAGGGAACAGAAGCCAAATCCCTAACGGAAGAACAATGTCTTGAAATAATCAAAAATACTGACAATACGACGACAAAAGCTAAGAGAGGAACAAAAACCGATAAAAAACCAGCTAAAGCTACAACCGGTAAAAAAACTCAAACAGCTAAAAAACAAACAAGTAAATAAAAAATAAAGAATATTTAGGATTCAATTATTTTTTTAACTGAACATCCATACTGTATAATTGTTAATATAATTATAATACTAAAAAAAGAAAATTTTATGAGTACAGAACTCGACCCAATTGGTTACGATGAAGACGATGCAGTAAAATACATCCAAAACTATCTGCCACAGGAACTCAAAGGAAGATTTTCGGACGATGAAATAAACTATGTTATCGACATTATTTATGAATTCTATGAAGACAAAGGGTTGTTAGACGAAAGTACTTCTGATGAAGATGTTATAGATATCGACGAAGACGAACTGATTGAGTTTGTCCTCAAAAACACTAAAAAAGACAAACTAGCTAAGTTCACTACCGAAGAAGTGACCTTCATCATACAAGGAGAATTAGCATACTGCGAGTCTCTTAATATTTTCGAATAAATAAGATTAATATTATAATTATGAAAAAAACATCATTTGGAGCATTTGCTCTTAGTGCAGCATTGATATTGTCAAGCTGCGGTGCAAGTAATACAGTTAAAGGCGGCGGAATTGGAGCAGGCGCAGGTGCTGCTTTAGGAGCCGGAATTGGAGCCATTGCCGGAGGAGGCAAAGGTGCAGCTTGGGGTGCCGGTATCGGTGCTGTCTTAGGAGGTACAGCTGGTGCTGTAGTGGGAAACAAGATGGATAAGCAAAAAGCTGAATTGGAACAGATCAACGGAGCTCAGGTAGAAAGTATCAATGACGGACAAGCTATCAAAGTAACATTCGAATCAGGAATTCTGTTTGCAACTAACTCAAGTTCTTTAAATTCTGCGTCTCAGAGTGCTCTTACACAATTTGCAACTTCATTGAAAAATAATCCTGATACTGATATTCAGATATTTGGACATACCGATAACACAGGTTCTGACGCGATCAACAATCCTTTGTCCGAAAAACGTGCACAATCGGTATATAACTTCCTTCTACAGAAAGGTGTTACCGGTAATCGTATGACATCGGCCGGAATGGGATCTACACAACCTGTAGCCGACAACAGCAGTGCTGATGGCAGGGCACAAAACCGCCGTGTTGAAATCCTTATCCTTCCTAATGAGAAGATGATCAGAGATGCTCAACAAGGTCAATAAGAATTGTTAAGTTCGATATAATGATCCCGGATAAAATTTTATCCGGGATTTTTTATGCAACAAAATCGCTAAATTTGTGCTATAAACAAATTACAGTTAATGCTCCATAAGACTCAAGCCATAGTTCTGAACACAATAAACTATAACGATAAATACCTTTTAGCGTCGTTATACACGAGTGAATTTGGAAGAGTTACATATATGGTTCCCAAATCGAAAAGTAAATCGGCCAAGCTCCCTAAATCGATATTTGCCCCCTTATCTATTCTGGATATGGAAACCGAACATCAGGCAACACGCGATATACAACGAATCAAAGAAGCACATCTGCTTTACCCTCTATATTCAATTCAGGGTAATATGGTCAAAACATCCATCGTCTTCTTCCTCTCCGAATTCCTCAGCCGCATATTGAAAGATACTGACGAATACCGTATTATCTTCGACTACTTAAGTCAATCGATACAAGTATTGGAAGAGACAGACAAGGGGTTAGCCAATTTTCATCTGGTTTTTATGCTGAAACTTACCCGTTTTCTTGGATTCTACCCGAATCTGGAAGATTACACGGAGAATGATTATTTCGATATGCTCAATGGAGTATTTGTACACCACCAGCCACTACACAATCACTATATTAACCGTACTGACAGTAAAGTATTATCTTTGCTGGCACGCATATCATATGAGAATATGCACCGTTTCATTTTATCGCGCCAAGACCGCCTGAATATAATCAACCGTATGCTCGAGTATTACCGTATACATTTACATGATTTTCAGGCACTCAAATCATTAGATATTTTACACGAATTATTCTAGATCACTCCAAAAAACATGCAGGTATGACAATAAACGATATATACAAACACTATTCTGACACCATTGAAAAATATCAAGGCAGATCCGGAGCTTTGAAAAAAACGATATTTCAGATCGGAACAGCCCGCCTCGCCATATTTATTGTCTGTTGTATAGTTACATATCTCTATTGGAACGATACAAGTACTGTTGTAACTAATATAGTTATCTCTATAGTTGTATTTCTCGCATTAATGAAATATCATAACTCTTTGTATAAACAGAAGCTCTACGCCGATAAACAAATAGAAAATGCAAGTAACGAGCTGAAAGGGCTAGAGTATGATTTTTCAGCATTCGATGGTGCAGAGGAGAAAATTGATGCCGAGCATAGTTTTAGCCTCGATCTGGATATATTCGGTAAACGCTCTTTTTTTCAATCTCTTAACCGGACGGTCACCTCTTTCGGTAAAGATAAATTAGCGGATTCACTTATAAACCCTCAAGAAAACAAAGACAAAATATTGTCTGTACAATCAGCCATAAAAGAACTTTCTAAAAATCCGGCACTGTTAGCACATTTCATATCTATCGGGCAAATGACCGAAATGGATAAGCTCAATACTAAAGATTTCTCTGTTTCTTTTTCACAGAAACCTCTTTTAGCCAATAGTTTATTATGGAAATATCTGTTATATATAATTCCTCTCATTCATATTATTGCGGGAATCTCTATCTTTTTAGACTATATACCGGGCAGCTATTACATTTACGTTTATATATTGACCTTAGTGATCAGCAGTATACCTCTAAAACAGGTAAAACAGATTATGAACACATTTGATAGCAAATCTAAGGTTCTCGAAACATATTCGGAATTAATGACTTTAATCGAACACGAGAAGTATGGCTCAGCGTATTTACAAAACATTCAAGATGAGCTAAAGAAACCATCTTCAGCATCGCAGGCTATCAGGCAGTTACAATCGTATTACAATAACCTGACTGTTTCGGCAACTTTCCCTGTGTTTTTACTATTCAACCCCTATTTAGTATGGGGAGTCAGATATGCTATCAAAGTAGAGAAATGGACACAGGTACACAAAAATGATATAAACAGATGGTTCAATACTTTATCCGAATTTGATGCACTTGTATCGTTTGCCATATTTGCATTCAATCACCCTGATTATACCTACCCTACTCCATCCGATAAATTTATATTCGAAGGGGAAGCATTGGGACATCCGATGTTACACCGTGATAAATGTGTTCGGAATGATGTAAGAATATCCAAAACACCTTTTTTCCTCATCATAACAGGAGCCAATATGGCCGGAAAAAGTACATATCTCCGCACAATAGGTATCAATCATACACTGGCTTGTGCCGGAGCTCCGGTTTGCGCCGAATCATTAACTTTTTATCCGGGACGGCTCGTCACCAATCTCCGAACTGCCGATTCTTTAGCCGACAATGAATCCTATTTCTTTGCAGAACTCAAAAGACTAAAAATGATTATAGACCGTTTGCAGTCAGGAGAGCAATTATTCATCATATTAGACGAAATACTGAAAGGAACTAATTCGGAGGATAAACAAAAAGGGTCTATAGCTTTAATGAAACAGCTAATATCACTCAACAGTAACGGGATTATCGCAACCCATGACCTTATATTAGGTAATCTTGAGAAAGAATATCCTGACAATGTAAAAGATTATCGTTTCGAAGCTGATATAACAGACGATAATTTAACCTTCACCTATAAAATAAGGGAAGGTGTAGCTCAAAATATGAATGCTTGTTTTTTAATGAAAAAGATGGGAATAACCGGGTTATAATTATGTTACTTAAAATGTGTCATTCGTTCTAACTTCTTAGCAAATTCGATTTCTTTCACACTGGTCGTCCTGAACAGAAGTGCTGCAATACAGATACCTATCGCTAAGGTAAACAGAAGCGACATTGTCAGCATTAAGTTGTGTGCCATAGTAGGTAATAAAGAAGGGTCGGTATCTAATGTATTCGCATCGGTTATCTTCATTCCGGCTAACATGGTTTTGTAAGCATACATTCCGGGAATCATTGTTATACAAGCGGGCATAGTGAAAACAACAGGAGGATTATCGACACGATGCGCCACAACAATCCCCAATAATCCGATTGCTACCGAACCTGCTAAAGTGGCCGTTATTAATCCAAAATCCAATTGTAAAAGGATAAAACGAATACAATGTCCCATACCGCCTAATAGTCCGGCAATTACAAGAATCCTTTTGGGTGTACCAAATAGTATTCCCCAACAAGCCCCGACTACAAAGGCTATAGAAAAATCGCGTAATATATTTAATGCAACTTCTGCCCAATTCATTTTTTCACAAACTAAAATTATTAATACCCAGAAAAGTTATACTCAGCATCATACCCGCCGCAATACAGAGGAGAATAAAACCGGCAAACAAATACCTGTTCACTGCTGAAGACAAATATCCCTCGATCAGATCGATCACACCATTAACCAAAGGTACTCCGGGAATGAGATACAATACCCCCGTTGCCATTGCCGCCTCGGGATGAATACCTATTCCGTTCACCGAACCTAACCCTGTTATTGTTGTAGTTACAAATGCGGCAAAGCCAATCGAAATCATCGAGTTGAAATTAAGAGAGGCTACTTTATAGCGTACAAGAGAACCAACAAAGGCAGCCAACCACGTAACTATTGCATTTTGCCAGTCTCCGAAAGAGAATAAGCATAATCCGGCACACGCAAACCCGACAACAACCGCCACCAGCCAGTGATTGTAATGAGGCATCTGTTTTATTTCCTGAAAAGCCTTCTCAGTCTCTTCAATGGTCATACCTTGTTCATACACTTTCCATGAAAGATGACTTACACGTGTCAAAACCTCAAGGTGCACTATATGTGTGGGAGATTCTTTAAATAATGTAATCGTATCCTTTTCGTCCCGGGAATTCTGGACAGTAACAAGTAACCCTTTGAATGAAGGATGAAAACTCACAGTAAATCCCCAAGCCAAAGCTATACGTCTGATATTGCTATTCACTCTTCCACTATGAGCACCCGACGCCAACAAGAAAGTACCCATATCCAATATCAGATCGGCAAACCTTCTTGCTGTAATATTTTCATTTACTGCTGTATTATTTATAGCAACTTCATTCATTCTGTTTATAATAACTACAATTAAAAAGACACATCAAAACTGATTCTGAAACCATGTTTATCGATACCGGGAGTATCGAAATAATTTAACCGTCTCACATAGTCAACCCTGAAGAACTGAAATATATTCTCTATCCCGACGCTATACTCCATATATGGCTTCTTACCCATAGTACGCGAATCTTCAGGAAATATCATCAGGTTGCGGTTATAATCAGGATTATTCTTCTTATTCAAATCTCCAAAAAAGCCTCTGAAACCAGCGACTTCTCTCCACTTTAATCCCTTGATAAGAGGTATACGGTTAAACAGCCACCCTCCCATCCTATAACTTACATCCCATGTAAATTGCGAATCGTTCAAAAACTCAAGAGGCTTTAGCATATAGAATGATCCACGTTGTATAGTAACAGAGCTGTTAGCATTGGCAGATAATAAAATTGGGAAAGGAACCTTACCCCATACTTTCTCGCCTTTAAGAGTTACCCCCAATCGACCATAAGGAGCAATCCAAAATTCCTTATCAATAGCTAATGCACTCTTATGATAATTAAACTGTCCATTCAGAACATCTTTGAGCCCTATTGTATGCGATAAAGTTAAGATCACACCTTTAGACGGCAAACTCCTACGTCTGCGCCTTTGTTGGAAAAATTTTTCGTCATGGGCGTATCTCAGGTTCAGGCCTACTTCTGTAGTTTTTATATTACCCATTTCGATTAACATATCATCCTCATTACGCCTTTCGAAGCGTAAATCTCCCGCAGCATTTTCATCATGAGTCCGGCCAAAAAGATTGTAGGAAAAACCATTGTAATACTCATGCAAATAATTAATCTCGGCCATCCGGTCATATGTCATATTATTATACCTTTTAGCCTTGAACGATAATAGGATATTATCACGTTCAGCTTGCAAGAACCTTTGTCCCAAAGGATTCACATCATACTTATAAGCAATAGACAGGTTATGACGCGGATACTCATCCTTATGATAGTTTTTACGGTTAAAAGCCCAGGTAGCTTCCCCATAGTATTTCCATTTTCCGTCTTTCGTTCCGTATGCACCGTATCCATACAAGTAAAAATGCGGATGGAAAAATTTCGTAGTAGACGCTGTTAACCTGATTCTGTTTCCTTCGAGATGGTTATAGCTGTAAAACGTCAGCGGAGTCCCTATATCCAGTTTATTTTTCTCTTCTTCCCTGCTTGTCGGAACATATTGCGAAGACAAGATATCGGCGACTTTAAGGGTTATATCAATAACCTTATTCTGGCGAAATTCTACCATCATCTCATCCATACGGTAATCTTTGTTCAATGCATCGGGACGGTTATTGTTCCAATAGCCGTCTTTTTGCTTCTTATAGTCGGACAAATAAATAACAGGAGCAGAACCCGAAAATGCTGCTTCGAGAGGCAAATCAAATATAAAGTTACTAAATGTACGTTCTTTCTGTACATAAAATTTAGCCATGTTATACATCGATAAGTCAATGGCTGTAGTAAACCTAACAGGTACCCAAAGATCGGGAGACTTCTCCTCGAATTCCTGAGTAACCAGCATATTGTCGACATAATTCACATTGATCCGGTTAGGAACTCTAAACGACACCTTCTTTATGGCATACGGAGCTTCGGGCTGCACATAAATGTTACCGATAAAGCCAACGTCCCGTGTATTGAAAGGAACAAATCCCAGATTTACATATCTCTTCTGGTCAATACTTACTGTATCAATTATATACCATTTATAAAAATTGACAGACGAAGTGGAACTCAACGGCCCCACAAAATCATGTAAAAGCAGATTTATAGTATTATCAGTAATATCGACTTCTTTAAAAACCTCAGCTACAATTGCGTCAATAGACTCTGTATTTATCTCCTGATCTATCCCTTGATTCTGATATGCAGTAATCACCCTCCGTGTTGCTTTAGGATTCTTCCGGTAATACAGGTTTGAGGTAGTTTCCCTTACCGAGAATGGTAAGATCGATTTATTATCGATCAAAGAAGTATCGGCATACTTAGACAGGAATTTCATATTCTTGAGCAGTCCTTTTGCCGATTGATAATCATTCAGGGCGAACAAAATACGGTCATATTCATCGTTCATATAATAATCTCTGCTGGTAACCAGATAATTATGTTTGTTCTCAATAACCTTTTTGATCAATTCTACCGCAGGATTATCTTTTTTAGAATATTTTTCTTTAGTTCGTCTTATAACAACTTCCCCCAATTGAACCCCTGAAGCACTTAACTTAATTTCAAGACGGCTCACCTGATTAATAGGCACATTTACTGTTTTTGTATCATACCCCATTAATGAAATTATCAGCTTTCCATTACCGGATGAATTCGAAACCGAAAACTTACCATCATCATCGGAAAGTTTTCCGACATTGGTACCGTCAAACCGTACTGTCGCATATTCGACCGGCTTATTAGTCACCGAGTCCCTGATAATTCCGTGCACAATAGTACTCTGTCCATATATCAGGTTCGTTGAAGCTAATATAAAGAAAAAGACAAAAATCAGACAAACCCCTAAACTCCTTTTACTTGATGATCTCATCAAATCTTCCATTTACTTTAATATTCCTAATATCCCATTAATACACAGACAGGGTCGATACACTCGACCCTGCTTTGGCATATAAAGTTCCATCCGCTATTTTAAACGGATATATATATACTATTTTATAAGTTGAGAACATTTATTTATCTCATTATAATAAAGAACTTCACCGAAGATATCAGTTCATCAGTTTACGATAACGAACCCGCTTAGGTTCCACGTTGCCTAATCTGGCCTTTTTATTCTCTTCGTATTCACTGTATGATCCTTCAAAATAAAATACCTCCGAATTACCTTCGAATGCCAGGATATGTGTACAGATACGGTCCAAGAACCATCTGTCGTGAGATATAACAACCGCGCAACCCGCAAAGTTCTCCAAACCTTCTTCCAGAGCACGTAAAGTATTTACGTCTATATCATTCGTTGGCTCATCGAGCAAAAGCACATTCGCTTCGGCTTTTAAAGTTAGAGCCAAATGTAAACGGTTGCGCTCTCCACCAGAAAGCACACCACATAACTTTTCCTGATCACCTCCCGAAAAATTAAAGCGTGACAGATAAGCTCTGGCATTGATTTCTTTTCCTCCGACACGAACAAAATCCGATCCTCCGGAAACTACCTGATAAACAGTTTTATTAGGATCTATATCTTCGTGTGCCTGATCTACATATGCCGTTTTAACGGTTTCTCCTACTTCGAAAGCACCTTTATCGGGAGTTTCCAAACCCTGAATCAAACGGAAGAGGGTCGTTTTACCGGCTCCATTAGGTCCGATAATACCGACAATACCATTAGGAGGCAACATAAAGTTTAGATTATCAAACAACAATTTATCGCCAAAAGCTTTGGCAACACCTTGCGCTTCTATTACCTTATTACCTAAACGTGGACCGTTAGGTATAAATATCTCTAGTTTTTCTTCTCTTTCTTTCTGATCGGCATTCAGTAATTTTTCGTATTCATTCAGACGGGCTTTACCCTTTGCCTGACGAGCCTTTGGAGCCATACGAACCCAGTCGAGCTCACGTTCTAAAGTTTTCCGGCGTTTACTGGCTTGCTTTTCTTCCTGTTCCATACGTTTTGTCTTCTGCTCCAACCACGAAGTATAGTTTCCTTTCCAAGGAATACCTTCACCACGGTCAAGTTCAAGAATCCAACCCGCAACATGATCCAGAAAATAACGGTCGTGAGTGATACAAATCACAGTTCCGGCATATTGCTGTAAATGCTGTTCCAACCAATCTATAGACTCAGCGTCCAAGTGGTTGGTAGGCTCATCCAGTAATAAAACATCCGGCTCTTGCAATAGCAAACGACATAAAGCAACACGGCGTTTTTCTCCTCCCGATAAGTGTTCGGTCAGTTCATCTTCGGGCGGGCAACGTAAAGCATCCATTGCACGTTCCAGTTTATTGTCCAGATTCCATGCATCCGAAGCATCTATCTTATCCTGAAGTTCGGCCTGACGTGCAAACAGCACATCCATCTTATCTGAATCTTCATAATATTCAGGCAATCCGAACTTTTCGTTAATCGACTCATATTCCGCCAAAAGATCGATAATAGGTTGTACACCTTCCTGAACTACTTCTTTTACAGTTTTTGTCGGATCCAACTTCGGATCCTGTTCCAGATATCCAACAGAGTATCCCTTATCAGATACTATTTCACCCTGATACTCTTTATCAATACCTGCTATAATTTTTAACAAAGTAGATTTACCCGATCCATTCAAACCTATGATACCGATTTTGGCACCATAATAAAATGACAAGTAAATATTTTTAAGCACTTGTTTTTGAGGGGGATATACTTTATTAACCCCGATCATCGAAAATATAATCTTTTTATCGTCTGTTGACATAGCGAATATATATGTGTTATTTATTTTTTTTAATCTGCTTAATATAATAATTATTAGGGCCTCCGACATCATCAGATACCTCTTCCAATATTCCTCTTCTAAAATACTTTGTTTTTACTAAATATTCTGTAGCAGTCCCCTGCCCCAGTCTAACCTTATTCAAGTCTTCAATCTCTGTTACTTTTTCTAACGGAATATATTGTTGATAAGCTTTTAATGTAATAGTATCAGTACCAATATTATATATCTCGTATACTTGCAAATCGTCTGTATATTGTTTGTTGCAAAGGATAAAATCTCCAGCTTTAAGATCATTATACCATAAAGCCTGCTTTTCGTTATCATAGCATTTTGCAAAATTCTCCGACGCATTTTTCATAACCGTTCTATGATCTATTACTGTTGTTAACGTCGCATAGCCAATAATAATCACAAAAAGAAATATCAGAAATAGTATAAAACCATAGCGTTTTCGGAATGACGGTTTATATTCCGATTTCTTGCGCGCTACAATCTCGGCAACCTCGAGAGTCCACCTCAACTTAGGTATCCTTTTCTGACAATCAGCACATAAAACACTCACCTTCAAAATGGTTGTACTACCCAATAAAATAGAGATCTTTCCTTCTTCAGTCTTTACTATCCATTTATTACAGCCACATTTAGGGCAAGAAGAAGAGGTATTAATTTCTTCCTGATCTAAAAAAGAAAGCTGCATTTTGTAAGTTATAATCATTTATTCTTTCTTTGTATAAAAACTGGATAGTATAACCAATAACACAATTTACTCAATTATTCTGTTACAAATATAACAAATATATAATATACAATACGAAAGTTGACTTTTTAGGGAAGTTACAAATTCAGGGTAAACCACAGAAATGAACAAATATTAACAATAAAGCGTTAGACTTCACAAATAAAAACTTAAACATATTCAAAATGAATCGATTATTATTATTCGTATTTGCTCTTAGTACCGTAACTTCAATAATTGCCCAAGAGGCGGATTCAACCCAAGTAAAGACATGGAAACATTCTGGTAGCACAGGAGTAAACTTATCACAAACATCTTTATCGAACTGGTCGGCTGGTGGTGATAATGCCTTTGCTGGTAATCTTTACCTGAATGGCAAACTTGAGCATAAAACAGGCAACTGGGCATGGATCAACTCCCTAGCTATTGAGTATGGAATCACCAGCACAAAAGGACAAGGAGCTCAGAAATCGACTGATAAACTCGAAGTAGCAACTCAGCTGGGTTATACTACTGATAATAAATGGTATTATACAGGTATGGCTGATTTTAAATCGCAATTTTACAAAGGATATAATTATCCGAATAAGGAAAATTACATCTCTAAATTCATGGCACCGGCTTATTCAAATGTATCAATAGGTATAGAATATCGCCCCAAAGATTCTTTCTACTCGGCATATTTTTCTCCAATAGCCGGAAAAATGACTTTTGTTAATGACGACTATCTTTCTGATCTGGGTTCATTCGGTGTTGATCCGGGCGATAAATTCAGAGCCGAATTTGGTGCATATATCAAAGGTACACTGGAAAAAGACATCATGGAAAATGTAAAAGTAATCAGTGATGCCAACTTTTTTACTGCATATGACAAGTCATTCGGAAACGTTGATGTAGAATGGAACCTGTTGATCAGTATGAAGATAAACAAATACCTTAATGCAAGTATCAACACAACTCTTAAATACGACAATGATGTGAAATACATCGACACCGAAGGTGATAAACATGGAGCCAGAGTGCAGTTCAAAGAAATATTAGGTATTGGTTTCGGATATAATTTCTAATAAACCTATCAGATAACAACTCCCGTAAAACAAATTCGGGAGTTTTTTCGCACTAAACAACAAGAAGTTGCGATTACTTGTCATAGAAAACAGCACATTCTTATCATTCAATTCAGACATTTTAGTATATTTGGCACCGACTAACTAACAAGTACTAACTTACATGACGATTTCGGTAATTCTGCCGGTATATAACGTTGAGATATATCTACCTCAATGTCTTGATAGTATCATTACACAAGACTATCTGAATCTGGAAATTATATTAATTAATGATGGAAGTACAGATAGTTCTGGGATGATTTGTGATAGCTATGCCCTTAAAGATAGCCGGATAACGGTTATCCACCAACAAAACAAAGGTATATCAGAAGCCCGGAACGCTGGACTTAAATATGCTTCCGGCGATTTTATCAGTTTTATTGATTCAGATGACTGGATTAATTCGGGTATGTACTCATGCATAATGGAAAATATATCGGACGATATAGATGTAGTATATATCCCCCATCCTACTCCAAAAAGAGTATCATCTATTAAGAAACTAGATAAGAAAGATATACAATTCAAGTTTTTACCTCATTTTATAGGGAAGACTCGTTTATCATTAGGTTCTATGGCCTCAGTATGGTCGTTGTTTATTCGTAGAAAATTAGTTGAAGGACTATATTTTAGCAAGGCAAACTTTACAGAAGATAAACTCTATTTTATAGAGACTGTACTCAGGGCTGACTCTCTATTAATTATTCCACAAAAATTCTATAATTACAGAGAAAATCCAAACTCTATAACTAGAAAATACTATAAGACATTTGTTGATGATGTAAGCTTAATAAATAAAGAAATCACTTATATTCTGGAAAAATACAAAGTGAAAACAAAAGAATTAGAAAATTTACACAATAATAGCATACTAAACTTATACCATCATTTAATAAAAAATGAAGCAGAGAATGAAACCCTCGTATTACCCAATCCGGCACTAGCCAAATATTACAAAGAAAACGACCTCTGTGAACTACTTACATGGCCAAAGACATTTAAAGCTTTGTTGTCAAAACCCAAATTCCTGCTTATAAAATTAGGATACAGTGATACTGTCTTAAGACGTAAGTGGGCGAAACGTCAAAAGCGAATGGGCAGATAAATAAGGTTTATCTCAATTTCAATACCTCCCCTTCTGTAGGAACATATTCCATATCTTTTTTATTCATTTTGTAGAGATTCTTAACTTTAATACCATAAAGTTGAGATATGCTATGCATAGACTCACCGACCTCTACCACATGCTCGTAGTAAGGTTTATCCGCCTTTTTCTTTTTATTCTGGAAATAAATCAAATCACCTTCCTGTATAGGAAAATTCTCAGGTACTTCATTATATTTGGACAGGTCTTTCATTTTGAAGTTAAACTCACGGGCTATAGACTCATAAGTATCGTCACGCTGAGCAATAACATATATCAGCCCGTTAGTCTTATATACCTGATGTTTAACCGGGATAACCGGAGTTTCGATTTTTATCTCTTCTTTCTTTACTTTCGACGATCCCCCTTTTTTATCATACTGATAGAGTTCATAATCCTCGATAAGCTTTATCAATTTATTGGCATAAGCCCTGTCCGTAGCATATCCTGCCTGCTGTAAGCCTCTGGCCCATCCTTTATAATCTGTAATATCCAGATTAAACAGTTTACTATAACGGGGTTTCTCATTCAAGAAGCGAGAATGGTCATCGTACGAATCTTCCGATTTTTTATATTTTCTGAAACAATCATTCGGAGTATCATCCGCCGCAATCACCGATTCGCCTTTCCATCCATTATGACATTTAATCCCAAAGTGATTGTTCGATCTTACAGTCAACGAACTCCTTCCCGCACCCGATTCCAATAATCCCTGAGACAGGGTTATACTGGCAGGTATACGGTATTTCTTCATATGGCTTATAGCCAAATCTTTGTATTTAGCTATATAATCTTCGTATGCTTTATTACGGACAACTTTACCGCCGGCATAAATAAACTGCGTAGTGAAGATAAAAAACAGGGATAATATAGTAAGTTTAAGCAAACCCTTTCTGTTTGTCGTATAAATCATATTAAATTTTTTTACCTTTGATTTCAATATAAATAAACATTGATATATATGGAAAGTTTAGAAATTTCTGCAAAATTAAGAGTTTATAGCATAGTGGAATACACGAATGATAAAAAAATACTAATAGAAAAGGCAAAAAACGCAACAAATTCAGCATATGCACCTTATTCCGGCTATAATGTCGGCGCTGCAGTACTTTTAGCAGATGGTACTATCGTAACCGGAAGCAATCAGGAAAATGCAGCTTACCCCTCCGGTTTATGTGCCGAACGTACTGCTCTTTTCTATGCCAATGCTCAATATCCCGACATTCCTGTAAAAGCAATAGCTATAGCAGCAAGCACAAAAGGAGCTTTCACACAAGATGTATGTACACCCTGCGGTTCGTGCCGTCAGGTATTAGTTGAAGTAGAAAACAGGTTTGAACAGCCTGTAGAAATTATTATGTACGGAGAAAAGCATATTTACGAAGCCGATTCTATTCGCAGCCTGCTTCCATTATGCTTTGGTAAAGATAATCTGGAAGACAATGTAAAGTAAGCTTTACCATTGAGCCGCTTTTAGCTTTAACTCTTCGGTCAGGGCTTTAGCTCTATTACCTGTTACCTTATCTAATAATTGCCAGAAACGCTCTCCGTGATTCATCTCTATTGTATGACATAATTCATGAAGCATTACAAATTCAATGAGATACTGAGGTAACAAAAGACAAAAATAAGATAAATTAATACCTTTCTTCGAAGAGCAGCTTCCCCAACGGGTTCTGCTCTTATTTATTTTCAATGTTGTAAAAATAAAACCATGCTTTTCGGCTAATACACGTAACATCTCTGGAAACATCCGTTTCGCTTCATGCCTCATAGTTTGCTCTATACAATTACGAATAATCGACTGAACCTTCACTTCCGAAAAATTACTGATATTGGGACATGTTATAGTCAAAACTCTCTCATGTAACTTAGCATGATAATTCCTTACATTCTTCGATTCTATCCGAAGGGAAAAGGTCGCCGTGTGGAACTCACTTTCAGGAGAAAAAACAATAACCGGCCTCACAGGAATAGTGCGTAATCGGGGACGCATTTTATCCAGAACTCCCAATATTTGCTTATCAGAAAAAAATGGAGGTATAGTCAGTTGGATATATCCCTGCTTATTACGTGCAATCACATTCTTTGATCTCACATTACGGACAATACGTATTATCCCTAATTCTTCATCTTCAAATTCTTCCATATCGAATACAATCTCGATTAATAAAAATAAGCTTGGTTTTTTATTACAAAAAACCAAGCTCTATTATAATATGAATATTAATCTCTTATTTTTTCTTATGATTTTCTTTTACATAAGCTTCCAGAGCTGCGGTCATCGAGGTCAATCCCGGCAGAGGAGCCTCACAGTCGAGCCTAAGCCCTAAGTCTTTGGCAGCTTTTGCAGCAGCAGCACCAAAACATCCGATAGCTTTTTCTCCTTGCTCAAAACCCGGATAATTCTTAAATAAAGAAGCAACACCTAATGGCGTGAAAAAGACAATCATATCATAAGTATCTATTTCGCTTGGTTCAATAGTAGTACTTACTGTACGATACATAACGGCTTTAATGTAATCAACCTTCTTTTCATCCAATACAGCAGTTATATCCTCATTATGAGCATCCGAAACAGGAACAATAAACTTCTCTTTGTTATGTTTAGCTAATGAAGACGCCAAACCATCCATTTTTCCTGTCTGACTGAAAAATATTTTCCGCTTACGGTATACAATATATTTCTGGAGATAAAGTGCAACGGATTCAGATATACAGAAATATTTCATCGTTTCTGGCATAGTCACACGCATTTCTTCACACAATGCAAAAAAATGATCAATTGCTACTTTTGCAGTAAAAACGACAGCTGTATAATCCGGAATGTTAATACGTTGCTGTCTGAATTCTTTAGCATCCAGGCCTTCGACTTTTATAAATGGACGAAAATCAATAGACAAATTATATTTTTCGGCAATATCATAATAGGGGGACTTTTCGGTTGCTGGTTTTGGTTGTGAAATCAGCACTTTCTTAATTTTCAAAGCCATAGTAAACTTATTAAATCAACTTTATATAAAAAAATCAATACCTGATATAGCAATATGTACGGTATAATTTCGACGCTGCAAAGGTAGACAATCAAAAACAAAAAATTAACAGGTTGCCTTAAAAAAAACGTAATTATCCTATAAAAAAGAATAAGACGGGAGATTATAAAGAGGCTGATAAAGAATATGATCAGTACAAAGTGAAATTTTTGCGAATAGATCATCATCAATGTGGGAACAAAAGCAATCATTCCAGTCATTTCCAGAACAATAATATACGTTCGTTGCCACATATTGGTATACTCTTTCATATCAAATACATAACCGATAAACCTATAAAACAACGATTTTATGGAGATGAAAAGAGCTATAATAACAATAAAAACAAGAATAGTGGCAAAACTATCTTTAGGCAACGGATTATTATCTGATTCTAAGAAAATATCAAATATAATAATGGACGTTAACAATACATTCTGAAATAAGAGTATAAAGTTGAACCAAAATTCAGTAATAGTCGTTTCGCTAAATAGATTGGAATTTTCCCTGTAAGAAAATAATAATCTTGTATTTTCTCTAAAGAAGGTGATGCCCCCCTTATATATTCTGGTGAAAAACAAAAAACAAATCAGAAGTAATACCAATACTCCATCTTCATTCTCAAGTGCAAAATCTTTATGTATACCCAGATGTCCATTATTCTGAAACTCTTTGCGAGACTCTGCAGTATGTAAAGATTGCCATTTATCTTCGGTAAAATACATGCTAGTATCTTTCTCTATTTTGAGAAGAGAACGATATTCGACCGAATCTTTATAAGATCGGGCTAACGCGACACTATCAATTACATATGTACTTTCTCCGGATTCCAAGAAAAACACTTTTTTAATTCGGCACAAAGATAATTATAACAATGCATCCCTGAGATAAAATCATCAAGGATGCAGTGTCATTTTTTATTTAATTAAGGAAACTAATATAGTTTATAGAGAAAACGCTTTTTTTACAGCATCTACAAAATCTAATTTTTCCCATGTAAATAATTCAACTTTCAATTTTAGAGGCTCCGGATTGTATCTTGACTGAAATACCTTTTCCACACTCTTCGGTTCGCGCCCCATATGACCGTAAGCCGCAGTTTCTGAATAAATCGGATTACGCAGCTTCAATCTGTCCTCTATTGCTTTAGGGCGCATATCGAATAATGATTCCACAACCTTTGCTATTTCACCATCGGTCATTTTCACATTTGACTTGCCATAAGTATTAACATATATATTCATGGGTTTAGCCACACCGATAGCGTATGATACCTGAACCAGGATTTCGGGAGAAACACCTGCTGCTACAAGGTTTTTCGCAATATGGCGGCTCGCATATGCGGCAGAGCGGTCTACTTTCGAAGGGTCTTTTCCCGAGAAAGCTCCTCCCCCATGTGCTCCTTTTCCTCCGTATGTATCTACAATAATCTTACGTCCAGTAAGACCTGTATCGCCGTGAGGACCACCAATGACAAATTTACCGGTCGGGTTTACATGATAAATAATATTGTCATTGAATAAGCTAAGAATATCATTTCTAAATTTGTATTTAGACTTAATTCTTGGAATAAGAATATTAATTACATCCTGACGGATCTTATCCTGCATTTCCTGATCGGTTCCAAACTCATCATGCTGGGTTGATAATACTATTGTATCAATACGTAAAGGGGTTCCGTTGTCATCATATTCGATAGTAACCTGAGACTTCGCATCAGGACGAAGGTATGGCATCAAATGCAACTCATTTTTACGGATATCTGCCAACTCCAGCAATAGAGAGTGTGACAAGTCTAGCGCCAAAGGCATATAGTTATCTGTCTCATTAGTTGCATAGCCAAACATCATTCCCTGGTCTCCGGCACCTTGATCCATCGGATCAACTTTCTGATCGACTCCCCTATTTATATCGTCCGATTGTTCATGAATTGCAGACAAGACTCCACACGATTTAGCTTCAAACTGATATTCACTTTTAGTATAGCCAATACGTTCTATCACGTTACGGGCAACCTCAGGCACATCAATATATGCACGGGATTTAACTTCTCCGGCCAAAACTACTTGCCCAGTTGTTACTAAAGTTTCACACGCCACTTTAGAGTTCGCATCATAAGCCAAAAACTCATCGAGTAATGCGTCTGAAATCTGATCTGCTACTTTGTCCGGATGGCCTTCCGATACTGATTCGGAAGTAAATAAATAACTCATATCTCTATTTGTTATACGTTAGTTAATAAAATAAACAAAAGTGAGATAGTTAAATCTTGCAGGAATATGAGGAAATGACTGTATTTAGCATTTTTTTCATGTGGTTGCAAGCAAACAAATCTATCCACTTAGAAGCTACAAAGGTAAGGCTTTTATATATAAAAAAAAGGAATAACATAATAAATATGCTATTCCTTTACTATTTTTAATAGTACCTGTTATTTAACAGCCTCTAGTAATTGCTTAGCTACCCCATTTTCAGGATCAAGAGCTAAGATCTTTTCACTGTATGATTTAACAGCATCTTTATCTGATGCACTCTTTGACTTATCAAAAGCAAGGTAATAGTAATAACTCAAATAACGATATGCTTCGATAAGTTCGTTATTATTACTTCCATCATCTTTACTTAAAGCTATTTCTATTACTTTTTCGTAATATGGTTTAGCCAAACCTTCTGTTGTTTCAGGGTCTAAAGCCGCATTAGCACGCGCTCTCCAGAAATATCCCAAATAACTATCAGGAATACGTTCACTCACTGTCGCAAATGCTTTATCCGACTGTTGTAACAAAGCTTTTGCTTTTACAGGAGCATCAACGTCTACTGTATCTTTTTGAGCAGCTGTACCAGCCATGTAAGAATAACGACCGATATTAAAGTAATCTGTAGCTTCTACAATCGCAGGATCTGCCTTATCTACATATTGTTGAAGATATTTAGCAGCGTCAGCATATTGATTTCCTTCAACACATGCCATAGCGATCTCTTTATACACTGTCGATTTCGACGGATCCAGTTTTACCGCAGCCTCGTATTGCAATAAAGCTTTATCTAACTGATTGTTTTTACTTAACAACTCACCATAAGTCATAAAGTCCTGAACAATATATTCGCTATCGCCTTTATCTAATGAGAAAAATTTATCTCCTACAGCCAAACCATCTGTATAATCTTTTGATTGCAAATAGCTATACATCAACAGACGATTCAATACAAAATTATTAGGCTCTTTAGAAATACCTTCATTGATCAGTTTTTTAGCTTCATCGTATTGCTTAGTGAAATACAACGCAGCTGCATAACGAGTCAAATCCGATACATCATATGCTCCTTGAGCAAAATATTTTTTATAAGCCTCAATAGCATCAGCATACTGTCCGTTGTGAGAGTAGATACTTCCTAACATTTTATATGCTAAAGTGTAATTAGGATTGATCTCTACTGCTTTTTGAAGCATCTCAATTGCTAATGTAGGATTCACAGCCTCATAAACCTGTGCCGATTTAATATAAGCAACTGCACATGTCGGATCAAAGTTATATGCCTGAGCATAACTTCCGGCAGCTTCACCAACGTTGGTTTTTGCTTTCAAATCTCCCTCTAACAAATAAATCAGAGGCGATTTTTTATCAGCTTTACGGGCATCAGCTAATTTAGCTTCACCTTTTTGAGCCATATTGTTCGCATAATAAGCTTCAGCTATAGCTACAAGTACTCTTACATCTTTTTTATCTTTTTTCAGTGCAATAGAAAATTGATCTTCTGCCTCCTTAGGGTTGGTCTTCAACAAAAGCTTACCTAATCCAACATTATTAAGAACAAAATCTGCAGATGCAGCTAATCCCTTTTCATAATTAGATTTCGCTTCAGCAGTATTGCCTTCTTTATAAGCAACTTCTCCCAAATAATAATAAGCTTCGGCAGGTGATTGACTTACTTGTTTTTCAAAAATTTCTTTTGCAACTTTCAGCTCTCCTGTATTTAAATAGTCTGCTCCAAGATTTGACTGTGCAAAAATCGGAGTACTAAGTAACAAGCCTAGAAAAGCTCCTAATAAATACTTCTTTTTCATCCTTTATTAATTCTTATAGTATAATTTAAATATTCAAGTGTTGATTAATGATTTCCGAAGAGTTCCAATATCCTTCAAAATTCATCTTGTATAGTAATCAGTCTCATTGGTCTGGTAGCCGGAATCAGGCCTGCTTTCAGAATTATACGCTGACCTCTATCTCCTACCAAAAAACCCACAAATCCTGCGGGTAACGTACCCCTAAGATCCGATGTAATAACAAATACATCGCGACGCAAAGGGTATTCTCCTAAGGCCAAATAAGCAGCATAAGGCTGAAAACTACTTTGACGGGTTGCCGGATCTGATTTACTGACAGACATAACCCTTACCCGATCTGTGAAACTCAGGTTTGTAGTATCAGTAGGATTGCTTACCCAGTTTACACCAATCACACCTATTGCATTGGGCGTTCTGGACACATAATCCAATACAGCCTTGTTATTTTCCTGAGCCTTCAACCGCTCAGCCAGAGGCTCTCCTCTGTTTATCGAATCTTTGATAAAACGTACTGTGCTCGAATTAGGATTATCAAACACAACAGCTATTTGATCGTATTTTGATTGCTCATTGATTTGTTTCCATGAATCAATTTCGCCAGTCATTATCTTCTTTATCTGAGACATACTGATTAAAGAATCAGTGTTCTCTTTATTTATTATAAGAGCAATACCGTCCACCGCAATTTTTTGAGTACGGGGCTGTAATTTCCTATTTAAAAGACCCTGCTTTTCAGCATCGGTCAAATCACGGGCTGCAACTATCAGCCTCAGACTATCTTTTAACAGTAGGTTAAAAACATCAACCTCACTTGCAAAAGTAGGAATAATAGATGCATCCTTATTTAAGGCCTCAAATACATCTATTTCTTCTTGTACTATCGGACTAAAGCAATCGTCACTTGCTATTTCAGCTATACCACTGGTAGGAGTGTCAGTCCGCGTAACCTTTATTCTCTGATTACACGCTGAGAAAATTGTTAAAGATAGTATTATGCAAAATAAACCAACTTTTCTCATAATTTTTGATAATTAAATAAAAACTTCACTAACATAAACCTCCAAACCACTATTACTTTTTGTATTTATACACACGATAGGCCCGGAACAATCCGTATCCTATAATACCTACTCCTAATATATAACGGACAATAAGGAAATCGTCTTCCTGAGAATTATTGTCCCTGAAATTATATTTAAGAATTAAACCCGAGAACATAATCAATCCTCCCATAGCTATATAAAGTACGGCCATGATTATACTCCAAACGGTTCTAAATGTAAATTTATTATTGTCCCTCATAAAAGATCTAATATTTAAAAGAGGAGCGCGACACATGTCACCACATGCCATCAACTCCTCTTTTTACATTATCCTTCTGAGAATGCCGTATAATGCATCTCAAAATTATTTTTGTAGTTTAAACAATACTGGCAAGGTATAATATACAGGAACTTTACGTCCATTCTGCATACCCGGTACCCATGTAGGCATTGATCTTACTACTCTGATAGCTTCTTTATCACAAGATGGATCTAAAGAACGTAATACTTGTGCATCAGATACTTTTCCATCTTTACCTACAACGAAACGAATTACTACACGTCCTTCGATACCGTTTTCAGCTGCGATAGGTGGATATTTAAGGTTGTTACCGATGAATTTCATCAATTCGGCGTCTCCCCCAGGGAATTGAGGCATTTGTTCTACGCTGACAAAAGGTTTTTCAGGTTCCTTTTCTTCAACGATAACTTTATGCTCTTTCAATTCAGCGATATCCACTGCATTTTTATCATTTGTTCCTTCAACAGTTGCGATAGAGATCTGAACTTTTGCTTCATTCAATTCTTCAATTGACTTCATCTCTTTATCCTCATTCACTTTACTATCCTCTGTAATCACCGGAGGTGTAAACTGAATAGTTGCCTTCAAAGGTGGAGGCGGTGGAGCAGTTTCTTGACGAATAAGATTCTCTTCAGGAACTTGTTCCTCTACATTTGCAATATTAGATAGCTCGAATGCTTCGTCGACCCCACCCAAATTATCTTTATTTGGTCTTACAGCGTCAAGGAAAGCAGGCAAAGCAGCTACAACACCTACAAAGATCACTACTGCAATAAATGCAACAATATGTCTTTTCGATGATGTCTTACGTAACTGATAAGCACCATAAGTCTTATTTTTACCTTCGAATACAATATCACGCCATTCAGAGGAATTCAAATTAATTTCTTTTCCCATTTTTTTGTTTTTAAATGTGTGATTATTTATTATCGACCGCCTGTTTCAGCAGATAATGCGCCTTTAGACTGGTAGTTCTGGACTAGGTAATTATCTCCGTCAGCCATTTCTACGATAGCATATTTACCGATACTGCAAATCTGCATCTCGTCTAGAGCATCAACCAAGTTCTTATAAGAAGCACTGTTGGTAGGTTTGATTACAACAACCTGTCCGTCTTTCTTGTTTCTTATTTCACTTGACTTTTCTTTGAACTGTTCTTCTGTTATCTTCTTTTTAGCCCTATCAATTTTGAGCGTTCTCATTTCAGCTACAGCGTCACGGTTACGTTCCAACAAGATATCTCTCAAACCTCCGGCACCATAAGTAGTTTCTTTCAAAGATGTATAATCACTATAATTAGGTTCACCCATATAATAATAGATTTTATCATCTTCTCCAAGAATCAAAGTAATTGCTTTAGAAGCTTTTACCTGGTTCTTATCTTCTTCGGTAAGATCTGTATCTTTAGTTGGCATAACAATGTCCATAGTTTGAGGTTTACTCAAAGTCGTACAGAACATAAAGAAAGTAATCAAAAGCATGTTCATGTCAACCATCGGTGTAAAGTCTACACGTAGATTGAGCTTCTGGGGTTGGCCTTTCTTTTGTTCTCCGCCACCACCGGTATTTACTTCTGCCATAGTTTTACTATTTTCTTAATTAAAGTTCTATACATTAAAACCCTTCGGGCATTGCTTTCAGAGTTGTTATCAAACTATATCTGTTCTCTTTCAGGTCTTGCAATGTAGACATTACATTCTTCACCAATGTATAAGGTGTTGACTGGTCTGCTTTGATTGCTATTGACAAATTTTCATTTACTTCCTTAGCTGTTCTCACCCATACTGCTAATTGGTTATTAGCGCTGATGATTGTATCAGTAGGAATTCCAAATTGTTTCATTAATGCATCTTGCTCATCCAATGGTAAATCCAAGAAAGCCTGCATACGGCCGATTGGCATACCAATGTGGGTTTGATTTATAAATGAAGTAATTTGTTTGGGAGTAAATTTAACCCCATATTGTTCGCCAACACTTTCCAGAACTTTTCTTTTGTCTTCAGGTCTGTCCAGATTCATATAAACCTGTCCCTTAGGATCAATAAGAATAGTCATAACATCATATTCAGGGATCTTTACTTCCGAAACAGAAGCAGGGGTCATTACCTGAACAGGTTCTTTTGGAACGAAATTGGCTGTCAGCATGAAGAACGTCAACAAGAGAACAGTAACGTCACTCATCGCGGTCATGTCGATGAATGTTTCCTGTTTTTTTGGTTTTACTTTGCTCATTTCTTCTTTATTATTTTTCTAATTAGAGTGGAAATATTTTACTTTTCCACAAATCATTTAGTTAAAAATGATTTATTTTCTTCCGTGTTTAGATACGTATGTTTGTCCAATAGCAAATGCGATTTCGTTTACTGCATCTGTAGTGTCTTTTACACGACCTTGGAAATAGTTATAGAAAATAATAGCAAGAGCTCCTGTACCGATACCCATCGCTGTATTCATAAGAGCTTCCGAGATACCTACCGCAAGTGCAGTTGAGTCTGGTGCTCCTTCTTGTCCCATCGCAGCAAATGATTTGATCATACCAAGTACTGTACCAAATAGTCCGAATAATGTACCTAGTGTAGAAATTGTTGCAATGATAGAAAGATTTTGCTCTAGATATGGTAATTCTAATGTTGTTGCATCTTCGATTTCGTGTTGAATAATTTCAGCTTTTTCATCGTTATTCATATCTGTATAGCTTTCAACATCTTGATATCTAACAAGACCAGCTTTAAGGATATTAGCAACTGAACCTTTTTGATCATCACATAGTTTTTCAGCACCTGCGATATCGCCAGCTTCTAGTTTAGCTTTAGCTTCAGCTACAAATTTAGGAATGCTACCTTTTCCGCTAGCTCTGTTCAAAGCAAAAAATCTTTCAACCGACAAAGCAAGTGTAGTTAAAAGAAGCGTAATAACGATAGGAATTACATATCCTCCTTGATAAAGTGTTGCAAAATAGTTTCCTGGGTGTGGGTGTCCTTTTTCATCAAATCCAGAAGGATCACCGCATACGAAAAAGAAAAAACAGAAGGCTACAACAGCACAACCTGCGATCACCAATCCTGCTGATACTCCTTTAGATCTTGCTTTTGCTTTTTGTGGTTTAGTTTCCATAATAGTAAAATAAATTTGTTTAAATTAATTAGTAATATTCAATTGTTTCTATATTATTTATAAATATAAGTTTGAATTCTCATTTTCTATATAATATTGCAAACTGAGCTTTATATTCGGCACAAATATATAAATTGATTTATTGAATACAATCATATTATTGTAAAAAAGCACACTTAAAAAGCGCATTTTACCGATAACACAGATATACCATTAACAGGAAAGAGGGATTGCATGCTGAAAATAAGAAGATTATTCTAATTATTCTTCTGAGAAGGCAAATTACACACTCAAAGTCGGTATTGAACTATGCTAAACACTAACAAATCATATATAGATGTATACACTCAATTTACTCGAAAAAATCTCAACTTTACATTAGTACAAAAATAACAGATATATTTGTTTTGACAACAACTATTACTGAAATCTTCACAAAATTAACTAAACTTTGCACTGTTTTAGTATAAGAAAATAGTCTTTTAGATTATTTATGGAAGCACAAAGCCTCGTTCAAAGCAACTACTGCCTTATTATAATCAGAGCGGTTTATAACAAACTGCATATTAACCTGACGCAATGATTGTCCGAAACTTTCAATATTGATATTCTCTTCGAACAGTGCTTTAGCTGCTTTATACAAGAAACCGGGCATTGCAATATTAGTTCCCATAACACAAATTATAGCTACAGGCTGTACCCTAACCTGATAAAAATGATCCTTAAGGTTACTTATCAACTCCTTCGACTTAGGGTTATCCCACACTACCATTGTTATAGAGTTAGCGTTGGTTGATTTCAGTATATAACTGACTCCGTATTTAGCGAAATGAGTCATTATACGAAGGTCGAACCCAACTTCTCCTACCATCATGGGATCATGTATTTCAATAGCAACTACTTTAGTTGTACCGGACACTATCTCAACTTTGGCCTCCGGCGATACATATTCCCTGGAAATCAATGTTCCGGGATGTTCCGGCTCAAATGTATTTTTTATGCGGATATTAATATCAGCTAATTCCAACGGTTTAGCTGCTTTAGGATGGATTGCCTCCATACCTATATCTGCCAATTGGTCTGCTATCACATAATTAGTTTGCCCTACAGGTACAGCTTTATCGACACCTACTATGCCAGGATCGGCACTAGACAAATGATATTCTTTATGGATTATAGCTTCATCAGCCTTCACTTGTACCGCTATTTTACTAAAAGTTACTTCTGTATAGCCTCTATCAAAAGCTCTCATAATGCCTTCGGTACCTTTTGTATATCCTGTTGCAATACATAAGACTTTCTCAAAGTCGACCTTATCGAAAGCTTTCGCTATCCGTTCATCAATTGTTAAAGGCAATGAGTCATTGAATCCGCACAAATCGATAAAGCGTGCGGTTATTCCGTTATTATTTAAAATATTCACCGAATTCCAAGCCGAATGTGCCTCTCCTATCGATGCCAGTATTTCGCGGGCAGCCAGACATATATCTTCCGTATTCACATAACCGGATGCCATTACCTTACTTAAGCTGAACAACATCATCTTGGCTTGCTTGATACGATATTCTATAAATTCTTTAGCTTCGGACAGGTTCAGACCGATCGCTTCATAGTTCTTATTAATATTGACTAAACGCTGACAAAGGCTATCTAAAGCAATACTATAATCTTCGTTATTCAAAAACTGAACATACACACCGGGGTCCCCTGTCTTTTTATGTTCTAACAACCAATTAGTAACATTATTATAAGCCGATACTACGAATATACGATTATACAGAGCATCCGGAGTACGTTTTCCGATAATAATATTGGATAGGACATCTTTAAATTGAGACATTGAAGTGCCTCCGATTTTTTCGACAGTAAGCATCTTTTTACTTTATATATTTAAATCTTAGTATTAAAAAAAACAGAGTTAATCAGTTTTGCTTATGCTATATAGACTTAAGCACTAATATATTGTTTTCACAAAATTAGCAATAAAAAAGACCATGCAAAGTATATATGTCAATAAAAACACATAATAGCAACCAAATTGTCTCTTTCTGATCTTTTTTACAAACTGCTTTAATTGGATAATTATAAGTATTAACACAATGTTTTGAGATGGCAACAACTGATTGCTATTTTGCTTAGAAAAAGTAATAAAAAGATCAGAGACCTTAAATAATTTGCCATGTCCACCGAAAACTATTTATTTTGCAGAAAATAAAGTAAAATGGCATCTATAAAAACCTGGATCTCGGCATTACGTCCTCGTACACTCTTTCTGGCAATAGCTACTACTATTTGCGGGAATGGCATGGCATATTCAACAGGGCACTTTAGCATCAGTGTATGCTTATTAACCATGCTTACCGCTACGCTATTACAACTTTTGTCGAACCTAGCTAATGATTTAGGAGATTATCAACAGGGAACCGATATAACAGGAGGACGCGTAGGTCCTACAAGAACTGTTCAGAGTGGAGCTATCAGTCCTGAACTTATGAAAAGAGCCATCTTAATAACGATACTTTTATCATGCATAGTCGGAGCTTCCCTGATATATATAGCTTCTCAATTTATGCCTATTACATACATTCTCCTGTTCTTTATATTAGGAGGGGCATCCATCATAGCTGCGATCAAGTACACTGCAGGTAAAAACCCTTATGGATACAAAGGGTTTGGCGATATATTTTCATTTATCTTCTTCGGATTAGTTGCTATCGTGGGAACCTTCTTTCTGAATGTGCAGCAACTCACATTTCAACCATGGCTTCCCGCAATCGGGATGGGGTTATTTACTGTAGCAGTTTTGAATATTAACAATATGCGCGATATGGAAAATGACTGCGTATCGGGCAAGATGACTTTAGCTATACGATTTGGAAGAAAAGGCTCACGCATATATCATGCAGCATTAACCTTCTTGGGTATTAGTTGCTTTATTGTTTATGGCTGCTTTTATTGTAGCGAATGGTATCAATATCTATATATTATCTTCTTTATTCCTTTTCTGATCATACTAAGAAATATACTGGCAACTAAGGTTGATGCTCAACTGGATCCATATCTAAAATATACTTCAATGGCTTCCTTTGTTCTATCAGTTGTATTTGCTGTGTGCATTAATTTATAAAAGATTGATACGAAATAATCGTCAATCTTCAAACTCGATTCTATTTGTACCCAGGCTCTTAATCCGGACTAAAGATTCGACATGTATATTCAGATCGCGGAGACGTTTTCCGCCTTCCTGAAAGCTCTTCTCTATAATAAATCCCATACCTGCTAATTTTGCTCCTGATTTATCAACCAAATCTTTCACACCTATCGCAGCATGACCGTTTGCTAAGAAATCATCTATAAAAACAACCGTATCATCCGGAGTAAGAAAATCGCTGCTAACACATACGTCGTAGGTTGTGTCTTTAGTAAAAGAATATACCTGAGTAGTAATCATATTCCCCATAGTTTTAGGCTTCGCTTTCTTCACGAAAACAACCGGTAGCTCCAATAAGTAACCCAACATTATAGCCGGGGCTATACCGCTGGCTTCTATCGTTATCACTTTATTTATAGGCATATTACCAAAACGACGTACAAACTCTACTCCTATCGACTTCATTAATATAGGATCCATTTGATGATTGATAAAGCTATCCACTTTCAAAATTCCACCATCAAAACTTTTACCATCTTTTAAAATCCTGTCTTTAAGCAATTTCATAATCGTCGTAGTTATAATATAATTTCTAGTCCTTTATTCTTTTATACGAATTACAATGTTCGCCACAATAGCAACCAGCCCGCCAGTAGTGATTCCGGAAGAGAATATCCCCTTAACCCATGTAGGCATTTGAGCCAAAATATCCGGAGCGAGTTCTACGCCCAATCCGCAGGCGAAACTTACAGCCAATACCAAAACCGCTTTACGGTCTATATCCTGAGATGCAATAATACGTACCCCCGAAGCGGCCACCGTACCAAACATCAGCAGAGTAGCACCACCCAATACAGGCTCAGGCATAAGTGAGAAAATCCCCCCGATAAAAGGAAAGGCACTCAGTATTACCAAAAATGCCGCAATATAATACCCTATATAACGGCTTGCAACACCAGTCAGTTGTATAAGTCCGTTGTTCTGGGCAAATATCGAGTTCGGGAATGAATTAAACACTCCGGCTACAATAGAGTTAAAACCGTCGGCTAAAACTCCTCCCTGCACCCGCTTCACAAACTTCTCACCTTTAATAGGTTCTCCCCCGATCATCGAATTGGCAGTAATATCGCCCATTGCTTCAATTGACGTAATAAAATATATCAGTGCAACCGCAATAAAGGCCGAAAGATCAAAGTCCAATCCGTACTTAAAAGGAGTTGGTATATTTAGAGTTCCCAGATTACCTAATTGAGAAAAATCAATCAACCCTTGAGTATAAGCAACAATATATCCAAGAATCAGCCCCAAGACGATCGAGCACATACGTATATATTTATTCCTGAAACTGTTGAATACCAAAATAGACACTAATACAATAGCAGCCAAACCTAAATTCTGATAACTGCCGAAAGTACCGTTTTCCATAGCAGAGTAACCACCGCCGCAAGCAGTAATACCCACTTTGATAAGACTCAACCCAATCATGGTTACTACAATACCCGACACCAATGGAGTAATAATCTTCTGTGTATATTTCAGTATGCGGCTAACGATCATTTCGACCGGAGCGGCAGCGATACATACCCCGAACATGGCGGGCAACGCAACTAAACCCATTCCGTGAAAACTGGCAGTAAGAGCCCCTATAAAAGAAAAGCTAGTCCCTTGAACACAGAGCAAGCCACAACCTACAGGACCGAATCGCCGACACTGAATGAATGTAGAAATACCGGAGGCCAAAAGTGCCATTGAAACCAGAAATCCGGTAGTCTCCCTATCTAAACCTAAGCTGGCGGCAATGATAAGAGGAGGGGTTATTATTGCCACAAAGATGGCGAGTAAATGCTGAAAAGCAACGAACAATGCTTCTTTAAATGGAGGGCGGTCTTCAATCTGATAAATCAGATCCGTTTTTTTGATAGGCAAGATAGTTTCATCCATTGCCTTTTCTACATCTACAGACATAAGTTATAACGGTAACAACAAGTATTTGTGCACATTAAGTTTCGTATCTACAATTACCATTTTGTAGCTAGAAAACAACAAAAGGCGCAAAACTTTAAAATTTTGCCAAAGGTAAACAAAATAATCAAAAAAGGTAACAGATGTCACCCAATATGTCACTTTCACAAACACTTTACTGTAAAGGCTTTTCTCGTAAAAAGGTGACAAAGGTGACAAAAGTGACACCATTTTTCAAAATATTTTTATCCTCTTTTTTTTAAACACAAACAGAGCATAAAACCTTATGCCCTGCCTCTCATATATTGTTCAAAAAATTCAAACTTCAATCTATCAAAGAACCTCTTTATTTTGAATAGATAAAAATTCTTCAATCAATAGTCATTGACTGCCATGTACCAATTGCCCATTGCATATCTTCTTCAGAATCAAAATACAGAGCTGCCTGTAGTAACTCCTCATTGATTATCGAAGAAGCATATATAACATTGTATTCCCGGTGACTATCAGACTCTTTTATCCTATACCCTGTGCGAAATACCTTATCATCCGAAAAATCATATTTTTCTAATGTTTTGTTACGTGATTCATCCCTTGTATTTACCCGTTCAATACACCTTTTATAGATAATATCTTTCGTTTTCCCTTTATCGTTCCAAACCGATAAACGTACCGATTTATCTCCCGTTGTATACAACAAACTACCGGTTTCCTTCTCCAACCTGCGTTCAAACAGGTTGTTTATACTGAATCTCCATCTGTCAGTCAACTCGTGCCTGACCATAAAATCATCCTTCAAGCCAAAGTCATGAACTTTACGCCATTCTGCAGTATCCGATACACGCTCATAAACAGAACCAACCCCCTTCAGAAGCAGATTTGCAATAGAAGCATCCTGCTTCAGAATAGTGGAAGGAGAAGATATTGCTATATTCTCCGGATTATTTACATAATCATCAGATTCTTCCCCCGAAAAAATACGCCACCCGCTATCTTCGGGTTTCGTTCTTTTCTCACGATACATAAACTTAGGTTTCTTTTTTTGGTCGGCAACCATTCTCGAAACCAAGAGATAGCCTATGCGCGGAAAATCATCAAATATATAGTTTTTCATATCTCTAAGTCATTTTAAAATGGGAATAAAAGCGGCAATACCAAGATCATCACTATACCCATAATCAATTGCAATGGAAGCCCTACCTTTATATAATCAATAAATTTATAGCGTCCGGCAGACATTACCAAAGCATTAGGAGGCGTAGAGAATGGCGATGCAAAACACATACTGGCTGCTACAGCCACAGCAAACATAAATGGATAAGGACTAACCTGCATATTCACAGCCGCCTGTATACCAATCGGAGCAAAAAGAAGCGCCGTGGCACTATTACTGATAAACATAGTCAAAATAGAAGTTCCGAAGTACACGCCTGCCAATAAAGCATACGGGCCATAAGTACCTAATCCGCCGACCAGTGTATCGGAAATAAGTGCAGCCGCCCCCGTTTTCTCAAAGGCAACAGCCATAGGCATCATTCCTGCGATAAGTACAACACTCTCCCAATTTATATTCTTATAAGCTTCCTCCATATTCCGCAAACATCCTGTCGCCACCATCAGTACAGCAGCACACATAACAGCGATAACGGGCGCCACAATATTTGTAACCATAGCTATAACCATCAGCACCATGATGGTAGCAGCAACCGGAGCCTTGTAATTGATAGTAACCTTTGCCGCTTCTTTCAGAGGTTGCCCGACCAGCACCAGATCGTCCTGACGATCGCCCAGATCAGCAATATCCGTCCATGTACCCTGTATAAGCAAAGCGTCACCCGAATGCAGCTTTTCCTTTTGCAAATCGGTCATCTTATACTCATTGTCGCGCTGAATACCCAGAATATTCACATTAAACTCGTCTCTGAAATGGGCATCTATAATAGTACGGTTCACCAATTTCGAATTAGGCATAATAAAAACCTCAGCTAAACCGATCTCTTCGAAGTCAAAAATGCCGGTTTCCTTTTCTACTGTTTCGGCAATCTTAAATCCCTGCTCTTCAACAAACCGGTTTATATTTCCTTTTTTACCGTAACAAACCAATACATCCCCTTTTTCGATCAATGTATTAGGGCCGGCTACAACTTCATTTACATTTTTACGAAAACGTCCCCCACCCGGTTTTTCTACCGTAACCACACTTATATTATAGTTATTGGATATCTTCAGTTCTTTCAATGTCTTGCCTATCATATCCGAATCGTCACTTATCACAATATGTGGCAACTTATGCAACTGATATTCATTCGTAAGATCATCCAGGGATTTTCCCGATTTCTTATTTTCCTGTCCGTCCGAATCATCTTTCGAGAGAAATATCTTTGACAAGAAATACAGTACTATAATCCCGACAGCTAAACAAACCAAACCTACTGGTGTAAAAGAGAAGAACGAAAGAGCGTCATATCCGTTCTTTTCCAGTTCGTTACTCACTATCATATTCGGAGGTGTCGCAATCAGGGTCAATATCCCCATACTACTGGCAAAAGCCAAAGGCATAAGAAAACGCCGGGGACTTATCTTGGCGCTCACAGCTATACTGACAACAATAGGCATCATCACCGCTACCGTACCCGTATTACTCACAAACGCCCCGATAGAAGCAGTTACGAGCATAACCAGTACAAACAAACGGGTTTCGCTTTCACCCGCGAGCCGCAAAATCTTCGAGCTTATCAGTTTAGCCAACCCTGTACGGAATATTCCGCCACCGACCACAAACAGGCCTATCATCATTATAACCACAGGATTAGAAAACCCTGACAAAGCCTCCGTCGGCGATAATATCCCGGTTATGACCAAAGCCAAAAGGGCACATATCGCAACCAGGTCTGACCTGATTTTCCCTCTCATAAAAAAGATTGACGATGCCAGCAGTATTATCAGCGTAACATTCATCGGAGTAAAAAACTGTGCTAGTAGCATATAACTGAAATTATATTTCTGACGGATAACATAGATGTCTTGTAAAACTGATTATAACGGGTCAGATACTTTGCGATAACACCCTAAAATCAGCGTTCTACACAAAGATAGGAACTTTGCCTCACCATTACAAAGACCGATTCTCGTTTTTTGATTAATTGTTTTCACTTTTCAGTTATTCTTCGTTTTGATAACAATTATTTACATTTTAAGAGTCTGTTTAAATTTTATAGCTCAACTTTTTTATAGCTATTGAGAGCCTATAATAAATATTTTCGCTAAAATTCAAACAGATTCTAAGCTTACTTACAGATTTATTAAAACTCCAACAACCGATAAATACGTCTTCCAGAAAAAGTTTGGCAAAGAATTTGTAGTACAACCTGCAAATAATAAAGCATAACTGAAGTTACTTGTATCAAAGAGAACAATCTAAAACTCTAAAATACAAGAAACTAAAAGCATATAAAACATGAGAGCAAACCACGAAGAAAAAGATTTTTTGCCGGAAGACGAAACTCTGAACACAGATAATCTGTCAGAAAACGAAACAAATACTGATGGCACGAGTGAAGAGAGTGCCAATATGGCTGATGATCTTGAACAAAAATTCGGAGAACTGAACGATTCTTATTTACGCCTTCACGCCGAATTTGATAATTACAGGAAACGCACGATGAAGGAAAAAGCCGACTTATTGAAAAGCGGCAACGAAAAAGCCATTATAGGTGTGCTCCCTATCATCGACGACTTCGAAAGGGCATTACCTAATATTCCGGAAGATGCCAGAGAAGGTGTAGAGCTTATTTACAACAAATTCAAAAGTTATTTGGCTCAAAACGGGGTAAAAGAGCTCGATGCTATCGGCGAAACATTCGACACCGAAAGGCACGAAGCTATTACGACAATACCTGCCCAAAGCGAAGACCAAAAAGACACAGTTGTAGACTGTATTCAAAAAGGATATAGCCTGAATGACAAAGTAATCCGCTTTGCTAAAGTAATTGTAGCAAAATAAGGGCTTAAAAACCTTAATTATATATAGTAAATTAAACAATGGCGAGCAAAAGAGACTATTACGAGGTATTGGAAATAACCAAAACTGCTACTGTAGAAGAAATAAAAAAAGCGTATAAGAAGAAAGCAATCCAATACCACCCCGACAAAAATCCGGGAGACCCAACTGCCGAAGACAAATTTAAAGAAGCTGCCGAGGCATATGAAGTGCTAAGCGACGATCAAAAACGGGCGAAATACGACCGTTATGGACATGATGCCCCGGGAGGATTCGGCGGACATTCATCCGGAGGGTTCTCTATGGACGATATCTTCTCTCAATTCGGTGATATTTTCGGAGGAGGTTTTGGCGGATTCGGAGGCTTTGGCGGAGGTGGAGGCCGCCGTGTAAACCGCGGATCAGACCTACGGGTTAAGGTAAAACTGTCTCTGAAAGAAATAGCTACCGGAGTAGAAAAAAAGATAAAAGTAAAGAAATACGTTTCGTGCCAGCATTGTAGCGGTACCGGTGCCGAAAACGGAACAGCATACACTTCCTGTTCGACCTGTAACGGATCGGGCACACAAACCCGGGTAGTAGACACCATGCTGGGACGTATGCAGACACAAACAACCTGCTCGGCTTGTAACGGAGAAGGAAAAACGATCACAAAGAAATGTCCTCACTGTTCGGGCGAAGGGATTATCCGCGACGAAGAAGTTATCACCCTTAATATACCTGCCGGAGTAGCAGAAGGCATGCAGCTTTCGATGAGCGGAAAAGGTAACGCGCCCCGCCATGGCGGAGTCAATGGTGATCTACTTATTCTGGTTGAAGAAGAACCACATCCCGAATTATTCCGCGACGATAATGATGTCGTATACAACCTTCTGCTCAGCGTTACCACAGCTGCAATAGGTGGAAGTGTAGAAATTCCGACCATCGATGGTAAAGCAAAGGTAAAAATAGAACCCGGAACCCAGCCCGGAAAAGTTCTTCGACTGAAGAATAAAGGATTACCCAGCGTTCACAGGTATGGAACGGGTGATCTGCTGATCAATATCAGTGTATACATTCCCGAAAAACTTAGCGACAGTGAAAAGCAAACCCTTACAGGGCTTGAGAATTCACCTAATTTTCAACCGTCACCATCTGTCAAAGAAAAAATATTCAGCCACTTCCGCAAAATGTTCGATTAAGGATGGCTAATAAAAATAAAAGAGAGGAGATTCATTTTTTGAATCTCCTCTCTTTATTATATCAGCATATCAGGTTATTGACCTGTAACAGATAGATTTTCTTCGGCCTTCTTAATAAAGGAAGAATCGATCAGTTCCATTTTTACAGTCTTGGCTTCCGAAGCTGCTATAGTTACAGAACGATAAGCCGGATGTTTAAAAATAAGCTCTTGAGTCGGTCTTACCAGAATCAGATACTCGCCCTCGCTGTTAGTCATTGTTTGCGGATTATTCCCGGCAATGGCGATCTGCACATTCGATATAGGCTTATCATCAGAAGCATTTAACACCACTCCATTTAGTAACTTTTCAGTTTTCTCTTCCTGTTTTACTCCTCCCCCTCTTTTATTATAAAAGAAAAAAGAGACAACACATAATAATAATAAAACTATACCCAGCTTAGCTTTCATGATTCCCGTCTTAATTATGTAATATTAATTCATTGCCCGGACTGTTTCGGCCAACCTTACAAACTCGGCCTTGTACCCATCCTTATCATTATCTTTACTGATGCCCGAACGAGCCAGATCAATTGTTTTTTCGTAAGTTGCATCGCCTTTGAAATCCGAACCTTTCAGCAATTGACCGAACATAGCCACCGCCGATGCAAAACGCATGTCCGAAGATACTTCATTTTTTCCATTATCAATAACCGGGAGCTCTAATTTCACACTTTTGTCACCATCAGGCTGCTTGTAGCGCAACTTCACAGTCAGCAATTCCGGAGAATCGGTTAATGATACACTAGAGGCAGGCTGTTCCGTTTTCTGGTATTTCAGACCATCCACTCTCGGATACATATTCGACTTTACTCCCACAGGAATAATCTCATATAAAGCGGTAACAGTATGCCCTACGCCCATTTCTCCGGCATCTTTAGTATCGTCGTTAAAGTCCTCTTTAGCAAGCATTCGGCTTTCATAACCAACCAGTCGGTATGCCTGAACTTTAGCCGGATTGAACTCTAATTGCAACTTCACATCCTTTGCTATAGTATACAATGTACCGTTGAACTCTTGTACTAAAACACGATTTGCCTCCTGCAGGTTATCAATGTAAAATGCATTACCGTTTCCTTTTTCTGCCAGCAACTGCATTCTATTGCTCTTGTAATTTCCCATACCGTACCCCAGTACAGATAAGAATACTCCCGATTGGCGTTTCTGCTCTATCATTTCCTCCAAAGCCTGAGGGCTGGATGCCCCTACATTGAAATCGCCGTCGGTACAAAGTATAATACGGTTATTACCATCTTTCATAAAATTCTTTTCTGCTATCTCATACGCCTTTTGTATGCCTCCGGCACCATTAGTAGCACCGTATGCACGTAACTGATCGATTGCATTTTTAATAACCTCTTTGTCTTTCCCAGAGGTCGAAGCCAGCTTCTCCCCTACTTCACTCGCATAAACAACTATTGCCACACGGTCATTATCCCTCAAATTATTTACCAACATTTTCATAGAAGTTTTCACCAAATCGAGACGGGTCGGTCCCGACATAGAACCCGAAACATCAATCAAGAATACTAAATTGCTCGGAGGCAGATCTTCTTTTGCTATTTCTTTAGCCTTCACCCCAATGCGTACCAAACGATGCTGGGTATTCCAAGGGCTTTGTCCCACTTCGGTAGTCACTTTTACAGGATCGGCATTAGTCGGTTCGTCATAATTATATTTGAAATAATTAATAAACTCTTCAATACGGATAGCATCTTTACTCGGCTTCTGTCCACTGTTTATAAAACGGCGAAAGTTTGTATATGATTCGGTATCCACATCAATGGAGAAAGTAGACAACGCCTCGGCTATCGGTGACATAAAACGGTTCTCTTTATAAGTTCCGTATTCCTCACTCCCGTAATTAGTAACCGAAACAAAAGATTTACTATCCGCTTCAGCTCTGGCTACCGGAACAGGTGACGCCGCAGGAGGAGCTGGCGGTGCCGGAGGTGTAGACTTATTTTTATTTCTCTGCCGCTTATCTTCTTTTACCGACACAACTGATCCGGTAATCATCGATTTCTTCTGAACACCATACCCTATAACGACAGATTCACTTAACAGTTGAGTATCTTCTTCCAACACAACATCAATCGCAGTACGGCCATCCACTTTTACTTCCTTATTTTTAAAACCGATAAAAGAATAAACAAGAGTATTATCAGGGGATACGCTTATCCTGTACTTTCCATCAACATCAGTTAAAGTTCCTTTTGTTGTACCCTTTATATAGACGGATACACCAATGATAGTATCTCCTATATTGTCTCTAACCGTACCTGTTACTATTATATCCTGAGCATTTACAGCTACAGAAATACAAAAGAGCATAAATGTCAAAAAAGCTGTGATTTTAGTTTTCATGGTCTTCATTTTTTATGTTTATTACTTTTTCTGATTGTTTCTTATTCTATTTTATTGCTTTGGTAACTAAAACAACAATATGCTGTTATGATTTCAAAGTACATCACTAATACTTGCTGTTGATTAAATAGAGGAAACAGGGAGAAAAATTCCATAAACAAGGCATAATTTTTTTTAAATGTTGCAATCTTTTGCAAAATCATGTAGCTTTGTCCTATATTATAGCCTTATGTAAGTAAGCCTAAAAAACAACTAATTCCATATTATTGAGGTTCTTTAAACTAAATAAAGAGAAAACTATCGAGTATACCGACGAGGAATTACTCGGACAGTACCGTGATACGGGCAATACCGAACTTTTCGGCAAGCTCTACAATCGGTATATACCTCTTGTATATGGTCTCTGCCTGAAATACCTGCAAGATGAAGATAAATCGCAGGATGCTGTAATGGAAATATTCGAGAACCTGCTTCCCAAAATCAGCGGGTACGAAATAAAGGTATTCAAGACATGGTTGTATAGTGTGACAAAAAATCACTGTTTTCACCTGCTAAAAGATAATAAACGTGAAATTCCGGTCGATTTTGATTCGAACCTTATGGAATCGGGTGACGTTATGACTCTATTAAGCGAAGATTTGGATGACGAGCGGGAAGATGCACTCAATTATTGCATGGCGAAATTATCCGAACCTCAAAGAATATCTGTGACTAAGTTTTTTTACGAAGACATGTCTTATGCAGATATAGTGGAAGTGACCGGATATGATATGAAAAGCGTAAAAAGTTACATCCAAAACGGTAAACGAAATTTAAAACTGTGTATAGAAAGCAGATTGCAAAATGAAATTTCTTGATTACATACGAGGCTACCGCAAAGGTAAAGAGGCTCATCGCATTGAACGAAATGCGATGGACGATCCTTTTTTGGCAGAAGCCATAGAAGGTTATGATTCCATACCCGGAAATCATGCCGACCGTATTGCCCGTATGCGATCTGCAATTACAGCCCGTTCCGTACAGCGCAGGCAGCAAGGTGCATGGAAAATATCCATTGCAGCAGTAGCCGTTATTGTACTCATCAGCGGGTATTTCGTTTTATTAAACCATCAGTCGTCGATGGTTGTTGCTAACGAAACTACCAACGGATATATCGATCTGTATGTCCCTCAGGAGTATGTAGAACAAAAACGCCTCGAATTAACTGCTATTCAGGAAGAAAATCCGCAGAAAGAAGTAATTGCTACGTCTGTAGCAACTATCAGTAACCTGCATGAGGTAATTACACCGATTGATCCGATACGTATCTATGTACCTGAAAGTTATGCTCAGCTAAGAAAAGATGAGATACAGGAACTTTCGGTCAAACAAAAGAATATTAATAACCATTCTTCAACAGAAATTATCTCTACAGACGCACCTATGCTGGCATCGCATGAGGAGATAAGCCAACAAGATGCTGATATGCTATCAGCTGATGTACAAAATGCACTGGATGGTAAAGTTGCCGGATTAGCAGTTGCGACACCGGCTCCGGCAGCAATTCCTCCTGCGCCCCCTTCCCCACCTGCAGCTGTTATGGCAGCTGAGTCTATTGCTGAAAAATCGGCTCCGGCTGCCAGGTCAGCTAAAGCAGAGAGTCGTGCTTCGAATAAGAAATATACTCTGGAAGGGAAGATCGTCGACCAGAATCACGAACCACTGATAGGAGTTGCCGTACAACAAAAAGGTACCAACAACGCCACAATTACAGATATTGACGGAAACTACAAGTTAAACGTCGACTCGGATGACGCTGCATTAACCGCATACTTTATCGGTTTCGAAAAAATTGATATACCCGATCCGAAGAATACCAAAGTAGTGGCAATGAAAGAAGACACTCAACAATTAAATGAAGTTGTTGTTACAGGATACGGAGTTCAGAAGAAATCTATGGTCACAGGTGCCATATCATCTGTTAAACCAGACAAAAAGAAAGCTGAACCGGCTAAAATCAAACCTGAACCTGTTGCAGGGATGAATGAATATAAAAAATACATAGAAGCTAACATAATTCATCCCGAGAACACAGATTGTAATAAAACAAAAGGGAAAGTTGTTTTACAATTCTCTGTCGGTATGGATGGGCACCCGTCAGATATTAAGGTGAAAAAGAGCTTGTGCGAACCTTTCGACAACGAAGCTATCCGGCTTATAGAAGAAGGTCCTAAATGGAAAGCCGGAAATACTACCACCGAAATAGAAATAAAATTTTAATAAAAAAGAGATGACCGGAAAGTCATCTCTTTTTATTTATCCTCTCAATATATTCTGTTACATCTCTGATATGGTCAGTGTATTATATGATCCGTCGGTAGTCATTTCTATACTGGGAGTTGTATTATGCCAGATATAAAAATAGAAGGTATCTCCTGCCTGAAGGTATAAAAATGATTTATTCACACATGTCATATTTACAAGATCACCTGTTGCACCTACAGGAGCTGCTACTGCACTTTTTACATTAGCAGCGGTACTGCTGCTAACCTGTAGATTAATCTCAAGACGCAAAGCTCCAACCATAGTAGCAACAATATGGAACATTCCGGTACAAGATATCGAATATACACCGGTGCGTGGAACTGTAAATACCCCGGTCGAAGCATTAAAGCTGTTAGTTACATCTATGTCTTTTGTCCAGTTTTTCCAGGTTGTGCTCGTTGGCAATGCAATTAATGGAGAAGAATTTTTAGCTATTACATAAGCTTTAGTAGGCAACGCAGTCAGCTTTACCCAGACCTCCCCATCCGAATACTCAATACCGTTATTATATCTTATAGCTCCGGCTCCGGCAGCAGCGGCTGTCATAGAAGTTGTTCCCAGCCCAAGCTCTCCATCAGCTTGTGTTCCTCTTAAATCAAGTTTAACAACGGGATTGGCTCCACCTAATCCCAGATATCCCGAATTTAATAACTTTGCTAATTCCGTATTGTCTGAGTTGCGAGACACAACAACGGGAATAGCAGATGAAGCAGATCTAATTCCGAGTGTGCCTTTGGGCAATTCTGTATTTACCCCTATCTGAGCAGTCAGACAAAAGGGTAAAATAAGCAGTATATATAAAATAATTAATATCCTTTTCATTTTGGTCAATTTACTTTATTGTATCACTATCGATAAGTTATTGAAATTCAAATCAGATGCAGGAGACAATGAATCCCCATAAATACGCAGATGCTTTTCAATTCCCATGTTATGGAAAATCTGAGGATAAAGAGTATCTCCTGCACTTAGAGTAATAGTTCCACTACAAGTAATAGCTGCCATAAAACCTCCGGCTATAGGGAACGAATTGGTACATTTTATTGTCTTCCCGTTACTGGCAATCCATTGCCCCTCTAGATAACTGCCTGCAGCAACTACAGTAATTACCATATGTATACTAAATGTGGCTGTATATAATCCAGTTTTAGGGGCTGTAAATACTCCCGTCACCGGATCGAATGTAGATGTTGGATCGTACACCGTAATCCAATTACCCAGTTGGGTTGTGGTATTATCAGGGCAGGTCATCAAGTTATATGAGTTTTCGGCAATCACACAATCCCTCACCATATCGGCTTCGAGAATCATCCACTGAGTCCCATCCGAGTATTGCAATTCCTTGGTATCGTCCACATACTTCAATGCACCTGCTTTTGCTGTTGATGCCGATAAGTTTGTATTCCCGATACCAATAATATTGCTTGCTCCGCTCGTTCCTCTCAAATCGAGCCTTACAGATGGAATAGATGTTCCTATTCCCATATAACCATTGTCTAATAATGTCAGTAAATTGACATTAGCGGAATTTACGATCTCTATATTTTTAGTCAGGTTACTATTTCCCTCTGAGAATACGTCGAGTGTACCTGTAGGTAAATTGGTATTGATGCCTACACTTTGAGCAAAAGCAGATGTAGTTAACCCACTGAATACAACAATTGCGGTTAACCACAAATAATTATATATTTTCTTTTCCATTATATTAAATAATAATAAGTATTTAATGATATATTTTCGAAGCATAACAATCTATTGCTCTCTTACTTACTGAAGCAATAAAAAAGGTGTGAGACCTTAATTCTCCAATATACTTAAATTACAATATCCCGCTTTAGGACTCTTTGCAGTTCCCATATTATGATAAATTGCCGATTTGAGAGTTTCTCCTGCCGACAGTTGAAAATTTCCCGAACATAGTACAGATGTCTGGAATGTAGCGGCACCGTAGTAAGTAGTCTGACATTTAACAGTGGCAGATGGCGATATTAATTCCATTTGCATGTAACTATTAGCACCTACCAAGCCGGCATCGAATGTTACTATTGCCGATATAGTGTAAGTACCTGTACGAGGCGCAGTAAATATTCCTGTTGTGGGAGAAAACGTCCCGAGCAGGTCTTCGAGCTCCCGCCAATTCATTACCGTTGTCGAAGTATTAGTTGCAAAAGATTGGCTGATATTGATTATATCAGCTACAACGTATGTACGGATAACATTTGCACTAAGCTTATTCCAGTTCGTACCATCTGACAAATACAATGCCTGAGGCCCCGAATCGTACTTCAAAGCTCCCGCTTTAGCCGCTGTTGCCGTTTGGCTGCTATTACCAATTCCCATGATAGAATTGTTTACCCCGTCCCGGAGATCGAGCCTGACCATCGGATTATTAACTCCTAATCCCATATGTCCATGATCTCGTAAAGATAATATTTCAGTACCCGATACATTTTCGACCGCAAGGGCTTGGCTCGTGCTTGTATTCCCTTCCGATACAATAGCCAGTGTAGCTTGTGGATTCTGCGTATTTATTCCGACTTGTGCATTGAGTATTCCAAAAGTAAATACCCCCATTAGTAAAAGAATCTTTTTCTTCATTGTTTGTTGTTTTTAGGGTCACAGACCCTTCTGTTGTTTTTATTAAGAGTTGTTGATTTTGAAAATGTCTCTTATAGGGACGTATTGTATACATCCTCTTGATTATTTTTTGTTTCAGGCGTATGCAATACATCTCTACAGAATATCGTAAAATACCTTTGTGTCTTAGAGTCTTTGCGTTAAAAAAAATATCCGGTAAATCGGCAAAATAAAGCAGCAAGATGCATTCACTGCACCCTGCTGCCTGTAATAGTTGGCCAAAGCATAACCTGTTACCCGAAATAGTATTCGAACGACAACAAAACAACAATGATCCTACCGGACACAGCCTGCCCGGCCAACTTATTTGGAAATGGATATATACGACAAAACAAACGAAGACATAAAAAGACGCCCCGTTGTTTTGACACAATAGAAAAATTTGTATTTTAGAAAATTTCTGTTTAGTTAACGCAAGTGATGCGTCTCTCTCTCTCTCTCTCTCTCTCTCTCTCTCTCTCTCTCTCTCTCTCTAATATTTCAGCACACAATAACAAATCTAAACCGTTAAAATTTAGAGGATTATTTATGTTTCTATGTGTGAAAATATTTACCATTCAAGTGTTGTTTATTGCTTTAATTACTGCAAAGATAGAAATTATTTTCAATTATCATTCGTTACATTAACATATGAAGAAGAATCTACTTATTCGAATTTAATGGACTTAGCCGGAGATATCCGTGCTATCAAGTATGAAGGCCCTATCATCATAAGCAATGAAATAATTAATGCACCTATATTTATCAGTATTATATAAATGGGATTAATATAAACAGGCATTTCCGTTACGTAGTATGTCGCAGGATCGAGCTTGATAATTCCGAAATACTTCTGAAGTCCGCAAATAGCCAAAGCGATGCAATTGCCCCAAAACATCCCTTTTAGTATTAAGAATGCCGATATATATAGAAAAACTTTACGGATACTCGTATTTCGAGCACCTAAAGCTTTCAGTATACCTATCATATTAGCCCTTTCCAGTATAATTATCAGCAATCCCGAAATCATAGTAAAACCCGAAACTGCAAGCATCAGTATGATAATTACCCATACATTCATATCCAAGAGGCTGAGCCAGCTGAATATCATAGGATTCATATCTTCTATCGACCGGGTAAACAATGCGTTTCCGTCTCCATCATGACATTCGGCCATCTCAAAAAACAACTCGGTCTTCACTTCTTTCAAGCGATTGTAATCTTTTATTCTCAATTCAAGCCCGCTGACCTGATTATCATCCCAGCTGTTCAACCTCTGAACAGTACGAAGATCTACAATCATAAACAGTTTGTCATAATCTTCGAAATTCGTACTATAAATTCCTGCGATAGTGAACTTCCGTACTTTTACAGGCTCTTGAATGAAATATGTCATAAAGCTATCGCCCAACTTCAGATGCAAACGGTCGGCAATATATTTAGATATGATTGCCTGATTGCCTGTTACCGAGTCCGATGATTGCAGAACATCACCTTCAATCATATTATCTTTGAAAAAAGACCAGTCGTAGTCCTCTCCCACTCCTTTTAAAACAACTCCCTGAAAATCCGAGTCCGTTTTGATTATGCCCGGCTTAGTCGCAAAAGATTCTATATGATTTACATTGACATTAGAATTAATTACGGATAGCAGGCTATCGGTCAGGCGTACCGGTTTAGTCTCGTACGATGTGGTATTCGTAAAACTTGTAATCTGAATATGCGAACCGAATCCGATTACTTTATCTCTAATCTCCTTCTTAAATCCAACTACTATACAAACAGACAATACCATAGCAGCCAAACCAATAGCAATTCCGGCTATCGCTATTTTTATCGCTGGAGAAGAAACTTTTTGCTTAGTAGTTTCTCCGAAATATACCTTTCGGGCTATAAATAATTCGAGATTCAAAATACTTTATCTTTTTATTCGATATGAAGGTAACAAAGGTACGACATAAAAGCAGATTAATAAAATTTAAAGGCATCAGATTGATATTCAAAAGATAAAGCATTCATTTGCATTGATTTTCGGGAGGGTAAAAAGCTGGAAAAAGCGGTTTTCAGCAGGGTTTCCGTTACCTGTCCGTTACCTGTTTTGAAGAAGGAATACCGGGGTAAAATACGGTAAAACAGACCGATTTTCAGGGGTAAAAAGCAAATTTGTCTATCCTTTGGCGAACAAACCTGCCCGGATGGTTTTTCCTTATAATCCAGCCCTATTTTTCATAGAAGCATATAGCTCATTGATGTATAACTTAAATACAAAAAAAAATGAGCCTATGAAACAAGAATTAAAGGTACTGTATTACCTGAAAAAGAAGCAATGCGGGAAAGACGGCCTTAGCCCTGTCATGGGACGTATCCACATCGGGAAATCCATGTCGCAGTTCAGCCTGAAAATCAATGCCGATGCCTGCCTGTGGGACACCAAATCCGGGCGTATGACAGGCAAGAGCCGGATGGCGCTGGATGTCAACCGCGCCATCGAACGCATCAACCTGGTTATCCACACCCGCTACAAAGAGTTGAGAGAAACCAGCCCGGCGGTTGATGCCCATGACCTGAAAAATGCCAGCCAGGGTATCGCCTCTACCCAGGCTACCGTTCTGGATTCTTTCCGTACAATGAATGATAATATAGCAGGGCGTGTAGGAAAAGATTACAGCAGGGCGGCATATGAACAGTACCTCCTCTCCTACAGGGCATTGGAAGGCTTTATCCGTGAAAAACTAAACCGGAGCGACCTGCCTTTCAGGACATTGGCTTATTCCCATATTGAGGACTACTGCAATTATTTGCGTGTAGACCGTAAATTCAGTACCGGTACCGGCAGCATCTACCTGACCTATTTCAGGAAAGTAGTCCGCAACGCCGTCAATGAAGGCATCCTCCCGCGTGACCCTTTTCACGGTTTCGAAGCCCAACGCGAGGAAGTTGTACATAAAACGCTGACTAAAGGAGAGCTGGAAAGGTTCATGTCGGACGAGCCGCGGGTCAGGCAGCAGAAGAAAACGAAGGATGTTTTCCTGTTCGGGGTATTCACGGGACTTTCATACATCGACATGAAGAATCTGACATACGATGAAATCCACACGATGGAGGACGGCAGCAGGTGGATTATCTCCAAACGCCAAAAGACGGGCGTCGGATACCGGGTGCGCCTGCTGGATATCCCGCTGGCTATCATTGAAAAATACCGTGGGCAACAGCCCGGAGGTAAAGTACTGGATGTCCCCGGTAAAATGACAGTCCATTCGGGGCTTAACGCCATTGCCAAACGGTGCGGCATCAATAAGGCGCTGGGAATCCATGTCAGCCGCCACACATTCGCCAGCCTGATCACCCTCTCCGAAGGTGTGCCTGTCGAAACGGTCAGCCGCATGCTCGGGCATGAGCATATAAAGACCACCCAACGCTATGCCGAACTCTCTCTGGATAAGATAAGGGAAGACATGCACAGGCTGTCGAAGCGTATAGAAGGCCGGTTTACCCTGATAGAGGGTAATCTGTAAATAATGTCCAAATCAAATAATTGGCTCTGTTGAATGATATTTCATAACTCATAATTTATAACTTATAACTCAAAAAAACATGCGCAGTACATTCAGTATATTATTCTATATCAACCGTCAAAAGGTAAAGAAAAACGGCAAGTGCCCGGTAATGGGAAGGATCACGGTGGACGGGAAACTTACCCAATTCTCAACCGGGGAAGAGATAGCCCCAGCCCTGTGGAATGTTAAAAAGGGACGTTCCACCGGAAAGGATAAAGTAGACAGGGAACTTAACCAAAAGCTGGAAGAATATGAGCGGAAGCTCGTAAAGTATTACAACAGGCAGGTGGAAGAAGATGCCTGCGTAACAGCCGAAAGTTTGAAAAACGCGTTGCTCACCGCTAAATCCGGTATCCCGATGCTCCTGGCAGAGTTCAGAGCGCATAACGGGGAATACCTTAAAGGCGTAGGCATTGTTAAGTCGAAGGGCAGCTATTACAGCTATGTACATGCTTACAATAACCTGGAGAAGTTCATACAGCAGAAATGCGGGTTGGAGGATATCGCTTTCAGGGAACTGCAACCTTCCTTTATCGAAGATTTTGAGTTCTTCCTGCGTTTCAACAGGGGTTTTTCCGTCAATACGGTTTTTAACGTGCTGATGAAACTGAAACATATGGTACACCGGGCTATCAGCAGGGGGATGCTCCGCAAGAACCCTTTCGCGGACTATAAATGCAGGCAGGAAGAGACTGCCCGCCGGTGGCTTTCCCGTACAGAGCTGAACCGTATCCTGTGTAATCCCATGGCAAACGAAAAAGCGGAACGGGTACGCATCCTGTTTATCTTTTCAGCCTTTACCGGTTTAGCCTATGCCGACCTGCATAACCTGAGCTACGGGGATATATCTACCGACGGGCAGGGTGTCACATGGATACGCCTCAGGCGCAAGAAGACAGGTACGCAGGCTATTGTCCCATTGACAGGCATAGCCTCGGATATTTACAGCAAATACCGGAATCCAACCGGAAATGATGAAAATAGCAAGGTTTTTAACGTCCCTTATTATGCGCTTATCCATTACTATATGGAAGAAATCCGGCAAGCCGCGGGTTTGGACGCGCTCTCGTTCCATCAGGCCCGGCACACATTTTCGACTACCGTTTGCCTGTCGAACGGTGTTCCTATCGAGACGCTAAGCCGTATGCTGGGACATAAGAATATTAGTACAACACAGATCTATGCCAAGATAACGAATCAAAAGGTGGATGAGGATATGCAGGCCTTGAAAAAGCGATTGGACGGGAAATATCATTTTCCACAAGCAAATCATTTACAAACAAATTTACAACAGACAGCAATATGAAAACATCAGAAAACCCAAATAAAGGAATACTAAAAATAGAGCAAGGGGAAAATAATTCATACAAGATTGTATTTGAGCCTGTAAACGCTACCATATGGCTCCGCAAGGTAGAACTGCCTTCACTCTTTGATGTGAGCGTACAAAAGATCAACGCCTGCCTGAATGTTATCCTTAAAGAAAAAACACTAAACGTGCAGGAAACATGTAAATACGACCTATATGCCAGTGGTACCCGTATCCGTTACGATATACGCGAAGTAAACCTGGAAGTAGTTATAGCAATGGCCTTTCGTATCGACTCACGGCATGCGAAGGTCATTCGGGAATGGATAATCAGGAGGTGTCTGCATCCGGGTATAAGCGATTGTTTGCCTCCGTATATGGAACAGCATTTGGGGATGAATTAAAATGATAAAATCATCAGAGGTCTGTCAAAATGAAGCGACTGATACACTACAATTAACAAGAATGTTAAATTAAATCTTTTTTTCATACATTTACGAAAATATAAGAACGTCTAATTTTAGATTATATATTTTTTAATGTTAATCATTAAATTGTTCACTATGGAAATAAAAGCATTTTCCGAAATAAACTTAGATGATCTATTCTTCGACTCCCTTAAAGAAAGTTACGCTGAATTTAGCGATTGGTTTGGAAGAAAAGCTGCTGAAGGGGCAACTGTCTATGTTCAGTACGATATGAAGGGGAATATTGCCGGTTTTTTATATCTAAAGATAGAAAACGGAAGTTTAGATGATATTGAGCCAGTAAGACCAAATAAAAAACGATTAAAGGTAGGGACATTTAAAGTAAATCCTCATGGGACACGCTTTGGAGAGCGTTTTGTCAAAAAAATAATGGATAAAGCAATTGTTGAGGATGTTGATGAAGCTTATGTTACAGTCTTTAATGAGCATGATGCATTGATCGGGTTATTAGAACGTTATGGTTTTGTTAGTGCAGGAATAAAAACAACAGATAATGGAACAGAACAGGTACTCGTAAAAAACATGCGAACATTTTCCGATGATGTTATTCTTGACTATCCCTTGATTCAATCCAATAATAGGCGTAAATTTGCGTTATCAATTTATCCGGAGTATCATACAAAACTTTTTCCTGACTCTATATTGAGGAATGAAAATTACAATTTGATTGAAGATATTTCTCATACGAATAGTATTCATAAAATATACATATGCTTTATGAGGGATGTCAATTTACTTAGGGCAAGGGATATAATTGCGATATACCGGACAAAAGACAATCTTGGTCCGGCGCATTACAGGAGTGTGATAACGTCTATATGTGTTGTTGAAGAGGTAAAAACTAAAAATGATTTTGCTAATATAAATGAGTTTATTCAATATGCAAATGCATATAGTATTTTTGACAGGGAAGATTTGATCAAATGGTTCAACCAGCAACGAAACTTAACTGTTATAAAAATGACATATAATATTGCGCTCAACAGAAGAATAACCAAGCAAATATTAATGGATGAGTTAGGTATAAATCCCGAATATTGGGGATTTTTCAGATTGACAGATGAGCAATTTAATAGACTTTTAGCCAGAGGACAAGTATATGAAAATATTATTATCAATTAAACCCGAATTTGTAGAACAAATCTTTAATGGAAATAAAAGGTTTGAGTATAGAAAAAATATATTCTCGAATAAGGAAGTTCATTCCGTCATCATCTATTCAACAATGCCGGTTGGAATGATAGTCGGAGAATTTGAAATTTCAAAGATATTGGAAGATACGCCGGAAAAGATATGGGAAGATACAGAAAAGCAATCAGGCATTACAAAGTCATTCTATGATTCTTACTTTGAAAACAGAGATAAAGCTTATGCTTTGAAAATAGGGAATCTGAAGAAATACGATGCCCCGATTAATCCGTATAAAATATTTGAAAATTTTATACCTCCCCAGTCTTTTCGTTATCTATATGAAGATGTACTATCATTATAATAAATACCCGAGGTATTCTCGGGTATTATTTTGTGATCTTATCTAAACCTCTTTTGCGGAACCATATTTTTTATAGTCATACAAGCTAATCAATCTTCTGTATTTTGAGTCTTTCTTCTCCTCGTTTGGATAAGACCGAAGAAATTGTTCCAGATTATCCAGGGGGATATTACCATTCCAGACATTCCATATTACAGTTGGATGCTTAAATGAAGTTGCAATATTGGCATCCTTGTATATAGCTTCAATCGAGGAATGAATAATAAAATCTTTCTTGGATTTTTCTTTAGTGACAAACTTGTTTAGGATATCCTGTTGTATCTTTTTTATCTTGGTCTTATTTTTAAGCTTATTATAGATTTGAAGGAATCCAAAGATTGGAAAATATTGGTTACTAGGAATGATCAGGTCATCTATAACCTTGATTGTTTCAGCATCCCTATGTGCCAATATTTCAAAATAGTCCGCCATGAAATCATCAGCGACCATATGTGTCCTGACTAACTTTTCTTTGAAGATCGTTTCTTTTATCGTATTGGCTGTTTCTCTACTCCCATATGTTATGACAAGAACCCGGTCACTGTTATTTATTGATTCTTTCGAGTCAACAACGACAACTTCCCGGACAGCCCTGTTCTCCTCCTTCTTCGTCGGCCTGACAATATCATACATGATATTCTGGACTTTTCTGATATCCATTGCTGATATTGGATATTTAGCTTCAATCAGCGCTTTGTATAAGGCTGAATAGTTATCTGTCTTTATCTTCTTTATTTGTATGGAAACTCCATCTATTTTTAGATCATAATCGGAGACAATAGTATTATCAGAATCTTCTTCATATTCCACAAGTAGAAAATTGTTCTTTATTTTTTGCAGTATTTCAGTGTTTCCTTCAGCATACTTAAATACAGTCCTCAAGATATTATTAACATTTTCATCTTGCGCCCCATATCCTAAAAATATCACAGGATTATGTACGAATAAAGATAATAGCTGTGCCCTGATCAGTTCATCCTGATATTTCGATTTCTCATAATCTTCTTCTGTTATAATTATACGGTCGGGCATTAATACGCATCCATGTATCTTATATAAAGAACCATATGGATTAGTTAACAAAATATCATTCCCTATGATTGGAGTAAATTCGAATATATTCTCTAATAATCTATCGTAATTGGTTGTTATTACTGAACTGATATTATCTCTTAATTGTTTCAGTAAGTCCAGTTCATCTTTTTTTTCTGTTTTATAGTTCATCTCTGAAAATAAGAGAGATAAGTATAATTTAAAACGGCTTATTGGTTTTCCATCCTTTATCGTCTTATAATATAAATCATTAATACTGCTGAATTCTCCATTTCTTTCATTCTGGAGTTTTTCATTAAATGCTTTTTCTATGATTGAGGCAATTCCCGGGTAATCAAAGCCTCCATTATTAAGAGTGCATTTAGCTTTTATATCTAAATAATATTCTTCATCCTGATAGACAATGTTGCATATCTTTTCTAAAACAGAATCCCATGTAAAAGAGTTTTTCAGATACCTTAGACTCATTCCTGTTCCGACAAATAAAACCGGATGAGAATTAAATTTGGATACAAAATCTTTTATTTCCATAATCATAAAATTTATCAATTCAAATATACATATTTAACTTAACCTTTGTGTATAGATAAATTAAAAATAAAATCTTCATGATTTTAATATTTTAAATCCATAAAAAGTCTTAATGCCAACAATTTCCTAGTTATGTACCCATTTTGTAGTTTTATGGTGAAATATTATAATAACTGATAGGGTTTCCATTTTTCATGCGGGAATCTTATGGAAAAATGGGGTTGGTTGGCAATATATCTATCCAGAAATAAGTAAGTTAGTTCCGCCAGTGATACAGAATTCCCACTTAAATTAAGTCAAAAGCAAAAAATACCCGGATGAAAAATCATTCGGGTATTTTTATTCTTAGCTGTTGCTGTCAATGATCCGGAATTTACCTCTTCTGCTTCCATGCGTCAAAATAGTTATTTTCCAGCATTTTGAAGATATCGGACATTTTGTATAATACCTTGCCTTCCAGTTTATAGAAGGCGATCAGCCGCTTGTCCCGGTAATCCTGAAGGGTGCGGGGGCTTATTTGTAATAACTTGCATACGTCCTTGTTGCCCAGAAAAGATCCGTTGGCCAATGCCTGCTCATGGGTATTCGCATAGTTGTCAATGTTTTCGTCTATTTTCTCCATGTTGTAAAATAATTCGAGTATCTCGGAAGACCTGTGGTTTAAAATATCATGTATGTCCATATCTGTTTATCTCTTATAGGTTTAAATATTATTTATCTCTGTCTCCGACCCATTTCCGTCCTGTTCTTCTCCATAAAGCATTCCACATCCTTTATCTTGTAGTAGCACTTGTGGCCCACCTGCGAATAAGGGATCAGTCCCTTGTCCCGGTAGGTTTGCAGTGTCCTGAGCGACACGCCCAGCAGGCGGCAGACATCCCGGTTATTGTACCATTCTTCGTCCACGCGCTTCGGGGACAGTTTACGGGTCTTCTCCAACAAGGCCTTTACCTGCTGCCTGAACCGCTCATATACTTTTCCTTCTATCATTTTTATTTCCATATTGTTTTATCCTTTTGTTTTATGTTGTTTTTATCCTGTAACAGGCCTGATTATCTTATACGTGGGAATTTCTTGTTTTCCCGCAATACCGCCAGCGCTTCCGGATCTTCGTATTCCGACTGGTACATATGGTTCCGCATGTACATCAGCCCGTTGTCCAGCATGAACGCTTCCAGCCTGTCGACGGATACATCCCCGATACCGCGTATTTTCAGCAGGGACTTGCGGGAACCAAAGCAGACCATGACCTGTAAAATATCGTTTACAGTAGCGCAGGACATGCTGTATCGGAAAATGCCGCGGCTGTAGGGAGGAAGGCCGGTACTGTCTATCGAAGCATTCAACAGGCTTTCTTTTTCTTTCTTCTCTTTTTCCCTTTCCTTCCCCTTTTTCTCGCTATCCCTGCCGCGAAGTATTTCCTCAAAGGATAAGCCCTGTGAGAATACCTCTTCCTGCTCCAATTCCAATCCTGCGTCATCCGCTTCAATAAGAGGAAATGTATGTGTCTGAACTTCATTTTTTTTATTTTCCATATACATCGCGGAGAGCCTTTCGCTGAGTTCTTCCAGCCTTCCGGCTTGCCGTCCGTTTTTGGCGATGAACTGCTCGAAAACCTGCTCTATCCTGTCCACGCACTGCACGAACAAGCCGTCGTTGGCTACCTGCGGCAGGCAGATATGTCCCGCCAGTACTTCTTTGATAAGGATAACCTCCTTATCAGTCAACGCGGGCCTGCGTGTTTTCTTAAAGAGCAGATGTTCTACACACATACAGAAGAACACGACCAATACGCACCACACCAGTCCGGCTACAGCCGACAATACTACTTTTATCAATACGATACACATAATTTAAAATTTTTAAATGGTTGGTAAATAATTTATAAGTTTGGAATATCCATATCCGGTTTAAATCCCGAAGCCTTTTGCCGGCCTCTTCCGCTGTTCAATCTGCCGGCCGTCCTGCGACGTATTCCCCGTATCCGGCTTGGCGATAATGATCCTGCCGGGATTGGCCTCCACTATGTCCTTGATGGACATAGCCCGTCCGGAACGTATATTCGATACAGCTTCCGGTTGCTCCGGCTTGTTTGGAGCAGCTGCTTCCGGCTTTATATCCTTCATCTTCGGTATATCAGCCGTTTGCGTTCGTTTCGCGACATCCGTAACCTGTCCCTGATTTTTGTCCTTATTCTCCAAATTTAGGTTAATCTGCCTGCTGAGCGAATCCAACTGGGATTTGAGTTCCTTTAGCTCCGGTTCCTTCTTCCATACCGAATCCATTACCTCTTTGAGTACAGGCAGATCTTTTTCCAGCTTTTGATTGTCCGATTGGTATTTATCTATCAGGACAGGTATCCTATCCAATGCTTTCAGGAAGTTTGTCGAAGCCAGTAACGGGTCAGTAGCGATATGTCCGTTGTTATAAGAATACTTGATATTTCCCTCTCCCTCGATAAAGAAACGGTTGTCTTTAAACATCGAGCCTTCTTTTTGGCTTTCCTCCGTTTTGACAAGTATTTTAAAACCATAGAGTTCCCCAATCTTAAA
>NZ_FQUC01000005.1 GCF_900128985.1 Indolivaga macrotermitis | reverse complement strand
TTAAACTGTCTTTAAACGGATTGAGCCCGGTAAAATACCGAACTCAATCTAAATATAGTTAATAATTTATTGTCCAACTTTGGGGGGGCACTTCAAATATCCGGCTTTTTTGTTTATTGTTGCGCTATATCATTTAGTATATTATATGCTTTGTCGACATTCTCTATATGTTTAATAAGGATGGAGCGCTTTCCCTGAGTTTCGCGTAACTGGCATTCTCTGGGATGTTTCTGTATATAAGTCAATAATTTATCGAACGCTTTCGATTGATAATACAATGAATCGGGATTCGACACTAGATACAGAGCCATTTGTCCTTTTTTCAAGGTAACCTTTTCAATACTCAGTGCTTTGGCTATTCGCCGGATACCTATTACTCCGATCAATTCCTGACCTTCCGGTGGTATTTTACCGAACCGGTCTTCGAGCATGCTGATAAATTTAGTAACATCGGCCTCCTTTTCAAGCTTGTTCAATTCGCTATATATCGAGATACGTTCCGAATCATTCGGTATGTAAATAGGAGGGAAGAGTAGTTCCAAATCAGTATCAATGACTACATCTTCGACAAAATTATCACCTGTTGTTTTTTCTCCTTCTTTTTGCTCGTGATACAGTTCTGCGAATTCTTCGTTGCGGAGTTCGCTAACAGCTTCGGTCAGTATTTTTTGATAAGCCTCGTATCCCAGATCGGCTATAAACCCGCTTTGTTCAGCTCCTAATAAGTTACCTGCTCCTCGTATGTCTAAATCCTGCATTGCGATATGGATACCACTGCCCAACTCTGAGAAATTCTCGATAGCTTGCAGGCGTCGTTTGGCTTCAGGTGTCAAAGTATCGAGTGGGGGAGCCAGCAGATAACAAAAAGCTTTCTTATTACCCCGGCCTACGCGTCCTCTAAGTTGGTGAAGGTCACTTAGACCGAATTGCTGGGCATTATTCACAATTATAGTATTAGCATTCGGAATATCAATACCCGACTCAACTATGGATGTGGCTATAAGTACATCGTATTCGTAATCTACGAAGTCGGTAATTATTTGTTCCAGCTTCTGTGGGTCTATTTGACCATGTGCAACAGCTATCCGTGCATCGGGTACTTGCCGACGGATAACTTTTTCTATTTCGGGCAGATTACTTATCCGATTGTTGATAAAGAAAACCTGACCATTCCTGCTCATCTCGAAATTAATAGCTTCGCGTATGATCTCGGGATCAAATGTATGAAGTTCGGTATGAGTCGGATACCTATTAGGTGGCGGAGTTGTGATGGTCGATAAATCCCGTGCGCCCATCAGTGAGAATTGTAATGTCCTGGGAATGGGAGTCGCTGTCATTGTTAATGTATCTACATTGAGCCTCATTTGTTTTAGCTTCTCTTTTACCGATACTCCAAATTTTTGTTCTTCGTCGATTATAAGCAATCCCAAATCATGAAATTGTACATCCTTTGCGACAATACGGTGTGTACCTATCAGTATATTAATTTTACCTTCTTTCAGCTCCTGTAATATACGTTTTACGTCGGATGTTTTTCTGGCCCTGCTGATATAATCTATTTTGCAGGGAAAATCTTTCAAACGGTCTTTGAAGGTATGAAAATGTTGTGTAGCCAGAACCGTGGTAGGAACTAATACGGCTACCTGCTTATTATCGGCCACGGCTTTGAATGCAGCACGAATAGCAACCTCTGTTTTGCCAAAACCCACGTCGCCACAAATCAGACGATCCATAGGACGGTCGCTTTCCATATCTTTTTTTACGTCCGCTGTAGATGTTATCTGGTCGGGGGTATCTTCATAAATAAAAGAAGCTTCCAGTTCGGTTTGCATAAAAGAATCGGGCGAAAACTTGAATCCTACTTCTTCCCTGCGTTTCGAATATAACTTGATAAGATCACGGGCAATATCTTTAAGCCGTCTTTTGGTATTATCCTTCATCCGTTGCCATGCACCGGAACCCAGTTTATTCAAACGGGGAGGTTCACCTTCGCGCCCTCTGTATTTGGATATCTTATAAATCGAATGGATGGGAACAAAAATAGCATCCCCATTGAGGTAGGTCAGCTTGATATGTTCCTGCAACTTTCCGCCCATATCCATACGGACAAGTCCACCGAACTTACCAACACCATGATCGTTGTGAACGATAAAATCCCCAACTTGCAACTGGTTAAGTTCTTTGAGGCTGAGGGCAATTTTTCCGTGACGGGCATTTTCCGATTTCAGATTGTATTTATGGAAACGGTCGAATATCTGGTGGTCGGTAAAGCAACATACTTTTGCCTTTTCGTCCGAAAAACCTTCATGCAAAGTATGTAGTACCGGAATGAAAGGTATCTTTTCTCCCCGGTCTTCGAATATAGTTTTCAGACGGTCGGTTTGTTTCTGGCTGTCACTCAATATATAAATAGTATAGCCCTGATCCATAAATTCCTCGAGGCTTTTACTTACTAAATCGAAATTTTTGTGATAGATAGGTTGTAGCGCTGTATGATATTCGATTGTTGCTTCCGGAACTAAAGTAGTGGAACTTGAAAATATCAGTTGCTTAAGCTTTTCTGCCTCTTCGGTGAATGTAGCTTCTGTAATAAGACGCGCTTGTACGTCTTTTACATATTCTGAATTATCCAATACCGGCAGATCGTTGTAAATAAAATTGATACGGCCTTGTATCCACGATAGATCCCTGTACCCGATATAGGAATTGTCAGGCAGAAGGTTCAGTATAGATTCTTGTAATTGGTCGGTTTTTGATATTTGGGGGATAATCTGTATCTGTTTCAGTTGTTCTTTCGATAACTGGTTCTCGATATCGAATAATCGTATAGATTCTACTTCATCACCAAAAAAATCGATACGGTACGGATATTCGCATGAGTATGAAAATACGTCTAAGATACTACCTCGTACAGCATATTGTCCGGGTTCATATACGTATTCGGTATATTCAAAACCATACGATTCAAGGATTTTTGAAACGAACACAGAATCAACTTTTTCGCTTACCTTTAATTGAAGGGTATTCTCCTTTAGTGTTTTTTTCGAGATTACTTTTTCGGCTACAGCTTCGGGATAACTAACAATCAGCAAAGGGTTGTTCTCTATCTGAAGCTGGCTTAATACTTCGGTTCTGAGGATTTCGTTAGCTGAATCGATTTGCCCGAATTTTATAGCCCGCTTGTATGCTGAGGGGAAAAACAAAACCTGTTTGCTTTTCAGAAGCTGATTAAGGTCGTGATAAAAATATCCGGCAGTTTCGGCATCGTCAAGAATATATAGATAAGTTTGGGAACTCCTTAAAAAATTAGAAGCAGCAAACATAGCCCATGATGACCCTAAGAGCCCTTTTATCTGTACTATTTTATGTTTACTTAATACTTGGTCTGATACATTCGACTTGTTTTTTTCGTCTATTATCCGGAGTAATGTTGTTGAGTCCAATTTTTGTAGGTATTTGAAAGGCTACAAAATTAATAATAAATAAAAAGAGATGCAAAGGGGCATTGTTAAAACCGTACTGGGTAGTTTTTATCGTAAATTCTATTAAATTTTAAATAATAACTTTATTAGATGCTTTCTAATAACTAATTTTGAAAAAACTTTGTGTGTATGTCAGATTCTATTGTAATTATACCTACTTATAACGAGAAAGAGAATATCGAAAGGATCATCGAATATACTTTTTCTTTGCCTAAGGCTTTTCATGTTCTGGTTATAGATGATGGTTCTCCTGATGGAACTGCTGATATCGTGAAGCGGCTCCAAAGCAGGTATGCTTCGTCTTTATTTTTACTTCAGAGGCAAGGAAAGCAGGGGCTGGGAACTGCATATATTACAGGATTTAAATGGGCATTAGAGAAAGAATACGAATATATTTTCGAAATGGATGCCGATTTTTCTCATGATCCTAATGATTTAATCCGTTTATACGATGCCTGTGCGGCAAAAGACGGTGCTGATATGGCTATCGGGTCGAGATATTCCACTGGGGTTAATGTCGTGAATTGGCCTATGGGAAGGGTGATTATGTCATTCTATGCCTCCAAGTATGTTAAGCTTGTTACAGGTATGAAAGTACACGATGCTACCGCAGGATTTGTATGCTATAAACGCAAGGTCTTAGAAACTATAGATTTGGATAAAATACGGTTTAAAGGATATGCTTTTCAGATAGAGATGAAATATACAGCCCATACTTTAGGGTTTAAATTGAAGGAAGTTTCCATAATCTTTGTGAACAGAGTTCTGGGGGAGTCGAAAATGAATGCAGGTATATTTGGGGAAGCTTTTTACGGTGTTATCGAATTGCGGATGAGTAAGCTTTTCGGTAAGATAAAACCCCGAAAGCAAGTTAAGCAAAGATCCGGTTCAGTAGCAGTCAGTCAATAATCAATTATTATTTGTTAGATGAGAATCGATATTATAACCGTACTACCACAGATGCTCGAAGGGGCTGTTAATTGTTCTATATTAAAAAGAGCTCAGGATAAAGGTTTAGCCAAGATTTGTATCCATAATTTGCGGGACTATACTGACGATAAGCATAATAGGGTAGATGATTATCCTTTTGGAGGAGAGGCCGGTATGGTTATGCAAATAGAACCGATTGATAATGTAATAACTCATCTGAAGAGCCAGAGGCAGTATGATGAGGTAATATATACGTCTCCCGACGGGGAAACTTTCGACCAAAAGATGGCAAACACAATGTCATCGTTAGAGAATATGATTATTCTATGCGGTCATTATAAAGGTATTGATTTTCGTATCAGGGAGCATCTTATCACAAAAGAAATTTCCATTGGAGATTATGTCCTTACAGGGGGAGAACTTGCGGCCGCAATTATTTCTGATGCGGTTGTCCGGTTGATACCCGGAGCGATCGGAGACGAGCAATCTGCCTTATCCGATTCTTTTCAGGATAATCTTCTTGCTCCGCCTGTATATACACGTCCGGCTGAGTATAAAGGATGGCGTGTGCCTGATATTTTATTATCCGGCCATCAGGCGAAAATAGATGAATGGAAGTTACAGCAATCTCTGGAGAGAACAAAAAGGCTTCGCCCCGATTTATTAGAGAAATAATCTATTTCTAAGACCTTTGTATTAGAATGGGTAACCAACAGCAATATGCCAAGCTGTATTTTGTCTGAATTTGAGAGGTTTCAAGACAGCCCATTTAGACTCATACCCGTCTATTACATTATATCCGTTCTCATCCATTTTGTAGATTGGAGTATCTGCCGGATTATATAGTTTCCATCCGCAGTCGAGACGTATTAAAACAAAATCCAGATCCAGTCTTATCCCTAATCCCCAAGCGGAAGCAATCTGCTTGTAAAACTTATCGAATTTAAATTCTCCTTTATATTGGCGTTCCGTTCCTTTTATCGTCCAGATGTTACCTGCATCGAGAAAAGCGGCAAATTCGAGCTTCCAGAAGGCTTTACTCCTGTATTCGGCATTTGCGTCGAATCGTATATCTCCCGATTGGTCATTGAAGTTCGCATCCTGACGGAAGAAAGCTCCCGGACCTAATTCTCTCGCACTCCACCCTCTGACACTATTAGCTCCTCCTGAGAAGAAGCGTTTCTGAAAAGGTACGAGTTTATTGTTTCCGTATGGATATACAATTCCTCCACCCAGTCTCCATGCAAAAGCATTGTTCTCATCTATTTGGATGGACTTGCTATAATCGAAGTTTCCCTTTACATACTGAGCATAGTAAGTATCGAATATTTTACGGGAACCGTATTCGTCTTTTTGTATGTTGGTTAGTGCAGCAAAAAGAGCGAGGGCATTTCCTGCTGTTTCAAAAGAGGCGCGAAGTGAATATGTCGATCTGTCTCTCCGGCTAGGTGCATAAAATAGCCTTTGCGTAGTATTATTACTGCGATAGTATGTATAGCCGGTACTTAATATAAATTGGTCGGTAAAACTATATATCTTGGCGTTGGTTGTTAGTTGCTTCTCAAATTCGGGCGATAGTTCCGGAATGTGAGCATAGCTGATATCAACAAGGTCGAGTGTGTGCCTTATTGTTCCGTTATTCCTGTTCTCCCATATATATTTCAAGCCGGTAGCAAATACAGTCCGGGTGAAATAGTCGGGGCGGCGTTGATATGTATAGCTGGATGTAAGTTGGGTTGAGGCTCTGAGTCTGCGCCGTAAGTCGTGACTAAGAAAAGGGAACATAAATCGGGGGAAGGTTAGCGAAGCTTCTCCTCCAATCTCGAAATAATTATCACTGAAACTTGAAAAGTTAGGCGTAACAGCTTCGTATGATCCTCGTACTTTGATGTTTAATAATTCAGAACCCTTAAAGATGTTCCGGTGAGTATATCCGAGACCGGCTCCAATGCCAAAGAATCCTGAAGAGTTAGTTCCTTCAATTTCAGTGGAGATTCCTTGCTTCTTATCGGGTACAGCCGTTATAATACAACGCATACGGGTCGAATCGTTTTCCAGATATTGCTCATAACGGATATTCACGTTTTTCAGGATATTGAGTTGTGATAAGGCATTATACGTAGTAGTTACCTGGCTTCCATTATATAAGTTTCCGGGTTGTATATAGCAATTATTCATTATCACGAACGGTTTGATAAAACGTCCACGGGGACCATAGAAAATACGGTATTTACCCCGGTATACTGTATCGGTTGCCTGGTAATGGTTTATATCTCCGTCTGTAATGGGGTTGTAGTCTACATATATGTCTACATTGTCGAGAAAATACTGCTTGTGAGGAACGTCTACCGTTTCGTGATTATTGAGTCTTTGAGTAAAAGGATAAATAATAAGTTCGAGTTCAGCCTCGTTATCCTTATTAATGGTGTCGGCTACGAACTCAATATATTCTTTACCGAAAGCCATATATCCATTTCTATTTAAAATGGATGTGACACGTTCACGTTCGGCATTTAATAAGTCAAGATCCATTTGGTCTCCTTTTTTCAATAACCTGCCAAAGGATAAATAGCGGTTTAAGCTTACGGTTGCAGTATCACCAAGCCTGCGTTTTATTCTTTCAGGGATTGGAAATGAATGTTCGAATACCTTTCTGTCGAATACCGAGTCGCTTATATTTATTGTATAATTGGCAATCCGGGTCGGTTCATTCGACTTAATGTCGAATATGATCTTTACTTTTTTATCTGTTTGAGTAATCTGGGGAGTGATATCGGTATGTTGATACCCTTTGTTTTCCATAATGCGCGCAAGTTGGCTTACTGTACGCTCTACTTGTGTGCTGTCGTATATAACAGGTGGTTCTCCGGCATTCTTTAACGTGCGGTTATACCATCTGGTGGTGTCTTTTCCCGAGAGATTATATACGAATAATGGAAACTTGAATAACTCGAATGTCCTGTAGTTCGATTTTTGTTTGATATAAGGTTCAAGGTCATATGAGCTGATGTCTTTAGCATCTACTTTGACTCTTGCATCTGCTAATAAAAATTCATTATCGGGCACATATTTGGTTGAACTACATGAATAGATCAGAACAATAAAACCAGTTATGACTAAAAGGAAGATATATTTAAATTTCATTCTTTAAATGCTGAGAAAAACAATCTGTTCCTAAATAACGGCAAATTTAGAATATAATTATTTCTTTTTTGTAGATTTGTTAGAGAAAGACATTTTAATTTTTTAGAATAAAAGGAGCATGGCTGGTTTAACTAAGAATAAAATAAAATATATACAGTCTTTAAAAAATAAAAAAGACCGTGATATTTATGGAACATTTGTAGCCGAAGGCGATAAAATAGTCTTAGACCTTTTGCCGGAAATGAAGTGCCAGGCGTTACTTGCTACTACCGATTTTATTGAAAAAAATAACCTATCCGCCTTCCATGATATAGAAGAATTGATAGAAGTCTCAAAATCGGAGATTGAAAGAGTCAGTTTTCAAAAAAATCCCCAACAAGTGATTGCAGTATTCTATCAGCGTAAACCTTCATATGATAAGATGCAGTTACCGCACCAACTTAGCCTTGCTTTGGATGGGATACAGGACCCCGGTAATATGGGAACAATAATAAGGTTGGCCGATTGGTATGGAATTGAAAATGTATTTTGTTCGAAGGATACAGTGGACATATATAATCCAAAAGTTGTACAAGCGACGATGGGAGCTTTATCCAGAGTGAATGTCTATTATGAGGATATGGTTTCTTTTCTACAGTCTGTATCGAAAGAAATGCCTGTTTATGGGACATTTTTGGATGGAGAAGATATGTACAAAACAGAACTTACGCAAAATGGCATAATCGTAATGGGGAACGAAGGAAAAGGAATTAGTCCTGATGTAGAAAAGGCGGTCTCTCATAAGCTTTTGATTCCGAATTATCCTGTGGGAAGATCCACTTCCGAATCGTTGAATGTTTCAGTGGCGACGGCTATTATTTGTAGTGAATTTAGACGTTTGTTGTTGATTTAAAGGAGGATAGACTCCGAGGGGTATTTGGATCCCTTTTTTTGTTTTCTTTCCTGAAAAATCAGATTGTATTTAATAAGGTTAAAAAGAGCATTTTTTTAAACAATTTGCTATAAAACATGTTCAAAAAATATAGTTAATGTTGGGAAAAATGCTATATTTAGGATGTATTTCGTTCGTTTCACGTTTTTAAATTACATTATACTATTATGGGATATCTAACTTTTAATAAAAGTGAGTTGGTGAACCTCCAATATTCTTTGCATAAGGAGATATTAAGCACGAATAGAGCCGGAGCGTATATGAGTACAACTATAGTTTGTTGTAACACTCGTAAATATCATGGGCTTCTGGTATGTCCTATACAAGAGTTTGACGGAGAGAGTTATGTGCTCCTTTCTTCACTGGATGAAACGGTTATTCAACACGAACAGACTTTTAACCTTGGTATTCACCAATATCCTAATGGCGTATACGAACCTCGGGGACATAAATATATAGTCGACTTTGAGTTCGAACCTACACCTACTTTAGTGTATAGGGTGGGAGGGGTAATTCTGAAAAAGGAGTTACTAATGATTCATAATTCAGATCAACTACTGATCAGATATACTTTAGTGGATGCTCATTCCCCGACTACACTCCGGTTACGTCCGTTTATGGCTTATCGCAACAGGCATCAATTGAGCAAGGCCAATCTATTTGTTAATACCGATCATGATGTTGTAGAAGATGGTATCGCCGCTCGTATGTACAGTGGCTTTCCTGTATTGAACTTACAGCTCGACAAGAAAAATAAATTTATTTCAAATCCTGATTGGTATTACAATATCGAATATTCGGAAGAAAAAGCCAGAGGGTACGATTATCAGGAAGACTTGTATACACCCGGCTATTTTGAAGTACCGATAAAAAAAGGAGAGAGTATTATTGTTTCTGCTTCCTTAAAAGAAGAGAAAACGAAAAAACTGTCGGCTTTCTTTGATAAAGAACTATCCTTGCGTCCCCCCAAAGATAGTTTTCTTAATTGTTTGAAGAACTCAGCAACCCAGTTTATAGTACAACAAGGAAAGAATACCGAAATTCTGGCAGGATTTCCTTGGTTTGGCAGATGGGGTAGAGATACATTTATCGCTCTTCCGGGATTGACATTGGCGGCTAACTATGATCTCGCAGCCTGTAAAGGAGTACTGGACACTATGTCGAGAGAAGTTAGCAATGGATTGTTTCCTAATATAGGAAAAGATGACAATGCTGCTTATAATTCGGTTGATGCTCCGATGTGGTACTTTTGGGCAATACAAAAATATGCAGAAGCGATAAAAGATAAAACTGTAGTATGGAAAGACTATGGAAAAAAAATGAAGCAGGTACTGGAGGCTTTCCGGAATGGAATAAACTCTCATATACGTATGCATGACAACGGCCTTATCTGGGCTGGTCAGGAAGGCAAAGCTCTGACATGGATGGATGCAGTTGTTGATGGTGTACCGGTAACTCCCAGAGCCGGATATGCCGTAGAAATAAATGCACTGTGGTATAATGCCATTAAATATACACTGGAACTGGCAGAAGAAAACGGCGATAAGAAATTTGTGAAGGAATGGGCGGATTTGCCCTCTAAAATAGAAGAAAATTTTACTCCTTTGTTTTGGAATGATGAATTAGGTTATCTGGCTGATTATGTAGATGAGATGGGTCAGAATACAGATCTTAGACCCAATCAGATAATAGCTGCATCATTACCTTACAGTCCGATTGATGATGAAAAGAAGAGTACTCTTATCTACAAACTCAAGGATGATCTTTTAACGGTAAAAGGGTTGCGTACTCTTTCTCCTAGCCATCCTGATTATAAGGGATTCTATTCGGGTGATCAACCTACGCGTGACAGGGCATATCATCAGGGAACTGTATGGGTATGGCAACTAGGCCATTATGTTGAGGCTTGTTTTAGACTTCATGGAAAAGCTTATCTTACGAGAGCTAAAGAAATTGTATCTGCATTTGAGGAAGACATGACCGACTATGGGATATGTAGCATAGCCGAGGTTTATGATGGAAACCCACCACATCATCCGGGAGGTAGTATATCTCAGGCTTGGAGTGTAAGTGAAATCTTAAGAATAATACAAATGATAGAACAGAACGAAAAAAAATGAAATCTAAAAACAACCTGTAAAAATCAAAGAACACTATGAAAGTATTAATGTTTGGATGGGAGTTTCCCCCTCATATCTCGGGGGGCTTAGGAACTGCTTGTTATGGGTTGACTAAGGGATTGGTTCAGCAAGATGTAGAAATTTTATTTGTGATGCCCAGGGCATCAGGAGATGAGGATGGGAGCATTGGCCGGATTATTAATGCGAGTGATGTGAATATGCCTGATTCTATTTCTTCTACTGATTCATTTTGGTCTAATATAAGTTTTTTGCCGGTTGATTCGGGTTTGATCCCGTATCTCGGCTGGGAAGAGTATGCCCATATTGCACAAATATCGCAAGGCTCGGAAAGAACAAACTTTACACATCTGGGTGGTAAATTTACCTTCTCAGGAAAGTATGGTGCTAATTTAATGGAAGAGGTTATGAGGTATGCCTATATAGCGTCAAAAATAGCAGCCGAAAATGAATTTGATGTTATACATGCACATGATTGGTTAACTTATTTGGCTGGTATAGTTGCAAAACGTATCTCGGGAAAACCTTTAGTTGTACATGTACATGCTACGGAATTTGACAGAAGTGGTGAGAATGTGAACCGTACAGTATACGACCTGGAGCGTATGGGGATGGAGCACGCCGATTCGGTGATTACGGTTAGTAACCTGACGCGTGATATTGTAATTAATCGTTATGGTATCAATAAAAATAAGGTGGTAACGGTACACAATGCCGTCGATTTCTCGGGAAAAGAAACTGTCGCGTCACAGAAAGTTCTGAAAGAAAAAGTTATAACTTTCTTAGGTCGTATTACTTTTCAGAAAGGACCCGAATATTTTATCGAGGCGGCATACAAAGTCTCGAAAGTATGTCCCAATGTCCGCTTTGTAATGGCTGGTAGTGGGGATATGATGAATAAAATGGTACGCCGTGTAGCTAAATTGCGAATGGGTACCAAATTTACTTTTACCGGATTCCTTACCGGTGACGATGTTCATAAAATGTATGCACAAAGCGATGTTTATGTGATGCCTTCTGTATCAGAGCCTTTTGGGATATCCCCATTAGAGGCCATGCGTATGGGAGTACCTACTATTATATCGAAACAATCGGGGGTATCAGAAGTTTTAAAACATGCTATTAAAGTTAACTTCTGGGATATTAATGCCTTAGCTGATGCTATGTACGGATTGGTTACATATCCGACTTTAGCAACAGCACTTCAGGGTGAAGGTACAGCTGAGGTAAATGCTTTAAATTGGGACGACAGTGCCAATAGAGTAAAGGCTGTATACGAAAGCGTTATGGCCTGATTTTTTTTATAAGAAAAAACAAAAAAAACACTTACTAGTTATGAAAAAATCTCTATGCTTTTATTTTCAGATACACTTGCCATTTCAATTTCGTAGATTCCGGTTCTTCGATATAGGTAATTCGCATGAATATTATGACGATTTTAATACTCGTACAGCTTTACAGAAGGCAGCAGAACAATGTTATCTGCCAATGAATAAGGTTTTGTCAGATATAATCAAAGAATACGGACAACAGTTTAAAGTTGCACTTTCTATAACAGGCGAAACAATAGAGCAACTCGAAATGTATGCGCCTCAGGTATTAAAAAGCTTTCAGGAATTAGCTAATACCGGTTCTGTCGAATTTCTCTGTGAAACATATTCGCATTCCCTTGCCTTCTTGAAAGACGAACATGAACTTGACCGACAATTGTTGAAGCAAGCCGAAACAATTAAAAAATATTTTGGACAATATCCTCAAACAGTTCGTTTGACCGGACTTATTTATTCCGATCAAATTGGCGAGCGTATAGCCAAACTTGGATTCAAAGCAATGATAACTGAAGGAGCTAAACATGTTTTAGGATGGAAGAGCCCTAATTATTTATATAATAATGCATGTAATTCTGATCTCAAGATTTTACTTCGTAATTTCCACTTGAGTGATGATATTGCCTACCGCTTTTCAGACAGAAGTTGGGATCAATGGCCGGTAACGGGCGAAAAATTTTCGGAATGGTTACACGAGGTCGATAAACATGAAGAGGTTGTGAATTTGTTTATGGATTATCTTACATTCGGCGAAAGGCACACCAAAGGGTCAGGTATATTTGAATTTATGAGGTACTTGCCTCAGGAAATATTAAAACGGGGGGATTTTGAATTCCAGACACCTTCTGAGATCATTAAAAAGCACGATGCAAAAGCTCCTGTACATGTTCCGTATCCTATTTCGTGGTCGGAAGAAGAAAGAGACCTTAGTATTTGGCTGGGCAATGATTTGCAAAACGATGCCTTTAATTCTCTTTGTGAGTTGGGTGTTAAAGTTTCATTTGCAAATGATGAGGAATTAACACGTGACTGGGAACGGTTACAGGATAGCGATAACTTTTATTATATGGGAACTAAGTGGTTGACCGATGGTTCGACCCGCAGGTTCAGGAATGTTTATTCGAGCCCGTACGATGCATATATAAACTATATGAATGTATTAAGCGACTTTATATTGAGAGTTGAAGAAATCGTGAATCTCAAGATAAAAGACCTGCTTGGTAATAAAAAATATGCTGGTAAACTTGAAGGTATTGTATCTTTATCTCAAGATAGATATACACCACTTCAAATTAAAAAGGCTGTAGAAGCACTAAAAGAAGAACTGAATCTTGATCCAGTACAAAGGTCAGAAAAAGCTGCTAAAACTAAAAAGAGTATAACTGAAGACGTAAAAAAGACTCCGAAAAAGCCTACTAAGGCTAAGAATAAGTAATATCAAATAGTTATATTATTTAAAGAACGGATAATTTTTAGTTGATTCGAAAACAACATATTTGATAATTATGCAAAACGAGAAATTATTATTGCCTGACTATTTATTTGAAGTAGGCTGGGAAGTATGTAACAAGGTAGGGGGAATTCATACCGTTATCGCGACCAAGATTGCATCATTACGGAAAGTTCTGAATAAACCACATATTCTGATTGGCCCGGATGTAATTCAAGGAAACGAAACTAATCAGGAGTTTATCGAAGATTCTTTACTCTTGAAAGCATGGAGAGCGAAAGCTGCCAGCGAAGGTTTACGTATCAGGGTCGGGCGATGGAATGTAGCTGATGAACCTATTATAGTATTGATAGATTTTACCCCGTTTTTTTCTCAAAAGGATGAGATACTGAGTCTCTTGTGGGAAAAATATCATTTGGATTCGCTAACCGGTCAGTGGGATTATATTGAACCTACTTTGTTCGGATATGCCGCGGGTAAAGTTATCGAGAGCTATATAAAATACCATTGTGCTCCTAATGATAAAATTATAGCACAGTTCCATGAATGGATGACAGGTTCGGGGCTTCTGTATCTAAAATCGGCGGTACCTCAGGTTGGATGTGTTTTTACAACTCATGCAACAGTATTAGGACGTTGTATTGCAGGTAATGGATTACCATTATATGATAATTTGAAAAGTTATCATCCTGATGTTGTTTCCCGTACCTTTAATGTTGTAGCAAAACAGTCGTTGGAGAAGTTGGCAGCTCTGGAAGCTGATAGTTTTACAACGGTTAGTGATATTACAGCTAAAGAATGTGAGCAGTTTTTTGAAAAACCTGTAGATATTGTTACCCCCAACGGATTTCAAGATTTTATAGCTGATGAGTCTGATTTCTTAGGAAAGGAAAAGAAAGGCCGGGATGAGTTGATAAAAGTAGCAGAAGCTATTCTGGCTCGTCCTATTGATAATAATGCTTTATTGATAGGTATCAGTGGTCGTTATGAGTTCAAAAACAAGGGTATCGATGTATTTATCGAAGCTTTAGGAAAGTTGAACCAGAACAAAGCATTGACTCGTGAGGTTGTTGGCTTCATCTTGGTTCCTGCAGGACATCACGGACCCATAAAAGATTTGCTATACAACTTGAATAATAAAGCAGATGCGAAACCTTTACGTAGTCCATACCTGTCACACGAGTTGAGTGACGAACAATATGATCCTGTAATTAATGCGATACGTAATAATGGTCTGAATAACAGTAATGAAGATAAGGTTAAAATATTCTTTGTGCCTTCTTACCTGAATGGTAATGACGGGATTTTCGATATGCCTTATTATGACCTGTTAGCAGGTTTGAATCTGGCTTTGTTCCCTTCTTATTATGAACCTTGGGGATATACCCCTCTCGAAAGTGTCGCATTTAAAGTACCTACTATTACTACTACACTGGCCGGATTCGGTTTATGGGTAAGAACCCATTATACAGAAGAACGTCCGGGTATTACGGTAATTAAGCGTACCGATGATAATGATGCAGAAGTAATTGCAAAGATCGAAGAACATGTTATCCGTCATGCCGATTATAAAGATGAAGAATACAGACAGGTAAAAGAAAATGCTTACGAAGTATCTAAGATTGCCCTTTGGGATAATCTGATATATTATTACATGAAAGCATACAGCGATGCTTTAACAAAAGTAGCAGAACGCTACACCGAAAGTGATTTTATTAGTGATAATCAAACAAATTATATTCCTCAAATGCCTCAAAGTGTGACTCCCAACTGGCTCAACATAATGGTTCATCGTAATGTACCAACTAGATTGAAAGCTCTCGAAGTATTAGCTTACAATATGTGGTGGTGCTGGAACCAGGATGCCAAAGAATTATTCCAATCAATAGATCCTGTAGCTTGGGAGAAAGTATATTTCAATCCGATAGCATTGCTCGATAGCCTTAATTTTCAACGCTATCAGGCTTTGGAGAATGACCATGATTTTGTGAATAAGTTAGATGCTGTTTATGCCCGTTTCAATGCCTATATGGCAGAAAAAAATAAACAGGAAGGTCCCACTATCACCTATTTCTGTATGGAATATGGACTGCACAGTTCACTGAAAATTTATTCGGGGGGATTGGGTATATTAGCCGGTGACTATCTGAAAGAGGCCAGTGATAAGGGTGTGAAAATGACCGGTATCGGGTTGTTATACAGATATGGTTATTTTACACAACGGTTATCGACAACTGGAGAGCAAGAGAATATCTACGAGGCTCAACGCTTTGACAAGATACCTATAGTACCACAACGTGATGAAGAAGGAAACTGGATCACTGTTCAGATTGCATTACCTGGAAGAAATCTTCATGCCCGCGTATGGAGAGTGGACGTAGGGCGTGTCGAGCTTTTCTTATTGGATACAGATTTTGAAGATAATTTACCGGAAGACAGGTCAGTGACACACCACTTGTATGGAGGTGACTGGGAAAACCGTTTGAAACAAGAATTACTGTTAGGTATCGGAGGTATCCGCGTACTAGGTAAGTTGAACAGACGCTCTAATGTATATCATTGTAATGAAGGGCATGCTGCATTTACTGGTATGGAGCGTATACATCAATTGATGGTAGATAAGAACCTGTCGTTCGAAGAGGCGAAAGAAGTAGTACGTTCTTCTTCATTATTTACAACTCATACACCGGTTCCTGCCGGACATGATGCCTTTGAAGAAGGGTTGCTTCGTAAATACATATCTCATTATCCTGACCGTTTCCAGGTTAGCTGGGAGACTATAATGGGAATGGGACGTATTCACCCTTCGGATTCTCATGAAAAATTCTCTATGAGTAATCTGGCTGTAAATCTTTCACAGGAAGTTAACGGAGTAAGTTGGCTTCATGGAAAAGTATCACAGGAAATGTTTAAAGACATGTTCCCCGGATATTTGACAGAGGAATCATATATCAGCTATGTTACTAATGGTGTGCATTACCCGACATGGGCTGCTCCCGAATGGAAAGAATTGCACGAAAGAGTGTTTGGCGCTGACTTTGCGAATCACCATTATGATAAATCATGTTTTGCTAACATACATGGTGTCGATAATCATGAAATATGGGGAATCAGAAGTAAACTCCGTGCCAGAATGATTGAGCATATCAAGGAACGTTTGACTAAGCATGATGAATTGATGTATTATACCCCACGGGAGATTGTTAGTATCGTGGAAGCGTTAGATCCAACAAAACTGACTTTTGGTTTTGCCCGTCGATTCGCTACATACAAGCGTGCTCAGCTTTTGTTTAAAGATATCAATACTCTTAACGAAATAGTTAATCATCCGACACGCCCTGTACAATTCATTTTTGCAGGAAAGGCTCACCCAGCTGATAAAGCAGGGCAAGACCTGATTAAAAAGATTGTCGAGATTTCTAAATATCCTCAGTTCTTGGGCAAGATACTCTTTATTGAGAACTATGATATGGAGTTGGCATCCAGCTTGGTACAAGGTGTTGATATTTGGTTGAATACACCAACACGCCCTATGGAGGCTTCGGGAACGAGTGGTGAGAAAGCTGTGATGAACGGTGTTATGCACTTTAGTGTTCTTGATGGTTGGTGGGTCGAAGGTTATCAGAAAGATGCCGGATGGGCTTTACCTCTAGAGCAAGTGTATAAAAATGACGAGTTTCAGAATGAACTTGATGCAGAGCTGGTATATAGTACCATCGAGAATGAAATAGCTCCATTGTTCTATGATAAAGATGCAGAAGGTGTACCTAACGAATGGATTCAGCATATAAAGAATTCGATAGATAAAGTTGCCTCTAACTTTACTATGAACCGTCAGTTGACTGATTATGAAGACCGCTTCTATAATAAATTAAATGAGCGTGCGCATCAAGTCAGGAAAGACAATTTTGCGATGGCTAAGGATATAGTAGCATGGAAGCACAAAATGGCCCGGGGCTGGGATAGTATAGAGGTTATGTCTGTAAATATGCCTAGTATCTATAAAGAAGATATTACTTTAGGACAGACTTATGAACTGGAAATCAAACTGAGCTGCGGATCGTTGTCGGCAGAGGATATAGGTGTTGAACTTGTAGTAACTAATGATAAGGATACTAAAACAGATGATGTATTGGTGAAAGAACCTTTCACATTGGTAGATCAAAGTGGCAGTATTGCAACATACCGCTTGAAATATACCACAAGCCGTATCGGTAGCTTCTCAATAGGACTTCGGGTTTATGCCCAGAATGATATGTTAGCACATCAGCAAGATTCAGGACTTGTGAAATGGATGTAACAGGAGCTAATAGCTTATCCTGATAAATTAATAATATGGCTATTTTGAATTTATTCAAATATAGCCATATTGCATTTCTGAATAATTTTTACCTTAACAAGCATGATAGAATCAATATATGATGATAAGGGATTGGATAAGTATAAACCAGTCATAACAAGAAGGCATGAGAAGTTCGAACAAAAGAAAAAATTACTGGCCAATGGCTCATCCTTGAGTGATATAGCTAATGGTTACTTATTTTATGGTTTGCACCGTTATCCTGATAAATGGGTACTGCGCGAATGGGCACCGAATGCTACGGAGATATATCTGATAGGTGATTTTAATAACTGGCAACAGAAAAAAGAGTTTGCATTTTATTATACATATAATGGAAATTGGGAGTTAGAGCTACCTCTTGATATTTTACAGCATGGTATGTTGTATAAACTGTGGATCAAATGGGAAGATGGTGCCGGAGAGCGTATCCCGGCTTATTGCCGGAGGGTTGTACAGGATGATGTAAATAAGATATTCTCGGCACAGGTATGGACATCCAATTACGAATGGAAGCATGCCAGATCTAAGAAGGTAGAGAATCCTCTTATTTATGAAGCGCATATTGGTATGGCATCCGAAGAAGAAGGGGTATCCACATATATACATTTTCGGGAGAAAGTACTTCCTTATATAGCCAAGATGGGTTACAACACCATTCAGCTTATGGCTATACAGGAACATCCGTATTACGGATCGTTCGGCTATCAGGTTGCTAACTTCTTTGCTCCTAGTTCAAGATTTGGGACTCCGGAAGAGTTAAAAGAACTTATAGATGAAGCCCACCGACTGAAAATAAGCGTGGTGTTGGATATTGTGCATTCACACGCTGTAAGAAATGAAACAGACGGGTTGAGCCGTTTTGATGGAACTTTTGATTTATACTTTCATGATGGAGAAAGAGGTATGCATCCGGTTTGGAATTCCAGATGTTTTGATTATGGAAAAAATGAAGTTCTGTCATTTCTTTTATCGAATTGTAAATACTGGCTGGAGGAATTTCGTTTCGATGGGTTTCGTTTCGACGGAGTTACCAGTATGATGTACTATGATCATGGCATTGGTCGGGATTTTGTCGATTATTCGATGTATTATGATGGAAATCAGGATGAAGATGCTATTGCCTATCTTACGTTAGCTAATGAATTGATACATGAATTGAATCCCGAAGCTATAACTATTGCAGAAGATGTGAGCGGTATGCCCGGATTAGCTTCTCCGATAAGGAAGATGGGTATAGGCTTTGATTTTCGTATGGCTATGGGAATAGCCGATTTTTGGGTGAAGCTTCTTAAAACGAAATTCGACGAAGAGTGGCACGTCGGGGATATGTTTTATGAATTGACGAATAAGCGGAAAGAAGAATCTACAATAAGCTATGTTGAAAGCCACGATCAGGCAATGGTAGGAGATAAGACTATTATCTTTCGTTTACTGGACAGCTTGATGTATACCGATATGAATGTGTTCAAACGGAATCCTAAAGTTGACAGAGGGATAGCATTGCATAAAATAATACGCTTAGCGACTATTTCTACTGCCGGTGATGGATACCTGAACTTTATGGGTAATGAATTTGGACATCCGGAGTGGATCGATTTTCCAAGAGAGGGAAATGATTGGTCGTACAAATATGCCCGTCGTCAATGGGGATTGGAAAAAGATACTAATTTACGATATCATTTTCTGTCTGAATTCGAAAGTGCTATGCTTAAAGTAATAAAAAAGCACTCGATTTTTTCAAGCAGACCTTTTGCTATTATTCAAAGTACGAAAGAGCAGATACTAATATTTAAGCGAAAGAATCTGATATTTGTATTTAATTTTAGCCCTACTAAATCATATACAGATTATGCTTTTGAGATAGATAGAGGTACTTACCGGATAGTTTTGAATAGTGATGATTCCCGTTTTGATGGATTTGATCTTATCCAAATGGATTATAATTATATAACCCAACCTGAAAAAGGAAAAAATATCCTAAGGTTGTATATCCCGGCCAGAAGTGCTTTTGTGCTGCATAAAACTGAGTGAAACTTATAGAGAACAGGGCTGAAAATATCAGCTCTGTTTTTATAAGCTATCACTGCTCTTTGTTGCTAACCAAAGATTACGGCTGTAAGCTATAAATCCGGCGCTTTGTCCTAATATTAAGACCGGATCTTTACGGAAGATACCGTATGCTATAGTTATAATAGAGCCAACAAGGCTCAGCAACCAGAAATTAACAGGAAGCGATGATTCTCCTTTTGCCTGAGAATACCACCATTGATATATGAAACGGAATGTAAATATGATTTGTCCCAGAGAACCGAAAATAAGCAAAGGGATAGGAACGCTTTTGAAAAGGCGGTCGATACTGCTATCACCTTTGTATAAAACATAGCCTGCTGCTAGTATAGGGGTCACCAGAATAATATAACGTATAATGGGGTATATCTCTTTCCAATGGTTCTTATTGTTTATATTCCATATATAGATATAGTATGAGAATATTTGTCCGAGTATGATGGCAAAATCTCCTCTAAGCCAACCGTAGATCGAGAAAAGAAAAGAGGCAAGTAAGCTTATTTGCCAATAAATAGTAGGGGATACTACTTTCTTTGCCTTTTCAGATAATACCCATTGGATCAATACTCTGATTGAAAATAATCCTTGTGCGAGAAATCCAATGATGAAATACCACGATTTATCCATGATTTAAATATTGTGTGTAGAGATATTGTCAGATGCTATATTGTATTTGATATATCGTTTTTTCATCCATCGATAAGCGAAGCAATCCATGAAAGGGCCTATAAGCCGGTTCCAAAGATTGAACTTAGATGTTCCGGCAAGCCGTTCGAAGTGCCTGACTGGAACCTGTTTTACATTTGCGTCCTGTAGTTGAATTAAAGCAGGAAGGAAACGATGCATTCCTGTGAAGAACGGAATACGCTTGGCATAATCAGTGCGGATAACTTTCAAAGGGCAACCTGTATCTGCAACACCATCGTTAGTCATCCAGCGGCGGAATCCATTGGCTATTTTAGACGAAAGTTTTTTACCCAGACTGTCTTTGCGTCCGGTCCGTATCCCCATCACTAATTCGAACTGGTTGCGATAGGGTAGAAGCAACTCAAAATCTTCGGGTGTTGTTTGCAGATCGGCATCTATATATCCAACAAATTGAGACTCGGCGGTGTCGATTCCTGCCTTGATTGCTGCACTTAAGCCCCTATTTTGGTCAAAGCTAATATAAAAGAAAGAACTATTTTGCCGACAAGTTGTTTCGATCAGAGTTTGGCTATTGTCTTTTGATCCATCATTAACAAAGAGAATACATGATTTGACGCTGGAGTTTTTCAAATATACAGATAATTCCTTTTCTAACCGTCCGATATTATCTTCTTCGTTGTAGATAGGCACTATTATCGTAAATTCGTAGTCTTTGGTTCTATTCATAGTTGTTCTAATCGATATTGCTTTTTGGGATGGTAAAGGTATCTATTTTTTATAAAATAATGAATTGATCTTTTTATTAAACGGCGTTTTATTAATAGTCATAATTTTCAAATTATATATCTTTGCTTCCGGATAAATAATAAACAAGATATGACAGACTCTCGGAACTATTTAATTCATTACTTCATTTTATTGGTTGTTTGCCTGTTCGCTTTCTTTGTAAATAATCAGGTGATTCCTGCCGATCTTATGGAATCACGGAATCTGGCGACTGCGCAGGAAATGATTCATACCGATAATTATCTGATGCCGACGATGAATGGAGAACCACGGCTCGAAAAACCTCCATTGCCAACTTGGATAGCTGCCGGTGTAGAGCTTCTTATTCCGGGAAACCTGATAGTTCAGAGGTATATGGCAGGAATTTCAGCTACTATAATGGCGTTCTTCCTATACTTTCTGGTCATTAGGTTGACAAAGAACCGAAATCTGGGGTTAATATCTTCTCTTGTATTAGTATCTTGTTTCAATATAATATTGATGGGGCGTACTGCTACATGGGATATTTATTGCCATAGTTTTATGCTCGGTGCAATCTATTTTCTGGTATTAGGTTTAGAAGAGAAAGGACGGCAATGGAAGTGGTTCATTCTGACGGGTATCTTTCTAGGGTTATCTTTTCTTAGTAAGGGGCCTGTATCGTTTTATGCTTTATTATTACCTTTCCTTATTAGTTATATTATCATGTTTCGCCCTTCGGCTAAGGGAAAAGGCTTACCGATATTGGTAATGTTATTAGTCTGTTTAATTATATCTACATGGTGGCCTGTCTATGCCCGGTTGTCTCATCCCGAATTGTCGGTCGCTGTAGCAAGTAAAGAATCTTCGTCGTGGTTGGGGCATAATGTACGCCCTTTGTATTATTACTGGCAATTTCCGGCCGAAGCAGGTATCTGGGCTGTGTTCTGGGTTACCTCATTATGCTGGTTTTATTGGAAAAGAAAGATCGAAAACCGCCGGATGTATATCTTCTCGATTGTTTGGACTTTTGCGGCCTTTGTTTTATTATCTGTAATTCCGGAGAAAAAGACCCGTTACCTCTTGCCGATGTTGATACCCGGTGCCATTAATATTGCATTTTATATCTACTATTGTGCAACTGCAATAATGTCGCGAAAAGAAAAGAATATCTTCCGGTTCAATATGTCTTTGATCATTCTAATCTTACTGGCGCTGCCTGTTGCTCTTTATATCATGTTTATGAAGGAAAGTATGATGGGGCTGCCGATGTATATTGCCATATCTGTACTAAGCATAGCGTTGGCTGTATTCATTGCTTTAGCTGTTTTTAATAAACATAGAGTAGATGTGTACAAGGCTTTTACCGGCGTTATACTGACTATGATTGTAGTGGAAGGACTCTGCTTGATTCCTATAGGGCGTATGTTTATAAATGACGACAGGCATAGTATAAAAATGCTGAGAGATATTGCAACTGTACAAAATATGCCCTTTTATCATGATCAGGATGAATATGTGAGGATGGAGCTGGTGTATGAGGCTAATCAGATAATTCGACCGCTGGATATTTCTGATAGTATTGATATACAATCAAAGTTGCCTTTTGTATTTGTCAGCGGACTGCCTATTGATAGTTTATTCTCTGATAAGAATGTTACCATTGAAGTTATTGATACTTTCGATAATAACTGGCAAAAGAAGACCAGTCGTAAATACAATAAAGATCTGGTAAAAGAAGTTGCTATAATCCGAAAAAAATAAATACTAAGGAAAAAGGGATCCATAGCCGGATCCCTTTTCTTTTGTTACTTTATATTTATAGAGACAGAACTCTTTACGTCGGCAGAAGATGCTGCACAATGCAGTGTGAACTCGTCGGATTCTACAGTCCAGTTATGGGCTTTGTCATCGAAGAATGCCAAGCTCTGAACCGGAACTTCCAACACTACAGTTTGCGCTTCTCCTGCTTTCAGGAATACTTTCTTGAAAGCTTTTAACTCCTTTGCAGGACGCTCGAGTGTAGGTTTTGACTGAGATACGTATAACTGAACCGATTCAGCACCATCTATTTTACCTTTGTTGGTAAGGGTTAAAGATACTTTGATAGTCTCATTCTTACCATATTCTTTTTTGTCGGTTGAAGCTTTGCCGTATTCGAATGTGGTATATGATAAACCATATCCAAATGGGAACATTGCCGGAATCTTCTTGGTATCGTGCCAGCGGTAACCTACAAGAATATCTTCTTTGTATATCTGCTTGATGCTGTCACCCGGATAAGATATCTGTCCGAATGACATAGCTCCGTTATCTTCCAGCTTTTTAGGGAAAGAGAAAGGAAGTTTACCGGACGGATTCACTTCACCGGAAATAACATTAGCGGTAGCATTACCTGCTTCTGAACCTAAGTACCACGACTGCATAAGTGCAGGAACTTTATCAAGCCAAGGCATCGATACTGCATTTCCGCTGATAAGTATAACTCCTGTGTTTTTGTTTACTTTCAGAAGTTCATCGATCAGTTCATTTTGTCCGAATGGAAGGTCAAAAGAAGTACGGTCTCCACCCTCGCAGTCTTGCTGGTAATTCTTATTCAATCCACCGAAGAATAGTACTACATCGGCGTTCTGAGCTAACGCTAAGGCTTCACGTTTTAGAGAATCCGCATTGTATGGTGAGGGTATAGCCTTGTCGTATACAGTTGGTCCCGAACCGTATCCCATGGTATAGAATACTTTATCGGCTCCGTATTTTAGTTTTAAACCTTCAAGTGGAGAGACCTCTTTTTTCACTTTCAATTCAGATGATCCTCCTCCTACGGTAAGGGTACGAGTCGCATTTTCTCCGATAACGACAATTTTCTTGTATTTGTCTTTTGATATAGGAAAGAAGCCCTTATCATTTTTCATCAGTACGATACCTTGTTCAGCAATGCGGCGGGCTACATCCGCATGTTCGGGAGTTGCAAAGCTTCCGAATGGACGTTGTCTGTCCATATTGGTTCTAAAGTTAAGACGAAGTACCCGTTTTACTTTCTCATCTAAAGTGGACATCGGTACTTCTCCTTTTTTCAACATTTCAAGATAAGGCTGGGCCATAAAATATTGATCATAGGCAAGATCCTTACTCCATGTAAGCCCGTTTGTCCAGCTACCCATTTCGATATCCAGTCCGTAAAGGGCAGCTTCTTTCGTATCGTGGGCACTACCCCAGTCGGTTACTACCACGCCATCAAAACCCCATTCTCCTTTTAGAATTTTATTGATCAATACTTCATGGTGAGAACAGTATTGACCTCTGAACTTGTTGTAAGAACCCATAACAGCCCATACTTTACCTTCGGTAACCCCGGCTTTGAAAGCGGGCAGATATATTTCGTATAAAGCTCTGTCACTGACTTCGACATCGATGTGTCCGCGCCATAGCTCCTGATTATTCAGGGCAAAGTGTTTCATACATGCTGCAACACCGTTTTGTTGTACTCCTTTGATATAAGGAACAACCATTTTGGAAGCCAGATAAGGATCTTCGCCCATGTATTCGAAGTTACGTCCGTTCATCGGTGTACGGTAGATATTTACACCCGGACCTAAAATAATGTCTTTCTTTCTGAAACGGGATTCTTCACCTAAGGCGTTACCGTATTCAAGAGACAAGTCGGGGTTGAATGTTGCTGCCAGACAAGTTAAGGCCGGAAATGACGTACATGAATCGTTAGTCCATCCGGCATGGTTCCATGTATCCCAGTCTATTTCCATGCGTACTCCGTGAGGCCCATCGCTCATCCATATTTCGGGTATACCCAGCCGGGGTACTCCCGGTGTGCTGAACTTTGACTGAGCATGAATCATAGCAATCTTTTCTTCGAGAGTCATTCTCGATAATGCATCTTCAACTCTTATTTCCAGAGGTTTATTGTCATCCAGATAGGTCGGTAATTGCTTTTGTGCCTGTGTCTGAATTCCGAATAAGCCTAAGATGCTTAATAAAAAAAGTTTCTTCATTACTTGATTATAAATTGATTAGTATTGACATAGATTACACTGCATGGGTTACAAAAAAGAAACAAAGGTGTACAGCATTGTATATATAAGTGTCACTTTGTTGTATACTTTGTCACCTTTTATTAAAGCTAATAGTCAGGTATTTAAATAGGAGAAGGTGACAAAAGTGACAAAGTATACACGTTTTTTTTATTTCTTTTTTGTCTTATGCTTTTTCAAGCCCTTGTTTTTAATTTATAGATAAAAAGTGTTAGAATTTGACGGTCGCCGACTGCCCTTTTTTTAGATTCAGAATAAGTTTATCCTGTTCTTTCGAATAGTCTTTTGTTCCGGAAACGGTTAGGCTTTCACCATCAGGAATTTTCAGGATAAAGGTGTCCGTAACATCGGCTTTAATAGTTGCTGTAGTTATCTTTCCATTGTTCCATGAGAAGTTAACAGAAGCTCCTCCCCGTACTTTCAACCCTTTTATATTCCCATTTTGCATACTATCGGGTATTGCCGGAAGTAATTCGATATATCCGCTATGGCTTTGTAGCAGCATCTCCATAATGCCGGCAGAGCCTCCAAAGTTGCCATCAATCTGCATAGGTGGATGTGCACTGAATAGGTTAGGGTAGGTTCCCCAGCCTTTTCCGGCAGGTTTCAGCAGGTCTCCTATCAGCTTATAGGCTCTGTTGCCATCTTTTAACCTTGCCCAGAAATTTATTTTCCATGCCATAGACCATCCGGTAGATGCGTCGCCACGTCTTTCAAGCGTTGTTTTAGCGGCATTTATCAGATCCGGAGTATTTTCGACGGTTATTTCACTACCGGGATATAATCCATATAGTTGCGACACATGCCTGTGGTCTATTTCTGCTTCTTCGTAGTCTTCAAGCCATTCCATTATCTGTCCGTATTTTCCGATGGAAGTAGGGGCAAGCCTGCTTTTTTTCGATTCAATTATATTTACCCAGTCCGAATCTACATTAAGTATTTTTGCTGCTTCGACAACGTTGGTAAATAACTCCCTGATAATCTGGTTATCCATAGTAGAACCAGCGCTGACACTTATAGTGTCGCCGGATGTTGTGATATATTTATTCTCAGGGGAAGTTGTGGGAGCTGTAACCAGATATCCATTATTAGGATCCCGGATCAACATATCCTCGAAAAATAGGGCAGCACCTTTCATTGTCGGATATACCGATTGCAGATACTCTTTGTCTTTATTGTATAGGTAATGCATCCATAGATGCTGACATAGCCATGCACCGGCAGTATTGGTTGCTCCCCATGCCGGATCTTCCGCCGGAGATGTAAATCCCCAGACATTGCCCAGTATGTGTGTGACCCAGCCACGGCTGTTGTAATATATTGCTGCCGTTTTTGTTCCGGGTTTCACCAGAGATTTGGTATATTCTATCAAAGGCATATGCAAGTCGGCGAGATTACCTGTTTCTGCTCCCCAAAGGTTCATTTGCAGGTTTATATTCAGGTGATAATCACCATTCCACGGAGTGAAAATTTGTGGCGCCCACAAACCCTGTAAATTTGGAGGTAAACCACCTTCACGGGTTGATGAGATCAATAAATAGCGCCCGTATTGCATATACAGGCCAATAAGGTCATAATCTGTCCTGTCTTTAGCGAAGGCCTCTAAACGCTTATTGATCGGGAGATTAGAGTTCCGGTTTTTATCGAGTGTTACATCTACCCGGTCAAACCAGTGTTTATATCTTTTTATATGGTTTTGGCGGAGTTTAGAGTATTTTTTATGGCTGTTCTTTAATAATTCGGTATTCGTTTCAACAGGATTATTTCCTTTATAATCGGTAGCAAGCGACACATAAATTAATACTTCATCGGCTCCTGATATTACTATGTCTTTATCGTTTGTAGTTAAAGTACCACCTTTATTGACAATCTTAGCTTGCCCCGAATAGTTCATACCTTCACTTTTGACAGTGGCATTCATCTGTCCCGATATGTACAGGTTATTATCTTGAGCATAGGATTTGAAATTCATGTCTCTGCGCAGAAATAATTTTAAGGATAAAGCACCTTTCTTATTAGCCGTTAAGCGTATAATACCGATATCGTCTGTAAATGATGTGAAGTATTCCCTTTTATAACTGATACCTGCCCGGGTATATGTAGTTGTTGATGTGGCGTCGTTAAGGTAAATGGTTCTTTTATAATCATTTACTGTTGATAAGCTGTCGGGGTATGTAAATTCTATGTATAGATTCCCGAAGTTTTGGAAACTCCCGAAGGCAGCATTATCACTGCCTCCTTTACCCAGACAGGTGAAGGTTTTATACATCAGATTCTGAGCCTCCTTGTTTTTTCCGGTAAACAGAAGTTGTCTTATTTCTTTCAGGTATTTATAAGCATCCGGATTATCTGCATTTTGCTTGCTTCCTGCCCATAAAGATATTTCGTTGAGAACAATCCGTTCCCTGTCTATTCCACCCCAAGGCATCATACCGATACGTCCGTTGCCAAGAGGTACCGATTCTTCCCAGATAGTAGCAGGACTGTTGTAATAATATTGATATACGTTTTGTCCTTCGAGGATTAGAGAACAAAGAAATAAAGCACAACTTAGGAAAAAGTATTTCATGTTATTAGCTGTAATTGGGACACCCGAAAAAACGGAAATCCTGTCATGGATTAGGAATGAGGTCTCAGATCTTTTTATCTATTGTAAATAAAACAAATCTCTATAATATATTATAAATACCTACAGTTACTTCAATGATACAAAGATAAAGTAATCTTTAATGAACGTCCCCGATCTGTGTTTCACTTATGGGTATTCTTTAAATAAAGATAGGGGCGATATGTAAACTAAAAGGTAGTTAATTGTTTTTCGTTATTCCTGAGTAAACTTTTTCTTGTATTCGTTTGGTGTCATACTGAATTCCTCCTTGAAATATTTTCTGAAATATTTAGGGTCATTAAAACCTACCTGAAAGGCTACTTCATTGACGAACATCTGGCTTTTTTCGAGAAGATCGGCTGCCCGTTTTAGCCTGATAAACCGTATAAATTCCGACGGCGACTTATCGGTAAGCGCCAGTATCTTTTTATAGAAATACACTCTGCTCATAGCCATCTCGCGACAGAGGTCTTCGACCAGAAATTCGGGATTATCAATATTGGTTTCTACAATAGATATCGCTTTTTTGACGAATTTTTCGTCCATTGTCATTACTTCTATTTCGCTGGGCGATACATCAATTTTTCTTTTAAATGATGATTGAGTACTCTTCTGTTTTTCTATTATTTTCGAAATCTTGAGAGTCAGCATCTCTATATTAAAGGGCTTGGATATATAATCGTCCGCACCAGCTTCGATTCCCGAGTATTGATTTTCTTCCGACGATTTTGCCGTAAGCAGTATTACAGGGATATGAGATGTTCTGATGTCGCTTTTTATCTTCCTGCAAAACTCGTATCCATCCATAACGGGCATCATTACATCACATAAAACAATGTCGGGGAGTTGATCCAATACTTTTTGATAAGCATCTGCTCCGTTATTGGCTGTTATAACATGATAGTTCTGCGAGAAAAGGCTTGTAAGGAATTCCCTGAAGTCCTCATTATCATCGACAGCTAATAGTACAGGTTTAGATTTATCGTTATTTATGACAGGAGTATTTTCGGGAGATATATCTTTATCTTCTGCTTCGTGAATTACATCCTGTGCTTTCAGTTCTTTGTAGGACGAATTACGGATGGGGATATATATAGTAAAGGTACTGCCTTTACCCTCTTCACTTTCTACATTTATTTCACCGCTATGCAGCTTGGTATATTCACTAGCTAAATGTAGCCCTACACCTGTTCCCGGCTGACTTCTATGAGCTTGGTTTTCAACCCGGTAAAAACGATCGAATATTTTATCTTGTTCCTCTTTCGGAATTCCGATCCCTGTATCGGAAACCTTGACACATAATTTTTTTACCGCTTCTCTGTCCATTGCTTCTGTGATAGCTATGCTGACATCTATATGTCCTGATTCGGTATATTTAAAGGCATTTGAGAGAAGATTGACCAGTACTTTATTTAGTTTCTCCGGATCAAAATCCATATACAACTCTTCCAGATAAGCTGTAAATGTGAGTTTTATTGATTTTTCCGCTGCTAAAGAAGAGAACTTTAAGCAGATATCCCTTGTAAATGATATAATATCACCCGAAGCAAGGCTTAGATTTTCTTTTTTTAAGTCTAATTTTCTGAAATCCAGTATTTCGTTTACCATTTCAAGAAGATTTTGTGCATTTCTTTTCATTATAGAAAGAAGGGTTCTTTGATCTTCTGTGCAGGGTTCTTTCAATAATTTATCCAGAGGTGTCAATATCAAGGTTATAGGAGTTTTAAACTCGTGACTGATATTAGTGAAGAACCGGAACTTTAGTTCGTCTAGTTCATGCAGTTTATCAGCCTCCATGATTTTCTGGGTTTGCTTAAACTCCTTTTTCTGCTGATTCAGTTTGTACTGAATAAATTTTCTGAGAATAACCAGTATAATAAATGTATAAATAACGAAAGCCCACCAGCTCAGCCAGAATGGAGGTTTTACGATTATTTTCATGACTATAGGGTCGGAAGACCATACCCCATCATTATTACTGGCATAAACGATCAATTTGTAAGTCCCCGGATTGAGATTGGAATAGGAGGCAGTACCTATACCATTCTTTACTTCTGTCCATTGATTATCAAGTCCTTCCAACATATACCGGTAATGGTTTTTCTCCGGATGAATATAGTTGAGAGAAGAGAAAAACAATGTAAAGTTAGTTTCGTCATGATTTAGCTCAATCTCACTGAGATCAGTTATAGGTTCTTTTAAGATAATATGGCCGTTGTATTCTTCTTCCGGTTTGATAATGTTCTGGTATATCGATAAATCGGTAAAACGGGGCTTAGGTACCACTTTATTGAAGTTTATACCATTCGGATTAAAACAAATGTATCCATTAGTACTACCGATATAGATAGATCCTATATTATCTTTGAATATTGAATTCTGGTTAAATATAGAACTGGGTAATCCGTCATTTATGTCAAAGTTAGTAATTGAATACGATAGCTTATTATCAGTGAATTGACAATCTATACGTACTAATCCGTTCCGGGTTCCGGCCCAGATGTTGCCATTGTTATCCTCGATCAGGGAAACAACCTCGTCATTGTATAAGCCATTAACGGCTGTTATAAATGTAAATGAGCGAGTGGTGCTATTATATATATTGATTCCATTGTCAGTAGCAATCCATGCCAATTTGCGGGAGTCTATTAGTACATTATTTACCGGGACATTTGTAAGGGAGTCAATCATTGATTTATCCGGAAAAAAAGGATATATCTTTTTGTCATCGCCATTAATAACATTTATGCCTCTGTCGGAGCTTATATAAATATTCTTTTCGGTATCAGTAAACATCGACAGGCAGTAATCTGACAATAATTGTGATGTGTTTTGTTTATTGTATTTAGTAAAAGTTTTACGAGACTCATCCAGTTTATCAATACCTTCGCCAAGGGTTCCGATCCACAGGTTGTTTTCGTCGTCTTCGGCTAGCCCGTATATGCTCTTACCCGATATACTGTTCGGATTATTACTATCTATCTGGTATCGTATAAAAGCTGAACCATCGAAAGCATTTAATCCATCCATGAACGTTCCGACCCATATTGTTTTTCTGTGATCGAGGTAAATCGATGTAATTATGTCAGAAGAGATACTGGTTGGGTCTGATTGTGAAGTCCGGAAATTTTTCAGCTCTTTCGATTTCTCATTGTATCTGATAAGTCCGCGTCCATTTGTTCCGATCCAGAGATTATCGTTGCTGTCTTTGAACAAACTATTACAGTCAAGTGGCTCAGAATCTTTCTTATAGGTTTCGAAAAGTGGTGATTTTTTGAATTTGAACAAGTCGGGATGATAGTATGACAGTCCGTTTTTGTATGTTCCTACCCAAACGATTCCGTCATCAGAACAGTAAGTGCTGATGATTGAATTCTGGCTGATTGTATGATTATTGTATATATCGTGCTTCAGTACTGTTACAACCTTATTTTTCTTGTCAAAGATATTGACTCCGCCATGGTCTGTTCCGATCCAGAATAGTCCGTTCTTATCCTGACTGATTGATCTGATCAGGCTGTTGGATAAGTTTATATTGGTATCTTTATTCAGAAAAGTCCATTCTGTAGTCTGAGGGTTCAGATAACCTATGCCTTTATCGCCTACGCCGGGATATACCCATAAATGATTATCGGAATCAATAAATATCGACTTTATAATAAGGGAGTTATCGGCATGTTGTTGAAAAAAAGAATCTCGTAAGTCTACTTTTCTGGTAGTTTGATTAAAGCGCTCGATAAGCCCGTCTCTGTGTAATATCCAAATATAGTCGCCGTTAATTTTCATTTTAGCGATTTTTCCCGGGTTTATCTGACCGGAGGATATATCCTGACTATAAAATAAAGTTTGTTTCGACTCTACTTCATATTTGTATATTCCTTTACCTGCATAATAAGCATAGAAGTCTTTGTTTTTGTCTATTTCGATTATTGAAGGGTAGGTGGCTAAACCCATCTTTTTGAGTTCGGGAGCGATATTCCGAATAAACCGTTCTGTTTTGTAATTATATATGTAGTAATCGATTCCGCTATAGTATAGCCATAAATTGCCGTTTGCGTCTTCTTGTATGTTCGAGTAGCGGTCGACAGGTGTACTATTGATATCGTGTTTGTTGTGCTTGAATATTTTGAAATTACGTCCGTCGTATCGGTTTAAGCCTGAGTTGGTAGCAAACCACATAAAACCTTTACTGTCTTTAAAAATACATTCGACCTGATTATTGGATAATCCGTTGCTGCTGTTAAGATGAAAAAAGTCTATGGATTGTGTCTGCGCAGTTATACCATTATATAAACTGCACAGTAGAAAAGCAAAGGCAAAAAGTAATCTCATGTGGCTAAGTAGGGCATTTGAGGGTTTAATGCAAATTTATATAAAATATATAACCGAGGATGTTATTGTTACTATTTAAGTATGGTTAAAGAAACATTTGAACCCTATCGTAAATCAGTGAATACCTTCTTTTAAGAACATTCAATCTATATTACTTATCTCGTAAAGCTTACTTTTGTAATATGAACTAAACTATAAAAATCAAATTCATGAAGAAACATCTATTTTTGGTAGCGCTATTAGTGCCGGCTCTGTTCTTCAGTTGCAAGAGTTCGTCCTATACGAAAACAGAGGACGGAGTAATTGTGAGCCTGAAAGAGCAAGCAAATTCAGCTAAGAGTGTCCGTTTACAAGTAATTAATGACGATGTTATACGGGTTACTGCTACTCCGACAGGTAAATTTTCTGATAAAAAGAGCCTTATTACTGTTTTTGAATCAACACAAAAACAAGGATGGGATGTTGTAGAAAAAGACAGTACTGTCTCTATTAAAACAGCAACTACAATTGCCACCGTTTCACTAACGACAGGTGAGGTTGTATTTACCGATTTGAATGGCAATGTTTTGCTTTCGGAAAACAAAGGCGGAGGAAAATCGTTTACCGATATCGAAGTAGAGGGTAAAAAAGCTTATACTTTCAGACAAGTATTTGAATCGCCCGATGATGAAGCTTTTTATGGGCTGGGACAACATCAGGCTGATGAATTCAATTATAAAGGTAAAAATGAAATATTGTTCCAATACAATACTAAAGTTTCGGTTCCCTTTGTTATTTCTTCTAAAAACTACGGAATCCTGTGGGATAATTATTCATTGACAAAGTTCGGAGATCCGAACGACTATCAGGATTTGAATCAATTCAGACTCTATGACAAAAATGGAAAGGAAGGTTCTTTAACCGCAACTTATCTGGTTAACGGTGATCCAAAACAGGTTTTTGTTGAAAGAAGCGAAAATAAAATCGATTATGAAAATCTGGAAACGGTAGAGAATTTCCCTAAAGATTTCCCTTTCAACAACTCACGTATTACATGGGAAGGTGAGCTTGAAGCTAAAGAGTCGGGTATTCACCGTTTCATCTTATACTATGCAGGATATACCAAAGTATATATAAATGACGAAGAAGTGGTTGCCGAAAGATGGCGTACAGCTTGGAATCCTAACAGCTACAAATTCACATACAACTTTGAAGCTGGAAAGAAATACAAAGTAAAGGTAGATTGGAAACCGGACGGTGGTATCTCTTATGTTAGTTTGAAATTCTTAAACCCAAGAGCAGATCAGGATCAGAATAAACTTTCGTTGTGGTCTGAAATGGGTGACGAAATCGATTACTACTTCATCAGAGGTAATAATATGGACGATGTAATTAAGGGTTACCGTACTGTGACAGGTAAGTCTCAGGTTATGCCTAAATGGGCAATGGGATTCTGGCAAAGTAGAGAGCGATACAAAACTCAGGATGAATTGCTTGGTGCACTGAAAGAATATCGCAAGCGTAATATTCCGATCGATAATATAGTATTAGACTGGTCGTATTGGCCTCAGAATGCATGGGGTAGCCACGATTTCGATCAGGCACGTTTTCCCGATGCAAAAGGTATGATCGATAGCATACACGCTATGGACGCACGTATTATGATCTCGGTATGGCCTAAATTTTATTATACAACAGATAATTATAAAGCTTTCGACAAAGAAGGATGGATGTTTAACCGTGCCGTAAAAGACAGTATCCGCGACTGGATCGGAACAGGATATATTGCAGGTTTCTATGATGCATATAGTGAAGGTGCCCGTAAAATGTTCTGGAATCAAATGAGCGAAAAACTATATTCGAAAGGTATAGATGCTTGGTGGATGGATGCATCGGAACCCGATATTCTGTCTAACGCAAGTATGCAATACCGTAAAGAGTTGATGACTCCGACCGCTCTTGGTCCTTCAACAGAGTATTTCAATGCTTATGCATTAGTTAACGCACAAGGTATTTATGAAGGACAGCGCAGCGAGAAACCCAACGACCGTGTATTCTTGTTAACTCGTTCCGGATTTGCCGGCTTACAAAGATATTCTACTGCTACATGGAGTGGGGATATCGGTACACGTTGGGAAGATATGAAATCGCAGATTTCGGCGGGACTTAACTTTGCCATGTCGGGTATTCCTTATTGGACAATGGATATAGGGGGATTCTGTGTCGAAAAACGATATGAAACAGCTAAAGAAGGTTCGGAAGATTTGAAAGAGTGGCGCGAGTTAAATACCCGCTGGTTCCAGTTCGGAGCATTCTGTCCGTTGTTCCGTAGCCATGGACAATATCCTTATCGCGAAATATATAATATTGCCCCCGAAGGACATCCTGCTTACAACAGTATGGTATATTATACTAAACTGCGTTACAGATTGATGCCTTATATATATTCGTTGGCAGGAATGACATACTTCAACGATTATACAATTATGCGTGCTATGGTTATGGACTTTACTGCCGATCAAAAAACTCATAATATCAGCGACCAATACATGTTCGGACCTGATCTGATGGTATGCCCTGTTTATAAATACAAATCGACCAGCCGGAATGTATATTTCCCTGAAAACAGTAACTGGTACGATTTCGAGACTAAAGCTTACATTACAGGAGGAAAAGATCAGGTAGTATCTGCTCCTTACGAAAAGATCCCTTTGTTTGTGCGTGAAGGTGCTATTCTTCCGATGGGTAAAGATATTCAGAATACAAAACAAGTTCAGGAAGACATAGTATTGCAAGTCTATACAGGAAAAGACGGAGAATTTACGCTGTATGAAGATGAAGGTGTAAACTATAACTACGAAAAAGGAAAATATTCTACTATCAAGATCTCTTATGATGAAAAGACTAAAACAATTACAATAGGAGATATTCAGGGTGAATATGACGGAATGCCTAAATCGAGAAAAATCGATATCGAATGGTTCTCGAAAGACGGACAAAAACGTCCTGTAACTTCAGTTACTTACACAGGTAAACAGCTTACAGTAAATATGTAAAAATATCAGGAATTTCCGGAAGACCACAATCTTCCGGAAATATCTTAATCAAATTCATGTATGAAGAAAATATACAGTATACTATCTGTAATCGCTCTTTTCTGTTTTTTGGCGGTTTCCTGTTCTTCAGAAAAGGATGTGCGTCAAGTTTCGGATTTTACCGAAGGATGGAAATTCAATCTCGGAGACGAACCGGAAGCTTATAAAGCAGATTTCGATGATAATAATTGGAGACAGCTCGATCTTCCTCATGACTGGAGTATCGAAGCCGATTTCTCGCTTTCCAATCCGGCAACTCCCGGAGGTGGAGCTCTACCCGGTGGAATAGGGTGGTACCGGAAAGAATTTACTGTTGATCAGGCTGATAAGGATAAGACAATATACATTGATTTCGACGGTATATATTGGCTCAGCAAAGTTTGGGTCAATGGAAAACTGATAGGAGAAAGACCTAACGGATATATTTCGTTCCGGTACGATCTTACCCCGTATATAAAATACGGAGAGAAAAATGTAATCGCAGTAAGAGTGGATAATTCTAAGCAGCCTAATTCGCGCTGGTATTCGGGGTCAGGTATCTATCGGAATGTTTGGCTGACAAAGGTTAATCCTGTGCATGTCGACTATTGGGGTACTTACGTAACTACTCCCAGTGTAACGGATCAAGAGGCTTCTGTTAAAATAGTTACCCGTATCAAAAATGGAAACACCTCCGAGCAGGATGTGGAACTGTATTCGGTATTAGTGGATGCTACAGGAAAAGAAGTGGCGACTGTTAATGTTTCGGTAAAGCTTTCGGCTAGTGATACAGTATCGGTAGAGCAAACCCTGAATGTAGATAATCCGACATTATGGTCTGTCGAAAATCCGTATATGTATAAGGTGGTAACCCGCATTGTGCAGAATGATAAACTCATAGATAATTATGAGACACCGATAGGTATACGTTATTTTCATTTTGATGCAGATAAAGGATTCTTTCTGAACGGAAAATCTGTGAAAATTAAAGGAGTTTGCAACCATCACGATTTAGGTGCACTCGGAGCAGCAGTAAATGTCAGGGCAATAGAGCGCCAGTTGGAGATACTGAAAGAAATGGGATGTAATGGCATACGTACAGCCCATAATCCTCCGGCACCCGAATTGCTCGACTTGTGCGACAAAATGGGATTTATCGTAATGGATGAAGCATTCGATATGTGGCGTAAGAAAAAATCACCTTATGATTATTCACAATATTTCCCCGAATGGCATGAGCGAGATTTAACAGACCTCATACTTAGAGACCGTAACCATCCATCCATATTTATGTGGAGTGTTGGTAACGAGGTTTTGGAACAGTGGTCACATATTGATGCTGATACGCTCGACTTACAACAGGCCAATATGATACTCAACTTTGCGAATACGTTGGATAATAAGAAAATACAGTCCGAAGATTTGCATATAAACTCACTTGTAGCAAGCAAATTAGCGGATATAGTTAAGAAGCTCGACCCTACACGTCCTGTAACTACCGGTAATAATGAAACAGAGCCTTCGAATCACGTATTCCGTTCAGGTTCGATGGATATAATAGGTTTTAATTATCATGAAAATAATTGGGGTGAGGAGTTTCATAAAAAATTCCCGGATCAGAAGTTAATAATTACAGAATCTACGTCAGGATTGATGTCCCGTGGATATTACGAGATGCCGTCAGATAGTATGAATATTTGGCCCGAACGATGGGATAAGCCATTTGACCGTCCGGTTCATCAATGTTCGTCTTATGACAATTGTCATGTGCCTTGGGGTACAACTCACGAAGATTCATGGCGGGCAGTTAAGAATAATCCGCATATATCCGGAATATATATTTGGACAGGATTTGACTATCTGGGAGAACCTACACCTTTCTGGTGGCCATCGCGAAGTTCGTATTTTGGTATTATTGACTTGGCAGGGATTCCTAAAGATGTCTATTATATGTATCAGAGCGAATGGACGGATAAGGATGTTCTGCATGTTTTTCCTCATTGGAACTGGAAAGAAGGGCAGACCGTGGATATCTGGGCATATTATAACAATGCCGATGAAGTGGAATTATTTCTGAATGGAAAATCATTGGGTAAAAAGTCGAAAGAGGCAGATCAATTTCACGTTATGTGGAGAGTGCCATTTGTGAAAGGTACTTTAAAAGCAGTTTCTTATAAGAACGGAAAAGAAGTATTGGTAAAAGAGACTAAAACTTCGGGTGATCCGGTTTCTATAAAACTGACAGCTGACAGAAGTAAGATCAAAGCGGACGGAAAAGATCTTTCGTTTGTAACAGTGGAGGCATTGGATGCTAACGGCATACCCGTACCGGTTGCAGATGATCTGATCGACTTTACAGTGTCGGGAAATGGATTTATCGCCGGAACCGATAATGGAGATGCGACCGATAGTACTTCATTGAAAAGACCACGACGGAAGTTGTTTAGCGGAAAAGCAGTAGTGATTCTTCAGTCCGGAAGAAAATCTGGAAATATAACCTTGACTGCAAAGTCGGAAAAACTGAAGAGCGCAACCATAGATATAAGTACACATGGTGACTAGTTTTTGATGAAGAAAAGATTATTCTTTTGGGAAAGGAGTGGCTGTGAGCAGGCCATTCCTTTCTTTTTATAATGGTCAAAAGTGTTTTTTCGAAATTTATAGTTTACTTTACTTTCTGTAACGGATTATTAGAGTGAATACGGTAAAAAAGATGAATCAGGAAACAGGTACAGGATCGAGACGTAAAATCCTTTCGATACAAAGTCGTTTAGTTTGTGGTTATGTAGGTAATAATATAGCGGAACTGGCTATCCAGTTATACGGATTAGATGTGATATCTTTTCCTACAGTTCTGTTTTCTACACATACGGGTATTTCGCGCATATACGGAAGCGCGATAAACAAACCTCTGTTTGATGAACTGATCGAGGGAATCAAGGCAATAAATGTAATTAAGGATATCAATAATATGATAACGGGGTATATAGGTGCTCCTGAGATTGTAGAATCTTCGGCTTCGTTCATCAAACATATTAAAGAACAGTTTCCCGACCGTTTATATATATGCGATCCCGTGATGGGTGATTTCGATCAGGGAATGTATGTTTCGGATGAAGTAGCAGAATCCATAGAACAACACCTTTTGCCTATAAGCGATATTCTGACTCCTAATCACTACGAGCTGAAACGTTTGCTGCGGAGTGATGCCGATACAATAGATTCTATTTTGGAAGCAGTGATGTCTCATCCGGTATTGTCTTCAAAAAAAATAGTAGTAACAGGCTGTATCTTAAAAGATACTCCGGTTGATGTTGTTGATATGCTGGTTATACAAGATGGCAGGATAGAACGTGTTTCTTCGCCTAAAGTTGATATTGCGATGGTGGGAGCGGGAGACCTGTTTACTGCTGTTGTTTCTGTCCAAATGGCTAAAGGAGCCGATCTGTTGAAGGCTACACATGTAGCGTCCGAAACATTATATAGGTCACTGATATATTCGAAAGAAAGAAATTGCAGGGAAATGAACTCCGAATGTTTGTTGAACTGTATAGAGAGATGATAAATGAAAAAGAAGAGCCAACAATAGCTCTTCTTTTTTTTATCTGATTAGAACTGAAATTTATTCGAATAAGAAAGGCTTAGTAGTTATTTTGTACCGGTCTTCTTCAAAGAAGAATTTTTCTTCCCCGAATGCAGGTTCCAGTTGATTGAACCAGGTTGCCTTCGGGTTATATTTTGCAAAAAAGGGAATATCTACCCATCGTGGATTCCGCCCTTGGATAAACCGTAATACAAATATTTTTTCTCCTTTAACCTCCTGTACTCCTAATACTTGTATCTTTCCTGCATGATCACTCATACTAGGGCCTCTCACAGTACGGCACAATCCGCTGACTTGCCTGTATGCTTTACGGAATATATTCCAGCATTTTTCTAAAGGTATTTCAAAGTAATGTTTCGATCCTGTATCCCTTGCAATAAACATATAATAGGGAATACAACCCAGATCGACCTGTTTGCGCCACATTTCGGCCCATATTTCAGGTTTATCGTTGATATGCTTGAGTAGGGGAGATTGGGTACGTATTTGAGTGCCTGTACTCCGGATTCGGGCGATAGCTTGTTTGACAGCTTTGGTCGATAACTCTTTCGGGTGGTTGAAGTGAGCCTGAACCGATAAGTTTTTGCCCGAATTATTTATTTCTTCAAATAAATGAATAATATCATCACTGTCATTATCGGTCAGATATCTGTAAGGCCAATAAGCCAAAGATTTAGTCCCAATACGAATAGAACGGATATGGTCGAATTCGGGGCTTAACAATGGTGCAATATAGCTTCTCAGTATAGCGGCACTCATTACCATAGGGTCACCCCCAGTGAATAAAACATCTGTTACTTCCTTATGTACCCGTAAATATTTTATTAAAAGATCAGCTTCTTTCATAGCAAATTTTAGTCCGCTCATACCCGAAAATTGAGGCCACCTGAAACAAAATGTACAATAAGCATGGCATGTTTGTCCCTGGCTTGGAAAGAACAAAACCGTTTCTGGATATTTATGCTGAATTCCTTTTAGCTTTATTTCTCCCAGATATGGGACATTGTGTTCCTGTCCGGCCGGATTCGGATTTAAGGACAGACGTATATCCAGTATTTTGCTGTCGAGTACAGATTTGTCTGCATTATTATCTAACAATGTTTCTACAGCCATATAATGTTTTTTATCGAGCATTCCTTTTCTAGGAAAGTTCAGAGTGAAAATAGGATCGGTTTCGATATTGTCCCAGTCGATCAGCTCGTCTATTACATAATTATTGGTTTTGAAAGGTAATACCCGCCCAACGACTTCAATATCTTTGATAAATTCTTGAGGAATATTAGCCATCTGCGGGATAGATCGATAATTGTGTAATGTATACGTTTTTAGCTGATTGTTGGATTTAGTCATTTATATTTAGTTTTTTAGTTAGAATTCGTAAATTTTGGAGAAAACAGAAATGTTAAATATTTTGTTTTCATTTAATAATCAAGATTTTTGTCTATTGTGCGAATAGATAGAGCTTATTCGCCTATATATAATAGGTTTAAGCTAATGACGAGACCTGTACAATGACAGGGTTTTCACCTGAAAATTAAATCTGGACTGGTTTATTTTTCTAATCAACCGAAGTAAACGTAACAGGTATAGGATAAGTATGTTACTGTGTTTTCAAAAAAGTCCGAAGTGTAAATATACAAAAAAATATCGAAAATCCAGTCTGTACAGGCTACGATTGGTATTAATAACGCAAAGGCTGCGAAAATCTTCCGTAGCCTTTGCGTTATTGTAAGAGAGTATAAGTTGGGTAACTTATTTAATTCCACCATATGCAGCAAAGCAGATGTTTTTGTGCAATATCTCTATTTCAGAGAATCCTACTTTCTTCATCAGATCCAATTGGAAATTTAACGGACGGGGAGTATCTTCTTTCTCTATGTAAGCCAGTACGTTTTGGGCATACTCAGCACCTCCGACATTTGTAAGGTATTCGGTATATTTTTCGGTAAAGTATTGGTCGATAAGCGGTGAGTTTTGAGTTATCAGATCAGAAATCATCAGGCAACCGCCTTTTTTAAGTATCCTGTATAATTTACTGAAAACGGTTTCCCAATCATTGTCATCCCTGAGATGGTGCAGTACAGCTCCCGCCAGAATAATATCGTAACGTCCATTTTCGAGGTCAATCTCCCGTATATCACCTTGTAAACAAGTTACATTACCATTGGTTATGGAGGTAACTCTTTCTTCAGCCCGGTTCAGCATGGGTAAACTAAGATCAATTAATGTACAATTCAGCCCGTGAACTTTCGATAACATTTTTAGAGTATAGTTCCCGGCTCCACATCCTATATCGAGTAAATCTGTGGCTTTGGGGCAAATCCTTTTTGCTGACTCCGTTATTAATTCGAGTGAAATAGTGGCATCTATAGTCGAAACTTGTCCTGTTTCGAGATTCGAAAAGCGTTCGACATCTTTGTCGAATCTTTCCTGTATCTCCTTTGTGCTTAGCTTGTTGTTCATAATTATAAAGAAGTATTTTTAGTTTGTATCCACTTATCGAATATTCCGGCTACCTTGTGTATCGCAATCAGATTGACAATCATAAAGACAATGCCGATAAATGCACAAAGAATAAACTCTGTATAGGTAAAAAGTGATAGTTGGCTCATCATTTTCAGGCTGAATATAGAATAAGGTAAAAAGAGTATGGATGTAATGATGCACGGAATATATTTTCTGATTATAATCCACTGAATGATGTGGACGACTAAATGAATGGAGAATGCCATAAACAGCATTAACCATATATAATAATACTCCATATAAACTGCCGTAAAAGCAGCTATACTGATTAATACAAATTCTTCACATACTGCCAGCGAGAAAGCCGGTGTGGATAGACCTTTTACATGAGGCAACATTTTTGATGATAACCGTGGATAATGTTTTATTAAATACCCTTCGTACTTTCTTATCCACCATTTGAAGAATAATATTTCTTCGAAGTCATGTATCATAAAGATTATAGGTAATAAAAGTACTATGAGATTAAAATCATCCATCGCTTTTTATTATTCTGGTTTAGAAAGAAGTTATAAAGGTAAACCATTACTTATTATAAAGGGTGGAAAGTAAATTATTTCTTGCACCTCAAGAAGTATCGGATCATGGGGTCTGACTCAATTTTTTCTATCTCTTCTATTTCGAAATGATTATACAATACTTCTTCAAACTCAAGCGGTGAAATGTTAAATTTATCCGGTCTGCCTAAATGTTCTTCAATTAACATCATAATCCGGCAGAACGGATTTTCTATATTGGGGATGTCAAGAACAAGTTTTCCATATGGTTTTATTATTCGATGAGCTTCGGCAATGGCCATTGAAACAAAATCCTGTTCGAAATATTCCAACACTCCGATACATGCGCCGATATCGAAGTAATTATTCTTAAAAGGGGTTTTATGAATACTTGTACAATGTAGTGATCCGATAGCCACTTTATTCTTTGTGGTGAACTCATTAAGTAATGATATGGTTTTACTACTTATATCAATCCCATGATATGTTGATGGCCATTTGTCATAGCCCCGGAACATGAGGTTCAGGCAACAACCCATGTCAATAAAATTCATGTTCTTTTCGGGTGATAAGTGCTCTACGATTTTACTGCATTCGCTGCCTTTTGTAGCCCATTTTAAATATATATGATAATCCGGGTCATTCGTAATATATTCAGGTAATCTTTCATATAAATTGATTCCTTTTCTTCCAAGGTCAATTGTAATATCATAAGATTCGGCTAAAAGTTTCAGTCGTTTTTCCATCTGTTTCGAGACTTAAGGTTTATGGACGATTTATTAACCGGTTATTAAGTATCAGGTTGTAAACTTTATCTCTGAAATTTCGGGCTACAGGTATTTTATGAGAGTTTATATTTAACAGATTTCCCTCGATTGCAATTACGCGGTCAATATTTACTATATACGAGCGATGTGTTTGATGAAAAATATTCGGAGGTAAACTTTCTATTATGAGTTTCAGTGTAGAATACACTATTTCTCTCGAAGTGGTGGTTTGAATTATCACATAGTTTTCCATACTTTCGAGAAACAGAATATCTTTAAACAGAAGTTTTTTTAATTGCTTGTCGCTTTTTACAAAAATATAATCAGTAATCTCTTTTTGCTTTTTTTCCAGTGCGTCATGTACTCTGTTTACCGATTTAAGAAAACGGTCGAATGATACGGGTTTCAAAAGGTAATCCACTACATCAAATTCATACCCTTTAAGAGCATATTGTTCGTATGCTGATACAATAATGACTTTGGGCGGATTTACTATATTAGTTAATAATTCGATCCCTGTCATTTCGGGCATTTCAATATCAAGAAAAACAAGATCAGGCTGCAATGTTTTTAATGCTGTATTTAGTTGAATCGCATCTTCATACTCGCCTATAAGAGATAAGAAGCTTATTTTTTCGATATAACTTCTTAATCCTTTCCGGGCTAAAGGTTCGTCATCAGTAATAATACATTTTATTTCCATATCATACTGTTTTTATTGTTAATTTGCTCACGAATAAATTTTCAACTTGCTCAATATCTAAGCTGTATCTGTTAGGGTATAACAGATACAGCCGCCTCTTCAAATTATTAATACCTATTCCTTTATGCTCTATGTTTTCTATGTTTTGATTCTGAGATACAGTGTTCTCTACATAAAACCGGATCAGATTGTCTTCCAGTTTCATTTCAAGCTTTATCCTGTATTCCTCGCCCCTTACATATTTAAAAGCATTTTCTATCAATGGCTGAAATAGCAATGGGTGTACTTTCTGTTCTCTTAATTGTGGATCGAAATATGTATTAAGAACAAGTCTGTCGCTCATCCTGAGTTGTTGAAAGGCAATGTACGATTGCAGATAATTGATTTCCTGCTCAAGAGTTACTTCCTTCTCAATATCGTAAAGTTGGTATCGCAACAGATCCGACAATTTTTCTATACTGTGTTTAGCTTCCTGATTTTCTTCATCTATCTGAAAGTAGATTGTATTCAGGGCATTGAATAAAAAATGAGGGTGATATTGTGATTTCAGGAATTTTAGTTCAGCCTCAGATTTATCAGCTTTTAGTTTCTCAAGCGTCAACATTTTATCCTGATAATTCTTATTCACCATTTCATTTCTTATCAGAGTATAATAAATTAATAGAAATGGTATAAAGCATACATTTATAAGCATATAATCGATCCATCCGCTTCCCATATAGAATATTCCGGCATATTGTCCTAATACAAGCACTATATTTATTGTAGATAACTGTAATGTTACGATCAGATATTCTTTGATAACGGATTTATTGTTAATGGATATGATTTTGCTTAATTGCCGGCGCCATACAATATCGTAAAAATAACAAAGGAATATAGTAAAGCATATACTGATCAGATGTAACCTCAGGTCTCCTGCCCAAAAGACATCATGCTTGGTAAAATCTGTAACAACCCGTAACATATTGAACAGAATAATCCCTCCAAAAAACGGATACAACCAGCGAAGTGAATTTTTCATTTATATTTATTTTGCTAAATATTCTACTCTAAGATAAATTAAAGTTCTGAATCATAAATAATAAAGTTCGGTTTATTGATCTTTCAATCCGAATAATGGCCTTATCCATTTGTATCGCCTTATCCCGAATTCGTATATAATCAGGCTGAACCCGAATGTGCCGATTACCATTAATGTGAATTTTGGAAAAAAGTCTAGATTGGTCTGTTTAAGGTAATAGCATAAAACGACAATCACAGTTTGGTGTAAAATATACAATGGGTATACAGATTCGTTGGCGTACGAAAGGAATTTACTTGGTTTATTGAGATAAGTCGCCCCATAACCAAAGATGGTAAGTATCCATGACCACAGATTAACTACTTTGACGAATGAAGATATATACAATTTCCCTGAAAAATCATCTGTACCAAACCATAAAAACATAAGTAACGGAAATGCTACAATACCACAAAGCAAGTACAGATGTTTATTCTTTATTACAGTTTGCCAAAATATGTTTTTAAGCGAAATCAACAGAAAACCAAAGAAAAACAATGTACAATAATTTATAAGATTATACCAATCACCGATCAGAGCATGAGTGGAAGGAAAAATAGGAGCCAGATAAGTTTCCCAGAAGAAAAGTGGAATGATTAACAGATAAAGCCCCAATCTACTCTTGCTCAAAGATTGCATTTTTCTTATTAGCCATGCCTCGGAATTTTTATGTAAATACCGAAAAGCCGGAATTAATATCAACGAGAATATGAGTAGGTAGAGTATAAACCATAAATGATGCCACGAAATAGCTCCTCCGTCTGGATATGGCTTCCAAAATGATTTATCTGAATAGAACTCGAAATAATTACCGGAGAATCGTCCTTGGTCGAGCCACTCGAAATATACTTGTGGCGGTACAATAAGTGCCATTCCTACAAGTAATGGAATAAACAATCTTATCAGCCGTTCTTTAGCAAATTGTCCTCCGCTTCTTTTCGATAGGGCATAATATGTTCCCATCCCCGAAATAACGAAAAGGATAGAAAGCCGCCATTGGTTAAGAAATAGCATAGGAAGAACGAGTCCTTCATGGGTTTGTGTGTCTTTGATGTGGTTCTGCCATGGAACAAAGACCATTCCGACATGATAAAAAATAAGTAATCCGAAAGCGATAACCCTGAGGTTGTCTAAATCATATCTGCGCATATTTACATATATTTAAAATATGCCCAAAACTAATTTCGGATATTCTGATATTCCAATTAATATGACGAATGGCTTGATTTACTTGACGAATAGCAGAATGGATAAATATCCTTCCATGAGTCGGATATAGTTTTGGTTGTGAAATCAAAAAGGCTTACGATTTCTTGTAAACCTTTAAAACAAAATAAATTCTTATGGTGAAAGCATAATTTCACGGATTCATCTAAAATCTATACCCAATTTTAGCGCCACCTACAATGTCGATTATATTGGGCTTCCATGTTTCATTGCCAACAGAAATATTTTTAGTGTTAGTATGTATGTCGATCCCTATCCATGGATTAATATATAATGCTTTGTAGAGACTTATTGCATATCCAGCTCCAGAATGGATATCAAACAAATTAGTATCGCCTTTCAGTCCTGTAGACTTGGACTCTATACTTTGATTGGTCAACCCTAATCCGGCTGCTATCCAAAGACCTTTGTATTCTCTTTTTTGCTTTCCAATAAAGAAATCAACTTCCATTTCATAAAAAGTAGAGGTTAAATTTTTAAATCCATCAGGAGCAAATGATGATGGGAATGTAGATTTTGCAAAAACAAAACGTGACCTAATCCCGTTCATTCCAACCCAAAATGATCCATGATATCCTTTATTTATATAGCACATTACCTCAGATTCAATACCTATGGTGAGTTTTTTACTCGATTCTATTTTTTTTATTTCTTGGCTATACAGTTGTATGGATGCGGTTACAGCAATTGATAATAAAAGCGAAATTTTCCCGATTCTTTTCATTGTAATAATCAATTATAATTCTGACACAAAATTACAATCACCTTGTCTATCGGTTTCTTGAATTAATTCAAGAAATTGTATTATTTGCTTAATCTTGTCTTTGAGAGCCATTCGGGACTTACATTTAGATACGATGCTATTTTGTACTGAGGAACCAGTTGTATTATATTCGAATATTTTTGTCTGAAGGTTTCATAGCGTTCTTTCGGAGGTAAATACATCCAGCGTATTCTATCCATGGCACTCGAATAGAATATTTCCATAAAATATTTTTCTAATACATTTAACTTTGGGTTTGTTTCAAATAAGTTGTTCAGGTCAACTTTCTTAAAAACCAAAATGTCGCTATCCTGTGTTGCCCTGATTTGACACTCGGCGGGTTTATTCAAAGAGAAAGATGCAAACTCTGCAGCTAATGAATAAGGAGGTAAAAATTCAACGATCTTCTCCATCCCGTCCATAGATATAACCATTTCTAGTAAGCCTGTTTGCACAATGGCCAGATGATGAGCGTATTTACCATAATCCAGAAAGACTTCATTCTTTTTCAAGAGTAAAGGAGTGCCTGTATCCATTACACTTAATATTTCTTCTGCTGAAAATGATGGGATATTATTTATTATATGTTCGACAAAAGTATTCATCTTAAATTTTGTTCAATCTGAGAATGGGTTCGGTTCTGATCTTTAGGGTTTGCAGCGTTATTTTTTCTAGGGGAAATATACATTCTGGCTGGTCGATTTGTATTTATAAACAGGGTATTATATGTCTACTTTGAAGTTTAAATTGATTTCGTCGGCAGGTATTCCTCCTCTAAGCCCCCAATTTATAGCTGGTTGTTCATTTAATACAATAAATACTTTTTCCTTTTCTATACCAATAGATGTAAGATTTTCGGCAATCGTTTTATATAGTTCTTTCTTTGTCTCTTTTGTCCGTCCTGAAAATAAAGTTATCTCAACCAAAATTTCATAGGGAGATCCTAATTGAAAAAAATCGGGTTCGTGTTCAATCAAACGTATATTTTTGTCATCATCAGGTAATTGTAATATGCAGATAATGGCCTCCATTACTGTATCTTTCAGAGAAAGTAGTGTCTGTTTATCGAGTCCTTTCTTTAGCTCTATTTTAATTAGGGGCATAGTAATCAGTTATTATTTAAAAGATATTTTTAGTTTTCCCAAAACTAAAGAAAAGATATATAAGAACAAAAGGGCAATGGTCATTTTACTGTGTGTCTTTCGTTTGGTTTTAGTGATATATATGCTTTTTCCCTAAATTTGTAATTTAGTTGTAATAGATTTTAGGTATATTTACTAACTGATGAGTAAAAAGAATTTCACATATTTGCTTACTTCAAATAGTACCAATGAGGAAGAAATATTTCCTGCGAAAACAATCTTGCTAAGGGAAGGGGAAATATCCAAAAGAATATATTGCATTGAGAGTGGTTGTTTGAGAAGCCATTTTCTTCATGATGGTAAGGATATCTCTTTTCAATTCTTTTTTGAAGGAGATACAGTGGCTTCTTTTGAAAGTTTCTACAGCGGAGAACCAAGTCATTTTACATTGGAAACGATTGAAAAGACCAAGGTGCGAATAATTGAGCAGGAAGATTTTCGAAAGCTTCTGGAAAATGAGGAAATGCGTTCCCATTATGAAAATAGAATAATCCAACGATTTATAGTATATCAGAAATTGTTTTTATCACGTATCAAAAACTCTCCACAAGAACGATATGAAGAATTATTGAAGGAATATCCTGATATAATTAAAAGAATCCCTCAACATTATATTGCATCTTATCTTGGCATAACTCCGGTATCTTTAAGCCGTATCAGAAATCGACGTTAGTACATTTCTTATCTTTTGTTATCGTTTTCAAGGTGTCTTTATCCTGAATTTTGAATTTTATTAATTCAATATCTCGGAATGAAAACATTAATCGTATTTAACCATCCCTATGAAGGTAGTTTCTGTAATGCTATACTTGAATCGGTATTGGCAGGTTTGAAAAAAGGAGGACACGAAACAGATGTAATCCATTTGGATAAGGATAAGTTTGACCCTGTAATGAGCAAGACTGATTTAGCTGCATTTGTTAAAGCACGCAGTGATGTGAAAGATGCCATGTTAATGCTTTCTCCTCAGGTTTTAGATTATAAGAAACGATTGGAAGACACTGACAGGCTCGTTTTTATTTTTCCTATCTGGTGGGAACTGATGCCGGCTTTAACGAAGGGTTTTATAGACAAACTTATATTTCCAGGTATTGCTTACCAATATGATGAAAATGGAAAGATGAAATTCTGTCTGAATAAACTAAAGAATGTAACGGTAATTACGACTATGAACACACCTTCGTTCCTTTATCGAACTATATTCGGTAATGCTATAAAAAAGTCTTTATTAAGGGGTACTTTCTGGAAGCTTGGGTTCTTTAAGTGCAAATGGATAAGCCTGAATATGGTTAAAGGTTCGTCAGAGAAAAAACGCAAGGATTGGTTGAAAAAGATAGAAAAACGATTTGTAAACCTATAACCCAGACACATACTTTATTTAGATATGCAGAAGAAAATCTCATTAACAAAAGGCAAATCGATTTTTATAATTGATTTAATATTAATACCTGTGTTTGTATTGGTAATATACACAGGCTTTGAACTTCATTTTGCAGGTGGTACAAATGATCATGATATTTGGTCGTATTGGTGTCATTTACATATTATTGTCAGTATAATCTCTCTTATTGTAGGCTGGCTTCATGTAAAAGCACATTTGGGATGGTATAAGAGTATCATAAAAAATGGTTTGGGTAAAAAAAGTAAAATCACATTGATTTTGACTTTTTTATTTGTGATACTGATACTAACAGGGATTGTCTTGATATTTTTTGTCGAAGGAGGAAATTCGGCTTTAGGGTTATGGCATTACAGGTTTGGGTTAGTTATGACCGTATTGTTAGTTATTCATTTAATAGCTAGATTTCCTCTATTACTGAAAGGATTAAAGAAAAAATAGTATGTATTATAGTATGCTAATCAAAAAAAGAGGCTTATGATTTTTCATAAGCCTCTTTTTTCAGGTAGCGGGACGGGGACTTGAACCCCGGACCTCATGATTATGAATCATGCGCTCTAACCAGCTGAGCTATCCCGCCATCATTCATTTAGCGGTTGCAAAAGTATGCGAAATATTTTATTCATGCAAGCCTATTTTCAAAAAGATTAAACTCTTTTTATTCTTTCATTCGAAATCCGTTGATAGTGAGAGTTTAAATTATCTGAAATGTATAATTCAACTTTATCGCAGACTTACATTGTCAAATAATGATCTGTTTTCAGTAAAAAAATGATAAAAAAGATTATATTTGCAGGCTTAAAGTAAGTTATATGTAGCTATTTAGCTAGGCTTGACTTGAGAAATCGGATTGACTAACGCATGAAGAATATATTGAGCCTTAATCTATATCTTATTGATAATTAAATATTAAATACAAAAATAGTAACAAAAGTAAGTGTAAAAATGCAAAACAAAGGATTTGTAATCACATTTGCCGTTTTGTTGACTTTGGTCTGCTGTTTTTATCTCTCATTTTCGTTTGTGACGAGATATTATGAAAAACAAGCTGCTGAATTTGCGAACGGAGATCTTAACGCGGAGAGCCATTATCTGGACTCTATTTCTACAGAAAAAGTATGGTTGGGATACACCCTGAAACAAGCCCGTGAAAAAGAAATCGGACTCGGACTTGACCTGAAAGGCGGTATGAACGTTATTCTTGAAGTCGATGCAGCCGCTGTGCTGAGATCATTGGCTAACGAAGAAGACGCTCAGTTTAACCAAGCCCTTCAACAGGCGGTTGATGAAAACCGTAAGGGTAGTAACAAAGACTTCATCACTTTATTCGTTGAGAAATATGAAGGAATAAACAAGTCTGGAAAACTAGCTACTGTATTCGGCGCTAAATTGAAAGAGCAAATCAATCCGACAGATGATAATGCTACTGTGAAAAAAGTATTGGTAGCAGAACTTCAAAGTGTGGCTGATAACTCATTCAACGTTTTGCGTACACGTATCGACCGTTTTGGGGTGGTAGCTCCCAATATTCAGAAACTGGATCGTGCTGAACGTATCCTTATCGAATTACCGGGAATCAAAGAACCTGAACGTGTAAAGAAACTTTTGCAAGGAAATGCGAATCTTGAATTCTGGAAAACTTATAACCTGCAAGAAATTCAAGGGTATCTGAGTGCAATCAACTCAAGAAGCACCGAAATCTTGACAGCTCAAAGATCGGGCGAAAAAAATGTAGCTGATTCTGCTGCAGTTGATTCTACAGCATCAGTTCAGGAAGTAAAAGCAGTAGAAAGTGCAATTGCTAATAAAGCATTCAATAAACCTCTTTTCGACTATTTTGATGGAAAATGGGGCGCAGGTGCTGTTGTTGCTATTGCCGATAAGAAAGACACTGCTGCGATCAATGCAATACTATATGCTGCGAGAGATTTATATCCTTCGGATCTTAAGTTCTCATGGGGATTTAAAGCTATTGATGATAAAGAAACATTATACCAATTATTCTCTCTGAAAGGTGATGGAACTAAAAGAGGTCCTGCATTGGATGGCGACGCTGTAGTTGCAGCTAAGGCTGATCAGGTTCAAGGCCAGGGATGGGGTGTAAGCATGCAAATGAATAGTAACGGTGCAAAACGTTGGGCTGCTATTACAGGTGCTGAACGTGGAAAATCGATTGCTATCGTTCTTGACGGTTATGTATATTCTGCACCGAATGTAAATGACCGCATCGAAGGAGGGAACTCTTCTATTACAGGTAATTTTACTGTGGATGAAGCTAAGGACTTGGAAAACGTTCTTAAATCTGGTAAAATGCGTGCCGGAGTTCGTATCGTACAGGAAGATATTGTAGGTCCTTCGTTAGGAGACGAGTCTATTCAGGCTGGTATTATTTCGTTTGTTGTAGCGCTTATTGTGCTAATGACATATATGTGCTTGGTATACGGACTTATTCCGGGGCTTATTGCTAATGCAGCATTGCTTCTCAACCTGTTCTTCACGTTAGGAGTTCTGGCGTCATTCCATGCGGTATTGACGTTGCCCGGTATTGCGGGTCTTGTGTTGGCACTGGCGATGGCTGTCGATGCAAACGTTCTTATCTATGAAAGAACGAAAGAAGAGCTACGTTCCGGTAAAAATGTGAAAACAGCAGTTCAGGATGGTTATAAACATGCGTTTACGGCTATTTTTGACTCTAACTTAACATCTATTATCACAGGTCTTATCCTTTATAACTTCGGAACCGGAGCTATCAGAGGTTTCGCGATAACTGAAATTATCGGTATCTCGGCATCGTTCTTTACTGCGATATTTATGACCCGTATGGTCTATACATATGCTTTCTCGAAAGGTAAGTTGCTGAACCTGACATTCTCTACGAAACCTGTTCGTGATTTCTTGATGGATACAAAGATCAACTTCCTGAATATGCACCGCAAGGCATATATGATATCGTTGGCTGTGATTGTATTAGGTGTGATTTCGATCTTTACATTGGGTCTGAACAAAGGTATTGACTTTTCGGGTGGACGTAACTATATCGTACGCTTCGACAAGCCTGTAAGTACCGATGATATTACAGATGCATTGAAACCTCAGTTTGACGGTGCTATGGTGAGTACAATCACTATCGGTTCTAGCAATCAGGTGAGAATTTCTACCAACTATAAAATCGAGGATGCTAATACAAGTGTAGAAACAGAGATCAAAGAAAAGATGGCTAATGCCTTGAGCAGTTATATTGCTCCCGGAAAAACTATCGACGATTATATTCAAAGTTCACAGAAAGTAGGTCCTAGTGTTGCCGATGATATGAAAACGGCGGCTGTAATTGCAGTTGTTATAGCGATTGTCTGTATGGGGCTTTACATCCTGCTTCGATTCCGCGATGTAGCGTTCTCTATCGGAACTATTATCGCTGTGGCGCATGATGCTGCTATCATTGTCTTTGCATATTCGTTCTTCCATCTGTTTATGCCATTCTCGTTGGAGATCGATCAGCACTTTATAGCTGCGATATTGACAGTGGTAGGATTCTCTATTCACGATAAGGTGGTAATCTTCGACCGTGTCCGTGAAAGACGTAACATGTATCCGTTGCGAGATATAGGTGTTAATATCAACGATTCGTTGAACACTACTCTGACCCGTACTATCAGTACAACATTAAGTACAGTATTGGTATTGCTCTGTATCTTTGCATTGGGTGGTGATTCTATCAGAAGCTTTGCATTTGCAATGTTGCTTGGTATCATATTAGCTGTATATTCTTCAGTATTTATTGCGACACCTATCGCTTACGAAATATTGGATAAGAAAGCTAAGAAAGCAAATAAATAATCCAATCCTAATTATAAATAGAAGGCTGCCGAGTTCCGGTAGCCTTTTGTTTTTCGTGCCTTACTGAATATTTATAGAGTACTTCCCTTTTATTTATAAGAGAGTTCGGGTTTTATTTTAGTATATTTGTCATTTAATTTATATCCTATTTTAGTTTTAGATTATATGTCCGAATTTAATTTTGATGAAGTAGTAGACCGTAAGGGTACCAATGCGTTGAAAACAGATGTGCTGAAAGAGAGATATGGCAGGGATGATCTTATCTCATTATGGGTGGCTGATATGGATTTTTTATCACCTCCGGCTATTTCAGAAGCTATTATTGACCGGGCCAAGCATTGTTTATATGGCTATACATGTACACCGAAAGAATATACGGATTCAATAATAAACTGGGTGAAAAGATCTCATGGATGGGATATTAAACAAGAATGGCTGAGTTTTATTCCGGGAATAGTGAAAGGTATTGCTTTTGTCATTGACTGTTTTACCGAAAAGCAAGATAAAGTAGTTATTCAACCTCCCGTATATCATCCGTTCAGAATTATCCCGACTTTACATCGTCGTACAGTAGTTGATAATCCACTGGTTTTGTCAGCCGGTAAATATGAAATGGATTTAGAAAATTTAAAGTCTGTAATAGATGATTCGTGTAAAATCCTAATCCTATGTAATCCCCATAACCCGGGTGGACGTGTATGGACAAAACAAGAACTGATAGACTTAGCCGAGATTTGCTACGAACGCAATATATTAGTTATTTCAGACGAGATACATTCCGATTTAGTACATCAGGAGAATAAGCATATACCATTTGCTTCGGTATCGGAAAAGGCTGCTCAAAACAGTATAACCTTTATGGCACCCAGCAAAACGTTTAATATTGCAGGTATTGTAAGTTCTTACTCAATCATTCCGAATGATAAGATAAGAAACAGATTCTATAATTACCTGAAGAGCAGTGAACTCGACGAAGGGCATATTTTTGCTTATGTAGCTACACAAACAGCTTATGAGAAATGTGATAACTGGTTGAAAGAAGCTGTTGAATATATTTGGCAGAATATTCAGTTTGTAGATAATTATCTGAAAACAAATATCCCTCAGGTTAAAGCGATAATTCCTCAGGCATCGTACCTTGTATGGCTCGATTGCCGCGAACTCAATCTTACACAAGAGCAACTGGTGTCATTATTTGTCAATGATGCAAAGCTGGCGTTGAATGATGGTAGTATGTTCGGACAGGGAGGAACCGGCTTTATGAGGTTGAATGTCGGATCTCCACGAAGTGTATTGGCACAGGCTATGGATAATTTGAAAAAAGCTTTATCGAAATAAGAGAACCACAACAAAAAGGGCATGGTTCTTGTTATATACTCAAAAATGCTTTAAGTACAGATTAGAGCAAATATAAATTTAAAATCATAACTAAATAAACAAAATGAAGATTTCACCTAATAAATTTGTTTCGGTATCATACGACCTGAATGTGGGAGAGGGTAGCGAGAAAGAATTAATGGAAAGAGCAACTGCTGAAAATCCACTTGAGTTTATTTTCGGAACCAACTCTATGTTGGAAGCATTCGAGAAAAACCTGGAAGATCTGACAGAAGGTGCTACTTTTGACTTTGTACTTACACCTGACCAAGCGTATGGTGAGTATGATGATGAACATGTGGTTGACTTACCTCGCAATATATTCGAAGTAGACGGAAAACTGGATGAAAATGTAGTATTCGAAGGAAATACTGTTCCAATGATGGATGCTAACGGAAACAGACTGAATGGTTCTGTAGTATCAGTTGGTGATGAAGTTGTAAAAATGGACTTCAATCATCCTTTGGCAGGCGAAACTTTGAACTTTGCAGGTAAGATATTATCAGTAAGAGAAGCTACTGCCGAAGAGATTGCTGCATTATTCGCACCACAGGGTGGTGGTTGTGGATGTGGCTCGGGTTGCGGATGTGGAAGCGGTGAAGAGGAAGCCGAATCTTGCGGATGCGGTTCCGGAGGCTGTGGATGTCACTGATCTGAAACAAATGTGTCAGAAAATATAAAATACAAAAGGGTAGCTATTATTTTAGCTACCCTTTTTATTATCATATTTTTGCTGTTTTATCTTGTTGTATTAAGCCAGCGTGATTCCATCTCCTGTTTAGGAAACCAGATGTTGGGGAAATATACTTTTAATTCTTCTACTTTTTTTGTCCATTCCTCCTGCGCATTATTCCACACATGCATAATGATAATGTATTTAGGATTGATGGTTTCTTTCAGATACTCTATATCTGTTTTTCCGTTTTGAAGCATATCAAAATAGATGATGGCCACATCTACCGGAGCTTTCCATTTACCATTATCTTGTATGTACTTTTTAAACGTTTCCATTGAAGCATCTCCTGAATGAAAGACATTGATACCATCAATATTCAGATGATATCCCATATTGAACATGTATTCTTCGAGGTCGATACCGTTCTGAAAAAATGAAAGATGCTTTATACCCAATGCTTGTATATCAATACCATTTACAGTGCGGAAAACGCTTTGGTTTTCTTGGGGAGTCATTTCCTCAAATTGATTTTTAAGCGTGATAAATCCAAACTCTTCACCATCAATAAATACAAGTGATGGTTTAGAAGTGATAAGTTTCATTTGCGGATGCTTAGTGAGATAACCCCGTATTAATTTAGAATCTGCATGATCTTTATGATAATGAGTCAAGAGCAAAGCATCTATGTTATCAAACGGGCTTTGGGCATTCATTATATTGTCAATGCAGTTTTGAGTTGGAGAGGCAAATGCATTATAACCATCGGTAAACAGGGCATCTATTAAAATCTTTTTATTTTTGGTCTCCAAGATGAATCCTTCGTTTGCAATATAAGTGACATGCAAACTGTCAGTTTTTACTTGTGCAAAAACCGAGTGTGTAAATAACAATAAGACTGCTAGATATTTTTTCATCTTTTCTATGAGTTTAAGGTTACTACTGATAAGATATATCTGTTAAAATTTATAAGTAAGCATTAATTTACCCTCTCCTGATTTCGAATATACATCGTCAAAATACCGGTAATGGGTAGATCGTCTGAAATAGGTTCCCACAGCAGTCAGATACCACTGATCTTTTAGTTTCAGATCAATTTTTAGGCTGGTCGTATTAAATGTTGCATTTGAATTGTCTCCCTGAGCATCCAGATTATCATAATCTACAGTTGCCAGATCAGTACCTTCGGGATACCCTTTCCATGTGAACAGCCGATACCCTTCGTATATCCACGCTACACCGACCTTATCTTTGTAAGAGATATTTACACCGGTTTTCCACCCAAATCCACTCGCAAGGTTATAGTTTCTCTCAGATACTCTGTAATGGTCACTAAGACTTGCACCTAATAATATACCATTGATATGCAGATATGAATTAAAATCCCAATCCTTGAATCTTTTACTTTTATGAATAAGCCCGACTCCGAATGCAGCAGGCGTAGCCATTTTATAAGGGATTTCATTAGATACATTTGAAATGGTATCCGAATCGTAGTAGTCGAAATGCTGGTAAATACCTATATTGAAATAGTCTTTTTTAGTATCCAGCAGTTCTGCGGCCCATAAGCGCCCGATTATATTTAGCTGACCGAGTAACGGTTGTGATGCCTGTACATTTAAGCTCCCGCGGATGGTGAAATAATCAAAAGGCTTTATGTTTTCGCCATCATAGCGATCTCCGTATTCGATGCTGAAAGTAGTACCAAGGCCAGCACCTTTGTCGAATATTTCATCCTGAACTTCAATAATTCTTATTCCGGCAGAAACTTCGATACTGACATCCGGTATACCAAACTGACGGCCCGATGTTTGTCTCACTCTCCATGCATCACCATTGATAACACGGGTTAATGCCCGCATAGGATTTACAATTCCGGCTAAAACCTCGCGACGGATACGCTCGCCTCCACGCTTACGGTCGTCAAGTATCATATCCGATCCCCGGTGGAAAACTTCGCCTATAGCCATACCTCCGATGGGTGTTGCGATGATATCGTTGGTAGACGGAAATTCGTTTTCCATAAACAATTCCCACATAGCACTGCCTCCGAGGGCGAAAGCTCCTGACTCCCAGTAATTGAATCCTCTGGAACGGGCAGAATTAAAATAGAGGTTGCCATGATAGGGATGCAGGAACATATTGGTACCTAACCGGTCGTTGTCCCAATAGAATCCTTCCTTTAGGTTTTCCCTGATACTGTGCATGCTGATTTTAGCAAAATCAGCTTGTTGCACATACCTGTCGAAAGCCCATACAGACATGTTGAGACCGAACACCTGAGTAGCAGCTGTCCAGACTTTTTTCTCTCTGGCATAATACTGTAAGTCTAAAGAATCGACAGGTTGAGACCGGGTCGTTTTGTGTCGCATTATAAATTGTGCATGCGTGTTAGTTGAAAGTAATATAAGAAAAAGAATCGGTAGGAACTTTTTCATAGCGTTTGAGTGAAAATATATTTAAGACCGAAGCCTATATTAAGGAATTTATTTTACATTTGATCCCGTTTTAGGGATAGATTGATACCTGATAACAAACGTTTGTATTGGTTAAATATAAGTTGGTGCTTAATGATGCATAGCCGAAATATAACTGATTATTGTTGATTTGCTTACAAGACAAACAAAAAGGTTTGTGATCTTATTAAAGTGCGAATATACTAAGTTTTTTTAGAATGGAAATATTAGAAACGTTTTTATTACCATCGGCGTGGATTGCGCTATTGACGTTGGCTTTTCTGGAGATTGTATTGGGGGTCGACAATATTGTGTTTCTGTCTATTATGTCATCCAAACTGCCACCCGAACAGCAAGGTAAAGCCCGGACTATCGGACTGATCTGTGCAATGTTTTTCAGAATTTTGCTTCTGTTTTGTATTTCGTGGCTGATGCAATTAACCAAACCAATCTTTAGTTTCGATACTTCGTGGTTCGACGGGTCTATATCCGGACAAAGTTTGATTATCTTTTGCGGAGGATTATTTTTACTATACAAAAGTGTGACCGAAATTCATCATAAGCTGGAAGGTGCAGAGGATAGCCATAACGGAGCGAAAAAAACAGGATTAGTATCCGTAATAGTTCAGATTATAGCTCTTGATATTGTTTTTTCTTTCGATAGTGTACTGACTGCTGTAGGCTTAGTCAGTTTCAATGAGTTTGGTTACGAAGGTGCTATGGCGATAATGGTAACAGCTGTAGTGATATCGGTAATGATCATGTTGTTGTTTTCGGGCCCTGTCAGCCGTTTTGTAAATACACATCCCACTATTCAGATATTAGGATTGTCGTTCCTTATACTGATAGGAGTAATGCTTCTGTTAGAGGCGGCTCATTTATCACAAATAAGTATTTTCGGTACTGTTGTCGGCGAAATACCTAAAGGATATATATACTTTGCTATTGCATTCTCGTTATTGGTTGAATTTTTCAATATGAAAATGCGTAAACGTTCGAAACCTGTACAGCTAAGAGACTCGGAAATAATAGAAAAAGATAAGAAATAATATAGATTGGGTAAAGACAGAGAAATTTTAAGATATGGTAAAGTTTCTCTGTTTTGCTTTAGAATTACCATTCTTGGCGATTAACTGTCTGCAAGTTTTATTATATTTGTATTTAATGAAAATAAAATAGTCACACAAAATAAGATTCATGGAAAACAAAGAATTACTTGACCTGGTTACATCAAGAGCAAACTCATGGCTCGAAGGAAACTACGATGCTGATGTTAAAGCAGAAGTAAAGAAATTATTAGATAGTTCGGACAAAAGCGAATTAATAGAATCTTTTTATAAAGATCTGGAATTCGGAACCGGAGGTCTTCGTGGTATTATGGGCGTAGGCTCTAACCGTATGAATAAGTATACAGTGGGAGCCGCAACTCAGGGACTTTCGAACTATTTGCTGAAAGAGTTCTCTGCTCTTCCGCAGATCAAAGTCGTAATCAGTTATGATTGCCGTAATAACAGCCGGAAATTTGCACAAATTGTAGCTGATGTTTTTACTGCAAATGGAATAAAAGTATACTTGTTCGAGAACCTGCGTCCTACACCTGAAGTATCTTTTGCTATTCGCAAACTGGGATGCCAGAGTGGGGTAATGCTTACAGCTTCTCACAATCCGAAAGAGTATAATGGTTACAAAGCATATTGGGCGGACGGTGCTCAGGTAACACCTCCGCATGATGCGAATATTATAACAGAAGTAAATAAAGTAACTGCTGCCGATATTAAATTTAATGGTAATCCTTCACTGGTTGAAAAACTGGGAGAAGATATGGATACCCAGTTTATAGATGCTGTACGTAGTGTTCTTTTGTCTCCGGAATCGGTAAAACGTCACGGAAATATCGGTATTGTATATACCCCCATTCACGGTACAGGCGGACAATTAGTACCTAAAGCCCTAAAAGCATATGGTTTTACGAACATAATACATGTACCGGAGCAGGATGTGGTAAGTGGTGACTTCCCAACCGTCGTTTCTCCCAATCCGGAAGAGCCTGCTGCTATGGCTATGGCTGTGCAGAAAGGAATAGAAACAGGAGCAGAACTTGTATTTGCTACAGACCCTGATGCCGACCGCTTCGGAGCAGGTGTGCGTGATGATAACGGCGATTTCATTCTGCTGAATGGTAACCAGACTATGATTATCCTTATCTATTATCTGGTAACACGTTGGAGAGAGCTAGGTAAACTTACCGGATCTGAATATACAGTTCGTACTATTGTAACAAGTGAGCTTACTCAGATTATTTCTGAAAAGAACGGCGTTGAAATGTTCGAATGTTTTACCGGTTTCAAATGGGTTGCCACTGTTATGCGTGAACTGGAAGGTAAACGTAAGTACATAGGTGGTGGTGAAGAAAGCTACGGTTTCTTGGCTGTCGACTTTATCCGCGATAAAGATTCTGTATCGGCCGCAGCTCTATTTGCCGAAATAGCAGCCTGGTGTAAAGATAATGGACGTACCATTTATCAAATGTTACAAGACATTTATGTTGAATACGGCTTCTCTAAGGAAAAAGGTATTTCTGTTGTGAAAAAAGGTATAACCGGAGCTCAGGAAATACAAGCTATGATGGATAAATTCCGCCATAATCCTTTGAAAGAAATTGCCGGCTCTAAGGTGATAACTGTCAAAGATTATATTCCGTTGGAATCAAAAGACATCACTACAGGCACAATTACAAAGATGGATATGCCTACAACTTCTAATGTATTACAATACATAACAGAAGACCGTACAAAAGTGTCGATCCGTCCTTCGGGCACCGAACCTAAAATAAAATTCTATATCGAAATCCATGGAAAGTTAGCATCGCGTGCTGATTTTGCAAAAGTGGATGCTGACGCAGATAAAAAAATTGAACAGATTTGTAAAGATCTGGGTATTTAATTTAGATGCCTGATTTTAAATATAAAGCGGAAACAAAGATTAATTGTTTTCGCTTTTTTCTTTATCATGAATAAAGAAGATGTAGTTTTAAATTTTACTGTTTCAGATTAAACCATTAAATTTGAAACTAATTCAGTAGTATCTCAAATTCTTTCTAATGAAAATATTTCTTTATCGTATTTATCAATGGCTAATCTTTGTGCCTTTGCTTATTCTATCTACAATCTGGTGTACACTAACTATCATTATCGGTTCTACATTAGGCGACAATAAATTCTGGGGATATTATCCCGGAGTTATCTGGGGGCGATTTGTTTGTTTGGCTGCTTTATTGAAGGTAAAAGTCAAAAGGAATAATAAACTGGACAAAAATCAGTCGTATGTATTTGTAGCCAATCATCAGGGGGCTTTTGATATATTTCTGATATACGGTTATTTAGGTCATAATTTTAAATGGTTGATGAAACAAAGCCTCAAAAAGATGCCATTAGTTGGCTTTGCCTCGTCAAAGGCCGGACATGTATTTGTAGACCAGTCGAGTAGGAGCGGTATTGTTCAAACTATGAAAAACACTAGGGAGACACTTAAAGACGGAATGTCGACAGTTGTATTTCCCGAAGGTCATCGTAGCCCAGACGGAAATATAGCAGAATTCAAGAAAGGAGCTTTCCAGACGGCTATGAGCCTTAAATTGCCAATCGTACCCATTACTATAGATGGTGTCTATAAAGTGCTTCCTATTCATTCGTGGCAAATGAATCCTTCGGCTATTTCTTTGACTTTTCATGATCCTATTGAAACAGCCGGATTGACAAATAATGATTTACAGGAGTTGATTGATAAAGTCCATGCTGTCATAAAGTCAGGATTGAACTCCGAATAAATAAGTCTGACTGCATTTTTATTAGACAAAATTATAGGTTTACTAAAACATTCGTTTAAAATAATCGTTTATATAACATATTGCGATTTTATGGAACTACGCAAATATGAATTTTATAATAAAAAACGATGAATGTAAACCTTTAACGTTGCACTTGACATGAAGAAGAACACTAGAAAGACGTTGGATGAATTTATTATTGAAAGACAAGACCACTTTCAATATTCCACAGGAGAATTATCCCGGTTATTAAATTCTATTTTGCTGGCAGCCAGAGTTGTCAGTTATAAAATCAGAAAAGCAGGACTGATTGATATTATCGGGTCTGCTGGGGCTACAAACGTGCAAGGTGAAGATCAACAAAAGTTAGACTTGTATGCACACAATGTATTTGTAGAGACATTGGTCAACAGGGAGATTGTTTGTGGTATTGCTTCCGAAGAAAATGATAACTTCATTACTATCGAAGGTCTTGATGAAGCTCATAACAATAAATATGTAGTGCTGATGGATCCTCTGGACGGTTCCTCTAATATAGATGTAAATGTATCTGTTGGTACTATCTTTTCGGTATACCGCCGTATATCACCGGTAGGAACACCTGTTGCTATGGAAGATTTCCTTCAGCCGGGTATCAAGCAGGTAGCAGCCGGATATATCTTATACGGAACTTCTACCATGATTGTATATACCACAGGGAAAGGTGTGAATGGATTTACACTGAATCAGGCAATCGGTAGTTTCTACCTTTCTCATCCTAATATGAAATGCCCTGAAGATGGTAACGTATACTCGGTAAACGAAGGTAACTATGTGCATTTTCCTCAAGGTGTGAAAGATTATATTAAATACTGTCAGGAAGAAAAAGAAAACCGTCCATACACATCCCGTTATATCGGCAGCCTTGTTTCCGACTGTCACCGCAATTTAATGCGTGGAGGTGTGTATATGTATCCGTCTACATTTAAAACGCCTAAGGGGAAATTGCGTTTGTTATACGAATGTAATCCTATGGCATTTATAACAGAACAAGCCGGAGGATATGCGTCTAACGGGCGTACCCGCATTTTGGAAATGGTGCCTACGGAACTTCACGAACGTACTCCGTTTTATTGCGGAAGTAAGAACATGGTGAAGAAAGTAGAGGAGTTTGTTGCAAAATCCGAAGGAAAAAAGTGAAATTTATTAGATAAATATTTGCTCATTCTAAAATTTTTATAACTTTGCAACTATTAAAAAGAAACTGAAATGAACTTTCAACTTACAAATACATATTGGTGGTGGCGCTTACAACTTCAACGGTCGTGAGCCTAGGTCATTGTGTATTGTAGTAAAATGAAATTTTAATAAAAATACAAGCCTGTCGTACTCACGATGGGCTTTTTTCTTTGATAACACTTTTACCGGAATAAATAAAAAACAAAATATATACAAATGGAAAAATTTAAAGTTGATTCAAAAGGTTTCTATGGTGACTTCGGAGGAGCCTATATACCCGAAATACTTTATGACAACGTAGAGAACTTAAAAAATGCATATTTAGAGGTTTTGGAAGATCCTTCATTCCAGAAAGAATACCACGATTTACTTCGTGATTATGTAGGAAGACCCAGTCCTTTATATCTGGCAAAACGCTTATCAGAGAAATACGGATGTAAAGTATATCTTAAAAGGGAAGATCTGAACCATACAGGTGCACATAAGATAAATAACACTATCGGACAAATATTATTGGCGAGACGAATGGGTAAAACCCGCATTATTGCAGAGACCGGAGCCGGACAGCATGGTGTAGCTACAGCTACAGTTTGTGCGCTGATGAATATGGAGTGTATTGTTTATATGGGAAAGACCGATGTGGAACGCCAGAAACTGAACGTACAGAAAATGGAAATGCTGGGAGCTACGGTTGTACCCGTTACCAGTGGCAATATGACATTGAAAGATGCAACTAACGAAGCTATTAGGGATTGGTGCTGTAATCCGTCGGATACATATTATATTATAGGATCTACACTAGGGCCACACCCTTATCCGGATATGGTTGCCCGTTTACAATCTGTTATCAGTGAAGAGACCCGCAAGCAATTACTTGAAAAAGAAGGACGTGAAACTCCTGATTATTTAATAGCCTGTATCGGTGGAGGTAGTAATGCCGCAGGGATGATTTACCATTATCTGGATGAACCGGATGTAAAAATTCTTTTGGCAGAAGCTGCCGGTAAAGGGTTAGACTCGGGTGAGTCTGCTGCAACAATACATTTGGGACGCTTGGGTATTATTCATGGAACTAAAACCTTGATAATGCAATCGGAAGACGGACAAATCGAAGAACCATATTCTATTTCAGCCGGATTAGACTATCCCGGTATCGGGCCATTGCATGCCTATTTAGCCGAAGTAGGTAGGGCAGAAGTATTAGCTGTAACTGATGATGAAGCTATAACAGCGGCTTTCGAGCTTACTGCTATCGAAGGTATTATTCCGGCTATCGAATCGGCTCATGCCTTGGGTGTTTTGGCACAAAAGAAATTCAAGAGTGACGATGTTATAGTGCTTTGTCTTTCGGGACGTGGCGATAAAGATATGGAGACTTATGTACGTATCAGAGAAAATCAGAGATTATGAAAACTAAAATACATGTACTTACCAAAAAACTTTTAGCGGACTTACAGACTCCTGTTGGTATCTATCTGAAAATAAGAGATATTTATCCTGAATCGGCTCTGCTCGAAAGTACAGACTATCATAGTAATGATAATAGTTATTCATTGATCGGTGTAAAACCTATAGCATCATTCAAAGTATTCGGACAGCAAGTAATTAAAGAATACCCCTGTGGCACAATAGAAACGGTGTTATTGTCTGATTCATTGAAACTCACTTCAGCTTTTCAGGATTATTTAAAGGATTTTGAAGTTACAGGCAATAATCCAACAGGCTTAAATGGATTTATGGGATATACTTCGTATGATGCCATTCGCTTTTTTGAAGATGTAGACCCGATAAATAAAAAGCTTGACAATGCTGATGTTCCCGAATTTTACTACAATTTGTATCATTATATAATAGTTATCAATCACTTAAAGAACGAATTGACTATTGTAGAGAATACGCTACATGGAGAGGATTCCAAAATAGACGAACTCGAAGCTGTACTTTCAAATAATAATATTGCGGAATATAATTTTGAATGTATTGGAAATGAGTCTTCGTATATAACAGATGAAGAGCATATTAAGATGATCGAGAAAGGGATTGCCCATTGCAAACGTGGTGATGTGTTCCAGATCGTTCTATCCAGATGTTTTACTCAGAAGTTTAAAGGAGACGAGTTTAATGTATATCGTGCTTTACGCTCGGTCAATCCTTCTCCTTATTTGTTCTTCTTCGATTTCGGTTCTTTCAGGGTATTTGGTTCTTCGCCCGAAACTCACTGCAAAGTAAGCAAAGGCAAAGCATATATCGATCCCATTGCCGGAACTTACTTCCGTACCGGAGACGATGAAAGAGACCGTATATTGTCTGAGAATTTATTGAAAGACGAAAAGGAAAATGCCGAACATGTAATGCTGGTCGATCTTGCCCGGAACGATTTAAGCCGTAATTGTAGTAACGTGAAAGTCGAATTTTATAAAAATGTTCAGTTCTATTCACATGTTATCCATTTGGTATCAAGGGTTAGCGGTGTTGTGGACAAAGGAGTAAATAGCATTAAAGTATTTGCCGACACATTTCCTGCCGGAACGCTTTCCGGTGCACCCAAAGTAAGAGCTATGCAATTGATACGTGATATAGAACCGGCTATGCGTGGTGTTTATGGCGGATGTATCGGCTATATAGGTTTTGATGGAGATCTTAACCAGGCTATAACTATACGTACTTTCCTGAGTAAGAATAATACATTGTACTATCAGGCGGGTGGGGGAATTGTAGCCAAATCGAACCCCGAAACAGAAGTTATGGAAGTCAAAAACAAGCTTGGGGCATTGGCTAAAGCAGTAAAAGTGGCAGAAACCCTACGAAAATAAGTAGAAATTATGAAAATATTAATATTCGACAATTACGATTCGTTTACATATAATCTGGTGCATTTGGTAAAAGAACTGGGTTATACTGATGTAGATGTATTCAGAAACGATAAAATAGCTTTGCCTGATGTGGCTAAATATGATAAGATTATTTTGTCACCGGGACCGGGTATTCCATCCGAAGCCGGACTACTGCTTCCTCTGATCAAAGAATATGCCGCTACGAAATCTGTATTAGGTGTTTGTTTGGGGCATCAGGCTATAGGTGAGGCTTTTGGAGCAGCACTGGTAAATCTGGAAGATGTATATCACGGAATTTCTACCAAGGTAGATATTATAGCAGATGATTACCTTTTTGAGGCTGTAGACCCGAATCTGGAAGTAGGTCGTTACCACTCATGGATAGTAGATTCAAAAGATCTGCCGGAGTGCTTTGAGGTGACAGCAATTGATGACACTAAACAGATTATGGCTATGAAACATAAAACATATGATGTGCATGGTGTACAGTTCCATCCCGAATCTGTATTAACACCTCAGGGAGCAACTATTGTAAAAAACTTTTTAACCCGATAAACCTATTCATTTTTATTAGTGCTATGAGTAAGAAAATATTTTTGAGCGAGAACGAAATTCCCGAAAAGTGGTACAATATTGTAGCGGACATGGTAAACAAACCTTTGCCTCCTTTGAATCCCGCTACTAAGCAAGTTTTGACACCTGAAGACTTAGAACCTGTTTTTGCAACAGAGCTTATCAAACAGGAAATGTCACAGGATCGTTGGATCGAAATACCCGAAGAGGTAAGGGAACTTTATAAAATATGGCGCCCTACGCCTTTAGTCAGAGCTACAGGGCTCGAAAAGGCATTAGGTACCCCGGCTCGTATATACTTTAAGAATGAAGGCGTAAGCCCTGTTGGTTCGCATAAGCTTAATTCGGCATTGCCACAGGCTTACTATAATAAGAAACAGGGAATAAAACGTCTGACAACCGAAACCGGAGCCGGACAATGGGGTGCAGCCCTGAGTTTTGCATCCAGCGTTTTCGGATTAGGATTGGATGTATATATGGTGAAAGTCAGCTACGAGCAGAAGCCATACAGACGCATGATGATGCAAACATGGGGCGCAAATGTAATACCGTCGCCTAGTAATACAACTGAATCAGGACGCAGTATTTTAGCGAAAGATCCTAATAATTCGGGAAGCTTAGGTATTGCTATTTCAGAAGCTGTAGAAATGGCAGTACAAGATCCTGATGCCCGCTACACACTTGGTAGTGTGCTTAATCATGTTGCTTTACACCAAACAGTTATTGGATTGGAAAGTGAAAAGCAAATGGATATGGCTGGCGAATATCCCGATATTGTGATAGGTTGCTTTGGTGGAGGATCTAATTTTTCGGGTATAAGTTTTCCGTTTTTACGCCATAAATTAACCGAAGGAAAAGAAATTCGTGTAATAGCTGCAGAGCCTGCGAGTTGTCCGAAACTATCAAGAGGGCGTTTCGAATATGATTTTGGAGATACCGTGGGATTAACACCGCTTCTTCCTATGTATACTTTAGGGCATGATTTTCAACCTGCTGATATTCATGCCGGTGGATTACGTTATCATGGAGCCGGAACTATTGTCAGCCAATTGCGTAAAGACGGTTTTATTGAAGTACAGGCTATACCACAGCTTGAAACATTTGAAGCCGGTAAACTATTTGCGAATACCGAAGGTATAATTCCTGCGCCTGAGTCGACTCATGCCATAGCTGTTGCTATCCGCGAAGCACTCAAAGCTAAAGAAGAAGGTACACCTAAAACTATATTATTCAATCTGTCAGGACATGGATTAATTGATATGTCAGCTTACGATCAGTATATGAATGGTAATATGAAAAATTATCAGTTGACAGATGAAGAAATCGCTAAAACCCGTGATTCTCTAGAGAAACTGGTATGAAGAAATAATTATTATGAAACAGATATTAAACAGATTATTTAATCACCAGTATCTTGACAGGCAGGAAGCCAAAGATATATTAAGCCGTATGGCGGCAGGTGAGTATAACGACTCACAGATAGCTGCGTTTATCAGTGTTTACCTTATGCGGAGTATTTCTATCGAAGAGTTTATGGGATTTGCCGATGCACTTGTTGACTTACGCACCAATGTAGATGCTTTATCAGCCTATGATCCTATTGATATTGTGGGTACGGGCGGTGATAACAAGAATACATTTAATATATCTACACTGTCATGCTTTACAGTTGCGGCAGCAGGTTATAAAGTGGCTAAACATGGTAATTACGGAGCGACATCCGTCAGTGGAGCATCGACCGTTATGGAGCAACATGGAGTGAAGTTTACAACAGATATTGGCAAACTCGAAAATTCATTAGAGAAAACCAATATAGCATTTCTGCATGCACCATTGTTTAATAATGCCTTGAAAGTAGTTGCCCCGGTTCGTAAGGCTTTGGGGGTTCGCACATTCTTCAATATGCTGGGGCCTGTGGTGAATCCTATCCGTCCGAAGAAACAGGTATTAGGTGTCTTCAACCTGAAAATGGCGCGTATGTATTTCTATATGTACCAGCAGACCGATGTAGATTATTCCATTGTACATGGTTTGGATGGCTATGACGAAATTTCGTTAACCGGCGATTTTAAAGTAATAACCAAACAAGAGGAAAGTATTTATACTCCCGAAGAATTAGGATTCAGGAGATGTGAAGAAAATGACCTTGATGGCGGACGTACAGCCGAAGAAGCTGCTGCTATTTTTGATAATGTGATAAATAATACAGCCACAGAGGCTCAAAAGAATGCAGTGATAGCTAACTCGGCAATTGCGATCTATACAATTGATCCCTTGCTGAGTGTAGAAGAATGTATATCAAAAGCTACTGAATCTATAGATAGTGGCAGATTGAAGGAAACTTTCAAGAAATTTCTTGAACTAAACAGTTAAGAAGATGGAAACTAATAGTTATAAATCACTGGAAGATGTGCGGTACAATATTGACCTGATTGATAAAGTTATCATACAGTTAATTTCGGAAAGAAGTTTCTTTGTGAATGAAGCAGCCCGTTTTAAAAAAAATGAGCAGGAAGTGGAAGCTCCTCACAGAGTGGAAGAGGTGATTGGTAAAATCCGTCATGTGGCTGTCTCTAAAAAACTGAATCCCAATATTGCGGAAAAGGTTTATAGGGCTATGATTGGAGTTTTCATTGAGCAGGAAAAAGAAGCCATAAACCGATAAAATATCTCGTAATTGGAATGTCAGTTATAAATGATTGATTATGAATGATTATATTGAAATAAACCGAAAGGCATGGAACTATAAAACCCCGATTCATATCGGTTCTGAGTTTTATGATAATGAAGCTTTCTTACAAGGAAAGAATACATTACAGGATATAGAACTATCTATGCTTGGTGATATTAAAGGGAAAAGTGTTTTACATCTTCAATGTCACTTTGGACAGGATTCTATCTCTTTGGCGCGTATGGGAGCAAATGTAACAGCCATTGACTTGTCGGATGAAGCAATAAAAAGAGCACAGAAATTTGCCGGACAATTAAATGTAGATGTTGAGTTTATTTGTTCTGATATCTACAATCTACCTAGTGTTCTAGATAGAGAATTTGATATTGTGTTTACTAGTTATGGCGTGATAGGATGGTTGCCTGACATGAAAAAATGGAGCGAGATAGTTTCACATTATCTAAAGCCTCAGGGACGTTTTATCTTTGTTGAGTTTCATCCATTAGTATGGGTATTTGATGATAATTTTACAACAATTGCCTATGATTATTTCAATACAGGAGAAATTATTGAGACCTTTGCAGGAACCTATGCCGATCGGAATGCAGATGTCAGTTATACGACTGTATGTTGGAATCATAGTTTGAGTGAGGTTATGGGTAATTTGATTAATTCGGGAATCGAGATAAAGCAGTTTGAAGAATTTGATTACTCTCCATATCCTTGTTTCAAAAATGTAGAAGAGATCGAAAAAGGCAAGTTCAAAATAAAACACTTGCAATACACTATACCTATGGTATACGCGCTGGAAGGAATGAAGCGTTGATTTTATTAAAAATAATATGTCAGAAGAAGTGGTACATGAGTTAAGTGAATCTCAACGGAAACGGATCCGGTTAGGAGTGTTTGCTTTTTATTTCTCACAAGGATTGTGTTTTTCGAGTTGGGCCAGTCGTATCCCCGATATTAAAAGTTATTTAGGACTTGATGATGCGGCATGGGGTACAATATTATTGATGATACCTATCGGTCAGATATGTGGTATGACTATCTCGGGTTTGATGGTATCGAAAATTGGAAGTAAGAAAATTCTTCCTGTGTCTTTAGTTTTTTATGTATTGGCCTTATTAGCTATCGGGGCTTCGCGTACCGAATATGCTTTGTTAATGAGTCTGATCTTTTTCGGATTCTGTGGTAATTTCTGTAATATATCAGTCAATACACAAGGCGTTAATATAGAAGCAATGTACGGAAAAGCCATAATGTCGTCTTTTCATGGAGGATGGAGTTTAGCCTGTTTTGCAGGTTCGGCAATTGGGCTATTAATGATAAATATACATCTGAACCCGTTTTACCATTTCCTGATAGTGGCTGTTATTGTTCTCGCCAATCTGGTTGTTAGTAAGAGGTATTTGCAACCCGATATAAAGAAGAAGAAAGATCCGCAGGAAGCAGAAACAAAGAAAAAGAATAAACCCGAAACTTTTCTTTACTTATTGGGAATAGTTGCTTTTTGTGGTATGGCAGCCGAAGGAGCGATGTCTGACTGGGGCGGATTATACCTGAAAGACATTGTAAAAGTGTCGGATTCGTTAGTACCCCTTGGCTTTGCCGCATATATGGTAACTATGGCATCGGGACGTTTTTTGGCAGATGGAATAATAGAACGTTGGGGACGTCAGAGGATTATTCAGGCGGGTGGTATACTTATATCCATCGGATTATTTTTAGCTGTGGCATTTCCTTATCTTCCGGTAACTCTTCTTGCGTTTATGATTATCGGTTTGGGTACATCCAGTATCGTTCCTACAATATATAGTATTGCCGGACAGCGTACAAGAATACCGACGGGAATAGCATTGACCATCGTTTCGAGTATCAGCTTCCTTGGTTTTCTTATGGGGCCTCCTCTTATAGGTTATATATCTCAGGCAACAAACTTGCGGTATTCGTATGGTCTGATAGGTGTTTTCGGGATATGCATAGTTATTTTATCATCTGTGATAAAAATATTCAAAACAGAAAAATAAGATGTTATGACTAATATATTGGATAAAATTGTTGCTAATAAACGTAAAGAAATTGAGCAACAAAAGAAAGGAATAAGTATCGATCAATTAGCTGCGAAGATCACGAATACAACAAATCTGTATTCTTTCAAAGAATCGCTAGCTAATTCACTGACAGGTATTATAGCTGAATTTAAACGGAAGTCTCCCTCCAGAGGTTGGATCTTCGAGAATGCTAAAATACAGGAAGTTATTCCATACTATTCGCAAAATGGGGCGAGTGCTATCTCGGTATTGACCGATACTGAATTTTTTGGAGGTACTTTTGCAGACCTTGAGCTTGCCCGAAGCCTGACACGTACACCGCTTCTAAGGAAAGATTTTATGGTAGACGAGTACCAGATATATCAGGCTAAGCTATTAGGTGCTAATGCTATATTGCTTATTGCAGCATCACTGACAATCGGCGAAACAAAGCAATTTGCGGTAAAAGCACGGGAACTGGGATTAGACGTTCTGCTTGAAATCCATAATGAAAAAGAATTGGGGCATATCAATGAGTATGTGGATGTAGTGGGAGTCAATAATCGTGACCTGACCACATTCATAACCGATGTAAAAGGCTCGTTTGATCTGGCGGAAAAGATACCTTCGGACTTCCTGAAAATATCCGAAAGTGGTATTTCTAAGGCTCAAACAGTAAGAGAACTACGTGAAGTTGGTTACAGAGGTTTCTTGATGGGCGAGAATTTTATGAAGACCGATAATCCCGGATTGGCATTGAAGCAATTTATAGAAGAACTGAAAGCCTGAAGGTGATGAAGATAAAAGTTTGCGGGATGAAGTATCCCGGTAATATCAATAGTTTATCGGCGCTCCCGATTGATTATATGGGGCTGATTTTCTATCCGAAATCCGCCCGGTATGCAGGAGATTTGGAACCTGTAAGCTTAGCAAATATGCCGGATAATATTAACCGGGTAGGGGTGTTTGTCAATGAAGATATTGATACAATCGGTTTATTGGTAGATAAATATAATCTGACATACATTCAGTTACATGGACAAGAGTCACCTGATTTTTGTATCCAATGCAAGGAACGTTTTAATGTAAAGATCATAAAGGCTTTTAATGTATCGGAATCCGCTGATCTGGAAAAGACAAAGGAATATATTGCCTGTTGTGATTATTTCTTATTCGATACAAAAACTCCGCAGCATGGAGGATCGGGTGAAAAGTTCGACTGGGAAATACTGAAATCATACCAAGAGCAAATTCCTTTTTTTCTGAGTGGAGGAATTTCCGATGCGGATATTGATGATATCAAAAAGCTCTCATTCTCTAATTTATATGCTTTGGATGTGAATAGTAAATTCGAGATAGAACCGGGATTAAAAGATATTGAAAAACTAAACAACTTTATAACTCATTTTAAATAAACAAAGATCATGAACAGGATAAAACAACTTTTTATACAAAAGCCTAAAAATATATTATCAATCTATTTTACAGCAGGATATCCACAATTAAATGATACAGTTACTGTGATAAAAGAGTTGCAGGACAATGGTGTAGACCTGATCGAAATAGGCATACCATTTTCGGATCCGATGGCCGATGGCCCTACTATTCAGGCTAGCGGAACAGTAGCATTGAAAAATGGAATGACATTGAAAGTGTTGTTTGACCAATTAGCTGATATCCGTAAGGAAATCCATATTCCTTTGATAATGATGGGGTACCTGAACCCTATTATGCAATTTGGTTTTGAGAATTTTTGTAAAAAATGTCACGAAGCAGGTATTGATGGAGCAATTATTCCCGATCTGCCATTCGATGACTACCTGAAAGAATATAAGCCTATTGCTGAAAAATACGATATAAAAATAGTTATGTTAATTACTCCCGAGACTTCTGATGAGCGTATCCGCTTGATAGATGAACATACAGACGGATTTGTTTATATGGTTTCGTCGGCATCTACTACAGGTGCGCAAAGTAGTTTTGATGAGAAGAAACAGGATTATTTTAAGAAAATAGATGCAATGAACTTGCGTAATCCTCGCTTGGTAGGTTTTGGTATTTCGAATAAAGCGACTTTTGACGCTGCACAGGCTAATTCGAGTGGAGCTATTATCGGCAGTAAATTTATTACTCTGTTGAAGGAATCGAAAGATATTAAAGAGGCTGTAAAGAATTTGAAAGAAACTTTAAGCCATTGATATTATTTACCTGAACAATTATTTTCTTAAATTTGGCTGAAATAAACAAAATATATGAATAAGGCGTATTTTATTTCGTTATTGACAGTTTTTATTACCATATGTGTACTTTACTCATGCAGTAAGGAAGATAACGATGATCATACGCCGCCTACGTACGAGATATTGCCATTAGACTCTACGGCTACTTATCCGCCTTCGCTGGTCGATGGTGATTATCTGTATGTTTTTACGGATCAGGATACTATATTTAATCGTATTCGTATTCGTTTTATGGATGACAAGAAGCTCTCTTCATATAATATTCAGATCAGAGGATTGAAGCCTGATGCGACAGATATAATAGGGGATACTTTAGTTGTAGATACCATTAACCAGACTGTAGACGGAGTGGTTACAACTTATGGGTTCTGGCGTAAAAACTACCAGTCTACTAAAATATTCGGAGAGACTGATATAGCTATAATTCAATCTATTGCTATTGATTCTACAAGAACTATTACTAATAATACCACAAATAAGCCCACTACCAAAGAGTATCCTACATGGATGGATGGTCCATATCAATTCAGGTTATCTGTTACTGATACTCAGGGAAATGAGACTATAGAATATTACAAGATATTTATAGGAAAGAAAAAATACAGCGACTTTATAAATGGTAATTAAGATTTCTTCTTAATTAATACCAATCAGTAGTTTTTTTCTGTTACTGCACTCCTTATAGACAGGTGACAGTAACTACACAAAAGTGACATCCGCCTGTTACCTGAGTGTCACTTTTGTTACTTTTTTATTTTGTTTTAAATCAATGGATTATTCTCGTTAAAGTGACAAAGGTGACAAAAGTGACATCTTTTTCTCATTATTTTTTCCTCCTTTTTATTTTTGTCATTTTCAATATTTCAAAGAACCCTCTTTGTATATAATAGATAAAAATAAAACGGATTTATAATCGGAAGAAGTTCTTGAAATATTGTATTATTCACCAATGCACCTTGGGTTAATGGACAAGAGCAAAAGGACATTTTTTTCAACTGTAGATTTGCATTAAATAGTATCTAATAATATATAAGCTCTGTATTTGGTATCAGCAGTGACAGGGCAAAGACTGAAATATCCTTTTTTGAATTTTTTGTCCGATATTATAGGAGGATAATCTTCGACCATTTGCTGATGTTTACGGAATATTTCGCCTGTTCTTGGGCTAAAGTCAATATAAAACGATCCGGTTGTATTTTTATCCAGATAGTTTTGGCTTAAATGTAAAGCTATTAATCCCATATTGTCGCGTACATTGATTTCTACACACGGGTGTAACAGGTATTGTCCATTTTCTTCATATACCATCATATCGACACCAATACATCCTTGATAGTGAGGCGAAAAGTGTTGTGTGAAATATTCAATAAGTTCGTTCTGAATCTTGTTGAGTAAATCAAGGTGTATGAAATTTGTTATTTTATCCGCCAAATGTTGTTGGCATCCTAAGTAGTTCCCCAGATATGCACCCTTGTTATTAGTTTCGAACAGTGAGTAACCTGTAAATTCTACACTTCCGCTTTTTCCGGAAATAAATTCCATAGCAAAATCCAGTTGCTTATTCAGCGCCTTTTCTATTGAGACCGAGCCTTGTTTTTTCAGTATCCCATGAAGGATTTGCCGTTCAGTACGGGTTAATCCTTCCACAGGAAGCCACAATAATCCTCTTCCGGATGAAGAGAAAGGAGCTTTAGCCAGTAATTGATAAGGCGTTTGTCTGACTTCTTCTTCGAGGCTCTCTAAGTCGTAAAAAAATTGAGGTTTTATATCGGATGAAATACCGGATATGGTAGTTATCAGATATGATAGGCATTGCTGGGCTGTTTTCCGGCTACTGAGCTCCGTTAACCGGGGATTCCATTCAGGGACTATGAGGTTACTACCTGTATCTCTTTTTACTTCTTCAAGCTTATGTATTCCCTGAGGAGAAATTCCCCATAAATGCGTTTGATAAGTTCTCTTATCTGTGCTTAAATCTTTCTTTGTGATACACTGTGCCATAGAGACCTCATTGATCGCTAAAAAATGAAGAAAATCGTCGGACAAGTGCTTATCAACTAATATCACATCTTGTGGATTGGCATACCATACAGGCAGATACTGCAAATCGTTCTGCATAGTAACCACATTGGCAGGAGCCATGTAGTAGGGCGAGCTGTTCAGAATAGCATTTTCGTGCCCCGGATTGAAATAATAAAGTTGGCGCAGGTCAGACATTGCTGGCTTTCAATCCTTTGATAACAGCAGATGTAAATCCGGCATGTTCCATTTCGTTCAGCCCTTTTATGGTAATACCTCCGGGTGTAGTTACTTTATCTATTTCGGCCTCAGGGTGTGATTGGTTTGCTTCGAGTAATTCAACGGCTCCACGTATGGTTTGTAATACGATCTCTTTTGACAGGTCGGCTTTTATACCGATTTCGACACCGCCTTCCATAGCCGCCCGTATGTATCTGAAGGCATATGCTATACCGCAAGAGGCTAGGGAAGTAGCTCCCGAAAATTGTTTCTCTTCGATAAGCAATGCTTTGCCTAGTTCGTTAAAAAGTTCCAGAATAAGGTTATCTTGCTCTGATATTGCATTTTTAGAAGCGATAAAAGTCATACTTTGCTTTATGGCGATCGCTGTATTCGGCATAATACGGTAGACCGGAGAGGCCGAATTTGACCATGTTGATAGCTGATCTAATGTGATGCCGGCAGCAACAGACAGAATCATCTGGTTATCATTGATCTGGTCTTTATACGTTTTTAGCACATCTTCTATCATCCATGGCTTTACACCTAAAATAATGATATCTGCTCCTGTTATCGATGTATAATTGTTTACCACTGCATTGATGCGGTTATCAGCTTGTTTGATTTCGTCAGCCTTAGATTGTCTGCGGTTGATTACTGTGATATCTGATGCTTTTATCATATTGCCGGATGCTAATCCTAAAGCAATGGCACTACCCATATTTCCGCCACCTATAATTGTTATTTTCATTGGATACTTATTTTATAATATGATCTTATTCTGTAAAGTTATCTTCAAAAATCCATTTTTGAATCAATTCTCCATCGAAAATTTTACCGATAACCCGATATTTTGAATCATTTAAAGGGTTTCTTCCTACTAAAATCTCTAAAAATAGTAATATCTAATAACGATTGGGCTAAATCAATCGTTTTGTTATTAATTTACTATATTTTTGTTTTATTGTTTATTAAGGATACTCTGTTTATCAGATCAATAAATACAGGTTCGAATAACAATCGCAGAAATGAGATTATTCACAAACTAAACATTAAAAAAGTTATGCCATTCGTAAATGTAAAGTTAATAAAGCAACAGGTTAGTCAGGATCAAAAGAATTTATTGATAGAAGTATTAATGGATATTATTGTAAATATTATGGGACGTAATTCTAATACGACAGTGATAACATTAGACGAAATCGATCAATCCAATTGGTTTATAGGAGGTAAACCAATGGATAGATCAACCCATGAGAAGCTTGCATTTATTGAGATACGGATTTCGAAAGGAACAAGTAATCCGGAACAAATGGCTGAAGTAATAAAAGCGGGAAAGGAACTGGTCAATCACGCTTTAGGTTCATGTGATAAGACAAATTATTTTATTATTAGTGAGCTGAACCCCGACAGTTGGGGTTTTGATGGTGTATCCATGACAATTAGAAACGAGAGAGAGAAATAAAATTATCGCTTATGAACAATTTTACTCATGTTGATCCCAATAAAGATTTATCAGATGTAATGAATACATTGAATGTCTCTCATGGTACCGTTGCCAAAGATTTTGGTTTCACAAAAGAGACCAATCCTACAAACAACGCCTTTATTGATGTAAATACATTAAAGTTTCAGTTGAATAATGGGATTGATCTGTATACAATTTCCAATAATGATAAGTTAGTAGGTTGTATTGCAATTGAAAGATCGTCAAGGGAAGCCGGTACATTTTATATTGAGAAAGTATCTGTTATTCCGGAATTCAGAAATCAAGGGTACGGGCTTAAGTTAATGGATTTTGCCACCTCTAAAATAAAAATATTGGGAGCGAAAGCTATTTCCGTCTCTTTAATAGACTCAAATATAAAGCTAAAAAAATGGTATTTAGCTCAAGGGTTTATTGAGAGCGGCTTCAAGGATTTTGAGCATTTACCCTTTAGGGTATGCTTTATGAGGAAAGAAATAAAATAAGGTTGTTATTCGTCATTAAAGACTAAAGTCTCAACCTTTTCCAAACGGCTTAAAAGCTGATCATATAAAGCTTTCCGTATACGTAAAGACATCAGGCAATCCATATCATATTGTTGATCTAATATTGTAGGTTCAAGGTCTTTTACTATTTTCATGACATCATTCATAAACGGATATTCAAATTTGAATGAAATATCCATATCGATAGTCTTTTCTATTATTTCAGCCGAGGAAATGGCTTCTGCCGCTGCCTCTTTGTAAGAGGTAATGAGCCCGCTTGTCCCTAACTTGATCCCCCCGAAGTACCTGACTACTAAAACCAATATGTCTGTCAGCTCATTAGAATTTATTTGCCCTAAGATAGGTTTTCCGGCAGTGCCGGAGGGTTCTCCATCATCGTTTGACCGAAATTCTGTCCTTTCAGCCCCTAACATATAAGCCCAGCAAATGTGCCGGGCATCATAATATTCTTTCCTGTATTTTTCGAGTTCCGATTTTACTTCATCAACAGTTTGCACAGGAACAGCATAGGAGATAAATTTACTTTTTTTCTCAGTAAATAATCCTTGTGCTGTTTCTTTTACTGTTCTGAATGTATCCATCTTTTATTCGGTTGTTTCTGCTTTCGGTGGATTAATGGCGTCTGCCATCACCTGCATTTTTTTCGGTAATGCTGATATGAAATGCATCTTTTCCTTTGTTACGGGATGATTGAACGATAATTCGTCTGCATGTAGAGCTATACGGCGGATAGGGCTGATCTTGGAACCGTATTTTTTATCTCCGACTATAGGATGCCCTATAAACTGGAGCTGTACCCTTATCTGATTTTTTCTCGAAGTATCGGCATTTACCTTTAGCAAGGTATAACGGTTGTTTGCTTTTTCTGTTTTATAATGAGTAACGGCTTTTTGTCCTCCATTGTCTTTTTCTGAAGCAAAAACCACAAAATTCTTATTTTCGGTAAGCCACGATGTGATAGTGCCCGATTCCGGAATAACAGGACTTTCGACAACCGCCTGATACGAACGTTTTGGCGGATGCAGTATCCATTCTTTTTGCATTTTTTCCTGAAGGTCGGGGTCTTTGGCGAAAACCATTAGACCGGAAGCTTCGCGGTCGAGCCGGAATAGAATATAAGGTTTTACCAAAGCGTTCTTTTGCCGCAGATAGTTACTTACAATATTATATGCTGTCTCTTTAAGCATTTCTTTGCCCGTGGATACAGATAAAAGCCCCGATTCTTTATCTATTACAATAATACTTTTGTCTTCGTAAACTACGGTTAATCCTTTCAGCTTCTTTTCGTCAAGCTTATGATCGTGTTTATGTATAGACACAACATCTCCCCGTTTCAGAAGGTGGTTATATTGGGTTACTATCTGACCGTTAACTTTAACCTGTTTATGTAAAAGCAACGATTTAATGGCATTGCGGCTTTTACGTACTTTAGAATCGAGTAAGAATGTAAGTAATTCGGCTGCTTCAGTTACTTTTATTTCTTGTAATGCTGTATTTTGAGGTTTTCCCTTCATTATGTTTATTTTTATTTCTCCGGTCTGTTATTTAGGACTGCAAAGGTATGATTTTTTAGAGAAATATACTCTTATAGTAAACAAGATACCACTTACCTCTGATCTGTTGATATTTTATGAGTATGTCTGTATCGGAGTTTTTGATGTATATACGGTGCGAGACTGTGGTTGGGGTACGTTTTATTGTTACTTCATAGGTTTTCCGGTCTACCTTATCTATGGGGACTATCATGGTGTCCCAGTCTGATTTTTGCATAATTGTCAATCGTCTTTCGTGTTCCTGAATGTCGCATTCAAGAGGAAATGTAACTCTGGACAACTGAAATTTGGGATCGGCGAAAAATTTTGAATAAAATTCATCGAAATTCTCACCTTTTTGTTTCTCTATCTTTTTTCCTGTTTTCTGGGTTGTCTGTGTATTTTGTTGGTTTTTGCATCCGGATGATAGAATAATGAAAACAGAAATCGGTATAACTAATAAAAATAATTTTCTCATTGTAAGTTTTTAATTCGATGCAATCAAAAATACGATTAAAAAGCTGAAAAGGCAACACCTTGCCGATGTTGCCTTTCCCTTTTATTGTGTACTGAGAAAGTTATTTCTTTACAAAATTCACGATCCAGTCTCCAACTTCGGATGTTGAGTAAGCTTTTCCGCCCGAAGCAATGTCTTCGGTAACAATACCTTCTTCTAAAGATGCGTTTACGGCGTCACGTATAAGTTTGCCTTCGTCCATCAGGTTGAAAGCGTATTCGAACATCATGGCTGCCGACAAGATAGTGGCTACAGGGTTAGCTATATTCTTGCCTGCTGCCTGAGGATACGATCCGTGGATAGGTTCGAATACAGAAGTATGAATTCCTATCGAAGCAGAAGGGAGCATACCCAAAGACCCTGTAATAACAGAAGATTCGTCTGTCAGAATATCTCCGAACAGGTTTTCGGTAACCAGAACATCAAAACGTTTAGGCCATTGTATTATCTGCATTGCAGCATTGTCTACAAACATATATTCGGTTTCTACATCCGGATATTGTTTCTCTATTTCCTGAGCAACCTCTCTCCACAGACGAGATGTACAAAGGACATTAGCTTTGTCGACAACAGTTACTTTCTTACGGCGTTGACGTGCATATTTATAAGAAAGATGCAATATACGTTCGACCTCTTCGCGTGTATATACGCAAGTATCATATGCCGTATTGTTATCTTCCGAACGTCCTTGGGGACGACCGAAATAAAGGCCTCCGGTCAATTCGCGTACACACATAAAGTCTGCACCTTCTACTAAATCCGCACGAAGTGGAGATTTGTGTATCAATGACGGGAATGTTGTAATAGGACGGAGGTTGGCATAAAGCCCCAGGTCTTTACGCATCTTCAATAATCCTTGTTCGGGACGTACTTTTGCCGAAGGATTGTTATCGTATTTAGGATCTCCGATTGCACCAAATAGTACAGCATCTGATTCCATACATAGTTCGTGAGTAGCTTCAGGGTAGGGACTTCCGACTTCGTCGATAGCACATGCTCCTACAATACCATATTCGTATGATAGTTCGTGTCCGAATTTTTCGCAAATAGCTTCGGTTACACGTAGAGCCTGTCCGATTATTTCGGGTCCGATACCATCACCGGGTAATACTGCAATGTTTAATTTCATAATTTTATTTCGGTTTATATATAATATTATTTGTTTAATTTCTAGACTTTTAGATATTTATCTGTGATTGTCTTAGATAAATCTATAGCTTTTTTTATGCAAACATCCATGTTGTAATATTGCCATTCGCCAAATCTTCCGAGCGTATATATACCTATATTTTGAAGATAGTCTTTTACGCTCTTAGTTGACTTGTCGTAATTTTCATCAAAAACAACATAAGCGTATTCTGATATAGAATGTGCTAAAGGCTCTATTAAAAAGTTATCGGATTGTCCGGCTTTAGCCATTTCTTCAAAAGAATGATTGCCTATGACTTCCGATACCGAGTAGTTTTCTTTCGGGCTAAAGTAAGATCCTATATGGATATATCTGTGAAAAAGATAATCTTTGTTAGGGATATATGTCCAAGTTTTATCTGTAGACTGCGTCTTCCAAAGTACATTTGATACACCGTTCTTTCTCAGTGATTTGGCTGATGCTTGTACATCGGCAGGGGCATCACTAAAGCAATCGATAAGTTTATCGAGAGGTGTGGTATTTATTATCAGGTCAAATTCGTCTTTTTTATTAATAACCCATTTATTCGAATCCTTGTTATGCTCGATAGACGAAACGGTATAGTTGTATTTTATATTCAGATTTTTAGCTAATGCATCCAGAAAGGTGTTCTGATTATTACTCTTAGGATAATAAAACCGGGCATGAGACATTTTGTCTTTTGTATTCGAAATTAACCCTTCGAAAAAAGAATCTTTATCGGGAATCGGCAGTTTGTCCTCTACCCATAGATAGCTCATCTTTTTAGGATCATTTTTCCAAATCTTAGAATTGTAAGGTATAAAATATTCAGTAGCAAAGCTTTTGCCGAATTTCTTTTCGAACCATTCTTCCAGATTGGCATATTTGCCATCGTCCTCAGAATTGAGGAAGTCTATAGTAAGTCGTTTGGCCAGCTCTTTATCGTGTTCGTAGATTTGCTTTATCGAAAATTCGATCGGATAATCGACTTCATAGTCATGGAATTTGATTTTGGATTTCCGCTCGATTTTGTTCCATTGGTCTAAAGGCAGAATCTGTCCGAAAACAAATGAAAGCACATCTTCATATTTCGAATTGAAGCAATGTCCTCCTATAGTATGGTAAGCTATCCCGTTTACATCCGTAGTCCGGGCTATTCCTCCACATACCGGTTTCGATTCCAGAATTTCTATATCGAATTTGTCTTTAAGAAGTTGCCCTATGCTAAGTCCGCTGATGCCGGCTCCCAAAATCCCTATTTTTATTTTACGTGAATCGTTCATTTTTACGTGTTGAGTAATAATTATATTTCGGTTGATTGAACAATATCCATCAATTCATTCGCCCTGACAGATGTATATGATTTATCTAAAATGGATAGGTAAGTTTCTTTATCGAAATTATCTTTTTCGGAGATATACAATTCTATCTGTTGTTTAAATGTTTCGTAATTGTTTATACTTGCACATATTCTTTCCATTTCAAACAATCGGGTCTCTACAGTATCCGGATACCGGAGCAGTATTTTACATTGGGCAGATAGTGATTCAAGATATTTGGGAGTTACAGGATTATAACCCTTTGTCCTCTTTTCGCCACCATCTATACCCGGTGTTGCATAAAAGACAATCCTTGCCGTCCGGAGTAGTTTCATGTATTCTTCTCTGCTATTGAAACTGCCCAGATTACCATCTTTGTTAGATGTAAAAATAACCTGCCCGTTTTGGATTTCGCTTTTTACAATATTTAAGCCTGAAGAAGCTTCTGTTTCTTTCAGATACTGATCTAAAAAATGTTCGAGGCTACTATTCTGTCTTCCGGCTAAAAGGATGTCGTATTTCTTTTGATAAACAATATCTTTTACCATCCTGTATTTGTCAGGCAAACTAAGTCCCCAGTATTGAATATTGAGGGTGCAGTTTGCCGATTTCAAATAATTATAAGCTTCGATACTGGAAATCAGCACCAAAGGGCAATCGGCATACTTTTTATTGAATTCAGGTAAGAAGTTTTCATCAATAAAAGCATCTACAATTACAGGAATAATCTTGTTTAAACGACTTTTTTTCAATTCAATAGGAGCCGATACTATAAGATGGAAGTACAGGCTTACAGATAACTCGTCCGGTTTGCCTGCAAATGAGCTGATCTTCCGGAAAAACTTAGTAATCGGATACGAAATTCTTTTGGATATATTATATCTGATTCGGTTTATGAAATTGGTTTCCAGCCTGTCGGGATTATCGATAATGGGTATTTGCAGAGACTGCGACAGTTGATCTTCCCATTCGTAGATCAACTGATAACTAACCCATGTCTCAAATTTTCGATCAGATATAATATTTTTTATATTCAGCTTCATTTCTTTATGATGAGTAGCAACAGGTATTTAATTATATATTTTTGAAATATAATTGCTTATTGCTATTTTACTTACAAAAGTAATAAAAAAGGTCTGTAACCTTAAATCTGGGGTTTTAGATACTACCAAGCTTACATATCTTCCAGAATATTCAACATTTTCTCCGTTGCTTTTACCGCAGCTTCTGTCTGGTCAGCGTCCAGACCTCTTGTTTTGAATGTTTTTCCATTGAATCTCCAGGTTATAACAGTCTGCACCAAAGCATCGGTGCGACCTCCCGGAGGTATAATTACCGAATAGTTCGTCAAATCGGGTTTGGGTTTATCCAGTTTGGTATAAATTTTCCAAAGGGCTTTCGAAAAAGCATGGTACTGACCATCTCCCGCAGCGATTTCTTCGTATTCTTTTCCGTCCACTTCAATCCGTACGGATGCCGAAGGGCGCACTCCTCTTGATAGAACAAAGGCGAAAGATACGATTTTTACTCTTTTTTCTTTCTCACTGCCTTTCAATACATCGGATATAATGTATGGAAGGTCATCCTGTGTAATAATTTCTTTTTTATCACCTAGCTCTATAACTCTGTTGGTGACGAGAGTCATTTCGTTATCATCCAACTCTATACCGAGAGCTTCTATGTTCTTTCGTATATTGGATTTTCCCGAAAGTTTTCCTAATGCATATTCCCGTTTTCGGCCAAATCTTTCAGGGTATAATTCGTTGTAATACAGATTGTTTTTGTTGTCTCCATCAGCATGTATTCCGGCACATTGAGTGAATACATTTTCTCCGACAATAGGCTGGTTGGCTGCAATATTTAATCCTGAGTATGTTTCCACAACACGGCTTACCCTGTTCAGTTTATCTTCGCGGATTGAGGTTTGCATATTTAGCTGATCGTGTACAACGGCAATTACACTCGATAATGAGGCATTACCGGCACGTTCGCCCAAACCGTTCATAGTAACATGTACACCTTTTACACCTACTTCTATGGCAACCATTACATTGGCAACAGCTAAATCATAATCGTTGTGCGCATGAAAATCGAAATGCAGGTTAGGGTAGCGTCTTACCATACGGCGGCAGGCACGCATCGTGGTATGGGGGTTGAGTATCCCTAATGTATCCGGTAACATAAACCGTTTGATGGGCATATCTTTGAGGTTATCAACCATAAAATAAACATAGTCCATCGAATTGAGTATTCCGTTAGACCAATCTTCGAGGTAAAGGTTTACTTCGATACCCATTTCTGCCGCCAGATTTATTTCCCTCTTTACATCGTCGAGATGTTCTTGTGGAGTTTTGCGCAGTTGTTCGGTTACATGTTTGTAAGATCCTTTTGTTAAAAGGTTTATAGTCTTGCATCCCACATCTTTTATCCATTTAAGCGATGCGCCTTTATCTACAAAACCCAGTATTTCGATTTGATCTATATACCCGGCACCTTTTGCCCAATCTGCTATTTTTTTTACAGTATTGAACTCACCTTCCGACACTCTGGCTGATGCTATCTCTATACGATTAACACCTAAGTCGACCAGTAGTAAGTGAGCAATACTCATTTTCTCCTGCGACGAGAACGATACTCCGGAAGTTTGTTCTCCATCCCGCAGGGTAGTATCCATTATCTCTAGCATAATATCTTCAGATGTTATTAGGTTTCAGAGCCGTGCCGGTACTTTTGTACAGATACCGGCACGACTGTGTTTTTTTTAGAATCAAAAAGTACGCTCTTTTTCGTAATTTTCGATTGAATCTTTTTTGGAAAGAAGATAGTCTATATCATCCAATCCTTTCAGCAAGCATTCTTTTTTATAAGGGTTGATCTCGAATGATTCGCTTTTACCTGTGGCATTGTTAGTAATAGTCTGGCTTTCGAGGTCGATAGTTAATGTTGCTTTCGGGTCTTTATTTATACTGTTAAATATTTCGGACAGAAAGTCAGCCGAAACAATAACAGGTAATATACCATTGTTTAACGCATTGTTGCGGAATATATCGGCAAAGAAACTTGATACTACAGCCCTGAATCCATATCCTCCGATAGCCCATGCTGCATGCTCGCGACTGGATCCGCTTCCGAAGTTTTTACCAGCAACGAGGATTTCTCCGCTATAAGTAGGATTATTTAATACGAAATCTTTTTTAGGAGATCCGTCTTTTTCGTACCGCCAGTCGGCAAAAAGATTATCACCAAAGCCCTCTTTTGTTGTAGCTTTGAGGAAACGAGCCGGAATTATTTGGTCTGTGTCCACATTTTCGATCGGAAGTGGAACATATGTCGATGTTAATTTCTGAAATTTTTCCATTTTCTTAATTAAAGTAACTGTAAGTAATTAATGATATGTTTTGGAATCATAACAACTTATTGTTGTTGTAGTTACCAAAGAAATAAAAAGTATTGAGACCTTAAAGGCTTCTGTTTGAAATTACAGCATAGTTCTTGGGTCTGTAATTTTACCGGTAACGGCAGCAGCAGCGGCTACTAAAGGACCAGCCAGAATAGTACGTGCTCCGGGACCTTGGCGTCCTTCGAAATTACGGTTCGAAGTGGATACTGCATATTTCCCTGCCGGAACTTTATCGTCATTCATTGCAAGGCAAGCCGAGCATCCGGGTTGACGTAATTCGAAACCGGCAGCTGTAAGTATATCATACAATCCTTCGTCTTTGATCTGTTGTTCTACCATCCAGCTTCCGGGAACAAGCCATGCCGTAACATTATCAGCTTTTTTCTTTCCTTTCACAAAATTGGTAAATGCGCGGAAGTCTTCGATACGTCCGTTAGTACAACTTCCAAGAAATACATAGTCGATTGATTTTCCTTCAAGGTTTTCACCCGGATTGAATCCCATGTAATCCATTGATTTTTGGAACGATATACGTCCTGCTTCATCAATATCTTCTAAGGTTGGTATATTTTCGTTTACACCCATACCCATTCCCGGGTTTGTTCCGTATGTGATCATTGGTTGTATATCAGCAGCATCGAATATAAGTTCTTTATCGAACTTGGCTCCTTCATCGGTTTTCAATGTTTTCCAATATGCCAGTGCCTTATCCCATTCTTCACCTTTAGGTGCAAACTCACGGCCTTTTACATAGTTGAATGTTGTTTCGTCCGGAGCTATAAGTCCTCCACGGGCACCCATTTCGATACTTAAATTGCAAAGTGTCATACGTTCTTCCATCGACATATTGCGGATTGCTTCTCCGGCATATTCAACAAAATAACCTGTAGCACCACCTGTTGTAAGTTTCGATATCATATATAAGGCAAGGTCTTTTGCTGTAACACCTTTTCCTAGCTTTCCGTTGAAAGTTATACGCATGGTTTTGGGGCGCGATTGCAAAATACATTGAGTAGCCAATACCATTTCCACTTCAGATGTTCCGATACCAAAAGCGATTGATCCGAATGCTCCGTGTGTAGATGTGTGACTGTCTCCGCAAACAATTGTCATACCGGGTTGTGTATATCCGTTTTCGGGTCCGATAATATGTACGACACCATTTTTTTTATGACCTAATGCATATAATGTCAAACCGAATTCTTTTGCGTTCTTAGACAGGGTATCTAATTGGTTTTTGGAGATCGGATCTTTAACAGGTTGATCTTGATTGATTGTAGGTGTATTATGATCTGCCGTTAGAGTAGTTCTGTCGGGACGAAGAACATTCAGACCTCTGGCACGCAGTCCATTAAAAGCCTGAGGACTTGTAACCTCATGACAAAAATGCCTGTCGATGTACAATTGTGTAGGTCCATCAGCTACGGTAGATACAGTGTGTGCATCCCAGATTTTATCAAACAATGTTTTCATACAGTAATATTATTTTGTTGATCTAATTTTTTGATGATTTTACGTCCCAGATTTTGTCCGGGTATTTCTATAAATTTATATGTGATATTGGATAAGCAAAATGTAACTGCCGCTACTATCGAATATAATAATATAAAGTTGAGCAGCGAACTGATAAATCCTGTTATTGGTAATATTCGCCCGAATTCAAAGTTGTTAAGAGCCATTATTACAAGGAAATGAATAATGTACATACTGAAACTGACTTTGCCAACACTGGCTAGTACCTTATTCGAAAAAGCCTTGAGAGAATATTTACTCAATATAATAACTAGTGCAGTGAATGCGATAGTCCACATAAAATAGTACGGGAACGGTATATGGGCAAATAGCAGGCATACACACGCCAGAAATACTACAGTATAAGGACTGACCCGGTAATCTTTTTTCTGAGTTACATGATATGCAAATATACCTAAGAAGAAAATGGGTACCTGATTCAGAAAGTTCACTTCCATAAATTCGAACTTAGATAAAAACGGATCGTCATAGAAATTGTAATGAAATATTGAAGCTATTGCTATGAAGATACCGAAGAATATCAGGCTGGTATTTGTATTTCTTACCCATATTGTTAATATCGGGAATAAGAAATAAAATATAAATTCGGCGGATACCGACCATCCTCCCGGCACTATAGTGCCAATTATATATGGAGATAATGTATTCAGAAAAAGAAAATTACTCAAAAACCAAAAGGTTGGAATTGCTTTTATGTAAGCGGCACTGTGGTCTATATTAAACAGGTAAATAAGTATAATGGCTGAATAATAGATAGGGGCTATCCTAAAAAAACGCCTGATAAAAAAATTGCGGGTAGCACGTTTTTCGTCTTTTCGCCTTTCGTGAGACATTGTAAGCGTATATGCACTGACAATGAAGAATAACGATACACCGCAGCGGAAATCATATATATAATCGATCAGTAAAGGAGGGAAAAAGTCGGATGTGCTTACCTTGAAAAAAGATAAAATATGGACACCTACTACCATAAGTATGGCTATCCCTCTTAAACTATCGATATATTCGTATTTCTTTGGCTCCGCCATATTGTTTATTACTTAACAAACTTATTTATTGCATTGATGAAAGCTTCGGCAGATGCAGCTACTATATCGGTGTTTGCCGAAAAGCCGTAGTACATTTGTCCGTCATGTTCAACTTGCATATGCACTTTACCTACATCGTCGCTACCTTTATTTATAGCCTGAATCAGGAACTCCTGAATTACGGTCTGACGGCGTACTATCTGTTTGATTGCTTTAATTGCAGCATCTACAGGGCCATTGCCGGATGCTGAAGCTTCGAATTTCTCACCAGCTATATCGATACCGACATTGGCAACGCATCGTACACCAATTCCAGCGACTACCTGTAAGTAGTCTAATTTTATACGGTGCATCTTTTCAGTTTCTTTGCCTGCTAAGATAAGAATATCTTCGTCTGTAATATCTTTTTTGCGGTCGGCAAGCTCCAGAAATCTCTGATAAATATCGCTCAGTTCATCATCATTAACTTCAATGCCTAATATCATCAGCCTGTTTTTCAGTGCGGCACGGCCACTTCTGGCAGTAAGTACTATCGCATTGTCGTCTATGCCGACTTCTTTCGGATCGATAATTTCATAAGTTGACATATTTTTCAAAACCCCATCCTGATGGATACCGGATGAATGAGCGAAAGCATTCCGACCCACAATAGCCTTATTCGGCTGAACCGGCATATTCATCAAACTCGATATCATTCTGCTGATCGGATATATTTTCTGGGTATTGATATTAGTCTCGATGTTCAGTTCCTTGTGACTCTTGATTGCCATAACCACCTCTTCCAGTGATGTATTTCCGGCACGTTCTCCAATGCCATTAATAGTAACTTCTACCTGACGGGCTCCATTCAGAACTCCCATGATAGAATTTGCTGTAGCCATACCTAAGTCCTGATGACAATGTGTCGATAATATGGCATTTTTCATATCCACATGATCTATCAGGTATTTAATTTTGGCACCGTATTCGGTTGGTAAACAATAGCCGGTCGTATCCGGAATGTTGACGACTGTAGCTCCTGCGTTAATGACAGCCTGAACCACTTTTGCCAAATAAGCATTGTCGGTACGCCCCGCATCTTCGGCATAGAACTCAATGTCTTCTACATAACGCTTTGCATATTTAACAGCAGCAATTGCACGCTCTATAATTTCGTCTTGTGTAGAGTTAAACTTATACTTAATATGGTAATCCGATGTACCTATTCCTGTATGTATGCGTTTCTTTTTTGCATATTTAAGAGCTTCGGCAGCTACTTCTATATCTTTTTCCACAGCACGGGTCAAAGCACATATAGTTGGCCATGTTACAGCTTTAGATATTTCAACTACAGATTTAAAATCGCCTGGACTAGAAACCGGAAACCCTGCTTCTATAACATCTACACCGAGCGCTTCGAGGGCTTTGGCTACTTCGATCTTTTCTATTGTATTCAACTGGCAGCCGGGAACCTGCTCTCCATCTCTCAATGTCGTGTCAAAAATAAATAATTTGTCCATAACGAAATCAATATTAAAAATTTAATAGTTAATCACTTTCCGAGTGTCTTGCTTTTCATTAAAAAAGCCTTTCTCATCATAGTGAGAAAGGCTTTAGAATATATTTTAGATCATTCATCAATACACAGCACTACTCACTCTAAGTTTGTCCCAGAGGAGAATAATAGAAATGCTAATGTTATTGTTAAATGATTTCATTATAATCAGCTTTGAATTTTACACCAGCAAAAGTATAATATATTTCTTTAATTCCAAATAAAATGCTACAAAAAATATCTTGATAATTATTAAATTATTGCATTTGTGATAGGTTTAATGACGATTTTATCTATGATTCGGTTTCATTTTATGCTATTTAATAAAGTGATAGTATATAATATAAGCTTTTTGATTTGATTATTCTTTTAGTATTGTGATCTATATTTGTGGTTTTGTTTATGCTCTCAGTATTCTATATATGTGTATGCGTGTCGTTCTTTGTATTTTGTTGTTTATTATTAGGTATTTATGAAGCCCTTTGTATGTTTAAGGTACTGTGTCGTGAAAATTTTTCATATAATTCGGCTTGAATAATTATTAATGCTATTTTTGTATTGTGTTTATAAAGTCATACTTGATACAAAACCATTAGGGAGAAATATGAGAAATATTTACTGGATATCATTAATTAGTTTATTGTTTGTATGCTCATGTAAAGAGAAGAAGCAGACAGAGGTTGTACCTGTTGCCGAAGAAAATGGTATATCACTTAAAGTTGATACAGCTGCTTCTATTATTTACTGGAAAGGATTTGGTCCTAAAACAGAACATTCCGGAACATTGAAACTAAAAGAAGGTATTATTACTGTTGTAGGTAATAATGTAAAGCTTGGAGGTTTTATTATTGATATGAATACGATAAAGTGTACCAGTATTACGGATGCGGCTAATAATAAGAAATTGGTGACACACCTGAATAGAGGAGATTTCTTTAATGTAGCTCGTTATCCTGAAGCTCGTTTTACAATTTACAATTCGACCGAGATTAAATCGGACTCATTGACACACCGGTTAAATGGCGCATTAGAATTAATAGGGATGGAAAAAGGTGTAACATTTGATGCTAAAATCACTAAAAACGGAGATACCTATAAAGCTATTACTGCTCCGTTTAATATAGACCGGACTCTATGGGGGATTAAATATGGGTCGAATACAGTTTATGATGCTATGCAAAACAGTATAGTTGAAGATAATATACAAATACAGGTTGTAATAACAGCAAGGCTGGAGTCTACTGATTTGAAGTAATTATGGCAGAAAAGCTTGATGTATTACAAACAACTTCACGCGAAGAGCAGTATAAGAATTTACTTCCTCAGGTAGAGGCTCTGATTTCTTACGAAACAGATTTGATTGCTAATATGGCTAATCTGTCGGCTGTACTGAGAGAAGCTTTTGGCTTCTTGTGGGTGGGATTTTATATAGTTAGAAACAAGGAATTGGTATTGGGTCCGTTTCAGGGTAAGATTGCCTGCACACGGATTGGTTATGGTAAAGGAGTTTGCGGAACAGCCTGGAAAGAAAACAAACCTTTGGTCGTACCCGATGTAGATGCTTTTCCGGGACATATTACATGTGATGGAGATTCGCGGTCTGAAGTTGTTTTACCATTGAATCAAGATGGGAAAGTGATTGGAGTGCTGGATATTGACAGCCAGTTTTTAAACCATTTTTCTGAAACAGATGTTATTTATCTTCAAAAATTCATCTCGTTTTTGTCCGTTTCCCGGTTGGAATAATATTCTTATATTCATTTAAGCTTTTTATATAAAAATCAACAATAGGTTTTGTTAGCTTTGGTCCTATAAGCTAACAACACTATTATGTACTTGAATAAACATTTTTGTCTTAATTTGTTTTTCATTTTTACCTGTAACATTGTTTATGCACAGATATCTGATTCTTATTCGCTGGAAGATGAACGTAAAAAGAATCTGCTCAAACAGGTTAAACCTCCCGTAGATATAATGGATCAGAATCTGACTACAGATAAGCCTATCGGGAAAGTAGTAGGAGACGATAAGGTCGTAAATAAAGATAATATTCAAAGTAAACTACTATTATATAGGAATGGAGGTTCGCAATTCGAAGATAAATTATCCGTTGAAAGACTTAAGACTTCTGTCAGTGATGCTGATTTATTGAAAATCAGGCAAGGTGCAAATGTTAAATCAGTGGTACGTAATGGAAAACTAGGCTTGGAGGAGAAAAAAGATGATGAATTTATACATGATCAATTATCTCAAAGGCAGCGCCTGCAAGGTCTAATGCTTAATGTATCTTCCGGAGGGTTAAACTTATCGGGATGGAAGGAAAAAAAGAAAATGTCGGCTAAATCAAAAGCAATACTTATACACGTTTTAGGTGAGACCGTAGACGAATGATATTTCCGGAGCGGGAACAGGAAAAGAAAGCACAAAATAGCCTTATGTAATGTTAACTTTTTTGCATATAATACAACAATCTAATTTCATAGATTTGTTCCAGTTTTATAATAGAGAGAATGAAGAAATTGGGTCATTGCTGCGCAACAAGTTTTCTGTTTTTATCGATGAGTGTTTATATACAAGCTCAAAGTTCATTATCTATGTCGATCAAGGATGATATGAAGAAAGATTTGTTAAAACAGGTTAGACCCACCTTAGAACCATCTACAGGATTACGTCCTTATTCCGAATCAAATAAAGTTGTTGTTGAAGATGACTTACTTGAGTTTGCCAAGAAATACAAAAAGACAGGAGGAGCCCAGTTCGAAGATAAATATAGAATAGGGGAGGGTTTAACAAATTTAAATCCGAAGGTTCCCTTTAATAAATTACCGGATGGCTATGTTGTTCCTGTTTTCACGGGCGGACAATGGATATTTGCCAATCCTACAACACGGGCGGATGGCTTGGTTGTACCTTCCGGTTTGAACTTATCCGGAGGAGGAGCTAAAAAAATGTCGGAAAAATCGAAACGGATACTTATCCATGTGTTAGGAATGGAAGTGGATGAAAATCCGATTATTGTAACTAAAGAATTGGTAGAGAAAGTAAGCAGCCGTCCTCAAAAATAAAATATCTTTTACCCCTTCGATCTTGTTGTACAAAAGCGTTAGAGACTTTTCCAGATAAAATTAAGGAAAGAAAAACAAATTATGCTTTATCTTGTTATATTTGTAGCTTATAATTTAACGCATAAACAAAATGAAAAAGTATTTAGCAGAGTTAATTGGAACTATGGTTTTAGTTCTTATGGGTTGCGGTAGTGCTGTATTTGCAGGAGCTGCACAACCATTTGCCGCTGTTGGAACATTAGGTGTAGCTTTTGCCTTCGGTTTGTCCGTAGTTGCTATGGTTTATACAATCGGTAAAATTTCGGGTTGCCACATCAATCCCGCTATTACATTAGGAATGTTAGTTGCTAATAAGATATCAGCTAAAGATGCCGGATTCTATATTGTATTTCAAGTGATTGGAGCAATTTTAGGTTCGGCAATTTTATATGTTTTAGCTAAAGGATCGGGTTCTACAACTACATTGACAGGAGCAAACGGTTATACAGACCTTATTCCTGCATTTGTTGCAGAAACAGTCTTTACGTTTATATTCCTGATGGTAGTATTCGGATCTACATCAAAAGGTGCTGCCAATAATTTTGCAGGTTTGGCAATTGGTTTGGCATTGGTGCTGATTCACATTGTTTGTATTCCTATTACAGGAACATCAGTTAACCCTGCTCGTAGTATCGGGCCGGCTTTGTTTCAAGGTGGAGAAGCTTTATCTCAACTATGGTTATTTATTGTAGCTCCGTTTTTAGGTGCGGTTATTGCTGCTTTCGTATGGAAAGCCATTGATACTGAACCAGCAGAAGCCTGATTAATATAATAAATAAGGGATAAGGATAATTTTATCTTATATAATAAAGAGTCTGTAAACTTTAATAGTTACAGACTCTTCTTATTTTATTATCTCTCAGACTCGTTTAGTTATTAGTGGTGGTACAGTGATACACTTTCATTTCACAAATTTTGCAATCGAACTCCAATCTCAAACGGGTATCATTGTATAATAAATATAATGGTTCTTTGTAAGGCATCCGTGTAGCACTTTCCTTGGGGCAATACCCCAAAGATTGCTTGATGCAGTGCCGGGTAAACATTAAAGGTACATTGTCTATCCTTTTCTTTTCGAAAGCCATTTGTGTAACATTAGCTTGGTGAAGTTCATAAAACCGACGGCTTTTCTCGTTCATGACGTTTCCCAGATAAGTTATTTCTTTAACCGGAAACTGGTGTTTTGTCGGAGTATGTACAACAGGCTCAATAATATGCGATGCTACTCTTTTTATCAGAAGGTTGCTTAATAAGCTTCGTCTCCATTCGGATAACTGTGAAGAGGGTATAAACCAATTATTAGAGAATTCAATATCTATTCTAGTAATACGGAATATTGTATTTCCTGTTTTTTGTAGATTGTTTACTATATTAGAATGCTGTTCTTTGTCGGCCGGTGTCTTTTCTGAGCCAAATTCTATGTCGGCGGTTATTCCCGTTTCATCTTCTATACATAAATAGAATCCCTTTTCGGTGTCTTTCAGTAAAATAGTTGCATCTATCTTGCGTTCAGCCGATTTCTTGCTAAGCACTTTTTCGAATTCATGATCATAGTTCCGGTACATGAAAGTGCCCTTCTTGAGCTGTAAATGATTTTCAGCAGGAAATACTTTTTCTCCATCAATGCGGTTTACTCTTATTCCTTGCAACTCTTTTTGATTATGTCCCATAAAACATAATCCGTCGCCATTATTTAATTTCTTTGTACCGGATAAGGTGAAAAATTTATCAAATACTTCTTTAACCTTTCCGATAGGCTCTCCGATTGATTTCGGTGTATCCAATGACCACATGTCCGATCTCCGCCCATTAAAGAAATATTCGGTATACCCTCTATTGAAACTTTTATCGAGGTGTGGCTCGAATGTATATGTACATGTTCCGGCTGACGCCCGAATATACTCTTCTCGGCGACTTAATATTTCGTCTAATTTAATGCGGTAATAAGCTACTACATTTTTCACATAGGACATATCTTTCAGCCGCCCTTCTATCTTTAAGGAATTGACACCTGCATCTATTATCTCCTCAAGTTGTTCCGATAGATTAAGATCTTTCATGGATAGCAAATGTTTCTTCGGTATTATCGTTTCTCCATCGGCATTGGTCAAAGTATATGGCAACCGGCAAAATTGTGCGCATGCTCCTTTATTTGCGCTCCGGTTTGCTATGGCTTCACTTAAGTAGCATTGTCCGCTGTAGCATACACATAGTGCTCCATGTACGAAGGCTTCCAAAACAACGGATGATGTGTTGGATGCTATGTTTTTAATTTCCTGAACAGTGAGTTCGCGGGCTAACACCACCTGTGAAAAACCGGCATCCGCCATAAATTGTATTTTTTCGATAGTCCGGTTGTCGTTTTGTGTACTGGCATGGAGTGGGATAGGAGGCAGGTCGAGCATCAGTATTCCCATATCCTGAATAATGATAGCGTCGGCTCCTATTTTATATAACTTCCATATAAGTCCTTCTGTTTCGGATAGTTCACTATCACTGAGTATGGTGTTAAGTGCAACGTAGACCCGGGCATCAAACTGATGCGCGTACTGAATCAACGCCTGAATATCTTCGAGAGAATTTCCGGCGGCAGATCGTGCACCGAATTTGGGTGCTCCTATATAAACTGCGTCTGCTCCGTGATTTATTGCTTCCATGCCGCAATCCAGATTTTTGGCAGGAGCGAGTAGCTCTATTTTTCGTGCTTTAATCAATGTTGTCGTTCTCTAAGTGTAAAATGGGTGCTAATATAATAATAAGTATATATATAAATACTTATTTATCTTCTTTTAAGATTAGGCAAAAATCCGGCAATAAGTCCTAATAAAGGCATGAAGGCAGCTATATGATATACATACTCAATGCCGTGTGTATCTGCTATTTTACCGAAAATAGCGGATGCGATACCGGCTATGCCGAATGCTAAGCCAAAGAAGAGCCCTCCGATAAGGCCTTCTTTGCCGGGTACCAGTTCTTGTGCATAGACCAGAATTGCAGAAAATGCAGACGATAATATCAATCCGATCACAATACTTAGCATGCAGGTTCCTGCAAGCCCTACATGTGGCATCAATAAAGCAAATGGTGCTGTGCCAAGTATGGAAAACCATATGACATATTTGCGTCCGAACCGATCGCCGATAGGTCCACCAAAGAAAGTACCTAAAGCGACGGCAAACAAGAAGGCAAATAGATAAAGCTGGGATTGTTTGATCGTAATACCGAATTTTTCGATCAGATAAAATGTATAATAGCTGGTCAGACTTGCCATATATACATATTTAGAGAAAATTAACACTAAGAGTATGCCCAACGTAAATATCGTCTTGCGTTGAGAACCCAGAGGCTGTAAAGATTGTGCGGTATTGGTATGTTTTGTTTCCGGATTCATATTGAAACGAAGTAGTATACCTTTGTACCAACGGCTGATGTATAACATAAACATTATACATATAAGGGCAAAAATTGCAAACCATCCGATATTTTGCCGTCCGTATGGAGCGATAAATAAAGCTGCCAGCAATGGACCAAGCGATCCGCCAAAGTTTCCACCTACCTGAAAGATAGATTGTGCAAGCCCGTGTTTTCCTCCGGAAGCAATATGTGCCAATCGACTGGCTTCGGGATGAAATACGGATGAACCGACTCCGGCAACGAATACGGCGATCAGGACATGGACAAAATCGGAGGCGAAAGCTAATGCCAGAATCCCACTCATTGTAAATAGCATGCCTATAGGCAGGGAATAAGGCTGTGGTTTCCGGTCGGTATATGCGCCAATGATAGGTTGGAAGATGGATGACGACATCTGATAGACCAATGTTATAATACCTATCTGACTGAAATTGAGTGCTAATGAATCCTTTATCATCGGGTACACAGCTTGCACCATGTTTTGTAAGGTGTCATTAAACATATGTGTGATACCCAATAGTATTAGTATAGAAAATGTAGTCTTTTGCCGTTCCATTGCTAAGTCATATCCAAAAAAGATGTGCAAAGTTAGGCTATAAATTTGGATAAAGCAATCTGTAATAGTTTTTAAGTTGTAAATGGAGTTTTATTACACAGGTTTTGTTGTCAAATTACTACAGCTGGCTTTGAGGTACCGAAAATGTATCTCCGGCTGACATATCTCCTGTATCGAGCCCTTTCTTCAGCCATCTGTTGCGTTGAGCCGATGTACCGTGATTGAAAGAATCCGGCACTGTGTAGCCCTGAGCCTCCATCTGCAGGCGGTCGTCACCTATTTGAGAGGCAGCATTAAGACCTTCTTCAATGTCTCCGTCTTCAATTGAACCGAACCTTTTGTTATCATGGTTAGCCCATACTCCTGCATAAAAATCAGCTTGAAGTTCTAACCTTACATTTAGTTGATTAGCATCTTTCTGGCTCATTCGTTGCTGCTGGTTATGTACTTTATCAATAGTTCCGAGCAGGTTTTGCACATGATGCCCTACTTCGTGAGCTATCACATACGCATAAGCAAAGTCTCCTCCGGCATTTAGTTGATCTTTCATCTGATCGAAGAAAGAAAGGTCTATATATAATGTCTGGTCAACCGGACAATAAAATGGGCCGGTAGATGAAGATGCATTACCGCAGCCCGAACGGGTTGCATTACTGAAAAGTACCATGCGTGGAGGTACATATTTTAATCCGTTTTGGGCAAATATTTCAGTCCAGATATCTTCGGTTCCGGCTAGAATAGTCTTGGCAAATGTTGCAGCTTCTTCCTCTTGTGGCGACGGAGTGTAAGCTGTTTCTGTTCCGACTCCATTATTTAAGAACTGTTGGGCAACATCCATCGGATTACCTCCCATCAACCATACTATTATCCCCACGATAATAACACCTCCGATACCTAAAGTTCCTTTTCCCACGCTGCCTTTACCTCTGCGGTCATCCACATTATCGCTGGTTCTTCTTCCACCTAATCTCATGATTACTTTATTCTTTTTTGTTCAATATTTCATTTTTCGACCATTGCTTCTACTCTGAAAGAGAGTTTCATCGGGGCTTTAGTCCATCTGCCCTGACTCGATGTGCGGTAATAGCTGGTTGAACCTTTCGGGCTTCCCGCGAATAATAATTGTCCCATTCCTATATTGGCTATATGCTGTAGTGTAATGAGTGTATTACCTTCTACGTGTACAAAATAGGGTGATAGGTCTACTACTAATTCTTTCTCATCTCCGGTCATCTTCTGTTGTAAATATATGGGCTGACCAAGTATGTTTTGAAACTCATTCTTACCGGTTTCTTTATAAACATTTACCCTGAAGTATATGTTCTCGTAAGCACAGTCCGAAATATTCATTATTAATTTCTGTAAGATAGCACGTTTTTCTATTTTCAAAAGAACACCGCATTCAAATCCCTTGACATTTTGAATAAACCCTCCCTGATATTTATCACCTTTAAAATTGTTACCCAGTGTTTGTTGCCTGAAGTTCCGGTGATTCACTACAATTGTTTCAATCTCGTCATTTTTAGGAGTCAGTTTGATGTCTTTGTCTATTGTAGACAGATACTCGGATACTTTAAAGTCAATTGTTTTGTATGCTGTATGCGAAAAACGGAGAGTGTCATCCGGATTTATACCTGACATATCTATTTGATACCGCCCGTCGATATCAGAAATAGTTCCTGAATTATGATTTAAAATACCAATTTCAACAAATTCAATGTCTTCGTTTGTTACGAAATCAGATATCCGACCTGCTGATATTTGAGCATAGCTTGCTGATAACGTCAATATTTGTAGTATAATGAAGAATAGAAAAAACAATCGCATACTGTAGTTTTTATGAAGGGTAAAGATACTTAGTTTTGCTATAAAAATGACTTAATAGATTTATTTTATGTTAAATAGATACTTTATAAAAACTTTATGAATCGCCTGTGTGTTTTATAGATACACCTTAATATGAACTACTATGGGAGCTTTAGTGAATTTAAAAGTAGGAGACACTTTATACAGTGTAAATCCTCAAAGATTAGTTATTCAGAGAATAAAGATCGAAGAGATTGAAGATGGGGTTGGAAGTTTGACTTCCAGCGAATTGAGTACTTTCGGTAAAGTAAAAAAAATTATCCGGATTGCTTTGGGTAAATTCCCTGTAGAGCACAATCAGATCCTCTTTTTTAAGACGGAGAATGATGCAGAAGCTTTTATTAAGGCTCAGATTGGTCTCTGATTTTTTTATCGCATTTTGAAGAATAGTAGTGTATTACCTTAAGTTTGTATCTTCTGATATAGACGTAAACTTATGGAAGATAATACACTACTATTTTTTTTCTGATTACAATCGGCCTTTATATAAATAAAGACAGCCACCCCAATTTTGAGGTGGCTGTTTTTGTTATATCTATTATCTTACTGGCTAAATTATTTAGCAGTGAAGATAACTACACGGTTCCAAGAATCGATTTGGAATGGTTGAACTTTGTCGCCACTTGCTTCAGTAGTGATACGGCTACGTTCGATACCATATTTGTTAACCAAGACATCAGCAACGGCTTTAGCTCTTTGTTCTGACAATCTTTGGTTAATAGCAGCTGTACCTGTGCTCTTATCAGCATAACCTGTAACAGTTACGTTAACATCTTTGTTTTCTTGCAGATATTTAGCTGCATTGTAGATGTTGATATCTTGATTTTGTTCAAGTTTAGCGCTACCGATACGGAATACAACAACAGCATTCAGGATAACTTCGCTTTCGCCTTTAGTCACAACTTCAACTGGTTTTTCAGCCAATTGTCTTTCAAGACCAGCGATAGAAGCTTTGTATTCTTGTATTTGTCTGTCTTTGTTTCTCAATTGAGATTGTTGCTCATTTACTTTATCATTCAAAGCAGTCAACTCACTAGGATCGATAACATCAACAGTTTGGAAACCTCCTTTAGTAAAGCGGTAAGTCAAACCTAACAATGCATTAAGTGTACCATCATGAGAACGACCTCCAACGTTACCATTGAATCGGTCAGCCATAAGGTTACCTGTTGCTTCGACGTTCAGGCTTAAGCTTTCAGTCAAACGGAAATCAGCTTGAAGACCTACACGCGGAACAATATTGTTATGCGTTTTGATTGAAGCTTCTTTTACATCTCTATCAGCAAATGTATGAACGAATCCTAATCCCATGATACCATAAAGATTGAAAGCTCTGTCCCCTTGGTATGTAGAGAATAAGTTAGTCAGATTTAATAATACATCCGTATTAGCTTGCAAATACTTGTATTTGTATGTCTTATCAGCTACTTCGCCAAGATAACTCTTGCTTTCCCAGCCACCAACTTGTAAACGAGCTCCGGCGATAGGAGAGAAGTGCTTACCAACTGATACTGCTACGTGTGGAGTTACAACATCGAAAAGGTCAGCTTTGCTTGAGTTTTCGCTAAATGTATAAGATCCCCCGGCTTGACCTTGGATAAACCAATTGTCGCCGAATCCATATTGTTTTAATGCTTTTTCTTGAGCATTGGCAGATAGAGCTAATACAGCGCTAAATGCGAATAGGTAAAATTTTTTCATAATCATTCTGTTCTAATTTTACAATGAAATCCCTGATTTTCATTCGCGGGGCGAAGATACTACAGAAATCTGTAAATGTCTAATTTTTTGTTAAAATATTATTTATTATGGTTTTTCTATCCAGTCTATTATTTCTGAACTTAACGGACTACCTTTGGGTAGGACATAGCCGGCAAGGCTGCCATCGGCATTTATCATGAACTTTTGAAAGTTCCATTGAACTTCTGCATCGAATTTGCCGTTTTGTTTTTTCTCAGTCAACCATTGATATAATGGTATCTTGTTTTCTCCAACTACTTTTACTTTATCCATGATGGGGAAAGTAACGCCGTAATTAAGTGTACAAAACTCTTTGATCTCTGCATTTGTTCCGGGCTCCTGCTCCTTGAAGTCGTTGCTGGGGAAGCCTAAGATAACCAATCCCTGATCTTTGTATTTTTGATATAGTTCTTCTAATTGAGCATACTGAGGTGTCAGCCCACACTTAGAAGCAACATTCACGATTAAGACTTTCTTGCCTTTAAGAGATGAAAGGTCGAAAGCTTTTCCGTCAATATCTTTTACCTTAAAATCATATAAATTTTTATTTTGAGCTAACAATGTGTGTGTTAAACTCAATATAAATAAAGTTGCAAAAATGTATAACTTCTTTGCCATTGTGGGTTTTAATTAATTCTTTAGTACTAGAACAATCATATTGCCTCAATGTTTACATAATTCAATAAAAAATCTGTTTTTTTCATTAAAAAGGTCATTTCAAATAGGTAAAACGCCCGTTATAAGCGATTTTTAGATACACATTGTCTGCTTCGGTGATTGTTTGTGTTGGTGTAAAAGATATCGAAATAACCAGTTTCTGACGGGTAATCATCCTTGCGAATGTTTCCTGCATAAAACTGATCATTTCAGTTGTGTATAGGTTTGGGTCACTACTTTTTACTTCGGTAAATGTCTTACTGACATCGTTGATAGTAATTTTGAAGCTTTTAAGCGAAACTCCTTCTTTCAAACCTACTATTTCGAGCGCAGTGCCGCTTGTAGCAAATAATTCACCTTTAATTATAGGTTTTACATAATCTTTACCTTTCAGCATATCGTCGAGTAATACTACCGTAGGATCTGTTGCAACAACGGTCTGATCAGCATATCCCTTGATAGGTACTTTAGTTTCGCATATTGAAGTGAGGGTATAGGACGAGCGGTTATCGTCGTCGCTTCCACAACTACTGAATACAATTGTCAATAATGCGATTATGGTCAGATAGAAGTTCTGTGTCCGTTTCATAAACTTAAATTATTATTTGAATGTTGTTCTTTCTTATTAATATTTATTCTCTTAACATTTCCAGCAACTGTAAAATGGCTGTATTACTTGCCCGGATTATATTCATCTCACGAAATTTTCCCATCTGGTATTTTCTGGAGATAACCCTGTCACCAACGGCTGTTGCTATCCAAACCGTTCCTACTGGTTTTTCGTCTGTACCGCCATCGGGTCCGGCGATGCCTGATACTGCCATAGCACAATCTACATTAAGTACTTTCTGAGCTCCTTGCGCCATTTCGGTCACAACAGAAGAACTCACAGCGCCATCCCTTTCTATATTAGACGACGAAACCTGCAAAATGTTGCACTTTGCTTCGTTCGAATATGACACAATACCTCCCTTGAAATATTGTGATGACCCCGAAATGGAAGTAATGAGGTGTGCTATATTTCCACCTGTACAACTTTCCGCAGTCCCCACAGTCAGCCCTTTACGTAATAAGTGTTCGCTTAATATCTTCTCGAACGGAATGTCTTTTTCGGCATAGATAGCTGTACCAAGAAGACGGCGTAATTTTTCAGTTTCATGCTCTAATTCTTCCCTGCGTTTCTCTCCTTTTACATACAAGCGGAGTTTCATCATGCCCGGTGAAGGAAGGTATGCGAGCCCGAAACCTTCGGGTAGTTCGTTTTCCCAATCGGTAAGATGTATGGCCAGAGCCGACTCGGTATATCCTCCTACAATGAATACTTTATTTACATAAGCTTCGGCACTGTATTTGGCTTGCAGGCGGGGAATGATCTCATTCTCCATATTATATCTCATCTCGTAAGGGACACCCGGCATCGAAACGAGCACTTTGTCATTGCGGTCGAACCATGTGATGGGAGCTGTGCCTACTCGGTTTTGAATAACCGTACAATCTCTGGGAACGTATGCCTGATCGTGCGTCAACGGGTTAAGTGTTGACGAACCGGGAAATACATTGCGGATATTTTCGAGTACCGAGTCATCAAAGATCAAGTCTGTTCCATAATATTCACAAAGCGTTTTCTTTGTTATATCGTCTTTGGTGGGTCCTAATCCTCCTGTGGTAAGAATAACGTCTACACGGGTAAAAACGTCTGATATGGTGTCTTTTATTTGCTGTGCATTGTCGCCAATTGATATTTTTTCGGTGACTTCAAATCCTGCATTGGTAAGTTTTTGCGCCATCCAGGCGGTATTGGTATCAACAATCTGACCGATAAGTATTTCGTCGCCGATTGTTATAATTGCTGTCTTCATATTCGATATTCCCTATTTGAATATAATTTATATATTGGAGGCGTAAAGGTACAAATTTTGTCTTTTTCCAGCTGATATTCTTAGATTATTCCCATGCAGTGTAATAAAAAATTAATAATAAATTTAACAGATATAATAGTTGGGCTATATATAATAATCAATGGAACTATAACTGCGGATAGTTTTAGTTCCATTGATTTATTTGACTGCTACTTCTTACTTCTATTAAAATCCGACTCGTAAGCCTGCCGAGGCATAGGGGGCTACCTGAAAATAATATCCTCTATCCTGAAACATACTTTTTAAACTCCTGTTTGTAATTTCAGTCGGACGTATGGCGCTAATACCAGCCGTTATAGGGATGGAAATGTGTTTTCCTATCTTTATTTCGGGACGAAGCCCTGTTATGATATATTGATGGCTGAATATCTTATCTTTACCGTCCTGCTCAAATAAAGCCATCTGCCCGTTCATTTCAGCAATAAAATTCAGGCTCAAATACCTGCTAAAATTGTATCCGGCTGATATATCAAGACCTTTCATCATCGAAATCTTAACGGCAAATTGTCCTTTGGTAGTCCAGTTGAGATACAGAGCCGGAAATGCCATCGGATAGCCAAACGAATTATTAATGGCAATACCACCACCCAGTTCCAGATTGGGCTTCAGATGATAGATAAAGACAACGCCTCCACTCCCCAATACATTTTTGAACCTGATTTGGGAGAATCTGGTATTCGGCATATAAATTCCGCCACCTATACCTATCATCATAGACCATCTGTCACCTATGGGACGCAGATGATTGAGGCTTAGTCCCAGATTCATAATTTCATCAATGACCAAAGGCTCTGTAAAGTTTTTATTATCAAGCTTAGTATAAGATCCTCCTGCACTTATAGCCCACATTGTCGGACGATTATTCTCGTCGAGCTTCGTAGACAAAGGTATATTGATATCGCCCTGATAGACCATTGCAGAACCTTTGCTGTTACCCACTTTTTCGTCTGTATCGTTTTCCGTTATACGATATTGCGATTTTCCGAAATATTCGGTTTTAAATGTTATTTGTGAGTGTATTTGTACACAGGCGATATTTACAAACAGGCAAATTAATAATAGTCTCATAATTTTGTTTTTAGATTTTTTTTGAAGCAAAAGTGAGTATATTCCCATCTTTGGAGAAATGTTTTTGATGGTTGGCTTTTTGCCTTTGATGGTTGGTAATAATTCTATAAACTAATAGCTTACCTTTGCAGTATGAAATATAGTTATATAAAAAACTACAATGGATTCTTTATATTGATCTGGGTATTGATATTTGCAGTACTGGGAGTTCAGTATATGGAATCAATGAATACCTTTGAAGGTTTCTTGTTAGCAACAAGTATAGTTGTGACGGCATATCCGTTTACAACTTACCTTAGCCGGCGATTGCTGAGAAGGGCTATGGAAAGCAAGAACATGGTCAAATTTATTATCCAGTTTTTTATTTTCACTCTGATATATTCTGCTCTTATCCCGGTAATCGTATATCTATTCAATCAATTGGAAACCATTGGCTTATTTTCTCCTTCTGAATTTATGGGAAGATGGAATAATTCGTGGAATGAATTTCTGAATGGGCTGCTTACTTCTTTGCTGATTAATCTTAGTTTCTGTGGATTAAGTTTCTTCGAACAAAATATCCGGTTACAAAAGGAACTGGCGGAATCGAGCCTGCAAATACTTCAGGCTCAGATAAACCCTCATTTTATGTTTAATGTGTTAAATCACATCAATATACTAATAAGGAAAGAACCGGAGTTAGCTTCATCCGTTCTTGTTCAATATACCCATATTCTTAGGTATCAGTTATATAATGGCAGAAAGGATTATGTAAGTATCAATCAGGAGGTGGAATTTCTCAAAGACTTTATTGAAGTTGAGAAAATCAGATGGAAGAATAGCCTTGATATAAAATATTTGTGGGAGATAGAGGATTTTAATGTAACAATTGCTCCTTTGATGCTTATTACTTTTGTTGAAAACGCTTTCAAGCATGTGTCCCGTTCTAAATCGGATAAGGGATATGTTTATATTCATTTAAAAGAAGAAAACAGGGAAGTAGCGTTGACTGTTGAAAACTCTAAATATGCAGATAATGTTATCTACGAAAAAAAAGAGGAGTCGGGAATCGGACTGGAAAACATCGGTAAACGACTGGATATACTTTATCATAATAGGTATAAGCTGGTTATAAATGACACGGAAATATCATATTCAATATTTCTCTCAATTAAACTATAAGATTATGGCACATATAATACCCCAACAACCGGATAACATAAAATTGAAATGCCTGATTGTTGATGACGAAGAAAATGCTATTGATGGAATTGTCGATTTTTTAAAAGAGATTGGCTCATTTGAAATCGTTGATACTTGCTTATCTGCATTAGAAGCAATGGAGGTGTTGAAAAATAAGGAGATAGATTTGATGTTTCTGGATATAAATATGCCTCGTTTATCAGGATTGGAACTGTTAGAGACATTACAAAATCCACCGATGACTATTTTAACGACTGCTTATTCAGAATTTGCATTGGAAGGGTTCCGGTTGAATGTTGTAGATTATTTACTGAAACCTTATACCTTTAAGCGTTTTCTTCAGGCAACACAAAAGGCTCTGGATTTATATAAGTCGCGCCTTTTGGTGGAGAAAAATGAACTGGACAAGACAATAGATATGTATATCAGGCAAGGAGATTCTTTTCACAGGATTAACTGGAATGATATATTGTATGTACAGGCGATGCAGAATTATATTAAACTTTACTTGAAGGAAAAAACGTTTGTTATCCACCAGACAATGGTTTCTTTGGAGGAAATTCTGCCTAAAGATCAATTCTACAGGGTACATAATTCTTATCTGGTCAATATAAGCCGGATAGAATCAATTTCGGGAGGAAGACTGTATATAAACGACCATGAAATACCTATCTCGAAACACCGGAGAGAAGCTTTCCTCGATTCAATAGTCTATAAAAACCTGATAAGTAAGTAAATAGAATACAATGTTTACAGCGATGGTCAAGGATTCTACCAACCTGTAACTAACAGTCGTTTGGCAGCACCTACACTGCACTTTTGATACTTGGAATAAGCTGCTGCGGCGCTGTTTTGTACCTGAGCCTGAGTACCGCCTTTTATATAGGTATTGATGGCATCGTATAAGGTGTATGCTTCGGGGCACATCAGATTAGTCGTCCAGATAAGGGGAGAGGCGTTAGCGGATTTCAAATATGGGGCGAAATACTGTTTGCTGACACAAGCGAGGATGATGGCATCGCGTTTCTTTCCATCGGTGTTTTTGAATGTGTCGGGTAATGAGAAGTCCATCAATCCATTATGACCGATATAGGCCAGAAGAGACGAGTGACCTTGTATCTTTACTACTTCTTTATTTATATGTATGGTATCCGTATGTTTACCGGAAAGAGAATTGAGGTAATCTATTGTGCACTGTTTAATATACTTACCATTATAGGCATCGGCTACCAGATAGTAAGGTTGGGTATGGTGTTTGAAAACAATACGTTCCATTATATTGCCCTGCATTTTGTATTGTTTGATTAGCTTCCAGTCGGCTCCTTTCTTAAAGTAAGTGCGGATTCCGTAGCCGCATCCCCAGTAAAGATTATTATCGGGGTCTTGCCCGTTGCCAATAGCTTTAGGTACTTTTACTATTCCCTGATACTGATTGTCACATAGGGCAACCATCACATGAATAGTCTTACTTTCTTGTGAAAATGCAAAAAGAAACAGAGTCATTGACGCCAGAAACGCAATTAATTTCGCCATAAATAAAGTTCTTTATTATTTCTACTTTATTTATAGAGTAAAAATTACAGGATTTTCCATATAGTAAGGAGAGCGGATATATAGATTAAGACTTTTTTACCAGAGAGTGTATAATAAAGCTGTTGATTATTACTGTAATAAATCCGATGCATATACTTATTAGGCATATAATTCTTTCGTGCCCGGGTCTGCGTATATCGAATGGATTTTGGGTATGGTACATAATCGGTATTATGTCGCTTTTAGTCATGGAAGAGCGGGATGTCTCGAAACGGGTTTCGTATATCTGGTCATCTATTACGTAGTCGATAGTGATAACATAACCCGAGAGAGTTTTTGTCGGGTATTTCTCTTCAAACCGTCTTACATTCTCAACTGTGGCTGTTGTCGGTATATATCCTTCTTCTTCCTTTTCGATATAAATAAATCCGGAAATTCCGCCGATAATAAAGATTGTGCCGATTATATATAAAATAACTAAGGTTATTCTTTTCAGGCTCATATTCTATAATTTATACTGTACTCCGATAGTCCATCCCCAGTAAATTTGTTTCAACGAAGAGGATGTGAATTTGCGCCACATATAGTTAGACGGAAATATCTTGGTGTTTTCCATACAATGCGACTGTAAATAATTAAGGGAAGGGCCTCCGAACAGTTCTATCCGTTTTCCGAAACGGTATGTGGGTAGTATACGGACAGTATAGCGCGATGCTTCCTTATAGTTATACTCTTCGGCTTTCTTTTCTGCTTCCTCCGGATCTCCCCAATGGATACGCCCGTAGAATTTAGTTATCAAGGTGGCCGTAATTTCGCTGTCTATTCTGAGCCGGTTGGGTATTACAGGTACGTGTACACCGATACCTCCTTCGAGTATCCAATGGTTGAGTGATGATGCGAAATTATGCCCGAATCCCGCAATTCCGTACAGATATTTACCACCGGAACGGAAAGTAGCTGTGGCACTGCTCATCTCGTCGGTCATCAGTCCTACGTACATATCGCCATTCTTGATGATATTTACCAAACCGATAGGGTAGTCGTTCTCATCTGCTAAGTTGACAAAACCTATTTGCAGTCCGCCTGATTTTCGGGAATTTACCAGTCCTAGTTGTACACCTCCCGACTTTTCGCCTATAACATTAAACATACCTATTTGTATACCTTTCAGTCTTCCGGCTCCATTACCGACACCTATTTGAACCCCGTTCATCTCCGCTGCTCCTTGAGATACTCCCAGTTGTAGCCCGTTCATTTTCTCGATTTTACTAAATGGGGATATGGATAATCCGTTTACCCGGTAAATATCGGCATATATGAGGGCTATGGATATATTATTGGTTGTTTTATCCGTATCGTCTCCATTGGTAGACCAATATCCTATAAAACCCAGATTTACAAAAGATTTAGGTTCGTTGATCGAATCTTGTTTCTGTGCTATACCTTTGTTTATACCTGCAAATAAGATCAGTAATGAGAGGGTTACAGTTCTTTTCATAGTGTAGGATAGAATTAGAGTGTTGTTTTTTGGCTTTACTACTATGGTTCTTTATTATCTTGCTTATAATAAAGAGATCTGCAATTATAAAAATAAATCCGGTAACTATTCAATTACCGGAACTATTTTTTCTTTATTTAAGGATGGAGATTCTTTTTCTCAAAAATTCTTTAATTCCCTGTATAACCGTTGTATAGGTAAGCCCATAACATTATAATACGATCCTGAGATAAACTCTACACCTACATAGCCTATCCACTCCTGTATACCGTATGCTCCGGCTTTGTCCATTGGCTGATAACGGGTGACGTAATAGTCGATTTCTGACTCCGACAATGTGCAAAATCTTACTTCGGATATAACACTGAATGAATGCTGTTTTTCGGCAGAAGTAAGGCAAACACCAGTGATTACCTGATGTGTATGTCCCGATAATTCGCGCAGCATCTGCTTTGCAGCAACTTCGTTCGCAGGTTTCCCGAATATTTTATTATCCAGAATAACAACTGTATCGGCTGTGATAACCAATGTATTTTCTTTGAGGTAGTCGCCATAAGCCGCAGCCTTTTTCTGGGCAATATACTGTGCCACCTGACGTTTTTCGATAGTATCGGGATATGACTCGTCGATACCGGGAATTACTACCACTTCGTAATTAATATCGAGTCCCGATAATAACTCTTTTCTCCGTGGCGAGTTCGACGCCAGTATCAGTTTATAGTTTAATTCCATTATCTGATCGCTTCCTTGATACGTACCAGTTTTGTCAGCAGATCATCTAACTGATTCAACGGAAGCATATTTGCTCCGTCCGATTTAGCGACTGATGGGTCGGGATGTGTTTCGATAAACAAACCGTCTACACCTACGGCAATACCGGCTTTACACATGGTTTCGATCAGCTTTGGCTGACCGCCTGTTACACCCGATGCCTGATTGGGCTTTTGTAAACAGTGTGTAGCATCCAGAACCACCGGATAACCCATTTCCTGCATTTCGGGGATTCCTCTGAAATCGACTACCAGATCACCGTATCCGAATGATACGCCACGTTCGGTAAGCGTTACATTGTTATTACCCGAATCGATAATCTTCTGGGCGGCAAATTTCATAGCCGAAGGTGCAAGGAATTGTCCTTTCTTGATATTCACCATTTTACCGGTTTTAGCAGCAGCTATTAACAAATCGGTCTGACGGCAAAGAAAAGCTGGAATCTGTAATACGTCTACATATTCGGCAGCCATTGCAGCTTCGTGGGCTTCGTGTATATCAGTCACTGTCGGTATCCCGAAGGTCTCATGTACTTTACGGAGTATTTTCAACGCTTTTTCGTCACCGATACCTGTAAAAGAATCTACCCGTGAACGGTTAGCTTTACGGTACGATCCTTTAAATACGTAGGGGATACCCAAGCGTGAAGTAATATTCATTATTTTTTCGGCAATATTGAGTGCCATTTCTTCTCCTTCGACAACACAAGGCCCTGCCAGCAGGAAGAAGTTGTCGCTTTTCAGTTCAGATATATTCATAATCTTATCTTTTGTTTTCTTTTCAAATTTAGGGGGTGAAGTTAGTAAAAATACTTGACAAGTAAGCGTAGTTCGAAGGGGCTATATGTGGTCCTTGTTGGGATGTATTGCATATGCCCGATTGCCTGTTTTTTGCTTTATGAGTATGCAATATGCCCCTACATCTAATGTGATTGTGTACATTATACTATAAAAATGTTCAGACTGGTATAGCGGTATGTTAAAATCATTATCTTTATCTGAAAGATAACTGCAAAAAATATATAACCTGATGCTACTATGAAAAAGTTTGCAATTTGTGTGTTGACCGGGCTCTTAGTTTCTATATCCTTAAATGCTTCGGATGTGTATGTAAAAATAGAAAAGCCCCGCTATGCCAAAGGCAGCGATATGTTCCATATGGGAACGGCGACAAGTCCGAAGGGCGAAACACTTACTTTCGATTCGCAAAGTATGCTTGTCAATAATACTCCTGTCATTCCGGTGATGGGCGAATTCCATTTTAGCCGTGTACCCGAAAAACGGTGGAGGACAGAACTGCTGAAAATGAAAGCCGGTGGTATAACTATTGTGGCATCTTACATATTCTGGATTCATCACGAGGAAGAAGAAGGCGTTTATAACTGGCAGGGGCAACGCAACCTCCGTAAATTTATAGAATTGTGTAAAGAACTAGAATTTCCGTTGGTGCTGAGAGTTGGTCCGTGGTGTCATGGCGAATGCCGAAATGGAGGTTTACCCGAATGGCTGGTCGACAGCGGACTGAAGCTACGCAACAGCAATGCCGAATATATGGCTAAGTTAAGGGTTTGGTTTAACGAAATATATAAGCAAACCGAAGGCTTGTACTGGAAAGACGGAGGGCCGATAATGGGCGTTCAGCTCGAAAACGAATACCGGGGACGCTGGGAACACCTTATGGATCTGAAAAATATGGTTCGCGAACTGGGTTTCGATGTACCGATGTATACCCGCACAGGATGGCCTAAACTCGGAAGCCCTGCTACATTCGGCGAGATAATACCTTTATATGGTGACTATTCCGATGGTTTTTGGGACAGGTCGCTGGACGAAATGCCCGGCGATTACCGCAAGGCGTATCTGTTTCGCTCGTTCCGCAATTCGACAGTGATAGCTACCGAGCAACTGCCCAAACAGTCGGGAGAAGACAATCCCGAAGACTTCGGTTATCCTTATTTCACTTGTGAGTTGGGGGGCGGAATGATGCCAAGCTATCACCGCCGTATCAATATCGCGCCGATGGATATTTATGCGATGGCTTTGGTTAAAGTAGGGTCGGGTAGTAACCTTCCCGGATATTATATGTACCACGGAGGTACCAATCCCGACGGGAAACTAACCAATCTGAACGAAGTACAGGATAGTAAAATGACTAATTACAACGATCTGCCTGTCAAATCATACGATTTTCAGGCTCCGTTAGGAGAGTTCGGGCAGATAAATCCGCATTACCATCTGTTGCGCAGGATGCATATGTTTCTGGCAGATTTCGGGAGTAGCCTTGCATTGATGACTCCTAATTTTCCGCAGGACAGCACCTGGCAATTACGCTGGAGTGTAAGGAGTGACGGGAATAGCGGTTATGTTTTCGTCAATAATTATGAAAGGCTGAAAGAGATGGGTCAGAAGAAGGATATAAGGTTTGTTGTTGAACTACCGGATAAGACTCTGACTTTTCCCGAAACACCCATAACCATTCCGATGAATACCAGCTTTATAATGCCTTTCAACCTGAAATTAGGTGGAGCCAATCTGAGTTATGCTACTGCACAGCTTATTACAAAACTGGATGAACGTAAGGTTAATAAACAGACTTTATTTTTTACACAAATAGCCGATATACCTGTTCAGTTTGTTTTCGACGAACAGAATACAACGATTAATAAAGCATCCGTAGATATTCAGCAGAAAGACGGAAAGCTATATCTGAATAATATTAAACCCGGTCGCGATATTGCAATAAGCATAACAGACTCCGAAGGTATGGTAACGGATATTGTGGTGCTTGATGACACGACATCATTGCAGTTATGGAAAGGTAAGCTGGCGGATAAAGAGTATGTTTTTATCTCTGATAATGAACTGACTTATAACGGATCATCATTGAATTTAACAACCACGGATGATAAAGTTTCGGTATCGGTATATCCCGGTTTCGGATCGGTAAATACAAAAACAAAAGAGCTGACTGCTTCCAAAGACGGTATTTTCTTCACTTACAGCGATAGCCTTCCTCCGGCGGAATTACCTAAAATAACAGGAAGCAGGATAAAGGCTGCCGGGCCTCTCCGTTCAATAACTATGGGTGGAGCAAAGCTAGTCGAAGCCCCTAAGGACAAAGATTTTGCAAATGCAGAAGTGTTTCAGATTGGTATCGAATATGATGTTAGCAGGGATATCTACCTCAAATTGCCTTATCTGGGTGATGTTGCCCGTATATACTCTGATGATAAATTACTTACCGATAACTTCTACAATGGAAAAGACTTTGAAGTTGGATTAAACTGGTTTTTCTCTAATGAAGTTATGGAAAATAACCCGCATAATAACAGAATCAAAATATTAAGATTTGAAATACTTCCGTTGCGGAAGTCAACACCTATATATATTCAGGAACAATATCGTCCCAGCTTTGGAAGTAATGAAAGTATTGCTTTATCGGCAAAAGTTCAATATTATGAAAAAAGAACAGTGCACTTGAATATCAAATAGGAGATTTGTATTAATTTAGAGCTTGTTTTAAAATCAAGAACCAGCTTTATGAAAAAGAAATTACCACTGATATTGCTTGTTGCATTTATGCAATCGGCAATCGCTTTCGGGCAGCAAGCTTTATGGGGTGCACAGGATATAATATCGCCGGAGATACATCCCGATAATACAGTAACATTCAGGGTGCTGAATCCTTTAAAAGCCAAAGTACAACTGACGGGCGATTTTCTCCCCACGGGAAAACAAACCACGCCTTTCGGTGAGGTAGAAGCACCACTTGCGGTTGATCTGGTCGAAGGGGCTAACGGAGTATGGGAATATACGACACCGCAGCCTCTGGCATCCGAACTGTATTCGTATTCGCTTATAATAGACGGGATTAAAACATTCGACCCCAATAATATGTATCTCGTAAGGGATGTTGCTTCGTTGACAAACATATTCCTGATCGGGGGCGGGCAAGGCGATCTCTATAAAGTGAACGAAGTACCGCACGGAACAGTATCGAAACGTTGGTATAACAGCCCTACGCTGAAAATGGACAGGCGGATAACTGTTTATACCCCCGCCGGATACGAAACTTCAGGTAAAGAGTATCCTGTATTTTATCTTCTGCACGGAATGGGTGGCGACGAAGAAGCTTGGACTACTTTAGGACGTGCAACGCAAATACTTGATAACCTGATAGCACAGGGCAAAGTACAACCTATGATCGTGGTGATGTCGAACGGAAATGTGGTGCAGGAAGCTGCTCCCGGAGAATCGTCTCTTGGTTTATACAAGCCCCAATTTATTTTACCTAAGACTATGGATGGAACGATGGAAGAGAGTTTTCCTGATATTGTAAACTTTATCGACTCTAATTACCGTACTATTAAAGCTAAACAAGGGCGTGCTATTGCCGGACTGTCGATGGGTGGATTCCATTCGTTGCATATATCGAAGCAGTATCCCGATATGTTCGATTATGTAGGGCTATTCTCCGCGGCAATTTTACCTGCTGATAACAATACAACTAAAGATAAGGTACAATCGCCTGTCTATGCAGATATGGATGGTAAACTGAGAATCCAGTTCGCAAACAATCCGAAACTATACTGGATTGCTATTGGTAAAGACGATTTCCTTTATAAAGCAAATACCGAATACAGAAGTAAACTCGATCAGGCCGGTTATAAATATACATATGTGGAGTCTGACGGCGGGCATATCTGGAAAAACTGGCGGATATACCTGACCGAATTTGTGCCTTTGCTTTTTAAGTGATATTAATTGATAATAATGAAATAAAGAGAACCTGTAATATAGTATTATAGGTTCTTTTCTATAATAGATATGGCCTGTTGTTTCATTATTTCGTATTCCTGTATAAATTTATCACATTTCTCTTCAGCAAATGGGCTACTGCATTTTACATAACCCGAACCCTTTCCTAGAAAATAATATGTTCCGCTGATATATTCTGAGTAAGGTTCATAAACCGCTCCATCTACACCGGGTAATGCCACTTCTAAAAAAGCGTATTCTTTGGCAGTGAATGCACTATCAGGTATATGTATCGTTTTCAGATGTTTCAGTTTCAAGATCGGAATAAGTGCCGGATAATCCGATTTATTGGTAATCCATATTAATTTAAGTACTTCGAGGTTTGGTAAACCTTCCAGAAAAGTAAAATTAGCAATTGGTTGATTCCAGTCTAATGTTCCGTTGATATACAGATATTTTAATGTATCTATTCCGGCTAATCCGCTAAAATCGTGTACCCTTCTGAGGCACTCAAGATGTAATGATCTTAATTTTTTCAGCTTATTCAGTGGCGATAAGTCTGAAAATCCCGAAACATATTCAAAAACCAGTTCTTCTATATTTTCAAGAGATTCAATAAATTCTATGTTTTTAGGTCTGGCATGCGTAATTCTCAACCGTTTCAATTGGGTTAAACTACTTATAGCCTCTAATTGCTCCTTACTGGGTTCGTGTAAAGTCAGCTCTTCTAAATTGGGAAATTCAAATATGAGTTTCCAGTGCCTATCATTCTTACCTATTGTTATTATTCTGATGGAATTTTTATCTGTAACCTCGTCATCCAAACTGTAAATAAACCGTTCATTATTAGGGATAATTGTCCAATAGTTACCGGTTCTATCCAAAAAATCCGCAAAATGATGTTTCATATGATAAGATTTGTATTTGGGCAAATATATAGATTTCCGGTAATGAACACAAATGCTTTCCGATTTGTAACTATCTTCCGAAAGCCGTACCTTTGCACCCATAAAAAGGTAAAAGGCAATTTTATGATATCAGCATTTAAAAAATATCTTCAAAAGCATAATTATACTAACTTCGATATGAAAGCCGTACTGTTCGATATGGATGGTGTACTTTACGATTCGATGAAATACCATGCAAAAGCGTGGAAACAATCGATGGATGAAGAGAAATTCGATTCTACATACGAAGAGTATTTTCTGCACGAAGGACGGGTAGGGTATAATACTATCGACCTTGTGATAGAACGTAATACTGGAAAACATGCTACGGAAGAAGAGAAGCAACGTATCTATAAGCGTAAGTCCGAATTGTTTGCATTGTATAACGATGGCGAACTGATCCCTTATGCCGGAGATTTACTGAAAGCTGTAAAAGCCAAAGGTTTGGAACGTGTGCTTGTTACCGGATCGGGACAACCATCGTTACTCGATAATCTGGATAATAACTTCCCCGGAATATTTGAACGAGACAAAATGGTAACCGCTTTTGATGTGAAAAATGGAAAACCTCACCCCGAACCTTACCTTATGGGACTTGAAAAAGGCGGAAACCTGAAACCGAATCAGGCTATTGTAGTCGAAAATGCTCCTATGGGAGTAGAAGCTGCTGTGGCTGCCGGATTATTTACCATAGCTATCAATACCGGGCCATTGGACGAAAAAGTGCTGTGGGATGCCGGAGCAGATATTGTACTCCCTTCAATGGAGGCCCTGTTTAATAATTGGGAAATCTACTGTAAAGAGTTGGGTATCTGATAACAGCTTTATTGTAGTGTTAAAATGGTACGCATACAGACCATCCTATATTTCCGTGCCGTGCAAAATATTCGTAATATATACCGGAATTGAAACTTCTGAATGATTTATTCCCTAAACTGAAAAAACGGGACAGGTCAATCCGGTAATCGAATCGGTTATCGAAAACAGATGCCTTTCCTGTAACGGAAGAGCGAATAAGTGGAAGGTACCGGCTCATATACATACTGAATCCTGTTTGTGATTTTTCCCCTTCTGAAAATTCGACACCTGCTGCCAGTGATGTATATTTCAGGTTGACTCCGTACAAAGTTGTATGGTTCCGAAATTTGGTGCCGTCCATTAAATCTTCGTGTTTTCTTTGCCGGTAGGTATAATATATAAAGTCGTTTATTCCTTTTGTTTTGCGGATGAATAAATTGCTTTTTATAGCTGAACCCGAAAAGTCATAATTACCTTGTCCATCAAACTGGTGTTCTACTCTGAATCCCAGATTTGTTTTCAGGCTTCCTATATGTTCAACACCCACCCTGAGTATATATCCGATTGGATATTTTACTGAACCTGAATATCCGGCTTCGTAATTTTCGGAAATGATACGAAGCATCGACATACCACCATTGGTGTAAGTGCCGTTTCCATGACGAGCTATATTATTTCTGAATTCGGCATATCTCTCTTTTAAATTCAATATAGCAGATATATTATCAACAAATTTATTTACAATTACCGCCTCATTTAGTGTAGAGCTTTGCGCTTGAGGTGTCCAGTATTTATTGTACTGATAATTGTCTTTACCGGCATATTCTATCGAATATATTATACCGTCGTACCCTTGCTGCCAGCCTTCAATCTTCTTATCTGTTTCTATATCGAGTATCCCCGAATTGTTGATAAGCTGGTAACATTGTATTGCAAGCGAATCTGCAATACTGGTTTTGGTTGATATTGTTTTCCCTTTTTTGCCTAGCTTAAAGATGTAGTCTATTACAAATCCACTGATTGTATCCTGATTTTTCCGGATATCTATTACCTGACCGAAATATTGCATCCTGAAATTGAATTCGTCTCCCGATTCCAAAAGGTCTTTGCATCCCAACTTGGCAAACAGATGTTTAGTATGCCTGTACCATGTTGTAGTGTCGCCCTCGATAGTCTTCTGCGACCTGACAGTAACAGCAGCACACAATAAGAATAACAATATCAGTAGTTGTTTCATCCGGTTATAATATGGCTGTTACGATATATGTGTTCTGTTAATCTATATGTATCGAATAGATAATCTCCCTTCGTGTCATCTGGTCTATATCCCTGTATAACATTACCGAAGTAGTATCACTGTAATTTTCGGGCTTGTTTATTTCCTTGAAGTTATCCTTTCTGTCCATAGTCGTCCTGTTTTTTCTCACATATACCAGATCGCCCGAAACGGAATCTACCTTCACCGACGAGTAGTTGCCGTCGGGTAGTTCGTAATACAGTACACAGTCTTTTACAGTACTGAAATCCACATCCTTTAATATGTATGCAGAGCTGCCGTATTCGATTCTTATCAGGGTTTCGTTTGCCAGCATATCTTCCAGTTCCTTGCGGCTGTATGTGCTTCTTTCAGTCGAATAGTTCTCGGGATGTTCGATGTTCGATACACTTCTTTTGTTGCTCTCCATCTTATTCTGGTATACCCATACACTGTCGGACGAAACCGAATCTACATAGCAACTGGTATATTTATCTCCATCCGTCTTATACACCAATATTTGTCCGGCATATAATTTATCCAGTTGTCTTTCGAGTTTACCTGTTTTCTCCTTTTCCGACGAGAAGATAAGGGATGCAAACAGACCGATGAATCCCAATAGTAAAACAGTGCCGATATACGAATACCAGGGAGCCGAAGTAGAATTCAGCAAGCGGATAGCGTCATCTTCCATGCCGTAAGCGTCGGGTGAATATTGTCCGCCTGTGATCTCGGATTTGACAAGTGCCAATTTACCTCCCGGCCACATCGGGATAAACATAATATGATTGAGCTTGCAATGTATTTCTAAAGCCATAGGGTAACCTTCGGCATCCTTAAAGTATTGGCGGGCAATACATCTGTAATAGTATCCGTAAACCATTAGAGTTGAGTGTTTATCTTAAAGTGAAAAAATGTTGTTCCGGCAAATATATAGAATATAATCGATATTAGGCAGTAGCGGAAATTTTTACAGGTAGGGTGCGGATCAGGATATTTCTTTAGGTACACCTGTACACCAGTTTATACCTGTCTGATAAATCGAGGCAAAAGTATATTTCATTTTATTAAATATACAGCAAGAGAATGCTTAGTAGAAATCGGATTTCCGTTCTATTTCGTACTTGTAGTCGGCTTTTGTTTTGTCGGTTTTCGATACGGTAAGGGTTATAATATCGCGGGCGCGTTTCTTAATGAAAAATTCGCCCTGACCTTCGACCTGTACATCAGAATCCTTGTGGTATACCCTTATGGATAAAGGATCGAGTGTTTTTCCCGGTCTGAAATCAGGCAGTGTATAAATGCGGTCTATCGTAGAGCTTTGTCCACCTTTTACAACCAGCGAATCGGGCGTGCCTTCCAGTATCAGGGTTACGTCCGAACGGGTCATATTGTTGATCGTAAGCTGCAACCCGAATACCATACGTTCCATATTTATTTCGGCTGTGGTATTTATCTCGGGATCGAATTCTGCCAATTCGCCATAATAACGGTCGACTGATGGTGCAGTGAATGTCCTGCTGTCCGAAACAGAATCTTTTTCGGCTGTCAGCTGTGCTTTGCTCACCTGTAAGTTCGGGAAATAGACCAGATTACTTACCGTAAACTTATTGGTAAGTTCGGCAGGAGTATTGTTGTTCAAAATAAATGGTTCGTAATATGCGAGGCTGTCGTGTCTTATAAGCGTTTTGCCATCGGTTACGATAGTCGATTCTATTTTGTACTCTATATCTTCGGGCAGGCTAATCTTAATATCCGATTCGTTATCGAATAATCCGTAAGCATATGGTATATAATTGTCCGACGATAGGGTAGTCGCATAAATCTGTACGGCATACAGGTTGTTGCCGTTGTCGGAGAATGCTTTTTCGTTTTCGGGGGCAAATTTCAGGATGATCGGAGTGGATGCATTATCCCCTTTGTAATCGTCTTTGGCACACGAAAAGAAAGCTGTTATTAGTATTAAAAACAGTATTTTTTTCATACTGTATTTCTATTAAGGTAATTACTTTTCAAATAAAGATGTCAAAAAAGCTCCATTATGATTTTCCTTTTTTATCTATAAGTAAACGGTTATAATAGTATGATATCAGAACAAATTTATAATCCCCTGTGACCCGAATACTTAGCTTAAATTTTACAACTTTGATATCCTATATTTGAATAACGTTTCAATTTACAAAAAAGTTTCATAAATACCTAAAAAAACTTAAAAATTAACACTGAAAACTTTATAATATGGCACGACCTCTTAAAAGCGGACTCGATTACTTCCCTCTCGATGTAGATATTTTTCAGGATATAAAGGTGCGGAAGATAGCTAAAACGTATGGCTCCGATTCGTATTCGATACTTATCGGGCTGCTCTGTCAGATATACAGGGACAAGGGATATTATATCACATGGGATGACGATCTGGCATTTTGTGTGGCTGATACTTTAGGGATAAACGAAGATACGGTAACACTGGTAATAAAGAAGGCGGTAGAAGTGGGCTTCTTTGACGAAAAGATGTATGTGAGACATCGCATTCTCACATCAGAAGCGATTCAGGCACGATATATAGCTGCTACCCAGAAACGGAAAGAAGTGGTTTTGAACGACATTTACCTCGTTTCTTCCGTCAATAACCCGGTTAATGACTCCCGTAATACACAAAGTAAAGTAAAAGAAACTAAAGTAAACAAGAGTAAAGTAAAGGATACTAAAACAAGCGGCTGCCTCACGGCATCTGTTGAAGTGGATAATACAAATTATGTTGTATCGGAAGTACTCTTAGAGACAATGAATACGTTGTTAAACGATTCGTACTACACTGATAGTCTGATTTTTAATAAAAAGATAGAGAATAAAGATGCTTTGATACGGTACCTCAAACTGTTTTTTGTAAAGTTACAGAACGAAGGGGCGGCGAATGTCTCTTTAAGAAACGCAAAAAGACATTTCACCAACTGGCTGCGGATACAGATGGAACCGAAGAATAAACCGAAACATAATTATGCAAACTATGCCAACAGTACAACATATTGCCAGTTTTGAACAGCTGACCTCACAGATGCGTCTGCATAAAATGCCATTACCGGCCGAGCGGTTTCACTTCCGGATAGAGGATGCCCGGAATGTATTGAAACAGTATCTCGGATATTTTTTGTCACTCACCGGAGAACAGCTCCAATGGCTGCCCGAATACGAAAAAGTGGCAGATTGGCTCAGCGATAATAAGGGCAAAGGGCTTTTTCTCTATGGTAACTGCGGACGGGGTAAAAGCCTGATTACACGCTATGTTATCCCTGCGGTTCTTTTATCCTATATGGGTAAAGTAGCCGGTGTTTATGATGTTTGCAGGATGAATAGTAAGCTGGATGAAGTTTTGGCGAAAAATATACTCTGTCTCGACGATATCGGAACCGAAGAAATGATAGTTAATTATGGCGAACGTCGTCTTGCTTTTGCCGAAATAATGGATGCTGCCGAAAAACAAGGCAAACTCGTCGTCGTTTCGTCAAATCTTACAGTCGAGCAAATCAGCCGGCAATACGGAGACAGGGTACTCGACAGGATTAAATCTTGTACAACCCGTATACTGTTTCGGGGCGAAAGTTTGAGGCAATGAACGGTATATTTTAGTACCTTTGCACCCTGAAAAAAAATCTACGGAGTTGAAAATAAGAAAGAACATCAGAAAAGACATTTTGTCGGTATTCGCTTTCCGTGAATCGGAGAGGCATTGGCATATTCCTATACTCGCCGGAGCTTCGGTCGGGATACCGTTACTCTTGGGTTATGCGCTGGATAGTTTACCCAATAGCATACTGGCCAGTACATCGGGCTTACTTATTCTTTATCTCTCGTTTACGGCTGTAGCCCAAAGGATGATCAACCTGATGATATGCTCATTTGTATTTATCCTTTCTTATTTTATCGGGTCTGTCGCATCTTTTAATATCTGGCTGGCTCCTGTTTTTTTTGCGGCTTATGTATTTCTGCTCAATCTGGTTATACGGTATTTCAGGTTCAAGGCTCCCGGTAATTTTTTCTTTATTTTGATCGCTGCTTTAGCTATCTGCCAGAAATTCGATATGGCTACTATCCCCGAACGGGTAGGTGTTGTGACCCTTGGTACTATATCGACCTGTATGCTTGCTATGGTGTACAGTTTGTTGACAATGAAAAACTATACGATGTCGGACGAAACCATTGTTTTTGAGAAAGCAAAACGTATCGATGTGGGAGAGTCTCTGATATTGGCTTTGTTTGTCGGTGGGTCGTTGATGCTGGCAACGATACTGAAACTGGAAAATCCTTACTGGGTTCCCGTATCGTGTGCAGCTGTGATGCAGGGCGCTACACGCCGTCATATATGGGAGAGGGGAATCAACCGTGTGGTAGGTACATTTATCGGAGCCGGATTTGCCTGGTTCTTACTCGGATTGGATATGCCGGGACTGGCTATTTGTATCAGTATCATATTATTACAGTTTATTGTAGAAGTTCTGGTAGTAAGACAATATGGCGTAGCCGTTATTTTCATTACGGCACTCACTATCTTCCTTGCCGAAGGAGCGCATGCAGGGCAAAGTGCCGAACAATCTATCTACATCCGTTTTTTCGATATAATGTTAGGTTGCGTTTTCGGAGCTATCGGCGGCTGGATTCTTCATCACAATAAAGTAAGGGACAAGCTCGAAGATACTGCGTAAGGTTGTATTATCCGATGCGTATTATCAGTATAATAATTTAAAATAATTCTAAATAAAGGTGCTATTCTCGTCAAAAATAAGCATCTTTGTATTTCATAGAGTAGTAACAAACAAATAAGTTCTGAGACCTTCGGCAAAGAGGCGTTTCGGATCTGAATCCGATAGTAGAAATATGTTATTATCAGACTTAAAGACCGGCGAACTGGGTGTTATAGTCAAAGTCAATGGCAGTGGTGCTTTCAGAAAAAGAATCCTCGAGATGGGATTTATCAAAGGCAAGGTGATTAAAGTAATACTTAACGCCCCTCTTAAAGACCCTATCAAATATAAAATAATGGATTACGAAGTTTCGTTGCGGCGCAGCGAAGCTCACCTCATAGAAGTAATCTATCCCAAAGATTTACAGAAAAAAAAGACCCACGAAGAAGAATTTTCCTTCGAAAAGAGTTACGGGGACGACGATTCTTTTCATAAGAAAGAACCCGGCAATACAAAAAAAATAACCGTTGCGTTGGTCGGTAATCCTAATGCAGGAAAAACTTCGCTTTTCAATATAGCTTCGGGCGGCCATGAGCATGTCGGAAACTATGGTGGAGTAACAGTCGACTCGAAAGAGGGTAAATTCAAGCACGGCGATTATCAGATCAAGATAATCGACTTGCCCGGAACCTATTCTATATCGGCATATACCCCTGAGGAGTTGTATGTGCGCCGGTATCTGGTAGAAGAAAAGCCCGATGTGGTGATCAATGTCGTTGCGGCATCCAACCTTGAGCGTAACCTGTACCTTACAACCGAGCTTATCGACATGAGTGTACCGATGGTTATCGACCTCAATATGTATGACGAGCTACAGGCCAGCGGCAGTGAGTTTGACCACGAAAAACTGGCTCGGTCGCTCGGTATACCTATCATCCCTACCGTTTGCCGTTCGGGAATGGGTATCAAAGACCTGTTCGATGCCGTTATCCGTATTCATGAAGATCGCGAGCCGATAGTGCGGCACATCAAGATATATTATGGCAATACGATAGAGAACTCTATCAGCCGCCTGAATATAGCTGTCGACAAAGAAGGCAACCGGCAGGATATATTCCCCACACGTTACCTGTCTATCAAACTATTGGAGAAAGACAGGGATGTAACAGCCTTCGTGACCGAAAACTACAAGCTGGCGGATGAGATTCTGAGTATTACGGCTCACGAAGTAAAAAATATAGAAAGTACCCTGAACGAAGATACCGAATCGGCAATAACCAACGCCCGTTACGGTTTTGTTGCAGGAGGACTGAAAGAGACATATAAAGAAAAACTGAAAGAGTCGGATACTACACGTATTATAGATGCTGTGGTAACGAATAAATACCTCGGTTTTCCGCTATTTTTCATATTCATGTGGATCATGTTCGAATGTACATTCCGCCTCGGAGGGTATCCTATGGAATGGATCGAAGCAGGTGTGGAATGGATCGGAGGATTTATATCCGTATATATGCCCGACGGTATGCTCAAAGATCTCATTGTAGATGGTATTATCGGAGGAGTAGGGGGCGTTATCGTATTCTTACCCAATATCGTTATCCTGTACGCCTTTATATCCTTTATGGAAGATTCGGGATACATGGCACGGGCAGCCTTCATTATGGACAAGATCATGCATAAGATGGGCTTGCATGGCAAGTCGTTTATCCCTCTCATTATGGGATTCGGCTGTAATGTACCTGCTATACTGGCAACCCGTACGATAGAGAGCCGCAACAGCCGTATGATAACCATGCTGGTAAATCCGTTTATGTCGTGTAGCGCGCGCCTTCCGGTATATCTGTTATTTGCAGGAGTATTTTTCAAATCATATGCCGGACTGGTCCTGTTCGGATTGTATGCTACAGGTATATTATTGGCGGTAATCTCGGCACGGATATTCAAACGATACCTGTTTGCAGGAGAAGACGCTCCATTTGTTATGGAATTGCCTCCTTACCGTATGCCGACAGTGAAATCGGTACTTATCCATATGTGGGATAAATCGCGCCAGTACCTTCGCAAGATGGGGGGTATTATCCTTATAGCTTCTATTGCCATCTGGTTTCTGGGATATTTTCCGCAAAACGAAAATACAGTCGAAAGCCTCGATGCCCGTATTGCACAGGTAGAACAACAGTTCGAATCGAACAGTATATCGGAAGTGCAAAAAGATGAGCAGATAGCCGAAATAGAATCACTGAAAAATATAGACCATACCGAGAGCTCTTATATCGGGCGTATCGGTAAGTTTATCGAACCGGTGATGCGTCCTTTAGGATTCGACTGGCGTATAAGCGTTGCTCTGCTGACAGGCAGTGCAGCCAAAGAAGTAGTGGTAAGTACACTCGGTGTTCTTTATACAGGTAATGCCGACGAAGACGAAGGTTCGTTGCAAGACCGCCTGTTGGCAAGTACCGATGCCAGTGGCGCACCTACGTTTACACCACTCGTTGTAGCCAGTTTATTACTGTTTGTACTGATATATTTCCCTTGCGTGGCAACGATTGCTGCGATCAAAGAAGAATCGGGCTCATGGAAATGGGGAATGTTCAGTATTGCATATACTTCAATTTTGGCATGGGTTTTGTCATTCCTTGTATTCCAGATAGGAAGTTTGTTGCTCTGACGGAATACTGAACGAAACAGCCTGTCTTATTGTTAATGAATTTGTAACTGTTTATATAGTAAAGTTATGGTACAGGAAATAATAGTTGCCGTTATTGGTCTATGTGTTTTAGGATGGATCGGGTATAAAGTATATTCTTTTTTCTTTGGGAAGAACAAGGGCAAAACAGCCTGCGGATGCTCAAGCTGTCATTGTCATGTAACCGAGAAAACGAAGTGATGATTTTAAATACTTGTAAATTAGATAAATAAATATTGGGGGACTATATGGGGGAAATTTTTTCCTCGAAAATATTTGGATATTTCAAATTCAAGCTATATATTTGACTATACAAGTTAAGGAAATCGAGGAGAAGAGTCTCCATTAAAGATATAGGTCGTACTGGTCGATTAGGAAACTCATCAATGAATAGATAAATTCCGAGACAAGCTTACCGTTTCCAATGGCGGGTCACACCCTCCGGGGATGCTTCAGGGCACAAGTGAATTACAAAGGGGCGGAGCACTCAAATCCTGTTACACGGAGTTTCGTCTTTATCTTTCAGTACGATTTTTATAGAAAAGCAGATTATATTATTTGATATAGTCTGCTTTTTTTTGTCCGCTTTTTTTCTATTCATTTTTATTTATATATCTACGGCAACATTCAGGTATATTTATAACAACATTATATTGAACTGACTAACAACGACTAACTTAAAATCGACCGCTGCCAATACTATTTTGATAAGGATATTAAAAACAGTAAGGTTTCCGTATTCTTTATAGATCAGGATAATATACAAAAATATGGTTGGAGCAAGGTTTGTGACGATTACATGATCCTCAAACGGTACGATGTGGACGAACAGTATCTGAGACAAAAAGAAATTTACTGGATAATTGTATATAAGGACGAAGAGAGGAAGAATAAAATCTATCGTTTTGATCGGTTGGAGATCGTATTTTAGAAATTTTAATCCATGGAAAGTAAAATATGGCTTTAAATCTTGCTTTTTTCATTTCTATAATCTAATTTTGAACTAAGAAATAAGACCAAACGGGGAGGAGAGCCTCCTGCAAAAATACGGGGTCGTATCGGTCGATTGGGAAACTCATCAATTAATAACAAATTCCGAGACAAGCTCACCGTTTCTAATGGCGGGTCACACCCTTCGGGGTTGCTTTATGCGCAGTGAATTACAAAGGGGGCGGGGCACTCAAATCCTGTTTTACGGAGTTTCGTCATATTCCATCGGTACGGCTCTTCTTTATACGAAAGAGATTAAGCTTGTTTACAGGTTTAATCTCTTTTTGCTTTATCCAACTATTTTTTTGTTTTTATTTCTTTCTAAAAAGTATAGCTTTATTTAGGTAAACAACACTGATAAAATTTATAGAACATGGATATCAAAATAAGAAAAGCAACGGTAGAAGACCTGCCCACAGTATTTAATCTGGTCAAAGAATTTGCCACTTACCTCGGTAAGATAGAAAAGGTGAAAACCACCCCCGATGAGTTTAAGCAACAGATGGATTATTTTACCTGCCTGATAGCCGAAAACTCGAAAGATGAGATTGTCGGTTATGCCTTATTCTCGACTCTGTTCCATACATGGAGCGGAAAGTCCATCTATCTCGATGACCTTTATGTAAAAGACGAATATCGTCGCAGTTCGGTCGGAACAATGCTCGTTTGCGGGCTGATTGATTATGCAAAGCACAAAAAGGTGAAGTATCTTAACTGGCAGGTACTTAACTGGAACGAATCGGCAATCAATTTTTACAGGAAGATGGGTGCAACAGTAGGGGACGATAACCTGAACTGTAGTTTCACCATTCAATAAAAACCGGAGGATGTCCGGCGAAAGATAAATAATCAAGAGCAGAAGTGTCGTATGTATAATGAAGCATTTCTGCTCTTTTTTATGAATAAATCGCCTATATTTAGGCTATTCTGATAAATATCTTATTTTTGCAGAAGTTTAATTTTTTGTTAACTCTAAAATACCATACAAATCCATGAGCGAATCGAACCGTATTGATGTGGCTGATGTACTGAGGGGATTTTCCATAATGGCGATACTTCTTATACACACCATTGAACACTTCAATTTTTATTCATTTCCGACAGTAGAAAACGAATGGCTGAAATTCTTTGATACAGCTATCTGGGATTCGGTATTCTTTGCTTTTTCAGGCAAAGGATATGCCATCTTTGCTTTGCTTTTCGGATTCAGTTTCTTTATTCAGGATAATAATCAGACATTGAAGGGAAATGATTTCCGGCTTCGTTTTGCATGGAGGTTGGTGTTATTATTTATATGGGGTAATATCAATGCCATGTTTTTCACAGGCGAAGTATTGGTATTGTATTCGATCGTAGGTTTTGCGCTTATACCTGTTTCGCGGTTGTCTAATAAGGCTGTATTTGTGATACTTACTATATGTATGCTTCAACCGGTCGAATGGTATAAACTGATATATGCGCTAACGCATCCCGATTTTGTACCGGGCGAAAGCCTTGCCATGTATTATTTTGAGCAGGCTTTTGTGGTTCAGAAGGACGGTACTTTCTTCGAAACTGTCAGAATGAATCTGTATGACGGGCAATTGGCCTCACTTACATACGCATGGGAATTCGGCAGGGTATTCCAAACGGCAGCTATGTTTATGATAGGTATGCTTATAGGACGTACAGGTTTATTGAAGAAAACCGATGCGAATCTCAGATTCTGGAAGAAGACACTGGTAATATCTATTATTTGTTTCTTCCCGTTGTACGGTTTGGTTAATATGCTGCCTGATTTTATAGAAAATAAGGCTATACTTACCCCAATGGTAACGACTATCAAATCGTGGTCTAATCTATGCTTTATGTTCTTCATTGTATCTACAATCATCACAGCTTATTATCTGACAAGCCTGCACAACCTGCTGGGTAAACTGGCTCCTTACGGAATGATGAGCCTTACCTGCTATATTACCCAATCGATAATGGGATCATTGTTATTTTATAACTGGGGATTTGGCTTGCACGATAAGCTGAGCATTACAGCATCGTTCTTTGTAGGTATTGCATTATTCTTTATCCAATATGCTTTTGCCTGCTGGTGGATGAAAAACCACCGTCATGGTCCTCTCGAAGGTATCTGGCGGAAAGCCACATGGATAGGTGCCAAAAAGTAAGAAGAAAAAGGCTTTGATATATAAAACAGGGAAGGGTACGGCAATTTTGTCTACCCTTTTTTGTACATTTGTTGTCTAAATATTTATTGTGGTTTGCCGCAATAGAGTAATAAAGAAGAATGGAAACCTCACCCCTTAGCCCTTATATGCTTTTCGACAGGCAGCAATGGGCGGCATTGCGTGAGTCGGAGCCTATGACTCTGACCCCCGAAGAAGTAGACAAACTGAAAGGTATCAACGACGAGTTGTCTATCGACGAGATACGTGATATTTATTTACCCCTTACCCGTTTATTGTACTATTACGTAACTGCTACAACCAGCAGGCAGGCGGCTATGATGAAATTCCTGAATCAGAAACCCAGTAAGATACCGTTTATCATTGGTGTTGCCGGAAGTGTCTCGGTCGGGAAAAGTACTACATCCCGTGTTTTGCAGGCTTTGATGAGCCGTTGGAAAGAAGATACGAAAGTGGCGCTTATCACTACAGATGGTTTCCTTTATCCGAATACAGTATTGGAAGAGAATGGTTTGATGCTGAAAAAAGGATTCCCGCAATCGTATGATATTCATCGTTTACTGCAATTTGTGAGTGATGTGAAATCGGGGAAGCCTGAAGTGATAGCACCTAAGTATTCGCATCTGATCTATGATGTGGTTCCCGATGAATATGAGGTAATTCGGCAGCCCGATATACTTATTATCGAAGGTCTTAATGTTTTGCAGAGCGGTATGGATTATCCGCAAAGCAAGCCCCGTGTGTTTTTGTCTGATTATCTGAACTTTTCTATTTATGTAGATGCCGAAGAAGACCTTCTGGAAGAATGGTATATATCGCGTTTCCTGAAGTTCAGGCAGGGAGCATTTGCCAATCCCGATTCGTATTTCTATAATTTTACGCAACTGACCGATGTTGGTGCCACCCAAATGGCTAAAGGTGTATGGCGCGAAATAAACCGTAAGAATTTACGGAAGAATATATTACCTACACGCGAACGTGCAAGCCTGATTCTTCATAAGAGTGAAAATCATCAGGTTGATTATGTACGCCTGAGAAGGTAGGTCAAAGGTTTAATAATATAGTGCAGGGGTATTGTTTGTGAATAATACCCCTGCCTTTTTTATTTTATTGTGCTTCAATGAGAGTTTGCTTCTACGTAGCTTATTGATATGCTGGCTTCTCCTGATCTGAGTATCGACGGATAATCATATTCATTGTATTTGTAGAAGAAATGTGTTATAACACTATCACCTTCGGTTATCGATCTCAAATTGTTGCCAAAGAAATAATAGCAAGGCAGGATATTGCCCATATCGAACAGAAAAGGAAAGCTTTCGTGACTGACATGCTTAAATATACCGTTTTTGTTATCGTAGTTTAAGTTCCAGTATTCAAGCATTTGCAGGCTTCGGTTTACCCTGTCGCCCGAAGCATTGTTAGGTAAATCCATATCTATCAGATTTCCTTTTTCGTCATACACATACCCGATCATTACAGGAGGGTCTATAGAGGTTTCTTCGTTATAACCGGCATCTTTCGAGATCATCCATTCTAATTTTCCCGAAGGAGTGAAAGTATATTCTATAGTACCGTCTTCGGATTCCATTCCGTAAGTATTCCCTTTATGAGAAGTGTATTTCATGATACTTGAAACCTCATTGTCTGTTAAATCTATGACAACCATTCCCATATGATCCGGAAAATAAGTAATGCTGTCGTGTTTCTCTACTTCACCCGATACTGTTTGTTTTATAGATGTAATCCGGTTTTTGTTGTCATAAGTATATGACAGAGAGAAGCCTTCGGTGAATATTTTTTCCGGCAATAGCTTTTTGGACGATACAACCGGTTCGGCTAAAGGTTTGGGTGCGGCAGGCAGTTGTTGTGCCTTTTGATATGTAATGGTGTAAATATTTCCTGTTTCCTCATTTTCGTCGTTTATTATAATCTGCCGGATTTTTTCGGGATAATTTCTACTGTCGTAAGTATACAGATAATCGACCTTAACGGGGCTGTTTATATCTTCATCTTCATTAATATCTTTTCTCAATTTAGAAACATTATTGTAAAGGTGCAGATAAGGATAAAATTGCTCTGTGGGTTCGCTTAATATCCATAACGACTGTGGATTGATATTAGCGAAGATACCGTTACGCTGGTCATAACTGATTTCGGCATCGAACAGGGACTTCTCCCAATCAGCCATTTCCTCGCGGTTGCTGTTTTTTTCAGAGGTAAGTAAGGTCAGGTTGCCCTGCTTATCATAGAAGTACTTAGCATTCTTATAACAGTCGCAATACCTGTCCCAGTAACGTCCGGCTTTTTGCTGTGGCCTCATGGTTGTATCCAATACATAATCGAATTGTATACCATTGTCATCTGACGATAAATAGTCAACTCCTTTTTTTACTTTTCCGTGTTTATACTCGTATGGGTCTTTGTCTTTTCGCTGGTATTGATCGCCTTTTCCGCTTTCTTCGTATCCGTATATCTTGTAAGATGAATAGAATATGCCCGGTGTTATCTCTGTTCGCACATATACAATTGAGTCTACAACAGTTTTACCATCTGATCCGGTGGTTATTTTTATTATTCTGTTCATATCGTCGTACTCGTATTTTAATACGAAATCTGCACATCGTATCTCTTTAGGCAACATCTTTTGAGGTTGTGCAAATGTGTAGGCAGATGAAGCTAAAAAAATGAAGAGCAATAGCTTTCTCATATCGTTTATGGTGTTGTTTCTTACAGGTTGTTTCCCACAAATATAGATTTTTATTTAGAAGTATATATTTTTCATTCTGATTTTTGTAACTTTACATTTCGACACTTAAGAAAAAATTAGAATAATTGATATGCCTGTAACGCTACCCGATAATCTGCCTGCGATAGAAATACTGAAGAAGGAGAATATCTTTGTGATGTCTCAGCTTCGAGCAAAAGAACAAGATATCAGACCTTTGAAGGTTTTGATACTTAATCTGATGCCTATAAAAATTGCAGCCGAAACAGATTTGGTACGTTTATTATCGAACTCTCCATTACAAATAGAAGTCGATTTCCTGAAGCTATCGGGACATCAGTCCAAAAATACTCCTATCGAACATATGGATGCTTTCTACAAAGAATTCCATGAGGTAAAAGATCAGAACTACGATGGTTTGATCGTTACAGGTGCGCCTGTAGAAATGATGGAGTATGAAGAGGTTAGCTATTGGGACGAAGTGGCTTCGGTTTTCGATTGGGCAAAAGTACATGTAACTTCTACATTCTATATATGTTGGGCGGCTCAGGCTGCTTTGTACCGTTTTTATGGGGTGAAGAAGCATCTGTTACCCGAAAAAACATTCGGTGTATTTAAACATACGATCAACGACCGCAGTTTTCCGCTGTTCAGAGGTTTCGACGATGAGTTTTATGCTCCGCACAGCCGTCATACCGAAGTGCGTAAAGAAGATATTGAAAAACACAAAGACCTGAAAATATTATCCGAATCGGACGAAGCAGGTGTTTATATTGTTGTGGGGCGTGGCGGACGTGAATTTTATGTGACAGGGCATTCCGAATACTCGCTTTATACTCTACATAACGAATATCAGAGAGACAAGGAAAAAGGTGCTGAGATAGATATCCCAAAGCATTATTACAGGCACGATAATCCGGCAGAGAAACCTATCTCGCGCTGGACGGGTCATGGTAACCTGTTGTTTAACAACTGGATGAATTATTACCTGTATCAGGAAACGCCTTACGACCTGTCTCAGATAGAAATGCTGGGGAATATTCAACTTCCGGCGGAGAAAGAATAAAAGAATATATTAGTTTTTACGTATCAGATAAAGGTTGTTATTTTCATTGTTGATAAATAATACCTGATTGTTAAACGGATTTTTGATTTCCTGCAAGACGCTGAAATTTAAATTGGTGTGATAAATCTTGAACAAGTGTTCTTTTCCGTTTTCCGTTAGTTTGTAATATTGATATCCTGATTGCCGGAATGATATATCGGCAACGAAATGATTTCCGCTCCCTCCGAAACGGTTTTCGAGTACTGCATCATCGAAGTTAACCAAAGATGGGTTTTCTGTATCTGGTAAATCTATCAGCCTCTTTTTCAATAGAGGGTATGTACGTATATTCCATTCTTCGGGTTCTATACTATATGGCGGAATCTCTGCTAAAAGTTGTTTTTCCGGCTCTTTTTTATCTACAAAAATAATACAAGGTGGATAATCATACGATCCGCCGGTAAGTAGGTATGGTGTGTATCCTTTATGCTTTTCTAGCAGATGCGCCATGTATATACTATCTAAGATGTTATCTGTATTTACATAAGAAGAATCTGCTCTTTTGGCATCTTCGAGAAATGAATTATACTTTTCTCCCAGCCTTTCACGCAGCTTATCCATTTTGAGAAAAGGAATATCTGTAGCCTCGTTATAAGGTGCTTCGTATTTAGATGCCGTTTCGTTTATCCTGTCAATCGCAATAACCGAACCCAAAGTGTCTGTTAAATATGTGAAGTTAGAATTATCGTAAGACCAATTACTTATCAGGCTCAGGACTCCATCTACAATTGCCATACCCGAATGATTATAGTCTGTATAATAGGGTACAAAGTAATATTTGTCATTATAAACTATTTCTGATAACGAAATATTACGGAAAGGGATTGTATCCATTTTTACAGAACCTCCTTCCATATTAGGAAATACGGGCATATCAGGATATTTATCCTTTTCGGTCTTACGGTATCCGCAAGAAGACATAAGATAAAACAGAAGAAAGGCTATTAAGAAATGGACAGGTGCTTTCTTTCCCCACATATATATTTACATATCCAGTTTCAATGTGATATCGTCTATATATCTGCCTTTGGATGCTGTAATTCTCATACTGGCATTTTCCGAAAGACTGAATGTATCTCCATTACCAAAGGTTACGTCATTACCCAGAGTATAAGAAACGATACTCAGTATCAGCGTATACAGTTGATCGTGATCGAGTGGGGTACCTATTACTTCAAATTCGGGCTTGTTGAAACTCTTCATCCCGAACGTATAGGCGTCAATGCCTTTGTCCGTTCCTCTTAAACCGATATATATCCATGCCGGAACAGGTATCCGATTGTTTTGTAAATCTTCTACAGCCGCCAGGTAGAAATCACGCTGAAGTAGTAATGTCTCGTTTCCCTGATATATACCGATACATTCGGGTGTGGTAAGCATTATCGAACAGAGTAATTTACTCAGTAGGGTACGCCTTTCAACTTCTGTACCATTATTACCCATTACCGTTACTAATGCATGGCCGGTATGGCGGCTTGTCTCTTCTCCGGCATTTTTCCATAAATAGGTAAATCTGATAATTTCATTAAGTTCTTCCAGTGGGATAGGCACAAGCATATCTGCCAAAGCTACCAAGTGTCCGTCCACATTGAAAACAGCAGTTTCGTTACTATCTCCTGAAAAGTCAGTCACCGAAAGTTGCCAGAAAGATTGTAAATGTTCTACAACCTTATTCATATCAAAACTTTTACCATCACTAAACATTGGCATCGCCATAGCTAAAGTTGATCTTTCAGACTCAGGCTTAACTTGTTCTGTGTTTTTTTTCTTTTTGAAAAAATCAAATAATCCCATAATTTGTATGTGTTGTTTGAAAAATTACTTTTGGTTATTATTATAAATTAAGAGTAATAGCCTGTCATATGGTCAGCCATTCTTCGGCATGGTCAGACAGATACTGTATATCGTTGATCAGCTTGCAGGTATGATATCCATCGGCTACGGCATGATTGATAAAGACAGCCAAAGGTAATAAAATTCTACCATCTTGTTCGAAATATTTTCCGAAGCGGATAAACGGGAACAGTAACGATGATTCGGTAAATGTATCCTGTCCGAAACCATCGAAGCTAAGCCAAGGTAAGGACGATATCAGGCAGAAATTGGCAGGCTGGTCGGGACGGGCTTTTATTTCTTTTACATCTTTATAAGTTTCCATATCGGTGAGAATATTTGCGTAGAACACGGCAAAGTTCTCGCTGTATTCGCTCCATACATCCGAAAAGGTTTTATCATCATCATGAAAAATAGTATATGCCGGATTCACATAGTTCCATATACCCAGAACACCTTCGGAATTGAAGCTTATGCGAAATTCTTTGTTACGGTTAACCGCCCGTGTGATAAGATATAATAGAGTAGGGTATATCTTTATTCCTTTTTCTTCTTTAACTTCTATCAGCCGGGTGATATCTATATTTTTGGTCAGGTTGTATTTAGTCTTGATCTTATGGTAAAAATAGTCGAAATATTTACGGCGTTCCCATTTGTCAAGATCTATAGGTTCAAATATAGGTTTCATATATTCATAGGGTATTATTTGTTCTGAAGGATGAAACAGCCCAAAATAAGGCATTGTTTGCATAAAATTATCTTTTTAACTAAATATTTCGATCTTTTTGCGATACTTTTTTGCTTTTTCCGTGTTAAACCTATATATACCTATATCTGTGGGTATAGAAAGATGAAGGTTTCGGGTCTCCATCTTTATCGATGGAGATATACTCTGGGATTGTCCTTATCAATGAAATTGATGATCGTTGGTACGGTTTTTGAACAATATCCACAATAAACCCGGCAAAGTCAGACTTTTGCCAAAAGAGAGTTGAACCATGGATAAATTTGATAAAATACTGAATCAGTTGAAAGATGCGTCGGGTGATATGAAAGCTAATATGCATATGCTGAATGAGATTGTGCCTGTTGAAGAGCAAATGAAATATTTTCAGTATTCAAAATATGTACAGTCTCAGGATACGAGTATGCAACCCGATCGTAATTATATGATAGGCCGCCTGTTTACGCCGAATGTTAATATCGAAGACAAACGGTATTATTTGTCGGCATTGGCAATAATTGCCGATGTAGCTGCATACAGGGCTATAGAGACTTATCATAGCAGCCCTTTGGAACCCGAACTGGCAAACTGGTCTGCCTTAGCTCTTACTGAAAGTAAGATACTGCTGGATGCCGATTTGTCAGGCGAAAAACAATTCTTTGTGTCTACCGGATTGGGAGGACGTGACGGGAAATTACGCTATTTTTCGGTAATTGCCTCTAAAGACCGTACACCTTTTACCGATTTCCAGAAAGAAACAATTCTGAAAGAATTGAAGTTTGCGTACGAAGCTAGTGAAATCGAGGTGGAAAGTATTGATTTTAAAGGTAATTATCTAAAGGTATTCCTCTTGTGTGATCTTAAGCACGATCCACGTTCTTATACGGAAGAGGCTATAAAGGAATGTAATGATATGGGCGATTTTGTAGACAAGCGTTTCTTGTTGACCAATGTTAAATTGATCAAGGATTCTGAGATAGAAGAATTGCTTGAGAAAAAAGATACGGATAGCAAAACAGAATAAAGGGAGGTGAGTAATATCATCTCCTTTTTTTAACAAGTTTTTGTGTTTATATTACCTGATATCAAATAAATTCCTATATTTGCCCCATCAAACAACCCTTTACCAATAAGGAATGACCAATATTTTCACACATAAAAACATAAACAACCCTCTAAATTTTAACAGTTTAGATTTGTCTTTGTGTGCTGAAATATTAGAGAGAGAGAGAGAGAGAGAGAGAGAGACACACACACACACAGACGCATCACAGGGCGTTAACTAAACAAAATTTTCTATTGTGTCAAAATAACGGGACATTTTTTTATGTCTTCGTTTGCTTTGTCGTATATATCCATTTCCAAATAAGTTGGCCGGGCAGGCTGTGTCCGGTAGGATCATTGTTGTTTTGTTGTCGTTCGAATACTATTTCGGGTAACAGGTTATGCTTTGGCCAACTATTACAGGCAGCAGGGTGCAGTGTATGCACTTTGCTGCTTTATTGTTTTAGTATTAATTATTTAATAGATAATATTTTAAACGCAAAGGCGCAAAGAGACAAAGGGATTTTACGATATCCTGTTGGGGCAAGGTTCAGCTTTATCCTTTCTACTAAAATACAAGATAGTGCGCTTTGTGCCTTCTTTGTGACCTTTGTGATAAAGTACACATTATCGGGCAGTGCAGAACTTTGCTACTACAACGAATACATTCGGAAACAATTACTCTTAATAAAAACAACAAATAGGTCTGCGACCTTAAAAACAACAAAAGGGTCTGCGACCCCAACTCAAACTCAGATAACAATGAAAAAGTATTTTATGATTCTACTGTGTATTTCAGGCATGGCAACTTTACAGGCTCAGGTAGGTATAAACACAAGTACACCCAATGCTTCTGCAGCTATGGATATTGTCAGTACGGAAAAGGGGATTCTGATTCCGAGAATGACGACTGTGCAGAAATCGGCTATAACCTCTCCCGCTGAAGGTTTATTGGTATATGACACAACTCTGCGTTGTATTGCGCAGAATGCAGGGACTACTGCTTCTCCGGCTTGGGTGTGCCTATCACAGAAAGATGCACAGAATGGCTTTTTTTATATGCCGACTATTGCGGTGGATGCTTCAACTGTAGTGACAGGCAAGACTATCGATCTTTACAATGAGTATCTGACTCAGTTTACGGCTCCGACTAAGAATCCTTCGGCTCCGGTGAATATTCCTTACTTTACGAACCGGACGGATTTGTATTATTATATTACCAACTATGATACGGATGTGATGGAGAATATCTCCATTAATGATAATGGGGTGATGACGTATGATATTAAGGTGGAGTCGGATTATGATTCGTTTATGACGGTGGTGTTTGTACTTAAGTAAGGTCACAGAGCTTTTTATTATCCAATTAAGCAGAAATAAATAATGAAGAAACTGATATATGTATGCCTTCTATTAATAGGCTTTTCGATAAATTCTTATGCTCAGAAGGAAACCAGCTGGTGGCACTTCGGATTTAATGCCGGGCTGAATTTTAATTCGTTGAGTAGTGCTACGGCGAGTGACGCCACGGTATTGACCGGCATGCCTCAGGCAATTACCGGATATGTAAATACATATGAGGGGTGTTTTACCGTATCTACTTACGACGGAGAACTCTTATTTGCCTCGGATGGTATTACTGTGTATAATAAAAACGGAGCGATAATGCCCAACGGCTCGGGCTTGATGGGAGACCCGTCGGCTACCCAATCGGGAATCGTTATCCCCAGACCCAGAAGCCTGACCCAGTATTATGTTGTAACTGTGCCTGTTCAGGGAAGTACAGCTTATGGTATCAGGTATTCGATTGTAGATATGAGTCTGAATGGAGGGCTCGGAGATGTTATGTCCACCTCTAAAAACATTGTAATAAAATCAGGAAGTGTCGGAGAAAACATTGCAGCAGTACCCAATGACAATGGCGAAGATTATTGGCTGTTGCACAGAACCGCCCAAACATTTTCCGTTTATGCGGTTACAGCATCTGGTATCTCGTCGACTCCCCATCAAACAATTACAAATACAGGTATCATTTACACAGGTACGGGCAATAATCTGGGGGAATTAGTTGTGTCGCCGGATTATACAAAGCTGCTTGCCGTTAACTGGTCGGGGCAACAAGTTATATCGGCAGTGTTCGACCCTGCCACAGGGTTAATTTCGGGTGTTCAAACTCAAACAATATCGGCTGTTACCACTACTTACGGTGCCGCTTTTTCGCCCGATGGAAATTATATATATGTTACATCGGCTTACAATACACCCCAGATATATCGGAATACATGGGCAGGGCTGAGAAGTGGTGTTGCATCGACATTTCTCGCTCTCGGACCCAGTAATATAAAAGCCGGAATAGACGGCCGGTTGTACGGAATCAGGTGTTACAGGCCTGCTGCCGGAGGTGCTGTTGTTTCGACCAAAGATTTGTATGTGATAACAAATCCCAATGCCGGAGGAACTGTTATGAAGTATTTTCCGGATTATTTAATTAAAGAAGCGTATCTGGGACTACCCAGTTTTCCCGCCGGTTTTATCCGGATTAAACCACAATCGAAGCCTTTTGCCTGTGCTGCCCACCTGCGTACATACGGAGTGGAGATAGATTTATCGGGTGGAAACGCACCTGTTCGTCTCGAATGGGATTTCGGAGACGGAAGCGCCGTGGTGAGTCAGACTGTATCTCTATCCCAGACAGAGTACGAACAGCAACATACTTATGTCGGTGCCGGATCGTATGTAATTACTGTAACACCTTATAAGGCAGATGGTACAAAAGCGAAAGTAATCAGTATGGAAGCTAATGTCATATATTGTACCCTCAAAAGTAACCGGATGACACGTTCGGAACTTCTTAACTCGAAACAACAATGACTTTTGTAAACATATGAAAATGAATAAATATGAAATATTTGATTATAATTATTGCCTGTATTAGTTTATATTATCCATCTATATCGGCTCAGATAGGGGTGAATACGAATAATCCCAGCAGTTCGTCAGTGTTGGATATTAATGCGTATGATAACGATAGGGGATTGCTTATTCCACGGATGAATACTTCTCAGAAACTGGCTATTGCAAGTCCGGCTTCGGGCTTAATGGTATACGATATGGATTATAGGTGTGTTTCTCAGTATAAGGATACGCCTTCTAATCCGGGTACTTTTTCATGGACCTGCCTTACTTTATATAACAGGCATTTCCTGTATATGCCTTCGGTGAATATCCCGACTTCGGATGGTTCGGGGAGTTTATTGGTGGGGACTCAGTCTATTAATCTTTATAATGTGTATTATACGGGGTTTAATTCTCCGAAGGTGAAGAGTACGAGTGCGCCGGCTACGATTCCGTTTTTCAATGGTTCTCAATTGAATTATTATGTTACGTACTGCGATCCGTGTATTACGGTGACGGGCATTAGTGAGGCGGGGGTGATGAGTTATACGGTGAACAGCCGACCTAATTATGACGCATTCGTCAATGTGGTCTTTACGCTGAAATAGAGAAAAGGGGGGATTTTTAGTCCCCCTTAATTAATTTATTTTCTAATATATTTCAAAGTTGAGCGATAATTATTTGCGATATATTTGTTGATCTTATCACTTACTTTTTTGATTTTCCTTTTTTGTCTTTTCTGACCGACCAGCCGAAGTGACCCGTTTTCTGTGCCAGTTCGTAATAGCCACCATGTACATAAGTCAGTATCCCCGATCCGGCTAAATCGAATTTGCCTGTTTCGGGATCGATATATTGGTCATCAGCTTTCACATTTACCACATCCGCAATAAACATGTGATGCGACCCCAACGGTATTATTTCTTTTACCCGGCATTCGATACAAAGAGGTGATTGGTCTATAATAGGTGCATTAACTACAGAGGCCTTTGCAGGTGTTAAATTCATTTCTTTAAACTTATCGAAATCACGACCCGATTTTACTCCACACCAATCGGTTGCATAAGCGATCTGTTGAGTCGTAATGTTGATAACAAATTCCATGTTTTTCTTGATGATCCCGTACGAATGTCTTTCGGGACGAACCGATATATAACACATCGGAGGATTGGTGCAGATTGTACCTGTCCAGCTGATAGTTATAATATTATACTCATCGGGGGTACTGCCGCAACTTACCATTACCGCAGGTAAGGGATAGATCATAGTTCCGGGCTTCCAGTCTTGTTTTGCCATTCAATTTTGTATATTATCGAATTGAAATCAAAGGTACACTTTTTCTTTTTATACCGGATATAAGTGTATGCCGGTTGACAAACAGATTTATCTATACTATAGAATGAATGCACGGGAATGGTAAATAAAAAAATGCAAAATGAGTGTCACTTGTCACTTTTTAATACATAAAATATTGATACACAAATAAAACTCAACGTGACAAACGTTACAGTGGTGTCACCTTTTTGTCACCTTCCAAGGTTGAGCAAGTCTTATTTATGTCCCGAAATGTCGTCACCGTCTGAGCTTTTTAACTGGGTGAAGATTAAGGCGGATAATAAGGTCATACCGCCCAGTATTACAAAAGTAGCCTTAAACGACATGCCTATTTCTCCTCCTGTAAGCCATGATGCAGATTCGGTAGACCGGAGAATCAATGCCCCAACAGATACGCCGAAGCTGATCGATAGCTGTTGCATAATCGCTAAGAGGCTGTTACCTCCACTGGCAACATCGGGTGTGAGATCGGCGAGTGCAATCGTATTCATTGTCGACATCTGTATCGAGTTAACACACCCATATACTAACAGTACAGGTATCAGCAGGAATATGGGAGTTGTTTTGTCCGGCAAGGCAAACATAGATATAACAACAGCCAATATAACAGTATTGGATATCAAGACCTTTTTATAGCCGAATCTCTTGACCAGAGGCACTACCTGAGACTTGGCGAATATAGTGGCTATAGCAGATGCCATCATGATCATTCCCGATTCGGTAGAACTCCGGAGGAATGCTATTTGTAACATTTGGGGCAAAAGAAAGGGCAAGCTTCCTATTCCCAAACGTGTACACAGGTTTCCGATCAAACCGATACGTAATGTTCTGATCTTAAAAAGGCTCAGGTTGATGATCGGATAATTTACACGTCTTGCATACCATATATATAATGCTCCGAAAACTACGGCTATGGATAAGATTACAGCGAGGGCTCCCCAGTCGATAGTTTCGCCTCCGCCTACCTCCAGTACCAATGACAGTGAAATGAGACCGACGGAAAAGAGGATAAACCCTATCAGGTCGAAGCGCTTGCCCAGACGGGTAAAGTTAGGCATTACATATTGAGCAAATATCAGTCCGGTGATACCTATAGGTATATTAATGAGGAAAATCCAGTGCCATGAAGCTATATCTACGATCCACCCACCCAATACAGGTCCGATTAATGGGCCTACGAGTCCCGGCATGGTGACAAAATTCATCACTGCCAGCAGTTTATTCTTAGGATATGCATATAATAAAGCTAAGCGTGATACGGGTACCATCATCGATCCGCCGATAGCCTGTAAGACACGCGACGCAACCAGTTCGTTAAACGTAGATGATATAGCACAGGTAAAAGATCCGAGGGTGAAAAGGAATACTGCTATAGAGAATATCCGTTTTGTTCCGTATTTGTCCGAAAGCCATCCGCTGACAGGTATCAACAGAGCCAGGGTAAGTGCGTAACTTACCACAACCGCCTGCATCGACAATTGAGAGTGGTTCAGATCGAGGGCGATAGTAGGCAAAGCTGTGTTCAAAATTGTACCATCCAGCGACTGCATAAACATCGCCATCGCTGCCAGCCATGGCAATTTGGGAGATATATCGGATTCGGTGCTATTTTCGGACAACATACTTACGGGTTCTTTATTTTACAAAGTGTTTTAAGTTGAACATTAACTCAACAAGTATGCTCCATTAACAAAAAAGGGCGTAAAATAGTTCGGGGAATGAAAGCCGGACTCACATGGAGATGCATACCTGCCGGTATTGGAGATAACCTGTTCAGGTAATGCAATGAAGTTTAATTATCCAGGCCTGTTGTTTCATAAATGAATTGCTGTTCCGGATTGTTCAAGTGATTTCCGGAAGTGCAAAAATACAATTATTCGAAATGAAAACTGCTATTTATTATACGTAAATATCAATAATTTGTAGCATCTTTGTGTTATAATTGTACAAAAGGTAATCAATGAAGTTTCAGTTAATATTAAGATACGCTAGTGTTCCGGTTATTATATCGCTTGTTATCTTATATTTATGTTGTCTGATTCCACCGAATGACATACCGGATGTCGGATTCGAATTTCTGATACCAACTGATAAGATAGTACATTTTCTGATGTATATGGGATTGTCCGGAGCAACAGCTTTTAATTATATCCATGCGAAAAGAGGACATATCAATATGCTGAAACTATTGGTATTTGCTTTTGCTTTTCCGATACTATACGGTGGTTTGATAGAGATTATACAACACTATTACTTTCCGCCACGTTCGGGAGACTGGTTCGATTTTCTGGCAGATGCCCTAGGGGCTTTATCGGCTTTGCCTTTTGCCTTTATATTCAGGAATTACTTAATCAAGAGAAGTCTTTAATGAAACATATCATTTTTATATCCGTTTTCTTACTGGCTGTGCTGGGCAATACTTTCGCACAGGATACTACCGGAGACCGCAAGTATCTGGTTAAAGTAGGAGATGCAGCACCTGACTTTACTATGTCGATGCCTGATGGTTCGGTAATGAAACTTTCGGACTTGCGGGGCAAAGTAGTAATGCTTCAGTTTACGGCGAGTTGGTGTGGCGTATGCCGCAAGGAAATGCCTTTTATCGAATCTGATATATGGCAGAAGCATAAATCGAATCCCGAATTTGCCCTTTATGGTATTGACAGGGATGAACCGGCTGAAACAGTATTGGCTTTTGCTAAGAAAACAGGAGTAACGTATCCTATCGGTTTAGACCCGAAAGCCGGAATATTCGAACTGTATGCCGAAAAGGATGCAGGTATTACCCGTAATGTTATAATCGGTAAGGATGGCAAAATAGTAATGCTTACCAGATTATATGATCCGGAGGAGTTTAATGAAATGGTGAAGGTGATAGATAATCTTTTGAAATAATGAGTGTTGTTATTATAAAATACAATGCAGGCAATATATTCTCAGTCGATTCGGCAATGAAACGGCTCGGAGTAGAAGCTACTGTAACAGACGACAAAAAACTGATAGAGAGTGCCAACAAGGTGATATTTCCGGGAGTGGGAGAAGCTGGTACAACCATGAAATATTTGCATGAAAACGGCTTGGATACTTTGATCCGGAACTTAAAACAGCCTGTTTTAGGTATATGTCTGGGTATGCAACTTATGTGCAAACATTCGGAAGAAGCAGATACCGATTGCCTTGGTGTTTTTGATACCGGAGTGAAACGGTTTATTCCCGAAAGGCATGAAGACAAAATTCCACATATGGGTTGGAATACAATACAGGATGTAAAATTACCTCTGTTTGATCCGTCGCTCGAGAACCAATATGTATATTTTGTGCATAGTTATTATGTGCCGCTTAACATATATACCACAGCCGTAACGGATTATGTTTTACCGTTTAGTGCTGCGCTACACAAAGATAATTTTTACGCAACACAGTTTCACCCCGAAAAGAGTGGAAGTGTAGGCGAACAGATATTAACTAATTTCTTAAAGTTATGATAGAAATAATTCCGGCTATCGACATTATCGATGGTAAATGCGTGAGGCTGTCTCAGGGAGATTATAATACAAAAACTATTTATAACGAAAATCCTCTCGAAGTTGCTAAGCAATTTGAGGATGCCGGTATCCACCGTGTGCATCTTGTAGATCTCGATGGAGCTAAAGCCAAGCATGTTATCAATCATAAAGTGTTAGAAGATATCGCCACACATACATCTTTGGTTATAGATTTTGGCGGTGGTATTCAGAGCGACGAAGATATCGATATTGCATTTGCTGCAGGTGCGGCCATGGTTACAGGAGGTAGTGTTGCGGCAAAGAACCGCAAATTGTTTGTATCGTGGGTAAATAAATACGGTGGCGATAAAATCATACTGGGAGCCGATAGCAAGAATAACCAGATAGCGGTATCAGGATGGCAGGAAGCAACCAGTCTGGCTGTTGTTCCCTACATTTCTAATTATATACAATACGGAGTACAAAAGGTAGTCTGTACCGATATATCCAAAGACGGTATGTTGGGAGGGCCAGCTGTTGAACTATATAAAAAGATTCTGGAACATATTCCAGGGGTTTACCTGATCGCAAGTGGCGGAGTGTCGTGCAAACAGGATATACTGAATCTGGAAGCGGCAGGTGTTCCTGCTATTATTATGGGGAAAGCTATCTACGAAAATAAGATAACATTAAAAGAACTGGCAGAATTGCAGGATCGATAATACTCCTTCCAGGATGGATATTAAAATCTTAGACAAAACAACCGGAAAGATTCCTTATGATTTGCTATCATTGGCGGATCCGAATAAAGAAGCTGTTGAAGATTACCTGAACAGAGGAGATTGCTTCGTTGGATATTCAGATAATGAAGCTATAGGCGAATATGTTCTTTTACCGACACGACCCTTTACTATTGAACTGGTAAATCTGGCTGTTGATGAGAAATATCAGGGAAAAGGCTATGGGAAGAAGTTAGTTTATCATAGTATTGAAGTTGCCCGCAGCAGGGGATATAAAACAATGGAAGTAGGCACAGGCAATGCCGGAATAGGACAATTGGCTTTATATCAGAAATGCGGCTTTGCAATTACATCTGTCGATTATAACTTTTTCAGAAAGTACTGCCCCGAACCCATATTTGAAAACGGGATAGAATGTATTCATATGATACGTTTAACAATGGACTTAGAATAATGCTAGCAAAAAGAATAATACCTTGTCTTGATATTAAAGATGGCACTACCGTTAAGGGTATCAATTTCGTTAATCTCAGAAATGCAGGTGACCCTGTTGAATTAGCTAAAAAGTATAGTGCAGAAGGTGCCGATGAGCTCGTTTTTCTGGATATAACCGCGACACACGAAGGTCGAAAAACTTTTACCGATCTGGTAGAACGTATCGCTTTGAATATCAGTATTCCTTTTACTGTAGGCGGCGGAATTAACGAACTGTCCGATGTAGCCCGTTTACTGGGAGCCGGAGCAGATAAAGTCTCGGTTAACTCTACAGCCTTGCGCAATCCTCAGATAATTAATGATATTGCAACCAATTTTGGTTCGCAGGTATGCGTGTGTGCCATAGATGCCCGTTTTGATAATGGCAAATGGATGTGTTACACCAGTGGAGGACGTAATGTTACAGATAAAGATTTGTTTACATGGGCTAAAGAAGCCGAAGATCGTGGTGCCGGTGAAATATTGTTTACCAGTATGGATCATGACGGAGTGAAACAAGGGTATGCGAACGAAGCCTTATGCCGTTTATCGGAGTCCCTCAATATTCCGGTTATAGCATCAGGAGGAGCCGGAACTATGGAGCACTTCAGAGATACATTTACCCAAGGGAAGGCAGATGCCGCTTTGGCAGCCAGTGTATTTCATTTTGGAGAAATTGCAATTAAAGATTTAAAACAGTACCTTCGTACTGAAGGAATTAGTGTCAGATAGAGGAAGTAATAGCCGAGCTTTTTTCGGCTGCGACTGATCTTTTTATAATATAAGTTGTTTACTAAAAGACGAATCTACGATAGATACAATAATATCGTATATAACAGAGAAACCGATGAATTTGGATTTTGAAAAAACAGGAGGATTGATTCCCGCCATCATACAGGACAATGAAACATCTAAAGTGTTGATGTTGGGCTATATGAATGAAGAAGCTTTAGCTAAAACCCAGGAATTGGGAAAGGTGACATTTTTCAGCCGTACCAAACAACGACTTTGGACAAAAGGAGAGGAGAGTGGCAACTATCTGAATGTGGTAAGTATAAAAGAGGATTGTGACCGCGATACGCTTCTTATAAAGGTAAATCCTGTAGGACCTGTTTGTCATACCGGCAGTGATACCTGTTTTGATGAAAAGAACAAAGAAGATGTGTTATTCTTTAAGTATCTGCAGCATTTTATAGAAAAACGCTATAAAGAAATGCCGGAAGGATCTTACACCACATCCCTATTTCAATCGGGGGTAAACCGTATGGCTCAAAAAGTAGGCGAAGAAGCCATCGAATCGGTTATCGAAGCTTGTAACGGTACGGATGACCGTCTGATCTATGAATCGGCTGATATGTTATACCACCTTATTGTATTGCTTACATCAAAAGGGTTGAGCATCGAAGATTTGTCTCGCGAATTGCAAAAAAGACATAAAAAATAAACGGTTATGGGCATCATTGTCGATTATAAGGAAGTAGGGCTTAGCCGCGACGGAAATCAGATATTACAAAACCTGAATGTTCAGATTTCGTCCGGAGATTTTGTTTATCTGATCGGGAAAGTAGGATCAGGTAAAAGTACTTTTTTGAAAAGCCTGTATCATGAAGTACCTCTTGATGGGGGTACCGGATATATTCTCGACTATTGCCTCAATAATATGAAGCGGAAAGAAATACCATTCCTCAGAAGAAAGATCGGAATTGTATTTCAGGACTTTCAGCTTCTGATAGACCGTTCCGCTGAAAAAAATCTTGAATTTGTGCTTAAAGCAACAGGTTGGGATAGTCAGGATGCTATAAATAACCGTATACGAGAAGTACTTACGCAAGTAGGTATGCAAAACAAAGGTTACAAGATGCCTCATGAACTTTCGGGTGGTGAGCAACAGCGTATAGTAATAGCACGTGCTCTGCTCAATTCGCCTGACTTGATTCTAGCTGATGAGCCTACCGGCAACTTAGATCCCGAAACAGGTACCCAGATAGTAAAACTATTGCATGAGATATCGCAAAAGGGAACAACCGTGATAATGTCTACACATAATTATGCTATTGTCCAACGGTTTCAGGGACGTATTATCAAGTGTGACGACGGGTCGATGAAAGAAGTTATACTATCTTCATCCGCTGGTCAGCATTCGAATTAAAAACTCACTTTTTATTCGGGTAAGTGTAAAAACTTACTTTCAAATAGATTAAAATAGATAGAACATGATTTTACGAAAAGTAACTATTGAAAATAAATCGGATTTGGAATTTGTGGAGAAACTGTATATCGAAAGTTTTCCGGCTAACGAACGGCGTCCCGTGCTTGAGATGCACCACGTTATGGACGAAGACAAACGGTTTTCGGTTTTTCTGTTAGTGAACGAAGAAGAAGTTCGTGTAGGGTTTGTAACAATTTGGGATTTAAATTCGTTTTTATTTATAGAGCACTTTGCCATCAGTCCCGAGCAACGGAATAGTGGATCGGGCAGTAAAGCTATGCAGGCACTTATAGCCGGAACAAAACAACCATTGGTTGGCGAAATAGAATTGCCTGGGTCATCTGACTTTGCCGCCCGGAGATACAGATTCTATGAAAAGCTTGGTTTCGAGATATGGGATATGGAATATGCCCAGCCGCCCTATGTGGAAGGATATGATAGTATACCGATGTTGATGCTTACATACAGGGACTTAAATTTCCCGACCGATTTCGAAAAGGTAAAGAATACTATTTATAAAGAAGTTTATAAACAAGATATATATCTAAATAATATTTAAAAAATGTATTGCTTAATCTATTATTTATAACTTTGTGCAGTACTCTAACTAATTAAGAAGACAATTATGAAAAAAATGAGCTTGTTATTGATAGCCATGGTGGTAAGTATCACTTGTTTAATGGCCCAAAAAAACGGTGATGCTAAATTCGTATCATTAACACACGATTTTGGTAAAATTGCAGAAGAAGTTGGTTCGGCTTCTACTGAATTCCAATTTACAAACACAGGCGACAAACCTTTGATTATTCAGGATATCAGAACAACTTGCGGATGTACTACACCATCTTATACCAAAGATCCTGTATTACCCGGTAAAAAAGGTACTATTAAGGTGAGTTATTCTACTACAGGCCGTGTAGGTAGTTTCGACAAACGCATAACAGTATTTACAAACGAAGCTGATCAGGTATACACCTTGTCTATAAAAGGAGAAGTATTGCCTCGCAAGTAATTACGGTAAAACATATTTAAAAAGGCTGAATAAGGTGCAAACTTTTTCAGTCTTTTTTATTTTTATCCTATCTTTACATATAAGTAGGGTTTGAACCCTTTTGTATATCGTTACTTATTAATATTAATTTAGTATGGAACATCCCGAAAATGATTGCCGGTTCCACTCGTTACAAGTAAACGAAGGAACATCGGATAAGCCTATGGTAAATCCTTATTTAAAGGACTTTAAACGCTTCAAAAAGAAAATATATACAGTAAGTGAATACGTCGAAGGAATTGTCAAAGGCGATATCTCCTTACTGAGTCAGGCTGTGACCCTTGTCGAAAGTGCGAAGTTCGAACATCAGGCAACAGCTCAGGAAATAATAGAAAAATGCTTGCCGTATTCGGGTAACTCGTTACGTGTTGGTTTGACAGGTGTACCCGGAGCCGGAAAAAGTACCTCAATAGATTCATTTGGTATGTATCTTTTGGATAACAATCCGGAAGAAAAACTAGCAGTACTGGCTATTGACCCTTCGAGTGAGGTGTCGAAAGGAAGTATACTGGGTGATAAGACCCGTATGGAGCGATTGAGTGTTGCCAAGAATGCGTTTATACGCCCTTCGCCATCAGCAGGATCATTAGGTGGTGTTGCCCGGAAAACAAGGGAAACGATTATTCTATGTGAAGCAGCCGGATTCAATAAGATTATAATAGAAACCGTGGGAGTAGGGCAGTCCGAAACAGCCGTGCATTCTATGGTCGACTTTTTCCTGTTGATACAATTGGCAGGAACAGGAGACGAACTGCAAGGTATCAAACGTGGAATTATGGAAATGGCTGACGGTATTATTATAAATAAAGCTGACGGTGATAATATAGAAAAAGCCAAATTGGCTCAGGCACATTTCAGAAATGCTTTACATCTGTTTCCTTTACCCGAATCGGGATGGTCACCTAAAGTATTACTTTACTCGGGGTATTATGGTACGGGTATTAAAGAGATTTGGAATATGGTTGGCGACTATGTCGAGTTTACCCGTAAAAACGGATATTTTGAACACCGGCGCAACGAACAGTCCAAATATTGGATGTATGAAACAATAAATGAACAGTTAAAATCTAAATTTTACAATAACCCGGAGATACAGAATGAACTGAAAATATGTGAGCAACAAGTTTTAAATTCGCAGATCAGTTCGTTTGTTGCTGCCAAAAAAGTGTTAAATACATACTTCAAAGAGTAAAAACATACACATTTCTATGACATTAAAGCTTTAATTATAGCAAATAAAAATTTATATTTGTATGCTTTTATAAAAAGAGCCGGGTTTTACAATTTCCTACTATTATGAAATCCGGTATAATATAATAAGTAATTCTTGTTCATAGATCGAAACTAGTCATTGTTGAATTATAATATATAAAATTATCATGGAGAAACCATATGCGATTGGTATTGATATCGGCGGCACTAATTCTGTCTTTGGTGTAGTTGATAAGAGAGGGCACATTATAGCCCAGGGCTCTATTAAAACAGCTGCACATAAAGAAATAAACGAATATGTAACAGCCCTTTCAGCGGCCGTTCAGGAAGTTATAGATCAAGTTGGTGGTATCGCTAATATAAAAGGTATCGGGGTAGGTGCACCCAATGCAAACTTTTTTACAGGATGTATCGAATTTGCACCGAACTTACCATGGAAAGGCTTGATTCCTTTAGCTCAGATGTTATCGGATCGCCTGAAAGTGCCCGTAGCCATTACCAATGATGCCAATGCAGCTGCTATCGGTGAGATGACATATGGCGCAGCCCGTGGTATGAAAGATTTTATAGTAATCACACTGGGTACCGGTGTCGGTAGCGGTATAGTTGTTAACGGTCAGTTAGTATATGGACACGATGGTTTTGCCGGAGAGCTTGGTCATACTACTATCCGCCGTACTAACGGACGCTTGTGTGGTTGTGGGCGTAAAGGGTGTCTTGAAACATATACATCTGCTACAGGTGTTGCCCGTACAGCTAAAGAGTTTTTAGCTTCACGTAAAGATGAAAGTATTCTTCGTAATATCAATATAGAAGACATAACTTCTAAAGATGTGGCAGAAGCTGCTCAGCAAGGTGATGCTTTAGCTAAAGAAATATTCGAATACACAGGTCAGTTGTTAGGAGAAGCGTTTGCCGATTTTGTTGCATTCTCAAGTCCTGAGGCGATTATCCTGTTCGGAGGCCTTACTAAGGCCGGCAGTTTGATTTTCAATCCGGTAAAACGCCATATGGAAGAAAGCATGTTGCCGATATTCAGAAACAAAGTAAAACTGTTGATGTCCGAATTGAAAGAAAGCGATGCAGCAGTACTAGGTGCCAGTGCATTAGGTTGGGAAGTGAAAGACTTTTAAGAGAAAAACTCTACGTCATAAAAATGGCTCTTGCAGTAGAATATACTGTAAGAGCATTTTATTTCATAAACAACCCTAAAAATCAAAAAAATCTTTAGTTAATAAAACCCACTATATAAATAGATTTTATACCTTTGTGAGCCGTAAAAGCTATACAATTATATAAGGTTTATACTTAGTTAGTTGCTATATGAAATGCATCACTTTGTAGATAACTAAATAAAAAATACAATTAATATACTTTCTGTAACTTATTATGCCTTCTTCTAGAAAAATCAAAACTGCTTTAGTCTCTGTCTTTCATAAGGATGGATTGGATGAAATTCTTAAAAAATTGAATAGTCTCGGTGTTCAGTTTGTCTCAACCGGAGGAACCCGCGAATTTATAGAGTCTTTAGGGTTCGAATGTACCGCCGTGGAAGCACTGACTGAATATCCTTCCATATTCGGAGGACGTGTAAAAACATTACACCCGAAAATATTCGGAGGTATTCTGAACAGACGTGATTTACAGGAAGATGTAAAAACTAAAAAAGCCTATAATATTCTGGATATAGATCTGGTTATTGTAGACCTTTATCCATTTGAAGAAACTGTAGCTTCGGGAGCTTCAGACGAAGATATTATCGAAAAGATAGACATTGGTGGAATATCTCTGATAAGAGCCGCAGCCAAAAACTTTAATGATGTAGTGATAGTACCTTCAAAAAAACAATATCCGGCATTAGCCCAATTATTGGATGAAAAAGAAGGTGTATCCAATATAGAAGACCGTAAATGGTTTGCAAAGGAAGCATTTGCTGTATCGTCGGCATATGACTCTGCAATATTCACTTATATGGATGGTGAAGAAAAGTCGGCTTTCCGCAAAACAGAAGATAACTTGAAATCTTTGCGTTATGGTGAAAACCCACATCAGAAGGGTGCATACTATGGAGATTTCGATGCATTGTTCGAACAATTGCACGGACGTGAAATTTCATACAATAATTTGCTGGATGTAGATGCAGCTGTTTCTCTAATCGGCGAATTCAGAGAACCTACATTAGCTATACTGAAACATAATAATGCTTGTGGTATTGCGACCAGAAGTACTGTTTTGGATGCATGGAAAGATGCTTTAGCGGCAGACCCTGTTTCGGCTTACGGTGGTATAATCGTAACAAACAGAAAAATAGACAAAGCTGCAGCCGAAGAGATAAATACAATCTTCTTCGAAATTATCATTGCTCCGGCTTATGATGCCGATGCTCTGGAAATTTTGGAACAGAAGAAAAATCGTATTATCTTAGTACAGAAGAAAGAACTAACCGAAACCAAGCAATTCCGTTCTCTGTTGAATGGTGTTTTGGTTCAAGATAAAGATTTGAGTATCCAAACAGAATCGGATCTGAAATTAGCGACTAATCGGCAACTGCAAGGTAGTGAATTAACTGATTTGCTTTTTGCAAACAAGTTAGTAAAACATACAAAGTCTAATGCGATTATTCTGGTAAAGAACAATCAGCTATTAGCGTCAGGTACCGGACAAACTTCAAGGGTAGATGCTTTAAGACAGGCTATAGACAAGGCTCATGCCTTCGGGTTTGACTTACATGGCGCGGTTATGGCATCGGATGCGTTTTTCCCTTTCCCCGATTGTGTAGAAATAGCAGGAAACGAAGGTGTTACGGCAGTAATACAACCGGGTGGATCTGTTAGAGACGACCTATCTGTAGAATATTGTAACGAGCACAATATCTCTATGGTAATGACAGGTGTTCGTCACTTCAAACATTGATTTTTTAATCCTTTAAAAGAAAATATTGAATATGGGATTATTCTCCTTTACTCAGGAAATAGCGATGGACCTTGGTACTGCCAACACCATCATTATCAAAGACGGTAAGATCGTTGTAGACGAGCCGTCGGTTGTTGCTCTTGAAAGAAAAACAGACAAAGTAATTGCCGTTGGTGACAAGGCTCGCCAGATGCACGGTAAGACTCACGAAAATATACGTACGATACGCCCCCTAAGAGATGGCGTTATTGCCGACTTTACTGCTGCCGAGCATATGATTCGGGGTATGATAAAGATGATCAATAATAAAAATCGTTTATTTTCGCCATCGTTGAGAATCGTAGTCTGTATTCCTTCCGGAAGTACAGAGGTTGAGATCCGTGCGATCCGTGACTCTGCCGAACATGCAGGAGGACGTGATGTATATATGATATACGAGCCTATGGCTGCGGCTTTGGGTATTGGCTTGGATGTGGAAGCTCCCGAAGGTAACATGATCGTTGATATAGGTGGTGGTACAACCGAAATCGCTGTGATTTCGTTAGGAGGTATCGTATCTAACAAGTCGATTAAGATTGCAGGAGACGACCTTACCGAAGATATACAGGAATACATGAGCCGCCAGCACAATATCAAAGTGGGTGAACGTACAGCCGAACAAATCAAAATAGCAGTAGGTTCTGCTTTAACTGAATTAGCGGAAAACGAAGAACCCGAAGATTTTATTGTTCATGGACCAAACAGGATGACTTCTTTACCGATGGATATTCCTATTTCGTATCAGGAAATGGCTCACTGTTTGGATAAGTCTATTTCGAAAATGGATTCGGCTATCCTGAGCGCTTTGGAGCAAACTCCTCCCGAGCTATATGCTGATATAGTAAAGAACGGAATCTACCTGACAGGTGGAGGTGCCTTGTTAAGAGGCTTGAGCAAACGTTTTACTGATAAGATCGGTATTCCATTTTATGTAGCCGAAGATCCTTTGCATGCTGTTGCTAAAGGAACCGGTATTGCGTTGAATAATATTGAGAAGTTTAACTTCTTGATGAGATAAGGGGTTGTATACTGTTGAGACAGCCGGATGACAGTAAGTCAATCCGGTTGTCGATATATAGATATTTAAGAAGGGCATTTTTCATAATGCAATGGTCTGATTTTTATACATGCGTAACTTAGTTGCTTTTTTAATAAAAAACAGTGCGTGGTTTGTTTTTGTATTCCTCGAGATAGTCTGTTTTTATTTCATATTCAATTATAATTCTTTTCAAAGAAGCATATACCTGAACTCTTCGAACGAAATTGTTGGAAGAGTTTATGCTGTATCTGGAGAAGTGCTGTCTTATTTCGGATTGAAAGAAGCTAACCAGGACTTATTGGTTAAGAATGCCGAATTACAGAACAGGGTGCTTTATCTTGAAGACTATATACACAAGTTAAGTACGGATAGTTTGAAAACAGAAGCCGTTCTGCAAGACTCACTATCAACAAAACATTATGATTTTATTGTCGGACGGGTAATTAATAACAGCATAGCACAAATAGAAAACTATATAACCATTAATAAAGGTAGTAACAATGGACTGCGTACCGATATGGGTATTATTTCGCAACAGGGTATTGTTGGTATTATAAGAGCTGTATCTGAAAATTATTCGGTTGTTCAACCAATTATAAATCCCAAAACGGCATTGAGTTGTAAGGTAAAAGGCTCGAATACACCCGGTACTTTGACTTGGGACGGACAGGATTACCGGTATGCAAATCTGGTAGGTTTTCCCCGTTTCGAAAGGTTTGAAAAGGGTGATACAATTATTACCAGTGGATATTCGGGCATTTTCCCCGAAGGTATTATGGTGGGTATTGTTGAAGATTCGAAAGGACAAAGTGACGATAATTTCCTTACACTAAAGATACGGTTGTCGACAGATTTCAGTTCGCTGAAAGATATTTTGATAATCAACAATGAGAATAGAGATGAGTTGTTAAAACTAGAAAAAGAGATTTCTGAAAATGACAAGTAATTGGCTTAAGCAACTTATTTTATTTGTAGTACTGGTACTTTTACAGGTATTGGTTCTCAATCATATATTGTTTTTGAAATTTGCAACCCCGTTTCTGTATATCTATTTTATCCTGAAAATGCCATTGGGTACCAACCGCAATTTGCTCGTATTCCTTGGTTTTATTTTAGGATTGGTTATCGATATTTTTTGCAATACATTGGGGGTAAATGCTGCGGCAACAACATTAACTGCTTTTATTTGCTATCCGATACAAAGGTTGTTTTTTGATAGAGAAGATTTCGAAAATTTTGTTCCTAGCCTCAATAGTTTAGGAGCATCATTTATAAAATATGCGATAGTATGCGTGTTTATCCATCATGCAGCATTAATATCATTAAGTTGTTTTTCGTATCTCAATCCGGTAGTTATATTATTACGTATCTTATCCAGTACTTTATTTACAGCTATCCTGATTTATGCAATAGAGGGTTTTTCTGTAAAAAGGAAGAAGCATGAGTAAACAACAAAATCAGCTGAGTTCTGAAAAAAGATTTTATACGATTTGTGCCATAGTATTGATTATTGTGGTAGCATTGGTGTGTCAGCTATTTAATTTACAGATAGTAAAGCACGAATATAAAGATTCGGCAGATAGTAATGCATTCTTCAAAAAAACATTATATCCTGCACGTGGCACGATTTCAGACCGCAATGATAAGCTTTTGGTATATAATCAGCCAATGTACGATATAGTCTATATTCCGCGTGAAGTAGCTCCGTTCGATACTACTGATTTTTGTAATATACTGGGATTAACCAAAGAGCAATTGTTAAAAAGATTTGCTGATGTAAAAGACCGTCGGTTGAATCCCGGATATTCATCTTATACGATACAAACATTCATGACACAGTTGAATGTGCGTGAATATGGATTATTTCAGGAAAAATTATACAAATTCCCCGGATTTTATATCCAGAACAGGGCTTTGCGACAGTATAATTATGTGAATGCTGCACATGTTCTGGGCTATGTTGCCGAAGTAGGGAAATCTACTATAGAAGAAGACCCGTACTATGCACGTGGTGACTATGCTGGAAAATCGGGAATCGAAAACTCATATGAGAATATATTACGCGGCGAAAAAGGCGTAGAAATATTATTACGTGACGCACATGGCCGTATCAAAGGGAAATATGAAGAAGGAAAGCATGATAAGGCTCCTGTTTCGGGAAAAAACCTTCAACTATCACTTGATATAGATTTACAGGCATATGGTGAATACCTGATGCAGAATAAGATAGGTGCTATTGCGATGATAGAGCCATCTACCGGTGAAGTATTGTGCTTGGTAACAGCTCCAACATACGACCCGTCGGTTTTATTGGGACGCGATTTCAGCTCCAACTATAAAGTGCTGGAACAGAATCCATCTAAACCTCTTTTCAACAGGGCTATTCAGGGAACGTATCCTCCGGGGTCTACATTTAAGACCACACAGGGTATGACCTTTTTGCAGGAAGGTATTATTACTCCCGAAACCATGTATTCATGTGCACGAGGTTATCCTCCGGGTGGAGGGCGTCCTAAATGCCACGGACATGCTTCTCCCTTACCACTATCTCCGGCTATTGCAACATCGTGTAACTCTTATTTTTGTTACGGACTGAATGCTATGCTTAGCAACCGTAAAAAGTATGCTAACATAAGCCAGGCTTTTGATATATGGAAAGACTATCAGGTATCAATGGGATTCGGATATAAATTGGGCGTAGATTTACCTTCAGAAAAAAGAGGCTTTATACCTAACAGCCAATTCTATTCAAAGGCATTCAGAACAGATAAATGGTATGCTCAGAATGTAATTTCCATTGCAATCGGGCAGGGCGAAGTATTATCTACTCCTTTGCAAATAGCTAATCTGGGTGCTACTATTGCCAACAGAGGCTATTTCTTAACACCACATGTTGTTCGTCAGATACAGGACCAGACTTTGAATAAGGAGTTTACAGAGAAAAGATTTACAAAGGTTTCGACAGAAAACTATTTGCCTATTGTCGAAGGTATGGCTAGAGCTGTAACAGGTGGTACTTGTCATGGAGCAGCGATACCTGATATAGCCGTTGCCGGAAAAACCGGAACAGCAGAGAACCCTCATGGACGCGATCACTCGTGGTTTATGGGCTTTGCGCCAGTTGATAACCCTAAAGTAGCGATTGCCGTATTGGTTGAAAATGCCGGATTCGGTGCACGTTTTGCTGTGCCTATCGCTAAACTAATGATGACGAAGTACCTGAAAGGTGAAATTCCGGCATCCGATAAATATCTCGAAGAAAATATGGCTAATGCTGTTGTTTTACCTAATGTGATGACAGTTTGGTCTTCTCGGAAAGGAACTACTGCTTCGGAAGATAACTCTCAGGAAATTACAGAATAAAATCCACAGGATAATAAGGAAATAACGTAATGTTAAAAAAAGAAGACGACCATATAACAGGGAGTGTAGATTGGATTATTCTGATCATATATCTGCTACTAATTGTAGGAGGCTGGCTTAGTATATATGGAGCCAGTTTTGACTATGAACGTGAATCGAGCCTTTTCGATGGACGCGCAGGTATGCAGCTTGTTTGGATGGGGATATGTCTCTCTGCAGGTTTTGTCCTTCTAAAACTGGAGAGCAGTTTGTATGATATTTTTGCATACATGATTTATGCTTTCTTTATACTTCTGCTTGCTGTAACTATTGTTGTTGCGCCTGATATAAAGGGATCCCGGTCATGGCTCGTTATTACCGATTCAATACGTTTACAACCTGCCGAGTTCGCTAAATTTGCCGTTGCATTGGCATTGGCACGATTTATAAATAGCTACAATTTTAAATTGCTCACATTTAAGAACCTGACGATCATTAGTGCCATGATAATATTGCCCATGATATTGATTATGTTGCAACAAGAGACAGGTTCGGCGTTGGTTTATACCGCTTTTATATTGGTGCTTTACCGCGAGGGCTTACCCGGAATTGTATTATTTACAGGATTATGTGCGGTTGTACTATTTGTATTCGGGCTGAAATATTCCGAAATTGATATGGGGATGCTTACCTTAGGTGAGTGTATTTCTGTTTTGTTTGTGATTATAGTTACGGCGATTCTGGCAATTAATTTCAGGAAAGATTACAAATCGGCTATGCTGATACTTGGAGGTGCGGCTGTTTTTGGTGGTATCTGTTATCTATTCGATTTTCTGGATGTCGATGTTAACTGGGGACTAATGTCTGTGATAGCAGTTTCCATACTTATCATATATCTCATAGTTTTAGCAGTAAGGGAATGGAATAAAACATATTTATTATTTGCAGCTTTTGCTGTAGGATGTATTGTCTATGTTAGTTCCATAAATTATGTATTCTCCGATGTGTTGCAGCCTCACCAGCAAATACGTATCAAAGTATCTCTGGGAATGGAAGACGATTTGATGGGAGCCGGATATAATGTAAACCAATCTAAAATAGCGATTGGCTCCGGTGGTTTCTTAGGAAAAGGATTTCTGAATGGTACCCAGACCAAACTAAAATATGTACCTGAGCAGGATACCGATTTTATCTTCTGTACAGTCGGCGAAGAGCAGGGTTTTGTGGGATCGGTACTCGTTCTGATCGGATTTTCGATACTGATACTAAGGCTTTTTTACTTAGCGGAAAGACAGAAAAGCACTTTCGCCAGAGTATATGGATATGGGGTTGCCTCCGTTTTCTTATTTCATGTTACAATTAATATCGGTATGGTGATAGGCCTGTTGCCGGTTATTGGCATTCCTTTGCCTTTTTTTAGTTATGGAGGCTCTTCTATATTGGGATTTACTATTCTGTTGTTTATTTTCCTGCGGTTAGATATGGCTCGTAAGAGAAGGTGAGAAATAGTTACGGGTTAATAGAGACAAAATATTAACATAAAATTGTAAAGAATCACATAGTTTTTGATTTTTACAGGTATTTACGATAGTAAAAATAAATATCTTTAAGCGATATAAACAAACACTTAACTAAATTTTGACCTTATGAAAAAACAAACACTAACCTTTTGCGTATTATTATTTTCCTTGTTCTCTATTGTATCTTGTAGTGATGATGACAAAGGTTTGAGTATCGAGCAGAAAGTCAATGATAAATGGGAGAGTAAACAATCCTTATCGTTAGATATAAAAGGTATACATTATATCCGTATCAAAGGAGCTGACGGAAAATGTACTGCTAAAGTAGAGAATGAAGATATTGGTATTATCGGTGTTAATGCAGACAATAGCGGTACATATATAATATCGCTTTATAAGACAGGAAACACAAAGCTGATCATTACTGACGAAAGTGGACAGTCTATAAACATACCAATAGAGGCTACCGAATACATCCGGACACTTCACATCTCCGAACAGAATATTGTAATTGAAGGTGCTTTTAGTGATGATGTAAAAGAAGAAATCACCACTGAATTGAACGCGATGTTATTACCTCAAGAAATTAAAGTTATACAATTGTTTTATCAGACAACAGATGCCGGTAAACTGGAAATAAAAGATTCGAAGGATAGTAAACTATATGATGGAACTTTCGAACAAAAAGCAATACAACAATATCCTCTGCTTGTCATGAGTTTTAACAATCAGACTCACAACTATCTTCTTAGTGCTAATGGAAAGTATCCCGAATTGAGAAGTACGGGACCAGTATCTGCCTACTTAGTAGAAGACTTTACCGAAAAGTATAAAGAGCAGTATCCCAATATAGCTGCCGTGATAACTTCGGTACGAATTGTTACTAATATATATTATAGCTGGCTATAAATATAAAGAATTATAAAAGCCCACAGAATACAATCATTCTGTGGGCTTTTATAATATTGATTTTATTATCTTTCTTTTTCTATTTGTTATAGTTCTGATGGAGTTTTGTTTACCAAATTCTTAGATTCTTTTACAAAATGGGAAAAGTCTGTATATCCTAATTCGTCGTATAAATCATAACTACCTTTAGTACGATAGTTCTTCAATGCAGTTTTAAAGCGTAAAGCTTTAAAACATTGTTTGGGCGACATGCCTAATACTTCTTTGAAATATCTATTGAGCGTAGAATTTGATACGCCAACTTCCTTACTTACGGCGTTTAATTTGTAATCACAATTATTATTGATATAATAAATTGCTTTTGTCACAATATTAAGCTTAAAGTCAGAGCTAAAGGCTTCCAGATTATCTAAAAGCAAATACTCTACAAACTGAACCCGGTCATTGAATGTTTTTTTTGATTTTAGTTCATTTATTACCTCCTGTTTGAGAAATTTTTGTAGAGACATGTGGTTGTTCACTAATGACAGGATGTCTTCAGATAACGAAGAATATAATACTCCCGGTTTGAATTTGATAGAAAACTCATGAGTTCCGGGAGCATGTACTACAGTAATTGCTTCTGTTAAACTACCGGATATTTTATCTCCCGATGTATCAGATATACCATATTTCTGGTGAACTTTAAATGTCTGACTTTTGTCTGATAGATAAATTGAAATCGAAATATTGGCATTAGGTAGAGCTATAAGTGAGAATGGGTTTATAGAGTTATCCGGTGTATATATCTCAAAATAATACTCAACAATATCTTTCAATTCAAAACAAGGATATTTAATCTCTACTTTTCCTTCGTCTTCAAATATGACTTTACCCTTTACCATTCCTCGTTTATTTATTTAGTTAATTGATATAATATCTGAATACCAAGCCCGAAAGTCATCATTCTCTCTTTTTTATTGTTTAAAAGCTGTTGTGTCCAATCAAGCAATCCACCGTCAGCAATTTCAATAGTATTGCTGCCTATCATTATTTGTTGCTTTATTCTAAAGCCGTAATAATAGTTATTGTCGTGTTGCGGTTCGACAATTACAATCTTTAGGCTGCTACTCTTTTGCTGAACGTATGATACCGATTCAGTTATAAGCGTGCTTTGTTTGTCATACCCCTTGCACGGAATAATCTCATACCATATTTGTTCCACACCATAACTCTTACATATTTCATACGATGTAGTCAAATGTTTTAATAGTTCCTCCTTTTCAAAGTTGAAACTGCCGGTATCTCTACCGCATGAAATTAAGGCAAGAATAATGAAATGAGGAGTGAAATTAGGATTATCAAACACCTGTGTTCTTATTACCCGTGAAATATTGCTGTAATTGTGGATTTTGTTATCCAATTCCCCTTTTTTCTTTAAAGAGGCATAATGCAGTGCTATCGCATTGGTTGGATCAGCTTGTACCTCTGTATTTCTCAAGGCGGTGAGGACTTTCTTTTGGTCAACGGTAGCCATAACACTACTTGTCCCCAACTGTGCAACTGGGGAAAGCTCTATGGGCTCAAATCCTTTGTCTGCTATTAATTTATAGGCACGCAATTCGTCTTCTTTGCTCTCTAAAACATCTATCGGAGCGGGCTTAACAAGTTTGTTCTCCTCATATTTGTTGAGCAAGGAGGATGGAGTTTCTTGCCTAACACGCCTGTTAAAAACCTCCAATAAAATAGTGTTCAGTTCCGACCCACTTAATTCATCGGATAGTATCTTAACTATATCCGGTAAATCCAATTTGCTGATAATATGTTCACCTATATCTTTTTTCATGTCTTTCTAATACTGTATAAATGTTCATCAATTATTTTCCCCTCTTTTATTACTGAGGATTTAATAACAGCCTCTTTTTCAAAACCCACTTTTTCTAACACTTTCATTGAACCTATATTATACTCGTAAATATTTGCATAAACCCTCAATAAGTTAAGTGCTTCAAAAGCAAAATTTAATAATAGCCTTTCCCCCAATAGGGTTCTCCAATCCAATATCCTATCTCTGCATTAATACGATATACGTCATGTTGTGGTATTAAACTACCACAACCGACAAATGTATTGTCCTCATATATTCCGAAAACATGCCCTAATACACCATTTTCGGCTAAACCGAGAAATGTAATAGCATCCTCAATCGTATAAGGATATGGAAACGCATCCCGTAGGTTTACAGCGATTGCGTGATTATTAGCTAATCTCTGTATTGCTTCAGGAGAAGTTAGGTTTATATTTTGTAATCGTATCATTTTAATATACTTATTGTTTTGCAAAGATAACTCCATATATCAAATCAAATAGTGTAAAAATGAATCAATTTAATAAATAGAAAACCTATTAGTTTCATACTTTTTCGATTATTTGTTTTTCTAATCCTTCCAATTTATGAGAAAGGATTTCCATGTCCTGCGAGATTTTTTCTTTTGTTATCTTGGCATAAATCTGTGTTGTTCGGGTGTTGGTATGTCCTAATATACGACTAACAGTTTCTATCGGAATTCCCTGTGAGATAGTTAATAAGGTGGCAAAGTATGTCTTGCGACATGGTACGAGAGCCGTGTTTTAATCCCGCACTGCTTGGCTATCTTTTTCAGGATATTATTACAACTGCTATTACTCGGTACAGGGAAAACTCTTTCAGGAAAATATCATCCCGTTTGTATTCCTGCTTAATATAGCTTTCCATATGCTTATACAAAAGGTTGTATTTATTATAAGTAGCCTGTGCCCTGTTGTACCCTACTTTGCGGGAAAATTCCTGATAGTGGCGGTTTATATTGACACGGATTTTATCCAAAGCGAGGTCAGTTTTTACCGCTAATGTACTTTTACTTGTCAGCCTTCCGGCTTTGGTATCCCAAAGGTTGGGCGGTACATACATCTTACAACTGAACTGGCTGATTGTTCCGTCAATCGTGATTCTTCCCATTACGGGAACTGTTCCGTTGGGTTTGAGGTTGTTCTTTTTGAGATAGAACAAAATTTTAAAGGTACTTCTTATCTTACTCAAAGTTTACAGATTACAAAATTAGTTTACTTTGAGTTACAAGAGGTTACGCGACTTAACGCAAGAAGCAGACAATTAGCGACTTATAGCTGATTTGCATTTTTACCGTTGGTAATGATGTGGTAACCCAACTTTGTCTATCGGTGGCTTTTGCCGTCCAGAAGAAAAGCCAAACAAAGAGCATTTCCTGCACATTATCAGTCGGTTGTCCTCGTTTGGCTGATTTCGGCTTTTTGTTCAGACTTTTATTTTATAAATCAACAGCAATTATTTTCTCAAAAAATCATCAATATGCTTAGCGGTCTTCCGTCCCGAGGCTATGCTGGTTACTACTAATGATTGTCCGCTAACACAATCGCCTGCACCGAATACTTTTGCTACATTAGTCGCTCTGTTGGTATCGGTAGCTACATTTTTGCGAACATCATCCACCTTGATTCCTAATTCTTCCAGTAAACCGTCTTGTATAGGATGAACAAACCCTAGGGCTAAGAAGGCATAATCGATTTTCAGAATTTCGGGTTTTCCTACTTCTTTCATAACCATACGTCCGTTTTCGTCTTTTTCCCAAGCTATTTCAACCAGCTCGACTCCGGTTAAAACACCGTTTTCGCCGATAAAGCGTTTGGTATTCAGTGACCAGCGGCGTTCACAACCTTCGAGATGCGACGAGCTTGTTTTCAATACTCCGGGGAATGGGGTAGGCCATACGTTTTCCAAATCGTCCAGTTTCGGAGGTTTGGGCATGATTTCTATTTGAAGAATGTTAGCTGCCTGCTGACGGTTTGCAGTACCGATACAGTCCGAGCCTGTGTCGCCACCACCTATAACCAAAACATTTTTGCCTTTAGTATCTATGATTTGCTCTGCCGGAACTTTATCTCTTGCAACCAGTTTGTTTTTCATTGTAAGATATTCCATAGCAAAGTATACACCTTTCAGTTCACGTCCCGGAACTGGTATATCGCGTGGTACTTGCGAGCCGATAGCAAGGCAGATAGCATCATATTCTTTCATCAGGTCTTTGCCCCTTACATCTATTCCTACTTCGGTATTGTTTACGAATTTGACACCTTCGGCTTCCATGAGGTCAATGCGACGGTCAACTATATTTTTATTCAGTTTGAAATCAGGAATACCAAACCGAAGCAATCCTCCGGGGCGGCTGCTTTTTTCATAGACAGTTACGGTATGCCCTTTTTGATTCAACTGATTGGCAACAGCCAGTCCCGAAGGACCTGAGCCGATAACAGCCACCTTCTTTCCTGTACGTACTTTAGGTATGCGAGGCTTGATATATCCCTCCTGAAATGCATGCTCGAGAGCCGAAGCTTCATTCTCACGAATAGTCACCGGAGATTTATGCAATGACAATACGCATGTTTTTTCGCAAGGTGCAGGACATATACGTCCTGTAAATTCAGGAAAATCATTCGTTTGAAGTAAAACTTCAGCTGCTAACCGCCAGTTCCCTTTATAGATATAATCTTGCCATTCGGGCATCTTGTTTCCTAAGGGACATCCCCATTGACAGAAAGGGATACCACAATCCATACATCTGGAAGCCTGTAACTGGCGGTCTTCGGAATTCAGCGTTTGTTCAACTTCTCCAAAATCTAAGATCCGCTCCTGTACCGGACGATATCCGGCTTCCTTTCTTTTTACTGTTAAAAATGCTTTTGGATTTCCCATTTGATTTACAGTATATATTTTCTATTCTATTTTCTAAATTGATATACAAATAAGGTCTGTGACCTTTTAATAGTCGAATTCGACATTGGCGATTTTCTTTTTCAATGCTTCCATCTTTTCTTCCTGCAATACTTTTTTGTATTCGATAGGCATTACCTTGATGAATTTATTCACTTCTTCACCCCAATTGTCGAGAATACGTTTAGCCTGTGGGCTTTTGGTATATTCGTAGTGATTAGTAATCAGTTGGCGAAGTTCTTTGTTGTCGGCACTGTCTTCAATCAAAGAAAGCTCTACCATTTCCATATTACAGAAGAAATCAAAGTCTCCGTCTACATTATATACATAAGCTACGCCACCACTCATTCCCGCCGCAAAATTGCGGCCTGTACGACCCAGCACTACAGTACGTCCGCCTGTCATATATTCGCAACAGTGATCGCCTGCACCTTCAACAACGGCTATTGCTCCGCTGTTCCGCACGCAGAAACGTTCGCCTACCTGTCCGCTTATATACACTTCACCGCCTGTTGCTCCATATAGAAGGGTATTTCCGGCTATGATATTCTCCTCTGGCTTATAAGTACTTGTAGTGGGGGGAACTATAATCAATTTTCCGCCCGAAAGCCCTTTTCCTACATAGTCATTAGCATCACCTTCGAGCCTGAATGTTACACCATGTGAAAGGAATGCACCGAAACTTTGTCCTGCCGAACCTTTAAAAGCACACCGTATTGTATCGGATGGTAAGCCTGCGTTGCCATATTTTAGGGCAATTTCGCCCGAAAGCATAGCTCCTACGGCTCGATCTGTATTTTTGATAGGTCGTGATAACTCTACAGGCATACATTTTTCGATAGCCGGACGCGAAGTTTTGATCAGTTCCATATCTATTACTTCATCCAGTTTATGGTCTTGTTCTTTAATATGTTTAACCGCATTTACTTTTGCTTCGGAAGGATGATAGATAATACGAGACAAGTCTATTTTACTTAGTTTACTTGTTGATTTGTCTTTCACAAATTTCAGCAAATCGGAACGTCCTACTACCTGATCCAGCGAAGTAAAGCCTAAGGCAGCGAGGTGCTCGCGAACTTCTTCTGCCAAAAAATTAAAGTAATTAATCAGATATTCACTCCGCCCCAAGAATTTCTTTCTCAGTTCTTCACTTTGTGTGGCAACTCCTACAGGACAAGTATTTAAATGGCATTTGCGCATCATTATACAACCCAGAACAATCAGTGCACTAGTTGCGAAACCAAACTCTTCGGCCCCAAGCATAGCTGCCACGATTATATCGTGTCCTGTTTTCAATTGTCCATCGGTTTGTAGGCGTATTTGTCCTCTCAGGTTATTTAACACGAGGGTTTGTTGTACTTCTGACAATCCTATTTCGAGAGGTAAACCTCCGTACTTAATAGAACTCAATGGGCTGGCTCCTGTACCACCTTCGCATCCACTGATAAGTATCAGGTCGGCTTTGGCTTTGGCAACTCCGGCGGCAATGGTTCCGACTCCGCTTTCCGATACAAGCTTCACACTGACAATGGCTCTGGGATTGACATTCTTCAAGTCGAATATCAGTTGAGCCAAGTCTTCGATTGAATAAATATCGTGGTGCGGAGGTGGGGATATTAATGAAATGCCAGGGATAGAATGCCGGGTTTGAGCAATAACTTTATCAACTTTGAATCCGGGAAGTTGTCCTCCTTCGCCCGGTTTTGCACCTTGCGCTATTTTGATTTGAATTTCGTCAGCATTTACCAGATATTCGGTTGTCACACCGAAACGACCCGATGCTACCTGTTTAATCGCTGAACGGGCATTGGTTGCAAAACGTTCGGCCAACTCGCCGCCTTCGCCGGTATTGCTTTTACCGCCGATAGCATTCATTGCTACAGCCATTGCTTCGTGAGCTTCACGGCTGATAGATCCGAAAGACATCGCTCCGGTAACAAACCGTTTGGTTATGGCTGATGCCGGTTCGACTTCGGAAATATCAACAGGCTTTTTGGCCGGATCGAAATCGAGAAAATCACGTAAAAATATTTTATCTGATTTTTTGTCTATGCTTTCTGTATATTCCCTGAATTTCTTATAACTGCCCAAACGGGTAGCCATCTGCAATTTCATGATAGTTTCGGGATTCCACGCATGGTCTTCTCCTGTACGTCTCCAAGAATATACTCCCAGATTGATAAGCGATGTATCAATTTCATCCTCAGTATATGTATCTGTATGTGCTGCTATAGTATCGGCAGCAATATCTGACAGGTCTGCTCCTTCGATTTTAGAAGTCGTTCCTCTAAAGTACTTGTTGATAACTGATGTGTTAATACCTACTGCTTCAAATAGCTGGGCTCCCAGATAACTCTTCAGTGTTGAGATTCCCATTTTAGAAAGGGTCTTTAACAAACCTTTGTCAATCGATTTGATATAATTCTTTTCGGCAGTATGGAAGTCGAGCTGGATAGTTCCGGTTTTCACCAGATCATCTAACACCGCAAAAGCCAGATAAGGGTTGACTGCATTAGCTCCATATCCAAACAGAAGAGCGAAATGCATAACCTCACGGGGCTCGGCCGATTCTACGACTATATCTATCTGCATGCGTTTGCGTCTGTCTATCAAATAATGATGAACAGCAGATACTGCCAGCAGAGATGGTATTGCAACATGATTTTCGTCTACGCCTCTGTCCGATATTATAATATAGTTACTACCGCTGTCTACTGCTTTTTCTGCTTGCAGGCAAAGGTCATCGATTGCTTTTTCGAGTCCTTGTGATCCTTTTTTAGGATCGAACAACATAGGTAGACTTGTAGCTTTGAATCCTTTATATTCAAGATGCAAAAGAAGGTCTAACTCTCTGTTTGTTATTATTGGATGTGTCAGACGCACCATTTTACAATGCTCGGGTAGGGGTTCTAGTATATTTTTATGTAATGAACCTATATAACCGGACAATGACATTACCAGTTCTTCGCGTATCGGGTCGATAGGCGGATTGGTTACCTGTGCAAACAACTGACGGAAATAACTGAACAAGCGATACCTTTTATTGGATAAAGCAACCAAAGGAGCATCGTTACCCATCGAGCCGACAGGTTCTTTTCCATCCTTCGCCATTGGGGTGATCAGTTTTTCTATATCTTCTTTGTAATAACCGAACGATTGTAATAACTGGGTATAATTATCGACTGTATATTTAATACTTCTACCCGAAGAGATATCGTCTAATAATATACGGTTCTTGTTCAACCATTCGCGATAAGGAAATGCTTTTGCAAGGTTTTCTTTCAGTTCGGTATCATATTGTATAGAACCGGTTTCGGTATCTATCATTAGCATTTTTCCGGGTTTCAGACGACCACGTTCTTTGATTTCCGAAGGTTCGAACGGAAGTACACCTGTTTCGGATGCCACTACCATTACATCATTGTGAGTAATGAGATAACGGGCAGGACGTAGTCCGTTTCTATCTAAAAGTCCTCCGGCATAACGTCCATCGGAAAATAATATAGTTGCAGGACCATCCCATGGTTCCATAAATATACTATGGTATTCATAGAATGCTTTCAGGTCGGATGATATCGGATTTTTGAAATTCCACGATTCGGGAATCATCATAGCCAAAGCATGTGGTAATGATTTACCCGACATAACAAGGAATTCGAGAACATTATCAAATGAAGCACTGTCACTCATTGCTGTCTGTACTATAGGCCATATGTCTTTTACATTACCCAAAGCTTCAGACTTGAGAACACTTTCGCGGGCTTCCATCCATAGGCGGTTACCTCTGATCGTATTGATCTCTCCATTATGCCCAACAAGGCGGAAAGGCTGAGCCAGATCCCACGTAGGGAAAGTATTGGTACTGAAACGAGAGTGTACCAAGGCAATGCCACTTGTAAAGTGTGGATTTAACAAATCAGGAAAATAATGTCTTAACTGTAAAGATGTTAACATCCCTTTGTAAATAATCCGTTTTGTAGATAGACTTACGACATACGAGTTGCGTTTGTCTTTGAGCGTCGAATTGAGAATCATTTTCTCTATCTTCTTACGAAGCAGAAAAAGCTTCAACTCCAGCTGATCTTGCGAAAATCCTTCGCCGGTAATAAAAATCTGTTTGATAGAGGGTTCGTTAGATTTAGAAATTTCGCCAAGAATATCACTATTGACAGGAACCTCCCTAACCGCTAATAAGTGTAGACCGTCTTTCTCTATCAGGTCAGAAACCGCAACCATACAGATTTCAGCTTCGATCTCGTCTTTTGGAAGAAAGATAAGTCCGGTTCCATATCTGCCTTTTTCGGGGACAGGAATACCCTGAAGGAGAATAAATTCGTGAGGTATTTGTAACATAATACCTGCTCCGTCTCCGGTTTTGTTGTCCGCGCTTTCGGCTCCCCGGTGGGTCATATTTTCAAGTACCTGCAATCCATTTTCTACAATGGCATGCGACTTCGCTCCTTTCAGATGAAGCACCAAACCGACACCACAAGCGTCATGTTCGTAACTCGAATCATATAATCCATGCTGCTGTGCTAATGATAAGTCTTGCATATTACTTTTAGTTGATAAATAAATATAAGCGAATCAGAATAAAAATTAATCAAAATGTAAGTCATTTTTGCAAAGATATAAATATTTACTTTTTAAATTGAGTTTTTCTGTCAAAAACTCATATTTTGTTTTGATTTTGCTTTCAAATAACTCTTTATTATGTTGTTTGGTGTTAAATATAGACCTATTTTTAACTTTATTGACTGTTAACTGTTCTAATTTGAAATAAAAAGATATATATTTGCCATAATTAAGATCAAAAAAATATAAATACACCTATATATGTGTGGATTTGTCGGCGTGTTTGAATTAACACAAGATTTAGAAATCTTGCGTTCACAGGTTTTAAAAATGGCAAAGAAAATTCGCCATCGCGGACCTGATTGGTCAGGGATATATTGTGGAGATAAAGCTGTATTGGCACACGAGCGTTTGTCTATAGTTGATATTGCATCAGGAGGGCAGCCTTTGTACAGTAAAGACAAAAAGTTAATACTGGCCGTCAACGGCGAAATATATAACCACAGGAGTATAAGAGCTAAATACACTGATAAATACGAATTTCAGTCACATTCGGATTGCGAAGTCCTTTTACCCTTGTATAAGGATAAGGGTATTGATATGTTCGAAGAGCTGAATGGTATATTTGCTTTTGCATTGTTTGATACCGAAAACAACAGGTATATAATTGGACGTGATCATATGGGGATTATTCCTCTTTACATAGGGTATGACAAGGCCGGACAAATGTATGTAGCCAGTGAACTGAAAGCCCTTGAAGGTGTATGCCCTAATATAAAAGAGTTTCCGGCAGGACATTATCTGGATAGTACCGAAGGCGAGATAAAATGTTGGTACAAAAGAGACTGGATGGACTATGATTCTGTTAAAGATAATGTAACTGATGTTGCAGCCTTGAGAAAAGGGCTCGAAGATGCGGTTCATCGCCAGTTGATGTCTGATGTGCCTTATGGGGTTTTGCTGTCAGGAGGATTAGATTCGTCTATAATATCGGCTGTAGCCAAAACATTTGCAGCCCGGCGTATCGAAAATGATAATGAAACCGAAGCTTGGTGGCCTCAGTTGCACTCGTTTGCTATCGGATTGAAAGACTCTCCTGATTTGATTGCATCCCGTAAGGTAGCCGAACATATCGGGACAGTTCATCACGAGCTTAATTTTACAGTGGAAGAAGCTATAGATGCCCTGAGTGATGTGATCTACCATATCGAGACATATGATGTAACAACAGTTAGGGCATCCACCCCCATGTATCTTTTAGCTAGGTTTATTAAATCGATGGGGGTAAAGATGGTATTATCGGGAGAAGGTTCGGACGAAATCTTCGGCGGATATCTGTATTTCCATAAAGCACCAAACGCCAAAGCCTTGCATGATGAAACTGTAAGGAAGCTTGATAAACTTCATTTATATGATTGTCTCAGGGCCAATAAAACGCTTTCGGCGTGGGGTGTCGAAGGACGTGTACCTTTTTTGGATAAAGAATTTATGGATATTGCCATGCGGTTGAATCCATTAGATAAGTTGTGCGGAAATGGTAAGATAGAAAAGCATATACTTCGTCAGGCTTTCGAAGATTATCTGCCCGCAAGTGTGGCTTGGCGCCAAAAAGAACAGTTTTCGGATGGGGTAGGCTATAATTGGATAGACTCTCTGCGCGAAATGGCCGAAAAGAAAGTCTCGGATAAACAGATGGAACGTGCAGCCGAGCGTTTCCCTATTAATCCGCCTATGTCAAAAGAGGAATACTGGTATAGGACTATGTTTGAAGAGCATTTCCCTTCAGCCTCTGCTGCAAGTACAGTACCATCGGTTCCGTCAGTGGCATGTAGTAGTGCTGTGGCTCTGGAATGGGATGAGTCGTTCAGGAACAGAATAGATCCTTCGGGGCGGGCAGTAAAAGCTGTTCATGCCGAAGCTTATGAATAAATAAAGGTAAAGATCACCAAGTAAAGGTGGTCTTTCTTTTTTATTGAATTAAGAAGTGTATATTTTACATTATTTTTTTCTGTTTTAGTTTGATTCTATTACTGAAAGAGTATTTTTGTAAAACAACAACCCTATAAATACCATGAATACACAAGCACCCCCATCACAAAGGATAGAGATGATAGATGCTCTACGAGGTTTTGCCATTTTAGCTATCTTTTTGGTTCACATTCAGGAGTTCGGCTTTTTTAGTTTTCCGCCACCCGAGAGTCAGCCAGAATGGCTCAATAGTTTGGATGATATAGTATCACGCCTCGTATTTTCCATTTTTGCAGGTAAGTCTTATTCTATTTTTGCCCTCTTATTTGGTTTTACGTTTTATGTTCAGTTTCATAATCAGGAAGTAAAAGGTAACGATTTCGGATACCGTTTTCTGTGGCGTATGCTTATTTTGTTTGGCTTTGGAATGATAAACTGCCTGCTTTATCCCGGAGGCGATATTTTGTTTGTATATGCAATAGTTGGTGTTTTTCTTTTCGTAGTCAGGAAATGGAGTAACAAAGCGATTCTTATTACAGCTATAATTCTGCTTGCTCAGCCAATGGAATGGATTCATTATGCAATCAGCTTGTTTAATCCGGAATACACTTTGCCGGACTATCGGGTCGGGGAGCTTTATGGAGAATTGCATAGAGTTGCAACGACCGGCGATCTGAAAGAATATTTCTACGCGAGTATGACTACCGGAATTATGGCAAATATTGCATGGACACTAAGTGTTGGCCGTCTGCTGCAAATAGCCGGATTATTTATGATTGGTTATCTGATAGGTCGAAAACAGTTGTTTGTTGCGACAGAAAAGAATATTCGTTTCTGGGTGTATATCCTTGTAGTATCGGCTCTCCTTTACAACCCTCTAATGGAATTAAAAGCTATCATGTATTCCCGGGTAGAACAAACACCGATTATTGGAGGTACACTAGGTGTGGTATTTGATATGTGGCAGAAGCTTGCATTTACCTTTGTAATTGTCGCCTCATTTGTATTGCTTTATCAAAAGAACTTTTTTGTACGGTTGACCAATAATCTTCGCTATTTCGGGCGAATGACACTGACTAATTATCTGGTTCAGTCTGCTATCGGTACATTCTTATTCCAACCTATAGGTTTCAACCTGTCTAAATACAGTGGCGCAACACTAAGTTTTCTTATAGGCCTTGTGTTGATATATATCCAGATACTGTTTTGTAAATGGTGGCTGTCGAGACATAAACAAGGGCCCCTCGAATCAGTTTGGCATAAACTTACCTGGATCAACTCCGGTAGGCAGTAACGTGTACAGCATATTTAGTAATATAATAAAAGGAGTAGCTTCTGCCGAAAGTTGCTCCTTTTGGTTTTATTACAAATAAAAAAACACGAAATGCTGAATTAGCATTATGTTATTTTTCTTGTATAAATACTATCAGTTATCTTTGTGTTGCGAAATTATTAAAATGCAGTAGAATATTGTCAGTAGATAAAGATATTTATGTCAATCTATTTTGAATAGTAAAACAGATGACTCGTCGAAATATCTATTTGTTATCAATTTTATTTTTAATGTTTCAAAATGATTTATTTTAATATTTAAAACTAAAATTTAGACAATAAATCTTGCAAGTTTAAATAATTTGTATCATTTTTGTATTGTAAAATAAACAAAAGCCAAAAACGTCCGTAGAAAATGAGAAATTTGAAGTTTACCAAGATGCAAGGAGCAGGTAACGATTATATATATGTCAATGGTTTTACAACTACTATAGAAAATCCTACACAATTGGCTATTGAATTAAGCAACCGTAATTTTGGAATAGGATCGGATGGATTGGTGCTGATACTGCCGTCTGATACTTGCGACTTCAGAATGCAGATGTTCAACTCTGACGGATCGGAAGCCGAAATGTGTGGAAATGCCAGCCGTTGTATAGGTAAATATGTTTATGATAATGGATTAACCGATAAAAAAGAAATTACCCTCGAAACCAAAGCCGGGGTTAAATATATTACTCTACTGGACGGAGATGCCAAGGCGCGAAGAATAACGGTAGATATGGGTGAGCCGATACTTGACCCGGTTCTTATCCCTGTAAATGTATCAGGTCAGCCTGTATTGAATTATCCTTTGGAAATAGATGGCAAAACATGGAAAATATCGTGTGTTTCGATGGGCAATCCTCATGCTGTAATTTTTACAGAAGGAATCAAAGATTTCGATTTGCCTGTTTTAGGACCTAAGTTCGAAAATAATCCTATTTTTCCCCGTAGAACCAATACCGAATTTATAGAAGTGGTAGATCGTAACACTTTAAATATGCGTGTTTGGGAACGTGGGGCAGGAGAGACCTTAGCTTGCGGAACCGGAGCCTGTGCAGCAGCAGTAGCTTCTATCCTAAATAATTATACAGATCGTAAGGTTGTTATCCATCTTTTAGGTGGAGATTTGGAAATTGAGTGGTGCGAGAGTAATAACCATGTTTATATGACCGGAGAGGCTGTGACAGTGTTTGAAGGTGAATTGATAAGATAAAATTATGCGTTGTGTTTACGTATAAATAGATAAAAATAGCAGATTAACATAAAATGGCTTTAGTAAACGACAATTATTTAAAACTTCCCGGGAGTTACTTATTCTCGGATATTGCACGCAAAGTAAATGAATTTAAAGCTGCCAATCCGGCTGCTAATATTATACGTTTAGGTATCGGAGATGTTACCAAACCACTACCAAAAGCTTGCATAGAAGCTATGCATAAGGCTGTAGATGAAATGGCTGACAGTACAACTTTCAGAGGATATGGCCCTGAACAGGGGTACGATTTTCTGGTAAATGCAATAGTCGAAAATGACTACAAGGCTTTAGGGCTGGATATTCAGACCGATGAAGTATTTGTCAGTGACGGATCCAAAAGTGATACCGGTAATATTGGCGACATATTAGGAACCGATAATGTGGTAGCGATAACCGATCCCGTATATCCTGTATATGTAGACACCAATGTTATGGCTGGTCGTTCGGGTGACTTGGGAACTGACGGAAAATGGAGTAAGATAGTATATCTTCCATGTACTGAAGAAAACAATTTTGTACCATCATTACCAACCTCTAAAGTAGATATTGTGTACTTGTGTTACCCTAATAATCCAACAGGCACTACTTTAACAAAAGATCAGTTGAAAGTTTGGGTTGATTATGCTCTGGCTAATAAAGTGTTGATACTTTTCGATTCGGCTTACGAAGCATTTATTACCGAAGACAATGTACCTCACAGTATTTATGAAATAGAAGGTGCTAAGAAAGTAGCGGTCGAATTCCGTAGTTTCTCTAAGACTGCCGGATTTACAGGAACCCGATGTGCCTATACAGTTATTCCGAAAGAATTGATTGCTTATACAAGTAAGGGTGAAGAAATTCAATTGAATAAATTATGGAATCGCCGTCACACAACTAAATTCAACGGAGTACCTTATATTATTCAGCGGGCTGCGGAAGCTTGTTATTCGCCGGAAGGGAAAAAACAGGTGAGGGAGACAATTGAATACTACCTGAATAATGCCAAAATTATTCGTGAAGGACTATCGGCTCAGGGATTAAAAGTATACGGAGGTGTTAACTCTCCTTATATCTGGGTGAAGACACCCAATGGCATGACATCGTGGGAGTTTTTCGACTATTTGCTTAATGAACTGAATATTGTAGGTACACCCGGTCTTGGTTTCGGACCGAGTGGCGAAGGATATTTGAGGTTAACGGCATTCGGGTCTCTCGAAAACACAAAAGAAGCAATCAGCAGATTAAAAAATATAAAATTATAATATCACACATCAAAAATCAGCTTTTATGTCTAAGTTACGTTTCAAAGCTGTTGCTGCCGCAGCAAACAGAAAACCTGTAGAGGTAGAAAAACCGAAAGGTAAGACGTCGGAATATTACGGAGTGAATGTTTTCAACCGTAGAGCCATGTCTAAATATTTGTCTAAAGAGACATTTAAAATCATGAGCAAGGTTATCGACAAAGGCGAACCAATCAACAGAGGTATTGCCGAACATGTCGCTGCCGGTATGCGTATGTGGGCTTTAGAAAATGGGGCGACCCATTATACACACTGGTTTCATCCATTGACTGATGGTACTGCCGAAAAACATGATGCTTTCGTCGAACATGATGGTCAGGGTGGTTTGATCGAAGAATTCAGCGGAAAGATTCTTGCACAACAAGAGCCTGATGCATCCAGCTTTCCTTCAGGAGGTTTGCGTAATACATTCGAAGCCCGCGGTTATTCGGCTTGGGATCCGACTTCGCCTGCATTTATAGTAGAAGATACGCTTTGTATCCCTACAATATTTATCTCATATACAGGTGAATCTCTTGACTACAAAACTCCGTTGTTGAAATCAATATCATCGGTTGGCAAAGCAAGTATCGATGTTTGCCATTACTTTCCCGGAAGTGAAGATGTAACTAAGGTCAATTCTAACTTAGGCTGGGAACAAGAATATTTTCTGGTTGATGAAGATTTATTCGCGGCCCGTCCCGACTTAATGTTGACCGGACGTACTCTAATGAGTCACGAAAGTGCTAAAAATCAACAATTAGAAGACCATTATTTCGGTTCTATTCCGCAACGTGTGATCAAGTTTATGGAAGAACTGGAGTATGAATCATATGCTTTAGGTATTCCGGTAAAAACCCGCCACAATGAAGTTGCTCCTAATCAGTTTGAGTTAGCTCCTATATATGAAGAATGTAATCTGGCTGTAGATCATAATTTACTGATCATGTCCCTGATGGAAAAGATTGCGCGCCGTCATTCGTTCCGTATTCTTCTTCATGAAAAACCATTTAAAGGAATTAACGGATCAGGAAAACACAATAATTGGTCTTTAACAACCGACACAGGAATCAATCTATTGTCTCCGGGTAAAGACACAGAAGAGAACCTTCGTTTTATCACATTTATTGTGAATATTCTGGCTGCAGTACATAAGAATAACGGATTATTAAAAGCATCTATTTCATCTGCGACCAATGCTCACCGTTTAGGTGCAAATGAGGCTCCTCCTGCTATTATTTCGGTATTCTTGGGTAGCCAGGTTAGCGATATCTTAGATAAATTCGAAAGCAGTACAGTAAAAGATGCCATCGTTGTAGACGATAAAAAAGGTTTAAGTCTGGGCGTAGGTCAAATTCCTGAGATCTTATTAGATAATACTGACCGTAACCGTACATCTCCTTTTGCTTTTACAGGTAACCGTTTCGAGTTCCGCGCTGTAGGATCTTCTGCTAACTGTGCTTCTGCCATGACTGCATTGAATGCTTCTGTTGCTGAGCAACTAAGACTATTCAAAGCTGAAGTAGATGCATTGATTAAAAAAGGTAAAGCGAAAGAAGAAGCTCTTTACGAAATATTGAAAAAATATATCAAAGAATCCCGCCCAATCCGGTTCAACGGTAATGGATATAGTGATGAGTGGAAGGCGGAAGCTGCCAAACGAGGTTTGGACTGCGAAACCAGTGTACCTGTAATATATGACAGCTATACATCTAAACAAAGTATCAAAACTTTCGCTGGCATCCTGTCAGAAGTAGAGTTACACGCCCGTAACGAAGTGAAATGGGAAACTTATACAAAGAAGATCCAGATAGAATCGCGTGTATTAGGAGACTTGGCATTAAATCATATAATTCCGGTTTCTATCACTTATCAGTCTATTCTTCTTGTAAATGTTGCGAAACTGAAAGATGTTTTCGAAGACTATAAGATAAAAGGAGCAGAACAGATTCGGTTGATAGATAAGATTTCATCTCACGTAAATGCTATTAATGCAAAAGTGCATGAAATGGTCGATGCCCGTAAGAAAGCTAACAACATAGAAAACGAACGTGAAAAAGCGATCGAATATCATGATGTAGTTGCTCCTTATCTGGATGAGATCCGTTATCATATCGACAAGCTGGAATTGATAGTTGATAATAACATGTGGCCTCTACCTAAATACAGAGAATTGTTGTTTATCAGATAAGATTGTATAAAACATTTTATAAATAGGTCTCCTGTAAAGATTTAATCACTTTACAGGAGATTTTTTTATTATATTTGCTTCATAAACAACACTAAAATCACAAATGAAACTTTTTTACTTATCACTTTATCTAATAAGTGTAAGCTTATTATTAGTGAACTGTTCAGACAAGTCGAAGTTAACTCCGTATGAGTTTACTGCTATTTATATGGATTCTTTAGAGCTTAAGGTTCCGGATCAGGACTTTACAATTTCCGAAGATTTGCTTATTACCTCCAAGGAAGATAGTATTCAGCATTTTTTGGATAATGCTTATACCGAATATCTGGGAAATCCAGGTGATATAGGTAACATTTTATCCCGTTATACATCTGCAGCCTCGGAGATACATAAATATGATAAGGAGACTATTAAAATTTCTAATATTGTTCCTGTTATTAAGCCTATCGCTTATATTGATGAATTAAAAAGATTAGTAAAAGGAAAAGATCTGCCAATCGTTTTCGAACCTTATAATGATAAGCTTATCATTGTTTTTGCACAAGATAACAATCATTCTATTGCATACCTTAATCCGGATGATTTTCAAAAGCTAAATATAGAAAAACCTAAACTTCTTGAAACAGCCATTGATAATCTGAAACGAAAACTCGAAGGTCTGGTAAATAAAGTGGGAGACGACGGTTTGTATGGAATTGCTGCAGGTGGTGATTATGAAGCTTCTTTGATCTTGTTTGACAATATATGGACAAAAGAGTTTTTTCCGGTTGATGGTAAATTTGTTATCGCTATTCCTAACAGGGATTTATTATTGATAGCAGGTAGTAATGATACGGAAGGTGTGGAAAAAATCAGGCAATTAGCCAAACAGTATAATGCGGAGGGTAATTATCCGATTTGTCCGGACTTATTTACATGGGATGGAGAAAAGTTTAAATAAAAAAAGAGCTGCTTTTTTAGCAGCTCTTTTTCTTTATCCCAAATAGCATATATAATTAGAATTCAACTCCGACTTTTAAAGATAATGCTCCCAGATTCTTTTTTTCTATTGAGGAACTCCAGCTTCCCCAATACATAACATCTGTACTTTGCCATGTATATCCAACGCTAATATTTACAATATTACCATTATTTAAAGAGAAGTTAGTCCCAATGGAAGGATTCAGATAAAAACCTTTCACGCTACTTCCTGTAGTATAACCAATTTTTAAATCAAGGAATGGTGATACAATTTGCATTCCATCCGTTAAATATACTCTAGGATTTATGAAAATAGGATACGCCCAAGCCGAATTCATCCCATCACCTTGTGTATAGTAATTTACGGCTACTCCAGCTCCTATATAAAAGTTTGAATTGAAAGCATAGCCTTGGCTAATACTTATCTCCACCCTGTCTGTTTTTTTTATATCACTTATGCCAAAGCTGTATCCTATATCAATAAGACCTCTATAACCATTTGTTCTACTATTTCTGTTAATGTATGACTTTACTTTTTGTCTTGTTATTTTAGAAATTTCATCAAATCTAAATATCATTATATCATCACTGAATGTTACTATTTTCACACTCTCATCAGGTATCTGTTCGATAATTGTACCTTTAATTACTCCTCCATTTTTAAGATAAATCGTTTCTGTATAATATTGAGCTGTAAGTGTTAAACTGAAAAACAGGAGTAATATAGAAAAGATTGCTTTTTTCATTATTAGAATTGTTACTTGAATTCAGAAATATTTGTTTTGAGCCAATTTTTGTATTTTATAAAAAAGAGCTGCAAATATTGCAGCTCTTTTTTGTTTATTTTAAAATTCGAATCCGAGTTTTAGAGTAATACCTCCAAGGTTTATTTTATCCGAATAATTGTAATAAGATCCGCCATAATAAAAATCGTAATCATAATTCACATTCTGTAAAGTATATCCGGCACTGAAATTAATGGCATTTCGGTCTGATAAAGCAAAACGAACCCCTAATGATGGTGATAGATAAAATCCTTTTACTAAATCTCCGAAAGTATATCCGATCTTGACATCAACAAAAGGAGTGATTGGACCATCTAACAAATTAGCCCTTGGATTTGCAAATAGAGGAAAAGACCATTCATCAGCACCTTCTTCACAAAAATAATTTACCCCGGAACCGATACCCAGATAAATATAAGGATTGATCTGGTATCCATGAGATGTTGTAAAATCAATGCGTCCGGCATATCTGCCATCACCTATACCTATTGTATAGCCCAGATCTACAAATCCTTTGTATCCGCTACTTATAGTGGTCGATTTACTATTCCAGTTATGTCTGGATGGAACTTCTTTCGTAATTTTCGAGATCTCCTCAAATCTAAAGACAAATACGTTTTGGTCTTTAGTCATGATCTTTACACTTTCGTCAGGTATTTGTTCTATTATTACACCCTTTATTACGCCACCATTCTTTAGGTATATTGTTTCAGTATAACTCTGAGCGATTGCAGTAATACAAAATAGAAGGAGTATAAAACTGGTAATAAATTTCTTCATAAGGTTAAGTGTGTTTATTTGTTAATAATATTGTTCTATACAAATATATAATTTATTTATGTCATAAGAAATATAAAAAGTCCGCCACTAACAGAAATCACTTATAATCTGAATATTATTTATTCAGATTTTTTATTCTGAGAATTCTTTGCAGCAGTGTAGGATGTGAGTAATAAAAAAAGACATTAAGAGGGTCCGGATTGAGATTACTCAGGGATTTAACCGATAGTTTTTTTAAGCCCTCGATCAACGAATTTCCCAGACCGAAACTGGTGGCAAAAGCATCTGCTTCATACTCATTCTTGCGGCTAAGCAAATTCATCAAAGTTCCCGTGACTAATGAGAATGGCGCTAATAGCAACACAAAAGCCATGATTCCAATATGGAATGATGGAATCTCGCTACCCATCGCTGTTGCTACAGCAGGACTATCCAGAAAGAAAGATAACAGGAATAAGAGTAATCCCGTCTGAAATATCGAGATAATAAGTTGTTGAACAGTATGTTTCTTCTTATAATGTCCTATTTCGTGAGCCAGAACGGCTACTATTTCGTCAGCCGATAAATCATTTATCAAAGTATCATAAAGAACTATCCGCTTCTTATTACCTAATCCTGTAAAATAAGCATTGGCTTTTGTTGTCCTTTTCGATGCATCCATTACATAAATATCGCTTAGTTCGAATCCCGCTTTCTCTGAAAATGCTTTGATAGCTGAACGTAGTTCTCCTTCTTCCAAGGGTGTTTGCTTATTAAAGATCGGTACTATGAGGTTTGAATAGGATAGTGTTATAAATAACGAAAAGACAGTCATTATTCCCCATGCTAATAACCATGCCGAATTACCGAGATTATCATATACCCAGACTAATAGGGATACAATAATTCCGCCTAAAACAATGCTAAGAATCAGTCCTTTTATCCAATCAGCCCAAAACATTCTCCGCGTTGATTTATTAAAACCATATTTTGCTTCTATAACAAAAGTGTCATAATAGGAAAAGGGTAGGGATAATATCTGGCTTGCAGCAAGAATAAAGCCGAAAAAAGTCAGGGTTATCATTAACGGATTGCTTATGTATGACCGTATTGTAGAGTCAATCCAGCCAAAGCCATACGTAACAAGGGTTAAAAGTAATAGTGCAAAAAGAGTTGTTCCGGATATTAATCCCAGACGGCTGTTTTCTTTTTGATAAGATTGTTGTTTTAGATACTTCTCCTGATCATATATTCCTTGTAACTCGGAAGGAATATCCGGACTCATTTTTTTACGATTCCGGTACGCCAGATATTGAGTCCAGCAAAAATCAAGAATAGCTATAAATATTAATAAATAATATATCATCCGTTTCGTTTTATGGAGAACATATATCCGGTATAAATAGCAAGTATATAAAAGAATACGTCTATAAAATCAAAAGATTCTATTGCAATATACATGGCTGTATCGAAATCTAATCCAGTTATTGCGTCAAAGTACGAATAATTTTCGTATTCGTTGGCAATGAAGCAGGTATAACTAATAACATTACCCCAGAAGCAAGTTAATACAGCAAATATTGCTCCCAGAATTCCGTATATGGGAGAACTGCCTTTTCCGATTTTTTGGATGGCATAGCCTACAGCGAATCCAACACCGATAGCCATATATGTTATCTGATATTTTAGAGAAACCGTAATTGCAGCCCATATAAAGACACAGACAATGGATGCTATGAATCCTCCAAGTAATGCTAATGGAAAATTAGACTTACCAAGTTCAGTATTAAATGAACTTCCGTTACCCGTTATCATCTGCATAGCAGTTGCGTTATCTACTATCGTATTTTCAGTCGTTGCGATAGTAGCCGGTTCGGTAACCGGGACTAATGACCGTCGCTCGATTACAGGATCTAAGGAGGGTATCTCAGTGGGGTTTTCCGGACTCAGGGACTCTGTCTCCGAATTGTTATACGCATTATTGAAGTCTTTCTCATAATCGAAATCTTCAATATGCGAAGAGTTATCTTCGTGTCTCATATTCAAAAAGTGTTGTTTTATTGTAGTTTATCCTTTGTTTGTTTTTCAAACGAAGGTTTTTTAGTTGATCTTTTTGTCCTTAAACGGTTACCCGGGCAAAAGGTGCGGCATCCATTTCACAGAATTCGTTATCCTGATACTTGTAGTATCCGCTAATAGCTACCATTGCTGCATTATCCGTTGTGTAACCAAATTTGGGTATATGTATTTTCCATCCATACTTTTTCGAATGGTCTTCAAAAGCATCCCTTAATCCCGAATTCGCTGAAACACCTCCGGCTACGGCGACTTCCTTGATATTTAAATCTTTTGCCGCTTTCCTTAATTTATCCATAAGAATATCTATGATTGTCTTTTGTAATGACGCACATAAGTCTTCTTTATTTTTTTCTATGAAGCCTGGATCATTTTTTAATTCGTCCCTTAGAAAATAGAGAAAAGACGTTTTCAATCCGCTAAAGCTATAATCATATCCTGCAATATGAGGTTTGTTAAACTTAAAACGGTCAGGATTTCCCTGATTTGCCAGCTTGTTGACAATTGGTCCGCCGGGATACCCCAATCCCATCACTTTTGCACATTTATCGAAAGCTTCACCGGCAGCATCGTCTATAGTTTGTCCGATAATCTCCATTTCTTTATGAGACTTTACAACTATGATCTGCGAATTGCCACCCGATACGAGTAAACATAAAAAAGGAAATGATGGTTGATTAGTATCTTCCTTATCTTCTTTTATAAAATGAGCTAATACATGCGCCTGTAAATGGTTTATATCCATCATGGGTATATCTAAAGCAGCAGCAAGTCCTTTAGCAAAAGATGTTCCTACAAGAAGAGACCCCATCAGGCCGGGACCTCTGGTGAATGCGATGGCTGTAATTTCGTCTTTCGTTACTCCGGCTTTTTTCAGAGCTTCATCTACTACCGGTATAATGTTTTGTTGATGTGCCCGTGAAGCCAGTTCGGGAACAACGCCCCCGTAACTTTCATGGACTTTCTGGCTCGAAATAATATTAGAAAGAAGTACTTCATCCCTGATAACAGCAGCAGCTGTATCGTCGCATGAAGACTCTATTCCCAGTATAGTTATCATATAATGTTAAGTAAAACTTGAATATAGCCTTTTGAAGGTAAAGCTAAAACAACCTGTAATGTCTTAAAAACTATACAAATATAATTTATTTTTTTTCTCCGTCAAAGCTGTCTTTTCAGGTTAACAGTAATGAAAAATGTGCAGATGAGAAATAATCAATACCGAAAGGGTTATCCATCAGAAAAAATTAAGTATTTTTATCTCAGGTTATTCTTATGTACTTTTATACTAAAAAAAATATGAAATATGTCGCAAGTTTTATCTTCTTTTTCGTCTCAGTATCATCATTTTGTAGTTGCACCGGTCACACTGAAAAGACCAATAATAGTGCATATGTACAAGATCAGGGCTCATTGATTACTGTTGAACGATTTGATATCGATTTTCACTCTTATCTGATCGATCCTACCACGGAAAAAGAGATATCTCTGAAAGAGAAATACCCCCAGTTTTTAAAAGCCTTTGGTACTGTCACCGTTGATAATAAAGATGTTGATGTAGATAGTCCTGAATGTTTTGCACGATTACGGGAGTATTTTTCGAATAAGATCTTATCCAAGATATATACTGATGCCTTATCGCAATTTGCGGACATGACAATTTACCAACAACAGCTGACCGAAGCTGCCAGTCGGGCAAATACCTTGTTAAAAGGAAAACAATTGCCTACATTCGGTGTACATGTCTCAGGTTTTAAAGCAAATACAATAGTACTGGACAACTATATATCTATATCAACTGATAAGTATTTAGGGAAAGATTATCCTGCGTATCAGGAATTTTTCGAAGAATACCAACGCATACAGATGCAACCTGAATACATTGTCCGGGATTATTTGAAAGCATGGTTATTGACAGAGCAGCCCAAGTCTAATAAACGAAAAGACCTTGTATCTGAGATGTTGTATGAAGGGAAAATATTATATGCTCTGCAACAATTATTACCAGATTGGAGCGAAGCTGATATCTTAGGATATACTGCTGACCAAATAAAGTGGTGCGATGATAACTCTAAAAATATATGGAAAAAGACTGTAGATCAGAATAATCTGTTCAGCACCGATTTCCTTACTATTCAAAAGTATATGGATGAAGCTCCTTATACAGCTTCTATTTCGGCTGACTCACCGGGTAGGATAGGTGCTTGGCTTGGTTTGCAGATAATTAAGAATTATGCAAAAAATACTGGAGATGATTTAAGCTCAATATTAGCTTTGGATAATAACCAGAATATCCTGAATAAAGCAAAATATAATCCATAAGTAGGTGTTCATTACTTGTCAATAACTTTACTTTTAATACTTGTTTATTTGAAGTATCTTTGAGATGCAAAATCCAAGAAAGATGGAAAACAAAAAGACGCAACGCTATAATACTAAGGGGCGGGGCAAGGAAAACAATCAGGCGTTATCAGAAATAGGGCGTATTCAGCCACAAGCAAGAGAGTTAGAAGAAGCTGTTTTAGGAGCTCTGATGCTTGAAAAAGATGCTTATTCGCAGGTCAGCGATATACTAAAGGCTGATAGTTTTTATGATGACATTCATCAAATAGTGTATCGGGCTATTGTTAGCCTCGCATCCAAGCAAGCACCTGTGGATATGCTTACAGTTGTGGAAGAACTTCGTAAGACAGGAGAACTGGAGGCAGTCGGAGGCCCTGTATATATTGCCCAGTTAACCGAAAAAGTGGCTTCAGCTGCCCATATCGAATTCCATGCCCGTATCATTGCTCAAAAATATTTAGCAAGGGAACTGATAGGATTCTCTTCCGATATCACCAATAAAGCTTTTGATGAAACATCGGATGTTGACGATCTGATGCAAGAAGCCGAAAGTAAACTTTTTGAAATATCTCAAGGGAACGTAAAGAAAGACGTAACCCAAATCAATCCGGTTATTAAAGAAGCATTGAATCTGCTAGAGATTGCAGCAAACCGTCCTGAGGGGTTAAGTGGTTTACAAACAGGTTTTGCTAATCTTGATAAAATTACTTCGGGATGGCAAAACTCCGATCTTGTGATTATTGCTGCCCGTCCTGCGATGGGAAAAACAGCATTTGTACTTTCTATGGCCAAAAATATGGCTGTAACATATAATTATCCGGTAGCATTATTCTCTTTGGAGATGTCCAACGTACAGTTGGTAAATCGTCTGATTGTGAATACCTGTGAAATACCAGGTGAAAAAATCAAGAATGGACAATTGGCACCTTATGAGTGGGAACAGCTCGACTTTAAGATAAAAGAACTCTATGATGCACCTTTGTTTATAGACGATACACCCAGTTTGTCGGTATTCGAATTGAGAACAAAGGCCCGCCGTCTGGCTCGTGAGCATGGCATCAAGATGATTATTATCGACTACCTTCAGCTGATGAATGCCAGTGGTATGAATTATGGTAGCCGTGAGCAAGAGGTAAGTATGATCTCGCGTTCGTTGAAAGGATTAGCCAAAGAGTTGAATATCCCGATTATAGCTTTATCGCAGTTGAATCGTGGTGTCGAAGGCCGTACAGGAGCGGAAGGTAAGCGTCCGCAGTTATCAGACCTTCGTGAATCGGGTGCGATTGAACAGGATGCCGATATGGTATGTTTTATTCACCGTCCTGAATATTATAAGATACTGGAAGATGAGAAAGGAAATTCACTCGTTGGTCTTGCCGAGATTATCATCGCTAAACACCGTAACGGTGCTACAGCTGATGTGCTTTTACGTTTCAAAAGTGAGTTTGCCCGTTTCCAGAATATTGAGGATGAATATAATAATGCAAGTGCTCAGTTCGGGTCACGGATGAATTCATCTCCATCACCGGTTGAAACTGCTAATAATTTTCCACCTATCGGAGGTAATGATATAGTGCCTTTCTGACGATAAATCTTATTTATACAAGATATCACGGATACATATTATTTATGTGTCCGTTTTTTTATTCAAAAAAATCGTTTACATGTATTTTTATGTATAAATTTGCAGTATATTTGTATAAATATTCAATTAATGAGCAAAAAAAGCAGACATAAAATAATTAAAGACATTATTCTTTCTACAGATATAACGAGTCAGGATATGTTACTTAATATACTAACAGATAAAGGTTTTGATGTAACCCAGGCAACCCTTTCACGTGACATTAAAGAGATGAAGGTTGTAAAAGCACCCACTTCTAAAGGTGGATATGCTTATCAGCTATCAGAAACATTCAATACCGGCTTGCCTGTAATTGAAGAAAACACATCTTTGTCGGCATATGGCTTTGTTAATATTGAATTTTCAGGACAATTAGCTGTTATTAAGACCCGTCCCGGCTATGCAATGGCAATCGCCGGAGAGATAGATAATAAAGCCGCCCGTACTATATTAGGAACGGTTGCAGGAGATGATACTATTTTATTAATTCCAAGAGAAAATGTAAACAGAGAAGATGTGGTGGCATCGTTATCTGTAATTATACCAAACATTCAATGATCAACAATATTTTATCAATCGATAAAAATGGAAACAGAACAAAAAATAGGGGTTGACGTAGATATTACTATCAACATTGCCAATGACGAACATGTAGGGTATGTTCAGACTATATTAGATACCATCGAAGCCGCGGCCAAAGTGCGTGGCACAGGTATTGCCAAAAGATCTCCCGAATATGTGGAACTTAAAATTAAGGAAGGTAAAGCTATAATAGCTCTTGCCGGAAAGGAGTTTGCCGGTTTCTGTTATATCGAGACCTGGGGGAATAAGCAATTTGTTGCTAACTCGGGGTTAATTGTTGTTGATAAATTCAGAGGTCACGGATTAGCTAAAAAAATAAAGCAAATGGCTTTTGCTTTGTGTCGTGCCCGTTATCCTGAGGCTAAGGTTTTTGGGTTGACATCAGGGGCTGCTGTAATGAAGATTAATACCGAATTGGGATATGTACCTGTTACATTTGCCCAATTAACAGACGATGAAGCCTTCTGGCGTGGTTGTCAGGGATGTAAGAATCATGATGTACTTGAACGTACCGACCGTAAATACTGTATCTGTACAGCTATGCTTTACGATCCGGCTACACACAAAGACAAGCCTGTGATTAAAGACCTTGTAAAACAAATCAGAAAAGAAGAAAAAATAAATAATAAGCAAAAATGAAAAAGAAAGTTGTTTTAGCATTTAGCGGAGGTTTGGATACATCATTTTGTGCCAAGTATTTATCGGAAGAAAAAGGGTATGATGTTTATACCGCAATAGCCAACACCGGAGGTTTTTCGCCTGCCGAATTGAAAACGATAGAAGAAAAAGCCTACAAGCTGGGTGCTGTTAAACATGCAACACTAGATGTTACTCAGGAATATTACGATAAGAGTATCAAGTATATGATTTTCGGTAATGTGATGCGTAACGGAACATATCCTATTTCGGTAAGCTCGGAGCGTATATTTCAAGCTTTAGCTATTATTAATTATGCAAAGGAGATAGGTGCTGATGCTGTTGCACATGGAAGTACCGGAGCTGGAAACGATCAGGTGCGTTTCGACTTGACATTCGGGGTATTAGCTCCCGAAATAGAAATCATTACTCCAACCCGTGACATGATTCTGACTCGTGAATACGAAATTGATTATTTGAAAAAACACGGATATGAAGCCGACTTTACCAAGATGGAATATTCTATCAACAAAGGTCTTTGGGGAACGAGTATAGGTGGTAAGGAAACATTAAAATCGAATCAGACTTTACCTGAAGAGGCATATCCTTCGCAATTGGAGAAAAAAGGTTCGGAAACTCTGGTTATTGACTTCGTTAACGGAGAAATTGACGGCATTAACGGCATTAAATACGCCAGTAAAGTAGATGCTATAAATAAGGTGGAAGAATTAGCTTCGGCTTATGCCATCGGTCGCGATATGCACATCGGTGATACTATTATAGGTATCAAAGGACGTGTCGGTTTTGAAGCTGCTGCCCCTCTTGTGATCATCAATGCACATAAGATGCTCGAAAAGCATACTTTATCTAAATGGCAACAATACTGGAAAGACCAGGTTGGGAATTGGTATGGAATGTTTTTACACGAAGCCCAGTATCTTGAGCCTGTGATGCGCGATATAGAAGCTATGCTCGAAAGCTCGCAACGCAATGTTACAGGGCGTGTAATTGTTGAGTTAAAGCCTTATCATTATACATTGGTTGGCGTAGAAAGTGATTTCGACCTGATGAAAGCTGATTTCGGCGAGTATGGTGAAGTAAACAAAGCTTGGTCTTCGGATGATGCGAAAGGATTTACGAAAATCTATTCTATTCCGAATAAAATATATCATGCTGTTCAGAAAAAGAATGGTAAAGAGACAGAATAAAATCGATAGAAATAATTAAACACGGAGTTTCACGGAGTTATTTTCACAGAGTAGGATATGATTTTAGAGAGGGAGTTGAGTAATAAGGTATTGAGATGTGCATATACTGTTCATTCAGAGTTGGGTCCCGGGTTATTGGAGAAAACTTACGAAGAATGTTTGTTTTATGAACTCAAAAAGGTCGGTTTATTTGTGGAAAAACAGAAAGATCAGTCTCTATTATATAAAGACATCCTAATAGATGTTGGATATAAAATGGATTTATTAGTGGAGAATAAAATTATTCTTGAACTGAAATCGGTGGAGAGTTTAACCAATGTTCATACAGCGCAGTTGCTGACATATCTGAAACTATCGCACTGTAAAATCGGATACTTAATAAATTTTAATGTTGTTTCACTCAAAGAAGGCATAAAACGTTACGTTTTGTAGACTCTGTGAAAATAACTCCGTGAAACTCTGTGTTTAAAAACAATAAGTTATAATGATAAAAGCAGGAATAATAGGAGGAGCCGGATACACTGCCGGAGAGTTGATACGAATACTTATCAATCATCCGCAGGTAGAGCTTGTGTTTGTAAACAGTACCAGTAATGCCGGAAATAAACTAACCGATGTACATGGCGGTTTACTGGGTGAAACAGATATGTCGTTTACCGACCAATTGCCATACAATACAATAGATGTACTCTTTTTCTGTACAGCACATGGTGATACAAAAAAGTTTCTGGAAGCAAATACCGTTCCTTCGGATTTAAAAATAATCGATTTATCCACTGATTACAGGAAAGAATCATCCGAACATGATTTTGTATACGGACTACCTGAACTGAATAAAGAGCAAATAAAAAGAGCGAAACATATAGCTAATCCCGGATGCTTTGCCACAGCTATACAATTGGCATTGTTACCGTTAGCAAAGGATCAGGTGTTAACCGAAGTGCATGTAAATGCCATAACAGGTTCGACCGGAGCGGGAGTAAAACCCGGGGCGACCTCTCATTTCAGTTGGAGAGAGAATAACATTTCGGTATACAAGGCTTTTGAGCATCAGCATTTGGCTGAAATCAGACAATCTTTGACACATTTACAAAATAATTTTACAGAAGATATTAACTTTATACCTGTTCGGGGGAATTTTACCAGAGGCATATTTGCTTCGATCTATCTGAAATACGATGGCTCGGTAGAAGACGCCGAAAAACTCTATCAGGAATTTTACAAAGACAGTCCGTTTGTGATCGTCACTGATAAGAATCCCGATTTGAAACAAGTTGTTAATACAAATAAGTGTGTGCTCCATGTCGAAAAGCATGGCAATAAGCTACTTATACTATCCTGTATCGATAATCTGGTAAAAGGTGCATCGGGACAGGCTATACACAATATGAACCTGATGTTCGGGCTGAATGAGAAAGAAGGATTGGGGCTGAAAGCTTCTGCTTTCTGACAACATTAGTTCTGCATCTATAAAATTAAACGCTTATGGCATTCGAGGTAGATAATCAGACTAAAAGGGACTTGGATATATTTGCTGTTAATCAAGATAGCAAGTCTATATTCGGGTTGTTCAACTTTACAACTTGTAAAGGGGGAGAGAATAAGTTGTATCACTTCTTGTCGGAACCTTTGACCGACCTCGATGCTATACGGGGACGTAGCGAAGCTATCGCATTCTTTCAACAGCATGGGTTTACCGACCTTGATATAGATATGGATACGCTTAGCTTTGCCGAATATTACCAGAAACACAGGGAGTATTCGCTCAGGCGTCCGACAAAACTGTGGCGTCCTCTTAATAATCAGTTATTAAACAAATTACGGTCGAGCGAAAATTATTTTGTTGTAGAAAAGGGCGTTAAGTCTATCATCAAGATATTACAACGTTTGTATAAATTTTGTCATTTATTAGATGAGAAGTCTTCGGGAACACTTCCCTCGCTCTTTCAAAAGCGTAATAAGAGGATTCTTGAGATTCTGGAAATTCAGGAGATGAAAGTATTACTGGATATGATCGATATAAGACCCTTTGATGTAGCCGAGTATAACTATATATTCCGGTATGCGCAACAACGGAACCTGCAATATATGTTCGATTTGATTTACGAATACGACGCTTATTTGTCGGTGGCAAAAGCTGCATCCGAATACGGATTCTGCTATCCCGAAGTATTACCCAAAACAGAAAATAGGCTGAAAGCGGAAGGAATTTTCCATCCTTTTGTAGAGAATGCTATCAATAATGATATTCAATTTGATACAAACTCTAATCTGCTGTTTGTTACAGGGCCTAATATGGCAGGTAAATCTACTTTTCTGAAAGCTCTGGGAGTATCGGTATATCTGGCACATGCGGGATTTCCGGTACCTGCAAAAAACTTTAGTATGAGCCTTGTTTCGGGTCTATGTACTACTATAAATATTTCGGATAATCTTCAATCGGGTTACAGCCATTTCTATGCAGAAGTACTCAGAGTAAAACATGTTGCAGAACGGCTGAAAGTAAACAGCAATATGATGGTTATTTTCGACGAACTGTTCAGGGGTACTAATGTAAAGGATGCTTATGACGGAACACTGGCTATTGTATCGGCTTTTGCCCGTATCAAGAGTTCTTTCTTTGTCATATCAACCCATATTGTAGAAGCAGCCGAAGAGTTGAAAGTAAACAGTAACATCAACTTCAGATGTTTTGATATTCGTGAAGAAAACGGTCACCCGGTATATACATACAAATTGAAAGATGGTATATCTACGGATAGATTAGGTATGTATATCATTCGAAAAGAGGGTGTTGTAGAGATGATTAATGAAGTGTTATTGAATAATAATACAGAATAATTTTATCTATACAGAAAGCTTAAAACAAGAAAAAAAATAATATAAAAACGTGTTACTTTTGTCACCTTTGTCACTTTTAAGAAGATAAAATATTTAATAGCAGATATTTATAAGGTGACAAAAAAGTGACAGAAAGTATACAAAAAATAAACAGACATGAAACTTTTTGATGTATTTCCGCTATTCGATTTGAATATAGTAAAAGGCGAAGGTTGCTATGTATATGACGATAAAGGCAACAAGTATTTGGATTTATACGGCGGTCATGCAGTTATCTCGGTAGGACATACCCATCCGTATTATGTAGAAAAAGTGACTGATCAGTTGAATAAGCTCGGATTTTATTCCAATTCGGTTATCAATAAACTGCAAGTAGAACTGGCCGGTAAATTGGGAGAGCAATGCGGATATCCCGATTATCATCTGTTTCTTATCAACTCGGGAGCCGAAGCCAATGAAAATGCGATCAAACTGGCATCTTTCCATAACGGGCGCCGCAAAGTTCTCGCATTCAAAAAAGCCTTTCACGGTCGTACATCTGTAACCGTTGCTGTTACTGATATACCTGCATATAGCGCTCCTGTAAACCGGACAGACTATACGACCTTTGTTCCATTCAATGATATTGAAGCAGTAAAAAAAGAACTTGAAACTAAAGAATATTCTTCTGTAATAATCGAAGGTATCCAGGGTGTTGCAGGAATACATGTTCCAGATGATAACTTTTTGAAACAACTTCGTGATATTTGTACAGAGACAGGTACTATATTGATCCTTGACGAAATACAATCAGGATATGGGCGTACAGGTAAATTCTTTGCACACCAATACGCAGGTATTCAAGCCGATTTGATAACTGTGGCAAAAGGTATTGCCAATGGTTTTCCAATGGCCGGCGTTTTGATTAATCCTATGTTTAAGGCTGTTTACGGACAGCTGGGAACTACTTTTGGTGGTAACCATTTAGGTTGTGCTGCTGCTATTGCGGTTCTCGATATCTTCAAAAAAGAGAATCTGATAGAGAATGCAAAAACAATAGGTGATTATTTGATAACAGAGCTGAAGAAGCTTCCTAAAGTAAAAGAGGTTAGAGGGCGTGGGCTTATTATCGGTATCGAATTTGATGAACCGATCAAAGAAAAAAGATCTAAGCTTTTGTTTGAAGATAAAATATTCACAGGAGCTACCGGTACAAATGTTTTCCGTTTGTTGCCTCCATTATGCCTGACAAAAGAGCAGGCTGATGAATTCCTTATTAAATTTAAACAGATATTATAATGTGAAAAAGCGCCTCGTCGGGGTGCTTTTTTTATGTGTAAATATGTTACTTTTGTCACCGAAAAAATAACCTCCTAATAATAACCATTTAAAAACATCTTCATGAGTTCACCAAACAAAATAGTATTGGGCATAAATGAAAAACCAAAACCTCTTCAATGGCTGTTGCTTAGTATACAACATCTCTTTGCAATGTTCGGTTCTACAGTACTGGTTCCTGCATTAACAGGTATGAGTCCGGCCGTGGCTCTTGTATCCAGTGGATTGGGTACATTGGCATTCATTCTGGTTACACGGGGCAAAGTTCCATCTTACTTAGGTTCGTCATTTGCCTTTATAAACCCGATTATAGCCACAAAAGCATTCGATGGTTTTGCTGGTATCATGATGGGTAGCTTTATGGTTGGTTTGGTGTATGCCATTGTTGCTCTTGTAATTTCTAAAACGGGAACACGCTGGCTGATGAAGTTGCTCCCTCCGATTGTTGTAGGACCTGTAATTATGGTAATAGGATTAGGTTTATCGGCTGTAGCTGTTGGGATGGTTACAAATCACGATGGGGGATACGACATTACTTATGTGTTGGTTGGTCTGGTCACATTACTGATAACTATAATATTTGCAATATTTACACGGGGATTTTTAAGTGTTGTTCCTGTACTTATGGGTATAATCGGAGGATATATATTTGCTGTGATCATGGGTATTGTAGATCTTCAAGCGGTTATAGATGCTCCATGGTTTCAGGTTCCGCCATTCCAGATACCATTTGTCGACTTTGCCCCGCATTTCACATGGAAAGTCTTTCTGCTGATGGTTCCGGTAGCCATAGTTCCTATTGCCGAGCATATCGGGCATCAGTTGGTATTGAGTAAAGTAGTAGAAAAAGACCTGCTTGCCGATCCCGGATTACATAGTTCGATGTTTGGCGATGGTGTAGCTTCCGTTATTGCAGCTTGCATCGGAGGGCCACCTAATACTACTTATGGTGAAAATATAGGTGTACTGGCTATTACCAAAGCATTTAGTATATATTTATTTATAGGAGCAGCTATCTTTGCTATCCTGTTTGGTTTTTGCGGAAAAATAGCAGCCTTGTTATCATCCATACCAACTCCGGTAATGGGAGGAGTTTCGATACTTCTATTTGGTATTATAGCATCCAGTGGATTGCGTATGCTTGTCGAAAATAAGATCGATTTTGCGCTTAAACGCAACCTGATTATAGCATCCGTGATTCTGGTTATTGGAATCGGTGGTGCTGCTATACATATAGGAAGCCATTTTTCGCTCGAAGGTATGGCTCTGGCTTCTATTATCGGTATTGTCTTGAATCAAATATTACCAGGTAAAGAAGTTGTGGACTTTAAGGATATGTTTGCCGAGAAGTAAAACTCATTTATTTATTGTCGCATAAAAGTCTTCTCTTATAGGATTAAACGTGTCGATGATAATTCCTGCTTCAAGACAAACTACTCCATGCTCGATATTGGGTTCGGCAACAAATCCGTCTCCGGCCTCAAGTATTTGGGTTTCGTTACCGATTGTAACCTCAAATTTGCCGGAGTCAATATAAGCTGTTTGCACATGAGGATGAGAATGTGTATAACCGATAGCTCCTTTTTCGAAAAAGACTTTTACTGTCATTATATCATTAGTATAGCCGATAAATTGGCGGGTAACACCTTTATCAACAACATATACAGGTTCGCAGCTACTAATAAAGAAAGGTCTACTTAGTATCTTATTCATAATGATTAGAAAGTTTGATTATAAAAACAAAGGTCGTTCTTTTTTAGATATTATCTTCGGTAAAAATCTAAATATTTGTAAATAGTTAAACTATATAGATATAATCTGCGTTATTTAAAACAGAACTTATATAAAGGAAAGAACGTTATGGAAAACTTACTTAAGAAACTACAAGAAGAAGCTGGATTATCGGAAGAACAAGCAGTAAAGTCTTTGAAAGTTGTAAAAGATTTTATGGACAAGGAAGGTATTGAAATAGACTGGGAGAAATTCTTCAAAGGAAAATATACTGACCTGAAAGGACAAGCTAAATCTCTTTTCGATACCTTATCGCATAAGGCTCGCGAATATTCAGATATTATTGAAGATAAAGTTGAAGACCTGACTATTCAAGCAAAGCGTACAGCCCGCGATTTATCACAGAAAGCAAGTGAGATTCTGGATGATGATAAAAAGAAAAAAGAATAGTGAAATATAACAAAAATGAAAGGTCGGTAATGGAATGTTACGGACCTTTTTCTTTTTAATACCAAAATATCGGATTTAGGTTTTATTCGTAATATTCTTTTCACTAACTTTGATCACAGATTTACATAACATGATAAATATCTTAATCTAACGTATGGTCTCTTTCTTTCTTAATTCAGCAAAAAACATAATAGCAGTTCAGACTTTGTCGGCGATTGATCCTGCCGATATATCTAAATTAAGGTGGTTGTTTGGAGAAGCCGACCCGGTTGAGTCCTCGAGAAAAGAAGGGCACTTTGTCGGGCCTCGTAAAGAAATGATTACTCCCTGGAGTACAAATGCCGTTGAAATCACTCAAAATATGGGTATCACCGGCATTATTCGTATAGAAGAGTTCTTTGCCGCAGATAAAGATTCGTCTTTCGACCCCATGCTACAGCAAAGGTATGATGGCTTGGAGCAGGATTTATTTACTATAAACAAGACACCTGACCCTATTCTCGAAATAGATGATATAGCTGCATATAATGTACAGGAAGGTCTTGCCCTAAGTAATGAAGAAATTGATTATCTGAATAATCTGAGCCTAAAACTCAACAGGAAATTAACCGACAGTGAGGTTTTCGGCTTTTCACAGGTCAATTCGGAGCACTGCCGTCATAAAATATTCAATGGAACATTCATTATTGATGGGGAAGAGAAAGAAAGTACACTTTTTCAGTTGATTAAGAAAACAGCTAATACCAATCTGAATAAACTGGTATCGGCTTACAAAGATAATGTTGCCTTTAACGATGGTCCCGAAATAGAACAATTTGCTCCGGCAAGTGGCGATAAACCAGACTATTTCCGAACCAAACAAATAAAGTCGGTTATTTCATTAAAAGCCGAAACTCATAATTTCCCAACTACAGTTGAACCGTTTAATGGTGCTGCTACCGGAACAGGTGGCGAAATCCGTGACCGGTTGGGTGGGGGAAAGGGTTCTCTCCCCATTGCCGGAACAGCTGTTTATATGACTTCTTATCCGAGAACCAAAGCCGGGCGCGAGTGGGAAGAAACTATGCCCGAAAGGGATTGGTTATATCAAACTCCGGAAGAGATTCTGATCAAGGCTTCTAATGGTGCTTCTGATTTTGGTAACAAATTCGGGCAACCTCTGATATGTGGATCAGTACTTACTTTAGAGCATTTTGAAAATGGTAAAAAATTCGCTTATGATAAAGTGATAATGCTAGCCGGAGGCGTAGGATTTGCCAACAAGAGAGATGCTATAAAGAATGAACCCGAACCCGGAGAAAAAGTCGTACTATTAGGTGGTGACAATTATCGCATAGGAATGGGTGGCGGTGCTGTATCATCTGTCGATACCGGACAATATTCAAGCGGTATTGAGTTGAATGCAGTACAGCGAGCCAATCCTGAAATGCAGAAACGTGTTTCGAATGTTATCCGTACTTTATCAGAAGGCGATAGTAACCCTATTGTTTCAATTCACGATCATGGTGCCGGCGGGCACTTAAACTGTCTTTCAGAGCTGGTTGAATATACAGGAGGTAAAATTGACGTTTCTCAATTACCCGTAGGCGATCCGACACTTTCATCCAAAGAGATCGTAGGAAACGAAAGTCAGGAACGTATGGGAATGCTCGTTCCATCTGAAACGATTGAGAAAATAAAGAATATTGCCGAGCGTGAACGTTCTCCTATGTATGTTGTAGGCGAAACTACCAATGATATGAAGTTTGTTTTTGAACAAGCTGATGGAAAACGCCCTATTGATCTTAGTTTGGAGGATTTCTTTGGGAAGGCTCCGAAAACTATAATGACAGATAACACTGTTGAAGAGTATTATTCGAATCCGGACTATAAACTGATCAGTGTAAAGAAACATATAACCAATGTTCTCCAACTGGAGTCTGTTGCCTGCAAAGATTGGTTAACAAACAAGGTAGACCGTTCTGTAACAGGTAAAGTAGCCCGTCAGCAATGTCAGGGTGAAATACAGTTACCATTGAGTGATTTAGGGGCAGTAGCTTTAGATTACAGAGGAAGAGCAGGTATCGCTACGTCAATTGGGCATGCACCTCAGGTAGCAATGATAGATCCGGAAGCCGGATCGGTAATGGCAATAGCCGAATCTTTAACTAATCTCGTTTTCGCACCTCTTGCCGAAGGGCTTAAAAGTGTTTCGCTAAGTGCAAACTGGATGTGGCCTTGTAGAAATCCGGGAGAAGATGCCCGCTTATATAGTGCTGTTGAAGCCTGTTCAGCGTTTGCCTGTGATTTAGGAATCAATATTCCTACGGGTAAAGACTCTTTGTCGATGACTCAAAAATATGGGGATGAGAAGGTATATGCTCCGGGTACCGTTATTATATCGGCTGCCGCAGAAGTAAAGAATATCCGCAAAATTGTATCTCCTGTACTAGCTTACATAAAAGGTACTTACCTGTACTACATAGACTTTTCTTTTGATACATTCAAACTGGGAGGCTCTGCTTTGGCACAAACCATGAGCAAGTTAGGAGAAGAAGTTCCGACGGTAAGGGATCCCGAATATTTTAAGAATGCATTTGCTTGTGTTCAGGAACTTATAGATAGAGGACTTGTTCTTGCCGGACACGATATTTCTGCCGGAGGTATGGTTACAACTATGCTCGAGATGTGCTTTGCCAATCCTCAGGGAGGTTTAGAAGCTCGTTTAGACAAACTTCACAATGCAGATGTTGTAAAAGTGTTGTTCTCTGAAAATCCGGGGGTACTGATTCAGGTAAAACATCATCACCTGGTAGAAAAAATCCTCGATGATTATGGTATCGGGTATGCAATAATAGCACGTCCTACAGAGACCCGTAAGATAACTATTCAGAAAGGAGATTTCTATGAAGAATTCGATATCGACGAATTACGTGATGTCTGGTACGAATCGTCCTATCTGTTGGATAGAAAACAAAGCGGAGAAGAATGTGCCAGAGCACGTTTCGAAAATTATAAGAATCAGCCTTTGCAATTTCATATCAATCCGTCATTCAATGGACGTTTCTCTAATTTGGGGATAACACCTAACCGGGAAGGACGATCGGGAGTCAGAGCGGCCATTATCAGAGAGAAAGGTACGAATGGTGAACGTGAAATGGCTTATACATTGTATCTCGCCGGATTTGATGTGAAAGATGTGCATATGACAGACCTGGCATCTGGGAGAGAGACTTTGGAAGACATCAACCTGATTGTCTTTTGTGGAGGTTTCTCCAATTCGGATGTATTAGGCTCTGCAAAAGGTTGGGCTGGTAGCTTTATGTTCAATGAAAAAGCAAAAACAGCCTTGAAAAACTTTTATGACCGTACTGATACGCTAAGTTTAGGTGTATGTAACGGATGCCAGCTTATGATGGAATTAGGACTCGTATTTCCTAATCGTATACAGAAACCTAATATGCACCATAATATATCGCATAAATTTGAATCAACATTCCTTAGTGTTGAAATACCTCAGAACAATTCGGTTATGTTCAGTTCACTATCAGGTAGTAAACTAGGAGTTTGGGTTGCCCATGGTGAAGGACGCTTTGTATTGCCGGAAGAAGAATCGGCTTACAATATTGTCGGAAAATACATATATGACACTTATCCGGGAAATCCTAATGGCTCTGATTATAATACTGCAGCTGTTTGTTCCGAAGATGGGCGCCATTTGGCAATAATGCCACATCCCGAGAGAGCTATATTCCCATGGCAGTGTGCACATTATCCATTTGAAAATCGCAGAGATGACGTAACCCCTTGGATGGAAGCATTTATAAATGCCCATAAGTGGATTGAGCAAAATGCTTAAACGAATTAAACTAAATAGAAATAAAAAAGACACTGATTTTCAGTGTCTTTTTTATCTTATCGATTGATGTCAATATTATTTAAAACCTAACTCGTAAATAGTATCTGTAGTATAGGTGTTTTCGGGTCCGTAAATAATCCAATCAGTAAGCAGATCAGTTGAGTAAGTTTTCACATCACCTTCATTCAGGTTTGAAATCCAGTAAGGCTGATTGAGTAATCTTCCTGTAATCTTATTACCATCAATAGATAGCACATCATACCAAAGATGTTCTTTTTCGCTGGCAGAGGCATCTTCATTATCCACATCTAAACCCAGTTTTACAAGAAAACGCCACGGTGAATTATTTTCGTCTGTTTTCTTAGAACCAAATAACTTGCTGAAGAATGATTTTTTCTCTTCTTTAGGTGCATGTTTGCTGAATAATTCGGCAAAGAAACTAAATCTTTCTTTAGCTAAACAGCTCATTCTGAATGTTTCCTCATTCGAAATGTAGTAAATAGGATTTTCGGCGAGGGTTGGACCATATATTTCGGGCGACATCATATTTCCCTCTTGTACGGCATATAATACGCCTACCGGTTCTGCATGAATATCACCTTCATCTTTCCGGTCATTAAAGCCACCTAAGGCATCAGGTGCAAAATCATTCAGAGCTTCTTCCCAACGCAACCAACAAAGATCGATACCCATACCATCGTATCCGATCATAAAACGTTCTTTTTCTTTTATCGGGGATGTTAAGAATCTCTTGGCAACCATGTTCAACATAGTGTTCATCTCTTCTGCACTCTGCGTTATGTCAACTATTTCCAATTCTACTGTTCCACAACGATGCAAACCGTGTGTGTGCAGCCAGTAATGGCGGATATTACTGGCATCATCGTTATATACAGCATGGATAGTATACAGATAATCGGGCGAAGGCGGAATATCTGATTTTGCAGTCATAGACAGCCATTGTGCCGACAATAACTTGAATGACATAAAGTCTATACATAAACAGGCATCAGGTACCACAGCATTCATCACTTTCAGTTGCAGATGGAATGACTCCAAAGCATTATCCCCGAAATACATAGATGTTCCTAGGAAATATGTTTGCTGAGTCGCTGTTTCCATAGACTTATCATCTATATTATTTCCGAAGCGGTATTCTTCAAGATGTAAATTAGAGATCAAGTCCCAGTAAAGAGCTACATCAAAGGTTTCATCACCATATTCTATCCGGGCATTAAAAGCAGCCTCTCCCAGAAAATTTTCCAATGGAGAGAATTCCAGTAATTTAAAATCTTTACAATTGGATAATGCCTTTTCTATGAGTTCAGCATCAAATGTAAAACCTTTCTCAGAAGGAATGATAGCCATTCCTGAAGGTAATGCCTGCTTTTCTTCAGTCAGAGATTCGTATTTTTCTTTGTTTGTCATAAAAATAGAGTTGTTATTCTAGATACAAAGATAAAAAACACAGGAATATGACAAATATATTCCTGTGTAAATACCTTTTTTATGTAAAATCTGAACTATTACTTAACTTCCCATATCTCTCCTTGCATCAACAGGTCATTCAGTGACCGGATCGGAGTTTTAGATTGCACATCTTCTATCTGTTGTTCAACTTCCTGATCATAGCATAAGCTATCAACATTACGTATGACGCCGATAGCCAAAGGAAAACCGTCTTTGGGATCCATTAATCCAAGTTTCAGGTGTAATGTATTGTCAACAGTAGTAGCGTCATGTACTAATACGTCTTCTAAAGTATAACCATCTTGCCCGATTGTAACCATCTTGAGACTAAATCCATCCCGAACGATTCCCTTATCCATATTGGTTCCGAAAACCATTTTTTCGCCTTGTTTCAATAGGATAGTGCGATCATCGCGATATGCTTTATCTACAATCTCTTTATGAATATCGTCGTTGAATATGACACAATTCTGTAAAATTTCTACAACAGAAGTTCCTTTATGCTTTTCAGCATCTGCGAATATTACTGATGTATTTTTAATATCGACATCAATACAACGTGCAAAGAAAGTTCCCCGTGCACCTAAAGCTAATTCAATAGGGCGAAAAGGGTCTTCAACTGTACCATAAGGCGAAGATTTAGAAACGAATCCCCGGTCGCAGGTAGGAGAGTACTGCCCTTTTGTCAATCCATATATCTTATTGTTCAGTAGTAGAATATTTATATCTACATTACGCCGTACCGCATGAATAAAGTGATTTCCTCCAATAGCTAAACTATCTCCATCGCCTGTTGCCAACCAGACAGACAATTCGGGTTTTGCCACTTTTACACCTGTCGCAACAGCTGCTCCACGACCATGTATTGTATGAAATCCATAGGTATTCATATAATAGGGTAAACGTGACGAACAACCTATCCCGGATATTACTGCTACCTGATGTGGTTCGAGTTGCAATGCTACCATCGCTTTATGTAAACAGCTTAATACTGCATGGTCGCCACATCCCGGGCACCAACGCACATACTGATCGCTTTTATAGTCTTTTATTTCGTGAGAAACTTTTTTCAATACTGTTTCCATTTTTTAGCCCTCAATTTCTTTAGTGAAAAAATCTGTGAGTTCACTCACTGTAAATGGCTGTCCATTTACGACATTGTATTTAACTATCGGCAAATTAGAAAATTGCTCTGACAAATATCCTGCGAATTGTCCGTTATTTTGTTCAGCCACAATAATCTTCTTATATTTTCTTAAAATATCCCCGGTATTTTTAGGAAGCGGGCTTATAAATGTAAAATGAGTAAATGCCACTTTCTTCGATCCTCTGTTCATTAATTCCACTGCTTCACGTAAGTGCCCGTATGTACCTCCCCAGCCAATAATTAATGTATCAGCCGATTCTTCACCCAAAACTGTTTGTTCAGGAATAAAGTTAGCAATACGCGCTATTTTTTCTTTGCGGGTATCGACCATTTTCTGGTGATTATCCGGATCCGTAGAAATAGCTCCGGTTTTGTAATCACGTTCCAGTCCCCCAATCCGGTGAGTGTATCCTTCGGTTCCGGCAGCAGCCCAATAGCGGGCAAATGTACTTTCATCACGGGTTGCAACGTTCCAATCAGAACCGCTATATTGATCTATTGTATGAGGTATTATCTGTGGATAGTTTTTCAAATTTGGAATTTTCCAAGCCGAAGCCCCGTTCGCTATATAACTATCAGTTAATAATATTACAGGAGTAATATGCTCCAGGGCTAACTTAGATGCCCAATAAGCCGAATCAAAACAATTGGTTGGGCTTGATGCTGCTATTACAACGATAGGGCTTTCTCCATTACGTCCATATAATGCTTGTCTTAGATCGGTTTGTTCTGTTTTTGTTGGCAGTCCGGTAGAAGGTCCTCCCCGTTGTACATCCACAACAACTAATGGTAGTTCGGCCATGACAGCCAATCCTATAGCTTCTCCCTTTAATGCTAATCCCGGACCGGATGTGGTTGTAACAGCTAAATCTCCGGCAAAACTGGCACCGATAGCAGTACAAACTCCGGCAATTTCGTCTTCGGCCTGAATTACTTTAACTCCCAGATCTTTACGTTTTACCAATTCATGCAGAATATCTGTGGCAGGTGTTATAGGGTAAGATCCTAAGAATAATTGGAGTCCCGATTTTTCGGCTGCTGCAATCAATCCATATGCTGTAGCAGTATTACCGTTCACATCCATATAGAATCCTTTCTCCATATTCAGAGATTCTATACGATATGATGTTACTGTCATATCTCGGTTTTGCCCATAATTATATCCATTAGCTAATACAGTCAGGTTTGCTTGAGCCAATATTGGTTTCTTTGAAAACTTATTCGAAAGCATCTCATTTACCACATCGATAGGCCTGTTGAAAAGCCAGCAAACCAACCCTAATGCAAACATATTTTTACATCTGATTTTGCTTTTCATATCCAGGTCAAAATCAGATAAGCTCTCTTTCGTTAAGGTAGAAATAGGTACGGCAACTATTTGTTGTGTAGTGAGTGATAACTCAACAAAAGGAGCCTCTGTTTTAAAATCAGCTTTCTCCAGATCCCTTTTAGCAAAAGAGTCTGTGTCAATTATAATTACAGAGTTAGGTTTCAAATGTTTGGCATTTACTTTCAATGCAGCCGGATTCATGGCTATTAGAACATCGGATTTACCTCCTGAATTATAAACACTCTTTCCGACCTGCATTTGATAGCCCGAAACACCGCTTAATGTTCCTTGAGGTGCCCTGATTTCGGCTGGAAAGTCCGGGAATGTTGCTATCTGGTTTCCGAGTATAGCAGATAGACTGGAGAATAATGTACCGGAAAGTTGCATACCATCGCCCGAGTCGCCTGAGAAACGTATTACAATATCCTGTACATCTTTGATTTGTACCTGATCTGACATGAGTTTTTTATTTAAGAAAGTAATTGTATACAAAGAAAACAAACACCGTTTAAATGGACAAGTATTTTCGCAACATTATACAATTATTACTAATTAAAAACTTTTAGATAACAGTCTTTGTTTTTAAATACATAATAACTAAAAAGCGTCTTTCAATTGTAAAAAAAATTGTTACTTTGCCCCGTCTTTGTTAAATTTACAGGATATCACTAACACTCAATAATAATAGATAGAAGAAGAATAACAGATTAACATATAAATTAAATGAAAAAAGGACTTAGTATTCTTGTTTGTGCAAGTTTCTTATTCGCAGGGGCGGTGCAAGCTCAGGACAAAGAAAAAGAAGATGAAAACAAACGCTACTTCGAGATAAATAAAAACATTGAGATTTTCAATTCGGTGGTTAAACAGCTCGATATGTTTTATGTAGATACTTTGGATGTACAAAAAACTGTACAATCGGGAATCGTAAATATGTTGGCCGGACTGGACCCTTATACCGACTATATGACCGAAGAACAAGTTTCGGACTTCAATGTACTTACTACAGGTGAGTATGCAGGAGTAGGAGCGATCATCTCATACCGGAACATTGATGGTAGGGATATGGTTGTTATTGTAGAACCATATGAAGGTATGCCTGCTGCTAAAAGCGGACTAAAGGTGGGAGATATTATCTTAGCTGTAGATGGTGTAGATATGACCAGTGCAGATAAGGTTGCCGGAGAGTTATATGGTAAAACACTATCCAATAAAGTCACCAGCCATCTGAAAGGGCAGGCAGGTACCGAAATCACAGTGAAAATAGAAAGACCCGGAGTTAAGAAACCTTTTGACGTGAAACTTATCCGTGAAAACATACAAATATCATCCGTACCTTACTACGGAATGCTGGAGAATAATGTGGGATATATTATTCTCACCGGATTTACCGATAAATGCGCTCAGGATGTAAAAAAAGCATTCCTTGAGTTGAAGGGAAAAGGTGCAACATCCATGATTCTCGATTTACGTGGTAATGGAGGCGGTATTATGGAAGAAGCGATACAGATAGTTAATCTATTCGTTCCAAAAGGTGAGATGGTATTAAGTACTAAAGGGAAGATGAAACAATGGGACCGTACCTATCGTACAACACTAGACCCTATAGATACAACTATGCCATTAGCTGTTATGGTAGACAGAGGCTCGGCTTCGGCTGCTGAAATCGTATCAGGAGCATTGCAGGATTTGGATCGTGCCGTTATTATCGGACAACGTACTTTTGGAAAAGGTTTGGTGCAAGCTCCGCGCGAATTACCTTATGGTGGAAGCCTGAAAGTAACAACTTCAAAATATTATATTCCCAGTGGGCGCTGTATTCAGGCCATCGATTATACCCATCGTAACGAAGATGGTAGTGTAGGGCGTATTCCTGATAGTTTGACTACAGTATTTAAGACAGCAATAGGTCGCGAAGTCAGAGATGGTGGAGGTGTTACTCCTGATATAAAACTTGAAGTAGAAAAAACACCAAGTATCACTTATTATCTCTTAAACCAATACATTATCAACGATTGGGTAACCGAGTGGGCTTTGAAAAATAATAAAATAGCTCCAATCGAATCTTTTGGAATAACAGATGAAGACTATAACAGTTTCAAAGAATTTGTAAAATCGAAAAAAGATTTCAAATATGATGGTTTGAGTGAAAAGCGCTTAAAAGCCCTGAAAGAGGTAATGGATTTTGAAGGATATTCACAAACTGCTGACGATGAATACAAAGCGCTGGAGGCTAAATTAGTTCCTGACCTAGATCGGGATTTGAATAACTTCAAAGAAACAATAGAGAAACTGATCAATATGGAGATAGCCAAACGCTATTATTTCCAGAAAGGAGAACATATAGAACAGTTGAAATATGATAAAGACCTGAAAGAGGTAATTACTCTTTTAAATGATCAACCAAAGTATAAGGAGATATTTACTCCCGGCCGAAAAATAGTTGATTTAGCATCAAAAACCGGTTCAGAAGAAGAATTTGGTATTGAATAAAGGTCAATTTTCAAGAAATCAGATAGAAAAAAGTATCTCATCACTGTATGAGATACTTTTTTTATTATCTTTGTCTCGCTAAAGAACTACTAATATAAGGTATCTCCGGCCCATAAACACTTATCAATGTCATAGTTTACTGAAAAATGATAATGATGCGAACTCTTATGAAGCATCTGGTATTTGTCGAAAGAATAATTAAGCTTTCATTTTAGACTTTTCTTTTTATTATATAAATTTTGCATGAATTATAATACGCAATTAAAGAAGTTAGCTCTTCCGGAATATGGAAGAAATATACAAAATATGGTCGATTTTTGCTTAACCATACCTGGCAAAGATGAACGTAAAAGATGTGCAAACAGTATCATTAATATAATGGGTAATCTGTTTCCACACTTACGTGATGTAAATGACTTCAAACATATACTATGGGATCATTTGGCTATAATGGCCGATTTCAAGTTGGATATAGACTATCCGTATGATATTATCAAAAAAGAGAATCTGTACTCAAAACCGGGTAAAGTTCCATATAGCCGTCCGACCATGCATTTTAAGCATTATGGAAAGACTCTTGAAAAACTGATAGGTATTGCGTCTGATTATCCCGAAGGTAAGGAAAGAGATCAGTTGATCTGGCTTGTTCTGAATCATATGAAAAAGACATATATACAGTGGAACAAAGATGTTGATGATGCTAAATTATTTGTTGACCTGTATGAACTATCAAATCGGAAAATAGACAAGCGTGATTCGGATATGAAACTAGCAGATATGAAAGATCTGAATCAACGTAAACCACAACAACAGCGTAATAATAAGAAAAAGTAAATTCCGACTGGTGTATGATTCGTGAAGACGAAGTATTCAAAATTGGAAAATTTGTAAAACCTCATGGTATTAAAGGCGAAATCTCATTTGCTTTTGATAATGATATATTTGATAAAGTAGATTGTCCTTATCTGATATGTTTGATTGATGGGATATTTGTTCCTTTTTTTGTTAAGGAATACCGGTTTAAAGGGTCTGATACAGCTCTTATTACGTTTGAAGACATAACTACAGATATAGAAGCAAAACGTTTCAATGGTTTAGATGTATATTTGCCCCGGAAATATTTTGACGAATCAGTCGAAGCAGAATACACTCTAGATTATTTTATCGGTTTTAATGTAATAGATGAAGCCAAGGGTGCAATAGGTGAAATTGTAGATATTGATGATTCAACTATTAACACATTGTTTTTATTAAATGACGAAAATGGGGTAGAGGTTATTATTCCGGCATCTGACGATTTTATAACCAATATTGATCCTGTGAAGAAAATATTATTCGTAGATCTTCCTGAAGGGTTATTATAATAACGATACATAAAAATAAAAAAGAGAATGATAGTATTAAAAACTATATTCTCTTTTCTTTTATTGAATACCACAAAACTAATCAAAACAAAAATCTCTCTTTTTTCTATCTCAATAGAATGTTCCAAGAGATTTTGAATATTACTAATAACCTAAAACTAATAACCAATTTGCAACCTTTTTACCTAATAGTTACACTAACCTTTAATCTTTCTCTGATACAAAAGTAGTACATATTTCTTTCCCTACCAAATATTTTATGCTTTATAACATGTTTTTTTAATTGCTTTTTTCAATACTCAAATTGAGCTAATTTATATTATCTAATATATAATCGGTAAATATCAATATTTCAGATATTTATAAAATAAATTTATTTTCCCGGAAATATTTATGGAATTCTTATTCAATATCTATCTATTAAGTAAAGAATAAATAAACCATTAACATTTACAATCATGGCACGAGAAATAAAACTAAACTCATCTGACTGGTGTGATCTTGTATTCGAAGGGAAAAACAAATCATATGGAGCATATGCTCTTCGGCAGTCTTCAACCAAAAGACATATTAGTGCATTTGTTATTATTGTACTCTTTGTCGGGTCCGTAGCTGTATTGCCTTCCTTCTTAAATATGGTAAAGGCAGCTAATCAAGATTTGGGTGGTATAGATACCCCTGTTACGCTTTCTGAACTTGAAATAGAAAAGAAAGTGGAAGAACCCGACGTTATTCGGCAAGAATTAGCTCCACCGCCGGTTGAAACCAGAGCAGCTATCCAGTTTACACCTCCGGTAATAGTTGAAACTGTTGATGAGAGCAGAGAGATGCGCACTCAGGAAGAGTTGAATTCAAATCCTAATCTTCAAATATCTATCGTTGATAATCTTGATGGATCGACAAGTAGAGATGCAGTTGCTCCTGAAGAACTAAGAGAGCATAGAGCTGTTGTCGATGAAGGACCGCAAACTCCATTTGTCAGTGTAGAACAAATGCCCAGATTTCCGGGAGGGGATACTGAATTAATGAAGTTTTTAGCTAATAATCTTAAGTATCCGGCTGTTGCAGCTGAAAACGATATCCAAGGTCGTGTAGTGATTCGCTTCGTAGTCGGCAAAGACGGCTCAGTGTCAGATATTACAGTATTAAGACCTCTTGATCCTTCATGCGATAGAGAAGCTGTACGAGTTATAAAATCGATGCCCAAATGGATAGCCGGAATGCAGAATGGACGTAATGTTCCTGTATATTATACATTACCTGTATTATTCAAATTACAGAAATAAAGGCAAATTCTGTAAACAAAAAAGGGAGTCTCATAAGAAAGAAACTCCCTTTTATTATTGAAGTAAGATATTCTTTTAAGATATATATTTGCTTAATACAACATCAAACTCATCGGGACGTGATGGTTTACCATTAATCAGACAAACAACTTCAACTTCAGCTTCCGAGCATAGTGCATTATCCGATACTCTGATAATCTGCTGATTAAAATAGTACCTGATTCCTTTCTTATGCAGGTTTACTGTACAGAGAAATTCATCTGACCCGACTAACGATCTTTTGTATTTAATTGTTATACTCGATACTATTGCATCAATACCTCTATTATGCATTTCTGTAAAACTTACTCCACATGTCTCGAGAAACTCATGACGTGTAACTTCGTAATAATGCTGATAGTTGGCATTATTCACAATACCTTGTGCATCCAGTTCGTAATCACGAACTTTCATCTTATATGTAAAAATTGGTTCCATATTCCGATTTTAGAGAATTAAGGTCTCATACCTTTTTATTGATTTTGTAAGTAAAACAACAATAATCAGTTATACTCCGAAAAACACTTGTTGTTACTTATTTACAAAAATATCAGTAATATCTTTATCCTACAAATTTTATTTGAGAGTATAGCTAATCCCCCCAATTAACCAAAATCCTGCTTGAGGAATATTACCTAAATCGAAGTACTTCTTATCGAATATATTATTTGCCGACATATTGAGAGTAAAATCTTTCAGCTTCCAATTTATCTGCACATCTAAGGTCGCAAATGCAGGGTAGGGTGTTTGTTGCGTAGGTTTCAGTATCTCGTATTTCAGATATGACCCCATACGTTTTTGCCACCTGAAATTCCAGTTTGCACTTATTCCCTTATATATAGGGTGATTCAACCCGGCTGTAAATTTATCTCTTAAGTAATTTAAAGTGTAATTGGATATCACTTCTCCTGCATCTTTCTTCTGATGCAGCCTTGTATATCCTAACTGCAGTATTGTTGAAGGATCTAAACCAGGAAATATTTCATGCAACGAAAATTTAGCACCGACTTCTATTCCTTGTTTGTCTATTTTAGTAATGTTTCTGGACTCCCATTTATCATCCGGATTATCCTTTATCCAATCAATAAGGTTCTTGCCTTCCATTATATATCCTGTTATATAGGCTCTGACAAAAGAGGTATTGTATTTGAACCCAAGCTCGAATGCCTCCGAATCTTCAGGCTTGATATTAGTATTACCTGTATGTGTTGCAGTTGTATAATACAAATCGGTAAAAGTAGGCATACGAGTTGCCTTATTCCACGAACTGTATACTTTCAGGCTGTTTGTCAATTGATAACTAATATTAACCGAAGGATAGAACTTGTATTTCCCCCTTATTGCAGTATTGTAATTCGTTAAAATACCTGCAGTCAAAGAGAATCGGTCTATTAATAGATTATGCTCCAGTGCATAACTGATATTAGTCCGGTTATCCGATTTTGTATATTTACCACTCGGGTTTTGCATCTCAAGCCCTAACACATTACTCAGGATACCTTCGTTACGAAACTCAGCGCCAAAACTGGTTATTCCTAATTTTGACCTGTATTGCAGATTTAAGTTTGATCCGTAAACATCCGTTTGATGGTAATTATGTCCGGTATACCATGACGGTATATCGGGAGTTCCATCTCTGTAAAGTTGGAAGCAATCGTTATGCCTGTTCCAATAGACTATGGGAATAAACTTCAGCTTAGTGCCGGTCTCTCCTTTAATTGAGGCAAAATAAGATTGCGTCTTATCATACTGATTAGGGTATTCAGGTGTATAGAATGTGTTTGCCCCGAATTGCTTATCATTATAACCCAATTGTATATCAATCTTAGATTTCTCTACATCGAACCGGGTCTGCCAGAGAAGGTTGAATATATCATAATCACTGTTATTGATATATCCGTCAGATGTCTTATAGCCTGCCGATAACCGTGTTGATACTACTTGGTTTTGATAAGCTCCGTTTGCTTCTATTCCTAGCAAATTGTGCCCTCCGGCTTCTACTTTTGCATAAGCCTTATGATCAGCATCTTTCTTTGTTATAATATTAATACCTCCCGAAAAAGCACTGGCGCCATAAATAATGGATGAAGGACCGTGAATGATTTCTATTCGCTCGATATCAGAGAGGTTGATAGGAATATCGAAACTGTAATGACCTGTTTGTGGATTGGAGAGGTTGACTCCGTTGAGTAGAATTGCTGTTTGATCAAATGATCCTCCGCGGATCGAGATGTCGGCTTGTACTCCGTGGCCGCCACGCTGTTGAACGTCTATGCCTGCTGCATAGTTTAATAGATCCTGAATACTTTGGACGGGAGCCCGCTCAATCTCTGCTCTGGAAATAACTGTCACCTGTTTTGGAACCTGATTCAGAGACAGCTCAACCCGTGAAGCTGTCACCGTAACTTCTTCCAGTTCTTTTTCCGCAATTTTCATTTGATCACCAGAGTCACTAGTTGTTTGAGCCGAAGTTTGCGTCGAATGTGCAAACGTCAGCATACACCCTGATATTACTCCAATGTTTACTACTTTGTGCATACTGTTAAATGCACTGTAAGCCCTTTTAGCAAACCGCTTGAAACGATAAGCTTTCAAAGACTCATTTGTCTTTCTTTTGTTCATAATAAATGTTTAATAAAATTAATACGCCCCAAAAGTAGTAATATTGACTCAGTTCATAAGTCTGAATAATCTTTTATTTATTAACAGAGGATAATCTTTACTGGCTCCAATATTGTACCCATTCCTTTTCACTATCTGATAATGAGTCGATTTCAGATCGATAAGATGCATCCGGATAATACCATATTTGTTTTTCATAATAATCCCTCAGTTCGGGTGTATAGAAAACGTATCCACGCCATGCAAACGGTAGATTTCTTAATATTTTCTTAGACATATCATCTGCTGCAGTCATACTGCCATCTTCAGACAAATACAGGTTTATGTTATAAGGGAGGTATTTATTCTTTTTATAATCAAAAGAATTACTATCAAAGAAGTCTCTGGGAGAATAGAAGTTCAACTCACCCTTAGGCTTAAAGTTTTTAGCTTGAAAAGTTAAGTATCCTTTTTGTATAAAAAACTGGGCTGTAGGCTCAAGGCTCAATGTATGTCTAGTTATATGCGATTTGCCTATTCCTAAAATAATCCATTCCGAAACATCTTTGAAAAAAGAAGGGTCAATATTCAACAGTTGTTTTTCACCCATATTAATATTCAATGTAAAATCATCTATTTGGTGATTTCCCCAACGCATCGCAGCCGAAAGAACATATCCGAACACATAATGAGATCCTACGAATGTCGAAAAATCGCACGTATAAGTATGCTTTATAATATTCAATCCTTTTTTGAAACTTGCATCAAAGTGATAAACATACCGGAACGCCCCGCATTCGCCACAGTCATCGACATCCGCTTCTATTTGTTGCTGTGTCAGAGTTCTGAATTTTCCGTTTTTATAATACAAACTGTCTCCCACAATAGCTATCTGATAAGGAAGAAAACGAGAGTTCATTTCTACAGTAAACTCATGTAAGTACGGATGATTTCCATTAACCGGTAATATCTGAGCGTCGCCCGATGGAGATGTAGCTTCAAAGCCGACTGTTATTGTCTTTTCTTCTCCCGGATTATAAAATTCATAATAAACGATCACTTCTGCTTGTTCGGGATTCTTGATGCTCCGGTTTATTGTCAGTATTTCTTTCTTTACCGAAATATCAGTTTCGAGCATAGGGATTAACTGGTTACCATCAATATAGAAACCGCCGTCATTTGCGACACTATTCGTTATTGTTATAAAAAATAAGAATATATAAGTTACGACTCTTTTTTGCATTTTATTTATTGTTTAAACTCTCAGGTCTCTCATTGATTTTGTAAAGAAAGCAAGTTTTAAATATACTATTTTCGAACGTTACAACAGTGACAATCTTATACAAACCGATGTATACTTTGTGTCACCTTTGTCACTTTTGGTTATTGTTGAAAATCAATACATAAAGTTGTATAAGGTGACAAAGGTGACACATAATTGCACATTTTTATTTTCTCTGTTTTTTCCACCATTTTATATATAGATAAAAGCTTATTTCAATATAACATCTTCAATGTTTTTTCGGGGAGAATATGGGGCTTTCGGAGCATATCCAATCCTTAAAAGCAGAGTAGGGTGTTGCCCTCTTATGAGGGGGACTTCTTTTTGCATTTCGTCCGACAATGATTTCACTTCACAAGGCTGGTTCAAGAAAGCATAAGCCAGGTTCAGCTCTGATATTTTCAATAAATATCTTTCGAGACTCCTCCCTAAATCGACCCATTGAATAAAAGTGTCATTCTCCGTTGTGAATAAAATGAAGTGCGAAGACGATTCTATCTTTCGAATATCCGACTTATTTTGCTTATCCGCTTTCAGATATGATTTTACGATAGGCCTAGATATTATTGCCGGCAATGACGGTGCACCCATTACCTTATAGGTCAATCCGGTCGGATTTTTTTCAACTTCCTTATTATTGAGCCTCATGTATCTTAATAATTCATCTTTAAACGCATCATCATTCATCTGGATCTCGTTTCCTCTGACAACGTATGATTTAAGGGTAGAAAACAAAGAGTCTTCTTTAGAAATAGTATATCTGTAAATACCTTCATGCAGTGTCTGATTTTCTAAAATAGATAAGATATCTTTCGGCACCACCTTTTCATCATATACATTACGGTTTGTTTGTCTCTTTGCAATTTGTAATGCCAGATCGTCTTTTTGTATATTATTAGATTTACCGAGTTCTATTGTTATAGTCTGAGTCTTATCATCGGTTTTTATGGTCGGATAATATCCCAAATGTGATGCCATAATGCACAGATTCTCGGTAGCTGCACCCAGACTTATGAATAATTCCCTGTTGTTCTTATCTACCACAGGTAAGGTATCAGCAAGATTTGGCAATATCTCGATAGAACTTTGGTTAACCTTGAAAAGCCATGGTTGTGTATTGTGCCCTGATGGAGCTTTAGTGGCAGCCTCTATCATAGCTTTGAAATCATTATTTACTTGTGCTTCCATTTTTCCTTGAATAATCGATAATGTTAAGATGCTAATATAAAGTAAAGTCTTTTTCATTTTTTATCCATTTGTTTGTCATACCATACATCTATAATCAGGTCTACACCTTTTGCTATTTGTTCCCAACCCGCTTCGCTTTGTAAATCGATGCCGTTATACATAGGGCAGTATTCACCCAATAAGCTCAGGTAAGTAATAGATGCACTTAATATCGTTGCCAAAGCGGCAACTTCCTCTTGAGGATGTTGTGCTAACTGGCTTATAATTGTGATCAGGGTAATGCCTTTAGCTTCGCGCTTCAGCCGGAGTTTTTCGATTACACTATTCTGGGTATTTAGTTCCCATCGGTGTAAACGTTGCATAAGTTTATCTTCTCTCATTTGTTTGATTTGCCCCCTGAACATGTTTTTAAGAAACCCCTTGAGATTGTCATCTTTCGGTAAATCTATCGAAAAACTTATCCAGAAGTCATTCTTAGAGAGATATTCGATAATCATATTATCTAATGACCCGAAATAGCGGTAAATAAGAATCTTCGACACCTGAGCTTCTGCCGCAACGGCATTAACTCCAATCTTTTCAAATCCATCCTTATTAATAACAATACCTACAGCATTCAGTAGCTTTTGTTTAGTGAATTCTTTATCTTTTTCATTATTAGATACTTCCATAGATATAGCATTGGTGTTACTTTGCGGTAACAAATATATGTTACTTATCGGTAACAGGCAAGTGTTTTTGTTATAATTTTGAGTAAATGGTGTTTTTAGTTAGGATAGAAAATAACTTTCGTTTATATTTGCGGTGGATTAACAAACTCTCACTAACACTTAAATTATGAGAAAAAGCAATTTTTTGTACATCGTATTAGTAGTAATAATAGGGATCGGATTTGCAGGTTGTACAACTAATAATGATTATGTGATAAAAAGCAATTTCGATTATGTAATGCCAACTATTACTAAAAATGGAAATTTCGAAGCACGTTCAACAATATACTTAAGGGATATACCGGGAATTAATCTTTCCCGCGAAGAGATTTTGGATTTATATCTGAAAAATGCCTGGATAAATATAAGTGGAGATATATCGAGAGGAGATGATATAAATATATATGACATTACAATAAACGGAACAACTCTTACTCTTGACTATTATGTAAATGTAGGTAATCCCGGATCCGGAGGTTTGGATATATCGAATGATAATGCATATATAAATTTCATGCATGATGCAATGATTTTACTAAATAACAGAGGTAATATTGATGTACGTATAAGAGGATATTCATACATGTCGGCAGGAAATTTATATATAACATTGTGTAATAATCTGGACGTAACACTCAGAGAACATTGAACAGAGAGAGGTATGAAGTAATAATAGACGAAATACAGCAAAACGATATTTCGAATATTTCACTTCGGGACAAATATACTTATCTGAAAAAGATACTTGAAAGAAACTGCAAAGAGCTTACTACAGGCGAAACTTTGCAGTTTCCTTCTTTATTTTCGCGCTTAGTATACCTCACACAAAAATATAATATAGCACCTTCCCTCGAATGGAAACTACAGAATATACGTGTTAAGTCAGCTTTTTTACAAAAAAATGAAAGTAATCTGGTATCTCCGGGTCAATATGACAAAGCGAAAGATGCCATTCGGGAATTTTTTTCTATAATCTATTTAAATCAGAAAACAACGACCCCGGAAGAAGATACACATTCCGAGACTCATGTTAATTCTTCTGTTAAATACCTGAGGGTACAAATTACAGACCTGGATCCGGAAGAAAAACTGATTATCGGTATTTGTGAAAATACCATTTCCGAGATTAATATTAAATATGGGGTAGAGAATATTAATGACACCTTTAATCCTACTATTGAAAGACTTTGGATAGGAGCACAACTAAATATTATAGATTCATATTTAGATAAGTCCGGGTATTATATACCCAAATATATTGTATTAGAACCCGACTATCTGATAGATGCATCGGCGATGGCCGAGTGCTTTCAAAACTATAGTAAATCATATCTGCACTATTTCAGGAAACGGTTCGAACCGCCTGTAAGTTCTCATTATATATTATTGGGTAATCTGGCAAACTTCTTTCTGGACGAACTTATTTTTGCCTCTCATCCTGATGAAGTGACATTCGACCAATGTTTCCTGAAAGCATTCAGAGATAAACCGTTCGAATTTACCAGCTGTAATGATATCAAACAGCCATCGGATTTCAGAGCTTTTATGAGTAAAGCACATACACAATTCGAGAATATTAAGCGCTGTATCAAAGAAGATTTTCCGGCTAACCATATAAATGTAAATGATTGTACTTTAGAACCGTCATTCTATTGCGAACAATACGGCTTTCAGGGAAGGTTAGACCTTTTGCAACTGGCTCAAAATAGTAGTGACACAACTAAGATTGTCGAGCTGAAATCGGGTGGGGTGCCTTTCCCTAAAAACGATCCGAGCAAAATAGCCGTAAATCATGAAGTGCAGACAGCAATATATCGGTTGATCATTAAAAGTGTCTTTGGCTTTGATGACCGGAAAATATCATCTGCAATATTGTACTCTGCAGCCGAAAACCGGGGCGAAAACCTTCGTCTGGCAGTCCCTTATCAAAAGCTCGAAAAGGAAATTATAAACTTGCGTAATCTGATAATTGCTACCGAACACGACATATATACAGGAGGAACAGGTGCTGTAGATCAGCTTTTCCTTAATATATGCAATCTGGATAATTACGGTAAAGTTCCGGATTTTTTTACTCAGCAAATAATTGAATTTGAAAAAACAATAAAAAACATATCCGAAACCGAACGTTTATATCTGTATCGATTTATAGCTTTTATAACCAGAGAATTATACATCCAAAAGATTGGAGATAATTACTTCGAGTCCAATTCATCAACTGCCAGTCTTTGGAATACCGAATATTTAGATCGCCTGGAGTCATTTGATCTTATACCGGATCTCGAAATTATTGATATCGATGATTCGAGCAGGGATATGAAAATTCTATTCAAACGAAGTGGAAATACAGACTTCGTCAATTTCAGGGAAGGGGAAGTCTGTATTTTATACCCTCATGAAAAAGATGAAGACTCAGCCTTAACCAATCAGATACTTAAAGGTACAATTGCTGAAATTTCGATAGACCATCTTTTATTGAGATTCAGATATAAACAGAAGAACAAAACATTTTTCAATAGTCATAAAAATTGGGTTGTGGAACATGACAGGCTTGATCATTCATATACAAATATGTATAAAAGCCTGTTCAGTTTCATAAAATCTCCAATTGATAAACGCCAATTATTACTAGGAGTCAAAGAACCACAATATTTTGAATCTAAATTCATTACACATGTAAACACTCCTCAGGAAGAAAAGCGGGAAATAGTTATACAGAAAGCAATCAATGCTAAAGATTACTTTCTTATTGTCGGTCCTCCCGGTACAGGTAAAACTTCTATTTTTGCCAGAAGACTGATCGAGTATTATTATAATAATACAACACAGAATATATTAATTATAGCCTATACCAATAGAGCTGTCGATGAATTATGTGAATCTATAAATCAGGCTTTTGGGCATGATAATCAAGAGTGTGATAAGTACATTCGTATTGGAACAGAACTATCATGTCACGAGAATTATCGACACCGTTTATTACAGAACATAGCATCCGAAGCAAAGAGTAGGGAAGAGCTACGAAAAACAATCCACACCCAACGTATATTTATAGGTACATTGGCGTCCGTAGTCGGGCGTCAGGAGATCTTCGATCTTAAACAATTTAATCTGGCAATTATTGATGAAGCTTCTCAAATACTCGAACCTCAAATTGTAGGTATCCTCCCAAAGGTCGACAAATTTATTATGATTGGTGATCATAAACAGCTATCGACAATCACACTTCAAGATGAAGAAAAGTCTAAAGTAGAAGATCAATTATTAAACATAATAAAATTATATAATTGTAGAGAATCTTTATTTGAAAGATTATTCAGGATAAATAAAGATAATAGGTGGGAGCATGCATATGACACCTTAGTATATCAAGGTAGAATGCATAATGATTTAATGGAATTTCCAAATTTTCATTTTTATGAAGATCAACTGAAGATCGCTAATAACTGGCAGTCGGAAAACCTTTCGGAAATTATTTTACCTGAAGAAAATCTGAATACTTACCAGAATATAATTTCTTCTAAACGCCGATACTTTTTCAATTGCTCTGAAATATTCAATTCTCAGAGCGATAAGATAAATTACGCCGAAGCCGAAATTATTACTGATTTAGCAAAGGCCATTCTCAACATATATAATATAAATCAGAAAAGATTCGATCCAGAAAAAACCATAGGAATTATTACTCCATATAGGAATCAGATTGCATTAATAAAGCACAAACTCAAAGAAACCCAAATTCCAGAACTTCAAAATATAATGATTGATACGGTTGAACGGTTTCAAGGAAGTCAACGGGATATAATACTTTTGTCTTTCTGTATGAATAGACCATATCAATTGGATTTTTTTTCCAACCTAAATTCAGAAAAAACTGTAGATAGAAAATTGAATGTAGCAATAACCAGGGCTAGATCTCAGTTTTTTGCTGTCGGAAATGAATATATTCTATCTCAAAATCCTATATATAGAAAGTTTCTGGATTTTCTTGGCTAGAAAATATATACACAAATTTTATATCCTAAGTATTTAGTTTTCAATTATAAATACTATATAATATTCATGTTTAACTTCTTGAGATTATAACATTAGTCAAATCCAACAAATTTGATACAGATATTAGTATCCCTATAATAAAGGTGATTTCATGTAAATATATACAAATATACAAAAGTTAAAACTAGAACAAAAGTAAACACGATCATGCTTTTTTGTATACATTATATGCAATTTACAATAGTTACACAAGATTAATATTTTACAAAAATATCAAATAAACAAAAATATATACTAACTAATTCTATGCTAGAATAGATAAAAATGAGCATATAAAAAGTATAATATATACCTATTTATCAATAAATTATATTAATAATATATAGTATTAGTTTAACATAAACCACGTAAAAGGATACGCATAGCTATTATATAAATTCACATCACATGATATATGTAAATAAGTATATTATTATGTGATTATTATATCAATAATCAAAATTTAAACTTTAATACTCCAAAACTTTATTTCCAAATGTATATACTTAGTTATATTTACATCAATACATTTGTCATCTTTCTCTGAGACAAATGTAAATCGATATTATTTATTTTTGTTGATTTTTTGTTTTACATTTGTAGTATACTTATGTAAAGGGCATCTATATTCTATATAATAGATAAAATTTGTATGAAAGACAGGATCAAATTAATTATGGATTCGGAAAATATGAATCCTGCTCGTTTTGCTGATACATTAGAGATAGGCCGGGCTGTTGTTTCACATATTCTTAATGGACGTAATAACCCTAGTTTAGATGTTATTACGCGGATTCTGATCAAAATGCCTAATATTAATAGTGAATGGTTATTAACCGGAATTGGGCCAATGTACAAAGATGCAGATATGCCTGAAATTAATAAAGAAGAGCATAAGCGAACAATATCTTCTCCATCTCTACCTGACTTATTTGCTGTATTGCCTAATGAGGGTTCTGTAAATACGACCAATGGCTCGGATAAAAATAAATATCAAAAGGAGAAAGAGTTAGTAGAGCCCGAAAATATACTTAAAGAAGTTGTTAATGAGCGAATTATATATAAAGAAGCAAAGGAGAAAAAAATCAAGCAGATAATTATATATTATACAGACAGTACCTTTGAAACATTCGATTCTCATTAAAACCGGAAGTATTGTTTAAAAATAGCTCCCCTGAGATAATTTATCTGTAAAAACCACAAGTTTTACTTAACTTTGTACGATAGCTTTTATATTAAAACTTAAGTGGTTTGATTGCATGAAAAAAATGCTTGATTTGATTGTAACTGATAATAGCCAGCTCAATCAGTCTTATTGTCTTTTAAAATTATCAACTACGAATAGTAGTCCTTTGCCGGAAATGTTTCCCGGCCAATTTGTTGAAGTACATGTTACTGATTCACCAACTACTTTTTTACGGCGTCCTATTTCGGTAAATTTTATCGATAAAGAAAAAAACGAACTTTGGTTATTAGTTCAGGCTATTGGCGATGGTACTCGCCGAATGGCAACATATAAAAAAGGCGACCTTGTAAATCTTCTTCTTCCATTAGGTAATTCGTTTACACCTCCGGAATCTTCTGATAAAAAAGATCGGGTTTTACTTGTTGGTGGTGGTGTCGGCACTGCTCCTATGTTATACTGGGGATCTATCCTCAAAGAAGAAGGATATTCTCCTGTTTTCTTATTAGGTGCACGTTCTTCTAAAGATTTGTTACAGCTAGATGAATTTGCGAAATACGGTGATGTATATACTACTACAGAAGATGGTTCGCATGGCGAAAAAGGATTTGTTACCAATCACTCAATATTAGAACTGCCTGATTTTAAGCAAATATATACATGTGGACCTAAGCCTATGATGATGGCTATAGCTAATTATGCTCATAAACACGGGATTACCTGCGAAGTATCTCTTGAAAATACTATGGCTTGCGGCTTTGGTGTTTGCTTATGTTGTATTGAAAACACTACACGAGGCAATGTTTGCGTCTGTACAGAAGGTCCGGTATTTAATATAAAAGACTTGAAATGGATAAATTAAATATACAAATAGGTAACCTGGCTCTTAAAAACCCGGTTATGACTGCCTCCGGTACCTTTGGCTATGGCAAAGAGTATACTGATTTTATTGATCTGGGTAAATTAGGAGGGATTTGTGTAAAGGGGACGACTCTGCATGATCGTCAGGGAAATGCGTATCCTCGTATGGCGGAAACACCGGCAGGTATGCTCAATGCTGTCGGATTGCAAAATAAAGGTGTAGACTATTTTGTTTCTAATATCTACCCTGAGATTAAAGACTTTGATACACATATAATTGTAAATGTATCTGGTTCTACTATAGAAGATTATGCCGAATGCGCTGCACGACTGTCCGACCTTGATAAAATTCCGGGTATAGAACTAAATATATCGTGTCCTAATGTAAAAGAAGGCGGTATGGCTTTCGGTACATCGGCCTGCTCTGCTGCAGATGTGGTAAGAGCTGTCCGCAAAGTGTACAACAAAACCTTGATTGTTAAGCTATCTCCCAATGTCACTGATATTACCGAAATTGCACGTGCTGCCGAAGCAGAGGGTGCCGATTCTTTATCTTTGATCAATACTCTTTTAGGTATGGCGATCGATATAAACAAGCGCAAACCTGTTTTATCGACTGTTACAGGTGGATTATCAGGTCCTTGTGTGAAGCCTGTTGCCTTACGAATGGTATGGCAGACATACAATGCTGTTAAAATTCCAATAATAGGTATGGGAGGCATATCTTCATGGCAAGATGCTATCGAGTTTATCCTTGCCGGGTCTAGTGCAATACAGATCGGAACATATAATTTTATAGACCCTACTATTTCAGAAAAAGTGGTAAATGGTATACAGGAATATCTTGATAATCACAATATTGCTCATATAAAAGATTTGATCGGAGCTTTGGAAGTGTAAAGAAACCAATTGTAAATAAAAAAGGCGGAAAATATTCTTTTCCGCCTTTCATTATTTTCTATACTTCTATTATTGAACAGGACTTATTGCCTGTACTAAAGTAATTTCTTGTTTATCAGATAATTTTAAAACAACAGGTAACTGCTTTCTATCGAAAGAAGCTCTGGCTACAGTACCTAATCCTTCAGATGCACAGAATAGATATACATTCTGAGATATAAAACCTGTATCGATTAAAACTCCGTCCCTTCCGGCTTTACTTTTTTCCAGATTAGCTACATAAACCAAATGAAGCGCCACATCTTTAACATAAGGTTGCCTGTTCATAGCTAAGTAATCTTTAAAGCTTCCTGCCGCAATAAGGGTCAATGTATTCGCTTTGGCGTCATACAGATAAGCTCCATCTCTAAGAAGTACATAGATATCAAACTCCTGCGCATTACTGGCTGAAGGTACTGTACGTTTGTCAGCTCTATTAAAGCCGTAAGCAGCCCATAATAAGTTAGATAAAGTCTGATTATCAAGATCTTTATCGATAAATCCTTCATGATATGATTTACGCTCATTCAAAGCATCCATAAGAGGCTTTCCTCCGGTTTTTACTGGTATAGGAAGGTTTATAACTTCTTGCTGTGAATAAGCAAATAATGCACAAGAAAACAGACAGATAGCAATTAATAATTGTTTCATATTTCTTTTGTTTTTAAATTTTCCTTATACAAAAATACACGTTTTAGATTTTAAAACATCAAAAATGTAACATTTTGATATTTTTTCACTTTTGCTTTAAATTTATTATTACATTTGAATATTATTCGATACAGGTAGATTTCAAATAACATACTATATTACAATGGTATACATGAGTAAAAAATTATTATATTCTTTCATTCTTCTATTATTTACGATATCTATATCCGGTCAAAATATTCAATTATCAGATTCTGCCAAAGTTAGTTTATTAACAAATACACCTTGGGATCAGGAAGTATATGCTCTTTTCGGACATACTGCCATACGGATCGAAGACCCACAAAATTCGCTGGATGTTGTCTTTAACTATGGTATATTTGATTTCGACAGTCCCAACTTTATGTACCGGTTTGTCAAAGGAGAAACCGATTATATGGTTGCCGGATATCCTTTTAGCCAGTATTTATCGAGCTACAAAAGTCGTGGAATAGGAATTACCGAACAGGTATTGAATCTGAATCAAAATGAAAAGCAAAATATTTTTGATGCTTTAGTTATAAATGCACTACCTGAAAACAGAATCTATCGGTATAATTATTTCTATGATAACTGTTCGACCCGTCCCAGAGATATTATTGAGAGTAATATAGATGGAAAGGTGCGATATTACCCCAGAGAGATCAAAAGAATTGAATCTTACAGGTACTTTGTCCATAATTGTGTATCTGCCCAACCATGGGTCAAATTCGGTATCGATCTGGTTATAGGTGCAGATGCAGATAAAGATCTTACAGAGAAACAAAAAGATTTTCTTCCGGCTAATTTATTACGTTCATACAAAGAAGCGATAATAGAAGGAGACAGTATACGTCAGCGTCAATTGGTTTCAGAAGAAAGACGATTATCTGAACAGGTATCTACCACGCAATCAAAAGAATCCGGTTTCTTATCACCTCTTGTTGTTGGATGTATACTTTTAGTTATAAGCATCTTAATATCATATACCCAAATAAGAAAATCTTCGGATTTGTTACCCCGTATCTTCGATTTTTTATTATTCTTTACAGCAGGTCTGGCCGGAAGTATAATATTCTTTTTGATGTTCTTCTCGGTACACCCTTGCACCAGTCCAAACTGGAATTTAGTGTGGTTGAATCCGATCCAGGTTATAGCCGCAATTTTCTTTTTAATAAAATACTCTTCAAAGTATGTCTACTACTATCATTTTATTAACTTTGCAGTTTTAATATTGTTTCTTTTGGCGTGGTTTTTGATACCACAACGATTAGAAATAGCATTTCTTCCTTATGTTTTGGCTTTATGCGTCAGATCAGGAGTCATTGCAAAACGGAAGAAACATTTAATTTATTAATACTCAAAACCTTTACTACAGTAAAGGAACAAATATATAGATGATAAGAATAATCACATCACTTGTAGCTGTACTTACAGTTACATCTATACAATCCCAAACAACTTTAAAGGATACTCCGAAGTTGGTTATTGGTATTACAATAGATCAGTTACGTGGCGATTATCTGGAGCTTTTCAATCAATCATTTTCAGAAAAAGGATTTAAAAGGCTTCTTTCCGAAGGGCTTGTATATTCAAATGTTTCATTTGACTTTCCTAATATAAATGCCGCCTCTTCATTGGCCACCATATATACAGGTACCAACCCGTTTTATCACGGTATTATAGGTAAAACAAAATTTTCATCGGATAAAAATACTGAATCACCCATATTTGAAGATAATTCATTCTTAGGCAATTACACTAAAGAAAAATTATCTCCGGCAGCATTGCGTGTATCTACTTTTGTAGATGAATTAAAAGCTGCTTCGTCAGGTTATTCACAGGCATATTCTTTTGCTCCTAATTCTTTTCAGGCATTAATTACTGGAGGACATCAGGCTAACGGAGTTTATTGGCTGGAGGATTTTACCGGAAAATGGGCAACATCAACATATTACAAAGATTTCCATTGGACAGTTGACTTTCAAAATAGGAATAATTTATATTCCAATCAGTTGGAAAGCATCAGATGGCAGATTCTTCTTAGTGCCGACCGCTATAACAGATTTCCATACAGTAGCGAATTCAGATATCTTGATTATGCGTGGAAACAAAATACACCCAGTGCTTATAGCCAGCTCAAAGAAACTCCTTTAGCAAATGAGAATATTACACAAACTGCTATACAGCTGATGCTAAAAACGGATATGGGAAAACATTCCTATCCCGATTTTTTAGCAATAAATTATTATGCAGGTAATTACACTCCGGCTAAAGCAGGTGATTATTCAATTGAGCAGCAAGATATTTATGCCCGTCTAGATAAAGATATAGCTACATTACTCGACGAAGTAGAAAAAAATATCGGCTTAAGCAATACTCTTATATTTATCACATCTACAGGATATTACAATTCTGATTATTCGGATGATACTGTAAAGCAATCAGGCGTATTTTATACTAATCGCTGTGAGGCTTTACTGAATATGTACCTGATGGCTATTTATGGTAAAGAACAATGGGTGGAAAAGTATTATGATCAACAGATTTACCTGAACAGAAAACTGATTGAAAGTAAAAATATTAACCTGGTTGAGATTCAGGATAAAGCAGCCGAATTTGTCGTGCAATTCACAGGTGTACAAGATGCTACAACTTCGATCAAATTATTGAGCGGTGAAGCAAATGCCAATATGGCAGCCTATCGCGATATGCTTAGCAAAGAGTTGTCAGGCGATATTATTCTTGAAATACAACCGGGATATCAGATTATAGATGAAAAAAGCTCTGTTCAAACGAATAAGGTTCAACGGGAAGATGCAGTCATTTCTCCCGTTATATTCTTTGGTTATGGCATAAAACCTGAAAAAATAAAACGGACTATTAAAGCTACCGAAATAGCTCCGACAATCTCTAAAGTATTGCGTATCCGCTCTCCGAATGCGGCAAAAGATCAACCTTTAGAAGAATTTATGTAAATTCGTTCCGTTTTTTTAATCTATTACAAAAGAGAAAATAATAACAAACTAATAATATGGGATTTAATGACATTTTATCCAAAATTTTTGGAAATAAGGCGAGCCGCGATGCGAAGCAAATAAATCCGTATGTCGAGAAAATAAAAGCGGCATACCCAGCTATCGAAGCTCTTTCAAATGATGAACTAAGGGCTAAAACAGTTCAGTTGAAACAAACGATCAACGATTATGTAGCTGAAGAACGCAATAAAATATCTGAACTGAAAAATGGTATCGAAGATATTGATATCGATCAGAGAGAAGAAATTTGGGCTCAAATAGATAAACTAGAGAAAGATATTACCGAAAAACTTGAGGTTATTTTAGAACAAGTAATGCCTGAAGCTTTTTCGATAGTAAAAGATACAGCCCGGAGATTTACTCAAAATGAAGAAATTGTTGTTACAGCTACCGATTTTGACCGTCAATTAGCTGAAACAAAAGATTTTGTTCGTATCGAAGGCGATAAAGCAATCTATCAGAATCACTGGGTTGCCGGAGGTAACGAAATCGTTTGGGATATGATCCACTACGATGTTCAGCTATTTGGAGGGGTTGTCCTTCATAAAGGAAAAATTGCTGAGATGGCGACAGGGGAAGGTAAAACTCTTGTAGGTACATTGCCTGTATTCCTGAACGCCCTTACCGGAAACGGTGTACATGTGGTAACTGTCAACGACTATCTGGCCAGACGTGACTCTGAGTGGATGGGGCCATTATATATGTTTAACGGGCTATCTGTTGAATGTATCGATAATTATCAACCTAACTCCGAAGGAAGACGTAAAGCTTATCAGGCTGATATCACTTTCGGAACAAACAATGAATTCGGGTTTGACTATCTTCGTGATAATATGGCTGTAAGCCCTGCCGATCTTGTACAACGCAAACATAACTACGCTATTGTCGACGAGGTTGACTCGGTATTGATTGATGATGCCCGTACACCTTTGATCATTTCGGGACCTATCCCCAGAGGCGAAATTCAAATGTTTGATGAATTCCGTCCTCGTGTCGAAATTATAGTAAAAGCACAAAGAGACTTATGTACCAAACTGCTGGCTGAAGCGAAGTCTAAAATGGCTTCTTCAGACTCTAAAGTACAGGAAGAAGGTGCTCTACTTCTATACAGATCTTTCAAAGGATTACCTAAGAATAAGCCTCTTATCAAGTTTTTAAGTGAGCCCGGTGTAAAATCTGCGATGCTTAAGACCGAAGAGCATTATATGGCTGAACAAATGCGTAATATGCATATTGTTACAGATGATTTGTATTTTGTTATTGATGAAAAAAATAACAGTATCGAATTAACAGACAAAGGTATAGACTTATTATCCGGAAACTCTGAAGATCCACAGTTCTTCGTCTTGCCGGATATTGGAGCATTAATGGCTGAAATCGAGACATCACCTTCTTCTGACGAAGAAAAGGCAGAGAAGAAAGATGAACTGATGCAAAACTATTCTGTAAAATCAGAACGCTTGCATACAGTTAACCAATTACTTAAAGCTTACACTCTTTTCGAAAAAGACGATGAGTATGTAGTAATGGATAACAAAGTAATGATTGTAGATGAGCAAACCGGACGTATTATGGACGGGCGTCGTTATTCAGATGGATTACATCAGGCTATCGAAGCAAAAGAGCGCGTTAAAGTAGAAGCTGCTACCCAAACATTCGCAACTATTACATTACAAAACTACTTCCGTATGTACAACAAGTTGTCGGGTATGACCGGTACAGCCGAAACGGAAGCAGGAGAACTTTGGGATATCTACAAGTTGGATGTGGTTGTAATTCCTACCAATCGTGCAATAGCGCGTAAGGATATGAATGACCGCATTTATAAAACAAAACGTGAAAAATACGCAGCGGTTATTAATGAGGTAGAAGACCTTATTTCGCAAGGACGTCCGGTACTTGTAGGTACAACATCTGTTGAAATATCAGAATTGTTAAGTAGAATGCTTACTCAACGTAAGATCAAACATAATGTACTGAATGCCAAATTACACCAGAAAGAAGCTGAAATTGTGGCTCTTGCTGGTCAAACCGGAATGGTAACTATTGCTACAAATATGGCCGGTCGTGGTACTGACATTAAGCTATCGCCGGAAGTTAAAGCTGCCGGAGGTTTGGCTATCATAGGTACAGAAAGACACGAATCTCGTCGTGTTGACCGTCAGCTACGTGGACGTGCAGGACGTCAGGGAGACCCTGGATCGTCTGTATTCTTTGTTTCGCTTGAAGACCAGTTGATGCGTCTGTTTGCTACAGAACGTATTGCCGGATTGATGGATAAGATGGGATTCAAAGAAGGAGAAGTTCTTGAACACAATATGCTGAGTAAGTCAGTTGAAAGAGCTCAGAAGAAAGTCGAAGAAAACAACTTCGGTATCCGTAAGCGTTTGCTCGAATACGATGATGTGATGAATTCACAACGTGAAGTGATTTACAAACGTCGTCGTCATGCATTGATGGGAGAACGTATCGGAATTGATATTATGAATATGCTTTATGATTCTGCCGTTGCAATTACAGACCAATATGCAGACGCTCAGGATTATGAAGGTTTGAAAATTGAGCTGTTGAGAATTTTGGCTATCGAATGTCCATTTGACGAAGCTGAATTCAAGTCTATGAAACCTGAAAAAGCCGGCGACATAGTATATGACTCTGCTGTTAAGAATTTCAAGCAAAGAATGGACAGGCTGGCAGAAATTGCTAATCCGGTAATAAAAGATGTATATGAAAATCAGGGGCATAGTTTTGAAAATATACTAATCCCAATAACTGATGGAAAACGTATATTCAACATTACCTGTAATCTGAAAGAAGCTTACGAAACAGGCTCTAAAGGCGTAATCAAATCTTTTGAGAAATCGATATTACTTCATACAATCGATGAACAATGGAAAGAGCATCTTCGTGAGATGGATGAATTACGACATTCTGTTCAGAATGCCAGCTATGAGCAAAAAGATCCGCTTTTGATATATAAACTGGAATCGTTCAGCTTATTTAAAACAATGGTTGACACAATCAACAAGAAAGCTGTTGCTATCTTGATGAGAGGCCAAATACCTGTTCGTCAGCCGGAAGAAGTAAGAGAAGCTGCTCCTGAAGAGAAAACAGATTACAGCAAATATAAAACTCAGAAGGACGATGCTGATACGGACAACAAAAAGCCTGAACAAAGACAGGAAGAAAGTAAGCCTAAACAAGCTCCGGTAAGGGTTGAAAAGAAATTAGGACGAAATGATCCTTGTTTCTGCGGAAGTGGTAAGAAGTATAAAAACTGTCATGGAAAAGATGAATTCTAAGACATATCAGCCATAAAACAACTAAACAGCTCTATATTGTTTGATATCAAATAAGTAGAGCTGTTTTTTTATGCTATTTTTTCATGTATTCAAACCATTAGTTTGTCCTGAAATATTTCCAAAATACAAAGAAATATCGTAACTTAGCGTGGTTTTATACGTAGCAATAAACGTATAAAGGATAAATACTAAATAATTAAGTGTAACGTATCATTAAAGATAATGACAGACCAGGAAGATAGAATTATTAAAATCAACATCGAGGATGAGATGAAGTCGGCATACATTGATTATTCAATGTCTGTAATTGTATCCAGAGCATTACCCGATGTGAGAGATGGATTCAAACCTGTACACCGCCGTATTCTATTCGGTATGAGTGAACTAGGCAACACATCAAATAAACCCTATAAGAAATCCGCCAGAATTGTCGGAGAAGTATTAGGTAAGTATCACCCACATGGAGACTCGTCTGTTTATTTTGCCATGGTACGTATGGCTCAGGAGTGGAGCATGCGCTACTTGTTAGTTGACGGACAAGGTAATATGGGTAGTGTTGACGGTGATAGCCCGGCGGCTATGCGTTATACCGAAGCCCGTTTAAGCCGTCTAGCAGAAGAAATGTTGAAGGATATCGAAAAAGATACTGTAGATATGCAGTTGAATTTCGATGATACATTGAAAGAGCCATCGGTTCTTCCTACCAGGATCCCTAATCTATTAATAAACGGAGCTTCCGGTATTGCCGTAGGTATGGCTACAAATATGCCTCCTCACAACATGACGGAGGTTATTAACGGAACTATTGCATACATAGATAATCGCGACATTGACATTGAAGGTTTAATGCAATATGTTATAGCTCCCGATTTTCCGGGCGGAGGATTTATATATGGTTACCAAGGTGTTAAAGATGCTTTCGAAACAGGTCGTGGGCGCGTAATTATGCGTGGACGTGCCGAGATAGAAATGGATGGTAACCACGAAAAAATCGTTGTCTCAGAAATACCATATCTGGTGAATAAGGCTGAATTGATTAAGCATATTGCAGACTTGGTAGGAGAGAAAAAACTGGAAGGTATCAGTAATGTCAATGACGAATCAGACCGTACAGGGATGCGTATTGTTGTTGATATCAAAAGAGACGCTAACGCTAATGTTGTTCTTAATAAGTTATTCAAACTTACAGCATTGCAAAGCTCCTTCAGTGTTAATAATATTGCACTGGTAAAAGGTCGCCCTCATACGTTGAACCTCAAGCAGATGATTACATACTTTGTGGAACATAGACATGAAGTGGTTATCAGACGTACGAAATTTGACCTTCAAAAAGCAGAAGAACGTGCTCACATTCTGGAAGGATTAATTATTGCTTCTGATAATATTGATGAAGTAATTGCTATTATACGTGGTTCTAAATCGCCACAAGACGCAATAGATGGATTGATCAGCCGATTTAGTCTGACTGAAATTCAAGCTCGTGCTATCGTTGAAATGCGTCTAAGACAACTTACTGGTCTTGAACAGGATAAATTACATGCTGAATACGAAGAAATCAAGAAATTGATAGATTACCTGAATGAAATTCTTGTGAATGATGAGTTATGTATGAAAGTCATCAAAGACGAATTAATCGAGGTAAGAGACAAGTATGGAGATACGCGCCGCACAGAGGTTGTATATTCGGATGTAGAAATGAATCCGGAAGACTTCTATGCAGATGATGAGATGATTATCACCATCTCTCATATGGGATATATAAAACGTACTCCTTTATCTGAATTCAAGACACAACATAGAGGCGGAGTGGGCGTAAAAGCCTCCGAAACACGTGATACGGATTTTGTAGAATACATCTACCCGGCATCTATGCATAATTATATGCTGTTCTTCACACAAAAAGGAAGATGTTTCTGGCTTCGTGTATTCGATATTCCGGAAGGTAGTAAAACAGCAAAAGGAAGAGCTATTCAAAACTTATTGAATATAGAAGCTGATGACAAAGTAAATGCCTTTATCAAAGTGAAAGGTCTTAATGATCCGGACTTTGTAAACAGTCATTATTTAGTATTCTGTACTAAGCAAGGTGTTATCAAGAAAACACGTTTATTGGCGTACTCCAGACCTCGTCAAAATGGTGTGAATGCCATCACTATACGTGAAGACGACAAAGTAATTGAAGTATTACTGACTGATGGAAACAGCGAAATCCTGATGGCTAACAGAAAAGGCCGGGCTATACGTTTCCATGAAACAGATGTTCGTGAAATGGGTCGTACTGCTACCGGAGTTAGGGGTATGCGCATTGAAGAGGATGGTTCTGATGAAGTAATTGGTATGATCGCCATGTCTAAAGATTCTCCGGAAGAAACTATTATGGTAGTATCTGAACTTGGATTTGGTAAACGTACACGCCTGAATGATGAAGATGGAGAGCCTGTTTACCGTATAACCAACCGTGGTGGTAAAGGTGTTAAAACCATGAATATCACTGACAAAACCGGTCAACTTGTATCTATCAGCAACGTTAATGATGAAAATGACTTGATGATTATTAATAAATCGGGTATCACCATACGTGTTAAGGTAGCCGACCTCCGTATTATGGGTAGAGCCACTCAAGGGGTAAAACTCATAAACTTAGGTAAACGCAATGACCAGATAGCTTCAGTTTGTAAAGTAATGTCCGAAAAAGAAGAAGATGAGGTTATAGAGGATGGTGAACTATCTGAAAATACTGATGTTGTAAATAATATAGACGAATCTTCAGAAAATAATCCCCAGTCTGAAGAGTAAATTGTAATAAATTTAATAACATAATAGAATCAAACTAATGAAGAAAGTACTTTTATCTGCAGGATTATGTATGCTTGTGACGCTTTCATTTGCACAAAAGAAAGCTGTGAAAGATGCCAAAGGAGCTTTGAATTCGAAGAGTTACAGCGAAGCCCGGGAATTGATTAAACCGGCTCTTACTGACCCTGAAACTCAAAATGACCCTGAAACGTGGAAAATTGCCGGAGATATTGAGAATAAGCAGTTTGAAGCTGAAAACATGAAACAGATGTTGCAACAACAGCCAGACGAAAAAACAATGTATACTGCATTGTATGCAACGGTTGATCCATACGTAAAAGCTGACGAACTAGGTCAATTACCTGATGAAAAAGGTAAAATCAAAAATAAATACCGTAAAGATATTGTTGCTATATTAAAAGCAAATCATCCTCATTTTATTAATGGAGGGGTTTACTACAATAATCTGAAAGAGTATTCGAAAGCAGCAGATTTCTTCCAAAAATACTGGGAAATCCCTTCTTTAGCTGTATTTAGTGATGAAAAGGAAAAGATCAATACCAATGACAGTACTTTCCAAACCATTAAATACTACTCTGTTATATGTGCCATTCAGGCTAGTCAAAGCAATGATGCATTAAAGGAAAAAGAAACTTTAAGAGCCATTGAGTTATTGAACAAATTAATCAGTGAACCATATGTTCCTAACAGCACATATAAAGAGCATGAAGCTTATGAATTATTAGCCAGCGAATACGAAAGTGTTGGAGATACAGTTAAGTTTATTGAAACACTGGAAAGTGGTGCTGCTAAATTCCCTGATAATAAGTACTTTGTACCTAATTTGATTAACCAATATATCAAAAGAGGGGAGAGGGATAAAGCTCTTGCTTATCTAGATAAAGCTATAGCGGATTCTCCTAGTTCAGCTTGTGATATGTACAGTGTAAAAGCCGCTTTATACGCTGAAAAACAAGACTTTGCAACTGCTGATGCTACATATAGCGAAGCTCTGACTAAAGATGCTAAATGCGAACGTGCTTTGGAAGGATTGGCTGTATCATATATATTACAAGCTCAAAACCTGAAAGAACAAGCTGGTAATACTACAGTGGCTAAAGACAGAGCAGAATTAGACGATAAGGCTAAAGAACTTTACACTAAAGCAGTTCCTTTGTTAGAAGGATACAAAGAAAGTTTATTGGCTCGTAAAGCTGATGAGTCTGAATTAAAAGCTATGTATGTAAAACTTCAGAATGTTTATTATAACCTGGATATCAATGATAAATATGAAGAAGCTAGCAAAGAATTAGAAAAGTATAAATATTGAAATTCTTAGCATTTAATATATTTAATAATTTAAGGGGTGTCTGCATTTTTCGGGCAACCCTTAAATTTTGTTTGAAATATTGGATTCTCACGAAGGAAAAAGTCAAACTTTATTTGTTATATAATTACCATTCTAGTTATTTAGAACTTCTTTTTATTACCCATGTTATTGTTTACTCTTGCGGATTACCCATACTACTAACCATGCTATAAATATACATGGTATTGCAAAGAATAGGAATAATACTATTAGCGGTATTATTATATCGTATAGTAGGTTAGGTTCTTTAGTTAATTCTTCTATTCTACTATCTAGTAGTTGATCGATCTTATCGCTTGCTGCAGCTGTAATCGTAATTATTATGCTTGGTAGTTCCATGTCTTTTCGTTTGCCTTGCAAAGTTATAACATTATATTCGATATATCCTAATTATTTTTGTAATTTTTTTCTCTGCTCCTTGTAATTCTTCAAACTCCACTCCTTAGTTCTGTCGCCATATCCTAGTTGATTGTTCATCTGTTGGTAGTAGGAGAGTGACGCGTAGTAGTCTCTTTCATCGTTTCCTTTGATACTTATCCTCTCTCCCATGATATACCTCACCTCCTGATCCAGTTTGTCTATCCATAGTTCTTGACGTTCATCTTCATCGTACAACTTGTTCTTGTAGTACGTTGGTAATGGTGCATATTGTCCGTTTGTGAATCTATACTTTTGGTCCTTAATCTTACTTTTGTTTATTACCATGTTTTGGTAATTCACTGATCTTGTATATAGGGATCCAATCCCTGGAGAACACAGTACTTTGGGTACATATCCCTTGTGTTTGCCATCATTCTTGTACATGTACTTGACGATGTAGTTTATTGTCTTCTGGTTTACATAATCACCTATCCACACGTTACCATATTGCCAGTACTTCTCTATTGTGTCACCGGTTACACAATAGATTATTCCATGCAGATGTATACGTTCTGTGTTATTGCTTCCTAGTTCTGTTACTAACCAGTGTCTTAGTGACTTCTTATACTTCTTGCGATATCTTTCTAAAAATAGCCTTACTGCTATTGTCGCTATCTCGTTCTCATCTATCTTATTTAATTTTTGCTTAAAATGCATCTTTTTAGCTCGCTCCTGCCATTTTCTATCCAATTCCCTTAGTGAATCCTCACTAAAGGATAAAGTTACGAATAACGCCACCGTATGAGCTTTATTCTCCTCCTGGAGTCTTATACTCCATTCTCGGGCCTTCTTCTTCATGCACTCTATGCACTTGCCACATGGTGCTGGCACCATCAATACTCTTTCATCAGGAACGGCAGGTATTATCCCGCCGTTCTTTTTGTTCTCCACGAACTTTTTATTCTTAATCAATAATGGAAATAGACACATGTTACTTGCCCCCTTCTGCTATCTTACCAGCTCTTCCCGCTGCGTTATCGTATGGGGAGTCTCCTAAGAATTCCCCTATCTTGCGTATACCTTGTTGAACACCCTTAGCGCCTAACACCCATGGTGCTATCTGTTGATCTTTGATTACTGCATTGATAGCGTTTATCTTCATATTCTCATAATTCGTATTGGCATTCCGCTGATCAGTTGCTAGTTTTTGCCAATCCTGATCAACCCTGTTCACAGACTCTATTATTAGTTGCGATATCTGAGCTATCTGGGCTTTATTAACCTCGATTCCAGATTGTATAGCCATGTTTTGAAGTTGCACCTGCACAGCCTCACTCTTAACCTTGCTTATTATGGCCGACTTTGTTTGTTCCTGGATATCGTTTGCGTTCTGGATATTCGATATCTGTTCAGCTATTAGCTTCGCGTCTATGTCGACCTTATTAGTCTGAGCTTCCATTAGTGTAGCTTCTATCTGCATCACGCTTCTCTTGGCTACTTCTGACGCTGTCTGTTGTGCTAGCAGGTTCAGCTGTCCAGTCGCTAGTTCAGTATCTATGCCACTTGTCTTAGCAGCATCAGCCTTATTCTTTTCCGCGACACTCTCGTTTAGCGCTACCTCAGACTTGAGTTTCTGGATCTGTAGGCCCATACCTTGCTGTGCAATTGCTGCCATAGCCTTATTGCTACCACCTTCCGCGGAACCGCCGTTTACCCCTCCTCCAGAGGGTGATCCTGTTGCTGTAGATATCCCCATGCCACCACCTTTGCCGTATAGTAGCCCTGCGTTTAACCCTGCTTTCTTTAATGCAGCTACCTGCGCCTTTGGCGAGGTCATATTATATTGGAAGTTTGCCATATCTTTCTGTAACCCCATGCCATAAGACATTAGGTCCTTCTGTGCGTTTACTTGCTGATCGATCAGCTTCTGTGATTGACCCCCTTGGAGGGCGTCACCCACTATACTCATTCCCATGCCTAATGCTGCGTCTTGCCATGCCATATTTTCGCGTCTTTTTAATCAAAAGCGGTACCCGCTCTCTTGGTATATAAGAATACACGCGTACCACTCGTGATTTGTTAATAATTTACTTTGTTAATTGTCGCTTGTATTGGGGTCCCCGCCTTCTGGTTGGGGCTCGTCAATCTTATTGACATTATCCCTCTTAGCAGTCTTGAATTTGCTAACTGCATCCATTGCTTCAATAGCTAGATCGAACCTGTCGGTTCTGATATTATATTGAGCCTCTACACCCATCTTACGCTCCTGATGAATAATAGGGGCTTCATCCGTTATAGGTTCTTTACTTGTAAGGATTCTTGATACCTTTTTCTCTATTCTCTCACCTTCGTACATCTTATTCGGAAGGTTGAATCTTCTCTTGAATCTTATTGATATGCCCATAGCTTAAGTTATTATAGATTAGGAATCTGTTTAGCGCTCATCTTGCGCCTGGCTGATATATCCAGACCTATCTGCACCCAAAAGTTCTGGGCTGATATGTCCGTTTGAGCAAAGATATAGTTGTATTTACTCGGGTCGATATACGTAGTCATGTCTTCTATAGCATGTTGTGTCGCATTAGCTACAGGTTCAGTGTGCTGATATCTTCTGTTTAACGTCATGAACATCTCATTGTCGGGGTTCGCAAAGTTACCGTAGCACTTGTTAAACTCCGTCATATAATCGATCCATGCTGGTACTTTCCCTGGCGCATACATCAACGGGGCCGTTAAACCGTTATCATCCCGGGATGTTGTCCAGAACGCTAGTTGATCGCCTATTAAATCTTGATACCCTATACCATCGAGTGCTGACTTATGAAAGTCGTCCATTGTCTCTAGGTTAACATCCCATTCGTTGCCTTGACTATAGTCTAGTCTTGGCGTAATACTTACTATACCTATCAGATAGCTTGGTTCTGCAGCTCTCACACGAATATTGCCACCTTTCTTCTTGCCACCTAAAGTACCTTTACCTGCTAGTGTTCCTAGGGGTTGTGTTCCTGTTGATACACTAGACTGTAGCTCTGTGAATATGATCTCTTGACTCATTCCTCCGACGTACATCGGCGTTTCTGCGATTTGAAACGGTTTACTATCGTACACGACTTCTAAGTAGCTATAATATGTTCCATCGGTCACCGCTATACGGGACATCATATTGTATACTTTCTTTGCAAGGTTCAGTGTGTCTAAGTTCAGTTTACCATTGGACACGTCTACAGATGTTACTGCTGCTATTCCATTATCACCTCCTATTAGTTCATAGTTTAGCCAGTTATTAAACTTGTCACTCAGGTATGTTTTTAACAATAATCCCTCCATTGGCAGTTTAGATCGAATGGGGGAGACCACACCACTATTATTAAGTCTCATTAATGGTTTTTGTAGACAACTGATCTGATCATTGTTAGGACCTACCCCCGCTTCTGATATTGTGAATGGTGCTGTGTTCCTGATGCCTTCCAGTATAATCTCTCGCATATCATCCAATTCCTGTAACGGGAATGTTACTATCTGCGGTTCTACGTTGGGTACATCTGTTGGGTCTGGTGTTATATCTATTGTCCGAATATACCAGCCGTCCCATTGTCTGTTAAACTGTCCTTGAATTGTTACTAGTCCGTTGTCAGCTAGTGTTACTGTTCGTCTACTGTACTGCAGTAAGTTTTGCAACAGTATGGTTCTGGCCCCAGCATCGCTATTCGTTGTATTCATCGTTACACTTACATTACGCAAGCTTATACCTACACCTGTCGCTGTTAGTATCTGTTCGCTGTATATCTTACTCGGAATACTGCCCGGTATTCCTGCTTCACCCCAAGTTATAGATGCTGATACTACTTCTGGTTCCACAATATCTTCAGCTGATATCATGGCTCCTATCTCTTCTTGTTTATTGGCATAATAGTTCTTGTAGATATCGAAATAGCTTAAGTAGGGTAGGGCATTAAACCTTGCCATTATATTAGTACTATTCAGCAGGTCTGTTTTAGCTGCCCCCCATCCTTTGATACCTAAGTAACTCAGTAGTGATGATGGGTTAATCTGTTGTAGTTCAAATGGTTCACTTATTACATCACCGTCGTCCTCGGTCTTCTCTTGCACACTATTGCCAAATATCTGAATCTGGGGGAGCTTTACCGATGCCATATTCATGGCTATCCCCATCTTATTATTGTGGAGCTGTGCTTGGTAGAGTCTTATTGGAACAAGGAACATATCCATCTGTAGTTTAAAACTTCCGAACAGAGGTCCTATTGTTGGATGTGTCATTACATCCGCCGTTAGTTTGATATCGAAGGTATCATCGATTAACATAGGCTTACTGTAGAATGGTACTAGTGTTCCGGGCGCCATTGTGGACCGCCATATAAACCCTAGGTCGTGGTTGCTACGGCCGTAGCCGTGCATGCTTTGCTTCATCTTATTGCCGGTGCCTAAACGATCACCGCCAATAGTTATTGTTTTACTCATAATTTAACTGTTTTGTTTATTAGATATTGACATCTGTTTGCCAGATTGATCTTATAACTTACGTGTACAAATGTTGGGTATAGTATACACTGGTCTACCCGTATTGCACTGTTCTTAATGAGATCGTATAGCTCTCTGGCCGTTAGTTTATTACAGCGTATATCTGCCGCTTCTCCTTTACAATGCTGACTTGTTTCTACACCGCCTACTAGCTTATTCAACTTTTTGTTGCGAAACCCACTGTTAACTATTATTGGTTCTCCTGCTAGTGTTCTTATTGGCTCTAACAAGCACTGACATAGTCCTCTGAGGTTTACTATTTGTTCTATTGTTGGCTTGTTATTAATGCCATTAGCCACCCCAATATTGGAGTGGCATAGTTCTTCTAAACTAAAGTTTTTGCTCAGCTTCATTCTTTAAGTCATTATACACTTCGTAAAGTGCTATTATTAAATCATATGCTCTAAATTCTATTGCTTCCTTAGCATCTTCTTTTGTTTTACGATACACCAGTCCGTTCTTGCCTATCGCTACTATATGTTGATCCTCCTTAGGATCATACAGGATGTTGAAGACTATACCATCATTCTTTGCCTTGTGTGTCTCGACTAATATAATGTTAGTCGAACAATCCTCCTGTTGTGATCTCGATTGTTCTTGTGATCTTTTGGATGCGTCCATTTGCTTTTTGCTCATAATTTGAATCTATTAATGTTAATCTGTTAGTTTTCGCTTGCTTTACTGTCAGTTTCGGTAATATCTTCCCGCTTAGGAGGTACTTTTTGATTATTAACGTCTTCATCTTCCTTATTGTTTTTGTCGATTATAGTTACTACTTTATTAAATACTTCTATTAGCTCCGGTATTAGGCCTATTAGGCCTACTATTGTTGTTATCGTTTTTATCATTATTATAATTATTATAATTATTAACTTGTTACGAGACCTTGTGTATATCTCTCTCGTTTTTGAATTGTTCTTCATTATTAGCTTGTTTACGTAGTCATCTAACCTCCTTTCTTTTAGTCGTCCCTCTTTGAGGTTACAATCTATTTTTTCGTCGTTAGAGAAAAAATTATCTTGAAACCCGACAACCGAAGGGCGTCAGTTATTGTTCGTATAAGTAATAGTAGTCGTATGATCTCTCTTTATTCTTATTGTACTCACTTGGCTTTATTAGGCCTTGTGCCAGCATCTTTGTCTTCATAGCCTTTGTTATGTTGACATACTTCATATGACCTCTCACATCATTGATTCCTAAAAGGATTTGTCTTGCTTTCATAATTAATAGTTTTGTTATATAATTACCATTATGTTTAATTAAATAATTCAATCTGCAAATATTATATTTGATAACCCCTTCAAAATCTGTATTTATTAAGAATACTTATTCCGTGTTAGAGACAATCTATATAGATTAATCAGATATAGATAAACAAATACAAACTATAATTGTTTAATTTGTATATCAAAACCTAATAAAACAAACAGCATGACTAGTCTTATCACATATTTTCTTATAACTTTATTAAGTTTAAATATTTCAGACAATAATAATACAGATAACAATAATAAAAATACAAAAGCTATGAAATTTGAATTAATTAAGTTGCCATATGCAACAAACGCATTAGAACCGGTTATTAGTCAACAAACAATTGAACTACACCACGGTAAGCACCTTCAAACGTATGTAAATAATCTGAACAATCTTGTTCCCGGAACAAAATATGAAAATATGGACTTGGTTTCGATTGTTAAAGATTCGGAAGGTGGCGTTTTCAATAATGCAGGACAAATTCTTAACCACGAAATATATTTCACTTCATTTGCGCCTAATGCAGGTGGCGAACCTAAAGGTAAGTTAGCTGATGCTATTAATACTCAATGGGGCTCATTTGAGAACTTCAAAAAAGAATTCAATGCTGCCGGAGCTGCTGTATTTGGATCAGGATGGGTTTGGTTGGCTAAAGATGCCAGCGGAAAACTATCTATCGAAAAAGAACCTAATGGAAGCAATCCTGTAGTAAAAGGACTTACTCCTATCTTAGGATTTGATGTTTGGGAGCATGCATACTATTTAGACTATCAAAATCGCCGTGCAGACCACCTTGCCGAATTATGGAAGATTATTAATTGGGATGTAGTTAGTGCACGTTACTAATTTTTCCTTTTTAATTATAAAATCTAAAAGCCTCTAGTAACTAGAGGCTTTTATTGTTATATCCCCTACCCGATTTATATTTAACAAAATTCATTAATTTCTATTTCAATTAATCATTATCTTTGTGCATCAATCTAGGGGTGCCTGTAAATCGGGCTGAGATTATACCCATACAACCTGATCCGGATAATGCCGGCGTAGGGAAATAGATATGCCGATCGCGCGCAACGCATACTACTTCAAACAAAAGGTAAAATTCTCTTATTATCCCCTTTTTTATTTATTAAATTTTTTGATAGAATAATCCATTTTGAGGACTGTTTTATCTTCATCTATTTTTAAATTATTAAATGAAAAAGGAAATTATTCTTGCTACAGCTTTTTCTGCTGTATTTTCTGTCTGTGCTGAAGAATTACCCGACAGTCTTAAGCACGTTAATCTGAATGAAATAATAGTTTCATCAACCCGGGTCACTGACCGGGCTCCCATTGCATACTCAAATGTAAGTGCCCAACAAATCAAGAGTACCAATACTGCTAAGAATATACCTCATATTCTTCAGACATTACCTTCAATTGTAGCTTATTCTGAAGATGGCTCAGGTGTAGGTAATACCTCTTTCAGAATTAGAGGGACTGATGCAACCCGCATTAATGTAACTTTAAATGGGATGCCTCTGAATAACCCTGAGAGCCAGGAAGTTTATTGGGTAAATATCCCTGATATATCCAATTCACTTCAAAGTATTCAGGTACAAAGGGGTATCGGCTCTTCTACAAACGGTTCCGGAGCCTTTGGTGCAAGTATTTCCCTTAAAACACAAGGGGCTAAACCCGAAGCCTATGGCGAGGCTTCAACTGCCATAGGCAGCTATAACACATTTACATCGACAATAGCAGCCGGCACCGGGATCCTCAAAAATGGGTTATCATTCGATGCACGGTATTCGAGAGTTACTGGTGATGGATACATTAGAAATGGGAAAGTTAACCATCGGTCAGCTTACGCATCTATGTCTTATTATACAGATAATCAATTAATAAGATTAAGCTACATCAATGGTATACAACATACCGGTATTACTTGGGAAGGCATCAGTCCGGAACAAATGAAGGTTGACAGGAAATACAATCCGGCGGGAGCATATTACGATGATGCAGGAAACCTTCATTATTATGATAATGAAACAGATAACTATTATTCGGATATTGTACAACTAACATATTCAAATGTATTATCTGATAAACTGTCGCTAAATGTAGGCCTAAGCTACAATCATGGCTATGGCTATTATGAAAACTACAAATCCGGAAAAAAGTTTAAAACTTACGGATTAGATCCACAAGTTATAAATGATAGTACATATGCTTCTTCCGATTTTATTACCCGGAAACTGATGAAAAATAATTTTTATGTCGGCAATTTTACATTAAATTATAACTCCGGTAAGTTAAATATAATCAGTGGTGGTAATATTAGCTCTTTTGACGGCGATCATTATGGCAAATTGAAATGGGTGAAATTCAATAATAATATCGGAAATAATCACGAATGGTACAGAAACGATGCTAAAAAAGAAGAATTCAGTGTATTCGGCAAAGTTTCTTATCTGTTAGTAGATAATCTTTCGGTATACGGAGATTTACAATACCGGTATATTGATTACCGCATGTCTGGTCTAGATGACGATTTAGAAGATATAACCCACCGGAATCATTATAGTTTTTTCAATCCTAAAGCCGGGCTGTCATATACGTTTGATAAAAGCGAGATATACGGATCCTTTTCGTTATCTAACCGTGAACCTTTGAGAACCGATATAAAAGAATCTGTAAAAGGAGGAAATAATCAAAGAATAAAACCCGAACGAATGTTCGATTATGAATTAGGCTACAGATATTCATCAGGAATCGCTTCATTTAACGCTAATCTGTATTATATGAGATACAAAGACCAGATGATACAAACCGGAAAACTGAATGATGTAGGCTATAAACTCATGGAAAATGTACCCAAAAGTTATCGTATGGGGATAGAGCTATCCGGGGCAATACAACCTGTAAAATGGATAAGAGTAGATGCAAATGTTACGCTAAGCCAAAATAAGATTAAAAACTATACGGCTTATTATGATCTGTATGATGATCAGGATAGCTATAGCTTCGTATCACAAACTTCTGAATATTTGGGCACTACTGATATTTCTTTTTCTCCTAATGTTGTTGGAAGCGGAATTCTCACATTCACTCCATATAAATCATTATCTTTGGTATTGATTGGGAAGTATGTAGGAAAACAGTATTATGATAACACATCGAATGACAATAATCGTCTGGATGATTATTTTGTTACAAATATTGCTGTAGGATATACTTTCAAAACTCAAAAAATGGGTGAGATAGACTTACAATTCTTTATCAATAACGCATTAAATAAACGCTATGTCGGCAATGCATGGGTATCGACAGATAAGTTCGAGGATGGATCGGAAATTGTATATACAGGATTATATCCGCAAGCCACACGTAATATAATGGCTAAACTGGGAATTAGATTCTAATGGAAGAATGATTATAGAGTTTTTTGAACAAAATTGGATAGAGATAACAGGAGCGATTATAGGGCTCCTGTATCTTTATTTCGAATATAAAGCCGATATATGGATGTGGCCAACAGGTATTGCCATGTCATCATTCTATACATACGTTTACGTAAAAGCTACTTTTTACGCATTTGCATGCATTAATATCTATTTTATCATAGCAGGCATATATGGCTGGATAAAATGGCAGAAAGCGGCTAAAAACGGCTCTCAGATGGAGATAAACTTACGCAACACCCCCACCCGATTATATATTCCGTTAGTTATTGCTTCTATTATTACCTTTGCTATCATAGCTTATATACTAAATACCTTTACGGATAGCCATGTAGTTTATGGCGACACATTTGTCACTACATTAAGTATTACAGCTATTTGGATGTTAGCTCAAAGATATGTCGAACAATGGTTATTGCTGATTGTTGTAAATGTGGTTTCTGTGATTCTCTATTTTACACAAGACTTGTATCCAACCTCTATTATGTATCTGGTATATAGCATTGTGTCTGTATTCGGATATTTACGATGGCGAAATTTAATAAAGATATAAATGAAATACTTTGATATGCCGACCTCACAATCGCATTCAGATGCGGTTATTCTGGCCAACGGCGAGTTTCCTAAGCATGCAATTCCTCTGTCACTCTTAAATAACAACAGTTATTTAATTTGTTGCGATGGAGCAATAGATAAACTAATGCATAATACAAATATCCGGCCTCAGGCTATTGTTGGAGATTGTGATTCGATAAGCATCAAGAATAAAGAACTATTTGCTGATATTCTGCACCCAAATCCAGATCAGGAAATAAATGATTTGACTAAATCCGTAGAATACTCTCTTCAACAAGGTTTCCGTCGGTTAATTATATTAGGAGCTACCGGACAGCGCGAGGATCATACATTAGGTAATATCAGCCTACTTCTCGAATATATGGATAAGTCTGATGTAGAAATAATTACAGACTATGGTGTATTTGTTGCTATAGATGAAGATACCCAATTTGCCAGTTATAGCGGACAGCAAGTTTCTATATTTTCTATAACAAAAGATGAAATCACAACACATAACCTAAAATATCCGGTACAGAACAGGATATTTACAAACTGGTGGCAAGGGACATTGAATGAATCGATGGATAATCAGTTTACAATAGAGACTACAGGTAAAGTGATTATATATCGTGCTTTTTAATAATGCAACCTGTTTATTAGATATTTTTATCTATCTCTAACCAAAGATTTTGTCTATATTTGTGCCCGTAAAAATAGGGAAAATAATATTATCAATATAAATTTCATGGATTTCTTACAACAGGTATGGACATTTGTCCTCGATTTAGTATTAAACACAGGTCCCACACTAGACATGCTGGTTAATGATTACGGAATGTGGTTTTATGCTATTTTATTTTTAATCATATTCTGCGAAACAGGTTTAGTTGTTACACCTTTTCTTCCCGGCGATTCGTTACTTTTCTTGGCCGGAGCTATTGCCGTAAGGCCGGAGAACGATCTGCATATTTATTGGCTTATTATTATACTTATCATAGCTGCTATTGTAGGTGATGCTGTCAATTATACCATAGGTCATTATTTTGGCAGGAAATTATTTAGTAATCCTAAATCAAAGATTTTCAAGCAGGAATATCTGGAGAAAACTAATCAGTTCTATGCCAAACACGGTGGTAAAACCATTATATTAGCACGTTTTGTTCCTATTGTTAGAACATTTGCACCTTTCGTTGCTGGAATGGGAAAAATGAGCTATAGACACTTCTTATCCTATAATGTAATCGGCGGTATTGCATGGGTAGTAATCTTTACTCTATTGGGTGTTTTCGTCGGAGGAATTCCATGGGTCGAAAAGAATCTGGAGAAAGTGGTAATCCTTATCGTTATCGTCTCGATTCTTCCCGGGGTATTCGAATTTGCAAAAGCTAAAATGGCAAGTAAAAAAGCGGCCGAATAAAGATTTTAGAGATCTTTTTAATAATATCTGTACCATTGAACTTATATTTGCACAGAGTGTTTTATAAGTTCAATGGTATTATTTTTTGAGATAAAAAATGGATAATTATGGAGTATATTGTGAATATACCCGAATCGGGTAATAAAAAAAGGATTGTTATTATAGGTGGAGGCTTTGCCGGGTTACAACTCGCTAAAAAAATAGACTCAAATTATTTTCAGGTTGTATTGATAGATAAAGTTAACTATCACCAATTTCAACCGTTGATGTATCAGGTTGCAACTGCAGGCTTAGAGCCCAGCTCTATTAGTTATCCTCTAAGGAAAAATTTCCAGAACCGTAAAGATTTTCATTTTAGAGCTTGTCTGGCAAAGCGGGTACTTCCCGATCAAAAAATATTAGAGACCAGTATAGGCTCGCTTAAATATGACTATTTGGTTATTGCGACAGGCTGTGATACTAATTATTTCGGAAATGATAAGCTTAAAGAATCGACATATGCCCTTAAATCTGTTTCAGAATCACTTCTTGCACGAAACAGAATCCTACTTAGCTTGGAAAAAGCTCTGAGTGCAAGAACCGAGGAAAAAGTAAAGGAGCATCTTACATTTGTTATTGTTGGCGGAGGAGCAACAGGCGTTGAACTTTCCGGCGCATTAGCCGATATGAAAAAGACTATTCTGCCTAAGGATTATCCCGAACTTGACTTTAGCAAAATGGAGATACATCTTGTCGATGCCTCCCCTCGCCTATTGTTTGCCATGTCTGAAGAAGCATCTGTCAAAGCTGCCGAAACTTTATCTAAGCGTGGAGTTATTATCCATCAGAATATTCCTGTAAAAGACTACAAAGAGCCTGTTGTAGAGTTAGCTAATGGTGAAGAACTTCGCTCCCGCAATGTATTTTGGGTAGGAGGAGTAAAAGCTAATAGCCTGGCCGGGCTAGATGAAAATGCCTATAACAAAGGCCGGATGGTTGTAGATGAATACAATGCTGTCGTTGGTTATGATGGAATATACTCTATTGGAGATACATGTTTGTTGATCTCAGACCAATCACCGAAAGGACATGGACAGGTTGCTCAGGTTGCCCTGCAGATGGCTAAGAATCTGGCAAAAAATCTCAATAATGAGGTGAAAGGGAAAAGTGAGAAAACAGGATTTGTATATGTCGATAAAGGGTCATTAGCTACAATCGGGCGAAATGCTGCTGTTGCAGACTTATGGAAACTTCATTTTGGAGGTACTGTAGCGTGGTGGTTATGGTTATGGGTGCATATCCTTTCTATTGTCGGAATGAGAAACAAACTCTCTGTTTTTATAGACTGGGTATGGAGTTATGTAACTTATGATGTTTCGTTACGTCTCTTTATCCGTCCTAAAAAGGACAAGATGTACGACGAACTCGATGATAGAGAGCTGAATTACAAATAAATAAAAAAAGGAAATCTTAACTGATTTCCTTTTTTATTATTATATCGTGCTGTTTTGCAATTTTATCTTCTCTCATTTTCTGCCAAAGCTTATCCGGAATAAGTTTCCGTAAGTACTGCCTGAAATAGGCATTCCGCAGGTATTTCTTAAAGTATGCCGAATCCTTAGGAGCTCCATAAGCAATTTGCATATCAATAAATTCTTTAGCATGTTTTACTTCATTATGCATACTAAAACCTTCCGAAGCATCATATGAGCAAACAATTACCGGAACATGCTTCAGTTCGTACCCTTCCCTATTCAAGCGTAAAAAGAATTCGGTATCTGCTGCAATCCTATATTTCAGATTGAACTTATTTTTTTTTGCAATATCAGCTCTCGCAAATGCAGCCTGATGAGAAAATGGCATGAAATGATCTCTATCGCAATCGTATCCGGGTCTGATGTATGAGAATCTTTTCAAACGATACTCTGCATCACCATATACTGCAGCAAATGCGGAGAAGTCTTTTCCTTGTCCGAATATTTCATCTATAGCAGTATCTGAATAAAAATAATCGCCTGTATTCATAAAATTAACCCACAGACCATCCAGTCGGTCTATAGATTTATTCATAGCATCATAGATACCTTTATCAGGTTCGCTTATCCACCAAGATATCCGGTCTTCGTATTTCTTTATAATATCAATTGTACCATCTGTAGACCCCCCATCAATCACAATATATTCAATATTTGGATATGTTTGATTAATGACACTTTTAATGGTGTTTTCGATGGTCGAAACACCATTATATACGACAGTAACTACAGATATTTTGTCTTTATTCATTTCTCTACATTAATAGTATCCAATAAATCCAATAAATCAGAATCTATTCGTGAGTCTACTTTACGGGCAAACCAAGCATTTGAATTTTTGATAGTATTGAAGTCTTCTTTAGTCAAAATCCGCGGGCTTTTTCCTTTATCATTCCAATCAAAATAACGATAAATCTCATTTATCATTTTACATTTCAATGGAGAGTTCAATAACACCGATTGTACATATAGTTCATCAGCACAACCTGTTTGATGAAAGAAACTAACCACATGCGGATTATTCTCTGTATAATTCAATAGATATTTGATACTTTCGATAGTAAGACTAAACCAACACGCTCCATAATAAGCATCCGGAAAAGGATATTTACGCTTATATCCTAACTTCAATAATATTTTTTTCACATATTTATTATTCCGGATATCATTGGTCGGTAAAAATTGCCAATATTCGTATCTTTTTCTCATTAATAATGACCAATCATCATTTCCTAATTTGAAATGACTAATAAAACTATTTTCCGGATTACGTTGGTGTTGTTCTATAACTTTATTAATAGGCATAACCGGATAATCTTGCCCGCTAATAAATAGTATATGAGAATAGTCTTTACCGAGCGAGATTATTTCCGCAAAAGAGTTTAAAATTTGCTGTACTTGTGAAAATCTGCCCCAAGTAACTTCTACCCTATTTCTCAGAAAATATGCTTTATCTATTGACTCTTCGAATGGCTTAATGGCGACCTTTGCATCTACATTTATATATACATCAGCATCAGGATGCTGCAACTTGTTAACTAAGCGCATAACCTGATCTACGTTCGTATGTATATGTATCAGAATAGCAATCCGCATTATTTGAATCCTAGTTATATTTTTCTATAAGATCTAATACTTTTCGTGCCGATTTTTCCCATGAATATTTTTTAACCTGCTTCAATCCTTTCTCTTTTAGATCATTGCGTAAATCAGGATTATTAATTAGCATATTCATTTTTTTCGTAATATCAGACACATCATAAGGATCGACATACAAAACTGCATCACCACAAACTTCTTCAATAGCTTCTATTTTAGAGCCTATCACAGGGCATTCACATACCATCGATTCTAAAGGAGGAATACCAAATCCCTCGTATAAAGAAGGATATACCGAAAATAAAGCATTATGGTATAATGTTTTTAGAGTATCATCATCCACATATCCCGGTAAAATAACATTATCGCCGATTAACTTCTTTAAATCCGGAGTATTAAAGGCTTTAAATTGCATTCCTACAATATATAACTTTAATGTTTTATCATCTATATTATTGAAGGCTTCAATTAATCTGTGAAAGTTCTTACGGGGATCTAGAGATGATACGGATAATATATACCGATCATTACCTAATACAGTTGAAGCATCCCCAGACGAAGATTCTTGTGTATGATATGTAGGAATACTGCAATTGACAACATTAAGTTTCTCTTCAGGGACTTTTAGTACATCCATAATTTCCCGTTTAGAATACTCACTTACGGTAATTACAGCATGAGCTTTACGGGAAATCCGAGGCATCATATAACCATAATATCTCCAGTAATTTTTCGAGAACCATTCGGGATGTCTTTCATGTGAAACATCATGAATAGTTATAATCTGATTTTTGTATGTCAGTGGACCACATCCGGAAAAGCTTACAAGTAAGGGGTTTCCCTGCTTTCTTAAAAATTGAGCTAAGCTTATTTGTTCCCATAAATGCCCCTTGAGTGAACCACATTTTACAACTTTAAATTCAAACTTATAGTCCGGATTAATATCATGTGGGGCAGCAACATAAAAATCAGCCCCAATTTTTTGGAGTTGATTGCATATTTCAAAAGCATACCGGTGTATCCCGGTTGGCTTTTGACTTAAAAATCTGCCATTTACAACAAACATATCAATCTAATTTTCTGTACACTTTTGCTTTAAACCAGCTTTTCTTGGGTAATAAATAACTCAAATAAATCCAAAAAACAGGCTTTATTCTCTTCCATCTCCTATTCTTAACTGATATATCAGTAAAATAGTTCGTTCCTGTAATTACATTGAATAATTGTTTCTTCTCATTTATACCACCTTTTAAAAATTCAATGTGGTGAGTCACCATCTTTGCCTTAGGGAAAATATAGAACCTTTTGTTCGCAGAATCATCTATACAAGGATATTTAGGCATATAACTTGGTATATGCACAGGCATATTTTCTGTAATAGAGATGAAACCAACATCTGCTTTTTTTAAATAATTAGCAATATAACATTCGGGGTACAGATCTATGTCGAACAAATCAAAGTGCGTCCGGATAAAATCCGATTTAACAATAGCGAAGTCAACTGCTAAAGAATAATCTTTATCATACCAATCGGCACTAGCCCACACTACGTTTACTTTATCATCTAATAACCGGACGTACTTAGATACAATATCATCAGAATATATCCATGTATCGGCTTCTAAAATAATAGTATAATCACAGTCGTCCGGAATATGTTTCCGCCCTTCCTGTAATAGCTGTGCGCTACCTTTACGGTGTCCCCAATTATGATCCAGAATAATAAGATTATCGACAAGTTGTTTAGTATTCTCATTAATCAAATAACCATCCTTATAGCCATTACTAATAACTATGATTTCATAGTCGAATGTATGCCAGGTATCTCTTATTATCTGAAGATTATAATTCAAATCTTCAACTCTATCATAAACACGGACCAGTATTGCGACCTTTTTCTTCATTTCTCTTTACTATCTACATCAAGAAGATTTCTGATTATAGAGTCCATTTTTGCAACTGCTACATTCCATGAGAATTTCTGAATAAATTCATTCCCTGCCGATGCTATAGCTACCCTCTTTTTATCATCCGATAATAAAATGTCCAACTTCAGGACTAAATCATTCACATTCTTAGGCTCATACAATAACGTAGTATTATTATCAATTCCATATTCCGAATGCCCTTGTATATTAGTTAAGACACAGGCACATCCACAAAACATTGCTTCCATAGGTGTTAAAGCCATCCCCTCAGTTAAAGAATTCGCTATAAATATAGAATTACTGTTATATAAGGAAGGCAAATCGTCCGGATTTCTATGATAAGTTATCCAATCCGGTAAACCTTCGGGTTCCGGGAATATTCCAAATAGATCAACTTTCAAATCCTGATACTTCTGCTTTATCATTTTTAAAGCCTGCAATCCATAATCAGAACCCTTTATATCCTGAGTTGAGTATAACATACATACAGAACCTAATGTTCTGTCCGATATAAAGTTTGTTATTTTATACCTATCACTATCAATTGCATTCGGTATTAAATAAGCCTGACTATTTGAATATTGTTCCACAATTCTCTTCAGATAACTTGCTACAACAATATTAGTTGTAGCAGGCATATTATAAGATGAATGTAGTTCATCAACATGTCCTATCCAATCTTCGTATCCTTGAATTAAGTTTATTTTCAACCCTTTTGAAACACCTAATCGCCCCATATCAAGAACAGTAGTCCACCAAGTTGCTATAACTATATCCGAATCTTTTATATATTTATCAGAAACAGTATCGACATAACACTGCGTTATTCCTTCTCTAAATTTAAACCATTGATTTGTTCTAAACCCTTCAATATAAGATAATGCTTTTCTTACAATATATGGAAGCCTGTATTCCATATACTTAGTCTTTATCGGATATGTTATATTAACAGAATACCCTAAATCGAATAAACGATTTGCATATTCATACATTACTTTAAATCCGCCCATTGGCCGTCTTGCTCTGAACGGCATGACGAAGTTTATGGTTACTAATTTTTCCAAGCCTATATAATTTGGGAGTGTATATATAATATTTATAATGTAAGAAATAAAAAATAAAGAAATACATAAATAGGTTCAAATCGGACAGCCCCTTTACATTCAGAGCCGCATTATAAGCAAAACCGATCAAGAGAGTAAACACCCATGCCTGATCCCTAACAAAAGACATCTTCATTAAGTAAAACTGATAAAATAAATAGGCAATAGTTCCGGGTAAACCTATCCAGAATAATAAACGTGTATATCCGACATCACTACCCCAAAACTCCATATGCCCCCAACCATACATCCATTGCTCAAAATTATAGGGTAGAATAAACATATTTTCGATACCATCCGACGATTGAGTACTAAATGTACCAGTGTTCTGGTAGTTGATAAAACCTTCAAAAGCCCAATCTGCAAATTCAGGAAAATAAATATAGCATAATGTTGACCCTATGGAACCCAGAATAGCACCTATACCTAAAAAGCGAAATAATTGAGATTTATTCGCATTTCCTGTAAATAATAAGATTACAACCAATATAACACTGGCAAATAAACCTATAGATGTTGTTCTTGCAGAAAGAAGCCCTACATATAATATGATACAATAAACTGCAGCAAGAATAATAAGTTGAATAGTATTAAATTTATTCTTTACAGCAATATAAGATATCAGAATAAGTGCAAAACCACAAGAAACCCCCGCCCCAAAGAAAGCAACACCATATCCGAGCAACCGTCGACCTTCAGTATCATCTCTCTTGAATTGCGCTACAGCATCAGCCATCTGTAAAGAATTAAAGAAATTCCGTATAGCCTCATTCTGGTGCATCAGTACAGAAATAATACATTGAACAAGAATCGCCCCAATTATATAATACAGAAATAGAGTAAAACTCCCATTTGGATGTATCTGAAAAAAAATAAACACTATTAAGTATGAAGCGAATAACCAAGCTACCTGGCTCTTTGTATTGTCATATAAATAAGGATCAGTGTAGGAATTCATATATATGGTAATCCATGCCATAAGTACAATAGGAAAATAAGCAAATGCAATCTTTATAATTTCAGGATAAGGCCTGCCATTATATAAATATACACCCAATCCTAATACCCCGGACGTGAAAAGAAATGAGTATCCAAAAAACGATATTGCCTGTGGATACAATGTATAAAATGTCAGAACGAATAATAATATAATCCCTATTATTTTTTTCATGAATTACCTGAAGACTAACCTGTATATAAATGATTTTTTATACTCCATTCGAAATACACATTTTATATACAAGATAAGAATATCTTGTTTACTATAATTATCCCTAATATATAATTGTGACTCTTTACAACGCTTAACCGCAGCTAATCCTAATCGAGAATTGGCACATAGGCGTAACCAATGCAAAGATAACATTCTCTCTAAATATTGAGACGAACAGATAGAGTTATCTCTATTCTGTTCTATTAGATTCAGCATAAATCCTTCACACTTGTCCAGATAATCAAGAGAAGACCTTAAGGGGAGACATTCAGCTACAGATGCATAAATATCCAGATTTTCATTATCATGAGGTAATCCCAACTCTCTACAATGAATAGCAAATACTTTTTTCTTGTTATCTATTTGTCGCTGCTCATTCACAACTGATATTTGCGAATCATGTATCCGGTAATATAACAAAGGCTCCGATAAATTAGCTAATTTTGTTATATACATGGCTTTTACCCATAAAGCATAATCTTCTACATGAAGATACTCTTTTTCAAATTTTAATCGTTTCTCGGTAAAAAGTGTCCTCCGTATCATTACTGCCGGATGACATATGCCAGATCTAAAAAGCAGATAGCCTCGTAAATCCTCGTATTTTTCCGGATTATGATATAAATTTTTCTTCGTATGCCCCGTTTTGAAGGTATAGAACTGTGTACTAACAACATCGAAGTCTTTCTTTTCTTCAAGAAAAGCAACTTGTTTAGCTATTCTTTCAGGAAATGAGATATCATCGGCATCCATTCTCGCAATATATTCCCCGGAACAAAATTCAATCCCTTTATTCAGGGTATCAATCAGTTTTAAATTTTTCTCATTATTTATAATCTTTATCCGGTTATCTTTAGCTGCTAATGATTCAATAACAGAAAGAGTACTATCCGTCGAACAATCATTAATAACTATAATCTCGAGATTCTTATATGATTGATTCATTATAGAAGAAAGAGCTTCTTCTACAAACGATTCGACATTATAGCAAGGCATTAAAACCGATACCAGAGGTGTACTCATACTATGATTAACGCTTTCTTTTTTGTTTTACTATTGTTTCATATATTTCCTGATATCCGGCAACCATTTTATCTATTGTGTAGTTCTCCAAATACGAATTTCGAGCACCAACGGACATTTCTTTATGTACCTCAGGTTTTAATATATAATCTATTTTTTCTACAAACAAAGATACTTCATTTTCAACTGCAAATCCATTTTTTCCGTCCAAAACCTCTGGAATACCACCTACCGATGATGCTATAACCGGAACTCCAAAAGATAATGCCTCTAAAAGGGACATTGGCAAACCTTCGTAATTTGAAGGGAGAACAAAAATATCTGCATATTTTAGATAAATATATGCAGCTTTCGACTCTCCTAAGCAAAACACATTAGCCGGTAAATCTTTTATCTCTGATTTATTACCTATCCAGACAAAGGCAACATCATTCCGTTTTAGAGCTATTTCAATAAAGAGATCAAACTTTTTCTGTTTTGAAATGCGGGATACACACATCACGACTTTGTCATATGACTGTTTTATTGTATCCAACTGATTCTTTATAATAGGATCTCCTACAATATTAATATCTTCGGATGTATGGTCTATTACCCCATTATATACCAGATCAACATTAGAAGATATACCTTCTTCATTTAATCCTTTAACATCATATTTGCTGACTCCAACAATTGCAGCAGCTCTGGACTTTAGTAAACGTTCGATTAATAAGAATTTCTTAAACCCTTTCCTTATTGAATCAAAACCATGAACAGTATATACTATCGTTTTTGGATTAAATACAATACGACCTATTGCCCCCATTTTGGAAGAGTGCAGATGAACAATATCAGGCTTATACTTAAAACGAAGCCTTAATAAACGGAAAGCCAATACAATATCCTTTAATGATACTTGCTTCCTATGTTCACTAATCCTTATCAGGTGAGGATGGTTAGACAAGTTTGCCCAAGATTCCCCCTCGCCGCCGTACAATATGTAAAATGTATTTTTATCCCCTAATTTTTCAACAAGGTTGGCAACAACTGTCTGTGCGCCGCCAAATTCGGATACGGTTATTACCTGAAATATCTTCACTAGCTAAATCATTCTGAATATGTTGACAAAGTTAAAGTTTTTATACAAAAAAACATCTTTTTATGCAGACATACTACCATTACCAAACAATTGACTCGATTTAATTATCGCAGAATGTCTATATATTTATAATATCTTCTTAAATTTGTGAACTTGAATGGATGATTTAATCCTCTAATCTTGATTATTATTCTACATGGAAAGATTCTTCACGCGTAAGGGATTCAGCTTTTTTATCTTAATGGTTGACCTTCTGATCATTTGCTTGTCTACATACATATCTTATCTTTATTTCGAGGATACATTAGCCGCTTATAATGACAATTTACGGGCAATTATATCCATGGCTCCTTATATAGCATTATTTTACTTGATTATAGGCCATGTTTTCGAACTTGATAAACCTAAAGAGTTCACTCTCTTTGGAGTAGCTTACTCTGTTATGGTTTCGATTGCCTGCTTGTTTTTGCTGACAATGGCTATGAGCTTTTTGACCCGAAGGCTTGCATACCCTCGAAGTATTCTTATTATGAGTTCGGTCATTCAAGTAGTATTATTATCTGCTTGGCACCTCTTCATCAACAAAAGATACCTGATTGCCAATGTTAAAAAAACGGTGGTAGTTATTGGTTATGACAAAGCCAGAAAACTTGCGCACAGGCTTCTTAACTCCAAGGGGATGTGGACTAATGTTAAACATATATGTACCCCGGAGTCACCTAATTTAAAAGAACATATCAAAGATTGTGATGTCGCTTTTTTAGCTGAAGATGTAGATGAAAGCACAAAACAAGGTATTGCGGAATACTGCGTTGCAGCAGATAAAGAATTTTGTTACGAACCCAGATTTCAGGAAATATTTTTGTTCAATGCAAATTTTGTTCAGGTTGAAGATACACCAATCCTTAAAGTAAGACCTTTTGACGTTAATGCTGAAAGTAATTTTGCTAAAAGAATATTAGACTTAAGTATTTGTACTATAGGAGGAATTATACTTTTTATTCCCTTTACCATTGTAGCTATTAGCCTAAAAATCGGAGGAGGCTCTGTATTTTTCAAGCAGGAACGGGTAACCCAATTCGGACGAATTTTTTATATATATAAATTCCGCACTATGATTGAGAATGCAGAAGCTATGTCCGGTCCTGTTCTTGCACAAGAAGCAGACAAGCGTATCACGAAACTGGGACATATATTAAGAGCTACCCGGCTCGACGAGATACCTCAGATATATAACATTATCAAAGGGGACATGAGTATTGTGGGTCCGCGTCCCGAGCGCCCTTTCTTCGTCGAACAGTTTTGTAAAGAAATACCGGAATATGATCTACGTCACAGAGTCAAAGCAGGATTAACCGGATTAGCCCAAGTACAGGGTAAATATAATACCTCGGTACAAGATAAGCTTAAATACGATCTTCTTTACATCAATGGTTATTCTTTTGCTATGGATGTAAAGCTTATTATGCAGACTCTTACGGTTCTGCTAAAGAAAAGCAGTACCGAAGGAGTAAAAGATGTAGAACAGAATGAGGAATTTATCAATAAATTGATAGATGCCAATTAATTATAAAACAAACGCCTATGAGTAGTTTTTCTGATCTAATAAGCAGACGTAGAAGTATACGGAAATTTACCGACCAGCCACTTTCTCCTGATCACGTAGAACTAATACTCAAAGCCGGATTAAAGTCACCATCTTCAAAAAATGCCAAACCTTGGCATTTTATTGTTATTGAGGATAACGAAATACTAGAGAAATTAGTATCTGCAAAAAAAGGAGGGTGTAAATTCCTTGCCGATTGTGCTTTAGCCATTATAGTTACAGCCGACCCTTTACTTAGTAATGTATGGATAGAGGATGCTTCAATAGCTTCTATTATGATACAATTACAAGCCGAAGACCTCGGGCTAGGTAGCTGCTGGATACAAATAAGAGACAGATATAATGTAAATGAAATATCTTCGGAAGAATATATAAAGGACCTTTTGGATTTACCCATACAACTCCAAGTATTATCTATTATCGCAATAGGTCATAAAGGACAAGAAAAACCGCCTATTACAGATGAAGACTTGGAATGGGAAAAAGTCCACATTGGTAAATTTTAAATTCCTTCCGTTTAAAGACAATGATCTGAATATTAATTCTCAACATTTATTATTATGGCTAAAAGTTCAAGTAATAGATTGCCGTTCGGTCTGATCATGTTATTAGTGGGTGTTATTTACCTGCTAAGTAAGACCGGAATACTAGAAAAGATTCCTTACATTAGTAAAATGATGAATATCGGTACTTTTTTTCTGATTGCCGGTATCATATTTCTATTAACTAAAACCGAAAAGACTGTAGGTATTGTTTTTACGGCAATAGGTATAATTATTAATTTTGATTTTTTCTTCGGTTGGATACATAACTACTCTTCATTGATTATTCCTATTGCTCTTATTGGTGTTGGGTTAGCCATGGTACTAACTGCGAAGAAGTAAAAACCGGACATCATGAAAATTGTTTTTATCGGAGCCGGACGATTAGCTACCCATTTAGCTAAAAGCCTATATGAAGCATCCCATATTATTGTTCAGGTTTATAGCAGAACATTAGAATCGGCATCGTTACTTGCTGGACTAGTAAACTCAAATCCGATTAATAAACTTACAGAAATATATCCCGATGCAGATATATATATATTTTCTGTCAATGATTCTGTTCTCGAAGACCTTCTGAACCAAATCCCGGAGAATAATGGTATTTGGCTACATACAGCCGGAAGTTTGCCATTGGGTATATTTGAAGGACATAACAAAAGATATGGTGTCATATACCCTCTTCAAACATTTAGTAAAGACCGGAATGTCGATTTTGAAAAAATCCCGTTATTTATCGAAGCTAACAATGATCCGGACATACAGCTATTAACGAATCTCGGTAAGGGCATATCTCAGGATGTATATACTCTATCCTCTGAGAAACGTCAATATATACATCTCACTGGAGTGTTTGCTTGCAACTTTGTTAACCAGATGTATGCGATATCTGATACAATATTAAAAGAAGAGGGAATCCCATTTCAAGTACTTTTACCGCTGATAGACGAAACCGCGGCTAAAGTTCATGATTTATCTCCGAAAGAAGCGCAGACAGGTCCGGCTATCAGATATGACACTAATATAATAAATAAGCATTTAACACTGATAAAAGACGAAAAATTAAAAAACATTTACCGTCTTATCAGCGAATATATACACGAATCCAATAAATAAAATGAGTTCTATTAATTACGATTTAACTAAGATAAAAACCTTTATATTTGATGTTGACGGTGTATTATCTCCGGATTGTATTCCTCTGTCTATAGAAGGAGTCCCTATGCGTATGATAAATATAAAAGATGGTTATGCCATGAATCTGGCTTGTAAATCGGGATATGGCATGGCTATTATTACCGGAGGAGATACAGATGCTGTAAGATTACGCTTTGCGCGTTTGGGTATTGAACACATCTACATGAAATCGTCTATAAAAATTAACGACTTGAATGACTACATGGCTAAAACCGGATATAAACCTGAAGAAATAATGTATTCCGGCGATGATTTACCAGATATGCATGTTATGCAAGCTGTAGGATTGCCCGTTGCACCGGCTGACGCAGCACCTGAAATAAAAGGGGTAGCAAAATATATTTCACACAAAAAAGGAGGAGATGGTGTTGCCCGGGATGTTATCGAGCAAGTTATGAAGGCACAGGGTACATGGATGAACGACCAAGCTTTCGGCTGGTAATAATGTATTACAGTGGAGATAGATATGTAAAAGGAAAGCATGGTATGTTTCGTATTATGAAAAATACGACCAATACAATTAAAAATATTTTAGCAAAGCGTGGTGAAAATAAAAGACCATTTACATATTCTTTATTTCCCAACCCATAAACCTGTACTAATATGTAATATAAGTATATAAAGAAAGGTATAGCAGCAACAAAAAGAATATTATACCTTAAGGCTTTAAGAAAATGCCCGTGTAAAAGATTGTGAAATGCTCTTTGCCCTCCACAACCTGGACAGAATAGGCCTGTTAACTTATATAGACCACATTGAACACTCCAATCGCTTTCTGCTTCTTTATAGTTATAATATAGGATACACAGAAGTACCGGAATAACAATGGCAAATATGATTATTAGTATTTTTTTCATAAATAAAACAAAGGGTAGCTATTTAAAAAGCTACCCTTCTTTTTTTAACATTTTATCAGAGGGTACATCTGCTGATTACTGAATTTGTCTCAAGTATTCCTGATACACTTCAAGCATTCCTGCAGAACCAACTGTTGCGAATTGTATTATCGAATAAATAAGTCCGATAGCGCCTAAGCCAATAGCTACAAATGCTAATATCTTTGCATTTTTCGCACTACTTAAAGCACCCTGATAATCGCCATAGTTATATTTAGACTCTACCTGAGTAGAAAATACAATAGCTACTATTCCGACGATAAGTCCAATACAACAAGGACTACATAAGCCTAATACTGTTCCGATGATCGTCAAAGGAAGGTTGTTGTTCGGTTTAGGCATTTGATTACCATCATTTGGATTATTAAGTCCAAAATTAGGATTTTGTGTAAATGATCTATTTTCCATAAAATAAAATTAATATATATATTCCGTATTACAATTAATATTCAAATTCACCAAACTCACTCTTTATAATAAGTTCTGTTCTATCGGAAGTTTCAACCCTTCCTACTATACGTGCTTCGATATTGAAAGATTGAGATATCGCTATTATTTTCTGAGCATATTCAGGAGAAACATAAATCTCCATTCTATGTCCCATATTGAAAACTTTGTACATTTCTTTCCAATCTGTACCCGACTGTTCCTGAATAAGCTTGAATAGTGGAGGAACTGGAAACATATTGTCTTTTACTACACGAACATTGTCCACAAAGTGTAATACTTTTGTTTGAGCGCCCCCTGAACAATGTACCATACCATGAATATTTGGACGAAACTCTTCTAAGATTTTCTTTATCACCGGAGCGTATGTACGGGTTGGAGACAACACTAATTTGCCTGCATTCAGAGGTGCTCCTTCTACATCGTCTGTTAAGTTCTTACTGCCGGAATATATAAGTCCGGATGGTATAGAAGCATCATAACTCTCCGGATATTTGGCAGCTAAATAGTTGGCAAAAACATCATGTCGGGCAGAAGTAAGCCCATTACTCCCCATGCCTCCATTATATTCTTTTTCGTATGTAGCTTGTCCGGAAGAGGATAAACCGACAATAACATCACCCGGTCGAATATTATCATTTGATATTACATCAGCTCTTTTCATCCGGCATGTCACAGTACTGTCGACAATGATTGTCCTTACAAGATCTCCTACATCTGCCGTTTCGCCCCCTGTAGGATAAATATTCACTCCTAACAAGGAAAGCTCTTCACACAGATCATTAGTAGCATTAATTATTGCAGAAATCACATCTCCCGGTATCAATAATTTATTCCGGCCTATTGTAGACGATAATAAAATATTATCGGTAGCACCCACACAGAGCAAATCATCAATATTCATTATCAATGCATCCTGGGCAATACCTTTCCAAACAGACAGGTCACCGGTTTCCTTCCAATAAGTATATGCTAAAGATGATTTAGTTCCTGCACCATCAGCATGCATTATATTACAATACGCCGGATCTCCTCCCAATATATCGGGAATAATTTTACAAAAAGCTTTAGGAAATAAACCTTTATCTATATTCTTTATTGCGTTATGCACATCTTCCTTTGATGCGGATACTCCCCTTTGATTATATCTCTGATCGCTCATTTATTGTTATATAAGTGGCTTAAAGTGTTTTACAAGAAGTAAATATTTTAATTAATGCAAAAATAACAAAATAAATGTTCCGCATAAAGCATTATACATATATTTGCTCAAAAACTTAATTATAACATAAGAGATATCATGCCTAGAATGAGAATAGCTATTACAGGTGCAGCCGGCAATCTGGGAACCTTACTTGCCCGGCGTATGGTTTTTGAAAATATTGATCTGAATCTATTAATTCATAAGAAACTTATAGAAGAAGGCCTTGCCGGATATAATAATACAGAGATATTCAAAATTGATTTAGCACAACCAACAACCCTCGATGAATCTCTTAAAAATGTAGATGTGATTGTCCATTTCGCAGGAGTTCTGTTTAAATCCAACCCTGAGAAATTCCTATCGGAAACCAATACTAAATACTTTCGCAATCTTTTAGATAAAGCAGTAGAACACAATATAGGAAGGATCATTCTGATCTCATTCCCTCATGTAGAGGGTGAAACCAGTCCCGAATATCCGGCTACCGGTAAATTGACAGGTCAACCCATATCTATGCATGCGAAAACTCGTTTGGATGAAGAAAAGATCTTATTTGATTATGCTTCAAAGTTCTCGTTCGAGCCCGTATCATTGCGTGTGGGTATGGTTTATGGTAAAGGAATCCTGATGATTGATGCTGCACAGTGGTTTGCCAGGCATTATTTATTAGGTATTTGGAAAACCCCGACTTATATCCATTTAATTTCAAAAGATGATTTCGCAGAAGCGGTAACACAAGCTGCTATCAGACCTAACATCTCGGGCATTTACCATATTGGTGATGACGGGATTCAAACACTTCAACAATTCCTTGACGATATTACTTCTTATAAAAAGAACCATAAGCCATGGAGAATGCCTGTATGGATGATCATGACGGCTGCACGTGCATTCGAATTATTTTCGGCTGTTTTCGGTACCATCAGCCCGTTAACTGTAGATTTTATAAAAATAGGCATGGTCTCTTATTACGGAGATACAACACGCATGAGAAAAGAACTGCTCCCCACCCTACGCTATAAAACATATAAAGAAGGTATAAAGCTTTTTGATTAAAAATACACCACTTAGGTATTTTAGAAAAAACAATTATCTTTGGTCCGGTTTAATTACAACACTCAAATAAAAACGCATGAAAAAAGAAAGAACATCATTAGCATTTAGTTTTGCGTCATGGGCTGCTCTCATTCTGGGAATGTTAGGTTTCCTTGTCGGGCTTTGGAGAGCCGAAATGCTGTTAAGTGAAAAAGGATATTATTTTACCATATTATTATACGGATTATTTTCAGCTGTGGCTGTACAAAAGAGTGTACGGGACCGTTTAGAAAACATTCCTGTCAGTGATATATTTTATGGTATCAGTTGGGCATCAGTTGTGATATCTGTAATCCTTTTAACTATAGGCTTGATTAATGCCGAAATACTACCTAGCGAAAAAGGTTTTTATGCTTTCGGTTTTATCCTTGCTTTATTCGGGGCAATAGCCGTGCAAAAGAATACCAGGGACAATGCAGAAGCTGATAACACTACTGTACATCAGCCGCCAATACACGAAAGAAGAAAAGATCAAGAACAAGAATAATTCTCTACCAAAATACGAAATAGAAGGAATCCTTTTACATGGATTCCTTTTTTATTTTTTAACTTTAGAAAAAAGCGGCTATACAGGCTCGGAAATATAAGAGGAATGCCTATCTTTGCTGTCCAAATTATTTGATCAATGATTAATCGCGTTCTTATTCGTATTAGAGTTATACAGATATTGTATTCAACTTATCAAAATGGCAGTGGAGATCTGAAAAAAGCAGAAAATGACCTAATATTCGGTCTCCAGAAATCGTACGACCTGTACTTTTTCTTACTCCTACTTCTGGTTGAAATCACCGAAACTTACACAAAACGAGTTGAAGCCCGTAAGGCAAAACTACTTCCTACCAACGAAGATATTAATCCCAATACAAAGTTAATAGAGAATTTATTTATTCTGCAACTCAAATCAAATATACAATTTATCGAGTATTTGAAAGAGAGGCCTTTATCATGGGAAGGACATGAAAATTTCATTAAAGGGTTATTAGAAGATATTCTAAAATCAGATACATATTTAGATTATTCTACCGATCCGGTCTCCGACTACGAAAGTGACAGGGAGTTCTGGCGCAAAATATTTAAATCCAAGATCTATTCCAATGAACAATTAGATGATATTCTAGAAGAAGAAAGCCTTTTCTGGAATGATGATATAGAAATAGTTGAATCGTTTATACTAAAAACAATCAAAAAGTTCGACTATGAAAGTGGAGACCAGCAAGAATTGTTGCCTATGTTCAAAGACGAAGACGATCGGGTATTTGCCACCAAACTCTTGCGAGAGTCTATGTTCAATGTCAAGAACGCCCGTGATATGATAAATAAATATGCTCAAAACTGGGAATCTGAGCGTATCGCTTTCATGGATATGATAATTATGCAGGCGGCTATAACCGAGATACTTACTTTTCCTAGTATACCGATCAACGTAACAATGAACGAGTATATCAATATTGCGAAAACATATAGTACACAAAAGAGCTCTTCCTTCATAAACGGAATACTCGATGCTGTCGTTTCGGATTTAAAAGCAGAGAATAAGTTATTAAAAAAATAAAACTAGAGCACCAATATCGTAAGTTAATTATATTTCGCTTCTGGTTTTTTATAAAATACTGTATCTTTGTAAAAGAGTGTTTAGTAAAAATAATATAAGAAAAAAACTATGAATTCATTATTCGTATTCTCACAAATAGGAGGATCCGGCGGCGGCGCTTGGAGTACAATCCTTATGTTTGGATTAATTATCGTCGTATTTTATTTTTTCATGATCCGTCCACAGCAAAAAAAACAAAAGGCTTTACAGGAAGCCCGCAGTGCTATGAAAAGCGGAGATAAAGTTATTACTGCCGGAGGCATACATGGTCGTATTAAAGAAGTTGGCGAAACTTTCTTTATCGTAGAAATAGCAGATAATGTTAGAATCAAAATAGACAAAGCCTCAGTTTTTGCGGCAGGAGATGCTCCTGCTAGTGGAGAGGTTGCAAAATAATTGAATGCCTTTGGATGTTAAATTTTCAGGCATTGGAGTAAAAAATTAAGAAGCATAAGCCAATGAGCATTGCTACAGAACAAATATGGCAAAGGGTCAGGATATTTTTTAAGCGAATAGCGTGGAAGAAGATTCTGACTTTTTCCTTTTTTGTCCTTATTGCAACCATACTTTGGTTTATGCAGATATACAATAAGAGTTTTGAGACTACAATCAATATTCCTATTAAGTATACCTCTGTGCCTGATAGTATAATATTTCAAGATTCACTACCCTCAAACATGGTACTTCGTGTCAAAGATGACGGGTTTGCTATGTTCAGGTATTATTTCTCCAAAAGGGACACTTTACGGATTGATGTTTCGAGTATTGTACAAAATGGATCTAATAAAATACTCCAGGGAAACAGTTTCGATTTCTTTATACGCAAGTCGCTTCCAATATCAACACAAATATTAAATTATGAGCCTGTGCGGATATCTTTTGCATATTCTGCACTTGAAAGTAAGAAACTACCTGTCGTTTTTGATGGGCAACTAAACCTTTCGCCCGGATATTTCTTAAATAACGATATAAAGATCAGACCGGATAGTGTTACAGCATATGGATCAAAAGCAGATTTAAACAAACTGATGTTCGCTTATACTGTAAGTGATACAGTTAGTGGTCTTGACCAAAATACACGCATCAGGTATGCTTTAGCAAACAAAGACAGAATTAAATTCTCACCGAATATTGTTTATATAGATGTATCAGTAGAAGCTTATACTCAAAAAACAGTAGAAATTCCTGTTGAATGTTTAAATCTACCGGAAAACTTGACAGCAAAGCTTTTTCCATCAAGAGTCAAGCTTAGTTTTTTTGTCGGAGTTTCTAAAGTCGATTCTATAAAAGATACAGACTTTTCGGTTGCTATTGATTACGTTGGCCTACAAGATTCCAAACAAGCATCTGTACCTGTTAGAATTACTTCCAGCCCAGGATTTGTTAGAAATCTCACCATTACACCTCCCAATGTGCAATATATTTTTGAATACAAAAGTGAAGCAGTAAACAATGATTAAATTAGGAATCACAGGAGGGATTGGTAGTGGAAAATCAACAGTCAGCGAGATTCTCAAAATAATGGGTATACCTGTTTATATTGCAGACATAGAAAGTAAGAAATTAACTGAGTCCTCCCCTATTATACGAGAAAAACTTATCGATGTTTTTGGTTCTGATCTGTACGAAGGAGATAAACTAAATAAGCCACTATTAGCTTCATATATATTTAATGACAAAAATAAATTAGCAATAGCTAATTCTATAATACACCCAGAAGTTGATAAACACTTCATTAACTGGGTCGAAAAAAAACCAGAATCACCGATAGTAGCTGTTGAAACAGCTATTTTATTTGAATCGGGTATGAACAGGTTTACCGATAAAACGTTAATGGTGTATACTCCATTGGAAGAACGGATTAAGCGCACCATGCTTAGAGACAATACAACCATGGAAAAAGTAAAAGAAAGAATCAACAGTCAGGTTTCTGATGAAGAAAAAATCAAGTTAACTGACTATATAATTTATAACGATGAAAAACAATCGTTGATAGAACAATGTAAAAACTTAATACACAATATACAACAATGATAGAAGACGATTTATATAATAATATTTTTGAAGCAAATAAGCGCTGGGTAGAACAAAAATTAGCAGAAAATCCTGAATTTTTTCATGATTTAGTTGAAGAGCAACATCCTGATTTTTTGTATATAGGTTGCTCTGATAGTAGAGTGCACGCCAATGAGATAATGGGTTTGAAACCCGGTCAGGTATTTGTCCACCGTAATATAGCCAATATGGTAATAAATACCGATTTAAATGCCTTATCGGTAATAAATTACGCAGTGGAAAATCTAAAGGTAAAATATATTATTGTATGTGGGCATTACAATTGTGGAGGTATTAAAGCCGCTATGGATTTCAAAGATTCGGGTATTATAAGCCCTTGGTTAAGAAGCATCCGGGATGTATACCGTCTTCATGAAAAAGAACTAAGCAAGATAGAAGACCCAAACGAAAGATACAGACGTTTTGTTGAAATAAATATATATGAACAATGTATTAATGTTATCAAAATAAGAGAAGTAAGAGAAGCCTTTAAAAAAACCGGCTATCCCCGGATTGTTGGTTGGGTATATGACTTAGAGAATGGTTCTCTGAATGATATGGAAGTTAACTGCGAACAAGAGTTCGAACGTATACACAACTTATTCCATTTAGGATAACTTAATTAATTTATGAAGTATCTATATTTTATTTTCATTGTATTTATCATATATTCTTTGTCTGCCTGTACGCCGCCATCTAAACAGGAAGAGAAAATGATATCTGTTTCTATAGACCCTCAAAAGTACTTTCTGGAACAGATTGTAGGCAATAAATTCACTGTAAATACAGCAATACCTTCCGGCTCCAATCCCGAAACTTACGATCCGTCCCCTTCGCAAATGGTAAACATAGGCAGAAGTCAGATATACTTTAAAGTAGGTAATCTTGGATTTGAAAATACTTGGTTGAATAATATCAGCGTCAACAATCCTTCTTTGAAAATTATAGATTGTTCGGCAGGTATAAAAGTAATTGCCGATGATCATGGACATCCCAACGGAGATCCGCATATTTGGAGTTCGACTAAAACAGCGTTAACCGTTTCAACGACGATGTATAATGCAATGATAGAAGCCGATCCGAAAAATAAGGACTTTTATCTTGACAGGTTCAAAAATCTGGAAAGAACCATTCAGCAGACAGACAGTATCGTAAAGCATTATCTGTCTGAAGCTCCAAGTAAGTCCTTTATAATCTATCATCCGGCTTTAAGCTACTTTGCCGAACAATATGGTTTGAAGCAATACAGTATTGAAGTCGAAGGTAAAGCTCCTACACCACAACAGATAGCCCAATTGGTAAAAAAGGCTAAACAAGAGAATATTAAAGTTATCTTTGTTCAAGAAGAATACGATATAAAAAATGCCGAACCAATAGCAAAAGAAACCGGAGCTAAGCTAGTTACAATAAATCCGTTATCGTATAATTGGAATGAAGAATTGATCAAAATAGCAAAAGCCATCTCTGATAAGCATAATGAATAAGATTCTTGAGATAAAAGATATAACTGTAGGGTACGAGACTGATAAGCCTGTGCTCAAAGAGGTTAATCTATCTATTTTTGAAAATGATTTTCTAGGAATTATCGGACCTAATGGTGGAGGAAAGACTACTCTATTAAAAACAATTCTAGGTTTAGTAAAACCGGTATCGGGTTCGATTCGTTTTTTTAAAGGAGGACATGAGACTTCTATCAATATCGGATATTTACCACAGATAAACAGGGTAGATAAAAATTTTCCGATATCTGTTTTTGATGTTATACTGTCCGGACTAACTGCACAACGTAAATTTTTCAACTATTATACAAACGAACAAAAAAACAAAGCTAAACAGGTAGCCCAAATGATGGGGTTAGAAGCATTTCTAAACCGTCCTATTGGTAATCTATCAGGAGGACAGCTACAACGTACTCTTTTAGGAAGGGCAATTGTAGATGAACCGGATTTACTGATATTGGATGAACCAAGTTCGTATGTTGATAAACGCTTCGAAACAGACTTTTATAAAATACTGGAAAAAATCAATAAAAACACAGCTATTGTACTTGTATCACATGATGTAGGTACAGTAGTATCACTTGTTAAGAATATCGCTTGTGTAAATGAAGGTTTACACTATCATTCGGGAGCCAACATCTCAACTTCCTGGTTAGAGAAGACTTATACATCCTGTCCTATCGAAATTGTCGGGCATGGAGACTTTCCACACCGTGTATTGGAGAAACACGAAGGATGCAAATGCTGTAATTCGGATGATGAGTAATTGCGAAATCTTCCATCATAAACTTTTCGTACTTCAAAAGCGTTAAAACACTAATCAAACTAACATAGATTCTTATGAAATATTATTACATCTTACTCCCGCTGTTTTCTGTACTGCTACTTTTGTCGTCATGCGGTAGCGTCCCGGTAACAGGACGTAAGCAAATGTTATTAGTTTCAGATCAGGAGGTATTGACTCTGAGTCTACAACAATATGATGAATTTATAAAAACAGCACCTAAATCGACAGACAAGGCTAATACTGCCTTAGTACAAAAAGTCGGGAGAAATATAGCAAATGCAGTTGAGAGTTACATGAAAGCGAACGGAATGGAAAGTCTTATATCCAGCTATTCATGGGAGTTCAATTTGGTAAAGAGTGCTGAGGTGAATGCCTTTTGTATGCCTGGGGGGAAAATTGTTGTATATGAGGGTATCTTACCCATAACAAAGGATGAAACCGGCTTAGCAGTTGTTCTCGGACATGAAGTAGCACACGCGGTTGCAAAACATGCAAACGAGCGTATGAGCCAGCAAATGGCAGCTCAATATGGAGGAGCAGCACTGGGGGTCGCTTTAGGAGGAGCATCTTCAGCAGTACAAACAGTTGCATCATCAGTTTATGGCCTTGGAGCCCAATACGGAGTAATGTTACCTTACTCAAGGAAACAGGAGTTAGAAGCGGATAAGCTAGGACTTATTTTTATGGCTATGGCCGGTTATAATCCACAAATGGCTGAAAGCTTCTGGTTAAGAATGTCTCAGAACTCAGGAGGTCAGAGTGTAGCCGAATTCCAAAGCACACACCCTTCGGATGAAACCCGTATAAAGAAGATTAAAGAAGAGTTACCGGAGGCAATGAAATATTACAAGGCCGGAAATAGTATAAAAAGCACTCCTTCGAATGCAAAAACATCAGAACAGTGGAAATTTTGATAACTCTGGTTATCATTTTGATAAACAAAAACTTCCGGATAAATTTTTATCCGGAAGTTTTTGTTTATAACCCATCTGTTTTCTATTTTATTATTCAAAAAAAATGACGAAATTTGTAACATACGAGTTCTCTAAAGTGAACACTTAAATAACAAGAACATACATCATCAGATAATTAATTAAATAATTAAACAAGTAATCAAAATGACAAAAAGCGCATTACAAGTAGCAAGAGCTGCTTATAAGCCTAAAATGCCTAAAGCATTGTATGGTTCGGTAAAAGTAGAAGAAGGTGCTGCAACTCAATCTATTGCTGACCAAGAAGAAGTGAAAAAGCTTTTCCCGAACACATATGGAATGCCTATCCTTAAATTCGTCGAATCATCTGAGAAAGTAAATCTTCCGGTGATGAATGTTGGCGTTATATTATCAGGAGGTCAGGCTCCCGGAGGACATAATGTTATCGCCGGTATTTTTGATGGTATTAAAAGCCTTAATAAAGACAGTAAAATATACGGATTCTTAATGGGACCCGGAGGCTTGATTGATCACAAATATCAAGAACTAACATCAGACATTATAGACGAATATCGTAATACTGGAGGTTTTGATATTATTGGATCAGGACGTACAAAACTCGAAACTAAAGAACAATTTGATAAAGGTCTGGAGATCTTAAAGAAACTGGATATAAAAGCTCTTGTAATTATCGGTGGAGACGACTCTAATACTAATGCTTGTGTATTAGCCGAATATTACAAAGCAATCAATGCAGGAGTACAGGTTATTGGCTGTCCTAAGACAATTGACGGTGACTTGAAGAATGAAATGATCGAAACTTCATTCGGCTTTGATACTGCTTGCAAAGTATATTCAGAAGTAATCGGAAATATCGAAAGAGACTGTAATTCAGCTCGTAAATATTGGCATTTTATTAAATTAATGGGACGTTCGGCTTCTCACATTGCTTTGGAATGTGCTTTACAGACTCAGCCTAACTTCTGTATCATTTCTGAAGAAGTAGAAGCTAAGAATCAATCTTTGGACGATATTGTGACTGAAATTGCAACAGCTGTTGCTAACCGTGCTGCTAATGGCAACAATTTCGGTACTGTACTTATTCCTGAAGGACTTATCGAATTTATCCCTGCAATGAAGATTCTTATCTCTGAACTTAACGACTTCCTTGCTCACCACCAAGATGAGTTCAATGCTGTAGCTAAAGACGAAAAACGTCAATATATTATAAGGAATCTTTCGGAAAAGAATGCAGCTATTTATGAAAGTCTTCCTGAAGGAGTTGCACGCCAATTAACTCTTGATCGTGACCCTCATGGTAATGTTCAGGTTTCGTTAATTGAAACAGAGAAACTTCTTGCTGAAATGGTTGGAAATAAACTTGCAGAATGGAAAAAAGCTGGTAAATATTCAGGCAAATTTGCTTCTCAGGTTCATTTCTTCGGATACGAAGGACGTTGTGCTGCTCCTTCAAACTATGATGCTGATTACTGTTACTCTTTGGGATATACTGCTGCTGCACTTATCGGTTCAGGTAAGACAGGATATATGTCATCTGTTCGTAATACAACAGCTCCTGCTGACCAATGGATTGCTGGAGGGGTACCTGTTACTATGATGATGAACATGGAACGCCGTCATGGAGAAATGAAGCCGGTTATTCAAAAAGCATTGGTTAAATTGGATGGTGCTCCGTTCAAATTTTTCGCTGCAAATCGTGAAAAATGGGCTGTTGGTACAGAATATGTATATCCGGGACCAATCCAATACTTCGGACCATCAGAAGTATCCGACCAACCTACTGTAACATTGAAATTAGAACAAGGTAAATAATAACAGACCTTATACTTAAATAAAAAGCCGGGAGTAATCTGAAGTGAACCCTAAAAGTTAGACAAACTTTTAGGGTTTATTTTATGGAAAAGAAGAAGCGTAACAAGTTTAGTATCGAAGATCGGGAGCGAGCC
>NZ_FQUC01000048.1 GCF_900128985.1 Indolivaga macrotermitis | reverse complement strand
CCATATTGATAATTTTTTTTAAGATGTGTACTAATGCCCTCCGGCTAATTTTGACACAAAAGAAATTATATTTTTCAGAACCCGGTCCATTTCTTCGCCCGGTGGTAGCGTTTGTCCGGTCATGTCCTCCTTTTTTTATTTTGGGTGGCAAACCGGAAGGCCAGGAGGCTAAAAAATCAGGTCGCCGGAAGAATGACCGGAAGGGAAGCCAGATGATAGATTTGTCATTCATCCGCCCAGGAAGCCAATCATTCAGTTCTCCAGCCGGAAGGCAAGATAATCGACAAGCCATCTAACCAAATGAATGGATGGATAATCAACAGATACATCAGCCGGCCGGATGAATAATCAGCTAACCGGAAGACAAAGCAGGGAGCTGAATAAGCAGAAGGCTAATCTGCCGGAAGGAGAATCAGCTAAAAGGCAAACCATTCAGCCGGTTGACCGGATAAATAGCCAATCAGCCAAAATATCAAATAATCAGCCAGCCGAACTTCAGGCGCCTCTTCCGGCTCTCCAGTCGATTGATGAGCCAGCCTTTCAGTCATCCGGCTATTTAGGTAAAACACTTACATATAATTAATTACAGTTTCAAAATCCTATTTACACAAAATAGAATCACCATTTATGCAGCAATATATCCTGTAAATGATGTGTCCGTAAATGATTTCTGGTAATTATCCGAACCTGATTGTACCAAGAAAAAAACATACTTGCCGCTTGGGGTGGTAGCGTTTGTCCGGTCATGTCCACCCCCGGGTATTCCAATAGCCTATATCTTTGCACCGGCGGAAATGATTCCACCCTGTACAGGTATATGTGATTGTTCTCATGCGATAGGACAGGCTCCGGATGCCTGCCTTTTCCCTGTCGGCATATCGCGTCCTTTTCTTAGCCGGAGGCTATCCCATTCCGGCTAAAATGACAAATCCGCGCAGAGCGGATTTTAAATGTCGCCAGACATTGGCAAGATGTGTTTTGAGTACACTCAAAACGTTTTAAGTGCCTTAAAACCATCTTGCCCCTTCCTCTGATTGTCGGGGGAATCTTAGCTCCGGAGTCGCTAAGATTTTTGAGAGCATCGGTGTTAACGAATGACCTGCTGTTACCGCAGGCTTAGTAAAAACAAAATGGCCTGTGGCCACGCTAATTATCCATTTAATTATCCAGATTATGAAACAAAAGAA
>NZ_FQUC01000013.1 GCF_900128985.1 Indolivaga macrotermitis | reverse complement strand
AAAAAGTGGTCCGCTACTTTGGTATAACGAAAAAGTTCGTAAATTCGTAGATTTTGTTTTATCCGATGCGTCTCTCTCTCTCTCTCTCTCTCTCTCTCTCTCTCTCTCTCTCTAATACTTTAGCGCATACGGCAAAATCTAAAATGTTAAATCTTAGATTCTCTATAGGATTATTATAGATATGCCTTTGAAACATTTTTTGATTTATTCGCTGAGTATGTCATTTTCGACTACAAATATAGGAGTAAATTTGATAAAACAAAAAAGAACTGATAAAAAAGTTTCTTTTTTGTTCTTGTGAAATGTTAAAATGTAGTTGTAATTTGTTTATAACCAATGTTCTCAGCCACATCTGTGTTAGAGATACGGGCATGGAAAGAAATCTCTGTCGGAATAAAAAGCAGGCTTAACCATCTCCACTCTTTGTATTGGCTATATCCAGTGCATCAGATGTATTGGTTGTGTCTGTATTTATTCCTACCCGAGCCTGTATTGTTTTTTTAAGTTTTAATTGTAGTTTTTATATCGAGGTTGTTCTTTTAAAAGTTTTAAAGGAAGCAACAGGGTGGTTCTTCACCCTGTTGCAAAAATGTCCGGCATATATAGCTGCTACTCGATGTAGTAGTAAACAGACAACAAAACAGCAATGATTCTACCCGATACGGCTTGCCGGACGGACTATAATGGATCTCCGTTAATAATACTTTGGATGCTGGTTTCAGTAAAGAGTATGTGTTATAAGTATACATTGTAAATGTGTCGTAATTACTCATTAATGTTTTGCTATATCGTCCCATTTTAATAGTTATAAAAAAATGATAATTATTTATGGTTGGATAAGATTATATACGCTAGATTATTTAAAGCGCATAAAGAAGAATCTGTATTATCGAAAAATAGATTCACATCAAAATTTTCAAATGTGACGGTGTTAGCCATTCCAGTTCTAAAAAAGTGTTGATTTTCAATACAAAGGAAATAATCTTTTTGCATAGCCGCAAATAATTATCCGGACTTTTATCTATTAATAAAAAAATATTATGAAAAAGTATAACAAATCAATGATTGATAGGATCATTCCTTTAATAGAAGAAGATACTCTTACAATAGTAGATATATGTAAGATGGTGGGAATCAGTAGAAAAATGTTCTATGAATGGAAGGCGTTAAGGCCTGATTTTGCGGAAGCTATTGATGATGCATTGGAAAACAGAGAGGAAAAATTGAGACAAAAAGCACGGAGGGCGATGCAGAAAAAACTGGAAGGATATAAACAGGTAGAAACAAAAACAACTTATGTAACTTCGGACGAAGATGAAACCAGTATGGTCGTAAAGAAGTATGTCGTAAAAGAAAAATTCTGTATCCCCGAAACATCGGCAATAACCTATTCTATGTCATCGGGTAGAGGATTTCATAATCAGGAAAACCCGGAACAGGCTACTGCACCTTTATGCATAACGGTAACAGATGAGAAAGCCCGGCAGAATCTCGAATATCTGAAAGTGAGAGTCAATGGAAAATAATTTTTGTGTGTTTAGGTGTCACTTTTGTCACTTTACAGGGTTGATTATCTTGTTTTACAGATTGTTATAAAGGTGACACCGGGTGACAAAAACGGAAGCCGGTGTTACCTTTGAGTATAGTTATGTCACTTTTGTGTATATTTGTACAACAAACCTAATATTTCTGATAAGATTTTATGAATACATTTGGCAATATATTTAAGCTCACATCATTTGGAGAATCACATGGAGCTGCTATCGGCGGAGTTATTGACGGATGTCCTGCCGGGATAGATGTCGATATGGACTTTATCCAGTCGGAACTGAACCGTCGCCGTCCGGGTCAATCCAAGATAACCACCCCCCGTAAGGAGGATGACAAGGTTGAGTTTTTATCGGGAATATTCGAAGGGAAAACCACGGGTACATCCATCGGTTTCGTTATCTGGAATGCCAATCAGCATTCGTCGGATTACGACAATATGAAAGACCTTTTCCGTCCTTCGCATGCCGATTATACTTACCAGCAAAAATATGGAATCCGTGATCATAGGGGAGGAGGGCGCTCATCAGCCCGCGAAACTATAGCCCGTTGTGTCGGAGGAGCTTTGGCTAAGTTGGCATTGAAACAATTAGGAATTGATATTACAGCTTATACATCACAGGTTGGACATATCAGGCTCGAAAAACTGTATCCGGCCTATGACCTATCCAAAATAGAAGATACACCTGTCCGCTGCCCGGATATCGAAGTTGCGAACCGAATGATAGAACTGATACAGGAGGTAAAATCGAAAGGAGATACTATCGGAGGTGTTATTACCTGCGTTATTAAAGGAACGCCTGTAGGATTGGGTGAACCTGTTTTCGGAAAACTCCATGCTGCGCTCGGTAGTGCTATGTTAGGTATCAATGCAGTGAAAGGTTTTGAATATGGCGACGGATTTGACGTAGACCATAGAGGGTCGGAAGTAAACGATGTGTTTTTTAATAAAGGCGGACACATTGGTACTCATTCCAATCACTCGGGAGGAATTCAGGGAGGTATATCCAACGGGCAGGACATTTATTTTCGGGTAGCATTTAAGCCGGTGGCTACTGTTCTGATGGAACAGGAGACGGTAGACAAAGAGGGTAACGATACGCATCTGAAAGCAAGAGGCCGTCATGATGCTTGTGTATTACCCCGTGCGGTTCCTATTGTAGAAGCCATGGCTGCTATGACTATTCTGGACTATTATTTGTTGAACAAAGCAAGGTAAGGTCTTAGGCCTTTTTATTGGTTTTGTTAGTAAAACAACAATAACCGGTTATACTCTGAAAATGTGTCGTTAAATACTTACTGTAACTTAATTCTTGCTTATAGGCATGAAAATGACAGGGAATAGTATTCGAAACTAAAATATTGTACTAAATTTGTGTGCTAAATCATTCACATTTCAAAACCTTCGTATGAAAAGAGATACTGCAATTTTTGATATTATCGAGAAAGAATATCAGCGTCAATTAAAAGGAATAGAGCTTATCGCGTCTGAGAACTTTGTAAGCCAGCAAGTGATGGAAGCTATGGGATCTTGTCTGACCAATAAGTATGCCGAAGGGTATCCCGGCAAACGTTATTACGGAGGTTGTGAGGTGGTCGATCTGAGCGAAAATTTAGCAATAGACCGTTTAAAGGAATTATTCGGTGCGGTGTGGGCAAATGTTCAGCCCCATTCGGGAGCTCAGGCTAATGCAGCCGTTTTCTTGGCTTGCCTCGATGCAGGAGATAAATTCTTAGGTCTGAATCTTTCTCATGGAGGACACCTTTCTCATGGTTCACCCGTAAATTCATCAGGTTTGTTATACCATGCATTAGAATATAATGTAACTGAAGATACCGAAACAGTTGATTATGACCAGATGGAAGCAGTTGCGAAAAGCGAGAAACCAAAGGTAATTATTGCAGGAGCATCAGCTTATTCCCGTGAATGGGATTATGCACGTATCCGTCAGATCGCCGATTCGGTTGGCGCTATCTTTATGGTAGATATGGCACATACGGCAGGACTAATTGCAGGAGGGCAGTTGAATAATCCTCTTCCTCATGCTCATATCGTAACTACTACAACTCATAAGACTTTGCGTGGACCTCGCGGAGGAGCTATCCTTCTGGGGCAGGATTTCGAGAACCCATGGGGTAAAGCTACACCAAAGGGCGAAATTAAGATGATGTCGGCATTATTGGATTCTGCTGTTTTTCCCGGAATACAAGGTGGTCCGCTCGAACATGTAATTGCAGCGAAAGCAGTGTCTTTCGGCGAAGCGCTCGATCCTTCGTATAAAGTATATCAGGCTCAGGTTAAGAAAAATGCGGCAGTTATGGCTCAGGCATTTATAGATAAAGGATATAAGATAGTATCGGGAGGTACAGATAATCACCTGATGTTAGTTGACCTTCGTACTAAATTTCCAGAATTGACAGGTAAGGTAGCTGAAAAGGTTTTGGTGGAAGCTGATATTACAACGAACAAAAATATGGTGCCGTTTGATAGCCGTAGCCCTTTCCAGACATCAGGATTACGCTTTGGTACACCTGCGATCACAACCCGTGGTGTAAAAGAAAACCTTATGGGTGATATCGTAGAAATGATTGATACGGTTTTAGCTAATCACGAAGATGAAAATACAATAAAAGCCGTTCGTGAGAAGGTAAATAGCATAATGAAAGAGTATCCGTTATTTGCGTGGTAACTCAATCTGAAAAATAGTAAAAGCGCTGCGGCCTCCTTTGGTCATAGCGCTTTCTTTATTTTATCTATACTATGAAGAAATAGTTTATAAATTAATTGAATTGGATACGAGTGGCAAAAAAGAGGAAGAAAAAACGGTCGAAAAAAAAAGGAGGTAGTCTTAAAAAGAAATTTTTATTACTGTTCTCAGTTGTTACTATTGTCACTTTATATTTTGTCAAGGATATTCAGGTTGATTATTATAAAAACCAAGACGGCTTGACTGGCCCTGCTCTGAAAACGGCTATGCATGATCTGATACGAAAACACAAATATCTGAATTTTGATCAGAATACAACCGCCCGTTATTGGTGGGACAATTATTTCATAAAGACCGATTGGCATCCCGATGGTTATTACTGGGATATGTATTCTTCCGAAAAGCACAATAAGTATGTAGACGGGTCGAAACAAAGCCGCGAGCATTGTATGCCGCGCAGTTGGTGGGGAAAAAGCGCCAGTTATTCGTCATACGATGCTAATGGCGATTTGTTTAATTTGTTTCCTTCCGATTATAATGCAAATCAGGCTAAAAGTAATCTGCCTTTAGGTGAAGTCGGGATAGCTAGATTTGATAATGGTGTTTCTAAAGTAGGGACGAATACTTATCCCTTGGGTTATCGTGGACAGGTGTTTGAACCGGCAGACGAATATAAAGGCGATTTTGCCCGGGTTTATTTCTATATGGTAACTTGTTACGAGGATTATAGTTATGACTGGCGTACGGATGGATTAAAAACAATGCTTAGCCAGGGACCTTATCCCGGATTTCAGCCATGGGCATTGGAAATGTTATTAAAATGGCATCGAAATGATCCTGTAAGTGAAAAAGAAATAGAACGGAATAATGCTGTGTATCAGATACAAGAAAATAGGAATCCGTTTATTGATTCGCCCGATTTAGCCGAATATATATGGGGCGTGAAGAAGGAGGAGCCTTTTAAAATAGATAATCAGGGACAGGTTCTGAAACAGCCTACAATAAAGGATCTGGCTCTCTTGTATTTTAATAGAATTGTTAATGTGATATTGTCTTTTTTAGTAAAATAAAGCTAATATTAGTGGTTAGTCACTCTTTTTTGTCTTTTAATTGTTATTGTCTTTAATTTTAACGAACAAATATGATATTCTTGTTGTTCTTTTTATTGTTATTAAAGTGGTGAGTGTTAGCTTAAATGAATATGTGTTAATTTCTTAGATTAATACCTGTATTTGCATATGTTGGATAATTAGTGCCACTTTTGAATAAAGTAGAGTAAAGGATAAATTTTTGAATTAAAGATGAAAAGAATTGTAGTAGTTGTATTATTTGTCGCCTCAGTAAGGTTACTTACTGCGCAAATTGTTGGTATAAATACAGACAATCCGGATAAGTCATCAGCATTGGATATTAATACTACGAATAAAGGATTTCTTCCTCCCCGCGTAAATTTGACGTCTATAACAGACGTAACAACTATCGAAGATCCAGCAACAGGTTTAATGATCTATGAACCCGATGGATTTACCGAAACTGTAAATGGACAAAGCGTGGTCCGTCCACAGGGGGTATATACATATGATGGTACATAATGGATACATCTGGTTGCATCTAATGACCAAACTTCTTCATCCAGAGGTTCTATATCCGGAGTTAAGATAGCTATTAATCAGTCGGGATATATCACATTGCAAGGAAGACAATCATACGGATTATTGATGCAAAATGCCGGAGTAACTATTAATCCCACATATGCAACAGGGGTATGGGTCCCTCCGTCAAGCGAACCTTCGGATGTAATAACAGATGATAGCGGAGGAGATAGTGGTGCCTGTTTATTGAACAATCAGGTATTAGGGAGTGCTAGTATTTTTAGATTGGATTTTAACTATATGATGGGGAATAATCCTCCAGCGGATACCCGCTATTTTACGGTAAATATTGTTTCTGTAACATCCGGTGCTACTGTTTATTCTGCAGAGGTTATTATTCCCGGGGGATTAGACACAGGACACATAGCCCCTTTTGAGGTTTCATTTTTGTCGCTGGTTAGCGAAAGTTCAATAAATACCGGCTATAAGATGATATTTGGTGTAGATACAGCCGGCTCTAACGGGCTACCCGGTAATGTCTCTGTAATGCTTATGGAAGTAGTAAGAGTTAATTGATAATACATTTATAGCTAATTGTCATATATGCAGGATTGTTTTTATCGAATTTGCCAACCGCAGTTAACAGAATGAAATACCTGCATTTGCACTCAAAAGAAACAACTAAAAGTCGGCCTCCAAGTATATAAAATACGTTGCCAATTATTCGTTAAAGATATTTTTTTTTAGTAATTTTGTAAAGCCTAAAAACAAGATCACATGATTATCAAAATGATAATCTGATAGGTTTAAAATTTAGATGTTGAATCAACTTTGATAATAAATAATTTTTTTAACCAATAAAAATAAAACAAAATGATTAAAGTAGGTATTAACGGTTTCGGTCGTATCGGACGTTTAGTTTTTCGTGCTGCTCAAGGTAGAAGCGATATTCAAGTTGTAGGTATCAACGACCTTATCGATGTTGAATACATGGCTTATATGCTTAAGTATGATACAGTGCATGGAAAATTCAACGGAACTGTTGAAGTGAAAGATGGTAAATTGGTTGTTAATGGTAATGCTATCCGTGTAACAGCAGAAAAAAATCCTGCTGATTTGAAATGGGATGCTATCGGTGCAGAATATATAGTTGAATCTACTGGTTTGTTCCTTGAAAAACCTAAAGCTCAAGGTCACATCGACGCAGGTGCTAAATACGTAGTTATGTCAGGTCCTTCAAAAGACGATACTCGTATGTTTGTATGCGGAGTAAACCACAATGAATACAAAAAAGGTGAGCAATTCGTATCTAATGCGTCTTGTACAACTAACTGTTTAGCTCCGATCGCAAAAGTATTGAATGATAAATTCGGTATCGTAGAAGCTTTGATGACTACAGTACACGCTACAACTGCTACTCAAAAAACAGTTGACGGTCCTTCAGCAAAAGACTGGAGAGGTGGACGTGCCGCTGCAGGTAATATCATTCCTTCTTCTACAGGTGCTGCTAAAGCTGTAGGTAAAGTTATTCCAGAATTGAACGGTAAATTGACAGGTATGTCAATGCGTGTTCCTACTTTGGACGTTTCTGTAGTTGACTTAACTGCTCGTTTAGCTAAAGAAACTTCTTACGAAGATATCTGTAAAGCAATGAAAGAAGCTTCAGAAGGCGAATTGAAAGGAGTACTAGGATATACAGAAGATGCAGTAGTTTCTTCAGACTTTATCGGTGATGCTCGTACTTCTATCTTCGATGCAAAAGCTGGTATCCAATTGAGCCCAACATTCGTAAAAGTTGTTAGCTGGTATGACAATGAGTGGGGATTCTCAACTAAAATGCTTGACTTGATTTCTCACATGTCTAAAGTAAACGGATAATTTAAAAATATATATCCTAATGATAGAAAAGAGAGCTATTAATTTAATAGCTCTCTTTTTATTTTATTTATGCTTTAAAGCTTCAAATTTCATATCGCCTCGAGCATTACCGTAACGGGTTCCTAATGCGACTCTGCTTGTTGCACATGCTCCACCTTGCACTTTATTCATTTCTTTTGTCTTAAGTTGTTTGAAGTTTGTTTTCATAAATGTAGTTTTTTGAATGTGTTATTCAAAAAGGCCTAATATTGTTAGGGTTAAATTAAACATAGAATGTAGAAGTATTGAAACTATTATAGCATAAGATATAGAACTATTGTTATATGTTTTTGTATAATAATACCACATAATAGAGCCCGCAATGAAAAAGTAAAAAAATTGGCAAATATCGTATTGAGTGTGATGTGCCAGACTAAATATTGTGGCCACAAAGATGAGAACCAAAAAAATATTAATTTCCACTATACGATTAATTATAAGATGAGGTATAGTTAGAAACATAAAAGTCTCTTTGATAGGTGCGATAATAACAGTTCTAAGTACTTCTTCATAAAATGATTCTGGTGGTAGTTGGTAAGGGTAAAGGATTTTGAAAAAGTAATCCATAACATAAAATATGCCGAAGTTAAGCATCATTAATAAATAGAAGTAGAGAAAAACCTTCTCTCTATCCGTATATATTAATGTAGTCTTAGTTTTTGCTTTTACAGTAAGTGTTGTTTCCATCTATACAAAGGAAAATAGAATGTGTTAAAATAAATATAATGAACAACCCATATCTTTCTAAAAGATGTGGGCTCTATTTTTATTTCAATGAGAAAAAAAAACAGGACTAGTTTTTGAGCTAGTCCTGTTTCAATATTTATCAAAAAATAATATTCATTTATCAGCTCAAAGCAGATGCTCCTCCAATAATATCCAAAAGTTCATTAGTGATAGCTGCCTGACGGCTCTTATTATATTCGATAGTCAGGTCTGTAACCAATTGTTCCGCATTATCAGTTGCTATTTGCATAGCTAAACTCCGGGCTGCATTTTCTGATGCATTCGAATCGAGTAATGCTGCAAATAGGTTGGATGATAAAACTTTTGGGATCAGATGCGCAAGCAGTACTTCTTTAGAAGGTTCCAATATGTAATCAGTTGCTGTTGATTTTTTATCGGAAGATTCTTCCAAAGCTTTTTCCTGAGCTCCTATCAAGTCGAACGGTAAATATACTTTATTAGTAATTTCTTGTACACCCATCGATTTGAAGTGTGTATAAATTAATATGATCCGGTCGATTTCTCCTGAAAGGAATTTCTGAATTAGGTCTTTAGATAGATTGAGAGTAAGTTGAAATGCAGGCTTGTCTGCCATCTCCTGAAAGGTTAGATCCTGTACCACAGAAAATCCCGATTTATTAGCAAAATCATATACTTTTTTACCAATAGGGTATACACTAATATTTTGCCTACCTACTATTTGAGTATATTCTGCCACAGTAGAAGCAAGTTCTTTCAGTATGTTGGCATTAAACCCTCCACATAAACTCGAGTTAGATGAGAAAGCCACGATTGCAACTTTCTTATTCTCCCTCTCCTGAGCATATGGAGAATCAAAACTACTGTCAGAAGCTAATAGATTTGTCAGAATCTCATTTAACTTGATAGAGTAGGGAAGAAAGGCTGCGATGGCCTGCTGAGACTTACGCACCTTTGCAGATGCGATCATCTTCATAGCCGAAGTAATTTTCTTCGTACTTTTAACCGAATCTATCCTGTCTTTAACTTCTTTCAAAGATGCCATATCTCAATTATTTTTTATATCTACCGGAAATTTCGTCAGCAACTTTCCGGATAATATCAGTTACATCATCATTAATAATCCCTTTTTGCAATTGGTCCAATACTGACTCGCGATACTGTGTTTCCAGTATCTGTAAGAAATCTGATTCAAACTCATGCACTTTGTCGATAGGTACATTTTTCAGGAGCCCGTTTGTTCCACAGTACAATACAGCAATCTGTTTTTCGACAGGTACCGGAGAATATTGAGGTTGAACCAACAGCTCAGCATTCTTTTGTCCTTTGTCGATTGTAAGAGCAGTAACAGGATCCATATCACCACCGAATTTGGTAAATGCTTCCAATTCGCGGAATTGTGCCTGGTCTATTTTTAGAGTACCGGCCACTTTTTTCATCGCTTTTGTTTGGGCACTACCTCCTACACGGGATACAGAAATACCAACATCAATAGCCGGACGCGATCCAGAGTTGAACAAGTCAATATCAAGGAATATCTGTCCGTCTGTAATTGAGATAACGTTTGTTGGGATGTATGCAGATACGTCCCCAGCCTGAGTTTCGATAATTGGTAAAGCGGTAAGCGAACCGCCTCCCTTTACTTTACCTTTCAAACTTTCAGGTAAATCGTTCATTTGCTCGGCAATTTCTTGTTGGCTGATAATTTTAGCTGCACGCTCTAATAAGCGCGAATGCAGATAGAAAATATCTCCCGGATATGCTTCACGGCCCGGAGGACGTTTCAACAGCAAAGACACTTCACGATATGCGACAGCCTGTTTAGACAAGTCATCGTATACAACAAGCGCATGACGGCCTGTATCGCGGAAATATTCACCGATTGCAGCACCGGCAAATGCCCCAAAATATTGAAGAGCTGCAGGTTCGGCAGCTGTTGCCGATACTATAATAGTATAATCTAAAGCTCCTTTTTCTTTTAAAGTATCTACAATATTAGCTACCGAAGAAGCTTTTTGGCCGATTGCCACATAAATACAATATACGGGGTCTCCTGCCAGATAGTTAGCCCGCTGACTGATAATAGTATCAATAGCAATAGCTGTTTTTCCTGTTTGGCGGTCACCGATAATCAACTCACGTTGCCCTCTACCGATAGGAATCATAGCATCAATTGCTTTAAGTCCTGTTTGTAATGGCTGAGTTACGGGTTGACGGTATATAACACCGGGAGCCTTTCTCTCCAAAGGCATTTCCAGTAATTCGCCGGAAATATCACCTTTTCCATCAATAGGTTCTCCTAACGGGGTGATAACCCGTCCTAATAATCCTTCTCCAACATTTATTGAAGCGATTTTACCGGTACGTTTTACATTATAACCTTCTTTCACGAGACTGCTCGATCCAAGAAGTACAGCACCTACGTTGTCTTCTTCCAAGTTCATCACAACGGCTCTCACTCCATTATCGAACTCTAATAATTCATTTGCTTCTGCATTGTTCAGACCATAAATACGAGCCACGCCATCACCTACTGAAAGCACAACTCCTACTTCGTCGAATTGAACACGGCTATCAATGCCGCTCAATTGCATCTGTAACACGTCAGAAACTTCGCTCGCTTTTATATTTTCAGACATACTATTCCTTCTATTAATAAGGCGTTTCCCTGATAAAAAAGGAAACTATGCTACTTTTTTATTTTTGCTCAATAACTGATCCTTTATACGTCTCAGTTGCGAAGCAACACTTGCGTCTAAACGATAAGTATCAATGTATAAAACAAAGCCGCCTTGAATACTGGGGTCAACTTTTGTTTCGAAGTCTACAGTTCCGGTCTTCTTTAGAAGAACCAACTGTTTGATCTTTTCGACAGTTGCTTTATCCACAGGACAAGCTGTTACCAGTTTACCGATACTTATGTTTTTATAATTCCTATATAAGTCTAAATATCCCAGACTGATTGTTTGCAGATGTTTTTCTCTCTTCTGATGCAATACTAATTCTATAAACCGGATATATTCCTGACTGACCGAACCGCCGCCGGCCGCTTTGATCAACTCAAATTTGTCTTTTTTACTCAGTATAGGATTATCTAGTGTTGCCCTGAAATTGCGTTGAATGGAAAAGCTTTCCGAAAGCTTTTTCATTTCGGCATAAATCACATCCTCTACTTTATTCTTTAAAGCATAGTTAAACAGAGCACGTGCATAACGCTTAGACACCATTCCTGAATTCATATTCGTTAAGATTTAGATACCATAGTTTCGTCAATCAGCCTATCTATCATAGCCATTTGTTCTTTTTCGTCGCTCAGGTTGTTACGGATTACTTTTTCGGCAATATCAACCGAAAGCAGAGCAACCTGACGGCGTATGTCTTTGATTGCATCTTCTTTTTCGCGTTGAATTTGTTTTCTAAGTTCGTCCAGTTCTTTCTGACCTTCCGCGCGAGCTTGTTCTTTGGCTTCGCTAATTATACGGTTTCTGGTGCTTTCAGCATCTTTTAAGATTTTCACCTGCTCATCACGGGCTGTGGCCAATATGGCTTCGCTCTCTTCTTTTATGTGAGCCAATTGGCTATTGGCTTCTTTGGCTGCATCCAAAGATTTCTCGATATACGCATTGCGGTTTTCGACCATCTTTGTTATCACCGGAAATCCGAACTTCGCCAATACGAAGAACACGATACCGAATGACAGAAGCATCCAAAATAAAAGACCGGCTTCAGGTTGTAAAAGCATAATTTATTGATTTTAATTTTTTAAAGGATAAACCCGCAAACTACTACCGCAAATAAAGCTACCCCTTCGACAAGAGCCGCTGCGATAATCATAGACATACGGATATCTCCACTTGCTTCAGGTTGACGAGCGATACCTTCCATTGCAGAACCACCAATCTTACCGATACCGATACCAGCACCGATAGCAGCTAAACCTGCTCCTAAACCTGCACCAAGAGTTCCCAATCCTGCACCAGCTTCAGCTGCTGCTTGTAAAATAGTTGATAGTAACATAATCTTATTTTTTATTAGTTATTTATTTTGTTTCTTAAGTTAATATTAAAATTTATAACCCAATGAAAAACTTGCATTGAGATTCCGATATCTCATATCTTTATAATTATCGTGGTTTGCTATATTAATAATACTTGAGGTAACGCCTACATCAAAGGTATATCTACGATACTCAAGGGCTAGTTTTACACCTGCGCCAAAATCGAACCGGTTTAAGGTTTCACCTTTGAGATGATCACGACTATTGTCATAAACACCGTCACCAAATGTATCCCATTTATATTCGGTATTATCAGTACTATTATTAAACTTCTGTTTAGTCTTTCCGCCTATTCCATATCCGAGATAAGGGCCTGCTCCGAAGACAAGGCTCAGATCGGAAGCTGTCACCAACCTGTATGCTCCATATAATGGAACTTCCAGATACAATTGGCTAAATGTATGAGTCATATCAGGGCTGTTTGGAATCCAGTCGCTTCCATTCAGTTTTTCTTGTTTAGAACCTTTTACTGAGAAAAGGAGTCCTGATTGAATCATAAAATTCATTGGAAGAGTATAGTCTACTGTAACTCCGGCATGAAATCCTAATCTGGCATTGCTTTCACTAGCATCGTTGACTGAGGCGTTTGACAGATTTAAACCGGCCTTTACCCCAAATTGAAAATTATTGGTCTGAGCTGACATATTTGTAACAAAACACATCAATATAAAAGTCAATAATGAAATTTTCAATTTCTTCATGTTATTATATATACCAAATAGCTTACAGTTTACCATCCAATAAACAAGTCAATTCTGGAATTAATATTAATGCTTTTCTGCATGGCTATGATGCGGTTCCACTTGTGCCAATCCTATAAATACAGCCGATAACATAGTAAATACATAAGCCTGAATATATGCCACTAGTATTTCTACAAGATCGATAAATATTGTCAGTACTACCGATACAATAGTCATAGATGTATTAATAGCAGTCCCCAATTGTACTGTAACAAAGATAAGACATACCAGTCCCAATACTATAGAGTGTCCTGCAAGTATATTGGCAAAAAGACGAATCATCAACGCAAACGGCTTGGTAAGTATACCTACTACTTCAATAGCCGGCATAATGGGAATTGGTACTTTTAACCAGGTTGGAACTTCCGGCCAAAAGATTTCTTTCCAATATTCCTTTGTGCCGAATACATTTACTATAACCATAGTAAACAATGCCAAGACTAATGTAACTGCAATATTACCTGTGACATTTGCTCCGAAAGGAAATATCGGAATCAAACCCATAATATTGTTGATGAATATAAAGAAAAAGGCAGTCAGCAAATAAGGTGCGAATTTCTTATAATTCTTTCCAACACAAGGTTTGATAATATCATCGTTGACATTCATTATAAAGAGTTCCATAAAACCGAAGAAGCCTTTGGGAACTTTGGGATCATCCTCTTTCGAATGTTTTTTATACCAACTGGCCATCGATAGGATTATAACAATAAGGAGCACACTACTCAAAAGTAATCCTAAAGTATTTTTTGTAATTGAAAAATCCCAAGGGCGAACTTCTTCTCCTGCTTGATTCTTCTCAACAATCTTTCCTCTATAATCTCCGGAAGATGCTATGTAAAAGCCATTGTGTTCGGCTGTTCCATGATGAAAGTTAGAAGACATGAATATTTGCCATCCACTATTTTCGCCCTTTACTATTATCGGAAGCGGAATTGTGGCATTTAGCCCGAGTATATTAATATGCCCTTCGTATGCATCTGCAACGTGATCGAGGATCAGCTCCTTTACATTGACATCTTCTGAACTTTCTGTCGAAGATGCGAATGTTGGTGCAACGCCTAGTACGAATATGCATATAAATGCCAATATGTATTTTAACCGACTATTCATCTTTACTTTTTTTTTCTTTGATATGCTTCTCTATCTTAACGAAGAGAGATGTTTCGGCAACCAGATATAATAGATATAATAATATAAAAACAGCGACAAATCCTTTTAAATTCTCTTTATCATAAAAGGCAAAAATACCTATCACGACAAGTGCTGCTAATATTTTTACCACCTTAGTCAACATATATATATTAACCATCTGCTTTTTGTCTTTTTTCTCGCTGGCATTGTTCACAAAGAGCATGATCCCAACTTCAAATATCAGAAAGAAAAGGGCTATTCCCACATACCAATCCCAATTGATAAGAGTAGGGAAAAAATAATATAACCCGACACCGATACATCCACTAATTAAAAGACCGAAAGCAATTGTATATGCGATTAATTTGGTTTTGAATATATCCATAAATCATTCGGCACAAACAGTTACAATATTTTTATTTACTTCAATAAAGCCTCCCCCGATAGGTACTTTTACAGCTTCGCCTCCTCTTTGTATTTCGTAAACAACTTCGCCTTTAGCTAAAGCCGAAATAAGTGGGGCGTGATTAGGTAAGAGACTGAATTCACCTTCTGTTCCAGGAAGTTTTACAAACTGTACTCCTCCTTCAAAAATAATCTTCTCAGGCGAAACTATTTTTAATTGTAATTCTTTCATTTGTTATCCTACCTCTCTTTTCAAGATAATTATTTGCCTCTGGATACTTGCTCCTGAAGTTTCTTTCCTTTTTCGATAGCATCTTCGATTGTACCTACATTCAAGAAGGCTTGTTCCGGAAGATAATCTACTTCACCATCAAGAATCATTTTGAATCCTTTGATTGTATCTTTGATATCAACGATAACCCCCGGTACTCCGGTAAATTGAGTTGCTACGTTGAAAGGTTGTGACAAGAAACGTTGTATACGTCTTGCACGGTTCACTGTCAGACGGTCTTCGTCCGAAAGTTCTTCCATACCCAGAATCGAAATAATATCTTGTAATTCTTTATTTCTCTGTAGAATTTGTTTTACACGTTGGGCAATATCATAATGTTCCTGGCCAACTACATTCGGATCCAGACTTCGTGATGTGGAATCCAATGGGTCTACAGCCGGATAGATACCCAGCTCAGTAATTTTACGACTAAGTACGGTCGTTGCATCCAAGTGAGAGAACGTTGTTGCAGGAGCAGGGTCGGTCAAGTCATCGGCAGGTACATATACAGCCTGAACCGATGTGATAGAACCGTCTTTTGTCGAAGTGATACGCTCTTGCATAGCACCCATCTCGGTAGCAAGTGTAGGTTGGTATCCTACAGCCGAAGGCATACGCCCGAGTAGTGCAGATACTTCAGATCCTGCTTGAGTAAAACGGAAAATATTATCGATAAAGAACAGAATATCCTTTGGTCCACCTTCTTCGTGCTTATCGCGGAACGATTCAGCAACAGTAAGTCCCGATAGGGCAACAGACTGACGTGCTCCCGGAGGTTCGTTCATCTGTCCGAAGACCAGAGATATCTGTGAGTTTTCTAGTTCTTTTTCATCTACTTTGGAGAGATCCCAATGACCTTCTTCCATACTTTTCTTAAACTCGTCACCATAGCGCACTACATTCGATTCAATCATTTCACGAAGCAGGTCATTACCTTCGCGGGTACGTTCACCTACACCGGCAAATACCGAATATCCATTATGTTTTTTCGCAATGTTATTGATCAACTCCATAATAAGTACCGTTTTACCTACACCGGCACCACCGAATAAGCCGACTTTACCTCCTTTAGCATAAGGGGCAAGCAAATCGATTACTTTGATTCCGGTAAAGAGTACATCGCGTGAAGTAAGCAGGTCTTCGAATTTAGGAGGGTCTCTATGGATCGGTAGTCCATTACTATTATCTAGCTGGTTCATGCCGTCAATAGATTCGCCCACTACGTTAAGTAAGCGTCCTTTTACCTGATTTCCTGTCGGAACGGTAATAGGGGCACCTGTGGCTATTACTTCGAGATTTCTTTTCAGCCCGTCGGTACTGTCCATCGCAACAGCACGAACTGTGTTTTCTCCGATATGTTGTTGTACTTCTACAATTAAAACCCTTCCATCCAGTCTTTTAATGTGTAATGCTTCATATATCTTAGGTAGATTAGAAGAAGAACCATCCAGATTCTCAAAATAAACGTCCACTACCGGACCAATTACCTGAGATATACGACCTGTTAATTGTGACATAATTATATAATTTTATTTTTCTCTATTTAATTACTGTGCAGGGATATTCCGGATAATACCGTTATACCGGAGATTCGATGTTCGCAGTAAAATGTCTATTTAAGATTTAGTTATAGGCTTAATAACTATATATCTCCTTCTTTAAGGAATGTTGTTTTAGTTAACAAGCATTAAACAATCAGATTGGAAATATGGTTCAATAAGTAAAAATACTTTATCGCTATATAAATACGCATTATTAAATGTCTGCGGGCAACAATATAAAATACTCTCTGATTGTGTAAGCAAATGTAAAGAATATTTCATTTTCAAAATTTAATTTATCAAGAAAAATAAGTGTACTTACTATTTTTTAAATATTAATTAACAAACATTTCTTTTTATGCGAAATAGATGTAATTGCCGATCTTATTCTGTTTGAGATTGTTATGACTGTTTTCGCACACAGGGTGTTATTTCGACAGAAAAATGAAAAAAATATATATTTATGAGATTTTCCGGTAACGATATCATTCGGGCTTTGGGGAAGAATATCGGGTATATGTCGATAATTCTCCCGAATATACTATTTTTGTATTAAAATATTGCGGAGGCAATATACGTAGATTGGAAACAAAACAAATAATTATTATAATGGGAAAAGTTTTAATAATAGGTGCCGGCGGAGTCGGAACAGTTGTAGCACATAAAGTTGCACAGAATTCGAATGTTTTCGACGAAATAATGTTAGCAAGCCGTACTAAGTCGAAATGTGATGCTATCGCCGAAAAAATCGGAGTAAATAAGATTAAAACAGCGAAAGTTGATGCTGATAATGTAGATGATCTGGTACAGTTGTTTAAATCGTTTCAACCCGATTTGGTAATCAATGTGGCTTTGCCTTATCAGGATCTTACGATAATGGATGCTTGTTTAATTGCCGGAGTAAATTATTTGGATACAGCTAATTATGAGCCTAAAGACGAGGCTAAATACGAATACAGCTGGCAATGGGCTTATCAGGATAAGTTTAAGGCCGCTGGTTTGACCGCTATCTTAGGGTGTGGTTTTGACCCCGGGGTAACCAGTGTATTCACAGCTTATGCTGCAAAACATCATTTTGACGAAATACATGAACTGGATATTGTGGACTGTAATGCAGGAGACCACGGAAAAGCTTTCGCAACAAACTTTAATCCGGAAATTAATATACGTGAGGTAACTCAAAAAGGAAAATATTGGCAAGATGGTAAGTGGGTGGAAACAGAACCTCATGAAATACATAAGCCGTTGAATTATCCTAATATCGGAGCAAAAGAGTCTTATGTGATTTATCACGAAGAACTGGAGTCTCTTGTGAAGAATTTTCCGACATTGAAGCGTGCCCGTTTCTGGATGACATTCGGTCAGGAGTATTTGACACACTTACGGGTGATTCAGAATATCGGCATGGCCCGTATTGATCCTATTATATATAATGGTGTAGAGATTGTTCCTATACAGTTTTTGAAAGCCGTATTGCCTGATCCGGGAGAATTGGGTGAGAACTATACCGGGGAAACTTCTATCGGTTGCCGTATTAAGGGTATTAAGGATGGAAAGGTGCAAACCTATTACGTGTACAACAACTGTTCGCACGAGGCAGCATATAAAGAAACCGGAGCACAAGGTGTTAGTTATACAACAGGTGTGCCGGCTACCATTGGTGCTATGATGTTTATGAAAGGGCTTTGGCGTAAACCGGGAGTTTTTAATGTAGAAGAATTCAATCCCGATCCTTTTATGGAAGAACTGAATAAGCAGGGACTTCCCTGGCATGAGTTGTTCAATGTTGATCTGGAAATGTAAAAGAACAAAACTTATATTGTACAGAAAAAGCCCTGAGTACTCAGGGCTTTTTTATTTATATGTATAAAGTAGTTTCTGTCAGGGAAGGTTATAAATAACGGAGCCATTACTCATATTAATAGTTCCGGGTGTCATGGATGGCGGGCATATCACAGTACTACCACCTAGAGTTACCTTACCTAGAGTGGCTACCCGTCCGCCGTCTTCGGCCATCAACGCATAATCGTAATTGGTAACAGTATAAGTAGCGCTGGCATCGGTGATGACTCTTACATTTCCTCCGACGGCATATAAGGCATTTACGACATCCGTCGAGGATGGATCTTTAGTTAATGTTGATGCAGTAGTCGTAGTACCTCCTGCACCTAGGTAGATATCTCCACCTTCAGTTGCATAAAAAGGACTGTTTTTGGTCGTCATCACTATATTGTATCTGAAGTGATCTATTTTACCTCCGTTCGATGCATAGAATACGTGCTTAGGTATAGCTGTTCCTTTTATAGAGCCAAACGTACCTTTCGATCCCTGATTCGCATAAACAACAGCATTGGTAAGAGGTGCATTGGCATTTATATACCCTTGCATATTTATCAGCGAAGCGTTGTCCAGGTATATATAATCATTATATGTATTTGTCCCGTTAAAATTCAGATTGATATTAGTACCGACTTTTAGGCTCGAATAGTTCATGTATAAACCATAATCAACATCTGTATCAGGAGTGAAAGTTATGACTACGGCTCCTGTACCGGCGGTTCCGGATGACTGGTCTAGTAACAGCCTCGAGACTTCAATCGGATAAGTAATGACATTGATATCAAACAAACATTTGTTCAGCATTACGTCTTTGGCCTTAAACGCTGTAAGTACAGTTATCGGAAAAAGTACATAAGAATTGATGCATGTTATATTATTAGCTGTTATATTTCCTTCGAATGTGATGTTGCAATTATATACTTCTATGTCACCAATAGTTGCAGGAGATGTTGTGCTGCCTTTTACTTTTATGTATGGAATAGACCCGTCGACATATAGATCTCCGGCAGAGCCGTTTTGGCAGATAAATTCGACCGGAGCATTATTTACTGTCGGAATGTATTTCTTTTTAGCTTCTTCATCGTAAGCAGCTTGCAAAGACCTGTAGTCGCCTGCTCCTGTAGGATCTATTACAACAGAAGATCTTCTTTCTTCTCTTTCCAATATTTTCCAGGTAGAGTCTAATGCATCGTAATACCAGAATCCTGTTGAAACAATTACCGGATTTACAGCATTAGATGCCTGGGTTGCAAAAACAAGTAATCCATTGTGTACACTTCCTATCGATGCCGAGGTAGTCATTGCTTCTATTTCATTACCTGTCAGCCTCGGAACCAATAGCCCTTCCGGCGATGTGCCGGTTGTAGCACTGGTAATGTCTAAAGTTGCCTGCGGATCTTCTGTATTTACTCCAACTTGGGAGAATACCAGTGCCGTATTCAATCCGACAAATATTAGAATTATTAATATTATTTTTTTCATCCTATTTTGGCGTAAATGCATTCTTGTTAGACTCGTTTTTGTTTAATTATCTATCTATCGTTCAATTATTAAAATACAGCACAGCCATTTGACGAGTAAAGGTTTCCCTGCGGAATATTTGAATGATTGCTGGTTGAAGCGCCTTGTATGAGTTTACTCTGGGTAAACAATTGCCCTCCCATAAGGGACTTCATGGTGTAATCGAAATTATCGAAAGTATAAATGGAACTGTCTGATGATACTTTGATATCTCCACCTGCGGCATTTGCTCCGTTGCTGGTCGGCGTGCTATTTGCGTTAGTTATCACCGAAGGCCCGGTTCCTCTAAGGAATATCTGGCTTCCTATAACAGAATTGAATCCCATGGGTTCAAGGCCATCGGAAGTTCTGCCTACCGAGGCCTGTATGTATCCTGTATGGTGTATCTGTGCACTGGTAAGTGCATATAATACATAGCGGGGATAGTTAGTCCCTTCTTGGATGATGTTCCCTACAGACAGGTTAGAAGCCTGTCTGGCTAATATAATAGCGCCGGTACAGGGAGCATCAGTTCTGATCGTACCGGGTATCGACATAGTGGAAGCATCTTCACAAAAGATGATATTTCCATACGTATACGTACCGGTTAGATATAATGTTGTTGTTGGCTGTGCTATGAAACTTGAGTAACTCATTTTAATACCTCCATTATCACCCGAAAGTGAACTTGTGGGCAAAATTGTAATTGTGGTATTAGGTTCGGTTACATTTACCAAACTCTGATAAAGATCCATTTGTGTAAACTTCAGGTCAGCCTCTATATCAACAAGGGTCTTTTTTAGTGTAAGCCGGCTGCTTGCAGTACTTGCAATATTATGGTTTTCCATTGTCGATGAGAATCGGGCGTACGATCCAATCAGGTCCATATTGCCGACCACCTTTAACCAACCGTCAAATGTAATGATACTATTGGTTATTTTTATGGTACCAAGAGTGGCACCCCATTGTCCGGATATACCGGTGATTTTTATATTGGGTATTGAACCATCAGCAACGAGGCTACCCACATTTCCCTCACATCTGAATTCAACAGGCTGATTTTGGTTAGATATATATTTCTTTTTAGCTTCAGTATCGAACGCTGTTTGTAAAGAATTGTAATCGGCAGCACCAGAGGCACGTACGATAACTATTTTAGCCCGTTCCTGTATTTCAAGGGGGAGCCAGTCATTAGCTATTTCATTGTCATACATCCAAAAACCGGTAGATGTTATTGTAGGAGAAGTTCCTGTCGAAATTTGTGTTGCATATGCTAACAATCCGTGATTGGCTATACTGAGGTTATTAAGCATTGCCTCCATTTGGTCTCCGGTCAAACGGGGAGTTAATAATCCATTGGGTTTTGTGATATCGGTCTGACCTGAATTATTGAGGTGTTTTTCAATATCGAATGTTCCATTTAAATTGGGAGCCTGTTTGTTAATTCCAACTCCTATTCCGTATGTCTGGGCTGATATTACATGGATATTTGTACTAAAAATGATATTTAATACAAATAAATATATTAACAATTGCTTTATTGATATTTTGTTCCTTATTTCCACCATATTAAAGTGTTGTTTTGACTTAATTTAGACTAAGTCTAAGCTATATTCCAACTGTAAAGCTAGTAAAAATGAAGCTTGTGCGAAAATGCGAGTTGTTTTTTTAACAAAAATCAAGAATCTCTTTTTTTGTCGAATTTATAATGCATTTTTGAAATATATAGAGTGATTATTTGTTAAAAAAAAGTTGTTGTTCTAATGATATATCAAAAATATAATTCTAAAAAGTGTAGTGTTAACACCCTTTGTGGGAAGATTCTCTTATTGTTAGGTATGTTCAAATAAGGTGTTTAGTATGTTAGCATATTCAGACAAAACGGACTAAATATCTACAGAAAATAGACATTTAGCCCGTTAAGGTTTTTTGATTAATTTTATGATTTATCCTTGTGTTTCAAGATATACTACATGTGTTTGAAGATATTCTTCCAAGCCATGCTTACCATCGGCTCCACCGATACCCGATTTACGACATCCGGCATGGAAGCCTTGCATTGCTTCGAAATTCTCGCGATTGATGTAAGTTTCGCCGAACTTCAATGCCCTCATAAGTTTGAATGCCGTATCCAGATTTTGGGTATATACCGAAGATGTCAGTCCGAATTCAGAATCGTTAGCCATAGCAATTGCATCCTCGATCTTTGTGAATTCTACAATTGGCAGTACAGGACCGAAAGTTTCTTCTTGGATAATATCCATTTTATTCGTTACATTATCGAGTACGGTAGGCTCAAAGAAATATCCTTTTGTCCCAATACGCTTTCCTCCACATACAAGACGAGCTCCTTGCTGAACCGCTTTATCTACTTTTTCTTGTACCGATTTCAACGCATTAGCTTCTACAAGAGGTCCCATATCCAGATCTTCTACCTGATTTGGGTCACCAACTTTTACCGCTTTCATTCCTGCTACAAGCTTATCCATAAACTTGTCTTTTATGGATGTGTGCACGTACACACGCTCGGCACAATTACAAACTTGTCCTGTATTTATAACTCTTGAAGCTATGATGCATTTTACAGCCAGATCCAAATCGGCATCGGACATAACGATTGCAGGTGCTTTACCTCCCAGTTCGAGCGAAACCTTGGTTAAATTCGGTGCAGCAGCAGCCATTGTTTGTTGACCGGCAGATACACTTCCGGTAAGGCTTACCATCGCAACTTTAGAGTTTGAAGCCAGTTCGTTACCGATAACGGAACCACGACCATTTACCAGATTAAATACACCTTTCGGTAAACCTGCCTCTTCTACAATCTGAGCGAAGATGTAAGCATTGATCGGTGTTTGTTGACTGGGTTTAACTACAATCGTATTACCTGTAACCAATGCCGGAGCAGCCTTACGGGCTATCAGGAAGAATGGGAAGTTCCAAGGAAGGATACCTGTTGTAACCCCCAATGGTTTCTTGAATAAAAAGATATTTTCATTTGGGCGGTCGCTTTGAATGATCTCGCCTTCGTACCGGCGGGCCCAACCTGCCATATATTCGAGGTAATCAGCTGTGAAAAGTGTTTCAACTTTAGCCAACCCTTGAGTTTTACCTCCTTCTTTTACAATTGTATCCGAAATTTCTTTTTCTCTTTTACGAATGCCTTCGGCTATTTTAATCAGGTAGCCGGCACGTTCTACTGCTGGAAGCTTTTCCCATGCAGTTTGAGCTGCATCTGCTGCGTCGATAGCCTTACGGGCATCATCAACTGTACCATCAGGCATTTTAGCAATAACTTCTTCAGTTGAGGGGTTTAGTACATCAATCCACTTTCCCGACGCATTCTCGGTGAATTTGCCGTCAATAAACATTTTTAATTCCTTCATGGCTTTTCTTTCGTGTTAATAAGATTATTTTATTTGGTTGATAATTATTTAAAAGTCCAAATTTTTTGGAGTTTCTCAAAAATATAAAAAAATACCAAGGAAAATAGCCGCTATCAGGAAAGAAAAATAATCAGCGTAGTTAAAAAGTCTGTTTGTCCCCTGTTAATGTTGGAGTTTCGGTTTTCCGGGATTTACAGGAATACATGATTGTGTACAAAATTCCTGTTACGGAAGTGACTAATAAAAGGTGTACTCCTGTTCCTGCATTAGACAATTTAAACATTTTCGAACTTAAGAAATAGTAATACATATATAATGAAACAAGTATTCCGAAGAAACAGGTTATCATCAGAAAGATATTAGCTGTCCGCTTTTTTCTATTGTACAGGAATAGACCGGAAATAAATGCCAGCACTGGTACGATATAAATAAATTTAGCCAGATGAGGAGAATCTTTTTTCGAAAAGAATAAAATAGTATTCGAAATGTTAGTTGATTTTCTGTAGAGGTCGGGTAAATTCCATCCTGATACATTTAGGAGTTTTCCCCATTGAATCCAGTAAAGCGAAAATGCGATGAATATCAGTATGATAATCAGCATTTCGAAACGGAATAAGGCGTAAAATTTAGGTTTCATTATTGCTTTGTATTTTAAAGGCAAATGTAAATAAGAGTCTGATATTTCACAAGTATAGTTTCGTGTAATATTGCGTTCTTTTTATAATTATAAGAATTTGTATTTTAGTATTGTATTCTGATTTTTATAAATTCGTCTAAAAAAGTGTACTTTTGTAAAAATGAAAAATTAATTATGATACAATCAATGACAGGGTTTGGTAAAGCTACATTAGAGTTACCGACTAAAAAAATAACGATAGAAGTTAAGTCCTTAAATAGTAAGCAGTTAGATCTTTCTGCCCGAATTCCCAGTGTTTATAAGGAACATGAATTAAATATAAGGGGATTGATCGGCAGGCGCTTAGAACGAGGAAAAGTCGATTTCGCCATTTATGTTGAAAATACAGGAAAAGAGACCACTTCCCAGATCAATCAGAATATATTGGAAGCATACTATTCCCAGATAAAGGAATCTTCTGAGAAATTAGGAATAAGTGTGCCGGCAGATTGGTTTCAGGTATTACTACGTTTGCCGGATGTTTTGAAATACGAGGCTCAGGAGGCTGACGAAGAAGAGTGGAACCAGTTACAGGCTACTATAAATGAGGCTTTAGATAAACTGATCGAATTCAGAAAACAGGAAGGAGCAATGCTTCAAAAGTTGTTTACCCAGAAAATAGAAAATATTAAGAGGCTGCAAACGGAAATAGAACCTTACGAGTCGGAAAGGGTCGAAAAAGTAAAAAGCCGTATTATAGAAGCCCTCGAAAAAATAGAGAAATTCGATTATGATAAAAATCGCTTCGAGCAGGAAATGATTTTTTATATTGAAAAGCTGGATATCAACGAAGAAAAAAGCCGTTTGACAAACCATCTTAAGTATTTTCTCGAAACAATAGATAGTGGAAACGGGCAAGGAAAAAAACTTGGATTTATCTCTCAGGAGATTGGCCGCGAAATAAATACGATGGGATCGAAGTCTAATCATGCCCAGATGCAGCAGATAGTGGTGCAGATGAAGGACGAATTGGAGCAGATCAAAGAACAGGTGTTGAACGTATTGTAAGTAAAAATAGTAAGTATAGGATGGGTAAACTCATTATATTTTCGGCTCCGTCGGGTGCAGGAAAGTCTACCATTGTAAATTATTTATTGACGCAAGATTTAAATCTTCAGTTCTCTATATCAGCTACAAGCAGACCGGCGAGAGGTACTGAACAAAATGGAGTCGAGTATTATTTTTTATCACCGGACGAATTCAGGTCAAAAATAGAAAAAGATGAATTTCTCGAATACGAAGAAGTGTATAAAGACCGGTATTACGGAACTTTGAAAAGCGAAGTTAAAAGAATTTTGGATAGCGGAGCGAGTGTTATATTCGATGTAGATGTAGTAGGAGGGTGCAATATAAAAGACTATTACGGAAAACAGGCTCTGGCTGTATTTATCGAACCACCATCAATCCAAGTCCTTCGGGACAGGCTTGTCAATCGGGGAACTGATAGTCCGGAAGTGATTAATGACCGTATAGCGAAAGCAGAATATGAACTGACCTTTGCCCCGAAGTTTGACGCTGTTATCCGTAACGATAATTTAGAGAAAGCACAGGAAGATGCACTTGCTATAATACGTAAATTTTTGAGTAAATGAAGGTTGGAGTATTTTCCGGATCATTCAATCCTATTCATGTAGGACACTTAGTTCTGGCTAACTATATTACAGAGTTTGTCGAAATTGACGAAATTTGGTTTTTGGTTACACCCCAAAACCCGTTAAAAGAAAATACGGAATTAATAGACGAAGTTTTGCGTTTGGACATGACGCGTCTGGCATTAGAAGATTATCCGAAGCTAAAGGCTTCTGATTTCGAATTTACACTACCTCGTCCTTCTTACACTATCCATACACTGGATGCTTTACAGACTAAACATCCCGAACATGAATTCAGCCTTATAATAGGAGCCGATAATTGGGACAACTTCCACCTCTGGAAGGACTATAAATCAATATTAGACGGCTACCGGGTTTACGTTTACCCAAGGTTAGAAACTACATTGACTATACCAAAAGGCCTTAGAGACAGGGTCGAAGCCATGGAATCTCCGATAATAGAAATTTCATCGACATTTATCAGGGAAAGTATTGCCGAAGGAAAAGACCTGATGGCCTTTCTTCCGGAAAAGGTTTATAGATATATAAAGGACAAAGATTTGTATAAAAATAATTAGGTAATGGATTTTAATACAGCTTTATCAAATGATTTGAACATACGCCGGAAACGTTTACAGGAAGAAATGCAACGGCAAGGAGTTGATGCTTGTATACTAACTACGAGTGTCAATGTATTTTATATGGTAGGGGCTATCTACAATGGGTATTTCTATTTACCGTCCGAAGGAGAAGCCATACACTTTATTAAGAGGAATATTGATTTTGAACTTGAACATACTATCCATATAAGGAAACCCGAACAGATATTAGAAGAATTACAGAAGGCTGGGTTAAAATGTCCTCAAAAAATATTATTAGAGATAGATACTTTATCTTTTTCGGACTGTGACAGGCTTATTGCTTCGTTGAAGCTACAAAAAGAGAATATTGTGAATGCATCGGTTTTGCTCCGTCGATTAAGGTCCGTAAAAACAGATTTTGAATTATCACAGGTGCGTTTATGTGCAAAGAGGCATATCGAGGTATATAAACAGATACCTTATATATATAAGGAGGGGATGACAGATTTGGATTTACAATTCGAAATCGAGTTTTTGATGCGTAAGCATGGCTCGTTGGGTATCTTCAGAAGCTATGGCGCTAATATGGATATCTATATGGGGAGCCTGCTTGTCGGCGAAAATGCAGAGAGTCCTTCTCCTTTCGACTTTGCTTTGGGTGGCAAAGGTGGCAATTCGGTATTACCATTGGGTGCATGTGGCGAAAAGATAAAAAAGGGAAATACTATAATGGTTGATATGGCAGGCAACTATTCGCCGTGGATGACCGATATGACCCGGGTATTTTCGGTAGGAAAGATTTCTGATCTGGCATATAAAGCCCATGCTGTGTCGGGTGAGATTCACCAAACTATTGTTTCGCAGGCAAAACCGGGTATAGCTTGTGCCGATTTGTACAATATTGCAATGGATATTGTGAACCGCAATGGTTTGGATGCTTATTTTATGGGTACTAGGCAACAAGCCAAATTTATCGGGCATGGGGTAGGGCTGGAGATAAACGAACCGCCTGTATTAACACCCAGATCAAAAGAACTGTTAGAAACTAATATCGTATTTGCTCTCGAACCTAAATTTGTTATTCCGGAAGTTGGGGCAGTAGGTTATGAGAATACGTATTTAGTTACAGACAACGGGCTTGAAAATCTGACTGTACTGGAGGAAAACATTATCGACCTGAATAATCAATGAAATATTTACCGGAAGAATGTCTTATACAATAAATATAAAAGGAGAACTTCTCGATTTGTCCCGTTCGGTAGTGATGGGTATTCTGAATATTACACCCGATTCTTTTTATGCCGATAGCCGTAAACCGGATATAACAGGGGCTTTAAAAAGGGTGGAGCAATGTATAGCGGAGGGAGCAACTATAATAGATATAGGAGCCCAGTCGACACGTCCGGCATCTGATTTTCTATCGGCGGAAGACGAAATACAAAGACTGGCACCGGTTTTAGAGGCTATAAACAAAGAATTTCCTCAGGCGGTTTTGTCAATTGATACATTTCATGCCGGAGTAGCCCGTTTTTGTGTTCAGGATCATAGTGTGGCTATTGTGAATGATATATCGGGAGGGGAGCTCGATAATAAAATGTTCGAAACTGTTGCAGAACTCAATGTTCCCTACATACTTATGCACATGCGGGGTACCCCCCAAACTATGCAGCAAAACACATCGTATGGTAATTTGCTGGAAGATATTGTTCTGTATCTGACAAAAAAAGTCAGAGAATTACATTTATTAGGTGTAAATGATATTATTATAGATCCGGGGTTCGGATTTTCAAAAAATGTAGGACAAAATTATGAATTGATGAGCAGTTTAAGCTTCTTCAAAAATTTTGAACTACCTTTGCTTGTAGGAATTTCACGGAAATCCATGATTACAAAGCTGCTGGATATCACAGCTGATGAGGCGCTCAATGCCTCTACGGTTCTGAATACATATGCATTGTTAAATGGAGCTGATATACTGAGAGTTCACGATGTAAAGGAAGCTGTACAAGCAATAGAGCTTGTCGAACAATTGCAGGGACACACTCGTTCTAAGACTAAAGAATAAAAATAAACGGTCTGAGACCTCAAAGATAAAAATACTTCTGTTTTGGAAAATTTCGGAATAAAAGATATCGTTGATATACTGCTGGTTGCCCTTATTATGTACCAGCTTTATTATCTGGTGAAAAAATCAGGTACAACTACCATATTTAAAGGTATTTTCGCTTTTCTGATACTTTGGATTGTAGTATCCCATGTCTTGCAGATGAGGCTTCTGGGAGCTATACTCAGCCAGTTTGTTAGTATCGGTATGTTTGTGATCATCATACTCTTTCAAGACGAGATCCGGCGTTTTCTTATGTCGTTGGGATCAAACAATACATTCAGGCTTTTGGCTAAATTTTTCGGTTCGAAGAATGAAAATAATGTAACAAATACCGTTATCACTCCTTTGGTTTTGGCTTGCATGAATATGGCGAAAACATATACAGGAGCATTGATTGTTGTAGAAGGTGAAATGTCGTTAGGGCATTATTCGCAGACCGGTGAAACTATCAATGCAGATGTAAGTACCCGGTTGATAGAAAATATCTTTTTCAAAAACAGCCCGCTACATGATGGTGCGATGATAATTTCGGCCGAACGTATTAAGGCTGCCGGATGTATATTGCCGGTATCTCAGGATCCTAACATACCAAAGCAATTTGGATTAAGGCACCGTGCCGGATTGGGGATAAGTCAGGAAACGGATGCTCAGGTAATAATAGTTTCGGAAGAAAGGGGACGTATTTCATATATGAAAGGAGGGCATATTCATCCGAATATTACGGCCGAGAAATTACAGGAATTGTTAAGTGAGCCTCTAACCAAGAAACGGGTAAAAGCTGAAAAGGATCATTAAATTATAGGATAGCTTCTCTACCCGATAATCGGAAAAAAAATTGTAAATTTGTATTATGTAAGTAACGGAAAGTATTTAATGACGCATTTCTAAGTAATAACTAACTATTGCTATTGTACTTGGAAAGTCAATAAAAAGGTCTGAAACTTTATTATACACGTAGGTAAAAAATTAATACAATAACTATTGCATATATAAAGGAAATCGTACGTTTACCGGATGATTTTCTTCGTTTTGTTTATTGTATTTATAATCAAAAGAGATGAAAAAATATATCGTAATAGCGACATCGTTCGCTTGTGTTTGTTTTTTAGGGTTCTTCTTCTTGTCGACTTCAGAGAAAACACTGGAAGATAGTAAAAACCCGAAAGTATTGTCAATGACTACTTCTGTTGAAATCCCTGAGAAAGTCGAATTTGCAGGAGAAGAAATAAAACTCGACAGATACGACCTGTACGAGAGGTTCGACCGCGAGTTGAATAGCTTTACATACTTGCATTCGACTACTTTACTCTTGTTAAAAAGAGCGAACCGTATATTCCCGATGATAGTTCCTATTTTGAAGGAAAACGATATTCCCGAAGATTTTAAATATCTGGCGGCAATAGAAAGTATGTTGGATACGAGAGCTATATCTTCGGCTAAAGCTGCGGGAATCTGGCAGTTGATGCCGGCAACAGGTACGCAATTCGGACTCGAAGTTGGTGCCGAGGTGGACGAACGGTATTCGGTAGAAAAAGCAACACGCGCAGCCTGCAAATATCTCCGCAGTGCATATAATAAATACGGAAGCTGGTCGAGCGTAGCTATTTCTTATAATGCAGGAATGGGACGTGTCAGCGGCGAATTGGAAAAGCAACAAGCCGAAGATGGTGTTGACTTATGGCTGGTTGAAGAATCTTCGAGATATTATTTCAGGATGTTGGCTCTTAAAAGTATTTTCGAAGCTCCGTATAAATATGGTTTTGTACTTTCTGCAGACCAATTATATAAGCCCATTGAGTTTAAACCGGTTGAAGTGACCACAAGTATACCGGATCTGGCAACATTTGCTAAAGAGCAGGGTATCAGCTATGCTCAGCTTAAGGATTTTAATATCTGGTTAAGAGACAGGAAGCTAACAATATCACCAAAGAGCCAGAACTCTTATACATTGCTGATTCCTACAGAAAAATCTCTGTATTACAGAAAAGGAGAAAATATAAAAGTATTTGATAAGAGGTGGATTTCCGAATAAAAAAGAACTACTACCGATATTAAGTAACAATAAGTATTTAATGATATATTTTCGGTATATAACTACTTATTGTTATTTTACTTACAAAATCAATAAAAAGGTCTGGGACCTTAAGATAAAGTTACAGGTTAAAAGATAAATGGATCAGAAGGTCGAAGAAACTGAAAAGATAGAGGTGTACGGCGCGCGCGTACACAATCTAAAGAATATAGATGTAGAAATACCCCGTAATTCGTTGGTGGTAATTACCGGGCTCAGTGGTAGCGGTAAATCGTCATTGGCTTTTGATACTATCTTCGCCGAAGGACAGCGAAGATATATAGAAACATTTTCGGCATATGCGCGGCATTTTCTGGGAGGGATGGAACGTCCTGATGTGGATAAGATCACGGGGTTAAGCCCGGTTATCTCTATTGAGCAGAAGACAGTAAACCGTAATCCCCGTTCTACCGTAGGTACTACGACCGAGATTTATGACTTTTTCCGTTTGCTTTATGCCCGTGCCGGAGACGCATATTCGTATCTTACCGGCGAGAAAATGGTTAAATATACAGAACAGCAAATTCTGGATTTGATTTTGACACGTTATCTCGGAAAAAAAATATATATACTGGCTCCTGTAGTACGCAACCGTAAAGGGCATTACAAAGAGTTATTCGAACAAATCAGAAAGAAAGGGTATTTAAATGTACGTGTCGATGGTGAAATCCGTGAAATTTTGCCGGGTATGCGTGTCGACCGGTACAAAAACCACAGTATAGAGATTTTGGTAGATAAGATGGCCGTATCGAATAAGTTTGCCGAACAATTACGGAACAGCGTAAGAGTGGGCATGAAGCAGGGAGACGGGCTTATTATGATTCAGGATGTGGAAAGCGGCGATGTCCGTCACTATAGCAGCCAGTTGATGTGCCCGAGTACAGGGCTTTCGTACGGAGAGCCTGCTCCACATAACTTTTCGTTCAACTCGCCTTTCGGTGCATGCCCTAAATGTAAAGGGCTGGGTGAGGTCAATCAGATCGATATGGATAAGATTGTACCTAAATCCGAGGTTAGTATTTATTCGGGAGGTATAGCTCCACTGGGAAAATATAAAAACTCATTGTTCTTTTGGCAGATCGAAGCTATTTGCCAGAAATATGATGTGACTATCAAAACACCGATCAAGGATATTCCGCAGGATGCTCTGGACGAAATAATGTTCGGAACAGATGAAAAACTACAAATTAAAAATGAAACATTAGGCACATCCTCGTATACAGTCGCGTTCGAAGGGGTTGCCAAATATATAACCATGCAGCAGGAGTCTGAAGCATCAGCCACTGCGCAAAAATGGGCTAATCAGTTTATCAAAACATCAGTGTGCCCCGAATGTAAAGGACAACGGCTGAATATAGAAGCCCTCCATTATAAAATTAACGGAAAGAATATAGCCGAACTGGCCACAATGGACATTCAGCAGTTGTACGATTGGGTACAAACGATGGATGATCATATATCGGAAAAGCAGCGCCATATCGCAGCTGAGGTGAAGAAGGAAATTGTATCACGCCTGTCATTCTTATTGGATGTGGGACTGAATTATCTTTCAATGAACAGGGCTTCGGCTACATTATCGGGAGGAGAGTCGCAACGTATCCGTTTGGCGACACAGATCGGTTCTCAGTTGGTCAATGTGTTGTATATTCTCGATGAACCCAGTATCGGCCTTCATCAGAGGGATAATGTACGTTTGATCAATTCGTTGAAAAAGCTACGCGATACAGGTAATTCTGTAGTTGTAGTGGAGCACGACAAAGATATGATGCTCGAAGCTGATTATGTTGTGGATATGGGGCCATTTGCCGGCAGACGGGGAGGTGAGGTCGTTTTTGCCGGAACTCCGGATGAAATGTTGAAAGCCGAAACTCTTACTTCCGATTATCTGAACGGAAGGAAGGAAATAGAAGTTCCCCCCGAAAGACGTGAGGGTAATGGTAACTTTCTCCACCTGACAGGTGCTACAGGTAATAATTTAAAATCAGTAGATGTTTCGATACCATTAGGTACTCTTACTTGTATAACAGGAGTATCGGGAAGCGGAAAATCTAGTTTAATAAACGGCACTTTACTGCCTATACTTAGCCAGCATTTCTATCGGTCATTGAAGGATCCCCTTCCTTATGAATCGATCGAAGGAATTGACTTTGTGGATAAAGTGATAAGTGTAGACCAATCTCCGATCGGACGTACACCACGCTCAAATCCGGCAACTTATACAGGAGTATTTTCCGACATCCGTAATTTGTTTGTGAATTTGCCCGAAGCCAAGATCAGAGGATATAAACCCGGACGTTTCTCTTTCAATCTGAAAGGCGGACGTTGCGAAACCTGCGGAGGTAATGGCTATAAAACTATCGAAATGAACTTTCTGCCCGATGTATTCGTTCCGTGTGAAGATTGTCATGGAAAAAGATATAACCGCGAAACATTGGAGGTGCGTTTCAAAGGAAAGTCCATAGCAGATGTTTTAGATATGACTATCAATGCCGCTGTTGAGTTTTTTGAGAATACGCCGAATATCCTTCATAAGATAAAAGTTTTGCAGGAAGTAGGTTTAGGATACATTAAATTGGGGCAACCTTCAACAACCTTGTCGGGGGGCGAGTCTCAGCGTATTAAGTTGGCTACAGAACTAGCTCGGGTTGATACAGGCAATACTGTTTATATCCTTGACGAACCGACCACCGGATTACATTTTGAAGATATAAGGATATTGTTGAAAGTGCTAAACCAATTGGTAGAAAGAGGCAATACAGTAATTGTGATCGAGCATAATCTGGACATAATAAAATGTGCTGATTATATCATAGATATGGGACCCGAGGGTGGATCAGGGGGAGGACAGCTTCTGGTTCAAGGAAAACCTGAAGATATTGTCATAAAAAAAATAGGAATTACCACAGAATTCCTGAAAAGTGAGTTAAAAAAGTAAAAAAAATGATTTTTGTTAAGGATATAAGAAAAAACAGTATTAAATTTGTTATGTAAAAGATATGATAATGATAGTTGAAAAGATAATTTGTTTTATACTATTATTGATTCAATAAAAAGATATTTAAAAAACACTGAGTTGATTCCTGGTTCCGGAATCCTCTGGGATCAGTCCTCAATCAACTCTATTGTGTAGTTTTGTAAAGTTTGTGTTAAGAAGGAGAGTCTGCGAAGTGATTTCGCGGACTTTCTATTTTTTTATACTTTCCCTTCATTTCTATTGACTACGGATGAGCATAAATCATCGAATTTTCCTAACTTCGTAATAAGGTTATATCTAAGAGTTTATTTGGTTGCCGGGCAACAAGATTCCTTCCGATCAATATAACTGAGAATAGAAGAGATAGGTTCTTAATTCAAAAGTATAATTATGAGAAAAGTAACGAAAGAAGAAGCACTGCTGTACCACTCGAAGGGCAAACCCGGTAAGATCGAAGTAGTACCAACTAAACCATACAGTACACAGACCGATCTGGCATTGGCATACTCACCCGGAGTAGCAGAACCGTGCCTCGAAATAGAAAAAAATCCACATACTGCATATGATTATACTACTAAAGGGAATCTGGTAGCTGTAATATCTAACGGAACAGCCGTTCTTGGTTTAGGTGATATAGGTGCTTTGGCCGGAAAGCCTGTAATGGAGGGCAAAGGGCTGTTATTCAAAATATTTGCAGGAATAGATGTATTCGATATAGAAGTTGACGAAAAAGACCCGGATAAGTTTATCCAGACCGTAAAAGCTATTTCTCCTACATTCGGAGGAATTAACCTAGAAGATATAAAAGCCCCGGAATGCTTTGAAATAGAACGACGGCTGAAAGAAGAACTGGATATACCGGTGATGCACGATGACCAGCACGGAACGGCTATAATATCATCTGCGGCCTTATTGAATGCTCTTGCGATAGTAAATAAGAAAATAGAGGATGTACAGGTAGTAGTCAACGGTGCAGGAGCATCGGCTGTAGCTTGTACTAAACTATATATGAGCCTCGGTGTGCGTAAAGAAAACATAGTGATGTGTGATAGTAAGGGTGTTATTTCGGTAAAAAGATCTAATCTGAATGAGCAAAAACGTTTCTTCGCAACAGATAAAGATATAACCACTCTGGCCGATGCGCTAAGAGGAGCCGATGTTTTTCTCGGTTTGTCGGTTAAAGGGGTAGTTACTCCCGATATGTTGAGATCGATGAATGATAACCCGATTGTTTTCGCTTTGGCAAATCCCGATCCGGAAATAAGTTACGAAGATGCCATGCAATCCCGGCAGGATGTTATTTTTGCGACGGGGAGGTCTGATTATCCCAATCAGGTGAATAATGTGCTTGGGTTTCCTTATATTTTCAGGGGAGCACTGGATGTCAGGGCTACAGGTATTAACGAAGAGATGAAGCAGGCAGCGGTAAGGGCATTGGCCGATCTGGCTAAAGAACCCGTTCTTGATGTCGTAAATGCAGCGTACGGTTTGCAACGCACGGTATTTGGTAGAGATTATATCATACCCAAACCCCTTGATCCCAGATTACTGACAAAAGTATCGATGGCGGTAGCAAAAGCTGCTATGGAATCGGGTGTTGCACGTAAACCGATTAACGATTGGAATGCTTATGAGAACCGCCTGACCGAAATGATGGGGTATAGCAATAAACTGGTGCGCCAATTGACTTCATTGGCGAAAAAACATGTTAAACGGATTGTCTTTTGCGAAGGTAACCACATCAATATGATAAAGTCTGCCGTAATTTGCGCGCACGATGGAATCTGTCATCCTATACTAATCGGTAACCCCGAACGTATTTACACTATTGCTCAAGATAATAATCTGAATCTGGAAGGTATAGAGATAATAAACCACAGGGCTATCAGTGAAGATCAGAGACGCGACAGGTATGCTAATATACTTTCTCATAAGCGTGAAAGGCAGGGCGTCACTTATCTGGAAGCCTTCGAGAAAATGAACGACCGTAACTATTTCGGTATGATGATGGTAGAGACGGGCGATGCCGACTCTTTGATTACAGGAGTATATAGCCATTATCAGGATTTTGCTCAAAAAGCGATAGAGGTAATAGGTTTACGTCCCGAAACAAAACATTTCGGAGCCATGCATATAATACAAACTAAAAGGGGAACATTCTTTTTGGCTGATACTCTTATCAACAGGTGGCCTAATACAGATGCTCTGATAGATATTGCCCGGTTAACGAACAATGCGGTGAAATTCTTCAATTACGAACCGGTGATGGCTATGCTTTCTTTCTCAAACTTTGGTGCTGATAATAATGGTAGTCCCCAAAGTATTTCGGATGCGGTAAAATATTTACACGAAAATCATCCGGAGATTGCTGTAGATGGCGAAATGCAGGTTAACTTTGCACTGAAAAAAGAGCTGAGGGACGAGATGTTTCCTTTCAATAGGATTAAAGGAAAAGATGTCAATACATTAATATTTCCAAACCTGAGCTCTGCGAATATCATCAGCCGTTTACTGGTAGATATGGGAATAGCTGGCGAAACGATAGGGCCTATACAGATGGGACTGAATAAACCGGTTCACTTTACAGATATCGAGAGTTCGGTACGCGATATAATCAATCTGGCTACAGTAGCGGCGATTGATGCTATTGTATATGAAAGTAAAGAATCAAAATCAAATAAAACGGAATAAACTTCGTTTATATTATTACTTTAAACTCAATAAAATTGATTTGCATGAAAAAATTATTGTTTATTTTATTACTTCCTTTTGTTTTTGTTGCTTGTACCGGAAATGGACCAGAAGGTGCTGCAAAAGGATTCTCTGAAAGCATGGCAAAAGGAGATATGACAGAAGCAAAGAAGTATGTTACTCCGCAGACCGGAGCTTTATTGGATATGATTGGAAGTATGGGAGGATCGGAAAAGATGCCTACATATCCTGACTATAAATTCGAAATGGTTAAAGATTCTATCGAAGGTGATTCCATTGCTTGGGTAACATATAAGACTCCTACCGGAGACGAGGATGTTCTTAATCTGGTAAAGCAAGATGGAGAATGGAAAGTATCGATGGGTAAATGACCTGTCTTTAATACTTCTGATTATTTGTTTTTGGGGGTGTAGTTCTTCGGAAGAAAAAAAGGATACGGATACCATATCCAAAGAAGAAAAATTACTACTCGAAAATGGAGATATAATATACCGGCATGGGAATGGCATCTTTTCGGGGTACTTTGTAAGTACGTCACAAAAAGAGCAGCTTTATTCTCACGCCGGTATAATTTCTATTAAAGGAGACTCCATTTATGTGATTCATTCCGAAGCCAGTGAATTTACCGGCATAGGAGGAGTTAGAAAGGAGACTTTACAAACTTTTCTGAAGGATATTTCTACATGGGGGGTATATCGTTTAGATACAACTATGGTTGTCAGGGATAGTGTTGCTTTGGTAGCAAGTAACTATCTGAATAAGAATATATCTTTCGACTTTGATTTTAACAGCCTGAATGATGATAAGATATATTGCACCGAACTTATAGCGTTATCCATAAATAAAGCTGCTAGCAGGCAGTTGATAGAGGCTAAAGGAAAACTCGGGAGTAAGACTTACTTTGCAGTGGATGATACCTACATGATACCCCAGATGAAAAAGATTATTTCCCATCATTCTGAAAACAAGCAGTCCAATTAAAGAACAAAATCTGAAAATTAAACGGCAGGTAAACTCATACCTGTAATTTTACGGTAGAGATCGAGCGCATAGATGTCGGTCATACCCGATATATAGTCCAATATGGCAAGTATGCGGGTGTATAATGAAGGATCGTTCACTTCGTATTGTTCCGGAACTCTACGCAATAATAATTGGGAATATGCCTTGTCCGGATTCAGTATGGCATCCATCAAAGCGTCAAGTAGGATACCTATGATGCGATGACCTGCAAGTTCGATATCCAGAACGTCTTTAGCTCTGTAAATGTATGTAACACTGTATTCCGTACAGGTTTTGTAGGCTTTGGCCGAGAGCTCGGGAATATGCTTTATCAAAGCACCTTCGAAAGTTCCGGCTAATATAGCTTCTTCATTATCTATAAATACCTGTGCACATTCGTTAACAAGCAAGCCTATTACATTGGAGCGGAGATATGCAAGCTGTTCATTCACATCATTGACGTGCTGCATAACTTTTTCCATCTTCCCCTGTTTCTCGGGAGGGAAGAAATTCATAAACAGCTCAACAGTCTTTTCTGTTGTCAGTATATGTAATTTATGAGCATCTTCAATATCCATGATCTTGTAACAGATATCATCCGCAGCTTCAACTAAATATACTAATGGATAGCGAGCCAGCCTGAGTGGCTGTTCCTGCAAACGGGGAATGCCCAGTTCTTCTGCAATTTTGTTAACAGATTCTTCTTCTGCCTGAAAAAAACCGAACTTTCCTTTGTTGTGTGCTAACTCCGAAGAGAAAGGATATTTGATGATGGAAGCCAGCATTGAATAAGTCATGGCAAAACCGCCTTTGCGGCGTCCTACGAATTGATGGGTAAGAAGGCGGATGGAATTGGCATTACCATCGAAGTTTGTAAAATCTTCCCATCGTCCTTCGCTTTTTACTATGTCGTGGTATAGCGGGCGTCCTTTACCTTCCGAAAAGTAAGTGGCAATAGCTTTTTCCCCCGAATGTCCGAATGGGGGATTGCCCAAGTCGTGTGCAAGACAGGCTGCGGCAACAATAGAACCTATTTCTTCGAAAGCTATATCAGTATCAGGGTATCTTTTTCTTAGTGCTTTTGATACAATCAGGCTGATAGATCTGCCGACTGAAGATACTTCCAGGCTGTGAGTCAGTCGGTTGTGAACAAATACACTACCCGGAAGAGGGAATACCTGAGTTTTGTTTTGCAGCCTTCGGAAAGGAGACGAAAATATCAACCTGTCATAATCTCTCTGAAAGTCAGAACGGTCATGCTGACGGTCGTCGTGATACTCTTCCATTCCGAATCTTTTGGATGATAATAGTTTACGCCATTCCATATTTTTCTGTCAATTTAGCAGTTCAAAGATAAGGCTATTCAGCTAAAAAACATTGTAGTAGTCAAAAAAATAAGGTCAAAGACTATAGTAGTTTTGACCTTATCGGGTATCTTGAATTTCTAGTGATACTTATTTTCTGTCCTGAATTAATCTGTCAGCCATTGCTTTGCCCAGTTTTACGCAAGCCTCATAAACAGGTATATTCATAGATTGTTTCATTTCAACAGGTTCACCAATAATTTCGAAGTTAGTTGATTCCGCAAAATTACCGATGCGTTTTACCGCTGCACCTGCCCAAGTGAATGAACCGAAGTAAGAGAGATAACGGTTTTTCATATCGCGTTCTTCTATCTTTTCCAGGATAGCGCTTATCTCAGGAAAAAGGCGGTTGTTGTATGTTGGCGAGCCTATAATCAATCCTTTGTATTTAAATATATCTCGGATGATGTAAGAATGCGCCCGTTTAGATGCGTTGTGCATAATTACTTCTTTTATACCTTGCATGGCTAATTCGTGTGCAATGGTTTCCGCCATTTGCTCGGTATTTCCGTACATACTGCCGTATACGATAACAACACCTTCGTCGCCTTCGTATTTGCTCAGCTTATCATAAATGGATATCACTTTCTGTATTTGTTCGGGGATTGTCCATGTAGGACCGTGTGTCGAGCAGATATAGTCGATTTCCAGATCACTTAATTTTTCTAATGCTTTTTGTACGGGAGAACCGAATTTTCCTACTACATTCGAGTAGTAACGGATCATCTCATCGTAATATCGCTCAGGATAAAGCTGTCTGTCGGTAATACCTCCGTCTATTGTTCCGAATGTTCCAAACGCATCTCCCGAAAACAGGATTTTATCGGTAGTATCATATGTCATCATCGTCTCAGGCCAGTGTACCATGGGAGTCAGATAGAATACAAGATTATGTTTTCCTAAAGGAAGTTCTTCTTTATCTCCTATGATTTTTATGTTGTCGGTGATATTATAAAAACCGGCAATCATATCGGCTGTCCTTTTATTTCCGACAATTTCTACATTAGGATATTTTGATCTCAGTAATCCTAACGAGCCGGAGTGGTCGGGCTCCATGTGATTGATTACCAGATAATCGAGAGGTCTTCCGTTAAGGGCTGTTTCTAATTTTTGAAAGAATACATCTGAATAACAAACATCTACAGTATCGAACAGAGCTGTTTTTTCGTCCAGAATCAGATAAGAGTTATAAGATACACCTTTAGGTAAAGGCCATAGATTTTCGAATAAAGCTTTCGTCCGGTCGTTTACACCAATATAGTAAAGGTCTTCTTTTATTTGAATAGGTTTTAACATAACAGTATATTAAGTAGCGTTTTTATTTTTTCTCTTTCAAAGAATTATATATGAGGCAAATTCCCCAGATAACGAATGGCAGGCTGAGCAGTTGTCCCATGTTCATGCCAATTGTTTCGCGCATTTGTATTTCGAACGGCTCTTGTACGTATTTAATATATTCGATGAGGAATCTTGAGAAGAAAATACCTATCAGCGATATACCCAGAATCAACCCGCGTTTTTCTTTAGCTTTCGTTTTGTAAAACATATACATACCCGCACCGAATATGATCAGGTAAATAAGGGCTTCGTATATCTGAGTCGGATGACACGGGAGTTCTCCTGCTCCTCCCATCTCCAGAGGAAGATGCCAGTTGCGGTCCAATACGAAATTGAATCCCCATGGCATTGTGGTAGGACCTCCGTAAATTTCGGAATTCATGAGGTTACCCAAACGGATAAATGCGGCTCCGATGGCAACCCCTATCACCAACCGGTCGAGTACCCTGATGGTCATTTCACGGGTAAGGTATACCATGTAGACACATAGTCCCAGAAGTAATCCTAAGAATGCCCCGATAGTACTTAAACCTCCATCCCAGAACATAAGCATCTTAAACGGACTTTGTAAATATACTTCCGGTGCATCAAAGAAGCAATAACCTAGCCTTAAGCCCAGAATAAGTCCGATAAGCCCGAATATGGAGAATTGTTTCCAGTTGATCTTTTTCTTATCTATAGTTTGAGAGTAGAAACATACGGCAAGAGTCATCCCTATGGCTCCTCCATGACTGGCAAGCCCTCCTTCCCAAATTTTAAAAAGTTCGAGCGGATTGGATAAATAATGTACCGGATCGTAGAATAAACAGTGACCAAGCCGTGCCCCGACAATGAGTCCGACAACGACGTACAGAAATAATCTGTCGAAGAGTTTATCCGGTTCTTTTTCGTACTTGTACATTTTCTGTACGAAATAAGATGTACAGAGGATACCGACAGCCCAGCATAATCCATACCAACGGACTTCACGGCCAAATAAATTAAAAAGCTCGGGATTTATATCCCAGGTGACAAAAGTAAGCATACTTTGTTTTTCAGTTAATCATTATCACTATTCTTTCTCTTCAATCTAAAAGTGTTGTCCACAGTGAATTAAATCAGGAACTTTAAATAGTTTAATTTTTATTATTGAAATGGCTCAAAAGTCTTTCAATGGTAGGCAAAGATAAATAAAATAATATAGAATCATTCTGATTAAGTAACATAAATATAGCTTTGCCGGTTCTGTCTTTTGCGCTACGGTAAACTTATACGGATTACCAAAAACAAAAGCAATCGAATAAATGACTGCTTCTGTTTCTGTATTTTATTTATAAAGGCTTTTGGCTATTCCTAACTCTAGACCTCGTAACTCGGCTATGCCACGCAGGCGTCCGATACACGAGTATCCGGGATTGGTCTTCTTGTTCAGGTCGTCTACCATCTGGTGACCATGGTCGGGACGGAAAGGAATCGATATATTGCGTTTTTGCTGAATTTCGAGGAACCCTTTCATTACATTATACATATCTACATCGCCTTCGAGATGGTTTGCTTCATAAAAATTGCCATCGGCATCCCTTTGGGTTGAGCGTAGATGGACAAAATTGATACGGTCTCCCAGATCGACAATCATTTCAGGAAGGTTGTTATCCGCCCTTACCCCGAATGATCCGGTACAGAAGCATAGACCGTTTGAAGGGTTAGGTACGGCGTCGACCAGTTTTCCGAAGTCTTTAGCTGTACTGAGTATACGCGGTAATCCTAGTATCGAGAAGGGTGGATCGTCGGGATGTATGGCTAATTTTATTCCGGATTCGTCTGCTACCGGAGCTATTTCGCTGAGAAAAGAAATAAGGTTAGCCCGGAGTTTTTCTTCGTCAATACCTGCATAGCGGTCGAGTTGCTTCTGAAATTCTTCGAGTGTAAAACTTTCTTCGGCACCCGGCAAACCAGCTATCATGTTACGGACAAGTAAAGCTTTTTCGTCTTCATTCATCTTTTCGAATCTTGCTTTAGCTTTAGCAATCTCTTCGGTAGAATAATCCTTTTCGGCACCCGGACGTTTGAGTATAAACAGGTCGAAGGCGAGAAAAGCCGCTTTCTCGAAACGTAATGCTTTAGAGCCATCGGGCATTGTATATGCCAGATCGGTACGAGTCCAGTCTAATACAGGCATAAAATTGTAGGTAACTATCATTACTCCACATTGCGCCAGATTGCAGATACTTTCTTTGTAATTCTCGATATACTGTATATAGTTTCCTTCACGGGTTTTTATGTGTTCGTGAACGGGAATACTTTCTACAACCGACCATTTTAACCCAACGGCTTCAATTTCGTTTTTCCGTTTCTGTATTTCATCGACAGTCCATACTTCACCGTTCTTTATGTGGTGTAAGGCTGTAACTATACCGGTGGCACCGGCCTGTTTTATATCCCAGAGGCTTACGGGGTCATTAGGTCCGTACCATCTCCATGTTTGTTCACTAAGTATCATGTTTCTTTTAGTATTAAAGATTTAAAGCATTAAATTGAGTATGAATCGAATCCTCCGTCAACAACCAGTATCGATCCGTTGACAAAGGTAGAAGCATTGCTTACCAGATAGTGAACTGATCCGAGAAGTTCGTCGGCTTCACCGAAACGCTTAAATGGTGTATGTGCAACAACCGATTTGGCACGGTCTGTATAAGACCCGTCAGTATTAAGCATCAGGTTTCTGTTCTGGTCAGTGATAAAGAATCCGGGAGCAATTGCATTTACCCTGAATTTATCTCCGAATTTGAGAGCTAATTCGCCTGCCATATATTTTGTGAAGTTGGCAATAGCCGCTTTGGCCACACCGTATCCCATTACCCGGGTAAGCGGACGGAATGACGACATGGAAGCGATATTGATAATGTTCCCCGCACGGTGTTTTACCATAGCTTGTGAAAATACCAGAGTAGGAATAACCGTTCCGAAGAGGTTGAGGTCTATTACTTTACGAAAATCATTCATGTCTACATCAAATATTGTTTTATCGGGTGGAATAACAGCACCGGGCATATTTCCTCCTGCAGCATTGATAAGCACATCTATTTTGCCATATTTCTTAACTATCTGTTCCCTGCAGCATTCGAGGCTTGCTTTGTCCATTACGTCCGATTTGAAGAATGTGACATTATAGCCTTTTTCCCTGATTTCTCTGGCAAGGGCTTCTCCTTTTTCGAGCGAACGTCCAAGTATAGCTACTTTGGCTCCGTTTGCCGCCAGATATTCAGACATACTCGATCCTAAGATTCCATATCCGCCTGTAATAACAACAACTTTGTCTTTGATATTGAATAATTCGTTTTCCATTAATACGGGGTTTAATTATTATAATTGATATTTAATTCATAGTATTTTAAGGTTTCATCCCTCTTTATTGGTTTTGTAAGTAATATTATTAAATACTTACTTCTTTTATAACCTGAAATTATTATAGTTATCTATATTTTCCTTCACAAGTATATCCAGAGGCATGTAATTCAGTTTTTCGGGACATTGTTTAAACAGCAAATAATTACTTAATGCTTTAACACCATCATATCCTTGCAGTCCGGGCCGTTGAGCTATAAGAAACGAAACCTGATCGTTTTTCATAGCATCAGTATTTTTTTCGATAGAGTCGTAGCCTATCAATACGATATTGTTGTTTTCCGGGCTATGTAACTTTTGACAGAGAGCAGCCAGTTCATATATTCTCGAATTGAACACAATACCTCCGACAGCTCCGGCCGTATTTTCTATAATTTCCTCAATTTGCCTGATTGCGCTAACGTAGTTTTGGGGATCGATTTCGATAGGATGAAGAGTCCCGTTAAACCGGGTTTTATGGAGATAATCTTTGAATCCCAACTCACGTCCATGCATTTGGGTAGATGTCCCTTTATCTGTATTTTTAATGTGTGCAATAATGATATCAGCCGATTTCCCTATTTCTTTGGTCATCAGTTTGGCCGCGATCGTTCCGCTCACAAATGAGTCTGCTCCGAAGTAGGCCAGATTATTTAGACCGGGGATATTGGAGTCGATAAACACATAAGGTATCTCTTTTTGATCCAACTCTTTCGATATGTCAATTACCCTGCTGCCAAAGAGGGTAGCTATAAGTATTCCGTCAAAATCCTTATTGGCGATATTGCTGGTTACTTTCATAAATGAGTCGGTTTCCTGCTGGTCAAAAAATACATATTCAACCGAAACGTTGAAATTCTTGAGTTCGGCAATAGCTCTGTTTATACCCTCTGTGACCTGTTCCCAATAATCACCTTTGGCATAGTCGGGAATGATGGCACAAAGCCTGTACACACGCTTGGATGCTAGAAACCGGGCGACCATGTTAGGTTCATAGTTGATTTCCTGTAATACCCGCTCTACCTTTTCCCGTTTTTCTTCCGACACATATCCTCTTTTATGAAGAACCCTGTCGACAGTTCCTGCCGAAACTCCGGCTAGTTTTGCAATATCGACAATACGTATATTTCCTTTCTGATCGTTACTCATGCGCATTAAATTCTAAATGGTGTGTACGCACACATATTGAAGGCAAATATATGGATTATTCGATATAAAAGGCAAACTTTTCAAAAAAAGATTTTAATGGAAACATTTATTGTAAAATACCGATGCGGCCTGTATTTCCTTTTATCTATATATTGAATTAAAGATACAAAGATAAAATAAAAAAAAGATGAAATTGGTGTCACCTTTGTCACTTTTGTCACCTTTTTATTTATTAGGTATTGATTATAAGGGTAATGGGTAGGTGACAAAGGTGACAATAGGGTAACATTGATGTATAAGATTTTGTATAAGAATGTTTACAAGATGAACGGATAAAGGGTAAATATGCTTCTCTGCTGCTACCTAAAAGCCTTATTAGCTATGTTATTTGTAGATTATTCCTTATTTTTATACTCAAATGAAAAGGGATACGGTCTCAGGCCTTTGATCGGTACTGCGGGTAGAGCAATAATAGCCGGCTATCTTTAAAAAACATTTCATTAAATACTGTTATTTTATATTATGAAATCGGGACATATTTTAGTTGTGGATGATAACCGGAATGTATTAAGTGCATTGCGTATTTTACTCGAAAACTATTTTGAGAAGGTTACTTTATTGACAACACCTAACCAGTTGCTCGTTAGCCTAAGGGAAGGAAAGCCCGATATTGTTCTACTAGATATGAACTTCTCGGCCGGTATTAATTCAGGAAACGAAGGTTTGTACTGGTTGGCCGAGGTAAAGAAATATGACAAAGATATACCGGTAGTCCTATTTACAGCATATGCAGATATCGATCTTGCAGTAAAGGCATTAAAAGAAGGGGCGAGCGACTTTGTTGTAAAACCTTGGGATAACGCCAAATTGATAGCGACTTTACAATCTGCTTATTCCCTTCGGAAATCGCAAAAGGAAATAAAACGACTGAAAGAAAAGCAAGGTGTATTGAGCCGTGTTCTCAATCGTGAAGAAGAATTGTGCTGGGGTAAGTCACCTGTGATGCAGCAGCTGCTGACCCTGATAGAAAAGGTAGCTAAAACCGATGCCAATATACTGATAACCGGAGAGAACGGAACGGGGAAAGAAGTTGTAGCTCGTGAGATTCACCGTTACTCGTCCCGGAAGGAAGAACCCTTAGTAAGTGTTGACATGGGAGCAATCACCGAATCCCTTTTCGAGAGTGAATTGTTCGGTCATGTCAAAGGAGCTTTCACTGATGCAAGGGCAGATAGGGCAGGGAAGTTCGAAGCTGCCGATGGAGGAACTCTCTTTTTGGATGAAATAGGTAACCTATCTTATACATTGCAGGCGAAATTATTGGTTGCATTACAGTCTCGCCATATCATCAGGGTAGGGAGCAACGACCCTATTCCCGTCAATATACGTTTGATCTGCGCAACAAACAGTAATCTGCACGAGTCTGTGCAAAACGGAACATTCCGCGAAGACTTACTATATCGTATCAATACTATTCAGGTAGAGATTCCCCCATTACGCGATAGGAAAGAAGATATATCGTTACTAGCCGATTTTTTCCTTCAAAAATATGCATCGAAATATGCTAAAGGAGCACTGAGGCTATCTAAAGAAACTGTTCGTAAACTCGAATCTTACTCTTGGCCGGGCAACGTCCGCGAACTTCAGCATGCTGTGGAAAAAGCAGTGATTTTGTGTGACGGAAGCGAACTTCAGCCATCTGACTTTTATATGAAAGAGCAAAGTGACCGCACCGGCAACGGAACAGCCTCAATAGATAATATGAGTCTGGATGAGGCAGAGCAATTGCTGATCGGTGCATCACTCAAAAGAAACGGAGGTAATATGTCGGCAGTAGCAGCAGAGTTGGGTATCACCCGTCCGACTCTTTATAGTAAGATAAAGAAATACGGACTCTAAATTGATTGGTATATGTTTAAATCTATTCATAATAAACTGGTTATACTTATAGCGTTACTGATTGTTTCAGTTTCTTTGCTTACTTATTGTCTTGTTGCCGGATATTATGTTTATGCAGCTTTGCCAGCCTTGTTGTTGGTTATATGCCTTTCTGCTTTGTCTCATCAATATAATAAGTATAATCAAAACATCTTATTTCTGCTCAATGCATTAGACAATGGAGATTACTCATTCCATTTTACAGAGACAAAGATGTCTGTACGTGAAAAGGAACTCAACATGATGTTGAACCGTATCAAGGATATTCTGACCAATGCCCGTAAAGAGGTTATACAGAATGAGAAATTCCTGAGCCTTATTATTGAGAATGTCACAACCGGGATTGTCATTGTTACCGAGCGAGGCAATGTGAGAACTGTTAACCAGATGGCATTAAGGTTATTGGGGCTGCCTGTTTTTACCCATCTCAATCAGCTGAATGCGATAAATGAAAGCTACCCTGAATTGTTTTATCAGATAAAGACGGGAGACCAGCAACAAATCTCGGTAATCAATGAGAGGGAAGAAGTACAGGTAAGCATACAGGCTTCGCTGATAAAGGTAAAAGATGAGACCATTAAAGTAATAACTCTTAATAATATAGGCAACGAACTCGAAGCTAAAGAAATGGAATCGTGGATACGGTTGATCCGTGTAATGACCCATGAAATAATGAACTCCATAGCTCCTATTTCTTCGTTAAGTGAAACGATGCTGACTCTGTTGAATAATCCGGATATGGAGTATGAAACCGAAAGTCTGAAGAATAATACAAGGGAAGCCTTTGATACAATACATATTACAGCTAAAGGGCTGCTTTCGTTTGTTGAATCGTACCGGAGGTTTACAGGAGTGCCTAAGCCGGTTATTAAACCCTTCGAACTACTTCCGTTAGTAAACAAATTAGTGCATTTACAGGAACATCTGATGGAGGAGAAAGGTATTGAAACCAAAATCATATCGGAAGACAATAATCTTATAGTTGCCGGAGATGAGAATCTGATAACTCAGGTATTAGTCAATATAATAAAGAATGCTATTCAAGCAATTGGTGCTTCGGAGAATGGTAAGATCTTTATCAACTGTAATAGACAAGATTCCCATACTTACATCGATATCAGTAATACCGGGAAACCGATCCCGAAAGAAGAACTATCCAGTATCTTCATTCCCTTCTTTACCACTAAAGAATCGGGCTCGGGTATCGGATTGAGCATATCCCGTTATATTATGCGTTTACACGGAGGAAAGCTGATGCACTCTCTTTCCCCCGAAGGATATACAACATTTACTTTGGTATTTCCTAACTGATAATTTAATCATTTTTCAATGCTATAACAGGATTCATAGTCGCCACTTTCCAGGTCTGATAACTTACTGTTATCAGAGCAATCATAACAGCTAATAATCCGATAAGGGCAAATATCCACCAGTCGAGGGATGTTCTGATCATATAGTCATCCAGCCATTTATTCAGGGCGAAATAGGAAATAGGGCAAGCTATAACAAATGCAGTAAGTACCCAGATAATGAAATTCTGGTTCAAAAGCTTTATTAGGTCAGAGGTTGTAGCTCCGTTGACTTTTCGTAACCCGATCTCTTTTATTCTTCTTTGTGTAGAATAATAAGCCATAGCAAATAAACCCGCTACTGTTATAATAATGGTTATAAACATCGCAAAGAGCAATACTTTACCAGAATTTGTGTCTGCTTTATAGAGGTCGTGATATATTGTATCCATATACAGATATTCAAAAGGAACGAGAGGAATCTCGGCTTTCCATTTTTGCTCTATTTTATTCAAAGCTCTTTCAGGATCACCTTTTATTTTGAAAAAGATCGGGCCTGTCCATTTTGATCCTAATTTTATATACACTTGAGGATCTACCGGCGAATGGAATGAACGTGTTTGAGCGTCTTTTACGACTCCTGCAATAGTCATAGAACGAGGTACATCTCCATTCGGAACTATAATCTTTCCTACAACCGGAGCCGTTAATCCAAAAACCTTGACAGCAGATTCATTAATAACACATATCCTTAAGCTGTCGGCAGTATCCAGATACAGAGGATTTTCTCCTTCTATGATTTTCATATCGAAGAAATCGAAATAGTTGGGTTTTATACGGCAGACTTCGGCGTTATATAATACTTCCAGATTATCAGGTAAACTGAATCCCCAACCCTGAACCCAATTCGTAGGTAAAGAGTTCTTCTTCGTAACATCGATAATTGAGGTTTCCTGCATCATTTCGGTACGGAACGATTCAAAGTTTTCCCCGAATTTATCCCTGTCGTTTACTGTGATTATATGCTCGGTATTAAATCCTTTATCATGGCTAACCATAAAATCTATTTGCTTGTATATAAAAACTACAACAGTCAGAAGTATAATTGAAACCGAGAACTGGATAATAATGAGACTCTTTTGTAAAAGAGAAACACGCTTGCCCCTGAATTTACCTGATAAGGTTTCGATTATATTGAACTTCGTCATATAAACAGCAGGGAATGAACCCGCCAGAAGCGTAGTAAATACAAACAATACTATAATGTAAATATAAAATATGGGTGATGTAAAATCTATTTCTATGCCGGAGTTGACAAACTGATTAAATACAGGTAACGTAAAATATGTCAAAGCAATACCAATAATAATAGCTGTAAGAACATAATAAGCTGTTTCCAGATAAAAGTCCCTGATAAGAGCCCATTTGGTAGCACCCTGAGATTTACGGATACCTATACTCCGGGCTCTGATAAATGAGGTCGAAACAAAAAGATTTGCAAAATTAATACATGAAAGAACTAATATAATTAAAGAGATAGAAGCGAATACGACGACAAGCGATTTGCTCTCAGAAACAGAATTATCAAATTTAGCTGACACTTTTTCCAAGTGAATATCTTTGAGTGGCTGTAATATAACTTTCGCTTGATTCAACTTATAAAAGTCAATACCATTTTGAGCAATCTCACTAAGCCCTTTTGATAACTGTTCTTTATCAGTATTATCCCTGAGTAGAAAATAAGTGGTAAACACATCTGACCAACCCCATTGATTTTTCAGATAATATCCGAACAAAGGGAAAACATAATCACCTTGAATATGTGAGTTTGCCGGAATATTCTTCATAACTCCACTCACTGTAAAATCTTGATCACTGTATTTAAATTGTTTTACCTATCGCATTTTCTCCGGGAAATAGCCTTTTTGCTGCTTTTTCGCTGATAACGACTTTGTCGGGGCTATCTATTACAGAAGCCGCATTATCTCCTTCTATAATAGGGAAAGTAAAGACTGTAAAGAAGTTATTATCGGCTATTAGTGTTTTCGAATCAGGGTATATCTGGTTTCCGACCCAGACTTCTTCATTGTTGTAATTTATAACAACTCTACACATAGCTTCGATATCAGGATATTTAGCAATTGCTTCTTCCCCGTATGGTTTGAATATCGATGGGTAGAGGTTTTCAACCCCATTAACCTTTACCTGAGTGATAGACCGGTATATACGATTTCCATTAGTATGGAAATTATCAAAACTAAAGGATTGTATAGTCCAAAGCCCAACAATAACTGATACCATAATACCCAAACTCAGGCTACTGATATTTAGAATACCAACAGTTTTCTGCTTGACGAAGTTTCTTATAAATAGTTTTAACATTATACCCTGATATTTTAGTAATAACTTTACTTGGTTTATAACTTATTGGCAACTTCGGTTACAATCTGTCCGTCGAACAGATTGATTACTCTATGGGCAAAAGACGAGTCGTGTAACGAGTGCGTAACCATAACAATAGTAGTACCTTCTCCATTCAGCTCCGACAATAAGTTCATAACATCCTGACCGTTTTTAGAGTCAAGATTACCTGTCGGCTCATCGGCAAGTATTAGTTTTGGATTAGCTACAACCGCGCGGGCTATGGCTACACGTTGCTGCTGTCCTCCCGATAACTGATTCGGGAAGTGTTTTGCCCGATGGCTGATATTCATTTTATGAAGAGCCTCTTCTACACGGGCTTTACGATCGGATGCACTAACTTTCATGTATATAAGCGGAAGTTCTACGTTTTCATATACATTCATTTCTTCGATAAGATTGAAACTCTGAAATACAAAACCGATATTTCCTTTACGGGTTTCTGTACGGTCTTTCTCTTTTAGATGTCCAACTTCTTTATCTGCTAAATAATAATCGCCGGATGAGGGGTTATCCAGTAGCCCCAGAATATTTAGAAGTGTAGATTTACCACATCCCGAAGGTCCCATAATGGCTACAAACTCTCCCTCTTTTACATGTAATGAAACATCATTCAAAGCAACGGTTTCGATCTCTTCTGTGCGGAATACTTTCTTTAGGTTATTGATCTTAATCATAATTTTATGTTTTTTGTTATGTTATTTTACTATTAATTGACTGTGAGCATTTAATGATATATTTTCGGTATATAACCGATTATTATTGTTTATAGGTCTGTGACCTTAATTTTTTAAAGATGCTACCGGATTTTCATTAAGCACTTTGATACTTATCCCGGAAGTGACAGCAATGGCTATGATACATTGTAATAATATTGGTAAAGCAAATACAATCCAATTAACAGATGTTCGGTTTGCATAATTCTCGAGCCAATTTGTCGACAGGAAGAAAGCTATAGGTATAGCTATAATACCTGCTATTAAGACCCATTTCAAAATGTCGAATGACAATAAGTTAAATATATTCTGTTTACTGGCACCATTCACTCTCCGTATGCTCAACTCTTTTTTCCGGCGTATGGTGTTGAAGGCATGGATTGCTAATAAGCCCAACATAGAGATAAATACAGAAAGGAACGAAGCTAATAAAAGAATTCTCGACTGTATCTCCAGATTTTTGAATTTACCTTTGTATATATCTTCTAGCCACGCCGGGTTTATCATATATGCTGCATCTATCTTTTTGGTCACATTCTGTATAATCGTCTGTACATCCAGCCGGTTCATATTATCGGCATATTTGATATATACAGAACCGGCATGCTCCCGATATGTAAGGATAATTGGAGTTATCGGATTTTCTAGTTTATTATAATAAAAGTCCTTTACTACTCCCCTGATTTCTTTTTGCCCTTTATAATCGACTACTGTACCCACAACCGGATATTGGAGTCCCAGCATCCTGATCGCAGCTTCGTTAAGTATAATAGATTTACTATTCTTACCTTCCTCATTTTCTTTATAGAACTCACCTTCGACCAACTGTAATTCCAGCATTTCGCATATTCCGTCCGTAATACGGTATTCCGAAATGGATTGGGAAATGGTTTGTCCCAATAAAGATATTCCTTGACCACTGGTTCCCATACCGAATGTATGATCAGACATTGCCACTCTCAAAATGCCTGTTTGCTTTTCCAGTTCTTGTTTTAAAGTTCCATACTCTTTGTGCAGGCTGCTATTTATATATAAGACAAGTACATTCTTTGGATTATAACCAAGCGGTAAATCTTTTAGATAGTTCGTCTGCATATTCACAACAAGGATAAAGGATATTATTACAATCGAAATAATTGACTGGAAAACTATGATAACAGACGTTAGGCGACGCTTAGAAAATAGAATCCTGTTAGCCAATATTTCTAAAGTATTGAACCTCGCCAGATACAAAGTCGGGTAGGAAGCGGATAAAAAGACGGTCAAAACAAAAACAAAGACGACCGAAATTATAAACACAGGGTTATACAGTTGCGCCAAATCGATATCACGGTCTATAAGCTCCGGAAAATAAGGGGTGAAGAGCAAAAGTAGCCCAAAGCCGATGATAAATGAGATAAGTACAACGAAGAATATTTCGGACAAAAATAACTTGCTTATGTCTTTTATACTAGCACCGTTCGATTTACGTACACCTATCTCTAACATACGTGTTTCGCCTTGTGCTATAAAGAGATTTATAAAATTAGTGATAGCTAATAATAATATAAAAACGGCAATAGCAGAAAGAAGCCAAACAAAAGATATGCTGCTTTTCTTTCCTAATGTATTGGTCGCTTTCGTATATAAATAGATATCGGCCAACTTCTCGGTTACACCATAGCCTTTTCCGTCGAAACCTTTCAGAAACTCTGAAGTAAGCTCAGTGTATTCTTTCTCTACAGCAGTTCGGGTTTCATCCACCGAAACGCCTTTCTTTATCTTGTAAAAAGTAAAAAACTCAATAGAAGGCCAGCTTTTTATATCATTATTCATCGATATTAGTAAATCGAAACTGAAATGGGTATTCTGAGGCCATCCTTTAATAACACCCCGTACAGTGTATTCGGTAACATCCATTTTTATAACCTTATTCATGGCCTTATTTATTCCTCCAAATATGATATTGGCATATTTTTCGGTAATAACGACTGAATTCGGAATATCCAGAGCTTCTTTATTCCCGTCTATAAATTCGATACCGAATACATCACAGAATCCCGATTCGGTCATATGCGAAGGGATATTCTGAAAATTCTCGTTTTCATATTTTATATCAGATTCTCCCACAAAATATATTTGTGTCGCAGCCTCGATACCCGGTACTCTCTGAGGAATATCGGTTAATGCCCGCCGTGTTGCAATGGGGATAGTATTTGCTTCTCCATTGGCTTCCATTACGGTATTCAGGCTTATGATACGGTCATTGTCCGGTATCGATTTGTCGATACTTAATTCGTTTACGACAAACAGAAGTAGCATAATGGAAGTTGCAAGGCCGATTGCAAGCCCTGTAATATTCACGAATAGAAACAACCGGGAGCGTTTGTAAGATCTGAGTACATTCATAGTATTTTCGTTTATTCAAAGATTAATTCTTCTACATCTCCATAAGTGTCATATCCTGAGGTTATAACTTTTTCGCCCGGGTCCAGCCCTGCCGTTACTTCATAGAAGGTCGGATTCTGACGGCCGATACTTATTTTCCGGCGGACAGCTTTCTTTCCATCAGGTGTAACTACGAATATCCATTGTCCTCCAGTAGTTTGATAAAATGCTCCACGGGGAATAAGTACAGCTTCTACAGGCTGTCCCAGTTGTAAGTTGATGTAGTAGGTTTGTCCTGCGCGTATATTGTCAGGTCGTTCCCCTACAAATATAAAATCTGTTTTGAACTGTTTTTCCCTTACTTCGGGATATACCTTTCGTACTCTTAAAGCAAAATTCCTATCCTGACGTTCGAAGGATGCATCCAGCCCGATTTTCACCCTGTCGATATAATGTTCGTCAATAGAAGCTTCGATCTTATAATCTGAAAGGACACTGATTTGCCCGATACGTCCACCGGAGGATACCGATTGCCCTATTTCCACATCCAGCAATCCCAGTTGACCGTCAACAGGAGCTTTTACATTCAGGTTATCGACACGCTGACGAACCAGTATCAGATTCTGACGCATGTTGTATAAACTCTCTTCCATTTGTTGTACTTGTATACCACGGTATATAGAGTCCTGCTTTTGGCGTTCAACAACCAGTTTACGTCCGTCTACGGCATACTCGTAGTCTTCTTTTGATTGAAGATATTCTTCTTTCGAGGTAAGGTTCTCGTCATACAGCTGTTTGTACTGGAGGTATTTTCTTTTTTTACGTTCTACATCCAGATCTAACTGTAGCTTTTCCTTTTTTAGGTTTAGTTTCTCTTGTTCCATGGAAACCTGAGTATTCCGTAAGAAGTTTTGCTTTTCGGCAAGTTGAGCTTCGCTATCCAGAATATTAAGATTTAGCATGGGATTGGTAAGCCTTATTATAATCTCGCCTTGTCGAACAGTTGCACCTTCTTCAACTAAGCGTTCGGCAACCATTCCACCTTCCACGGCGCTAAGCTGAATGGTGTTTATTGGTTGTACTTGCCCATTGACGCGTACATAATCATTGAATTCGCCTTTGGTTACTTCCTGAATGCTTACTTTTTTGCTATCTACATTCATTTTTGAGGCATGATTACCGAAAACCAACCAAGCGATAACGATTAGTACGAATGCTCCGCCGGCGATATAGGGTATATGTTTTTTTTGTAACCCCTTTTTCTTTTCTATAATTCTGTCCATATTGCGTTTGTTTTTTTCGTTACTGTATAAAGGGTTGTCCTTTGTAATAAGCTACCAATTTTGTTTTTAACTGATATTTCAAACCGGCATTAAGTTGTTCCACTTTTGCTTCAAGCAGTCTTTTGGAACTGGTAGTAAGTTCTAAAGCGCTTATGAGGCCTTCGGTATATTTGCGCTGGTTGACGTTATGTGCGGCATCCATTGCTACAACTTGTTGTTGTGCCTGAATGTATTCCTCGCCTTGTCCGTTCATATCGGCTACCGCTTGTTCTATTTCGCTGTATACAGTCCGTTTAGTCTCCTCTAATTCATTTTGGGCAATAATTACATTCTGCTTACTTCTCTTTACGGAGTTAAGGTTTGAGAAGCCGTTGAAAATAGGGATACTCAATGTAAAGCCAACATAATATCCTCTACGGTCTCTCAACTGGTCTGTAAATGAAGAGTATGCACTGCCATCCATTAATCGGGAGAAATTGGTAGAATAACCCGCTCCTAAATATAGGGACGGTAATAAACTACCCTTACTGACTTTGTACTGAGCTTTTTGTGCGAGTAATGCTCTTTCCGAAGCTAGTATCTGAGGAGAATATGTAACAGCCTTTTCAAAAATCTCGAAGGCATTGTCTTTTTCAGCAGAGACAAGTACATCGTTGTTCGTTTTGGTATCTATAGAGATCTCTTGATCCATAGGATAATTCATTTTCTGTTTTAACCGTATGATTTCTATATCAAGTAGATTTTGTTGTTTTATGAGGTTGTATTTATCAGAAGCAGCTTTTGCTTTTATTTCCAGCACATCAGGTCCGGCTTTTAATCCCAGTTCCTGCATGCGGGTAACTTGTTTTAGTGTGGTTTCACTTTCTTCCAGTTGCTGAACAGCTAAATCTACAGTCCCTTGATAGTATAAAATATTGAAGAATATTTCCATTGTTTCGAAAGCCAACATATCTTCTATCTGACGGAGCTGTTCTTTCCCCATCATTTGATTCATTTTCTGAAGTTTTATTCTGGAAACCTGGGCAAGTCCGTCGAATAATAATAATGAGGTTTGTAAGCTGTATGTATTGTTAAATGAGTTTTTATCGATATAAGTATTTGTCTCGGAATCCAGCCCGCGTCCAAAATTGAATGTAGCACCAACTGTGCCATTTACTTTGGGCAGGAGTCCTCCGATAGCTTCAGTATGATTCAATTTATATATCTGGTTTTGTGAATTTTGTTTTGTACGTTTCGAACTATGTTCTATCGCATATTGCATACATTCGTTTAATGTCCAGACTTTATCTTGAGCCGGAAGATATAAGCTGATGTTTACAAACAGGATTAATAAAAAATATTTCATACGATTAACTGCTTTTATGTTTTTAATAACTAAAACTATGCCATTGTTTGTAAATAGTAGTTTATCAGTGTGTTATAGGTGTGTGTGCTTGCCGTCTTTGTAAAAATATATTACACAACAATGAAAAATATTTTTACAGATAACACTATGTCTATAGATGTAAATCTTATATTTGGCTGAAAATATAAATCGGGATAAGGATGAAAAAAGGGATAAAGTATTCGTTATTTGGAGTAGGTGGCATAGTAGCTTTATATTGTGCAATTAAATTCTTTTGGATTATGGGGCATTTTGCCGGAAGTTACCCCTATACAGAATATTATGAGTTTAATACCAAACGGGATGATCTGATAAAACTTGTAGAATGGTACAAGAGAGATAATCCCGATCATGCATTGAAAGGGGAATATTTTGTCGGAAGTCGAGAGGGAAATTTTTATCATACTTATTTTTATTTTCCGGATATAGACTATTCGGTTCATTGCCATATTCGGTTGAATGGAGATGATACACCAGCTTATCTCGGTTTTGACGGAGTATCCAAAGGAACTAATTTTGGAGGATGGAAAGATATTAATACTTCAGATCTCACAAAAGAGGAGAATAAAATGTTTAAACGAAAATTTGAAGAAGAGATATTATCTAAAGTAGGACCATTCAAAAAAGATGAGAGCTTTTTCAAATGGTTTAACGAAAATTTTTAGTGCTACCATTTACTGAGGTTATTCCCAGAATTTTATCCACCAGAGACTGTTTATATAAACTAAGGTGTGTATACATATATGATTTTCTTCTGAAAAGTATTATCTTTGTATTGGATATTAGCACAGAAAGTATTTTGTAAATAATATCTAGGTTGGTATAAAGTGTTATATCAAAACAACAAACTCACGGGGTTGACTGGCTTTGACAGCGAGATGAAGTGGTTTGTAAGCATGCAGTGCATAGTCGGCTGGCACTATAATCTCAGACGTCAAAATTTTAACTGGCGAAGAAAATTACGCTCTTGCTGCTTAATCGAAGTATAGTAGATATAGCTTAATCTCGGCACATGTGTTGAGACAAGACATCACCCGGAAGCTGTGGCTCCGAAGCGTTTCGAATCGGTGGTGTAGGTAAATCGGAGATAGGATAGGGGAGGTTTTGGCTCCTGTTCGAAAATTAAGAAACTAAGGTTTGGGTTGATAGCTTTGGTCTTGCCCACTCCCGACAATTAAAGCAAAGATAAGCATGTAGAAAGCAAATTAGTTCCTTGTTTGGACGAGGGTTCGACTCCCTCCAGCTCCACAAATGAAACCTGCAGGAATGCGGGTTTTGTTATATATAGAACAAAGTTATTTATTCTCAAATGACTTCACAATCTGTTCAAGTTCAGAAAAAGGGATCTTCCATTTGATATTATAGGCATTGACCGGCCAGGCTTGCAATACTGTATCTACTTTGAGCTTATGATTTTTGACGACATTGTAGCAACTCGTCTCGCGTTTGCTAAGCTTTTTCATTTCTCCTTTTTCAGGTATGAATAGCAAGTCTCCTTGGTATAACATCTTTTCTTCCGGAAAGTAAAATGTAAGGTAATCATATGTATGATTAGACTTATCGCCTATAAAAATTATCTGCATTTCATATTTTCCGTCCGAGATTATATAAGGTTTATCTTTGTCTATTGTCTCAAATTGCAGTGGTTTGCTTTCTAATTGAAGACTATAGGTAGTTATTGTATGCAGATTCGATATTTGTTCTGTTATATATTCATAGTTGTCTTGTATTGATAACACTGTAGCGCCTTTGTGAACAAATGCACGCAATCCTCCCAGATAGTGTGGATGGAAATGTCCTGCAATAAAATATCTGACGGGTTTATGAGAAGCAATCTTACAGGCTTCCGCAATAATAAATTCACCGTTCTAGCTACGTTTGGGTGCTTCAACAGCCACAAAAAAGTTTTCGAATTCCACGAGTAATGCAATTGTATTTTCCTCTTTTATATTTATCAGATGAATATGGTCACTATACCGGGTTATTTCTATCTCAGCCGTTTGCCCCTCCTTTTGAGGAGCGCTAGCCTCCCATCTTTTTATCGCCTTATCTGTAACTGATATCTGGCGGATTTCTATCTTATCGGATATCTTACCATTGAGTTTCTCTATCCTTATCAACTGAGGAATATATATCCCTTGCTGTTCGGTATAAGAGGAGTAATAATATATGTCTTCCATATCGCCTAACGACTTTCCGAATCCGGAAATATCATCATACCGGGTACGGACTTTTTCGATCAGGTAATCTGATTTACGGATCTTAAATTCGACCAATACTTTATTTATCATAACCTTATATCCGGCATATTTATCATTTTCGAAATAAGGCAATAGATCGGGGTTCTTATCATAGATGTATTTTAAGAGATATCCCGGATTATAACGTATTGTCATAACCAAATATTCATATATCAGATTATTATCAATCGGGGATAGCTCAGCGTTACTATTATAATCATATAACAATAGGTGATTGTCTGCCAGTTGAAACGAAGAGGCTATTTCTCTTGCATTTGTAGAAATAGTATCTTGTCGCATAAAAGTCAGCCCGTCCGTTTGTATTATCCCTTTAATGTTGTATTCTGTTCTGCTCCATGGTTTAAATCCATGATTAAGATAACCTGAGTTTTCACTATAGGAGAGATTTAGTGTTTTATTATAAGAAAACAGAGCCTGTTTTTTCTACAGATATTTGCAGGGGATTTTGTGTATGAAGGTTGAATGACGAAAAGATTATGAATAAAAAAGACAGAGTGTATGTTCTCATAGAAACAATAAATTTTCTCAAAGATAACAGCACTTTTTATTTAAAAAATATTTATATAGAAAAAGACTTTGACTTGATAATCAAAGGCTTTTATAAATAGGGGTCGAAAGTAGTGCTTGTTAAAACCGATAGCCGATACCGATACTTATGGTTTGAGTGTCTGCTCCCGAAATCTTATCCTTAGAGCTTAAGTCATACCCGAGTTTATATCCGGCATTGAACATTAGTCCGTTTTCGAGTTCGTATCCGGCAATAACACCTCCACCCATATACCAGTGGCTCAATTCTAATTTGTTTGAACCTGGATCGGTTTCCGGAAGATCCTCGGTTCTGGTGTCAATGCTGAATCCATATCCGATATGTGGACCTATACCCAAAAATACTTTTCCGTTTCCGGCGTTGAATTGCCCCATTGCATATACCGGAATTTCCACCGAAGCATATTTAAACTTTAGTTTTTCGCCTTCTGCTTTTTCCTTTCTTTCTGTGTAGTTAAACAGCAATTCGGGTTGTAAGACAAAAGTTTCCCCAAATTCTATCTTAGCAAAACCTCCAAGTGAAGCGCCGGGCTTGAATGAACTGTTGTTACCTTGTAGATTAGATACTTTTACATTAGTCAGATTACCATTAAGTTTGATCCCGAAAGATGTGGTTGTTTGAGCATTTGCAGTTAAAAAGAAACTCCCACAGATTGTAATGGCTGTTGTTAAAATAATTTTTTTCATAATTCGATTGTTTTTATATTTAGTATTGTTTTTATATTTAGTATTGTTCTTATTTTATTTTTCTCTCAAAAAAGAGTTCTTTCTCGTTGATCACAACGATAATAGCTGCTATACTTAAGAGTATTGTCTGGATTATTTTACTATCCGGATGTGGGGCGAACAGCTCGTTGAAGAACCCTGCAGTGATATGGAATATGATAGCAACAATGATATTGCGCCCGGTTTTATAGTAGAGCCAGTTCATCAGCAGTACAAAGGGAATAATACTCACCAGAAAATTGATACCATATATCATTCCGTCATTTATCAGATTGCTTTGATAATAATCCCTGATGGACGAAAGAGGTATATGCCAGATTCCCCAGATAATCGCGAAAATAAGAGAAGTATTGAACAGGTTGAACTTGTTGCGTAAGCAATCGGTACCATATGAGTGCCATGCCAACTCCTCTATAATTGGAGCCAGTATCAAAAGGAACCACACCGGAAGTATACCCGAAGTGAATGTGAAGTTACCTGTGATAATGAATTGTTCCGGACTGTATCCGAACAAGAGGGAAATCGCTTGTGCTATCATTATACTGACGGGCATAATGAGACAGGTCATCAGTAAATATACAGGCTTGATATCTTTAAAGTTGAAAAACCGTGCTGATATATCTTTCCTTAAATCCTTATTCCGTGCAGTTAGAAAATAAACGACAGCCAGAGGTGCCAGCAATCCGGCTAATGCTAATATACTGGCTATTTGAAGATATTTTTCCTGATGAGGTGTCAGCCAGCTGACGTACCCTGCTGTAAACCAAAATGCCCATGGAATAAGTGTTACCAATAAATAAAATAATACAGGGTATTTGTATTGACGGATAATATTGTCCTGATCCTGAGTGTTCTTTTTTGTAATCATAATGCTTGACCTTTTTTGTTTGTTTCTGTTACGAAAGTATCAAGCATTTGCACTTGGTTTTTAAATATGAGACAATATGCCTGGGGTTTGAGACGAAAGCTTACTTTTTGAAGAAAAGAAGGTCAGGAGATAATAATTTTTATAAGAGAGTAAATCGGTTAGCTGATTATTTTACATAACTTTATTGTATCATCTTAAATTTAAACGAAGTTATGAACAGAATCAACCTTATTTGTCTTGGAGTCCGCGATATGGAACGGTCTTTGGATTTTTACAAGAATATTGGTTTTAAAACATATACAAAGGAAAATAATCCGCCGATTGTATTCTTTGATAATCAGGGAACCAAACTCGAGTTATATCCTCTAGAACACTTAGCGATGGATATTGATCAAAGTAATCCTCCTACAATATCTCAGGGGGGATTCGCCGGAATAACTCTTGCCTGTAATATGAAATCGGAGAGGGATGTCGACGAAATGATGACGCTTGTAGTAAAAAATGGAGGAGTAATTGCCAAACAACCGCAAACAGTATCATGGGGAGGTTACAGTGGATATTTTCAGGATCCCGATGGTTATTACTGGGAAGTTGCTTATGGCGAATCGTGGCGTTTCGATGATAATGATATGCTTATAATTGAGGATATGAATATATAAGTCGTAATAAGCTTCTTTTAAGAGAACTTGTGATATTAAGGTTTAAGGTTTGCCGATAATATTGACAGGATCGAGAGTTACTTTTTCCCATTTATCGAAAACATCATCAAGAAAACCTTCGGGTAAAGCATCTTTATTTATACCTGAAAATGAGAAAGACTCCAGATAACTTTCGATCCTTGTTACCGGATATATTAATTTCCAGTCAATATTATAAGAAATTGTCAGCCGGTATATCACCTCCATGCCTTTGCAGTTTCCGCATCCGGGTATCCATCGGGGCATTCCGTTTAATATTTCCAGAACCTGTTTGCTATATGCCGATGAAAAACTATCCACCACTTTTGCCTCTTTAATTTCTCCTATCTTATCTACAAAAAAATGAATAGCAATCTTGCCTTTCTTATTTCTCATTTTGTCTGCTAACCGGTATTTTAGCTTATGAAGGAGATATTTTTGGAATTCTTCGTTTCCTCCTGGAAACTGAGACCGGATTTCATGTAAAATAAAAGGGCGTTTTTCCTGATTATCCGCTTCAGGGATGCTGAAATTAACCGGCAGGATATAGACAACATTTTTAGAATTGTTTGCCGGGCCGGGCACAAATTCAGGTAAAGAATCCAATGCTCTTTTTACCTCTTTGTCGAATACATTGTCAAAGATGCTGCTTGTCACAGCTCTTATAATAGAACCGTTTTTATCAACATAGCAGTTTATATAGACAGATTCAAACAATTTCTTTTCTGATAATGAGGCAGGATAATGCACATTTTTTTCGAAAAACTCTTTATACCCTTTTTCCCCACCCTGAAATTGTGGGCAGGATTTTTCGACGGTAGTTCGATTTTCTCTTATTATTATGCGCTCAGATGAACAAGAGTAAAGCAAAATGAATAGAAAGCAACCTCCTGATAGAAGTATACGATTGGTCATAATTATAATAAGTGTTGTTTTGCAGCCTATACAAATATAGAAATATTAACTTCATTCTTTGATGTTATTAAAATAAAAAGCACCCCATTTCTTCATGAAGAAATGGGGTGTTCCCGTTTGTGTAAGTAATTGATTGATTATGAAAAAGTATTGGGTTTTATTTTTAATGTTAGCATTCGAAGAATGTTACTATATCCGGTAAATGTTTTTTTATAATAAGTTCCATCTCTTTCATCTCTTTAGCCTGTGTGGACGTAAGTGAGTCTACAGAATGTATAATTCCAAACATAGAGTGAACTGCATTATCTACAAGGATATGGTTTCTATTCTCTATTATATTTTGATAAAAATCATATTTGTCGTTGAAATGATTTCTGTTTTTATAGTTATTTGAATCCTCTGAATATGTATTTTTATCTCGTTTTTCAGAACTTTCTTTATTCATTTGCTGATTATTTAGTTGTTCGTTTCTTTTGTTGCGTAAAATTACGCATTGGTTTCTTATATAATAGCATCGTTATGTTTTCTTAGTTAAATATATCGATATTATGCTATTTTTTATGTGTTAATAGCGCTTATTCTAGTTAAAATATAAAAACTTACTCACATTTTTGTTTTTTGCTTTAATGTTTAGCTTGTGTAATGTGTTGTATTTTAGTATTATAATTTGTATCTTTGTGTTTAGTGATGTAACTTTTAGGCAATATGCTGAAAAGTTATTTTTTTAACACTTATGGGGTGCGCTGCAAAACTAAAATCTTCACACAATAGAGAATTGTACTGTAGTAAAGCGATTCCGTACTTTTATTATCACTCTGTTTTACTAAACAACTCTGAATAATTAGACTTAAAATGGCATATAAGAGAACAAAAACATTTTCAACATTACTCAAAAATAACAAACAGGTTATAACCCAGTTATACTATAAATATATTTTTCTGATAATTATATTCGGAACTGTTCTAATCGGATATATTTTTTACAGGAACGGCGCACATATATTACTATATGGTGATACACCTTCCGCACTTGGCGAATATGTAAAAACGGTAGCGACAGTACTTGGGGGAGCTTTGGTTGTATTGGGGCTTTGGATCAATAATCGTCGTGTAGCTGAACAAACGCGGCAAAATAATATTGCCGAAAAAGGTCAGATCAATACCCGATTCAAAGATGCTGCCACGCTTCTGGGTAGTGACAGTGTGAGTTCGATACTTTCGGGTATTTATGCACTTCATCAAATAGCGATGGAAGTTTCTGTCGGAAACCAGAAGCAACGCGGATATGTAAGTATTGTTCATGATATACTCTGCGCATATATCCGGGAAAATACGGCGACCATACAAAACGAGAAGAATGGAAAAGCCTGGCGCATTAATCAAAAGCCGGCTATTGTAATTCAGACAATCATGAAAGTTCTATTCAAGAATAATGAATTTATATACGGTGATCTTGTGACGGATCTTTCGAATTGTGTATTCGAGAATCTGGACATAGACAATGCCCATATGTCGAATGTCGATTTCTCGCGTACAAAATTTATCAAATCGAGTATGAAAGATGCGGTATTTACTTCTTGTTATCTGGAAGAAACATTTATGGATGAGGTCGATTTTACAGACAGTACTTTCGAAAAAGTGTTGTTCGATTACTCGCATATAAAAAATTCTGTATTTGCCGGATGTAAGATGGGCGGTTCAGATTTTTGGGATGCTGTACTTACAAATGTAAATTTTAAAGGAGCGAAATTTAATATGACAGATTTCAAGAGTTGTATTTTTGAAGAAAATGTAAACTTCGAGGATACAATTCTCGAAGGATATTCTTACGATGAAATTAAAAATAACTCAGCCTCACTCACAAAATGAGAGGCTGAGTATATTAACTAGGATTAATCAATTATAATGTTTGCAAAAGTAAAACTAATAGTTATATCTTACTTTATCTTCCAAATTCATAATGTTTAGCTAACTTTATTATGTTATCTGTTATATAATATTTTATTTTTTTTGCAAATTGATTTTAAAAAGGCTTTATAGTTGTGAAGGTCTTATTTTTATTATATTTTAGTAGGCAAATACTCACAGACGGAATATATGACATCGTTTAACAATGCATTAATAAGTGCAATACAGGGACAAATACCAAAGAAGAGAGAGCAGCAATGCTTTCTCAAGGATATTATCCCTTTGGGTAAAGAAACAATTTATCGCCGGCTACGGGGCGAAATACCTTTTACCTTCTCAGAAGCCTGTATAATTGCCCGAAAATTAGGAATATCGCTTGATAGTCTTGCTAATGTTGAGATGCAAGCCAATCCGAAGTTCGAATTAGAAATATCCGTCGCAACCCCGTCTGATTATATTGCGGCCAAACTTGAACAATTTGCAGAGTCTTATTCGTCAGTGTTAATTGAACCTAATTTAGTAGTTCAGTCTATCTTTAGTTGTATTCCGTATCCGATGTTCTTTCCGTTTAAGAATCTGTTTAATTTCAAAATGTTTAAGTTTCTCTATCAGTTAGATAATAAAAATATACCCGAGTACTTTTCTGAATTTTCCCTGCATCCCGATTTGGAAAAAAAGAGATTGCATATGGTAGAGCTAAACCGGGGTACGCCTAAGGATACTATAATTGTAGACCGCAAAATGTTTGTCTCTTTGATGGAGGAAATTAAATTCTTCCATTCGATAAATGTTGTTTCAGATGAAGAAAAGAATATTCTGAAAAAAGAAATGCTCGAATTGCTGGACTATTTCGAACACCAGGCTTCGTTTGGAATCAGGAGGGATAGCGGAACCCAAAGTTTAGTTTATCTGTCAAACATACATATCGATCATTGTTATACTTATGTGAAGGCTGATAATTATGAGTGTGCTTATATGGACGGGATTTATGCTCTGGATACCATATCAACTACTGATCCTCGGATTTGTAAAATCCATTTGGAATGGATTGAATCATTGAAGCGTTTCTCTACACTAATAAGCGTCAGTGGCGAAATTGAGCGAAGGGCATTTTTTTCTGAACAAAAAAGACTTACCGAAGAGATTCTAAATGTTTAGTACGTTTTATTTTAGATTTTTATTGAATATTTCGTATTATATTTTAAAAAGGGTTCAGAAAAGGACTCTTTTTTTTATTTTGATTCTATAATTCTGCATATTTTCATATGAAAATGAACCATTTAGTCCCAGAAAAATAATTTGTGTCAGAATTTGTTGTTATTTTTCTTTTCTGTTAAAAATGTGTCTTTTTTTGACAGATAGAAAACGAAAAGATTACACAATAAGAACCTAAAAAAAGGCTTCTTTAAACCTGTTTCCCATATATTTGTATTGGACATAAGAAAAAATATATAATCTAATACTATTGTTAAAACACGCAATATGGGATGATGAAACAAGAGGTTGATATTAGAGCAAAATTTATCTTAGGTTTACTGTTAACCAACAGAAAAATGTCGTTGAGACAAATAGTTGAGTTAACGAAACTGGAAGATACTGCAGTCGCAATGACTTTAGGTTGGTTATTACACAAGAATAAGATCATCCTGTACAGAGATCGATCTGGAAATTTGACTATAGAGTTTAATAACATAGATACTGAACTTTACTACTAATTATCCAGTTCTTTTTTACCTACACTTAAAAAAGAATCATAGATGTGGGTTGAATGTCCTAAGACTGAGAAGTGATTTTTCGGTCTTAGGCTCTTTTTTACAGGGAATGTAATAAAACTGGATTATATTTGTATATCCTTTTAGGATTATGTTACTTTTAGGTTCTCATTACCCGATTCAGCCAAATATTATTATGTTGCACCCTTATATCAGTAAATTCATCAAAAAGGTAGAACAATTACCCATTTTCTTATACTTATTACAATGGAGCCTTTTTTCCATTATCATAGGGTTGTTGGCCGGTTCTGCTTCGGCATTGTTATTGGTGTCCCTGGATTGGGCTACAAACTATCGCGAAAGCCATCTCTGGATTATCGGTTTGCTGCCGTTGGCCGGATTGTTAATCGGGTTAATGTACTACTATTGGGGTGATCGGGCTGTGAAAGGAAATAATTTGCTGATCGAAGAAGTGCATTCTCCAGATAAAATAATACCGCTTCGTATGGCCCCTTTGGTATTGATCGGGACATTTCTGACTCATTTGTTTGGAGGTTCTGCCGGACGCGAAGGAACTGCCGTGCAAATGGGTGGGGCAATCGCTGACCAATTTTCTAAATTTTTTGGATTGAGAAAGCGGGATCGAAAAATAATTATAATAATGGGTGTTAGTGCTGGTTTTGCTTCGGTGTTTGGTACGCCTTTAGCCGGAGCCGTTTTTGCCCTCGAAGTTCTTATTGTGGGGCGTATGCGCTATGAGGCTATACTTCCTAGCTTCTTGGTAGCTATAATAGCTAATTATACATGTCACGATCTTTGGAAAGTTTCACATACACATTATTCTGTTCCATTTGTGCCCGAAATGACTCTTATAACCTTATTGTACGCCGTTATTGCCGGAATTATATTTGGATTGGCAGCCTTGTTATTCTCTAAGTCTGTTCATTTCTGGAGCAACTTGTCGAAGAAGGCAATAAATTACCCGCCTCTACGTCCTTTCATCGGAGGTGCGATCATAGCGCTGGTTGTTTGGTTTATAGGTTCTACTAAGTATATTGGGTTAGGAGTACCTGTTATAGTCGAGTCTTTTACTGTGCAACAGCAGTGGTATGATTTCCTTTTAAAAATACTGATAACGACTTTTACTCTTGGTGTAGGATTTAAAGGGGGAGAGGTTACGCCTCTGTTTTTTGTCGGTGCTACTTTGGGTAGTGCATTATTCTTGATAATACCTTTGCCTATGGCTTTACTCGCGGGAATGGGGTTTGTTGCAGTTTTTTCGGGAGCGACTAATACTCCGATCGCATGTTCGCTTATGGGGATAGAATTATTCGGCGCCGAATGTGGTGTATTTGTGGCTATAGCCTGTATAGTAGCTTATTTATTTTCCGGACATACGGGTATTTATACTTCCCAGATAATTGGTAGCCCCAAGCATTTATTATTTGGATTATCAAAAGGAAAAACCTTGTCGGATATATCAGATGCAACAAAAGAAAGAAGCGCAAAATAAAGATTATTTATATAAAGTGCATATCTTAGCACCTATCATAGAAAAAACAACCATATGCAATTATTTGATACATACTACAAAGAAATATATAATCTGCTTGAATATGATGATTATCCCAATCTGTTGAAGAGGATAATTGATCTTACTCTTGATACCGAAGATCTGGTATATTATAAAAAAGCAGCAGATTTACTTGACTGGCTTGAGTTGAATCAGAATAATATAGACGAAATAAATGTTCGATTCAAAGTTATATTAGAAGATTTATACAATGTTCTCAGTAAAAAAGAGATTAAGAAACGAAAATATCTTCTCGAAGTAAATGAACTGGTAAAAGGTTATCCAAACTCAGCTTTTGCGCTGGGACCTATATCTTTTACTATTTCCGAAGGAGAGATTATCGGACTGGTAGGCGAGAATGGCAATGGAAAAACAACCTTGCTTCGTTCTCTTTGTGGAGAATTAGCTATAACCGGTGGCTCTGTAAAATATATATTCGAGAGGGAGAATAGTTATGACTTGCGTACTAAGCTCATATATATTCCTCAAAGGACAAAGGACTGGCATGGCTCGTTGCTGTCTAATTTACAGTTTACAGCATCTTCATACGGAATATTAGGTGAGGAGAACGAGCATCTTGTTCAATTGGTTATTGCCCGGATGGGACTGAGAGGATATCGCCATCTGAATTGGAAAAGTTTATCATCCGGCTATAAGATGCGTTTCGAGCTGGCGCGTATGCTTTTACGTAAGCCTCATTTGTTATTGATAGACGAACCGTTGGCTAACTTGGATATCTTGGCTCAGCAAGTAGTTTTGGACGATTTCAGGAATATCGCAAAATCTTTGTTCCGTCCATTAGGGGTTGTTCTGAGTTCGCAGCAATTGTATGAAGTGGAAAAAACTTCAGACAGGGTTATTTTCCTTAAACAAGGTAAACCGCAAAGCGTAACAAATACAGGTTCGGATGCTTCTCTGCATATGGAAGATGATGCTGAACTGATTATTGAGTTTGAAAGCGATTGGGGGCAAGAACCGATACGGGAGGCGTTAACATCTATCGGGTTACTCAATCTACAGTTGAAAGGCGGGACATATATTGCTATATTCCCATCCGTTGTATCTCAGGAGCAGTTCTTACAATTAATTATCGATAAACATATATCACTGACCTATTTCAGAAATATATCTAATTCGACCCGACGTTTCTTCCTTTAAACTTGATAAAAATGCTACATAAAATACAAAAATACTTGCTGTTAAATTATCCGTTGCTTTGGAATATACGGATTGTACCTGTGTTGGGATTCGCCGTAGTTATAAATATAGCAGCCTTTTTGATTGGCTATTTCGGGGAATCTATAGATTTTACTTCCAGATATTATTATGATCAGTTTGCCAGTAGTGGATTTACTTATTTTGGAATAGGAGTTGCCAGCCTTCTGACATTGATTGTATGGTTGATCTTTTATTCGAAAAATAGCGCATTTAAGTCGTTTTATCCTCAAAAGAGTACTTCTCTTTATCTGGAGTGGATTATGATCTTTGTAATTGTATTGTCCATTATATTACCTTTTCTCACATTCCATACAAGTTCTATTGTAAAGCAGCGATCTTATGCAAGCAAGACTGAAACGATAAAAGCAGTTGAAACACTAAATATGGTTAAGATGCTTATCCCTACTGATAAGACTACTTACTATAAAGAATATCCGGATGAAGAAACTATGGAAATGTTCCGGAAGAAAGAATACACCCCAATGGATTCGCTGATTATGTTGGCCGAGAATCAAAATGTGTACTATGAGAACTATCCTAATTTTACTCAGTTATCGTTACTAAACTATTCAGGTTACAGCCCTATATATGTAACGGAAGAATACGGTTTAAAATTGAGGGATGACCGGGATGTAAAGAAAATGTTGGTCGATCAGGATAAGGCTGCTATCAGCCAGTTGATGGATGATTTTCTAAAATTGCAAACAAAGCACGGACTGAAATCAAATCTAACAAAAGATATATGGTTGAAGCTGATTTATAATCCGGCTAAATACCCCGTTGGAGACTTTAACCTGATGTCTTCGTATAATACCAATTTCGAAAGGGAAACCGAAGATTATTCTTCAAGATATAATTATAAATATTACGGAGATCCGACAAATAACATTCGTAATTATTATGTACAATACGATGAACTAGAAAGTGCTTATAAGGAAATTTTCGATGCACATATGGAGCCGCTTGTTAGTCCGATATTTTTACTGGTATTGGTTTGTATTGCTCTGGGGCTTTCTTTATTGATGTTTTCGTACCGGGCTACATCCGGAAAAGCATGGCTGATTGCTTTTGTAGCAGCAGGTGTTATATTGTTTATCAATTCTGTATTTTCTTTTGCACCGATCATTTTAGGCGCAGATTTTGGTATATTTTCGTATATGTTTGTATTGCTCGTGTTATTTATAGTTGAGCTGTTGATGATTATCAGCAAAAATCAAAGTATGAGCAGTAAAGGTAAGTCGAATATATATATAAGCCATGTAATATGGGCATTGCCGGCAGTACCTGTTATCTTATTCATTTTTGTTTATACAATAACTAAAACGGCATGTTATGATACAGTTGGTGTCGACTATTTAGGAAGAGATGAAAATGCGTTAAGTTGCCGTTGGTATGATTTTATGGATAAACACATCGCTGAATTTGTTTGGGGAAATATCTGTTTGACATTCGCAACAATGTGGCTTTTTATCCGTTATGTTTTATTAAAATGGAAGAGCTTACCTGAAGAGTAAGTCATACAATATATCTATGCAATCCATCAGAAAAATATTTAAGATCGGTTTTGGTCCATCCAGTAGCCATACAATGGGGCCGGGTAATGCTGCCCGGATTTTCAAGGAGCGGAACCCTAAAGCCTCTTCGTATATAGTTGAATTATACGGAAGCCTTGCTGCTACCGGTAAGGGCCATATGACGGATGTGGCTATAGCTGAAGTTTTAGCCCCTAAAAGTGTAGAAATAGTCTGGATTCCGGAGATAGAATTACCATTCCATCCCAATGGGATGATATTAAAATCATTGTCTGCAAATAAAGATATACTTGATACATGGACGATATACAGTATTGGAGGTGGAGATTTAGCAGATGAAAAAACAAAAATTTCTGTTCAATCAATATATGACAAACATTCGATGAAGCAGATTCTGGAATGGACTCATAAAACAGGAAAAACATTCTGGGAATATGTGGAAGAAACCGAAGGGCCTGAGATATTCAATTATCTAGCAGAGGTATGGAGTGTTATGAAGGCCGCGATTAAGCATGGGATCGAAGAAGAAGGTGTACTTCCCGGTGGGCTTGGTTTGCAGCGTAAGGCTTCGTCTTACTATGTGAAAGCCAAAGGATATAATGGCTCTATGATGAGCCGTGCCTTACTTTTTGCTTATGCTTTGGCTACATCCGAGACAAATGCATCAGGGGGAAGAGTAGTGACAGCACCCACTTGCGGTTCGTGTGGAGTATTGCCTGCTGTATTGTATCATTTACATACCGGTCACCATAATGTAAGTGACAAGAAGATTATCAGAGCTTTGGCTACGGCAGGATTGATAGGTAATATTGTAAAGGAGAATGCATCTGTATCGGGTGCAGAGGTAGGATGTCAGGGAGAAATAGGCGTAGCATGCGCTATGGCGGCAGCCGCAGGCGCACAATTATTCGGAGGTACAACTTCTCAAATAGAATATGCCGCAGAAATGGGACTCGAACATCATTTAGGATTAACGTGTGATCCTATTTGTGGATTAGTACAAGTACCATGTATAGAGCGTAATGCATTTGCTGCAGTACGGGCATTAGATTCTTGTTCTTATGCTATGCTTTCGGATGGGAAGCATCTCGTAAGTTTCGATAAGGTAGTGCGTACAATGAAAGAGACCGGACACGATCTGCCTAGTTTATATAAAGAGACTTCTCATGGAGGCTTGGCAAAAAATGTAGAAGGAGAAGATTAGCCTATAAATAACATTAAAACAGAATAAGAAGGCATAATTTATCAGGTCAGGATAAATTATGCCTTTGTTGTTTTAATTAAAATTTAGTGAAATTATATTAATCTAAGATACTATATATATGGCTCGCGCCACTAATTGTTAAGTCGAATTGTCAAAAAGATTGTTTTTTGTATCTTGTGTTTAACAGGATGTAACATATTGATAAAATAAATGGCTTCATAGATGGTTTTTGTTAGTTGTTTGTTTATATTTGTAAGAGAAATGTAACTAAATGTCATTTTTGACAGATCCTAAAATAACTAAGAAATGCAATCAGGTTTATATGATTTTGTGCCTATATTAATACAAGTAGCATTTTCTGCTGTATTTGTTTTCGGCACAATCTTAGCATCCAATTTTTTGGGGCCTAAACACAAAGCTTCTAGAAAAAGCGCCAACTTCGAATGTGGATTAGACTCCATAGGTAATGCCCGAACTCCTTTCGCAATTAAATATTTTCTTGTAGCGATTCTGTTTGTCCTTTTCGATATAGAAATCGTTTTTATGTATCCTTGGGCAGTTAACTACCAGGAAATAGGAATCAGCGGACTTCTTAAGATGGGAGGCTTTATAATTGTACTCCTTATCGGATATCTTTATATTGTTAAGAGAAAAGCCCTTGATTGGGAAAAATAAGCATTTTAGTCATGAGTAATACAACTCCTATTAATATAGCACCGGCTCCTGAAGGATATTCAGGAAGTGGTTTTTTTGCGACCAAGTTCGATTATGTGATCGGTTTGGCTCGCGCCAATTCATTATGGCCTTTGCCTTTCGCTACATCTTGTTGCGGAATTGAGTTTATGGCTACAATGGCTGCGACATACGATATGGGACGTTTCGGTGCTGAGCGTAACAGCTTTTCGCCACGTCAAGCTGATATGCTTTTGGTAATGGGTACTATCTCTAAAAAGATGGCGCCTATTTTACGTCATGTATATGAGCAAATGGCTGAACCTAAATGGGTGATAGCTGTTGGAGCCTGTGCGTCGTCGGGTGGAGTGTTTGATACATATTCGGTATTGCAAGGCATTGATAAGGTAATACCTGTAGATGTATATGTACCGGGTTGCCCGCCACGTCCCGAGCAAATACTGGATGGTGTGATGCAATTACAGGAAATAGTAAAAAGCGAATCTATCCATCGCAGAGGTTCAGAGAGGTATCAGGAATTATTAGAATCATATAAATTTGAATAATGTCACTAGAAATTACAGATATTCAAACTAAAGTCAGTGGTCGTTTTGAAGGTGGAGTGTCGAATTTTCGAATGGAACAGGATATCTTTACTTTCGAAGCCGGTTCTGAGATAATAAAGGATGTTATCCGTTTTATGAAGGAAGACGAGACTTTGCGTTTTAATTTCCTTACCGACCTTTGCGGGGTGCACTATCCCGATAATGATACTTCTAGCCAATATGCAGTTGTGTACTTGTTACATAACTGGATTGATAATGTGAGGGTACGTGTGAAGACATTTCTTCCTGCCGATAAAGTTGAGGTGGATACCGTAACCGGTGTATTTGCGTCCGCCAATTGGATGGAGCGCGAAACATATGACTTTTACGGGGTGCACTTTATAGGGCATCCGAACCTGAAACGGATATTGAATGATGAAGGAATGAAATCATTCCCCATGCGAAAAGAATATCCGTTAGAAGATTCGGCACGTACCGATAAAGATGACCGCTTCTTCGGACGTACTCCAGATAATTATGAACCTAATACCAAGTAAAGGGAAAATCAGATGTCAGACTTATTTATAGATCAGGAACACCGTTTTGCAAAGATTGTCAGAGAACAACGCTTTGAAGATGGGCGTGAACTATCGGTATTGAATTTCGGACCGACTCACCCTTCTACACATGGTGTATTTCAGAATATATTGTTACTTGATGGTGAGCGTATAATTGATGCGGATACCACCGTCGGGTATATACATAGAGCATTTGAAAAAATTGCAGAAAACAGAACCTTTTATCAGATCACTCCGCTAACAGACCGTTTAAATTACTGTTCGGCACCTATAAATAATATGTGCTGGTGGTTGACTGTTGAAAAGGCTTTAGGTGTTGAAGTTCCTAAACGGGCACAATATATGCGTGTCATAATTATGGAAATAGCACGTATAACTGATCACCTTATCTGTAACTCTATTCTCGGAGTAGACTTAGGTGCGTATTCTCCATTCTTGTATGTGATGAAATACCGCGAGTTGGCTTACGAGATATATGAAGAAATCTGCGGAGCACGTATGACTACCAATATGGGTAGGATCGGAGGTTTCGAGCGTGATTTCAGCGAAGCTTGCTGGAGCAAAATCAGAGAGTTTTTAGAAGGATTTCCTAAAGCTTGGGACGAGCTGGAACGGGCATTTATCCGTAACAGGATATTTATGGATCGTACGGTTGGTGTAGGGGCTATTTCAGCAGAGAAAGCCATAAACTACGGGTTTACCGGTCCCAATTTAAGAGCTACAGGAGTCGACTATGATGTACGTGTAGCCCAGCCTTATAGTTCGTACGAAGATTTTGATTTCGTTGTGCCTGTTGGTACAGGTGGTGATACTTATGATCGCTGGTGTGTGCGATGCGCCGAAATCAAAGAGAGCTTGAAAATAATCCGTCAGGCTTTAGATAATTTACCTGATGGTTCTTATCATGCCGATGTACCCGATTACTACCTTCCTCCTAAAGATGAGGTTTACACGAGTATGGAGGCTTTGATTAATCACTTCAAGATTGTAATGGGCGAAGTACCGGTTCCTATAGCAGAAGTATATCATTCGGTAGAGGCTGCTAATGGAGAATTGGGTATGTACCTGATAACAGACGGATCGAGAGCCCCATTCAGATTACACTTCCGTCGTCCGTGCTTTATATACTATCAGGCATTCCCTGAATTGATTAAAGGAGGAATGTTCTCGGATGCAGTAGCAACCTTGTCAAGTATCAACGTAATTGCCGGAGAGCTCGACGCATAAATGATTCGTATCAATGGAAAGAAGAGAGTATAAACAAGAAATAAATATTACACCTGAACTTCAGGCTCGTATAGACGAGTTGCTGAGCCACTATCCGGCTGATAAGAAAAAATCGGCTATGCTGCCTGTTCTGCATGCAGTACAGGATGCTCACGAAAACTGGTTGAGTGTAGAGTTGATGAATAGGGTGGCTGAGATATTAGATGTAAAGCCTATCGAAGTGTACGAGGTGGTTACATTTTATACTATGTTTAATCAAAGACCCAGAGGTAAGTATACATTTGAGTTTTGCCGGACTTCGTGCTGCACTATACGCGGCGGGGAGGATATGATTGAATATGCGTGTAAAAAACTTGGAATCAAAGAAGGAGAAACTACCGAAGATGGGCTTTTCAGTGTCGTTGGTGTAGAATGTCTTGGAGCTTGCGGTTATGCCCCTATGCTTCAACTGGGAGATTTTTACCATGAGCATCTTACCGAAGAGAAATTTGATGTGTTGGTAGAAGACTGTAAACAAGGTAAAATAAAACTGGATTAAGGTCGCAGACCTTCTTATTGCTTAGGTAAGTAATAAGACGAATTTAGTTATTATTAGAAAATATATCATTAAATACGTTTAATTGCGTAAGTACGATGGCCAGAAAGATATTATTAGAAAATATACATATCCCCGGAATAAAGGAATACGAAGTCTATCGTAAAAACGGAGGGTATAGTGGTGTTGAAAAAGCACTGAAAACTATGACTCCTGATCAGATTGTTGAAGAAGTTAAGACTTCAGGAATACGAGGCCGTGGGGGAGCAGGTTTCCCTATGGGTTTGAAATGGAGTTTCATTGATAAAAAATCGGGTAAACCCCGTCATCTTGTTGTTAATGCAGATGAATCGGAGCCCGGAACATTCAAAGACCGCTTCTTGATGGAGCATATTCCTCATTTATTAATAGAGGGAGCTATCATCTCTAGTTTTGCTCTGGAGGCTCATCTGTCTTATATCTATATAAGAGGTGAGTACATGTGGGTTTTTAAAATCCTTGAAAAAGCAATTAAAGAAGCCTATGCTAATGGATGGCTGGGTAAAAACATACTGGGTACAGGTTACGATCTGGACTTATACGTACACTGCGGAGCAGGTGCATATATTTGTGGAGAAGAGACAGCCCTTATCGAGTCATTAGAAGGAAAAAGAGGTAATCCCCGTATAAAACCACCGTTTCCTGCCGTAAGCGGATTGTGGGCAGAACCTACTGTGGTGAATAATGTCGAGTCTATCTCGGCTGTATCATGGATTGTAAACAATGGTGGGGCAGAATATGCTTCTATCGGAGTTGGCAAGTCTACAGGAACAAAACTTATTTCAGCTTCGGGGCATATTAAAAATCCCGGAGTATATGAAATCGAATTAGGACTGACCGTTGATGAGTTTATGAACTCGGATGAATATCTGGGTGGAATGATCGATGACCGTCCGCTGAAAGCCTTTATTCCCGGAGGTTCATCAGTGCCTATTCTTCCTGCACAATATATATTCAAGACAGCAAATGGCGAAGATCGTCTGATGACATATGAATCTTTGGCGGATGGCGGTTTCACTACCGGTTCGTCATTAGGATCGGGAGGTTTCATCGTTTATAACGATTCGGCATGCGTTGTTCGTAATACATGGAATTTTTCACGCTTCTATCACCACGAAAGCTGCGGACAGTGTTCGCCATGCCGTGAAGGAACAGGCTGGATGGAGAAAATACTTCACCGTATCGAAACCGGGTACGGACGTGAAGAAGATATAGAATTACTTTGGAGTATTCAAGGTAAAATAGAAGGGAATACAATATGCCCGTTAGGTGATGCTGCCGCTTGGCCGGTTGCCGCTGCTATCAGACATTTTCGTGAAGAGTTTGAGTATCACGTGAGATTCCCTGAAAAGGTAAAAAATATCAAACATTTCGTAGATGAACCCATGGAAAAGGTTAGACATCTGCTGACAAAAACAGTTCAACAATGAAAGTTACAATAGATGAACATACAATAGAAGTAGAACCGGGAACCACAGTCCTGCAGGCTGCTCGTATGATCGGTGGCGATTGTGTGCCTCCTACCATGTGTTACTACTCTAAGTTGGAAGATTGCGGAGGAAAATGCCGTTGTTGCCTGGTTGAAATATCAAAAGGTAGCGAGCGCGATCCGCGTCCTATGCCTAAGTTGCAACCTTCGTGTGTTACAGCTGTGCAAGACGGAATGGAAGTAAAAAGTGCTACTTCGCCCAGAGCTCTGGAAGCCCGTCAGGCAGTAACCGAATTCTTACTTATAAATCACCCGCTGGATTGTCCTGTATGTGATCAGGCAGGAGAATGTGATTTACAAAATCTGGCTTATGGAAATAAAAATTTCAAGACCAGATACATCGAACAAAAAAGAACATACGAACCCGAAGATATCGGCCCTTATATACAACTGCATATGAACAGATGTGTTCTGTGTTATCGTTGTGTAAAATTAGCTGACCAATTGACCCCCGAACGTGTACATGGTGTAATAGGCAGAGGAGATCATGCACAGATTTCGACCTATATATCAAAAGCGATCGATAATAATTTCTCAGGAAATATGATCGATGTATGTCCGGTTGGGGCATTAACTGATAAGACTTTCCGTTTCGAATCGCGTGTATGGTTCAACAAGCCTTTTAATGCGCATCGCGATTGCCCTCATTGTTCGGGTAAAGTAACTCTATGGATGTTTGGTGATCATGTACAACGCGTTACAGCACGCAAGGATGAGTATCATGAAGTAGAAGAGTTTATCTGCAACGAGTGTCGTTTCGATCATAAGAAAGCTGAAGACTGGGTTATCGAAGGGCCTCGCAAATTCGAAAAAGATTCTGTTCTGAATGTAAATAATTATACCCGCCAGTTGAAAAAGGTAAAGATTGATACTGACGATTTGGTACTGGAGGGAAGAAAACAAGATCAGAAAAAAATAAGTATGTCTGAATTCCCTTTCGACCAGGCTGAAATGGAAGCAATTAAGAAAGCAAACGAAGAATAACGTCTAAGCGATGGAAATATCATTTATCATAGAAAAACTGGTTCTTGTACTGATTATTTTTGCACTAACCATGTTCTTTGCCTTGTATTCAACACTGGCTGAACGTAAGATAGCCGGATTTATTCAAGACCGCTATGGACCTAACCGTGCCGGTATATTCGGAATCTTGCAGCCTATATGTGATGGTGCAAAACTTTTTTCTAAAGAAGAGTTTATACCCAATACACCCAATAAGTTATTATTTATTATCGGACCGGGAATTGCGATGACAGTTTCTCTTTTGGGAAGTGCAGTTATTCCGTGGGCTGAGAAATTTGTGATAGCAGGTGTCGAATATGTTCCGCAGGTAGGCGAAATAAATATAGCTCTGCTTTATGTAGTTGCCGTTATGTCGACCAGTATATATGGTATAGTTATAGGTGCATGGGCTTCAAATAATAAGTTTTCTTTATTGGGAGGGATTCGTGCAGGTGCTCAGATGGTTTCGTACGAAGTTGCAATGGGCTTATCTCTTATAGCTCTGGTGATGATGACCGGAACTTTAAGTTTGAGAGAAATAACCGAGCAGCAGGCAGGATTCGGGTGGAATATATTTTTCCAACCTTTAACGTTCATGATTTTTCTGGTTTGCTCATTTGCGGAATGTAACCGTACACCTTTTGACTTGGCTGAATGTGAATCAGAGCTGGTAAATGGTCACCATACTGAGTTTTCTTCTATGAAGATGGGATTTTACATGTTCTCTGAATATGTAAGTATGTTCTTCTCTTCGGCACTTATTTCGGTATTATTCTTCGGTGGATATAATTATCCGGGAATGGAATGGGTCGCTGATAATTGGGGAGTAAACATTGCTAATATTTTTGCACTACTTTCTATTCTGGCAAAAACATCATTCTTTATATTTTTCTATATGTGGGTTCGTTGGACTATTCCTCGTTTCCGCTATGACCAATTGATGAATCTGGGCTGGAAAATACTATTCCCATTGGCTTTGGTAAATATTCTTTTGGTTGGATTAGGTGTGTTACTATTTAAATAAGGAAAGAAATGGCTATTGAAAATATATCACTCTCGGGACGTAAAACGGCGGTTACGAACAAAGATATGTCGTTTTGGGAACGTATCTATCTTGTACAGATAGTAAAAGGTATGATGATTACTATAAGGCACTTCTTCAAAAAGAAGATCACGATACAATATCCTGAACAAACACGTACATACAGTCCGGTATACCGTGGACTACATGTTTTGATGCGTGACGAAGAAGGGCGCGAACGTTGTACTGCATGTGGATTGTGCGCATTGGCTTGTCCGGCAGAAGCAATAACGATGAAAGCAGCCGAGCGTACTAAAGATGAATTACATCTGTATCGCGAAGAAAAATATGCAGCTGTTTACGAAATCAATATGTTGCGTTGTATATTCTGCGGATTGTGTGAAGATGCTTGTCCGAAAGAAGCCATTTTCTTGACCAAGTCGCAAAAGCACGTAAATGTGGGAACCAACCGCGAAAGCTTTATCTATGGAAAAGATAAGCTGGTAATATCCGTAGAAGATGGTAAAAACAAAAGATATAATTGATTCTTTGAAAAGATGATTACAATAATTTTTTACATTTTAGCAGCAATTACATTAGCATCAGGGCTTCTGACCGTTTTATCGAAGAATCCTGTACATAGTGCCATATATATGATTGTGTGCTTCTTTTCTATTGCAGGTCATTTTTTGATGCTGAATGCACAGTTTTTGTCAGTGATTCATATTATCGTATATACCGGAGCTATAATGATACTGCTGCTGTTTACATTGATGCTAATGAACCTGAATGAACAGCACGAACCGGTAAAAAAAGTAGCTAGTCGTATAGCTGCAACAGTTTCGGCATGTCTCATGGTTGTTCTACTGTTAGGGGCTTTCCTTAAAGCTACACCGACAATAGAAGCATACAAGGCAGCTGAAATCGATTTTCAGTCGGTAAAAGTAATCGGAGATGTGATATTGAACGAATATCTGGTTCCGTTCGAATTTACTTCTGTGTTATTGATTGCAGCGATGATAGGTGCAGTATTGGTTTCAAAAAGAGAGAATAAAGCTTAAAGCTATGCATGATATTTTAGAACAAGTAGGAATTAACAATTACATCTACCTCTCGGCATTATTGTTTTGTGTGGGTGTTCTGGGTATGCTCTATAGGCGCAGTACTATAGTAATGCTAATGTCTGTCGAGCTTATGCTCGCCGCAGCAAATATGCTGCTCGCCGTATTTTCGGTTTACCACCAGGATGCAAGTGCGCAGGTATTTGTTATTTTTTCGATGGCAGTAGCTGCCGCCGAAGTAGCGGTAGGATTGGCCATTCTGGTGGCTATATTCAGAAATATCGGTTCTATTGATATTGATAATTTAAAAAACTTGAAAGGATAATTTTCGAATGGAGACAGGATTGATATTATTGCTTTTGATTTTTCCTCTGGCAGGTTTCTTGATAAACTTGTTTGTTGGTAAAAAGCTGGGAAAAACATTACCGGGACTGATTGCTACAGCTGCAGTTACAGGTAGTTTTGTGATCACACTGATTTATTTTATAAAGATTGTTTCAACAGGACAGGCTATCCATGTACATCTGTTCGAATGGGTAAGTTTTTCGGATTTCAAAGCTAATTTCGAACTGGTTCTGGATCAGTTATCATTGATTTGGCTGATGTTTGTAACCGGTATCGGAGCTCTTATACATTTGTATTCGATAGGGTATATGAAAGGTGACGAAAATATCGACCGCTTTTTTTCTTACCTGAACTTGTTTATATTTTTCATGATTATTCTGGTTACAGCTAATAACCTGGCGATCATGTTTATCGGATGGGAAGGAGTCGGACTTTGTTCATATCTGCTTATAGGGTTCTGGTATAAGAATCATAAGTTTAACGATGCGGCAAAGAAAGCCTTTATTATGAATAGGATAGGGGACTTAGGATTCCTTACCGGAGTGTTTACTCTTGGATATATATTTAAGACAATCGATTTTGATAGCCTAAAATTAGCAGTAACTACTACTTCTAATCTCGAAGTGTCTGGTTTACTTGGGCTCGGAACTTTATGCCTTTTCATAGGGGCAATGGGTAAAAGTGCTCAGATTCCATTATATACATGGCTACCCGATGCAATGGCAGGGCCAACTCCGGTTTCGGCATTGATACATGCTGCAACTATGGTAACGGCAGGTATATTTATGATAACCCGATTGAACTTTATTTTCAATCTAACACCCGATGTTCAACTGTTTATTGCGATAATAGGTGCTGTTACTGCTCTGTTTGCTGCATCTATTGGTATTTTCCAAACTGATATTAAAAAGGTTCTGGCATACTCAACTGTTTCGCAACTTGGTCTTATGTTTTTAGCTATCGGGCTAGGTGCATATCATGTAGCAGTATTCCACGTAATTACACATGCATTTTTCAAAGCGTGTCTGTTCTTAGGATCGGGTTCGGTAATTCATGCCATGGGAGGAGAACAGGATATGCGTAAAATGGGTGGATTGAGAAAAGTTCTTCCAATAACATTTGCTACCTTCTTTATATCTACCTTATCTATTTCGGGCATTCCTCCATTTGCGGGATTTTTCTCGAAGGATGAAATAATGGTAGTTGCTTTTGAAAATAATATAGGACTTTGGGTATTAGCAGCTCTTGCTTCGTTGATGACTGCTTTTTATATGTTCAGAGCTTTGTTCCTTACTTTTAATAAAGGTTTTAGAGGAACGGAAGAACAAAAACATCATTTACATGAATCTCCATTTGTAATGACTTTGCCTTTGATAATACTGGCTGTTTTAGCTACAATAGGCGGACTTATCAGTTTACCGTTCGGCTACAGTTGGCTTAATGAATATTTGTCACCTATATTAGTTGCTGGCGTTCCGGCAGAGCACGGAGCTACTTCCCATCAGTTTATGCTGATAGGTATATCAGTTCTTATAGCATTGATTGGTTTAGCTATCGCATATTACCAGTATATAGTTAAGTCTGTTGTTCCCGAAGAAGATGATAAGATAACAGGATTTGCAAAAGTAGCTTATAACAAATACTATATCGATGAGATATATGATACTCTATTTGTAAAGCCGTTTTACGTATTGGCAAATTTCTTCAAGAATATAGTAGAAAATATAATGAATGCCATTGTATTTGGATTCGGTTACCTGATAGCAGCTCTGTCTATACCATTGAGGGCTATACAAAACGGAAGTATAGGGCTTTACTTATTCTTCTTTGTTATCGGTTTCTGTTCGATTGTCGCTTACTTATTTTTCGTGTAAAAATTTTATATAGAAATGAATATCGCTATTATACTACTTATTTTATTAGCAGGGTCATTGGTAACCTACTTTTCGGGAAACAGATTTGCTTCGAAGGTAGCCATGTTGTTTGCCATAGCGGCAGCAGCATTTTCGATATCACTTTTACTCGAATACCAATCTACAGGAGCAACTTCGTACAGTATAGAATGGATAAGTAAACCAAATATTGCTTTCTCATTGAAGGTAGATGGCTTATCATTGGTTATGCTCTTGCTTAACTCGCTGTTACTGCCCATTATCATGCTTACGAGTATATCACATACGGTAAAATCAGAACGGATTTTGTATAGCCTTGTGTTATTCATGTCTTTTGCTATGACTGGTGTTTTCTTGAGCAGTAATGCCCTTGTGTATTATGTATTCTGGGAAATGTCTCTGATACCGATTTATTTTATTGTTGTACTTTGGGGTAATGGAGAAAGAGCAAAACGCCGTAGGTCAGCTATGACATTCTTCATCTATACATTTGCAGGCTCGCTGTTTATGTTAGCGGCAATTATATATATGTATGTAAAAGTCGGAAGTCTTGAACTTCATGATATATACAATGCAAACCTGAGCCATACTGAACAGATATGGATATTCCTCGCATTCTTTTTAGCGTATGCGATAAAGATTCCGGTATTCCCTTTCCATACATGGCAGGCAAGTGTATATCAAAAGGCCCCGATTATGGGAACCCTTTTGTTGGGTGCACTGATGTCAAAAATGGGATTATATAGTGTTATCCGTTGGCAATTGCCTGTTACTCCGTATGCTGCACATGAATTACGGTCATTGGTATTGATCCTTTCTATTATAGGTGTGTTATATGGTGCGATTATAGCATTGAGACAAGATAACCTGAAACGCTTTTTCGCCTATGCATCGCTTTCGCATGTTGGTTTTATTGCTGCGGGTGTTTATGCGTTAACATATGATGGATTGCAAGGTGCAGTTATACTGATTTTAGCGCACGGGTTTGGAATTATAGGTTTATTCTTCTCGGCAGAGGTTATACACCGTAGATTGAAAACACCTTTGATTAGCAAAATGGGTGGGATCAAGTCTAGTGCACCTAAGTTTACAATAGCATTCTTCTTTATGATATTGGCATCTATAGCGATCCCTCTGACGTTTAATTTCGTGGGAGAGTTCACTATTATGTATGGAGTTTACCAGGTACACCTTGGATATCTTCTGCCGTTAGGTGCTTCTATGTTCCTTGGAGCATTCTTTATGTTGCGTATGTACCAATATGTGATGCTTGGGGACAAAATTAACCGGTCATTTCCTGACCTGACTATCAATGAAACATTGGTATTTGTGTTGTCGGCTGTAGTTCTGATATTTTTCGGGATTTATTCTAAACCTATTGTAGATATAATATCGCCGAGCCTTCAGGAATTAATGACATATATAAATAGATAACGAATAAAATAGCAAGATATAGTAATGAGTACATTAGTAGCTGTCTCAGCATTAGGTATAATCTGCCTGTTACTGGAGGTTTTGAATTTAAGAAAAATCCTGGTTCCGATAACCCTTTTAGGTCTGGCCGGAATATTGGGCATGACTATTGCCGAGTTTTATCTAAATACATCATTTCTTGATATTGATACTTACAAGATGGTTGTGAGTACAGGATATTCGAGAGGATTTTCGAGCCTGTTTATTATTCTCACCATGCTTGTTCTGATGATGAGTCCTAAATTCTATGCTGAACGGATAGATAAGATTGCGGATTATGTAGCACTGATAATCTTCATGCTTGCCGGTGCAATAGCAATGGTCTCTTTCAGTAATTTATCTATGTTCTTTATCGGGGTCGAAGTCCTTTCAATTCCGGCTTATATATTAGCAGCCAGTAATCCGAAAGATAAAATGAGTAATGAGGCCGGAATGAAATATTTCATTATGGGTGCTTTTGCCTCGAGTTTCATTCTGTTCGGTATTGCTTTGGTATACGGTGCTATTGGTTCCTTTGACATCGAAACTATCATTGCAATATCCATGGCTCAGGGAGAAGCTTTACCCGTTTGGTTTAAAATAGGTTTTGTAATGATAGCAGTCGGCTTATTCTTTAAAGCCGGTGTTGTGCCATTTCATTTCTGGGCTCCTGATGTATACGAAGGTTCTCCAACATTGGTAACGGCATTGATGAGCACTTTGGTTAAAGTGGCTGCTCTGGGAGCTCTTTACAAGGTATTTGTAATCTTTGCGGTAGGTATGACCCCTGCATTCCAGATAGTAGTTGTTATTCTTACTATACTTACATTGTCGGTTGGTAATATAACAGCTTTACGTCAACGTAATCTGAAACGATTGATGGCATATTCGGGTATTTCTCATGCCGGATTTATGATGATGGATCTGCTGTCTAATGGCGCAGGGACGAACGTTATACTTTATTATGCTGCTGCTTATTCTCTGGCAGGTATCGCTGCTTTTGCCGTGATAATGGCTGTCTGTGGAGATAAGGATGAAGATATCTCTAATATATTCGGTTTAGCTAAAGAGAAATCTTATTTGGCAGGATTATTTACTTGTGCAATGGTATCTTTAGGTGGTATACCTATTTTTGCCGGGTTCTTTGCAAAGTTATTTATGTTTACCCAAATGATAGAATCGGGTTACCTTATATTGGTCATCTTCGGGGTTATTAATTCTATTATCGCTATTTACTATTATTTTGGTACGGCGAATGTGATGTTCTCTAAAGATTCGGTACGTACTCAAGCTCTGAAAGTCGATGCACGCTATGTGATCGTAGCTTCGATTGCTATTACATTAAATATTATATTAGGTCTTTTCCCTTCGGTAATTATGGGATTAACTATTTAAAATATAAGAGATATATGAAAATAGCCACAGGGAAAGTTCCTGTGGCTATTTTTTTATCTTGATTTTCAAAATGTTTCCATCATGATTTTCGTTGCATAGGCTATAAATATTCCAAAAGCGATTGCAATAATAAAATATGCTACAAGCATTACTATCATCATTATTCCCAGACTTTTGTAATGGGCTTTCAGATGTTCGAACGATTCAGTCAGTACATCCGAATTGTAGGATTCAATGGCGAACTTCACTGTACCTGAGAACTTAAGAATTCTGTAGAGAGAGTAAAAGTAAGTAGCAGTTACTGCAATCAGAATAATAGATGAAATAGCAGTAAAGAGAGATAATCCGGTTTTGGCTTCGTCAGGAACTCTAGATATACTCTGCGCCATAAGGTACATAATATAAGTACCCATACCGATAACGGCCGTGAACAGAATCGAAAATATGGCTACGAACTTTGCCCAATTAGCTGAACTCTTTAGGAGTTGTTGGGCTCGAAAGGTTACGGTCAATCCCTGATGATTTTGTTGTACATTTTCCATTGTTATTTTTATTTGAAGGTCAGCGAATAAAAAACTCAGGAAGAATTCTCCCCGAGCTTTTTATATTTATTTGATTTCTACTATATCAGCCGCATTTAGATGCACCGCAGTTGTTGCATTTCAAACAACCCTCCTGATATACTAGTGTTTCCTGTTCACATATAGGACATTTTTGCCCTTTGACTTCAGCTCCGTTAGGAAGATACTTTTTCAAAGCCCGCTCAACACCGTTTTTCCATGTGTTGATTGTTTCGCTATCTAACTCCAAACCTTGTACAAGTTTTATTACCTGATCAATAGGCATTGCATATCTTAGTACTCCGGAAATCAATTTGGCATAGTTCCAGTATTCAGGATTAAACTTACTGTTAAGTCCTTCGATTGTCGTTTTATAGCCACGTTTGTTCTTGAACTGGAAGTCGTAACTACGTTCTCCGTCATCGTCAGTTCTTTTTATTATAACGCCTTTGTTGACATGTTTTGGTAACATAATACCTTCATCATCATCATTCAAACCGGTAAAGATCTCATATGGACGATTATCGACCATTCCGATAAAAGCAATCCACTTTTCTTTATTATTCTGGAATCTGATCACATCAGCTTCTAATTCTTTAGGCCTGGAAGGTATAACCGTCGGACGTTCGAAACAGTCTCCACAATCTTCTTTTTTGGTGTTTTTCTTATCGTCAGCAGATATCAGTACCCCGGCTCTCGAACCGTCGCGATAGACTGTACATCCTTTACATCCACTTTTCCAAGCTTCGATATAGAGCTTATTTACTAAGTCTTCGGAAACGTCAGAAGGAAGGTTTATAGTCACACTGATCGAGTGGTCAACCCATTTTTGTATACGTCCCTGCATCTTTACTTTCTGTAACCAGTCTACATCATTCGATGTCGCTTTATAATAGGGAGATTCGGCTATAAGCTTATCTAATTCTTCGTTATTATACTTTTTAGAAGTTGAATATCCTTTGGCTTCCATCCAAGTTACAAATTTATGGTGGAATACGATATATTCTTCCCAAGAGTCTCCGTTCTCATCTACGAAATCAATCTTAGTTACTTGGGCATCATTCGGATTTACTTTCCGGCGACGTTTATATACGGGAAGGAATACAGGTTCAATACCCGAGGTGGACTGAGACATTAAGCTCGTAGTTCCTGTTGGAGCGATAGTAAGACATGCAATATTACGTCTACCATATTTTTCCATTTTGGCATAAAGCTCTGGGTCAGCAGCACAAAGTCTGTTAATAAAAGGATTATTCTTTTCTCTTTCGATATCGAATATTTCAAAAGCACCTCTTTCTTTCGCTAAATCTACAGATGAATGATAAGCTGCTATAGCAAGCGTGCGTTGTATTTCTTCAGCAAATGCAGTTGCATCTTCTGTTCCGTAACGAAGGTTCATTGCTGCAAGCATATCTCCTTCGGCTGTAATACCAACACCTGTTCTGCGTCCTTGAAGTGTTTTTTTACGAATCTTATTCCAAAGGTTACGTTCTGTATATTTTACTTCTTCAACTTCGGGGTCTTCTTCTATTTTTAGAAGGATATTGTCTATCTTTTCAGTTTCAAGGTCGATAATATCGTCCATGATACGTTGTGCTAAAGCAACGTGTTTCTTGAATAATTCGAAGTCGAAATATGCTTTATCAGTAAAAGGATTGACTACATAAGAGTATAAATTGATAGCTAATAAACGACAGCTGTCATAAGGACACAAAGGTATTTCGCCACAAGGATTTGTTGATACAGTTCTAAAGCCTAAATCGGCATAGCAGTCAGGCACTGATTCTCTGATAATCGTATCCCAGAATAATACACCGGGTTCGGCTGACCTCCATGCGTTATGAACGATCTTTTCCCAAAGTTTGGTTGCTTTTATTTCTTTTACTGTTGTAGGATTATCGGAGTTGATCGGATACTGCTGTGTATAACTCGACTGGTCTACTACAGCCTGCATAAACTCGTCATCAATTTTCACCGATACATTGGCTCCGGTAACTTTACCTTCAGTCATTTTTGCATCAATAAACGATTCTGCATCAGGATGCTTTATTGATACACTAAGCATTAATGCTCCACGACGGCCGTCCTGAGCAACTTCGCGTGTTGAGTTAGAATACCTTTCCATGAAAGGAACCAGTCCAGTAGAAGTTAATGCTGAGTTTTTAACCGGAGAACCTTTAGGGCGGATATGTGAAAGATCATGTCCTACACCACCTCTACGTTTCATTAGTTGAACCTGCTCCTGGTCAATATGCATAATAGCCCCGTATGAGTCCGCAGAACCATCTACTCCTATAACAAAACAGTTCGAAAGAGAAGCTATTTGGTAATTGTTTCCAATTCCGGTCATGGGGCTCCCCTGTGGAATTATATATTTGAAATTATCAAATAAGTCATATAATTGTTGGCTCGTAAGTCCGTTTTCATACTTATTTTCGATGCGAGCAATTTCATTGGCTAGTCGCCAGTGCATATCAATAGGAGTTTTTTCATAGATATTACCTTCTGCATCTTTTAAGGCATATTTATTGACCCAGACTTTTGCGGCCAATTCGTCCCCCTTGAAGTAATTTAATGTAGCCTCATAGGCTTCATTAAATGTATAGACTTTACGTTCCATTATCTTATTTTGATGTTATGAGTTTATGAATACGAAATTATGAATACTGATCATAGATCGCAAGTTTTATAACAAAATCTTTTCAACAAAGTTTAAAGTTTTCCAAATATTTTTTTAATTATCTCATTATCAATGTGTATTTGTTTATTTTTTTTAGAAAAGTTTTCCGAAAATATTTTTATGTATAGTTTTGGTATTTGCAAAATTATCTTAAACTATGTATCTGGTAAATCAGGGTTTTTTCCAAAAAAGAAATTTTACTTGTTGTTAAACATAAAAAAACTCCGGGTTTTAAGTCCGGAGTTTTCATTATTATTTGTTTTCTAAGAGAATCTAATCTACGCTAAAATCGAGTGTAAATAAGGGTTAGCCTCATATTATCAACATTGTTACGGAATATTGAAGCCGTTGGTAACATCTTATTATAAACATTAACCAATACCGGATTCGAATATATAGATGCTTGTATATATGATAAATCTACAGGAACAAGTACGAATGTTGGATCTTCTTCAAGGTTTTTATCCTTATAAATAGATATTAAACGCGACAAGTTACCAAACTTATACGTATTAGTCGAAGTATTCCTTTCTGCTGTGAATGTTGTGATACTATTTGGTAAAGACCTCGTTTTAAAGAAGTAATCAACGGAGTCTTTATTGACTAGTAGCAAATACTGCGATCTTCCGTACGAAAATGCGCCAGTAGGTTCTTTTTCTGTATATCCGGTAACACTAAACATCGCTGAGTTGACAGATGCGAAGTTATTGCTCACCATATTTTGCTTAATTTGTTTGATGGGCAAAACTACTTCAGGATATACTCCAGCCGGAGTTTTTGAGTAAATCATACCAGAAGAAGTATCAAATAACGATTCAGGATTTTTGTTCTCCACTCGATTCAACTGGTTTACCTCCTTGGTTACAGCTAATGATAGTGTTCCTTTAATTATAGTGTCAGTCGTATTATCGAAGTTAGGGGTTTTATATCTGTAATATATGTCAACGGTTGTTTGCAAGGCTTGTATCAGAGTTCCTGAACCGAAAGTAGTTGTTACATACATTCCCGGAAAATATTTATTAAAAGAAACGTCATCTGTTACAGTGCCTGCTTTCATTGCAGAATATAGGTCATTACCAAAAGATGTATCCATTTCGGCAATAACTTGTCTATAAATAACACCGCTGGATATTTCTGTTATTTTAGAACCGGCAACAGAGAAGGCTTGGCTCGCTATTGTCGATTTCATATCCGTATATTTCTTAGGATCTGCGTTTGTATAGAAGTATTCGGGAAGTTCTTTTGTTACCTTGTATACAGAGAGTCCCATTGGTGCTAAGGAATCACCTATGTAGCTTGCATAATCGATCACGAACTGAACAGAATCTATTGCTAAAAGATCTTCTTTGAATTTCGTGTCTTTAGGAAAATATAATTGACAGAGATAATCGGACTTAGTAGTGCCGAAGATATCATCTTCATAATTACCTAATATTCCGTTTATAGTTTGTGCAAATACTGAATCCTGCATTGATATAGTTCTTGCGGAAACAGCTAAAGTATCGGTTCCTACACTGATAAGGTCACTGGGGGGTTGTAATGATCCACCTATATCGTTTAAGTTGTCATCACAAGAGATAAATCCGAATGTGATAGATAAAGCGAAAGCTAAAGATAATAGCGTACTTAGTTTCATTCTTCTTTTAAAAATTACATTTTAGGAAGTTCAAAGATCATAAAAAATATGTACTTGCAAAAGCAAATACATATTTTTCATTTTTTTTATGAATTACAGAGTGTCATAAAATTCATTAATCGCTTCAGCTGCTTCTAGTGCTGTGCCCTTATATGGCAGGAATTTTATCTTATTCTTTTCGACATATTCCAGTGAAGCCAAGTCTACATTTTCTTCCTGCTGAATAACTCCATCCGAATACTTCATTGCAAACTGGGTCAATTTGTCATAGTCTACCGAAGTTCCGGCAATATCTTTTACATGCTTATCTGTAATTCCAGACAACTTCAGTTTTGAAGAGAATTTATCGGAAAACGGTTGTTTGAAATTATCGTTATACAGCGAGTAAGCAATCTTAACATCTTTAAAACAAGGGTCGTCAGCAAATGCTGATTTAAGATATAAGGGAGCTAAGGCTGTCATCCAACCATGACAATGTACTACATCGGGTATCCATCTCAGTTTTTTGATTGTCTCGAGTACTCCTCTGATATAAAATATGCTTCGCTCTTCGTTATCGGGAAACTCAACACCGTTTTCGTCTTCAGTTGTAAATTTACGACTGAAGAAATCATCATTATCAATAAAGTATACCTGCATGCGGGCAGCCTGTATCGACGCAACTTTTATAATTAAAGGATGATCAGTGTCGTCTATAATTAAATTCATCCCGGATAAACGAATTACTTCATGTAATTGATTTCTTCGTTCATTGATGCTACCAAATCTAGGCATGAATGTTCTGATTTCCTTACCTTTTTCTTGTATTGCCTGAGGCAAATTTCTACAGGTTTCGGCTATTGCAGATTCGGGTAGATACGGAAAAATTTCTTGTGTGATGAATAAAACTCTTTTTACGCTCATTATAGTTGTTTCGTTTTTACAATACAAAGATAATAAAAAAAAATCTGGTTTTATGCAATTTCTGGTGAATCAAAAAAAGCCTGGGTTATAAAAGATGTTGTTTTTTCGGAAATGATAGGCTCCGAAAGTTTCATTTTTCATAAATATTTAGTTGCTTTGCATTGTTATTTGGATAACAAATTTAGGTTAAACGTTTATGATTATTTTAGAGACGGTTTCTGACCTCCAAAAGGCCACTTTATCACTTAAAAAAGAAGGAAAATCGATAGGTTTTGTTCCAACGATGGGCGCTTTACACGAAGGACATGTGTCGTTAGTTGTAAAAAGTACCGAGCAAAACGATATTACGGTAGTTAGTGTTTTTGTAAATCCCACACAGTTTAATAACCCAAGCGATCTTGAAAAATATCCTAGAACATTGACCGAGGATACTGCTCTGTTGGAAAAAGTGGGAGCCGATATCGTTTTTGTACCAACTGCAAAGGAGATTTATCCGGAACCGGATACCCGTCAATTTGACTTTGGACAACTGGATAAAGTGATGGAGGGAAAGTATCGTCCGGGGCACTTTAACGGGGTTGCACAGGTTGTTAGCCGTCTTTTTGATATTGTAAAGCCTGATAGGGCATATTTTGGAGAGAAGGATTTTCAGCAATTAGCAATTATCCGCGAAATGGTAAAGCAATACAGTATTCCGGTCGAAATAATCCCAATGCCTATTATCCGGGAAGAATCGGGGCTTGCAAAAAGTAGCCGTAATCAAAGATTATCAGAGAAGGATAAAGAAGCTGCTGTAACTATAAGTAAGGCTTTATTTAAGAGTAAAGATCGAATAAACTTATACACAGTAGAAGAAACTACCAAAACAGTAAAAGACGAAATAAATAGGGTAGAGCCTCTCGAAGTAGAATATTTCGAAATTGTAGATGGCAATACATTACAATCTATAACTAATTGGGAAGATACAAAGTATGCCGTTGGATGTATAACTGTATTTTGCGGAGAAGTAAGACTGATTGATAATATAACTTACTATCAAAAGGACTGAGTAAATATTAGAAGTATATTAAACTAAAAGAAAGGTTTTCTGAACCTTCAGTAAGAAATGAAAATAGAAGTTTTAAAGTCGAAAATACATAGGGTTACTGTAACAGAAGCTAATCTGAATTATGTAGGAAGCATAACTATTGATGAAGATCTGATGGATGCTGCCAATATGATTGAAGGAGAAAAAGTATGTATTGTTGATAATAACAATGGTGAGCGCCTCGAAACATATATAATTAAAGGAGAAAGAGGCTCGGGGACCATTTGTTTGAATGGTGCAGCTGCTCGCAAGGTCCAGCCGGGAGATATCATTATTATAATCTCGTATGCGATAATGGATTTTGAGGAAGCCAAAACATTTAAACCCTGGATAGTATTTCCCGATACGGTAACCAACAAGCTGGTTAAATAAAGAAACACTAATTAAACAATTATATAAAGCGGGGTGATACAAAAAGAATCACCCCTGCTTTGTCTTTAAAAGATACAAAGCAACATTTATGGAGTCAAAAGTATATTCTTATGCGGATATATGGAAAGTAAGTCTGCCGATCATGCTTGGGTTGTTGACCCAGAATGTTATGCAGATCGCCAATACCATATTCTTAGGAAGAGTAGGAGAGGTTGAGTTTGGAGCTGCCGGATTAGCCGGTATATATTATATAGCTTTTTTCATGCTGGGTTTTGGTTTCAGTATCGGTGCTCAGATAATGATAGGACGCCGTAACGGAGAACGAAATTATGACCAGATAGGGACTATAGTGATGCAGGGAATGATGTTTTTGCTGGCTTTTGCAGCAATACTATACTTTGCGTCTACAGCTTTTTCTTCGCATCTGTTACCTATATTGATAAAATCTCCGCATGTGTACGAAGCTGCTTCTGAATATTTGGAATGGCGTACTTTCGGATTTTTCTTTGCATCCGTCAATATAATGTTCAGGGCATTTTATGTCGGAATTGCCCGCACAAAGGTGTTAACAATGAATGCGGCAGTAATGACTGTTGTGAATATTGTTTTCGATTATATTCTGATATTCGGAAATTTCGGTTTCCCCCAGATGGGTATAGCCGGAGCAGGTATGGCCTCTGTATTAGCAGAAATATCTTCCATATTATTTTTCGCAATATATACAGCAAAAACGGTGGATTTAAAGAAATACGGCTTCCAGAAGATGAAGTTTCGTTTTTCGATAGTACGCCGTATTCTTAATATATCGGTGTTCACAATGGCTCAATATGCTATTTCGATGTCTACCTGGTTTATCTTCTTTTTGGCAATAGAAAATCACGGGGAAAGGGATTTGGCAATAACCAATATCATCCGGACTTTCTATATGATATATTTTATCCCTATGAATTCACTATCGACTACGGCTAATACTTTAGTAAGTAATACGATGGGTACTAAGGTATATAAGAATGTATGGCCTCTGATTCAAAGGATCTGTATACTTAATCTTGCGATCATTGTGGTGATGGCTCTTATTACAGTTGTTAATCCTGAATTTTGGATCGGACTGATAGCATCTAACAAAGATATGTCCCTGGTATATGAGACTGTAACTCCATTGTATGTATTACTGTTAGCTTTGCCTATCTGTAGTATTGGTACTGTGTTATTCAATTCGATATCGGGAACAGGAAATACCCGTTGGGCTTTGATCTTTGAGCTTATAACTATTGTTTTCTATGTGTTTGCAATGTATGTTATAGTGATCCATAACAAGTCGTCGGTCGCTGCTTGCTGGACTGTTGAATATGTATATTGGGGTACGCTGATGGTTCTTTCATTCATCTATCTGAAAAAGGCCAACTGGCGGACTAAAGAGATATAAGTAAAACAAAATTATATACAGGAAAAGAGGCATGTTCAGAATATCGGATATGCCTCTTTTATTTTTATCTATTAGCAAAGAGACCTTTGACATATTGGAACAGAACAAACTTGAAAACTATAAATTAAAAAAAAAATAAATTCAAAAATGGTGTCACTTTTGTCACCTTTGTCACCTTTTTTTAGAATATTTTACTGATTTATAGCGCAATAGCAAGGTGACAAAAGTGACACTCAGGTAACAGCCAAATGTCACCTCTGTTTAGTTATTGTCACCTATCTATAAAGATCATTACAGCAAAATATAGAACATCTTCAACAACTGATTCGCCTTATAAATCTTCTTTTCCGGGTCTTGAATAATATATCACGGCTTTAGTTTCAAAGTTGATTCCTATAGTCACAGAGACTGGTATTTTCTTACCATCAATAGCTCCCGGATTCCACATGTCTCTCATTGTTTTAATGACTCTTTCACATTCCTTTTCTATGAGCGGATCTACTCCTTCCACTACTGTTATATCAGATATTGTTTTATCCGGATTGACATAGAATGAAAGAAAGGTCTTTCCTCCAATTTCCATATCGAGAGATGCCATTGGGTAACGGATGTTATTTTCTATATATTCTTTTAGATCAGTGTTGCCGTTAAGAAAACGTAGGCTAAAAAGAAAAAGCTGTATTTCTTTAAATACAGCTTTACTTCTGAAAAACGGAATATGCATATCAGAGATTATAAGATATCCCTAATGTTACATATATATTGTGCATCTTGAAAGGAACAGCTTTGAAGCTGTTATGAAAAATAGGGGTTAAACCCCAGTTAAAGGTTCCGAAGACATTGAACCGTTGATTGATTTTCATTTCACCTCCGGCTAAAATTCCGAAGTCAAATGTTTTGACATCGTCTCCAAAGTCAAAAGTCGCATCTCCTTTGTTTTCGATAACAATCTCCGAACCTGTAGGATCCGGAGCTCTCATATATCCGTCCCAAACCTTACCTTTGAAAGATGTACTATAAGCATAAGACATATACCCTCCACCTCGTACATTCCATGTGTCATTTATCTTAAACCGGGCGTATAATGGTATAGTCACATATGCCATTTTCACGGTAGTCTCGTTCTTTCCGGTAAAGTACCCAGTAAGATAATTACCATCTTTTTCAAGTTTGACCTCGGTATAAAGGTATTTAACGCGGTCTCTCACTCCCATACCTTTGTAATCGAGTAATATACCTGATCCTACAGCCCATTTGTCGCTGGTGTTATAGATAATATTATAACCCAGCTGGGGGGTAAATTGTGGCCACCATCCCTCTATTTTTCGTATTTCGCGGGGGATAGAAGTTGGAGTAGTTGCTCCAAAATTAAATCCGGCTACTATTTTGTGTTCTAAATTTTCTTTTCTGAAATCGAAACCGTAAGCAGATGCGGTAACGAGTAGAACAATTAAAATGCTGATATATCTGGTCATATGTTTGTCTTTCTAAAAGTTTGCTATTATTCTTTGTCTCGGCTCGAATATGTCTGGCATACAACTTCTATTTCGTCAACTATCAGGGTGCTACCTATAGCTCCTCTATAGAAGTCACCTTCCTTACTGGATGCAAACACAACGGCCAACTTGTAATCGTATAAAGAATAGTTAGGGGCTTCTTTATATTTGAACGGAATTTCGAAATAGGTATATTCGCTTTTAGCACTATTATCAGCTAGTATAGCTGTCGCCACTATTTTGTCCGAAGTCAGGATATTAGTTCCATCCAGAAATTCATCGTCTTTAGTTCCTGCAACACCTTTGGTTATTTTATATAAGACTGCATATATAGAACATTCGTCAATTCGTCCGGGTACTATATTGTCATTTTCATCATAGAATGGTTCTCCCACTTTATACTTATAGTATCCTTTAAAGATGATAGGACGCCCTTTTTCCTGAGGGTGAGGTTGTCCGAATTGTACGGTCTTGGCAAAATCAGACATATTTATAGACCCGAATTTTCCTCTGAATAACGAACCTGAGAATATCGGGATCTTAAAGCCGAAGTAGGTTCCTCCTCTTTGTGTTTCCAGCAATGCAGCATATTCGCCATTGTAAGCATCGGTAGTTGACCGGGTAGGGTATTCGTCTACTCTTCCGAATTTTGCCAGTGCTATACCGGGATTCGCATTTGCCCATGTTTCGTCACTCAGTGTCGGATATTTCATGATGCCTGTTCCGGCCGTACCCCAATCTTCAAAAGAAAAATGAAGCGGTATCATTTGTTTAATTAATACCTGATAGGAGCGCGACCATCGTTTATTTTCTGATGATACGATGTAAGTAACAGTATCCGAAAAATCCTGAGCAATATCGGGCGAGGGAGTGATCGTTGCGCCTGTCGATATTTCTATTTTAGGAATTAACCGGGTAATGTCGATAGTTGTATCGGTTATTTCGAATACCATCTTACTGGACTCTTTACTCGGTATTGCCTTCATCTCAGGATAATCTTCGAAACTGAAACTGAGAATATCGGCTTCGATATTTTCGGGCTCATCCTTGATGCATGAGATGAAAGAAATTGTTAGACAACAAAAGAATAGGATTAGCTTTGTTTTCATATAGTTATTATTATCGTTAGTTAGGCTACATGTTAATTCACGAATACGTTATTGTTGATCTGATACCCACTGTAATATCATTGAAAAGGAAGTATTAGCCACTACAAAATTAAGATACTTATATCTGTAATATGGTATACTTATTTTATATAGTGTTTTTAACTTTATATATTTAACAATCTTTTAACGATTTTGTTTTAACAGGTCGTCTGGTCAATTATATCATTATGATAAAATGTTTTATGCTTTTTATTTTATGTAAATGAACTTAATTTGTAACTTTGCGTAGTTACTGAAACAGAGAATATAAAACTTCGTATATGGAGAATTTGATCATATATGGTATTATTGCAATAGGAGTGGTAGTTAGTATTATCCGCAATTATCAAAAAGAAGTAAAAAAGAATAAAGAGAGGGCTCTCACTCAACCTCGTCCCCGATTGGTTCCTTCGCAACAAAATCAAGAACAGGCTCAGCCCAGTGCTGCACCATTTTCACGTCCCAGAAGGTTATCTACCGAAAATCAGGAATCTTCCACAGTAGAGGTTAATTCCCCTTTATCAACAGAAAGGTCTTTCCCCCAGTCGGTGCCTACTGTTGCCAGTTATAATTATATGGAAGAAGGTGTTTCTGCAATTCAGCAAATGGAGAATGAGAAGAAGGAAGAGAGAATTGCGTTTTCGCAAGATGAGGGGAAAGCAAGTCGCTCAATTGACTTACAGCTCGAAACTCAGGAGGATTTGAGACGGGCTTTCATTCATTCCATTATACTGGAACGTAAGTATTAAACTATTATACTAGAAAAAAATAAAATAATCAATTAACAAAAGTAATGGCATTAAAGTTTATGAGTGCTGACGAGGCTGCCAGTCTTGTCAAAAATGGAGATAATGTAGGTTTCAGTGGTTTTACTCACGCCGGATGTCCCAAAGTTGTACCTGTTGCTATCGCTAAACTTGCAGAAGCAGAACACGCGAAAGGTAATCCGTTCAAGATCGGAATGTTTACCGGAGCATCAACAGGAGATTCAATTGATGGAGCATTAGCTAGAGCACATGCAATTAAGTTCAGAACACCTTATCAGACTAACAAAGATTTAAGAAGTGCAATTAATTCGGGCGAAGTTCCTTATTTCGATATGCATCTTTCGTCTTTGGCTCAGGAAATCCGTTATGGATTCTTAGGAGGTGTTGATATAGCAATTATCGAAGCATGTGATGTAACAGAAGATGGTGAAATCGTTCCAACATGTGGTGTAGGCATCTCTCCAACAATTGCTCAAAAGGCTAAAATTGTGATTGTAGAATTAAATACCTGGAATCCTAAGGGGATGAGAGGTATGCATGATATTGTAGAGTTAGCAAGCCCTCCTCACCGTCAGGAGATTCCTGTATACACAGTCCGCGATAGAATAGGCAAAGATCATCTTAAAGTAGATCCTAGCAAAATAATAGTTGTGAAATCAAATACCCCTAATGAGGGTGGAAGTTTTGCTCCGGTAGATGAAGTTACTACCAAGATAGGAAATAATGTTGCTAACTTCTTTATCAAAGAAATGGCTGAAGGCCGTATGCCGAAAACATTTCTTCCCGTACAGTCTGGTGTAGGTAATATAGCAAATGCAGTATTGGCTGCAATGGGCGAAAGTAAAGAAATTCCGGACTTTGAAGTTTATACAGAAGTTATTCAGGATGCAGTTATTGACCTAATGGAGTCAGGTCGTATTAAATTTGCGAGCGGATGTTCTTTAACCGTAAGTAATCCTTGTATCGAAAAAGTTTATAAGAACCTTGAGTTCTTTAAAGAAAGAATAGTTCTTCGTCCTTCCGAAATTTCTAACAATCAGGAGGTCGTTCGCCGTTTAGGTGTTATTGCAATTAATACAGCATTAGAAGCGGATATCTTCGGAAATATCAATTCAACTCATGTAATGGGTACGAAAATGATGAATGGTATCGGTGGTTCAGGTGATTTCACCAGAGGATCTTATGTTTCTATCTTTGTTACACCATCTACTGCAAAAGACGGAAAGATCAGTGCATTTGTTCCTTCTGTAGCTCATGAAGACCATAGCGAACATTCTGTTAAGATCATTATTTCTGAATATGGAGTTGCAGACCTTCGGGGAAAATCTCCAAGGCAACGTGCCGAAGAGATTATTGAAAAGTGCGCACATCCCGAATACAGACCCCTATTACGTGAGTATCTGAACAATAATGTTCAAGGTCAAACACCTCTGGATATTTATAATTGCTATGCATTTCATAAAGCATTCCTTGAAACGGGAGATATGCGTAATGTAAAGTGGGAAAATAAGTAAGACAAAGACATTATAGTCTGATAAGTATAATAAAAAAGGTCTCAGTATTAATTATTCTGAGACCTTTTTCTTTTTGGTAACTTTCGGTTTCTTCTTTCTGGAAAAGAGAGATTGCACTTTCTTTACCACAAGCCCTATAACCATCGGTTGTATCATTTCCCATATCAAGGGAGCCGCACTCAAAAGTATAGGTCCAAAACTTATGCTTGAAGATTCGTTTTCGTCCTCCTCTTCGTCTTCGGTATTCTTTTTCTTCTTGGATTTCTTTCCGCCACCACTGGTAAATAAAGAGAATATACCGGCCAGTCCTGATTTAGAAACAGGAAAGACAGTACCGAGAAGCAATCGTCCCCAATTGTCACGTGCATATCCGAGACGCTCTAATAATATCTCTTCCTGCTCAGCGCATTCACTCGCTAAACGGGCTTTTTCTTCGCGCAATTGTTCAAGCGGGGATAATTTAGTCTTCATCGTCTTCTATTTTCTTGATTGTACGAACAGTCATATTGACAAAGAATCTGCGTAGTGGCCTCCGGAAAAGGAATGTCAAACCCAACATAGCCAATATGATAAGGATAAGTACACCGAATCCTGCCGAATAATTATGTAATGCTTCTCCTATCAAGAGGGCTAAGCCGAAAAGGAATAAAGCAAACAGGATCAAGATAAAAACAGCTATTATCAAGCTATATATGATATACGAAGTAGCACTTGCTCCTTTCTCGTAGGCCTTGAGCTTAGCCAAGGTCAAACGTTTATCTATATAGCTTGATAAGTCTGCTTTTGACTCATCTATGAGTTCAGTAAAGTCTTGATATTCGTTCTTTTCGTTATTATCAATCTTCATCCTCTACTAAGTCTTCCAGTTCCTCCTCGATTTTCGAGTGCGAACCTTTTACATTGCTTTTAACTTTTTCTACAAGTTTGTTGATCTCTTTAAGCCATTCTTCTTTTTTATCAGAGGCTGCAACATAACCAGCGGCAGCACCTACAGCAGCACCGATAGCAAGAAAAAGTAAGTTCGAATTCGATTTTTTCATTATAATTCAATTTTATATATGTAACAACTTATTGATATGTTCTTAACAAAGTTAGATTAGTTTTGTTTTTTGTATTTATCTAAAGTAATATTTTTTGGTAATATTCCGGTAAAAATAACAACATAATTAACCTTTGTTAATTATCGGAATTTAATCAATCGCTTCACCAAAAAGGGTTGCAGATGTATTTCCCGTTACTCTCACATTTACCAATTCGCCTATACGGTGGTTACCTTTGTCAAATATAATCACTTTATTCTGCGATGAACGTCCGAAAAGCTGTTCTTTAGAGCGTTTCGAGAATCCTTCTACCAGTACTTCAAATACCTTGCCTACGTCGCGTTTGTTACTCTCGAGAGAAAGCTCGTTTTGTAAGTTTATTATTTCTTGAAGACGTTCGATCTTGACATCTTCAGGAATATCATCTACAAGTTTCTTAGCAGCATATGTACCGGGACGTTCCGAATATTTGAACATAAAAGCAGAATCAAATCCTGATTCCCTCATCAGAGACAACGTTTCCTGCTGATCCTCTTCTGTTTCGGAATGGTATCCGCACATAATGTCGGTCGACAGACCGCAACCGGGAATAATACGTTTGATAGCAGCTATACGGTCGAGATATAATTCGCGGTCGTATTTACGTTTCATAATACCCAGCATACGGGTACTTCCCGACTGTACCGGTAAGTGGATAAACTTACATAGGTTATCATACTTAGCTATCATTTCCAGAGTAGCGTCGGTCATATCAGTTGGATAGGAGGTTGTGAAACGGATACGCATCTTAGGAGCAGCTAATGCTACCAGTTCTAATAGCGCGGTGAAGTCTGTAATCTTCCCCTCTTCATCTTCGAAACGGTACGAGTTTACATTCTGACCAAGTAGGGTTACTTCTTTAAACCCTTTTTCCTTCAGGTCGTTCAATTCATTAACGATACTTTGTGGATCACGGCTGCGTTCGCGTCCTCTCGTGTAAGGTACAATACAATATGTACATACTTTATCGCATCCACGCATAATGGAAATATATCCTGAGATATGGTTTCCTCCTATTTTGAGGGGGATAACGTCTTTGTAAGTTTCTGTTTTAGATAATTGCACATTGATGGCTTTCTCGCCACGTTCGGCAGCTCCAACCAGATTCGGCAGGTCTAGGTATGCATCAGGTCCTACTACTACATCGGCATGATGCTTATCCAGCAGTTCTTCTTTAGCCCGCTCGGCCATACATCCCAGAACACCAATGATCAGATCTTTGTTTTTCTTCCGCTTGATGGCATGGAAATACTCTAAACGCTGTATAACTCTTTGCTCAGCATTGTCTCTGACCGAACAGGTATTTACGAATACTGCGTCAGCATCTTCGAGTTTGTCGGTTACGGAATAACCATCCATTTGCATCACGGAGGCTACTACCTCACTGTCGGCTACGTTCATCTGGCAACCATAGGTTTCGATGAACAATTTTTTGTCAGTCGTGGATTTAAAGTCCAGTCCTTGTTCGTTGCTCATAATATTTCTTTATAAAATTGTATAGTAAATCGGCGACAAAGATAACCTATTTGCATCAGATATAATGTTAATCAATCTTCGAATATGTTTACAAAAGTGACAACAGGGTTACTGAAAGGTGACATAAAAGTGACACTGTCACCTTAAGTGTCACCCCTGTATCGGGTTTGTTATCAGTTGATTTGCTCCGAAAAGTTACAAATGTAACGTGTAATATTGAATTTATATTATTTTCTGTCATATCGTGGTTTTGTATATAGATAAAAGAAGACTTATTTATCTTGCAAATAAATAAGTCTTAAAAATTCTTTGGGATTGTATACATTATAATTAATCAGTTTTTTGATTAATTATATACTCTATTTTTGCAAAAAGTGGATGAAATTCTTTAAAATATGAGGGTGCTAAGTTTGTTAGATTCTTTGCAAATTTGCGTTTATCACCCTTGAACAAATATATACTTCCTCCTCCGAGTACCGATTCTTTGATAAAGTAAGTTTCTTTAAATAGGGGAACATTTAGAAATAAAGATTCAATAGTTAAATTTGATTTGTCTTCAAATGTTTCATTTTTATTTTTTATTACTAACTTCTTTATCTCGTCATCATCTGGAACTGGTAAGAGTAATAGATAACCATTTTTTTTATTAGATCGAACTAAACATCTTGTAGGGTCAGTTTCTTCTAATGATGGAAATTTTTTTTCCCTATTCCAATTACTATAGCCTGCCTGATCAAAATCAAATAATGCAATCTTTATTTTCTCTGGAAATTGAATGAAAATTCCATCTGGATCTTGATCCCCTTGATTAAACATATTTCCTAAAAAGCTAGCTGAAAAGGAATCTTGAATAAAAAATGGCATCTCTTTGTTATTATAAAGTTTTTTCCATGCAATTTCAAGAATTATTTTATCAGTTATTCCTTCCGTAAAAACAATATGTTTTGTTGTGTTTTGTAAATTGTATGAAATACCTAAGTTTCCATATTCAATAGTTACTGAAGCAAGTCCATTACTGAGACTTTGAATTGCTGTGTTTTTATTCTCTTTAACAGGATAGCCCAAAGTACGATCCATCCTATATATTGAATCATCAGGAGCTAAGGCAATAGTAGATGGAGAATGTGTCGTTAGCATTACTTTAACTTTTTGTTCTTCAACTAAAACTTTCTCTATTACAGAAAGGAATAGTTGTGTCAACGAGGGATGGAGGTGAGCATCTGGTTCATCAAATAGTATTACCTCAGGGAACTTTCCATTACTGGATGAATGATAAAGGACAAAAATTAAAGCCATAATAGTTTTTTCTCCAGAAGAGAGAGTCTCAAAATAAACATTGCTCATACCATTCTCCTTGTCAATAAGGTTAACAGGAGAAGGAAACTCCTCATTTTCAGAAGGAATGTATTCAGCCCTATATTTGAAATTAGCTTTCTCTAATATATTATAAAAAACTACCCAAGGGGGTGGAGTGTTGATTGTTAGCTCTTTATAATATTTTTGTTTAAGATGGAACTGATGGAATAGCAAGTCCAAGGCAGACGAAAATATGTTTGTTGGGAGATCGTAAAAGATTATAAAATCGATAAATGTTAGATTTTCTATTGATTTATTAGATTGGATACTAATTTTTTTTAATTGCTTAAGTTGGTGTTCTGATACTTTTTTTACTTGTGAATCAGATAACCGAGTGTTGTCTGTTGTTAGAGATTTGGCAAAATTTACAATAGATTGATTTAGTATCATCAATTCTTTATTGATATCATTATCAAATGTTTGATCTTTAATGAGTATGTATGATTTTGAAATGGGGTTTAGTATATTCCATTGTTCTTTTATATCTTGAATGAGAGGCTTTTGATATTGATGATGCTCAATTTCAGCAGTTTTTAAACCAGGAAAGGAATAAATTATATCTTTCAGTTCTCTACCGTCATTACTTAAAACAGGGTAGATTAATTGAGGATTTGTATTGGGGATATTCGATGTTGTAGTATTTTGCAATTCCCAGTATCCATGAGAGTTCTCTATAATTGACATTAGTAGTTGAGTCTTTCCGGAACCATTTTCACCTGTTAAGATTGTTAAGTCAGGTAATAATATATTAAAACTATCTTTTAGTATTCTTCCGTTATTTATTATATTTACAATCATTGAATCTTTTAATTGATATAGTGAATTTACAAATATAAGATGTTTTAACAGTTATGAGGTTTAGAAACAAATTGAATTTCATCTATTCATAGTAATAATATAGAGAGAACTGGTTATAAAAGCTAGTTCTCTCTATACAATTAAAATGATAATAAATGAGAAACTTACTTCTTCCACAATTGCTCCATATCCTCCAGAGTTTTTCCTTTGGTTTCAGGAATTTTTTTCCATACGAATAAGGCAGCTACTATAGCCAGTGCGCCATATACCCAGTATGAAAATCCGTGATTGAATGAATTTACCAATGTTTCGTTCTTATCCATAATCGGGAATGTCCACGACACAAGGAAGTTAGAAACCCATTGGGCAGCCACGGCAATGGACATAACAGCTGAACGTACCGAGTTCGGAAATATCTCGGCAAGCATAACCCAGCATACCGGTCCCCAAGACATGGCGAAACCTGCTGTATATGTAAGCATGAATATCAACTTAAGTGTACCGGAAAGATCGGCAGCAAAAGCAGAACCTAAGCCCAGCATAGATACAGCCATAACCAAAGCTCCTGTTATCAGTAGAGGTTTACGCCCGAACTTATCAACTGTAAGTATAGCCAATGTTGTGAATGACAGGTTGACTACCCCTACAATAATGGTTTGAAGTAGCGAACTGTCGGTATCGGCTCCCATACTCTTGAATATCTCGGGAGCGTAATACAGCACAACATTGATACCCACAAATTGCTGGAATGCCGAAAGTAGAATACCTGTTATAATAATAGCAAATCCGTATGACTTGATAGGTACAAACAAGGCTACAAGGAAACTTCCGATCATGGCAATCTCCAATGCGCTCGAAACCTGAGCGAGTTGAAGAATAAGGTATCCTACAACGAATAGCACCAACCATGTCATCATAAATTTATAATATGGTTTTAGAGATGCTTCTTGGTCACGTTCAAAACTATGCTTAATCTCTTTGATTTCGTTATTAGCTTCGGTTGATCCTACAAGCTTGGTTAAGATTCCATGTGCCTTTTCGGTTTTACCTCTCATCACCAGCCACCTCGGAGTTTCGGGGGCAAAGAAAAGTAAAAGGAAAAACAATCCCGAAGGAATAGCTAAAGAGGCAAACATGTATCTCCAGCCTACCGAATGTAACCATTCGCCGGTGCCGGTATCTTGTTTTGCAATAAAGTAATTTACAAAATATACAACCAACATACCAAAGATAATAGCAAATTGATTGAGTGCAACCAGACTACCCCGTTTAGCAGGAGGTGCAATCTCAGCAATATACATTGGTGAAACCATAGAGGCAATACCTACTCCTACACCGCCTAATATACGGTAGAATACAAAATGATATACAAATGTATGGTCTCCGGCATCGGGCATGCGGAAACCTACTTCGGGCCATGCCGAACCGATAGCAGCAAGAAAGAATAATACGGCAGCGGCAAACAGGGCAGGCCTGCGCCCGAAACGCTGGCTCAGCCAGCCTGCAATAGCGGCTCCCACAATACAGCCTATAAGGGCGCTACTGACAACAAATCCTTCCATCGCACTTGCTTCGAAAGGAGATAATCCCATCGGATCGATGAAGAAATGCCGCAGCGACTCCACAGTTCCGGATATGACGGCTGTATCGTATCCGAATAACAGACCTCCGAGAGTTGCGATCAACGTAATCCCAAAGGCATATGATTTACTAGCTTCGTTTTTCATATGGTGGTTATTAGGTCTAAGACCTGTTTGTGGTTATTAAAACGAAGTGCAGGGCTACTTTCGGCAGTCCTGCACTTTATCTCTGGATAATTATTTAGTATACATGTTTACAATGGCTTCGTAAAGCTCTTGTTTTCCACTGATTTGTTTAGGCTCTCCGGCTTGTTTAGCGTGAGCTACAAGATCTTCAAGACTTAGTTTGCCTGTTTCGAATTCCTTACCTTTACCGGAATCGAAAGATGCATAACGGTCTTTCAACATTTGAGAGTATGGCGATTCATTTAATAACTGTGCTGCATTTTCCAAAGCACGAGCCATCACATCCATACCTGTAATGTGAGCAATGAAGATATCTTCAAGGTCAGTAGAATTACGGCGGGTTTTCGCATCGAAGTTTGTACCTCCGTTGCCAAGACCACCGTTACGGATAATCTGGATGTATGCGTGTACTAACTCGAATTGGTCGATAGGGAACTGGTCTGTATCCCATCCGTTTTGATAATCGCCACGGTTGGCATCTATAGAACCTAACATTCCTGCATCAACAGCACAAGCCAGTTCATGTTCGAACGTATGGCCTGCCAATGTAGCATGGTTTACCTCGATATTGATCTTAAAGTCTTTGTCTAATCCGTGATGACGAAGGAATCCGATTACTGTTTCAACATCATAGTCGTATTGATGTTTAGTTGGTTCCATCGGTTTAGGTTCGATAAGGAAGGTTCCCTTGAATCCTTTAGCACGGGCATAGTCACGCGCAATCTTCAACATTTGAGCCAAATGGTCTTTTTCGCGTTGTTGGTCAGTATTTAAGATAGACATATAACCTTCGCGTCCACCCCAGAATACATAGTTTGTACCCCCAAGCTCGATAGTAGCATCAATTGCATTTTTAATCTGGATGGCAGCACGGGCAACTACATCGAAGTTAGGATTAGTTGCAGCACCATTCATATAACGTTTGTGACTGAATACATTAGCAGTACCCCACAATAGTTTAATACCTGTTTCAGCTTGTTTTTGTTTTGCATAAGCAGTAATTGCTTTCAGATTAGCTTCATATTCTTCGATAGTATCGGCTTCGTCGATCAAATCCACATCGTGGAAGCAATAGTATTCGATACCGATCTTTTGCATGAATTCGAATCCGGCATCCATTTTAGCTTTAGCTTTGTCTAGAGCAGTAGCACCTTCACCCCAGGGGAAAGTTTTAGTTCCGGGACCGAATGGGTCGCCGCCTTCAGCACAAAGCGTGTGCCACCAAGCCATAGCAAATTTCAACCAGTCTTTCATTTTTTTACCGTTCACCAGTTTTTCAGGATCATAGTAATGGAAAGCCATTGGGTTTTTACTGTCTTTACCTTCAAATTTGATTTTACCGATACCAGGGAAAAATTCTTTTGTAGCCATGGTTATTCTTTAAATTTTAAATGAAACAATTAAGGTCTCAGACCTCTTTATTATTTTGTAAGTGCAATAAGGATAAGTTGTTATGTTCTGAAATGTATCATTAAAGACTTACATTTATTAATGATATAGATTATTTATTTTATCAGGGATTTCCATTTTTCGTACGCATCACGGTACTGAGTTTTCTTGTCAGCCTCAGGCTCAATAACAGATATTTTGATTAGTGATGCAAAGGCTTCTTCGTTCGATGCATAAATACCTGCCCCCATCCCTGCTGCTTTGGCTGCACCAGCTGCACCGTCGGTATTAAATAACTCGATTGTAGCACCGCTTACACTTGCCAGCGTTTGGGCAAATACCGGGCTGAGGAACATATTGGCATATCCGGCACGGATAAGGTGGATATTCATACCCATTTCTTTCATGATTTCCATTCCGTACTCATAAGAGAAAACGATACCTTCCTGTCCGGCACGAAGTAAATCGGCTTTAGTATGTATGTTGAAGTTGATACCGTGTATCGAGCAATCAACTTCTTTGTTTTCCAATACTCTTTCCGCTCCGTTTCCGAAAGGAATAACCGATAAGCCTTTTGATCCGATAGGAGATTGGGCAGCCAGATTATTCATATCATTGTACGATAGTCCTTCGACAGCCAGATTACGTCTGAGCCAAGAGTTGAGAATTCCTGTGCCATTGATACATAGTAATACTCCCAAACGGGTCTGATCTGGAGTATAATTAACGTGCGCAAAAGTATTTACACGCGATTTCTTATCATAGTCTAGTTTATCAAGTACTCCGTATACTACACCCGATGTTCCGGCGGTAGATGCTATTTCTCCGGGGTTGAATACATTCAGCGATGCTGCATTGTTGGGCTGATCACCTGCACGATAGGTGAGGGGAATACCTTCTTTCAACCCCAGTTCTTTGGCAGCTTGCGCAGATACTTCTCCCTGAAGGCCGAATATAGGTTTGATCTCTGGAATAAAACTTTTAGGTATTCCATAATAAGACAATATATCTTCGGATACCGACTGAGTTTTGAAATCCCAGAACATTCCTTCCGAAAGTCCTTCTATCGTCATAGATATATTGCCGGATAGTTTCATGGCAATATAATCTCCGGGTAACATCAATTTGTCTATTTTATCAAATACTTCGGGTTCGTTCTCTTTTACCCAGGCAAGTTTAGATGCTGTAAAGTTTCCGGGAGAGTTAAGCAGATGTGACAGGCATTTTTCTTCACCGATTGCTTTGAATGCTTTCTCACCGTATGGTACAGCACGACTATCGCACCAGATGATAGAAGGGCGTAGCACATTCTGGTCTTTATCTACAAGTACCAATCCGTGCATTTGCCATGTAATACCGATTGCTTTAATATCTTCGGCTTTTACCTGCGACTGCTGAATGACAGACGCATGAGCCAGTTTCAGGTTTGCCCACCAGTCTTCGGGAGCTTGTTCAGCCCATCCTGCTTTTACTGCAGTGATAGCCATTTCCTCTTTCGGAAAGAAGTCCGAAGCAACGATTTTTCCCGTGTTGGCTTCTACCAGACAAGCCTTAACGGACGAACTACCAATGTCGTATCCTAATAAATACATATGCTTTTTGATATTTTCAGGTTATCTAATAAAGATTAGTTTTATAATATTAAGTAACAGTAAGTCTTGAATGACGTATTTCCGGCATATAGCAGGTTATTGTTGTTTTACTAACAAAACCAATAAAAAGGTCTGAGACCTACTGTATGTTGGTTTTACGTTTATTGTATGTAACCTTGTCAAATTTATAGTACCGTGCGGCCCGGTGCGATACGTCTTTCTGCTTTTCTTCTAAAGCAATTACATAGGGCATAATGGCTATCTTCTTATGGAAATTGCGTATGTCGATTTTTTTGTCGTAAACGGCTTCGTATAACCGGTGAATCTGGCTGATTGTAAATTTCTGCGGCAGCAGTTCGAATATGATTGCCGGTTCGGCTTCTATCCATTTCCTTATTTCGGCTAACGATTCTTTTACGATTTGATTGTGGTCGAATGGCATCTTAGGCAATTTGTTTATCGGACACCACTGAGAATTTTTGTATTTGGATATGTTGTTTAATTTCCGGTCTATTTTACATAACGACAGGTATGCTACGGTTATTAACCTGTTGATGTCGGGTTTGTATTCTTTGTCGAGCCATTTTATATCATTGGGGTTATTGGCTCTCTCGGGCGATGCAAAGCAACGGAATTGCTTTAATGTCATCTTCTTGATTCCCGTCAATTCAAACAGAACCCGTTGAGCAGCATCGTCTACATCTTCGTCATCATAAATGAGGCTCCCGGGTAGTTTTAGGTCTACAAGGTTGTCACTTTCCTCGTTGCGTTGTACCAGAAGTATGTCAAGTTGGTTATCGTCGAAACCAAAGACTACGCAGTCTACCGATACATAGGTGTGTATAAAATTTGTTTTCATGGTAATATCAACTCTTTTCGATTCTTGGTACAAGCAAATATAAGTGAAATTTTTGTTTGTACAAGTATGTTTTGTGTTTATTTTAAAGTTAATCAAATGTAAATCAGCTTATTAAATATCATGTCTATTACAATAAGTGTTAGTGTGTATATTGTATGATATACATTAAGATATAGCTAATTATCAGGGACTTTGTGATGAAGTAGGTATGTATATAGCCCTTAATTTTTTTGTTAATTTTGACAATAACGGAACTGTAGTTTTTTATCGTTATTATTTCTAATCAATATAGGTTTTAGTACTGCCTTTTATCGATTATAACTGCCTATCGGTCGATAACTGTTGTACCGGAAATCAAATAATACTTCTTTTGAATTATAAATCAATAAAACGCTAACAGTCATGAAGAAGATTATTTTTATTTTAGCAATTATATTATCGGTAAATTCCTTTAATACAGCGAATGCTCAGGTGAATGTAAATATTAACATTGGTAATCAACCGGCATGGGGACCTTCCGGATATGATTATGCAGGTTATTATTATTTTCCGGACTTGAATATCTATTTTGATGTAACCAATTCTTTGTTCTATTATTTATCAGGGTCTAAATGGATATCTAATCAATACCTTCCTAATAAGTATAGTAGATACGATTTCTACAATATGTATAAGGTTGTGGTAAATGAAAAACAGCCTTGGTTGCAAAACAAGACCCATAAAAAAGAGTATTCCAATTATAAAGGAAATAAAACGCAGATTTCTATTCGTAATACCAGTGATACGAAATATAACCAAAGTAGAAACAATACCAGATCGTGGGTAGACAATAACCAGGTTTCTAATAATAAAAACCAAAAACAGAATAGTACAAAACAGAATAATACAAAGAACAGTAATAATGATAGGCAATCGTCTAACAATCAGAGTAAGTCCAATAACAGACGGTAATGTCAGAATTTAAACTAAAAGTTAGCTATCTGTTCTTGAAAGGATAATTATTTATTTTATCAAAAAGAAATACTCCTTTCACATCCGCTCCAAGAGATTAAGAGTAATCCGGGGGCGGATTTATTTATTGTACTTTTTGAATGGAGAAGCTTGTTTATGCGTAAAGCTCTATCAGGCTTACAGTACTGGTTAATAAGCCTACAACCCCTATAATGAACAGTATTACACCCAAAATATTATTGAATATCTTTAGTCCCCGCGGATTAAAGATATTTCGTACCTTATCTACTACTGTAGAAACACCTAGCCACCAGATAACCGTTCCTAATCCAATAGATAGTATTCCGACGAAATTTTTTGTTGAATCTATTGGATCAATAAAGTTAAACCGGGCAAACATGGCTATGAAGAAAAACAGAATGCCAATGTTTGCGAGATTAATGAAAAAAGAAGATATGAAGTTTTGCCAAATGGCAGTGGACTTTTCTTTACATTGTTTTTTTAGTGTCCGCGCAGGGTTGGACCTATATATATAATAACCTGCACCCATAAGCAGAATGCTTCCGACAATCTGCAATGGATAATGGTTGGCTTGAATAAAGTCTAAAATAAAACTGATACCTAAGCCTGTAATGATGGCATATAGCAAATCGGAGAAGGTAGCTCCCAAGCCGGATATAAATCCGTGGGTTCTGCCCTCATTCAGCGTTCGCTGAACACATAGTACCCCAATAGGTCCCATTGGAGCCGATACGAGGATACCGATCAGTATTCCTTTTACTACTATATCGAACATTGTAATAAACTTCTGTCTTATAGTTTAACAAACAAATATACTACCAAAATGTAAGAATCCTGCAAAAATATACCTTGCATTAGGCTATATTAACGCATCACATTTATTAGTTTTCCGGTGCTTACCTTATTAAAAAAAGACCTTCTTTCAGTGAATCAGAGCTTTAAATATTAGCAAAAAGAATCGCCGGATTCCTTTATTATTGAATCCGGCGAGATTATATATTATTAATGGTCTCATTGTTAATAATCACCTTCAAGCATTGAGTCCCTGTATCCTAAAAAGTATAGAATACCGTCGAGACCTACTGTTGATAACGATTGCTGTGCATTGGCCTTCACTTTAGGCTTTGCATGAAAAGCGATTCCCAAGCCTGCGGTAGCCAGCATCTGCAAGTCATTTGCTCCGTCGCCGACAGCTACAGTTTGTTTAAGGTCAACTTTCTCTACTTGAGCAATAAGACGTAGTAATTCGGCTTTACGTTTACCATCTACAATATCTCCCACATGGTTTCCTGTAAGCTTGCCATCCGCAATTTCGAGTTCGTTGGCATAAACATAATCAAAACCATATTTTTCTTTCAGGTAATTGCCAAAATAGGTAAATCCTCCTGATAGGATAGCTATTTTGTATCCGCTTTTCTTTAGTATACGTACCAGGCGTACCATTCCGTCTGTAATAGGAAGATTTTCGGCAATATCTTTCATTACCGATTCGTCTAAGCCTTTTAAAAGTCCGACCCGTCGTTTGAAGCTTTCCGAAAAGTCTATTTCTCCACGCATGGCAGATTCGGTTATAGCTCTGACTTCTTCACCTACTCCGGCACGGTCGGCCAGTTCGTCTATAACTTCGGTTTGTATCAGTGTCGAATCCATATCGAAACAGATCAGACGGCGCATGCGTCGATACATACTTTCTTCCTGAAATGCTATATCTATCTGATGAAGAGAAGATAAGCGCATAAAGTCCCTTTGCAGGTCTTTAAAACTTTCTACAGTTCCCCTGATCGATAATTCGATACATGACCTGCCTATACGGTCTTTTTTATTTATAGGAATACGTGCTGTAAGACGGTTTATCTTCTCAATATTCAGCTTATTATCTAACAAGACCTGAGATACGAGGGAAATCTGTGTTCCGTTAAGTTCTTTCCCGAGAATGGTGACTGTATAACGGTTCTTACCTTGAAGGTTTACCCAAGTGGAATAGTCTTCTTTGCTGAGGTGGGAAAAACGGACGTTGACTCCAAGTTCATCGGCTTTAAACAGAAGGTCTTTCAGAATATAGCCCGATTGACTGGTTTCCGATTCGAAAACAATAGCCAAAGATAGCGAATGGTGAATATTGGCTTGGCCTATATCCAGAATCGTAGCATTGTAATGCCCTAAAATACCGGTAAGTGCAGTAGTTACACCCGGACGGTCTTGTCCTGATATGCGAACTAGGATAATTTCTGTTTTCTCCATTTCGGAAGGAAGTGTATTATTTTTACTTGTTTTAGTTTAATAATCTGTTTTCGGCGGCTTCGATTGCCGAGAAATCGAATTGATCTATAACTTTCTGTTTTAAAATCTCTATCTGGTCATTGCAGAGGTTGCCGATACTACCTTCATGTGTGTGGTTTACAGTACGGTCGTGCTCGAAGTTACCGGCTTCTATATCCAGTCCTACTTTTTTATAAGCATCCCGGAATGGCATTCCTTCTTCGAGAACGAGGCGGTTTACTTCTTCGACACTGAATATATATGTGTATTTGTCGTCGTTGATAATATCCTCATTCACTTTTATTTCGGCAAGCATCCGTCCGATCATCGAAATGCAATTGTTCAGTTCGTCGAATGATGGAATAAACATTTCTTTAATCAACTGCATATCGCGAAAATATCCGGAAGGCAAATTGTTAGAAATCATAGTGATTTCAACCGGTAAAGCTTGCAGCTTATTGCATTTGGCACGGGATAATTCGAACACATCAGGATTTTTCTTATGAGGCATAATACTGGATCCGGTAGTATATTCATCGGGTAGTTTTATAAACCCGAAGTTCTGGCTGTTGTACATACATGCGTCAAAAGACAGTTTGGATAGGGTAGCGGCTATTCCTGCAATAGCAAAAGCTACTGTACGCTCCATTTTACCCCTGCCCATTTGCGCATATACGACATTGTAATTCATCGAGTCGAAGCCTAACAGGTCTGTAGTCATTTGTCTGTTGAGGGGGAATGACGATCCGTATCCTGCCGCAGAACCTAAAGGATTGCGGTTGCATATTTTGAATGCTGCCAGAAGAAGCTGCAAATCGTCGACAAGGCTTTCGGCATATGCGCCAAACCATAGTCCGAACGACGAAGGCATGGCTATTTGTAAGTGAGTATAGCCGGGTAGCAGCACATGCTTGTATTTTTCGCTTTGTTTTAACAACAGGTCTATCAGGTTAGAGACTGATCCGACAATTGTTTTTATCTGCTCTCTGGTAAAAAGCTTGAGATCGAGCAGAATCTGATCATTTCTGGATCGTCCGCTATGGATCTTTTTCCCTACATCACCCAACTTACGTGTAAGTAGTAGTTCTACTTGCGAATGAACGTCTTCTACATCGTCTTCTATGACGAATTCGCCTCGTTCGATCGAAGCATGGATCGACTTGAGTTCTTTCAGCAGAATATCCAGCTCTTCCTTAGTTAGCAGATTAATAGACTGTAACATGGTGATGTGAGCTATGGATCCCAGTACGTCATGTTTGGCAAGGTATAAATCCATTTCCCGGTCTTTACCGACCGTATATTCTTCGATATCCTTGTTGACAAGGGTGTTTTTTTGCCAGAGTTTCATTATAAATATTAGGTGTTACCGGAATTCCCGTCAGTTAATACATTAACTAAAACAGACAAATAAGGCTTGATGCTTTATTTATCTGTTAATTCGTTGTATGGCAATGATGCCAGCATATCAGCCATTTTATTTAAGCCTTCTTGTAAAGGTTTGGATACCATTGGCTTCAAAAAGGGATTAAGATTTGCATTAACAACCAGCCCCAGATTTGTTTCGTTTTCGGAGTTCTGTTTCAACTCGATGGTTAAATTCAACTCAAAGGGTAATTGCTGGGCTTCGAGCTTTATACTACTGTGAGGATTTCTCTCTACAATCACAAATTTGACATTACCTATAGGGCTTACATTAAGACTGCACGAATCTTGGTCATAAGTAAAGTTATTAACTTTATTCTCCGGTAATTTGTCCTTTACTAAATCCAGCTTCCGAAAATCGGATAGTACTGCAAAAATAACTTCAGACGAATAAGGTATCGTCTTTACATCACTGGTATATTCTGTCATTTCGATTTTATATGTAACTGATACTGCGACTTAGCTCCACTTGGACGGAGCTTTTCTCCATTCTTGTAAAGTATCTAAGTCCGATTCTTCAATATAGTCTATCTTCAAGGCCTGTTCCAAAACAGCGTCGTAGTTGGTCAAAGTCGATAATTCAATATGTGCTTTCTCGAAGTTTTCTACAGCTACGGGAAATCCATAATTAAAAATCGCTACCATACCCACTACTTCAGAACCATCCCTTTGGATAGCTTCCACAGCTTTTAGGCTGCTGCCCCCTGTCGAGATCAGGTCTTCTATAACCACCACTTTACTGTTGGGTTTGAGATCGCCCTCGATCAGATTTTCCAACCCATGGTCTTTAGGTGTGGATCGCACGTATACAAAAGGTAGACCTAAAACATCGGCAACTAAAGCTCCCGGAGTTATAGCACCGGTAGCAACCCCTGCAATAGCATCAGCTTCCGGATATTTCTCGGCAACGATGCGGCTCATTTCCAGCTTAACAAAGTTGCGGATAGCCGGATAAGAAAATAGCTTCCGGTTATCGCAATATATAGGTGATTTCCAACCCGAAGCCCAGGTGAAAGGATTAGAAGGTTGAAGTTTTATAGCCTTTATTCTCAAAAGCTTTTCAGCCGTCATTTTTTCTAAGTTGCTCATTGTTATTAAAATAAGTAGGTGATAGTGTAATATGTAATATTCAAAGACAAATATAGCTAATCTATCAGATATGAGTAATACATTTTAGTATTTTTTTACTCTTATTTAGTCTGCAGCCACTATGTATATGGGGTATAAATGTCTTTTGGCAAATAAAATATTTCTATCTTTGTCGCTGAACCGTACAGTATTGGTCTATTCCATAAAGTGAAACAATGAAAATAATCTGTGTAGGTCTTAATTATCAGCAGCATAATAGGGAAATGGGAAGGGATGATACTGCTGTTCCCGAAGATCCCGTACTCTTTATGAAACCCGATTCGGCTTTATTAAAAGACAATAAGCCCTTTTTTATCCCCGACTTTTCAGATAATATACATTACGAGCTAGAGGTGGTAGTGCGTATAAACCGTTTGGGGAAGAATATAGCGGAGCGTTTTGCCCACAGGTACTACGATGAATTGACGGTCGGGATAGATTTTACCGCCCGTGATATTCAGTCTGACCTGAAAGAAAAAGGATTACCCTGGGAGATATCCAAAGGTTTCGATAATTCGGCTGTAATAGGAGAGTTTGTACCGAAAGAAGTATTTTCAAAGGAAATAAATACGCTGGATTTCAGCTTGTCGAAGAATGGTATTGAAGTACAGAAAGGTAATACCTCCGAAATGATACATCCGGTGGACAAGGTAATAGCTTATGCCAGCCGTTTTTTTACTTTAAAGATAGGGGATATATTGTTTACAGGGACTCCTGCCGGAGTAGGGCGTGTCGATATTGACGATCATCTCGAAGGTTTTCTTGAAGATCGTAAACTATTTGATTTTCACGTTCGTTAATTATATTAGGGACTGTCGTTACTACACCCGCAAAGAGTTGTATCGATTAAAATACAGGATATTAGTGCAAAAAAAGTTATTCGTAATACTTATATTGTTGCTGTCGATATCGATCCGGATTTATTCGGTCGATAACGATCCGGGTCGTTATACCGCAAACTCGGTACTATCGCAAGGCAAATGGTATAAAATAAAAATTTCGCAAACAGGTGTTTATAAGCTTACTTATCAGGATCTGAAAAAGATGGGGTTGTCCAACCCTCAGAATGTAAAGATCTATGGATATGGAGGATGGGTACTCAACGAGGATTTTCAGCAGCCGTATATCGATGATCTCCCCCCGGTATCTATATGGATGAGTAAATCTCAAGCAGAATTTAAGAATAATGATGATTATATTTTGTTTTATGCCCGTGGAGATATTAAGTGGACATATAACAGCACTACCGGAGAATTCGAACAAACACAGAATCCGTATTCGTCCGACTCATACTATTTTGTAACCGAAACAGAAGGCGATGCCAATCTGATGGCAACTCAGGCTTCGTTAACAATAGGTAGTAATCTTATTAGCGCTTACGATGATTATGTTCTGCATGAACAAGAGCTTGTAAATGTCGGTTCTACCGGACGCGAGTTTTATGGAGAGAATCTATTGAGTTCGTCTTCTGTAAATATCACCCTTAATACAGAAGGAGCAACAACAGATCCGGCTATACTTAGGTACAACTTTATATCGAATGTATATCCGACCTCGGGTAAACTATCGGTTAGCTTAAATGGTACCAAGGTTAAAGAGGTAAATACATGGACTAATAACGATTATTATATATTTGGCAGAACTGTGTCCGAAGGCCTGTCTGTAAACACGTTGCAAAGCCAAAATACAGTCTCATTGGCTTACACCAAAGGCAGTAGTACTGATAAGAATGTATATCTCAATTACCTCCGGATCAATTTTAAGCGGAAACTGAAACCTTACGGAGCTGTAACCCTTTTCAGAAGTACTTCTCTCTCTTCCAATTTAGGATTTAATATATCGGATGCATCATCATCGGTAATGGTATTTGATGTAACTGCTAATACTGCGCCTGTGCGTATTAGTACGCAACTGAGCGGAACGTCATTGCGCTTTGCGTCCGATAACTCTTCGATCCGCGAGTATGCAATGGTCGATTTATCTAAGGTGAGTAATATACCTGTACCCACGTATAGCGGTACGGGATTAGGTGCAATTTCGAATCAGAATCTGCATGCGTCTTCATCAGTAGACATGATAATAATAGTACAGGATTATTTGAAAGATTATGCTAAGCGGTTAGCTGACCTGCATGAGAAAAATTCAGGATTGAAATCGTTATTGGTAAATCCTGAAGATATATATAACGAGTTTTCTTCAGGAAAACCTGATGCTTCGGCATATCGTCGTTTTATGAAGATGTTTTACGACCGTGCCGGAGGAGGGGATGGGCGTCCCCAATACCTGTTATTGTTCGGGGGAGGAAGCTACGATAATAAGATGATACAGAATTGGACTGACGATGCCCGGAAGTCGATGTTGCTGACTTATCAGTCGCCAGAGTCTTTAGATGAAACAAACTCTTATGTGACAGACGATTATTTTGGATTTATGGACGATGCTATTAGTAGCATGTCATCGGCTGTCTTAAGTATAGGTATCGGGCGTCTACCTGTCAGGTCTGCAACAACGGCGGATAATATTGTAAGCAAAATAGAGACTTATGTAGAGAATCAGAATAAGGGAATCTGGCAGAACAATCTGACTTTTGTAGCTGATGATGCTGTTGCCGGAACAAATGAGCCCTCTAGTGAGCGTAACCATATGCTTGATGCGGAAGAATTCTCGAGTTCTATTACTGCTGGTTATCCCGATTTTGTTATCAAAAAAATATATGAAGACATGTACGAAAGGGTTGTTCAAAGCAATGGAGCCCGGTATCCCGATGCAAACAGGGCATTGTTGGAACAAATTAACAACGGAACCCTTTTCATAAACTTTATCGGGCATGGAGCGACTACTTATTGGACGCACGAAAACCTGCTGACTATGACCGACATAGAAGGGCTGAGTAACGATAAACTCCCATTATGGATTACTGCTACCTGCGATTTTAGCCGTTTTGATTCTAATACTACGTCGGGTGGGGAAGAGGCTCTCTTAAAGGAATCAGGAGGAGCTATAGGGTTGTTTTCGACTGTCCGGGTTGTTTATATCGGAGAGAACAGAATAATGAACCGGAGCCTGATGAAACATATCTTTGAAAAAAAGGATGGAAAGAATCCCCGGCTAGGAGACGTGTTGCGTAATTCGAAAAATGACTCGAGCCTTTCGAGTGACGGTAATAAACTCCGCTTTGTGCTATTAGGTGACCCTGCTTTGAAATTAGCATATCCGGAAGATACATACAGGGTGGAAATTACCGAAATGAATAACAGGGATGCAGATGCTACTGATATAAATATTCAGGCGTTAGATGATACATCTATAAAAGGGGTGATTGTAAATCAATCCGGAGATATTACAACGGACTTCAACGGAACACTGGAGTCCATTATATTTGATGCCCAGCAGGAATTGCAAACAAGAGGCAATACACAATCGGGGAGCCAGAATTCGAATATTGCTGTACCATATGTCGACTATACCAATACATTATTTTCGGGTAAAATCCAAATTACAAACGGCGAGTTTGAATTTAACTTTGTAGCCCCCAAAGATATCCTTTATGCAGACGATAAAGGGAAAATGAGTTTCTTTGCTTATGAAACGTCAGGAGACAGGAAAGCGCAAGGTTCGTTCTATAACTATACAGTAGGAGGTACTAACACCAATATGCCGGAAGAAGAGAACCCTCCGGTGATATCCCGGATTTATTTAAATTCGGATCAGTTTAGACCGGGCGATATTGTTAATTCCACGCCCTTGTTTTATGCTGAGTTTTCAGACGATACAGGTATAAATTTAACGAGTACCATCGGACATGGTATATCTCTTATTCTTGATGGAATAACTACTTATGACCTGACTCCTTATTTTTCGAATGAAGAAAATTCTAACAAAAAAGGAAGTGTAACTTACAGGCTGCCTCAGATGTCGGAAGGAAGCCATACACTCGAATTCAGGGTTTGGGATGTGTGGAACAATTCGGCTTCCGAAACTTTGAATTTTACGGTGTCGGATGATTATTCACCCACGATCTATTCATTCGAAATATGGGGAAATCCGGCTAAAGAATATACCCGCTTTGTTGTAAATACCAATAATGTGGAAACGAACGTAGACCTCACCCTCAGGGTTTATTCGCTGACAGGTGCTTTAGTCTGGGCAACACAAAAAAGTGGATCGGTAGATACATTGAACCGTTATATTTACGATTGGGATTTGAATACATACCGTGGAGGCCGTGTACAACCCGGTATTTACATATGTACGGCACAGATCAGTATAAATGGGAAACAGTCTTCGCTGAAGGCCGCAAAGCTGATTGTTTCAGACATAAATTAAGATTTATATATTTGCCTTTTTTATCTATACGATAAGAATAAACATAAGAAAGAATAAGCAAAAATAAAATCAGGTAAAAAATGTCACTTTTGTCACTTTATAGGGGTTTATTTGTTGATAATGAGTATTTAAGTAGGGTGACAAAGTACACATAACCGTGACATTGAATATGTAAGGATGTTTACTTTTTGTAACCTTCGGAAGATAAAACGATTAAGAATTAAAGTATATCGGGGGATACCCGTAACATATATATGAGAAATATGAAAGTAACAAACAAATATCTTTTTTCGGGTCTGTTTATGCTGGCGTCATTGGCAGCATCGGGGCAAACAGGTACGGTAGTAACTGCAGTGCCATCCTTATCAATAGCACCTGATGCACGCGGTGGAGGTATGGGAGATGTGGGAGCCGCTACATTGCCCGACTATTATTCTCAGCACTGGAATCCGGCAAAGCATGCTTTTCTCGAAAGTAAAGCCGGTGCAACAGTATCTTATACTCCATGGCTTAGAAAAATCGTACAGGATATAGCACTGGTATATGCTTCGGGTTTTTATAAGTTCGGGTATGAAGAAAATCAGGCTGTGAGTGCTTCTATCCGTTATTTTTCGATAGGAGACATACCTGAAACTAACTTGGAAGGACAATTCGTGTCTATGATTTCTCCTTATGAGATGGCATTTGATATAGGTTATTCGCGTAAACTAACCGAGACTTTTGCCGGAGGTGTTACCTTACGGTATATACGTACTGACTATTCGACTGCAACCGACGAAAATACAACTGCCGGAAATGCTTTTGCTGCAGATATTGCAGGTTATAATGAAGCATATATCAATATCGGGAGTGTAGAAAGTATTCTGGGATTAGGATTCAATGTCTCGAATATCGGTACTAAAATCTCGATGGATGATGGTAATACCAGTTATTTCCTGCCAACTAATATGCGTTTAGGGGCATCATTAACATACCCTTTGGATGAGTATAATACACTGGCGTTCAATGTTGATTTGAATAAACTTCTTGTGCCGTCCCGCCCTGTTCAGAAAGATGGCGAAAGTGATAATGACTTTGCCGATAGAGCGGAAAGTGTAAGAAACACATCTTCGATATCGGGGATTTTCAAATCATTCGGCGATTCGCCTGACGGATTCAAAGGCGAACTCGAGGAAATAACATGGTCAGCCGGTTTGGAGTATGCTTATAACAACCAGTTCTTGTTACGTGGCGGGTATTACAATGAAAGCCAAAGGCAAGGTAACCGTAAATATTTTTCGTTTGGAGCAGGATTTAAGATGAGCGCTTTTCAACTGGATGCTGCTTATTTGATTTCGACAGCCGATTCGAATCCGTTGGATCAAACATTACGTTTTTCATTGGGTTTCAATATGGAAGGCTTACGTAATCTATTCAAGTAAAGACGATTTTAGAAAATACATAAAGATTAGAGTAACAGTAAAATTATGAAGATAAGAGTAGGATACGGATACGATGTACACCGCTTAGCCGAAAACCGTGATCTTTGGTTGGGTGGGATCAGGATAGATCATAGCAAAGGATTATTAGGACATTCCGACGCCGATGTATTGTTGCATGCCATATGTGATGCATTGCTGGGAGCAGCTAATCTACGGGATATAGGTTTTCATTTTCCGGATACAGCCAGCGAATATAAAGATGTCGATAGTAAACTTCTGTTGAAAAGAACATTGGAAGTAATTTCAGCGAAAGGATACAGGGTAGGGAATATCGATGCTACAGTGTGTGCCGAACGCCCGAAGATCAATCCTCATATTCCTGCTATGCAAAAAGTGATAGCAGATATTCTGGAGATAGATATCGATGATATTTCTATAAAAGCGACTACTTCAGAAAAGATGGGATTTGTAGGACGCGAGGAAGGTTTTGCCGCATACGCTGTAGCTCTTATCGAAAAAGAATAACGAAAATGAAGCTGGTAGATAGAGATGTGATAATTGAGCCGACAGCCGATGGGTCACATACATTGTTTGTTCCGGAACTCAATGAACACTATCATTCGGTAAACGGAGCAAGGCAAGAGTCGGAACACATCTTTATCAAAGCTGCATTGGAGCAAAGCCCCGAAACTAATATACGTATTCTGGAAGTAGGATTCGGAACCGGACTAAATGCTTATCTGACATTATTGAGACTCAGAGATACAACAAAAGTTGTAGACTACACAGGTCTTGAATTATATCCACTGCAAGAGTCGATTATTAGTCAATTGAATTACACCGAGAAGGATTCATCCGAATCTCAGGAACTGTTCAGGCAACTACATAGAGTTCCGTGGAATATCCGGACAGAAATAACCATATGTTTCTATCTTACCAAGATAAATACAGATTTCAGGCTATTGAACTGGCAGGTAAATGAGCCTTATAATATAATTTACTTTGATGCATTCGCTCCTGATAAACAACCGGATATGTGGAGTCAGGATATTTTTGACTATTTGTATGCGAATACAGCAAAAGGCGGTATTCTAACTACATATTGTGCTAAAGGCGTAGTCAGGCGAATGATGCAACAGGCAGGCTATAAAGTGGAGAGATTACCGGGACCTCCCGGCAAAAGGGAAATGCTCCGGGCTACGAAAGGTTAGTTCGGGAGATTTGCCGATTTTTCATTCTTCTCAATAGTCTGAATAATCGAATCTAGTTTATGCCCTACTATTTCGGCACCCTTACGGCTTAAATGATCCGAATCGAAAAACACTTCATTCTTTCCGTCTTTTAACTCAGGATCCAGAACGTCGAGCATATTGAAGTAAAACACATATTTACCATCCTGAAGTTGATTTCCGGTCTTATAGAGTAGTTCTAATTGCTTTGGATGCATTAATTCCCGGAATGTTTTGTACACAGGCAAAGTAACAAATATCACTTTTGCATTTTTCTTCTTTGCTATTTCTATAATTCCTTTCAGATCTTGCATATTCTGGTCGTACATGAATGCCAGATCAGGCGCGTGGTGTGCTCCTATTATCTTATGGGATTTACTTTCTAATACATCGAGGTCCGCTTCCGGACGGAGATTGTTTAACCCTTTGGAGGTTAAATCTTCTTCGATATTATTATCCTTATTATAGTAATAGTTCCATATCGTCTCTATATCTGTACCTATAGGCTCATCCATAAAAAGAAGGTTTTTGAAGGGATTATGATCCTTAGTTATCCTATAGTATATACTGTAATATTTAGATCTCCATATTTGAGGATGATATTCGAGCCGTGTCCATAATATATGATAAGACAAAGGAACTATGATATACTCTAAGGATGAAAGTTTATCCTGATATTTATCAAGAATGGCATAATCATAATCCAAAGTTTGAGCATAATTCGCCGTATTATATGCATTTTTAGAAAAGGCGTCCGGATCAATACCTGTTATACCATGCGAACTTCCTAATATGATCACTTGTATGTTCTGAGCTTCTTGATCAAGATACCCGGCCTTCTCTTTATAAATATTAGGTTGGTTACGAAGTAAAACCTCTATACCTATTATTAAGATAAGAAAGGGGCTTACAAAAAAGAGGGTATATAGGATAAATCGGTTCATTGTTTAGTAGAATGTAATAGAATTCCTTTATTATCAATATTTCTAATAATAGAGTCCAGCTTTTCTGTTATTTTTTGAGCTCCATTTTTGCTAAGGTGGTCTCCATTAGAAAAGTCTGTATCATCAAGGAGTCTGGCTTCCTGTAAAAAATTAAAATAGAATACATCATTATCATTTTGAATGTCTTCCATTGTCTTTTGCATAACACTCAATTGCTCCAAATTTAAGAAATCAAGATAAGACTTATAACAGGGTACTGTGATAAAAATTACTTTTGCTTTCTTTTTTCTGGCAATAGCAATTATGCTATTTATATAACTTACGTTTTCATTGTATAAATGAGTAAAATCTGTGACTGTATAATTTTTTGCAGCAGACTCCCCTTGTTTTTCTAGTAATGAAGGGTCTGATATTGGAACAGCCGGCATAAATCCATTAATAAATTGATATTTAATAACTTTATTTCCACTATAATACTCATTAATGATGGAGATGTTTTTAAGCATAGGCTCATCTAATAATAAGAATCTTTTCAGAGGGTTTTTCTCAATATTAATGTCAAAATATATGTTATTATATTTAGCCATCCATTTGTAGCTGGGTATCTCAGTAAGTTTGAACCAAAGGGAATGATATGATATCCCGGCAATAATATATTTCAGAGAATCGATCTGTCCACTATATTTGTTTAAGAGGGCATAGTCTATATCCAGGGTTTGAGCACCTTGAGCCAGATTGTATGCCGGTTCATGAAGGTAAGTCGGATCTATAGCATTGTCTATATGAGAGTTCCCTAAGATTAATATCTGTGTGTGTGCAATTTTTCCATTTATGTCCTGAGCCTTATATTGATGCATATTAGGTATTTTCCGAAGTAAATACTCCATGCCTATCAGGCATACAATAAAAGGAGTGATAAACAGTAATGTATATAAGCAAAACCTCTTCATAAATTTAGAATTGGAAATATATGAATGCTTGGTGATGCCCAAAGTAAAGAAAGACAAGTACAGCAATAATATAATAGAACAGCCATCGTAAATATTTGTTAGAGATTGCTGTCTCTATTTTTTCCAAAGCATGATTACTCTCTCTGCCAAACCATTCGATAACGAAAAAGAACAAAATAAGGAGGAGTACTTTTCCCGAATATATTTTAGGAATACTAAATAATTCGTATGTAAATATCCCTTTGATATAGGCAATTGCATGATGAATACTTTCTGCTCTGAAGAATATCCATGCAAAAGTGGCTAATGCAAACGTTGTTATCAATTGTACGGTTTCTCTGATAGAAGGTAATAGATGCCCTCTCGCAACAACATCGAGGTGACGCCGGTTTCTTTTCAGTATTGTTGAAGGCATTTGAAATAAAGCATTAAGTCCTCCCCAGACAATAAAAGTCCAGTTTGCTCCATGCCAGAATCCACTGACCAAAAATATGATAAAAGTATTACGTATAGTCTTAGTCATACCTTGGCGACTTCCTCCTAAAGGAATATAAAGATAATCTTTAAACCATGATGAAAGAGATATATGCCAACGTCTCCAGAACTCAGCTATATCTCTTGAGAAATAAGGATAATTGAAATTCTTTAGCAATTCGAAACCTAATAATCTGGCTGACCCCAGAGCTATATCAGAATATCCCGAAAAGTCACCATAAATTTGTATAGAAAAGAATATAGCTCCCAAAACGAGAGTTGCCCCCGAATACGTATCCGAGTGGTTGAATATACTATCAGCTAATCTGGCACAATTATCAGCTATAACTACTTTTTTAAATAATCCCCAAAGTATCTGCCTGAGGCCATCAATTGCCTTATCGAAGCTAAAAGATCTTTTTCGCTCAATTTGAGGAAGCAGATGTGTTGCTCTTTCTATCGGGCCTGCAACCAAAAGAGGGAAGAATGCAACAAATAAAGAGTAATTAACCAAATTCTTTGTTGGCTTTATTTTGTCGTTATATATATCCAATATGTATGACAACCCATGAAATGTATAAAATGATATACCAATAGGTAGGATGATATTTAAAGTCGTGATATGCGGTGTAAATCCTAATTTGAGTAAAAGGTCTGCAAATTCACTGATAAAAAAGTTGAAGTATTTGAAGAAACCAAGAAATCCTAAATTAATAGCAACAGTTATCCATAGCCAAGCTTTTCGTACCGAAGTATTTGTCGAATCTGCGATTTTTAATCCGGCAAAGTAATCTAAGAATGTAGAGAATGCAAGAAGAAATAAAAAACGCCAATCCCAACATCCATAAAAGAAATAACTGGCTACTAATAGAAATATGTTTTGGAGCTTAAAGCTTTTTTTCAGTACGTTCCAATATATAATAAATATAAGAGGTAGAAAAAGAGCATATTCAAATGAGTTGAAAAGCATATATTGTGGCTGGCTTGTTTTAAATGAATATCCTTATCTGTTTTTTCGACATGCAAAGATAGAAAATTTCATAAGATAACTTTACCCTTTTACCTGAACTGTCATTTTTTTATTTTCTCTTTTCATTTAATTTAAAAAATAACTATTGCATAACTAGGCCTTTACGATATCGTTATGATTTTCTCTTAAAAAAACCTCATAAAATATTTGGAATGGAAGGGTAAGTGTATTACTTTTGCACTCGCTTTAAAACCGAGAGTGGTAATAAAGAAAAGA
>NZ_FQUC01000018.1 GCF_900128985.1 Indolivaga macrotermitis | reverse complement strand
TAATTAACTTTATTAATAAAGTTATATCAAGTAAAAAATGAGAATAAAATAATATATAATTTAAAATAAGTAATACAAAATAGAAAACTATAAAAATTTAATTTAAAATATATTTTCTAAATAAATAATTATATAGAAAGTTTTCAAAAAATAATAACAAAAATAGACATAGATAGTCAAGATATACTATCTAAAAATATAGATGAATATTATATAACTAAAGCAGAAAAAAACACAAAAATAACTTCTGTAAAAAACGAAGAATAAAGAATAAAGTTTTCTTATTAACTTTGGGTAGAAAATAGTAAAAAAGGAGAAGTATGATCACGGTTATTTTATCAGGAGGACTCGGAAACCAGATGTTTCAGTATGCAGCATCACGTGCTTTGAGCCTAAAAAAGCAAACCGGACTATCGATCGACACCTTTTTGCTCAGAAAGAAGACAAAAACGACAATAAGAAGCTTTGGTCTCGATGTTTTCGATATAAAAACCGAAGAAAAGGGGTCTTTGAAGACTAAGATCATCACAAAGGGATTCTCTTTCTATAACAAATACAATCTGAATCGGTTTATTTTTAAGGTATTCAACGTATTTCGTGATCAAAAAACGATTATATACGACAATAGATTTGAGAAAATATCGAAGAATTCGACATTATTCGGATATTTTCAGAATGAAAAGTATTTTAAAGCCTTTTCTGACGTTCTAAGGAATGATTTCGAATTCATCGTACCTATCGATGAAAAGAATAGCAAAATCATCGAAGAAATGGCATCTAAAGAGTCCATATCTGTGCATATACGCAGAGGTGATTATCTAAATCCGAATGTCAATCTGGCGTTATTGGATATCAGCTATTATCAAAAGGCAATAGCTTACATAGCTGAAAAAAGGGAGAACCCTCACTTTTATATTTTTTCGGACGATATGAATTGGGTGAAGGGAAATCTTGAATTACAAAATATAAATCATACATTCATAGACTGGAACGAAGGTGAGGATAGTTTTCGCGATATGCAATTGATGAGTCTCTGTTCACACAATATAATTGCAAACAGCTCGTTCAGCTGGTGGGGAGCATGGTTAAATAAAAACCGAGACAAAATAGTAATTGCCCCATCCATCTGGTATAAAGCAGATAAAAACAATAACCCACCCGAAGGTTTCATTCCCGAAGGATGGACAATTTTATAATCTTACAAAAAACACATGCCCAAAATTTCTGTCATACTCCCCGTTTATGATGCTTCCGCTTATCTGGCGAGAGCAATTGACAGTATTATCGGGCAAACTTATACCGATTGGGAACTTATCGTTATTAATGACGGATCAACCGATAATAGCGAATCCATCGTAGTTAATTACTCCGATAACCGAATTAATTACTACAAAAACGAGGTTAATTCCGGACTTATCTTTACTTTAAACAAAGCCATCGGCCTGTGTTCAGGAAAATACATTGCCCGGATGGATGCCGACGATATTGCATCACCCGAAAGATTCGAGCGGCAAATAGATTATCTGGAGCAGAACTCCGGATGTTCGATGTGCGGAACTTTTGCTCATATAATAGACAAAGACGAAAATATTACCGGAAAAATAATTCATCAGACCGAAAATAAATATTTGCAAATAAATTTACTTTTCTCTGTACCTTTCGTACATCCCAGTATGATGATCCGAAAAGAAGTACTGGAAGAAAACCAATTCGATCAAAATTATCTTCATGCAGAAGATTATGATCTTTGGTGCCGTATCGCCCGAAAACATATTGTTGGAAATATTCCCCAATTTTTACTGATGTACCGATGGCACGATAGGAATGTCTCGGTTCTCAATTCTCAACGACAAAACGAAGCAAAAGAAAAAATTATACGCAGAGAACTGGAATTTATTGGATTAAACCCGGATGAGAAAGAAATATTCCTGCACAAGGTGAGCTTCTCCCAGTTTGACAGCAAAGAGAAAGAGGTAAAAAGTAGCTTTTCGGACTTCGGCGAGCTGAATAAGTGGTTCTCTAAAATTATTGAAGCCAATAAAAAATCAAAAAGGTATGACGAAAACGCTCTTATAGCATTTCTTTGGAGCAGATGGATTGTAGTATGTATAGCACAAAAAAAATACAGGAAAATATATAAACCCCGGTTTGCCCCTTTCAAGATATCAATATGGATTGAAACTTTTAGACAAATAGTGTTTTTATCAAAGAAAAAGTAATCATGACTTATAATACATCCGCGACAATTTCGTAGCTAATCCATCTCCAAGAATAGAGTAAAACAGACGATGCCAACGGCTTTTCTTAAAGGTATGGATATTATAACCTAGCTTTTTTACATCAAGTGCCGCCTGCTCATTATAGAATTCACTTCTGAATCGTGTCAAATATTGCATATAATAATTTACACAAGCACCCCGGACACCTTTACTATCTTCGAGTGAAAGCATTACACGCGTCATAATACGGGTCGCCTCCAACTGCGATTTCACCGCTCTTTCCGAGACTTGTTTGCTCAAACTTTGTGGAGTATTACGATAGAAAACCGTACCCGACGAACAGAAGTAAACTCCTGATGATTTAGCCACAACACGGAAGAAATATTCGCCATCATCATTCAGAGTTAAAGATTCATTCCAACCACCTACCCTTTCTATCAATTCGCGATGAACAAGCCATATGCTTGATTGAACAATATTTCTTTCGCAACAAATATCAACTAAAAGCTCAAGAGGTTTATTGTGTAACTTTGTAGATACCTGTTTATGAGGAATTGCAATGGATGACATTAAATCGCCATCGAAAAGAAGAATGCCTGATGCTACTATTGCGTTTTTATCCCCGATGGATTCGAATATTCTAACCTGAGATTCTATCTTATTATAAGATAACATATCATCGGCATCGAGATATTGGATCAGGCTTCCCGATGATTTCTCGAAGGCGAGATTACGGGCAGCACTTGCTCCTTTATTTTCCTGCCGGAATACTTTGACTTTCCCAGACTCAAAACTGCGGGCAATATTATAACTTTCATCGGTAGACCCGTCATCTACAACAATAACTTCAATATCAGAATATGTCTGTTTTAATACATTTTCTATAGTTGCCGAAATATACTTTTCGGCATTATACATAGGTATTAAAACAGACACTTTCATCGTACTTTATATTCTTTCAGATTAATAGAAACAGGGTGTATTACCCTTGACTCAAATCACGTGACTTATCTCCGAGATACCCGCCATGATGTCTTTTCGCATAATCGGCAGCAGTAAAACCAATTTTGCTCATAGTATCTACAACCAGAATATCACCAATCACGGTCATCATGGTTGTAGAAGTAGTCGGCGTAAGCCCCAAAGAACAGACTTCATCGGGATTTCCGGTCAACAGACAAGCAGCAGCCTCTTTTGCCAAGATACTTTCGGGATTACTTGTGATAACGATAAATTGAATCGAAGGATTCAAATATCTGGCTAATGAAATTAATTCGATTATTTCCCGGGTTTTTCCCGAATTAGATATTAAAAGAATAATATCATTCTCCTGTAAAATACCGAGATCTCCATGCTGAGCTTCACTCGGATGTAGAAATATAGCGGGGGTTCCGGTCGAACAGAATGTGGTCGCAATATTTTGCGCTATCTGTCCGGCTTTACCCATTCCACTGGTTACAAGTTTGCCTTTTTTCCGGTGAACCTGCTCTACTATCAGATCAGACGCTTTATTATAAGCCTCATCAACAGGGATATTTAAAATGGCCTCGGATTCTCTTCTCAGTATCTCTTTAACTTCGTCAACAGTCATTATATTGTGGTACTAATAATCTAAAAGAACTATACTTCTCAATTTGTTTTGAACTTATACTTGACAGCAGCCAATTCTTCGTTCGCCTTTACAATCTTCGATTTCAAATCTTCTTTGTAAGCTGCTAATTTATTTTGCAGTTCTACATTGTCTGTAGATAAAATCTGAAGTGCAAGAATAGCCGCATTCAACGAGCCATCGATACCTACGGTAGCAACAGGAATTCCCGGAGGCATCTGGACTATTGCCAGCAAAGCGTCCATACCGTCAAGCGACGATTTGATCGGAACTCCGATAACAGGCAAAGTAGTCATCGAAGCTATCACGCCAGGAAGATGAGCAGCCATACCGGCAGCAGCGATTATCACTTTTATTCCTTTTTCCCGTGCATTCTTTGCAAAAGATTCTACTTCTTTCGGAGTACGATGCGCCGATAAAGCATTAATCTCGAACGGAATCTCCATTTCATCAAAAAATTTGGCAGCTTTTTCCATCACCGGAAGGTCAGATGTACTACCCATAATAATCGCAACAAGCGGTTTCATATACAGATATAATTAAAATAAGATTTACTAAAGGTCTTCCGACCCATTTATTATCAACTAAGTATAACAAGAATTATCGGTTATAGTTCCTGATCATCATCAATATACCACGTTAAAAATCTTTTATCAAAACATACAAACAAATAAACGCGGTCTATTATCTTAAGAATGAAAACATGAGCCTCAAGCCTCCATAAACAGACCCGTAAGCAAGAACCAGTCCAACCAAAAATCCGACATATACCTGAGCAGCTGTACTTGCTCTCAAATACAAACGGCATACGCCTAAAAGTCCCGCGAGAATAAACAGGATGGCAAACAGGAATACAGGACTGGTTGCTTTTACATGAAAGCAAACAGATAATACTCCGCCTAACAGTCCTCCGATACCAAGCATATGTGCACTGATCTTCCAGAAAAAATTAATAATCAAGCCCGCCAATGCTATTACAGCCGGAGCTATAACTAACCCGATAAACCAAAGCAACACATGAGACTGATAAAAGAAATATGTCAAACTGAGGTTAGATACAATAAAGATCATATAAGGCATTATCCTGTCTACCCGATCGCTCAAAGCCAAATCTCTCACGTATCTCATTTTTAACAGAACTACGGTGAAAAGGGAAGGTATAAAGAAGGTAAAAACCAATACCGGCAATAAGAACCGTAGAGTTTGCCCTACATAAAGGTTAAAAAAATTGGTGTATATAAAAAGTAATACCAAACTATAGAATGGCATTAACAGGGGTTGAAATATAAAAGAGTAAATCTTTGCCAGATTTGTACTTATTCTCCACATATATTATAAGTTTTTACGTAGCCGGGCTACGGGTATATTCATTTGCTCACGATATTTTGCGACTGTGCGTCGGGCAATTATATAGCCTTTCTCTTTCAGAATATCGGCTAGCTTATCATCGGTAAGAGGTTTTTTCGAATCTTCGTTTTCGATACATTCTTTCAGGATCGCTTTCACTTCACGGGATGAAATTTCTTCGCCCGTATCTGTTTGCATCGATTCCGAAAAGAAGTATTTCAAAGGATAAACACCAAAGTTAGTCTGTACATACTTACTATTGCTTACCCTCGAAATAGTCGAGATATCGTATCCTGCCAATTCCGCTATATCTTTTAAGATCATCGGTCTGAGATTGGATTCATCTCCGGTCAGAAAAAAATCATATTGCAAATCTACTATTGCCTGCATAGTACGTTGCAATGTTTCCTGCCGTTGCTTAATCGCTTCTATAAACCACTTGGCCGAATCGAGTTTTTGTTTGACGAAAGCAATTGCGTTCTTAGTATCGGCCGTTACTCCCTTCTTATTTTCAGAATATCCGCGCAGCATTTCGGAATATTCGCGATTGACTCGCAATTCAGGAATATTACGGTTATTGAGGCTCATAAACAATTCGCCATTATAAGCTTCCACGATAAAATCGGGAATAATAGTATTCATTGTCAACGATAAAGCATCGCCCCAATTGTTTCCCGGTTTGGGATTCAATCCGGTAATTACTTGTATAACCTGCTTCAGTTCATCGTCATCAACATTCAACGACCGTTTGATCTTATCAAAATGACGCTTCGAGAAATCATCAAAATAACGGTCCATTATGCGTATCGCATTATTTACAGCGGTATCTTCCGGTAATCGTCTCAATTGTAGTAACAGACATTCCTGCAAATCCCTCGCCCCGACTCCGGCAGGTTCAAAAGACTGTACTTCTTCCAAAATCCTTTTTAAAGATTCTTGCGTAACATCTATATTCTGCTGAAACAGCAAATCGTCGGATATAGCATTTAATGGACGATCGAGATATCCGTTTTCATCGATATTACCAATTATATATTCCGCTATTTTAGCATCATCTTCGCTCAATTCGGTCAGGTGAAGCTGGTCGATCAAAAATTCGTGCAATGATTCTGCCGAAGAAAAAGGAATATCTTCCCTTGCTATCGTCGATGAGTTATTTGCAGTCAAACGGTAATCAGGAATATCATCCTCAGTCAGATAGTCCCCTAACGCTATATCTTCCTGAGTAATATTTGAAGAATCGTCAAAATCCTCATTATCAGAACCATTCTGCAAATCGTCCGAATCATCATGACCCTCATCCAAAGCCGGATTATCGACCAACTCCTGCTTGATTCGTTCTTCAAGTTCGATATTGGGCAATTCCGTCAACTTTATCACCTGCATTTGCAATGGCGATAAGCGTTGTTGTTGCTTTTGCTGTAACTGTTGTTTAAGAGCCATCTATATCTGACTGGTTTAATATATACAAAAATAATAAATAGTTTGGTTGACGCCTAACGAACTCTAAAGTAATATGAAATATGGAAAATACACCCTTTTTTACACAATAAAAAAACGAATGGAAGGGAAAACAAAAACAATAAGAAACTTGTTTAGATTACCATTCGGAGACTAAATGAATGACTACAAAACACCTCTAACCGCATAAATAAACCTGAAAAAATCAGGTAACAATTCAAAACTTATTCTAGCAGATTAAAAACAGTCAATAATAATACAGAACACTCGGATATTACACATTTTTTATATTTATTTCAGACTTTAAAATTACAAATAAGAATATATAAATAAATACATTAAAATCAACCAGTTATATATACCAACGGTATTTTACACAAATATTAACTTTATAAAGACTGAAATAATGAAGATAAAAAAAGGAAAATGAAGAAGAAATACTGCAAAAAAAGAGAATAAAAAAAGCCTCTAAATAAAGATTTAAAGGCTTACTAAACTTATAGATTCTTATTCTTTCAAAAAACTCAATTTAAAATCACTTTCGCCAATTGAAGATCAAAAGGCGTCGTTATTTTTATATTCGTTTTTTCTCCTTCCACCAAATAAATTTTATGCCCGAAAGCTTCCACCACGGAAGCATCATCGGTAAAAATATCCGAAAATTCGACATCATAAGCTTGTTTCAATAGCTTAGTTTCAAACACCTGGGGCGTTTGCACAAGCCTGAATTTAGATCTGTCTACAATTTTACTCTCGTTTTCATCGGTAATTTCACGCAAACTATCCGTTACATCAATTACCGGAATCACCGCCTGATGTACTTTTACCGAAGCGAAGCACATATGCAGTAACTCATTAGAAGCGAAAGGTCTAACTGCGTCATGAACAGCCACAAGTCCATCTCCGACTAAATCCAAAGCATTTTTCACAGAATGAAAACGGGTTTCACCTCCATCAACAACTTCGTGAGGTACAGTAAAACCATATCCTTTACAGAGCGAAGACCAGTGCTCACGATAATCTTTTGCAAGAGCAATAATTATCCGGATCGATTTATCGAAGTTATGAAAAGACTCGATCGTCCTCATCAATACAGGCTTCCCACCGACAACCATAAATTGTTTAGGAAGGTCATTTCCCATTCTCAAGCCTTTTCCTCCGGCTACAATAATTACATTGTTCATCTTTTACTCTATTTCTTCAATTATCTTTTTGATTTGCGCATCCGTTTTATACAATTTATCCTTACAAAGCTTCAGTAATTCTGATGCCTTCTTGATTTCATCGGTTAAAACATCTACTTCGAGATCTCCCGATTCGATTTTATCGAGAATATCCTGAAGCTCATTCAACGCTTCGGTATAACTCTTTTCTTTTTTAGCCATATCTGCAATTTTATATAATTTGTCTCCGTTTTTAATAGAAAGAGGTACTTAACAATACATTTTCAGAGCATAACCACCTATTGTCCTTTTATTTACAAAACAAACAAAAAAGGTCTGAGACTTTAAACTTAGCTATTTTATTCAAACCTTAAAAATAATTACCACCGCAAAATAAAAAAACATATTTACAGCAACCTATCCAACCTATTTACTATTTTTGTCTCTATATGCCTAAACGTTCCAAATTGTTTTATTGTTTAAGTATATATAGAAGCAAAACATAGCTGACTATGAGAAAATCTTTCTTTTTACCTGTTATTGCATTTACAATTGTATTATTTACAAATTGTACTACTCCAAAAGCATTGGTTATTAATGTACAGAAACCGGCAGAAGTAATGCTGTCTGGTAATATAAACAATGTAATAATTACAAACAACCTTGTTACCCAACCCGAATTTATCGGACAAACCACCCAGAAGTACAAAGGAAAAGGAAAGCCCGATCTGGAGGAAGTAACCGTTTCTACCGATAGCTTAGGCATTATCTTGTCGGAATCTGTATACGACAAACTTATCAGCCTGAACCATTTCAAGGAAGTATCTATATATGACCAGCCACTCCGGGAAGATCTTTCATATCTGGAAACACGTCCGATTGATTCTCTCACGGCAAAGGAAGTATGCAATATATCTAATTCAGACGCTATTATCTCCCTCGACAGATTTCTTGTACAATCGAACCTGAAAGAAGATGTAGATGATATTGGCACAAGAGCAAAAATTCTGGATCTGAAAATGAGTGCAGCTTTCAGTATATATTCGAAAGAAGGGGTACAAATTTCGCCATCGTTAAGTATGTCGGACAGTATTTACTGGACCGAACTGTATTATAACAATCACCTTGTATCGGAAGACACACTACCCGGCAGGGAAGAATCTCTAAAAATAGCAGCTGAATACATGGGTGAAAAAATAGCAACAGCACTCGTCCCTTATTGGAAAGAAGAGGTAAGACAATACTTCAACGAATGCAAAGATGCCATTAAACTAACAGAATCTGAAAAATGGGATGAAGCCCGTCAGATATGGGAAACGGCGTATAACACAGAAATAAAAGACAAAAGAAAGGCTCGCCTTGCTTCTAACATAGCACTTAGCTACGAGTTGACTGATAATTTGGTGGAAGCGATAAAATGGATAACATTAGCATCCGACTTATTCGAAAAATCGGCACAAACCAGTATCGATATGCAGAACTACGAATGGGCTAAAGAATATAAAAGCGAACTGTTACAACGATTCAACGAATTCAAAATGCTTGATAAATACAAGCCGTCACAAGATTGAAATTTAAAAAATCCGTTCTACTCCAATACCGGGAAGGTCACTTAAAATGATCTTCCCGTCTTTTATTTTCGTCCCCGAGAAACAATCATTAGTAATAAGCAAAGCTCCATCCAGATCTGCGAATTTAACGGCAGGAGACAATTGGGAAGCCGCAGAGATAGCACAAGACGTTTCGGTCATACATCCCAACATAACATCGAATCCCATTGAAGGAGCAAGTGATATCATCTTTCGGGCTTCATTCAGCCCCGTACACTTCATCAGTTTGATATTAATACCGGAAAAAGCGCCTTTTATCCGTTCCATATCCGAAAGCCGTTGTACAGATTCATCAGCATATATTGGTAACGGACTATGCGATGTAAGCCAGGCATTTCCTTCGAGGTCTCCCTTTTCCATCGGTTGTTCTATCATAACAACTCCTTTTTCTTTTAACCAGAAAATAGAATCCAATGCCTCGTGCCTGTCCCTCCATCCCTGATTAGCATCAATAGCCAAAGGCAAGTCTGTTACAGAACGAATGGTTTCTATCATGCGGCGATCATCCGATCCTCCTAATTTCACTTTCAGTATCTTGAAATCAGATGCAACTTCCACCACTTTACGTTTCACAACATCGTCCCCGTCCATCCCTATAGTGTAGGTTGTATAAGGAGTATTTTGTGTATCGAATTTCCAAATCTGAGCCCACGATTTACCGGCCATTTTACCGACCAAATCGTGCAAAGCAATATCAACAGCTGCTTTTGCGGCAGTGTTACCTTCAGCTATAAGATCAACATAAGACAGGATCTCATCGATCTGTGCAGGATCATTAAATCCGGATAAATCGACTTTTTGCAAGAAATCCATGACCGTCTGCTGAGTCGCACCCAGATACTGAGGAAGCGAAGCCTCTCCATAACCCACAATTCCATTATACTCAAGCTCCACCAAAACGACAGGAGTTGTAGTACGCGAATATGTCGCAATAGTAAAAGGATATTTCAACTGCAACTCATACGGACGCCACGAAAGTTTCAATTTCGACATACTCTGTTTATCGTTATTTTGATTTTGTGAAAAATTCCTTGAAAAAGGCTATTTGCCAATTCATCGCTTTATTCCAGTATTCGGAATTATGTATTCCCGGAGAAACTATATAAGTATGAATAATCTTCTTTTCCAGCAAATCACGGTGAAGGTCTTCGTTTACTTTTATAAAGAAATCATCTTGTCCGCAATCGATAATTAAAGCCGGACTGGTTGCTCGTAATTTTTCCGTATGTGTAGCGATTGTATGAGCATTCCAAACAGATTTGTTACTGATGTATTCGCCGAGTGAGTTTGCCATATTCCAGCTCTTAGGAAAAGGCCGTATATCAACACCGCCACTCATCGAACCGGCAGCACCGAAAACATCCGGATGGTTAATAGCCATCCATAAAGCACCATGCCCTCCCATACTGAAACCGGTAACTGCACGTCCCCTTTTATCGGAAATAGTATTGTAATGTGAGTCTATATAAGCTATTAATTCCTTACTAACGTAAGTATCAAACTGGGTTTTCGGATCTATCGGACTATCCCAGTACCAGCTTACTTTTCCATCAGGGCATACAAATATGATTTGCTGTTGAGTCGATAAGTCCGGTAGATTTGGCTTTAGTTTCAAAAAGGAATTTTGATTACCCCCATGTCCATGAAGCAAATATACAACAGGATATTTTTGGGGAGACGCTCTGTCATAATTCGCTGGCAATATAACCATGTTATTTACGTCAAGAGCCATTTTTGCACTATGAATTTTAACCTGATTTACTTGTTGCTGGGCTATGATTACACCCGGGATTAGAAATAGGACAAAGGCAAATAGCCAAACAAAATTTTTTATTCTCATTATCGATTATATTATAAGGTCACAGACCTGTTCATTACTCAAAATCCAACATTAATATCCTGACGCGAATCCTATTTCTGCTTAGAGAAAGCTTTACTAGCCCATTTGGGAACCAGTATAGCCCCTACAAATAAATAATTGTAATAACTGAGCAAGCGCCACAAAAGTATAATTACAGGTACTAAACCTGCAACGGGAATCAAAGCACTCAAATACTGTTTAAATATGATTTCACTAAGACCGCTCGCACCGGGGGTAAAACTCAATATCATTAATACCCACATCACAAACTGACGCCCGAAAATCAGCAAATGATTTCCCACAGGAAAGAATGCCATGAAAAGGGCATTCACCACGAAAAAGCGCGAACACCATGAAAGAATCGTCGCAAATATAAGAGGTAGCCAATAGGACATGTTTTTGCCACGTATTTCGCCGGAGCTTATAATCAGGTCATTTCCCGCTTTTTCAGCGGCAGCACTCCAACGTCTCAAAAATGGTAACTTAAAAATCTGAATCAAGAGCCATTTTATCGACTGAGGTTTAAAAAACAATCCCGTAACAAGACAAATACACAATAAAAGTTTAACAATATATGCTACGATAAACAGGGATACCACTCCTATCTGAATCGCCGATACTTCGGGAAACAAGTCTGTGACCGGAACAAACAATAACAAAAGGGGAAAAGTGACAACAAAGAACATTTCATCGAGCAACATCGTGATAAATACCATTGCTGTACTTTTACCAACCGGTATTTTTTCTTTGGTCAGAAATAGTATAGCCATGCTCGACCCTCCCACCGACGAAGGTGTAACAGCTGTCCCAAATTCCGCTAAAAGCGTTATTTTCAACGATTGTTTCCACGAGAGGAGCTTTTCGGTCAGATATCTGTAACGAATAGTAAATCCCAGATCACGTCCTACCATCAGCAATAAAGCAATAAAAAACCAGAAAACAGTATTTCCGGTAATATTAATATGTCTCAATTGATCCAGTTGTTCTGCGTTTTCCGATCCGGATAAATCCTTCACAAACATAAAAACAATTACCCCTATCCCAAGGAAGGTAGGAAGCAATATTTTCCAAAGACTAATTCGTCCAGATTGATTTTGCATAAAAGAGTTTATATTTACGAAATACAAAAATAAGAAAAATACGATTGAAGCATCTACTTAAGTAAAAGCAAGTATTTAATGATATTTTTTTAAAAAGATAACCGGTTACTACTATTTTATTTATAGAGTTAACAAAAGAAGGTTGAGTCCTTAAATTAATATTATACGATTTTAATTACATCGCCCTATTCATCGGATAAATTAGTTAACAAACACAAAACAAATCTTAAAATAAACAGACATATAGAATCCTATCAAATGTTAAACTCCTGAAAAAAAGCCTTTTAATCCACGTTAACAAACCATAAATTATGCGAAATAATATTTAAAGATCCGTTCATATAGAAAACTAGTGCTATATTTGTAATACAACACTCAAAAAATATCAAGTCTATGGAGTTCCATAAAAACAAACCTATTTATCTCCAGATCGTAGATGTAATATCTCAAAAGATTGTAACAAAAGAATGGAGAGAAGAAACCAAAATCCCGACAGTAAAAGAACTGGCAAAGGAATTGGAAGTGAATCACAATACCCTTATGCGTTCGCTTGAACTATTGCAAAGTGAAGATGTACTGATGTCTAAGAGAGGTGTAGGGCTTTTCCTTACCAAAGACTCATACAAAAACGCATTGGATTTGATGAGAAGATCTTTTTACGAAAACCAGGTTCCTGAATTTTTTTCTACAATGAATTCGCTCAAAATTACTTTGGGAGAATTAATCGATCTTTACAAAACCAACAAAAGAGTTAGTGAAACAAGCCTGATTTAAAAAGGCACATTCAAAAAAAGAACGGAACGCATGAAATAGTTTTTATTTCATGCGTTCCGTCTTTTAATCAGTTAGTTACACGAGACCTCCTTTAACTTATTAATCCCCAATTATACCTATTTCCGCCCAATCTTCTAAGCTGTTGCTTTAATAATTGGTTCTCACTACGCTCTAAAGCAGGATCGGCATCTATTACTTTCTGGGCAACTTCGCGGGCAAAATACATAATCTGAGAGTCTCTTACCAAATCGGCTATTTTCAGATTAAAAGCAATTCCACTTTGTTGCGTACCTTCGAGATCACCGGGTCCTCTGAGTTTTAAGTCGGCTTCGGCTATTTCGAATCCATCGTTACTTTCGACCATGATATCAATACGTTTACGCGAATCGGCCGACAATTCATAAGGAGTAATCAGTATACAATACGACTGATCGGCACCCCTTCCTACCCTGCCCCTGAGTTGGTGCAACTGGGACAACCCGAAGCGCTGAGCACTTTCGATAACCATTACCGAAGCATTCGGGACGTTCACTCCCACTTCAATAACCGTAGTCGCCACCATTATCTGCGCCTCATTACGCACAAAACGCCCCATTTCTTCATCTTTTTCGGCAGGCTTCATCTTTCCATGAACCTTACAAACAGTATATTCCGGAAATATTTCTTTGATATGCTCAAAACCTTCTTCAAGATTCTTCAAGTCTATCTTCTCGCTCTCTTCTATAAGCGGGTAAACGAAGTATATCTGACGTCCTTCAGACAATTGCCTTTTTATCGAATTATATAAGGCTCCTCGTTTTTTATCAAACTGGTGAATAGTTTGTATAGGCTTACGCCCCGGCGGTAATTCGTCGATAACAGAAACATCCAGATCCCCGTAAACCGTCATAGCCAGCGTACGCGGAATAGGCGTTGCCGTCATTACCAGAATATGTGGCGGATTGGTGTTTTTCGACCAAAGCTTTGCTCTTTGAGCTACCCCAAAACGATGTTGCTCGTCAATAACTACCAACCCCAGATTTGCAAACTGCACAGTATCTTCAATTAAGGCATGTGTACCTATCAGAATACGTATATCACCGGTAAGAAGGCTCGAATGTATCTCTTCCCTTGCTTTTTTTCGGGTCGATCCGGTCAAAAGCTCAACACGGATATTAAGCCCGAATAAGAACTCTTTTACCGTATGGTAGTGCTGTGTAGCCAAAATCTCCGTCGGAGCCATCAGGCACGCTTGAAATCCGTTATCGAGGGCAATCAGCATCAGCATCAAAGCCACCAATGTTTTTCCACTGCCCACATCTCCTTGCAAAAGCCGGTTCATTTGTTCTCCCGTCGCCATATCCTGACGTATTTCTTTTATAATACGCTTTTGCGCTCCGGTTAACGGAAAAGGAAGGTTTTTATCATAAAACGTATTGAAATATTCTCCTACCTGAGTAAATACAAAGCCCTTCAATTTCGCTTTCCGGGCAGATGTATACCTGAGTATATTCAATTGGAGATAGAATAATTCTTCGAATTTTAACCGGTATTGGGCATCGCGCAGTATTTGCGGATTAGAAGGCACATGAACATTCCATACAGCTTCTTTGATAGACATCAACTTAGCTTCGTGAAGAATATAAGCAGGCAGTGTTTCGGGCAAATGGTCGATAGCCGAAGCAAGAGCCGAAGATATAATTTTCTGCATCGCTTTCGAATTCAGAAAATGCTTCTTCATCTTTTCGGTTGTATTATAATAACCGAAAAGCCCCCCGATCTCCGTCTTTTCTTCGATATACGGGTCTATATCGGGATGAGCTATATTGAACTTATTACCGAAAACAGTAGGTTTACCAAAAACAATGTAAGGGCTGTTTGTTCTGTACTTTTCTGTAATAAACTTCGCTCCCTGAAACCAAACTAGATCGACGAAACCGGTTCCATCGGTAAAATGTCCGACCAGTCTTTTATGTCGTCCTTCACCAAACGTTTCAAATGCTGTAATACGCCCTTTCAGTTGAATATAGGGCATATTGCCATCGATCTCATGTACATAAAAGATACGGCTTTTATCGATATATTTGTACGGATAATAATGGATAAGGTCATCGAGCGAATAGATATCCAATTCTTTGTTGAGTATCTCCGCTTTTTTCGGCCCTACCCCGGGAAGGTATTTTATATCGGTATTTGAAATATCCGGCATTCTTATTTATTCTGATTTTTTATTCTTTTCGCTGAAGTTGATATACTACATGCCCTTTAAAATTGGCGCGATCAATTATATCGTAATATTGCATTAATTCGATCGAATCGGCAGGTACAGCCATAAATGAATCGTCTTTATCAACATTTTTAATAATCAATGCCTTTTTATAAGCCGGATCAACTTCTTTAAAATCAAAAATAGGAATACAATTAAAATTTTTCAAATATTGTTGATAGTATTTTTGAGTCAGCCTTATTCTCTCATAATGTTTATGGTTCGGAAACAGGATATTACCGAATGCAATCGCAAAGCTCCGGGTATCGGAATATAAGAAAACAGTATTATCATCAACCCTCTCTTCTGCAAAACGAATAATATCGTTTTGAACGGATTGATCCAGATCATTTGTCTTTTTTTGGAGTATAAACCTGTCGATTGATAAAAATACTAATACTCCGAAGAATACAATCACAATCGCTGAATGCAGCCGTAGCTTATAGTCTAATAACGACAAATGAATGGCAATCGATAAAACCAGCAGCCCCATCAGCGGATTCATATACCGTGTTACAAAAACAGGTTTTACTAAAAACGAATAAGCCACCGCCGTCGATACCGACAGTACGAAAACGATAAAGATCAATTTACCGAAAACACTCTGGTCTTTTTCGTCTTGAGTTAAGTTCCGTAAGCCTTTGATTACGATATATACTATTATCAATAATAAAATAGCGAGAAGAGAAAATTCAAAAGCAAAAGACTTCAGAGGAGCTCCTGTCCCTACAAGATCTAATTCGACTGAAAAAGGGTAATATATATAAATCAGAATATCTTTCAGACGGGTCTGATTGATCCAGTATTCGTCACTCACCTGCTCCATCTGACCGGGAATATTGATAAGCCAGGGTAAATAACCGATAACAAAAATAATTCCGACACCGATAAAGGGTAAAATTCTTTCTTTTTTCCGGAGAATAAGCACAACCAGAAAAAGAAAGTATATATAAAATACACCCATTAATGCATAATAGTGTGTATACGCAGCAGCAAGCGAAAACAGAGTAAGTTTCGCAAAATCCGGCTTAGAAAAGCTATGATAACTCCGGTACGCATATATAGAACTGCACAACACAAAAAACATAGCAAGCGAGTACATCCTGATTTCGGATGCTGCATATTGTGTTACGGGTAGTAAAATCAATGTCAACAGAAATAAAAGCGCGGTTTTATCGCCAAAATCCTTCCTGATTAAGGTACATCCGACTACCATACATCCAATAATCGGTAAGGCGGAAAATACGCGTAATGCAACTACCGACTCGCCCACTATATATGTGTATAGCTTAAGCAGAATATAGTATAACGGAGGATGTACGTCGTTAGCGGTAACATGCCAAAGATGTCCAAACGAATGACGCACAAGATTGATAGTATAAGCCTCGTCATACCAGAATGCAGTATAAAAGCAATGATATAATAAATAACAAGAGCCTATAATCAATAGGCTAAAGAGTAAAACTGTATTTTGGTTCTTATCCTTCAACAGGCTCATATCTAACAATTAAGATTACTTAATTAGAACAAGTAGCCTTGCTCTGTTTCTTTGTGCCGTCCAAGATGTTTATAAGCCAACTCGGTTACTTCACGTCCACGGGGGGTACGTTTCATAAAACCTTCTTTGATAAGGAAAGGTTCATAAACTTCTTCAATAGTACCTCCGTCTTCACCCAAAGCCGTAGCTATAGTTGAAATTCCGACAGGCCCACCTTTAAACTTATCAATAATGATCAGCAATATCTTATTATCTACTTCATCCAAGCCATATTTATCAATATTCAACGCTTCCAACGCATAAGTAGCTATCTCTTTATCAATATTACCCGAACCTTTGACCTGCGCAAAATCACGTACCCTTCTCAACAATGCATTGGCTATACGTGGAGTTCCACGGCTCCTCAGCGCAATTTCATGTGCAGCATTCGTTTTACAGGGAACATCTAATATATCGGCAGATCGGATAATAATATTAGTCAGTGTATCCATATCGTAATACTCCAAGTGCATATTAATTCCGAAACGGGCACGCAGAGGACTCGTCAATAATCCACTACGGGTAGTAGCACCTATAAGGGTGAACGGATTCAGCTCTATCTGTACCGAACGGGCACTGGGGCCTTTATCGATCATAATATCGATACGGTAATCCTCCATCGCGCTATACAAATATTCTTCCACAATAGGTGAAAGCCGATGGATCTCGTCGATAAAAAGCACATCATTAGGTTCGAGCGAAGTCAGTAAACCTGCCAAATCACCGGGTTTATCCAGTACTGGCCCTGATGTTATTTTAAAGCCCACCCCCAGTTCATTCGCTATAATGTTTGACAAGGTAGTTTTTCCTAATCCGGGAGGGCCGTGCAGTAATGTATGGTCGAGCGATTCGCCACGCATACGTGCAGCAGTGACAAAAACTTTCAGGTTTTCGACCACTTTGTCTTGTCCGCTAAAGCTCGAGAAGGTTAACGGGCGAAGTGCATTTTCAAATTCACGCTCAGTTCCGTTCAATTTCTCATTATGCATATTGAAATCTTCACTCATGATTTTATATCCAGTATTTTGGCTCAGCTAAGCCTATTCACCGACTGTACACCTTCGATTTTCAAAATCTGCGAGCATAGCCTCTGCACATCCGCAACGCTATGTACAAATAGGCTTACCTTTCCTTCGAAAATGCCGTCATTTGACTCTATATTCAGATTCTTTATATTTACCGAATCTGTTATTATTACTTTAGTTATATCATTGAGCATACCTACACGGTCGATCCCTCGTATAACAATAGTCGATAAAAACGAATATTGGGCATAATTACCCCACTCCAGATTAAGTATCTTATTTCCGAAACTTGCTTTTAGCTTCAAGCCAACAGGGCAATTAACGTTATGTACCTGAATTTCGTTATTATCTCCGATAAACCCGAATACTTTATCACCCGGAATAGGATTACAACAGGACGCCAACCTGAAGTTTTTCTTGAAAGAATCTTCCTGAAGGATATATGTCTTCTTCTTGTCTATTGTCTCTAAATCTTCGTCAGAATCGAGAATTTCAGCTTTTTCGGATTCTTTACGTTTAACCCTGAATGCCTGACGCACATATCTCATCAAGAAATTACTTGATGTCGAATCTTTCTGATCTTTAAACAACAATTCCGGCCTGACCGGCAGAATAATAGTTTTATTGCCGATCGCAAAGTATAGGTCTTCACGCTTCGCAACCTTATAATAATCGAGCATACGGTCGATAGTAGGTGTAGGTATTTCCTCTAATCCTAAAAACTCCTTCAAACGGAGCTCACCTTCTTTAGCAATCTCTCTTTTCTGCCTTTTCAGCGATGCTTCGAGCTTTGCCCGTGCCTTACCACTGGTTACAAATCCAAGCCATTCCACTTGAGGCGTCTGCGATTTGGAAGTAAGAATTTCGACCTGATCACCACTATTCAGTTTATAACTCAAAGGTACCAGTTTATGGTTGACCTTAGCCCCGATACACCTATCTCCGATATTCGAATGCAGTTCGTAAGCAAAATCAAGGGCAGTGGAACCCTGCGCCATTGTTTTAAGATCACCCTTCGGCGTAAACACAAAAATTTCCTGTGAGAACAGGTTCAATTTAATTGTATCAAGAAAGTCAATGGCATTCGGATTCGGATTTTCTAAAATCTCCTTAATCGTCTTCAGCCATTTATCAAGCTCGGTATCTTCTTCAATTTTTCCTTCTTTATACTTCCAATGGGCAGCAAATCCTTTTTCGGCAATGTCATCCATCCTGCGGCTCCTGATCTGTATTTCCACCCATTCACCATCAGGTCCCATCACGGTCAGGTGTAAAGCCTGATATCCGTTCGATTTAGGACGGCTCACCCAATCCCTGATCCTATCAGGTCGAAGCTTGTATATGTCCGTAATCACCGAATAAATATCCCAACATCTCTTCTTTTCATCAACACCGGGCTCAGTATCGAAAATGATACGTACAGCAAATATATCGTATATTTCTTCGAAGGGAACGGACTTTGTCTTCATCTTATTCCAGATCGAATACACCGATTTATCACGAGCCTTTATTTCATATTTGAATCCCTGCTGATCCAATCTTTCCTTTACGGGCTTTGCGAAATGTTCGAATATATCGCGGCGTATATAGCTCGATTTGTCGAGTTTATCGACAATATCATTGTACTCTTCCGGATTTTCATATTTGAAACTCAACTCTTCAAGTTCGGTCTTTATAGCAAAAAGCCCCAGGCGGTGAGCAAGGGGTGCGTATATATACATGGTTTCGCCGGCAATCTTGTGGCGTTTAGCCGGAGCCATAGATCCAAGCGTACGCATATTATGTAATCTGTCGGCGATCTTTACTAAGATAACACGTATATCGTCCGACATTGTAAGCAGTAGCTTTCGGAAGTTCTCAGCCTGAGATGATACCTGATCTCCAAACATTCCGCTGGATATTTTAGTCAATCCATCGACAATCTCGGCTATCTTATCACCAAATAATTTCTTAATATCATCTACTGTATAGTCTGTGTCTTCTACAACATCGTGTAACAATGCCGCACATATAGATGTAGATCCGAGTCCTATTTCGTTACAAACAATACGGGCAACTGCAAGGGGATGCATTATATACGGTTCGCCCGACCTACGGCGAGCACCCTTATGGGCTTCGCGGGCAATATGGAATGCCTTGGTTATAAGCTCTACTTTCCGTCTATGATTAGATTTGATATAATCCTGAATAAGAGCGTCAAACTCCTGTTCTATCACCAAATCCTCTTCCTTATTTTTATCATCTTTATCCATAAATTCTTATGAAAAGAACAATCACTTATCTGGGTATTTTTAATTTCTGACCTATACTTAAATTATCCGAAGACAGATTATTAGCCTTCCGTATAGTACTGGCTGTCACCTTTCCTCCATATCTCATCGCAATATGCCCGAGAGTATCTCCTTTTTTAACAACATAAACAATCGGTGCTTTGGGTACAGGTTTTCTCGACTCTGTTCTGGCAGGTATAGCCGGAGGTGCTTGTTCTTCTTTTTTGCTAACCTTCATCGGAACCGGTGATACGGAAGCGACAGCATCATTCGAAGATTCAGCGTCAACCGACTTCTGAGCATCAGCCATAACTGCTTCTACCGATTCTGCATTGATAGAAGGAACAGCTTCTTCTTCAGGTTCCTCTTTTTGAGGTAAATGTATTACTAAGCGTTGACCGACTTTAGGTACGGATTTTTTTAGTTTATTCCACTTTGTTACTTCATCCTTATCAACATTATATTTCGAAGCAATCTGGGTTAATGTTTCCCCGATCCGGACTTTATGATAAATTGTTTGTGAACTCTGTAAATGTTGAATTCTCGATGGACTGGCTTCTTCTGTATCAGCTGATGCCAATAACTCGTTATCAGCTACAACCGACTGAACCGAATCCGGCTCTATCACAGTTACAGAATTCTCTTCCCTTACCTTATTAAAATATTGGGCAAGAACACTCGACTCATTTGTATTCGAATTCAGTTCCTGCGAAGTAGATGAAGTATTCGTTGTGGTTTGATTTTGTGCCAAAGTAGCTGTAGAAGTTTCTTCCTTCTCTTTACGAGGAGCTGTAGCCGGGTTGCTTACAACCAGATACTGCCCTGCCCTCAGTTTATTTGATTTAAGTCCATTCCATCGCTTTACCTGGGTAGTTGTTACTCCATGCTTTCTGGCAATAGCCGCAAGATTATCGCCACGTCTTACTTTATATCTAAGGGTATTACCCGCCACACTCGAATAACCTGTAGGCTCGACAACCTTTCGGTGAGACAAAAACTCATTCGTTTTGTAAGCATATACGGAATCTTTCGACACTTCAAAATCGGTTGCTTTTGCCGATGGAAGGGTAACTAAGTAGCTCTTAAATTCGCCGGGAACTATATCTTTTTTATATTGAGGATTAAGTGTCCTCACTTCATCGATAGATACATCCAAAACATCGGCAATTTGTTGCAAATGCAAATATTTATCTACAACAATAGTATCTGTCGAATGAGTATATTTATATTCAAACGGACAAATATTATGATCTGCATAATAATTCATCACATAAGTCGCTGCAATGAAAGCAGGAACATACCCTCTGGTTTCTTTCGGTAAATACGGATATATCGACCAGTAATCAGTTGCTCCGCCACTACGTTTAATTGCTTTATTCACATTACCCGGTCCACAGTTATATGCTGCAATCACAAGATTCCAGTCACCATATATATTGAACAGATCTTTGAGATAACGTGCAGCAGCCTCTGTCGATTTCAAAGGATCGCGACGTTCGTCAACCAAGCTGTTTATCTCGAGATCATACATTTTGCCTGTACCTATCATAAATTGCCACAGACCGGTAGCTCCGGCACGCGAAACAATCGTCGGATTCAAAGCAGATTCAATAATAGGAAGGTATTTCAACTCGATAGGAAGTCCGTGTTTATCGAGAGCTTGTTCGAAAATAGGGAAATAGTAGCTCGACTTACCAACAAAGTATTCGACACTTCCCCTCATTCTTCCTGTATACATATCGATATACGACCTCACAATAGGGTTATATACCAACTCCATTTCGGTAGGCAGACTATATAGCCTGTTGATATATACAGAATCTGGGTAAGCAATATTACTGTCAGAATTAGATTTGCAAGTAAGAGCCGGAGCAAATTCCTTCTTCCAGTCGACAAGCAATTGGTCGAAGTTACGTTCTATCTCCTCAGGAACAACAAGATCTTTGTCGGTTATGGTATCTTTTACAGACACACCCGACCGATAGACCTGAGCATTTAGGGTTAACGAACTTAGACAAACTAGACTAACAATAACTTTTTTTTTCAGCATATTTTTTTGATTTTCCGGCCAACTCTATCAGTAATGACCTAAAATGTAAAACTGCATTGAAGACCGAATGCCCTGCGTGCAAACGGATCATGCTCGACTTTAGGCTCAACTCTCATCGATAAATCAGGTGAAATATCGAAATCAAACAGATGCGCATCTACATATGCATCTATCATACATAAACCATAAAGTGCTACAGCTCCTATAATACTTAAATCTCTGTATCTTCTATAAGAATCGCGTTTATTCCGGAACCGGGTTTTTAAAGAATTCAACTGAGCCTCGCTCAGTTCTTCGGGGACAATACTACTTCCGACAAAAGCACCCCATATCGCTATATTTTGCGGACTGCGCGGAGTATCGCTCATAATCGCTTTATACGCTTTTGTATAATCGTTATAATATCGTCCGTTCCATGATATAGCATAATAAAAGCCGATGAAACCGCCATATATTATCGGTAACTTCCAGTACTTTCTATTATAGATCTGACCTAATCCGGGAAAAATGGCCGAATAGAGCACGGCTTTATTCGGATCGGGTTTAAAAGGTTTTATCTCTCTCTGATTCATTGCTCTTTCGGTCGATTTATCGATCTGAAGCTTCGAATCTATCAAGGGTACAGTATCATTGGTATTATTAGTATGTAATATATCTACGTTTTGCGGCTTATCGGTATATATAGAATCACCGTTATTCTGCCCCGAAACAGAGAGTGAAGTAAAACATACTGCCAAAATACCAACTAAAACTTTTTTTACCATATAATTCTACTATCAGGACAAGTTTACAGACTATCTTCTCAACTGGTCAAATTTAGTAATAATCCGTTCCAAATCTTCATCCGAATTGAAAGCGATAGTTATCTTTCCCTTCCCTTTTTCATTACATGTGAGTTGTACTTTAGACTCAAAGAATTTAGAAAGATGTTTCTTCAAAACGTCGAATTCTTCGGGAGTGGCTTTCTGTATCTTCCCCTTTTTCACGAGGTCCACTACTTCTTTCTCCTGAATTATTTCCTCAAGGGTTTCGCCTTTATTTATAGCCCTCACATATTCTTCGACCTTCCGTACCGAAAGATCTTCATTGAGAATATGCTGGTAAACGTCGAGCTGTACTTCCGGATTTTCGATAGTAACAAGAGTACGGGCATGCGCCATATCTATTTTCTTGTCTCTGATTGCCATCTGTATTTCGGCAGGTAACTTCAGTAACCGCAGATAATTGGCTATAGTTGTACGTTTCTTACCAATACGCTCGCTCAGTCTCTCCTGTGTCAGGCTATATGTTTCGATAAGATTCTGATATGCCAGCGCTATTTCTATCGAATTCAGGTCTTCTCTCTGAATATTCTCTATCAATGCCATTTCCATGACATTTTCGTCTTCGGCCGTTTTCACATATGCAGGAATGGTTTCGAGCTGCGCAATCATCGAAGCTCTGTATCTGCGTTCTCCTGCAATAATCTGATAAGTATCATCATCGATCTTACGTAAGGTGATAGGTTGTATCACCCCCAACTGTTTGATAGAAACAGCCAGTTCACGTAAAGCTTCCTCGTCAAAAACACGTCTAGGCTGGTCAGGATTAGGCTGAATTTGAGATAAGGGCACCTCACTGATAGACGACGAACCCGAAGTTGTCACTTCGTCCATAGTAATAAGCGCATCCAATCCTCTCCCTAAAGCAGGTTTTTTTGCCATAATTTAATTAAGTAAAAATAAGTATTAATGATATAAACCTATATCTATACTTTAAATATCTGTATTTATTCTCTGTCTAAATAAATCCTCAAGATACTTCTAAAATATTGAGGATAACGACAAAGTTACGAATTTTTTTCGATTAGTTCTTTCGCTAACTGCATGTAGTTGACCGTTCCGCGTGACGCTGCATCATAAGCAAGCACAGGTTGAGCAAAACTTTGCGATTCACTCAGTTTGACATTACGCTGTATAACAGTAGTGAACACTAGTTCCTGGAAGTGTTTTTTCACCTCTTCGTATATCTGGTTTGCCAAACGCAGACGTGCATCATACATTGTCAGTAGAAATCCTTCGATCTCTAGTTGTGGATTCAGTTTAGACTTGATTATCTTAATAGTATTCAACAGTTTACTAATACCTTCCAAAGCAAAATACTCACATTGTACAGGAATAATCACCGAGTCGGCAGCAGTCAGTGCATTTACAGTAATCAGGCCCAGTGAAGGAGAACAGTCTATCAAAATATAATCATAATTTCCTTTTATTGGAAGCAAAACAGAAGCAAGCCTTTTCTCACGGTTCTCGATATTCAGCATTTCCAGTTCAGCACCCACTAAGTTGATATGCGAAGGAATAATATCCAGCCGTTCGTATTCTGTTGCAACAATAGCTTTTTCGGCGGTAGACGCCCCGATCAAGCATTCGTAAATAGTATTTTTTATTTGCTTAATATCCAGTCCCAAACCCGAAGAGGCGTTTGCCTGAGGATCAGCATCTACTACCAGAACTTTTTTCTCGAGAGCAGCCAGAGATGCCGCCAAGTTGATTGTAGTAGTAGTTTTTCCAACCCCACCCTTCTGATTTGCCAAAGCAATTATTTTACCCATAGTAGTTGTTATGTTACTCTTTTAAGATTTCTATATTATATATAAGTTACAAAGAAACGAATAAATTACAGCACATCTAAAAATGGCTACCGAAACTCTAAAGGAATTGTTGATAACTTGGCTTTTATGTTAATAAAGTACACATTACACTATATATCAAACAAGTACAAATAAAAACCTATAAAATATCCGGTATTAACGACCAAATATTCGAAAACAAATTAAATAACTTTGTTTCAAAGATTTCGTTAATTAAATATCTTTATAATCGAGTTACATTTTATAACAAAAACTAACGATCAATTGGCACAAGAACAAACTACAATCACCGCTTCGGATACCATAGATACACCGCTTGGAAATATGATAGCATATGCCAGTGAAAAGGGTATCTGCTTTCTCGAATTTAATAACCGAAAGAATTTCGAAAAACAAGTACTGAACTTGGGAAAAATGGCTGTTTCAGATATTCGTGAAGAAAAAAATCCTCATATCGAACTTCTGAAAAAAGAGTTATCCCGTTATTTTGAGAAAGGAATTAAAGAGTTTACAGTTAGTATTGATATGATTGGTACGGATTTTCAGAAAAAAGTATGGACACAACTTTTACAAATTCCTTATGGTAAAACAGTATCCTACCTAGAACAGGCAAAAGCGATGGGAATACCATTGGGAGTAAGGGCTGTAGCAAATGCTAACGGGGCTAATAAAATCGCCATAATTATCCCATGTCACCGGGTAATAGGCACAAATAAAACCCTCACGGGCTATGCCGGAGGGTTGGAAAAAAAACGATATCTTTTGGATCTGGAATCAGGCGAGAAAAGGCTTTTCGACTAAAACTTCAAAACTTAGTTTCCTCAATCCAGGTTTTAAGTAAACGAAGCATTTCATCATGATATTTGAAATCCGGTCTCATCCCCCAGCCATGTCCTCCGATCGGGAATATATACATAGTAGCCGGCACTTTATTTTGCTTCAACGCCGAGTAGTACATAATACTATTCATCGATGGAACGGCTCCGTCGTCATCACTCAGTAGCAATATTGTTGGAGGTGTAAATTCGGTCACCATGGTTTCGTTCGAATAATACATAACATCACTAGCCGAAGGATTTTCTCCCAGCAAATTATCTTTCGATCCTTGATGAGTATATTCACCCATCGTAATTACAGGATAAAACAGAATAGAGAAATCCGGACGGGTTTCCTTATCATCTAAGTGGGTAGAACCTGTAGAAGCCAAATGCCCTCCGGCTGAAAATCCTGCAACACCGACTTTCAACGGAGAAGACGCATTTTTCGCCAATTTATTCTTTGCGAACCTCATTGCCTGTTGCAGATCTTCGAGAGGTACGTTTTTATGCTTATTCGGAAGGCGGTACTTAAGAATAACACCGGTGATTCCGATAGATTGAAGCCACTTTGCAAAGTCATGTCCTTCGTGGTCCATAGCCAGACGGGTGTATCCTCCTCCGGGACAAATTACAACAGCAATATTCCGGTCATTCAAGGGGTTCGCCTTATAGATAAATAACTCAGGTGTATTGACATTCGATATACGGCTATTTACATCTATTTCATCACCCATTATCTCATTATCAGTAGGCGGGTTTCCCGGCCAAAGTTTAACTACTTCCTGCGCATTCATCGTAGTTATGGATAAAATTGAAAATAATACTAACAATAGTTTTTTCATGATACAGTATTTTATTTTATATAAGATTCCATCCAGGTTTCGAGTAAAGACATTGTTGGCTCGGTATATTTATATTGAGGAAGCAAAAGCCACCCATGATCTCCTTCGGAAAAAATATGCAGACTCGCCGGAATATTCTTTTCCTTCAATGCCCGATAATACATAACACTATGTAAGGGAGGGACAGAGCCGTCTCCATCTGCCGTAAATATTATGGCCGGAGGAGTATTTTCCGACACCTGTTTTTCCGGAGAATAGGCAAGTATATCCTCTTCCGATGGCTCAACCCCCATCAGATTATCGCGGGTCTTTCCTTTTGTAACAGTTTCCATCGTTATCACCGGATAAAATAATATAGTAAATGCAGGGCGCGGGCATAACTCGTTATTAGTGTAATAGGTCGATAATGTCGCTGCTAAATGACCTCCGGCAGAAGAGCCTGCAACACCGATTTTAGAAACATCGATATTCCACTCTTTCGAATGATTCCTTATTATTTGCAGCGCCTGACAAGCATCGTCGAAAGGAACTTCCTTATGCTTATTCGGCAAACGGTACTTCAATATCACCCCTACAACTCCCTTCGATGCCATCCACTGAGCCAGTCCATGCCCTTCGTACGGCATACTCAAGCCTGCATATCCTCCTCCCGGACATATAAGCACCGCAGGAGTCGGAAGCTTCGACATTGTTTTAGGTTTATAGACAATAATCTCGGCTTGATCGGATAATCCGTTACTTGTAGGAGGATTACCTTCCCAAACTTTCATTGTTACAGGCTCCTGATTCTCTTTACAGGCTAAAAGTGCAAATACAACGAAGAAAACAAGAAATAAATACTTTTTCATTTTTATCTTAATAAGATGCTAATATATCCAGTGCTTTATTTTCACATTCGGTCATATGCTCCCTTTCTCCGGGCCCTTTATCATTTATTCCGCAAAGGTGGAGTATGCCATGAATAATAATGCGATGCAGTTCATCCGCATAATTTGTCCCGAATTGCTCCGCATTACTCTTAACGGTATCGAGGCTTATAAAAATATCTCCACCAATTATATTTCCTTCGGTATAATCGAATGTAATTATATCGGTGAAATAGTCATGTTGAAGGTATTGATTATTGATTTCAAGAATCTTCTCATCCGAACAGAATATGTAGGATATATCACCCACCTTTTTTCCGTATGAACCGGCCGTATCCTTGATCCATTTATTGATTGTACGCTTTTTAATCTGAGGTTCTTTTACATCCTCTGTCTGATAAATGATTGCCATAATTTATGATTAAGGTCACAGACCTTTTTATTGGTTTCGAAAACAAAATAACAACAGTTAATTATCTACTGAATGTATCACTACCCGAAAAATATATAGGCCACCCAGATAGCGGTTATTACTCCGACTAAATCGGCTAAAAGCGCATAAGGTACAGTATAACGGCTATTCTTTATATTGACGCAACCGTAATAAACGGCTACTACATAAAACGTCGTATCTGTTGAGCCTTGAAAGATACCGGCTAAACGCCCGGCAAAAGATTCCGTTCCGAAAGTAGACATCGTTTCGGCCATCATCCCGCGTGCTCCGCTTCCACTCAAGGGTTTCATCAAAGCTGTGGGCATAGCATCTACCCAACGGGTATCTCCTCCGAAAAAAGCGACAGCAGACTTCAAGCCATCCACCAGAAAATCCATCGTACCCGAAGCTCGGAACATTCCTACTGCAACTAAAATAGCGATCAAATAGGGAATTATACGCACTGCTGTCGAAAATCCGTCTTTTGCTCCTTCGATAAAAGCATCATAGACATTTACCTTTTTCCTGACCCCACTCAGTATAAAAAAGATAATTACACCGAACAAGATAAGGCTGGCTATGAGGCTTGATACTTTTTGAGCCCTCACGGGCCCCATCTCATTAAAGGCCCAGATAACACCGCCTATCAGAAGAGCAACTGTACCAAATGTACCGAGTATGACTTTATCGAAGATTTTTATCTTTTGTTTGATGCAAACCGCCAAAACACCGATCATAGTGGATACAAAGGTCGCTATCATAATCGGCACGAAAACATCGGCAGGATTTGCCGCTCCCATCTGAGCGCGTATTGTCATTACCGAAACGGGAATAAGAGTCAGACCCGACGCATTCATCACCAAAAACATGATCATCGGATTAGAAGCCTTGTTTTTATCAGGATTTATTTCCTGCAATTCTTTCATTGCCTGTAATCCGGCAGGAGTTGCCGCATTATCAAGCCCGAGAATATTAGCGGAAAGATTCAGAAGTATCGAACCTCCGGCAGGATGATTTTTCGGTATATCGGGAAAAAGACGGCTAAACAACGGATTGATCGCGCGGGAAAACATCTGGATAACTCCTCCTTGCTCGCCAATACGCATCAATCCCATCCAAAGAGTCAAAACACCGGTTAATCCGATCGATATTTCGAATCCTGAACGTGCTGATGAGAATGTAGAGTTGACTGTGGTATTGAATGTCTCGTAATCACCGAAGAAAATAAGGCGAGCCAAAGCTACTACAAAGGCTATAACAAAAAAGGCTATCCAAATATAATTTAAAATCATTGGAGCAGATTTATTTAGAGGTCTCCGACCCTTCTATAGGTTTTGTAAGTAAAACAACAGCTACACATATTCTGAAAACACGCATTCAATATTTGCTCTTACTTACTTACTGTATTCGTATTCACAGGAGCAGGGTATTCAGGGATAACCTCCTTATTCCATTCCGTTAATATTCCGTTTTCGAATCTCATAACATATGTCTCGTTGTAATTACGCTTAAATCCAAGCATTTCAACATACGTACTATCCTCTAACCTGAAAGAACCTACCCTCTGATAATTGCTACCCATAATAGCAATTACTTGCTCTTTGGTCATATCCAGTTCAACTTTCTTCATATTCGAATCAGCACTCAACATCTCACTATAACTGGAGCAACCTGTAAGAGCAATGATAAGAAAAACAAAAAACAAGCATTTTTTCATCATGACTTTTATTTTAAATAGTTGTAAGCATTTAATGAAAGACTTTTGAATCATGACAACTTATCGTTATTTCAATAATTAAAATAACAAACAGGTCTGAAACCTTAGTTAGAAATGTGATACAATATTACATTTTTTGAGCGACAATGACAACGTTTACGAATTAAGAATGAAAAATTAAGAATTAAGAATGGACGTAAAGCAATAGTTGACAGGCATTAATCTGTTAGGAGCTCTGGTAGGGGCTAATTGCATTAGCCCTCTCGTTGATTATTTGATTAAGGGCTATTGCAATTAACCCCTGTGGCCACCAATCCACAATTCTTAATTCTTAATTTTTCATTCTTAATTCCTTACTTTTACTACCTTTGCCACCGATTACAGTCGGACGGTTTGTCGCTGAGCGTTTCCTTCGGGAAATGAAAAGAGGAAAGTCCGGGCAACACAGAGCATCATATTTCCTAACGGGAAGCTGTTCGCGAGGGCAGAGTAAGGTAACAGAAAATAACCGCCACGGCTTGCCGGGGTAAGGGTGAAAAGGTGAGGTAAGAGCTCACCGGTCTCCGTAGCAATACGGAGAGCCGTACTACTTATGAGTTGCAAGACCATGTATACCGACGCATGTAGGGCTGCTCGCCCGATGTCGGGGGGTAGGTCGCTAGAGCCTGCCGGCGACGGCAGGTGTAGATAAATGACAAGCACTTTGTTTCGATACAAAGCACAGAACCCGGCTTACAGACCGACTGTAATTTTTTTCTTCTAACTTGACCTTCTCTCAACGATTAACACCCTCTCTTTTTATCTATTCAGAAAACAAATGGGCAACCTAAGAAAACTTGAATTAAAAAATGGATGTCACTTTTGTAACCTTTGTCACCTTTTTCCCTATAATAAACAAATTATCAATATCTTAATAAGGTGACAGAAAAGTGACAATCTCTACAGAAAGGTAACAAAAAGTACTACAAAAAAGTGACAGATTCAAAAAAGCAGAAGAAATAAGCCTCTCTGATTGGAGAACATTTTATCTTTGTTTTGGTTTCTAATAAATAGGACCGGATTATAAGCTTACTATGATTGATAAACTGACAAAATTATTCCAGAGAATACTCCACTTTCTACAAATCGGTATCTGGAAAGTAGATACAAAGCAAAGTGGAAAGCCACGGGCATTTATATACACTGCGATCAAATCGTTTATACTTGCCTATCGCAATATGGACTGGAGCCAAATGAACACAAAAGCGGCTGCCCTTACATATAACACGCTTTTATCGATAGTTCCGCTGCTTGCGGTACTATTTGCAATAGCACGCGGATTTGGATTTCAGAATATCGTTCAAAGCGAATTATTCGGATATTTCGAAGGACAAAGGGAAGTTCTGGAAAAAGCGATGGTTTTTATCGATAAATCGCTCGAATATGCTCAGAGCGGAATCTTTTTGGGTATTGGCCTTATACTACTCCTTTATACGGTGCTAAATCTGATCGGAGGTATCGAATCGAACTTCAATGCTATCTGGCGAATTAAGAACGACAGGTCATATTACCGCCAATTCACCGACTATACAGCTCTGATACTTATTGCACCTGTGTTTCTGGTCTGTAATGGAGGCCTTTCTATATTATTGAACTCATCGGCCGAAACAAAGCTCGTAGGACTGGTTATAGGCCCTTTCGTCGAACTTCTTCCATATCTGATAACTATATTGCTCTTTACTTTTATCTACCTATACTTACCCAATACTAAGGTAAAGTTCAGTAGTGCGCTTTTTGCCGGATTTATCGCAGGTTTAGCCTTTCAATTATTCCAGCAATTATACATTGGCGGGCAGATATGGATATCGAAATACAACGCTATATACGGTAGTTTCGCCGCTTTACCACTTCTGCTTCTATGGTTGCAACTCTCTTGGCTGATTGTTCTGATAGGGGTTGAGATCAGCTTTGGTTATCAGAATGTAAAGAAATTCAGCTACGAGAAAGATACTAAAAATATCAGTCGCCGTTATAAGGATTTTGTGATACTGCTTATCATCACCCTTATAGTAAAACGGTTCGAGAAAGGCGAAAAGCCTTATACAGCAAGTGAGATATCCGAACGCTTCAAGATACCCACCCGTGTGACAAGTGACTCTCTCTACTTATTGCTCGAATTGAATATCATTCGCGAAACCCCATCTGACGACAATATTGTTCCGGCATATATTCCGGCTTTGGATATAAACAAAATATCGGTAGCCTATCTATTCAATAAAATAGATACATTCGGGATGGAAGACTTTTTCAATATCGATATAAATGGCGAATTCTTCGAAGAATGGAATGTGATTCAGGATATACGCCGTACACTGTTTGAAAAAGAAAAAGATACCCTGATTAAAGACCTGTAACATCATATGAAAGCCAATAGAATGAGTTTAAAGATACATTGCCTTCAGCATGTCAGTTTCGAGGGAATCGGATATATCGAGACTTGGGCAAATAAGAACAATCATAAGCTGACTTTTTCTCATTTATACAAAGGAGATCCACTTCCGGCACTAACAGAGTTTGACTGGCTCATAATTATGGGAGGCCCGATGAATATCTACGAAGAAGAGAAGTATCCATGGCTTATTGCCGAAAAACAATTTATAAAAGAATCAATAAAATCGGATAAAACCGTGTTAGGATTCTGCCTTGGCTCACAATTGATAGCAGATGTATTAGGAGCTAAAGTAAGCCGGAATAAGGAAATCGAAATCGGTTGGTTCCCTATTTCTCTAACAAAAGCAGGTGAAAAAAATCTGTTGTTTGAAGGTCTAGACGTAAACAATCCGGTCTTTCATTGGCACGGGGATACATTCGACATTCCAACTAAATGTGATCATATTGCATCTAGCATTGGTTGTACGAACCAAGCTTTCATATACAAGAAAAATGTAATTGGGTTTCAATTCCATTTGGAGGTAACTCCCGAATCTATAAAAGATATGGTTCAGAATGGAAAAGAGGAACTAGTAAAAGGCGCGTATATCCAATCCAAATCGGAGATATTAGCTAAAGACGAATACATAAAATCATGTAACCAAGTTTTGGATACTATTCTCAACAGGCTCACCTTATAAGAACAAAAGGCAGAAAAGCCCTTTTCAGCGACTTTCTGCCTTCTTGTGTGCATTTTATTGGAATTATATTAAAATCTCGATTTTACCGCTTTTATTACAGCCATAAGGTCATTATCTCCCAGTTCAGCTTTCATAGCTTCTCCAAAAATTTTAGCCATAGCAGCAGAGGTTTCTGTATTCAGTCCTTCATTCTGTGCTAAACGAATATCTTTATCCATATGTTTCAGCGGGAATGCTGCCGGATAACTATCCTGAATAATACCCGGAGTTTTCATTTTAGACATAGCACTACCACAGGCACTCTCGTTTACAATAAACATCATCGTCTCACGATCAATACCATTCTTCTCGGCAAAAAGGACAGTTTCGGCCAACCCTTCCACAACTACCGACATATAATAATTTATGGCTAATTTGGCTTTCGCTCCTAATCCGGCCTCACCAAGATACAATGAAAACTTACCTAGTTTCTCAAAAAACATGGTTGCGGCCTCATAATCTATCTCACGTCCTCCCACCAAAATGATCAGGGTTCCATCGGTAGCAGGCTTTACGCTTCCTGATACAGGAGCATCGAGATAGTTACCTCCTTTAGCTTGTATTTCGTCAGATAAGCGTTTGGTCAGTTCGGGTGAAATCGTACTCATGTTTATGAATAACTTCTTCGATATATCCGATTTCATCAGATCATTGTAAACAGCAGTAACCGCCGTATCATCCGAAAGCATCGTAAAGATTACATTAGAATTCGGAACAACATCTTCAATAGAAGTAAAAGTTCTTGCTCCGGCTTCAGCCAGAGGTCTGATTTTCTCTGCCGAGCGGTTATACACTGCTACATCGAATCCACCTTTTAGTAGATTTGTTGCCATCGGGGCTCCCATATGCCCCAATCCGATCCATGTAATTTTTGGTGATAACATAATACTTAACTATTTAGTTACTTTATAAAAATCAATATACCAATCAATAAACGACTTCACACCATCCTTTATCGATGTATTTGGCTTAAAGTTTACATCATTTTCCAATTGTGAGGTATCTGCATAAGTCTGATAGACATCCCCTGGTTGCATAGGTAAGAACACCTTCTTAGCCTCTTTGTTTAATGCCACTTCTATTTCATTTATAAAATCCATCAGTTTTACCGGTGTAGAATTACCGATATTATAGATTTTGTATGGAATATCCTGCTGTGGAATATGTGTCAGGACCTTGATTATCCCATCCACAATATCATCGATATAGGTAAAATCCCGAAGCATATTTCCATTGTTGAATATCTTGATTTCATCACCATTAGCTATTGCTTTAGTAAAGAGGAAGGGAGCCATATCAGGTCTTCCCCAAGGCCCATACACTGTAAAAAAGCGCAACCCGGTTGTAGGAATTTTATATAAGTTGCTATAGGCATGAGCCATCAATTCATTCGATTTCTTAGAAGCAGCATAAAGACTCACAGGAGAATCTACTTTATCCTCTTCCGAAAAAGGAACCTTCTCATTCATTCCATACACACTGCTTGAACTTGCATATACAAGATGTTTAACAGGATTATGCCTGCAAGCTTCTAATATATTCAGGAATCCAACAATATTAGAATTAATATACGCATAAGGATTTTCTATTGAATAACGTACCCCAGCCTGAGCCGCAAGATTACATACTATATCGAATTTCTCATCAGAGAATAACTTATCAAGGTTAGTTTTATCTTCTAAATCGAGTTTTACAAAAGACAAGTTAGGAAAGATAGAACTAGAAGCTTTTTTTCCATGTTCAATATCTTTACCATTAATCCCCAATTGGTGTAAACGTCCATATTTTAATCTAACATCATAATAATCATTGATATTATCTAAACCTATAATTTCTATATTAGTATTAAGCTCTAACAACTTTCTCGTCAGAACATACCCAATAAAACCCGCAGTTCCCGTGATTAATAACTTCATGAAATAAGATTCCAAATGCTTCTTAATAACTCATTATAGAATATAGTATATATTTTCCAGTTGAGAGAATACTTCAATAAAGAAACCGTTACTTTTGATTAGATAGATACGATATCGACCCTCACTTTTCAATAATAGATATTACCCTATCTATTATCAGTTCTCTATTAAATCTTTCTTTGATTAACCTTTTTGATGATAAAGCAATTCTCGAATAATTCTCTAACGCATAAGGAAGAGAGTTTCTAAATTTCTCAGCTATATCAGTAATATCAGTCGGACTACTACATAAGCCTAATTGGTTATCTAAGATAATACAACGCCCAGCACCTGCTATCACCCCTAATATAGGTTTTCCTGATTGGAGATAAGACTGAATTTTAAATGGCTCTGTCTTATCTATACCATGATTAGGAATGAGTGATAATACCAAGGTATCACTTTGAGATAATATATCAGCAATCTGATTAGAAGGATATCTACCAAATAATTTTACATTCTTAATCTTTCTTTCTTCTATTATTTGTTTAAGTGTCTGCAAAGATGAGCCATCACCTACAATATTCAATATAGCATTATCTAAATCTGCTAGCTCCCATCCTAGCAGTACATTTTCCAGATTCTGAGATACTGATATATTCCCCGTAAAAGTAAAATTAAATTTACCCCTATCAAGTCGTAATGGGCAGACCTCCTGTTCTTCCTTGATCATCCAATTAGGAGAATATAGAATCTCTTTATCTGGAACATATTTCTGAATAGACTTTATAAATCCTTCACTTGATACTAAAATATTATCACAAGATGAGTATATCTTCTTAATAAATCTATCCAAACAATATGTTAAAGGGAATATCTTAGGAAATCCATATGCATAAACTGTATCAGGCCAGATATCAAACGTCCAAATTGTAAGAGCCTTTCTGAACTTCTTTTTTATTTCAACAGCCGGTAATCCTACAGTTAACGGACCTGTTTGATAAACCAAAATATGATCATACTCATTTCCAATCTTTCGTGCGATTTTCTTTCCGACTTTTACAAAAGTCCAATAATTTAAAATCTTCTTAATAATACTGTTTTTATAACCCTCAACAAGTTTAAACCTATGAATAGTTACTTCGCCCCATCTCTCTATACTATAATACTCATTCTTATATCCCGGAAAAATTACACTTTCTGGATATGAAGGGTATTGTGTAAGAACATCCACTTTATATCCTCTCTCCTGTAATTCTTTTACAAAATCATTAATAAGTCCATTTTCAGGATAAAAAACTTCTGTTACAATAAGTATACTCTTCACTTTCAAACTAAAATATACGTAAATTAATATGAATTAGACATCTCTAAATTATTTCTCACCCCAAACTACTCTCTTTATATAATCTGTATAAGAAATAATAATCCTTACTACTTTATCAGAAACATTAGGCATACTATAATCAGCAACAAGTCTAAAGTTTCGTCCTTCCCCATCCTCTTGAGAGTTCAGTTGGATGAGACCTTGTAGGACTCTATCTTTATTTAAACCAACCATCATAACAGAAGCTTCTTCCATAGCTTCAGGGCGTTCATGAGCCTCTCTTAAATTTAATGCTCTGAAATTCAATATCGAGGATTCTTCGCTTATAGTTCCGCTATCTGATAGTACTATCTTAGAATTCATTTGAAGCGCAATATAGTCTGTTAACCCTAATGGCTTCATAAGGTTAACATTCGGATGAAATTTCACAGCTAATTTCTCTATCATATTACGAGTACGAGGATGAGTGGAAACAATCACTGGATAGTTATAATCCTCCGCAATAGTATTCAAAATATCCACTAAATTAAAGAAATGTTCTTGAGACGATATATTTTCTTCCCGATGGGCAGATACAACAAAATATTCACCCTTCTCTAAACCCAGAGAGGATAATATTAGAGATTCTTTTATCTTCGGCAGTTGTTTCATAAGCACTTCAAACATAGGACTTCCTGTTTTAATGACCCTATCAGGACGTAATCCCTCTGCTAATAAATACTCTCTTGCAATATCGCTATATGTCAGATTAATATCTGATGTATGGTCTACAATCTTCCGATTAGTCTCTTCCGGAACCCTCTGGTCAAAACATCTATTGCCTGCTTCCATATGAAAAATAGGTATATGTCTTTTTTTTGCAGCAATAGCGCACAAACAGGAGTTAGTATCCCCTAATACAAGGAAAGCTTCGGGTTTTTCCTGTTCTAAAACATTATCGACATTAATGAGAATCTGACCCGCTGTCTGTGTAGCGTTACATCCAGCAGCATTCAAAAAATAATCCGGTTTTCTAAGTTGTAAATCTTCAAAAAACACTTCATTTAATTCATAATCGTAATTTTGTCCGGTATGTACAAGGATATGCTCAATGGCATCCGATTCATCTAATTTATTGAGAACACAAGATAATCTGATTATTTCAGGTCGTGTCCCAACGACTGTCATTACTTTTAGCTTTTTCATGTCATTCTTATTGATTAACTAATTCAGAAAATGTATCTCCATCATTGGAATCATACCACTCATTAATCCAAAACTGAGTGTACAAATCTTCTTTTCCTATATTTGTAATATTGTGTGTGTACCATATAGGCATATCCACATAAGAAGGGTTCTCTCCATCCAAAACAAAGTTCAAAACTTCATTCGTTCCTATCTTACGGAGTTGGATTCTGGCCTTACCCTTAATTACAGTAAATCTCTCTATTTTTCGACTATGATAATGATTCCCTCGAGTAACCCCTTCTTTTGTCGTTGAAAAAGAAACCTGACCGCCAAGTCCAAGCTTAATTGTTTCAACAAAAATTCCCCTATCATCACTATGTTTAACCAGCTCAAACGGAAAATAGGTTGAATAATCAATATAGCTTCGGAACGTATTAAATATATTTATATCATTTCTATCTGATAAATATGGAATTATCCCAGAATTAAAATATTGTTTTGCAAAGATACGAAGTTGATCCAAAATCTCAGATACTGACCTTTCAAAATCGAAAGGAACAGCGACCTCTTCAACACAAGGTACAGAGACAGTTTCATTCCATAAGTTTACTTTATTAATAATAAACTTACATAAAGAGCCGACATATATTAATTTTACAGGACTATCAGTGAGGATAGTAGGCTCTTCTCCATGAGTTAGTTTATAAGAGAATGTTGCTATAAAAGAGTTATAATTAGGCTTTCCGAATGGACCAAATACATTTGGGACAACTAATCCGGTAAATGATGCACAATTCTTTTTAGCCCACTGCTCGAATAAAGTGCGACCTTCTTTCTTTGATTTCCCATACAAATTATCCAACTCCTCTTGTGTCGAAGAAGAAAACAAAATATAAGGTTTCGAGTTTGTTCTTTCACATGAGTCAATTAAAAGCTTACACAATGATATATTTGTTTCATACAACACTTCAATATCATTATGTCTGTTTACAGCTGCCAAATGGACTATAACATCACATTGCTGAACGAATTCATCAAGAATACTTGAGTTTTCAAAAAAAGCATCTTCAAATAAAATTCTTTCAAAAGAGTCTGTTAAAAGACCTAACTCATTAAATAAATGGGTTCCAACAAAACCAGCCTGACCTGTTATTCCAATTTTAATCATTATTCTGAATTAATATTTAGACCAATCAACCCATAACATACTATCGTAGCGCCATGAGTCGTTTAATGCATCTTCTAATTTTTTCCCTGAGAACACAAGTAGTATAGAATCCACTTCATTTGCTTTTATACAATTAGCATAACCTTGAGGTAAACAGATTATCTCACTCTTCGATTGAGATAATCTAAATATTTCAGGTTTCAAATTTGTCGAAGGGTTTTCCCAGTTATCTATTTCCACAAAAGCTAAAGTAAAAGAACCTTTTAAACAATAAAACCACTTAGCTTCATACTGATGACCGTGCCATCCTCTCAGAGTAATTGTATCAGGATGATGGATAACGTAATACCTTTTTACTCCTTCGAAGGAGAATTTATTTAAAGATGATATTATACCCCTATCATCTGTATATATTTCACCTTCTATAACCTGTATCTTCGACATATTATTATAAATTTAAATCTTCTTTTATCAAATCAAGTTTCAACAATAATTTAGTCATTCCTTCTACATCTAAACGTGCAGTATTATGAGAATGATAATCATCTATCACAGAAATTTTCGACTCTCCTTCAATAAAAAATTTATCATAATTTAGGTCTCTATTATCAGCAGGAATTCTAAAGTAGTCACCTAAATCCTGAGATTTAGCCATTTCTTCGCGAGTGACCAATGTTTCGTATAACTTTTCTCCATGCCGAGTTCCTATTGTTAACACTTTATTCGTTGAATGATAAAGTCTTAAAACTGACTGCGCAAGAGTTTCAATTGTAGCTGCCGGAGCTTTTTGAACAAATAAGTCTCCATTATTCCCATGTTCAAAAGCAAACAAAACTAAATCGACAGCATCATCCAAAGTCATCATAAAACGAGTCATATTGGGGTCAGTCACAGTCAAGTCCTTTCCAGCCTTTATTTGATCAATAAATAGAGGAATTACAGACCCCCTACTAGCCATTACATTCCCATAACGTGTACAGCAAATAGTAGTTGAGGCATCTTGTCCTAAAGAGCGAGCTTTCGCTATTGCCACCTTTTCCATCAATGCCTTACTCATTCCCATTGCATTAATTGGATAGGCTGCCTTATCTGTACTTAAGACTACAACACGTTTTACACCATGACTTACTGCAGAGTCCAATACATTCTGCGTTCCTAATATATTAGTGTTAACAGCCTCAATAGGAAAAAATTCACAGGATGGAACTTGCTTTAATGCTGCTGCGTGAAAAATAAAGTCAACCCCTGACATCACATTATCAACACTTCGCTTATCCCTTACATTACCAATGTAGAATTTCACTTTCGGGTTTTGTAATGCATGACGCATATCATCCTGTTTTTTCTCATCTCGACTAAAAATTCGAATTTCTTTTAAGTCTGAATCCAAAAATCTTTTTAATACAGCATTTCCAAAAGAACCGGTTCCACCAGTAATCAATAAAGTTTTATCCTTAAACATAATATCTCATTAATTATAAATTACATTAAACTATCTAATCAAAGTCCTCATTTTAGCGATATTTGACGACATATTTTCAGGTATTCTCCTGCTCTCTCTTTAGCTGTTAGAAAATCTTTTAATCTTCTTTTCCCATTTTCAACTAATTTCTCTTGTAACTGTCTATCTCCAATGATATTAATAATTTTCAGACTAATATCTTCTGGATTATCAGAGTCAAAATACAATGCAGCATCTTCACAAAGCCCTCTGGCAAAAGGCAAATCTGACGTCAAAATAGGTTTATTCATCTTCATTGCCTCCGGATAATTAGCTGAAAAGCATTCTATCAATGTTGGTAAAAACAGAAAGTCACATTCAGAATACAACTTAGGACAGTCTTTCGCAAGTACAGGACCTATGTTATACATATAACATTTTGCATCTTCAGTAAATTTCTCTTCATATACCTCCCGAGACAATGTTGTTACAAATTCGACATTATCTATTCCTTTTTCTCGCAAAATTGGAATAACTTTATTTAATATATCCAAATTTTTATGGGAATAATATGCTGACAAAATTAAAAACCGAATAGTATTTTCGCGTTTATCCCTCAAAATATTTTCTTTTTTCAATGGATAATTAAAGAATGGGCTATAAGTATTAGAAACAACAAAAATATTATTCGGAGAGGCTCCTAAGAAAGGGGCAAGCCGCTTTTTGGCATCATGTGTTTCTATATGAAAAAACTGAGCATTTCTTTTATAAAAGAATAAATGTAGTCTTTTTTTCAACTCCCATTTAATCCTATCGAAAGCCGATATCTTTTGAAAAAATGGAGATTCCGGATATATATAGTGACCAGTAGCAAAGCCTAGCAGATGGGGCTTTTTGGGGGTCCAATACGATGGACCGAATATAGTAAAAACACAATCGGGATTAATCTCTTTTTCTAGCTTAGACAAAATCTTTTGTAAAAAGAGGATATTTTTAATTACATTATTTTTCCTCTCTATTAAATAGAATTTAAAGTTATCAGGATAGCTCGATACATCTATTTGATCATTAATAGATGTACATACAAATACATAATATTCATTTTCTGTATACAATTTACATTCTTCAAGAAAGGATAAGGCAACCTGTACCCCTCCTCCTGCAAACAAAGATGATGTATTAACTATTAATCTCATATTAAATATATTATCTCTAATATCTATTTGAGAAACTTAGGTATATCTTTAATCCCACACTACTCTCTTCCGATTCTCACTAGCTAATGAGAAAAAGAAAATGCTTAAGAGTAAAGCAAAAAAGATACTTCTATTAGCCAAATAGTTTCCAAAAAAGGCAAATAACAATAAACTTAAAATAAAAACGTAGCATCCCAAAAAATTTATTGATCTAATAATATAAATCAATATACCCAAGATCAACGCAAAAACTACCATTTCTATAAAATAGAAAACCCCAAAATCTTTAATAAATTGACTAATAAATGTTGATGCATTAAAACCATTTATTCCAGACTCAGGTTCAGAGTCTGCGTCACTTCCCGAAAACAACTGTTCAACTACTGTTGGTTTTTGAGTTGGAATTTCGTCAAAATACGCTCTAACAACATCATAATTTATAGCAACATATCCGTATACCCACGATAATGCAGGGGAAGCATCTTTAATCCCAATATTATTTGACAAACTATCAGAACCTCCTCCCCTAGCCTCTTGTCTAAGATTCCCAAGAAGGACAAAGGATAAAAAAACTAATAATCCTAAACAGACATATTTTAGCATTTTTTTATTTAGTAATCCTGATAAATATATCTGTTTATAAACAAAATAGCAAAGTAGGAATGAGAATAGTCTAAGTATATCTCCTCTTTTAACATGCAATACAGCAAAAACTATAATTCCAACAAAAGCAATCACCACATATTTCTTTTTGACATAAGGAGAGAAAATAAGTAGCATCCATTGCAAAATTCCTACCAGACCTGATATTCCAGGAATGCTATACTCTTCTCCTGACACAAGAAAAGTACTGTAAAATAGAGATTCTATTCTAAGACCAACAACAGAGACAATATACAGCTTAAGCCCCAAAAATCCGATTAAGAGACATATATATAGAAAATCCAAATTTACAAGAGAGTATTTCACATCTGTTTTTAATTTAGGCAGATGTTCAAACAGAAATAAAATAAAAGTAAAAGCTAATGGCCCGACCCCAAAATAGTATAAATCAACAAATGTTTTATCTGTCTGAAAAATACTTAATTTTAAACAATTAAAAGTTAGTCCTAAATAAAATATGACGAAGTATAAGTTATAAGATCTTAGTTTACATCGCCATATACTATAAAAGGCAATACATACATTAAAAAGGCCAAACAAAAAAAGAATCAGATTCCAAACATCCATATATATACTGTCTTACTTTTAAATAAAAGTAATCTTTTATTTTTAAGATAGTTGCTGTTTTCTAAAAAAAGCATTCTCTTGTTTATGTGCTATAACGATTGATAATACAAAAATTAGAATTGTCGATATTAGTGATGAATATGCAGCAAATATAATACCTCCATCTTTTAGGAAAAAAAACAGTAAAACAATGTTTAACATTGCACTAGTCAAATAAATCAAAAGATTGAGAACCGTTTTCAATACATATGTCAGATACATCAAGAAAAAAGAAGATACAACTCTCACACATTCAGCAATTAACAATACTCTAAACAAACCTAAATCATTGACGTAGGCTTTTGCTCCCATAAGAATATAAACATACTTTGAGAAAACAAATAATAGTAAAGCAAGAGATAATACGAGAAAAATCATGATATAACGGCTTTTTCTTATTAACGTCTGATTGCCTTTTGCTATTTCTCTATAATACATCATTGGATAAAACATCAATAAAAGTCCCGTAAAAAGTTTTATTGTCAACAAAGCTCTTTGGCTTACTGCATAACGCGCAACATCAAAATAACCAAAATGTTCTTTTATGAAAATTTGAGCTGAAAAATTTAATATCCAATCAACTAGTACAAGTAACATAGCAGGAATACAAAATTTAAGAATAGTCTTTGTTGGAATTATATCAAATTCTTGCTTCTCGATAGTTTCTTGCCCAGAACCTTTCAACAGTAACAGACAAACAGTATATCCTATTCCGTACGCTCCAATAATCATATATCCTGTTACCAAATCTTTAAAAAATAAGAAGAGACCTGTAATGATTAAAAAAGTTAGGAATACAGGTAAGATTCTTGCTATATTTAACTCCTTCATTTTCATTAACGACCGAAAATAGTACATTCTTTCATTATAAATGATAATAAAAGCAAAAGGAATACAGATGAAACTTTTTGTAAAAAAGAAAATAAAGAAAACCAGAACAACAGTCGAAAATAGGACAACACGATGTACGAGTCTCTTTACATGAGGGTTATCCCCTTTAATATTAAACCGAAGATAGCTAGAATATATATTTACAGATAATACTCCATAAAGCAACTCTAATATTGATTTAATATAGGAAAACCGGCCTAATTCTTCTGGTTGCAGGTATTTATTAACAACCACTATAGACAAAAGTGATAGAGCGGAGGCTATAATATAGCCTATCGAAAAATTAATAAAATCAGCTTTATAGGAAGACTCTCCTATACCTATTTTTTTTAATATTCTCAAAATATAACTTGACATTACCTAAACACTTCCTTAAATGTGACTTCAAAAAGTTGTTTTTGCAACATCAAGCTAGTTTCCAATACTTTACGTTGTTCATCTCTATTTTTATAAAGTAAGTCTATTGTCATATTTAATACAACATCATCATATTCTTCAACAACATACTTTAAACTATCTAAATTATTAAAAATACCTTGTGATTTGGTTCCATGATATGATATACAAACACAAGGAACATAAACCCCCATAGCAAATATTGTAGAATGAAGCCGAGTTCCTATAAACATATCCATCTGTTTATACATATATTTCAATTCACCTCCTTCATAATTATCACTAAAAACTGTAACAAAGGGCTTATATTTATCTGGTAATTTATTATATATTTCATAAGCTGCATGTAAATCATTATCAATAGTTACATGAGGAAATATAAATATATCACAGTTATAAGCATCTATACAATACATTATAGAATTCAGCATCATCTGCTGGAATTTGAAATCCTTATCTGCAGAAACATGTTTCACGGTCATTCCTACTCTGAATCTATCAGATAAAAGAAAGGAGCAATTAAAAGGAGTTGGTTCAAAGAAAAAAGCAATATCATTTAAATAATAAACTCTCTCTTTGGGTAGAGTCAAATAATTATATTTCTTAATACAAAAATCTTCCCTAAGAACAACAGCATCACATCTAACCAATATCTTATTTAACAAATATCTACTAAATTTCCCATAAACAGGCCCTAATGATTGACATAATATAACCACTTTTTTCTTCATCTTTATACATAGAAAAAATATATAAAGAAATCTAATCAATGCTATTTTGGATCTCAGATCCTTTTCATTACATAAAAAACTTCCTCCTTTACTGACTACATAGTCTGACGATTTAATTTCATCAATAGACCTCTTTTCGGCTTTACTAAACAAAATACTTAGCCCTATTCTTTGAGGCAAAATCATCAGTAATAGAATTCTCAAAGTATCGAAAGCAAACCTTAGCATCTTCAAAACAGCATTTTTCGAAGACCCGATATTCAATTCTCCAAATATAGCTGGAAACATCGGAATATTAGTTTTTAAAATTTCATGTTCTGTTTCAAAATAAGGATCTGACTTATTGTATGTTGACACACCAATAATCTCAGCATTCTTATCTGTTTCCTTCAAAAAATCTATTGTGGATAAAATGATCCCTAGATCTCCTTTGTTGTTGTCTGAGTAGCAATTAATTAAAGTATATTTCATTTTTTTATCACTTTACTATTCGATATAATCTTGTTATAAACAAATTCTAGAGTTTGGTCCTTTATAAGTTCCTCCGAATTTGAAAAATTAAAACTTTGGAAGAGTAATTGCTTCAGATTAACTGAGGAATCCTCTATATGTCGTTGTTTTATCCAGTAGTAACCATATTTTAAAGCATTGTTATACATATCTTCTGAAACCTGAAGATTGGAGACCCTCACTCTATCAAGTAACTCATAGTAATCAGATTCATTCTTGGCATCAAATACAATTCCTTTGTAAGAAACATTGTTTTTACCAGTCTGAATTATAGGCAATTTTTTCAGAGCTAACTCTAATCCCATCGTAGAACCATAAATAGTAACAGCATCAATAAGTTTTGCAACCTCATAGCTTGTGATTGGGTTATCTGGTTTTAAAAAGAAAACATTAGGAGGTAAAATACTATATTCGTTAAATAAAAGTTCCTCAAAAGTTTCCGTCGACTTAGCTGTTTTTCTAGATTTTTCTGCAGGATGAGCCCTTATTATTAATGCACAATCCGGATTTTCACTAAACCACTTGATAGTGCTTCTTACATAAGAACGTACAGAAGGAAAGGCTTCTGTCTTATTTAGCATTTGCCCATCCCAAGGTATATTAGTAAACATTCCGTATTTTTTCGTGTATTGAGTAATATTATCAAAGAAGGCTTTAACATCAAATTCTCCGGGAGAAAGACCTTTATAATAATTTACATAATCGACACCGCTATTTGGATCTGATTTTCTAGTAAAATAATCATTTACTATATTAATTTTCTCACCATCTAACACTATGTCCGAATAAACCTCAGCTGTCTCTTTAACAAATTCTTCTGCATAAGACATATTATGTCCAAATATTAAGTTACCTTGCCCAATATATCCTCTTCCCCAAACAAGAGAAGGTATTTTATGTTTTTTGAAGACTTCTAACACAGTCCCCCAAGTACCGTATATTCCATGAGAGATAATCAATCTATCTATTTTATACAATTTTATTATATTAGTAGTCGCTCTGGCAAATAAAAAAGAAGTATATGCAAACTGCTTAAACAGAGGCTCAGAATATGATGGTACCTCACTTCTAAGTCTATACCTCATATAAGCTGATATAATATATTCTTTTAGGTTGACCCCGTCAAACACAAAATCGTCATCAGTAACAAACTCTTTTTCATTTATAATTGCTCGTATTTTTTTTCTTTCCTCACTTGATACATAATCTGTAGCTTTTATACTTTCTATACCTAAAAAGCTTTCAAATTTACGCTGTTCTTTTAGACAAAGAGCACAGGTCAAATACTTATTTCGGGTTTCCTGAATATTCTCACATTTTATAACTAGCTGATTACACATAAAAGATTTAACAGTATATCCTTTTATCTGAAAATATTTACCAATAAGAGCTTCAAACAAGTTTGATGTAGGTGAAACCCTCAAAGGAGCAATCAATATTAACCCCTTAGTATTTTTCTGATAATCAGAATTTTTACCCAAAATTTCAGATAAAATTTTAAATGGATTCTTCTTACTACTATAACGAATCTTAAATAGTAATGGAGAAATCAGATTTATAACCTTTTGCAGCATTCTATACGAATTAAATAATTATACATAAATGAACTATATAAATTCCTGAAATTTACCTACATGTCGTTCTAAAATAAAAATATGGTCAAAAACATACTGCTACCTAAATACAATTAGGAGTATTAATTAAACTTCATTTTTTTGATGTAAAATATATTCCACAGTAAACCAATCAAATAAAGTATCAATATCGATCGAACGTTCTGTAGGCATGACATATTTTCTTTTTTTATCGAAAGAACTCAATCCTTTTGTTAACAATGATTCTACATTTATTAGATATATAGACCCATTATATTCATAATATTTTTTGATTTCCTGCCTACGTAATGTCCCTTTGTTAAAGATCGACTCAAGAAAACCCTCGTCATTGTCTTCACATAATACAACTGCGGCATGAGATTCCTTTACTGAAACAACCATATCAATACTATCATCATATAACGACATTGCACTCTTTATATCTTCTTCGGTTCTTAAAGGAGATGTGGGCTGCAATAACAATATTCTATCATATTCCTTTCCCTTCGATCTATAGAAATCTACAGCATGCAAAAGAACATCTTGTGTTGTAGCGGTATCTGTAGCGAGAATATCTGGCCGAACAAACGGAACAGGCAATCCATAGTTTTCCACAGCACTAATAATCTTAGTATCATCTGTTGAAACACAAATATCATCATCTGAAAACAAGAGCCTTGCAACACCTATTGAATAATAGATCAATGGCTTGCCTCCTAATTTTTTTATATTTTTATATGGAATACCTTTACTTCCTCCACGAGCTGGTATAACAACTAATGTTTTATTTCTCTTTTCCATCACAAGTGTTTAATTAGTTCTTGAGCTTTCTTATACTCTTCATGCTTACCTATATCTATCCAATAGCCTGTTAACGGAAATCTTACAACCTTACATTTATTCTCAATCATAGAGTCAATAAGATCTGTCGCATTAAAAAATTCACTATCCGGAATCAAATCTAAAAACTTCTTCTTAAACAAATAAATTCCAGCATTTGCATAATAATTGAGGATGGGTTTTTCCTGCACTCCTTTTATATTCCTCCCCTCTAAGTCAAAGATTCCATAAGGAATAGAAATTGTATAGGGAACAGCAACAACCGACATATCTGCATTATGCTCTAAAAAGTGGAGAAATAATTCCTCGTAATTGATATTAGTAAATAAATCAGAATTCATCACTAATATATAATCAGAAGCAAAATGACTTACAAATTTTATAGACCCCATCGTTCCCAAAAAACATGGTTCCGACACACAATTGACCTTCACTCCATTTGGTAGTGGGTTTCTAAAATGCTCAATTAACTGCTCTTTAAGATAGTTAACCGTAACATTAATATTATCAACCCCATAGTCTATCAATCGGTCAATATTATGATCAATAATAGACTTATCTCCGACTTTCAAAAGAGGTTTAGGTATTTTTTCAGTCAGAGGCCTTAATCTTTCCCCCTTTCCTCCAGCCATTAAGACTACATCAATAGGTAGTATTGATTTTTTATTTTTCAGGTTTAATATTCTTTGGATTTTATTAGTATCATCCAATACAGGGATCAGCACAATTCCTTTATTTTTCAGCATTTTAAGGTAAGGAACATCAATCTGCCCTTCACTTATGTAGTGGTAATGGGAATTCATTACTTCCAACACACCCGATTCAAGCGTGTATCCATCTATTAATCTACGCCTAACATCTCCATCTGTTAATGTACCAAGAAGTACACCTTCCTCATTTACCACAAAGAGAGTAAGTACATCATTCGAAAGTTTGTTTAGAGCTACAAGAGCATCTAGTAAAGAGGCTGTATTCTTAATAATAAATTTATCTTGATCTATCATGATGGCAAATCGTAAAACGTTTTTTGAATAATATTAGTTAAAGGATAATTTTTCAGAATATCTAATATTTGAAACGATGTTTCCTTATGAAAATAAGGATTCTTCGTTATTTTAGCCATCATCTTAGTTTCCTCAGACAATACTTTTTGCATGCCTTCATTTATCTCATTTAACGAAGCCTCGCAATTAATAACACTGAGGGCAGCTATTCGTCCTTTTTGCCTATCCCCAATATTTAGGGTAGGAATACCAAAACTAGGTACCTCTATAATACCACTAGACGAATTTCCAATAACAGCAGAAACATAATTTAGTGCCGAAAAATATCTTTGTCGACCTAACGAAGCGAAAGCAATAGCCCTGCCTTCATTCTTAGAAACAAAATCATCAATAAGTTTCATGATTACTCTTCCATTAGTATCCGAATTAGGCATCGTAAATACTATCTTATAATCTTTATATTGATTGAGAACGAATAATAAATCTAAAAATTGTTGCTCAGCTGTATTATTTTCCAATGTAACAGGATGATATGTCACTAATAAAGATTTATCACCTAAGTTAAAATTCAAACTTTGCTCAAGTTCTTTTTTAGATAATATCAGTGTATTTGTGATATTCTCCACGCCCAATGCACCTACATTATACACTTTTCCGGGGGCTTCGCCTAATTGAATTACTCTTCGTCTGTAAGCCTCCGTTGATGTAAAATGAAGATGACTCAATTTAGTTATCGCATGTCTGATAGAATCATCATATGCCCCCTCCGTAATTTCTCCTCCATGCAGGTGAGCCACAGGTATTTTAAATAATAAAGCAGCAGATACTGCTGCCAGTATTTCATAACGATCGCCCAATACCAGAATTAAATCAGGTAGAAGATCTTCATATGCATCGGCAAACCCAATTGTACCCAACCCTATTGATTTAGAGACAGCATTAGGGGTATCTGAAGAAACCATCATATGAACCTTTTTATTTATAAAGAAGCCATCTTTTTCTATTTCCTGATAAGTTAGTCCAAACTCAGGAGATAGATGCATATTAGTCGCTATTATTTGCAAATCGAGCAAAGCATCCTCTTTTATCAGTTTCATCAAATTACTCAGAATTCCATATTCAGCACGGCTTCCTGTAATAACACAAATCTTTCGCATGCATTTTTTATTAAATCTCAATCAAATCATCTTCTTCAAAATCCTTTATTGCTTTTCGTCCTATAATCTCTTCCCATTTCATAGGAGATATTCCATTTCCAGGCCTTTTAACCGCAAGATTGTCCTCGGTGAACACTTCACCTTTCTTTATCTTTGCCAAAGCAACAATACTCTTTCTGGCAACTGCTATATTTTTTAATTCAGAAGCCGATGCAACCTTTTCGCTAGAACCTAAAGCTTCTTCAATATTACGAATAGAATTAACCATTTGTTTCAATTCTGAAGGTTCTACCGAAGCCTTATGATCAGGCCCCTCCATTGTACGATCTAATGTAAAATGTTTTTCAATAATCTTTGCACCTAAAGCAACCGCTGCAATAGGCACTTCTATTCCTAATGTATGGTCGGAATAACCTATTTTAACATCAAATTCACGACCAATAGTATTCATTGCGTTCAGATTTACGTCTCCATAAGGTGTAGGGTACTCCGTATTACAATGCAGTATAGTTATATTATTTTTAGAAACTCCATTCGAAATAAAAACGTTCAAAGCATTCCTGATATCCAACATATCACACATGCCTGTTGACAGTATAATAGGCTTACGTGTTGTTGCAATACGTTTTAAATACGGATAGTTTGTTATCTCTCCTGATGGAATTTTCCAGATATCTAAATTCAGCTGATTCAAAAAATCAATACTATCCAAATCAAATGCAGTCGAAAAAAACTTAACCTTTTTTTCTTTGCAATATTCGATTAACTCGTAATGACTCTCCTTACTCAATTCGAGTTTACTGAGCATATCCTGCTGAGAATCGCCTCCTTCCGATGTGTTTTTATTTTGATAATCGGCTTTTTTACTATTTTTCGAAGCTAATTTTTTAGCATTAAATGTTTGAAACTTAACATAGTCAACACCTGCTTCAGACGCAGCATCTACTAGTTTTTTGGCAAGTTCAATAGAGCCATTGTGATTGACTCCCGCTTCTGCTATTATAATTGTTCTACTCATGTCTATTTAATTTTTCGAATAGGGTTCCCAGCATATATACCACTCGATACTATATTCTTCCTAACAAAAGAACCTGCACTAATTATTGAATAATCAGCAATAGATACTGCCTGCGAAAGTACGCTTTGGCTACCTATAAAAACTCCTTTTCCGATCTTACAAGCACCATTTACCATAACTCCTGTTGATATGTGGCTGTAGTTATCTATCGAGGCCTCATGATCTATATTGGCAAAAGTATTGATTATGCAACCAAACCCAATATTAGCTTCTGCATTGACACATGCGTGCTGCAAAACGACAGTTCCGTCTCCGATATTGGAATGCTTAGACACATAAGCGGAAGAAGCGATTATTGTAGCAAACCGTCCACCCTCTTCTATCACTTTTTGATGTAAGCGTATTCTGACATCGGGGTTCGAGATAAAACCGACAGAAATAACAAACAGAACTGAGTCAACAAATTCCGGAATCATCTCATCAGTACCAATGACAGGGTATCCGAGAATTATTTCGCCTACTTTTTCGACAACATCTAAAATCCCGATTATTTCAAAGCCTGCGCTTTCTGCTGCATCAATTACAGATTTACAATGTCCACCAGCACCAATAAGAATTAATTTTTTCACACTCTTACTCCGCTTGGTATATTAACAACTCTATCTGCAAACCACTTTGTATTGGTTAAATCATCTGTTTGACAATTTCTAAACATCTCCAGTCTATTCATCAATTCCCAAATAGGTCGAGTCATTACATTATGGTCATTCGTGTATTCCAAAAATGCAGTTTGAGCATTTTTATCCGACAAAAGGACAACATTCAACCAATAATTGGACTTGCTGGTTTTCGGTTCTTCAAAAAATTTTATACTTTCATTATCTCTGAAGTATTCCTTATACATTTGAGCTGTTTTACGCTTATTTTCGAGAATCATACCCAAATTTTCCATCTGAGCACAACCCAAGGCCGCATTTATATTTGGCATTCGGTAATTATATCCAATATGATCATGCACAAATTCCCAGCGATGAGGAACTTTGGCTTGAGTTGTAAGATGCTTAGCATAAGTTCCTAATTTTTCATCCTGAAACAAAAGCATTCCACCGCCACCAGTTGTAATTGTTTTGTTTCCGTTATAGCTCAAAACACCTACTTTTCCAAAAGTACCGGTATGTCTGCCTCTATAAAAGCTACCCAAACTTTCGGCAGCATCTTCAATTAATTCAATATGGTACTTTTCACAAACTGCAACCAATTCATCAAGATGCACAGGAAATCCGAATGTATGCATCGGGATACAAGCTTTTATACGGCGTCCTGTTTTTTTATTAAAAGTTTCGCCATGCCTGATCTCGGCATTTTCTTTCAACCAATTTTCAACAGCTACGGGTGATAACCCCATGGTATCTTTATCAACATCCAGAAATACAGGATGCGCAGGAATATAACTAATTGCATTGGCTGTAGCTATAAATGTCAATGCCTGTGTTAATATTTCATCATCTCGCTTTACGCCAACAAGCTCCATTGCCATATGAAGAGCATTGGTGCCATTCACACAAACAACAGCTTTTGTCGATCCAGTATATGACTTCGTTATTTCTTCGAATCGATCTACAAATTCACCTACACTTGATACAAATGTAGTATCAATACATTCCTCCAAATACTTTTTTTCGTTACCGGCAAAGTACGGAGCATGAAGTGGTATAAAGTCTGAGCTATTATAAATAGTTCTAACAAATTGAACAAACTCGTTATACATTGTATATATTAGCTTTATATTTCTTTAAATTCTCAGGTTTAGTAAACCAAGTAATTGTTTCTCTTAGACCTTTTTCAATATCATATTCAGGTGTAAATCCTGTTAATGACTTAATTTTAGAGTTATCACCCCACAATCTAAATACTTCCGAATTTTTGGGACGTAAGCGCTGCGTATCTTCTATAAACTTAACATCAGACTCCATTATCTTAGCAATGAGTTCTAAAGTATCCCTCATCGAAATCTCATAATTACTAGCAATATTTACTTCTTGCCCTATAGCTGCATCACACTTAAACAATTCGATGAACCCTCGACAGGTATCTTTTACGAAATTAAAGTCTCGTGTTGGGGTCAAATCTCCCAGTTTTATTTCCTTCATTCCTGAAGCTATCTGAGCAATTATTGTAGGTATAATGGCTCTTGCCGATTGTCGGGGTCCATAAGTATTAAAAGGTCTAACAATAACAACCGGAAGTTCAAATGCATTATAAAAGCTCAAAGCCATAGCATCAGCTCCGATCTTAGTGGCTGAATATGGCGACTGTGGCTGCTTTGGATGTTTCTCATCAATAGGAACGTACTGTGCCGTACCATATACTTCCGATGTAGATGTTACCAAAATACGCTGAACATTATTTTCTTTAGCAGCCTGGCATATATTTAACGTACCTTTTACATTGGTATCAACATAACTGTCAGGTGCCACATAAGAATAAGGTATAGCGATCAGGGCAGCCAGATGAAAGATAATATCAACATCTTTCGTTATATGCTTGCAATAATGAGGATCTCTAATATCCCCACTCAGAACTTCAAGATTAGGATGCACAATTCCTTCCAGCCATCCCCAATCATTAAAAGAGTTATAATAGGACAAAGCTTTTACTCTATACCCTTGTTCTAAAAGCATTTCTGTCAGATGAGATCCGATAAAACCATCAGCTCCTGTTACTAGTACATTTTTCATATTATTTTTATCTATTCTTATACATTTTCTTATAATACTCCTGATAATCCCCTGATGTTACATTATCCATCCATTCTTGATTATCAAGATACCATTGCACAGTCTTTTCAATACCTTCTTCAAACTGAAGAGATGGTTCCCACCCCAACTCATTCTTAAGTTTATTAGAATCTATTGCATATCTTAAGTCATGTCCTGCTCTGTCTGTCACATAAGTAATTAGAGAATCAGATGTTCCCTCGGGATTTTCTAACAAACGATCGACTGTCTTTATTATTACCTTGATAAGGTCTATATTTTTCCATTCATTAAACCCTCCGATATTATATGTATTGGCTATTTTACCTTCATGAAAAATAACATCTATTGCCCTAGTATGATCTGCTACATAAAGCCAATCCCGCACATTCTCACCCTTTCCATATACAGGTAACGGCTTTTTATGTCTAATATTGTTAATAAACAATGGTATTAATTTCTCAGGAAATTGGTAAGGTCCATAATTATTGCTACAATTCGTTACAATCGTAGGCAAACCATAGGTATCATGAAAAGCTCGGACGAAATGGTCACTGCTAGCTTTACTTGCTGAATACGGGCTATGTGGATCATACTTTGTATCTTCTGTAAAGAATGTACCATCAAACTCTAAAGTACCATAAACCTCGTCTGTTGAAATATGATAAAAACGATTATTTGTATATGGAGTGTTCCACAACTCTTTTGCCGCCTGCAATAAAGACAAAGTACCCATCACATTAGTCTGGGCAAACGTAAAAGGATCCTTTATGCTCCTGTCAACATGACTTTCTGCTGCGAGATGAATAACATTATCAATCTCATATTTTTTGAAAATATCCAATATCTGATCAAAATCACAAATATCCGCTTTTACAAAAGTATAATTAGGTCTTTTCTCAATATCAGCTAAGTTCGCCAAATTCCCTGCGTAAGTAAGTTTATCTAAATTTATGATGCGATATTCCGGATATTTGTTTACAAATAAACGAACTACATGAGACCCAATAAAACCGGCACCTCCAGTTATCAATATATTACGAGTATATTTCATTATTTCATTATTTATATTAATATAAAACATCGTTGTAGGAGAAAAGCCAATTCGCTTCAGCTAAAGTAGGATGATTGCTGTCTTTTTTTGATAAGATTATATCAGAAAAAGGTATTTTCCAATCGATATTGAGGTCTGGATCATCCCAAGCTATAGCTCCTTCATGTTCTAATGAATAAAAATTGTCACATTTATACTGAAATATAACTTCTTCACTCAAAACAACAAATCCATGGGCAAAACCTCTAGGAACAAATAGTTGACGTTTATTGTCTTCTGTTAATTCAACAGAAACGTATTTTCCAAATGTAGGAGAACCTTTGCGTATATCAACTGCAACATCTAAAACCGATCCTTTTACAACTCTAACAAGCTTAGATTGGGCAAATGGTGGCTTTTGATAGTGCAACCCTCTTAATACACCATACATCGACTGAGACTCATTATCCTGAACGAAAGGTGTGTTACAAACCTCTGTATTAAAAAACCTTTGAGAAAAAGATTCCATAAAGTACCCACGTCCATCCTTAAAAACTTTAGGCTCAAGAATAATAACTCCCTCTATATCTGTTCTTATTATATTCATATAGTATAACAAATTTATCCAACAAATTAGAATATAATTTTCTAAAACAAAAAAATTAGGTTATGATCTTAAATTCTTTAAAAGGTCTTTTCCTAAAATCCAACCACAAGCTCCAATACCAAACAGAAAAATAAAACCAATAACTATTAACTTTTTATTAGGTTTAGCTGGGATTAATGGTATAACAGCAGGTTGAATAACAGTATACACAGGTGTTTGATCCTGTACTTTTACTTTCGCTACTTGAAGTTGTTGAGCTACCTGATTATAAACATTATAGGCTAATGAGGCTTCATTTTGCAATTTTTCCTGATTGACTCTATAACTAGCTAAAATTACATTCTGATTCTTATCTAAATAATCAGCATATTTTTGTTGAGCTTTTGTATAGTCATCTTTAGATTCATTATAAAGTTTTTCTGCAAAAACGAGGTCAGCCCGAGCCTTTTCTGTTCGATATTTTATTATATAAGACTGCAAATAAGAGGTCAAGGTATCAGCTATAAATGCTGATATTTCAGGGCTTTGCATCGTCGAAGAAAGAGTTATCACAGATGTTTTTTTATCTACGGAAACGCTTATACGAGTTCTTATATTTTCAATAACACTAACTTCATCTTTAGTTAAAAACAGACTATTCCGCTCTATATTTTCAGAACCTGTATCTCTAGAAGAGAATACATTCAGAGCTAGCCTAGGTAAGCCTAAAATATATACCCACCAACTCTCCTTTTGCTCATCTTTAATATACATATATAAAGTTGTATCTATCCCAGCCTTTTTATCTCGTACATTTACAGATGATAAACCTAATACAAAAGGAGTTGACCCCATGATATTAGGATAAATATCACTTGATAAATCCCCAGAATTACTACTCCCATCTAAATTTATTCCAGCCATTGCAGCAAGGGCACTAGCACCACCTAATGAGCTCCCAGATGATGACTCTGGAGCTAAAATAACAATTGTTGTATATTCTTTCGGGATACTAAATGCAACAATAATGCCTAATACAAATCCTATAGCAGAAATCTTTAAGATAAATTTACGCTTACTCCACAGCTTCTGCCCTAATTCAATAAGGTCTATTTCTTTTTCCTCTGTAGTATTTTTATCAATTTCAGTTGCCATACCTTTATTTCATTGTATTAATTAATACACCAATAAGACTTGCCATAGACGTTACACTAGAGCCAAGGCTTAACATCTCAGCCATTGACATACGCCTAGCCTGTTCCTTGCTTGGCACTATTATCTCACTCCCAGGTTGTATCGCATTACGGTCTGATCCCTTTATTTTACTAACCGTTCCATTCATATAAATAACAAAAGATTTATTCTTTTTTGCTGTATCATTATAGCCTCCGGCTTGATTTATATAATAAGACAGTTTTTCTCCCCTTTTATACACAACTGTATTTGGATACATAACAGCACCATTAATTTTCACCGTATTATCATACTCCGGGACAATCAATCGATCTCCCTCGCGCAAAACTAAGTCATAATCAGATCCGGGATTAGACAAAGCCTTATCTAATTCTATCCCGACATTATAAGTTGAGGCCAAGTCTAATGTTCTAACAGAAATTGAGTCCTTCCCTCCCTGATTAGCGACCTTCAATGCGGCCTCTGACCTAAACCTTTCTTCATCTGAACGTTGTCGTACCAATCTGGCACCACGGGCATATGCATCAGGAGTTAAATTTCCACCCCTTTTCACAAGATCAGATATTCTTTCTGCTTTTTTATTTAAAGCATAAGTGCCTGGGAATAAAAGCTCTCCTTGTATATATACATTTTCTTGGGCACGATACCCAGGGCTTCTTCTTACATATATTTGATCATATGGTTTCAGTATAAAATCGGGGTTTCCATCAATTACAAATCCATCCTTAATACCAAATGAATAATTTTCAGATATGGTTCGAGTCTCAGTCATACTATTAGGGTCTATAATACGACGTGCAATGTCTACTCTTACAACTGATGCCGACTCTAATAGTCCGCCAGCCTGAATAATCAAATCTTCTAATGTTGTATTATCTGAATATTTATAGCTACCTGGACGCGCAACTTCTCCATAAACGACAAAATCACCAAACTCTTTTAGATCGCTTAAAGCTGGTATATATAGAATATCATTCTTACGAAGAACTATATCTGTACCATTCTCATATAATAATTTCCGAATATCAACCGGAATAACCTCCGTCGTCAAATCCTCTCTTTCACGAGTTAATACAGCCCGATTAAGGAATGCATCTCCCCGTATACCATCGGCAGCAGCAATAAGATCTTTCACTGTATTGATTTCTCCTATCTCATAATAGCCTGAACGATAAACAGCACCTTTTATTTCTACACGATTATCATATAAATCCAAACCTGTAGCAATAGTCACAATATCCTTATCTTTCAGTAAGAATGAACTAAACTCATTTTCATTTACAGTAAAAATCTTCTTTTCTGTACCAGTACCTCTGACCACTCTCAACTTTTTAGTATATGCATCACCCGTAAAGCCTCCTGCATAATTCAATAAGGTTGAGATAGATTCTTTTGAAGTCATTTCATAATACATCGGACGCTTTACGTTTCCGGATATATTAACTAATGACACATATGGAGGAACAACAATAACATCGTTATCCATTAAACGAATATCATCATTTAATTTTCCATCCAATATATATTTATAGATATCGAGTTCTTTTAATAATTTATTATTTCTAAACAATTTAACGGAACGTAAAGAACCGATGTTGTTAATCCCTCCTGCATTATATAATGCATGAAATACTGAAGAGAGAGAAGATAATGAATAAGTTCCGGGTACAGATACTTCCCCCCAAACATTCACTTGAATAGTTCTTATTTGACCTAAAGTCAATTTTATCTGAGATGCTCCACCATCACTACCTATACCAGCATAAATAGTGGCAAACTTCCTTTGAACAAAATCATTTGCATCCTTAATTGTCATACCATTAAGATAAACCGGACCTAAACGGTCAACAGTAATATTTCCTTCTGACGATATTGTTTGTTGAACGGTGGTTTGTGATGCTCCCCAAATATTAATAATCACCTCATCTCCAGGACCTAATCTATAATCTAATGGAGTTGGTATATTCACATTTGGATCGAAAGATAATTTTCTATTATTAAAAATACTGCGACCAAATATCTGATTTTCTGAAGAAACTTCTCCTACAGTACTAATCCCGTCACTTACCTCGTCAAATGCTCCTACAGCAATATCTTCCTGAGGATTCTCTCTCCTTTCACGTTGCAAAGCAGCTGTACTTTTAGAACTGACAGCTGAAGAAGATTGGTCTTTTTCATATTGTTGCTTAATTCTTTCTAACTGGGGCTTAGTTACTCCTCTTTGTAACAAACTTGTTGCAATAACTTGTTGTGAAGTACCCTTCTCATACTCTTGTTTTACATAATCAGTCACTTGCTGATCGGACATCTGAGCAAATACAGAAACTGTACAACTCAATAAAAGGAAAAAAGAAAAAATGATTTTCTTCATTTGATTCATTTATATATAAAACTATTCTATTTTATTTTGCACCGATACAATAATATTCAAATCCAGCTTCTCTAACGTCACTACCGTTATATATATTTCGTCCATCTATAATCAGTGGATACTTCATAATCTTTTTCATAGCAACCCAAGAAGGTAATCTGAATTCATTCCATTCCGTTACTAGAAATAAAGCATCAGAATCAATAATAGCGTCATACATATCTTTTGCGTATATTACAACGTCACCTATCCTTTTTTTAATTTCATTCATAGCTACCGGATCATAAACTCTAATGTTAACTCCAGCTTCAATAAGCTTTTTAATCAGAACCAAAGATGGCGCTTCGCGTACATCATCTGTTTTTGGCTTGAATGCCAACCCCCATATCGCAACAGTCCTACCTGCTATATCTCCGTTATAATAATTGACAAATTTTTCAAACAAAATTCCCTTTTGATACTCATTAACAGATTCAACTGCTTTTAGAAGTTGCATATTATATCCCTTATTAGTAGCGGTTTGGATCAAAGCCTTCACATCTTTTGGGAAACAACTTCCTCCATAACCACATCCCGGATATAAAAATTTTTTCCCTATTCGGTTATCTGCGCCAATGCCCATACGAACCATATTCACATCCGCTCCTACGATATCGCAAAGATTTGCAATATCGTTCATAAAACTGATCCGTGTAGCAAGCATAGCATTAGCTGCATACTTGATCATTTCAGCAGACGAAATGTCTGTGTATATAATACGGTAGTTATTCAAAGTAAATGGTTTGTATAATCTATCCATAACCTCCTTTGCCCGATCTGATTCTATACCAACCACCACACGATCCGGGCTCATAAAATCGTCTATTGCAGCTCCTTCCTTCAAAAACTCGGGATTAGAGGCCACATCAAAAGCAAGATCAGATTTTCCTCTTTTATTTAACTCTTCCTGAATTGTTGCCCTCACCAATTTAGCAGTTCCCACAGGGACAGTACTTTTAGTAACAACTAAAATATATTTATTTAAGTTTTGTCCAATAGTTCTAGAAACCTCTAGCACATACTTTAAATCAGCGCTACCATCCTCATCCGGAGGTGTCCCTACAGCGCTAAATACAACATCAACTTCATTCAGAACGACACGAAGGTTCGTCGAGAATTTCAAACGACCTGCTTTATAATTTTTTAGCACCAGATCTTCCAAACCCGGCTCATAAATCGGTATGATACCTCGTTTCAAGTTATCGATTTTCTCTGAATCGACATCAATACAATAGACGTCAACACCCATTTCAGAGAAACATGCGCCTGTTACTAGCCCAACATAGCCTGTACCGACTATTGCTATTTTCATAAATTATACTCCGGTCTATATTAAAAATCACACAAAAGTAAGACATAAAAAAATAGCATACAAAGATTTACTAAAAATCAAAGACTTTACCGATCTTTATAGAAAAGAATAATTCTTCGATTAGCGAAGGATTATTATATCTTTGCTTCCTATTCGATTATGTTCTCATTAAACCCTTTAACTCAAAAGGTCATGAATAATAAACGTCATAAGCTCCTTTTTATTATTTGTTTCTTCTTTTTTATGGGAGAATCTTTGCTTGCAGCCTCGTATTGGAGTAATCATATATCATATTCAGCTAAAATAGACAAGATAGTCAGGAACGGAAATATCATTTTTGCTCTAACTGATGGTAAATTATTTAGCTACAATTCCGAGGATAATAGTTTCGAAACTTACATAAAAGATAGAAGCAATACCGATATCAGGCACATTGCATATAGCGACAAGCAAAAGTGCCTGCTACTAACCCGTTCTGATGCAAATATCGAAATGTTGTATGAAGACAAATCATATGCAACGATTCCTTACCTGAAAGATTATTCGCAGAATATCGACAAAACAATCAATAGCATATTTATTGAGGGGGACAGTGCATATTTGTCTACAAACTTCGGTTTCCTGATTATAGATATAGCTAAAAAAGTGGTTAGAGAATCAGGGGTTTTTAATTTCCCATTCCACTCTATAACATCTTTTGACGGTAAATTTTATGCTGCGACATCAAAAGGAATATACAGTATTGATAAGAAAAAAAATTTGATCGATTTTTCGAACTGGGAATCTTTTCCACTAAGTACGCTTTATGCAGGAACAGAAAATCAATTTAAAGACACGCAGGTTAATCAAATAACGGTTTTCGATAATCAACTGATATTTTTAGTACCCGACACAGCAGTGTATTATGTCGAAAATCTATCGACAGTAAAACTTTTACTGGCTAACAATACCCTGAACAGGATAGAGACAACAGTAAATAGCCATCTCTTTGTTTCGGGAAAAGACAACTTTTGGGACTATTCAAGTTTAAACCAATCTGTCAAATTAAATATCGAGAACCTTACTTATATCACTCCTAATGGAAACAATACTTTAGAGTACTGGATGTCTTCGGAAGGTAACAACCTATGCTTAATTAAGCGTGACGATAACGGAGCATATGATTTTTCCGAAAGATGGCTGGTACCAGCCGGCCCGACTACCAATTATCCTTTCTCACTGACATTCCAGAACAAACAACTGATAGTTACAGGAGGAGGGTTTTACTCTGTAAGATATAGCTTTGGTGCCAGCCTATCGATGTTCAAAAACTCAAGATGGACAAACATATATCCCAGCGATATCAGTTCTCAGGCAGGATTCAATGCTCTTGATATTGTATATGCCATAAGTGATCCGGCAGATCCCGATCATATATTCGCGTCCAGCTGGGGAGAAGGACTTTATGAATTTCAGGGGACAACTTTAAAGAACAGATTTGACGATACCAACAGTACAATAAACTATCTGGAAACATCCGATGGTTGGAGAACAACACGTGTCAGCGGAATGGTTTACGACAAAAATTCGAACCTATGGATATTAAACTCAATGGTAGAAAATGTCGTTAAAATATATCAGAAAAATGGAGTATGGGCAGAAATACCCTTCTCTGCCATATCAAAAGATAATACAGACACCAATACCAAAACAATTATAATTGATAAATATTCGAATAAATGGATTTGCAGTATAGTCAATCCGTATATCTTCATTTTTAATGATAATGGTACTATAAGTAATACTGCCGACGACAAATCGCGGATAATTACGTCATTCAAAGACCAATATGGCAATAGCTTAGAGATAGGTGCAATATACGATCTGGCAGAAGACAATGCGGGCAATATATGGGTTGCTACCAATATAGGCCCTTTCACAGTCAAAAGCAATAATATTCTCGCTTCAAATGCCGATGTTACCCTATATAAGGTAATGGTTGCCAAAGAGGACGATAGTAATATAATAGTACCACTACTGGAGAATATACCCATTAATGCCATTGCAATAGACGGTGCAAACCGGAAATGGATAGGAACAGAAACAGCCGGAGTATATCTGGTTGACTCTCAAAACAGCACTCTCGAACATTTCGATATAGACAACAGCCCTTTGCCATCTAACAGTATCTTATCACTAGCAATAGACCAGCAAACAGGAACTGTCTATATCGGCTCGGAAAGAGGGCTTGTTTCATACAAAAGCGGAGCAACTCAGGGCGCCGACAATTTCTCGAATGTATATGCTTACCCTAATCCTGTAAAACCGGAATACACAGGAGCCATATCCATCACCGGTTTAAAGCAAAACTCTACGGTTAAAATCACCGATGTAAGGGGTAACCTTATCAACCAAGGAAAATCTTTAGGCGGACAATACAGTTGGGACGGGCTGAATGCTAAAGGTAGAAGAGTAGACACCGGTGTATATATCGTTTTCGGTTCATCCGAAGATGGTTCGGAAGGCGTTGTCACCAAAATTATGGTCGTAAATTAAGATCCCCTCAATATTTCAACCGGACAACTGTTATATAACAGTTTGTTAAATAATTGCTTACCCGGATGTTTTATTTCTAAATTTATTAGTTTTGCACAGTATGTAAAATACAGGGACAAATTTTTTTTTGAAGTACAACACTGGATTAACAATTTATGGAAATTAAGAACATCGAAGGATTATCTATCAACGATATCCAAAATGAGCTGGACCGGGGAGCGCGGTTCGTCATATTCAACTATTGTGTGTCATTATTAGTTATCACATTCAAAAGGGGAAGCAGCATATATTTCATTAAGTCGAACGAATCTGCCTTCGCTCATCACTGGAAACATACAGGCCTGTCCCTTGTTATGGGATGGTGGGGTATCCCCTGGGGGCCGATTTATACCATACAATCGTTATGGAAAAATATGACCGGAGGAACAGATGTAACAAACGAGGTTATAGCAGCATTAAATCCTCAACCGGATCTTGATAATCTGAAAAGAGTTCCACAATAAAGGAACTTCACCACTAAAAAAATAAAAGACTCTTTTGCTTACGTTAAAGGGTCTTTTTTATTGTTTACATTTGCGAATTACTATTTTTGTAAACAAAACCCGGATGTAGTGCGTTTGTTTCTATTGAAGGATAATTGAGTAACATGAAAAAAATAGGTATTGGCATAGCATTATCAATTTCGTTATGGTCGTGTAATTCGACGAAGCATGTACCCGATGGGCAATACATGATGAATGGTTACGAAATTAACGCTGACACAAAAAAAATAGACGTCACTTATCTCGAAGATTTCGTTCGTCAACAACCTGCATCAAGCATCAGGTTGGGGATATATAATCTGGCAGGACAAGACACCAGTAAGTGGCTCAACAGAACTATACAAAAAATGGGACAAGCGCCTGTAATATACAGTCCGCAACAAACCCAATTATCAGCAAGGCAAATAGCCCAACAATTAAGCAACGAAGGATACCTGAGAGTAGAGGTAGATACCATACTGAAACCGAAAGGGAAAAAAATGAATATCACCTATGATATACAGAATAATGGTATTTATACCATCCGCAATTACGAATATGATATACACAACAAAACGATAGCCAGAAGTCTGGCACCGGCTAAAAAATACACGAGTATTCAACCCGGTACGGTTTATAACCAGGATAATATAGAAGCTTCCCGCGAGCATCTTACTTCATATCTGCGTAATATCGGATATTACCAGTTCTCGAAAGAATATTTATACTTCAAGGTCGACTCTACACTCAATTCGCATCAGGTGGATATGTACCTGAATCTGAATCCGTCTAAAGACAGCACCGCCTTTAAACGCTTCAAGATAAGGAATGTGACCGTACTAAGTGGATTTGACCCATCGATACGTGGCAATAAGCGGATTTTTCAAGATCCGGACACTACATATTACAAAGGCATGACCTTCGTACACGGGTCTAATAACTTTTTACGTAACTCGACTCTTTACCGCAACAACTTTATCCGTTCAGACAGGTACTATTCCGATATGGCTTACACTCGTACCACAGGAGCATTAAATGGTATCGGGGTGGTAAAGAAAACAGATATCACATATACTCCCGTCAGTAACCCTAATGATAGTGTTCAGTTACTCGATGCCTTAGTAACAGTTGTACCGGGAAATACACATTTCTTCCAGACCGAAATTCAAGGAACCAACTCTGCGGGTGACTTAGGTATTGCACCCAGTATTACTTACCAGCACCAGAACTTATTCAACGGAGCCGAAATTTTAAAGATCAAACTCAGAGGAGCCTATGAGTTTATCTCCAATTCGAATAAAAGCAGTGTTTCTAACCAAAACTATTACGAATATGGTATAGATGCTTCCCTGTCATTCCCCATGTTCCTATTCCCTTGGTTGAAACGGAGCTGGCGCGAAGCACCTTCAGCAAGTACCCAAATTTCGGTGGGTGTTAATAACCAGCACCGGAAAGAATATACCCGTCAGTTTTTCAATACAGCGCTTACTTACCGCTGGGCTAGTAATAAAAACAGGTTCAACCACTCATTCAGCCTATGGGATGTGAACTATGTGCGTATGCCATCGGTGACGGATGAATTCAGGGAAAATTATCTCGAAAATAAAAATAACCCCATTCTTGCCGAAAGTTATAAAGACCAGTTGATATCAAGCCTCAAGTATGGGATTACCTTTACTAACCTGAATACCGGATTTAGCAGAAAAGTACCCAAAAACAAAGTAACGGTAAGAGCTAATATCGATTTAAGTGGATTGCTTCCCCGTTTGGTTACAAGTTTCTACGATGCCCAAAAAGACAGTACAGGCCAGAAAAAAATAATGGGTATCGCATACGCCGAATACATCAAAGGAGATGTTTCGTACTCTCAAACACATACTCTGGACAGGAACAGTTCTTTCGCGTTTCGTATCGGATTGGGAGTTGCCAAACCATTCGGTAATTCGACTATTCTTCCATTCGAGGTACGCTACTTCTCAGGAGGAGCCAATAGTGTAAGAGGATGGAGTACCCGTGACTTGGGTCCCGGATCATATGTCCCCAACGATACAACAGCCAATGACTTTGCCAATCAGGTAGGAGATATCAAACTCGACCTCGGCATCGAGTACCGCAGAAAAGTATCGGACTATATCGAACTTGCCGGATTTGTTGATGCAGGGAATGTATGGACGATCAATAATTACGAAGGGCAGCCCGGAGGGCAATTCAAATTCTCTGAGTTCTACAAAGAAATAGCGTTATCATACGGAGCAGGCTTACGTTTCGACCTCGGATTTCTTCTTCTCCGTCTCGATCTTGGGGTGAGGGCATATGATCCCGAAGAGCAAAAAGACAGTAAATGGGTGATAGCTAAACCTCGCTTCAACCGGATGGCATGGCACTTCGGTATCGGATACCCATTCTGATAGTATAGTATTTCCTGAGACAATAAAATACATTCCCCTGATAGCAAAATTCAAAACAATTTCATCTGCTATCAGGGGAATTAATATATTTGCATTTATAGATTTAGAATTATGGCAAAAAAATTATTGAAAGAAGAAGTAAAACATTACATCTGGGGAGACAATTGCGACGGATGGATTTTTGTAGATACAAATGAGTTATCAATTAAACAAGAAGCAATGCCACCCTCTACAAAAGAAAAGAAACATTATCATACAACTGCCCAACAATTTTTTTACATACTAAAAGGAAGAGCGACATTTTATATCGAATCTGAAAAAATAGAAATCAATAAACACGAAGGAATAACCATTACTCCAGATAAAGAACACTATATTGCGAATGAAACAACAACTCCGATAGAGTTTATTGTTGTATCTCAACCATCAACAAATAGTGATAGAATAAATATAGAATAATTGCAAGCATTATAGATTTATCTCATATATCCGTGATTCGTCTTCCCATGGATGGTAACCATTGCCGATATACCTGAAACCGAATCTCTCATAAAAGCCGATATGATCCGTAGAAAGATAAAGATTATCGAATCCGGCTTTCTTTGCATCATCCTTTGCCTTCTCTATCAATAGCCGGCTATAGATATTGCCTCTATGGCTTTCTTCTATAAATAATGCACAAATCCACGGATACAAATCCATCCTGCTGATAAAATCATTCGTGATAAGGCCTGCACAGCCTATTATCTCTCCATCCTTTTCTAAAAGATACCATTGCGGTAATGGAACCGGAGCTGTGATGCAGTGGGTAATACAATCTTCATAGATCACCTTCGGGGCACTCCATTTGCTACTGATATAGTCAATAGCCTTATCCTTCATTTCGGGATTTTCCCTTACCGATATAATTTTCATTGCTATTACTTTTTGAATAAACGTTACATAAAAATCTATACAATTAAGCAGACCATTAGTTGGAAAAAGTTTTTTTTGTCGCATATACAACTCCATGTGTACCCGTCAGGCGAAGGTACGCATTAGCGGACAATCAAGAGTTAAAGCATTTCTCTCAAGTATAAATCGACGCCATTTTTATCTATTAAATATAAAGAGGGTTCTTTGATATTTTGAAACTAAAGATGAAAAATGGAAAAAAAATATTCAAAAATGGTGTCACTTTTGTCACCTTTGTCACTTTATAAAGTATAAAAAACTGATATTGAGAAAAATAAAAGGGTAACAAAAGTAACAGCCCGATGTCACCTTTGTTTAGTTACTGCCACCCTGCTGTAAAGGTTACAACAACAGAAGAAAGAACGTTTTTTTAAATACTAACTGATATACTTAATATCCTTTTTTCATAAAAATAAACTTTCAATTCATTTTTAATGAAAAGTATTTCATCAGAACGCCTAAAAATAAGTACATTTGCGTGCAATAAAAATTTAAGCCTAATAGTTTATGTCATTTATTGCAGATAAAATCGTTCAGGATGGGCTTACGTTTGACGACGTATTATTGATCCCCGCCTACTCCGAAGTCCTTCCCCGCACAGTCGACCTATCGACAAAGTTCTCACGAAATATTAATTTGAATATCCCTTTCGTTTCGGCAGCTATGGATACTGTTACCGAAGCCAAATTAGCTATTGCCATTGCACGCGAAGGTGGTATCGGGGTTATTCATAAAAATATGTCGATAGAAGCACAAGCTCAACAAGTAAGGTATGTAAAACGTGCCGAAAACGGAATGATCTCAAATCCGGTAAGCATTCATAAAGACAAAACCGTCGGGAATGCATTGGCTCTCATGGCCGAATACAAAATCGGAGGTATACCTGTTGTGGATGAACAAAGCAAATTGGTGGGTATCGTTACCAACCGCGACTTACGTTTCCAACGGGATATGACAAAACTGATTGCAGATGTTATGACCATCGAAAACCTGATCACGACTCAACAATCAACCGACCTCGAAGCTGCAGCAGACATATTACAGCACCACAAAATTGAAAAACTACCTGTAGTAGATGCCAACAACAAACTGATAGGACTGATCACATACAAAGACATAACTAAAGCCAAAGACAAACCCAATGCCTGCAAAGACGAATTCGGACGTTTGCGTGTAGCAGCCGGTGTAGGTGTTACATCCGATACGTTGGAAAGGGTAAAAGCACTTGTCGAAGCCGGAGTAGATGCTATCGTTATCGACACGGCACACGGACATTCGAAAGGAGTTGTCGACATGCTTAAGCGTGTAAAACAATCATACCCGAATGTTGATGTGGTTGTAGGAAATATCGCAACAGGCGAAGCAGCCAAATATCTGGCAGACGCCGGAGCAGATGCTGTGAAAGTGGGTATCGGACCCGGATCAATCTGTACCACACGCGTGGTAGCAGGTGTAGGTATGCCCCAGTTATCTGCCATCTATGATGTAGCAAAAGCATTAGAAGGCACAGGTGTACCATTAATCGCCGACGGTGGATTGCGTTATTCAGGTGATATTGTAAAAGCCCTTGCTGCCGGAGGATATTCGGTAATGATGGGTTCGCTGCTTGCAGGAGTAGAAGAATCTCCGGGAGAAACGATCATTTTCAACGGACGCAAGTTCAAGTCATACCGGGGTATGGGTTCGCTCGAAGCCATGGAAAAAGGTTCTAAAGACCGATATTTCCAAGATATGGAAGCCGATATCAAAAAGCTGGTTCCCGAAGGTATTGCCGCCCGCGTGCCATTCAAAGGATCGCTCTATGAAGTAGTATACCAGATGCTAGGCGGATTACGTGCAGGTATGGGATATTGCGGAGCAAAAAATATAGATACTCTCCACGAAGCTAAATTCACCCGTATCACCAATGCAGGAGTAGCCGAAAGCCATCCGCACGATGTAGCGATAACAAGTGAAGCCCCTAATTACAGTAGAGGCGAATAATAAATAGAAATAGCTGTATTAAATAAAAAGAGAATAGCTATCCAAAATTTCAGGGTAGCTATTTTTTTTGAATAGAACTGGATTTTTCTAAAAGCTATATTATTTCATACATTTGAATAAGCAAATAAATTCGAAAAATTAACAATACCAACATCAAACTTATAAACACTATGGAACATAATCCTGAAAAATCACATAATCCAGTATTCGAACAAATAAAAAGAATCGATGAAAATGGTATTGAATTCTGGTCTTCCCGAGATTTAGCAAAAGTATTAGAATATAGTAACTATCGTAACTTCGAGAAAGTTATAGAAAAAGCCAAAGAAGCCTGCACAAAAAGTCAGCAAGAAATAGACAACCATTTCGTCGACTTCGACGAAATGGTAGATATTGGTTCGGGGGCAAAAAGATCTATTGAATCAATAAAACTTTCACGTTATGCATGCTATCTCATTATTCAAAGTGCGGATCCAGGCAAAGAAGTCGTAGCATTAGGTCATACTTATTTTGCTGTACAAACCCGTATTGCCGAAATTAAGCAATTGGATGAATACAATAATTTATCCACAGAAAATGAACGCCGATTATTTCTACGGAATGAGTTAGCCAGACATAACATACAATTAGCTGACGCTGCAAAAAATGCAGGAGTCATAGAACCTGTAGATTATGCAATCTTTCAAAATCATGGATATATGGGCTTATATGGAGGACTCGGAGCCAAAGAAATCCATACAAGAAAAGGTTTGAAAAAAAGTCAAAAGATATTAGATCACATGGATAGTACAGAACTGGCTGCAAACTTATTCAGAGCCACTCAAACAGAAGAAAAACTCCGCAGAGAAAATATTAAAGGAAAAACAAAAGCAAACAATACTCATTACGAAGTCGGCAAAAAAGTTCGTCAAACAATTGAGGAATTAGGAGGAACAATGCCCGAAGATATACCAGCTGTTGAGAGTATAAAAACAATTGAATCTTCACAAAAGAAGTCAAACAATAATTAATAAAACTATCACCGCTATTCAAAAAATGAGTATTCTCTTATCCACAGCATATCTGGCACCCATACAATATTATTCGAAATTGATTTCGGATACACCCGTATTGATCGAGCAACACGAAAACTATATCAAGCAATCGTACCGTAACCGTTGTACGATTTTATCGGCAAACGGACCGATGCCGCTCTCGATCCCGATCGAGAGCGCAGGAGGCAAAAAATGCCCGATAAGGGATGTTCGTATAGCTGAACACGGAAACTGGCGGCATTTGCACTGGAATGCGCTAATTTCGGCATATAACTCTACCCCATTCTTCGAATATTACGAAGATGACTTTCGACCGTTCTATGAAAAGAAATATAAATTTTTATTCGATTTCAACGAAGAAATACGGCTAAAAGTTTGTGAACTACTTACTTTGGATATTTCGAATATATACTATACCGACGACTACATTTCTGAGATACAAAATACGGATACAGATCTTAGAGAAACATTGTCCCCCAAAAAAGACTTCAAGATATTCGATACCGGTTTTATATCCATACCCTATTATCAGGTATTCGATACCCGGTACGGATTCACTGAAAATTTGAGCATAGCAGATTTGCTCTTCAACATGGGGAATGAAAGCCTGTTAGTATTAGAAAAAAGCACAAAAAAAATCTCCTGAAAAACTCAGGAGATTTTTATTTATATTCTGTGTAAGAATATTAGAATTTAACTACTGCACCAAATTCGATGTTTCTCATATCGAAATCGAATCCGAAGCTGTTTGTTGTTGCTTCTTGTTTAGCGTCTCCAGTACCTTCAGTTACTTTAGCAGTTTGGTATCCTAAGAAACCGAATTTGCTAACTAGAGCAACTTTGCTAGATACATTAAGAGCTACACCTGGACGAAGACCAGCTTCTAGCATGTGACCTTTAAGATCAACACCACAAGCTTTTTCCCAAGTATATCCAACTCCAGCATCTACGAAAAGACCACCAATGTCACCTTTCAAAAAAGTATAACGAAGGAATGGACTTACTTTGTAAGCATTAGTAGCTTGGTCAGAAACAACAGCAGCGCCATCATATTTCAAATTGTTAGAACCATGGTCGTGAGCAGCACCGATAACGATACCTACAGCCACATTGTCAGTTACATTGTAACCTAGTTCAGGAAGAACTTTGAAGCTTAGTTGGCTATCGCCACCTTTAACTTTGCTTGACCAAAGACCTACTGTACCTCCGGCCCACATTTGTCCGGCTTCTTGAGCAGCTGCGCTTGTAAATACCCCTAATGCAACAGCTAGTGTAAAAAATAACTTTTTCATAAACACTAAATTTAATTAGAATTGATTTGAAATCTTTATTTAAAAAATTTTAGTTAATCAAAATCGGGGGACAAATGTATTCTTATTTTTCAATATCCCCATCACTTTTAACCTTTTTTTTGTTAATGCCAAAAACAATATGTTATTAAACAGTTCAAAATACTAGTATTTTCGCTGCTATTTTTTTAAGTAAAAGCGATAAATACAACAGGTTCAGTATCGGAACGATAATTTACGCTACCGACAACATATAAATTGCGAAATGGATAGGGAATTAATATTATTAAAGCCTTAAGCCTGTTTAAAAGATTTTATCAAGAATAGATTAAACATAAAACAAACTAAATAAATTCTCTTCGGTAAAAATTTCATTCGCTGCATCCCGGATATCGGAAGCTGTAATTTTTTCAATCTTTTGTATCGTTTCTTCGATACTATTAAAATGATTGTAATGCAAATAACTTTTACCTAGGGCTAATGCCAGATTTTCGTGATTATCACTGGATACTCCTATCTGCCCGATCAGTTGCTTTTTTGCAGCAGCCAGCTGTAAAGTGGTCAGGCTCGTATCACGTAGCTTTTGTAATTCTTTCTGGATAAGCTTTACACACCGGTTGGTATTACGTTTATCACAACCAAAGTAAATAGCAAACAAACCTGTATCCGAATATAAAGTCGTATTCGATTCGACATTATACACATAACCTCTTTTTTCCCGTAATGAGATATTCAGCCGGCTATTCATTCCCGGCCCGCCCAGAATATTATTAAGGAGATGTAAAGTATTGCGTTTGGGATCATACATATCATAGCATCTACCTCCGATCAGAACATGAGATTGCGATGTATCTTTATCGCTTTCAATTTCTTTCTTCGATATCCGGTTTGGTATAATTCTTGGTGTTTTTTCGGTGCTTAATTGTATTTCGGAAAGGTATTTTTCAGCCAGTCGTACAATTTTCCTGAAATCGGTTTTTCCGGTCGAAAAGAAAACCATATTATCAGCCCGGTAATGTTTCGATACAAAATTCGAAGCTTTTACCGAGTCGAAACATTTGAGTAAATCGGGCTCTCCCAATATATTGTGCCCTAACTGGGAATCATGAAAAACCAAATTTTCAAATTCATCGTAAATAAGCTCCGACGGACTGTCTTCATAAGAGTTTATTTCGTCGAGTATAACATCTATTTCTTTTTCAATCTCATTAGACGGAAACACCGAATGGAAAGTCAGGTCTGTCAATAATTCGAATGCCCTCTCGAAATGTTCTTCAAGAAAAATAGAATAAATAACAGTTTCTTCCTTGTTCGTATATGCATTAATCTCGCCACCAACCGTTTCCATTCGATTGATTATATGATAAGACTTGCGCTTTTCTGTTCCTTTGAAAAGCATATGTTCTACAAAATGTGCCATCCCGAATTCATCAACATTTTCGTCCCTTGTTCCGGCATCTACAATAAAGCCACAATAAGAAACATGCCCGACAGAAGGCAGGTGAACAATCCGTAATCCGTTTTTGAGTATATGTGATTGATAAAGATTCATTTCTATTTTTTAATTTAATACTTCTGAAGTAACAATATTGTTTTTTTGCTCAACACCAATTTATCTGTAACCCTATAATTACCCCCCATCTCGGGAATAGTATCGGGCGTTACCAGAAAAAAGGAGTCAAAGCTTTCGATAGAATCAATGGTTTTAATAGCAAAGGGGCGATAATTCGTCTCATCGGCCGGCGAACATAGCAAATATTCGCGATCAGGCAAAATAAGAGATAATTTAGCCAGCTCCGGATATGCCTCTATGTACGAAATTATAGTTTTAGGTTCTCTTGATCCTCTGTGAAAAAAACGGCTTATTTCGGACAGTTCTCTATCTTGATCCTCATTATATTTTGTTTCCGAAATCAAACGTGTAACAGATAAGAGTGTAAGAAAACAGAAAGAAACAATAACCAAATATTTACCTTTCGATTTCCACAATTCACCGCAGTATATAGCTATCCCGAGAAGTAAAGGCCCAAGCATACATGTAGTGTAACGTGGGGTACTGATCGGTTTTACCAGATAAGTAATCAGAAAGGTTATCAATAACGTGGCGACATATACCAGAACAAAACCATCGCCGGCAGACAATCTTTTGTCTCTAGGTAACCTCCAAACATATATCGACCCGGCAAAGATCAGCACGAACATTATCGAAAGCGCTACCGACATCACCGGTAACGTGAATATTGTATAAGGATGGGAAGGTTCTTTCGGTGAAAAGAAATAATAAAGAAACAAAAGAAACTCTTTCGCTGTAGGAATCTTAATCCAAAAATGATGCTGCACACTTTGTATCTGAGAAATAAAGGCAGGTATCCAGGGGCTGTATGCAAGAAGTACTATCAGGCTGAATAAAATAAGCCTCACCACATTCCTCCCCTTACGGAGCAAAGCGATAACCAGCAAAATATAGATAAACCCTACAGAAACTAATGCATAATAATGTGTATAAGCAGCTGCTATGGCAAAAAGAGCCATAAAGATATAATTGGTAAATACTTTTTTGAGATAGACCCTGTAAGCAAAAACAGAACATCCGAGTACAAAAAAGAGAGCCCACGAATACATCCTGATTTCTGTAGCCAGATATTGAGTTACGGGCATAATTAAGACCAATATCATAAACATTAATGCTGTTCTTTCGCCAAATAACCGTTTTAGAGGAAATATCCCTATCAGAAGAGTAGCGATTATCCCTAATCCCGAAAATATACGCAGGTCAAATATAGAACCACCGAAAATACCGCTAAATATCTTCAGCATATAATAATACAGAGGCGGATGCACATCCGATGCCGTGATGAGCCAGATATCGGAAAACGAATATTTAATCAAAGCAATAGAATATGCCTCGTCATACCAAAACGAATGGGTGATGGAAGCATTATATACCGAGACAAAAGCCCCGATAAGTATCAATAAAACGGCCGGTATATAAAAACGGGCAATACTTTGATTTTCCTTTTCCACGGTCAGATTTAGTTTTTCTTCATATAATAACTCTTTTCGTCTGCCGAAAGTTTTTCGATAGAGTATCTTAACATTGTCCTAGGCATTATCCGGTAGTGTTTATCAAGAAAAGAAATCAGTACCGACTTATCCCGTTTACCTGCTTCACGCAGCATCCAGCCTACAGCCTTGTGCATTAAATCGTGTTTGTGGGTAAGAAATTGTTCCGATAACGCGATTATATCGGTAAAATCATTTTCGCGAATAAAAGCAAATGCAGATATAACCGCGATCCGCTGATCCCACAAAAGATCGCTATCCGCCAACCGATAAAGGATTGACCTGTCTTCTTTACCGGATAGATACTCTCCTACAATATCCCTGGCACTCAAATCGACCAGATCCCAGTTATTAATACGATGTGTGTAAGACAGATAAAAATCTACAACCTGTTTCTTCTCAACTTCAGATTTAAGTTTTTTGAATTGTTCCACAAGTATCAATAAGGCACACATACGGCACTCATGATACGGATTATCCAAAAGCCTACCCAATTCTTCAAAGCCGGTATTTTTATTAGCCTTAGCTACTTTTCTTATATCGGGCACTACTACCCCGATAAAAAGGTCTCCTTCGCCATATTGCCCTTTTCCGGTCTTGAAATAGTAAGGAAGAAATTCTTTCTTCTGAGGATTGGATAAAGCCTCCAGCTGTTTTTGGATATCTGATTCTGTCATATGTAAAACACATCTTTAATTAAGCAAATATAGCATCTTTCTTCCATCTACAGAATTGCAACAGAATTGGATTATACTTTTGAATCAAAATCAAATTTAAACAGTCGGATTATGAAAAGTTTTTTATTTATCGCAGTTTTATTATTCGGTTGTGCTACAATGCAAGCCGAAAGTTCTTTTGCTACCGGAAACTCTACAGAATTCGTAACCGGAAGATACGACAGAGGAAGATATTACCAGAAAGGAAATATGGATGCACGAAACCTGCCATCCAATATCACAAAATATTTGAAAAAGAATTATGGCGACTATGATATTATGGTTGCCAAAAGAAAAGGCAACGGATATTATTATTTAAAAATCAGTTATCCCGGTAATAACTACAGACCATATTACAGGAGCCTTGTTTTCGACGAAAAAGGAAAGATTGTAAAAGGTTGATCAGCAAAAAGTCTCAAGAAATTCTTGAGACTTTTTTATTTTTTTATTTCAATTTCCATTCGGCACCGTCTTTTCCATCCTTTATTTCGAAGCCTATTTCGTTAAGTTCATTCCTGATTTTATCGGAAGTAGCCCAGTCTTTTTTAGCTTTTGCTTCAGCTCTGATCTCGAGTAAAAGATCGACAGCTTTCGAAAATGCTTCGGTTCCTGTATCACTCATCGCAGCTTCATTCTTTATACCAAGTATGCCGAATAAGAAAGTATCAAATAAATTACGTAATTCTTCAATATCCGGTTTAGTTAATGAAACCGTACCTCCAATAGCTGAGTTGATAATAGTAGACACTTCGAATAAGTTGGATATCACCATAGCCGAATTAAGATCGTCATTCATCGCATCGTAGCATTTCCGGCGAAGTCCGGAAATATCGACAGACGAAGAACCGGACTCGGGAACTTTCGGTATACGTGCATAAGCATCCATTAAACGAGTCAATCCTTTTTCGGATGCCTGTAAAGCCTCATTACTAAAATCAACCGTACTCCGGTAATGAGCCTGCAAAATGAAAAACCGGATAGTCATCGGTGAATACGCCTGAGCGAGCATTTTGTGCGAACCCTCAAAAAACTCATCCAAAGTAATAAAGTTGCCTAACGATTTACCCATTTTCTGTCCGCCAATGGTAATCATATTATTATGCATCCAATATTTTACAACCCTCTGTTTTTCAAGAGCCGTATTTTGGGCGATCTCGCATTCGTGGTGAGGAAACATAAGGTCGAGCCCTCCGCCATGTATATCGAATTCTGTTCCTAAATACTTAATACTCATAGTCGAACATTCGATATGCCATCCCGGAAAACCATCGCTCCAAGGCGAAGGCCAACGCATTATATGCTCAGGCGAAGCCTTTTTCCAAAGCGCAAAATCGACTTTACACCGCTTCTCATCCTGCCCATCGAGTTCGCGGGTAGTATTCAGCATTTCTTCGATATTACGATGCGACAGGATACCATAATTGTAATCCTTATTATATTTTTGGACATCGAAATAAACCGAGCCATTACTTTCGTAAGCATACCCGTTTTTCAATATTTCTTTGATAGTTTCTATTTGCTCGATAATATGCCCCGAAGCATGCGGTTCAATAGACGGGGAAAGTACATTTAATGCATCCATCGCCTTATGATAACGGTTTACATAGTATTGTACTACTTCCATTGGCTCCAATTGTTCGATACGGGCTTTTTTAGCAATTTTATCCTCACCTTCGTCGGCATCACTTTCCAGATGTCCCACATCTGTGATATTGCGCACATACCGAACCTTATACCCGATATGAGTCAGATAACGGAACAGCAAATCGAAAGTTATCGCCGGACGGGCATGTCCTAAATGTCCGTCGCCATACACGGTAGGCCCGCAGACATACATCCCTACAGCAGGTGCATGTATTGGTTCGAAAACTTCTTTTTCGCGCGAAAGAGTGTTGTAAATCACTAACTTCTGTTCCATAGGATAATATATTCAATTAAGATCTCTGATCTTTTTTACTAAATCGATACAAAATTAATAAAAAGTTTAAATTACTCAGATTGTACAGCTCTTTCTCTATGCACAGTCCTGAAACGGTAAATACTTTTTTCCTTCTGCACAAGAGAATCTACAACTACAAAATCGGGTTGTATGCTTGTCCGGAAAAATCTATCCTCACCGTCACTTATTTTATTTTGCGTTGCATAGTTATTCTTGACATAAAAGAAATCAAAATCACGGGGCAACTTGTCTACCTGTACCAGCTTAAAAGGCAAATATGTTCCGGTGTTTTCCCTCTCAGTATACACAAAGAATAAATTACCAGGGTGATTGACCGAGAACATTCCTAATGTTCCTGCCCCATCCAATGTTGACATAAATACGGTTTTCTCCAGATTCTTTGCTTTTATATAGCCGGCCATTTCCATATCGTCTTTTGCTTCCCCTTGAGTATATTTTCTTTCAGAAAAAAAACGTGTTATACCCAGTAAGGCGAGCAAAGCAAAACATAGGGTAATAAAATATTTTCCCTTAGTGCTATTTGTGAAAATTTGAGTACAGGCAATTGAAAAAGCAATCAGCAAAGGACCCAAAACTGTGGTTGTGTAGCGAGGTATAATTACAGGAGCTTGTATATACGAATAAATCACCGCAAAAATAACAGGTAGAAGAGCAACCAGAGAGAAACATAAAGCTGTAAGAATTGATATGCGCTTCGGCTCTTCTTTGAACAGTTTTACTGACCAGATAATAATCGCCGCAATAAAAAGAAGCATAACCGAAAGAGCAGCACCCATCATCGGCAATGTAAAAATCGTATAAGGATGAGTCGGTTCTTTCGGAGAAAAGGTATAATATGTAAATAATAAAATATCTTTTGCAGTAATACTTGTTATCCAGAAATGCTGATTAACAGCCCCTATCTGACTCACAAGTGCAGGAATCCATAAACTGAATCCGGCAAGGAAAAGTATAAAAAAGAAAATAAGCCATATCCAATCTTTTTTCCTTTTGGATATAATAAGAATGGTAAACAATAGCCCAAAAATCACCAATACACCCAAAAACGCATAATAATGGATATAAGCACTACAAAGGGCAAAAAACGTAAGTACCAGGTAAGAGTAGACCGAAGCTTTAGTATATATCCAATAGGCGGACAGCGATGCAGCCGTAACAAAAAACATAGACCACGAATACATACGGATATCTATTGCCAGATATTGCACCACCGGAAGGAAAGCAAGCATCAGCACAAAAGCAAAAGCAACCTTTTCGCCCCAGAAACGACGTACGGGAAACAAACCCAATACAAACATCAAAGCTATACCTAACAACGAAAATACCCGTGCAGCTGTCATGCCCGAACCAAAAACCGCAGTAAATATCTTCAGCATAAAATAGTAGAGAGGCGGATGTACATCAATCGAAGTGATTCTCCATATCCCTTTGAAAGAATATTGCACAAGTGCCATAGTATAAGTCTCGTCAAAGGAATAATATGCATTACCGCATAAGATCAAATAAAAGACGCACAACGAAAAGAACGATAGAATAACCGAGACTAAAAATGTTACAGATATTCCCTTTTGAGGGACAGTCGGATCATTAACCATAAACAGTGCTTATTAAAAAAACGGATGAAATAATAAATCAATAAAAACCAAGAATGTTACTTAACCGAAGTAAAACATCTACTACCCCGTCTTTTCCCATTTTCATCGGAACTATACCAGATAAAAGACGCACGGCCAATAATATATTTTTCGGAAACAAATCCTACTATCCGGGAGTCCGTTCCTTCTTCGGGATTATCGGAGAGTAACCAATAATAATCGTTTTTGAAGATATAATGGCCATTCTTAACATCATCGCCCAATTCATCTTTAATTATTGAAGCGTATAACATCCGGTTTTCATCGGTCAGATTTACGGTCATACCTTTTGACGGAACCAATAATTGATAAGAGTAATTTTCGTCAGTGTTAAGCTTTATCTGTAACGAATCCGATAATCGTTGATTAACAAGAAATGCTTCATATTTACTTTGTACCAGATAGCCCCGGACAGAATCGACCGAAAGGTTGCGCGGTACAATGTTCATTTGTTTAAAAACAGAAAGAAGTGTATCCTTCGCCAAAAGAGGAAAACTATACGGAAGTAGCAAATCGGGTGAGGTAATATACTGTTTTCCATTGATAAAAAAATCAGCACCTTTTACCTCAATCGTATCTCCCGGAACAGCGACACAACGGCTTAAAAATAAGGTCCGCTTGTCGAAAGGTTTTTCCGTTTCCACCGGATTATTGTACAGAACCACATCATTACGTGGTATCTGTGACGAGAACCAGCGGTGATACCCTAATTGTAAAGCTCCCGAATAAGATTTCATCCCCAAAAACGAATCGAAAGTAAATGGTATCGACAGTAGTGTCGAAGGCAATCTAATCCCATAAGATAATTTATTTACAATCACCCTGTCACCATACAACAAAGCCGTTTCCATCTGCGGAGACGAAACAGTGTAAGATTGTGCAAAGAAAGCTCTTACAATAAACACAACAAGTAGGGCAAGTATAAATACCTTGCCCCACCACTTTATTATTTTTGCCTTTTTCAAAGCCATCATTTCAATAATCTATTAAAGGATTTTTCGGATCCTGTTTTCAGGCTCAGAATATTCAACCTCATATAATCCTTAGTTTATTTCTTTTTTGCACTGGTAAAAATCCGGTTCCATCTGATTTTTCCGCTGAACCAGCCTTTATCTTTATCCAGCGATAACCAAACAAACATAGGTTGACCCACAATATGGTTTTCGGGAACAAATCCCCATGAACGGGAGTCTGCCGAATTATGACGGTTGTCACCCATCATAAAATAATAATCCATTGTGAAAGTATACGAATCGGCTTGTTTTCCATTGATATATACTTTACCATCACGGAAAGTGAAATCGTTTCCTTCATAATTTTTAATTACCCTTTCGTAAGCAGCCACTTTATATTCAACATCTTTATCGAAAGTAATAGTAGCACCTTTTTTCGGAATCCATAGCGGACCATAAGCATCACGACTCCATCCGGTAGGATAAGTAATCGGATAGTAGAAAGGAAAATCAATCAAAGTTCCATCCGGAAATTGTCTCTTTTCGATCCTTTCTTTTTGTTTGAAAACTTTCAGGATAAAAGGTTTCGCATTAAGTTCAGCAACCATTTTCTTAGTCAACGGCAAAGAATAAACAATTCCAAAGTTTTTACCTTTTGCAGCAAATCCCATCTGGGTCAACTGCAAACTGTCGGCAGTAAACTTCATATCGTCCGCTATTCCTTTATTCAGTAATGGATTTGCATTTCGCATTTCCTGCATCGGGTCGAAATAATATGGAATATATCTGCCAGTCTGATCCATAACAGCATAATCATCCATACTTATACCCAGATCATTAAAAACCGTTTCCGAAATTTGCGTTCCATCAGTTTGTACATAATAATTCAACTGCATATTTTCAGGGTCAGCTACTTTTTGCCCGTTTATATATACATCGTCATCTCTTAATTCAATTGTTTCGCCGGGAAGTCCCATACAACGTTTCACATAATTCTCGCGACGGTCGACCGGACGGTAAACTATATCTCCGTATGCAGACTTATCACTCCATACTCCGGTACGACCCTGAGGGTTCATTCTACAAAGCGAATAGTAATCGGCAGCTTGCTGGTTGATAGCTACTGTATCTCCTGCCGGAAAATTGAAAACTACAATATCGCCTCTTTCTATCGAGCCGAATCCTGCAAAACGCTGATATTTTATTTGAGGCTTATCGATATAAGATTTGCAATTGAGTATAGGTAAAGTATGTTGTGCCAACGGAAACGACAAAGGCGTCATCGGCGAACGGGTTCCATAACTCATTTTACTTACGAAAAGGAAATCGCCAACCAAAAGAGATTTTTCTAAAGAAGACGATGGAATCTGATAATTCTGAAAAAAGAATGTATTGATCACATATACCGCAACCAATGCAAAACCAATAGCATCTACCCATTCCATAACTTTTCGAAGAGCCGAATTTCCCGAAGTTTTCCAAAAACCCCAAGGAATATATTTGAGAATATAACTATCGAAGAAAAGAGGAATAACTATTAAAACTCCAACATACCCTGTCCATATAACAAAAGCAATGGTCAGTACTGCCATTATTATAAACTTAATCCATTTCGCCCGGGGAGCACTTTTGAGTCTTTCCCCGAAACTCTTTTTCTTCACTGAACCACTCTGGTTATTTGATTCCATAAAATATCATTAATAAATTTTGATCAAATATCAGCTTAAGTAACCTAAATATCTGATATATTGTTATATAAAACAAATACTATTATAACAGTTAAAAGTGAAGCATGTCCTGCATACCTAAAAATCCCTTTTTACCGCAAGTAAACTCGGCAGCCAAAACAGCACCTAGCGCAAAACCTTTTCTGTTCTTAGCATCGTGTTTGATACTGATAATATCGGCTTCCGATTCGTAAAAAATTTCGTGGATACCCGGTACCTCGCCTTCGCGGATACAATGAATAGAAATATCTTCGGGTTTTGTTTCTGCTTCCAAGTGCCAATCAGTCTTTCTATCGATGTTTTCGATAATCCCTTCGGCCAGAGTAATAGCGGTTCCGCTTGGAGCATCCAGTTTATGGATATGATGAATTTCCTCCATTTTAACGGAATAATCCGTAAACTGATTCATTATCTTAGCCAAATACTTATTCACAGCGAAAAATATATTCACGCCCAAACTATAATTAGACGCATAGAAGAACGTTTGTCCATCTTCGCAAGCCTTCTTTACTTCCGACATATGTTCCAACCAGCCCGTCGTACCTGCTACAACAGGAACATTTGCTGCGAAACATTTCATGAAATTATCCAATGCACTCGAAGGAGTTGTAAATTCAATGGCAACATCGGCACTCTTAAATTGCTCTGAGTCAAATCCATCCAGATTATTTTCATCTATTATTGATACAATCGAATGTCCCCGGCTCAAGGCAATCTGTTCAATCATTTTGCCCATTTTCCCGTAGCCGATAAGCGCTATTTTCATATTATAAAGTTTTGATATATACTATAAAAGTCCAAATTACTACAAATGTAAGAAAAAGTAGCCATTTCAATAACTAAAATACAGAAGCGATATTGATTGGAATGACAAATATTGTAAGATTAGTCGCCACAATACATAAAAGATTACACAAACACATGTTAAAAATTGACAAACAGAATCTTAGCATTTGAAGTAGGAAATAAAACAGTTAAAACGATCCTTTTTACCGGACAATCCACTCTTCCAAATAATACAATGATAATGAACAATATAGAGCATAAAACAGATCGAAAATCAGAAATAAATAAAGTAGATACCCTATACATAGTTTCCTATATATGAA
>NZ_FQUC01000006.1 GCF_900128985.1 Indolivaga macrotermitis | reverse complement strand
TTAAACTGTCTTTAAACGGATTGAGCCCGGTAAAATACCGAACTCAATCTAAATATAGTTAATAATTTATTGTCCAACTTTGGGGGGGCACTTCACTTTCCCGGCTTTTGTGTTTATTTCAGTTTGTCGAACATTTCTTGTAACGCCTTATCAAGCCCGTCACTGTTTTTGCCTCCGGCTGTAGCGAAGTGAGGTTGTCCTCCGCCTCCGCCTTGTATATGCTTGGCCGCATCGCGTACTATTTGTGATGCATTGAATCCTTGTGCTACAAGGTCGTCCGAAAGCATTAGCATCAGGGTTGGCTTGCCTCCATTGTCAGTTCCCCCGATGAAAGCGGATGCTTTAGGATATTCGCCACGTATCTGGAATGCTATATCCTTCATTGCTTCTACTGGTAAATGCCCTCTTTGAGAGAAAGTCTCAACACCATTGATGATTTGCTTATTTTTTATAATATACTCCTTCATCTGGACTGTTTTTTCTTTCATATATTCTTCGATGCGTTTTTTCATCTCGGTGTTTTCTTCGAAGAATTTTTGAAATGCCTGTACCAGATTTGGGGTATTATGCATCAGTGTCTTTAATTCGCTGATAATATCTTGTTGAGCATAGAAGAATTCTTCACAAGCTACAGCTGTGATTGCTTCTATACGTCTAATCCCCGCAGCGATAGAGCTTTCGTTTATGATGCGGAAAGAGCCTATGCGGCCTGTTGATGATATATGTGTACCTCCGCATAGTTCTACTGAACTTCCGAAGCGGATTACACGCACTTCGTCTCCGTATTTTTCACCGAATAAAGCCATTGCTCCCATGTTTTTAGCCTCTGCGATAGGAACTCTGCGAGCCTCGTCGAGTGTTATGTTTTGGCGGATTTTGTCAGTAACGATTCTCTCTATTTTCCTGATTTCTTCGTCCGTTAATTTCTGGAAATGAGAAAAGTCAAAACGTAGTACTTGAGGAGAAACAAAAGAACCTTTTTGTTCGACATGAGTACCCAATACTTCGCGCAAAGCTTCGTGCAACAAGTGTGTTGCTGTATGGTTGCATTCTGTAGCCGTACGGTTTTCCGTATTAATCTTTGCTGTAAAATGTGCTGTTATGTCAGCGGGAAGTTGTTTCGTTAGGTGTACCGATAGGTTATTCTCTCTCTTAGTATCAATTACTTCAACTTTGTTTTCACCATCAATAAGCCAACCGGTATCGCCCACCTGTCCTCCCATTTCGGCGTAGAAAGGAGTACGGTCCAGTACAATCTGGTAAAAATCATTGTTTTTCTGCTTAATCTTCCGGTATCGAAGTATCTCAGCATCACATTCGATATAATCGTAACCTACAAATTCGGGTTCTCCTTCTTTGATGACTACCCAATCTCCGGTTTCAATAGCGGCCGCATTTCGTGCGCGGTCTTTTTGTTTTTGCATTTCAGACTTAAAGCCGTCTTCATCTACAAGCATGCCATTCTCACGGAGGATAAGCTCTGTCAAGTCAAGTGGAAATCCGTATGTATCGTATAGAGTAAATGCGTCTATACCATTTAATATGGTAGAGTTTTTGCTTTTTGTTTCTGCTATTTGTTTGTCTAACAGTTTTATCCCTGTTTCGAGAGTTCTAAGGAAAGATTCTTCTTCTTCTTTTATTACTTTCTCGATTAGAGTATGCTGCTGGATAAGTTCGGGATAAGCTTCGCCCATTGTTTCTATTAATGCAGGCAGTAATTTATACATAAAAGCATTGTGCTGGTTCAGGAATGTATAACCATAACGAACTGCACGGCGCAGAATACGGCGTATAACATATCCGGCTTTAGCGTTCGATGGTAATTGACCGTCGGCTATAGAGAAAGCAATTGTACGAATATGGTCTGAGATCACACGCATAGCAATGTCTTTCTTTTTATCCTGGCCATATGTAGTATTCGATAATTTGGCAACAGCATTGATCAGAGGTTGGAATACATCGGTGTCGTAATTTGATTTTTTACCTTGTATTGCCATACAAAGACGTTCGAATCCCATTCCTGTATCGATAGTTTTAGCAGGTAGAGGTTCCAGTGATTTATCTGCCCTCCGGTTATATTGCATAAACACGAGGTTCCAGATTTCGATCACATCCGGGTCTTTGTTAACCAAAGTTGCTCCGTCTATCTTAGCTCTTTCTTCGTCAGAGCGTATATCTATGTGAATTTCGGAACATGGACCACATGGACCTGTTTCACCCATTTCCCAGAAGTTATCTTTTTTATTACCATTGATTATCCTGTCTTTGGGTAAATGCTGTTCCCAATATCCGGCTGCTTCGATATCTCTTTCGAGTCCATCTTCGGGGCTACCTTCAAATACAGTTACGTATAATCTGTTCGTATCTAGTTTAATAACTTCGGTGAGATATTCCCAAGCCCAATCGATCGCTTCTTTTTTAAAGTAATCGCCAAATGACCAGTTACCCAACATTTCGAACATTGTATGATGATAGGTGTCGTGGCCTACTTCTTCGAGGTCGTTGTGTTTTCCACTTACCCGGAGGCATTTTTGAGAATCCGCGACTCTTGGATATTTAATAGGTGAATTACCTAATATAATATCTTTGAATTGGTTCATTCCTGCATTCGTGAACATCAGCGTCGGATCATCTTTAATAACCATTGGTGCAGAAGGAACTATTTGATGTCCTTTCGATCTGAAGAATTCTTTGAATGAATTACGGATTTCTTTAGAAGTCATCATACTCAATTTTAAAATATGTATTTTGTTTTACAGATTCTTAATAAATAATAGTTTGCAAAAATAAGCTAAAAACTTTACTTTTGCGCTTATCTCGAAAAATAAAATCGGGAGGCACTTTTATCATACAGAATGGCTAAAAAAGTATATTATATATATAACCCTCAATCTCTCACGTACGAGCGCGTCTATCCTAGTATTGGTAAAAAGGTATTTATTATAATCCGTAATCTTTTGGGAGGTATAATCTTAGGAGCAGTCGGTTTTTGGGCTCTTATGTATTATGTACTGGATTCTCCAAAAGAAATGGAGCTTAAGAAAGAGAATAAACTAATTCGCGCTCAATACAATATATTGTCGAAGCGTTTGGAGAATGTGTCTGAAGTATTGAAAGACATTCAACAACGTGATGATAATATGTATCGTGCTATTTTCCATGCTGACCCTATTGCTTCTGCTATTCGGAACTCAACCGGAGGTGGAGTAGGAAAGTATGACTATTTGATGGAGTTGTCGAATCCGGATCTTATAATGCAGACATCCAAAAAGATGGACTTGATATCACGTCAGTTATATGTACAATCTAAATCATTCGATGAGATACTGAATTTTTCTAAACAACAGAAAGACCGTTTACAACATATTCCAAGTATTCAGCCTGTTGCGAATAAAGATTTGTCGCGTGTAGCCTCTGGCTACGGTACCCGTATCGACCCTATATATGGTACTCTGCGTTTCCATGCCGGTATGGACTTTACAGCTAAAGAAGGTACAGATATTTATGCTACGGGAGATGGTGTTGTAGTATGGGCTGAGTGGCGCCAAGGCTATGGAAACTGTATTATTATTGACCACGGTTATGGTTTTGAAACCTTATACGGGCACATGAGTGCTTATGTTGCGAAAGCAGGGCAGAACGTGAAACGTGGTGAGTTGATCGGTAAAATCGGTAGCACAGGTAAGTCTACGGGACCTCACTTACATTATGAAGTACACGTGAAAGGTAAACCGGATAATCCTGCTAAATATTACTTCATGGATCTTACTCCTGAAGAATATGATCAGATGTTGCGTATTGCAGATAATCATGGTCAGGTTATGGACTGATGTAAAGTGGAGGATTGTTGTATGATTGATTTTGAAAATAATAAGAAACTTTACTATTCAATAAAAGAAGTTGCAGCTCATTTCAATGTAAATGAGTCGTTACTGCGCTTTTGGGAAAGTGAATTTAAAGAGATTAAGCCCCGGAAAACATCCACAGGTATCCGTCAATATACAAAAGAGGATATTGATGCTATAACTTTAGTTTATTCTCTTGTAAAAGAAAGAGGGCTGACCCTAGAAGGCGCGCGCCAAACATTGAAGATAAAGAAAGACGAAGAAACCCGGCGTTTGGAGCTTCTTAATCGTTTAGAAAAGATCAAGTCTGAATTGAATGATTTGAAAAGCGGTTTCGATATTTAACGGCCTCCGGAAGAAGCAACGCTTCCTTTTTCTTTTGGTGAAAATTTACGTTTACGTATTTGCCCGGGGGTAGCTCCAAAGTATGATTTGCAAAAATCGTTGAAGTGTGCCGGAGAAGTGAAGCCATGATGGAAACTGATTTCTTTAAATGTTTTGTTTCCGTTATTAATATCATGATAGATAATTTTTGCCCGTTGTGATTTCATCCACTGGCTGGCAGACACACCAAACACTTTCTTGAAATGCTTTTCAAACCCTGATAAGCTATAATTTGTGAGTTCTGCTAATTCTTTAACTGTCCTTACTTGGTGATAGTTTTGTAAAATGAAGTTAGAGAAAGACAGATTATTACTAAGTAAGGGATAAAAGAAATATAGAAGGTCTTTCTTATGATAATATGCTCTAAGCAGAAATAATAATTCTTTTATTTTGATCTCGTAAAAGTGGTAGCATCTGAGGCCTGCTTTTATATGCTTAATCAGGCTATCAAGAAATTCGGTCATAACCTCATTAGACTCTAGTATTCCTATGTCATTAAAATCATCTTTGTCTGTCTTCTCTAGTAAGAGCTGCTCTAATGCAAATCTATCGCAGAGTTCGATATGAGTCCTGATGCGTAAGATCACAAATTCCGTGTCATCGAGGGCTTTTGCTATTAATTGAAATCCTGCAGGAAGGATAATCATTTGACCTACTGTTAAATGACGGTTCAGATACTCACCGAAGGAAAAATCTAAAGTCCCTTTTCGAACAACAACTACTTTGTTTTCAATAGTATCTATTGTAAAAGTTTCATTCTTAAACAAATTTATAGGTTCGATTGCAGGGCGATCGCCTTTCTCATAATTGTAACAATTGAGATGTTCTTGCGGATATAATAATTCCATATCTGTACTTTAAAGGGTCAACTCAGTTAAGAGTTTATAAATGCGAGTCTATGTAATTGTATCAGTGTTGAATAATATTGAGAATAATCTTTCACAATTTTGTGCTGATTATCTTAATATGACCTTTGCGTCATATTGACAATAAAAGTATCGGAGCCCACTATTTTACATTACTACTACTCGGTAGTGCAAATTTATTCATAAATTTAAATATTTGACCTTAAATTATAAGAAATATATGTTAATATATTAATGAAAATGAATATTTCGTACAAAATCTATTGGTTTTTTAGTTAAAATCAGAGTTTGTTTAATAAAAGTATTACTTTATTAAGCTAATCTTTGTCAGGGATTTTATATTCTTTTTTATTATAACCAGTTTAGGGTTGTATGTTTAACTCATGATCTTACTCAAAAGGTTAAAATAGTTTTTCTTGAAACTTTGTCGGATATTTTGGTTGATTTTATTTTCAATATTAAATTATAAATACTTACTTTGCATTTCAAAGTTGATGTTTATGGAAAGTAATATTGATGATTTGAGATTTATTCGCTCCACAATGGAGCGATCTAGCAAATTTTTGACTCTTAGCGGAATATCTGGAGTTGCTGCCGGAGTAGTTGCAATTATAGGGGCATTTTTTGCATATAAGATTGTATACAATGATTTGTCATTCACCGGAAATTCTCTGATCGATATGATTATCGTGGCAGCTATTGTCTTGATATTGGCTGTCGGACTCGGATTTTATTTTTCATTGAGAAAGGCTAAGAAAGTAGGAGAGAAGCTCTGGAATAGTATTACTATACAAATATTTAAAGACGGATGTATTCCTCTGATAGTAGGCGGAATTTTTTGTTTTATTCTCATAGTCGATCATAGTTCTCATTTGGTCGCTGCTGCAATGTTGATTTTTTACGGAATAGCCTTGATTAATTTCGGTGCGCGTAGTTATAGAGATATTCGTATTTTGGGAGCATGTGAAATCGTCTTAGGTGTAATTGCCGGATTTCTGCCTGAGTATGGATTATTACTTTGGACAATTGGTTTTGGCATATTGCATATTATATATGGGACTTTTATGTATCTGAAATACGATTATAAGAGAAACTCGAGTAATACTGATTAATATGAAAGATATAATATCGGGCTTGAACAAGGTTTTCGATAGCAGGGTTCGATTAGGTATAATGTCGGTATTGGTTGTTAATGATAGTGCCGATTTTAATACGATAAAAGAGCTGTTGGATATTACCGATGGTAATTTGGCCAGCCATCTGAAAGCTTTGGAAAAAGAAGAAATAATACTGGTAAAAAAACAATTTGTAGGACGTAAACCCAATACTTCCTATAGTGTGACTGGTACTGGGCGAAAAGCATTTCAGACACATATAGATGCTCTTGAGAAGTTAATAAATCCGACAAGATAGTGATCGTTACTTGTATAGTTGATGTATGTTTAAATATTTACTATTAGTTATATCTATTTTTTTTACAATAAAACTTTGAGATACAAAGTTCTTTTAATTTATAATATTATGGGAAGATTAAATCCAATTACAAAAAAACATTCGATTACTATTAAAGCAGTAGTAATAGGTATTCTGATTTTACTGATGTTAATTCCGGTAAGTATGGTTAAGTCATTGATTCGGGAAAGAGAAGATCAAAAAGAGTCTGTCCGGAACGAAATAACCTCCAAGTGGGGTGGACGGCAACAAATTTTAGGGCCGGTGTTAGCCATTCCTTATATTACAGGAACAGGAGATAAAGCAAGGGTGAGTTATGCTTATTTTTTACCGGATGAATATAAGGTAAATGGAACTATGGAACCGGAAAACAGATCGAGAGGTATATACGAAGTACTATGTTATCAGTCAAAAATGAATATACAAGGAAAGTTTAGCTATCCGGAGCTTGGTAAATTAAATATAGCTTCTACTAATATTCTATGGAATGAGGCTTTTATTACAATGGGAATACCTCATTTACAAGGAATAAAGAACAAGATTATTTTTAGTGTAAATGGAGTTCCTCGAGAAATAGTATCAAGTGTTGTGAATAATGATCTTGTGCAATCGGGGCTTACGATTAAAGTACCGATTGATGCTGAAAATAAAAGTAAAACTTATAGCTTTAGTTTGGATTTATCGTTGAATGGTTCTAACGGACTTTACTTTGTTCCTATAGGAAAACATACCAGTATTGAAATGAAATCGGATTATAAAACTGTTACTTTTATTGGAGATTTGTTACCTAATAAACGCAATGTTGATAAGGAAGGTTTTGCGGCGCAGTGGGACATTTATGATTATAATCTAAACTATGTTCCGGCATGGACAGGCTCTAATCCTGATTTAGGAAAGGTAACTTTAGGTGTGGATTTATTATTGCCAGTCGATCAGTATCAAAAAACAATGCGCTCTGCGAAGTATGCAATTATGTTTATTGCTCTTACTTTTCTTGTCTTTTTTATGGTAGAATTACTAAATCATAAGCAAATACATCCGGTGCAGTATCTATTGGTTAGTTTAGCTTTGGTTTTATTTTATAGCCTGCTATTATCCTTGTCCGAACAAATTGGTTTTGGATTGGCGTATATAATATCAGCATTCGCTGTTGTGGCATTGATTGCATCGTACTCTTATACAATCTTCAAGGAAGTAAAACGGGCTGTTGTAGTGGGGATATTTCTTTCCGTCCTGTACATGTTCTTATATGTTGTGCTACAGCTTGAAGATATGGCTTTACTTTTAGGTAGTATAGGCTTATTTGTGATATTGGCTATTGTGATGTTTGCTTCGCGAAAAATAAATTGGTACAGAGAAGAATAAGATCTTAATAACTGCAGATAAAACACAGATTTACATGATAATAAACAAAGAGCATATCCCGATTTGGGGTATGCTCTTTGTTTATTATCAGCTTATTTCTTTTTTAAAACAACCATATCACTAAACTGTTTTATGAGTACACTGAAGGAGCCTTTAAGACGAGCATAGTCTTTGGCGTCATATATATTGGTGTTGAATTCGTAAGTAGCTGTGATGATTATTTTATTGTTATTAATCTCGCTTTTATAGTTGATATCCATAATTCGGCTGCTATGTTCTAAGGGGTTGGGTATATACTCAATTTCATATCCGTTCGGAATTGTTATTTCTGATTTATATGCTTCTTTTTGTAGGTATATTAAGTCTATAGGCAGCATCCTTTGTTTTTGTTTAAATATATTGGACGATATAGATAGATTACAGAATGGATGAATAAAGAGTTTATCCGGTGTACTTTCAAATCCGGTAGAAGAGGTGAATGTAAATTTGAAAGGTTTTTCGGGGTTCTCGTAATTAAAAATATGCAAACTGTCAATCTTATTTATATTGTTCTTTTTACGGAAGTTTTCAATCAGATTCTCTTCTTTTCCGCTATATATAGAACGATAATCATACGCTTCCTGACCTGAAAGGGTATATGTTATTTGTACATCCAGAAGGCTTTTGGGTGGAATAACCTTTATTTTGAATTCTTTTTCTATAGAAGATATCTCTTTTTGTGTAGTTACGAGCCATTCTTCCTCCGATTTAGCTTTTACAACCAGACCTTCAACATTGGTACATCTGGTAGGTAATTCGTCGAAATGCCGCAGCGGATCAGTTGCGTCAATGAAATATGTTTTGCCGTCTATAACTACACGGGCAATAACATAATTCAAAAATTGTTGGAAGGGGTGTCCTTTACTGACAGATCCATTGTTTCTGGTACTTAAGACTAAAGGCTCAGTGTCTATTTGGGCAGATTTCAGTAATCCGATAAGAAAAAGGTTAATGTCGGCGGCTGTACCTCGTTTTGCTTTGAGAAAAGAAGATAATTTGTCAGTAGAATATTTTGTATTATATCCATCCCAGCTATACATGTTTTTTACGTATTCCGAAATGATTTTAGCTTGTTCTAATTCGGATTTATCAGATAGGTTGAGGGTTGATACTATTTTCTTCCCTTCTTTTTCGCTGTCTTTAATGTATTTGCCAAAATCTGGATCTTTTAGAAATTCGTTGCACATTTCGGGCCACGTAGACATGTAATCACGCTTGGCTCCGTTATAAAAGGAATAAGTGCGTGATATTTGAAAATTAATACTTGCAATAAAGTCTTTTTCTGAACTGATGAATTCCTCGTCTCTGAATGCCGGTAAGTCTTTCATCCCGAAGGTGTATAGTTTTTCTTTGTAAGTGAGTCCGGCAAAAGAGATATCGCGGTTTATAGTCTGCGAGTCGTATTCATCAAATTGTTTTGCGCCGCGGACAATGTATGTATATTCGAAATAAGGTATTGCTTTATATATAAGTTTACTCTGTATTACCGGAATTTTTTCTTGAAAATTCCATTTTCTCATATGGAAGAAAAAGGGTGTTTCTATTTTATATTTGTATTCGATGATAGATCCTTCCCTGACATCGGGTAAAGCAATTTTTTTAATAGATAATTCATTATTAATTTTTTCATCGAAAATTTTTTTCGTGTCAAATTTACTTTTGACAAGCTGTCCATTTTCCATATTATAAACAGTTGCGTCTACATCTTGCAGATATTCAATCTCACTATCCTTCTTATAAAGAGGGATTTCTATATTGGCATATATTACACCGGCTTGTTTCAATATCTTAATTTTTCTTTTAACCTCCATGTACAGAAAAAAGCCCTGTCCGTCCACTCCTCGAAAATAGTTATTACCTAAGCTATATAAAACTAAGGCTTCGGCATCGGGATCGTCCGGATATTCAGTGATTGACATCTCATATTGAGTGATTTTTCCATATTGCTCCGAATAGTTTTCCTGAGAATACAAGTTTGGTAAAAGTGCTGTTGTTAGCAACAAAATAATAAACTTCTTCATAGTATTTCGATATAATATTTTTTCGTTTGAATATTTCTGACCTGTTGGATAAAGTCATAGAATTTATCATATTCAGTTATTGGATATCTGCCTGATTTAATAAGTAAAGATTTTTTTATAAGTATCTTATTTCCATCCAGATCGAAGTTAAGTGAAAAATTACCATACTTTGTTTCCAGAGTAATATTGTCAGGTATTTTGGATACAGATGTATTGTTTACTTCGTACGTCTCGGTATATTTTTGAAAGTATGGATAATCTATTTGTATGTCACGCTTCCTATAGCTGATACTTTCCATGGTAGGTAAGTCAAACGAAGAGATAGGTGATATAGAGATATTATTTCCAAAATATTTAAATAGATTATGGATATTTCCCGAAGCTTCTATTTCGATGAACAGACTGTCTCTTGAGAGTTCATTTATACTATAATCGACTAGTTCAGTTATATTTGGAATAATGTTTTGGCGAATATATTTATCTGTAGTATTTTTGTTTTTACTGCTGATTATATAGTTTGTAGTCTCAAAATCGGGCCCACGTTGAATCGCTTTCGTATGGATTACGGTTAGGTCATTGGAATTTAATGTTGTTTTACTTGAATCTTCACATAATACGTCTTCATCTTTCAAAGACGGAATATTGATAAGGTGACTGGTGTTTTCGGAAATTAAAAGAGCTTTCCGGCCTTGTATCGATGAATGGATGTATCCAAAGGGAAGTGTTTTACTTGTACACTCCAGAAATAGTGTGTCATTTTCGACAGGGATCGTTAATATAGCATGATTAAAGGCTTGAGATGCAAAATCAGGATCTATGTCTTCAATACGGTTATCCGAATTTATGAGTGTATAAAAAGATTCTATACCAATGTATTTTAGCATTGCTTGCATGTAGTTGGTCAGGGCTTTACAATCTCCATAATGATTGTTCGATACATATTCGGCAGGGTAGGTCTGTAGGCCGCCAATGTTTAGAGATATATTAATATAGCGGTTATAATCTTGCAAATAATGATATAAAGTTCTTATTTTCTCTCTCTTTTCGGTAATATCTTTTGTAAATGCGTCAATCTTTTGTTTCTCGAGGTCAGGCAGTATGTCCCGTCCTTTATTCAACCTGTATATCCAGTTACCGAAAGTTTGCCAGTTTTCAAAACTTCCGGTTACTCCATAAGTAAAATTTAAGGGGACTACATGTAAATATGGTTCTTTGCTATCATTGATGGATGCATAGCGTTCCCATTTTTGAGGTTCGAAACTATATGTCCATGTGTATCTGATACTTTTATTAAGCTTCTCTACACTAGGGTTGGATATATTTTTTTGTTTGTATCTGATCTGATTATTATCATCTGTTTCAATAACTATTTGAGCCTGTTTAATAGGAGTTTGTTTGCCGGTATAGTCTAGAGATGCAATTTGGAAAAAGCGTGAACTTGTGGTCTTATACGAATATTTTATTTTGTACGGATATTGGTTATGTGTAAGATTAAACTCTTTTACAAAATCGTCTTCATATAAAGAGAAATCAGAAATAGAGCTTCGGTCTGAAATCTCCTTATTTTTTAATTTTCGAATAATATTGCCGGACATATCTTCGATCCATGCATCACCAATATCTACTTTTTCTCCTTTTCTATAAGGTATTATTATGTGTGCCAGATCAGCCCCGTCCCGATTGTTTATTTGTATGGTTACCGAATCCGTGATTATTAGTTTATTACCTTGTAACTGCCTATAGGAAATTAAACTAACAATTTCGCTATCTCTTTCGTCGTTTGCAGCTAGAGACAAGGTGCTTAGTAATATTGAAATTAAGGTTATAAAATGACGCATAGGTTTAATCAGTTAGATTTTTGTCAAAAGTAAATATATATTGTTAATAAAACTAAGAATATGTAAAAGGATTTTAATGGCAAATGTGAAGTAAGAGAAGAAGTTTTTTGTGTTTCATCAGAAAATAAGTTGCTTTTTAATTATATCTGTAATTATTAGATTATGGATAGTCAAAATGTAATCTTATAAAGTGAAAATAATAGCAAGTTTGAAAACTACAGATTGCATTTTGCTTGTTCATATGTCATTCTGCTATCAAAACACAATTAAATACATTCTTAAATATTTTTTTCTCGCTTTATTTTTTTATTTTTGTATAGGTTATTCGAGTATAATCAGTATTTATATATAATTAATATTAAAAACAATGGTAAGTTACAAAGAATTAGGTCTTGTAAATACAAAAGACATGTTCGCAAAAGCTGTAAAAGGCGGATATGCGATCCCTGCGTTCAATGTTAATAATATGGAGCAATTGCAAGCTATCGTACAAGCTGCATCAGAAACAAAATCTCCAGTTATTGTTCAGGCATCAAAGGGTGCACGTCAATATGCTAATCCTATCTTATTGCGTTATATGCTTCAAGGAGCTGTAGAATACGCAAAAAGTTTAGGATGGGAAAATCCACAAATCGTTCTTCACTTAGACCATGGTGATACTTTCGAAACTTGCAAAGAGTGTATCGATTCAGGTTTCTCATCAGTAATGATCGACGGATCTCACCTTCCTTACGAAGAAAATATTGCTCTTACTAAAAAAGTAGTAGAATATGCGCATCAATTTGATGTGACAGTAGAAGGAGAACTAGGAGTATTGGCTGGTATCGAAGATGATGTTGTTGCAGAACACCATACATATACACAACCTGAAGAAGTTGTAGATTTCGCAACAAGAACAGGATGTGATTCTCTTGCTATTTCTATCGGTACTTCTCATGGTGCAAACAAATTTACTCCAGAGCAATGTACAAGAGATGCTAACGGTGTATTAGTTCCACCTCCATTGCGTTTCGATATTCTAGAAGGTGTAGAGAAAGAACTACCTGGATTCCCTATCGTATTACATGGTGCATCTTCGGTTCCTCAGGAAGAAGTTGCTACAATCAATAAATATGGTGGTGCATTGAAAGATGCGATCGGTATTCCGGAAGATCAATTGCGTAAAGCTGCTAAATCGGCTGTATGTAAAATAAATATCGACTCTGATAGCCGTCTTGCTATGACTGCTGCGGTTCGTGAAGTATTTGCAACTAAACCGGGTGAATTCGATCCTCGTAAATATCTTGGACCAGCTCGCGACAATATGAGAAAACTATACAAGCACAAGATTGAAGCTGTACTAGGTAGTGCAGGTAAAGCTTAAAACGCTTGTCCATAAATAAAAAAGCGGAATCTTTTAAGATTCCGCTTTTTTTATAATAACAATTTCATGTTCCCCTGAATTATTATATTCTCACAACAAACTATTGTAGCGAATACAGGCTTTTACTATCCCTATACGATTTATCCTTGATTTTAATACGTCCAGTGGCGGATATATCGGATTGTAACTATGAAGAGATATGTAGTCATCACCAAGCTCTGATTTGAATATATATTTCAAAGTAAGATAGTTTTCATCTTCGGGTCTTTCTAAGTCCATAACGTACATTTCGCCCCAATATAATGAATCCAGATTGGTTATTCTTTTATAGAGAACTATGTCTCCTGTTTTTAAAATCGGATACATAGTATCGGCTTGTACATATAAGGCTGCATCACAAGGTGGCATATGCGGAATCGAAACCGTTTCATTACTCCGCCAAGGGCCAATTCCCGGATGTTTCGCTTTACTTATTTTGTCCAGAGTGTATAAGGGGATAGGTTTGTCCGCCTCGCTATTTTCGGAGTGGGATGAACTTTTCTGCTTATTTATCATATTTCCCTTTCCTGTAATTAACCATTCGAGAGAAAGTTCGGGGTATGTCGCAATAATCTTAGCAAGTAGTTGGTCGGATACGCTGGCGTCAAGTTTGTCTTTATCCAGAAATCCTCGCTTTATATTAGTTGTAGCCAGGAATATTGTCTTACTAATGTTTTTGTAATTAATGAATTGAATAATTCTGTTTTTAGTTGTTGGATCCATAAGATTGATAAAATGTTGTTCAAGAGTGTTTGCAAATTTAGTGAAAGGTTTCGAGAAAAAACGTTTTTTTTTGCTAAAATGATTTGGATGGTATAAAATATTTCTGTTTTTAGTCTCTTGTTATGCAAGCTTTTTAGTTTATTTTGTTCTTTTTATTTGACTTTTTTCTCTTTTTTGTAGAAAAAAAAGATATTTTGTATAGATTTTGAATATTTAATTGCTTGTTTTATAGTGTTTTATTTGATGGAGAGTATTTGTTTAATTTTTTTTCACTAAAAAGCCTGATTTTTTTTACCTAAATACTATGTTTTTAGTAAAAATGTACTACTTTTGTACATGTCAATTTAATATTTAGTACATAATTGATGTATTAATAAAATTACTTGAAAATAATTAAGTCAGAGATGGGTTTTGGTATTTCTTTAATTGATATTATTGCAAGAATTTCTTTAAAAAAAGAAATTATATGCTTTGGAAGAAATGCAAAAAGATGTATGCCTGTTTCTGTGGATGATCAAGAAGATGTAAAACGAAAAAAATATATTCCGAGTACATGTATAAATAATTGTATTGGTATTTCAAAATTCAAAAAGAATTGTTTGTTTGAGTGTTGTTCAAATTCTATGCAAATACCACTGACACAATTATATTTGGCAGTAGGGTGTAGTGATTACACTCTGCTGTTTACTTTTTTGTCAGAAAAAATGAGCGGATTCTCATTTTTCCCCGAAAGAAGGTTCTCGGTTGCTGTGGCGTAATATATATAAACAAGGAATTAAACAGAAGATGAAAATATATAATAATGAATTAGACTACGTGAATATCCCTAATATACGTTCATTGGTTCTGTTTGTGTATTAATGCTTTAGCATACAAAGATATAAACAAACCAATAAGGCAGTAGTGTGTAGTGATTACACGCTACTGTTTTTTTTATAAGATAGAAAAAACAAGAACGGAAATATTAACAAATATTTCCGTTCTTGTTTATCAGATTTTTTAATTATTTATTCAGTATCTACATCTTCATCGTATTTCTGGAATAGGAAGTCATTATATGGATATCTCTCTATATGTATTTCCTTAACCTTGTTGTATAACATCTCTTTTAGCTCTTCGATGTTTGTTTTGTTTTTTGCCGATATAAAGATGCAGTTGTTTTGCATTTTGGCCATCCATGTTTTACGTAAGTCATCTAATGAGAGATTGGCTCTTGTAGATGGTGTTAGATCAAATTCATCCTTTTTGACGTATGAGAATGCATCTATTTTATTAAAGACCAGTATTGTCGGTTTTTCTTCACCATCAATTTCAAGTAAAGTTTTCTCCACAATTTCGATTTGTTCAGCGAAATTAGGGTGTGAGATATCAACGACATGAATTAATAGATCGGCTTCGCGAACTTCGTCTAATGTTGATTTAAATGATTCGACCAGATGGGTTGGCAGTTTGCGAATAAATCCGACTGTATCCGATAATAGAAAAGGAAGATTGTCTATGATAACCTTTCGGACTGTTGTATCCAAGGTTGCGAAAAGCTTATTTTCGGCAAATACTTCCGATTTGCTTAGCATATTCATCATAGTTGATTTTCCGACATTGGTATATCCGACTAATGCTACCCGTACCATTTTACCACGGTTTTTGCGTTGCACAACCATCTGTTTGTCAATGGACTTTAATTGGTTCTTCAGATCCGAAATTTTGTCTAAAACAATACGGCGGTCTGTTTCGAGCTGGGTTTCACCAACTCCACGCATAAGTGCGCCTCCGCCTCGTTGTCTGTCGAGGTGAGTCCACATCCGGGTTAATCGAGGTAAAAGGTATTGGTATTGAGCTAGCTCTACCTGAGTTTTTGCATATGCTGTTTGTGCCCTCATTGCAAATATATCAAGAATAAGGCTTGTTCTGTCCAATATTTTTACTTGAAGTTCTTTTTCAATATTGCGTATCTGTTTCGCCGAAAGTTCATCATCAAAAATAACGAGGCCGATCTCGTGTTCTTCCATGTATTCTCTGATTTCCTGAAGCTTTCCTGTTCCAACAAAAGTCACAGGGTTGGGGTGGTCGAGTTTCTGAGTGAAATATTTTACAGATTCGGCCCCAGCTGTGTCAGCGAGAAAAGCTAGCTCATCAAGGTATTCTTCTACCTGTTCTTCGGTTTGTTGCTGAGTAATTAATCCGACAAGGATAGCTTTTTGGTTTTGTATAGTAGTTATAATTGAATCGATCATTTATTCGTTCCTTTTTCTGTATAAATTGACTAAATTAATTTATTAAAGACTACTTATAGCCTATACTGTGTAGCGACAAGATTCTCATCTTATCCTTTAATAATCACATTTAGTGATTAGGTCTGAACTTCTACTTTTGGTGTGAATTAAGGTACATTGTCAATTATTTTAAATGAATATCTGTGCAAAGATAATAAAAAAAGGTGTTTGATTATAAAAGCTTTCCAAGAAGATATAGTATGTTTCTTGTGTCGGTATTGAATGCGTATTTATCAATTTAGATTCTCGTCTGAAAAGAGATCTTTGCTTGTTAAGCATATATAGAGGAAATCTGAATTAAAGCTAAAAAAAACTAGGTTTTAACTCAAAGCTTGTTATTCTTTAATCAGCATTATGAGATTTGCGGCTAATTTGTGTTATTTTTAACTTGTACTAAAGAAATCTTAAAGCTATGGAAAACATTAAAGGCAAAACTATTTGGATTACAGGTGCGTCATCTGGACTTGGAGAGGCTTTGGCTGCAGCGTTAGCTAGGCGTGGAGCAAAGATAATATTGTCAGGAAGAAATGCAGAGGCTCTGAGCCGGGTTCAGGTTTCTGTAGGAGAGAGTAAGGTGATCGTTATGGATATGGAAAAACCGGACACTTTCGAAGATAAGACCCGCGAAGCTATATCTGCATTCGGGCAAATTGATATTCTTATACATAATGCAGGGATTGCCCAGAACTCACCTGCGCAAAAGACTCACCCTGAAATAGAACGAAAAATAATGCAGATTGATTATTTTGCACCTACAGAACTAACGAGGTGTGTGGTGCCTCATTTTATGGAGCGAAAGAGTGGGAGAATAGTTGTTATCTCCGGGTTGTTGGCGTATGTCAATCTGCCGGGGAGGTCTAGTTATTCGGCAGCTAAAGCTGCTTTGGTTGGTTATTTTGGTTGTTTACGGGCTGAATTACAGAATTATAATATCGGAGTATCAGTTATTGTTCCGGGAAGCTTACAGACTGATTTAGTAAATAAGGCATTGAGTGGAGATGGAAGTGTTACTGATAAAAAAAGAGCAATTGGTGGGTTTCCGCTGATTAAGGCTGCAGATCAGATAGTGAAAGTTATACGAACCGGAAAGAACCAAAGTTATATCGGAGGAAAAAAAGAATTTTATATGTGGAAGTTGTCCGGATTGTATCCTGATTTCATGATTAAGAAGATTCTAAAGATGAGCTCGCAAAGATAATATGTGAAAGTTATTCCATTTTTTGTATTTGGGTTAATTTGATTTTTTTTATTAAAATTTGTGGCGTAATTTAAAAATGAAAAGTTAATTTTATATAGTAAAAAACATGTGCAAGCTTTGTATATTGTGTGAATTATGCTTTTTTTTTAATTGTTAACTGTTTTGGGTTTTGGGTTCTTTGTTTTGACTATAATTAACTTAATTTGCTTAAAATTAAATAAAATTACATCTATTTTCTTGTAATTGGTGATTTTTTATTTATGTTTTTAAGATTTTATTTGATGTTAATTGTTTTATTTTAACAACCTGTTTTTTGTTGATGGTAGATATTATGTAAATTTGTACAAACAACGAAACAATGTTTTTACTATTTAGAAATTCAGACAACACAATGAAAAGAGTATTTTCTATTATCCTATTTCTATTTAGTGTAGGATTGCTTAATGCACAAATTGGAATAAATACGAATGATCCGAAAGCAAGTTTAGATATACGGGCTCAGACAACAGATGGTACTACAGCCGAAGGGTTGATTGTGCCTCGTCTTACACTGGCTCAATTGGTTTCTAAAGATGCGAAATATACATCAGATCAGACAGGTTCTCTTATCTATGTGACGGATGCTACTGGTACGACAACAACCAAAACTAAGAAGGTTATTGCTCCCGGATATTATTCTTTTGATGGAACAATGTGGCAAGGTATGTCTCCGGACCAGAGTCTGAGATTTTTCTATATGCCCTCTATTGTATTACCAACAGATATAAATGACGGTTCTTACAATGCAGGCACCGGGACATTTACAATTGATCTCTATAAAGCATATTCGGAACAGTTTGGTTTAGCGTCAGCTAATGCAAGTTCGTGGGTCAAAAGTCCAAGTGCGACAGCTTTACCTGTGCTGGCAAACAGTGCATTTGAGTACCTTATTACTTATTATGATAATACCGTTTTTCAGAATGTTGCAGTGACAGATGCTGGTGTGTTAACGTATAAACTGCCCACAACTGTAGCTGTTTCTGAAAAAACATTTATGAATATAATATTCAAGCTTAAATAAGGGAGTAGACAAATTATGAAACTATTTTATACGCTCATATTATGCTTATGTGCCGGATTTGTGTATTCTCAAACAGAACAACAAACGACGGTGGCAGATGGAGATTATATCTTCAAGAAAGCAACTTTTACAGTTCTCAATTATGATGGACAATCTATTGTTGATACTCATGATATAGATGATCCTAAAATGCTGGATAAGACTGAAATATTTTATTATAATGTGTTTTTAGAAGCAACTATTTATAATGGTTTTCTGCAATCTTGTGTGTTACCCGATCAGCAACCTTATTCAGTAAAAGATGGAGGAGGTGGATTGATTCCGGCTAAAGAATATGAAAAGGATGAAAAAGCTGGTGATATCGAACTTCAATTGGCTCCTTATTCATTCTCAGCAAAAGGAAATGAACTGACTTTTATAGTCTGTTATTTATATGGGGACTCACGGTATAGTTTTCCGTTGGAAGGAAAACTAACGCTCGTTCTTACTAAACAGTAATATCTATGAAACTATTATATTCATTAGTGCTTTTTTTTAGTTTGTTTGCCGGCTTTACGGGGACAATTGACGCGCAGACAACCTGTAACGAAAACTTTACTGTAACAACTACATCTACACCTTCTACCTGTCAGTCTAATGGAACTATAACCGTTACATTAGGAGGGGATATTACAGATATATTTAATGTTCAGTATGGAGTAAGCTCTCAGGATGGATTTCTTATCAATCCTCAGGAAAGTAATGTTCTGACCAATATTCCTCCGGGAACTTACGAGGTGACAGTACGGGCTTTTTGCCGGATTAATTCGGATTATGATGTTGTAAAAACAATATCGAATGTTGTTGTCGGTGGAAATTATATTGTACCTACCGCATCCTTTAACGCTACATCTTCACGTAAATCTTATGATATATGTGATACCGGTATCATTGCTCTGAATGTGAATAATGGTAGTGGAACGTTTACATTTACTATTACATCAGCGCCAACGGGTGTACCAACAGGTGTAATAACTCCAACAAAGAGTGGAACTCTTTATACATTCCCTGGGGAGAATTATCCTTCGGGTAATTATGAGGTTCAGATAAACGATGGATGCTACACTACAGTGTGTGCTTTCGAATTGGGGCAGGTTACCGGATTCCCTGCATTTACTTATAGTAGTTATACAGGATTCAGACCTACTCTTGTTGATAATACATGTACTACTGTTTATTGGTACGCAGGTGCAGTCACTACCGCAAATGCCGATTATTACAGATATTATCAGGATGGAATGTATCAAGTGGGAGCTGCGCCATATAACACAACAATACCTACAAATTGGACAGATTGGACAGCAGCAAATTTATCTAGCTCAAGATTATTGCTCGACATATCTCCTAATAATTATATTAATTTTTATCCGGGTACTACAACTACTATATCGGTTTATACTCGTCTGAAGGGATGCGATACTGGATATAGTATTATTAATACATATATCAAGGCTCCTTCTATGACTAATGCGGTAACACTTCGTACTTGTGAAGATTATGTATATACAATTAGGCCATGGACAGATTACGATGGTGTATTTTGTTATCCGTTGTCTGTCGAAGTAACTAAAGTTAGTGATGGCTCAGTTGTTTTTACTAATCCTAGCTGGTCATATAACTCATCAGGTATACCTGTTACCTTGGAATACAATGTGAACTACCGGGTAACTATGACCGGAGCTGATAGTAAAGTCGCATCTACTACTACTAATCAAAACCGTAATTTGGTTTTTACAACTGATATTCTCAATTGTGATACGTATCAGATTCGATATTATGCTCCAACTTATACCACTTGTTGGCCTGTTACGGTGACTATAACAGATGAATCAGGGAACTTAGTATGTACAAATACATTCTCAACTACTGCAACACAAACGTCCTGTGAATTACAGTATGGCGTAAACTATACTGTTACGATGACTTATGATACAGATCCCAGCTTCGTTTATACTGTCACGAAGAAATTGGATTCTGCTTTCCCTACTGCTTATACAATGTCTTTATATTCGAGTACAAGTTATTGTTATGAAAATTATGGATATATAAATGTAACAAGAGTGGGGTCCGGAACTTATCCTGCCGGAACAAAAGTTACTATTACAGGACCAGCCGGATATACTTCTCAGACAGTGACAACTTCATCTTCCAGTACAAGCAGTATCTCTATGGGGTATACAACTTTACCGCCGGGAGAGTATACAGCTACTATTGACCACGGTTGTGGGACACCTATTACTGCTGTTGTGACCCTGAATGGAGCCTATAGTGGAAATGCGCTGGATTACACTACTGAAAATACGTGTTCGGGAATGAAAGTCACCCCTACAGGTTTAATGACTTATCAGGGTTCATCTACTACCACCTATTATAGGTTGATAAGCGGCCCTACCGGATATGATAAAACGGTAATAACTCCCGGTGGATACTTTGTCTTTTCGGCTCCCGGAACTTATGTACTGGGAATCATGGTAACTAACAGTGCAACGGCATGTGCATTTAAACAGGTTACTATTGAATATACAGCTCCTCCATTGGCATTAAGTGGAACGGAAACAAGTGCTTATGTATGTACTGATGATGCAACCGGTGTTATCCGCCTGAAGGCGATTAATGGGGTCGCTCCGTATACTTATCAATTGTGGAATGAGGAAAATACCGCTAAAGTAGGTGTGGCTGATATTGAATCTTCGGGTGCTGTAAATTTTATGTATGGTACAAGCGGTGCTACTTATACGGCACGAATAATAGACCAGTGTGGTAATATGTTTAGCCAGCAAATAACTATGGCAAGGCTCAAGGATGCCCGTGTAGTATATACTCCAAATAACAATGTATGTACAGATGGTTCGATAGAATTGAAATGTATTACACTGGGCGAAACCATGTATAAGTGGACTGGTCCTAATGGGTTTACTTCTGATAGCCAGAGTCCTACAAGACCTGATGCTGATGTAAGTATGTCGGGCTGGTATAAAGTTACGGTTATGCCTGAGTTTTGTGGAGATCCGATGCAGGATAGTGTTTATATTAATGTTTATCATCCTTTAATAGCCGGGCAAGTAACAGCTCCACAGGAAATATGTGTGAGGACATTGGTGCAAACGCCTTTAAACTGTACAGTAACTGGTGGTAGTGGAATATATACTTATCAGTGGCAAATTAGTACTGATGGAACTTCGACCTGGTCGAATATTACTGGAGCAAATACAGTAAGTTATACACCGACAGTTCAGATAAGATCGGGAATTTATTATTACCGTGTATTGACAACGGATATTTGCGGAACGGTTGAAAGTGCCCCGATAACGGTGAATGTGACTCCTTGTTATATTCCTATAAACCCGCATATTAGAGGTCGGGCAGATCAATAATAGATCATATCTGATTTATACGAAAAAGGAGGATAGTAGATAATAACTCACTATCCTCCTTCTTTGTGTATTAAGCTAAGTTATTTTTTTACTTAAGTCAAAAGTAGTTTATATGTAAACTATGTTTGGCTTTTCTTGTTATATTTGTAAGTATAAACCTGCATCAATATTTACAGAATGAAACAAAAGATATCGTTAGTTGCTCTAGCCTTTATAGTAGTATTACTGAGCGCCTGTTCGGCTAAAGACTCTTTCGAAAAAGTAGCAGAGTCGGATTATCAGTGGACAGGCATTGCTGTATCGGGAGAGGGGCGTATTTTTGTTAATTATCCTACATGGCAATTGGCTTCTCCTTTCAAAGTTGCGGAGATAGTTAACGGAAAAGAAATTGCATATCCGTCAGAAGAGATAAACAATTTGTTCGTTTGTGTTCAGAGCGTCGTTATAGATAAACTGAATCGACTTTGGGTGCTTGATCCGGCTAATCCTCAATTTAAAGGAGTTGTTGAAGGAGGCCCAAAACTATATCAAATAGATATTCAAACAAATGATATCGTTAAGATTTACAACTTTCCTGAAACAGTTTATACCCCTACAAGTTATCTGAATGATGTGAGGATAGATACGAAAGACGAAATTGCTTATATGACAGATTCGGAAGACGGAGGAATTATAGTTCTCGATCTGAAATCGGGGAGTTCTTGGCGTGCATTGAATAGCGGTTGCCCTGCTGTATTGGCTAATCTGGATGGGATTGATTTTAAATCGACAGGCAAATCAAAAGGTATAACAAATAGTGATGGCATTGAATTATCGGAGGATAACCAGACTCTTTATTTTTCGGCGTTAACAGCTAATATATTATATCAGATACCGACATCGGTATTGAGAGATACGATGCTTGTGCCCGAAGAAAGATGTAAAGAAGTTTCTGTTTTGAATAATAAAAATGTACCTACCGATGGAATGGTTCTGTATAACAATTCGTTGTATATGGCTGATCTACCTAATGAGAGCCTATGGGCTTTTGACTTGAAAACGAAAGAGGGTAGAAGTTTCGATTTCGGTACTACGATCCGTTGGGCGGATAGTTTTGCAGTAGGTGCTGATGGTTATATTTATTTCACGACATCGCAGATAAATTATCCCGAGAAAGAAAGAGTTCAATATGGTATCTATAAGTTTAAACCACAATAAATATGAGGAAAAATAAAATTGTAGCAGTTCTAATTTCTTGCTTTGTAACTATGTCGTTATGGTCGCAAACCAATCAGAGTGTCTTACCAGAAGAAGATAATACTACAATTTCGGTTATACATAAGAGAACCAGTATACGTCAGTTTACTGATCAGAAGCTGACAAAAGAGCAATTGGAAACTTTAGTGAGGGCGGGTATGGCTGCTCCTTCGTCGGTTAATGCCCAACCATGGCATTTCATAATAGTTGACGACCCTGAGCTTTTGCAGCTGATAGGAGGAAGTGTCAATACATCAAAATCGGTGTCTGAAGCTCCGGCAGCAATACTGGTTTGCGGAGATATGCATAAGGCAAAAGAAGGATGGCTTCAGCAATACTGGATACAGGACTGCTCTGCTGCAAGCCAGAATATTTTACTGGCGGCAACAAGTATGGGACTGGGGGCTGTATGGACTAGTATATATCCGGCTGAGGATAGGATAAAGAAAGTTGCGGAAATACTAAGCCTACCCAACTATATTATTCCACTGAATGTTATACCTGTAGGTTATCCCAAAACTCCAAAACAACCCATGGATAAATGGAAGCCCACAAATGTAAGCTGGAATATCTGGAAATAATTTAATAAAAACCTAAATATATACTAAGGTGAAAAGACTGATTTCTTTTATGGCATTATGCTTTGTTGTTACTACATGGCTTTCGGCGCAAGTAACAGAGATAGGAATACTCAATTCAGATAATATGAAAAAGAAAGTATTGTTTGTTATCACTAGTCATGGCACTAAGGGAGATACCGGACAAAAAACAGGTTATTATTTAAGTGAAGTTGCTCATCCATGGAAGGTTCTAACCCAGGCTGGATATGAGATAGATTTTGTCAGTCCTCTGGGCGGAAACTCACCCGTTGATGGATTTGATCTGAATGATCCGGTTAATAAGGAGTTTTGGGAAAATGAATACTATTACGATAAAATTAGCAATAGTATGAAACCTTCTGAAGTTGATCCTGAAAATTATGCAGCCATATACTATGCAGGAGGACATGGTGCTATGTGGGATTTGCCGGATAATATTGAGATTTCTGGTATTGCTGCGAAAATTTATGAAAATAATGGTATCGTAGGAGCTGTTTGTCATGGTCCGGCAGGATTGGTAAACATAGTGTTAAGTGATGGAAGTAACCTTGTGTTCGGGAAGAGAGTCAGTGGTTTTACAAACGAAGAGGAAGCTATTGTAGGGCTTACGGATGTAGTCCCTTTTCTGCTAGAAGATAAATTAAAGGCACAGGGAGCTATTTTCGAAAAATCAGCACCATGGCAGGTACATGTCGAGTCTGATCAGAGGCTTATTACCGGACAGAATCCTCAGTCGGCAACAAGTGTCGGGGAGGCAATCAAAGAAGCATTAAAGTAAATATTGAAATTAATTAAATAAAATATATTCAGCACTTTATAATCATGGAAAAAAAAGGATATCAGTATAAACTCAGATTACAGGCTTTAAAAGATTTACAAGGTGAAGAGGTGAATAAAGAACCATTGGAATTTGAGTTCGTGAATCACGATGATTTATTTAAGGTTATTGGATTTATGAAAGAGAAAAACCTGTTTCAAAATTCAGACGAGAGTGTTCAGTTTGCGTTGGGATTGAAACTTTTCAGCGAGGTAATGCTCCATAATCGTACCCATCCCATATTTGAAGAATTAGGCCCGGCATTTGGCTCGTTTATGAAAAGGCTGAAAGGATAATAAAGAGTATCATCCGATGAAGAATATAAGAATAATTATAACAAATTTGTTAGCTGTTCTTTCATTAGGTCTATTTGCTCAGAATGGCAGCTATAAATTAGAATTTGATTCCCAAAAGTATAAGAAACAAACGCTTGAGTATCGCGGGCAGAAATTTAATATACGGGCATTTGAAGGCATCGTTTATGTCGCTAATCCGGTAGATACAGTTTATCATAAGATGAATATCTATATCCCGGAAGCTTATTTTCAGGGAAATAGTATTAATGGTTATTCATCCGAAACTGCACCTGTCTTTTTTCCTAACCAGATAGGTGGTTATATGCCGGCTACACCGGCATCTACACAGAACACCGGTTTCGGGAATGAAAGACCGATGAATAATAGAGCTAACAGGGATCGGCGCGAAGGCAGACCGAGAAGCGACAGGCCAAGAACAGGTAACAGGGATGGGCAGTTCAGGCATGCTGATAATAGACCGTCTATGATGGAAACTGCTCAGAAAGAGAATACCGTAATTGCGGCATTGTCTAAAGGATATGTGGTTGCTTCGGCAGGAGCCAGAGGACGTACCAATAAAGATGGAAATGGACGGTTTTATGGAAAGGCTCCGGCTGCCATTGTTGATTTAAAAGCGGCTGTCCGTTATTTGAAATACAATGACAAAGCAATGCCCGGAGATGCGAATAAGATTATTTCAAATGGAACGAGTGCCGGAGGGGCAATGTCTGCTTTGTTAGGAGCTACCGGGAACAATCCGGATTATCAACAATATTTAGATGAACTGGGGGCCGCTAATGGCAGCGATGCTATTTTTGCGACTTCGGCATATTGCCCTATAACAAACCTCGATAATGCTGATATGGCTTACGAATGGCAATTTAACGGTATTGATCATTACCGCAAAGGAGGAATGTTCGCTTCTGAAGGTAATAATACGGAGATGAACTTAACAGAACAACAAACCGGAGTCTCCACAGCTTTGAAGAACATGTTTCCGGACTATATCAACAGCTTGCAACTGAAAAATCTTCAAGGTGATATTCTGACTCTTGATAAAGACGGTAACGGCAGTTTCAAGACTCTGGTTAAATCTTATGTTATCGCGTCTGCTAATAAAGCATTGAAAGAAGGTACTGATATATCGCAATATAAATGGATTGTTATACAAAATAATGTAGTAACTGATTTGGATTGGGATGCTTATATCCGTTATATGGAGCGACAGAAAACCCCTCCAGCTTTTGATGCTCTGGACTTATCCAGTGGAGAGAACAACCTGTTTGGTACGGATATTATCGACAATCAGCATTTTACTGAGTATGGACAACAAAATACTACCACCAGTGCAAGCAGAGCTGACAAACATATTGTGAAGCTGATGAATCCGATGTATTATATCGGTACCCCCGATTCAGAAACGGCTAAGTACTGGCGAATCAGGCATGGCTCTAAGGATAAAGATACCGGATTAGCTATTTCGGCTATACTGGCTACCTACCTGCAGAACAGAGGATATCAGGTCGATTATGCTCTGCCTTGGGATAAACCACACAGTGGAGACTATGATTTAGATGAATTATTCCAATGGATAGATAGCATTTCAAGATAAGAAGGCTTTCAGGGTAAACCAGGAATCGCAGAAAAAGTATATCCGTTAGATGTTTCACTTTTCCCGATTTCTCCGACACCCGAGTAAGGAACATGCATTCCGGCAATCTTGATCTTATTTTTAGCTACATATTCCAATACTTTTAAACGGCTATTGCGTGCCATATCCGGATCTATGTCATAAGTGACAGATATCTCAGGGTGTGGCATTTGTATTGCCAGTGCATGAGTAAGGTCGCCCCATATAAGCAGTTTATCCTCTCCGTCTTGTATTAAGTACATTACATGTCCCGGCGTATGCCCGTAAGCCTCCAGCATATGGATACCGTCTGTAAACTTGCTATTAATATCATAAGGTTGTTGTATCTTGACCTTATCTCCGTATTGGCGGAAGACGTTTTGTGCGGAAAGGAAATTTCCTCTGCGGTTTTCGGGCATTTCCATCATTTTTTCTTCACTTCCCCAATATTTTTGCTCATTTTCGGATACAGTTACATCTGCATTCTGAAAAGCAGGTTTGTCTTCCCTGAGCATCCCTCCGATATGGTCACCATGCATATGAGTTAATAAGACATGGTCGACATTCTCGGGCGAAATACCTATTGATTCCATCTGTGTAAATATATTTCGACCGAATCCTGTATCGACAAGCCAGATTTCATCTTGCTTTTTTATTACGATCGCATGGACGGCATTTGGGAATGTGCCGTCGGGAGTATATTCGTCAGTAACTTCTTTAGGAGCATCAATCAATATCTTGATATTGCCCTGTCCTTCATTTTCGGTCAATACATAAATACTGTATTCTCCTACCTGATATGACCGTGGTTCTTCAGCTTTAAGCTCAAATAGATTCATTGTTGCAAAAAGGCAAATTATAACTAAAATATTCTTGTTCATAATATATAACTTTTATCCAAAGATATAGTTTTTATGCGAATCAATAATTGAAAACATTCTTTCTTTCTGTAGTTGTAATCTTTATAAGAAAGGTGACAGTTACTAAACAAATGAGACATTAGAGTGTCACCTGAGTGTTTCCTTTGTTACCTCTTTATTTTGTTTTATATCAATTGATTATTCTCTGTAAAGTGACAAAGGTGACAAAAGTGACACCATTTTTGAAGATTTTTTTATTCTTCTTTTTGGGTTTTTTATTCTTAGTTTCAATATACCAAAGATCTCTATTTATATAATAGATAAAAACAACACGGATTTTACAGTTGAAAAACATACTTTATAAAAAACGATTAAAAAAATACGAGGAGGTTGAGTTTAAAAATGAAAAACCACTTGCTTCTGGTTTATATGTAAACTAAATTTGTGATATTAACAGAGATGATATGATAAACAAGAAAGCTGATAAACCGGATGAACAATTAGGCTATTTGTTGACACAGGTGACCTTTTTGAAGCAGCGTATTGTTAATGCGGCTTTGAGGGAACTGGATATCACCTATATACAGTTCATCATTCTGGCCGGGACTATGGAGTTGGGCAGTGAGGATACTATGGTTACGCAACAAATGATTTCCGACGAACGCCGTCTTGATAAAGCGATGGTTTCGAATGTCGTGAAATCTCTGGTCGAAAAAGGACTGATGGTAAGGGATATTCACCCTACGGATAAACGTGCATATATTTTATCGCTGACAGAAAAAGGTATCGAGAAAGCTCTAAAAGGTAAAGAAAAGGCCTTGATGGTCGATGAGACTTTTTTTTCCGCGATTGATAAAGAGAAGTTACAGGAAGCTTTAGTAATACTTTTGAAGAACGATTTGTCTCAAAGTTAACTTCTTTAAAAAGATCAGGCTATCTTATTTTTTGTATATTTGAGACTGTTACAACCTTATCTTATATTTTAAGTGAATAAATGATCTGTCAATTTGTAGAAAGAATAAACAGATGGTGTGCTTTTATTCTTACAATTATTGCCTTAACTCATACTTATAATCTCTCAGGGCAGGATAACAATAAATATTGGGAGCTGGAAACAGTTCCTTTCGACGATTTATTGTTTGTAAATTGCTTTGTGCAAGATCCTTTAGGCATGATCTGGATGGGTACGGATAAGGGTGTTTATTCTTTTGATGGATATGCAACATATAAAGTAAGCCCGGCTTCCGAAGTTCCGGTAAATACGAACCATGTAAGTTGTGGTTTTATCTGGGATAGTGAGAATATTTGTTTCGGATCGGGAAACGGCCTGTTCTTTTTCAATTATAAAAAAAATAAGTTTTCGCCTCCTCCGATAGATATCTCTTTTGATATACGATCTTTATTGCGGGATGAAAATACTCTATGGATTGGTTCGATACAGGGATTGTATAAATACCACACAAATGACAATACTCTAGAGGAGGTAAAGAACACAAATATTCCTCATCAGGCAATTTATTCCATAGTACGTTCAAATGATGGAGACTTGTATATAGGCACATACGATGGATTATGTGTGTATATATCGGATTCGGATAAGTTTGAAAAAATTGAACTACCGGCAATTAATCTTAAAAACAACCTCTGCATTTATGTATTATATTACGATTCGTTGCGCAATTGCGTATGGATTGGGGCTGATGGAGCACTTTTTGTATATGAACTGAAAAACCGGAGAATTGAAAGGTTAGATCAGTTCAACGGTAGTACCGTGAAGGCAATAAACTTGGATAATGACGGAAAATTATTAGTTGGTACTGACAATGGCCTGTATGTATATGAACCTGAGAATAAGCAGACAAAGCACATTATGCATGATTCGAGATATTCTCAGTCGCTGGTCAATAATTCTCTTACCAATATATATTTAGATAAAAGCAGGAATATTTGGATAGGAACAAACGGTGGTGTTTCTCTTCTCAGGAACCAAAATGCTTATCATTTTATACCTATTTCTTATATTACAAATATTGGAGATGGAAATACATTTTCGAAAGTATACAGGGATTCACGTAATAATTTATGGCTGGGTGGTACGGATGGATTAATCCTCACAAAATACAACTTCAATTTTCAACCCGGAAACTATATATGGTATCGTGTTGGTGGTAAGCGTTATTCTTTGCAGCACAATCATGTAAGGGATATTTACGAAGATAAGGAACAGAATATTTGGATAGCCACAGATGGGGGTATTGGGCGATATATAGATGAAACACAAGAATTTGTTTATTATAATATAACAGACAGTACAAATCATTATAATGCGAACTGGGCATATAGCATAATTGAAGATGATAACAGGCGACTGTGGATTAGCACATGGCTGGGAGGTATTTTTGTGGTAGATAAGGATGCTTTGGTAAATACAACAAAAGGAGATTATGTAGCCATAGACCACTATTCAAAAGCCAACGGATTGGACAGAAATCATATACATAAGATTCTGCAAGACAGATCGGGGCATATATGGGTAATAGGACAGGGGCTGTTTAAAATAGATATGGAAACAAGCCATGTCACTAGTATCAGGTTATATAATGATCGTAAGAAAGAGGTATTTCCCTTATTCAAACAAATGCTTTTGGATAGTAATGGTTATATATGGACTGCTGTAAATAAAGGAGTATGCAAGATTGATACCCGCACGGATAAAGTTACTTATATAAAGTTTAAGGGCTTTGAGAGCGGCAATATATATTCTATGGTAGAGGTTGAAGACGATATTTGGGTATCATCTTCTAACGGGATAATTCTTATAAATAAATTATCGGGAACTATTAATTATCTGGATTATCCGGAAAAATATTTCTCGGGTGGATATTATGATAAGATATCAGATCAGGTAATTTTCGGGATGGTCGATGGTATTGGTGTCTTCTCTAAATATCTGGCTAAATCAGAGATATCCGAATCCCCCATTTATTTGACAAGGCTGTATGTTGACGGCAAACCTTTCAGATCAAAAGGTAAAAGTATAAGATATGTTCAATCTGTGGAGTTAAATTACAATCAGAATAATATAATTATCGAGTTTTCGGATTTAAAGTATTCTTCCCGGTCCGGAAAGTTTATGTATAAGATGGATGATTTTGATGATAACTGGCAAATGGTTGAATCCGGATCAAACAGGATATCATATTCGCATATACCTCCCGGTAAATATATCTTATCTATTTGTTTACTTGATGCGAATGGTAAACCATCCTCCGCGAAAAATAAATTTGAATTTATAATTCATTCACCATGGTATCTTTCCGGATTGGCTAAATTTATTTATGCCTTACTTTTAACTTGTTTGCTTTTGTGGATTTTGAACTACAATATGGTAAGGCACCGTTTAAAGATTGAACGTATCGAAAAAGAAAAGACTTTGGAATTATCCAAGCTCAAGATTGACTTTTTTACAGATATTTCACATGAGTTTAAGACTCCTTTGAGCCTTATTATTGCACCTGTAAGTAAATTGATACATGAAACTAAGAATGTGGAGTTGAGAAAGAACCTGAAAATGATAGAACAGAATGCTTTACAATTAAACAGCTTAATCAATCAGGCATTGAATCTCCAGAGAAATGATAAAAATGAACAAAGCCTTATCTGTTCGATTGTAGAGTTTGTAAGTTTTGCCCGAAAAATAGTAGATGCACATCAAACCCTCTTTTCGGGTGGAAATGTGAAGGTCTCATTTGTTTCGAATGTTGACAAACTGTATATGAAGATTGATGTAATCAAAATGGAATCAATCTTAAATAATTTACTCTCGAATGCTTATAAATATACTAACTCTGGCGATGAGGTCGAATTATCTGTAGAGTATCAAAAAGAAGACAGGATTCTGTCTGTAAAAGTAAAAGATACCGGAGAGGGGATTGCCGAATCGGAGCTTCCTTATATTTTCGATCGTTTTTTTCAATCGAAAAATGCAAAAGATAAAGAAGGTACCGGCATCGGATTGGCTTTAGTAAAGAACTTTGTTGAATTGCATGACGGCAAAGTATATGTTGAATCTGTCGAAGGCGAAGGAACATTATTTACCGTAATCTTACCTCTTGCTGTAGAGGAAGACAGTGAATCGTCGGAGAATGAAGATGTCCTAGCAGACACTGATGAAAGAAAGTATCTGATCTTAGTTGTAGATGATAATATTCAGATAACCGATTTCCTGTCTCAATATTTAGGCACATACTACCGGATCGCCATAGCTAATAATGGCAGGGAGGGTTTAGACTTGTGTTTGAAAGTAAGGCCCGATCTTATTATTGCTGATGTAATGATGCCGGAGGTAGATGGCTTGGAAATGTGCCGTCAAATAAGGAAACATGTGCCGTTTGCAACAACGCCCATCATTATGCTTACAGCGAAAGACGATATGCAAACCGAATGGGAGAGTATTGATATTGGCATTGAATATTTTATAGCAAAACCTTTTGATATTCAGGTATTACTGTCGCGGATAAAACAGCTTGTATCTAAACAGGACATTTTAGAAGAAAAAATCAGGATCGAGACAGTTACAACCCCTTCCAAAATGGATGTGGTTTCAATAAATGAAAAATTTCTGACCAGGATAACACGGATAATTGAAGATCGAATTGCCGATCCCGATTTTAATGTAAATGCATTGTCCTCTATAAGCCGGACGGATACCAAACAGCTCTACCGAAAAATAAAACAACTTACAGGAAAAACACCTGTCGAATATATTCGTACGATCAGATTGAAAAAAGCAGCAATGCTACTATCCGAAAAGAAGTTTTCGATAGCAGAAGTTGTTTATTTAGTAGGATTCTCCAATCATTCTTATTTTACCAAATGTTTTATCAAAGAATTTGGGAAAACCCCGAAAGAGTTTCTCGAAAAGTCTTAGGCTGATTCTATATTTAAACTACTATTCAAAAATACAGGGTAACGATAACAACTGATATATGAGTGTTTGCGCAATGCGTTTCTGTCCGTTTGTACTGGGATGTAGCCGGTCGAAGCCCGGATCATAAAAATAAATGAGTTGTTCTTCTATCATGGGATTCATTCCGGTGGCAGCATTCATGTCGATAACAGGTATTCCCCATATATTTCCGGCCTCTTTTGTTACCTGAACATAGGCATCGATATATTCGCCGCATCTATTTTGATAGCTTTCATCCGGCTGGACATTCTTCTCTCCAAAGTCGGCTAATGACCGGTGCATTGGAGTTAATAATATTATCTGTTTGTCAGGATATAGTTTCTTTAGTTCGGTTATACCTATATTGATACGTCCTTTATATGTGTCGTTATTCATGATAGGTGTACGTTTTTTACGTGTCACCAATTGCTTAAGTTCTCCATTGGCGGCCATAACCTGTTCTTCTTTTTCGGTAAACCATTCGCCGATAGGGACACCATTATTAAAATCGTTGGTTCCCATAAAGACAAGTATAGCATCAACATCATTGCCGTGATTCTCTTTTAATTGCTGTGCCTGATGGGGTACGTCATTCCACTGACGGCCACTGACTCCATATACATAAGGGGTTATATTAAGCCATTCCTGTAAAAAAGACCAATATTTCTGAATCTTATCTCCATAACTATTCGGGTCAGTAAAAGAATCTCCGATGTATGCTACCCGTTTTCCATACCAAGGGTGCATAACCCAACCTCTGAGATTATTTGCTTCTGGAATTTGTTGCTGGGAGAATAAGGGGGAAGAACAAAGCAACAAGCATATTAATATTAGTCTATAATTTTTCATTGGGTTGATCCGAAATATGATTAGTAAAACTCTTATCTGGTATTATCAAGTAACGAGTGCAATTTATTAAAAAATGTTTATGTAATCAAATCCGGGATGTTTAAGTGTATTCCTTCTTCTATAAGATTATTACCAACGTTTTTTGTCTCCTCTATGTATTTGGTATACTTGTATGTTATTGAAATATAACGTGATAAATTGGTTGTCCGATTTGTTTTATTTTTTGTCCGAAATATGCTTTTTACAATATCTTATCATTTTTACATTTGCTTCGCTCCTAGGGAATTATGATAATTTAATAAATTTTGTTTCTTTTTTCAATGACATATACTGCTCTTATTTTTGAGAGAAGAGCGGAAAAGTAACCAACCTTATTAAAACTATATTCCTTTATTATTAGTAAAGTTTGAAACACAATGGCATGAATTAGAATTAACCTGGTCATGCTGTCAAAACTGAAATCTTAACCATTTAGTACCCATGAGAAAATCGAAGAAAAGAAAGCTTTTTAAGGCAAAAGGCATGTTAACCCTGATCTTAGGATTCATGTCTATGTTTGTTTTTGCACAGACAAAAACGGTAACAGGGACAGTAGTCGATGAACAAGGCTATGAAGTTATTGGTGTATCTGTTTCTGTGAAAGGTTCTGCAACCGGAACCATAACGGATATGGACGGGAAATTTAGTATTAACGCAAGCCCCAAAGATGTTTTACTGGTCAGGTACGTAGGATATGTTGAGCAAAGTGTGCTCGTAGGTACACAAACCAATATCCGTATAGTGCTGCAGGAAGATACTCAACTACTCGATGAAGTTGTTGTAGTCGGTTACGGGACTCAGAAGAAATCTGACGTAACAGGTGCGATGATCAGTGTCGGTGAAAAAGAATTGAAATCACGTCCGGTATCAAATGCCTTTGAAGCTTTACAGGGAAAAGCAGCAGGGGTTGATATTACATCAAACGAACGTCCCGGTGAGATAGGTAACATTAATATCCGTGGGGTGCGTTCTCTTACTGCCAGCAATACGCCTCTGTATGTTGTCGATGGAATTCCGATCATGTCTTCCAGTGGTATCGAGACTTTAAATACCAATGACATTGAATCTATAGATATCTTGAAAGATGCTTCTGCTACAGCTATTTATGGATCTCGCGGTGCTAATGGGGTTGTGTTGGTCACTACCAAACGGGGAAAAGAAGGCCGATTAACCCTGAATTATACAGGAACGGTAACTGTTGAAAACATACAAGACCGCATGAAAATGATGAATTCAGACGAATATATTACGTGGCGTCGTTGGGGATACTATTATTTAGATCCTAATGTTTATCCACGAGGAGACCAACCTACACAAGATAATGACTATAAGATCTTCCTGGGGGCAAATGATTCGTATGCATGGAATAACATTATGAAAGGGTGGGCGAGTGGTACTTGGGATGGGTCGAAAGTAGCTACTACCGACTGGACAGATATGGTTACCCGCACAGCCATCAGTACAGAGCATAATTTGAGTGTCAGTGGAGGTACCGATAAAATGAGTGCGTACGGATCTTTTGGATACCTTAATAATCAGGGTACTCTCGAAGGTCAGGAATATACCCGCTATACTGCTAAAGCGAGTATTGATGTAATGGCTACAAAATGGTTCCGAATGGGAGTTACAATCAATGGTACTTATAGCCTTCAACAATATGGACAGTCCACTACCGGAGGCAGTCCTTCGGGTCCTAACAGTATTTATGCGGCTGCTAATGCAAATCTTCCGTATGCAGTACCATATGATGACGAAGGAAACCGCATAATATATCCTGGTGGGGATGATGCGATAAAAACTGCTATCGACGAGTGGAAATATACCGATGACGAGCGCCAGATGTTCAGAGCTATAGGAAGTGTTTATGCTATGCTGGACATTGGTAATTTGGTTCCTGCCGTAAAAGGCTTGAAATACCGTATGAATTTTGGACCGGACTTCCGTTATTACCGTAGAGGAATCTTTTTGGATGAAGAGTCGGTTAACCGCAATGGTACTAATTATGCATCGAAGGAAAATCAACAGGATTTTTCGTGGACATTGGATAATCTGATCTACTACGACCGCACTTTCGGGAAACATAATCTGGGAGCTACTTTACTCCAAAGTGCCACTAAATATAATTATGAGCAGACGTATTTGCGTGCTATAGATATCCCTTTAGCCAGCCAGAAATGGAATGCTTTGAGTAAAGCTAATATATCATCTCTGGATGATTGGAACTCTGATATGACGGAAAAGCAATTATTGTCTTATATGGGACGTATAAACTATAGCTTTGACGATAAATACTTATTAACGGCTTCCGGACGTTGGGATGGAGCTTCGCAGCTTGCCGAAGGCAATAAATGGGCATTTTTCCCTAGCTTGGCATTGGGATGGCGCCTGGAGCAGGAAAATTTTCTGAAAGAGGTTAATTGGGTGAGCCAATTAAAACTTCGGTTAGGTATGGGAACAACAGGTAACTCTGCTATAGATCCTTATCAGACAAAAGGTGCGATAGTCTCACTTTTCTATCCATATGGAAATACGGCAATTCCCGGTTATTCGGCCTCCGAATCGTTGATCTCCAACGGTAATGTCGCAATGGCTAATCAAGATCTGACGTGGGAGAGAACAACCCAGTATAACTTAGGGGTGGATTTTTCTTTCTTTAAAGGCCGTTTGTCTGGTATTCTGGATGTGTATACTTCAAAAACAAAAGACCTTTTGATGGAAATGACTATTCCTGCATTGACAGGGTATACGTCGACTTATGCCAATATCGGGGAAACATCGAATGTCGGTTTTGACCTCACATTAAACACAATCAATGTAAAAACAAAAGACTTTGAATGGTCTACCAGTATAAGTGCTGCATGGCAAAAAGATAAAATAGATAAACTGGCCAATGGTAAAGAAGATGACATTGTTAATGGCTGGTTTATAGGACATGGTGTAGGTTATAGGCAAGGTGATACTAATTATTCGGGTGTAATTTATAATTATGCAAGTGCAGGTCTCTGGAAAGAAGAGGATGCAGCAGAGATGGCCAAATTTAATGCCAACGGGCATAGTTTTCAGGTAGGTATGGCACGTCCGGTAGACCAGAACGGAGACTATAAGATAGACCCGAATGATGACCGTGTAATTATCGGGCATACCCGTCCCCGTTGGACAGTTGGCATGGGTAATACATTCACATATAAGAGCTTTGAATTCTCTTTTTTCTTATCCGGACGTTTGGATTATACTTATGACACGGGTGGTGAATGGCAAGGTGGACGCTATGTACAACGCAGTATCAGTTACTATAACGAAAATAATAAAAATGCCGACTATCAAAAACCTATCTATAATGTAGCCGGAGGTGATCCGTACTATAATATCCTTGGATATAAAGATGGTTCATTCATCAAACTGCGTAATATTTCTTTAGGATATACATTGCCTGTAAAAACGGCCCGGCAGTTGGGAGTAAATAATTTGAAAGTGTATGTACAAGCTAAAAATCCGGGGTTACTTTACTCGAAGATCGACTGGATTGACCCCGATCTTGGAGGTTCAACATGGAATCGTGGCTATACTTTCGGTCTGAATATTGAGTTCTGATGCATACACTGATTATTACTAACAAATAAAGATTATCAAAATGAAAAAATATAATACATTGGCCAAAGGGTTGCTGGTTGCAATACTATTAGGTTACACTACTGTTTCGTGCAGTGACTTTCTGGATGAAGAGCTGACAACGCAGAGAGATACTGATTATTTAAAAACACCCGAAGGTATCGAATCTTTAGCTGTAGGCCTTTACTATAATCTGCGGTTTGACTTCGGATGGGAGTGGGGCTTTGCTACTACTAATTATGGTACAGACGAATTTCGTGTCGGCGGCGATGGTTCAAATGCGATGTGGAATTCTTATGACGGAAGTTTCAACTCTATGATAACGGCTGTAAATGTAAACACAGCAATGGCTGAAACCCTATGGGATAATATGTATACGGGTATTAATTCTGCTAATATCCTTATTGAGAATGCATCTTCAGAATCATATACTGATGCTAATAAAAACACTTATTTGGGCGAAGCTCATTTTCTTCGGGGATACAATTACCTGAAACTGGTACGCCAATATGGAGGAGTTCCGCTAAAGCTGGTTCCAAGTACAACTGCCGAACGCGAATTTTCGCGGGCGTCGGCAGAAGAAGTTTTGAAACAGGTTATAGATGATTTGACACAAGCTTATCAATTGCTGCCAGCCAGTCCGTCAATGACAGGAAAGATGACCAAATATGCAGCTGCCCATTTTCTGGCAAAGGCTTATCTGACCCGTGCCAGCGAAATAAACGACTCATGGAACAGTACAACTAAGCAGTCTGATAGTCAAATGGCATTGCAATATGCCGATGAGGTTATAGGACGTCATCAATTGGCTTCTAATTTTTCTGAATTATGGAATTATACTGATCCTGATGGGGCTAACGAATTGTTAGATGAAATTATCCTTGCAGCTCAATTTTCTTCGATTAAGTCTACCCTTGGTACTTACGGAAATCAAACCCATCTCTATTATCTGTCTCAATACTTGAATTTGCCGCAAATGGAACGAGATATTGCGGGTGGACGCGAATATCAACGTCTTCGTACCTCTTACTATATGTACAATGTATATGATATGGTAAATGATTCGCGTTTTTGGAAAAGTTTCAAAACAAAATATGCAGTGAATAATCCATCAGGAGATTATTATGAATCGGGAGACCTTTCTATAATGTATGTTATTAACCGGCCCGGAGATACCCGTTTTAGTAATGTGCAACTATCAGATGAAGTGAAATATGAGAAAACGGGTAAGACTATACCCACCGTGTTTGCTGCTTATGTAAAAGGACGTGCTGAAAGTGAATTTCCATTATATGACTTTACAAACAGGTTTCCGCCGTTAAGTAAATTTATTGACGGGTCGAGAGAAGCAATCCCGGATGGGATTGGCTATCGTGACGGTATTCTGGCAAGGGTAGCTGATACTTATTTACTTGCAGCGGAAGCCAAAATTCGTTTAAGTGATTATAGTGGTGCATTGTCATATATAAATAAAGTACGCGACCGTGCAGCATACAAGTCAGGGGAAAACCGTGCAGCATATTGCGACGGAGGTGCTGCTTACCACGAAGGTTCACTTGGATATAAAAAGAGTGCTACTTCTTATATGCCTGAAAATTCGTATTATGAATCGAATAATATCGCTAAAACTACCGAAGCAACTTCACTTACTGTTTCTAGTATAAGCAGCCTGCCTGCAGAAGATGAAACGATTATCAAAAAGTTGGGCTATTCAACAGATTATGACCGGATGATGTGTTTCTTACTAAACGAACGTTCGCGTGAGTTATGTGGAGAATTCCAGCGTTGGGAAGACTTAGCACGGACTAAAACTCTTGTTGCACGTGCTACAGCATATAATCCGGATGCCGCTAAGAACGTTGATGATCATCACTGTCTGCGACCAATACCGCAGAAATACCTGGATTCTATTCAAAAGGATGGGAAAGCTTTAACCTCGGAAGAGAAAAAAGCAGAGCAGAATCCCGGATATTGATCTGATATAAATAAAGATGGAGGCTCATCCGGTCAGAATAGTTTATGCCCTATTAATCCGAATGAGCCTTTGTTTGTCTATAAAAGTGTAAAACAAGAGAATTAATTATGACTAATCTATACAAATATATGATAGCAGGAATTTTGAGTATTGGGCTCATTTCCTGTAATAACCAACAAAGTACATCTACAGAAAAGATAAATGATTCTAATACACCCCTTCATTTGTTGACTCCCGAATACAATACCCCTTACAGGGAATGGAAAACAGAAGATATAAAAGTTCCGCTTGACCGGGTATTGAAATATTTGGAATCATCTACACCGACCCGGGTGATAGATAGAGAGACAGGGAAGGAAATCAAAGACTATACACAAATAAACCGAAACTCGGAACTCGAAAGGGGCGATTTTCGTTTAGCAAGTTATGAGTGGGGGGTAACATATTCGGGTATGATGCATGCAGCGCAAGCCACTGGCGATGCACGGTATATGAAATATGTAGAAGACCGCTTTCGTTTTCTAACGGCTGTATTTCCGTATTTTACATCTATTGTAGATAAGTATGATACAGTAGACGAGCAGATGCGCCAGATTATACGTCCTCAGGCTTTGGACGATGCAGGTGCTGTATGTGCCGCTATGATAAAAATGAACAGAATTGTACCCGAGATGGATTTCAATATAATGATCAATAATTATATGGATTTTATTGAGCATAAAGAGCATCGGCTGAGCGATGGTACATTTGCCCGCATGCGTCCTCAGGCTAATACTTTGTGGTTGGACGATATGTATATGGGTATTCCTGCTCTGGCTCAGATGGGAGCATACAGTAATGATACAAAATATTATGACGAAGCAGTAAAACAAATAGTATCATTCTCAAAACGTATGTTTGTAGAAGAAAAGGGATTATATATGCATGGCTGGGTCGAAGGTGTGGAATATCATCCGGCTTTTCATTGGGGGCGTGCCAATGGCTGGGCATTACTTACTTTGTCGGATGTACTCGATATTCTACCGGAGACTCACCCCGGATACTCTCTGGTATTAGAACAATATAAAGCTCATGTTAAGGGAGTAGTAGCCCTTCAATCGGGCGAAGGCTTCTGGCATCAGTTGCTAGACCGGAATGATTCTTACTTGGAGACATCTGCCACTGCTATATTTGTATATTGTATTGCCCATGGTATCAATAGAGGATGGTTGGATGCAATATCATTCGGGCCTGTAGCCCAGCTTGGGTGGAGTGCAGTTTCGTCCAAGATAAATGATAAAGGGCAGGTCGAGGGTACTTGTGTAGGAACAGGAATGGCTTTTGATCCTGCATTCTATTATTATCGTCCCGTAAATGTATATGCGGCACATGGTTATGGCCCGGTACTTTTAGCAGGAGCGGAAATGATAAATCTGGTGAATAAAGTATATCCTAAAATGAATGATAGTGCGATACAGTATTATTCCGTAAAACAAGATACTACGGAACCTATTTTTGCAGTCGAATGAATAAATAATATCATGATAAATGTCTGAATAAGGAGATTCTGTGTTATTCGCGTATTATTTCCTTATTCAGATATTACGTGATGGTCACGAGTATGGAATCTGATATAAAAGGTTGTGACCACACCAATAGCTGAGTTTATTCCTATTTGACCTTTATGTATTTTAATTACTTTATCAACAAGAGCTAACCCGATACCATTGCCGGTTATAAACTCTTTATTCTTGCCCCGGTAAAATGGCTTAAATATATTTTCCATGTCTTCGGGCAAAATACCAATACCTGTATCGGAGAAACTAATACATATTGCATTCTGTTCCGAAGATATCTTTACAGTTGATGTGTTATTCTCCGAAAACTTACAATTATTTTCCATCAGATTAGAAAAAGCAGTTTTTAGAAGATACTCGTTTCCTTCAATAATCAACGCTGTGTCGTCCTCTGTTAAAGGAGCTAATTGTATATCGATTTTATATTGAGGATCGGCCTTGAGTACATCTTTACGTGCATCCAGAACAACTTCGTCGATACGTATCTCGGTCATAGATATTCTACTTTCTTCATAACTGGCCTTAGCTAAATCTAAAAGACCGTTAACAAGCTTGATTAGCCGCGAAGCATCGTATTTCGAATTTTGTAGAGTCTTAATATAATCTTGGATAGTACGTTCTTTCAACAGTGCATAATCAATCTCACCAATTAAGGCGGCAAGTGGAGTCCGCAACTCATGGGAAACGTTACTAACGAACATTTTTTGCGATTCGAAAGAAGACTCAATGATATCTAATGCTTTGTTGAAAGAAGTAGCCAGTTCTCCAAACTCATCATGTTCATTGTAATTCAACAGGCGCAAGTGTAGATTATTTGCCGTAATATCTTTCATCCTGTCCGATATTTCGGAAACGGGTTTTAAAGCTCTTCGGGCAAGGAAATATCCTAATGCAAAAGATAAGATAATGCATATAAAGGTCAATATAATCAGGTTGATAGTAAGCCTATGCAGTTTGGCATATCCGTAACCGTCATAGGCTACTGCCGTAATTACATATTGGGAATTGTTATGGTGAAAGATAAAACCTACCACCTGATGCTGTTTTAAATAAAAATTGATATTCTTCTTACTCTGGATTATGTAATTGATCAGTTCAGGTGTTTCCTTTACAATATCGATGTCTTTGGCATCATGATACATCAGGTTGAACTTTGTATCATAAATAGCAATCTCTACTTCGTCTATATATTCGATGTTATTCTTATATATGGAGTGCATTATTTCGGGTGAAGCTTTTGCTTCGAAGTATAGATTCGCTTTTGATACGCCTTCTTTGTACAAATCATCATAAAATTCGGTTTCTCTATCGTGAGCCGATACGAAGTAGATAATTGCAGCAAAGACCGTCATCAATATGGCAGTAACAATAGAATACCGGAGCGCTATTTTTGTCTTTATTTTCATTCTTCCGATTTAAGGATAAATTCCACTCCGGTACTTGTCTGGATAAGTTTCTGATCGAACCCTTTGTCGATCTTTCCCCTCAGATAGTTGATATACACATCAATAAAGTTCGTTCCTGTATCGAAATGGGTATCCCATACCTTTTCGGCAATCTCTGCACGGGGCAAAACCCTTTCTGGGTTTTCGAGCAGGTATTTCAATAAGCTAAATTCTTTTGGGGTCAGTTTTATTTCTTTTCCGGCACGAAGCACCTTGCGGCTATCTAGCATCATAGATAAATCGTTGTACCTTAATTCATTTCTTGTGATTTTTCCCGACAGATTACTGTGTCTTTTTAATAAGACATTTATACGGGCATATAATTCGCGCAGATCAAAGGGTTTTACCATATAATCGTCTGCACCTGCATCAAAACCGTCTAGTTTGTCATCTGTAGCCCCTAATGCGGTGAGCATTATTACGGGTAACATCGGATATTTCTCCTTAATGAAACGGGTGAGTTCAAAGCCATTGTGATGTGGAAGGATAATATCTGTAATGATCAGGTCGTATAAATTGGAATTGATCAGGCGTTTTCCGGTATCGCCGTCAAAAGCTATACTGACTTCCAATCCAAACTCCGTTAAACCTTTTTCCAGAAGTTCGGCTATTCGCTTTTCGTCTTCTATTACAAGTATTTTCTTCATGTAGATTTTGAATTAAGGTCTCAGACCTTTTTTTTATTTACAAGCCAAATAATAACAATCAGTTATATTTTTATCGAAAGCTGTCTGTTACTTGTATAATGAGTATAACAAAGATACTTTTTTAGAGTTCAATATCCCATATTCCGCATGCTTTTTGCAGATTAACTAATGAAGAAGCATACCCTTTTATCGTTTCGAGATACTGTTCCTGAACCTCATTATATGTTCGTTGGGCAATTAATACTTCCATGATATTGGTTTCGCCGCGTTTATACTTATATACCATTCCATCCAGTATTTTGCGGGATTCTTCTAGTAATCCCGTTTGATATTGCTTTACTTTTTTCTTGGCAGCTTCGAAGTAAAAAAAGGCTTGAGATATTTCTGTTTGAACTTGTAATTCTAACGTTTTTTGCTGTGTTTTCGATTGTTCTATACCGTATTGTGCCACTTTTATAGCACCCTTATTCAGATTCGAAAACTTTAAAGGAATGGAGACACCTGCAGTGTAGGACCGCGAAGGTGGCAGAAATCCGTGCCAGTCTCGTTCATAGTTAACTGAAAGGCCTAAGTCCATTTTACGCTCGGCCTTTACCAGTTTTTGCTGGTTGATTGATACTTCTACATTCTTATGTGCTGCAAAAAGGTCTATACGGTTAGTTATCCCTTGGGATGCAAGATCCGGAAGGTTGTATTCCCTATTCAGGGTATCCCATTTAGCCAGAGGGATATTGAAGGTATCGGATGTTTTACCCATAAACTGGTTTAGAGATGCTAAAGCCGATTTGTAAACCGCTTCCTGCTCGAAGACATCGTTGAGAAGAGTGGTCGCTTCCAGTTTCGACTGGCGTGCATCAACTTCTGTTATTTCTCCTAATCTGAAACGGATACTGTCCGACCGGCTTAGTTGTAACATATATTCGTATGAGCTCTCTTTTACGGACAAAAGTTCTTTTTGCTGAATCGCATCTAAAAACAGATTCGCTGCTTCGGCTCGCAATTCCTGATAATAATATTCTAAAGCCAGTTTTTCAAGTTCCGCCTGACTCTTGGCGAGACGTACCCTTGCACCACGTTTGTTTCCCAGTTCCCAGTTATAGGATACTCCTAGCTTAAAAGCATCATTGGCAGCCTCAAAGTCCAGATCGGGGTCGGGTAATACCTTCTGTGCTATAATCTCTGCTTCTGCTATATTTACATTGTACTTTTCGGCTAAATAGCCGAGGTTATTTTTACCGACCTGATTCAGAAATTCGGAAAAAGACAATGTGTGCTGTGTGTTGTTCTCGGAATTCTCAGACCGGAGCATAGTCCCGAAATTTATAGAGATAAAACTGATTATCAATATTGTTTTTAGTTTATTTATTTTCATAATCTGATTTTTTTCTTAATTTCTCTACTCTGGATTCTATCATATAATAGAAAGCCGGCAATGCGAATAGTGTTATAATGGTAGAAAACATTAGACCGTACACGATAACTGTGGCCAGGGGACGCTGAACATCAGAACCTATACCTGTAGCCAGAGAAGCCGGTAATAAACCTAATATAGCTACAGTTGCAGTCATTAATACCGGACGGAAACGGTGGCGTGCCCCGTCGGATACAGCTCCATATAAAGGCATCCCATCTTTCCGTAGACTATTGATATGTGAGATCATAATTACTCCGTTTTGAATAGCTACTCCGAACAAAGCAATGAAGCCGACCGCCGAAGATACATTCAGTGTCATACCCCGTATATTCAATGCCAGCATTCCTCCGAACAAAGCCAAAGGCACAATTGCTAAGACTAACCCTGCCTGTCGGAATTTACCGAATGCGGAATAGAGGAGCACGAACATAATCGCTAACGCCAGCGGAACAATTACTGCTAAGCGCGAATAAGCCCTGTTTTGATTTTCGAACTGTCCACCCCATTTAATATGGTATTTATTATGATCATACACTATATTTTTCTCTATTTCAGATTGGCTTTCCTTTAGAAATGAGGCAAGATCCCGTCCACGGAGGTTTAGTTTTACAGTCAGGTGGCGTTTATTCATTTCCCGGGTTATGGTACTTTCTCCTATACTCAGTTTTATATCAGCAACTTGCGATAACGGAATTTTAGCTCCGGTTGCAGATGTTAGCATCAATCCTGCTATTTTTTCGGGAGTATTACGCGAGTTCTCATCATATTTGCAAGTAATATCGTATACCCTGTCATTCTGATAAATTTGCGATATAGCTTTTCCTCCTATAGCTACTTCTATCAGGTTACTTACATCCGAAACATTCAGCCCGTAACGCGCAATGGCATCTCTGTTCATATGAACTTGGAGTTGGGGTAGAGGGGGCTCTTGATCGATGTCCAGATCTACGGCTCCATCTACATTTTTCAATGTATTCAATATGTCTTCTGCTATCCGGCGGGTTTCTTTGAAATCATCCCCATATATTTTTACAACAAGTTCGCTATGTGCTCCTGCTATTTTGTCCATGACTCCGTCGATCATAGGTTGGCTAAATCCGACACGGAAACCCGGTAATGACTCATATTCTTTAGACAATTCTTCTATCAGGTCGTTTTTTGTTTTTCCGCCAGGCCACTCATTATATGGCTTTATCCCTATCGAAACTTCGAAGTGCGAAGGGGTGAAGGGATCGGTGCCGTCATCGTTTCGTCCTGCCTGAACGGCAATATAAGTAACCTCGTCATACTTCATAGTTCGTTGACGGAGCGTGTCGGATAATTCTCTTGATTTTTCTACTGTTATTCCGGGTGGAAGATTTACCTGTAACCATATGGAACCTTCGTCCAGTACAGGCAAAAAATCTTTTCCTACAAATAGAGTCAATCCGATTGCACAAATGAAAATAGCGATAACAGATGTTATTATTTTACGGGGTTTAATCAGTATCTTATTTACTGCTGATGAATATTTCAGAGTTAGTTTTTCGAGCCATTTATTATGATATATTTTCCTCGGTTTACGATAAAGGGCATATCCGATACCCGGTATAAGGAATAAAGCAACCAGCAGTGCGCCTAAGAGTGCGTAACTTACAGTAAATGCCATCGGTGTAAATAATTTACGTTCGACCCGTTCGAAGGCGAAAAGCGGCAGATAGGCTGTAATGATAATGATTGTAGCAAATGCAATGGGTTTGGCAACGTCGGTAACTCGTCTTGTAATACTCTTCTCTTCCAGATATTCTTGAGGATGATCTTCCCGTTTCTTCAATATTGTTTCCATCATCACAATGGCACCATCTACTATAATACCAAAATCGATTGCTCCCAGAGATAATAAGTTAGCCGGAATATCGGTCAGGTGCATCAGTATAAAAGCGATAAGTAATGATATAGGAATAGTAACAGCAACTAATAAAGCCCCGCGCCAATTACCCAAAAAGATAATGAGAACAACGATTACCAGTATCATCCCTTCCAATAAAGTACGGGAAACTGTAGACAAGGTGGTGTCAACTAATTCGGTACGGTCGAGGAAGGTGTGTATATTTACACCTTCGGGCAGAGTTTCTTTATTCAGTTCCTCTACTGCATTCTTAATGCCTTCAAGAACTACAGACGGATTCTCGTGTTTCAAAAGAAGGACTATTCCTTCTATACTTTCCGAGTATTCGCGTTTACGGTCACTATATCCGAAAACACCTTTGCGTTCGAGATTTCCATACTTGAGTTTACCTATTTCGTTCAGGAAAACAGGGACGCCGTTTTCTGAGCTGACAACAATCTTGCCCAGATCATCCAAATCGGAAATAAGTCCGATACCTCTTACCACATATCCTAAATCTCCCCGATTGAGTATACTTCCTCCTACATTCGAATTATTATTCTCAATTGCTTCAATTACCTGATCTAATGATAAATGATATTGTTCCAGCTTTTGAGGATCTATTTCTACCTGATATTGAGTTGTTATTCCTCCGAAATTACTAACATCGGCTACTCCCGGTACTTGCTTTATACGGGGAATGATCACCCAGTTCTGTAAATCAGTAAGTTCCCTTAGCGAATGTTTATCGCTTTCTATAATATAACGGTAAATTTCTCCTGTGGGCGAGGTCAACGGATCTAATCCGGGTATAGCTCCATAAGGAAGTTCAACCTCGTTTAATCTTTCCTGTACCCGTTGGCGGCTCCAATAATCTTCTATCCCGTCTTTAAAAACGATAGTGATCATCGATAATCCGAACGTACTTTTACTCCGCATTACATACATACCCGGTAATCCGTTCAGAGCCCTCTCTATAGGTATTGTTATTTGTTGTTCAACCTCTTCGGCTGCCAGTCCCGGAACTTGAGTCACTACCTGTGACGTAACATCGGCAATATCCGGATATGCTTCGATGGATAATTGCTTCCATGAATAATATCCGAAGATGCAAAGTATGATAAACAGGCAGAGTATTACCCACCGTTTTTGTATTACAGTCAACATTAAATCTTTTTTCATAATCTATTTTGAACAATGGTTATCACATACTCGGAAATGATAATTCCATTGGATTTTTGTGATGTTATTTTAAATAGTACCCTCCTTCGCTTATTATCTTACTGCCAGCATCAAGTCCTTTCGATATTACAGCTTTCCCGTTTTTCAAAGCTTCTACTTCCACAGGTGTGCGTAAATATGTATTCGCTGCTATTTCGGTGTAGATATAACTGTCTTTTTCTCCTTGTAGTAAGGCGGTTTCGGGGATGTGGATAAAATCAGAAGCTTTATGAAGAAAATGTATTGTACAATACATCCCTATTTTGAGAAGCTGCTCTTTGTTTTCGCAAATAGATAATACTTTTATTGAACGCGTGGCTTCGTCTACAGCTTCCTCTATATGAAATACTTTACCACTGATAATCTTTTCGGGATAAGCTGACATATGCATTTCGATGTTGTCTCCTTCGTGGATAAACCGTATATCTTTTTCTTTCACCTGCGCAGTGATCCATACCTGCGAGAGATCGGCCACAATTGCTATAGGTTCAGAATCGTCTTTAATGTATTGACCTGTTACAATATTGTTTTCAATAATATACCCTGAGATTGGAGAACGTACTGTAAGAGATTGTCCTAATACCATATTCTCCGGATTTATCTGATAGACCAATAAAGCAGCATAGGAGTTTTCGTATTCTTTTTCTGCTATTTGTAAGGCACTTAATGCTTCTTCCAGTTCTTTTTGTGAACCTACTCCGTTTTTTATCAGATCTTTCTTCCGTTTCAATTCCTTTTGAGCTAACTCTCTGGATGAACGGGCTTGAAAGAAATCTTTTTGAGTTGCAGTGAAATCGGGGGAAATTATTTCGAAGAGGGGAGTATTCGCTTTAATTGTTTGTCCCAGTTTTATATATGATTTGATAATCCTTCCGGAAAAGGGTGGGGCAATGTAGGCAAACTGGGTAGGGATTGGCTGAACAGTACCTGCTGTTATTACTTCTTTCGAATGTGATTCAATTTCGACATCCGATAGTTTTATTTTTGATGCGAGAATATTATTCCCGCTTACATAAACTGTGTCGCCTTTTATCTGATAAGCCGTAGCTTCGCTGTCTGCTTCTTTATTCTTACAGGTGATAAAGCATATCAATGGTAACAATAATACAATCGTCAATTGTTTTTTGTTTTTCATACATTCTCTCTTTTTTGAAACTTATTTTATTGGGAGGCAAAAGTAACCTGTTCCTTTATTTTGCCCTGTTAGAGAGGTATTAGAATGCTATTAGAAAACTATTAGAAAATGCCGTAGTGCGTGATTAAGTACTGTAATAAGCTTGTCAGCAAAATACAATGAGCCTTACGGCAAATAACAAAAACAGTACTTTTTATATATTTGCATTGTTCAAAATGACATTAGTAAAAAAAAAGAAAAATGAAGAGAATATTAATCGTTTCGGGTCATACTGACCTGAATCAGTCTTTTGCAAATAGAATAATTCTGGATAAGTTACAAAGCATTTTACCTCAGGCTGAATTTGCGCTTCTTGATAAATTATACCCTGACTTCTGTATTGATGTATCTGCCGAGCAGCAGCGATTGACAGGTGCAGATGTAATTGTACTCCAATTTCCATTCTTCTGGTATGGAATGCCTTCATTGATGAAAAAGTGGATGGAAGACGTCTTTGTTCATGGTTTTTCACATGGCTCAACGGGAGATAAACTGCATGGTAAGAAACTATTATTATCGTTCACTTCCGGTGCACCGGAGGAGATGTACAAACACGGAGGACTACAAAACTATACAATTGAAGAGTTTATGCCGGCTTTTAAGCAGTTTGCTGTACTTTGCGGAATGGAATGGCAGGGTTATGTTTATACTGGAGGATTATCTTATGCGAACCGGAATGATGAGGAGAAACTGGAACAAATGCGGATAAAGTCTATTACTCATGCCGAAACATTACTGAAACAGATAGAATTGCTTTAGCATAAATTATATTTTATATATCATAGATTTTATCAATAAGATCCAACTTAAAGAGGACTGAGATTGGACGTAACCTATCCACACTTTCGATAGTAGAGTGCTTCTACAATTAATCAGGAATAAAAAATACTATAAGCGGCAAAGTTGTTAAACACAATGCCCAAAATTGATTATACCTTTCTTTTTATAATTGTTTGGATAAATAATTATCTTTGTTAGTAAGGGAATGAAAACCTCTCCGGTATTTAATTCCCGTTCATTTTCAGCAATGGAAATTAAAATCACAGATAATCAATGAATTCAAATCAGGAAAATGCTTCCCGATGGCTGGGTCAAAAATTAGCTGAAGCAAAAGGTGAGTATATCTTAGCTTCGGTATTTACTATTATAAGTGCAGGTTGTTTTGTCTTTTTTTGCTGGTACTTGTCCGGATTCGCTGCTTCGTGGCTCAATGACGGACTTATTTTGCCCAATGTCCTTTTATATGCATTGGCGTTTCTTACCGCCAGATATATCTTTGCTCATTTTGCATCGCAGTTTAATTACAATGCAGGAAATATCATTGTTTCGAAAATAAAAAAGAAGCTTTATCCGATCTTGTTGAACAGCAACGAGTTTGATTCTATTTCGAGTACATTGCTCGTAACCCGGGTAAGCGATGACTTAAAACCTTTCTATGCTTTCTTCATTCCGTATGCCGTTGCATCGGTTTTAGTTAGCGGAATGTTATTAGTGGTCTGTTTTTGGGTCGAAAAATGGGTTGCCCTCGTACTATTGGTTTCATTTTTGGTTATACCGATGCAAATGATCGTTATTGGTGTTGGTGCCGAAGCGCTTCATAAGAAGCATATCAATCTTTTCTTGAAATATTCGGCTGTTTTTTACAATCGCCTGCAGACTGTCGCGGAGATTGTCAATTTAAACAACTTTAAAGCCCAATACGGTTTTTTGTCCGAAAAAAGTAAAGAATTGAACAAAGCGACCACCAATGTTATGCGGGTAGCTATTCTTTCTTCGGCAGTATTGGAGCTTTTTGTTACAATTTCTATAGCTGCTATTGCGATATATTTCGGGATGAGCCTTCTCGGGATTATGACGGGACCTAATTACGGAAAAGGTTATGATTTCCGTATTGCCTTGTTCTTATTAACCCTATCTCCTTATTTTTTCTTTTATTTACGGAAATTTGTAAGTGCTTACCATGATCGTAATAAGGCTTTAGCATCTGCAAAACTAGTGATGCCGATACTAAATAAAGACATAAGCACTACTAAGACAGAGATGGACGAAATGTTGAGGGCTCTTGACATCAAAGGGTTGAACTTTGCTTATCCCGATTCGCCGGTGAAAGTACTGCATAACATACACCTGAAATTACCCGATAAAGGATTAGTATTGGTAAAAGGTATTTCGGGCTCCGGTAAATCTACTTTATTAAAAATCTGTGCAGGGAGTTTATTTGCCGAAGATGGTACGATCTCTGTAAACGGAAAAGACAATGAGTGGTCTCAACAATGGCTCAATGTAAATTCATCGTATATGAATCAGTTTCCTTTTATCTTTGACGGGACACTTCAATACAATATTTTTCTGGAAAAGAAAATAGATGCAAATGACAGCTACCCCGAATTTTTGGATAAAATTCTGGATAAAAAGGAGGATGGCTGGCAGACCGTATTGAGCCATAATGGAAAGCAACTTTCAGGAGGTGAAAAACAATTAGTTACTCTTGCCCGTATGATGCTGCATCCGAAACCTATAGCTATTTTGGATGAACCTACCGCTAATCTGGATGCCGGTACTATTGAAATTATACTTCCACAAATAATGAAATTGGCTGAGAGCCGATTAGTTATTGTAGCGTCACACGAGAAGATGTTCGACCCGGTTGCCGATACAATTCTGAATTTAAATTGGGGGGAGCAGATGAAGTTATGAACAAATTTATCGTAAAATATATCTTACAGCCCTTAGCTGGCAAATGGTTAAAGGGGCTTTTTTTATTGCTGCTCTGGACAGTGGCATTTGTTGCTCTTCCGGCTATTTCCGGATGGTTTCTGGCTATCTGTAGTGTAGTGTTTGTTACTGCGAATACCTTGTTTTCGTATTTGGTTCCGTCAGCTATTATCCGTTTACTGGCACTGTCGCGTACAGCAACCAGATATTTCGAACGATTGGAGAATCATAAGTCAACGCTGGATGCCCAGCAAAGGCTTCAATTGAATATATTCCAATCGGTTGCTAAGTTTTCTTATTTCAGAAAGCAAGTTAATAACAACTCTGCATTACTCGAAAACAGTACATATGGTGTCGACCAGATTTTGAACCACATTCTATTGTGGCTTTTGCCGTTTGCCGCGCTTATACTTACACTTAGTATATATTTTTTCTTCCTTATTGTTTTTTCGCAGGTTATAGCTATCGAATTTGTTATTTCTTCGGCTATTCTTTTGTTTATTGTTCCCCAATTATTCTTTCGGAAAAACAGGAAACTATATGAAAACCTTAAATTGCATCGCGAAGAGAATAATCAGGCTCTGATTCAAAGTTTCAGAGGCAGGATCGAAATTTCGAAATACAATCTGGAAGAGAAAGCAATCGGACAATATGAACAAAGGATGCTGGAGTTGGAACAATCGGAAAATAAGCTACAGACCAATTCGTTTTGGCTGCAACTGGTTGCCGGACTCGGATTTAGTTATATTGCAGCATTCTTACTTTGGAATTTGGGCAATTATGGAATAGATGCCCCTGTAGCATTAGGTGTTTTCTTTGGTATTATGGCACAAGCTGAATTGTCGGAAATGCTCTTTTCCGGAAAATCAGAAAAAAGTTCCGTAGCACATCAGATTAAAGACCTTGACTCGATTCTCGCTGAGGGAGAGCAGCCGGTCGAAGATGTAAAAGTGAATTCGCATCTGGCAAATATAAGTTTAAAACATATAGGTGCTAAAATCCCTGAAACAACTGTATCTACCAACGAAGTATCATTAGAAATCAAAAAAGGAGAATGGATTGCGCTTTTCGGAGAGACAGGGAAAGGTAAAACCACTTTATTGAACAGTTTATTTTATCCCGAATATCGCCGTACAGGAGCATTGATCTGGAATGACAATGAGGTGTTATCGCATTTACCTGTGCCCGAATGTATTTATGTTACCCAAAAAGCTTATTTGCTTACAGGGACACTACGTGAAAACTTTGAGGGTTATCCTGATGAAGAAATTGAACACGTTTTGGATACGGTCGATCTGGCTAGCTGGCGTTCGTCCCTTCCTGATGGTCTGGCTAGTTGGTTAGGCGAAAACGGCGAAACATTGAGCGGAGGACAACGGAAAAAACTTTTATTGGCGCAGGCACTACTCAAGAATCCGCAACTGTTGGTTGTAGATGAGCCTACAGCAGGTATCAGTACTGAAAATGCGATTGCCATCTTCCAAAATATAAAGAAGCAATATCCGGATATCACTATTCTGATGGCTACCCACCTAAAATATTTTGAATATGTGGTGGATAAGGTAGTACGTATTTAGGCATAAGTTTTATTATTAGATCCCGGTTAATTATTTCCCTTACTTAATCCGGATGCAAAAAATTATCGCCTCTTAATGCAAGTAATACGACATCTAAAGATGAGAGGATTTTACGCGAGGTACTTGGGATAAATATCCGCCCTAATAAATTCCGGCGTTGTGTATTAACTGACACAACATCAATGTTCTGTTTTTCGATGAATTCTTTTACAAGAGGAATTGCATCAATGGTTTTATTAACAGTTATCAACTTATACTCAATATTCAGTTTCGAATATTTTTCTTTGAAAAAATCTTTTAAATCCGACATATCAGCCTCTGTCCATCTTGTTTCTTTCTTTTTGATGTTGTGAACATGAACCAGTGTTATATTAATATTCTTATAGGGTAATATGGAATTGACCAGATAATCGAAAGATATTAAATCGCGCTTATACATATTTGTAAAAAAAGCAAGTTCTTTAACGCTGTTGATGTCCTTAATAAAAGCTTTCTCAGGCACTGCCAATACAGGTACATTTGTCATCTCGATAATATCGGCGGTAACGCTGCCTAAGAGGTTTCTCTGGTTATTATTTTTTCCTTTTGTCCCAACTACAAGTAAAGCAGGCTTATATTCCCTGATAAAACTTTCTATTTCTTCTTCAACAATACCTTCTCTTAGCGAATACGAATAATTTACAGAAGGAAAGATTCCCTCCGTAATGTTTTTATCTATTTCAACACAAAGATCCAGCATTTTCCTCCTTGTTTTGTCAAGTATCCCGGGATCGTCTTCTTCTTTTAACATATCGGCAAAAGGCATATGTAAAGGGAAAAGGATTCTGTTGAAAACATGGAAAATTTTTACTTTTGCCCCCATACTTTTTGCTATGCTGAAAGCAATATGACACGCTTTCATAGAATACGAAGAGAAATCGACAGCAACCAGAATCCGTTTGCGTCCGTCATCTATTTTGTAAGTTTGTGCGTCGTTATAACTGAATAGTTTATACTCTTCTATAACAGACAAGGCGTTGAATAGCTGCGACTTGTTAATCTTTACAGCGATTCCCTCCGTGTTTTTTTCTGTATTATCCCGGTGCAATACTTCGAATGAAACAGGGATACCTGCGTTTTCGAGTATCTGCTTTAGTTTTAATGCCTTCCCTTGAGTATGTATGGCAATTGTTATTGTTCTGTTCTCCATATGATTGTTGTCTTAATTAATAAATACCGGAGGCAATAAATCATGTCCGTCAAGCCTATCCTCAGGATAAAATCTGACTCCGAATTGTATAAACAAAGGTTTTAAATTAATTGAAATAAACCTTGTCTAATATTTCCAACAAAATGTTCTATTTTCTTCTTTTAGTATTTATCCGGCTAAAAGAGGAACGGATTATGTCAACTTTCACGATATCGTAATGGTGTCATACCCGTATGTTTTTTAAAGTAATAACCAAAAAACGAAGGATTAGGAAAATTCAGTTCATCAGCTATCTGGGAGATAGACATAGGAGATGTTTTAAGCATAGACTTAATAATAATTATAGTCGATCCGTTAATCCATTCCATAATAGGTTTCCCACTGATTTGCTTAATTAACTGCGACAAATATTTGGGACAAATGCAAATCTTATCCGCATAAAACTGTACTGTCCTTTCCTTTTTGATATATTCAATTAATAGTTTACAGAAATGCCGGTATATCTCTGCCCTGCGCCCATAGACATCGCTATAGGACTTATGCTCTCTCGGTTCGCCGTAAATATTACACATTTCCGTCATAAATGAAGCTAGGAGATTTTTGGCAAGATGTTCCCTGAATTTGTGTTCTTCATTCCCATGGTGTTTGGCCATAAATGAATGAAAGTCAAGCATAGATTCAAACTGAACTTCTGCCAGATTGACCACGGGGAATCGTGATACCTTCTCCAATAAATCAATATTTACAGGAATATTCAGTTCGAACGAAAAGTCAATAGAGTAGAATAGAAACTCGAATGTGAAATCATCACTAATCTCAATAGTTTCACAAATACTTCCGGATAATAGGGTGAGTAAAGAGTATTTTCTGATTGTATACTCTATAGAGTTAATCTTCATGGAGAGTTTACCTCCTTTGCAAAGCATAAATATCATGCCTTGAATAGCTGTTGGTTGTTCTAGAAAGAAAGGTTTACAACTGCCTTTTCCATCGGAAATAATATAGTCTTTAATAATAGAACAACCCATTTCGCCAGACGCATTATCTGTTGAAATACTTGATAATATGGTATTCATAGTATTCGAATAAAGTCCTAAATCTGATAACCAACCTATCCAGCCAATATAAGTAATTTATTTGGATAAACCAAAATAGAAAACTGAAAAACAAGACATTTTTCGGGAAAAATAAGAATAAAGTATCGTCTGTAAAATCTTCACTTTTGTAAAAAGATCTTTTACACTAGAGGTTATCGCTTTCCATTGTAAGCGTATTTATAATAATTCAAACAATAAGTACTATGAGCCAAATGCAAATGATAAAAGATTCGTTTTTAACGGTTAACAGTTTGATGTGGCAGGTTATTAAGCAATTGACTAAAATCAAGAAACAAGACCTTGATAAATTCGGGTTGACGTGCTCTCAGTTTGAAATTCTATCTGCCATATATCACTTTTCGGTGAATGATGAAGAAATTATCCAGATTGACTTGTCTGAAAGAACACAGATCGATCCGATGACAACTTCTACTATTTTACGAAATCTACAAAGAAAAGGATTTATAACACGGACTCGCAGTCCGGTCAATACTCGGACGATTATTGTAAGGATTACCCCTTTGGGTGAAGAACTTTACCGCAAAGCATTATCCAAAGTTGGGAAAACCTCTAAGCTAATCTATCAGAATATTGATAAGAAACTACTCGTGTCGCAATTAATAATCTTATCTGATAAGCTAAACAAACTAAATTTTTAAAGATATGAAACTAAAAGAGATTGTTTTCGGAATAACAGTTTTCATGTTGCTTGTGCCATCATGTAGAAAAAAACAGGATATACCACAAGGGCAATTGCAAACATATCCAACAATGCTAGTTAGTCAGCAGAATACCCAACTGACATCTGTATATCCGGCTACTATCAAAGGACAGGAAGATATTGATATCCGTCCGCGCATTGATGGATTTATAGATGCCATATATGTGGATGAAGGTGCTGTCGTTAAAAAAGGGCAATTGCTGTTTAAGATTAATTCGCCACAGGCGGAACAAGCTTTGACTACTGCGGAGGCTAATGTGAAGAGTGCAAAAGCTCAGGTTAATACAGCTAAAATTAATGTTGACCGTATTCGTCCATTGGCCGAAAAAGGGATTATTGGTAATGTGCAGTTACTAACGGCAGAGGATTCATATGAGACGGCAATGGCAGGCCTGGCACAAGCTGAAGCTGCTTTGAAAAATGCCCATGCGACTATGAGCTGGACAAACGTAAGTAGTCCGGTGGATGGGGTTGTCAGTTCTATACCATTGCGTTTGGGGAGCCTTGTAAACTCAGCTAATGTTCTGACTACTGTTGCTAACACCAGCAATGTGTTCGCTTATTTCAGCCTGAATGAAAAAGAACTTGCAATCTTCCTCGAAAATATAGGTGGAGATACTCAGGCGGAAAAACTGAAGAACCTGCCTGAAGTAGCTTTAATACTTGCAAATGGGACTGTTTATCAGGAAAAAGGGCGGATCGAAACTATAACAGGTACAGTTAATATAACGACAGGCTCTGCCAGTTTGAGAGCAGAATTCCCCAATAAACAAGGCGTATTGAGGAGCGGAACAAGCGGGAAAATATCAGTTCCCAGAAATTTAGAAAATGTATTTGTAATACCTCAGAGGGCAACGTTTGCGCAACAAGATAAAGTGCTGGTATTTACAGTTCAGGGAGACTCTGTTGTGCAAAAAATAATATCGGTTGTTTCAACTCCCGATGGGCAAAACTATGCTGTAACCGGAGGTTTGAATGATGGTGAGCGTATTGTCACTGAAGGTATTGCTACACTGAGTAATGGAAAAAAGATCAAGTTCGAATAAGTTAATTAATCGATTTATTGAAAACATAAAAAGGAAATACAATGCTAAAGACTTTTATAGAAAGACCCGTATTATCTACCGTGATATCTATTATTATAGTTGTACTGGGTATCATTGGTATCGCTAGTCTACCAGTTGAACAATATCCGGATATTGCACCGCCGACAGTGGCAATATCGGCAACATATCCCGGAGCTAATGCCGATGTGGTAATGAATAGCGTGGTAATACCGATCGAAGAACAAGTAAACGGAGTTGAAGGTATGACTTATATGACTTCGTCGTCGGCAAATAATGGTATGGGAATGGTCAGGATCTTTTTCCGGCAGGGAACTAATCCCGACATAGCTGCTGTAAATGTACAAAACCGGGTTTCGCGGGCTACGCCTGTTTTACCTCAAGAGGTGACACAAATCGGTGTTATCGTTGCCAAACAACAGAATAGTACAATATTGGCTATTGCCCTGACTACTGAGAATAAGGATTATGACGGAGAATTCCTGCAGAATTATGCTAATATAAACATCCTGCCGCAAATTAAGCGTGTATACGGGGTTGGCGATGCCAGTGTTTACGGAACTAAAGACTATTCGATGCGTATCTGGTTGAAACCTGATGTAATGACCAGCTATAAGTTGTCGGTACAGGAGGTAATAGCCGCTCTTCAGGATCAGAATATTGAGGCTGCTCCCGGTGAATTGGGATCAAACAGTAATCAGTCGTTCCAATACACATTGAAATATACAGGACGTTTAAAATCTGTTGAGGAGTTCGGTAATATAATTATCCGTTCACAAGATGAGCATATACTAAAGATAAAGGATATAGCTGATGTGGAACTGGGGGCACTGAATTATACGGTAACCACAATGACCAATAAGACAGAAGAGTCTGCTTTTATGTCTATCAGCCAGACTGCAGGATCTAATGCGCAGGAAGTGATTGAAGGGGTTAAAGCTGTTATTAATGAAGCGGAAAAATCTTTTCCCGAAGGGATAAAGGTGCATTATCTGATGGATTCGAGTGAATTTCTTGAAGCATCTATCAGTAAGGTATTTATAACTTTAATTGAAGCTTTTATCTTGGTATTTATAGTCGTTTTTGTATTCTTGCAAGATTTCAAGTCTACACTCATTCCGGCTATTGCTGTTCCGGTTGCTATTATAGGAACCTTCTTTTTCCTTCAACTGTTTGGCTTTTCTATCAATCTGCTTACATTATTTGCGATGGTACTGGCCATTGGTATAGTAGTCGATGATGCTATTGTTGTCGTCGAGGCTGTTCATGCGCAGCTGGAATCTGGAATGAAAGACCCAAGAGAAGCTACGCTGAAGGCAATGAAAGAGATTGCTCCCGCAATTGTATCTATTACCTTGGTTATGTCGGCTGTGTTTATCCCGGTCAGTTTTATTGGCGGAACTTCCGGAGTGTTTTTTAAGCAATTCGGGTTGACTTTGGCTATAGCTATCCTGATATCGGCGGTGAATGCTTTAACATTAAGCCCTGCTTTATGTGCTATATTACTGAAACCCCATGATGAAGAATCTCAAAAGAAAGGATTACTTCAGCGTTTCTATAGTAATTTTAATATAGCTTTTAGTGCCGCAACACAAAAATACAAGTCGAGCCTTCATTTCTTAGGAAAAAAAGGGCATCGATGGATCACTTTTGGAATCATAGGCGGTGCGTCCTTACTATTGTATGGATTGATGAAAACTACTCCGACAGGGTTTGTTCCACAGGAAGATAGCGGTGTTGTTATCGGATTTGTAACCTTACCACCATCTTCGTCTCTTGAGAGATCGGATAGTATTGTTAATCTGGTAGTTGATGCTGCAATGGAGATAGAAGGAATAAAAACAGTTACCAACATATCGGGAGTTAACTTTATGAGTGGTATAGGTAGTTCGTATGGTACGGTGGTTATCAAGATGGATCCATGGGGAGACCGTAAACTTTCTACAGACGCGGTAGCAGCCATTTTGTCCCAAAAAACAGGAGGTATAAAAGAAGCTACGTTCTTCTTTATGGCGACTCCTACCTTACAAGGGTTTGGTATGGGTAACGGTGTAGAATTGCAATTACAGGATAGGATGGGAGGCGATATTCAGAAATTCTATAGTGTCACTCTCAACTATGTCGCAAAACTGAACGAACGTGAAGAAATCATGATGGCTATGACGAACTTTAACCCAAACTTTCCACAAAAGCTAATTGAGGCCGATATGCCTAAGATAAAAGCTGCAGGGCTGACTCTTAATGATATAATGAGTACCCTTCAGGCTTATATTGGTAGTTTTTATGCTTCGAATTTTAATTTGTATGGCAAGCAATTCCGGGTAATGCTTCAGGCCGGTCCGGAATACAGGACTAAAGAAGAAGATCTTAGCGGAATCTTTGTGCAAACCGGAAACGGAGAAATGGCTCCGGTTACGGAATTTATCTCTATAACAGATGTTACAGCTCCGCAGACTTTGAGCCGTTTTAATATGTTTCAGGCAATGGATGTGGTAATAATGCCCAATTCGCTCGAAGGATACAGTACCGGAGACGTTATTCGGATAGTGGATGAAATGTCTTTGGACAAAACTATTCTACCTGATGGATATAGTCATGAGTATGCAGGTATGTCGCGTGAGGAAGCTAATAGCACCGATCAAACGATAATTATATTCATCATTTGCTTCATATTCGTTTACTTACTGCTTGCAGCACTTTACGAAAGTTATATTCTTCCATTTTCGGTATTGTTTTCCTTACCGGTTGGTTTAGCAGGGGTCTTCCTATTCTTGAGAATATTCGGAATATCACAAGGCATTGTAAACAATATATATGTGCAAATTTCCATGGTAATGCTTATTGGTTTGCTTGCTAAGAATGCAATCTTGATTGTGGAATATGCAATACAAAGGCGTCAGCAAGGACAAAGTATTATTGATGCCGCGATCAATGGAGCTGTAGCCCGTCTTCGTCCGATTCTGATGACATCTTTCGCTTTCATTTTCGGGTTGCTACCTCTGGCTTTTGCTTCGGGTGCGGGAGCTGTCGGAAATGCATCTATTGGTATCAGTGCGATCGGAGGAATGCTTATAGGTACGATGATCGGAGTATTGGTAATCCCTTCTCTTTATATCATATTCCAGAGTTTACAGGAGCGTTATAGCGGGAAAAACCCAAGGTTGGATAACAAACAACAATTAACAGAAAACAGACATGAAGAATAACTACATAAAAGGATTTGTTCTATCAGGGCTTATAGCTCTGATAGGACTCTCGTCCTGTCAGGTAATGAATAAGTATGAGTCTCCTCAGATAAACAGTGATAATTTATTCAGAGACGCAAATCAGACTGATACTACGACCATTGCAGACATTCTGTGGCGGGAATATTTCAAAGATCCCCTTCTTCAGGCATATATCAATGAGGGATTGAATAATAACTTTGACATGCTCATTACTACTGAGCGTATCAAACAGGCAGAAGCGATGTTGGGACAAGCCCGTGCTGCATATTTTCCGGATGTAGCTCTTTCCGGTCAGGTAGAACAAACGAGATTAAGTAATGCCGATCCTCTTACCGGAATGCCTAGAAGTAAAAACAATCTGGGATATCATAAGGAAACATATACATTAGGTATTGTTGCCAGTTGGGAGTTAGATATTTGGGGGAAACTGAACCGGCAGTCCAAAGCCAAATATGCAGATATGCTGAATAGCTATGCAGGACGGAACTTGATACAAACCTCGTTGATTTCCAATATCGCTAATACATACTATTCGATACTGGCTCTTGACGAACAACTTATAGTTACCAATGAAATGATTGGATTGATGGATGATAATCTTTTAACAATGGATGCTCTGAAGGAGGCCGGATTAGCTAATGGAGCAGCGGTGGAGCAGAGTAGGGCGGCATTATATAGTGCAAAAACATCGATTCACGATTTAGAAAGTAATATCAGTCAACTCGAAAATGCCTTATGTGTAATGTTGGGACGGGCTCCCGTTTCTTTGAACAGAGCTACACTATCGGATCAGATAGTTCCTGCCCGGTTAACTTACGGAATACCTGCGCAAATGCTGGCAAAGCGTCCGGATGTGCAACAGGCTGAATTATCTTTCCGGTCGGCTTTCGAATTAAGGTACGCAGCAAAAGCCGGTTTCTATCCATCGGTAACATTAAATTCAGGGACGTTGGGCTTTTCTACTGTCAATGGCTTGAGTAATTTTTTCAAACCGGAAAATCTGTTTGCCAGTATTGTTGCAGGTTTAACACAACCATTATTCGCAAAGAAAAGACTTATAGCACAGTATGATGTAGCAAAAGCCGAACAACAGGCAACTCTATTGGCATTCGAAAAAACAGTTCTGGCTGCAGGGCAAGAGGTATCCGATATAATGGCAATTTATGAATCTGCTACTAAGAAGATGGAAACACGTGCTATCCAGGTAGAATCACTGATGAAAGCAGTAGACTATACCAGAGAGCTGTTGATAGCCGGTGAAGCCACATACCTTGAAGTTCTAACTGCTCAACAAGGGTTGTTGGATGCACAACTCAATCAAGTCAATGATAAATTACAACAACTTCAGGCTACATCTAACCTCTACCGGGCTTTGGGAGGAGGTATAGAATAATTAAACTTAAACCCTTTGTCAGATATAAATAAAGAGCCTTTGTAATTTTTACAGAGGCTCTTTTTGATATGAATTATTACTTATGTAATAAATTTGCAACTAAGTTGCACCGTTTTTGTTGTATCTTTGTGCATATAAGAAAGAGAAAATGAGACCATCTGTATTTATAATAGGTATTTACTTTCTGATCCTTGTAGTGTTGCCTTGCCACTGCGATGTTCAGATAGCAGATACTTTCGGACAAAGTACTGAATTGGTTCCTATGGCAGATACAGAGCATGACGATTCGGGGCTCGAACTGTGTATCCCGTTTTGTTCATGTACAAGCCATCATAATTCGAGTATTACCACAAACTACGAGATACCTCTCTACAATGTCAGCCTGCATGTAAAGCATGTGGCGATATATGCTGATAGGGAGATTCCTTCTTTTCCATCTACACTCTGGCGTCCTCCACAAGCTTAAAATATAGCATCTGATTGAAATATTGATGTGCCTTAACAGGTATATCTTAATATTTAATTGTTATATTTTAATTCCCAAATTATGTTTCAGAAACTGATTAAATTCTCGATAGAGAATAAATTGGTAATTGGAGTTATGACTGTAGCCCTTATTATCTGGGGAGGTTATTCGTTATCACAATTACCATTCGATTCGTCACCTGATATAACCAATAATCAGGTACAGGTTATTACACAAGCCCCATCACTGGGAGCGCAGGAGGTAGAACAGTTTATTACTACTCCTCTGGAAATGGCTCTGGCCAATATTCCTAAAGTTGTTGAAAGAAGAAGTATCAGCCGTAGCGGACTTTCGGTGATCACTATTGTGTTTAAGGAAGATGCCGATATATATTGGGCGCGTCAACAGGTAAGCCAGCAGTTGAAAGAAGCCGAAGAGGTTATACCCCAAGGTCTGGGGAAAATCAGCCTTGCTCCGATATCCACTGGACTGGGAGAAATATACCACTATACAATCCGGGCAAAAGAAGGATACGAAGATAAATACAGTATCACCGATCTGCGTACTATGCAGGACTGGATTGTACGGAAGCAACTTTCCGGTACGGAAGGGGTTGCCGAAGTAAGTGGCTGGGGTGGTTTTGTAAAACAATATGAAATAGCCATCAATGCCGATAAACTGAATGCGGCAGGTATAACCATCCCCGAAATGTATACAGCCCTCGAAAACAATAATGAGAATACAGGAGGTAGCTATATAGAACAATACAGTAACCAGTATTTCATACGTGGCATCGGTCTGGTCAGCTCTTTGGAAGATATAGAGAAAATCCCTGTAAAAACGGTAAATGGTACTCCCATATTGATAAGGGATGTTGCTAAAGTACAATTTGGCAGTTCCATGAGATACGGAGCCGTTACCCGCAATGGCGAAGGGGAGGTTGTAGCAGGTATCACACTGATGCTGAAAGGAGAAAACTTTCAGGAAGTTATCAAACATGTAAAAGAACGGATGGAACAGGTTCAGAAGAGCTTGCCCGAAGGTGTTATTATAGAACCGTTTATTGACCGGACACAACTGGTTGATAGAGTAACCCATACAATTGCCAAGAATCTGATAGAGGGAGGTTTGATTGTGATATTTATCCTTGTCCTATTCTTGGGAAATTACAGGGCAGGTCTGGTCGTGGCTTCTGTTATCCCGCTTTCCATGCTATTTGCATTTGGTATGATGAGGCTCTTCGGAGTCAGTGGTAACCTGATGAGTCTTGGGGCTATTGACTTCGGATTGATTGTGGATGGGGCGGTGATTATTGTCGAAGCGGTCTGCCACCATATAAGTGTGATGAAAGACCGGTATAAAGGACGGTTATTAACACAAGCGGAAATGGATACGGAAGTGTTCGACTCCGCTTCCAAAATAAGGAACAGTGCCGCATTCGGAGAAATTATTATTATGATTGTTTACATACCACTTTTCACATTGGTAGGTATTGAGGGCAAAATGTTCAAACCCATGGCAATGACCGTGTTCTTTGCGATACTCGGAGCATTCATATTATCCCTGACTTATGTGCCGATGGCAAGTGCCCTGTTTTTAAGTAAAAGAACAGAGCATAAACGGAACTTCTCAGATAAAATGATGAACAGGATAAGCCAATTTTACCGTCCGATTATAACTAAAAGCCTTAATTGGAGTAAGACTCTGATTGTTAGCATGATCGCTCTCTTTGCTGTAAGCCTTTTCATTTTCAACAGAATGGGGGGCGAATTTATACCGAATCTTGAAGAAGGGGACTTCGCAGCAGAAATAAGTATGGCACAGGGAACCTCATTATCGCAAATGGTAAAGAGTACTACGCAAGCTGAAAAGATTCTAAAAGACAAGTTTCCTGAGGTCAAACAGGCTGTATCCCGTATAGGTAGCGCTGAAATTCCTACAGACCCGATGCCTATCGAAAGGGCGGATATGATGATTGCCCTGATTCCGAAAAAAGAATGGACTTCGGCTAAGACCAAAGAGGAGTTGATGGAAAAGATGGAAGAGGCAGTCAGTGTTATTCCCGGACTGGAAATAGAAATGACGCAACCTATACAGATGCGTACCAATGAATTGATCACAGGTATTAAACAGGACGTGGCAATTAAGATATATGGTAATGACCTTGACGTCCTTGCCTCGGCAGCCAATAAGGTAGCTTCTCTTATTAAGAATGTGGAAGGGGTTACCGATCCTTTTGTCGAAAAGGTTACGGGGTTACCACAGATACAAGTGATATATAATCGCGATCAGCTAGCCAAGTACGGTATTTCTATCAAAGATGCCAATATGGTGTTAAAGACAGCTTTTGCGGGAAATGAAGCAGGTTATGTATTTGAAGAAGATCGTCGTTTCGACCTCGTATTGCGAATGGAAAAAGATTTAAGGAACGATATCAGTTCTCTGGAAAATCTATATCTGCCTCTTCAATCGGGTGGTTCCATACCACTTGCACAGGTAGCTGAAATAAAATATCAGGATGCACCTGCACAGGTAACCCGTGAAGATGCCGAAAGGCGTATTTATGTCGGTTTTAATGTAAGAGGGCGCGATGTACAGAATACTGTATATGATATTCAGAAGATACTAGATAAAGAGTTTAAGTTACCGGCAGGGTATTATTATACATACGGCGGACAGTTCCAAAATCTGAAAGAAGCAAAGGACAGGCTAATGGTAGCCGTACCATTGGCATTGCTACTGATATTATTTCTATTGTACGCTACATTGAAAAGCGTCAAAGAGTCTTTGTTTGTGTTTACGGCTATACCTCTATCAGCTATCGGCGGTATTTTCGCCTTATGGATCAGGGGAATGCCTTTCAGTATTTCGGCGGGCGTCGGCTTTATAGCACTCTTTGGTGTGGCCGTATTGAATGGTATCGTACTTATCGGACAGTTTAACATATTCGAAAAAGAAGGTGTTAAGGATATAAAGGAAAGGGTCATTAAAGGGTGTATGTTACGTCTTCGTCCTGTAATTATGACAGCTCTTGTAGCATCGCTCGGATTCTTACCGATGGCTCTGTCAACGAGTGACGGAGCCGAAGTTCAGAGGCCGTTAGCTACTGTTGTTATCGGAGGCTTGCTAACCGCAACGGTACTTACGTTAGTTGTCTTGCCTTCTATATATAAAACATTCACAAAAAAGGAAAAGGAGTTATGAAAACGAAAATAAATATATCAATACTTGCACTTCTTGTGATACTGCTTATTGTACCATCAGGCGTTTCGGCACAAGGGAATGTGAGTACATTGGACGAATGTATCCGCCTGGCAATGGAAAATAATCTAACCATGAAGTCCGGCAGAATATCTATAGAAAGAGCAAAGGATTTGCAGGGTACAGCATTCAATATAGAGAAGACTGGTTTTTCATTGAGTCAGGATCCGACTTCGGGGGGCAGTCCTGATAATAGTATTTCATTAAGTCAGGATTTCGATTTTCCGACAGTATATACGACTCGCAGTAAATTGCTTAAGGCGGAAACAAACCTTGAACGTAGTAACCTCGAAGTAACGCGTAACGAACTTGTAAAAGAGATTACTGCAACATATTATCAGTTACTGTATGCAAAAGAGAATATTAAGATTCTGCAGGATCAGGATAACATATATTCGAAATTCTTGTTTTTGGCATCGACTAAATTCAGAGTAGGTGAAACAAGTCGTTTGGAACAAATGAATGCTGAAAGGTTGTATAACGAGAATAAAATAGAGTTGCAAAAAGCTGAGAAAGATTATCAGAATATACAGCTTACCTTGCAGCGTTGGATGAATGCTGAGGTATCAGTGTCTCCTCTTGAATCCGAGCAGCCTGTGATGGAAGCAAATTATCCATTCAATAGTTTCAGTGCGGAACAAACTCCTATCGGCAGGGTGATGCAAAACCAGAAGGAAGTAAGTGAAAAGAATCTGAATGTGGTTAAGCAGGGATATCTGCCAAGTTTCAGCTTTGTACTTAAAAACCAGTTTCTTATAAAAGGTTTTAATCCGTATGATGTCGAAAGGGAGCGTTTTGATAAAGGAAACTTTATGGGATTTGAAGTCGGTATCAGTATTCCGTTGTTCTTCGGAGAACAAAAAGCTAAAACCAAAGTGGCTAAAAAGGAAGTCGAGATGGCAAGAGTACAACAGGAAGAAGTTGCACAGGCTATGCAAAAACAATATCAGATGTACATCAACGACTATCTTAAAGCAAAGAACAGTCTGGATTACTATACTTCTCAGGGAATCACCCAGGCGGATGATATCACCCGTATATCTCAAATATCGTACGAGAAAGGCGAAATAGGTTATCTGGAGTATATTCAGAATTTGAAAACAGCTGTTGAGATTCACTTACAACGAGCCAAAGCGGTGAATGACTATAACCAGACAATCATTATGTTAAACTATATACAAGGAAACAAATAAAATTATGAAGAGAATATATATATCCTTAATAAGCCTGTCTTTGATATTATTGATGTCATGTGGACAGAATAAGCCAGAGAACGGTGGAGCTTCGGAAGAAAATACTGAACAAACTCATGAGGGCGAATCAGAAAAAATAGCTGTTTCGGAAGTACAAATGGATGCTGTTGGTATTCAGTTGGGGAAAATAGAACAGAGAGAACTGAATAGTGTAATACGGGTAAACGGAGAAATGGACCTCGATCCCCAGAAGAAAGCAGAAGTTACATCACTTGTCGGCGGAATAATAAAACAGGTATTAGTGATTGAAGGTAAACGAGTTTCGGCAGGGCAAGCTGTTGCCTATCTCGAAAATACCGAGATAGTGGAACTTCAAAAAAATTACCTGACATCACGGAAAGAAGCGTTGATTGCAGAACAGGAATATAACAGGCAAAAAGAGCTGTCGTCTCAGGGAGCAGGTGTTCAAAAAACATTTCAGCAAGCTACTGCTGCCTACGAAATAGCAAAGGCTCAGCTTATAGGATTAGAGAAACAATTACGTCAATTGTCCATCAGTCCCGAACAGGTTTCGGCAGGTAATATGGTCACTCAAATTCCTATTAAATCTCCGATATCAGGAACTGTGAGGAAAATAAATATCAGTACCGGGAGTTATGTCGATACCCAAACATCGTTGATGAGTGTATCAGATAATTCGGCGATACATTGTGATATGAAAGTTTTTGAGAAAGATATAAACGCCGTAAAAATAGGTCAGGAAGTAGATATTCTACTAACTAATCAACCCGGAGTAAATCTGAAAGGTGAAATTTACGAAATCAACAAATCTTTCGAGAGTGAATCAAAAGCAATATTAGTACATGTCCGAATTAAGAATCAGGGTAGTATTGAATTAATACCGGGTATGTATGCTACAGGATTGATTAATACAGGAAAACAGAAAACGCCGGCCGTCCCCAATGATGCAGTTATAAGCAGTGAAGGGAAAAAATACATTTTTGTACTTGAAGATAAAGAAAACGGACAGGAAGGGAAAAATTATCATTTCAAACGGGAAGAAGTTATAACAGGGATTAGTGAGTTGGGTTTTACACAGATTACTCCCGTCAATCAATTGAAGGATGATGTAACTATTGTTACTGCCAATGCCTTTTATATAGCATCAATGGCCAGTGATCATGGTGAACATGGGCATTAATATATGATTGAAACTAAAGTTCTTTACTGAAAATGAGAAACCCCTCCAAAATACCATTTTAGAGGGGTTTTTTGTTTTGATTAGTGAATTAATAAGCTTTTTTACCATTGTCTATAAACAAGAGTTATATCCCCGCTTTGTAACGCGTTATTTAATTTAACTGTCTTCATTTATTTTTATCTTTATTATTTATGTAACTGTTATATTCATCATCAGTTACAGGTTCAAACCATGCTGTAGGTCCGTTTTCTCTTCCGGTGATAGCCACCTGTATAAACTTGCTGTCGGGACTTGCTCCGTGCCAGTGAGGTATATTATGCGGGCATTTTACGACTTCCCCTTTGCGGATAATCTCTACTAGTTTCCCTTTTTCCTGATAATAACCTACGCCAGCCAGAGCAAGTATAATTTGTCCTGCCGGATGTGAGTGCCAGCTTGTACGGGCTCCCGGTGCAAAGGTTACACTACCTACTGCATTTTGATTCTCGTCGTCAGCAGTAACCAGATTATTCAGCCATGCGTTGCCTGTGAAATTGGGACTGTCTATTTTATCGCCCCTTTCGAAGATAAGTTCTTTCTCTGTTTGAGCACCTACCGGCTCATCTTTTGTTGTATTTGCATTATTGCAGGATGTCAAGGCAAATACTGTTACTGCTATTATAACTATACTAATCATCTTCATATATTATCGTTTGCTATTATTTCAGATATTGTTTAAAAAAGGAGTCTAGCTTTAGTAACGATATAGCCTGATACTCCGGTTTGTCGTATAAATCCACATGCGAAGCATTAGGTATGACAAACAATTCTTTCGGTTCAGCGGCTCTGCTGTAAGCATCTTCACTAAAGTAAGCGGATACAGCACGTTCTCCTACGATAAACAATAACGGTCTTGGTGAAATAGTTTCTATTTGTACGAATGGGAAGAAATTCATCATTGGAGCAAGGCTGGTAAACGAATAGCTCGCTGTTGAATTAGGATGCCCGCCGCGTGGAGTACGGTAATAATCGAAAAATTCACGAGTGTTCTCTGTATCGTTTTCACTTAATTGAGTCGGGATGGCGACAATATCCTTTTTTGCTTGTCCTGCAAATTCTTTGGTACGTTGCTCACCTATATCGTCCAGTGTTTTCATTCGTTGTTCGTAGGTAAGTACATCACCCAATCCCTGACGGCGGGCACGTCCCATGTCATACATACTAATCGTTGCAACTGCTTTTATCCTGTGATCGATTTGGGCTGCGCTGACAGAATAGCCGCCACCTCCGCAGATACCGACTACCCCAATACGGTTAGCATCTACGTTTTGATGATTACTTAGGAAATCTACTGCTGCACTAAAATCTTCTACCCGTGCTTCTGGTGATTCTATATAACGTGGATAGCCGCCGCTTTCTCCGTAATGAGTAGCATCAAAAGCAAGGGTGATATAACCCAGTTCAGCCATTTTCAGTGCATGCAGTCCTGAGGTTTGCTCTTTGACACCACCGAAGGGGTGACCGATAACAATGGCTGAATATTCCTTATTGGCATCATAATTAGGTGGAAAGCAGAGATTGCCTACTACATTATTGTAAAACCTATTCGGGAAAGATACTTTCACTACCTTGACACCATTTACCATTTCTGTTAGTTCCGTGTCTATGCTCAATCCTTTACTTTGTAATAACTCATTTAATACAACGTTTGCAGCATCTGCATTTTCTTTACTGATATTCACTTCAATGATGTTTATCATTTGCTGTAACTGCTGAGGAGTTATCCCTACGTTCAACGAGAGATTCATGTGAGAGTTTAACATCGGTTCTAATCCTCCTAAACTTGCTATCACCGAAACGGTTACCATTTCACGTTGTGCATAAGTCAGTACATCACGCTCAAAGATATCGGCAAAAAGGTGTTCTTTGAGGAATGTTTCTATTTCAGGGCTGAAGCCTGCATAACCTGCCGTTGCCCTTCCTTCGGGCGGTATGATGCCTTGAAGTTCGGAAAGTATATCTTTTCCACGTTCATACTTGTCGCGGGTATCGGTGATGGGCGATGCTTCACGCCCCCAGTTATCGCTTATGCCTGCTGTTTTACGTTCATCCAGTACACTCATAAAGGTTTGCAACCCACGAAGGCTTCTCGGAAATCCGGAGTAAGCATATAGGTGCACCAAGACTTCTTTAATTTCGTTGACTGTTAATCCAGCTTCAAGTCCTGCAACCAATTCCGGTTTTAGTTTATCTAAATCACCCCTCGCAGTAAAGGCGGAGATAGTTACTATTTTTTCTTGTTTTTTACTTAACATATCTTGTGCATTTGTGTTACCGGATACTCCCAGCAACAATATTATTATTCCAATGTATAAATCTATTTTTCTCATGCGTTATTTTTTGATTATACTATTAATCTTCCAATACCCAATTAGTTGCCATTTCTTTAACCTGCTCATAAGTCATGTTGAAAAAACGTTTTTCTTTATTAAGCGAACGCATAGCTGTCATCTCGTCATCGCTTAAAGCAAAATCAAAAATGCTTATGTTTTCCTTGATATAATCAGGATTGGTTGCTCCGGGAATTACGGAGAAACCTTCTTGTATATGCCAACGGATAATAATCTGTGCCGTAGTCTTACCATGTGAATCAGCAATCTTTTTTATAACCGGATCTGCGAGTAGATCCTTGTTTCCACTTCCTAACGGATACCAGCATTCCTGAGCGATGCCGTAACTTTTTAATTTCTCCTGTACATTTTTGCGCTGCGCATAAGGATGGCATTCAATTTGCATCGCAACAGGTTTAATTTTCATATTATCCACAATGGCGTGAAAACCTTCATCTGTAGCGTCAAAATTACTGATCCCCAATGAACGTACTTTTCCGGAAGCAACAGCTTTCTCCATCTCTATCCATGCCTCTTCATAGTTACCTACAGGCTGGTGTATATACAGTAAGTCGATATAGTCTGTCTGAAGGCGTTCAAGCATTTTGTTGATAGATTCGAGGGTATTGCCATTTGCATAATCGGATGGCCACAGTTTGCTTGTAATCCATAATTCTTCACGTGGGATGCCACTTTCCTTTATAGCTTCACCGATGGCACTTTCGTTATTATAAGCATGGGCAGTATCTACATGTCGGTAACCGCTTCGGAAAGCCACTAAGACTGCTTCTTTAGCAACTTCGTTTGATGGCGTATTGAAAGTTCCGAGTCCGAACTGAGGCATTTCCAATCCATTATTCAGTTTTATGGTTGGTATATTTACTTTCTTTTCTTGCGCATTCACTTGACCAATAATATTGAATAGGAATAATGCGATCAATGGAAAACAATATTTTATATTTTTCATTTCGTTTTATTTTATTAATGTGAATACTATTAGTTCCCCAATAACCTGGTGAAGGATAATGAACCTAACTTCCATTTTCCCTCTATCGGCACGTACACTTCTGTAACCATGAAAGGATTGACGACTTCATTGCCTCCGACAATAGCTGTCAGGCGTATCTTATTAAGGACAATAGCCGTATTACCCACAAATCGTATAGAAGTTTCTTGTATTTCGGTATGTTTATATTGGATTCCACCACTTCTGATTGTATTCAATTCCTGTTCTTTGTTCATCGTTGCACCCATATGGACAAAAACGGATTCCTGATGAAAAAGCTCATCCAGTGATTCTATCTTTTTATCTGCCATCCATTGCCATTTTTGTTTCGATAAGTCAATAAGCTCCTGCTTTGTTTTCTCATCATAGGTTGTCTCTTGTGCATAAGCAACAGGTATACTCATCACTATACTTAAAATAAACAGCAACAGTTTGTTTTTTAATACTTTCTTTTCCATCTATAGTTTTTTATTTATTAGAAACGATACCTATCTCTTTCAGCCAACCCGTTACATCTGCATTTTTATCGGTTGTTCCAAAACCTTTGAGATGTTTAGAATCAGGTGTAAGTTCTACTATTTTTGCTAATGTTTCATCCCTGTAAGTGGCAGCATATGTACAGAATGGAATGATAGTTTTTCCTTTAAAATTATAATTTTCATTTTCGAGGAATGACCAGATAGCCATTGGTGCTGTATGCCACCAAACCGGACAACCGATAAAAATGGTATCGTATTGTTCCATATTTTCAACAACAGTTTTTAATTCGGGACGGATACCTTCATCACGTTCAACTTTTGCCACTTCAGTACATGGAACATAGTCTGTAGGGTAGGAATTTACTGTTTCAATTTTGAATAGCGTTCCTCCGGTATGCTCCGCTATATTTTCAGCGACTTGTTGAGTACTTCCACCCCAGCTGAAATAAGCTATAAGGATTTTACGGTTTGTTACCTCAGGAGTTGTTTCTGATTCAGATCTATTATTGGGGGTTGAACATGCTGATACCGGGAATATTGCCCATGTCAGAGATAGTATTAAAATTAAACTTCGCATTCTTTTTTCTTTTTATTATTTATCAAGTCCTTTTTCTTTCAGCCAGTTGGAAAGTAAATCAGCTATTTTAATATTATTCAAGTCAGAGAATGGGAAATGTGTATTTCCGTGAATCCCTATTTCCGGTAGGTGTATCACGGTGACATCTCCGCCATATTTGTTTACGGCATCTCTCCACAATCTTGCCATCTCAAGGCGGACACGCCAGCCGTCAGCTCCCTTATTATCTGAATACTTATCCGGAATATTATCTCCATAATAAATAATGATAGGTATTTTGGTGAGTTTCATAAAATCCTCCATTGATACACTATTTGCCTGTAATGCTCCGGCCGAACTTGGCAGTGGTGAAGGAACTTCACCTTCGGGAGATACAAAACCGCTACCCGGCTCATAAGACGCAATAGCTTTTATACGATTGTTATTAATAGCAGTCAACCAGCCAAAGCCTCCTGAATGTGAATGAGTGACAAGTATTCCGTCGCCGATCTTATCGAAAAGCTTGGAGATTGCATCTGTTATTACCTCCGTATCAAAAGGTCCAATGTTAGGCGTCATTTGACGGAAATATTGGTTAAGGCTTTCCTCGTCTTTCGGAAATTGTACTCCTTCAAAATAATCCGGCCATACACCGACACGAAATGTGTTAAACCATTCCTGTTCATCAGGTGTGGGTTTTATGGTTGCTTCTACCGTACTTCGTCCGGCATTTCCTCTTCGAGGTTGATTGATAAGGTAGACACCAAAGCCTCTCCTGAGAAATATATTCTGAAAACCTTCGCGCCCATCCGGAGTCGTTTCCCATGTTTTGGAGAATTGCCCTATACCATGCCAAAACACCAAAGGTAGTTTACGGGCTTTGTCCGGTATCTGATAAACAATATAAGCATGGTCACCGTGATAGGTTTGTCCTTCGGGAGTTCTTGTAATTGGGTCGAATGTGCCAGGATTAGTGATTACACTTCCACCAACAGCAAAACTGCCTTGCTCTTTTATTACAAGTAGTGCGTTTTTTTCATTATCAGCTTGTTGCTTGCATCCAACCAGTAAGAGAAGAAGGCTTGCTGCCCATAGAACTACATTCTTATTTTTTCGCATCATATGTTAAGAATTTAAAGTTTATAATTTTCATTTTACAAACTTACCCTCAATAACTCCTCCTGTAAATAGACAGATTACTGATTCTTATACCATAATTACTGATTGGTACTTTATAGAATATCAGATATATACATATATTACGGTTTCTTCTACCATTTTTACTGATTTATGATAGTATATAGTATACTTCCAGAATGGATACTTTATTTTTGTAATAAATAAAACCGGAACTTATGGGAGAGATAATGAATTTTGATACGATACATGATTATAATACCTTTTTGGGAATTGAAACATTACATCCTTTAATTAATTCTATTGATTTTACCGAGATAGGAAAAGAATACAGGCATGCACGTAAGAGGTATGGATTTTATTTTATCTTCTTGAAAGATGTCAGGTGTGGCGATTTAATTTACGGACGCCATACTTATGACTATCAGGAAGGCACTCTTGTGTTTATAGCTCCCGGACAGGTTGCAGGGAAAGACGATACTGGTGAAGTATTTAAAATGAAAGGTTGGGGATTGTGTTTTCATCCGGATCTACTTCGGGGAACATTGCTTCAGGAGAAAATGAAAGATTATTCATTCTTTTCGTATGAAGCGAATGAGTCTTTGCATATGTCGGAACGTGAGAGGCAGATCATTGTCAACTGTTTTAGGGAGATTAGAGAAGAGTTAAAGCATTCTATCGATAAGCATAGTAAATCAATTATCACAGCTAATATTGAAGTTTTTCTAAACCACTGTATGCGTTTCTACGACCGTCAGTTCATTACCCGTGAAAACGTAAATAAAGATGTGTTATCCCGGTTTGAAGAATTATTGAATGGTTACTTTGAGTCGGATAAACCTCAGACAATAGGCTTACCATCTGTTCAGTATTTTGCAGACGAATTGCTTTTATCTGCTAATTATTTCGGGGATTTAATAAAAAAAGAAACAGGCAAGTCAGCACAGGAATATATTCAATTGAAGGTAATTGAAAAAGCAAAAGATAAACTGTACAATCCAGATAAAACGGTGAATGAAATTGCTTATGAATTAGGCTTCAAGTATCCCCATCATTTCAGTCGGATGTTTAAAAAAATAGTGGGAAGTTCTCCGACGGACTTTAGGGGGATGAATTGAAAGAAAATAAATAAGGGAAACTATTGCTGTCAGAAATAGGATGGACAAAAGAGAGAAGATAATTCTTATAGATAAGCGAATGATACTAAACATACTACGCACAAGTATATAGTCTCCGATTACAGAGATAACCGAGATGCCCACTTTGTAGGCAACCAAAGCATCAATCATCAGCAAAACTATTCTTAAACCAATTTTTATGTTAATTCCAGAGGCGAGGGAGCTTTCTTTATTCCGTTACTTATATTCATAATTTAAGAAGGCTTATATAGACTGCCGACAAACACCAAAACTTTGTAGTAATGAAATTCGTTATTACTTTTACTTCCCCAAAACAAAATAGGGAAGGAAAATAAATACATTATGTATCAGATAGAAGTAAAAGACATATATAAGTCATTCAAAGATGTACATGCCGTAAGAGGTATCTCTTTTGCAATACGCCCCGGAGAATTTGTGGCTTTACTCGGCCCTAACGGAGCAGGAAAGACAACAACGGTGGAAATGATGGAAGGATTAAAGAATCCGGATTCGGGAGAAATTCTGCTGCAAGGAAAAAGTTGGCTAAAGAATGAAAAAGATCTTCGGTCAATTATTGGTCTGTCATTGCAAGAAACACGTTTTTCAGAAAAGCTAACTATTTTTGAAACCTTATGCCTGTTTGGCAGTTTCTTCCGACTTGGCGAAAAACGAGTGAATGAGATTATCGAACTGACCGGACTTGAAAGTAAACAAAAATCTATGGTGGGTACACTTTCAGGGGGGCAACGACAACGACTTGCTTTAGGTGTAGCATTGTTGAATACACCACAAATTCTATTTCTGGATGAGCCTACTACCGGACTCGATCCTCACTCGCGACTCGACCTTTGGAAAATTCTAAAGCAATTAAAAGATAGTGAAAAAACTACTCTCATTTTGACAACCCATTATATGGAGGAAGCGGAATCACTTTGTGACCGCATCATCATTATTGATGAAGGGAAAATATTAAAGGACGGGAAACTCGAAGATTTATTAGACGAAGATTCTCGTAACCTAGACGAATTATTTATCAATCTCACAGGGAAAGCTCTTCGTGAGAATGGGAATGTAGTGCTGTAATTAAATACTTTTATATTTTCAATTATTTCAATAATGAGATCAATCAAAAACAATCAATTATATCAACTTTTTAAGACTCAGTTACTACTGACAATCCGTGAACCAGAAGTCCTTTTTTGGGGTATGGTATTTCCGGTACTTATTTCTATAGGATTGGGCTTGGCTTTTACACAGCAAACAGAATCTAAGTTTAATGTTATACTTGTTGAGAAAAATAAGACAGAGCTAGATTCTCTTCTCAATATTTATGCTACAAAAGCACATAGCAAAGGAGAGAATATCCAAAATTGGGAGATAAGCAACAAAACACTTGGTAATACTATATTTAAGTTTTCAGAAAGCGATTGGAATTCAGCAATCATATCACTAAAGAGAGGAGAAGCAGATGTGGTTGTTACCGATTCATTAGGAAAAGCCGTATATCATTTTGATCCGCTTAACTCTCAATCTCAATTAGCATATATGAAGCTTTCGGCATTGGTAAAATCGCCAGCTTCGAGTATGAGCACGGAGAATACGGATATAGAACCACTAACACTGAAAGGGGTTCGTTATATCGATTTCCTGATTCCGGGATTGATTGCTTTCGGACTGATGAGCTCCATCATGTGGGGAGTTAGTTATACAATCATTGAACGAAGATCTCAGAAATTATTGAGACGGATGGTGGCAACTCCAATGAAAAAATCGAATTTTTTGTTTGCATTGATGTTTGTCCGCATCCTGATGAATGTAGTTGAGTCTCTTATTTTATTCTTTTTTGCCTGGTTAATATTCGATATCCATATTCAGGGAAACATCGGAGCATTAATTGTATTGTTTTTAGCCGGTAATCTCGCTTTTACAGGAATTGCTATCTTGGTCGCATCTCGTACTACCAAGACAGAGGTCGGCTCAGGATTGATTAATGCTGTACAAATGCCCATGATGTTGTTATCAGGTATTTTCTTTAGTTACCATAATTTCCCCGAATGGAGCATCGGAGTTATTAAGTTACTTCCTCTGACTGCACTAACCGATGGAATCCGAAGCATTTTTAATGAAGGAGCCGGATGGATGGAAGTCATTTATCCGACTTGTATATTATCAGCTCTCGGAGTTATTTGTTTTGCTGTAGGAATGAAACTGTTTAAGTGGAATTGAAAAATAAATAAATCAGGGTTTTGTATCAGCCTTTTGCAATTTGATGTAAAAGGCTGATTATTGAAAAGCAGATCATTTCATCTTGCACAAACCCGACTCTCTTTCGTGGTTTATCCTCCAATTCTTTGATACTGGCTAATTCCGTCAAAGCCTGATATACCTCATTGAATTGCATATTGGTTAATCATAAAAGCTTCTAATTTATTGTTCAGCTCTGCATATCCCAAAGCATATTTCCTTTGCGTAACAAAAGCCCTGATTATTGAAATATTTACCTGAATAGCCAAAGGACTGTTCAATACACTGGATAACTGTGCTATACCTTGCTCTGTGAAAACGAAAGGCATATACCGTATTCCTCCCCAATTTGAGGTGCCAAAATTACACCTCAACATTTCCCATTCATCAGCTGTCATCTCAAACATAAAATCGGGAGGAAATCTGTCTATATTACGTTTAACCGCTCTTTTCAGGTTTTTCGTTTCAACCTGATACAATTGCAAAATCAAAATCAAGCATGACACGTTCGCCTCTTATCTCAAATGTTTTGTTTTGTATTGCCTGTAATTCCATATCAATTCAAAGTATTAAGTGAATGTTTCTTTGTTTTTGTATTATATATCACAATAATCTCATGGCTCTTCTGGCTTTCGCCATATTTCCGAAAAGCATTCTTTCGGAGGTAAAACAACACACGAAAAGTTAACTTCATAACATTCATAACATATCATTTTTTAGTGTTCAAAACTAGAATTAATTGTTAGAAGTCAGGAAGACAAATGACTGCCAATATTCTACAAATAAGAATCTTACAGTCTAAATCGTTACGGTTTTTGTCTTTTGTGAAAACCGTAACGAATAACTGTCCTGTATCGGTATTTTAATGACTGATTATGTCTAAAGGAGAGAATAAAAAAACTCCCTAAGAATCTATCTTAGAGAGTTTTGTCTTGTTTTGTCAGAAATAAGTCGCTTATTTACTGAACTTAAAGTGATCCCGAAGCGATTCGAACGCTTGACCCACAGCTTAGAAGGCTGTTGCTCTATCCAGCTGAGCTACGGGACCTCACCTTATTGCCAAAAGCGAGTGCAAAGTTAAGATATTTTTGATTATTTGCAAGCCATTTCACCGAAAGTTTGAAGGGTAAATGATATTGAAACAATAAATCTATTCAGGATCAAGAGTATAGTTATGGGCGGAGTGGGAGAGGTATAAACTGTCTATTTTATTTCAGTGCCCTTATCCTGCTAAGTGAAACTTGAGTGATGCCCAAATAAGATGCAATGATACTCAGAGGAATACGTTGAAGCAGTTGAGGCTGGCTTTTTATTAAATTATCATATCTTTCTTTAGCGGTTAAAAATTGCTGGGCTATAAGTCTGTTTTCAGTTTTCATGATCTCATATTCTGCAAATTTTCGCCCCCAGTTTGCTATTTCTATGTTTTGCTTATATAACTGTTGTAGATCCTGTGCTTTTATTCGGTACAATGAACAATCTTCTAATGTTTCTATTGTCTCGTAACTAGGTTTACTTTCGACATAGTTTCTCATGGAGCAGGCAACAGAACCTTCTTCACCTATCCAGAACGTTACTTCTTCATCTTTTACGATGCTGAATGTTCTTACAATTCCTTTCGTAACGAAATAAAGATACTCTTCGATAGTTCCGGCTTTAGTCAAAATATATCCTTTGGGTTTTTCTATAGGACCGTAACAATATTTGAGTAACTCATTTATCGAGTTCTCCGAGATAGTGTATATGGAAAGAATAGCAGTATTTATATCCATCGTTGAAAAGGGAATTGAAATTATAATAAAATAACTAAGTTAATCTTATTTTTGTTTTTTCTAAAAAAGAATTTCTATATTTGTCACACCAAACAACCCTTTACTAATAAGGAATGACCGATATTTTCACACATAAAAACATAAACAATCCTCTAAATTTTAACAGTTTAGATTTGCCTTTGTGTGCTGAAATATTAGAGAGAGAGAGAGAGAGAGAGAGAGAGAGAGAGAGAGACGCATCACAGGGCGTTAACTAAACAAAATTTCTTATTGTGTCAAAATAACGGGACATTTTTTTATGTCTTCGTTTGCTTCGTCATATATATCCATTTCCAAATAAGTTGGCTGGGCAGACTGCGTCCGGTAGGATCATTGTTGTTTTGTTGTCGTTCGAATACTATTTCGGGTAACAGGTTATGCTTGGGCCAACTAATCCATGCAGCAGGGTGCAGTGTATGCACTTTGCTGCTTTATTTTCGAGATATTCTTTTTAACGCAAAGACACTAAGATACAAAGGTTTTACACAAAGACATACCATAGGGGTAAGGCTCTGCTTTACCCATTATCCTGAAAAACAATATAGTGCCTTTTGCATCTACTTTGTGCCCTTTGTGATAAAGTACACATTATCGGGCAGAGCAGAGCCCTGCCCCTACAAGCACCACATTCTAAATCAACAACTTTTTATAAAAACAACAAGTAGGTCTGCGACCTTAAAAACAACAAGAGGGTCTGTGACCCAAACTCAAACAAAAACAACAATGAAGAAAAAAAATCTTTTACTGATGAGTGTATTCTCATTAGGGCTGCTCAATGCTCAGGTGGGAATAAATACTCAAAATCCGCAGGGAGTATTTCATATCGATGCTTATCACAATACATCTTCTGTTCCTACAGATGCTCAATTGGCAGATGATATTATTATTGATTCGAATGGTAAGATCGGGTTTGGAATGATGCCTTCGTTGACCGATGATTCTAAAATACAGGTGAAAGGCGGGATTACTATTGTCGATGGAAATCAGAGTGTTAATAAGGTGCTGATCTCCGATGCAAACGGAACAGGCACATGGCAAACTAATAAAATTAGTTATCAGAATGTTACGCTTAGTGGATCCGGTGCTACATTACTTTATAATCAGCCTGCGGGAACTTTTCTTCTGACAGGTACAACCATAACATTACCTCCCGGAAGGTACGCTGTTAATGTGTATATGATTCTACGGGCTTCGGCATCAGGAGGAACTGTAAGTGGAATTTCGCCGACAGGTTCTTATTTCTTGTTGAGGAGCACTTTCTCTGACTCCAATGTTACTCTGGCAGCTTCGTCTGATATTGAGGGTGCAACCCATATTTCGGGTGTGCTACAAGGGGCAGTAGCATATGGACAGTTGGCGGGATGTGTTTTTATTAATAATTCGGGAACAGTTAATAAGACGTATTATTACATAGCCGGAGATCCCCGCTCGGCAGGTACAACTGAAGGTGTACGCCTATTCGGTGCAGGGGCTTTTCCCGGATATAATAGTATGATTATCTATAAATTGGAAGATTAAGTTGAAATGAATGAAAATATGAACTTGACAAAAAAATACATACAGCTTACATTCTTTTTATGTGCTTCGGTATTAATGCTGGAAGCACAAGTGGGAGTTAATACAAAGTTACCGGCAACAGTACTCCATATCGATGGAGGAGGGAATAATACAATGGCAGTTGTAGATGCAGATGATGTTGTGATAGACAATTTGGGACGGGTAGGAGTTGGGATGGCACCTTCATCTGGATATTCATCTAAATTACAGGTTGTAGGAGGACTTACAATGATAGACGGGACTCAGGCAGCAGGTCGGGTATTGACTAGCGATGCCAGTGGAAAAGCCTCTTGGAACGAAGTTGCGGTGTATGCCGGAAGAGTTGAATTGACTTCGGTAGGTGTGGATATACCTTATACAACGGCGGATTTTTTACAGACAGGAACTTCCATTGTTTTACCTCCCGGACGATATGCGGTTAATGTGTCTATGGTGCTGCGATTCAATGGATATCTTCTTCCGGATTCGGGCTATTTTTTTCTGAGGTCAACTTTCTCTGACTCAAGTGCAGCATCAGGAGCAGCACCTTCGCCGGATTTAGAAGATACAGTATATCTGAGTGCTGAAATAACAGAGAATACTTACTACGGTTTCCTTTTAGGTACATTGATAATTAATAACTCAACCGGAGTTGATAAGCGTTACTATTATGTAGCGGGCAATACTACTTACAGGGGGATTACAGGTACACCGTATATTCTCCGTTTTGGAGGATATCATTTTGGTGAAGACAATATTGTTTTTTATAAGTTAAGTGATTGATAAGGTTTAAAATGAAGATAATAAAGATGAAATATTTTCGATTTCTATTGGTTTTTCAGCTGATTGGCATATTTATTTCGGGGTTGAATGCCCAGATAAGCATTTTAAGCGAGAACCCACAAGGTATATTTATGATAGATGGGGCAGGGGATGATCCTTCAAGTGGTGTATTGTCAACAACACAAAGTGCTAATAATGTATTTGTTGACACTGATGGGCGTATGGGAATTGGTATGTTCCCGAATGCAACAGATAACTCCCGCCTGCAAATTAATGGATCTATAATGCTTCGGGATGGTACGCAAGCAGAAGACCGGCTGTTAATGTCCGATGCTAATGGTAAAGCATCGTGGCAAAGTATCGGGTTGTCATATGTAAATGGTTATTTGCATCCGACAGGGTTGGCTACAGGATTGTATCCTAATTCGTCAAGTACCGAATATTGGACGGGTAGTTATATAGATCTTCCTCCGGGAACATATGCTGTCTCTCTGATGACGATGATGACAACAGCTTCGGGTGCAGCATGGAATGGGATTCAGTCGTTTTGGGCACGTATGAGCTTATCGGATAGCTCCACCGGCGGCACATATTCGGCAGATATACAAGGTTCATCTATTTTGTACAGTGGAAATTTACATGTAAATGCCATTTATGGGCTTGTAAAAGGTATGTTGATTGTAAAAAACCAAAGTACAGCTACTAAACGGTATTATCTGATTACTTGGTATGGGTATGGGCATGGTACTATTCCCACTACACTAAAATATTATGGATCGGGATATTATCCTGAAAATAAGTTTTATGCTTTACGGATAAGTGACTAATGTACTAAAGGGTAATCTTATCAATATTTAAAGAGAAACAGCCGGATTTTTCATCGGGCTGTTTCTCTTATTATATATATACCATATCTCCTTACTAAATATACCATATGTGCGGTATATATTAGTTAATAAATATTAGATTATTTTGTACTGTGGTTAAAACTTATGAATTATTTAAAGTTTAAGGTTATGAAATTAATGGTTACAGTGTCTCAAATGGTTCAGGGAAAACGAATTACTGACAGGATATCCTTTCTGAAAATATTATCATCTTCAAACGCACGAATGTGCATGTGTTGTTGTATGTGCTGAGACTGAATAAAGAATATATAAATATTCAAAAAAACATAACCCATTTTTATATTAAGTAACAGTCAGTATTTAATGATATATTTTGATAACATAACTAACTGCTGTTATTTTAATTTACCAAAGTAATAAATAGGTCTGAGACCTTATCAATTAGATATCAAATTATGAAAACTTCGAAATATACCAATTATATAGTAGCAGCCTTATTAATATTAGGCTCTGCTTCATTATTTGCACAGAATACCAAAGATGTATTATATATAAAAGGTGCAAATTTTACACATCCTATATTAAATGCATGGATTGCTGAATACAATAAACAGAATCCGAATGTAGAGATAAAGCTGGCAACAAAAGAAACTGCCGATGATGAAGTTGCTATCCGTGTTTTAGCTGATGATGTAGAAAAAAATCAAACACAGCTGTCGTTACAGGTTGCCCGTTATGCAATACTTCCTGTAACTAACAACCAAAATCCGATTTTAGCGGAAGTGGATAATAAAGGATTGAATAAGGATAAAATTCAGAAACTGTTTTTCGAAAAAGACATCGATAATGACGGCAAATATCCATTCAAAAGTGAACCTACAGTATATTCGGGCAGCTTATCAACATCTAATTCGGCTGTAGTGTCTGAATACTTTGAAAAAGAAGCAGCCCAACTGAAAGGTAAAAAGATAGCCGGTGACGATATCTTCCTTATTACTGCACTGGCAAAAGATCAATCGGGTATTGCTTTCAATTACTTGTCATATATCTATGATACCAAAAGTAAAAAGCTGAAAGACGGTATTGCTATTTTGCCTATCGATTTGAAAAAAGATCAATGGCAGACAATTAGTTCAGGGATTGAGGGTACACTTCAGTTATTGGAAAAAGAAAAAGTGAATCTTATTCCTGTTAAACCGTTGAGCGTGGCTATCGATTATGTGAATTTAAATAAAGATACTCAGGACTTTTTAGAATGGGTGGTAACGGCAGGGCAACAGGTCAACCATGCCCAAGGTTTCCTTACAGTAGACTCTCCTCAACAAGACAACTTGAAAAAACAAATCAACTACGCAAGCCTTCAGGGCAATAAGTAAGACATTATACAATAGAACAGATTCTTTCAGGTAAATAATTTACACACATATGTATAGAATAACTTTAAAATCGCTACAGCAAGTAGCGAACAGGGGAGCTATAGCCTTTTTCTTACTTGCTTTTTCTCTGGCAACTTTTGCTCAGAATACATTACGGGGAGTTGTTATCGATCGTTTGCAACAACCATTACCCGGTGTATCAGTGGTGTTGAAATCGTCTGCGAAAACAAATACAGTAACAGACATTGACGGTAATTTTTCATTAAATGTTTCTCAGGAATTACCTGTAACATTAGTAATTAACTTTTTAGGTTATCGAACTCAGGAGGTCGATGTTTATGATGCAGCAGAACCTATTCATGTAACATTGTCTGATAATACCAATGTATTGGATCAGGTTGTGGTAACAGCCTTAGGTATCACCCGCGAGAAAAAATCATTGGGATATACTACTCAGGAAATCAAAAGTGATGCATTGGAAGGCAGTAAGGAAACAAACTTACTGAACGGGCTTTCGGGTAAATTGGCAGGTGTACGTATCACTAATTCACAAGGTGATATGGGTTCGTCGCGTATCGTGATCCGTGGAGAAACTTCAATTGCAGGAAAGAATGACCCTTTATTTATCGTGGATGGTGTTCCTGTAGATAACTCTCAACTTTCGGTTGGTGGGGCAACCCGCGATTTCCGTAATGCTATTGCCGACCTTAATCCTTCGGATATAGAATCGATGAGTGTATTGAAAGGTCCTAATGCAGCAGCACTATATGGTTCGCGTGCGGCTCATGGTGTAGTACTTATCACTACTAAAACAGGTAAAGGACAGAAAGGTATCGGAGTTACTGTTAACTCGGGAATCACTTTTGCCAGAGTAGCTACACTACCTGATTTTCAGAATGTATTCGGACAGGGAGCCAGCGGGCAATTCAGTTATGTTGACGGAAAAGGCGGTGGTGTAAATGATGGTGTGGACGAAAGCTGGGGACCTCGTATGGATGGTCAGCTTATTCCTCAGTTTTACTCAAACGGAGTAGCTGTGCCTTTCGTATCACATCCTGATAACGTAAAAGACTTCTTCGATACAGGTATTACTTATGATAATGGTATTTCGATAGCAGGATCGGATGAAAAATACGATTTCCGTCTGGGAGTAAATTATCAGGATCAGAGAGGTACTGTACCTAATACTCAGATCAAGAAAACCAACTTCTCGTTAAATACTAACTATCAATTAACGAAACGTATAAAAGTAGGAGCCACTGCTAACTACATTGTTACGGATGTACCTAACCTTCCGGGTGGTCCTTCGGGTAACAGGGCAGCAGGGGTAATGCTTCAGTTCTTATGGTTCGGTCGTCAGGTAGATATGAACGAGTTGAAAAAAGACTGGACTAACAACTGGAACAACAGCTATTATAGCAATCCTTATTGGAGAGCAAATTACAATACCGTAGAACAAAAGAGAAACCGTATTATCGGTGATATTCATGCAGAAGTGAATATTATTGACGGTCTTGATTTCAGATTCCGTACAGGTACTGATTATTATAACGACAGCCGTAAATACAAAATTAAATACGGTACTAACGGAACGCCTTACGGATCTTATTCGGAAGACCGCTATACTATCAGCGAAAATAACACCGAAGCTATCCTGAATTATAAAAAGGACTTGACTGCGGATCTTAATTTGGATGCATTGGTTGGTTTCAACTTACGTAACAAAACGTATGAAAACAATTATCAACAGGCTCCACGTTTGGCAGTACCTGATTTATATACATTGACAAACTCGCGTGACCCGCTTGTATCGTCTAATGATTACAGCAAACAACGTGTATACAGTACATATGCATCGGCACAGTTAGGTTATAAAGGTTATGCGTTTTTGAACCTTACAGCCCGTAACGACTGGTCGTCTACTTTGCCTCGTGATAACCGTTCTTACTTCTATCCTTCGGTAAATGCCAGTTTGGTATTAAGCGAAGCTTTGGATATAAAGAGCTCTACGCTTGACTTCCTGAAAATTCGCGGAGGTTGGTCAGAAGTAGGTAGCGATGGTGATCCTTACCAGTTGGCTAACGTTTATAATTTCGAGACTGCTTATACAGGTAATCCTATACAAACGTCATCTAAGATTAAAAATAATCCTGATCTGAAACCCGAAACTACCCGTTCGACCGAAATCGGTGCTGAATTAGGTTTATTCGGTAACAGGGTACACTTGGATGTTGCTCTATATAATACAAACAGTATCAACCAGATATTAAAGATAAATACAACAGCTGCCAGCGGATATACAACTCAGTTATTAAATGCAGGAAAGATAAACAATAAAGGGTTGGAAATTCAGTTCGATGTTACTCCTGTAGAAGTAAAAGACTTCAAATGGAATATAGGTCTTAACTACGCGATCAACAAAAGTGAAGTAACTGTATTGGATGACGCCGGACTGATTAAAAACTATGTGATTGCCACATCAGGTACTACACAGGTTTTGGCTTCGGTAGGTAGTGCATACGGAGCTTTATACGGAACTGCTTATCTGAGAGATGATGATGGGAATATTATTGTCGATTCTAAAGGGTTGCCCCGTGCCGATTCTCAAAACAAAGTGCTGGGACATTATACTCCTAAATGGACAGGAGGTATCAGCAATACATTTACTTATAAGAATATAGAACTATCGGCTTTGATAGATGCAAGCATAGGTGGAAAAATCTATTCGGGTACAAACAGAACCGGAGTATATACCGGAGTATTGGCTTCGACTCTTCCCGGTCGTGATGCAGAACACGGAGGCTTGTACTATTATGTAGATGCTAACGATACTAAAGTACTATTGCCAACCAATCAGGCTCCGGCGGGACAAACAGTATACGAAGATGGTATAATTGTGAATGGTGTAACAGCCGATGGACAAAAAAACTCGACAGTAGTAAGTGCCGAAGATTATTACAAATCGCTATATAATATTTCAGAAGCGTTTACATATAAAGCGTCTTATATCAAATTCCGTGAGATAAAGGTAACATATACTTTTGCACGTAGTTTAGTAAAAAGAATCGGGCTTGAAGGCGCCAGTATTTCGGCTGTAGGACGTAATCTGTTCTTCATCTATAAGGATGCACCGAATATCGACCCCGAGACTGCGTTCAATACTGGTAACGGACAGGGTATCGAAAGCCTTTCTTTACCTACAACCCGTTCTTACGGATTCAATGTGAATTTAAGATTTTAAGGTTATAAGTAAGTATTTAAAGATATATTTAGAGTATACTGATTATTGCAGTTCTACTTACAAAATCAATAAAAAGGTCTGAGACCTTTAATTAAAAAAGAAGAAAAGTCATGTATAAAAATATAGTATCACTTTTGGCTGCTACACTGGTATTATTCAGTTCGTGCAACGATCAATTGGATAAGATTAACGAAAATCCGAATGCAACAGAAAATCCATATCCTAACTATCTGTTGACCGGTAGCCTGAAACATGCAGCAGACCTCTACTGGGGTGCTGATGCCGGGTTCAATACATCATTGCTGTTTGTTCAGCACTGGGCATCTATCCAGTATACCGAAACAGACCGTTATGAATTTGCAAATTCAAGTACAAGTGTAACCACACTTTGGAATACAGGATATGCAACACTGATTACCGACCTTGATAAGATAATATCTCTGGCGGATGAAGGTTCTGCAAATGATAATTACAAAGGTACAGCGCTGGCACTACGCTCTTGGGTATACCTGATTCTTACTGATGCGTATGGCGACATTCCTTATACGGAAACAGGAAAGAGTGTAACCCCCGCTTATAATACTCAGAAAGAAGTATATACCGGTTTGTTGTCTGATTTAGAGCAGGCTCAAACACTCTTAAGCGCTTCGGGTGAAGCTATCAGCGGAGATGTTGTATATGATGGTGATATAAGCAAATGGAAAAAACTGGTGAATTCACTTCGCCTTCGTATTGCATTACGTATTGCAGATCGCGAAAGTGATCTGGCTAAACAAACTATTAATGCTGCGGTAAACGATGCTGCCGGATTGATTAGCAGTAACGACGATATTTTCCAGTTTGTCTATACCAGTTCGCCACAGCAGAATCCTCAGGCTGCGCGTTTCGAAACCCGTGATGATTACCGTGTTTCTAAAACAATAGTCGATAAACTGACTGATCTGTCTGATCCCCGTTTGCCGGTCTATGCACAGTTGCCAACCGATACATCGGTAGGTAAATATGTGGGTGCAGCTAACGGACTTTCGAATAGTGATGCGAATAATCAGGGTTTTGCCAAGACATCTAAACCGGGAACATTCTTTTTGACAGATGTTTCTCCTGCTGTATTCTACACATATTCCGAAGTATTATTCGGGTTGGCTGAAGCTGTTGCCCGCGGATATATTTCGGGAAGTGCCGAGCAATATTATAATCAGGCAATAACAGCATCTTTGAATCAATTCGGAATTACAAATGCGTCGGAAGTATCTGAATATCTGAATCAGGCAGGCGTAAAATATGATGCTGCCAATTATAAGAAATCAATAGGTGAACAAAAATGGATCGCCTTTTTCGGACAAGGTCTGGATGCTTTTGCCGAATGGCGCCGCTTAGACTATCCTCAATTGGTAGCAGGCCCCTCAAGTGTGCTTGAAGGACAATTACCTTCGCGCTACTATTATCCGGGAACAGAGCAATCGTTGAATGGTGATAATTATAAAAAAGCAATAGCTGATCAAGGAGTCGATTTACTGACTACCAAACTATGGTTTGATGTTTATTGATCGAAAAAATAAGAAGAGATAATTACAATTAGTATAAGTTGTAAAAGATTAGGTTATTATATGAATACGGCTGTCAAGGAATTGACAGCCGTATTTTTATCTATAAATTAAAAGTAGTCGGAAAAATAAGGCTGTTCTCTCGGGATAATCTGCTCAAGAATCCGTAAAGTAGTATCGTCGGTACGGAGGCGTTCTATTTTATGCAGATAAGTCGGAGTACGGTACGACATTAACATCGTTGTTAGAGTTTGGATATCAAGGCTGACCTCCTGTCCTGTTTTTTCTCTGGTAACAATAAACTCTCCCTGAGCATTTCTGATAATAGAGAATATGCCTTCGTTCCATTTGGCTAATGGGTCTGATACCTGAAAATGGAATGGAGTAAATATCTCTGCTGATTTGAATGGATAGTTATTCAGAAAAGATGCCACATCCACAATGCGTGCCATATAATATGGTTCAAGAGTTTCGCTTATTTGCCCGTCTTCCAATAGAAAATGTATAGGCTCGTTGTTGTACAGGTTACCTTCTACCTTATCTACCATTGAATAGTGGGCATATACGAAGTTCCAAAGCCCTTTCCGGGCTTCCTGATCCAGATATATAATGTCTTTGATATGAAAGATATCGTCAGATATCCAGTATAATATATATCCTCTGGGTTGATCGTTCTGGTCATAGTAGATTACAGCGATTCTTTCCTCTTCGTTTTCCCATCTCCAGTATTCTTCCCATTCGAGCTTATGACGTATTAATGCTCCGTGTGTGGAACGGGCAAATTTATCGTACACGCTTATAACATCCTTATCTGTAACGGCTAGCCTCTCTACATATCCACTGACAGTTCTGCTTTTGGGTATCTGGTTGTCTTTTAATTCGAAAGTCAAGTGATCGGATATAATTTCCCATCCTTTTTTCCGGTAGTAGGGAATTGAATAGGGGTACAGGTACGAAATACACTGACCGTTATCGCGCATCATTTCCAAGCCTTTTTTTATCAGATCGTTCATCAATCCCAGATTAGAGTATTCGGGGTATGTACCGACTCCGGTCAGTCCACCCATCGAAAATATCTTCCCATGTACATTAACCTCACAAGGATAAATACATAACTGTGATACAAGCTGGTCGTGATTAAACCATCCGATAACATTTGCATTTTTGAGAATAGGGCGTTTGGCTTTGGTTATTTCGCCGTCTTCGTAACCGCTTTCTAATAAATCGTTATTTGTTACCTGAAAAACATACCGGAGCAATTGGTTAAACTGATCGAGATACTCAAGTCCTACGGGCTTTAAAATTAAGCGTTCTTTTATCGTATTGTTTTCCATAAATTTTAATCTGAAAAATAGCGGCATAAATTGGATATGTCGCTATTTATTCATGAAACAAGTGAGATTATCCAATTGTTGTAAAAATCACAGTTTCGAGCCTTTTTATTTATAGCTTCGTTCGTATTGCAATGGATATTGTCCTGTATTGTCGAGTTCTTTGGAGGCGGCCAATGCAAAATACGGATTACGCAGTAGCTCGCGTCCCAAGAATATCAGGTCGCATTTGTTTTCTGTCAATAGTTCTTCTGCTTGCTTTGCCTGCGTTATAAGTCCTACGGCTCCGGTTATGGTCTGTGCTTTCTCTTTAATTTCGGCAGCGAAAGGTACTTGATAATTAGGCCCGATAGGCATACGCACATGCGGTACATTTCCTCCTGTAGAGATGTCCATAACATCTACACCTTTAGATTTGAGGATTGCACTCAGTTTAACGGACTCTTCCAGATTCCATCCGTTATCGACCCAGTCGGTAGCCGAGATACGTACCCAGAGAGAGTGGTTACTACTTAGTGTAGGTAGGATACTATCTACAACTTCGAGTAGGAACCGTATCCGGTTTTCAAAACTTCCTCCGTATTCATCTGTTCTGTGATTGGAAACCGGAGATAAGAACTGATGTATAAGATAACCGTGAGCAGCATGTATTTCTATTATTTGGTATCCCGCTTTGACCGCTCTTTCGGCAGCTTTTTTGAAATCTTCGAGAACAGTTTGTATTTCATCTATATCGAGGGCATGAGGTATTACCTCTCCTTCATCAAAGGCTAGGGCAGAAGGGGCAACCGGTAACCAGCTATTATCCCCCGAATGAAGTTGTTTTCCACCTTTCCAGGGTAACTCGCAACTGGCTTTTCGTCCGGCATGTGCTAGTTGAATTCCGGGAACAGCTCCATATTTGATAACGGATGTTACAATCTTTTTTAATTCGTCGATATGTTCATCTTTCCAGATTCCTAAATCGGCATAAGTTATACGTCCATCGGGTCTTACCGCCGTTGCTTCCTGAATGATAGCTGCACAGCCTCCGATGGCACGAGTGGTATAATGTACATAATGCCACTCGTTGGCAAAGCCGTCTGTTGCAGAATACTGGCACATCGGAGCCATAACAACCCGGTTTTTTAGTGAAATATTATTGATCTGGATAGGGGATAATAATTTGGACATAGTAGTATGTTTTTGTATTTAAAGTAAGTGATTAATTATTTATTGAATATAAAAAGCAGGATATAGGTATATATCCTGCTACAATTTATATATTTTTATTCTAGACAGCTACTTCACCTTTGATGTGTGGATGAGGATCATAGCCTTCGAGTTTGAAATCTTCGTATTCGAAATCAAAAATACTCTTTACATCCGGATTGATTACCATTTGTGGAAGAGGACGCAGCTCTCTTTCTATTTGCATATTTAGCTGCTCTATGTGGTTGGTGTAGATATGCGCATCGCCCAATGTATGGACAAAATCTCCTGCTCCGAGCCCTGTTACCTGAGCCATCATTTTCAAAAGTAAGGCATACGATGCAATGTTGAACGGTACTCCTAAGAAAATATCGGCACTGCGTTGATAAAGTTGCAGGCTCAATTTTCCGTCAGCAACGTAAAACTGAAAAAAAGCATGACAGGGAGGAAGTTTCATTGTCGGTATATCCGCAACATTCCATGCACTGACAATAATCCGGCGCGAATCAGGATTATTTTTGATTGTATTGATTACCTCGCTTATCTGGTCTATATGGCCGCCATTATAATCGGGCCATGAGCGCCACTGGTAACCGTAAATATGACCTAAATCGCCATTTTCGTCAGCCCATTCGTTCCAGATACGGACTCCGTTGTCTTGTAAATATTTGACGTTGGTATCACCTTTCAGGAACCACAACAGTTCGTATATAATAGACTTCAGATGCAGCTTTTTTGTGGTGACAAGAGGAAATCCTTCCGATAGGTCGTAACGACTTTGATGTCCGAATACGCTGATTGTACCTGTACCTGTACGGTCTTCTTTATGAGTGCCTTCAGCAAGTACTCTTTTTACTAAATCAATATATTGTTTCATGAAAACATGCTTTATAAATATGTTCCAAAATAGGGTAATTTTAATGTCCGGCAATCATTTATTTTTATAAATTGCAGAATCAACCAACCTGTATTTATAGAAATACAGAATACACACATCTTACAGAATCTTCAGTTGCTAAAATCTAAAAAATATATTATGGATTACTACATTTTTTCTTATGCTGTAGATATCGGACAAATAGCAAAAGCCATTGGCTCTAAAGATGATTTATTGTTCGAAAATATACAAAAAGAAGAAGTTTTCAAAAATTATTCGGAACAAAATACCGATCTTAATTTATCGTTGGAGAAGGCACTCTATCATATTATTTACGGAGAGCCCTACCGGAAGCGTTCTGAGAGTACATATTGGTATGCATTAATAGCATTGTGTGCCTACTATTCGGAGTCTTTGCCGTTCTTTCGGGATATTATTCTCGGAAGAGAAACAGATTTGATCGATGATTTTGTAAAGAACGATTTTGGTATTGACCTCACTACTGTTCAATTATTATTAGATAAGTATCCTTACTTTAACTTGCCCCAGAATGACGGTATTCCGATGGTGGGGATAATTCCCCCGACAAAGATGAAATCTGTTTGCCGTATGATGAACAGGATATTAATAAATGATCTGGATATAAAAGTATTACTGGATCATGAAGATAGAGACGATGACGAAAAGGCGATTATTTATGAGGCAATTAAAGGCGTTAAGTCTAATATTGACTTTTGTAGTGAACGGAATCTGAGCTTGATTTCGTTTTGTCATTGAATGACAACTGTTTAACCGGACTTTATAACATAATACTTTCATTTTGTATCGACCGAAGCAACTATTGGCAAAGGTTATTTGTTGTTTATTTCATACAGAGGGAATCTGTTGAAGTAAAGCAATTCCTTTTATCTATATATAAATCAGTTGATTTTATAAGTAGATAGTACAATTATTTTTTGATGTAAAAAGTGTCACTTTTGTCACCTTATTAGACTTTATTATTTCATTATTAATAAGATATCAGGGTGACAAAGTAAACAAAAAGGTGACAAATACGGTGCTTTTTCTGTATAAGTTTGTTTAGTTAATGTCACCTTATTTTACCTATTTGAACATAAGAATGTAAAGGATTCTGATCTGACATTTTGTCATATAAAAGACTCTGGCAAGTTATTTGAGCAAATATACCTGAAAACGTAAATCAGAAATAATTAAAACTAAATATATGAATTTCAATAACTTTACTATTAAATCTCAGGAGGCTGTACAAAAGGCTGTTGAGATAGTTAAAGAAAAAGGACAGCAATCGATCGAAACTTCACATCTACTGTTAGGTGTGATAATGACTGGAGAGAATGTTGTGAATTTTCTTTTTCAAAAGTTGGGAGTGAATCTGTCTCACCTAATAGGAATATTGAATAATGAGATAGAATCTTTTCCCCGGGTTTCGGGTGGAGAGCCTTATTTAAGTCGCGAAAGCAACACTGTTTTAGACAAAGCTTCGGAAATAGCTAAACAGATGGGAGACCAATATGTTTCGCTTGAGCATATTCTGCTCGGTATTTTGACTACCCGCAACAGTGCTGCTCAGATAATGAAGGATGTAGGTGTATCGGAAAACGAATTGAAGTCTGCTATTGCAGAGTTGCGTAAAGGAGCGAAGGTTGATAGCCAATCGGCTGAAGATACATACCAATCGTTAGAGAAATACGCTATAAACCTTACACAAAGGGCAAAGGATGGTAAACTGGATCCGGTAATCGGGCGTGATGAAGAAATCAGGCGGGTATTGCAGATTTTGAGCCGCCGTACTAAAAATAACCCTATATTGATAGGAGAACCGGGAACCGGTAAAACTGCTATTGCAGAAGGTCTTGCACACCGCATAGTAAGAGGTGATGTGCCTGAGAATCTCCAAAGCAAGCAGATTTACTCTCTCGATATGGGTGCACTGGTTGCAGGTGCAAAATATAAAGGAGAGTTTGAAGAGCGCTTGAAATCAGTAGTGAATGAGGTCACTAAATCGGAAGGAGAGATTATTCTTTTTATAGATGAGATACACACACTGGTAGGCGCCGGAAAAGGTGAAGGAGCTATGGATGCTGCTAATATACTAAAACCTGCATTGGCCCGTGGAGAACTCCGTTCGATAGGAGCTACTACATTAGATGAATACCAGAAATACTTTGAAAAAGATAAGGCTCTCGAACGTCGTTTTCAAGTAGTTATGGTTGATGAACCTTCGGAAATGGATACTATTTCCATATTGAGAGGATTGAAAGAAAAATATGAAAATCATCATAAAGTCCGTATTATGGACGAAGCCATTATTGCGGCAGTTCAGTTATCGAGCAGATATATTACAGACCGTTTTCTACCGGATAAAGCCATCGACCTGATGGACGAAGCTGCAGCAAAACTGAGGATGGAGGTTGACTCGGTTCCTGAAGAATTAGACGAAAAAAGCCGCCGTATAAAACAGTTAGAAATTGAAAGGGAAGCTATTAAGCGTGAAAACGACAAGGATAAGGAGGCTTTGTTATCCAAAGAAATAAGTGACCTGAAAGAGGAAGAGAAAGACCTGAAAGCTAAATGGCAGGCCGAAAAAGAGGTGATCAATAAAATTCAACAAAACAAGGTTGATATTGAAGATGCCAAATTTCAGGCAGATAAGGCGGAGAGGGAAGGCGATTATGGCAAAGTAGCAGAGCTTCGCTATGGAAAGATCAAAGAGTTGGAATCTGATATAGAAAAACTTCAGGATCAATTACATAGTATGCAAAGTGGCAATGCTATGGTGAAAGAAGAAGTAGATGCTGTGGATATAGCGGATGTTGTTTCGAGATGGACAGGTATCCCTGTGAATAAAATGCTACAGAGCGAAAAGGATAAATTGCTGAATCTTGAGTCCGAACTGCATAGGAGAGTGGTGGGACAGGACGAAGCCATAGAAGCTATCTCGAATGCTATACGGCGAAGCAGAGCCGGTTTGCAAGACCCTAAACGCCCAATAGGTTCTTTTATATTTCTGGGTACTACCGGGGTTGGTAAGACTGAGTTGGCTAAAGCATTAGCTGAGTTCTTATTTGACGATGAGAATATGATGACCCGTATTGATATGAGTGAGTATCAGGAAAAGTTTAGTGCAACCCGCTTAATCGGAGCTCCTCCCGGATATGTAGGGTATGATGAAGGCGGACAATTGACGGAAGCTATCCGGCGTAAACCTTATTCGGTTGTACTTTTTGATGAAATAGAGAAGGCTCATCCTGACGTATTCAACATCTTGTTGCAAGTATTAGACGATGGTCGTTTAACAGATAATAAAGGACGTGTAGTCAACTTTAAGAATACAATTATTATCATGACATCTAATATGGGATCGTCTCTGATTCGTGAGAACTTCTCGACAATCAATAAGGAGAATCACGATATGGTTGTTGAAAAGACTAAGAATGATGTGCTGAATATGCTGAAATCGACTATCAGGCCGGAGTTTCTGAACCGTATAGATGAGATTATCATGTTCGAACCGTTGAAACGTTCCGAAATAGCTCAAGTTGTGCGTATCCAATTAGATAGTTTAGCAAAAATGCTGAAGAATAACGGAGTCCGTCTTGAGTTTACGGATGCAGCTGTGGATTTGATTGCAGATCTGGGATTTGATCCTGAATTTGGAGCACGTCCGGTCAAGCGGGTGATTCAACGTCAGGTTTTAGATGTTCTGTCCAAGAGATTATTAGCAGGTATAGTAAATCATTCAGAACCTATAGTTATTGATGCAAAAGATAATATATTAGAATTCCGGAATTAAACCAAGGAGATATTAAGGATATGTGAGGAGAATATTTTATGGTTCGAATAGAACTACATAAAATGTTCTCCTTTATTTATACTCCGGTCAGTTTGTTCAGTACAGGTATTTTATTAAGTATATATAGTAGTCCGATTGATAAAGCCAGACATATTATAGTCAATAGAGGTATACTAAATACCGGATGTATAAAATTGTATGTAATACCTATGTGTTTAAATGCGATAAGTATCAGAACATGATTGAGATAAATTCCATATGAATAACGGGATAATAAGTCTATGATTTTGTTCTGCTTAGAACATAGCTTACTGTATTTTGCGAATAGAAATATTGCAATACTTGAAACGAAAACAAGAGGGCCTGAATAATTATAGGCATTGTCTATAAACACACCACCATTTTTATTTAAAAAAGCAGTCCAAAGTGCAATGCCAATACAGGATAAGACAAATGTAACAATTGAATAATAGCCTATTTGTTTGGGGTTCTTAAAGCTCTTATTGAATAAGTAATAGCCTAATACGACAAAAACTGTAAAACCGGTGAAAGGAATAAATATAGAATTGATGTTTCCTAAGTTTATAACCATAAGACAAGACGCAATACCACATAATATTAAGAAATAAAGGATACTTTGTTCTGTAGCAGATTGTAACCATGTATTAAGGAGTGGAATTATGAGATATATACCTATTAATACATAAATAAACCAGAACTGAAATGACGAGCCATTTAAGATATTTGCAATTGTCAGATTTAGAAATGCAGACAAATCTACTAATGTCCCAGCATTATAACTGGTATATATATTATATATATAATAAAGAAATCCCCAAAAGAAGAGTGGATATATAATTCTACTTAATCTTCTTCTTAGGAAAGGCTTTATTTCGGTATTCTTATTGCTGGAAAGTAAAAATGACCCAGAGAGCATAAAGAATATTGGTACTGAAAATCGACTGAAGCTATTCCATAAATTTGCCGAATGCCAGCTAATGGTAGAAGTATTTAAAATGACAACTTCACCTGATACATGTATCATAATGACTGCCATCATAGCTATTGCACGCAACCAATTAGGCCAAATAAGCATATCCCGTTTCTGAGTCATTAAAAGCTTTAATCTTTATTTGGAGTCAAAGATATGAAAATTGGTTCAAAATATTAAGATCGGACATGGGAGTCAGCTCGTTTTTCTATTTATGTGATCTTCCTAAATAATAGGAAATAACAATTGACCCTATCTGAAATGCTGTTAGCATAAGAAACAGCCTTTGCCTTCTATTTTTGCGTTTCAGTTCTTTTAAAGCCTGTTTTGTTTCTGTTATATCATTCTTTTCCATAATTATAACGTATTTATGAAATGTGTGAAAATCTTAGTTTATTATACAAAACAAAAAAATACAGGCTTTGGTTGTGTTAAGAATCGTTAGAAAGTGGTATTCCGGAATATTCGAAATAGATACTTATTGAGTTTTTCTATTTACTCTGATTATGACTTCTTGTTCGAGATTGCTAAATAATTCATCTTTAGTATAGCTGAAAGTTTCGTCATAAAAACGGTCTTTATATTCGCCATTCTTTAACTCTTTTAATCCTGTTATTCGGTCTGTAACATATTCTCCTAGTTGCATTAATATAGAGTCTCCTTTTATATCAGAAATTCGCATAAGGCCATATTCTTTTTCGCTGAACTTGACTTCGTAGATATCTCCTACTTCCGGTGTATTAATGCATTGTATACTAAGCTCTCTTGTTTGTTTTTTGTCGATATATATGTAAGATGCAAACACTGTTATGGCTAATACGATTAGTATAAGTCCTACAAAGCTTAGTATTGGATAGCGAACGCTATGTTGGGTTGTATTAGTCTTGATTGACTGGTAATTGATACCTTCTTCACAAGCTTGACAATATCCTCTGATGTCTTTTTTAATCGGAAAGAGGGAGATTCCATAAATATGAGCATATTCATATTGATATATTAAAGATACCGAATGCATTACTCCACAAATAGGGCATATTTCCCTCGTAGGTATTATTTTCTTATTAGACCAATTGGTGCCGTATACTATCATTTTAGAAAAGGGTTGTTATCTGAGCTAAGATAAATATAATATGAAGATTATGCTACTTTATATATTGAATTTTACAACATATAAAAAAAAGAAAAGTATTCTGATATTTTGTTTTTATTCTTTGTAAATTTGAGTAAAGATTAAGATTGTAAAATCAAAAAACATAAAGGCTATGGATATTAGTAACATTTTGTCAACCTTAGAAGCTAAACATCCGGGAGAACCGGAGTATATACAGGCTGTTAGAGAGGTTTTGATTTCGATAGAAGATGTTTATAACCAGCATCCTGAATTTGAAAAAGCTAAAATAATTGAAAGAATCGTTGAACCTGACCGTATATTTACCTTTAAGGTACCTTGGGTAGATGATCGTGGTGGAGTTCAGGTTAATCTGGGCTTTAGGGTTCAATTTAATAATGCGATTGGACCATATAAAGGAGGATTAAGGTTTCACCCATCCGTCAATCTTTCTATTATGAAGTTTTTGGGATTTGAGCAGACATTTAAAAATGCTCTGACAACCCTTCCTATGGGAGGAGCAAAAGGAGGATCAGACTTTAACTGTAAAGGAAAATCAGACGCTGAGATAATGCGTTTTTGCCAGGCTTTCATGCTCGAACTTTGGCGAAATATCGGGCCCGATACAGATGTGCCTGCCGGAGATATTGGTGTAGGTGCACGAGAAATAGGTTATCTGTATGGAATGTATAAAAAGCTAGCCCGTGAAAATACAGGAGCTTTTACAGGAAAAGGGCTCGAATTCGGAGGCTCTTTGATCAGGCCTGAAGCCACAGGGTTCGGAGGATTATATTTCGTAAAAGAGATGCTAGCTAAAAAGGGGCATACTTTAGAAGGTAAGACTGTCGCGATTTCCGGATTTGGTAACGTTGCCTGGGGAGCTGCTCTTAAAGCTACCGAGTTAGGTGCAAAGGTTGTGACTATCTCAGGACCTGATGGCTATATCTATGATCCGGAAGGAATTTCGGGAAATAAAATTGATCATATGCTTGAATTAAGATATTCGGGCGAAGATATTGTTGCTCCTTATGCTGAAGCTTTTCCTAATGCAAAGTTCTATGCTAATAAGCGTCCTTGGGAACAGATTGTGGATATAGCATTACCATGCGCTACTCAAAACGAATTGAATGAAGATGATGCAAAAACTCTTTTAGCTAATAATGTATTATGTGTAGCGGAAATCTCAAACATGGGATGTACTGAAGAAGCTATCAAGTTATTTTTAAATAATCAAATATTATTTGCTCCCGGTAAGGCAGTTAATGCCGGTGGAGTAGCAACTTCGGGTTTAGAAATGACCCAAAATTCGATGCACTATCAGTGGTCGGCCGAAGAAGTAGATCAAAAACTCAATCATATCATGAAAAGCATCCATGAGCAATGTGTTACTTATGGTACTGATGCTTCCGGATATGTGAATTATGTAAAAGGAGCAAATATAGCAGGATTTATGAAGGTCGCAAAAGCTACTATAAGTCAAGGTATTATTTAATTTATTAGTGTCTGTTAACTGGGTGAGAATTTAAATTTTCTTGAAATATTAATAAAGGTCTGAGAATATAGTGCTCTCAGACCTTTGTAATTATAGATTCTAGTTTTTTAGGTGTTAATATTTCGTGAGTGAAAAATTGTCCGTTGATAAAAACACTATAAGTTGTTATAGGGCATATATGATTTTGTGCTTCTTCTCTTGTTTTAATTTCGTGAATTTGTATTGGTATATTTGAGTCTATTATTATAGTATTCAATAGTTCTATATAAACTCTTGTAAATGGGCATTGAGCTGTATAAAAGATATCTATGCCTTTTCTATTATTACTCTTTACTGGTTTAGTGGAATTTCTGAAAGAAGGGAGCTTTTCATTAATATTGAATCGCTTTACAAGCAGCTCAAAATAGGGTGGAGCTGTATCGGCTATTTCGTACCCATATTTCACATAAAATGATTTATCAGAAATATATGGCTTCTTTTTGGTACTGGTAACGACTACAACACCCTTTTTATTTAAAGCTTTAGCCTCTTTCTCGCATTCTGATAGTAGTTCTTGTCCGTAGCCATGTCCTTTGTAGCTCCCCGATACCCAATGACAATTGATTAACATGTATCCATCTGCATTCAAGGGCATCCAACCCATTTCTGCCGGAATGTATTCAATAAATACTTTTCCTCTAGAGTTTAGCTTTTTGAATTTCAAACCGTCATTGAATCTTTCTCTTAACCATTCTTTCTTGCTTGAGACTCCTACATTTGAGTTTTTATTGTCCAATGAACAACAAATATGTTCCGAATCTAAATTTTGATTGTTTAATGTTATTATTTCCATGTATTAATTAGTTTAAGATAATAATTAATTACTGTTTTATATATTGGTGTATTAATGCTATTAATTAGTATATTATATCTTATTTTTCATCTAACTGAAATAATCGAATTATACTTATAATATCCTCGATAAAAACGTATATTTTTTATTTTTTAATCGATGAAAAGGGCATTTTTAGCTTTCGACCGGATAATTTACTAATTATACTTATATATACAAGTATATTATTTATACATTTTGAATATTACGGGTAAGACAAAATTAGTATTAATTGTATTACCTCTAGCTTTTGCCGGTATCCATTTAGGCATTTTATTTATTACACGTAATACTTCTTTATCGCAATATTTATCTAAAGATAAAATAATTAGGGGGTTGATAACCCTCCCTGTTTTGTCTATTGTAAACTGAACGATAACACGACCATCAATATTGTCTTCTAAAGACATTCCGGGATAACGTATATTCTTGGAAAGAAATTTTCTAAACTCTATTTCACCACCCGGAAAAGCAGGCATTGCTTCTACAGGATGAGTATGTCTGTTGTGCCAATCTTCATCTTCGTATCCATCTATATGAGATTTAAGCTCTTCATATAATATTGGCTCAAGATCTTCTTCTTTGAAAAAAGAAGTATTCTTTAACTTTATATTTTCAACACTGATGCTATCTTTTATTATAGTATCGGGGTTGGTGTGTTCGTCGAATATTGCACAATAGTCTCTCGGGCCTGATTGTTTGGTGATACAACTATCACAAACCACATCTAACGGAGGGTCGGGAATTGTCGGATATGTAAACAGATTATCAGTTGGAGGTTCCGGATATGGAGAGGACATGTATTCAATAATGCCACAGCCACCGTCTATTATTTCCCAATCTATGAGAGGCTTTGGTTCTAAAGCCTTAATTAACCAAGTTAAAAATACAAGAAAGAAAACCGCGACGATGAAAGCCCGGATATGATCATTTGATGTTGATTGGCGGAATTTATAAGCTCCGTATGATTTATTCCTGTTGGCAAAAATCATATCACACCATTTGTCCGAATTTAGCTTGATCCGTTTATTCATAGTACTGTCTCTTTTGCAAAGAAAAGTAATTTATTAAAGATAGCTGTTCTTTTCCTTCAATTTGAATTTAACAGGAATCGCATGTCTCATGCTCACTCGTCTTCCGTATTGCATTGCCGGTATCCATTTGGGCATTAGTCTTATTACCCGTATTACTTCTTTATTACAAGTATAGCTGAGTCCTGATATTATTTCAATATCTTTTATCTTGCCATCTTTGTCTATTATAAAGGAGGCGATAACGTCCCCCTCAATTCCCATTTCAATAGCGTTATATGGATATTTGATATTTGTAGCTATAAACCTGTATAATTCATCTTTTCCTCCGGGAAATTGAGCTTCTTGTGCCGTGAGTAACGAAGCCGAATTTCTCTGTTTGGGAATTTCCTCTATGATAGTTTTGTCTTCGCAATATGAAACAATATCTATTTCTCTTTCTTCTTCAAGTATAGAAGTGAGCTCGGGGGATGACTCAAAAAATCCTTCTTCATATAAGATTCCCTTGTCATAACTATCTTCGGGTTCCATTTTGATAATCAGGCTATCAGAAGTAATCTCCGGTGGTGTAAATCTTATTATTGATGACTTTACTTTAGGCGGTAATGGTAGTTCCGGTAGTTCAGCAACTGGAATATCATAAATAGGAGGACATCCTTCATCGGGGATAAATTCGTATGAATTGCTGTTATTGTTAATTGGAATAAATACGCTTGTTATAATAAAAATAACAAGCGTAACCATAAATCCACACCAATAGTCGATTCGTAGGTGATATGCTCCATAGTTCTTATTTCTGTTCTCGAAAATAAGATCGCACCATTCTTCAGAATGTATGTTTACCTCTTTGTTCATCTTTCATGCTCTTTACTTAAATAGATAGTTGCAATGATGAAAATCCATAAATGAGAGAAAGAAAAACTAAAAGGTTATTAACGATCTATTTATTATATGGAACGAAAAGAATATCTATATTTGCACAATTGAATTTTAAATAAATGATTGAACGGATAATTGTACTTGACAATGCAGATGCTGCCTTATTTTTCGGGGTTAACAACAGTAATCTGCAACTATTGAAAACACTTTTTCCCAAATTAAGGATTGTAGCCAGAGGAAACGTTATAAAAGTTACCGGAAATGCAGAAGAAATGCCTCTATTTGAAGAAAAGATAGCTGAATTAGAAAAATTTTGCGGAGAGCATAATACCCTTACCGAAGATAATATTGTAGATATAGTTAAAGGAAAATCGCCGAATGTTATAAAACAGGACAACCTGATTATATTCGGGATGAATGGTAAGCCAATCTCAGCCAGAAATGAGAACCAGCAACGCTTGGTCAATGCTTTTCAGAAAAACGATATGGTTTTTGCTCTCGGGCCTGCGGGAACAGGTAAAACCTATGTTGCAATAGCTTTGGCTGTAAAAGCTCTTAAGAATAAAGAGGTAAAGCGTATTATTCTCAGCCGTCCGGCAGTAGAAGCCGGAGAGAAGTTAGGTTTTTTGCCCGGTGATATGAAAGATAAGATAGATCCTTATCTTCAACCATTATACGATGCTTTGGAAGATATGATTACCCCCGCAAAACTGAAAGATTATATCGAGAATAAGATTGTACAGATTGCTCCGTTGGCATTTATGCGTGGACGTACACTCAATGATGCGGTTATTATACTGGATGAGGCACAGAATACGACTATTCATCAGATAAAGATGTTTATGACACGTCTGGGCATGAATGCTAAAATGATTATCACGGGTGATATTACACAGATTGACCTTCCTCCTTCACAGCTTTCGGGTTTGAAACATGCCCTAAGGGTACTTGACGGAGTAGAGGGAATTGCAAAAATAGAGTTTGACAAGAAAGATATTGTTCGTCATAAACTCGTTCAGCGGATTGTCGACGCTTACGAAAAAGAAGATGAGCGCAGAAGACATGAGAAAGTGAGCGAAACAGATAGTCCCCGGTAAGAAATTACGGGGGTTTTTTATTAACCGGAACGAGTAAAGAAATATGTAATATATAAACAAATCATTCCGAATATTGTTAATAAATTTGCATTTTAGAATGTGCAAAAATTCATCAAAACTTCATATAATTAGACATAATGAAAAATACTTTAGTTACAACAGATTACAAGTTTGAGGGACAAACTCATATTTATCATGGCAAAGTAAGAGATGTGTATTCGATAGGAAAAGACCTGTTGGTGATGATCGCAACAGATCGTATCTCGGCATTCGATGTGGTATTGCCTCAGGGTATACCGTATAAGGGACAGGTTCTGAATCAGATTGCAGCAAAGTTTTTGGATGCCACATCAGATATTGTTCCCAATTGGAAGCAAGCAACTCCTGATCCTATGGTAACTGTTGGTCTGCGTTGCGAACCATTTAAGGTAGAAATGGTTATCCGTGGTTACCTGACCGGTAGTGCATGGCGTGAATATAAGTCTGGTGCACGTAATCTTTGCGGAGTAGCTCTTCCTGATGGAATGAAGGAAAATCAGAAGTTTGCAGCTCCTGTAATAACACCAACGACTAAAGCCGACGAAGGGCATGACGAGAATATATCAAAAGAAGAAATTATAGCTCAGGGTCTAGTTTCGAAAGAAGACTATGAGCAATTGGAAAAGTATACTTATGCTCTTTTTCAAAGGGGTACTGAAATGGCAGCTCAAAAAGGGTTAATATTGGTTGATACTAAATATGAGTTTGGAAAAAAAGATGGGAAAATTTATCTGATAGATGAAATTCATACACCGGACTCATCACGCTATTTTTATGCAGACACTTACCTGTCTCTGTTTGAAAAAGGAGAGGAACAACGCCAGTTGTCTAAGGAGTTTGTCCGCAAATGGTTAATGGATAATGGCTTTCAGGGGAAAGAAGGACAACAGGTTCCCGAGATGACCGAGGAATATTGTAATTCGGTATCTGAACGCTATATCGAATTATACGAAAAGATAGTGGGTGAGCCGTTTGTGAAAGCTGATATTTCGGATGTAAGCTCAAGAATCGAGAGAAATGTGAGCCAATATTTAAAGAAATAATAGTATCTTCGGTTTTAACTAAAAGAAGTCGTATTTAAATACAATAATATAGTTATGCCAAATCTTTACATAATAGCCGGTTGCAATGGAGCTGGAAAAACAACAGCCTCATATACAATGCTTCCGGAAATGCTCGACTGTAAAGAGTTTATCAATGCAGATGAAATAGCAAAAGGGCTTTCTCCATTTCAACCGGAGAAAGCCTCTATTGAAGCAGGACGGATTATGCTCCGCAGGATGGAGGAGATGCTCAAAATGCAGGAAGATTTTGCCATAGAAACGACACTTGCGACGAAATCGTATACGCTGTTTATTAAAAAAGCACAAAAATTAGGCTATTTCGTAACATTATTGTATTTTTGGCTAAGTTCTCCTGAATTAGCTATTAAGCGTGTCGAAGACCGCGTTAAGTCAGGTGGTCATAATGTTCCGGTAGATGTGATCCGGAGGCGTTATGCAGCGGGAACCGCTAATTTGTTTTCTCTATATACACCTATTTCCGATTATTGGTTGGTGGTAAATAATTCCGAAAATCCATTCAGCCTTATAGCTGAAGGTAAACGGGATAATATGATAGAGATACACAATGAAGAGATTCTAAATCAAATAAAAAATATATGACTTGTGATGAATTGGCCCTTCGGGGTAGATTATTAGTTGGTCTTAATTTATCTTATACCCGTTTGATTGAAAAGAAGCAAAAGGAAGATGGTAATCTCATCTTCTCTAAAAATGGGAAAATCGTAAAAGTAAAAGCCCGTAGGTTGGCTAACGTCAGAGTAGGAGAATCTATCGGCGTTATTTAAATTTTTCAATGACATACCAGGCTGAAAAAATTGTTCCTTACGAGAGCTCCGAGAATAAAGGAGTTCAGGTAGAACGTATGTTTGATTCCATTGCGGAAAATTACGATACGTTAAATCATACGTTGTCGATGGGTATAGACCGTGGATGGCGTAAAAAGAGTCTTTTGGCATTGAAGGACCTCAATCCTCAGAATATTCTCGATATTGCTACCGGAACAGGAGATCTGGCTATACAAGCGTATGACATTTTACGCCCTCAACATATTACCGGAATTGATATCTCGGAAGGAATGATGGACGTGGGACGTAAGAAAGTTGATAAGCTGGGGCTATCGGGCCATATTTCTTTTGAAAAACAGGATTGTATGGCGTTGGATATTCCTGACAATACATTTGATGCAGCTGTAGTTGGGTTTGGTGTTCGCAATTTCGAAGACCTTGATAAAGGAATGAAGGAAATTTTGAGGGTATTAAAACCCGGAGGCAGACTGATGATTTTGGAATTGACCACACCGAAATCTTTTCCGATGAAACAAGGCTACTGGATTTATTCGAGGCTGTTTATTCCTTCTATCGGAAGGCTGATATCAAAAGATAAGGTTGCTTACAAGTATTTACCAAAGTCGATTGAAGCTTTTGTACAAGGGAAAGAAATGGTTGAAGTTCTGGCAAAAAATGGTTTTCGTAATGCCCGCTACAAAAGTTATACCTTTGGAATTTGTTCTATGTATATTGGTGAAAAATAAAGACTAAAATAGATAAAGAAGAAAAAGCCATCTGTGAAGGATGGCTTTTTTTATTATTTTTGTTTCGGAATATAAACAACACTTATGAAGAAAATTATTACTGCATTTGCTTTGCTGTCACTTTTTACGATATCGCAAAGCCTACTCAATGCACAGCGTAAGATACAAGTGCTTAGTGCTGTTGTGAAAGATAAAAAGATAGAAGGAGCCGAAGTGCTTCTCCAGAAAAATGGAGAACAAACTGTTGTCGGGCATACCGATGCTAATGGAAATGTAACGCTCAGCCCTGCGTTTTCGGATAATTCGGATGCTATGGTTATAATCAAAAAGGATGGTTACTCCACATTAGTAGCTAAGTGTCCCTGCGAAGGTTTGACTTACGCTATCAGCCCTACTATGAAAAATCTGGATGGTATGCGTGTCGTTCTTTCTTGGGGGAAAAATCCGAGCGATCTCGATTCGCACCTCTGGTATAGTAATCAGCATGTATTCTGGAGAGAAAAAGTCGGACAAAAAGCAAATCTGGATGTGGATGATATGGACAGTTATGGTCCCGAAACTATTACTATTGAAGAAAAAAAGTTTGGGACAGAATATATCTATGCAGTACATGATTATACGAACAAGGAGAATATGAGCAATTACGCTTTGGCTCGTAGTTCGGCAAAAGTGTTTGTGTATATTGGTAATTCTTTGGTAAAAACATATTATGTTCCATCCGATATTAAAGGTAATCTCTGGACTGTATTCAGGGTTACGAAAGAAGGCGAGATAGAGGACGTCAATAGTATGGTATCATCTAATATCACAGATCCGGGAGACATTCGTTACAATACAAGTAACTCTATGCTGATAACTACTGTTGTGGATAAGCAATCAGCTTTGCGCTTAAACCGTCTGGGAACAGAAGAGTATAACAAGCAGAATTACCATAAGGCTATAGAATATTATTTAGCAGCTATAGATGTATATCCAGACTTTGGGCAAGCATACGGTAACTTAGGATTATCGTATAAGAAAAATAATCAGTACGCTGAAGCTCTTTGGGCAAACCGTAAAGCAATTGCTTTAGCTAACGGAAATACAGCGCCTGTAACCCGTGCTGGGGCATATTACAATATAGGACGGATTTATGAAGAGCGTGGCGAATATGCAAAGGCAAAGGAGCAATATAAACTGGCCAAATCGAAAGTGGACAGGAGCGCCTATGATGAAGCTATTAAGAGAATGGAAAATTTGATAGATTAGGTCTCAGACCTTTTTATTGACTTTGCAAGTATAACCCACAACAGATAGTTTTCCTTTGTAAATGTGTCATTAAATATTCACTGTTACTTAATCGATCTTGATATGAAATAAAAGAATCTGAGTTCAATACGAACTCAGATTCTTTATTTTTATATGACTTTACGATTTTATTTTACCATATAATTCGTCGAACTTTTCGCGGTCGAAGCGTTCGTACCTAGGCTTAGTCGGTACATAATCTTCATTATCCCACAGAGGGCTTGTGAGCATAAGGTCGGCACTGTAACGGTTACATGCAATAGGCACATTGTGTACCCGACACTGGCGAAGCAACATCATAATGTCGGCTTCGTGAGGCTGGGGGTTAAGATCATCAATTAGAAATACTGCCAGGTCGATTTCGTGTCGAACTACCATCGCTGCTATTTCGGCGTCACCACCCAACGGTCCCGAGTTCATACATGTAACTTCGGCATTGATTCCTTTATCAAGAAATGATTGTTGGATCAGATGTCCTGTAGTTCCTGTACAAACAAGGTGGTGCTTAGCTAAAAAGTCTGAGTTATAGTAACACCAGTCTACCATATCGGCTTTTCGGTGATCGTGTGCTACAAGTGCAATCGTAAGTCTTTTTTTCATAAATTCATGTATATATAAGTTGAATTATTTATTTGAATCCTCTGCAACCAGTTCTGCAATTTTTACAATTACCTGAGTTGCTTTTTCTAATGATGGAATAGGAACAAACTCATAGCGCCCGTGGAAATTTAGCCCTCCTGCAAAAATGTTAGGGCAGGGTAGTCCCATGAAAGATAAGCGTGCGCCATCTGTGCCTCCTCTGATTGGTTTTACAATAGGTGTAATATCTAATTGTTGCATGGCTTCGAAGGCATAGTCAACAATTTTTATAACCGGTTCTACCTTTTCCCGCATATTGTAATACTGATCCTTGATTTCGAGATTGATTCCGCTCGAAGGATAGAGTTTTTGAAGGTAAGCTACAGTATCTGTCAATAATTGTTTCCTTTTTTCAAATAGCTTGCGATCGTGATCGCGGATAATGAATGAAACATTGGCAGAGTCCACAGAACCGGACATTCCGACTAAGTGGAAAAATCCTTCGTAATTACAGGTATGTTCAGGACGTTGGCTCTCAGGTAGGAACGATATCAGTTTATTTGCAATGATTAGAGCGTTTACCATTTTGCCTTTGGCGTATCCCGGGTGTACACTTCGTCCCTGAATGCTGATTTTTGCTCCGGCAGCATTGAAATTTTCATATTCAAGCTCTCCTATAATTCCTCCATCCATGGTATAAGCCCATTCGGCTCCAAATTTTTCAACGTCGAAATGATCAGCTCCTTCGCCTATCTCTTCGTCAGGGGTAAAGCAGATTCTGATCTTTCCGTGTTTAATTTCGGGATGTTCTAACAGATATTGCATTGCTGTCATTATTTCAGCAATTCCGGCTTTATCATCGGCTCCTAATAATGTTGTTCCGTCAGTTACAATCAGGTCTTGCCCTTCGAATTGTAATAATTCGGGAAAGTCTATTGGTGATAAGATGATATTGTTTTCTTTATGTAGAACAATGTCTTTTCCGTCGTATGAATTTACTATACGGGGCTTTACATTTTTACCTGTAAGGTCGGGGCTGGTGTCCATATGAGCAACAAAGCCGATGGTCGGTATCTGCTTATCTGTGTTTGCTGGCAGAGTCGCCATTACATAACCGTTGTTATCTAAAGTGACCCCAGTTAACCCTAATTCAATAAGCTCTTTTTTCAGCTCCTCGGCTAAAACTAATTGTCCCGGAGTACTAGGTGTAGTATGTGTTTCGGTATTTGATTCGGTATCAAACTGAACATATTTAATAAATCGGTCTACGACATTCATTGTATTTAATTATTTTTTGATAAAAAATGTATGGGTAGTTTCGATCGGAAAGAAATATAACTATTTGCTTTTAAAATCGTTATTCTACTCATGTTTTACTATGAACAAAGATAGTAAAATGGAAGTAAACGAAAAAGTTTGTTTTCGATTTTGGATATTAAAAAAAATATCTACCTTTGTGCCCGGGTAAGTCCTATACGGTCAGCTCCCGATTAATCCCCCAGGGTTTGATCGCAGCAAGGGTAGTTGGTTGTAGCGGCGCGATATAGTAAGCTTACCCACTTGCCTCTTTAGCTCAGTTGGCCAGAGCACGTGATTTGTAATCTCGGGGTCGTTGGTTCGAATCCGACAAGAGGCTCAAAAGAAAAGGAACTAAATTTTTAGTTCCTTTTCTTTTTGTCGTAATTTTCATCAGCAATGCTCGTTCCTTAAAAGCGAATACATTATAATATCGAAATACTGTTCGTTCCAGAACATCCACTGTCGTAATACTCCTTCTTTGGTGAAATGTAGTTTTTGAAGAACTTGCTCAGATGCTGTATTTCCAACCATAATTTCAGCCTCGATTCTGTTTATTTCAAGATTTTCAAAGCCGAAACCAATGACCTTGTTCAATGCTTCTGAAATATAACCCTTGTTCCAATATGCCTGCTGCAGGTCGTAGCCTATCTGTGCCTTGTGTTTGTATGTATAGTTATTGAAGCCTATTGTACCTATAATATTCCGGCTGCCTTTTAAGGCAATTCCCCATCTGATAGCTAATTTTTCTTCGAAACGGGTTCTATACCAGTCGATAAACTTTTGTCCGTCTGTCAGGCTTTTATAAGGTAACAGATTGTAATACCTTACCACTTCTTTGTTACTGAACAGGGTATATAGATCTTTGAGGTGGTCTTCATTGATTTCAACTAAATCAAGCCTATCTGTTTCTAATCTTGGGAACACAATTTGCAGGGTATATTATTTGTTGTTATTATCTCTTTTTTCTTTATAATACTTCATCAGGTAATACGACGAGAAGGATAATACAACGAATGTACATGCACGTATATAGTGGTTTATATTGTATCTGTCTATAATAATCAGTATGATATTAAGAAAAATACATGTTGTGGATACTATAAATAGGGCTATACTGAATTTGTACATTCGTTATATGTTGTTTTTTGAGTTCGGTCAATAAATATTATTTCTCTAATTCAGCAATGATGCAATCCGATTTGACTTCTATCTTGCTTTTAGGGTAAAGCTCGTGGATGTATGTTGTTACGCCATTAATTGTAGGATAGTCGCGTTCCCCTATAAATAACCGTGCATCGTCGATCAATATAACGTGTTCTATACCTGTTGAACATATTGCTTTCAGTTCTTCCCATATAGGACAATCCTTATCTCCTCTGGCTGTGGTACCTCCTGCATAGTGCCCATCGAGCCAGAATATCGCCCTGTCGGTAATTTCGTGAACAAGAGTCGACATTATTTTCCCACTATCACCTTGTATAAGGTGGATATGCGGTTTCTTTTTGAATCTTTTATACGATTGCTTATACAGTTCCTTACTTAGTTCGATGGTATAGATCTTCTCGAAATTATCTTGTTGCGCCCATACCATGTCACCGAGATATGTTCCGGATTCTACCAGAATAGAAAGATTATGCTTTTGCTTATATTCCGATACCAATTCTTCTTTAATAATGTGAGGAACGGGAACTGGTTGTCCCTGTTTTATCCACTCTTTTCTCTTGCTTTTATTTTGAGCCGATTTGTACATTTTTTGCACAAACCGAGGGAGCATATCTAGGTAATGTTTCGATAATGACATAGTTAATCTAAAAAATAAATATTGAAGATTGAAAAAAATGAGAGCCTGATTTATTTTATTAAGGTTTCAGATGTTTTTATTAATTTTGTGAGCAAAAGAATAATAGGGCGTTATGATTACTCCCAATATATTATCCAATACTTACAGTTACTTAATATATAAGTTTTGCAGATGATCTGAAAAATGTATATACTACTTCAGGTTTTCACTATTCGTTATGTATACCAAAGATACAGAAAAAAGTTTCATGTGGTCAAATAAAACTTTTCAGAATATCTTCTTTTTATTTTAAAATAATCTCTTCCTTCTCTATTTTCAGGTCGCAGTAATGACAATTGAGAATTACATGACTATTATCTATCACTCTGAAACGTGTTTTCATTGGTTCGTTATTGGTTATGCATTTAGGGTTATTACATTTTACGATACCTACTATTGTTTGGGGCAGGCTGACTCTCTTTTTCTCTACAACCCTATAATCTCTGATAATATTGAGTACGACATTGGGCGCTATTAAGGCGATACGGTTAATCACACTTTCTTCGAAAAACATATCTGCTATTTTGATAATGCCTTTGGTTCCCATTTTTTTACTCTCCAGATTATTTCCTATAGTTATAGGGTGGGGCAGGTTTTCGAGATTGAGTAATGATACAACTTTAAAAACCTGATCGGATGGGATATGGTCGATAGCAGTACCATTGCAAAGGGCAGCTACTTGTAGTTCTTTTCTTTTTTCGGACATGGCTTTTCTTTTTTAGTTTGTATTATTCGACATTTATACCTAAAGCATCACAAATAACTGCTTGACGGGCGAATACTCCGTTCTTAGCCTGTTCGAAGTAATAGGCTTTCGGACTGTCGTCAACATCTTGCTGAATCTCGTTGACGCGAGGTAACGGATGCAGTATACGAAGATTTTCACGGGAATTTTCGAGCATGTCTTTACGGAGGATATATACATTTTTTACTTTCTCGTATTCCATCAGGTCAGTAAAGCGTTCACGTTGAACACGGGTCATGTATAGAATATCTGTTTTGTTGATAATCTCCGGTGAAAAGTCGGCTGTTTCTTCGTATTTGATATTGCGCTTTTCGCAGAATAACTTGTATTGTTCAGGCAATTTCAACTCGTCCGGAGCTACAAACCGGAATGTAGGATTGAAGTGCGACATTCCTATAATCAGGGAATGAACTGTACGCCCATATTTGAGGTCTCCCACAATAGTTATGTTCAGGTTATCCAGCTTTCCCTGAGTTTTCATTATCGAATATATATCGAGCATAGTTTGCGTGGGGTGCTGGTTGGCTCCGTCTCCTGCGTTAATTATAGGAGTAGAAGTTAGTTCCGAAGCATACCGGGCAGCGCCTTCGAGGTGATGACGCATAATAATCATATCTGCATAGTTACATACCATTGCTATAGTGTCTTTAAGCGTTTCGCCTTTGGTAGAACTGGTTGTCGAAGCATCTGAGAAGCCGATAATACGTCCGCCCAAACGGTTTACCGCAGTTTCGAAACTGAGGCGGGTACGGGTCGATGGTTCGAAGAACAAGGTGGCGCAAACTTTACCTTCCAATAAGCGGCGGTTGGGATTCTCATCAAATTTCTTGGCAAGGTCGAGTATTCTGATAATGTCTTCCTTGCTGTAATCGGTGATAGAGACCAAGCTTTTATTTTTCATAAGCGGAATGTATTAAGTAACTGTAAGTATTTATAATGAGATCCTTCGGTTTTTTTTTACAAAAAAAACCTCGAAAACAACAATGCTTCGAGGTGTATTTATAACGAACAAAAAAGGCTGAGTTTAAAAATGTTGATTGTAAACTCAAATCATAAAAATATGAATGGTGGTTTTTGTTCATATTTATTCAGTATAATTCGAAAGACAAATATATTAATTTTTAATTGAGCAATTTGCTTTTTTAGAGAAAAAAGATTAACAAAATGCTTTATCTTTTTGTGTTTGCAATGATATTTTTTACTTATGAAAAGTAGTACCTTTGTGCCGTTAAATTTTTTTTCAATTATATGTCTTGTATATTAAATATAGAAACAGCAACTAATGTATGTTCTGTTGCTGTTTCAAACAATGGAAGTATCCTCTTCAAGAAGGAAAATACGACAGGGCCTTCTCATGCAGCCCTTTTGGGGGTATTTGTAGCACAAGCTCTGGAATCGGTTCGTGAAAATAAATTGAAACTGGATGCGGTTGCGGTGAGTTGCGGTCCCGGGTCTTATACCGGATTACGTATTGGCGTATCGGAAGCAAAAGGGTTATGTTATGGGCTAGGTATACCTCTTATTGCTGTAAAAAGCCTTGAGGTAATGGCTAAAAAGATATTGGAGACGTCTTCGGATATAAATGACACAACATTACTTTGTCCGATGATTGATGCCCGTCGGATGGAGGTATACGCGGCAGTTTATGATAAAAAACTAAATGTAGTCCGGGATACGGCTGCTGATATTGTCGACGGTAATTCATATCACGAATATTTGAAAGATCACAAAGTTTTGTTCTTTGGAAATGGTGCAGATAAATGTAAGGATACTTTACTGAATTCAAATGCCATATTTATAGAGGGTATTTATCCGTCAGCTGTTTTTATGACAGCTTTGTCGGAACAAGCTTTCGAAAAAGGAGATTTTGTAGATGTAGCGTATTTCGAACCTTTCTATCTGAAAGATTTTGTTGCTACTGTTCCGAAGAAAAATATATTATAAGGTCTCAGTCCTTTTATTGCTTGGGTAGGGAATGTATCTTTGAATACCTCCGTTACTTAAAAAAGGAGTGTTTTTGTTAACTTTTACTGTCTTGTGATGTTATAATACTGATCAACTTAAAAACATTACATTATGGAAAGTAACGATTCATTACTTAAAATCAAAGTAATCCCTAACGCACCTTTATTAGTAGAAGGAACTGTAGAATTAACTCTGGCAGACGGTTCTACTGTAGTGAAAACCAATCCGCACTTGTGTCGTTGCGGAGCATCTCACAACAAACCCTTTTGTGATGGTAGTCATGCCAAGATAGGCTTTAAGGATTGACTTTATTGAAAAAAGAACAGGCAGGCAAATAACTCACCAAATACGTAAAGTTGTTTGCCTGTCTTTTTTGCGTCTTTTTATATCGCTTTTTTTGCAGTAAATAGTCAGGTATTTTATTAATTTTGTAATAATTCTGTCAGATATTGGTGTTATCATACAATAAAGAGATTTTACGAATTTTAATTTAGGAATTGTATAATGGAAATAGAAGATTGTCAGAGCGAAGGTTTCGCAACACGTATTATTACTACGCAATTTGGTCGTAAAGATGCACACGGTGCAATCAGTTTACCGGTATATCGTAATGCAGCATTTGAATTTGAGACGGCAGAAGCTATAGCTGACGCTTTTCAGAATAAAGTTACCGCTCATACATATACACGAATATCCAACCCTTCGGTAGAAATGCTTGAGAGAAAGATTAAGTCGGCATCAGGTGCCGAAACTGTGATGTCTGTGGCTTCGGGTATGGCGGCAATTTCGAATACTTTCATGACAATAGCTTATGCCGGATGTAATATCGTGACTTCACCCCATCTTTTTGGCAATACATTTTCTTTGTTCAAATTTACTTTAGCCGAATTCGGAGTTGAAGTTCGTTTTGTCGATACCGATAATCTGGACGAAATAGAATCTGCTTTAGATGAAAATACATGTGCCTTTTTCTGTGAATTGATAACTAATCCGCACATGGAAGTTGCAGATCTTCCTGAAATATCCAAAATATTAAAAGCTAAAAATATTCCGATGATTGTTGATTCTACTATCGTTCCGTGGTGTAGTTTCAATGCCCGGAAAGCAGGTGCTGATATTGAACTTGTTTCTTCTACAAAATATATTTCGGGAGGAGCCACAAGTGTAGGCGGAGCTATACTTGATTACGGAACTTTCGACTGGTCGAAGAATAAAAAGTTAAGTAAACTTTCGTCAGTAGACGGAAATCAGCGTTTTACATTTAAACTAAGACGCGAGATTGCCCGTAACTTTGGTGCTTGTATGGATTCAGAGACAGCATCGTTGCAGTCGTTAGGTATGGAAACTCTGCAAATACGGTTCGAGCATATGGCTGCTTCGGCTTATGAGTTGGCTCAGTTCTTATCTGAAAATGAAAAGGTCGTAAAGGTCGGTTATACAAAATTGAACAGTTCGCCGTACAAAACTGTGTCGGATAAATTATTTGTGGGAAATCCGGGAGCTATGCTAACTTTCTGTTTAGCTACTAAAGAAGATTGTTACCACTTTATGAACAAATTGCAGATTATCCGCCGTGCTACCAATTTGTTCGATAATAAAACATTGATTATACATCCTGAATCCACTATTTACGGGACATTTACTCAGGAAATGAAAGAGGTAATGGGTATTGAGGATAATTTACTTCGTCTGTCTGTAGGGTTGGAAAATGTGGAAGACCTGAAAAAAGATATATTACAAGCTTTAGGCAAATAAGATTGTTTTCAAATAATATTATTTAAATTGTGGAATATTTCTTAAGAGTTACTCTATAAAAGTACAATCAAAGTAAATATTCTATTATGAAAAAACAACACGTAATAATTGCAGCAGTTTTTTTAATGCTGGCTTCTTGTTCACAGAATAGTAAATATGCACAAGAAGATAAATCTGAGAGTATTAGTGATCTTCGGATCGAGGAAGACATTCAATCCGAAGCAGCATCTGCTGCAGTAAGTGGAGAGGCGAATAGTAAAGAATCTCAGAATTCACCTGCTCAGGATTATACTTCTTCTGCGGCTGCTATTGAGGGGAAAGCTTTTGGTAACAGAAGATTTGTCCGTACCTCTGAAATGAAGTTTAAAGTAGACGATGTAATTAGTTCTACTTACCGTGTCGAGGAAATAGCTGTCCAATCCGGAGGTTTTGTTGTAAAATCGGAAATACGGAATACCGCAGAACATTTCAATACGATCAAGATAAGTGCAGATTCTGCTAAGCTGGTTACTTACTATACACTGGAGTCTCTTTTGCAATTCAGAGTACCCAGCTATGCTTTAGATTCGGCACTGAAAGCTATTGCTCCTTTAGTTGGAAAAATGGATTACCGTATTGTGGAGGCTAAAGAAATGTCTTTGTCGTTACTGGCCAATAAACTGTCTCAACAAAGGGAGGCTGGATATAGTAAACGTGTGGAAAATGCCGTGGATAACAGAAAAGCAAAGCTCGATGATGTTGTGGATGCCGAAGGTAATAGGAAAGAATCCCAACGGTCGGCGGATGAAGCATATTTGGCTAACTTATCATTGGAAGATCGCATCGAATTCAGTACCGTATCTATACGGATGTATCAGAAAGAAGTTTCTAAAACTGAATATGTAGCTATTGCTAAAGAAGATGTACAGTATGAGCCTCCGTTTACAGAAAAACTGATAGATGCGTTTGGTTTTGGTTGGAGTATGTTATGTGGATTGATTTTATTCTTAGCTAATCTATGGGTGTTTATTTTATTTATTATAATTGGGTTTGTGGGATACCGTCAGTATAAGAAAAGGAAAACCAATTAATATTTTTTTGATTATAAGTAGATTATTGGATTCGAAAGAAATCTATTCTGTCTTATTTGAATAAAATAGTGGGTATCATGGGGATAATTAACTGATTGCTGAACTTATTTTTCTTGCTATTTGTTAATTGTGCATGTATTGTTAGTTAATCATAAAAAGAATAAACATGAAACCAAAACTACCTGCTATGATGTTGCTGGCTATTGCCGCTTCATTTATTAATCCATTACCTTCCAAATCATGTACGGGTATTACTTTGAAAAGTAAAGATCAAACTACCATTGTAGCACGTACCATAGAATGGGGAGGAAGTAATCTGAATAGCCAGTATGTTGTTATACCCAGAGGGCATACTCAACAATCGTACATTCCCGGAGGAATTGGTGGTATGTCTTTTACTGCCCGTTATGGGTATGTGGGACTGGCTGTCGAACAAAAAGATTTTGTAGCTGAAGGATTAAATGAAGTGGGGCTTTCGGCCGGATTGTTTTATTTCCCCAATTATGGAAAATATGAAGACTATGATGTTGCAAAAAAAGAAAAGAGTATAGCCGATTTACAACTTGTTTCTTGGTTGTTAGGTGAATGCAAAACAGTAGGCGAAGTAAAAGAAGCTGTTAAAAAAGTATCTGTTATAAGTATAGATCCACGTGCTTCGACTATCCATTGGCGATTCACTGATACGTCGGGGCAGCAACTCGTACTCGAGATCATAGATGGTGTTCCTGTGTTTTATGAAAATAAACTGGGGGTGCTTGCAAATTCTCCGGGTTTTGAGTGGCATATGACCAATCTTAATAATTATGTGAATCTTTTTACCGGTACGGCTTCAGCTAAATATATAGGAAACACCGAATTAAAGTCTTTCGGCGCAGGAAGTGGCTTTTTAGGTATGCCGGGAGATATAACTTCTCCCTCCCGTTTTGTCCGTGCAGCTTTTTACCAGACATCAGCACCTCAACAAGATACAGCTCTGAGTACTGTACTTCAATGTTTTCAAATATTAAATAGTTTTGATATACCGGTAGGGATAGAGTTTCCGATAGGGCAAGTGCCCTCAGATATACCAAGTGCCACACAATGGACTTCGGCTACTGATATGGAACATCGTATCATTTATTTCCGCACCATGTACAACAGCACTATCAGGAGTATCGATCTGAATACTATTGATTTTTCGAATGTTACATACAGAGCAATACCAATGGATATTGCAATACAGCAACCTATAGATATAATAAATATAAATTAAGCAGTGGTTAATTGGAATCTCTCTTTTTATATGATCGTTGGTATATTCGCTTAAAAGAAAATCTGAACATATATTTATAAATAAAAAAGGTAGACTTGTAAAAGTCTACCTTTTCATTTTATTTTACTTCTCTTTATAAGCCAGATACCCCAACCAGATAAGCGGTAATACTATCAAGCCGATGTAAATTGTGTTATATTGCAAGGTTGCCGGATATAAGATAATTGCTATAATCAACCCGATCGCTGCTCCGCCCAAGTGAGCGGCATGACCGATATTACCTAATGAACTTCTCATTCCGTAAACCGAATATGCCAGATATCCAATACCGAATAACCAGCCCGGAATGGGAATCGGGATTGGCATAATCATCATGGTCATTTGAGGATATATGGCTATTGCTGCAAATATAATACCCGAAACACCACCCGAAGCTCCAACAGCGGTATAAGTAGAATCGCGACGAAACATCCATAAAGTAAGCAAATTACCACCTAATACAGCCGCAAAATAAATAATGAGATATGTAACATTATTAAACTGATGGATTATTATATCGGAAAAGAAATATAGCGCCAGCATATTGAAAAACAGGTGCATGAAATCGCCATGCAGAAATGCCGATGTAAGAAGCCTGTCTACTTGTTTCATTTCCTGAATACCATATGTGCTGAATAGATATCTGGAAAAGAAACGTCTATCATTAAATCCGATAATACTAACAATACATGTTATTGCTATGAGAGCCAGTGCGATAAAACTCATTTAGATAATGGGTATAATTTATACATTTTATTATTCAGCCAAACCTTTGTAATAAATAGATTACATTCAATACCAGATGTAGCTTATAAGCGTACAAAAGTATCAAAATATTTCATATCGGACTATTCTGTTCAGATAACATTTGAGGGCATTGTTAATAAAAAGTTTTCCGGATCGAACAACTTTTCAGATTTTTTGTTAGATATTTGTACCAAGTTATTGGTGTCATTTTTCCGATTCCTCGGAACTATGATGAAAAGGGAATCAGGTGTAAATCCTGAACAGACCCGCTGCTGTAAACTCCGTTATTTGAGTTTCGGGCAATACCCAATGCCACTTTTTGTATAAAAGGGAAGGCCGCCTGAAATGGGAGTAAGTCAGAAAACCTGCCAATGATAATGTATGATTCTGTTTTTCGAGGAATAAAAACAGATCGCTGGAAATTAATTTCTATTGTGCTTAATCGGTTCGAAGTATCAGCTTGTATTATAAGTTGTGCTCGTTGGCTACATTCGGAAGAATAAGGTCTTGTTTGAAGCATTGTGGAAATTGTCTCGTTCTAAATATTTATAATAAATGAAAATTGATATGGAAATATCAGCCAGGCGTTTGGCTTATTCTGTATTGGAAGTTGCTACATTACTTCTCGAATCGGGGGCTCATTGTGAACGGATTAGTCGCAATGTCACCCGGATAGCGGATACTTATGGTTTTAAAGTTGAAATGCTGTTGACGTTTACAGCTATATCGGTCACTGTAATCGATGTGGATGATGAGGCAAATACTGTAACTATTAATCGAAGGGTAAAACATCATGGCGCCCATTTTGGAATATTGACTGATACGAGTGTCCTTACATGGGAGTTTCTGGAGCAGAAAAAGGATTTATCGGGGCTGGAAAATCAACTTCATGAATTGCGCGTATTGGCAAAATATCCTGTATGGAGAGTCCGTTTCTTTATAGGTATTGCTTGTGGTTGCCTTTGTTTGCTCGCCGGTGGTGATTGGATAAATGGCTTATTTGCATTTGTAGCTTCATTTATAGGGCTGGCTGTCCGGCAGGAAATGGTGAGCCGCCGTTTTAACTTAATGATTGCCATTGTATTTTCTTCATTTATAACTACAACGATCTCAGGTATTGATACTGTATTAAACTGGGGACAATTCCCGGAAATAGGAGTGGCTACCGCTGTTTTATTTTTGATTCCCGGGGTACCGTTAATAAACTGTATTATCGATCTGATCGAAGGATATATACCGGTTGCGATTGCCAGAGGTGCTTTCGGTGGATTTATTCTTTTATGTATTGCAGTTGGAATGTTCTTAAGTATGAATTTGATAGGAATAAGTAATTTTTGATGTATGTTGATAGATATTCTGAAAGATATAGCATTAAGCTTTTTTGTGGCATTTGGCTTTGCTCTGTTATTCGAAACTCCTAAAAGGGCTTTGTGGGTAGCAGGTGTTCTCGGAGGATTAGGGCATTGTATTCGCTATGTGATGCTACAATACGATTTTGGTCTGATAGCTTCTACTTTATCGGGGGCACTTTTTATTGGCTTAGCCGGTATATATTGTGCGCACCGGATTCACACCCCTCCTGTAGTTTATACTTTACCTGCTTGTATTACAATGATTCCCGGTTTGTATGCTTATAGGACTATGCTTGGCTGTATCCGGATTTATGAAGAAGGAACCGGGTATACTTACCCTGTTTTACTGCAAGATACGGTATATAATTTTATTCTGACATCGTCTCTATTATTTTGCCTGGCTATAGGCATCTGTGTAGTAGCGCTTTTTTTTCGTAAGAAAAGTGTCAAGGGCATAAAGCAAATAAGAGATTTAGGAGTAAAACTGTTTTGATGAAGACTTTTTGTTTTGAGAGACTAATATATATTTATTAATTAAAATTGGAAATTATGAAAAAAATATGTCCACGCTGTTCTAACAGCTTTGTGTGTCGCGAAGACCGTACAGATTTGTGCAGTTGCACCCGTGTTTATCTGATTTCAGGTGTACGTGATTATGTGAAGGAGAATTATGAAAGCTGCCTGTGCCCTTCGTGTCTGAAAGAGACAAGTGCCAGTTTCCACTCATTTGGGGTTAATCCTAAATATCTGACAAATAACCGTTAATAGGCTTTTAGGATTAGTTCTTTGAGTTTAGCCCTGCTGATCTTTCCGTTTTCGGTTAAAGGTATGGTATCAACACTAATAATCTTTTTAGGAGTAGAATATGGGGGAAGTGTATTAGCTATCACAGATTCATCGATATCAAAGCTTCCCTCTATTACTAATACAACTATTTCGCCAAACTTGGGGTCGGGTAGGGATGAGATTGCAAAACTTACAGGAATTATCTGTTTGAGTTGTTTCTCCACTTCTTCAATCTGTATTTTGATACCCCCGCTGTTGATAATGTTATCTTTGCGTCCGATAATACGGAAGCTGCCATCATCGAGAAGTTCGGCTATATCATTGGTATGTAGCTTTTCGGGATTAACCAGAGGAGCATCTATGATAAGGGTATTATCGTCAGACAAGGATAATGATACAGACTCGAAAGGGAAGTATCTGTCAGAAGCATTTGCTCCGTTAAGTTTGCGTAGAGCGATATGAGACAGAGTCTCTGTCATACCATAAGTTGAGTAAACATTGTTAGGAAAACTATGTATTGCTGTGGCAATATTCGGATCAATAGCGCCTCCTCCTATAATCAGGTGCTTGATATTTGAAAGCCGCTCTTTTTCGATTTCGTCCTGCAGGCTATTGTAGATTTGGAGAGGAACCATAGCTGCAAAATCATATGGGATGTCTGTTTGTTTTAGCGGATTACCCGATGGAGGTATTATATGTAGGTTCAATCCGGCAATTAAAGAACGGACAACCACCATTTTGGCGCCGATATATTTTAAGTCCATACATAACAAAGCCGTGTCGCCTTTTTCTAAGCCGAGAAAAGAGCAAGTTAAACGGGCACTTTGCATCATTCGATCTTTTTCGATAAGTATTTCCTTGGGAATACCTGTTGAGCCGGATGTTTGTACAGATAGTGTCGGGCTGTCGGAAAACCATTCATGCAGAAATGTGTATAAGCTGCGACGGAATAGTTTATCTCCACTATCCGGTATTTTTCCGAAGTCTTTACCTGAATAGGTTTTGCCTTCGATGGCTATGGTTTGTTTATTCCTGTCAAATTCGTACATACTTATAATAGGTTTTCTTTTGTAAAGAATTTTCCATTCGGGTTATACCATAAGCAATCGCCTCTTATCTCCAACGGCATTTCTATATTATTGGTATATAATGCACCTGTGCCTAATCCCTGAGGTAGTGGATTGTTTAATGTGGAACACCATTGGGCAATAGCATTCAAACCAATATTGGACTCTAATGCAGAGGTTACCCACCAGTCGATATCCTTCGAGTCAGCCAGGTTTATCCACTCCATAGATCCGCTTATACCTCCATGTAAGGTTGGCTTCAATATAATATATTGGGGTCTTATTTCTTCTAACAGCTGTTTTTTCAGTTCAGGCGTATTTATGCCGATTAATTCTTCGTCGAGGGCAATTGGTAAAGGTGTATTTTGAGTCAGTGTTCTCATATGTTTCCATTGTCCGGTTTTGATCGGTTGCTCTATCGAATGAAGATCTAACTCTGCCAGACGTTTTAGTTTATACAGCGCATCTTCGGGTGTGAAACCTCCATTTGCATCTACACGTAAAGTAATGTCTTCTGCTGAGAAATGTTTACGGATATGTTTCAATAATTTCAATTCATCCTCAAAGTTGATAGCTCCTATCTTTAGCTTAATGCAACGGAAACCTTGTTGCATTTTAACTTCTATCTGTTCAAGCATATAGTCGAATTCGCCCATCCAGATTAGGCCATTGATAGGTATACCTGTTTCTCCTTTGGCGAAAGTCGTATTCCAAAGCTGAAAACTGTTCTGCTGATAATGTAGCATAGCCGTTTCCAATCCGAAAAGGATAGATGGATAAGGTCGGAGTGCTTCTATATCCAGTTGCCCTTCTTGCGACAATTTTTGACAAAAGCTGCTAAGTGTTTGTTCATAATTGTCATTATAATCACAACTTAGATCAAATAGAGGAGCACATTCCCCGATGCCCCAGAGATCAGGATTATCGGGCGATGATACAATAACATACCATATTTTATGATCTACATAAACGCCCCGCGAAGTACCGGCAGGGCGTTTAAATTGTAAGGTATAGGGTACTATCTGTACTTTTAGTTTCACGATCAGGGAAATTTAGGATATTTCTTGAAATCGGGCTTCCGTTTTTCTAAGAATGCGTGTTTACCTTCCTGCGCTTCGTCAGTCAGATAATATAGTAAAGTGGCATTACCGGCCAGTTCCTGTATTCCGGCTTGTCCGTCTAATTCTGCGTTCAAGCCCATTTTGATCATACGTAAGGCCATGGGGCTGTGTTGCATCATCTCGTGTGCCCATTTAACAGTCTCGTCTTCTAGCTGGTCAAAAGGAACAACTGTATTGACAAGACCCATATCTAATGCTTCCTGAGCTGAGTATTGGCGGCAAAGGAACCATATTTCGCGGGCTTTCTTTTGTCCTACAATACGTGCCAGATAAGAAGATCCGAATCCGGCATCGAAGCTGCCGACACGAGGTCCTGTTTGACCGAATATAGCATTGTCGGATGCAATTGAGATATCGCATACTACCTGTAACACATGTCCGCCTCCGATAGCATATCCATTAACCATCGCAATTACAGGCTTAGGCATCGAGCGGATCAGCTTTTGTACTTCCAGTACTTGTAAACGGGGTACACCGTCTTTACCGATATATCCTCCTTTTCCTTTTACATTCTGATCGCCTCCTGAGCAGAATGCTTTATCTCCGGCACCTGTCAGCACAATTACATAGATATCCTGATCTTCGTGGCAGATTCGTAAAGCATCGGCTATCTCCATCGTTGTGGTGGGAGTAAAAGCATTGCGGTAACGTGGACGGTTTATTGTAATACGTCCTATTCCTTCGAAGTAATCAAAGAGGATTTCTTCGTATTCTTTAATGGTTTCCCATTTTCTTTCTGTAGCCATATTCTTCGTTTTAATTAATTTATTCTCTGTTTCTGGTTGTGAAAGTATTCCTGAAATGTCTTTTTACAGGTTTCCATGTCAACAATTACTTCAAGGATAATAGACTGCTTCGATGATTCAGCCATAAAAGAAGAGAATTGTGACTTTAATTCTTCTTTACCTTTTGCAGACAGGTATCCGATCCCTGCTGCTACAGCCCAATCTTTGGCATTTGTGGAGTGCTCAGCCGCGACATATTCATTTAATGACGCTGACTTGTTTAGGCCTGGTAATAAATGAAAAATTCCACCTCCTCCATTATTTACTAATAAGATACGGAGATTGTGTATATGCTTTATATTCCAAAGGGCATTCAGTCCGTAGAAAAAGCTGAGGTCGCCAATTATCAGGTATACAGGATCGGGGTGTACAGATGCAAAGCCTATAACGGAGGGTAGGGTACTTTCTATTCCGTTTACACCTCTGTTTGAATATATCCTGATGGATTTGTCTATTTGAAATAGTTGTGCATTGCGAACAGCCGAACTGTTAGCTAAGTGCAAAACAGAATTAGGAGGCAATGTTTTTAGGAATTGTTTGGTGGCCCATATGTCTGTGTAAGGAATATCGTCAGATGGTTCTTCGATTCGATTTGTTGAATCTTTCCATAGATGATAGAAGTTAGAGCTTTCGGTTTCATAGCTGCTTTGAGCTAATTCTGAAAGGAAAGTAATAGAGTCTGCTTCAATCAAATCAGTTAATGACTGGAACAGATCGGTTATTTCTCCTGATTCGGTTAATAGCCAATGTTCTTTGGGTTTGAATTGCCTGAAAAAGTGTTTCAACCTTTTTGATATTATATGTCCGCCTAAAGTAATGAGAAGATCAGGACGATACGTCTCTTTAGCTTCTTCCGGTAGGCTGTATAGCAGGGTGTCAAAGTTTGAAATGAAATCGGACGATGTACAATTGGATATATGTTCAGTTAGTATAACACAACCATATTTATCTGTTAATGTTTCTAAGGTTTTGAGTAACTCTTGAGAGTAAAACATTTGTCCGATAAGGATAATCCGCTTAGGTAATGCATTCCATTTTTCAATGAAAGGCTTGATTTTTACTGTTTTTAGGGGTCTTGATGGATGTATCTTACGGACTTCAGGCAAGTTCTTCTCGCTATAGTCAAAAAGAGGTTCGCCCAATGGTATATTTATTTGAACAGGACCGGGTGCGTTTGATGTACAAGTAATAAGAGCCTCGTTTATCAAGCGATTACAGTACCATTCGTCTGTCTCGTTCTTAATTTCGGGAAGATTGACGGCTTTCTTAACTAAGGATCCGAAGACTCCGGGTTGAGGTAAAGTTTGCCCGTCCATTTGCCCGATCCATTCCGGCGAACGGTCGGCCGAAATAACGATCAATGGCAGTTGCTGATAGTATGCTTCACTAACAGCTGGTGCATAATTGAGTAATGCCGAACCTGATGTGCAACAAATTGCTACCGGTTCCAGAGTGGCTTGTATGATTCCAAGGGCATAAAATGCAGCGTTACGCTCATCGACTATTATATGACAATTGAAATACGGTTCTTGTGTAAATGTTTGCATCAATGGAGCATTGCGGGAGCCGGGCGAAAGCACAATTTGCTTTATACCATATGCTTTAAGCAATGCTACTGTCTGCAATATATTCTTTTTAGTCGAAAACATATATTATAAGTTTTCTATGATTGATAAAATAGTTTGTAGTTTGTTCTCGGTTTCTTTCCATTCCGAAAAGAGGTCGGATGATGGAAGAATACCCCCTCCTGCATATAACCTGAGAGTATTACCTGTGACTTGCATACAACGGAGATTGACATACAAATCGGTTTGGTCACCGGGATCTAATAAACCGAGAAATCCCGAATAGTAACTACGGGGATACCCTTCGTTGTCGAGGATAAAGCGGAATGCTTCATCTTTAGGGAATCCGTTTACAGCCGGGCTCGGATGCAATAATTGTAATATATCACCGAGATTTTCGGGTTTATCTAATTCAAACGAAAACTCACTTCTGAGGTGTAGTAAGTCTCCGGCTTGTATAGTTTCCGCTTCTTTATTGGTAGCCTGTATTCCTGCCTTCTGTAGCTGTTGTTGCATGTAGTCTGCAACAATCTGTTGTTCGAGCTTATTCTTGTTATCCCAAATAACAGGTTCATCAGCCGATTTTACCTTCTGTGTTCCGGCTAAAGCATCGGTTTGCCATTTACCGTCTTTCCCTGATATTAGTTTCTCAGGTGAACAACCTAACCATGTGCCCGAAACAGGGGTATGACATAGATATACAAAGTTATTAGGATACTTTACACATGCTTTGTGGAAGGATGCCCCTGGTGAGAAATGCTCTCCTCTCTCTATATCGAATGTTCGCGAAAGTACGAGTTTTGAAGATGTTCCTGATTCTAGCTCTTCCTGAAAAGCTTCGTATACTTTTTGATATCTGTTGAAAGAGTTACTATCATGTTGTACTATTGGAGACAGGCCGGCTACTTTAGGTCTTGACTGTAGATTCAATGAACTGATATAATCGAAAATTGCATCTTTACTATTTAGCACCACATCAGGTGAAATAAGCAGGATAGGGCAGCTTCCCGAAATGTTATACGGAGCTATTACAAACCCTTTCTTTGAATTGAGCTGATCGAGCTGATTAAAAGAGTAACTGTCTTCCGACTTTTGCAATATCAGATTAATATTATCTGCGTAAGGTAATCTGAATAGAGCAAAATGTATGTTATTATCAATTAGAGAATCAAAAATATGATACTCTGAATGTTTATTAAATTCCATTATTATTGCTTGAATCTTACTTTTTGATGTTTTGTATATACGCCAAAAATCACGCTAATTTAGTGTTTATTCCTCTGAAAACATCTCTTTTTAACTAAAAAATAGATTGCCGATATTACCTTGATATAAAGAAAGAACAGACTGAAATATTTCAGCCTGTTCTCTTATTTATAATCGGATCGCTTAATTACCAGATAGAAACCCGTTTTTCTTTAGGAATAAACAATGAGTCTGCTTCTGTGATGTTGAAGGCTTGATACCAAGGTTCAACATGAGGCAAAGCTCCGTCTACACGCCATTTGCCTAAAGCATGCGGATCTATTTTGGTAAGACGTGTAATCTCTGCATCTCTGATATTTCCGGCCCATAGGTTAGCATAAGAAAGGAAGAAACGTTGTTGAGGTGTGAACCCATCTATCTTTTCTGTTGATTGACCATCTTTAGTTTTCATAAATGCATAGTAAGACACTTGTAATCCTCCCTGGTCTGCTATGTTTTCACCAAGAGTGAATTTACCGTTAGCATGGAGGTCGCCCAATACTTTGATATTGTCAAAGAAATCAGATAATACTTTAGTTCTTTCTTCGAATTTCTTAGCATCGTCAGCAGTCCACCAATCGGTCATATTTCCGTTTTTATCGTATTTACGGCCTTGATCGTCAAATCCGTGAGTCATTTCGTGTCCGATAACTACACCGATAGCTCCATAGTTGATAGCATCATCACCATTCATGTAGAAGAAAGGAGGTTGAAGAATACCGGCAGGGAAACAAATCTCGTTAGTAGTAGGATTGTAATAAGCATTCACTGTCTGAGGAGACATCAACCATTCGGCACGGTCAACAGGTTTGCCAAGTTTTCCTAACATAAAATTGAACTCGTATTCTGAAGCGCGGACAATGTTTGCCCAATAGCTGTCTTCTTTAATTTCTAGAGAAGAGATATCTCTCCACTTGTCAGGATAACCGATCTTAACGATAAATGTACCTAATTTTTCCTGAGCTTTAGCCTTTGTTTCTTTGCTCATCCATTCAAGGTTGTTGATACGTTCGCTTAACGATTCCTGCAGACCTTTTACAAGGTTAAGCATACGCTCCTTAGCTTTAGGAGGGAAGTATTTTTCTACATACATTTGTCCGACTTCTTCACCCAACGCATCATTGATGGTATTCACTGTGCGTTTCCAGCGAGGCTGAATTACTTTGCTTCCGCTAAGTTGTTTGCCATAGAATTCGAAGTTTGCATTTACAAATTTGTCATCAAGATATTTGGCTGAGGCATTTATCAGGTTCCATGACAGATATGCTTTCGAATCTTCAACAGGTGTACTCTGTATCAGTTTTACAGCGGCAGCTATAGGTTCGATCTGAGAAACGTTCAACTCTTTCATATCCTTTGCTCCTATAGAGGTAAAGAATAAGTCCCAATTGAATTTCGCAACCGAATCGTTCAGGCTGCTAACCTGCATTTTGTGGTAGTTTAGTTCGGGGATACGGGTTTTTTCTTTTTCGAAATGAGCTTTAGCCAATGCTGTTTCAATCTTCATTACCGATTCGGAAGCGGCCTTTGCAGCATCCGCAGTGTATCCGGCGTATTCGAACTGAGTCTGGATAAGTTTGATGTACCCTTCACGCAAAGCTTTAGATGTAGCATCTGTAGCGATGTAGTATTCGCGTTCGCCAAGTCCAAGTCCGCTTTGATAGATGTGGGCGATATTCATCGAGCTGTTCATATCATCGGCTCCTACATAGAATCCGAAGAATGGAGCTGACGTATAGTGTCTGAGTTTACCGGTCAAAGTTATAATATCATCTACTGTTTTAGCAGCTGCAATAGTAGCCAATTGGTCTTTGATAGGAGAAGCTCCGTCTTTGTTAAGCTTTACGCTGTCCATACCGGCCTTGTACAGGTCTCCGATCTTTTGAGGAGTAGTACCGTTTTTGTGCTCGGTTTTACCTAATTCTTCAATAAGGTCTTTGATCTGTTTCTGGTTATTTTCGCGTAGCTGGTCAAATGATCCGTAACGAGAATATTCGTCAGGTATAGGATTGGCATCTGCCCATCCGCCGGTTGCATAACGGAAAAAACTGGAACCCGGATTAGCTGTAGTATCCAGATTGTTTAAATCGAGACCTTTTTCCACAACAATTTCCTCCTGTGCTTTTGCTTTTTGCTTGCAGCCTACTATCGTCACTGACGTTGCTGTAAGTAATGCTAATGGTAAATAATAGTGTAACTTTTTCATATTTTGTTTTGCTAAAAAAAGATTTTTATATTTTTATTGATTTTCATAAGAATACAAGACAGGCATAATGTGAATAATAATATAATCGGTATCTGGAAAATATTATCAACGTGTCCCGGAAAGAGCCTGACCAAGGTAAGTATTACGCCATGGCTATAAAATATAGTCGGGGCTAAATCTTTAATAAAGTCATTGTACTGCATCGTGTAATGACTTCTTTTGATAAAGAATAATATAACGCAAGGCGATAGTATAATTAAAGAAATGTATATATCTACCGAATATCCTTTCAGAAAAGAAAAGTACGCTTCTAACAAAAGTAGAAAGAAAGCACAGAGTGAAATTATTAGTAAATACTTTGATTTGAATTTCAGTAAAATACTCTCTTTCTTTCTAATTAATATTCCGAGATAGATAAAAGGAACCCCAATAAATAAAGCATTTCTTGATGCGAATTTGCCGATATCAAGTATGTATTTATTCTGTATCCAATATCCGGCACAGAACAAGAATAATGATAAAAAGATTATGGATTTTGTTTTTTCGGATGGAATGAGTTTTTCCAATACAAATATTATAATAAGAGCTTCAATCAAGGCCAAGATATACCACAAATGTTCGAATCCGATGATAATGCTTTTGATGATAGGTACTATTGATGCTGAAGATGTTTCAAAAGAGCCCAAAGAGGCATATAATGATAAATAGATAAGTATCCAGATAATATATATTTTGAGTAAAAAGGTGCAATGTTCTTTTAATAATATGCTGTTAATTAGTTTCTTGCCTAAGAAATAACCATTGAGTATAAAAAAACAAGGAACAGCAATACGCGCAATACCTTCAGTTACTTCCCAACTGATAATATTGAGTATATAAACATCGCTTTTAACCAGTGGCTTAAGGTGTATTAATACCACTAATATACTTAGAACTACCTTTAAATAATCTAATGAAATATTTCTTTTCATGAGAGAATTTACCTTATAAGTTTTCCAGTATTCGTTTGATAACCGTTTGTGCCGAGATTTCGCGATTAGCAGCTTCGGGAATTACAATTGACTGGGGGCTCTCGATAACTTCGTCTGTTACAATCATATTGCGTCGTACAGGCAGGCAATGCATAAAGTAAGCATTATTTGTAAGAGCCATCTTTTCGGTCGAAATAGTCCATGCCCTGTCTTTGCTTAGTATTTTCCCATAGTTCGGATCAGTATATGCAGCCCAGTTTTTAGCATATACAAAATCTGCCCCAGCTAAAGCTTTGTCCTGATCGTATTCGATTTTTGCCCCTCTGACAAATTGGGAGCCCAATTCGTAACCTTCGGGATGTGTTATAACAAAATCAACATCGGCTTCGTTCATAAAGTCAGCAAAAGAATTAGGAACAGCCTGTGGTAATGCCTTTGGATGCGGAGCCCATGTTAACACCACTTTAGGACGTTCGGTCTTTTTGTATTCCTCAATAGTGATAAGGTCGGCAAAAGCCTGTAAAGGATGTCCTGTAGCAGCTTCCATACTGAATACGGGTTTTCCTGAATATTTGATAAACTGGTTGAGTATCTTTTCTTCGTAGTCGTCTTGCTTGTTTTCGAATTGAGCAAAAGCCCGTACTCCGATAATATCACAATAACAACCCATTACCGGAATGGCTTCGAGAAGATGCTCCGTCTTATCGCCATCCATAATTACACCACGTTCTGTCTCCAGTTTCCACGCACCCTGATTAATATCGAGTACTATGGTGTTCATGCCTAAGTTCATTCCTGCTTTTTGAGTACTGAGGCGTGTGCGTAGACTAGAGTTGAAGAAGACCATCAATAAAGTCTTGTTTTCTCCCAGATGCTTGTAAGCGTATCTGTTTTTCTTGATCTCAAGGGCTTCTTTTACAGCAGCTTTCAGGTCTCCCAGATCTTTAACGTTGGTGTAAGTTTTCATCTTAATATACTTTCTTAAATTTAAGGTCTTAGACCTTTTTGTTGTTATAATAAGCAAATTGCACTATTTGCATCAATTCAAAGAATACTATATATGCTTATTAATAAATTTATAATAAATGAAACAAATATTCAAAGATAGAAAGAAATTAAAATAGTATATCAGAAAATACAGGCTTTTATTAACTTAATATCACATTGTTCGTTTTTTGATATCCTTTGTGCGGTAACAGAAAGGTGACAAAAAAGTGACACCTGTGTTTACTTTGTCACTTTTTTAACTGCTTCTAAATTAGACTGTAAAATGTCAGAAAGTGACAAAGGTGTACAAAAAACATCATTTTTATCATATTTTATTTTTGAATCTCTCACTACTATTTATTTAATAGATAAAACCAGCAGTATCTCATTCATATAACAGGAGCAAAAAATAAAATCGTACTTTTGTATGATTAAAATATAACAGAAGTGATTTCAGTAGAAGGATTAACAGTAGAATTTAGCGGGCGTCCGCTATTTGATAATATATCATTTGTGGTCAATAAAAAAGATCGCATAGCCCTTGTTGGGAAAAATGGGGCAGGTAAATCTACTATGCTCAAAATATTCGCAGGAATACAGGAACCGACTAAGGGAAATATCTCATACCCTAAAGATTTGACAATAGGTTATTTGCCGCAGCATATGACCCTGACTGAAGGAAATACTGTGTTGGAGGAAGCCTCTTTGGCTTTTGACCATGTGCAGCAGCTCGAGTCGGAACTCGAATCTGTGAACCAACAGCTGACTGAACGTACTGATTACGAATCCAAAGAATATCACGATCTGATCGATCGGTCGGCATATCTGAATGAGCAATTCCTGATGTCGGGCGGAGGTAATTTTCTGGCCGAGGTAGAGCGTACTCTAATTGGGTTGGGTTTTAAGCGTATTGATTTCGACCGTCCTACCAGTGAGTTTAGCGGAGGGTGGCGTATGCGTATAGAGCTGGCGAAACTCTTATTGCGCCGTCCGGATGTATTATTGCTCGATGAGCCCACTAACCATTTGGACATAGAATCGATTCAATGGCTCGAAAACTTTTTGGCGACTCGTGCCAATGCTGTTATTCTGGTATCGCACGACCGCGCATTTCTTGATGCTGTAACTATTCGTACTATAGAAATAGTATTGGGTAAAACATATGACTATAAGGTAAGCTATTCGAAATATGTAGAGTTGCGAAAAGAACGGCGCGAACAGCAAATAAGAGCTTATGAGAATCAGCAAAAACAGATTCAGGATACAGAAGATTTTATAGAACGTTTTCGTTACAAGGCAACCAAAGCTGTACAAGTACAATCTAGAATAAAGCAGCTGGAAAAAATAGAACGGTTGGAGATTGATGAGGAGGATAATTCTTCGTTGCGTTTAAAATTTCCACCTGCTCCACGTTCGGGTTCATATCCGGTTATAGCAGAAAATGTCGAAAAATCATACGGAGCCCATCTTATCTTCAAAGATGTAACATTGACTATCAATAGGGGGGATAAAGTAGCCTTTGTGGGTAAAAACGGAGAGGGTAAGTCTACGTTGGTCAAATGTATTATGGGAGAGACCGATTTCAAAGGAAAACTGGAGTTGGGGCACAATGTGAAGATCGGGTATTTTGCTCAGAATCAGGCTTCGTTGTTAGACGAGAGTAAGACTGTTTTCGAAACTATCGATTATGTTGCAACTGGCGATATCCGTACCAAAATACGGGATATTCTGGGAGCCTTTATGTTTGGCGGCGAGGCTTCCGATAAAAAGGTGAAGGTGCTGTCGGGAGGAGAACGCAGCCGTTTGGCTATGATTCGCTTGTTGCTCGAACCTGTGAATTTATTGATACTCGATGAGCCGACTAATCACCTCGATATGAGATCGAAAGATGTATTGAAGGAGGCGATCAAGGAGTTTGACGGAACGGTGATTGTAGTATCACACGACCGTGAATTTCTGGATGGTTTGGTTGATAAGGTTTATGAGTTTGGCAATCAGCAGGTAAAAGAGCACTTGTGTGGAATTTATGAATTCTTGCAAAAGAAAAAAATGGATACTTTACAGGAATTGGAGATGCCTGTGGCGAACAAGGTAGAGGATGCTCCAAAAACAGAGACGAAAGCTGTTCAATCCGAAAATAAATTGTCATACGAAGAACGAAAGGAGCTAGGCCGGCTTATAAAACGTCAGGAAAAATCAATATCGGAAACAGAATCTAAAATAGAAAAACTGGAAGAAGAGAAAGCTTCTCTCGAAGAAATTTTAGCTACTCCCGATGGAGCCGCAGACACATCTTTGTTCGAAAAGCATGGAAAACTAACAAAAGATATTGAGAACGAGATGAGTACATGGGAACTCCTGACTATGGAACTCGAAGAACTGAAGGATAAAATAAGTTGAAACTGTTTTATTTCATACTATATTAAATAGAGAGGTAAGTTTTGTCTTTAGATCAAAGTTTACCTTTTATATTATAAGGTATTTTAGTTGTTTTAAATACAACGCATAATGAAGAAGAGTATAAAAAGAGGGTTGATTATTGGCGGAAGTGTTTTTGTTGCATTTCTGATTGCTTTATTAATAGTTCCTTTTCTGTTCGAGGGAAAGATTAGAGAATCTGTAATAGAAACGGCAAATCGTAAATTGAATGCTGAATTACATATTGAAAACTTGGGAATCAGCTTGTTTTCTAATTTTCCCAATATAACACTTTCCCTTGAAGACGTTGTTTTAAGTGGAATAAATGATTTTGAAGGAGATACTTTGATTAAAGCAAAGGCTGTAGATGTAGTTTTTTCTGCCAAAGGACTATTGAAGGGTAACTATACTGTATCTGGCATCAGAGTAGATAAAGGAGAAGTGTATGCTCTTTCTTTAGAAGATGGACGAAACAATTGGGATATTATAAAAACAGATACAGTTGTTGACTCGGTTCCGGTTGAAGATGTAACTTCATCTCATAAAGGAGGCTTTAACCTAGAACTTCGGAAAGTCTCTTTTTCCGAATGTAAACTGGTTTACGAAGACAGAGCCCGAAATCTGAACATATCATTCACCGGTTGTGACGGAAATATGTCCGGTGAAGTGTCGAACCCTGCTACAGAATTGAAATCGAAAGTGAATATAAATGAGATATTTTTTACAAAACATGGAATATCTTATCTGTCGGATATAAAAGGCTATGCCGAAACTTCTGTTAGTATAGATACAGAGAAAAAAGTATTAACTATACTCGAAAATTATATCCGTTTGAATGATTTGGAAGTCTCTATTGGAGGTACTGTCTCTTTACGTGAGAATAATGCGGCAGAGTTAGATTTAAGACTGGAAACTCTGAAGTCAGATACTCCATTCAAAAATTTATTGTCTGTTATTCCATCTTTTTATTCCAATGGCTTCAATGAAATAGCGACTGAAGGAAAGGCTTCAATACAAGCGTCAGTAAATGGTTTACTGCAAAACGGACATCATCCTGCTTTTGACTTTAGGGTATTGATAGAAGATGCTATGTTCCGGTATCCGTCATTACCGTCATCGGTAGATGATATTAACCTTGTTGCGGATATAAGAAGCAATGGTGATTCGTCAAATAATACAATTATAGATATAAGTAAATTAGAGTTTTCGATGGGAGGGAAGCCCTTCTCTGTCGTATTGAATATTGATAATACAGACTTTATAGCCAAATCGAAGGGTGTTATTAACCTTGCTGATATAAGGGATGTGTATCCATTGGATAAAGATATTCAGTTAAGAGGAAAACTTACGGTTGATCTTTCGGCTATGGATAAAAAGCTGGATCAGAGCCTTTCGGCTCAGGGATTCGTGAAAGCAGATAGTATATCTTATAAGAAGAAAGAAAGCCATGAGATATTAATAAATGGAGCGGAGTTAAGGCTTCTTCCACAGCCTAAGTCTATTATAAAGGGGAATCTTTATCTAAAATCGGATCGTTTTAATATAAGTAATGCCTCAGGGAGTCTTTATATAAATACCGATTTTTCTACAGATAGATTGATAAGTGATGATATTTCTCAGGTATTATCATCGTTGAATGCCACAGGTTTTGTGCAATCAGATGAAATAAAAGTTCATGATGTGGAGTTTCTGGACGATTTGTCGAGAGCCTTGAAAACAAACCTGTTGAAATCGCCTTCGGTTAAAGATCTAAATATCCGGTTTTCGGTAAAAGAAGGAAAAATATTAACTAAACCTTTCGTTATTAATCTGAATCAGATTGGCAGTCTGAGTCTGCAAGAAGGGAGTGTTAATCTAGAAGGAAATAGGTCTATTAATTATAAAGGAACCTTGTCTTTACCCCAAAGCCATATTAATAATGTGTCTTTAACGGTAAAGGGGACACTGGATAATCCTCAGATATCGGTTGATACGAAAAGTATTATAGGTAATATTGCGAATGGATTATTTAACTCTTCAAAGAAAAAGTAATAAAAAAAACAGGAGGAAATTATCCAACTTCCTCCTGTTCTTGCATAACTATTTTTGATTTAATGAGGAAGGCTCTTAGCTAGAGTTACCATTTGTGGTACAGTCATATCGGGGTTAGCTCCTTCGATAATATACTGAACATAAAACCCTCTAAGTGCACCATTAGGTAATTCGGTATATCCGTTTGGTGGCGATGTGTTCAGACCTAGTTTTACAATATCAGACTGAGCTTGGTCAATATATAAACGATATCCAAGTTCTGCATTTGTAAGCTTTCTACACCATCGGATAGACATCCAATGCCAGCTTTTTACAGTATCAAACTTTATATAATCATCTATTGTGACTCTTCCGTTCCAGGTTAGGATAACAGCAGCCTGTAAAAAACCATAAAAATCGCCGGTAGCAACATTGAATATCTCATAATCATCCTGATTATGGTTATGCTCTAATTTCCATTGTTGATCTCCATTGAAACGTGCACCACCTGGCATTAGGTTAAAACCGAATTTATTAGTATTTGTACTAGTGAACCAGTATGTATAATTATTTATAGCGGCAGGGTTGCTTCCTGGTTTGCAAGCTAACGCAGTTCTTACGCTATTCTCAGATCCATTTCCGCACATAGCGAAGAGTTGGGCTACTTCGGCATTGGAGGGAGATCCCCAGAGGCCGGCAGTTATAAGATTGCCGTCTTCTGTTATTTGGTAGTTATTCCGGTTACCTTCAATATATTCATAGTCAATCCGGTCATAGTAAGGTCCGAAATACTTATTGATATTTTGAATTGAAACATTATATTTCGAAGGGTTTAATCTGTATCTGGTGAGAGCCAAATCTATCTGGCTTCGGGACATGGCTTGTCCGGAATAATGATTAATATTGGAATCCATCCAATAATATTCCCCGATCTTTACTGCATAGTAGTATGCTGTTGTGCTTAGTCTTGGGTCAAAGAATTTGACAACAACTTTCCCTGCAACAGAAGGGAGAGGGTTTGGTTCTGTTGGAGTAGCTGGATCTGTGGGATCGGTTGGATCAGTAGGATTAGTTGGAATTTCTATTCCAGAATAATCGTCATCACTACTACATGACATAACACACATTGCCGAAATGATCAGCAATAATAATACTTTAATTTTCACGGTGTTGTTTTTTGTTATTTCCTAATATATCTGCGACAAAGATAGTAAATTTTACTATACAATGTCTTTCTGTATTATTAGACGTGTTTTTAACGCAATATGGAAATCAGTCTATGAGATACTCTCAAAGGTTGTGCGATTGAATTTTCAAGAATATTTATCATATCTTGTGGCGGATTTATGTAAAAATTTTATCTATATAGTGAATTAAAGATGATTTTTCATGAGTCCTTATTTATAAACAAAACTTTCTTACAAAATGAAAAACAAACTTTATTATTTGTTACTCAGTATTTTTATGAGTATTTCGTTAACACAGGCTCAGGTAGCACGAACTGTGGATGTAACTACCCCCGGAACATTAGGTTCTTTGTTAGGCGATGATTTATCGAAGGTGACAGACCTAATTATTACCGGTACTATTAATGCAGCTGACTTTACATCGATGAAAAGCATGACTGCTTTAAAAGTCTTGGATATGGGAGGAGCTACCATTGATAATGGTATGATACCTGCTTCTGCTTTTCAAGGGAGAAGGGTTGATAAGATTATTCTTCCGGAATCATTAATTACAATAGGGAGCTATGCTTTTAAAAATATTCAGAGTCCTTCCTTGGATTTCAGTAGATGTAATCAACTGACGACAATCGATGCTTACGCTTTTCAGAGTTCATCCATTATCTCGGGTATTGATTTAAGCTATTGTAGTTCATTAACAACCATTGGTTCTTTGGCCTTCGAATATGTTACAAGCCATGTTATTTTACCCGATAATATGATAAATCTGAGCAATGGATCATTTCAGGGTTTCTGTGGGACAGTCGATTTACCTGCAAAGTTGGAGACTATAGGTAGTAATGCGTTTCAGGGAGCCAAACTTCCCGAAGGTTTATCTTTACCTGCGTCATTAAAGAGTTTAGGTAACCAAGCTTTTAAAAATATTCAGAGTCCTTCTTTAGACTTCAGCAGATGCAATCAACTGACCACGATCAATGCTTACACTTTTCAGAGTTCATCCATTATCTCGGGTATTGATTTAAGTTATTGTAGTTCATTAACAACCATTGGTTCTTTGGCCTTCGAATATGTTACAAGCCATGTTATTTTACCCGATAATATGATAAATCTGAGCAATGGATCATTTCAGGGTTTCTGTGGGACAGTCGATTTACCTGCAAAGTTGGTGACTATAGGTAACGATGTGTTTCGAGATGCTAAAGTATTAAGTATTAATTTACCTCAATTAGTGGATAATATAGGTAATTATGCATTTTATAATTGTACTTTACTAACTTCATTGACATCACTTAATCCGACTCCACCGACATTGGGAACAGATGTTTTCTATGGTGTTAATAAAACCGCTTGTACTTTATATGTACCTAAAGAATCGATATCCTTATATTCAGCTACTGCCCAATGGAAAGATTTTCTATCAATACAACAGGAAATTAAGCCGATTCCACAAACAATCAAACTGTATTACACAGAAGACGGAGGCACTACAATTTTAGATGAATATCAGGGTGTACGTATTGGAGAATATTACTGGATGGACAGCAATTTCCGCAATCCAACAGATATTGATGTTACCAAATCGCAGATAGACTATGCTCATGATACTTACGGAATGTTTGATAAGCAATCTACAGCACCCGACAGTCGTACTTATTGGGATTATTTAGGGGCACAAATGGGAATTACAAATCCAAGTGAATCTGATATAACAACAAAATTATTGCCGGAATTCCAGAAATATTACGGAACATATTATACGATGAATCGTGACCGTATAAACAAGTTGAGTTATGTGCGTCGTTTTGGTTCTTTGAAAGAAGTCGTAAATAATGAATTGAGGGGAGAGGATGTAATAACTCATTATTGGGATGGAATCCGTTCTATAGTACAATCAAAATACTGGGATTTGCCTACTGCAGCAGATATATTGCAGTTGATCGCCATGTGTGGACACGGAACTATGCCCGAAGTACGTCAGTTCTTATCTTATAAAGAAAATGAGGTTCCGGTATCTTTTGTAGCACCCGGTTTTGACTGGTTCTATCCAAATGCGGCAAATTTCGGAACTTCAACTTATCCGTCTGATACATTTGATCCGACTAATACAAATAAATATGGAATGAATATAGTACCAGGAGGATTTCGTTGGGGGGTAACTCAGTCTAGTCTGAGAGTAAAAACCGAGCAAGGGTTTACTACTCTGTATAATGTTCCGGCGGATGAATTGGTGGGAGCAGGTTTGGATCAGGCACTGGCATTACCTATCATAGATAAGAATAAAGATGCAATGAATATTGAATCGCGAATCTTTACTTCTTTCCAATTAGGAGACCATCCTGTTATTTCTTATGGAGAATATGCTTCGTCAGATGCTATTCCTATGCGTTGGTGTAGAGCATTAACCGACGAAGAGTTAGGATATAAACTGTATATTAATCAGAATATGACTGGTGAAAATTATGCAGCGTCTCCTATGGTTATTTATGCGGCTATGATCGGATTTCAATATACGAACAGAGAACGTTCTGGCGAAGAAGTATTATTGGAAAAGGTAAGAAACGGAGTTATCAATAAGGATGATATCTCGATAATAAAATTAGGTTTGGACGAAGTAGCACCAGAAGGTTATGTAGAATTACCCCGGGGATATATCAGAGGATTCTATGTCCAATATATCTTGGATAATGCAAGTCCACGAAAAACACTATCAGATATAATTGACATAGCTTTGATCAATCCTTCTGTCTGGATTAAGCAGGTTTCTTCGGCGGCGACCAGTGACGAAAATGTTGAAGCGAGAACATTAGTACAGGATGCTAATGAAGCAACATCAATCTCGATTTACCCGAATCCGGTGACAGATGTGTTGTACATCAATTCGGGTTCGCAGATAGACGCAGTCAATATTTATACAGTAAATGGACAACTTGTACTAGCTCAGAAACACATAGGTTCATCGGTGGATGTATCGCATCTGTCATCCGGAGTATATGTTTTGAAAGTGTTGTCAAACGGAAAGGAATCGGTTCATAAGATTATGAAAAAATAATATAAGAACGATTAATATGTAAAAAAGCAGGATTTGTTAATCCTGCTTTTTTATTTTATGACGCACAAAAATTATTTTTCCCTGATAATAATATTAATAGGAGTACCCGAAAGATTCCAATGGTCACGAATACGGTTTTCGAGGAAACGCTTATACGGATCTTTTATCCATTGAGGTAAGTTACAGAAAAATACAAAAGTCGGAACCTGTGTATTAGGTAACTGTGTAATGTATTTGATTTTTATATATTTACCTTTATTAGAGGGCGGTGGTGTACGTTCGATAATAGGTAAAAGAAGCTCATTCAGTTTATGAGTAGGTATTCTTACCTTTTTGTGATTATAGACTTCTTTAGCTGTTTCCAGAACTTTCAGTATTCGTTGCTTGGTTAGTGCCGAAGCGAAAACAATAGGGAAGTCGGTAAACGGAGCTAAACGGTTGCGGATAGCTTCTTCGAAAGTTTTAATTACTACTTGTTCTTTATTCTCTACCAGATCCCATTTATTTACACAAACAACCAAACCTTTCCGGTTCTTTTGAATAATAGAAAAGATATTTAAGTCCTGACTCTCGATACCCTGTGTTGCATCAAGCATAAGCACGCACACATCCGAATTCTCGATTGCCTTGATAGAACGGATGACGGAGTAATATTCTAAGTCTTCGATAACCTTTCCTTTTTTACGGATACCGGCTGTATCTACCAAATAGAAGTCCATGCTGAATTTATCGAATCTGGTGTATATCGAGTCACGAGTGGTTCCTGCTATGTTGGTAACTATATTACGTTCTTCACCGATCAGGGCATTTACGAACGAAGACTTTCCTGCATTAGGGCGACCTACGATCGCTATACGAGGTACGTTTTCTTCAAAAGCTTCAAATTCAGCTTCTTCCTTTTTAGGGAATTTGGCTATTATTTCATCCAAAAGATCTCCTGTTCCTGCACCGTTGATAGCAGATATATTCATTGGATCGCCAAGTCCGAATGTATAAAACTCAGCAGATAACGAATGTACGTTGAAATTATCGGCTTTGTTAGATACCAGTATGATTGGTTTCTTAGCTCTTCTCAATATTCCGGCCACACCTAAATCCAAGTCGGTAACACCGTTCATTATATCAACAACGAAAAGTATTACATCTGCTTCCTGAATAGCTATTGCTACTTGCTTATTGATTTCTTCTTCGAAGATATCATCAGAATTTACAACCCATCCACCTGTATCAACAAGCGAAAATTCTTTTCCACCCCATTCAACTATTCCGTATTGTCTGTCGCGAGTCGTACCCGAAGTTTCGTCGACAATTGCTTGACGGGTTTGTGTCAAACGATTGAATAACGTCGATTTTCCCACATTAGGGCGTCCGACTATCGCTACTAAATTTCCCATAAATTCTTAAACTCTAATAAATGTAAGTATGTATCTATCTTATTACTGTGTAAAGATCAAAAGCTCAGCCGGCTTTAATTAACAGAAATCATTTAATGATACATTTTTAATGTATAAAAGGTTATTGTTGTTTTACTTACAAAACCAATAAAAAGGTCTGAGACCTTAGATTTTTTGCAAAGTTACACATTTTTATCGGTTTATGCTTTTCCCGACTGTAGTTTGCTTAAAAAAATGCAGACCGGAACGGAATTACCGAACCGGCCTGTATTATGCTTTGATTGAGGGCCTGTCTATTTTATTTCTTCAACAATTTCCATTCCGGTAATAATTGCTTTTTCGTTCATCGGCAAGAGTCCGTGATGTCTGACAGGAAGGGTCTTTTTCAAGCCCATCATTACATGCTCCAGATCTACTATTGGCTTAACCTTCAGAAGCCCGCCTAATACAATCATATTGAATGCTTTTTGATTTTGCATTTCTGTGGCTTTGGCCATTGCATCTACTTTATAAATCGATATATCTTTACGTGTAGGAGGACGGTGTATACCATCGGGATCGTATAATAAAATTCCTCCCGGCTTTACTTGCGATTCGAATTTCTCTAATGATGGCTGATTGAGAATGATAGCAATATCGTATTCACTTACAATAGGTGAACTGATAACGTTATCGCTCAATATTACTGTTACATTGGAAGTACCGCCACGCTGCTCGGGGCCGTACGAAGGAAACCACGAAACCTCTTTTCCTTCCATTAATCCCGAATATGCGAGTATTTTACCCATCGACAAAACTCCTTGTCCTCCAAATCCGGCTATAATTATTTCGTTTACCATTTTATTCTTTTCTGTAAGATAAAATTAGATATTAAATGTCTTTTAAATCACCAATCGGATACACAGGAAACATATTGTCTACCATCCAGTCATTAGCTCCGGCAGGAGTCATTTTCCATCCTGCATTACAGGTCGAAACTATTTCTACAATAGACGTTCCTTTGCCATCCAGTGAATTTTGGAAGGCTTTGGCAATCATTCTTTTCGCTTTTTTTACGGCAGGGGCTGTATGTACACTTTGACGTGTAGCAAAACATACACCTTCGAGCTGGGCGAGAAGATCTGTAATTTTTAGAGGGTAACCATTTTCATATGTGTCGCGCCCGTTAGGTGTTGTGGACGTTTTCATTTTAGACAATGTTGTTGGAGCCATCTGGCCACCGGTCATACCATATATACCATTGTTGATAAATATAATAGCTATATTTTCGCCCCGGTTTGCAGCATGTATTGTTTCAGCTGTTCCAATTGCGGCTAAGTCTCCGTCTCCTTGATAGGTGAATACCATTTTGTCAGGACAAAGGCGTTTTATAGCAGTGGCTACTGCAGGAGCACGTCCATGGGCAGCTTCCTGCCAGTCGATATCCACATAATCATATGCAAATACTGCACAACCTACGGGAGCTATGGCTATCGTTTTTTCACGCAGTCCCATCTCGTCAATAATTTCCGCAATGAGTTTATGTACAACACCATGCGAACATCCCGGACAGTAATGCATCTGATTGTCATTCATCAGTTCGGGTTTGGCATACACCAAATTTTTAGGATCTACTATACTGGTGTTCATATATTGATATTCTTAAATGTGATTGAATTCTGAATAGTTTATTTTATTAGTTTTTGTTTCAATGCCGAAACAACTTCGAACGGTGTAGGAATGATTCCTCCCAGACGCCCAAAATGCTCTACAGGAACTTTTCCGTTTACGGCAAGGCGTACGTCTTCGACCATTTGTCCGGCATTGAACTCAACAGTCAGTATACCTTTTACCTTAGAAGCATATTGATTAATGATATCGGAAGGGTAGGGCCAGAGCGTAATCGGGCGGATAATACCTACCTTGATACCTTCGGCTTTCGCTAATTCTGCTGCTTTTTGACTGATACGGGCAGCAGACCCGAATGCAACGATCAGGTAATCCATGTCGTCACAATCTATTTCCTGATAACGTATTTCCGATTCCTCTATCTTTCTGTATTTCTCTTGTAAGTTGATATTGATGCGTTCCATTGCGTGCGCATCCAGTTCGAGAGTTGTAATAATGTTGGGTTTACGATCCGGAGTTTTTCCGAGGGTAGCCCATGGGCATTGTTTTCTGATTTCTTCTTCGGTGCGTCTTCTCCTGAATTCGGGTAGTTTTACCTTTTCCATCATTTGACCTATAACACCGTCGGTAAGAATCATTACGGGTGTCGAATGCTTAAATGCCAGTTCGAAACCTAATCCGACGAAGTCGGACATCTCTTGTACCGATGCAGGAGCCAGGGTTACCATTTTATAATCGCCATGTCCTCCGCCTTTTACGGTCTGAAAATAGTCGGATTGCGATGGCTGTATAGTTCCCAGTCCGGGTCCTCCACGCATTACGTTGATAACGAGGCAAGGAAGACTTCCTGCAGCGAGATACGACAGTCCTTCCTGCATAAGGCTTAGTCCGGGGCTGGACGATGATGTCATCACCGCTTTGCCACATCCGGCGCCACCATATACCATATTGATAGATGCGGTTTCACTTTCGGCCTGTAGCACAACCATTCCTGTTGTTTTCCAGGGAGCTTCGGCCATCAGGGTTTCTAATATTTCGGATTGTGGGGTGATCGGATAACCGAAATATCCGTCGACACCTAATCTGATAGCGGCATGAGCAACAGCTTCATTGCCTTTCATTAAATATATTTCTTCAGACATAATGTAACATTGATCGTTTTTTACAAAAGACAGAACTATATCGAAAGACTTACGATATGATTATTCGTTAATCAGACAACTAAGATACTGCCTAAAAATAAAAAGATACAACAAATTATTTTGCTGTATCAGTGGTTATATTTTTTTGTTTGTATATCGTCAGACAGGCATCGGGGCAAACATATCCACAATTGGCGCATCCGATACAAGCATCTTCGTTCTTCATATATACGTAATGGTAGCCTTTTTGGTTTACCTCCCGCGGTTGTAGTTCTAAAACATCACAAGGACAGGATACTACGCATAAGTCACAGCCTTTGCAGCGTTCTACATCGACCACTACTGTTCCTTTAACTTTAGCCATTTCTTAATTTAAGTGATAGTTGTCAAATTAAATCAGGTCTCAGAATTATAAATATGTACTATTGTTTAATGAGTACCTTTTAGATTTTCCTATATCTATGTGTGCAAAGTTAAATTAATAATATTGCATTTCGGGTTTATTCGATCATAAAGTTCTTAACAGAATGTTAACGAATCTTTTATGAATAGACTTAAACTCCAATCATATAGGAGGTTTGGCTATAGATATTTGATTTGGATGTCGGAGAAATATTCCGGAATGAAGTTTCTTTTATCCCGGATATATGATACTAATATATTTTTTACCTGAAGTTTCATCATAAAATTGACATGAAAATATTCAAAATATAGATTAACTTTGTGAACTTAGGGTATTTTTACCTAAATACATGTTATATAACACTGTTGAATATTTATAGTTCATCATTGATGATGTTAATAATAAGGACGGCTAGATAGGGAAAATCTAATTTCATAATCTGAATAGATGACAGCAAAACAAATTTTATATATATTTTTATTTCTGTTCGCAACGGTATCTTTAGCTACAGCACAACAAGCTAAGATAAGTGGAACTGTGACAAATTTCGATAATAAGCCGGTTGATTTTGTGAGGGTATCGATCAAAGGTTCCATATCAGGCGATTTTACCAATGGACAGGGAAAGTATCAGATAACAGTGCCTATGGGAGATTCTATTACTCTCGAATTTTCATCTTTGGGCTATCAGAAAGCAGAACGGAAAATAGAGAAAGTTTCCGGCAATATGGTTGTAAATATCATGCTTCGCGAAAAGGTGCTGGAAGAAGTAACTGTCACCGGTTCTCAGGCGCAGACTAATACAATGGGGAAGATAGAATTGGGTAACTCTAATCTGTTGACCGATCCTTCTATCGAAGCTCGTATATCGATGGAAAGCGGGGTTAGTAAAACCAATGAATTGAGTAATCAGTATTCGGTACGGGGTGGTAATTACGATGAAAATCTGGTGTATGTGAATGGGATTGAAATTTACAGACCCTTGCTGATCAGGTCGGCACAACAGGAAGGTCTTAGCTTTTTGAATCCGAGTATGACTAAAGATGTGAAATTTTCTACCGGAGGTTTTGATGCTTCTTATGGAGACAAGATGTCTTCGGTTCTTGATATTACCTACAAACAACCTACCGAATTTGAGGCAATGGTTTCTGGAAGCTTATTGGGAGCCAACGCATATATCGGAAGTTCAACCGGAAGATTTTCTCAAATTACAGGATTCAGGTATAAAACGACTAAAAATTTATTAGGCACTACTGATACGGAAGCGGAATACGATCCCGAATTTATAGATGCTCAAACATATATGACATTCAAGATAGCACCGAAATGGGAAGTAAGCTTTCTCGGAAACTTATCAAGTAATGTCTTTAAATTTACTCCACAAAGCAGAGAAACCAAATACGGATCGATGAGTGATTCGAAAAACTTCAAAGTATATTTTGATGGTTGGGAGCACGATAAGTTCCTTACTTATTTCGGGGCTTTGAGCCTGAAAGGCAAGCTGACCGAAAATTTGGAATTAGGATTCTCGGGTTCTGCATTCTCTACCCGGGAGTATGAACGATACGATATCTCCGGCGAATATCAGCTAACGGATGCCGGACTCGAGTCGGGTGGGGTCGAAGATCAGAATGGAAGCCTGCTGGCAATAGGCTCATATTTGGAGCATGCCCGTAATAAACTGAATGCTGATGTATCAACGCTTAGCCATTCGGGTTCATTTAAGTTTAATAATCACGATATAAAATGGGGTTTTACTTTTCAAAAGGAAAAGATCGAAGATAAAATCAAAGAATGGACAGTCCGTGACTCTGCCGGATATTCAATCCCCAATGTACCGAATTTGGTTAGTGTTTACACAAATCAGAGAGGCGATAATTCGATTAACTCTAACCGGTATTCCGGATATGTGCAAGATACCTATCGCTTTACTGCGGGCGAAAGCCTTTTCTATCTTAATGCCGGAGTCCGTTTCAGTCATTGGACTTTTAATAAAGAAACGATAATAAGCCCCCGCGCTTCACTGGCGTATGTTCCCAGTAGTTCGTTCGTGCTGCGTTTCGCAACAGGTTTGTATTATCAGGCACCTTTTTATAAGGAATATCAACGGATAGTAACTACTGACGGCAATTCGGTGATAGAACTCAATAAAGATATCAAGTCTCAGAAATCTTTACAGTTTGTACTGGGAGGAGACTATAAATTTACGGCAGCAGATCGCCCCTTTAAGTTTACAAGCGAGGTATATTATAAACATTTGACGGATTTGGTTCCATACACAGTTGATAATGTGAAAATTCGATATTCCGGTGAGAATTCGGGAAAAGGGTATGCAATGGGGTTGGATATGAAGCTTTTCGGGGAGTTTATCAAAGGGACTGATAGCTGGATAAGTCTTTCGTTAATGAAAACACAGCAGGAAGTTGATGGTATAAAAGCACCGTTGCCTACAGATCAGGGATATAATTTGTCGTTCTTTTTCAGGGATTATTTTCCCGGTATCGAACGGCTGACAATGAATCTGAGTGCAAGTCTTTCCCAAGGATTACCTCAAACGCCTCCAAATTCAGGATTTATCAGTTCCGATGTATTCCGTACTCCGGCTTACAAGAGAGTTGATATCGGTTTTGCATGGCAGGTTCTGGGTGAAAGCTTCGATATAAGGAACAGAAGCGCATTCTGCGGATCGTTCAAAAATATATGGTTAGGTGCAGATATATTTAATCTATTTGATATCAAAAATACTAATTCGTATTATTGGATAAATGACGTTTTTAACCAGCAATATGCTGTACCGAACTATTTGACTGGACGTCAGATAAATTTCAAAATTGTAGCGGAGTTTTAACTCTTACAGATCGGGTATTTATATATTCTTATCTGCCAACTTTTTGAAATTTTTCTTCAATAAAAACTTCTGCAATCTGTCTGTTGTTATATATTAAGTACTATCTTTACGTATTATACTTCTTGGTAAGCATATGAAAAGTGACTTGCTTTGGAATGCTTTGAGATAGAAGTTTCGGAGGTCGATCGAATCTCCCCGCGACAGGAAAAGAAAAACAAATATATAATGATTTACAGATGGAATTACGAACCATTAACACCCAGAGATACAGAACGGAAAGATGAACTAGCTAAACAGATGAATTTACACCCTGCTCTATGCCAATTGCTGATACAGCGTGGTATAGATACTGTAGATGAAGCTGATAGATTCTTTCATCCGAACTTGAAAAATCTTCATGATCCTTTTTTACTGCCCGATATGGATAAAGCGGTGAAAAGGATAGAAAAAGCTTTGGGACAGAAAGAGCGTATCTTGGTATATGGTGATTATGATGTGGATGGTACAACGGCAGTTGCGTTAGTCTACAAGTTTTTAAGAAAATTCACAACAAACCTCGATTATTATATTCCTGACAGATATGATGAGGGATATGGTATTTCGGAGCAGGGGATTGACTACGCATCGAGTACCGATGTAAAGTTGATTGTTGCACTCGATTGTGGAATAAAATCGATTGAAAAGGTCGAATATGCCAAAAGCAAAGGGATAGATTTTATAATATGTGATCATCATATGCCAGATGAAACATTGCCCGATGCTGTGGCTGTTGTAGATGCGAAACGATCGGATTCCGTTTATCCTTACGAGCATCTTTCGGGTTGTGGGGTAGGTTTTAAGCTGGCGCAGGCATTAGCTCAAAACAATAAGATTGATTTTAGCGAATTATTAGACTTATTGGATTTAGTTGCTTTAAGTATAGCATCTGATATTGTCCCTTTGACGGGAGAGAATCGGGTGTTAACTCATTTTGGACTTAAACAATTGAATAATAATCCCAGTATGGGATTGAAAGGAATAATCGATATATGCGGTTTAAGCCATAAGGCAATAACAGTGAGCGATATAGTGTTCAAAATAGGTCCACGCATTAATGCTTCGGGCAGGATGATGAACGGAAAAGAGGCTGTAGATCTGCTTTTGGCAAATTCATCGCAAGATGCACGGGTTAAAAGTGAAAATATAGACCATTACAACGATAACCGTCGCGAACTTGATAAGCGTATAACTGACGAAGCAACAGGATTTATAGAATCTTCGTTAGAAATTGGTAAAGTGAACAGTATCGTTATTTATAACGAAAACTGGCACAAGGGTGTAATAGGTATTGTTGCTTCACGAATTACGGAAAAATATTATAGGCCGGCTGTAGTACTCACTAAGTCGAATGACCTGATCACAGGATCGGCACGGTCGGTAATGGGCTTTGATGTATATAAGGCAATAGAGGCATGTAAAGATATTCTTGAAAACTTTGGCGGGCATACATATGCAGCAGGACTCTCTTTGAAAGAAGAAAATCTACCCGAGTTTAAAAGGCGTTTCGAAGCTATGTCAGTTGAGTTGATTGCTCCCGAAATGATGTGTCCGCAGATAGATATTGATGCAGAACTGACATTTAAAGATATAGACGCTAAATTTGTTTCGGATTTGAATAAATTTGCGCCTTTCGGCCCCGAGAACCTGAATCCTGTTTTTGTAACCCGCAATGTAAGCGATTATGGAACCAGTAAACTGGTCGGAAAAGACCATCTGCATATCAAACTCGATATGTTTGATGCTACCAGCAGTGCATTGATTCATGGTATTGCATTCAGACAAAGCGATAATTACCAGTTGGTAAAAACCGATATGTTCGATGTATGTTATACTCTCGAGCAGAATATTCATAATGGAAAGACCAATACCCAGCTTTATATAAAAGATATTGATAAAGGACAATTTACTTAATTAATTTAAATTGAAGATAAATGAAAATAACGACAACATTTATACTTGCCGCTCTATTCGCAACATCTGTTTTTATGGCTTGTTCGACTGATAAAAAGAATGAAACAAATAGTAATGCTTCAACATATTTGGATACTATGGCAAAAGAGGAAGCACCTATAATTAGTACTGATACATATATTACAGATAACGGTGAATTGAATGTATCATTGTTGGGGCATGCTTCGCTTGTGTTAACATATAAAGGCAAAATTATACATGTCGATCCCTATTCGGAAGTTGCCGATTATTCGGTTCAACCTAAGGCAGATTTGATATTGTTGACTCACGAACATTTCGATCATCTGGATACGGCGGCAATCAATAAAATAAAAAAAGCGGATACTCACTTTATATCATCTAAGGTTGTGAAAGACATTCTTGGACATGGTGAGGCTATTAATAACGGAGGTAAAACTGTTTTCGATAGTATAGCAATAGAGGCTGTACCTGCTTACAATATTGTAAATAAAAATCCGGAAGGAGAATATTATCACCCTAAAGGAAGAGGTAACGGATATGTGCTTACTATAGGAGGCAAAAAAGTGTATATTGCCGGTGATACAGAAAATATTCCGGAAATGGACAATCTAAAAGATATATATATCGCTTTTCTTCCAAAGAATTTGCCATATACTATGACAGACGACATGTTTGTAGATGCAGCAACGAGGGTTAAACCCGTGTATCTGTATCCATATCATTTTTCGGACTTTAATGATAAGAATATCGAGAAGGCACTGAAAGATACAGATATTAAAATTCTGGTGCGCCCGATGTCTAGTAAGGAATAAGAGAAGTCACTCTATTGTTGTTGTTTTAAAGCAAAGTAAGTATTTAACAATATGTTTTCGGAGCATAACGGATTATTCTTGTTTTACTTACAAAACCAGTAAAAAGGTCTGAGACCTTAATATACTCCAGAGATAATATCGAAGTGGATATTTTTCATCAAATACTTTATCAATATTGGGGGTATGATCGCTTTCGTCCTTTACAGGAAGATATAATAAAGTCGGTCTATACAGGCAAAGATACTTTGGGGCTAATGCCTACCGGAGGAGGGAAATCTATCACTTTTCAGGTACCGGCGTTAGCTCTTGATGGATTATGCCTGGTAATAACACCTCTTATAGCCTTGATGAAAGATCAGGTTGATAATCTGAAGAGTAAAGGAATAAAGGCTTTGGCTATTTATTCGGGTATGACTCATAACGAGATTATAACGACTCTGGAGAATGCGATACTCGGCGATTACAAATTTCTTTATATCTCACCCGAACGTCTTGGAACAAGATTATTCCAGACAAAGTTGAAAGACATGCATATCTGCATGCTGGCGGTGGATGAGGCGCATTGTATCTCTCAGTGGGGATACGATTTCCGTCCTTCGTATATGAATATTGCTACAGTAAGGGAACAGTTGCCCGGTGTGCCTGTCTTAGCATTAACGGCAACAGCTACACCTGAAGTTATTGACGATATACAGGATACTCTCGGATTTAAAGAAAAGAATGTTTTCAGGAAAAGCTTCGAGCGGAAGAATTTGGCCTATATTGTCCGTTATACCGACAATAAGTTGGCCTCACTTATACAAATTCTTTCTAAAACGCAAGGTTCTGCTATAGTTTATGTGCGTAGCCGTTTAAGGACAAAAGAAATATCGGCAGATCTCGAAAAAAATGGATTTTCTTCGGCTTATTATCATGCGGGTTTGCCCTCGTATGAGAAAACATTGAGGCAAAATGCTTGGAAAAATAATGAATGTAGAGTAATAGTATCTACTAATGCTTTCGGGATGGGGATAGATAAGCCCGATGTAAGGCTTGTGGTGCATATGGATCTTCCCAATTCAATCGAGGAATATTATCAGGAAGCAGGCCGGGCAGGCCGGGATGAGCAGAAAGCCTATGCTATAATCCTTTACAATAAAACAGACAGTACAAAGCTTAAGAAACGTATCGCAGATGAATATCCCGAAAGAGATTTTGTGGTGAATGTGTATGAAACATTGGCCTATTTTTTTCAGATAGCGGAAGGTTCTGGTTTGGATATGGTTTATGACTTTAACCTGCATCTGTTTTGTGCGACTTACAAATTCCCCATTTTGCCGACACATAATGCTCTGAAAATATTGGATCTGGCTGGCTATATCGAATATACGGATGAAGCGGATAATAAATCGAGGCTTATTTTCTCTGTATATCGGGATGAGTTGTATAAATATGATTTTGATAGGGATTACGAACTTTTGATAAATATCATCTTACGTTTATATACAGGCCTTTTTGCCGACTATGTAAATATAAATGAAGGAGAGATTGGTATACATCTGCAAAAAAGCCGGAAAGAAGTATACGAAATGCTTAAGGTATTGAGTAAAAGAAGAATTATAGATTATATTCCATTTAAAAAAACTCCTTTTATTGTTTATACGCAATCCCGTTTGTCGCTCAAGTATATTGTTATACCCAAAAGTGTATATGAGGTAAGAAAAGAACGGTTTACAAAGCGTATATCGGGAATCATAGACTATGTAGAACATACCGGAGTCTGCCGGAGCAGGATGTTATTGTCTTATTTTGGCGAAAAGAATAGTTCTGATTGCGGATATTGTGATGTTTGTTTGTCTAAAAACGATTCGGGTGTCACTAACTATATATTTGAAGAAATTACGAATTCAATAAATTCATTATTAACCGAATCACAAAGTTTAGCTGTCGATGATATAATTGATACACTTTCAGGTTATTCAAAAGATCACATACTGAGAGTGATACGCTTTCAGTCAGATAGAGGTATTTATTCTATGTCAGACGGAGGATTGACTATCAGTAATAAAAAAAACTAGGTCTACTTCACAGCAGACCTAGCCTATTTATATAATTAAGTGAAATTTAAAGTAGCTTACTTATTTAGCAGATAAATTTTCCTCGTTTTGGGTATAAGATATGTGTTGAGCTTCTCCCCAATTTCTAGTTTTTTCATTCCAAGAATGGCGTGTCACACTCGCAACTGTTGCACCATTGTATGTATAATCCATTTTATCAACCGGCGACCAGTTCTTTTCAACGGAATTCCAAATGTATGTAACTTTTGATACACACAGACCTTGTTCGTTCATTGTATTTACTTTCTTTTTGAAAGGTATTAGATTTTCACTTTTACCATCCCCTTTAAAGTAAGTAGTTGATACTACATTGTCTTGTTTTTCTACGTTATGATAGAGTAAAGCGTCAGAGTCTGCTTTCACTACCAAAGAATTAGTTACAAATAAAAATAATGCAACAATAACTGAAGTAAAAACATTTGCTTTCATAATGTCATATATTTAAATTGTTGAACTTATGTTTTGTTATTATTATGATGTAAAAGTAGGTGAAATTTCGATATGTTCATAGCAAAATGTAAGTAAAATTGAAAAACATGCTATTAAACATATTGGTAGATATCTCTGTAGTCTTATCGTAGCTGATATTTTAATATTTTAATATTGTTTGTTTTGTGTAATATGCTGTTATTTAGTGTTATATGTGATTGTTTTGTCTGGGGATGGTGAGGTGGTGTGAAATATTATTTTGATATATTAATCAATTTTATTTAGTTTTTCATAGCGTATATGTGACTAAATGATATTGTATCTCTGGTGGATAGGTAATCGTCGTAATGTCTATTTGCTAATCTAAAGGGCGTTTTGTTTATTTAGGAGATAATAAAATGCTACAAGTTTGTTTTTTCTTATATTTGTGATAGAAGAAAAGAATCATTTTTCTATTACTGGATATACTAATATTTTACAAAACAAATTAAACATGGCAAATAGTTTTAGAGAGGCGATGAAACATCGTCGTAGTTATTATTCGTTGACAAATTCATCATTAATTTCTGATAAAGAGATACAAGAGATTATAGAATTTGTTGTTTCAAATGCACCATCAGCATTTAATTCTCAGTCGACACGCGTTGTTTTATTGTTGGGTGATCATCATAAGAAATTGTGGGATATAGTAAAAGGTGTGCTGAAAGCTAAAATATCCGCAGATGCTTTTCAGAAGACTGAAGCTAAAATAGACGGATCTTTTGCCTCTGGTTATGGAACAATTTTATTTTTCGAAGATCAGTCGGTGGTAGAAGGCTTGCAAAAGGCATTTCCTTCATATAGCGATAATTTTCCCGGATGGTCTGTTCAGACATCGGCTATTCATCAGTTCTCTGTCTGGTCATTGTTAGAAGATGCTGGTTTTGGAGCTTCTTTACAGCATTATAATCCTATTATAGATGATGAGGTTGCCAAAGAATGGAACGTGTCTAAGAACTGGAAGCTAATTGCGCAAATGCCATTCGGTGTACCTGCAGATAAGCCCGGAGAAAAGGAAGTATCCCCATTAAAAGATCGTATTTTAGTATTCAAATAAAGTAATATCGGAGAAAAAATAATCAGAAAAGAATCTTACTTATTTAAGTAGGGTTCTTTTTTTATTTACTGTATTTCCTTTTTCTGTAAAGAGAGATTGTGCCAATTACTGTTAGTATCAGTATTACGGGTATACCGATGTTTAAGAATACATATTTATTCCGGTTAGTATATATTAGCTGCTTATCCAACAAATTCATTTGACGGGATTTGTTTCTCAATTCCATCCAGTTGTCATCATTTGCTAACCAGTTGACAGTATTTACAATAAAATCTCTGTTTCCGAATAGTTTACCTGTCAGCTGATCATACCCCATTGGTTGTACTTGCATACCTTCGTTTCCCGATTCGATCCCGTTTCTGATAATATCTGATGATGAAGCTATAACCATTTTGGTATTTTTGCTTTTTTCCAATATCCGGGTTGGTGCAGGAACAATATCTTCGGGTATGAGCCTGTTTGTAAAAGCAGATGAAAAACTTCCTTCTAACGAAAGCGCTACCGGTATGTATGATGTCTCGAAATATTTAGGGTCGGATTCGATCTTTTGGGTATCGAAGTCTATCATTTCAGGAACTCTTACAATATGGCTCCGGTTGGCGGTAGTCAGCAATACTTTTGGTATAATACCATTCGACTTATTTGTCAGGCTTATACTGCTGACAAACGAAGCTTTTACTTCTGCTATATCTTTTGTTATAGTATGATCATTGGAAGGCAATAGAATGGGGGAGTAGTACCATGGAAGCGCAGTGTACTGTGAACCGTCGTCCGAAGTAACCGGTATGCTTGTACAAAGGGCATCTTGTACGAAATCAGAGTTTATTCTGATGCCATATGTGAAAAGTAAATCGTCCAGATTTGTTTCATTTTTAATACTAGGCGATTGCCCCTTCTCTGTCAGGTCTTTGTAAGATATATTGGCTCCGTCGATAAGCCAAAGTATTCGCCCGCCCTGCATTAAGTACTGATCCAAAATAAATTTTTCGGTTTCGCTGTACTGTTCCTTTGGACCTGCGATTATAATGACTTTAAAATTATTAAGGACAGCAATATCATTGGTTATCTGTCCGCGGTTTACATTGTAGTATTTTGCTAAGGCATCTTCTGCATCATATACATAGGCTCTGGGGAGTTCTCCATGCCCTTCGATAAATGCAATGTGCTGCTCATTCTTATTTAGTAATAGCCGGATAGCATCAACAAACTGAAACTCCAGAGCTTCAATAGATGTGTTCAGATTCTCTTCGGCACTGTTTCCCGGAATATTTTTCAGTAGACTGACAGGCAGAGTATCCTGACCGTGAATAACCTGTGCATATGGATATATAAGGCGTTGGCTTACTTTTCCATCACGGTCGGCTTCATTGAGTTGAATTGCCGGCATGGACAGGTTTGCCATATATTCATGCAGTTTATTTTTCGGGATATCTAATGTCAGAGGATTTATTACTGAAACAGATAGATGATTATCAGCTTTTTCATTTAGGTTTTCGAGTAGTTCGAGAGTTGAAGTTTGTAACCGGGAAAAACCATAGTTGATGTCACCGGAGAGGTATATATTTATTTGTATATCAGGGTCTTTTACTTGTGGTAAATGGTGCATTAATTGTTCTGTATATGCACTGAGTGTATACCGTTTGTCTTTGGTCAAATCGAATCGTGCTGTTAAGAATGAAATACTGAGTATGATAATGAAACAAGAGATTCCTGTTATGCAGATAGGTAATATCCGTTTTTTAGGATTAATGTATAATATAATAAATGAGAATAGGATGATAATATATCCTGCAATCAGTATAATGTCGTTTAAGTAGATGATACCCTTTTGCATCCGGTCTAAATGATATGAAAGAGAGAGGTTCAGGAGTACTGTTTTCGCACTTACATCATTAAATAAGCTGCTAAGTAATTCACACCCATAGAAAAGAAAAAAATTTAAAAGAATAGCTATAACAAATGCTACAATCTGGTTTTTACTGAGAGATGAAGCAAAAATGCCTGATATTATAAATAAGGCTGATATTATAAATAAAGAAAAGTAGGTAACAATGGCAATTCGTAAGTCTATATTGCCAATAGGATTACCTAATGTATACAATGTATAGATGTACACTGTGGTTGTAAGTAATACAAGTGCAATAAATAGGAATGATGCTATCCATTTGCTTAGTATAATCTGATATGGATAAATCGGGCGGGAGTAAAGGTGTGCGAGTGTTTTGTTTCGCTTTTCTTCAGAAACAAGCCTCATTGTAAGAGCCGGAGTCAATATCAAGAGAAGAAATGCTGCTACTTTGTAAAAGGGATTTAATACAGCATAACCAGTATCTAGAATATTATAGTTACCGGGAAAAAACCAAAGAATCAATCCACATGCCAATAAGAAAACCAGAGCAAATACGAGACCTATGCTGGAGCAAATGATAGAAATCAGCTCTTTTTTTAGTAATGTTTTCATACTTGCGATATCATAAAACAGAAATGAGATTTCAAATGTAGTTCAAAAGTACTGATTTTCGAGTTAAAGCTGAAAAGAAAATCGACTGAAGGTACTCATCAAATAAGCAACTGTAACTAATTAATGATATATCTAAAAACAGTAATAACTTATAGTGTCCTGCACTTATTAAAACAATAAATAGGTCTGAGACCTTAATTCTTTTACCTTTATATATAAAATTACTTTTATCTTTGTAAGAGAGAGGAATTAAAATTTATGACAGTACACAAATATTTGAAAATAGGGATTGTTGGGCTTTTTGTCATATTGATTCTGGTCATTGGGATAATCATGCTTCGAAGATTGAGTCATGATAAACAGGTCTTTGGAGAAGATTTGTATATGTATATTCCGCAAGAGACACCGGCTTTGATACAGATAAATAAGGCCAAAGATGCAGACTTTTTCGGTCATCTGTTCCCTGAATTAGATAAAGTACTTGTTGCAATAAAGTCAAAAATAACATATCCACTTCTGATAGTAAAAGATGAGTCTCCTTATATAGTAACCCGGGTTACTTTTGAACAAGAGAAACTGATTAAAACAGTTTTGGACAAAGATCTATTTGGCGCTTTTCCTCCTAAAAAGAGAGTATATAAGGGAGTTAATATCTTTTTTTATCCATCTGTAAATAATGATTTCTTTGTATGCATGTTTTATAATGGAATTTTTGCAGGTGGGTTCAATTACAATTTTCTTGAAAAGATTATAGATACAGATAGTACTAATAGTATTCTCAATCATAAGGATATCAACGATCTGATAAAGGAGATGAATACCAACTATTCTGCTAATATGATCTTTAGATCGGATTCTGGTTTTCAGGCATTTAATGCAGCTGTTGAAAATCAAAGACTTCAGCTTTCCGGGTATATAAATAGTGATAGCATAGATTCTATCTGGGAGTGTAGTAATAAGCATAATGATTCGGTATCTGTTGATTGCTCGATATTTCCTGATCCATTATTATCATATAGTATCAACTATAAGGAAAGTTCTTTATCTAAAGACTTTGTCTGCTTTTTCGATCCCCCTTTATACGGGTTTTGTATCGATACAGTGAAACGGGCTCCGATATATGTCTTGAAATACAATACAGACAGGTTTGATATTTTTGAAAAGCTAAATCGTTTGGAACTTAGTTATATTCAACGAAAATTAAGCACCAAAGACATTGTTTTAAATAGGCAACATATTTATACTACATCGGTTAATCTCGCTAAAGAGGTTTTTGGTAAAGATATTCCAGTGGTTCTTACCTTTAATAAAGGATATCTGATCTTTACTACTAACCGGGATGTACTGATCGACTATCTGAAAGTTATAGATAACTCTCAAAAAAACTATGCCGAAGATAATGAGCTTAAAAATGAGATCGGTGACGAAGATTTTACTGTACAGTCATTTTACCATATAAATGATTTATCACAAGTTGGCAATGATGTCCATCTGGGATATTTATCCTTATTTAAGTATAGTTTCAAAACGGCTTCGATCACTAATACACGGATAGCCGATCGTCAGAAAGTAGATATCATTTTAAACAATTAGTAATAAAAGGTGTTATACAAACATTAGCAAAATTCAGTATACACAATAAATTAAAACTCTGTATTATGTCAATTTTTCAAGAACTTAAAGCCTTTATGATGAGAGGTAATGTTGTCGATATGGCTGTCGGTGTTATCATCGGTGGTGCATTTGGGCAAATAGTAACCTCTTTCGTCAATGATGTGGTAATGCCTCCGATTGGAGTTTTGCTTAATGGGGTAAATTTTACTGATCTGAAATTTGTAATCAAGGAAGCGTCTATTGATGCTGCAGGTAAAGAACTTCCAGCTGTAAGCTTGAATTATGGTAACTTTATTCAGATGGTTATTAATTTTGTTATTATCTCTACTGTTATTTTCTTTGCGATTAAGGGTATGAATAAACTCCAAAATAAGAAAGCAGAGGAACCTGCACCTCCGGCTGCGCCTAGTAATGAAGAAGTGCTACTTACCGAAATTAGAGATTTGTTGAGAAACCAGAGTAAATAATAGATAATAAAAAAGGTTACTGATATTCAGTAACCTTTTTTATTATCTATTTCGAGAGTGTTATTATTATGTCGGTTCCTTTGTCTGGGAGCTCCACTTATCAATATATTTATAAATCCAGTTTTGTATTAAATAAGAAACTCCTAATGTTATAGCTAGTGCTAGTATACATAAAATTGTTTTGGAGATATGGAGACTTGATTCTAATATTAAATATATCCTTTCATTAGTTAAATATATAGGCAAACTGTATAGCCCTAAAAAAGACAAGAATGGATACTTATATGACGAGAGAAGATTTAGAAGTTGAGAAATAATAAGAGTAAGAGGGAATGTTGTGAAAATAAGGCAATATCTGATAAAACGCCCATCTAATAAAGAGCCGATCTGGCTCGAATTTATGGCAATACCTATACATAATATACCTAACATTAAGGCTCCGCAAATGGCTATGCTTTGGATTTTGGATAACCTTACTTTCTGTTTGATTAAGAAACCAATATAAATACCCAAAAAGTAGTTTGGAAACCGGGTTATAGCTTCAGTCAAAAAGTTCGGGAAAAGTATACTTAATATTATAATAGAAATACAAGCTAAACAGACATTACGGAACATCGTTTTATTCGATGTGATCTTCAGAAAGATTGGAGTAATGAAGTACATTAAACAGATAGCTGGTATGAACCAGGGTGTATAATACTCATTACCTTTTGGAAACCAAAAATCTACTGTTGTCAGCACATAAAAAATAGAATTAACCGGATAGTGCAGACTATATATTAAATAGATTTGGATAACCAAAGAGATTGGTATATAAAGGGAAAAAATCCTGAGAAGCCTTTTCTTTAAAAAATCTTTGGTTGATGGATTTTTTGTCCACGAAAAGTATATACCAAGACCTGATACAAGAAAAAATATGTCAACACCACTAAAACCCATCCATTTTATCTCACTTATCAGAGGAACGTAGAAAACCAAAGGCATGTGATAAATTACAATCCATAACATAGCAAAACCCATTAACTGGGTTCTGTATTTACTTATAAGAGTGAGATCTAAGTACATTAGATGATTGGGGTTTTATTTAAGCTTTTTTCTGTTCTTTATTATAAGTTTCCAATGCTTTTTCTAAAACAGTAAGAGCACATCCTAAATCGTCTTTATTTAGAATATAAGCGATTCTAACTTCGTTTTTACCTAATCCGGGAGATGTATAGAATCCCGAGGCTGGAGCAAGGAATATAGTTTGACCTTCGTATTCGAAATCAGACAAACACCATTCACAGAACTTATCTGCATCATCTACCGGTAGCCGGGCAACAGTATAGAATGCACCCATAGGAATAGGTGAATATACACCGGGTATTTGGTTCAACCGGTCAATTAAGAACTTTCTGCGTTCGACATATTCTTCATATGTATCACGGAGGTAATCAGCATCAGCGTCAAGTGATGCTTCTGCTACGATTTGCCCGATTAGAGGAGGACTTAAACGTGCCTGGCAAAACTTCATGACGGCTTTCCGTAATTCCTTATTCTTCGTAATTAGGGCGCCAATTCTGATGCCACATTCACTATAACGTTTCGACACAGAGTCAATGAGAACAACATTATCTTCAATTCCAACCAGATGGCAAGCAGAGATGTACGGCGAACCTGTATAAATGAATTCCCTGTAAACTTCGTCAGAGAATAAATATAGATCATACTTTTGTACCAAGTGCTTAATTTGGTTCATCTCAGCACGGGAATATAAATAACCGGTCGGATTATTAGGGTTACATATCATAATTCCTTTAGTCCGTTCATTGATCAGAGCTTCAAATTTTTCTATTGGAGGAAGAGCAAAACCTTCTTCTATACTTGATGAGACAGCGCGTATTTTAGCTCCTGCAGAAATAGCAAACGCCATATAATTCGCATAGGCCGGCTCCGGAACGATTATTTCATCTCCGGGATTTAGGCATGCTAAAAACGCGAAAAGTACAGCTTCTGATCCTCCTGTAGTGATGATGATATCATCGGCGGATACATTGATATTGTATTTTGCATAATAGCCAACTAATTTTTCGCGATATGAACGATAGCCGTCACTTGGGCTATATTCTAATATAGTCCTGTCCAAATTATGAATGGCATCTATACCGGCTTGTGGAGTCGGTAGATCCGGCTGTCCTATATTCAGATGATAAACCTTCAGGCCTCTTGCTTTAGCAGAGTCTGATAAAGGAGCCAATTTCCTTATTGGAGAATTTGGCATTTCTATTCCGCGTTCAGATATTAGTGGCATATGTCTTAATTATTGAACAAATATAATGAATAAAGAGATACTTTTAGATATTGACCTTTATCTAAATTAATTTAGCTCTTTGTGCTTTCCTGTATTTGGCTATTATATTATCGCTAGCTCTTTGCCAGAAAATAGCTAAAGTTAGAGTTAATATTGTGATTATGATATTGGCTATCCACAAACTATTGATTTCATGATAGCATATGAAAATCAATTTTTCGTGAATAATATAGATGCAAAGGCTATATTTCCCAAAGAGGCTAACTAAACTAAGATGCGGATCTAACATCTGAAAAATCTTGGAAAAGATTATGCATAGAAATGGAGTAATAGAACTTGCCGCAACAAATATTATCGACTTTGAATAAAAGATATGTCTTATTTGTTCAGGAAACGGATATAATAGTATCATTAATCCGAAGATAAAGAATAGAAAACAGGCAGATGTTTCCAGATAGTTTAATTGCTTCTTTTTAGTAATTTGATATCCTATATATATTCCCAGAAAATATATAGGGATACGAGATATCATAAGTAGCAGGTATATATATTGGGTATAATATAAATTTATCAAGCAATATGTAATCAAGGTAATGATTATTATAACCCAAAAACCTTTGACGATATTTTTAGAGAAAATACTAAAAAAAGGAGGTGTGATCAAGTATAGGAATAAAATGAAGGGAATGTACCAATTGGTAATCAAAGGATCAAATATCTCAAATATATAAGCTAAAGATGATATGCTCCATATGAAGCTCGATATTTTATAGTTGTAAAATATAATACCAATTACAGCGAATAATATTGCTAATGATATATATGATGGTAATATACGTAGTATTCGCTTTTGATAAAAGTGTTTATAAGAAGGTTCTTTTTGCCACGAATAATATATCCCTATTCCGGAGAGGAAAACAAATACATCTACGCCTGCATAGCCAATACTCTTTATGCTTGTTATAATTGGTATTGTTATACTTATTTTTGTATGAAATAGCATAATCCATATCATAGCAGCCCCCATCAATTGAGTTCTGTACTTACTGATAAGACTAAGATCGAAATGCATCAAATTATTTTATGGTATATTATTATTGTCTGATTAATAGCTAGAAATTTGATATTCTGTTGCTTTAGCTTACAAAAGGGTTTAACGGAATAAATAATCCTATCTTTCGTAATTTTCCAATCGTTGCAAATATACAAAAAGTAAAGGGTTTCGTTTCTGCTTGTGTTATTTTTCATTGTAAATTCGATTTTAGCGTTACGGCTGTTTATTACTAGAAGTAATAAACAACAAAACTTTTAACTTAATATGTTTGTTTAACCTTTGTTTGTCAGAGTAAACCCATATAAAAGAAAGTATGAAAATTTCCGATAGTGTATTAAAATATTTTTTGTATATCTCTTTAGTTTTAATTGGAGTTGTTGTTGGAATTGCAATACGGCATTATTATAATTTACCAATTGCTGAAGCTATTAATATAGTAGATCTGGCGACTCTGGTTGTTACTGTATTTCTGGCGGTATATATTCCGGAAGTATTAGACCAAAAGCTTCAGGTAAAACGGGATAAAAAAGACTTAATCGAAAAGAGGGTAGAGGAGTTGCAGGCTTTGTACCGAAAGATTAATCTGATCGTACAGAATGAGGAGAAAATGGTTTCTCGAGACTTCCTTATAATCAGAAATACGCTGGATGTACTTCAGCACAAGCTCGATACTATTGTTACATTACTCACTTATTCAAACCTCCATGTTTCATTTGCTTCAGATATTGCAAAGATAAAGGAGCTGACAGAAAAGCATAAGAGGTTGCTTTATTCAGACAGGATGGAGGATGAAGGATTTTCTTATTCGGAAACTGTAGAGAAAGAAGAAGAATTACTATATAATAAAATTGACCAGACTACTTCATTATTGGTATTTAAGCTTAGCGATGCCTGAGAAAGGTAGATATATCATAAAATAAAAAGACCGCTATGTTTTATAGCGGTCTTTTTTATAATATAAGAAATGATTCTTATTTAGCGTCTCCAGAAAGTTTATCTCTCAATGCTGCAAGTTCTTCGATATCACCAAGGGTAGTTTTTTCTGCCGATGTTGATGTGATTTGTGCAGGCTCATCTTTCTTAGAAGCTTTTCTTGAGGATCTCTTTTCAGAAGCATCGCTTCCGCCTTTTTCTTCTTCATATACTTTGCTGTGAGAAACGATGATTCTCTTAGAATCTTTATTGAATTCGATAACTCTGAATTCAAGTTTATCATCTACCTGAGCTTGAGTTCCGTCTTCTTTCACCAAGTGTTTAGGAGTAGCAAAACCTTCAACACCATAAGGAAGAGAAATTACAGCACCTTTGTCAACTAGTTCAACAACTGTTCCTTCGTGGATCGAACCTACTGTAAAGATAGTTTCAAATACATCCCAAGGATTTTCTTCCAATTGTTTGTGACCTAGGCTTAAACGACGGTTTTCTTTATCGATCTCTAAAACTTGTACCTGAATATCAGCACCGATCTGAGTGATTTCACTTGGGTGTTTGATTTTCTTAGTCCAAGAAAGGTCTGAGATATGGATCAATCCATCTACACCTTCTTCGATTTCAGCAAATACTCCGAAGTTAGTAAAGTTACGTACTTTAGCAGTATGTTGGCTTCCAACCGGATATTTTTGTTCGATATTTTCCCATGGATCTGGTTTCAATTGTTTGATACCAAGAGACATTTTGCGTTCTTCGCGGTCCAGAGTCAAAACAACAGCTTCTACTTCGTCGCCCACTTTCATGAAGTCCTGAGCGCTGCGTAGATGTTGAGTCCAGCTCATTTCTGATACGTGGATAAGACCTTCTACACCCGGAGCGATTTCGATGAATGCACCGTAATCAGCCATTACAACTACTCTACCTTTCACTTTGTCACCAACTTTAAGGTTAGCGTCAAGAGCATCCCATGGATGAGGAGTAAGTTGTTTTAGACCAAGAGCGATACGTTTTTTGTCATCATCGAAGTCAAGGATAACCACGTTGATTTTTTCATCCAATTTAACCACTTCTTCAGGATGTTGAACACGTCCCCAAGAAAGGTCTGTAATGTGGATAAGACCATCTACGCCACCAAGGTCGATAAATACACCGTATGAAGTGATGTTTTTAACTGTTCCTTCAAGAACCTGACCTTTTTCAAGTTTAGAGATGATGTCTTTTTTCTGTTGTTCAAGTTCAGCTTCGATAAGAGCTTTGTGCGAAACAACAACGTTTTTGAATTCGTGGTTGATTTTAACAACTTTGAATTCCATAGTTTTGTCAACGAATACGTCGTAATCACGGATTGGTTTAACGTCGATTTGAGATCCCGGAAGGAATGCCTCAATACCGAATACGTCAACAATCATACCGCCTTTAGTACGGCATTTGATGTATCCTTTGATAATTTCATCTTTTTCAAGAGCTTCATTAACACGTTCCCAAGAACGAGAAGCACGTGCTTTTTTGTGAGAAAGGATAAGCTGACCTTTTTTGTCTTCCTGGCTTTCGATGTATACTTCTACTTCGTCACCAATTTTCAGATCAGGGTTGTAACGGAATTCATTCATAGAAACAACACCGTCTGATTTGTAACCGATGTTAACAACCACTTCGCGTTTGTTCATCGATGTTACTTTACCCATTACCACTTCTTTATCATTGATTTTGTTCAATGACTGGTCATAGGTTTCTACTAATTCTTCTTTACTTTTAGTAGAAAAGCTTTCGCCTTGTTCGTAGGCATCCCAGTCGAAATTATCAACCGGTTGTACATTTTTTAATTTGTCAGATTCAATCATCTATTCGAGATCTGAGTCCAGCTCTGATCAGTAACTTTAAATGGTTTAACTTAAAAATAGTGCTCTAAAAGCGGTGCAAAGATATATGTTTTTTTTGACAATTCAATGGTTTATAGGCTTTTTTGTTATTACCGGACTTACTAAACAGAGTGACACAATAGCGTGTACTCCCGTGTCACCTTCGTGTATAATCTGTCACTTTGTATGTGTTTGAAAAACAGTGTGTAATGTGAAATAAAGTGACAAAGGTGACAAAAGTGACACGTTTTTTGATCTTTTATATATGTATATATCATATCAGGTCCCGATTGGTTTACTTATAGATAAAAATTGAGAAAAAAGAATCTGTTGTGTCGCGAGTGTAAGTTGTTTATTATTAGGTGAATGCCTGATTTTCGGGTAATATAAGTCAAATACTCCCCCTTGTTATCAGGTAAAAGTCCATGCCTTTGTACATTATAACATGTATATAATAAATAAAATAAAATAGTTTTGTATTCTGAACTAGGCTAACTGTATTGTATCACAAAAACTAAGATAAAACAACATGAAATTATTAACTTTATTATTTGCTGTGGCTCTCAGCCTACATGTGTCTGCACAAGAGTTATTTCCGGATGGAACTCCTATTCCCGATTGGTTTAGGCAGAATGAAATCCCGGAAGTTTGCACTCTGGGTAAGACTTTCCGGATAACAGATTATGGTGTATCTCAGGACAGTTCGGTTTTACAAACTGAGAAAATACAAGCTGTTATAGAAAAAGCCTCTCAAGAGGGAGGTGGGGTGATAGTTATCCCTCAGGGTACATATCTTAGCGGGTCGCTTTTCTTCAAACCCAATACGCATCTGCATCTCGAAAAAGGAGCTGTGTTGAAGGGTAGTGATGATATAAGTGATTTTGCAATTGTACCAACCCGGATGGAAGGACAAAGTCTCGATTATTTTGCAGCTTTGGTAAATGCTGACGGGGTTAACGGATTTACGATTACCGGAGAGGGTACTATTAACGGTAACGGATTACGTTACTGGAAAGCCTTTTGGTTGCGTCGCAAGTTTAATCCTAAGTGTACTAATATGGATGAAATGCGTCCCCGCTTAGTTTATATTTCCAATAGTAAAGATGTGCTTTTGTCGGGCGTAAGGCTGATCAATTCTCCTTTCTGGACTACACACCTTTATAAGTGCGAAAATGTGAAGCTTCTGAATCTCTATATTTATTCGCCTTACGCACCTGTTAAGGCTCCTAGTTCCGATGCTATAGATATCGATGTATGTACAAATGTGATTGTAAAGAATTGCTATTTGTCTGTAAATGATGATGCTGTTGCATTAAAAGGAGGAAAAGGACCGTTGGCGGATAAAGATGCAAATAACGGAGGAAATAAAAATATTATTATTGAAGATTCTACATTCGGGTTCTGTCATAGTGCACTGACTTGCGGTAGCGAATCTATTCATAACCGGAATATAATACTCAGGCGCATTAAAGTTGAAAAAGCACAGCGGTTACTTTGGCTGAAGATGAGGCCCGATACTCCTCAGAATTATGAGTATATTCTGGTGGAAGATATAACCGGTAGTGCCAACAGTCTATTGTATATTAAGCCATGGACGCAGTTTTTTGATATGAAAGGACATACCGAAATGCCTATGTCATATTCGAACCATGTTACGATGCGCAATATTAAATTTGAATGTGGAGTTCTGTTCGATGTAAATAATTCGGATCAGTATAAATTATCCAATTTCACATTCGAGAATTTTGATATAACTGCAACCAAAAAATCAGAAATCAATACAGATTATATTCAAGACTTTAAATTAAAAAATATACAGGTAAATGGTAAAAAGGTGTTTTAGTCTCGCCGATCTCTGTTAAAGTAAACCCCGAAGAGTTAAATTCTTCGGGGTTTATTATTGTATATATGTCTATCTATCGGTTTCTGAGGGAGTATTGATTAATAGCCAAAAGTAAAAATCGTTTTTAACTACTGACCCGTATTATTTATATCTACTAAGAGAGCAGGCAAAAAGAGCAAAAACCTTAATGCCCCATATCACAGGTGTGTACACAGGTCTGAAAATTATGTCCTTCCATTTGTACTGTAATATGTGTGATTCCGGTTTCTTTTTTGATTGCTTCAGTAACCTTTGTCAGAAGAACATCCCTGTCTATACCATCGGATACAGCCAGATGGGTTGTAAGAGATTGGAACTCCTGTGTAATCATCCAGATATGTAAGTCGTGTATATCAATAACTCCTTCTATCGATTTTATTGATTGGATAACATGTTCTGTATCGATGTTCGAAGGTTTACTTTCCATCAGGATATTAACCGAATCTTTGAGTATATGCCAGCCACTGTACAGTACAAGAACCGATACTATCATACTGGCAATAGGGTCGGCTATGTACCATCCGAAAAAGATTATTAACAGAGCTGCTATTATGGCACCGACCGAGCCTAATAAATCTCCGATAACATGCATAAACGCACTTTTTACGTTCAGGTTTTCTTTTGTTTCTCCACGGGATAGTATCCAGGCTACTATAATGTTGATAATTAATCCTATTGTAGAGATGATGATCATACCTTTACCAATAACATCGGGTGGAGATGATAATCTCATTATGGCTTCGTACAATATGTATATAGACAGAACCACCAGAGCTATACCGTTGAGCAATGCCGCCAGTATCTCGAATCTTTTATAACCATAAGTTTTGTCGACGGTTGCTGCCCTCTGACCGAATATTAAAGCTGCGAGGCTCAATCCCAGAGCAACAGAGTCCGATAGCATGTGTCCGGCATCGGAGAGTAATGCAAGGCTGTTGGTAAGGATACCGCCGATAAATTCGACCACCATAAAACCTGCTATAAGGCAGAAACTTATAGTCAGTGCTTTTTTGTTTGCGTTATGAGCATGGGAATGTCCGTGGCTGTGCCCGTCTCCATGATATTCGTGCGTATGATTATGTGACATAAATTCAAACCTTTAAAGGATGTGCATACAAAGAAAAGAAGGATCATTGTAAAAAACAACGATCCTTCTTTTTATTTAATATAGGTTTTCTATAAAACCGGATTAATCATTCATCGAAATCAAAAATTCTTCGTTGTTGATTGTCTTTTTCAATCTGTTTTCAAGGAACTGCATTGCCTCTACCGAATTCATATCCGACAAGAAGTTGCGAAGTACCCACATGCGGCTAAGCGTATCTTTGTCGAGAAGCAGATCGTCGCGACGGGTGCTCGAAGATATGATATCCACAGCCGGGAATACTCGTTTGTTAGACAATTTACGGTCTAACTGAAGCTCCATATTACCAGTACCTTTGAATTCTTCGAAGATAACATCATCCATTTTAGAACCGGTTTCGGTAAGGGCTGTTGCTATAATTGTCAGAGAACCTCCGTTTTCGATATTACGGGCCGCACCAAAAAAACGTTTGGGTTTGTGCAGGGCATTGGCGTCCACACCTCCGGTCAATACTTTACCCGATGCAGGTTGTACTGTATTGTATGCACGTGCCAGACGGGTAATAGAGTCTAGCAGGATAACTACATCGTGACCACATTCGACCATACGTTTGGCTTTGTTCAGAACAATTTCGGCGATTTTTACATGACGGTCAGCCGGCTCATCAAAAGTTGAAGCTATAACCTCTGCATTAACACTGCGTTCCATATCGGTAACCTCTTCAGGACGCTCATCGATAAGAAGTACAATCATATATACTTCCGGATGGTTGTTAGCTATTGCATTCGCAATATCTTTCAATAATGTGGTTTTACCGGTTTTAGGTTGAGCCACGATTAGTCCGCGTTGTCCTTTTCCGATAGGGGAGAACAGGTCTACCACACGGCACGAAAAATTATCATTACGTCCGTTTGTTAATCTGAACTTTTCATTCGGGAAAAGGGGTTTCAGGTGATCGAATGGTACACGATCCCTCACTTCATCAGGACTGCGGCCATTGATTTTATCTACTTTAACAAGCGGAAAGAATTTTTCTCCTTCTTTCGGTGGACGGATAGGCCCTTCTACAATATCTCCGGTTTTAAGTCCGAATAAACGGATTTGTGATTGGGAGATGTATATATCGTCCGGCGATGACATATAGTTATAGTCGGAAGAACGTAGGAAACCATAACCTTCCTGCATAATTTCTAATACACCTGTAGCCGAAAGTATACCGTCGAATTCGAAAGGCTTTTCCTGTACTTGGGGTGTATTATTAGTATTATTGTTCGAAGTATTATTGTTGTTATTGTTGGTTTGTGGTTTTTGGATCAGGCCTTGTATAGTATTATTATTATTACTATTGTTATTATTGTTAACCTGAGCGCTTGGTTTTGGAGCCGGATCGCCAGTCTCCAGTACATCCGATTCAACTTCGAGAGTAGTAAGAGGCGCTAATGCGGGTACTTCTGCCTTAGGTTCGTTTACTCTCGGTTTGTTTGACTTAAACACAAGTTGTGTCGGCTTTTGAACCTGAGGTTTGTTAGCTGGTTCCGGATTGTTCTCTTTAGGAGTATTTTCCTTTGTAACCTGAGGTTTAACAGGATTCTCTTCCGCAGCCTTTTGTTGAACAGGCTTATTAGTAGCAACAGGTTTTTCGTCTTTTGCTTTTGCTTTTTCGGGCTGTTGTACTATTGTTTCGGGTTGATTTACCCTGGCAGCTTCTACTTTGGGTGCAGGGTTGCTGTTTTTAGATTTAGGTTGGGCGGCCAGTTTGTTATTTTTCTTATCCGCTCTCTCCGGCTTTTTCTTATCCGAAGCCTGACTTTCGGCTTTGTAGCTTTCTGAATTTTTGTTTTTAGCTTCAATAATGGCCTGTTCATCCAGAATCTTATAAATAAGCTCGTCTTTTTTATAAGCGTCCGGACGTTTTATTCCTAATTCCTTAGCCAAGACCCTAAGTTCAGTAGTGAGCTTTTCGTTAAGCTCAAGAATGTTATATATACGCATGTATATCTATAATGTTTTGTTATTTATATTTTTTGGTATGACACAGAGCAGATTTACTCTATTATAGTTTTTGATGCAAATAAACCGGATACAATTGAAAATGTTTCTTGAAATACAAGATAATAACTGTAGTCTGTTCTTAATAGTGATACAAAATTAGCAAAGTTTTTTCTAAAAACAATTTTTTGCCAAAATATTTGATATTGTTATTTTTTATATTTGATAATTGTGGTTTAATTCGTAGATTTACTAAAAAATAGTAGATTGTATGCGTAAAATACTTTTGATTATAGTTTTAGCAGGTAATGTATTGACAGGCCTATACGGACAGGAAAGTGAAAAGACTGTAGATTATTATGTCGAAAACTATCAATTCCAAAAAGCTTTGGATGAGATATCGAAATATCCTGACTCGAAAGAGTTAAATCTTAAAAGGGTAATTTGTTACAAGGCTTTGAATAGATATTCGGAGGCTATACATGTTTTATCTCGGTTAGAGACCGATTATCCCGATGATAAGCATATCAAGATAGAGCTTGCCCGGTGCTATCAGGCATTGTCCGATTGGGATAAAAGTTTGTTATATTATAATATATTGGTAGAAAAAGATTCTGTTAATATATATTATAGGATACAACGGGCCGATTTATTAATGAAACAGGAGCGGTTTGTGGATGCCTTATCCGAATACAACCATTTAATAAACAACTATGGAGTCGATAATATGTTAAGCCGGTCTGCATTATGCTACGAAAGACTAAATAATCAGGATAGCGCAAAAGTGTATTATGCAAAAGCATGGGGTAGGGATTCTTCGGACGTTTTTTCGGTTTCGAGCCTCATTAATTTAAATATCAAAACAGGAAAACAAACATTCAAGGATGCAATACAACTATCTGAACTTTATGTTAAACGGGATTCGACAAATAAGCAGGTAAACGTCTTGAATGCACTAAGCTATTATGCAGCAGATGCATATGAAGAGGCTGTAACCCGCTTCAGTAGATGTTATTCATCCGGAGATAGTTCCCTTGTTGTTCTGAGAAGCTTGGGGCTGTCGTACTATTCGCTGGGAGACAGGGATAATTCGTATTATTTTTTACAAAAAGCATATAAAAAAGATTCTACCAATATCAATGTTTTATACGCTTTAGGTGTCACTGCAAATGAGAAGCAAAACTATCGCTTAGGTACAGAATGTTTTGAAACGCTGATTGAACGTGTAATTCCTGCCGATTTCACCTTATATCAATATTACCGGAATCTGGCAATTGCATATGAGGGTCAGAAAAAGTACCAGCAAGCAGTAGACAATTATAGGAAAGCTGTGGAGTATGCAAATGATAACCAACGGATGTACCTGTATTATACTATTGTATCGATTTATGATGTTGACTTGAAACTACCTCAAGAGTCATTAGAGTATTACGGATTATATAAACAATCCTTGCAATCTTATTATGAAGGATTATTCAGTAAAGAGCAAACTAAAGAAATTCAGCAGGAAATAAATATAACAAAAACTAAGTTAGATGCCTTGGATAAACACATCGCACGTTTGAAGAAATCACTGGGGTTGGCTGATAACAAAAAGAAAGTAATAGTATCAACGGTGCAAATCAATCTTTAATACTTCTATAGTTTTGTCGGTAATTTTGAACCGGTCGTCGGCTCGTTCTCCTATTATCCAAACTATATCATCGACCGAACATAACAACCATATGTTTTCTTTTTCTATCAGGCTGAATTTCCGGTCTGTAAAGTAGTCACTGACTTTTTTACGCCCTTTCATTCCGAACGGAACAAACTTATCTCCTTTTTTCCATTTACGGATGATAAGCGGAAAAGCCAGCTTACCTTTATCCAGATATACAGTATCGGGATTACGTTCTATCTCAAGATTTTTTTGCTTGCGGAACGATTCTAATGAAAGCTTGACAGGCTCTACTGTTTCCGTTTCATTTTCAAATAAGGTGTATATCCGGTTTGTCTTATTTGCCAGAGAGCCGATAATAAAAGTGTTACGGTCTTTTACAACCTCATAATTAGCCGAATAAAAAACTTTACCCGACTGACCGTTTATAGATTCGTATATATTATCTACAGTTGGGGCATTAAAGCCTAAGGGAAATAGTATCTCGAACAATATTGTTTTGGGTTCGACCTGCTCTTGCAGTATATCTATATTTATAACATTATTTGAAAGAACAGCCTTCTTTGCCTTTTCTATATACGATAAATATATTTTTTCGGTTTGAGCCAGATTTTCGGAAGTCCTGCCTATCGCCTGTATAACTGAGGGATTGATCGTTTGAAGCAATGGTAAGACATTTAACCTGATCTTATTACGGGTGTAAATATCTTCTTTATTGGTACTGTCTTCAACGAATGGAAGCCCTTTGTTGTCCAGATATTTTAATATATCCTCCCTATAGATGCAAAGTAACGGGCGGATTATATTCCCATTGATAGGAGCAATTCCTGTAAGTCCCCGTACACCAGTTCCTCTGATAAGGTTTATCAATACTGTTTCGACCGAGTCATTCTGATGATGAGCTACGGCTATTTTTTCTGCTTTATATTTTTTTCTTATTTTCTCGAACCACGCGTACCGGAGTTCACGTGCTGCCATTTCCAAAGAAATAGACTCTTCTTTTATGTATTTCTTAGTATTGAAACTAGCCGATACGTATTGCACATTGTATTGGGTACACATTTTCTCCACAAAATATTCGTCACGATACGACTCCTGGTCACGCAGGTGAAAATTGCAGTGTGCGACAATACATTCATATCCCAGATTATAAAGAATGTCCAATAGGGCAATAGAATCTGCTCCGCCACTTACACCAATTATCACCTTGGCTCCGTTGCTTAATAGATTATTGTCCTGAATGTATTTCTTAACTTTTGAGGTGGTTTGCATATTTAACCTGAAAACTTACTGGTATATGACCTTTTCACACAAAATTAGCACTTTTTTTTCATTGACAAGGGTTGTCGCAAATATATAGTCATCACCTCCTTCTTTGAGCTTAGTCTGTTTTCGTATCTCTGCGACTGAGAAAGGGTAGTTACGCGTACTTATATTTGCCTGTGGCATAGAAAGGTATTGCTTGCATTCTTTCTTGTTGGGAGCCAGAGTCTTTTTAACTCTGAAATGCCTTCCCGGAAAACTTTCGATATAGGTATCCGATGTATATAAGTGGCTGTTGATATGTAACTTCTGAATATTGAACCGTTCTGAAATTAATTTAAAACATCCGGCTTTCAGCATTGAGGCATTCGGTTCATACAGATATTCTTTAACTGTATCTGTGTATGTTGCCGTAGCTTGCGGCTCTTCGCTTTTCTTATAGATAAAACTATCGGTGCAATTGCCGGATATATTAATACAGTGCAACTGTGTTTCTTTGGGTTTCTGTTCTTTTATAAAAAGGAGTTCTTTACATTCGTTATTGACACTGATTATATGTACATCGGTAACATTAGTCAGCGACTGTAAAGCCAGAGTAATATCAAGCATTGGCGATAGCTTGATTATTGTTTGTTTACCTTTTTGATTTAACAGATCGTCTATTTCAATCAAATTAGGTGTACAATCTTCAATCAGTACCGTTTTTCGCCCCGAATTACTTCTACGGGCAGGATCGATATAGATAGTATCCCATATTCTGTTAACTGATTCTATATATTTAACTCCGTTATTGTTGATAACAGTGATTTGGGGCAAGTCTAATACTTTGAAATTAGCTTCCGCCAGTTTGCACAATTGTTCCTGTATTTCTACATAAGCAGCAGAGTTTTTGCCGCGTGCCATAAATGAAATATCTACACCTAGTCCGCCGGTAAGGTCGATAACATTATCGCCTGTAGCAAGCGTAGCTTTGTATTCGGCAGTAGACTGTGACGAGCATTGTTCCATCGAAAGATGAACCGGATATACTATATCTTTATGAGTATACCAAAGAGGGAGCTTATATCTGGCTGTTTGCCTGCCTGCTATCTGCTGAATAGCAACCTGCATATCAACCTGGGGATATGAGTGGGCTTTTAGAGCCAGAGCCCTGATGTCATCATTCTCGTGTTCATCGATAAACTGTTTGGTTTCGGGTGAGATATCAATCATTTTTTCATTTTCACAATGTCGTGTACACTCGGTATGGAATCGCTGCGGAGTGTATCTTTCTGGACTTTCTTCGGACGGGCAAATAATTCTCTCAGGCTGTCGAAGTCTTTTTTGTACAGAATACCTATTCCCTGGGTCTGGACTCCGTTTCCTCCGTTACTGCCGACATAATAATATTTTTCGTTGTAGTGGTTGTATGCTTTCAACCGCCATGTGCCCACTCTGTTGAGAAGTACTTCTATATCTATATCTCCGATAAAGGCATCCTGGGTCATAGGATTGTCGCGGTATCCGAAATTACCGTTAAAGAGTACGCGGTCGTTAAGTAAACGGCTTGATAGTAATAGTTCTACCTCGGTACTCGAGAATTCCGAGTCGCTGGTACGTATGTTCGTTCCTATCTGCCAGCGGTCGTCTATCTGGCTTAAGATTTTACTTAGTTGGGCTGAGAGCGTAGCAGAAGCTACAGCTGCAAGGTCTGATGTCTTTTGCTCTGTTACCGCATAGTTTGGGGTATAGAATTTAGACAGAAGCAACAGATAAACAATCTGCCTGTTTATCATATCTTCGGTACTCATCAGGCTCTTTACCTGACGTTGTACTTCGGGGTCTGCCGAAGGAAGTTCTATATCTAACTTAACGTTTGGTCTGCGTAAGGCTCCGGTAATATTCAGTAAACAGTTAACCGGAACACTGGCTTGCCCCGTAGTGCGTGCCAGATTTTGATCAAGGTCATTAAGATTGGCAATAACCCTGTAGATAGCTGTAATATCTATATTTGCCTGAAATGGATCGCCTCTGAACTGAACGCTGCTACCATCCTGTATGGTAAATTTGCGCTCCATGATCTTTTGGAAAGTAAAGTTGTACGAACCTTTATTGATCATGTAAGTACCGTATAACATTGGTTCTTTATTTGTACCCCATGTAAATTGCAATGCTCCACTACCTGAGCCTCGCAGACGGTCGCCTCCAACGGGGTCCATAAGGACTTCGACTGTTGCGTCGGGGGTTGCATCAATATAGAAGTCCATATTAATTTCCATTTCCGAATCGGTTTGTATCCGGCTCAGTTTAAATTTATCTTCTTTATTCTCAAGAGAATCGCTGGGGGATTCTTTCGTTTTATATTTAACAAACGAATATTCTTCTACCGTTTCCTCCATAAAGTTCATGTAAATATTCGTATTGCTGTTGGTACGCATGTTTCCATTTATGTCGACAACCCTTTCGTCTCCTTTAATAACCCCTGTTCCTGATCCGAAAAGGGTTCCGTAAATCATCGGATTCTGTTTTTCGGGAGCATTGTAAAGCATAAAGTTATCGCCTTTCAGGTCGACATAGTACATAAAGTTAGTGAAATAATCGTGTACCACCCTGCCGCTTATTAGAGCAGTGTTGCCATGTATATCATGAAAAGCAACATCACTAAAGTAGATCAGGTCTTTCTTCATGTGAATGGTGTCGGTAAATGTGTAGTAGGTATTTAAGAAATTAATACCCAAGCCTCCATTTTCGATAAAGGCTGTACCTTCTACTGTCACATTTGAGAAGTTTCCGGAGAGGCGCACGTCACCATGTCCTACTCCCTGAATATTATTGAACAAGGTTGCCACGTACTTGTTGAGGAATGCGATATTTACTTCTTCCGAATCGAAATCGATAGATAGCTCTTGCGAAATAGGATTGATATAGCCATCTATTTTGGTTATTTTATTATTCTGATTGGTGATAGAGCCAACCATGTTTACAATTTTTGTCTCATTGTCCAGACCACTGTTTAAACTTAAGTGTCCGAGTACTGTATTGTTGAAGGCAAAATCGTCGACCTCCAGATTAACTTTGGCATAAGGTTGTCCGTCTATGGTTGATACTGCTAATTGCCCACTAGCCGAACCTCCGAATTCCAGAGCGCTTATAGCCAGTGTTTTAAAAACGTAATCCAGATTTATATTCTGAAGTTTAACAAGCAGTACCTCGTCTTTGTCTTTGGTCGAAAAGGTTCCGTCAATACCTAACCTTTGATCGTTTTCGGTACTGTTTATTACGAAATTGGATACATCAACTTTGTCTGGTACTATTCGTATATGAGAATCTCCAATATTCCAAAGAGTATTATTTAAAACGAGTTCTCCTGCTTTGAAATGTATATCGGTCTGTAAAAATTTGTTGTCAGGTCTCGAAAAAGTAAATGAATTAGATAATTCACCTTTTAGCCGGCTCTCATCCTTGTTCAGGAATAAAGTGTGTACATCAATAACGTCATGACTGATCGTAAGATCAGAAGAGAGATTATTCAATGTCTGGTTTTTGGTGACGAATGTTCCGGATATATTTGATTTTATATCATCGGCATTGTTCTCTACGAGAAAATATCCCGATTGAATTTTGCCGCCGCCTGCCGCTAATGACGGTAAAAAAGCTTCGAGCTTGAATCGTTCGATATTGTTATTATAATATCCGGTAATTTTAGATGGGCTGAAAATTGTTACCGGAAGTTTAAATATACTGCTGACGGCTTCGGTGTTATTGATGATAAACTCGAATGTCAGATTGTTTTCTTTTATTTTATGTCTGGGATTCTCCTTGTAGTTGATAAGTGATGGTAGGTATGAATTCAGGGAGCGTTTTACACTTTCGGCGATAGTCGAAAAAGAATATGCCCCTTTGATCTCTCCGTTTATAATATCCGACTGAATGGTTAAACTGCGTTGGGTGTCTTCTCCTGAAGCTTGTATAATAAAATTATCCATTTCTAACCGCTTGTCAGGTTGCAGGAAACGGATGGAGTCTGCCTTGATATAACCTTGAATGTCGTCAATCGACTTCCCTGTAAAATTGGCATCAATAACGAGGCTCAGATATGACTCCTTGTACTTATCGCTGAGGTTCAGTTTATCGAAACGTACATTTTTTAATCTGGCATCGAAGTTCAGTTCCGGATCTTTTTTCGATAAATCAAATAATCCGTTGATATTGAATATACCATTTTCATCATCAAGAGCTACACCTCCGTTTATACGAAGCCCATCGTATTGCCCATCCAGCTTTATATCGTGGTATGTATATTTTTTGTATGTGAATTTGCTGATGGTGCCGTCTACATCTCCTTTGAGATGGCCTTTGTTGGGCTTGTTTACATTAACGGACAGATCGAACGAAATATCATCCAAGTCTTTATTTTTTAGTAATTCTCCCAGTTGGAAGTCTACGGTGTGAACTTTCCCTTTGAAGTAAGATGCAGTATGTTCGTCAGGATTGAAGCCGAAATCGAGGAGAGCGGTAACAGTACCCGGCTGGGTTGAGATATTACCGATAGCATTCAGTTTTTTGAGATAACCCGATATATTACCATTAAAGGATATATTACCTAATTGATTGAGTATTGCCGGTAGTTCTTTTTTTGTTTCAGAAAAATTATTGATAATCTTCGATACTCCTTGTTCCGAAACGGTTAACTTATTTACATAGCCTGATATCCATAACTTCTCTTTGTCTCTGAAATTATTAAGAGCACCTTCTGCCGATAGGTGTAATTGATCTCCATAGTCCAGAGTGAGGTTCGATACTTTTATACTGTCTAAAGTTCCTTCTATGTCGGTTTTAAATAATATTCTGTCTTCGAAGTATTTAAATGCCGGGACTAGAGGTGCGATATCCTTGAGCGCGATATACGAAGGTGCTATTTTCAAGTCAAATACAGCACGGTCTATTATGCTTTTGGCGGATATTGAATCAGAATAGTTGATTTCGCACTTGTCAAACTGAAGCATCGATTTAGGCAGGCTCAGTTTAAACCCTTTTACAAACAAACGGTCATTTTGAGTAATAACACGTACGATCAGATTATCTATTTTCAGTCCGCTTTTATCTTCGAGTTGAAGTTTTTTTACCTCGAGATTTAAAGAGTCCGGTTCAAGGGATTTCAGTGCGAATTTAGCATTCAGGTTTTTAACATCGATATGATTTGCATCGAATTTATCTGTCATAACGGGTTTGTCCTTAATATCGTATCTGAAGTGCCCGTTGTCTATATTAATCGAATTTATTTCGACCTGGATTTTAGCATTGTTACTTTCCTGTTTTGGTTTGAAGGCATCAATAATAAATTGAATATTCAACGGCGCTTGTGCACTGTCTTTAGCCAGATTCACCTCAAAATCAGAAAGCCGTGCCGCATTAAATACCAATTGTTTATTTAAAAGAGGAAGCAGGTTAAAGTCTGCATAAATCTTTTCAGCCCTCAGTATTGTGCTATCGTTACGATCGTTTAGATAGACGCCATTTAATTGGATAATATTAAATGGCTGAATGTATAAAGACTCGATATCGAGATTAGTTTGCAGTTTGTTTCTCAGTTCGGCTACTATACGCTCTTTGATATAGTTCTGTACCCATGGCATATTAAGTAAGCCGTAGACAAGTAATACTAGTCCTAATATAATGCCTAATGTGCTGAGAAATATATATTTAAATTTTTTGATAAGCTATTAATGTTAGTTTAAGCAAAATTATAAAAAGCTGGCCGTATTTGCCGAACATTTTCAACAATTATTTTATAATAATGCATAAAAGCCTTATTCTATATAATACTGTATTAGCCGTTCTATGGATGCCTGACAAACCGGACAGAATTCGTGGTATGAGTTTGTTCTCATCCGGCAATCAAAAGCAGGTCTGTATATTCCTTTGGAAGAATATCCGCCACCTTCGAAGACACCGACGGGATAATTATCCTTTTCAGAAACCGGGGTAGGGACAGGTGTACCTGATGGTAGCAGGCTTGCCCACTTTGACGAAAAGTCTTTTAGGGTTGTAATATTCTGTTCCCAAGGTTCTACATCGTGCGAATAGGTTTGATCGAGTGCATCGCTATCATAGAAATATTCGTCGGCCAGTCCTGCGAAACTATGTCCGAATTCGTGCACAACGACAGGCTTGAAGTCGGGATGCCCTGTAGTTGTCAGTGTATAAGCATTATAAATTCCTCCGCCTCCATAAGTATCGGTATTGGCCAGAATGATAATATGCTCGTATGGTATGCCTGCTAAAGCATCGTGTATATCTTTAACCTTGCCTGTAGTCAGATAACGGTTTGAATAGAATGTGTCGAAATGAGAACTAAATGCAGTCTCCATCCAAGCATTGTCTCGGGGAATGCTGACTCCGCTCTCTTTCGATTCGCTTTGTACTGCATAGACATTGAACCTGTCTTTGTACTTATTGAAGGGTGAGTATGAAAATATCTGCCTGACTGTTTCTTCTGCGTATTTCATAAATTCGGGCATTTCGTCCTTTGTATATCCTTCGGCAAGTATGGCTATATTAATGGATTTCTGATTGTCAGACGCTTTATGTATCAGCAAGTAAGGGGTGATATTTTTATAGCCTTTTTTATGTATCAGTATATCATCCGGATCTATGATGTGACTTATAAGAAGCCGGTTGTGATATTCTTTGTCAATAAGGTTTATTTCAACCTTGATTTTAGCTTTAGGAAAAGGAATCAGAAAAACGTTTTCGAAACTTCGGCTTACCATTTCAGCTTCGGGAGTTGTCAGCCATTCCTGAAAAAGGCTGCTGAACGTATTTATATAAATGCATTGATTTGTTGCCAGATCATATACTTTAATGTTTCCGTTTCCTTGCAGAAGTGGGGTTGACAGGTTATGCCTTCGTCCGGCCCATTGGGGTAGTTCGTTTAACTGATCCAGAGCTACAGATTGAGATTGTACATTGCCTGCGAAAATATAATCGAGCCGGAGGGTCTTGTTTATAAAAAAGCTATCGAAATTCTGTCCGGAAACAGAAATATGTATAAGCAGTAGGATGAGAACCGGTAGTTTCTTCATGTAGATGATAACGTAATATAATATAGTAAAGATACAAAAAACACTATTGATTATTATTATAACAAATTAAATATGGAGTTTGATTTATGAAATCTGACTATATTTAGACTCTATACAGGGTAAAGTCTAACTAAAACACATTATACTATGAAAAGGCTACTGTTGACTTCGGCAATTTTTTCCTTTTTTCTTATCGGTTCTTTTGCACAGCAACAAATCGATCTGAAACTGGATAGCATAGTTCGTCAGGGAATATCTTTGCACGATCAGGGGTTGTACAACGAGGCTATTAAAACCTATAAAGAAGCTTTAAAGATAGATAAAAAATCTTCGTTGGTAAATTATGAAATAGCTTATTCTTATTTCAGTCTGGGAGATTACAAAAAGGCGGTTGATTATTCTGACAAAGTTTTATCATTTAATAATGGATCTGAGATTGGAGCTTATATTATCAAAGGTTCATCTCTGGATTATATGGATAAATCCTCTCAGGCTATAGATGTTTTTGGTGAAGGTATAGAGAAGTTTAAGGATAATTATCTGCTGTATTTTAATAGGGCTTTGGTATATAATAAAATACAGGAATATAAAAAAGCTGAGGCTGATCTGGAAAAAACAATTGCATTAAAAAGAGATCATGCAACAAGCCATTTACAATTGGGTTATACTTCTCTTGCTCAAAATGAAAGGGCTAAAGGTTTAATGAGTTTGTATTTCTTCTTGTTTCTTGAAAATAAAGGAACCAGAGCCCAAAATGCTTATAGTCTATTGAGCCAGACAATCGAAAGCTTTGTACAAAAGAATGATTCTAAACCGGGAAACTTTGATATATTATTAAACAGTAGCCAGCTTGACTCAGATTTTAGCTCAATAGAAATAATGTTGCCATTATTGCAGGCTGCAAATATTGCTGTATCGAATGGTTCTTTGTCTGCAAATAGTGGTAAATCTAAATCTGTAAGTTTCTCAGAATCTTTTTTGAGTATGATTGCCGATTTGGAGCAGTTGAATAAACCGGATATATGGTGGGATTTTTATATTCCTTTCTTTAAAAAATTATCCGAAGCCGGATTGTTAGAAGTTTATTGTCACTATATTATGGCCGAAATGGATACCGATTCGGCAAAGTGGTTAGAAGAAAATGAAGATAAAGTAGATAAATTTGCCGATTGGTTTGCTTTAAATCGTACCACCTTTGGTTTTTATTGACATAAAAAAAGGATTACCGGTCTCGGGTAATCCTTTTTCTTAGTATATTAATTTCAATTATTTATCAAAGAGAATAGTTCTTCGGCAGCTTCACGGGGACCGTCTTTACTGCGTCCGTCGATGGCCAGAGATGTATGTATTTCTCCGATTTGCACACCATTATCTTTCATGTCTTTGAAGTACTGACGAACCAATACTTCTGTTTCGGCACGCTCTTGAACAGGTCCGAAAGGATTTGCAAAGTAAGACTTCACCAGTCCTTTTTCAGTTGTTGTACCTTTAGCCTTACGTGCACCGTCTTCAAATACCTGAATAGCTTTGTCGAGGTCGGTATAGAAAGAAATCTTCTTATCAGTATCTTCGTAGTTATTAGCGTAAAGCATAATATCCACTTTATAACCTTTAGAGATTACTTCGTATGTCGAAATAGGTATTGTTACACGTGCATTGATTTTGTCAGGATTGCTGTAGATACCTCTGTCTAACTGCTCGTAAGCGTAGGCCGGATCTAAGTCGTCGATACGGACAAATGCTCCGATCTCGGTTCCGTATCCTTTGATTGACCCGTCTTCCTCTTTTTTCAGGAATCCCATGTCATCAAATATAACGCGCATATGGCGTATATAACTCTCGTTAAGCGTACGGAATGCTTCCAGACTTTCTGATTTTCCGGCTCCACTGTCTCCCATAATGATAATGTTCGACTCTTTTCCGTTCTTAAGAACGATATTAACCATTGCTCCGTGAATAGGTAAACGGTTGTTTTCTATTTGTTTAACATTGTGAAGTGTTAATAACATCTTCTTCATGTATCCGAAATAATCGATATCGTCGCAATAGTTGGCATAGCCGATTAGGATATCGTTTTTCTTGTCTTTATAATAGAACGTACGTTTTTCTTCTTCTCCGTCAGGATATCCGAATACATAAATAATATCCGGTTTTTTACCGATATATTCGCTTTCTTTAGCAAGTTCGAAAAGGTTAGATAAGCCTATTCCCTGAGCCATAAAGTCTTTGTGGAAATATACAAAAGTAAGCATAACCCCAACTTTAGCCGGAAATACGTACCAATCGTCTTCATTCAGGATAATATTCTCCAGCGGATTTTGCTGGTGTTCCTGAAATATACCATCACGTGTATTACGTTTTGTGTAAGTGATAAATGGCGGGCGTATAACCACTGTACTAATAAATGGTATAGGAGTCAGCCCTTTATATTCGATAGGACAGTTCCAGTTCACATCATTCAGAGTCAATGAAGCTGTAGCTCCGACTGTTGTCTGACGATATACTCTTTGCTCAAAACCGTTTACAGTTTCCTGTATGCGGCGTGCTGTAGTAAGTACAAGGTCGTTGAACAAATCGTTTGCCTGAATAAACCGGACATTCTGTAAACCTTCTCCCAAACGAGTGTTGCGGACAATAGAGTATCTTTCGAGATTTTTCCAGTATTGAAGAAGTAGTTCTATTAATTCAATAAATAAGTCTTTATCTTCAAAAAAAGCAGTGTATTTATTATCAACCTCAATGACTTCTTCGATCTTGAATACTGTCAGTAATTTGAATGATTCTATAAGTGATTCTACTAAATCTTCATCAGTCTTAAAACTTTTGATATAGTGATCGTAAATTATAGGATCGTCTTTTTTTATTTTTTTTATAAAAGCTTCTACTACGCGTTTAAAACCATAACTACTAAGTAATTTTTGTTTGGTATCGCAATATTTCAGTGTGAAATTAATCATCGCTCTACCGCGCGATAGTGTAAATTCATGTAGCATATTTTTCTTACTCTTTGATTGTTATTACTGGTTATTTATTAGCTTTTTGTTTTTCGAGGCTAGCAAAGATAACAAAAAAATAAATAACAGGGTTTGCCGTACTCCTTTATCCATTCTGGTTATTGTTAAATAATCTTAGATTTTAACAACTATTATTTTAATTTAAAAACTATCTCGAAATGCTTTATGTTCTATATAAATACAGATTGAATACACTTTTAAACATAAATATTTGATTATGAAAATTGAACAAATTTTAGGAGATTCGGCGTCTTACCTTTTAGGACACACATGTAAAACTATCGATAAATCATTGATTCATGCCCCTAATCCGTCTATCATTGAAGATGTATGGGTCGATTCCGACCGTAATATTCAAACACTGAACAGTTACAGGGCTTTGTTGAATCATGGCCGATTGGCCGATACCGGATTTATCTCTATTTTGCCGGTCGATCAGGGTATAGAACATACAGCAGGATCTTCGTTTGCTCCTAATCCTGTTTATTTCGATTCAGAGAATATAGTAAAGCTGGCAATAGAAGGAGGGTGTAATGCTGTAGCTTCTACTTTCGGGGTATTGAGCTCGGTCGCACGTAAGTATGCCCACAAAATACCGTTTGTTGTGAAACTGAATCACAATGAGTTATTGTCATATCCAAATACCTACGATCAGGTTTTATTCGGCACAGTAAAAGAAGCCTGGAATATGGGTGCTGTGGCAGTGGGTGCAACTATTTATTTTGGTTCGGCAGAGAGCCGCAGGCAATTAGTCGAAATAGCCAAAGCTTTTGAGTATGCCCATGAGTTGGGTATGGTAACTATCCTTTGGTGTTATCTGCGTAACTCGGGATTTACAAAAGATGGTGTGGATTATTCAGCGGCAGCCGATCTCACAGGACAGGCAAACCACTTGGGTGTAACAATAAAAGCAGATATAGTAAAACAGAAATTACCGACTAATAATGGTGGTTTTACTGCTATTAAGTTCGGAAAAACCGATCCTAAAATGTATTCTGAGTTGACAACAGACCATCCGATCGATCTTTGCCGTTATCAGGTAGCTAACGGATATATGGGGCGCGTCGGACTTATCAATTCGGGAGGTGAATCTCATGGTGCATCGGATTTGAAAGATGCCGTTTCTACAGCCGTAATAAATAAACGCGCAGGTGGAATGGGTTTGATTTGTGGTCGTAAAGCTTTTCAAAAACCAATGAAAGAAGGGGTTGAACTTCTTAATGCTATTCAGGATGTATATCTAGATAAAAGTATTACCTTAGCGTAAATAGAATTTTTTTGATTAAAATAACGAAAAAGGGGCTTGTTGGAAATACAAGCCCCTTTTGTTTTATTATTGAAGGATAGAATTAAGTAACAATAAGTATTTAATAATATCACATTGTAAGAACAGTACTTTTCTTTCTGTAATTGTCATTATCAGCATAGATGAATAGTAAACTACCATCTTTGATCGTGTTGATAATCGGACGAGACAGGTTTTCCGGTACAGCCGGACAGCCGAAACTGCGGCCTAAGCGACCACTTTTAATAACAGAAGGATTGGAATATGCTGCTCCGTGTACGACAATCGCCCTCTGTTTTGCATGGTCATTGATACCTTTTTCCAAACCATTAAGGATTAGTGAATATCCGTTCTTTCCCTGATAGGTATTTTCTGTAATATAAAATCCCAGCGAGCTTTGGAGAGAGTTGTTCTCATTAGAAAAAGAAGTGGCGTATTTTTCTCCGCTATTTTTACCGTGAGCAACCAGTGAAGAATAAAGAATCTTCTTTGTTGACAGATCTAAAACGAAGAGACGGTCTTGGGTTGAGGGTTTTGTAAAGTCTATCAACGTAATGATACTTTTCTTTACATCTTTTATTTTTTTGTATCCCGTATAAGCTTCTTCAAATGCTTTATACTCAATCAGGTCTTGTAATTGCATATCGGAATATAGTTGATAACATTCCGAAACGTTGTTATTGTTTTCTTTTATATCGGGTGTTTTACTGACTACATTAGCTCCGCTTATCGGAATGATAAAGAAAAGCAGATAGATAAATATTCTTTGCATGGAGTTATTTCTTACTTAAAATGTTGACTGCGTGCAAAGTTAGCTCTTTTTTATTAATGAAAAAGTTAATTATATAGCAACGAATATTAAAAAAGCAGGGACTTTAATCAATCACAAAAACTAAAGTAGCAAGGGTAGGAGCCCATCCATAAACAAATTTAGCATGTGAGGTAGCGTTTCTTACACACATATGTGAGCGTGGAGTAGTACCTAATGATGCACTGTATTCGATCATTTGGGTTCCGGGTGCATTAACGGGAATGCCGTGTATATATGCTCCATTAGTAAATCGGCTGGCATAAGGAGCAAATCCACCAACTTCGGATGACCCGTCTACAAGATAGATCATTTTTGCTTTTTTCTCTTGAAGAATAAATATTCCGGTAGGTGTTTCCTGCATATGAGGGGGATTATGGCGTCCTGTAGTGGCCGGATTCATGCTTCGTACTAGCCAGGCAGTATCAGTTCTCTCCAGAGTTGTAATATTCTGATTTGTAACGTCCACGAATATCGCATTATTAAATATGACAGTATCGCTTAACTGTTTTACATATTTTTTTGGTACCAGCCATTCACCGGCAAGACTTATTGTCGTTATTTTGTCAAATGTACCTTCTTCCTTAATATACCTGACGAGCCAGCCATCACGCCCGTAAAATTCAGCCTGAGTAGAGTCGTTAATCGAAAATAGCGGAACAGACTGGTATCTTTCTACTCCTAGCGAGTCTGCTATACGGGTATATGCGTTACGTTTGTAATTTTTGACGAGGGGTGCTTCTCCATTCAGGTTCTTATAGTTCTGTAAAACAGCCCATGACGATGATTCATTGTGTATCGAATCTACAAAAGCCAGTCCTTTTCGTATTTTATCCCATTGGAAAACTCTTGTAGTGTCTTTATAAGGGTATGTATCCTCTAAAGTATGCTCGTCGTATAATAATGCTTTTTCTATTTTAATACTTGCAGGGTCTATTGATTTCGGTTTCTCATCCTCTACTATGGTTTTTACCGTGTCTTGCACTTCCTGCACAATTGCAGCAGGCTTCTCATTACAAGAGGTAACGGAAAATAAAACAGAGAAAAGAGTAATTAACAGAATGTGATTTTTTATAGTCATGTTATAATTTACTATTACTTAAAAATAAGCATCATTGTTAATAACAGTAGTATGTTTGTAATTGTTTAATCCGGTATGTACAGTATAAATATAAGTATATAAAATAGAATTAACAAACGAAAAATATTTTGAGATTTACTGTTAAAAAAAGCCGGCTTAGTTTAGCCGGCTTTCAAGGGAATATAAATATGGATTTATCTTTTGCTCATTTAATCAATAGGAATATATGCCTTCTTCTCGTCATCCCATTCGAATTCTGATCCTCTGCGGGAACCGAGAACCGGTTTTAATTCGGGTTTCCATTCGGCTATTTCCGACAGGTCTTTTGTTATAGTATTATCAGGATTATCCAAATAATCATCATCTTCATCTCCAAAAATAAAACGCCAGCCACTGTCAATTTTAAGTTCGGTGTTTTCCCGGTAACAATATCCAACCGAATTGTTATCCCATGCGCGCTTTGTAACAAACGCATATTTCTGCATATCCGTAAGCTCCTTTATTGAAGGATCATCCCAGTTCTCGTCTTCGTGCATATGAAGTTATATTTAATTTATTCGAAATTGAAGGTTAATGTTATCATTCTGGACTTTCCGGATGATAATGCATTCGTAAATACCAATAAATCTTTGTCTGTAATATCAGGACGGTCTTTTACAATCAAATCTCTTAATCCGAAAGAGAAACGGAGTTCAGGACTAAGTTTGAAAAGAGGAAAATACAGGTTACATCCTAAGCCGATATCAATACCATAATCGACATTCTTTAATTTGATGACGGGCGCTTTTGAGTTTCCGATCTGGGTGTTCACATAACCTCCGGCCAATACATATGGGCGGATATTATTGAACCGCTCCGAACTGAACCTCATATGTATAGGAAATGACAGGTAATTGGTTTTGATCGAAGCTTCGAAATCATTCCGTAAACCGTTCTCTTCTTTGAATAAAAACCGTTTTTCTCCAAAATGAAGGGAGGGAACGAATCGTAGATTCATATACTGGTTTATATATCTGTCGGCAATAATACCTACACTAAAACCGAGAGAATAAGAAGGAATTTCGGAAAACCATACTGAATTGTCTTCATTTACATACCCCGTATGAGAAAGTATGAGATCTTGGGCATTGACTCCCACAGTAAAACCTAGGTGGAATACTTTCTGATCGGCAAAGGGCTGATTCTTAGGTTTACGCAGTTGTGCCTGAATATGACTTGTACAGGATAATACAGTCAGAATAAGCAGTATATATATTTTGATATGTTTCAAGCCTGTTTTGTTTTTAGAATCTGTAAAAATAAAGATAAAATATCAATAAAGCGGTTATCCCTGTCCTTTTTAAGAAATAAAAGAAAAGAGCAATGTTCAGGTTGGGATTCTTTCAGTAATTGAGACAAATAAGTTGTCTATCTTACTTTTTCTGAATTTTTTATGTAATTGTATTTTAGTTTTTTACCCCTCGAAATGCAATCTCTGATTGACAAAATTAATTATTTATTGGCATTATCTAACACAAATATGTTTGCATAGTGCGAAAAACAATTTATCTTTGTTACGTCATATAAGTTAGTATTAATATAAAAATAAGAGTCATGGCTTACGTTATTAGTGAAGACTGTATTGCATGTGGAACTTGCATCGATGAGTGTCCGGTAAATGCAATTGCAGAAGGTGAAATCTATGTAATTGATCCTGATACTTGTACAGACTGTGGTACTTGTGCGGATGTATGTCCTACAAGTGCAATTAGTCCGGCATAATATCGGATTAGCAAAAAGTATAAGGTTGGGCTGCATTTTTGTAGCCCTTTTTTATTTCATATAAATCAAAGAATATATAAGCTATGAGTTTAAATGAAGATTTGCAGTGGCGATATGCCTGTAAACGGATGAACGGAACAGTTGTTCCTGATGAAGACCTAAACCGGATATTGGAAGCTATACGTTTGGCGCCTACCTCTATGGGGATGCAGTTGTTTAAAGTATTTGTTATAAAAGACCGGACGCTATTAGATAAGATTCATAAGGAAGCCGCCCCCCGTCAGTTAATGATCAATGGCTGTTCACATTTACTGGTTTTTGCAGCTTATTCAAAATTGACATCAAAAGATATGGATGACTATATCCAACGATTAGGGGTAACCCGTAATATATCAGGTGAACAACTGGAAGAATACCGTGTGAAATGGAATTCTTTGCTCGATATTCCCGAAGATGAGGTATTCGAATGGACTGCCCGTCAAACTTATATAACTATGGGATACGCTACTCTGGCTGCAGCTTCCCTGAAAATAGACTCTACGCCTGTCGAGGGTGCAGACTTTGATACAATAGATCAGATATTAGATATGAAAAGTCAGAATCTGAAATCTACATTACTACTTCCTTTGGGTTACAGGGATGAGAAAGAAGACCGTTTAGCCGGAGCTCCCAAAGTAAGGAAGGATGCGAAAGAGTTATTTATATTTTGATTGTTGAAAGCTTCCGGATGATTATCATTTGATTGTCTATCTTATTATTTTGTAGTATTATTGTATAAGAAAATAGAAAAGGAAAGAGATATTATGTCCCAAAAACGGATTATCATATTTAATGACTGTTTCTTTATGGGAGGAACAGAAATCTTGCTGGTTAACCTATTAAATCATCTTGCTGAAAAAGGATGTGATGTAACATTGCTGTTACCCAATCCGTCAGAAAAAGATGTTTTACTGAAAAGAGTATCCGGCAAGGTTCCTGTGAAATATTTATTTCCAATAGAGTTGAAAGGATTTAAAAAGTTATTTTATAAGAATCTGCTGGTCTTTTTTCCCCGCTTATATACCCGTTTAGTCGGTTTCGAAGAAAAAGATTACGATTTACTGGTCTGCTTTAAAGACTGTTTTCATTCGATAATGTTTAGCCGGATGAAGTTGTCTAAGATATTATGGATTCAGAATCAACCTTTTCCGAGGGATTATACAAGCCATTCCCTAAAAGAATGGTTCGGTTATTCGTTAAATCGTTTTCAGATACAAAGAATGAACCGTTCTTTTGATAAGTTTGACCAAATAATTTGTGTTTCGGAAGCTTGTCGTGACGGTTATATTAATATATATCACCACGGTGTCCAGAAAAGGGAACTTAGAGTGTTATACAATGCACTGGATTTATCGGGCATTGAAAAGAAGGCCGAAGAATATATTGAAAAATCGGATTTCGCAGGACTTAAATTTATAATTGTAATTCGATTGTCTTATGAAAAAACTGTTGATCGTGTAATTTACGCAGCAGATAAACTAAGAGCGGAAGGTTATGAGTTTAGAGTCACTATTTTAGGAGACGGAATGGAATTTGAAAATCTTCAAAAACTGATTGTAGATTATAAACTTGAAAATTGGATTACAATGTTGGGACGTGTTGATAATCCATTTCCTTACATGAAATCGGCAGATTGGTTTTTATGTCCTTCGTCGCGAGAAAGTTTTGCCCTGACCCTTATTGAGTCCATAACTTTAGGTACTCCGGTTGTTACAACCAAATGTGGAGGACCGGAAGATGTTGTAGGACAAGGTAAATATGGAATACTAACCGAGAATAGTACAGACGGAGTGTATACCGGAATGAAAAAGGTTATGGATGACCCTTCTCTTTTACCTTATTTTCTATCAAAGAAAGAAGAATGTCTGAGCCGTTTTAATTATAAAGAATGGTTGGCCGAGGTCGATTCTATACTCGGTGTTTAATCCTTATCTGCTGTTGTATCTTTCTTGATAGATTTTACCCCGTTTATCTTCATATAATATTGGCACCATTGCCTAATTCCGCACTCATCGCATTTAGGGCTTCTCGCTGTGCAGACATATCTGCCATGAAGTATCAGCCAGTGGTGTGCAATTGACAATAGGCGTGACGGTATATATTTGACAAGCTCACGTTCTGTTTCGAGAGGAGTTTTCGAATTAGTTGTCAGTCCTATCCGGTTTGATACCCTGAACACATGGGTGTCAACTGCCATAGCCGGTTTGTCGAAAGCTACGGAGAGCATTACATTGGCTGTTTTTCGCCCGACACCGGGTATAGACTCCAGTTCTTCCATTGTGTCCGGAACTTTACCTCCAAAATCCGATATTAGCTTTTTAGCCATACCCAAGAGGTTCTTTGCCTTATTGTTGGGATAAGAAACACTCTTTATATATTCATATATTTCGTCTACGGACACTTCTGCCATAACTTCAGGGGTAGGGAAGGCTTCGAACAGTGGCGGGGTTATCATATTAACTCTTTTGTCCGTACATTGTGCCGAAAGGATAACCGCAATAAGTAGATGGAAGTGATTATCATATCGTAATTCTGTAACGGCTATAGGGACATTTGTTTCAAACCAATTAATGACGTGTTCGTATCTTTCCTTTTTTTTCATTCTGATAAAAGTGTAAAGCTTTATACAAAAATAAGTAATATCCTCTTAAAAGCAAAAGAGAATACCGGATTCGATATTCTCTTCTGTAGTATGTTTTAGTATTCTCTGTAATTAGAAGAATTCTATTCTGTTGTCTTTTACAGCCATCTTTTCTTTTAATACCTGCATAGCCTGAGACATCACACGATACATGTTTTGACTATTTGCTGTTTGTTTGAAAGATTCGATATTGAAGTCTTTACTTTGGTCTGTTTTATTTAAAACTGTAAGAACTAGAACTCCGTTATCTCCTTTGACAGGGCCTTCCATCTTATTAACTTGTCCAACTTCGGCATAAACATTTAATGCTGATTCACGGCCTATTCCCATGATATTCGGTGTGTTGAAAGTAACAAACTTAACAGTATCTACTTTCGAACCAAGTGATTGGGCATAATCACCCAGAGTTGTCAGGTTTTTAGCTTTCAGATCAGTTATCATCTTCTCTGCTTTCTTATCTCTTACAAGTTCAGACTTCAATACATCTTTAACTTCGGAAACAGGCAGGTAGCCTGCATCTATCTTAGAGTTAATTACTGCTACGATTTTGTAGTCAGACAGGTCGAATTTTTTGATAGAGCCAACCTTTTCATGGAAAGCCCAAGATATAACTTGTCTTGACCCGTTTATTTGTGCAATATTAGGATATGCTCCACTAATTACTGTATTAGGTACAACATTGTAACCTTTGTCCTGAGCCGCTTTTACAAAATTACTTGCATTTCCGTTTTGAGCTACAAATTCGTTCATTTCATTATCCAAACCAGCCAGAGTTTGATCACTCACCGTTACCGGTATCTGAATCAGGGCTAATTTGTACTTAGTAATAGGTTGAGTTTTTTCCTCAATTTTGATTATTTGTATTTGACCTTGAAGATTCAATTTTGTGATTTCTCCGGTTGGAGTTTTGAATGCGGCATCAACAAATTCTTTACCTGCGCTAGCTAATTGTGGCTCTGTTACCCAACCAACTTCGCCTCCGTTCGATTGAGGGAATATTTCGTTTGCAACTGTCGCAAAATCTTTACCTTGTTTGATAACATTGATGATACTATCTGCTTTAGCTGCAGCAGCAAGTTTATCAGCGCCTTCAGGAACAATGATCATTCTCATTTTCACTGAATCAGGAGCAGCGGTACGGTCTATCAGTTTGTAAATGCGATATGCATCATTATCACGGATCGGACCATATATATCACCATTTGAGGCTGTTTTAGCAAACTGGGCTTCCTCTTGTGACAGATTTTTTTCTGAGAAATAAATATCCTGATAAGGAACTTCCGAATAGTCTGCTACCACAAGAGCCGGATTTTCTGAACTTGCTAATTTCTCACGGGCAGTGTTCGCTTCTTTTTCTATCGCAGCATAGTCTGCATCACTTGGAACAATTTGTTTAGTGAAATAAGAGATTTTTCTTAATTCATCTTGTGTTTTGAAATTGTTCTTACGTTCATTGTATAGTTTCTCGATTTCTTTATCTGTAACAGAAACAGTTGAATCGGGAACCGAAGAATATCTGTTTATAACATATGCAATATCAGAAGTTGCTTTTGTAGCCTCGCTGTTTGCTTTAGCTTCGATATCATTAGTGATAACAGCGTTAGCGATCAACGAATTGTATTTTTCTTCTAAGCGTTGATATTTGATCATGCCTCTGATAGTTTCCCATACAGATTTCAGACCTTCTAATTGAGCTTGTTGTTCCAGAGGTACACTTTTTATATCAGTATTAACCAATGACAGGAACTGATTCAGAGCCTGTACACTGAACTGACCTGTTTGTGGGTCTACGAACAGAGGTATTTGACGTAACATCGGTGAAGGGTTAGCTCCCGAAATCATATCGGTGAGTTCTTCGTCAGTTACACTTAAACCGATTTTTTCGGCTTCTTTGTCGAGCATCATTTCTTTTACCATTTGCTCGTAAACAAACTCTCTTATTTGTGAGGAAGTATTCTCATCGAGTGAGGTTTGTCCGCTGATCATCTTTTGGAATGTCTCAAAATTTGTGATCCTTTCATGGTAAGCTCCTGTTGAAACAATATCTCCATCCACGACAAATGCTTTGTCTTTCTGTGTGCGGATTAATGATGTTATTTCGCCCCAAGGTAAAACGAAGGCTAATAATCCAACGGCAATTACTCCGACTAAAAGTCCGGACTTGTTTCTAATTTTTTGTAATACAGCCATTTAAAATGAACGATTAATTTATTATATTATTATTTATTTATTCTCCAATATTTTAGCGAGCGAAGATAATCATTTTAGCTTTAATTTTTGCTCAAATCTGCAAAAATATCTATAGATGTAAGATTTCGGTAATCAATATCTTTCTGATGTCCAAAAAGGTTATTGAGTATCCTGTGCTTGTTGAGCTTCACTGGTTTCATTAACAAAGACATTTGTATCGTGAGGCTTGAAAATACGGTATTGGGTCATACTCATGTTAGACTCAAACCCTATACCTTTCAGCATTAGTTTTTCGGGCCTGTTTATTTCGATGTATTTATCTGAGTAAACTTTCTGTAGTCTTTCGTCCCAGAATAATTCTTCGGTACTAAAAGTTTCATCTTTTGTATTTCTGATAAAAACATGACCTTTCAGCCGCCACAGTCTGCGTTGTGTAAAGTTCCACGCAGTGTCTGCTTTCAATGTAGCTAAAGTCTGATATGTAGAGTCAAATCTTTCAACATATAATCCTTTAGGAAAATACCAGTGTGGGTCTTTAGATGTATCGAAAATCTGCCAGTCCTTGGTTAAGACTTTGTACCTGATTATTCCGGAATCGGAAATAAACATGGTAACACTGTCATCGTGAATCGCAGGCATCGTCTCACGGTCAAGAGGTTGGTCTACAAGTTCTTGCTTTTCATTACCACACGATGTTACGAAATACAACATTAGGATACCTGCAATAAGTATCCTAATGGCTATAATAGATTGTCTTTGCTTTTTCTGTCTGGTGAGAAGCATTTGATAAAGTCTATAATCGTTTCAGGTTTTATCTGAATTTGTTTTTCATGAACCATAAATCGTTCAGGCAAAGCCCTACAGATATACCAAAGTATTGTTCTTTAATAAGGTTTGATTTGTCCGGCGAAATATTAGTATATTCAAAATTTAGATTGATATACGAGGTGCGTCTTGTATATGGATCCAATAATGGAAATCCGAACCCAACGGTTGCACCATATTCTTTATAGCCTGAAACAGAACCGTCACTGGACTGTACATTCATATAGGAGTTGGCATAGTTGAGACCTCCTCTGAATTTCATTCTTTTCAAGAAACTTCTGTCTCTGGGATCTATACAATATTCAATACCTCCGTTAAATTTCCATCGGTTGTTGAATCTTTCTTTACTATCCATCTGATCCTCCATATATTCCGAGTAGCGAACCTTTTCCCAATTCTGGTAAGTAACATCCGCTCCAATAACCAGATTGCTTTTGTGGCTCCAAGTGAATCCTAAGCCGAAAGTATTTGGTAGGTCCGTTGGTGCAAGGTTACCGGTATAAGACGCCGTGTCGCTTTCAAGAAGCGTTCCGGAAGAACTTCCGATACTATGGATGGCATTTATTTTGCCTGAAGATTTTATCTTAGGAGAGAAAACTGCTCCTAATATCAGGCGGTCTTCTTTGTTAAGAGGTAGAGCATATTGAATACCAAAGTCAAATTTCAGCATGTTTACTGTTAACTTATGGTATGAATTTTCCTGATTGGCGTCTGATACATTTTGTACAGTTAGCGATCTTGTATAAGTCGTATTTCCGAAAATGTATGAAATATTGGCTCCAACCGATAAGTTTTGAATGGGAGAGTATGCCAGTCCTCCATAAAGTTGGCTGATATTACCCGAACCTTCAAACACCTTTTTAGTTGAAACGGATCCTGTACTTTCTACAGTCCCGAATGAGTATCCGACAGACGAGTAGGGGAGTATACCTAAACTCATTCCGAATTTTTTCGCTAATGGAAATTGCATTGCAATATAATCCAGACCTCCGTTGTCGTCGTTTTGTTTGTAACTACCTTCACTTAATCTGGATTTATTATAGGAAACGCCTATGTCGAAGAGGAAAGTCAAGGAATCAACTCCTGCATAAGAAGCCGGATTACCGGGGTTCGAATTCAAGCCTTGTACACCATAACTGATACCACCCATCCCTTTGGATGCTCCTACTGCTTGCCCTTCTAACACACCGTATCCATAGCGACTGTACGGAGAGTTTGTATTTTGTCCCTGTATCGGAGCGATACAGACAATACATAGACTAGTCGCAAATAATAGTTTTTTATATTTCTGCATTAGTATGAAAATAAATTCAATGATGAATTTTAAAGATTATCTTTAGTTTGCAAATGTATTATTTTTTAGTTGAGATTTCAGTGCCTTTTTACCTCCAATACTGATTTTATTGCAAAATTTGCATATCTTAACTATAAGTTAGAAATGTAAGTGCCGCTGAGATTATAATAGGTTGTACTGGTTTTCGGTATATATAGTTTATTGCTCTAAAATCTTCTAATACAACAGAATTTAGTATCTTTGTATACTATTATTCACCCATATATAATTGGTAAATGCCATCTCTAATCCGACAATTATTAAAAAAAATAGAGCCTTTCAAGGGGATTTTATATTTCCTTGCCTTGTTTCTCTTTTTTGAATTTTTGTGGAAATTATGTGTACACGAAGGAGCTGACGAAAGCCAGTTACTTATTCTTGGGCGTGATTTTACAGATACGATTTATCCGATATGCCGGATTACGGCAGACTTTACTTATTGGCTGATACATGATCTGTTCGGATACCACAATTATAATATTGATGGATTATTGATATACTTTGATAATTCGTTAAAGATGAAAATTGTATGGGGTTGTACAGGGGTGAAGCAAATGCTGTTGTTTACCTTTATAATAGTTTGTTATTTTGGCCCGTGGAAAAAGAAGTTGTATTTCATACCCATATCATTGTTAATTTTAGCTTCGATTAATATATTCCGGTTGGTAATAACTTCATTTGTAATTAAGGATGGATTTCCGGAGTGGTTTATACCTGTGAACGAATCGATGAAAGGTTTAACATGGGATGGTTCTCCTAAAATGTACTGGGAATTCTATCGCGACTGGTATTATTTCTTTCACGATGGCATATTCAAATGGGTATATTACGATGGAGTTATGTTTTTGTTGTGGCTTTATTGGCACGAGAAGTTTAATCTTCCATACCAAAAGAATAAATTGGAAACTCAAAAAGGACTCGAAATATGAGTCCTTTTTTAGTTTAGATATATTGGTGTCTTTATTTTCTTTTGCGTTTTCTGCTTCTGGCCATCGATACAAATCCCGAATTGATATATGGTTGAAGCAGCTCGAGCATAGGTAGCGACAATCTGTATTTAGGTGTTTCAAAATGCTCGGTGATTTTATTCAGAGTTATTACCTGAGTAATGTATCTGATCAGGAATAATAATACAGATGCTCCTAAATACGCCCACAATAGAGATATTGCGCTATATGCGATTCCTCCTAAAGTCAGTATATAAAAAAGATATCGTGTAGTTGTTTCTGTAGAAAAGAAACTTCCTGTGAATTTAGAAAAATGATATTCACCGCGATAATACGATGTTTTTATTTCTCTCCATTGATTATAGCTTTGCAGTTCGGTAGATACATATCCGTTTTTGTCTAGTATAACAACAGTGTTATTTGTATCCATTATCTGATTTACAAAAATAAGCTCGGCATTATTGTAGTTTAATGAAGCAGAAAAACCTTTATTATCGAAAAATAATTGTTTTCGATAGGCAATATTACGGTAAGTTCCGGCAAATGGCCTGTGTTTGATGGCCGATGACAGATATTGTAAGGAGAATATCAAATTGTCGAAAACAGCAATGTTAGCCCATGATTGATCTTTTCTCTTAAAACGGCTATAGCCCAGCGCTATTTGTTTATCTTCGTTCAGTGGAGCTACCATCGTTCTGATCCACTGGTTGTTTACAGGTATAGAGTCTGCTTCTGTAAACAGTAGGATGTCTTTGCGTGCTGCTTTGATCCCAATAGTGAGAGGTAATACTTTATTCCTGACATCTTCATCGTTGTCCGGTATTGGCGAAAAAGTACTATATAGGTTCGAGTATTCTCTCTTTAGCTTTTTGAGAAGAAATTCGGTTTCGTCGGTTGCGCCTTCATTCACGACGATTACTTCAAAATTAGGATAATCCTGATTTAGAATTTCCGGAAGGCATTTTTCGAGATTCTGAGATTCGTCTTTTCCTATTATTATTACCGATACAGATGGTGTGTTCGGGTGGAGTCCGTTATCCTTATTATTATTGTAATAGGTCAACGGCTTTTTGTAATATGCCAGATAAAAATATATCTGGATAGCTAATAAGACCAATAGGACTAATAATATTATTATTCCTACCAAATCATAAGTGAAAGATGATATAAACTGTTCCATCTGACAAAAAAGTGTACTTTCCTTATAAATATATGAGAAAGTCAAGATATTAGACCTTGACTTTCTCCTTTATTATAGTTGATATGTTGTTTTATAATTTATCAGAAAAATAGGCTTTAGGTATTTCCCTGCAATTATATTGCGAAGCCATAATCTCTCCGTAAGCACCTGCTGAACGAAGTGCTACCAGATCGCCCCGTTTTGTGCCGTTCAATTCATAATCCTTAACAAAACTGTCTGACGATTCACAGATAGGTCCTACCACATCGTATTTTTCGATGGGCAGATCCGAAGATATATTCTCTACTTTGTGATATGCCTGATATAAAGCTGGACGAATAAGGTCTGTCATACCGGCATCCAGAATAACGAATTTTTTGCTGTCGCCTTCTTTAACGTATGTAACCCGCGAAATCAACGCTCCGCACTGAGCAACAATTGAACGACCTAATTCGAAATGAACCATCTGATCTTTTCTAAGTTCGAGGTTCTTGTGGAATAACTCAAAGTATGCTTCAAATGGAGGAACCGGATTTGCGTTCGGGTCATCATAATCGATACCTAAGCCGCCTCCGACATTGATATTCTTTAGTTGTATACCCTTGGCTTCGCATTGGTTTTGAAGTTCGTTGATACGTTCGCAAAGAGGTTCGAATGTTTCTACTTCCGTGATTTGAGATCCTATATGGAAATGCAGGCCTATCAGTTCGATGTTTTGTAGTGTTTTGATTTTATCAAATACTTTATCGAGTGATGACATACTGAATCCGAATTTATTCTCATTCAATCCGGTAGTAATATATTCGTGTGTATGAGCGTCTACATTAGGGTTTATACGGATCGCAACCGAAACTTTCTTGCCTTTTTTCTCTGCCAGTTCATTGATTACTTCCAACTCGGGAAGTGATTCTACATTAAAACAGAAAATATTATAGTCGATTCCCAGATTGATTTCTTTATCGGTCTTGCCTACTCCGGCAAATACTATCTTAGAACAAGGGAATCCGGCGCTTATGGCCGCTTTTACTTCGTTTCCGCTAACACAGTCTGCTCCGAATCCGGCAGCAGCGATCAGCTGAAGTATTTTATGGTTAGCATTGGCTTTTACTGCATAATGTTGGTGATAACCGTATTTGTGGGTCAACTCTTTGACAATACTTAAAGTTTTCTTCAAAAGATCGATATCGTAATAATAGAACGGGGTTTCGATACCTTTGAAGCTTTCTACAGGAAATGTACCTTTTGTCATTATTGGGGTTTATTTTGAGTTTTTAGAATATATGATTGCTAAGGGAACTTAATGCCCTTTCTTTGTCTTCTTCTTTTACTATTAATGAGATGTTGCAGCTACTGCCACCGAATGATATCATTCTTACAGGTATGTCTTTTACAGCATCAAGAACCTTCGACTCAAGCCCTGCATTTTTCCACTCCAGATCACCTACAGCCGAGATAATTGTCATAGACTTGTCTACAGTTACGATACCTAGTTTTTTCAGGTCATCAGTTATTTCTGTCAGAAATTTAGGATTGTCGATAGTTATTGATACTCCCACTTCCGAAGTGGTAAGCATATCTATAGAGGTAAGATGCTTTTCGAACACTTCGCACACCTTTCTTAAAAAACCGTGAGCCAGTAGCATACGGCTCGACTTTATATTGATAACGGTAATACCGTCTTTTGCTGCAATAGCTTTAATCTTTCCGGCTTCGGTTTCGTTTGAGATCAGTGTTCCTTTAGCCTCAGGATGGTATATATTCAACAATTTAACCGGAATATTTGCCATCTTTGCCGGTAAGATACATATTGGATGTAATATCTTGGTACCGAAATAAGCTAACTCAGCGGCTTCGTCAAAATTTAGCTGGTGTACAGTTTGAGTATTAGCCAGTAGTTGCGAATTATTGCCGTACAAAGCATCAAAGCTTGTCCATATCTGAATCTCCTGTGCTTGTATAGCTGCTCCGACTAAAGATGCAGTATAGTCACTTCCTCCAAAGTGAAAATTATCAACTTCGCCATAAGCATTTGTGCAAATATAACCCTGTGTAACATATACTTCAGCCGAAGATTTCTCTTTTAACAGCTTGTTTAACTGATCACTGATAAAATTGAGATCGGGTTCGTTTTTCTTGTCGATGCGAATGAAATCCAGAGCTGATATCTCCTGTGTTTCGATGTTTCTTTCTTTAAGGATCAACGAAAAGAGCCCGCTACTCAGTATTTCACCTTGGGCTAATACTATTTTTTCTTCAAAAAGAGTAAATAAGTCTTTAGTGAAAGATCGTATATAATTCAATCTCTCTTTAAGAAAAGATGTAGCTTCTGCTTTTATCTCAGAAGAGCGGAATGATTGTTCGATCTTAGTCAGATACTCTTTTTCCAGAGTATTAATAGTTTCATTTGCTCCTTCGGGATTCTTTTTATATAAGTAGTCCGAAATTTCATCAAGCAAGGCTGTTGTACCGGCAATGGCTGATAATATAACTATACATTTGCGGTTTTCGCTTACTATATTTGCTACAATATTTAACCTTTCCGGGGTATCTATGGCTGTAGAACCGAATTTCAGAACTTTCATTTTTTGTAAAAGTATAAGTGAATACTAAACAGTGGGTTATTGCATTCGTGTATTTTAAGGAGATATGAATTTATTATTCCTGAAAACCAAGATGAATGCCAGTAACTGAAAATGGAAACAAAAATACAAAAAAATCTTTAATCATATGGCTGTCTGATAATAAAAGAGCCTTTTGTGAACATACGGATTATTTGGAGTATAGAATTGGCGTCGAAGGTGACAGATACGTGACATTTAGGTGACACTTGTGTCACCTTTGTCACCCTTTTGTACTCTTGCTATATGTCTGATATATTGCGCAGTATACTTGTGGATAGTACTGAAAGGTGACAAGTGAGACAAATATTTCATAAAAAAATAATTTGCTGTTTCTATTGTATAGCTCATAATGCTGTTTGTGCTAAAGGTAAAGTTGTAACTCATTTCCTTATAGATAAAATGGGAGCATTATAATACTTATTCAACCCATATAACTTCTATTTCAGAAATACCAGATATACGGCAGCTACCATAAAACAAAAGGCTACTATATGATTCCATTTTACGGCTTCGCCGAAAGCAAACGAACTGAATACCACAAAAACGGTGAGTGTAATAACCTCCTGAATGATTTTTAGTTGAATAAGAGAGAACGGTCCTCCGTTTTGCTGAAACCCTATCCGGTTGGCCGGAACCTGAAAACAGTATTCGAAGAAAGCAATTCCCCAGCTAAATAAAATTACCCCGATAAGAGGAAGCGATGCGAACCACGAAAATTCTTTCATCTTAAGGTGTCCATACCAGGCAAATGTCATAAAAACATTGGATGCAATAAGCAATAATATAGTATATACTCCGGTCATTTTATTTTTTTTGCCGCAAAGGTAACTTCTATATTTAAACTTTGAGAGCCTATAATAAATATTTTCGCTAAAATTTAAACAGACTCTAAGTGGATCATATTTATTAGAGAGTTGTGATTCTCTGTAAAATATCTACCTTTGCAGCTCATTTATAGAAGAAAGAAAAGAAAATTCATGTTAATAGTTGAGAGTCTTAAGGTTGAGATCGGAGGGAAGAACCTCTTTGATAATATAAACTTCATAATAAATCCCAAAGACAGGATTGCCTTGGTAGGGAAGAACGGCGCAGGAAAAAGCACTATGCTGAAAATTCTGGCAGGGGTTAATAAAAATTACAAAGGTACTGTTACCGGGCCTGATGGGATGACGGTAGGGTATCTTCCTCAGGTGATAAAGGTCTCCGATGAACGGACAGTAAGAGAAGAAGCCTCCCTTGCTTTTTCTCATATATTTGATTTGCAGGAGAAGATTGAGGATATGAACCGGCAGCTCGAGACCCGTACGGATTATGAGTCTGATGATTATGCAAAACTGATAGATGACTTTACCCATGCACATGAGCGTTTAGCTAACATCGAAGATACGAATTTCGACGGAGAGGTCGAAAAGACTTTACTGGGACTGGGTTTTAAGCGCACAGACTTCGACCGTCCTACGAGTGAATTCAGTGGAGGATGGCGTATGCGTATAGAACTGGCAAAACTTTTGCTTCGCAAACCCGATGTGATGCTATTGGATGAGCCTACCAATCACTTGGATATTGAATCCATAGGATGGTTAGAGGATTTTATAACCACTCAGGCTAATGCCGTAGTACTTATTTCGCATGACCGGGCATTTATAGATGCAGTTACCAATCGCACTATTGAGCTGACACTGGGTAAGATATACGATTATAAAGTAAACTATTCGAAATATGTAGAATTGCGCGAAGAGCGCCGCCAGCAACAAATCCATGCATGGGAAGCTCAACAAAAGCAAATACAGGAAATTGAAGAATTTATAGAACGTTTCAGGGCACAGGCGGCGAAAGCAACCCTTGTGCAGAGCCGTGTAAGACAGCTCGAAAAAATGGAACGTGTTGAGATAGACGAAGAAGACCGTACATCGGTCCGCATCAAGTTTCAGCCTGCGACCCGTTCGGGTAACTATCCGCTTACGGTAGATATGGTTACTAAAAAATACGATGATTATTTAGTATTTGAGAATGCTAATCTGATGATCGAGCGCGGAGAAAAGATTGCCTTGGCCGGAAAAAATGGAGAAGGTAAGTCGACTTTCGTAAAGTGTATTATGGGCGAAACCCCTTATACGGGAACAATGATGCTCGGACATAATGTATCTGTCGGTTATTTTGCCCAAAATCAGGCAGACCTTCTGGATGAAGATTTAACAGTGTTCGAAACGATTGACAGGGTAGCGGAAGGTGATATCCGCACTCAGATCCGCAATATACTTGGAGCATTTATGTTCAATAGGGATGATTCGGATAAAAAGGTAAAGGTGCTCTCCGGAGGTGAGCGTACACGTTTGGCAATGATCAAATTATTACTGGAACCCGTGAACCTGCTTATTCTCGATGAACCGACTAACCATTTGGATTTGAAAACAAAAGAAGTGCTTAAGAATGCAATTCTGGACTATGACGGAACGGTGATACTGGTATCACACGACCGTGATTTTCTGGACGGTTTAGTTACTAAAGTGTTTGAATTCTCAGATAAAAAGGTACGTGAACATATTGGAGGTATTAAGGATTTCTTGGCGAAGAAAAGAGCTTTGTCTTCATAATACATAAAAGAAATATATAAAATAGTAAAAGGATATCGCTGTATAGGGGTATCCTTTTTTGTACAGTAAAGCTTCTAAAACAATAAAATATGTACCTTAGTGGTATCAATTGAAGAATATATTATGATGAAAACGATATATATATTTATTCTATTACTATTGTTTCAACTACAATTGAATGCACAAACATACAGAACGCAATCTTTAGTAAAAGAAGCTCAGACCATTCAGGTTAATGCAATGGGAAATTGGGCCAGCTTACCTGCTATTGATTTGTCGGGAGATAACTATGTACGTATTAACTTCGATTTACTGGGACAAGAGTCCCTGAGGCCGTTGCGCTACAGGATTATCAGTTGTGATGCGGACTGGCAAAAGTCGAGACTTTTAGATATAGAGTATTTGGAAGGCTTTAACGATTTACCGATAGAAGATTATGCCCAGTCTGTAAACACAACTATAGATTATACTAATTACAATCTGGAGATACCGAATGACCGTCAGCGTATCAAATTATCAGGAAACTATGCAATAGAAGTATACGACGAAGATGAGCCGCAGAAAATTTTACTTACGGCCTGTTTTTCGCTGTTCGATTCTAAAGTGAAAATAGATGGAAGTGTTTCATCCAATACAGACATAGATGTAAATAAAGAGCATCAACAAGTATCTTTTACAATAAATACGAACAACTTACAGATACGAGATCCGTTTTCGGACCTTAAGATAGTAGTTCGTCAAAATAATAGGATCGATAATCAACGTACCCAAATCAAGCCGACTTATATACAAGGTACTAATTTGATCTATGAACATAACCGGGATTTGATATTTGAAGCCGGTAATGAGTATCGCCGTTTCGAAACAGTGAGTTACCGCTACAATGGTTTGCATGTGGAGTCGACAGAATTTGTCCGTCCGTATTACAATTCGTATATAGCTCCAGACAAAGAGAGGTCGGGGAAACGTTATGTATATGATCAGGATCAGAATGGACGGTTTTTGATCAGAAATGCCGAAGCCAGAGGCGACTCGGATACAGAGGCTGATTACTTTACAACTTATTTTAACCTGATGATGGATGAACCCATACTTGAACCTGTTTATCTGAATGGAAGCTTTACAAACAATACTTTTGACAATAGCTATAAGATGAAGTATGATATTGAAAACAAAAAGTATATAGCCGCTGTTTTACTGAAACAAGGCGCATATAATTATCAATATCTGGTGAAAAGAGGCGATGTATATACTCCGGCTCTGATTGAAGGTAATTATTTTGAAACGCAGAATGAATATACGATATATGTTTATTATAGGGCTGTTGGATCCTTTGCCGATCAATTAGTCGGTCTATTGTTAATATCCGGAAAGTAAAGTTGTAAAATCTTAAATCCGGATATCCTTTTTATGGAATACTAATAACATCCGTATCTACTACGCAAAAGTATAAATAGAGAAATTATGAAAAGACAATTGTTTTTAGGCTTGTTAATCTTCCTCACGATAGGAATATTCGCACAAACTAACCAACCTCGAAAAGAAATGAACAGATATGAGACCCGATGGAATGAAATTGCTGGTTTTGAAAAAGACGATTTGCCAAAATCTGCTCTGGGTGTAGCAAATCAAATACTGAAAAGTGCAACCTCGGAACAAAATATTCCTCAGACAATCAAAGCCCTGATATATATAAATAAATATCAGGTCGCTATTGATGGGGAAAATAATACCCGCATTTTTTCGGACATAGACAGTCTTATTAATGTTTCGAAAAAAGCAGAAGAAAAAGCTCTCCTTCATTCGATGATTGCTGAGCTTTATCTTAATTACTACGATGTTGTCAGATGGACAATAAACAGCCGTACTGATCTTTCCGGATATGTGCCTGCTGATATGCGTGAATGGACGCAGAATATATTCAAGGAAAAAGCAGTTGAACATCTGCGTGCATCGCTGACAAGTGAAGTGGAGTTGGTGAAAGTGCAGGTTGATTCGTATGGGGATATACTTATCGAAGGCAAAGATTCCCGACGGGTCTATCCTACATTGTTCGACTTTCTGGTAAAGAGGGCAGTTGACCAGTCTAAGCGTTTAAATAACTCTTACAGAGGTAATCAATCGACTTCTTTTACAAAAGCTTTGTCCGGAAAGAATATTAAAATAGCAGATTTGGCACTGCCTACATCGGATTTTGTCAAACTTGATTTCTCGGGAGAAGATGAATTGCTGACACTTGATTTTTATACACAGGCTTTGCGTTCTTTCTCCAATAGAAAGATGAATGAAGCTGTCGTATATACAGAGATTGACCGGAATAGTTATTTAATGAATACAGTCGGTTCATACGGAGATAAATATGCTTTACCTTTCTTGCTAGACTTGGAAAAGAAGAATACTGCCTACGAATACGATATAGATGTAATAAAAGCTTTGACAGACCAGTTGCAGCGAAACTTTAAAACAGAGGAAGAAAAGAATGAAAATCTGAAACAAGTCTATGATTGGTGTCAGCTAGGTATAAGCAGATACGCGAATTCGGATAGAATAGGGCTTTTGAAGGATGTATTAAATAATATCGAATCTTCTTATGCAAGAATCGAAGGAGCGGCAATATATCACCCTGATACAAAGAATAAGGCTTTAACTATTTATTACCGGAACTTAAAATCAGTGACGATAAAAGTTGTAGATAAAAAGACGAAGGAGACTGTAAAAGCTGAAACTATTGCATTAACGCCAAAAACAACTTACTCGGAAGAAAAACAAGAAGTAACGCTCGATCTGTCACGTCTTGGTAGTTATGAGTTGGCATTGTCTTTCGATAAGCCTGTTTCAAATAGTAATAGCAATAACAAAAAGTACGAATTTGGTATTTCCCGTTTAGCTAATTTCAATCGTCGGTTGTCGTCTAACAAATATGAGTTTTATGTAGTAGACCGTATATCAGGTGCACCTGTAAGCGGGGCAACTATTAACATAAGAAAACTTGGTGCAAAAAATGAGTATACTGTAGTGGATCAGGTACAGACCGATGCAAAAGGATTTGCAACTTATGACCTGACACAAGTTTACGATCCTCAGAAAGGGAATATTTATCAATATACCTATACAGTTAGTAAAGGAGACGATGTACAAGATAAATTTACAAACTTCAGCTATTCGTACGAATTTGCTTCTGCCGAAACTCCGGAAGGAGGGCAGATCGTAAATATATTCACAGATAGGAGTATTTATCGTCCGGGACAAACGGTCTATTTTAAAGCGATATCCCTTATTCAGGGAGCCGATAAAAAATATTCGGTAAATAAGAATAAGCAAAGTAAGGTTACTCTTTATAATGTAAATAATCAGGTTATAGCAGAAAAGAACCTTAGATCGAATGACTTTGGTTCTATATCCGGTGAATTTATTTTACCACAGGGAGGTCTTACAGGTCAATATTATATCGAAGTGGACAATAATTCCAGCTATTTTAGAGTAGAAGAGTATAAACGTCCGACATTTGAAATAACTTTCGATAAAATAGAAAAAGCTTATGCTTTTGGTGATAAAGTAACTTTGGTCGGACATGCCGAGAACTTTTCAGGGGTAAAGTTACAGGGAGCGGAAGTTTCGTATACAGTTAACCAGATTCCATATATGAGATGGTGGTACGGAAGCGGAAATGAAGTTATCGAAAACAGTTCAGTTACAACAAAAGAAGATGGTTCGTTCGAAATAACCTTTACTGTTCCCAAGCCCGAAACTACAGGCAACCGGATATTTGGCGGTTTCATATATAATTATCAGATAGAGGCTTCGGTTACCGATCAGAACGGTGAAACACAGTCAGGTGTAGCATCTTTTGTAGTAGGAGATGTTTCACTCCAATTATATGCGAATATACCTTATAGTTTAGATAAGGCATCTACTGAAAAGATTGTTGTTAAATCTACAAACCTGAATGGACAGGATGTTTCCGTAACAGGTAAATATACGATATACAGCCTGTTGCCAAATGATAGTATAAAAGCCGAAATAAAGAAAGGCGAATTTACATCAGAGTCGACTGATATTATGGAAGTGATCCGCACTTTACCTTCGGCTAAATATAAGTTGACCTTTTCGGCCAAAGATGATAAAGGCAGGGAAGTAAATGGAGATAATACATTTGTTTTATACTCTTATAACGATACCCGCCCTCCGGTAGAATCTAATGAATGGCTGGTTACCCGGAAGAGAATATTTGGTCCGGGACAAAATGCAGAAGTCGCTTTAGGCATTTCGGCGACCGATATTACTGTTCTTTATGAAATTCTGAATAAGAACAAGGTATTTGAAAGAAAACAGATAAAGTTTAGCAATAAGGTTGAAAAATTCAGTATTCCTTACAAAGCGGAATATGGTGACGGGGTAACAGTATCATTTACTTATATAGTAAATGAGAAGCCTTACAACTTACGGGTAGATTTGGTAAAAGAAGAATCGGTTAAAGACCTGAAACTTAAAATGGAGGTCTTTAGAGATAAACTACGTCCCGGACAAAAAGAAGAATGGCGTATCTCGGTAAAAGACAACCAAGGAAAACCGGCTTTGACTGAGTTACTGGCATCGATGTATGACAGTTCTCTGGATAAGTTATCATCCCCTAATGTATGGAACTTTGTTTCGGAAACATATAAAGGATATTATACAGACTTCATGTTCCAAAGAGACGCGACATTTAATCCCGAAGCAAACTATATTTATTTTGACAGGTCTAAAAGTTCGACTATAAAGTCTTTGTCTTTCGATAGGCTTGACTGGTTTGGCTTTAACTTCTATAACTCGAATAATGGCTCTATAAGGATACGGGGCATGAGTTCAGCTACACCGGCTCCTGCTCCGATGATGGCTAAGAATAGTGCAGTGACAGATGCATTGTATGGTACTCTTGGTTCAGGATCCGTTGTATTGGCTGAGTCGGCAGTTGTGGCTTATGATGAAAGTAGTCCCCAACAAGCTGGAGGAGTACAACCTACAGTTCAGGTGCGGAGTAATTTTAATGAAACGGCTTTCTTTTATCCTCAGTTACGGACCGATGAAAACGGAGAAACAATTATTTCATTTACTGTGCCCGAATCTAACACGTCATGGAAATTCAGGGCATTAGCATATGACAAGGATTTAAATAGTGGAACATTAGAAGCTTTAGCCGTTTCCCGTAAAGAATTGATGGTGACACCTAATATACCCCGGTTTATGCGTCAGGGAGACAAGGCTTCTATCTCTACGAAGATATCCAATCTTTCGGAGCAAGTGATAAGCGGTAAGGTTCGACTTGAGTTCTTTGATCCATTAACAGAGCAAATCAAAAATGTTCCATTGACGAATCAATATCAGGACTTTTCACTAGAAAAAGACGCTTCGGGTTCGGTTACATGGACATTTAATGTTCCGGAGGATATCGATATGCTTGGATGCCGCATAATTGCAGAGAGCGGGTCTTTCAGCGATGGAGAACAGCATGCAGTACCGGTATTATCGAACAGGATGCTGGTCACAGAGAGTATGACTATGTATTTGAACGGAGGCCAGACAAAGGATTTTGTATTTGATAAGCTTGTCAATAACAAGTCGAACAGCCTTACTAATTATCGCCTGACACTCGAATATACGGGTAATCCGGCATGGTATGCTGTTCAGACATTGCCCGTATTGAGCAATCCGACTAATGAGAATGCTGTAAACTGGTTTGCCAGTTATTATGTGAATACATTGGGAAGTTATATAATGCACCAATATCCTAAGGTTGCGAATATGATCACTGCATGGAAGAGACAAGGTGCAGACAAAGAGTCAATGATCTCGAACCTGATGAAAAACGAGGAGTTGAAAACTGTATTATTAGAAGAAACCCCGTGGGTATTGGATGCAAAGAACGAGACTGAACAGATGGAACGTCTATCGTTGCTTTTGGATATGAATAATACAACAAACCAAACTCAACAGGCAATTTCTAAACTGAAAGAATTACAGATGGAAGATGGAGGCTGGAGTTGGTATAAGGGTATGCAGTCCAATAGGAGTATGACCCAATATATATTATATGGATTCTCTCAATTAGTGCATTTGAATGCTGTACAGTATGGTGAGGAAGAACGAATAATGCAGATGAGTGCGATTAAGTATATAGATAAGCAAATATTAGATGATTTCACGACTTTAAAAAAATATGACAAGGATTGGAAAAAATTGTCGAGTATATCAATTAATCAATTAGAATATGTGTATGTACGCTCATTCTATCGTGATATACCAATAGATCAGCAGACGCGTGAGGCTGAAAGATTTTATACTTCTGTTGCCGAAAAAAGCTGGACAGATATGAACTTATATCAACGTTCATTATTAGCAGTTTTGGCTATTCGGAACGGGAATAAGGTTCTAAATCAGAAAATCATGAAATCGGTTCGCGAACATGCCACAATATCCGATGAAATGGGAATGTTCTGGGCTAATAACAACAGCAAGGTATTTATGAACCAGTCGGCTGTCACTGTCCATACATTCTTGATGGAAGCATTCAAAGAATCGGGTTCTCAGGCTTCAGAACTTGATTTGATGAAGCAATGGCTGCTTAAGCAAAAGCAAACCCAACTATGGGAATCTACCCATGCAACAATTGACGCTGTATATGCCTTATTAAGTACCGGTAGCGATTGGTTCACTACTTCATCCGAATCGGTTATAAAGCTAAATAATACTGTAATAGATAGCAAGAATAATCAGCTTGGTTCTGATTATATAAAAGAATCATGGGGTGCTTCTGAAATATCATCCGGTATGGGTAAAGTTAATATTTCTAAAGCAGGGAATGGTCCGGCTTGGGGAGCAATGTATTGGCAATATTACGAGGACTTGAATAAGATAAACCAACAGGCAGGTGAGTTAAATGTCTCTAAAACATTATTTGTTGAGGAGTCTACTGCAAATGGTAAAGCTCTGAAAGAAGTAAATGATAATAATCCACTGAAAGTAGGAGATAAAGTAATAGTGCGTCTGATCGTTAAGGTAGACAGGGATATGGAGTTTGTTCAATTGAAAGATATGCGAGCTTCGTGTTTCGAACCGGTTGAGACTTTGTCCGGTATTCAGTGGCAGAATGCTACTTACTATTACAGGTCTACAAAAGATGCTTCGACTAATTTCTATTTCGACCATTTGGCTAAAGGTGCTTATGTATTTGAATATCCTGTGTATGTAAACAGGGTGGGCGAGTACAGCAATGGTATAACTACTGTGCAGTGTATGTATGCTCCTGAATTTGTAGCGCATACAGCCGGATTCAAAGTGATTGTGAAATAAGTGAGAATATTAAAAATAGAAAAAGAAAGCCTGACAAATTATTGTCAGGCTTTCTTTTTAGTTATATAATAGTGTTTATACATATGATATATGTATCCTATAGAAAAGGAATATATCTAGTAATAGTATAAAACTAGTTTTCTATATATCTGTTTACATACCTAAGGACTCTCTGAGAAAATCAATAGACTCGAAAATCTCGTCTTTAGTTGCTGTTTGGTTCAGAGATAGTTTTCCTATATCTTCTAATAAGGTAAAATTGATCCGTTCGGCACTTTCATTTTTCTTGTCGTGCTTCATTAACTCATATAATGCTTCATACTCATCACACGAGAATGGAAATAATCCGTAATTCTCCCTTACAAATATTAAAGTCTGGCGAAGTTTGTCTTTAGGAAAACCACATTTTTTGTGGGATAAGTATAGTTCACAGATGGTGCCCCAAGCTACAGCAAAACCGTGTTGAATGGGTTTTCCCATTGTGTAAGATAAGCTTTCGAAAGCGTGGCCGATGGTATGTCCCAGATTGAGAGCCTTCCGTATGTTCTTTTCAAAAGGATCTTGTTCTACTATATTTTCTTTTACAGCAACAGATTCTACTACCAGCTCTTTGAGAATAGTATAGTCTATATTATTTGTATCGAAAGTCAGAAGTTTAGCCCAGACAGATTCATTCGAAATAAGTCCGTGTTTAATCATCTCGGCATATCCCGATATGAAATTGGCATGGTCTAGTGTTTTGAAAAATTCAGAGTCGATCAATACTGTTTCTGCAGGAGCAAATGCTCCGACTTCGTTTTTCAAACCATCGAAGTTGATTCCTGTTTTCCCCCCTACAGCGGCATCTACAGCTCCAAGTAAGGTGGTTGGAATATTTACGCTCTTAATACCGCGTTTAAAGGTTGCGGCAGCAAAGCCTCCGATATCGGTGATCATACCTCCCCCTAAGCTGATTAAAAGTGAATGGCGGGTTGCTCCGTTCTGAGAAAGATAAGACCATATTGAAGCAAGGCTTTCTATGTTTTTATTATCGTCTCCTGCTTTGATCTCTATTTTTCCGGCCGATTGTATTTCTTCCAGATCTTCGATAAGAGGCAGGCATAGCTTTTCGGAGTTGCTGTCGGTCAGAATAAATAGTTTATCGTGATGTAAATGAGCCAGTATGTTTTTTAAATCGGCTTTGAGGTCAGATGATTTTATTACTTTTTGCATAGTTGAGTATACTTATTTCATTATGCTTTGTTCGGCAAACTTGTATCCGCGAAGCAAGTCTTCGATGTTCATTGCTTTTTTTCCAGGCAATTGCAATTGGGTGATATGGATAGTACCATCGGTACAGCTTACTGACAGAAATGTTTTATTATCGGTAGTTATAGTACCGATTGGTAAAAGAGTCTTTGTTTTATCTATTGTTGCTGAGTAGATCTTTACAGTTACCGGTTCTTTATCCGGTGAGTATAATTCTGTCCAGGCTACAGGATACGGAGACAATCCTCTGATATGGTTATATATTCTCTCTACAGATTGAGTCCAATCTATACGGCATGTATCTTTGAATATCTTAGGAGCCGGTTTCAGATCATTCTCGTTTTTAACGAACTGATCTTGAGGTATGGCGTCTATTTTGTCATCCAATAGGAGATCAACAGTCTTTTTTACAAGCTGTGCGCCCATTACCATCAGTTCGTCATGTATTTTCCCTACATTATCATCCGGTCCGATAGGCAACTTTTCTTGCTGGATTATTTTACCTGTGTCTATCTCATGTGTCAGGAAAAATGTGGTTGCTCCTGTTTCGGCATCTCCATTCATTATTGCCCAATTGATGGGCGCAGCTCCGCGGTATTGAGGGAGTAGGGATGCATGCAGGTTAAATGTCCCCATGGGAGGCATATCCCAGACAACCTCTGGTAACATACGGAATGCAACTACTATCTGTAAATCAGCTTTCCATGCCTTTAATTCTGTAAGGAATGACTCATCCTTAAGTTTTTCCGGTTGTAATATGGGCAAATTCTGTTTTAACGCATACTCCTTTACTGCTGAATACTGAATTTTATGCCCCCTTCCGGAAGGTTTATCAGGCATTGTAATTACGCCGACAACATTATATTTGTTTTCGACAAGTACACGCAAACTTTCGACAGCAAAGTCGGGTGTACCCATGAATACTATTCTTAAGTTCTCTTTATTCATTCTATATGTGAAAATTTAGAATAAAAATTATTCCGTTTCGGAGAAGTTATCAACTAATACTTTCCGGTAATTGTTCAGAATGCTTGATTTAGATACAAATCCCAGATATTTGCCGTTTTCGTCTACCACAGGGAGATTCCATGCTTTTGTCTGATCGAATAACCGCATGATTTTTTCCATTTGCATATTCACGTTAATAACTCCCGGAGGTGATACCATAAAGCGTGGAACTTTAAAACGGTCGTAGAGTTCGGGACGGAACATAATGTTTCTGATATTATCTATAAGAACTATTCCCATAAGTTGTCCGTTATCGTTAACTACCGGGAAAACATTCCGCGACGATTGTGTTATTACTTTAACGACATCGCCCAAAGTCATATCGGGTTTTACAACCTGAAAATTTTCTTCTAATAACGATTTCAGGTTCATCAGCGTTAAAACGGCTTTATCTTTATGATGTGTAATCAATTCGCCTTTCTTAGCGAGACGCATAGCATAAATACTATGAGGCTCGAATATTTTGATTGTTGCAAACGATATAGTCGATACCATCAATAATGGCAATAGTAATTCATAGCCACCTGTTAATTCGGCAATGAGGAATGTTCCTGTAAGCGGAGCATGCATAACTCCTGCCATAACTCCAGCCATGCCCATTAATGCAAAATTCTCGTGAGGCAGGAATGGCGATAAATGAGAGCGATTCAATACGTATGCAAACGCAAAACCGGCAATACAGCCAAGAAATAATGAAGGCGCAAAGATACCACCCGTACCTCCGGCCCCGTTTGTGGCACTTGATGCGAATACTTTGAATATAAGTAATGATCCCAGAAGCCAGACTATACCCCAGTTAGTACCCCGGAGAGGATAAAATAAGCTACCGTCCATAATGGAGTCCGACCCGTTAATACCTTTTAGAAGCAGATTGATCGTATTATAGCCTTCGCCATAAAGTGGAGGAAATAGGAATATCAGGATACTTAATATACTTCCTCCTAATACGAATTTCTGCCAATAATTTAGCTTCCTGAAAACATTTTCAGTGGCATTCATTGCCCGGGTGAAGTACAGGGAAACCAACCCACAGAATACTCCCAGCACGATTACATAAGGAATACGTTCCAGTAAAAACGCTTCGGCATGTGCAAACTGAAACATGGCACCACTGCCCGATACTACATAGGTAAATGTAGCGGCGGTGACTGATGTTACCAGAAGGGGTAATATGGTGGTCATTGTAAGGTCGAGAAGTAATACTTCAATAACAAATACCAATCCTGCGATAGGAGCTTTGAAGATACCGGCAACAGCTCCTGCTGCACCGCATCCGATCAGAAGCATAAGATAGCGTTGCTCGATCTTGAAGAAACGTCCCAGATTTGAACCTATGGCAGAGCCGGTCAATACAATAGGAGCCTCGGCTCCGACAGAACCCCCGAATCCGATCGTTACCGAACTGGCTATAATAGAAGTATACATATTGTGCGCACGGATGTAACTTTTCCGTTGTGATATAGCATACAGAATTTTGGTTACCCCGTGGCTTATATCATCCCTTACTATGTATTTAACAAACAGGCCGGCAATAAGTATCCCGATTACCGGATAGATCAGGTACATGTAATTTACATTTGCAATACTGAAATTATCAGTTAGCAAATGTTGGATGAAATGAATCAGTGATTTCAGTACCAGTGCCGCTATAGCAGTTAACAGACCTACTAGAAAACTCAGGAAAACAATAAAGTGTTGTTCCCGGATATGCCTGTTTTTCCAGGTAAGAAACCTGGTTAAAACTGTGTTTTGTCCCATACATATAAAAAATGAACCTCAAATTTACAATAATGGAAAGGAATACGAAAATATTTAGTATGTCAAATTGTACCTATTTTATGTAATTCCTGAGTTTAGACAATATGTATCCCGAATTCATAGAGGAGCCCTTTGACATTGTGTTCGGAGAATATCGCTTTTTTGAGATTGTTTTGTGTCGGGCTTATTATAAAATTAAAAGCTGTAGACAAGTTTGCCTCTTTTAAATTAGTGTGGCTGAAACGTGCATCGTGTAAGTCTGTATTCAGGAAATTCGATTTTTGCAGATTGCTCCCGGTCAAATCTACGCCTTTCATTGAAGTGTCTTTAAAGGTTACCCCCTGCATCTTAAGATTTTCGAATGAACAGAAGTCGAGGATGCAGTTGTAAAAATTAGCCTCGAAAAGAAAACCTGTGCATTTACTAAAGTCCACACCCATGATTTTGCAATCTTTGAATATGACATTGTTTAGTTGTACATTCTGTAATTTGCTCATCGATAATTCGCATCCGGAGAATGTACTGTTCGTGAAATTTAGATTCGACAGATCTCTTTCGAATAAATTACATTTATCGAATGTGCATTCTATAAAATCGCTGCCATATTCAGGTTTCTCCGGAAAATCCCCTTGTCCGATAATCTGGTCTTCGAATAAGATGTTGCTCATTTGTGTTATTCTCTGATTATTTTTATTTCGCCGTTATTGCTTAGTTTTATAATGCTTGATGGTTTCGATTTTGATCTGTCTTCCTGTCGATACTGTACTATATAGTCTACACCGTTTTTAATAACGTCGGATACTTCCGAAAAATTAGCCGGAGAAGGTTCTCCACTGACATTTGCCGAAGTGGATACCAGTGCTTTGCGGAAGCGTCTGCATAATTCCTGCGAGAATTTCTCTTCTGTTACACGTATAGCAATACTTCCGTCTTCGGCTATAAGATTTGATGCCAGATTTCGGGCTTTATCATATATGATGGTCAAAGGTTTGTCTACGGAAGCATCTATCAGGTCTATGGCTAGTGATGGTACTTCGGACAAATAGTAATCGAGTTTTACCGGATTATCTATTAAGATGATCAAGGCTTTACTGTCGGCTCGTTTTTTTAATTCATACACTTTTTGTACTGCAGCCTCGTTGGTTGCGTCACAGCCGATACCCCAGATAGTATCGGTAGGGTATAAAATAAGCCCTCCGGAAGCCATTACTTCTGTGGCTTTTTGTATATCTTCTCTCATTGTTTTAATGTACTGAATAATTGGTATATATATACATCTTTGTATTTGTTGTCACAAAAGATCCATTCTTTTAATAATCCCGATTGTTTATAACCTGATTTCTCAAAAAGCCGAAGGCTCTTGTCGTTATTAGCCGCTATATAAGCATATAACTGGTTGATACGGAGAAAACCGAATACATATTCCCTGACAAGCTCCAATGCTTCGGTTGCATAGTTGTGTTGTCTGTACTCGTTATCGATCAGTATGCCTATACCCGCTTTTGAATGATGAAAGTCGAAATCATAGATATCCACAGTGCCTATAACAATGTTATCTTGCTTTAGTTCTATCATTAACCTTAACTGTTTAGCCTGAAATATATCTGTGCGTTGGGTTTCGGCTATATATTCCCTTAAGGCTAGTTTGGAGTAAGGTGTAAGGGTATTGCCATGTATCCATAACCGGGTGTCATTTTCCCATTTATAGAGTATAGATAAGTCTTCGGGTTCCAAAGCTCTCATCTTTATTATATCATTCTCGAGGAGCATCGTCTGGTATGTATGAAGTTGTATTTGTTCCTATTATTTGTCGGGTATATGGCGAGTAGATCAGGAATTGAGTCCGGTTATCGCTTATATTCTCCATTTGTTGTATTATTTGCTCAAAAGACATAGTAGAGCAATCAAATGTTTTTGTTTGTTTGATAATATTTTCAGTCTTCCTTTTTTGTTTCGAAAATAATAATTTCAGTTTAATGGCAGATGAAATAACAGAAGAAAATATAGGGTTCGAATTTGGATAATGCTTTTTATAAAATATCAACATTGCATTATAAAAGGCATTTATATATTCCGGATTGTTTTTATCAGTACTTTCTCCTTTGTAATGAAGGATTGTTTCAGGCAGGTAATAGTTTTTATATCCGGACTCCGATATTCTATATGAGAGGTCGATATCTTCTCCATACATGAAGAATGCTTCGTCAAACAATCCCGCTTTTTCGAGTGCATTATACCGTATCATCATAAATGCTCCGGCAAGGATTGGTACCCGATGGATAGAGTTTTTATCCAGATAAAGCAGGTTATATTTACCGAACAAGGTTGATTTCGGAAAGACTGATTGTAATCCGGATATTTTACAAAAAGATACCCATGGGGTAGGGATTCCCCTTTTTGATTCCGGAAGAAAGCGTCCTTGTCCGTTTATCATTTTCACTCCGGCAGCACCGGCGTCAGGAGTTTGCTCGAAAAAATGTATTACATTTTTCAATACGTTTTCGCCCAGTACCGTATCAGGATTCAATGTAAGAATATATTCCCCTTTAGCTTGCCGGATACCTTGATTATTAGCTTTGGCAAATCCCGGATTATTGTGGTTCCCGATAAAATGTATAAACGATTGTGTAAAGCGGGGTTTAAGATATGAGAGAGAATCGTCGGTCGAATTATTGTCTACTATTATAATTTCGTAGGCAAAATCTATGTCTGATTTGAGAATCGAACATAAACACTGTTCCAGAAAGTATTTTACATTGTAATTGACAATGATTATCGACAATTTCATTTCCAAAAGTATCTTTTTGAAAAAGCAAGCAGCTGTAGGAATTTTACAAACTGCTTGCATTGTGTGGTTTTATTTAGATAATAGATTTGCCTGTTTTTAATACCCGTCGCGTTCGAACATCTCGCCGAGCCTGATAAAGAAATTCTTCTTACGTCTGCTCCTTTGCTGATTTTCTCCGGCTGACATTATCTGGTCAAAAGAAAACTCTCCTCTTTCGGCAGCCTTTACCGCATTGTATATAACACCCCAATCCGGGAGGCCTCCTATGCTTCGGTCATCGATATATAATTCGGCATTGAGTTTACGGGGTGCCTGAATAGGATCTTCTTCAGGGTAATTTTTATTTGCAGCGTAGAAGACCAATCCCTTTTTTGCACAATAATCTATGGCTTCTTGTAAAAGAGGGCCGCTACGTACAGTCCACATCAACAATACATGTCCGTCTTTTTGCATACGCAATAGTGTCTCTATTGCAAAAGGAATAGGACGGCCAATTTTCGGATATTCATGTTCCACGATAGTTCCGTCAAAGTCTACAGCTATAATCATGCTTGGTCAATATATTTAGTTTCGTTTTCAAAATGTTTTTTATTCGGGGCGCATAAGAACATTGCAAATATAGTAATGATCGACAAATAGATAAAGTTTTTTATGCCAGTAAAACTGAAACATAACATGTTGAACATATATATTGCGAATACAGCGCCTAGCCTGATATAATATTTTGTTATGTATTTTTTTACTGCGATTGTTAAATTTTCCCTGTCCGGATTCTTTAACTTGGGGTGCAACAGTCTTAATGCTCCGTATATCCCTGCTAATGTAATTATTATGGCCCATCTTTCGAGAATCGGATTCTCTGCTATAGTTATATACTTGGTTGTATATAAGAAATTATAGATAAGCCCGCAAACAGAAACTATTACACACAGAAAGTATATAATCCGGGATACTTTGAATGTTTTATCCAGCATTTGGTTACAGGTTAAATGATTCGTTAAACAACGTTCTGTTAATAATCGAACGGCCTAAAGTTACTTCATCGGCATATTCTATTTCGTCTCCTATAGAAATACCTCTTGCTATCATCGATATTTTGACATTAAATGGCGCCAGTTTTTTGTATATATAAAAGTTGGTAGTGTCTCCTTCCATCGTTGTGCTAAGGGCTAAGATTATCTCGTTAATGCCTCCTTGCGAAACCCGTTGCACCAATGAGTCTATCTGAAGGTCATTAGGTCCGATACCGTCTATGGGAGATATAATGCCTCCCAGTACGTGGTACAAACCTTTGAATTGAGATGTATTCTCTATGGCCATTACCTCTTTGATATTCTCTACCACACATACAGTAGATTTGTCCCTTGATAAGTTTGCACAGATAGGACAAATATCATCATCGGATATATTGTAGCACGATTTGCAATATTTTACATCTTGCTTTAATGTAAGAATTGCCGAAGAAAAGGATTCTACGCTTCTTATATCTTGGCGCAACATGTGGAGAACCAGTCTAAGAGCTGTTTTTCGTCCTATTCCGGGTAATTTGGCAAATTCGTTAACGGCTTCTTCCAATAAAACCGATGGATATTTTTGTATCATGCAGAAATAACTAATCTTCTCAATAAAGGATTACAAATATAGTTATAATTAAAGTAAACCAACGATTAGGTGAATTGCCTTAATTATATTTAAGAATCTCAGATTTTAAGATATGCGAAATAATATTTCTCCGCTTTTTTAGATAGTAATTGTACATTAAGCAGGTCAGATACAGTCGATATATTCTCTATATGCTCATCATTGAAGAGAATATCTATACTATTTCCGTTTTCGTTGTAAACATCGGTTGAGATAGTTCGCGAAGCGACAAAATATTTAGAGTCTTCTTCTGTCAGATTCCATTTTACGATGTATTTCTGCATATAGTTTTTAATATATGATTCCGAAACAGGTTCATTGTGCATTTCTATCTTGAAGAGTCCCCGGTTAACAAATGAATTGCTTAAAGTGGATAATATCATATCATCCGAGTTAGTCCATTCTTTTAAAGAGCACCATATATCGGAATCATCGAGACTAATAAACCGGTCGATAGCATCGCCATTGAAATTATCTTTGCCGATATTATTTTTCAGAAAATATTTTAAAGATGGAGATGCAAAGAGGTCAATTCCTTTATTTACGAGCTCTTTAGCCCGCCGTAGCGCATTGATTAAGGTCGTTTCGGCAGCTATAGCTGTTTTATGATGGTATACCTGCCAGTACATTAACCGCCTTGATAACAGAAAATTCTCTATAGAGAAAATCCCTTTGGCTTCAATTACCAGTTTGTTGTCTCTTACATCAAGTATCTGTATGATGCGCTCCGAACCTATATTGCCTTCGTTCACTCCTGTGAAAAAACAATCGCGGCGGAGGTAATCCAATCTGTCAACATCTACCTGTCCACTTACCAGTTCATGCAGAAATGTTTTCGGATATTCATTTCTAAATATGGCTATACATATATCCAGTTGCCCGTTTAGCTGCTCATTGATGCGCTGCATCAGTTTCAGTGATATTTCTTCGTGATGTATGCCTTCTACTATTGTGTGTTCCAGTACATGCGAAAACGGGCCATGACCAACATCGTGTAATAAGATACAGGCTAATGCTCCGTTCATTTCTTCTTCGGTTATTTCATTGCCTTTTGCCCGTAAGCTCATTATTACTTGTTGCATCAGGTGCATCGCGCCCAGTGTATGATGGAATCTGGTGTGCTGTGCTCCAGGATATGCGAACGAAGCCATACCCAGTTGTTTGATGCGGTTGAGCCGTTGAACATAAGGATGCTTTATAATAGTCTCAACAAACTCGTTGGGTATGGTTATGAATCCAAATACAGGGTCGTTTATTACTTGTTTACTTTTACTCACTGATGATTATATTAAAAAAAACACAGACCACCATTTGAGTGATCTGTGTTCAAAGGTATTATATTTTACCGAGATTTATCTTAGTACAAAGTTGTTATCTTTAGCAAAAGCTTTTTGGGCATTTTGCATGTCTTTTAATTTAGCCATGCTTACATCATAGCTGGCGTCGATCAATTTGTCTATGTTGTTGAATTCATCTTCAGTTGTTTGGTCTGTAATCTTAGCATATTCATCTGTAATTGTAGTAGTATATGCTATCAGAGACTCTATGTAAGCGATAGTTGAAGCCTGAAATTCATCAGAACCTTTAGCAAGTTCCATCGTTTTGATTTTCTCAATGTCACTTTTCAAACTGTCTACAGTTGTAGTGCCTAACGTTTTTAGTGTAGTAGTATACTCATCCAAATCTTCGATAGCATCTATTTTGCTGTTTAGCGAAAGAATACGGTTATCTGCTACTTCTGAATAATGTACTAATTTATCGTTATATTTTACAGGATCAACACCCCCGCAAGAAGATACAATTAAAGCTACTATAAGTAAAGTGAATGAGAGTAATAAATTTTTTTTCATTTTTTGAGTATTGTTTATAATTAAAGAATATAAGAATAAGTTATTGATTCATTGATTTTTTTAGTTCAAGCCTGTATTTATAGCGTAATTGTTCTGCCTGATTAATTTCTTTCGAAACATTTTCATCCATTTTTTTAGCCGTCTCAATACTTGTAGTATCATTTATAGATGCGTATGTATTTTCGGCTATAACTATTTTCTGCAATGCCTGGATGTAATTAATAGAACTGGTACGCAAATCTTCATTTGGTGGATCAATCTCCAGATTTTTCAGGTCATTCAGTTTGAGATTAGTAGAATCTACAGCTCCTTTAGATAATATTTTTATATAATCTGTTTTCTTATTCTCTAAAGCTAAATAAACGGCACTATCGTATTTGTCGACAATAGATTCGGCTTCATCAACAATAGTAACGACAGCCTCGTACGAATTATTTTGTTCCTTGGGTTTACAAGACACTATAGCGCCTGCTATGAGCAGGTAACATAAAAGCTGTTTATTCATGTTCAAATTCTGTTTGATTGACAAATATATATAATAAATATGAATTTATAAAAGTTATGCAGGGGTTAGGAGGTTAGGATTTATGTATTTTTCTTGAAAAAAAGCAAAACTTAAATATCAAATAAGTTATATTTATACCTTTGTATTTAATATAAGTAGAGGTAAGCATTTTGGGTTAGTTGTATTTAACCGATTATTTGTTGCTTTTACCTTATCAAGAAAGTAAAGAAAGTCTGAGACTTAATTATTCATGATTTTGAAATTTATAAAAGAATCGAATTTGAAATTCAGTCATTATTTATCCGTTTTGATACTATTGGTTTGCGGAGGGATATTTTTTAACTCATGTAAGCAGGTAAAACTGGCTGATGCTGACCGTCGTTTCAAAAATGGAGAATATTTTGAAGCAGCGGGCATGTACCGGAAAGTCTACCGGAAGATACCTCCTAAAAATAAGGATCTGAGAGGTGTCGTTGCTTTCCGCATGGCCGAAAGTTACCGGTTATCGAATAATGTAGTTTCTGCTAATGCTGCGTATGTAAATGCATTAAGATTTAATCAGGCTGATACAGCGATCAGGTTACAATATGCCCGGACATTGCATAAAGCGGGTAACTATCCGCAGGCAGCGGAGCAATATAAAGCATATCTTAAGCCCAATCCCGATAATAAATTTGCCCAGAATGGACTGTTAGGTGTTGATAATGCACCTGAAATGAAAGATAATCCTACAAAATACACCGTTAAAAAGATGGATGTATTCAATTCCCGCAGAGGAGAATTCAGTCCCATGTTGTTGCCTCCCGACTATGATCTGATATACATCACGACTAATCGGGATGACGTTCAGGGTGAAGCCAAAAGCACGATAACGGGAGTATATAATAATGATATTTTTGTTGCACGGAAAGATGAAACAGGTAAATGGATGAAGCCCGAAACTGCAGGAGCGGTAAATACAGAGCAAGACGAAGGTACTCCTACTTTTTCAGCAAGCGGTAATCTGATGTTTTATACTTATTGCGATGAGGATCCTGATCATCCGACTAATGCGGCCATATACAAATCGCGTCGTGCCGATGGTTCTTGGGGAAAAGGTGAACGGCTGGCTTTTCCTACCGATACTGCATATATGTATGCACATCCGGCATTGAGTCCCGATGGGTATTCGTTATTTTTTGTGTCGGATATGCCTGGTGGATATGGAGGTAAGGATATCTGGCGTGCTGCTATGTTTGGAGAAGAAGTGAGCTATGTAGAGAATCTGGGGCCCGATATAAATACAGCGGGAGATGAGATGTTTCCGTATGTGAGAAATGATTCTACATTGTACTTTTCGTCTGACGGGCATCCCGGATTAGGAGGTCTGGATATTTTCAAGGCGGCTTATGATAAAAAAACGAAACGTTGGTCAGTTAATAATATGGGAGTTCCGATAAACTCTCAGGGCGATGATTTCGGAATGACTTTCGATAAAGATACTGAGTCCGGTTTTTTCAGTTCTAACAGGGGAGAAGCCAGAGGCTCTGATCATATCTACTCTTTTGAATATCCGGTTGTGAAAGTTTCTCTGGAAGGATTTATTGTGGATAAGGACGATGAGTTTGTGCCTAATGCGACTATTCGTGTTGTTGGAAATGACGGAACTAATGAGAAGTTCAATGGCAAGCCGGATGGCACATACCGTTTTCAGGTTAAAAGAGGTGTCACCTATGTCCTTTTGGCAAGTGCGGAAGGTTACCTCAATTCGAAAATGGATTTGAGAACTGTAGTGGAGGAAAAAGATTCCCTTTATTATGTAGATTTTGTTCTCTATTCAATAAATAAACCTGCTGTATTGGAAAACATATTTTATGATTTTGATAAGGCTGCTCTTAGAGACGAATCGAAGAAGGAATTAGATGACTTGATAGAGTTATTGGAGTTAAACCCTAATGTAACCATTGAGTTATCGGCTCATACAGACCGTAAAGGTTCGAATGAATATAATGAGTGCTTATCGCAGCGTAGGGCTCAATCGGTGGTTGATTATCTTATCGCCCATCGTATAGAGAAAGACCGTCTGACTGTTGCCGGATACGGTAAGCGTCAACCTAAAGTCGTAACAAAAGGCATTGCTAAAAAATATGATTTTCTGAAAGAAGGAGATATTTTAAATGAACAGTTTGTTTTGGCTTTACCACCCGAACAGCAGGAAATAGCAGATCAGATAAACCGGAGGACTGAATTTAAAGTATTATCCACTACGTATAATTTACGCTAATATTGATTCTATGCAAAAGATATATTGGATATTAGTTATGATATTTGGTTTTGGGGCTATTTTACAGGCTCAGGAATTGAATGTTAAGTTGACTATCAATAGCGATCAGATTCAAACAACAGATAAAAGCGTGTTTGAGCAGATGCAGGAAAACCTCAATCAGTTAGTTAATACGAGAAAATGGACTAACTCGAAATTCTCGACGAATGAATTGATTCAGGGAACAATATTGATCACTCTAAAACAGTTTAATCCGGATGATAATACTTATAAAGGAGAAATCCAGCTAACAAGTACCCGCCCGGTTTATAACTCTACGTATAATACCCCGATGTGTAATTTTAGGGATGCCGAATTTGACTTTACATATATAAGGGGAGAGAGCCTTGAATTCTCAGAAAATAATTTGACGAATAATCTTGTGGCAACTGTTGCCTTTTATGTTTATGTACTAATCGGTTTTGACTTTGACTCCTACAGTTTGAATGGCGGTAAATCGTATTTTGAGAAAGCTTTGGCTATAGCCAACTCTTCACAAACATTAAGTGCTACAGGATGGGTTCCGTTTGGTAATACCCGTAACAGGTATGCTTTAGCATTGGCATTAACGGAAGAGAGTTCTTCGGCTTTCCATTCCTTATGGTATAATTACCATCGCAAGGGTTTAGATGAAATGGCTGATAATGAGGTAAGAGGTAGAATCGGGGTCGTAAAATCCGTTAGTGATTTACAGTCGATCTATAAGGCACGTCCTTCGTCAGTTCTTTTGACTTTCTTTGGTGATACTAAGTTAACCGAATTACTGGATATTTATACATCTGCTACTTCGGAAGAGAAAGATGAGGCATATAAAATATTGTCAGAGATTTACCCTACGCGTAAATCGTTTCTCAGCAAATTGAAAAAATAAGATAGATTTATTTGAATTAATAAAATGTTATTTATATATTTACTAAAAAATAGTAGTTTTACGAAATTGAAATATGGAAAAATTAACCAATCAGGAAGAATCTGTAATGCTGCATATATGGGCATTAAAAGAATGTGTAGTTAAAGATATTGTAAATGAAATGGATGACCCCAAACCTCCATATACAACAGTAGCATCTATTGTACGTAATCTGGAGCAGAAAGGGTATCTGAATACTAAAAAGTATGGTAATGTAAAGGTTTATTCTCCAAAAATAAATGAGGATGACTATAAGAAGACATTTATGTCGGGAGTTGTAAAGAATTATTTTGCTAATTCATATAAGGAACTGGTTTCTTTCTTTGCCAAGGAAGAAAAAATATCTTCTTCGGATTTGGAAGAAATAATGAAAATGATAGAAAAAGGTAAGGGCAAGTAAATGAAAAAACGAATACCATGGAAAACGAATATCTTAATTATTTATTGAAAGTATCTGTATCGTTAGGTGTATTTTCTTTAATATACTTATGTCTTTTTCGTTCGGATACATTAAGTTGGCTACGTAGATTTTTACTATTGTTTATCCTTTTGTTTTCAGCTATTTATCCTTTCTGTCAGTTCGGTATTGCTCCGGATAACACTTCCCGGGTATATCAGGGATGGCTTTCTCAAATTGTTGTTAATGCATCACCATCCGGAGAAGAAGTGCCTTCTTTAAATTCGATAGGTATATCCGAAGTGTTGCTGATTGTAATGTTGATAGGAAGTTTATTTCTGTTATTCCGTTTTTTTACCCAAATATTCGGTATTGTGCATTTGGTTCGTAGTGGTAAGATTACTAAAAAAGATAACTATACATTGATAAGTATATCAGAAAATATAACTCCTTTTTCGTTTTTTAATTTTCTATTTATCAGTGATCAAAAAACTACGCAGGCAGACTTGGACTTAATGATAAAACATGAGGTAGCGCATGCAAAACAGTACCATTCAATTGATGTACTGATAAGTGAATTGTTTTGTATTGTTTTTTGGTGGAATCCGGTAGTCTGGTTATTACGAAGGGAAATAAAAGTGAATTTGGAATATCTTGCCGATACCAGTGTGATCGATACCGGAGCAGATGTTCGGGAATACCAGTATTTGTTATTGAAAACTATAAAGAATAATGCTAGCATATATATAATTAACGAATTTAATGTATCACAACTAAAAAAACGTATTACTATGATTAATAAATGTACGACGTCGAAGTTTGTATCGATAAAGTATTTGTTACTGATACCTTTAATGGGTGTTTTGCTTATAGCAAATACAGATGCAAAAGAAAGTGTGGATGTTCAGGCTACTCTAATCTCTAATGATAATTTAGTTCAGGATGATGAGAAAATATATAAGGTTATAGATAAGATGCCTATATATCCCGGAGGGGTTGATGAGATGATGAAATTTATAGGACAAAATCTCAAATATCCTTCAAGCGCAATAAAAGATAATGTTGAGGGACGGATTGTCTTACGTTTTGTTGTCTCTAAAACAGGTAAGGTCTCCGATGTTGAAGTTATCCGTTCATTAAGTGAAGATTGCGACGCAGAAGCAGTGCGCGTAGTAAATATGATGCCTGACTGGACGCCCGGGGAACAGGGAGGAAAAAAGGTAAGCGTATATTATACATTGCCGATTCAGTATGCTTTGCAGAAGAAAACTGCAAAATAAAAAAAGCCGGAGAATTGAAGTGAACCCTAAAAGTTAGACAAACTTTTAGGGTTTATTTTATGGAAAAGAAGAAGCGTAACAAGTTTAGTATCGAAGATCGGGAGCGAGCC
>NZ_FQUC01000019.1 GCF_900128985.1 Indolivaga macrotermitis | reverse complement strand
TTTTTTAATTTTAAAAACTTAAAATATATTTAATATTATACTAATCTATATTTATGGATATATTTTTGATATAGATATAATTACTTTAATAAGAATACTTATATAATTTATATAGTTACTATTATTGAATATATATTTTATTTTTGATATAAAAATATTTTTCTTTTATTCTATATAATTTTACAATATATTAAATGTATCTATTGGGATTTTAAACTGTTTTGATTCTGTCTAATTGAATGTTTTATTTGTTTATTTGATTTTTCCTTCAAAAAATTTATCTATCTAAAAAGAGGCTGAATATGGAATATCATAGGTATTTACATACCTTTGTTTCTTTGCGAATGATTAATAGTTAACTATGGCAAAGAACCTGAAGGAACAAACTATCTCGGCTCTGTTTTGGAGTTTCATGGATAAAGGAGGGCAGCAGATTTTTCAATTTGCGTTCCTTGTTGTTTTTGCCAGGTTATTAAGTCCGGTGGAACTTGGGTTGATTGGTGCTTTAGCAATCTTTACGGCTGTAGCTAACATGTTGCAAGAGAGTGGATTCTCGTCGGCTCTTATCCGGAATCAGAATATTGATGAAGAAGATAAATCTACCGTTTTTTATTTCAATATATCGGTTGGTATTGGTTGCTATGTTATTCTGTTTTTTACAGCTCCTTTGATCGCTAATTTCTTTGAGGAGCCGATTTTGACGAATTTATCGAGGTTTTTATTCCTTTCTTTCGTTTTTAGCGCTTTTGGGGTAGTACAAAATGTACATTTGGTCCGTAATATGGATTTCAGGAAGAGTACACAGATATCTGTTGTTTCTTCTATTCTGGCCGGCGGGATAGGTGTTGTTATGGCTTATAATGGATTCGGGGTCTGGAGTCTGGCAGCGCAGCAGGTTTTACAAGCATTATTCAGAATGGTACTTCTTTGGTTTTCTGTACGGTGGATACCTAGAGCTCCGTTTTGTTCTGGCCGGTTGAAATCGATGACGGGATACAGTAGTAAGTTGCTTCTTAATTCGTTATTTAATCAGATTGCGGCAAATGTTTCGTCTATTGTCATCGGGAAAAAGTTCTCGATGTTTGATTTAGGAAATTATAATCAGGCATTTAAGTTTGGAAACCTACCTCAGGGGATGATAGCATCCAGCATGCAATCTGTTGCTTTTCCTTTATTAAGTAAGCTTGGGGATAACCTTAATTCTAAGCGAAAGGCTTTCAGAAAGATAGTCCGTGTAGTGTGTTTTATATGTTTTCCGATAACTGCATTTACAATTGTCGCGGCCGAGCCTATAGTAATGGTTGTGTTGGAAGAAAAATGGGTTGGGGTTATTCCGATTCTGCAATTGTTGGTGATCGGTAGTTCGGTGCTTCCTCTATTTTACCTCTTGTCCTCGTTGTTGCAGGCTCTTGGAAAATCGGGATTGCTGTTAACTCTCGAAACTGCCAGAAATATTGTCACTCTATTGGTTATTATATATACAGTTCGTTTTGGAGTGAACGGCGTTGTACTGGGTACAAGTTGTATTGCCGTTATCTCATTTTTAGTTGCATATTATATAGCCGGAAAATGTATAGGATATACTATGTGGCAGGTTTTTAAAGATATTGTTCCTTATGGGTTAATTGCTATGGTAGCCTTTTTCCCGATGTACGGACTATCTTTTGTTATAAATAATAATCTCTTTTTGCTTACCGCCCAACTAATACTGGGAGGTATTATTTACCTGGCTATCTTAAAAATATTCGGATCGAAGGTCGTAGAGGATATGATTGATATTATCCGGAAAAAAGGGACAAAATGACCTGTTATTTTACTACTGACTCTATTTCTCCGTCAGAAAAACGGTTGGTTATAATCTCACCTTTCTTTATTTGGCTTACGCTTTTTATTATTTTATTACCTGCTAAAGTAAGAGTGTATCCCTTCTTCAGGATATTCTCGGGAGAGATCAATTCGATGTGTTGTTCCTTCGATATAAGATTGTGCTTTTGCTCCTGAATGAGTTTATTGACTGCATTTTTCAATCTTTCCGTAATCAGATGAAGCTTATTTAGCTGGTCTTTAGTTTTATCCTTTGTAATATATGAATACTTCGCCGATAAAGTTGTGAGTACGGCCGTTTCTTCGGTGAGCCTTTTGTTGGTTTCGAAAATGATCGAGTCTTGAATATTATTCAATTCATCTGCTGTTTCTGATATGTTCCGAAGTAAAAACTCAGCTACGGCAGTTGGGGTTTTGGCTCGTGTATGAGCTACTATATCCAGAACCGTATCATCCCGTTCGTGTCCTATTCCTGTAATAATCGGTAGGGGGAACTGGGCACAATTTGCAGCGAGTAGATACGAGTCGAAACTGCTGAGATCGGAAGTAGCGCCTCCTCCCCGGATGATGACTACAGCATCGAATTTACCGGTGTTTTCGTATATTCTGTCTAATGCGGCAATGATTGCACCTTCGGTACGTTCACCTTGCATTATCGCCGGAAACAGCTTGGTATAAAATATAAAACCTTCTTTATTTCCTTCGAGTTGATTACAAAAGTCTTCGTATCCGGCAGCGGTAGGGGACGAAATTATGGCGATGCGATTGGCTGGTTTTGCTAATTGCAGTTCTTTGTTTAGGGTTAGCACTCCTTCTTCTTCGAGTTGCTTGAGTATCAATGCCCGGTTTTTGACCTGGTCTCCCAGTGTATAGGTCGGGTCTATGTTGTGAACGTTCAGGCTATATCCGTATACTTCATGGAACTCGATGCTTACCTGTATCAGAACTTTCAGTCCGGAAGCGAAAGTTTGCCCTGTTTCTGATTCGAAATAGGCTTTGAGAAGCCTGAAAACATTTGACCAGATGCTTCCACGGGCTTTTGCTATAATGTTTCGGTTACTTGCATCTTTCTCGATGAATTCGAGATAACAATGCCCATTCTGATTGCAACGAACATCGCTCGTCTCGGCCTGTATCCAGAAAAGTTGGTCGAAGCTGGTCGTGAGGACTCCTCTTACCAGATTATTCAGTTCGTATAATGAAATTGCTGTTTGATCCATGTCTCTGAAAAGTTAGAAAGTTGTGTTTGATGAATTTGTGAATTCTTCCGCAAGAACCATCGCTTTCTGCATATCGGGAATCCCGTATCCATATCTATTATCCGGATTCTCGTATCTATCAGATGATTTCCGTATTATATCTAATAACTGTAGCGAAGTCAATTGAGGAAATGCTTGCCACAAACACGCTGCCATTCCGCATATAACAGGCCCCGAAAAAGATGTTCCGCTATTGAATGTGATGCTACCGTCTCCTCCTATTACATTGATTTTATCGCCCAAAGCCACTACATCCGGTTTTATTTTCGGGAGAGATAATAGCCCCACTGAGCTGAAAGAGGATAGGGTAGAATCGCGGCGAACCGAACCTACCGTAAGTACATCATCAACATCGGCAGGGACTGATATTGTCCGCCATGTTTTTGCCCCTTCGTTTCCGGCGCTGACTTCTACCAACATCCCTTTCTGAGTGGCTATTTTAGCTGCTTTGCTGATAAATGTTGTTTCTCCATCGATATGGTCGTGTGTATAACTCTCTGCAAACCGGTCGAATTTGGAGTAACCCAAAGAAGTATTAATCAAATCTACACCTACGCTATCGGCATATTCGGCGGCGGCCACCCAATAGTCTTCTTCGATAGGGTATTCCGATCGTCCGTCTTCCGACCTCAATAGCCAGTATCTAGCTTCGGGTGCTGTTCCTATGTATATATTCGGGCGGTTAGTCGCGAGTATGGATAATACGTTTAAACCATGTTCGCTACTCTTGAAAATATCGATTCCATCGTAAACAAAGTCTTTTATTCCCCTGATAAAAACATTGTCTAACATTAGTATGTCTTTCAGATTTTCATATCCGGCATCTATAATCGCAATTTCCAAGCCCTTGCCTTTATATCCTTTTTCGTGAAGCGCCTCTCCGTTCAGCATTTTTATCTGGTCGTATCCGTATCCGTATTTATTGTCAGCCTTGGGCTGAGGCAAGTCGATTTTCTTTCTCGAACGGTCTTGTGTTTTTGTGGTATCGCTTTTCCAAACGAAAGACACCTTTTCTACGAAACGGAAATCTTTGAGTATTTCCGATAGTAAGCTGTCGGTACAATATACGCTTACGGTATTCATCCACTTACTTCGTGCAACAACTTTGCAACCTGCCGACTCTATTTCTTTTATATATCTTTCGGATATGGGAATATCGGTTGAATCGATACTGATACCTTGTTTTTCTCTTCGTTCCAAAGCCCTTTTAGACAGAAATGCTTCGGGCTTACTTTCTGAATAGTTACTGTGAGCTTTGTCTTTAAGCTGTAGCCGGAACATATATCCGTCGGCAGCAAATGATGACAGCGAGAATATGAGCAATATGTAAAAAGAGGCGATTTTAAACATTTTATGGCATTTCATATTATGATAAACAAATATATAGATGATTCGGTACACAGCCAAAAACATAAAGTGACTAAAATGTGACATGTGCTGTTTACCGGTGTCACTTTTGTGTATTTACTAATGTGTTGTTTTTTAGTGTTTCACATCATAAAAAGTGACAAAGGTGACAAAAGTGACACTTTTTTCGACTTTTTTTTATTTTCTCTATTTCTGTATAGGTCATTTCTTTATAGATAAAATATGAGTATCTTTTCCACTATTTCGTTTCTTTATTTTTCAGTACTTTTGGATTCGGATAAATTGTTATTCTTGATTCATATAAAATAAAAAAGGATTAGCACCTTATATTTTATGAACGAAAACCAGCAGGGTTTATACACTAACATAACCTACTTTAAAGGACTAAATACACTTCGTTTTTTTGCGGCGTATCTGGTCGTTATCCATCATAGCGAGAGTATGAAACTCAAAAATGCTATCGGATCGCTTGGTTCGTTAAGCCTATTACAGAATGGAGGAAATGCGGTTACTTTTTTCTTTGTGCTTAGTGGCTTTCTTATTACTTATATTCTCCTGAAAGAACGGAAAAATACAGAAACGGTAAAAGTGAAAAACTTTTACCGGAAAAGAGTCTTGCGTATCTGGCCGCTTTATTTTTTGTTGGTTTTTCTGGGTGCTGTTATTATTCCGTTTCTTATTCAGCAGTTCCAGATCGATTACAAAGTACCTTATACTCTGAGTGAAGTGTGGCTGTATTTTTTACTGTTCTTTCCCGGATTAGTTACGTTTTATTACGGGCATCATATGCTGGAGCCTCTTTGGTCTATCGGGGTCGAGGAGGTGTTTTATCTCATATGGGCGCCTTTATTCAAATTTATCAGGAAGAATATCCTGGGGTTGCTTATTGGGGTTATTGTAGTCAAAGCTTTATTATCTATAATCCCCTTTTTTATCGATATGCCGGATTTGTATACCTTTCTGGTAAACATGCTTAAATTCGAGGCTATGGCTGTTGGCGGACTAGGCGCATACTTTATATTTAGAGCTAAGCGTAATCTAAATACTTTGTATTGTTATAAAAAGCCCGTGCAAGTGATCGTGTATCTGATACTGTTTATCTTTATTATTTTTGATACTAATATTTTATACCCGTTTTGGGACGTAGTTTTCGAAACGCCTGTGCTGTCTCCTCTGATTGTGAATTTTTTATTTCTGTACCTGATAGTAGGGGTTTCTATGATTTCGGGTAATATAATCAAGCTCGAAAATAAGTTCTTTTCTTATTTGGGTGAAATATCTTACGGAATCTATATGTACCACATAACGGTTATTTCGGCGGTGATTCTACTTTTGAAAAAATTGCCTGTTTCTTTCGGGTTTTATCCGCGTAATATTCTTTTCTATGTGCTGGTTACTGTAGGTACTATTCTGGTGGCGCACCTTTCTAAAAAATACTTCGAGAATTATTTCCTACGGATGAAGAAATAAAATATCAACCGGGTGGTTTCTGATTTCTTAATCCTGTTTAAGTTTCTTCTCAGGCAAGCTTACTAACTTTGTAAATATTATCAAACAAGTAAACTTTATAAAATATGGAAACGAAAAGACTTAATATGTATGCGACAGCACCCGAATTGTATAAAGCAATGTTGTCGCTCGAAAATGCTTTGCAGCAAACTTCACTTACCCCGATTGAAAAGGAACTGATAAAAATAAGAGCATCACAAATAAACGGTTGTGCTTTTTGCCTGAATATGCATACCCGTGATGCCCGTAAGATCGGAGAAACCGAACAACGGATTTATCTGCTCAATGCATGGCATGAAACGAATCTTTATACCGATACCGAGAAAATAATACTCCAATTGACCGAAGAAATTACGCATATCAGTAAGGGAGGTGTTTCGGATGCAACATACCGCGAAGCCGAAAAAATATTGGGGACTCCGAAATTGGCGGAGGTGATAATGGCGGTTGTAGTTATCAATGCATGGAACAGGATAGCTATTGCTACAACATTGCCGGTAGATTGATGCCGGCTAAGAATATTTACGACGGGATGGTCAGATTTTGATTATCCTGTTTTTTTATGTTAAAATAAATGGAGAATTTCCCGTAGGTAATAACTATCTGTTTATCTCTGTTTTCGTAAGAGAATATTTATAACTAACTTGCGGCTCTTTTTTAGAAGTTAGTTTTGCATTGTAAATCACACGAATGAAGGATTTTATAAAAGTCTTAAGGCGGTTTATCCCACCTTACAGAGGTCAACTCATACTAAGTTTCGTATTCAATATATTATCGGCGCTGATGAATGTATTTTCATTTGCCCTTATTGTACCTATATTGAATATTCTGTTCAGGATCGATGATAAAGTATATGATTTTGTTCCATGGATAAGTGCAGACGCGGCTTCCTTTATGCAAAAAATGGAGAGTATAGGAGGGGCGCTAAAGAATAATTTCTACTATTATTCGGCTCATTATATCGATCTGTATGGAGCAGCCAGTGTCTTGTTTGCGCTAGCTGTTGCGTTGATAATACTTACATTTATTAAAACCGGGGTTTATTACCTGAGTTCATATTTCTTGATACCGATCCGTACAGGAGTGGTGCGTGATATCCGCAATCAGATAAACGATAAAATACTCTCCTTGCCGCTTTCTTTTTTTTCCGAAGAACGTAAAGGGGACATAATTGCTCGTATGACCGGTGATGTGGGAGAGGTAGAAAACTCGATCATGAGTTCATTGGATATGCTGTTTAAGAACCCGATACTCATTTTGGTATATTTTACAACCATGTTAATTGTGAGTTGGCAACTTACCATTTTTGTGTTGGTTTTGCTTCCGTTATCCGGATTTGTGATGGGACGTGTAAGTAAAACATTGAAAAAGAAATCGGCAGAGGCTCAAAATAAGTGGGGAGAGCTGATGGCTCAAATTGAGGAGACTCTCGGAGGACTGAGGATTATCAAAGCATTTAATGCCGAGCAAAAAGTCTCGGATCGTTTTTACAGTGGAGGAAACGACCTTCGGCGTATGTCGAACCGTATAGCTCGCCGCCAGCAGTTGGCTCACCCGATGAGCGAGTTTCTGGGGACAGCTACTATCGCAGTTGTATTGTGGTACGGGGGGACGCTTATTTTAGGTAATGATGCTTCGATCACAGCTTCGAGCTTTATGTTCTATCTGGTGATGTTTTATAGTATTATCAATCCGGCTAAGGAATTTTCGAAATCGGCGTATGCCATTCAAAAAGGATTGGCCTCAATGGAACGTATTGATAAAATACTGAATGCCGAAAGTGATATTAATGACCCCGAAAACCCGGTTAAATTATCCTTTAACTCGGATATTGAATACAAAAACGTTTGGTTCAAATATAAAAATAACTGGGTGCTTCAGGATATAAACCTGACGATACCCAAAGGGAAGACTATTGCTCTGGTCGGACAATCGGGCTCTGGTAAGTCGACTATGGTAGATCTTCTTCCCCGTTTTTATGATGTGAATGAAGGACAGATTACAATTGACGGAGTCGATATCCGTCAGGCTCGTATTACTGATCTGCGTGGGCTTATGGGTAATGTCAATCAGGAGGCTATTCTGTTCAACGACACATTTTTCAATAACATAGCTTTCGGGGTCGAAAATGCGACAATGGAAGGGGTTGAAGAAGCAGCTAAGGTAGCCAATGCGCATGATTTCATTTCAGCCAGTGAAAACGGATACGATACTAATATCGGTGACCGTGGTGGTAAACTGTCCGGAGGTCAGCGTCAGCGCCTGAGTATTGCCCGTGCCGTATTGAAAAACCCTCAGATACTGATTCTGGACGAGGCTACATCTGCTCTCGATACCGAATCGGAACGCCTGGTACAGGAAGCTTTAGAGAATCTGATGCGGAACCGTACTACTATTGTAATTGCCCACCGTTTGTCGACAATCAAAAGTGCCGACGAAATTTGTGTGATGCACGAAGGGCGTATAGTAGAGCGTGGTCATCATGATGAGCTTTACGACCTTAACGGATATTACCGTAAGTTGTGCGATATGCAGAATTTTTAATAGAGTTTATTATTAGACGTCTTTTATAATTAAATACATAGATATCAAAATTATCAATAATTGATAGGCAGGAAGATTCCATCTTTTTGCCTTTTCTTTGCGCTTAATTCTAATTAGTTAGAATTTTATTTAGTTCATAAATTACTCATAAAATCACTGTATAATATGCAACTGTACAATGTAATGAGCGCAGATGAAAGGGCAAAACTAATAGACGAGGCCGGACAAAAACGGCTTACCCTATCCTTTTATGCTTATGCGCATATCAATGATCCACAAAAGTTTCGTGACGACTTGTTTCTTGAGTGGGACAAACTCGGTGTTCTCGGTCGTATCTATGTCGCACACGAAGGCATAAATGCCCAATTGTCGTTACCGGCCGAAAATCTGCAAACTTTTAAAGAATATCTTGATACATATCCGTTTATGAAAGATATCCGTTTAAATATAGCTGTTGAACAGGATAACAAATCATTCCTGAAATTGACTGTCAAAGTCCGAGAAAAAGTGGTTGCCGATGGCCTGAATGACGATACTTTTGATGTGACAGATATCGGGGTTCACCTGAAAGCCAAAGAATTTAATGAACTGATGGATGATCCCGATACGATAGTTCTGGATATGCGTAATCATTACGAAAGCGAGATCGGACATTTCGAAGGGGCTGTGACTCCGGATGTCACAACATTCCGCGAATCGTTGCCGATTATCGATGATATGCTCAAAGAGCATAAGGAAGATAAGAAACTGTTGATGTATTGTACAGGAGGTATTCGTTGCGAAAAAGCCAGTGCATACTTCAAACATCAGGGATTTAAGAATGTGTATCAGCTTGAAGGAGGTATCATCGAATATACCCGCCAGATAAAGGCCGAAGGGCTCAATAGTAAATTTATAGGTAAAAACTTCGTATTTGATAACCGTTTAGGCGAACGCATCACCGATGATGTGATTGCACATTGTCATCAATGTGGCAAACCGTGCGATACTCATACTAATTGTGCCAACGAAGGCTGCCATCTGTTATTTATCCAGTGTCCCGAATGTGCCGAAAAAATGCACGGATGCTGCTCTGACGAGTGCAAAGACATTGTGTTGCTTCCTGCCGATACCCAGAAAAAACTACGTAAAGGCATTCGGAATGATGCAATGATATATCGTAAAGGTAAATCGGATAAACTAAAAGTATTCAGATAAAACAGTCCTTTACCTATTTTATATATCTCTGCTGTTATTGACACGATAATAGCAGAGATTTTTTATATTTGCCGTTATATTTTAAGTAATTGTGCGTATTTAGTAGTGTGTTTTGAAATCGTAACAACTTATTTATAAAACGACAAATGAATAAACTGTATTTTATTGCCGTTCTTCTGCTGATAACAACATCTTGCGCAGAGCATAAAACACGAACTTATGATTTTAAACAAATCAAAGAGACCGGTGAACTGAATGTGATAACCATGAGTAGCTCTACCTCGTATTTTATATATAAAGATGAGGCTATGGGTTACGATTATGACCTTGTTAAACAGTTTTGCGACTACCATGGGCTGAAGCTGAATATAAAAGTAGCCGAAAACTCGACACGGCTTTTGCAGATGTTAGAAAATGGCGAAGGAGACCTTATCGCTTCCGCTGTGACTGTACAAAACGAGCTCAAAGATTCTATTATATACTGCGGGCTCGAACAGATATCGCATCAGGTACTGGTGCAGCGTACAGGTAAACGCGACTCGATGGTAACCGACGTTGTTCAGCTTATAGGAAAAGAAGTATATGTAAAACACGATACCAAATACCACAGGCGGCTTTTGAATCTGGATGCCGAACTGGGAAAAGGTATCCTGATTAAAGATGTAGAAAAAGATACGATAACCGTCGAAGACCTTATCGGGATGGTTGCGCGTAAAGAAATAAATTATACAGTGGCAGATGAGTATATTGCCAAATTAAACAAAACATATTACCGCAATATCGATGTCTCTTTGCCCCTTAGTTTTGAACAGCGTTCATCGTGGGCTGTGCGTAAAGATACACCGGAACTAGCGGATTCGCTGAACGCTTGGTTTGCCCAAAACAGCCGGAAACCGATATATAAAGATATCACCAAAAAGTATTTCGAGCTAAGTAAAATGCTTGATGTTGAATATAAAATACCAAAAGATTTGCCGAAAGGCTTTATAACACCTTTCGATCCATTATTCAAAAAATATGAAGGCGTAGCCGGATACGACTGGCTTTTGCTGGCATCGATAGCTTATCAAGAATCCCGGTTTAAAACCAATCTCTCGTCGTGGGCAGGGGCTGTCGGTCTGATGGGCTTAATGCCACGCACTGCTGCTTCGTTTGGGGCGGCTCCTGAAGAATTGACTAATCCCGAAGTGAGTATCAAGGTCGGGGCAGGGCTTGTTGCACGGTTGAATGATATCTTTAAAAGGGTACCGGGCGAAGAGCAGCGCCTCAAATTTGTATTAGCGGCCTACAATGGAGGAAACGGCCATATTGCAGATGCTCAGGCATTGGCACGTAAGTATGGCGACGATCCGTACAAATGGGATGGTAGTGTCGAAAAATATATCGAGCTGAAAAGTAAACCCGAATATTATACCGATTCGGTATGTAAAAACGGCTATCTCCGGGGTTCGGAAGTGGTTAACTATGTAAATCAGGTAACCAAGAACTGGAATAAGTTTAGGGATATGTATGAGAAAGGAAAATAAACCGAAATACACAATAGTAATTTATTTAATCCTTTTCATCTCCGGACTGGTATTACCGGGCTGTGGATCGAAAAATAAAGAAAAGCCTTCCGAAAATAAAGAATCGGAATATGTAACCGAACTTAAAGAAGTACCTATTCCGACCAATTTTGAAAAACAGATACTGCGCGGAAAACCCTACCCGATTGGAGATAAGGATACTGTGTGGATAAGTGACCCCTTTATAAAAGTATATGAAGGTATCTATGAAGAGCAAAAGGCTCAATTGATCCTTGTTTGCCGTATGGGAGTCGAGGATAATAATTACAGATATCATACTTCTTTCTATCAATTAGGGAGGGAGGCAATAAGCAGTGCACCCGATGGTATGGAAATCAGATCCGACCGAATTACACTGGGTGGAGATGTCCTTTACCGGACAGAGATTGGATTCAGAGCTTATGATAAATACTCATATCGGTTGAAGTTTTGTTCCGCTTTCAAAGAGATGAAATATAACTATGGTTATGAGTTTAGCTTTACACCGAAAACGGCGTCCGGTTTATATAGTAAGGTATTTGCTTCGGAGCAGTTTCGGAAGTTGACTTTGGGTGAGAATTATACCGAGACTCTGAATTTTAAGCACTCTATTGATGAAAAAGTGCTTTATGGCTCTGAGGATGATTGTTATAATTGTGGTTATACATCACTTGTAGAACCTGTTTTTATGGATTCGACTGTTTTTATTGTTCGCCAACTTGAGGATACTTATATGGGAGGGGCACATGGTATGTACAATACTGATTATTATAATTTCAGTGTCGAAACAGGGAAACTTATACCTTTAGATGATATCGTAAATATGAAATCAGATGATTTCAACGACTTTTTCTATAAGAAAGTAAAGGCTCAGGTATGGGAAGAACGCGAGTATGAACTGGATTCCAAAGATTTTGATGAACCCCATACTTTCTATACCCTTCCCACAGGTTTGGTCTTTGTATTCCCGATGTATGCCCTCGGTGGAGGGGCGTGGGAAAAAGAGGTATTTATCTCCTACACCGATCTGCGTCCTTATTTAAAAATGCATTTATACAACAACTGATGGAATTTAGAAAGAAAATAGATATACCCCGTTCGCCATTAGATATTGGCTATCAGACCAAGTTGATATTGTTCGGCTCATGTTTTGCCGAAAATATAGGAAAGAACTTTGTTGACAATAAGTTCCCTGTAAATCTGAATCCTTTTGGGGTACTGTACAATCCGGCATCTATCAGTCAGGCTATCCGCTTATTACTGGATGAGAAAGTTTTTACAGAGACTGACATATTTAAGCATGAAGGAGTATACCGTTCGTTCCTCCATCACAGCGAATTTTGTGAAACCGATAAACAGCGGTTTTTGGATGTTATAAATTCAGGCCGCAAAAAAACATCTTCCGATATCCGTACAGCGGATATTTTGCTTATCACGTTTGGAACATCGTATGTATACCGCCTGAAAGAATCCGGCAATATTGTCGCAAATTGCCATAAAGTGCCTGCTTCGGAATTCGACCATTTCCGTTTGTCGGTAAGTGACATCGTTCGAGATTGGAAATCTTTGATAGACAGGTTACAGGTTGTAAATCCTGATCTGAAAATCTTATTTACAGTCAGCCCTATTCGTCACTGGAAAGACGGGGCACACAACAATCAGTTGAGTAAGTCTGTGTTGCTTCTGGCTATTGATGAATTACAACAGATGTATCCGTCGGTGTTTTATTTCCCATCTTATGAGATTGTTCTGGATGAGTTACGCGATTATCGTTTTTATGCCGACGATATGATTCACCCGAATGATATGGCTATTCGATATATTTGGAGTATTTTTGCAGATACATTTTTCGATGATACAACAAAACAGATTATAAAGCAATGGCAAAGTCTCCATAAAGCGATCGAACATCGCCCTTTTAACGAGGATACTCCCGAGCATCAGCAGTTTCTGAAACAAACACTGTCGAAGCTTTATTCTTTCAGGGAAAAACATCCCGGTTTTGATTGTCAGAACGAAATAGAATCATTGGAGTATAAAATCCGCTAAACGGTGTTTTTTTCTATTAAAAAGTAACCCTTTATCGAACTCAATTCAGTCGGGTATTGTTGTGTAAAAGTAGAATGAACAAGATACCCAAACTACCGAAAAAATGGCATATAATATAGCTGATATAGCAAAAACGCTGAAAATAAAAAGCGTAACTTACCCCGAGTATAATATCAGTCACTTGCTGACCGATAGCCGCGAAGTATTTAACCCCGAAGAAACCCTGTTCTTTGCCTTGAAAACGAAGAATAATAACGGGCATAAGTACGTAGAAGAACTTTATAAATTAGGTATCCGTAATTTTGTTGTGGACTCGCTTGCTCCCGAGTGGGAGACCCTGACAGACGTCAATTTCCTGCTTGTAAAGAATACATTACAGGCTTTGCAGGCTGTCTCGACTTTTCACCGCGATCATTTTAATGTTCCGGTAATAGCTGTTACCGGCAGTAATGGTAAAACCATAGTGAAAGAATGGATATACCAGTTGCTTGGTTCGGAGCGTCGTATTACACGCTCGCCCCGGAGTTACAATTCGCAGATAGGAGTACCCCTGTCTGTCTGGCAGATGAATGAGAATACCGAGTTGGGGCTTTTTGAGGCAGGAATATCCATGCCCAACGAAATGGCTAAACTACAAAGGATTATACAGCCCACTATCGGGGTGTTTACTAATATCGGGGATGCGCATCAGGAGAATTTCAAAAGTCTGAAACAAAAATGTCTCGAAAAACTCGAATTATTTATCAACTGCGATGTGATAATTTGCGAAGAAGGCAATCCGTTGCTCGATGAATGTATGACATCGGCATGCCTATCGCAAAAACGCTTTACGTGGTCTTATAACTTAAGATCGTCCAGCCCGTTACTGATACAGAGTGTAGACCGTACCGATACGGTATCGTATATAACTTATTCGTTTTTGGGACTGCCTTTTACGATAGAGCTACCTTTTGTAGACGATGCTTCTATTGAGAATGTAACCAGTGCGATAGCTGTAGCCCTTTATCTGACTACTTCTATCGAAATTATCCAACGGAAAGTACGCCAGCTCGAACCGGTGGCCATGCGTCTGGATGTGCGTCAGGGTAAGAACCAGAATATAATAGTGAACGATACATATAACTCGGATATCAACTCGTTGAAGATAGCCTTGTCTTTTCTCGGACAGCAGGCAACCGAAGATTCACAGAAGAAAACATTGATACTTTCGGATATCTTGCAATCAGGGTATTCCGATGAGGCACTTTACCGGTCGGTACTAGATTCGGCACGGGCTGCCAATGTGGAGAAGATTATCGGTGTCGGTAAGCATATATCGAAACAGCAACAGATATTCGAAAATATACCTCATGCATTTTTCGAAACTACCGAAGAGTTTATCGAATCGGGTATCTGGAATGACTTCCATGCCGAAACTATCCTTCTGAAAGGCTCACGTAGCTTCGAATTTGAGCGTATAGCCGAATTGATAGAACAGAAAACACACGAAACGGTTCTGGATATAAATCTGGATGCGATCGTACATAATTTCAAGTTCTACAGGTCGCGGCTGAATCCTGAGACTAAGATGATTTGCATGGTGAAAGCCGATGCTTACGGATCGGGTTCGGTTGAGGTTGCCAAAATGTTGCAGTACCATAAGTGCGATTACTTTGCAGTAGCTGTTGCAGAAGAGGGTAGCCTGCTGAGAAAATCGGGTATCAAAACCCCTATCATTGTATTGAATCCCGAAGTAGGTGGATTTAATCAGCTATTTGAGTCGTATCTCGAACCCGAAGTTTACAATTTCAGGATATTGGATGCCTTTATCCGGGAGGCGCAACGCCGGGGTATTTCCGATTTTCCTATTCATATAAAGATGGATACAGGTATGCACCGTCTGGGCTTTACAGAAGAAGATCTGCCGAGATTGGTAGAGCGTCTGTTGTCGCAGAAGGCATTACGCGTAGTATCTACATTTTCCCATCTGGCAGCTAGTGAGAGCTGGGCTTTTGATGAATTTACAACCGGGCAAATATCGACATTCAAAAAATTAGCAGCTGCTTTGCAGCAAGGATTAGACTATCCTATATGGAAGCATATACTGAATTCGGCAGGGATAGAACGTTTCCCCGAAGAGCAAATGGATATGGTTCGGCTGGGTATCAGCCAGTATGGGGTCAGTGCCAGCGGATTGAGCGGATTACGTAATGTTTGTACACTGAGAACAACTATATTACAAATCAAACATATAGAAGCCGGCGAAACTGTAGGCTATGGGCGGAAAGGAAAAGTTGAACATGATTCGGATATTGCTACCCTCCGTATTGGTTATGCCGATGGATTGAGCCGCCAGTTTGGAAACGGGGCAGGACATGTATTGGTCAAAGATAAACTGGTACCCTTTGTCGGAAATATTTGTATGGACTTGTCGATGATAGATGTTACAGGGCTCGATGTTAAAGAAGGAGATCCGGTGATTATCTTCGGAGATTCTCTTTCTGTAACAGACCTGGCAAAAACGATTAATACTATTCCTTACGAGATACTGACTTCGGTATCGTCCCGTGTAAAACGTATCTATTTCAGGGAGTAGAAAGCAAAATTTTAAATTTTAATAAAAAAAGACGCAAGGTTATTATACTATTCTGAACAAATTGTATAACCTTGCGTTATTTATCATAAGTTAAATTATCTGATAGTGCTAGTTCCAGACCCGAAATTAAATTAACCGGTGTATGTATAAACAACTTTTTCTCGGGATATTATTTTTAACAACCGCATCTGTCCCATTCGTATCCGGACAGAGAACCTTAAGTATCGACGAGGTTCGAAATCTGGCTATTGAGAATAATAAAAATCTCAAGATAGCGTCCGAACAGGAGCGTGTAGCTTACTATAACAAGAAAGAAGCTTTTTCGAAATATTTACCCGATATTTCCCTGATGGGTGCATATTTGCGTAATCAAAAGAATCTGCAATTGATTCCGTCGTCTGCTATACCGGCATCTATAACTGTTCCGGATCTGAGTTCAATAGGCATTACCTTACCTTATCCTCCGGGAACAGAAATTCCTATATCGGATGATATACGCAACAAGATACGTGGTATTGGCGAAATCGATATTAAAAATATCTGGGTCGGTGGGGTTACTTTGGTTCAACCCCTGTTTATGGGAGGGAAAATAGTCGCTTATAACGATATAATGAAAAATTCGCAGCAACTAGCTGCAGCACAGAAAGATACTAAACTGCAGGATATAATTACCGAGGTAGACGCAGCCTACTGGCAAGTGGTCTCATTAGCAGATAAAAAGACATTAGCAGGATCATATAAATACCTTCTGGAGAAGATGCATTCCGATATCTCGATTATGGAACAAGAAGGTGTGGCTACTAAAGCCGATGTGTTGTCGGTTTCGGTAAAATTGAATGAGGCCGATGTTGCCCTGACTAAAGTAGATAATGGGTTGGCATTATCCCGTATGGCATTGAATCAGCTTTGCGGTTTACCTATCGAAGAAAATATATCGTTGCTGGACGAGGAGAATAATATACAAACTCAAATTCCTTCTGTACCCGAATTGGCTTCGGTAGAGGAAGCGCTTACTAACCGTTCCGAATTAAAAAGCCTCGAACTGGCTACTAAAATATATAAAGGAAAAGAAAGGGTGGCACGTTCCGAGTTTATGCCTAATCTCGCATTTATGGCCAGTTACCTGTATACCAATCCGAGTGGGTTCGATGGATTCGATACTAAATTCGGAGGTATGTGGACTTTGGGTCTTACGCTTAAAGTTCCTTTAAACATAATGTCGAGTTCGGCTAAGTACAATGCGGCAAAAGCCGAAACCCGTATCCAGCAATACCAGTTGGATGAGGCTAAAGAAAAGATCGAACTGCAGGTCAACCAGTCGAACTTCAAACTAAGCGAGGCCTATAAGAAATACGCATCGTCAGAAAAAAATATGGAGAAAGCCGATGAGAACCTGCGTTATGCAAATGTGGGTTTCGAAGAAGGAGTTATTCCGGCTTCGGATGTTATTGCGGCTCATACAGCATGGCTGTCGGCTCATTCGGAACTGATCGATTCGAAAATCGATATAAAATTGTGTAAAGTATATTTGAACAAAGCATTAGGACGTAATTTAACAGAAAAATAAATCCCCTAAAAATATGAGCGTACAAGATAATAAATCAGGGTCTAAACTTATCCCCATTCTGGGTTTTGCTGCGGTAATAATAGCTGCGGCCCTTTATGGTTTTTTCTTTCTCAATCAGGAAGACAATACATTACAGGGTGAAGCTGAGATAACCGAGGTTCGTATTTCGAGTAAGGTTCCGGGGCGTATCGAGAAATTTTTTGTGCAGGAAGGCGATTATGTAAAACGTGGAGATACACTCGCAATACTTAGTGCACCGGATGTGGTAGCTAAATTGTCTCAGGCTAATGCAGCCGAACAGGGTGCTGCCGCGCAAAGTGCAAAAGCTGAACGGGGAACACGTTCCGAACAATTGCAATCGGCTTACGAAATGTGGCAAAAAGCCATAGTAGGAACAGATATTGCATATAAATCGTATGTCCGTGTTCAGAATCTATATGAGAAAGGGGTAACCACCACACAAAAACGGGATGAGGCTGAAGCCAATTATAAAGCTTCTATGGCTACCGAGAAAGCAGCAAAATATCAGTACGATATGGCTGTCAATGGAGCTCAGCGTGAAGATAAAGAAGCTGCCCTTGCGATGGTCGCTAAGGCAAAAGGTGCTGTAGCCGAAGTAGACTCTTATATTAACGAGACTTATCTGATATCGCCTGTCGACGGCCGTATTTCAGACCGTTTCCCTAATGTAGGAGAATTGGTTGGAACAGGTGCGCCTATAATGAATGTAATGGATTTGTCTGACAAATGGGGTACTTTTAATATTCGTGAAGACCTGTTGGTTGATTTTAAAGTAGGAGGAGAAATTAATGCATTCGTACCTGCTTTGGATAAAGATGTAAAGCTGAAAATATATTATATGAAAGACCTTGGTTCTTATGCCGCATGGAAGGCGACCAAGACTACAGGCGGTTTTGATCGCAAGACTTTCGAGGTCAGAGGCCGTTTTGTAGAAGACCAGCCGGATGTGTTGCCGGGTATGTCTATCATAATTAAGAGATAAGGTTTGATGAGCCAGAATACCGGTATGTGGGTTGTTTTTGTACGTGAGTGCAAGCGGATAATATCTTCTAAAATTTGTATTTGGGGGATGGTTGTTGCGCCTCTACTCACTTTCGGTATACTTATGTATATGATGCATGAGGGGCTCCCGACCAAGATACCTATTGCGGTGGTTGATCTGGATAATTCTTCGACATCCCGTTCGCTTGTCCGTCAATTGGATGCTTTTGCGAAAACCAATATCGAATTCAAGAGCCTTTCGTTTCAGGAGGCACGCACTTCGATGGAACGTGCTCAGGTATATGGTATATTTACCATTCCCCGTGATTTTGCTAAAGATGCCGTATCGGGTGACCGCCCGAAAATCGTTTTTTATACCAATAATGCTTTCCTTATTTCGGGTTCGCTTCTCTTTCAGGATATGAAAATGATCAGTGTACTGGCTTCTGCTTCTGTAGGATTGAAGATGGGAGAGGCACAAGGTTATACCGAAGGGCAATTGATGCCTGTTTTGCAACCTATTGTAATAGATGCCCATGTGATAGGGAACCCTATGCTCAATTATTCGGTTTATCTGAATAATGTGATGATTCCCGGCGTTATTTTCCTGATATTGTCGATGTTTACTATATCTGCTTTCGGGGCAGAGGTGAAATCCGGTACTGGTAAAAAATTACTGGAATTAGCCGGAGGGTCTAAGATGAAAGCTGTTATGGGTAAATTACTGCCATATACTATTTTATTCTTTATTCTGTCACTATTCTTTATGTCGGTGATGTATGGATATAATCATTTCCCTCTCAATTCGGGGTTCTGGCCTATGTGTCTGGCTTATATATTCCTGATTTTGGCTGCACAGGGTTTCGGCCTAATATTATTGGGAGTTTTCATCAATTACCGTTTGGCATTGAGTGGAGCAAGTCTCTTGGGGATGATTTCGTTTTCTATTACCGGATTTTCGTTTCCGTCTATAGCGATGAGTCCTATGCTTTATGGATTGAGTTTCTTATTCCCACTCCGTCATTTCTTCCTGATCTATGTCGATCAGGCACTAAATGGTATAGCGATGGGATATTCGGCATACCATTATGCAGCATTGTTGGGTTTCTTTTTGGTCGGATTATTATTTACAGGAAGGATAGGTTCTTTTCTTTACGAAGATATTTACGAAGAATAAGCTTTAGTCGTTATGAAGAAATTACTGCTCGATATATATTATGTCTGGAAAAATGAAATGAAAGTCGTTTTTCGGGATCCTGCTGTGATTCTTCTTCTCGTTATAGTACCTCTGTTGTACCCTGTGCTGTATGCTTTTTTGTATAACAATGAGACTGTTCACGAAGTAAAGGCTATAGTTGTAGATGAATCGAATACGTCTTTATCCCGCGAGTTTGTCCGTAAGGTCGATGGTGCTGCCGATGTACATGTTGTAGCAACAGTTGCGAATATGGAAGAAGCTAGAGAGGCTATGCGCCGCAAAGAAGCTTATGGTATTATTGTTATTCCCCGTTCGTTCAGTACTGACCTGAATACGAATAAGCAAACCACAGTGTCACTGTATTCCGATATAAGCAGTATGTTGTACTACAAAGCTTTGTTGCTGACATGTACCGAAGTTTCGCTTGATATGGGAGCCAATATCAGGGTCGAAGATATGGGGTATGGAACACAGGAACAGGATGCTGCCACCATGCAGGCTGTGGATTACGAATGGGTACCTTTCTATAACGTATCGAACGGTTTTGCCAGTTTTCTTGTACCCGCTATCCTTATCTTGGTAATCCAGCAAACTTTATTGTTAGGGGTGGGAACTATTGTGGGTACACATAACGATAAGAAACGTTTTACGGTAGCATCACTTGTATCGGAAGGAAAGGATGTTCATCCGTTGAAACTGACTATCGGAAAGGGCTTCTGCTATAGTATGATCTATTTTGTGTCTTCGGCATGGATTCTCAGGGTTGTGCCATATATTTTCGATCTGCCCCAGATCGGAAATCCCGAAACGATTGCCGTTTTTCTCTTTCCTTATATACTTGCTGCATCATTCTTCGCAATGACCATTTCTTATTTTTCTTCGCAGCGCGAGTTTATTATGCTTTTGATTGTATTTACCAGTTTGCCGTTTTTATTCTTATCTGGTATTTCGTGGCCTTGGCCGGCTGTACCCGAACCATTGAAAGCGGTAGCTTATTTGCTGCCTTCGACTCCCGGTATTCATGGGTTTGTAAAGATTAATACAATGGGTGCTACTTTGCCCGATGTGTGGTTCGAATTCGTTACTTTGTGGGTGCATGCTGTCGTTTATTGTATATTAGCTACTCTGATGTATTATTGGTGGATTGATAACTATGATCCTAAATACAAAGGAAAACATCCTTCGATCACTAAATTCTGATAATGCGTTATTTCATTGAATCGAAATCAATGGAAAACATCTACCTTTGATGCCTCGAATTCAGATTCTAAATGAAACAGGCATTTATTAAGCTTCATGTATCTATTCTCTTAGCCGGATTTACAGGTATATTCGGTAAACTTATTTCCCTGAACGAAGGCTTGTTGGTCTGGTACCGTATGCTTATTTCGTCTCTGATGTTGTTTATATTGCTTGCCTTGTGGAAAAAATTCCGCTTGTTACCTTTCCGCGATATGCTCCGGATCGGAGGGGTCGGCTTTCTGTTAGCAATGCATTGGATTTTCTTTTACGGAAGTATTAAGGCTTCGAATGTTTCGATAGGGGTTGTTTGCTTTTCGCTGGTCGGCTTTTTTACTGCTATACTGGAACCTGTTATCAACCGGCATAAAATATCGCTCAAAGAGCTTCTTTTAAGCCTGATCACTGTATCGGGTATCATACTTATCTTTAATCTGGATATGCGTTATCAGACAGGGATCATTCTCGGTGTGATTTCCTCGGCATTATGTGCTATGTTTACGATAATGAATAAAAAAGTGGGAAAGGATTATTCTTCTACAACCATGCTGCTCTACGAACTGGTAGGAGGCTTTCTCTGTCTGAGTATTTTACTGCCATTTTATTTATACAGCTTTCCGGTCGAAAGTTTTACTCCTTCCATGCAGGATTTTGCATATCTTTTGGTCTTTGCTGCGTTTTGTACAATCCTGATGTGTATATTGCAGATTCAGGCTTTGAAAGTTATTTCGGCATTTACGGTTAACCTGAGTTATAATCTGGAGCCTGTATATAGTATTATTCTTGCAATGATTCTTTTTAATGAGGCTCAGGAACTGAACTATGCATTCTATATAGGTTTAGGATTGATTGTATTGTCTACTATCCTCCAAATGATCAATGTAGTATCTGAACGGAAACGGCTGAAGCCTGTTTCGGAGTAGGTTTTTTGCGCCTGATTATTTCTGGCATTTATTACATAACCCTTTCATTACAAAATTTACGCTTTGTAAAACGAAACCTGTAGGTAACTGGACTTTCGGGATAGATATACTTTCGAGACAGTATGTTTGTTTACAGTTGGTACAATTAAAGTGTACATGCAGGTCGTTGATTGAACATTGGCAATCGGAACTGCATACCGAATATTTCATTGAACCCGATCCATCATCGATGCTATGTATCAGCAGGTTGTTGTGAAATAAGGTAATAGTTCGCGATAAGGTAGACTTGTCGACTGTATCCAGAACGCTTTCGAGTGACGACAGGCTGAAAGCTTGTTTCTGTTGTATCATTGCTTTGAATATAAGGAGCCTTACAGCTGTAGGCTTTATATTCCGGGCTTCGAGACGGGCTATGTGATTTAGTTCTTCCATTGTTACTCTGATTGTAGTTTTATTTCATCTATAGGGCTCCAGAATACCTTTTTCCAGTTTTGTATCCGGTCGTTTTTTACAGATATACCTTCATTTTCCAGCAGGTGTTGCATTTCGCCGGAATTCCCGAAAGCCTGTTTTGCCGAAAGTATCCCCTGGCTGTTTACTACCCTGTGTGCCGGAATGTTGTTGTTTGCCGAATCGGAGTTTGACATAATGCGTCCGACCAATCGCGAATGGCTTGGATAACCTACAGCTTTTGCTAAAGCTTTGTAGCTGGTCGCCCGTCCGTAAGGTATCAAACGAACTATTTCGTAAACAGCATCTGCAAATTCTTGTTTTTCCTTATCTGTCATCAGGTAAATCAGTATTCACGGGGAGTATATCCCAATAGGGCTTCGAGTTTCTTGATATATTTATGTAAAAAGTATAGCGGAATAATTCCGAATACGCCAAATGCACAGTCTATAAGCGTCCAGTAAAAAGGAATTTCCCTGATCGGTCCACAAATGAACGCGAGAGGTAAGATCCCAATACAGGCAATCATGCCGAAATGTACTACCCATATATTTTGTACGGGCTTTAAATACACACCTACAAATGCTATTGCTATAACAATATGGGCGAATGCAAGCCAGTCGAATCCGTAAGCGAGAAACGGATATGCTTGGTTTGTATCGAGAAGAGCGGCATATACTGTAGCTATCCAGTATTGCAGTCCTGAGTACTCATCAGGAGAGAGGGTGGTGTCTATGCCCAGAATATTGCAGGCTATCCTCATTTCTGTTTCAAGCGGAAATGCAGTTATCCCTGATACGATAAGGGCAAGTATAAAAAAAATACACAGTCCCCTGATAATTTTTATCAAACGGATTTTTTCGGGTTCTTTGTCCATAAGGGTATTGTTTATAGTATAACCCAAAAGTACTATTTATATTGAAGTAAAATAAAAAAACGCTACCTGTTTTTGGAGGCAGCGTTTTGGTATATGTCGGAGCAAGAAGCCTTTTATTTGCTTTCTTTATCCTTTTTGTCTTCTTTTTTTGCTTTTGGAGCTGCTTTCTTCTTAGTCTCCTTTTTCTCAGTCTTTTCTCCTTTTTCCGCTTTAGCAGGTTTCTCTGCTTTAGTTTCTTCTATGGGTTCTTCTTTAACACCCTCCTCTTCCTGTGCGGGAGCTTCAATAAATGGAATTCCGGCAGTAGTGAGCAGGTTATACCATGTAAGCAGTTTTTTGATATCTGAATCATAAACCCTCTCACGGTCATATGTAGGAAGTATTTCGGCGAAATACTTTCTTAACTCTTCAGGTTTGGAGTTAGGAGCGATGGAACATTGTCCTCCATTCTCTTTTTCTTGTATTTTAGTCAGCACTTCGCTCAAAGGCACTTCGGCCTCGTCGGTGTACATGGCAATATCTCCTAAAGAAACGACTTTATCTCTTGCATAGATAGGAAGCCTTCTTTTATCTGCCAATGATTCAACAATAACCATATTCTTAGCATTGGAGATTAGCTTAAACAATCCTGGCTTGCCTGATACAGATAAAATAGTTTTCAACATAAATCTTATTTTTAATTTTTATGAAATACGAGCCTAAGGGCTTTAAACAGTGCACAAAAATAATGTGATTGTTTTAATATAAAAATTCTGAGCCATGATAAAATACAAAAAATGATTTATTTTTCTTTAAAACAGGGTTTTATACGATCAGAAAATTTTCTTATATACATGGCAATAAGGTTTTGTTCCTTTATGTTCGTAATATTGTTGATGATAATCTTCGGCTTTCCAGAATGTAGAAGCCGGTTTCAGCATGGTTGCTACCTTATATCCTTTCTCGGTAAGTATCGCGATATATTTCTCGGCGATTTCTTTTTCTTCATCTGTTGTGTAAAAAATACAAGACAGATATTGAGGACCTATATCAGGACCTTGCCCGTTGGTTTGGGTAAAGTCATGTGTTTCGAAGAACAATCTGACTAATTCTTCGTAACCGGTTTTCTTTGTATCATATTCCACTTCAGTTGTTTCGAGATGCCCTGTGTTTTTCTCACAAACCTGTTGATATGTCGGATGATCTACATGCCCACCCATGAATCCTACAGCTGTGTGTTTTACACCTTTGGCTTTCATGAAATAATACTCGGTTCCCCAGAAGCAGCCCGATGCAAAATATGCTTTACGGATGTTAGCGTTTTGTTCGGGTACGAATTTCATTGAAATGGAATTGACACAATGTCTTGTATTTTTAGGAGTGAATCCTTCTCCCAGAAATACATGCCCTAAATGTGCGCCGCAATTGGCACAAACAATCTCGGTACGTAATCCGTCTGCATCGGGGATGCGTTTTACGGCTCCGGGTATTTCGTCGTCAAAAGACGGCCATCCGCAGTGAGAATCGAACTTGTCTGATGATTTGTATAATGGAGCATCGCATCGTTTGCAGACATAAGTGCCTTCCTTTTTGTTATTTACGTATTCCCCTGTATAAGGGTATTCAGTTCCTTTGTCGATAATTACCCGTTCTTCTTCGGGAGTCAGTTCATTGTATTTCATTGTCTTTGTTTTTGATTGTTCTGTCTTTTGGGCACATGAGGTACCTATGCTTAGAAGTAATAAGATATAAAATATAAATCTAGTCTTTTCCATCGTTGGGTTGCCTGTAATAGTTTATAAAAGAGTACCATGGGCGGTTTTTTAAATAATCCAGGTCTTTATCGTTATGGTACGCCTCCCTTTCGAACGATATATTGTAATATGCCTTTAAAGGATGGCGGTACTGTACGATTCTGATAAGCCACTCCATTCCGTATAGCAAGTAAAAAAATATCCAAAGCAGTTCGATTATCTGCGAGGTATGTATTTTCTCGTGATTAATCTCGTATTTCGTTAAGCTACCGTATTCTTTTCTTCCTATAATTATCCCGAAAAGATTAATAGCCGCGAATCCCTTTGGCGGAAAATGTTTGCTGTAAAGTATCTTCATTTGTATATTACTCAATGCCCTACAAAGTAAATCACATTTTTTTGAAAAAAGATATCCGGGTTATTTATATTGTCTTTTGGTTTACTTTAAAAAGTTTGGAGATCGGTTTCCCTCTGTTACTTAATTGTTATAACTTTATGATGTGAATTATATATGATAAAACAAATAAGTCGGTATGGAGTTTATTTATATTGCTATAATTATTGCATTTGCTTTATTTTCAGTTTTTTGGGTGTATCGCTCAGGAAAGCAGCAGATAGAAGAATTGAAGCAGGAAAACGAAAGGCTGAGAAATGAATCTTCCGAATTTCAACGTCGCGAGATAGAATCGGTACAGACGAAGGCTTTGCTGGAAGCTTCGCTGCAATCTAAGGAGGCGTTGCTTGCTACTCAACAAGAAGAACTGGCGAACACCCGCGAACAGCTGAATAAGGATTTTCAGATATTGGCAAACCGTATTCTGGAAGAAAAAACATCGAAATTTACTGATATGAACCGCCAGAATATGGAGTCGATACTGAATCCGTTGAGGGAAAAGCTGACCGAGTTCAAAACCCGGGTTGAGGAAACTTACGATAAAGAGTCCAAGCAACGTTTTTCGCTCGAAGAACGTATACGCGAACTGGTCGCCCTAAATTACCAGATCAGTGAAGATGCGAATAACCTTACTAAGGCTTTGAAAGGGAATAATAAAATTCAGGGAAACTGGGGTGAAATGATTCTTGAGTCGATCCTCGAAAAATCGGGGCTGAAAAAGGGAGAGGAATATTTTACACAGGAAATACTGACTAACGAGAACGGTGAACGAATTCTGAATGACGAAAATAAAGCATTGCAGCCCGATGTGGTAGTTGTTTATCCCGGAGGACGTAAGATTGTGATTGACTCGAAGGTTTCGCTGAACGGCTATGTCCGTTATGTTGAATCGGAAACGGATGAAGAGCGTTTGGTGGGAGAAAAGGAGCATATTCTATCTATCAAAAAACACATTGATGAGCTGAGTTCCAAATCGTATCAGGATTATATTGATTCGCTTGATTTTGTGATGATGTTTATCCCTAACGAACCTGCCTATATTCTGGCGATGCAGCTCGACTCTTCTATTTGGGATTATGCTTACCGGAAACGCATCTTACTAATAAGTCCGACTAATCTTATTGCGTCACTCAAGGTGGTTGCTGATCTCTGGAAACGTGAATATCAGAGCCGTAATGCACAGGAAATTGCTCGTCGTGGAGCTATACTCTATGATAAGTTTGCAGGATTTGTAGAAACTTTGCAGGATGTAGGTAAGAATATCGAACGTACACAGAAGAGTTATGACAAGGCTTTCGGGCAACTGAGAGATGGCAGTGGTAACCTGATAAGGCAGGCCGAAATGTTAAAAGAACTTGGAGTGAAGGCTCAAAAGGATCTTCCGGGTGGAGATTCTGCTAAATAGAGTTAATTTTTGAAAAAACAAGTATAAATATTATGTTGTATAACATAAAATATCTATATTTGTACTGTGTTTTTCATGGTATTAGATTTAAGGTTAACAATGAAGATTGGTTGTCGTGATGACAACCTTTTCTGTTTTATATATAAATTAGTGTAAATAGTTTAAAAATAAGAGAGTTACACATGTTGAAAAGACAGGTTGGCATAGCCTACATGGAAAAAAGAAGATGTATATAGAATAATTATTGATTCATATATTTATCGTATCCGGCATCGTCTTCTGTAATTATTCCTTTCTCTTTCAGGTATACCTTATTCATATATCCACCGATATTGTCTTCTTTAAGTATTATTTGGTAATGACTTATTGTTTCGTTTACAATATCAAATACTTTTATAAATCGACAATTATGATCATATCCTACAACCACAAACAGATCATTAGATTTCCAAAATACACCTTCTGCTAATCCTGAACTTCCATTCCACATAATCATATTTTGGTGTTTTCGTTTACGGTCAATAAGGTATATTGATTGACAATCGTCCCAACCTATGAAATATTTTTTTCCGTCCATTTCGTCGTACATTATCCCCAAATCTACGTACCATTGTTTGTCAGGTGAATAATCTACATCTGTACGCTTGCCTGTATCAACTCCTTTTTCAAACTCCCGATAGTTTACACCATCTGTTTCGGGGGAGGAGGGACATTTTATGCAAGCGCTATCGTTACGACTTATAAGCCGTGCTGCTGTAAAATCAAGTTTGTAAAAATCAGTCCATTTTTTAATGATGGGAGCTATTCTCGTTACTTCTTTTGCCGAAACAAGAGGATTGACGTTAAATTCATCCATACGTTCTTGCCATTCAAGTGCATCAATACTGTCGGTGTCCAGCTTTTGTCCTACCTTGTCAATAAAAAATGTTTCGTCATCTAATCTTACCTGAGCGTAATCTTTATTCGATTGGAAAGCCCAAGCATAATCATATTTCAAAGGAATAGCTTCACTCCCTGTTCTGTCGATAAATCCCTATTTACCATTTTTTGCTACCACCTTTAGGTCTTGGTGAAAAAATGTCTCAATATGATCATATCTTTCCTCTAATGAATTTTCATTTTGCTGTTGTTCTGGTGGGCTTTTCGTTTGTGCTTTTTCTGTTTGCCCATAACATGAAACCAACACAAGAAGGCTTAGAATGATTACTATGTTTTTTAATGCCATCATTATCTCATTCAGTTGTTTTCTATCCGTAAATTTCATTCAATGGAGAATCAAGAAACTCGTCATCAATAATTTCATTTATGAAGTCTATCGCTCTTTGCAAACTACCATCCCTGACAAATGATTCCCATATTTGTTCCCTTTGTTCTTCATTTTTATAAAAATGTTTGAAATAGTCGTTCTTAAAATAATCTTCTATTCCTTCGCCTATTGTATCGTATTTTTTGTTCTCAATCACGTATTTTCCGTCTCGCCTTTTTATCTCAAAATAGGAACTACTGCCCCGTAATACGTGTACAATACAAGGAAATTCTCCTCCTTCTTTAATTTCTAAATGGTCATTCAGTAAAGGAATTATGATTTTCTTCCTTTCCATTTCGTCAAGAAATTCGCCTGTTTTCCAATGTTTGCGTCTTTCTTCGATTATATTTACTTCCACAACCTCAATAGCAATAACTTCACTTTCGTCAGAGTCTTCAACCAAAATAGCAACATCTTTTCCTGAATCCCATAATAATTCCCGAATTTTTTCGGCATCTTCTGTTTGTTCATCAAGCATAGAGGGTAATTCGTTTGCAAATTTTTTGAAGCTGTTACCCATTCGGTAGGATTAGTTTTCAACAAGTTATCGCTTAATCCAGGGTCTTCAATTTTCTGTATCTTATTTTCTTTGTAGTAGAGATAATAGTAGTCGGAAGTGGCAAATTTCCATTCTCCATTTATATATCTTTCTGCCCAAAATTTCACGCTTATTATTGGCTTATCGACTTCTAATCCTATCTTTCTTAGCGTATATTTTGTTGTGCTCCCCGACTGATAACTTACCTCAAATATTCTTTTGTTTGTTGCTTCCTCTGTTTCTATTTCTTCGGTGGGCACGATTCTTTTTTCGCCGTCTTTTATTTTGGTTATCTCTATGGCGTATTCCCTAAAGCAGAGCAATTCTTTGTCGCCTTCGGGGCGAAGACTGTCTATTGCCCACTGCATTTCTATAATATCGCCACGTTTCAGATTCAAATCGGAAACTATTTGGTGAATATCGTTACAGATAAGTTCTCCAAATGTTTTATCGTCTTTTTTTACAGATATAAGGAAATTATCATAGTTGTCATCGTAATCAATATACTCAAGGGTATCTGTGTAGAGTGTCTGTAATTGTAAATCTTCATTTGGGCGAAGACTTGAATAAAATATACTATCAGCCCAATTTTGTCCATAGCTATTTATGGATAGTGCAAGTGCGCTTAATATGATTACTAACTTTCTCTTTGCGATTTTATTTTTTGTCATTCGTTTTATTTTTAGAAAAGTGCAGTTTGAGTGTTTCTCAAGAGGTCGGAAGAACGGTTAAATTGGTATCATCATAATAATTGTCAATTCTTTGTTTCTATTCTGCTCTGAAAATACTAAATATTCAGGATACTCAATTCTGATGATTCAAAATCCACTGTTCTTTTTCAAAAGAATTAAGTAAGTCAATGGCAACATATCCGGTTTGTATGGGCGTATTGTATATATCCGTTTGTCTGATGTTATTTTTAGGCGTATGCAATACGCCCCTACAAAGCAGGCAATAAAATGGTAAAATAAATGCTTTTTTGATCCCAATTTTGCTAAATAGAGTTATTTTTTTGAAAAAGCAAGTATAAAAATTATGTTGTATAACATGAAATATCTATATTTGTACTGTGTTTTTCATGGTATTAGATTTAAGGTTAACAATGAAGATTGGTTGTCGTGATGACAACCTTTTCTTATTTTATAATGGTTCGTTTCTATACTCTAACTTCTATAGGTTTTTGCAGCTTCCCATCCGATAATTGCGGTTTTACGGGTAAGTCCCCAATGATATCCGCCCAATTCTCCTGACGAACGGATTACCCTGTGACAAGGAATCAGGAAGGCTACCGGATTATTGCCGATCGCAGTACCTATGGCTCGCGAAGCATTCGGGTTATTCAATTTTGAAGCGATATCACCATAAGTGCTTAAGCTACCCATTGGTATTTTCAACAAAGTTTCCCATACCTTCAATTGAAATTCTGTACCTTTTAAATGTAATTTTATTTCGCTCAGTTTATTCCAATCCTGAGTGAAGATAAATATGGCATTTTGTTGCATTCTATCCACCATCTGGGAATATCTGGCATTTGGGAATTTTTCTTTCAAGGTACGAAAAGCATTCTCCGGTTCATCTGCAAAAGCCATATGGCAAATACCTTTGGGCGTAGCAGCGACAATAATATTACCAAACGGACTTTCCACAAAGCTGTAATTAATAGAGAGGCTTTCTCCGCCATTCTTGTACTCTCCGGGTGTCATTCCTTCAATATTGATAAATAAATCATGCAAACGGCCTGTGCCTGAAAGTCCCGTTTCAAAAGCGGCATCGGATAGTGTGCTTTCCTTCAAAATTTTTTTCGCATGTTCGATACTGATGTATTGCAGAAACTTTTTAGGACTGACACCTGCCCAGGCAGTAAATAAACGTTGAAAATGAGCAGGGCTTAAACAAACTTTGCCTGCAATATCTTCTAACGTGGGCTGATTTTTGAAGTTCTCGCGGATATATTCAATCGCTTCTGCAATCCGTATATAATCTAATCTTTCTTGAGAGTTCATTTTCGTTTGTTTTATTAATTTCTTATACAAAGATATAATGATGAGCTTATGAAGAAAACCCGATTCTTGCTTACCTTGTTTTCCTCTTTCATCAGTTATATTCCCTAGCTATGTTATTTTACAAATCTTTCATGTTCCTGCTTTCAGCAAGAATCGGGTTTTACAAGTTATGGACAAATCTGATCTTTGCAACACGTTAAAAAACATTTTAAAATATGAAAATCGAAAATTGCGTATTGACTGATACTAATAAAATTTTATCACTGTATGAAGCAGCAAGAAACCTCCAGATTCAAAGGCAAATGGTAGTCTGGCCATTTTTTCAGAAATCGTTTATTGAAAATGAAATAACTGAAGGACGGCAATGGAAAATGACTATTGATAATGTAATTGTCTGCAATTGGGCTATTACATTTGGAGACAAAGAAATTTGGGGCGACAAAGATCAAGATGATTCGATTTATATTCACCGGATATGTAACAATCCTGATTTTCGAGGAAAGAGGTACATTGACAAAATTGTAGAATGGTCAAAACAATATGGAAAAAACATAAGAAAACCATTTATTCGTTTAGATACATTAGGCAATAACACTAAATTGATAAAGCATTATACTTCGGCAGGATTTAATTTTTTAGGGATGTCCAGATTGACAGACACAGCAACATTGCCTAGTCATTATCAAGACGAACCAAACTGTTGCCTTTTCGAGATTGACTTACATGGAGAGATATAATATATTTCTATCACTTTAAATAAAAGAACTTATCGAACGAATCGAGGGTAGTCTCATAATAAAAAGAAGTATAAAGTTCTTCTGTACCTAGCTTGACATTATTGGGATCACTCATTTTATTGAGCATGGGGATGTATTCGTTCCTTGAGTTCTTCCAGTCTGTATAAATAATAAAACGGGCTATATTCTTCTCCGGATATTTTTTGAATTGTATATACATATTGTCTTTTTGTTCCTTCTTAGCATCAAAGAAGTCTACACTAAATCGACCGAAAGTAGCGAATGGGCCGAAGGCATTTAGCATAGAAGTGCTGTATATCGGTTTTATTCTTATAACACAATCGGTGCCACACTCATCTATAGCCGATAAGTAATCCTCTTTTTCCATCGCATAAAACCGTATATACTCAGCTTCTCTATAATCAAGTTTAAGGGTAGGGTATCTATGATCTCCTTGTATATAGTATTTCAATAAGACCAGATAGGTCTTTCCGAGATAGGTCAGCTCCCTGAATTCGAGTTTCGTAAAGTTATCTACTCCTGTGATATTGTTCGCATGCTCCTGCCATTGTCCTGTGCTTTCGAAATAATAACAGCCTAAAGCTTTGTTTAGCACGACTAAGGTCTGGTCTGATATGGTAGGTAAAGGTTTATTTACCCTGTCTTGAGCCGAAATATTTAGAAATGAAGTAAAGGCAAATATTATTAATAAAAACTGTCTCATAAATTAATTATTTATAGTGTGCTATATACAAATGTACAAAACAATTGGATACTGTTTCTCTATAAATATATTTAGTCCTTATTTAATAGTATTTGTTTTAACGATTCTCCATTAATCGGCAACTTTGCCCTTTTTAATATAAATATTGGAGTTCCGTATTCTCTCGAAAGGCGGTTTTCGACACTGCCGGATTCATAAATTGTATCGAAATAGTGGTAAGATTTATCGGATATCTTTCCTCCTACCTGTATAATATTTTCAATCGTTTTTTCTTTTCCCGGAAACCAGTCTGCGTAATCGGCATTTATTGATGTCGCTTCTATGGCTCTGTTACTGTAATAATTTATTGCTCCTGCGTGTCCGTAATTATCACATAATATAAGAGTCTTCATTTGTTGTTGTGGATCAAACGTAGCCCATGCCTGTAAAGTTTTTTTGGTGAGGTCTTTCCAGCCAAGCATATCTGCATAGTCTTGTGGTATATGATGCTCTTTCCCATCTTCCCATCTAAGTTGCCCGCTTTTTTGGTAGAGTCCCGTTATTTCCGGGTCATTCTCTATTTTTTCGGGTGAAAATATAGGGCAAATAAGAGGTATATAAAGAATACTTATTCCTACAATGAAGGATATTAATACCGGGTACACCAGTTTTCTCCATTTCTGTCCTGTCAGATTATCTATGTAAACGGCTCCGAAAGCAATTAATACCGGATAAAGCCCCAAAGCGTAATATGGCTTTCCCTTGAAAAAGAGAAACAGGCATATTGTAAGAATATAGGTATATACAATCAGCCTGTATTGCCGAAAAGGTTTATGTAAAAAGAGTCCGGCTATTCCTGAAATGACTACAAAAAATGACGGAAGGAAAAATAGAAATTGTTCTTTGAGAAATGATATGCGGTCTACGTTTACCAATTGCGAACTGCTTAGTTCTTTCATGTGCGTGATTACGGGTAGTCCGTTACTAATTTGCCAGATAAGATTGGGACTAACTATAACTAAAGAGATACATGCAGCAATGTATATTGTCTTATTTTTGAAAATGTTACGGTGTTTGGTTAGTAAAACGGCGATAAAGATGCCGATTGTGAGAAACATAACATTATACTTGTTCAAGAAGGCAAATGCCAAACCTATAGCAAACCAATAAAGCCATTTATCTTTTTCGGATGATATGTATCGTACAATACAATAAAATAAGAATGCCCAACTGAGGATTTCGAACGAATTGGGCTGATATAAGGTATTTATTCGCAGGTAGGCAGATAGCAAACACGACGTTGCACCTAATATACATGCAAATAGGCTTCCTTTTAGTGTCTCTATTGTCTTCCATGCGATTAATATGGTTAGCGCTCCATAAAGTGCCGGAAAGAATTTTATCCAGAAAATACTATTCCCAAGATGGTATATGAGTAAAGATGTCCATGAGGTGAAAGGAGGGATCGAAACAAATCCCCATGCGAGATGGTGCGCCTGATCGAGATGTAAAAACTCGTCTCTGTGCAGCTCATAACCCTGTGCTATCATATGATACTGAATTATGAATTTCAGGATAATGAAGCCTGATAGGATTAAGTAGCTTTTATAACCATATGTTTTCTTGCTTTCCATAAATTTTCGTTTTCAACTTTATAGGTAAAAGATTGACTGTCCTTTTATAAGTATCAATTCGGTTAGTATAATCACACCTGCGGAGGACTTCTTTTTGATCCCTTTTATAGAGCTTTATATTATTAAAAAACGTATATCCGAGCCGGATAAATGCTTTTTTAATTCGAATTTTGATAAATAGAGTTAATTTTTGAAAAAACAAGTATAAAAATTATGTTGTATAACATAAAACATCTATATTTGTACTGTGTTTTTCATGGTATTAGATTTAAGGTTAACAATGAAGATTGGTTGTCGTGATGACAACCTTTTCTGTTTTATATAAATGCCTGATTATTAACTTGCAGTTTAAGATTGTAATATTACGATAAAAGAAAAAGGTGACGTTTATGTCACCTTTTTACTTTGTATATATCTTCAGTATCTGTTACTTCTTTACAATCGCAATTAATTCATCCCATTTTTCCGAATCCATTTTAGGTCCCATTCCCTGAATAACATTTCCTGCAAGTAGGGTTCCTACTTCTCCGGCTTCTTCAAGAGACATATTGTTAATGAGCCCGTATAAGAATCCGGCGGCATACAAGTCTCCGGCTCCTGTTGTATCTATGCAGTTTACTTTTAAGGCAGGCACGAATACCTTTTCATCACCCCGTTTAATAAAAGAACCTTTTTCGCCGATTTTCACTATTGCTATATCTACCATTCCGGCTATTTGCTCTAGGGCTTCTTCGGGTTCGGTGTTACAAAGGGCTTTAGCTTCTTCTTCGTTTGCAAATATGATATCTACATATTCGGGAATGATTTCGAGCAGAAAGTCTCTGCTGGCTTCCACTACATTGTAGCTTGCCATATCGAGAACGACTTTCAGTCCGTTTTCTTTAGCTAACAGTATTGCTTTACGGATAAGGCTGAGGTTTTGTACCAGATAGCCTTCGATATAAAAATAATCATATCCGGCAAAGTCTTCAGAATTAAGGTCTTCAGCTGATAATCCGGCGGCTGCACCTAAGTAAGTGCCGAACGTACGTTGCCCGTCTTTCGAAACGAAGGTTGTAGCTACACCCGAAGATTCGTTACAAACAATCAGTTGCGATTTTACATTATATCCTTCGAGGTCTTCTTTATAGTAATTTCCGTAAAAGTCTTTACCTACACGACCGATAAATCCGGTACCTATACCTAATTTTGCTATGCCGGTTATAGTGTTGGATGCCGATCCGCCTGATGCTAAGAAAGTATCCATGTTTTCCATAGCCTTATGTAATGCTTCTTTCTTTTGTTCGTCGATAAGCTGCATGCTGCCTTTAGGTAGCTCTAACTGAGATAGTAAGGTGTCATTATCTATTAATGCCAAGACATCAACCAAGGCATTTCCCATTCCTAATACTTTCATTTATTTAAAATTTTAGTGCAAAGATATTGTATATTTCGGAAATAAGACCTACTTTTGCCATGCTTTTGAAATAAAGTATTAACACTCTTCAGTAGCTCAGTTGGTTAGAGCATCTGACTGTTAATCAGAGGGTCGCTGGTTCGAGCCCAGCCTGAAGAGCTTTAATGTAAAAAGATTTTTGGATTGCTTCCTTAGCTCAGTTGGTTAGAGCATCTGACTGTTAATCAGGGGGTCCCTGGTTCAAGCCCAGGAGGGAGCGCAAAAAGAAAGGAGTCATATTTATGGCTCCTTTTTTTGTATTGGTATTTGATTTAATATTTAAATATTGATAGATTTGCTAATAGGAGATCTATTAGTAATAGGGATATTATAAAATTTGAATAGAATGCAACAACAGGTTTTAGTGGATATGGATGGTGTTTTGGCCGACGTTTACCAGCAATTTATAAATAAAGAATTTGAATTAACAGGCGAATATTTAGATATAAAATCTATGCATGGGATATTGGAGTCGGAAGCATTTCCTCATTTTGAATCGATTGTCCGGTCCGAAGGTTTTTTCAGAACGGTTCCACAAATACCTGACAGTATAGAAGGCTTGAAATATCTGAATGATAAATACAAAGTCTTGATCGTTTCTTCGGCAACGGAGTTCCCGACCAGCTTAAAAGAAAAAGTAGACTGGCTGGGAGAGTTTTATCCCTTTATATCTTGGCGTCAGATCATTCTTTGTGGACAGAAAGACTCGATAAAAGGAGACATTATGATAGACGACCATCCAAAGAACCTGAACTTTTTTGATGGAAAGAAAATTATTTTTACACAACCACACAATGTTTTCCATAATGAGCCCGAATGGCAAAGAATAGACGGCTGGAAGCAAATAATTGATATTTTGTAAAAGAGCTTTTAAATAAGATACCTTTTTTATTTGAAGTGTTTAGCTTTGTTAAAAAAATAATTCTGTCTTGGTTTTTTTAACAAAAAAAGAGGGGTTATTACTAATACTTTTCGGCTATATATGTGTTATATAGTTTTTAGGTTATTATTACATAGACACTTAATCTATGTAATAGGAGAAGAAAAACACCGGAGTAATATGTCTTCTGCGATCAATTTCCAATTGATTTGATTTTAACTGAATCTATTATTTTAATACTTACCGGATTGTATATATTCTTACCATCAATGCTGTTTTAAAACGGGTAATATCGGATAGATGTATTGTTTGTTTTATAAATCCTGCACAGGTTATGATTGGTAATAAATATTATTGTTTTAGGGGTAACCGTTGGTTGGTATAGCCGGTGTTGTTTTGATTGCCAGATCCAGAGAGTGAGATATGGAAAATTAAAGTGAATACTATGAAAAAATTTTATCTAGCATTATTATGGCTTGTTATCTCAATGATATCACAAGCTCAGGTCGGGATCAATACTCAGAGTCCCCACCGATTAACCGAATTTGATGTAAAGAACATTGTAAATGGGACAGACACTATTCCCAGAGGAATACTTATTCCCCGTTTAAGAACAGAACAGAGAGATCAGATGGTGATCGTGGATGTAGATGATGATAATGGTATTCTCATCTATAACATTGATGAAGACTGTTATAATTATTATTCGCGATTGGAAAGCGAATGGCAAAGCGTTTGCGGAAAGCTGGGAAAGGCTCAATTTACGATGGATTGCCAATCCATTCAGGTGCATGGGCAATATCTCAGTAACGAATCTCTGGATGGAAGCCATTATATCAGGGTACAGGTAGAGGTTACCAAGCCGGGATCTTACATTGTAACTGCAGTGACCGAGCCTGATAACGGATATTATTTTATGGCATCGGGTGAGTTTCTAACAACAGGTTTTTTTAATCTTATTCTGCAAGGTGCAGGAACTCCACGGAACCATACAATTGCCGGAGGGGAAGGAGATCTCGTGAAATTTTACCTGGATGGTATAGATTCGGAATGTAGTGTTCGGATTAAGATCGAAGATTCGTCTGTTAAGCCTAATTATATAATGAATTGCGATGATGTTGTCGTAAATGGAGTGTATGTTGTTAATAAATTACTGGATAATACTAATACTATAACTCTGACATTGACTGTAGATGCTTCGGCAAATGGTGCAACTTATATAATTTCAACTAATGAAGTGGATGGAATTAGTTTCTACGGAACGGGGACTCTTGCAGGGGGTACCCAGACTGTTGTTTTAAAAGGCTCGGGAGATCCTACTTCCTTTGACAGGAAAAGATTAATTATCACCTCCAATAGTGCCACATCTGTTGCGACATGTGTCGCTTTTGTGGACATTGCTTATCGTAAAATGAAAATATTGGGTATCGGACGCGGGGGAGATGATAATTTTGGTTATAACCTGGCTTTACCTCCCACCAGTTTATATCCCGGTACGTATGGGTACGGTGGACGTAAAATGATGAATTCTCTTTATAATTTTGGGACAGAATCTTATAGTAAAATAAAAGCTGAGGGTTTCGATTTTATAAATGGTAGCCCTGTTGCGACAGTTGCTTCTCCAACTTCCACTCAATTGCAGAATTATATTGATACCGAAAGGCCTGATATTATTGTTTGTGCCTATAACTGGACTCCGGATGATAACTCGATAGATATTCTGATCAGGTATCTGGAAAATAAGGGAGTTGTGTTAGCTTTTATAGAAGCTCCGGATGCAGTAAAGCGACTATTTAACCGTACGCTTAATATAACCTCTGTAGCTGCAGCTACAACAGCTGCCAGAAGCGCCGGTTCTATTTTTACTTTTAATTATATAGTGGAATCTACTATATTAAATGGTCCGTTTGGCGATGTGCGTGAGAAAAACTGGGGCGAAGATGCTTCTAATACTGTATGTGTAACCGGAGTTCCCATAGGTTTTGTGGATGTATATTCGAATGGGATTTACCGCAACCCTGGATCCAATGCTCTTGAGGGAAGTGCGGATGAAATCACATCATGCAAATTCAGGAATCTGAACTTATTCTGGTGTGGTGACGGTGGATTCTGGTCGCGGCAATTAGGTGCAGGAAATTATAATACCATTTGTCCTTTGAATTATAATGCTAATTTCGAACCTTTGACAAAAGCATACGGATATGCCTCCAGCTATACGGTTTATAACTCGCATTTCTTTGCCAATATAATGGCTTGGGCTATTGATCTTGCTCAAAATGACGGATACAATACTCCGAGATAAGCTTTGTATTTATAGAAAAAAGAGGATTAAAAAATAATCCTCTTTTTATGTTATTTTTGATTAAGGATGAATCTTCAAAAGTAGCCCCTTGCATTCAGTACCCCTTGCTTTTTCAGCTCGAATAAGTCCTCGACATAATTACCCCATACAGCAATTGCCTTGTTTCCTTCTATCATGAAATAGGGTGATGGATAATATTCGGCTACCGCTTCGTCCGAAAGGCCTTCTATATCGAACGATACCTCTTCGGCAAAATCTATGATTTCGGGTTTTAGATCCGTCCTTTGTATATCTTCTCTGTTGTAATCGGTCGAATAGCAACTGGCCCATCTTCCGTCTTTAGTCTTGTAAAGCGGGAAGAATTGATATTTCATATGGAAAAATTCGCCCTGAGCCTGAAAGAGGAATAGAAGTACATTCTTGTATTTTCCGAAAGGAGGAAAACCATAATGGTCATATGCTTCGAAATGGATCGTGTCATGTGGATAATAGCCATATATGCCTTTCAAAACTTTATATTCGGCTTCGAATGCAGCATCCATGAGTATGGCATCGGGTTCTACTTGAGGAGTGAATTGTTCCACTTTTATCTTTTCACCGATAAAAACGAATATACTATCTGTCTCTGTTTGACATTGTATTGATAGAAAAGGGAGTAATATAAATAAAATAAATAAGATTTTTCTCATAAATGAGATTTTAGAGAGTTTTTGTAAAGCTAATGAAAAACAATATGTATCGTGTCTTTTTATGAAAAAATGTATCGTTTTTTTTAAGTTGAACAAAAGAAAATACAGCACTGTTTCTATAAAAAACACATCTATGAAAAGTGAACAGCAAACCGGAAAGAAACTTACTTTTTCTGTACTGGTAAAGATTATAAAGAATACTATTCAGGGATTTAGCGACGACAATATTACGAGGCTAAGCGCTTCGTTGGCTTATGCTACTTTGTTTTCGATGATACCATTTCTTTCGCTTCTTATTACTATCGGTGTGTTTCTCCATATGGATTTAGCCAGCCAGTTATATACTCAATTAGAGCCCATTGTGGGAACAGAGGTCGTACAACAGTTGAGAGACGTTATCGGAAATGCGGAAAAAACAGATTCGTCTACACTTGCAACCATCATCAGTTTGGGAGTTTCGATATTTGGAGCAACTGCTATTTTTGCCGAAATACAAGGTTCATTGAATACTATTTGGGGAATAAAAGCAGTTCCTAAAAAGGGATGGCTCAAGTATATTCAAAACAGGATGCTTTCTTTTTCTATCATACTTGTGTTTGCCTTTATTCTGTTGATTACGTTTAGCATTTCAAATATAATTGTTAGTCTGAGCGACAGGTTTATGTCTAATTATCCTGAGATAGCAGAGATAGCGGTCAATACAGTGGGAGTACTGATAAACATCGCGATTACAGCAATCATTTTTACATTGATCTTCAAGATACTGCCTGATGCCAAAATAAAGAGCAAAGATATATTTGTTGGAGCTGTTGTAACTACAGTACTGTTCTTAGTAGGGCAGTGGGGCATATCTTTTTACATAGGTATCGCCAATGTTGGAACTGTATACGGAGCCGCTGCATTTATGGCTGTACTGATCACGTGGATCTATTATTCAGCCATTATAATCTATATCGGTGCGGAGTTTACAGAAGCATGGGCTAATGAAATGGGAGGGAAGATTATTCCCGACGAATATGCCGTAGCCACAAGGGTTATCGAGATACACGAGGAGGATACCTCTACAAAATGACCGGGCTTAGTCTTTTTTCAATTACAGGAACATTATATATTTGTGGCTATAACTAAGTAGCTGAAATGTTATCCGAGAAAAGAAATAATATAGAGCAATATCATTTGGAAGAAAACCATCCTGAAAAACTCCAGCTTGAACTGTATTCTTTGGATGAATATCTGATGGATAGTGACGGATGTGCTGCTAAACCGCATATGCATAGCTTTTACCAGATTATATGGTTTACAGAAGGCTATGGAAAGCATTTTGTCGATTTTAAAGAATATGATTTCCATCAGGACACTGTTTTCTTTGTATCGAAGGGGCAGATTCATTACTTTGATAATAGTATTTGCGATGGGTATATTCTTCATTTCAGTGAGTCATTCCTTGCCGATGAGAACGAGGTCAGTGTGTTTTTGAAGTATACTATCTTCAATTCGTTTGAGAGTGACCCCTGCTTTGTCCTGAAAGAAGAACAATTGGAAAGCTTAAAGCAGATTTTTAGCCAGATACGGACGGAACTGAATCTGGAAGACGAGTTTGCTCATAAAGATTACCTGAAACATCTTTTAAATCTGTTCCTGATATCTATCCAGCGTATAGGAGAGAGACGCACGAATAAAAAACTCTCGGTTAATAATCCTTATCATATTTCGTTTGTCAGGTTCAGGCAGTTGCTCGAAACAGGTTATCGTACTATACACTCAGTGAACGGATATGCCGGACTGATGAATGTATCAGCCAAAACATTGACAAACTATACAAAATCGGTTTCGTTTCAAACTCCTTTGGAGATAATAAATGACCGCTTGATACTCGAAGCAAAACGTTTGCTTACCCATTCGGGATTAACTGTAAATGAAGTTGGTTTTGACTTGGGATTCGAAGACCCTTCTTATTTTGTGAAGTTCTTCAAGAGGCATGTCGGGATGTCTCCGGGCGAGTTCAGATCGGCTGTTTCCTGATTCTACCATTTATATTCCATTTTATCCATTGCCCGTATTTGTACTTAAACTGACCTTTGTGCCATCAGAAAAGGTAGTATCTACCATATTTTTTTAATCATAAAAAAAAATAAGATGACAAAGGCATTTTTAGAAATTACAATGTATGTTTCGGATTCCAATCGTCCTGCAGCAGCTGCGGTTTACAGTAAATATAAACAACCGTTTTTGGACGAGATACAAGGCGCTACTCAAAAAGAACTGCTTATAAGAGACGAAGATGTTCAGGTCTTACATGGCTTTAAAAGTGTGGAAGATGCACAGAATTATCTGACAACAGAGCTGTTCAACAACGATGTAGTGAAAGAGTTGGCTCCTCTCTTTGATAAAAATCCTGAGATTAAGATTTACTCAGTGGCTTGATTTTATTCTTACCTGTATAAACAAAAACTCCCGGATAATTAATCCGGGAGTTTTTTATTCCAGTTTTGCTTTTAGTTCTTCGCTGTGTCATATTTTTCTATGTGAGGGCAATTCTCTATTTATGACCGGGCTGAAATTTTTTTTCCTTCTTTTATACTTTTCATATAATCAACAATTTTTTCTGGGAGGATTCTATGCAATTTAATAAAAGGTTGCTGTATTTGATTTCAGTTAACCTGCTATATCTTAGAGAGTCTGTCGCTATTATCTGCATTGAGATTGAGAGTCATATAGTCTTCTATAGGTCAATGCCCTTATTGTATGTCTTATAAATTATAGTTGTTTTTTTATTTTTTATGATTATCTTGATGCGCATTTTTGGTTCAAACAGCACTACCGGAAACATATAGTATACACGAAAATAGAAGAATAACTGTATATTTGTCTTGCTGTTTAAAGCAAAGTGTTATTAATGGTTTACGGTATAAGCGTTTAGCTGATTCGGTGCAGAACAAAAGTCCAAAATTTAATCGCGCATCAAGAACAGCAGAATGCCCGTCCCGCCTTATATATTAAAAAAGTATAGGGTGGGAGGTGTTTCCTGTTTGTGCGTGAGGGCTTGGACTCCCTGTTCTGCGAATAGGCGATGTCCTCCCGCTTTTTATTGTATAACGGTTTGCATCGAGGAGGAGAGCAAACCCACAAACTTACAAATTATGATGAAGTCTTCGATCTTCCGCTTCGTGCGGTTTTTTATTCGTTATCTTCCGTTTCGGCTGTCCCCCGAAATGAATATTATGTATCTATATGTGGGCAAAACGGTGGATCAAATTATCGCAAAACATAAATACTCCCCAATTTTTTACGTTTTTTCTCCTGCATTCAATAAACAGTCTTATGGGCTTGTATTAGAGGTGCGTACCGAGAGAGCTACACTGGCTTGTTCTATTCAGAACGGTGTGTGTACCGATGCCCGGTTGTTTTTGAAAAGCGAGTCTGTTCCCGTTTAATGGGTAATACATAAGCTGGAGGCGCTTTTATAATATCTGCTTATTCTTTTTTAATGTAAGCAGAGGATACATGTATTGTAGCCTCTGCTGTATTTGCTTATATAATGTGGTTGGGCTTTTTTGATTCTCATTTCCGGAATAAATTTTAGTTTGGTATCATTAATCCATATATTGCTCCGATTACTTATTTCTGTATTCTCTGGGAGACATACCCGTATGCCGTTTAAAGTATTTCCCAAAAAAAGATTGGGAAGGGAAGTTCAGATCGTCACTTATTTGCTGTATGGTCATATTGGTAGACTTTAGCAGGGCTTCGGCTTCGAGTATAACATAACGGCCTATCCAGTCGTTGGCTGTTGTTCCTGTATTGGCTTTTATCAGGGTCGATAAATATTTGGGGGTAAGACAAAGTATATCTCCATAAAAACCGATACTCCGTTCATGTTTATAGTGTTGTCTGACAAGACCCAGAAACTTGTCAAACATAATTTCATGCTTCGATTTGGACCTATCATCGTTGTTCTTTTTATGGAACTGATAGCTGGTTCCAAAGAAGAAAGCCATTGTCAGGAATTTCACAGTTTCCATACGGTAGGGGTTATCCGTCCTTTCTATTGTATCTTTCAGCATGTTATAGAAAGTAACCGTAGATTGCAGATCCTTCTCAGACAGAGAGACTACAGGGTTTTCGCTGATCGACATAAATAAAACAGTACTTGATCCTAAATTCAGGCTGTTTATAAACTTTTTAGACATACTTATAAAAAGGCCTGTAAAATCGTCACTCATATATCCGTGCTGTAATATTTGTCCCGGTAAAATAATTGTCAGACATGGGGCAACCGATACGTAGTGTTTCAGATTTATTGAGCCTTCGATTCTTCCCGATAGGCCAATGAAAGCAGTTATCATATCTACTTTGAACGGATAGTCGAACATAGACTCCATGATAGGCCTTTCCAACAGGATAATATCGTCACCTATCGAAGTTATATTCCCACTTTTAAGGTATTTCTGCCAATCGAATAATTGTATGCCTTTTTTCATTATATCAGTTTTTGTAAAAGTAGGTTATTAGGTTCGAATATTGATGATTATTCGACCTTTAGTCCAATATTGCATCTTTTTTGACCTTTTGCATCCATATTACACCAAATACCTTTGTCTCCGGATTAAAATAATCATCACTTTTAAATGAATAACTCTACAAATGAATAAATTAGTATTTGCTCTGGTCATTGTATGTGCAAGTCAGGTTATGACAGTAACAGCTCAAACTTCAAAACAAGATTCTCTTGCCAGGGAATTGAGAAGTTATGTTGCCCGGAATTTTTCGAAATCGCGTACATTTAACTTGTATTGGGAAACGAATCCGTCTTATGATTACAAGCTAAAACAGAACGAAAAGGAAATCGAAAACGGAAAAATGAGGGATATCCACACTATAAAATTTGCAGCAACAGTGCCGGTAGTATTATTGAAGAATTTTTCGCTTTATGTAAACGGTCAGGCTAACTTCTATAAATTTGAAGCTCTTGACAATACAACCAGTAGTGTATCCTCCGTATTTGCCAAAAATGAAGATGCTTATAATTATTACAAAGGAACTCTTAGTGGTGCTTTTCGGACAAAAATAGGGAGTAAACATCTTATACTGAATGCTAATATCTCGGGCGACGGATGGGATAAAGGTTTTGAAGAGGTAGAAGGAACTTTCTCAGCTGTAATGTTACTAAAGAATACTCCGACCACTAGTTTTAGTATTGGCGTATATGGTATGACTCTTTATGATCAGATACCGGTGCTCCCGATTGTTACTTACTGGCATCAGTTTAATCCTAAACTCAGCGTTGATGTAACATTGCCAAGCAGTGTTTATTTGCGTTATCAGCTTGGCGACAGCCACCGTGTTTCATTAGGAACATCGATGGATGGAGAGCGTTTCTATATGCGCCCTGAAATAGAAGGGTTACCTAAAACTTGTTTGTACAGCAGTACAGCAATAAAACCCCAACTGGTTTATGAATTTATTATAAATAAGCATTTTTACCTGATTGCCCGTGGTGGTGCTTCGGGGGTAATTAATAGTGGATTTTATAAAACAGACCGTAAAGGTGTAGATGGTGATCCATTGGTTGAATTTAGCCGCTCAATGACTCCTTTCTTCAATCTTGGTTTTTCGTATAACCTTTTTAAATAAGAATGATCCGTGGATTTTATAGAAAAAGAAAAAGCTGTTTATTAAACGGCTTTTTCTTTTATGATCGAATACATTTTCATATCGAGGATAATGCCATTTTTAATGGCATTCTTTCTGAGAGTTCCTTCGTATTCGAATCCGCATTTTTCTAGTATCCGGCACGAACTGATATTATAAGCAAATGGTTCGGCAAAGATTCTGATAATATCTGTATTCTGAAAAATATAATCACAGGTTTGTTTTAAGGCGGTTGCCCCAAATCCTTTTCCCCAATATGGCTCTCCAATGTAATATCCTATTTCGGCAGTTTTCGAATGGATATTGACCTGACGGAATACTCCTATGCTTCCTATTGCTTTGTCGTCGGCGGTGATTGCAAAAGCGTATATAGCTTCTTTATCCGCATTGAGTATTGTAGTGATGTATTCTTTAGCATCTTCTACTGTATAAGGGAATGGTATCCCATCTCTTAGATTATCGAGAATCTTTTGGTTATTCAGTGCTTCTGCAAGATCTTCCGCATCTTCTATTTTCCAATGACGTATTTTACATTCCATTTTATGAGAGAAAGGTTTTGTTTTAAAAGTAAAATAAATTGACCGAATGCAAATATATTGATATAAACAAAAAAGGCCATCGATTTGATGACCTTTTCTTTTCTGTGATCCCGCTGGGGCTCGAACCCAGGACCCCATCATTAAAAGTGATGTGCTCTACCGACTGAGCTACGGAATCTCCGGTATTGCTTTTCTTGAAAAGCGAGTGCAAATGTATAATAAATATTTAAAAGATAAAAGGATAAATGTGCAAAATGTGTATTTTTGTAAGAGAAGAACTGTGTCGTAAATTGTCTTTTAGGTATTTGTTTATTTGGTAATGAGAGAATTAGAAGAAGATAGAAATTCCCGGATTTATTTGACGAAAACTACTTTGTGGCTAATGACTATCGGTGCCGGGCTGATTGTCGCAAATAATTATTATAATCAACCTCTTTTGGGTAAAATAGCCAGAGAATTCAATGTCTCTGAAGCTACAGCCAATAATATAGCAATGCTTACCCAGATAGGTTATGCTATGGGTTTACTGCTGCTTATTCCATTAGGAGATATGTTCCGGCGGAAGAAGATCATCATAGCTGATTTTATCGTTATCATTCTGTCTCTTTTGGCTTTCGCTGTGAGTACCAATATTTATATAACTTTTGTTTCCAGTTTTGTGATCGGATTCAGTTCGGTTGTCCCTCAGATGTTTGTTCCTATTGCCGCACAACTATCGAGACCGGATGAAAAGGGTAAAAATGTAGGTTTGGTTATGAGTGGGCTTCTTGTAGGTATCCTTGTTTCCAGAGTATTTAGCGGACTGATCGGTGAATATTGGGGTTGGCGCGAAGTATACTATATTGCAATTGGAATTGTTACTATATTCGGTATAGCTATAGTGATAGTTCTGCCTGATATAAAACCGACATTTCATGGTACTTACCTGAAGCTTATGCAGTCTCTTTTGCATTATATAAAGACAGTACCGAGTTTACGGCTTGCATCGGTTCGGGGAGCATTGGGATTCGGCTCTTTCATGGCCTTTTGGACAACTCTGACTTTTCATCTGGAACGTCCGCCGTTTTTTGCAGGTAGTGATATTGCCGGAATGCTGGGTTTGGTTGGAGTCGGCGGTGCTGTTGCTGCTTCTGCCGTTGGACGGATGACCGACCGTATGAATAAAAATATACTGATAGTGGCTGCTATTATAATGATGATCGTTTCGTGGATTATATTCGGTATGTGGGGATTTTCGTATGCAGGCCTTATTGTAGGAATTATTTTGCTTGATGTGGGTTTACAATCGATGCACATAACAAACCAGACAATTGTATTTTCGACTAATCCCGAAGCTACTAACAGGCTGAATACAGTGTATATGGTGAGCTATTTTATAGGAGGCTCGTTAGGAACATTCATTAGCGGGAAGGCATGGAATTCGTTTGGATGGTATGGTTCTGTTGGCGTTGGAACCAGTTTTGTCTTGATTGCCCTTATTGCTCACTGGCTTTTTGCCGGAAAAGTAAAACAACACTAAAACAGAAGTGGAACAAAACAAATACTTCAATAAGAATGTTTGAAAAAGAAAAGGGATATGAAAAAGCTGACATTTATTTTATCTGTTTTTTGTTTGGTAGTACTTGCTGCATGTAAAACAAAAGCTTTGACGCCTGAGCAGCAGGCTAAAGTGGATGCAAATATTGAAAAAATCGAGAGCCGCAATTTTACATTTACAGCGAGAAATGCTACACCTATGTCCGGAAGGTCTATTACTTTGACGGATAATTACTATCTGAAAATATCTCCGGATTCGGTTCAAGCCAGTTTACCATACTTTGGACGTGCATATGTTGCCCCAACCGATGCCCGGAATCTGGGAATAAGTTTCGTGAGCACAGATTTTGACTATAAGGTGGAACAGAAGAAAAATACTTCCGAAATAACTATAGTCCCGAAAGATTTATCGAAGATCCAGCAATCGGGCTTAAAACTTATTCTTTCTTTGGGTAATAGTGGATATGGTACATTGTCCGTTATATCAACCAATAGACAGTCTATTTCTTTTTATGGAACTTATTGAAAAAGAATATAAATGAAATAAATATGAAAAAAGAAATCATTTTTGTATTGTTAAACCGTTTTGCCGATTGGGAAGCGGCACATACTGCTGTTTGCTTAAATACAGGAGTAATACCGGGAAGACCGGTTAAATATATCGCAAAAACCCTATCTCTCACTAAAGAACCTATAATTTCTATAGGAGGATTCAGGCTTTTACCGGATTACGACATACATACTTTTCCCGAAGATTGTGCCGGATTGGTGCTGGTAGGTGGAGATAACAACTGGTTCTCGCCCGAAGCGGAATCCTTAGTCCCTTTGGTAGAAAAAATGATTCGGGAAAATAAATTGGTTGCCGGAATCTGCAATGCTTCGGTTTTTCTCGGTAAACATGGATTCCTCAATCATGTAAAGCATACAAGTAATGCGCTCGAATATTTGAAAAATATAGCAGGCGAAAAATATACCGGTGATGCGCATTATATCGAAAAACCAGCCGTTCGCGACGGTAATATCGTTACTGCCAATGGAACTGCTCAATTGGAATTTTGCCGCGAAATATTATATGCACTGGATACAGATGAGCCAGAAATAATTGAAGAAAGTTATTCATTTTATAAAAATGGTTTTTTATTTAGTGGAAAATGATTTCTCCCCAAACCCTCTCCATTAGAGAGGGTTTGGGGAGTTCCCCTTTAGGGGTTTCATTCTCAATTCTCCATTAAATAAAAGTGTACAAAAAATATTTATCAAGTATTAGACTCTCCAATTTACTCGAAGTGTATTGGGTTACTTAACCAAAGCATATTCAATCTGTGGGTAACCGCGGGTTCCGCCATCACTACCTACTCCTAGTTTTAAAAAGCGTAGTTTATAGATATTTCCGGCTGCATCTTTCACCAGATAGAAATGTGTTTGGGTAACTCCGGCGTTATTTCCGGTAGTGGCTCTCCAGTTACTACCTATAACATCTACATCCGACGAAAATGCAGCATTGGCAGCATCTGTTACTGATACATTTGTATAATTCAGGGTGCTTGTTATCTCTACAGAAGCGGCTGTTATGCCTGCGCGGTTATTGATAAAGACCATATCGGCGAATACATACGGAATTCCTTGTGCATGATAAACGGCACGTGTCCATTGTATATCCCATTTTTCTTTTTCGGGTTCAACCTGTACGATCTTATTATCTACGAATGAAGCATAGGTGAAATTATATTTTGCATCTTTCGGGATATCCAGACTATTTACGGTTGAGCTGTTACTTGCTGCATATTGCAGTGTATAAGTATTGGCATCTTTCTGGCTTACTTTTACTTTATAAAGCTGAGGGGTTTGCTCTGCGAAATTCACCAGATATACTTTACCTTCTTTGATAATTGTTCCTGATATTTCTCCGGATAAATCGTCAATATAGGCGAATTTATCGGTATAATTTAAGCTTAGTTCAGTTTTATAAGCTGTTTCATCCGCTTCAGAGATTACTGCATCTACTGTCAGGTCTGTAGCTGTAGCAGTTGCAGGTAAAACGTTGTTTAAGATCACGCCGAATTCACTTCCATTATAAAAGCCGAGGTTCCATGAATTGCGTGCAACAGATGTTTGTTCGTTACTGCTGAAATCGACATACACCGAGTTTACTGCACTTGCTCCACCTTCTCCACCGTTGAGGGTTAACGAAGCTCCTTCGGATACAATGGCACTGAATGTCAGTTTAAGTGATTTCTTATCTCCAAGGACAAGGCCTCCGCTTACTGATTTAATATCGAAACTGATGGATTCATCTCCATCGAAAAGTTCAGCTACTTTGGTTACCATAATAGTAGCTGAAGTTGATCCTGCAGGAATGGTAACATTGATAGTATTATCTGTTGCTGCGGGGGTAGTTGTTATATCATCGCCATAATCGATTCCATTGGTATTAATCCCGATAGAAACGGCTATATCGGAGCTTTCTGCCCTGTCGATATTAAGGGTAAATGATTTATTTGATTCGGTTTCTGAAATACCCAGTTCAGTTGCTGAAAAGTTAATAGTATTATCAGGAAGCGGAGGATCGTCGTCGCTACAAGATGTAACGAATAATCCTGCGAACATTAAACTCAGATAAAGATATTTTTTCATATTAGTTATTTTTGAAAATTAAATGATAATCCGATAAAATAAGACCGGCCGCAGCCTATCTGGCTTACTCCCGTATCTTGGTTATGTATTTCTTCCGATCCGGCAGTATTGCGGATGGTGGTTATATTAAAGATGTTTTTTATACCTCCGGCAATGGTTAGTAATTTGCCTATTGGGCGTGATATTGTAAAATCTGCCCAGTTATAACTGTTTGTACCTAGCAGGCCAAGTGTATTATCTTCGGCGATACCATATTCCTTTCGTTCTCCGGTGAATTTGTAGTATGCTGCAAATGTGGCTACCTTGTTCCATGTATAGCTGATGCTGGCACTTAGTTCGGGTGAGTATCTGAACTGCGACATATCTTCGTCTTGGTAACTCTCGTTTTCATAGAGTTTGTTGTATCTGCCTAAGTAAGAAAAGTTGAGGGATGCCCGAAGATATTTCCAATATAAGTTATTTTCGATAGTGAAGCCCAGTGTTTTGTACCGGTCAATGTTATAGTATTTGCTGTATCCGATCTGGGTTTTCGATTCGATCAGGGATATACGGTCTCTGAAATCGTTGTAGAAGCCTGTCAACTGTGTGGTAAATCTTATTTGTTCATTGTGGATGGCACGCCAAGTCAAAGAAAGCTGGTAACTGTTCGAATATTCCGACTTGAGATCCGGGTTTCCGTACAAATCGTGATTACTGTCATGGAATGAGTAATACAGTTCTTGTAGGGTAGGAGCCCTGAATCCTCTTGCATACGATGCCCTCAGATCCATATATTCAGTTATCCTTGCCTTGACATTCATAGCCGGGGTTGCCCAAGGTGCGTCATACACAGAGTTGAAGGAGGATCGAAATCCCGGACGGAGGCTTAACCAGTCAAGAGGAGTATATTCTGCTGATAAGAAAAGAGCGGTATTGGTTATCCGGTGTTCTCCATCCATACGATTTCCGAATCCGTTGTCGGATTGTACTTCTATACCCGGTTGAAAGCTAAGGTTATTTCGTATTTTCCAGACAGCCATAACACGCCCGAACCATGAGTCGAGGGTCGTTTTGTCTTGGTCTTCGGGATTTGTTGAAAGGGTTTCCTTACCTGTAGTCAGGTCGATATTAGTTGTTCTTATCCGCCGCTTGTAATCCTGATATGATCCGGCAAAAGCAAAATCTAATGAGTTACTGGCTTTCCAGTTAGCCTGGAGCTGGTGGGTATATCTGTTTACGATGTATTCTTTGTTCGAAGTAGTATTTGTCAGGGTGCTGATATCGGCTTCGTTCAATAGATTCTCATTCATATAGTCTAAACGGTAAGATAGGTCGTAATTGGATTTACGAAAACCCACCTGTCCTCCGGTGAGGTATTGGTCTTTGGGTTGCCATTGTTTTTTTCGCCCGATGGAATCTCCTTGCCATCCTCCAAAACGGTTACGGGCAAAGTTACCGCTAATGTATAATCCGTTATCAAACGAGTATCGGGCATTTACACTTTGGTTATGGATTCCTTTTTTGTCGAAAAGGTTGTATTCGTCACCAATGCTTTCTTCCTGTATTCTGGCTCCTACTGATAGGTTCTTGCCGTTTTCAGGGATTCCTTTTTTTGTGATGATATTGATAACACCTGCTAATGCGTCAGTACCATATATAACCGACATGGGACCCTCTACTATTTCTATCCGTTCGATTGTATTGATATCTATTTGGTTGAGACTTTGTTTCTTGTATAAACGGTCTATCATAGGAATACCATCTAATAACACTTTTACATTATTGCCTCCCATACCCATGATCTCGAAATCTGTTTCGCCGAGATTCATATCGTTGGATAGCCGTATGCCGAGCTCCGTGTTTAACAGGCTTTGTATATCGGTCGCTGATTTTTGCTGAATTTCCTGATTGGAGATAACCTTTACTTTATAGATTGAGTTTTGTATCGATTGGGGGATAAACTGGCCTGTGACCACGACTTCTTTCAGGTGGTAATCTTTTGCAGTGATGTCTGCGGTCTCGTTTTTTTGAGCAAAAGATAGCAGGGCGACTGCCCATAAGGCAATCGCAACATATACATGTTTTGACATATATTTATTTCTTTATATAAATGTTTAAGGTGTAGGTCAACTTGGATTAAAGTCCGGTTTACTGTACTAACCCTATTTGTCAACGGTAAATATGATATAACCCGATTACCGTTGGTTAGCAAATTTTACGTAGACAAATGTAAAATGATTACCCAATCGTTGCAATCACTATATGTAGTGAGATTTTATCTGTCTGTATTGGTCTTGAATGATATATCGTTATATGGGGCTTCCCTAAAAGAGAAAAACAGAAGACTGTAAATGAACAATCTTCTGTTTTTCAGTATAAAGCTGCTAAGTGCGGCTTTTTATAGTACAATTCTACTCCATTTCTTATAAAGGATATTCTTCGAAAGCGTAAAGCACTGTCGATAGATAACGTTCGCCTGTATCAGGTAATATTACTACAATGTTTTTGCCTTTGTTTTCGGGGCGTTTAGCCAGTTCGGTCGCAGCAAATACAGCGGCACCTGATGAAATACCCACTAATAGACCTTCTTCGCGGGCTAAAACACGGCTGGTAAGTATGGCATCGTCGTTTTTTACTTGAATAATTTCGTCAATAACACTGGCATCGTATGTCTTAGGGATAAATCCTGCGCCGATACCTTGTATTTTGTGTGGCCCGGGTTTTCCTCCTGATAGAACAGGTGAATCTGTGGGTTCAACAGCTATGATCTTTACATTGGGATTACGTTGTTTCAGTACTTCGCCAACTCCGCTAACGGTACCGCCTGTTCCTACTCCTGATACAAAGATATCTACTTTTCCGTCGGTGTCTCTCCAAATTTCTTCCGCAGTAGTTTTTCTGTGGATTGCAGGATTCGCAGGATTTTCGAATTGTTGAAGGATAATAGCATTAGGAGTTGTCTCTTTCAATTCGTTTGCTTTGGCTATTGCTCCCTTCATTCCATCAGGGCCGGGTGTCAATACGATATTTGCTCCTAATGCTTTTAGGAGGTTGCGGCGCTCGATACTCATCGTTTCAGGCATAGTGAGCACAAGCTTGTACCCTTTGGCAGCTGATACAAAAGCAAGCCCGATACCGGTATTTCCGCTTGTAGGCTCGATAATAACACTGTCCGGTTTTAAAATTCCTTTTTCTTCGGCATCGGAGATCATTGCTAGTGCAATACGGTCTTTGACACTCGATGCTGGGTTGAAATATTCTAGTTTGCCAATAACTTTAGCTTCCAGTTTGTGTTTCTTTTCGTAGTTTGACAGTTCAAGTAACGGTGTATTACCTATGAGGTCTGTCAACTGTTTTGCGATTGTTCCCATAATTTTTTCTGTTTGTTTATTGATACAAATGTACGTTTCTGAGTTTGGCTTTGAAATACCTTGTTTGCGGTATTTTTGTTCCCGAATAAAAAAGTTGTCTTCTTACTTTTATATATTAACACAGTTATTGTGTTTTTTGTTGAAGGTCTTTCTTTATCAGCGAGAGCAATTGTCCGGATGTAGGATATTCGAACTTTCTGGCAAATAAGGCTTCCGTATTTTGTATATTGTTATAATCAGTCAGGTCGAGGTTTGCAGGGAAATTACCGTTCCTGTTTTCCCAAACAATGAAACGCATATTGTTATTTATGATTTTGTCTTTTAGAGGGGAATTCATTAAAATTGTCTGGAAAAATATTTCTTCTGCACAAAATGTATATTTGAATCTTTTGAGAAACCAAGGGTTTTCTTTCAGATAAGAGAATGTATACCCTATAGATTCTCTACTTAAAGACCAATAGGTTGAGCCTCCATGCTGTTGCGGGAAATCTTTACGGAAGCTTCTTTTGATTCCCAATAACTTTTGAAGTTTGGAAAAACGTTTCAATAAGATTTCATTTTTCCCGGATCTTCCGTCGATCAAATCATACATATTGTATCGCGAAAGTCGGTCCATCCCCTGTTCAGGCCACGGTTCGTATGGCAGCTGATGGTATTCCATGAAGTTGAGGCCTTTGTTCTTTTGGTAAAATATATCGAACTCCTCTTTCGGCTTGATTGGGTAATCGTGCCCGGTAATCAGGTGGAAATACTGGTTTTCATTGTTGTCAAACGCTTGTCTGGTGATATCGAGGATTGCCAGAAGATGGTTCAAGCCTCCCCAGTTTATTTTGTATTTACGGGAAATATATTTGACATTTCCTTTTTTGTATAATTCGTCTATTGCTCCGGAAGGGATAACGCTTTTCTTGTCTATGTGTATGTATATATTGAAGTTGTCGTCGAAGAAATCGATGATTTCTTCGAGGTGTTGTATGTTTTTATATGCTGTTATCAGAACTGACTGCATTTTAAAGTCCTTTGAGTTTATTTTTCTAATTCGAAGTTTATGCCATAATATTTAGAAATGTTAGGTAGGGCATAGTATGTATCTCCTAGTCCGAATTTGGTCTTAGCCTGATATTCTTTGAATGTGACTGTTGTCTCACCGGCTTGCTTCTTCTCTGCAATAATAGCTTCTCTTTCTTTCCATATTTGATTTATCCATGAGGTGTCTTTATAGGCATCATAATAACTTGCAGAAAAAGAAATGAGAAGGAATATGAATAGACAGGTCTTTATTCTCCTGATTAGAATTTCGTCTCTGTTTAATTGTTGATATACGATACCAAATGCAATAATGTTGAATGTGATAGTTCCGAACCAGGCTCTTGCAGGAAAACTGGGTGAAGCTATCATAATGTAAATAGAAACGAAGATACCCACAAAATAGATGATTATGCATTTAATATCTTTGTTCGGGTTACGAGGGCTGAATCTTTTATACAGAATTAATGCAATGATTAATGCAAAGTTTAGTAATCCCAGATATACGATAAATCGTTGGGTATAGGTCAGTAGCCTGTATATTATAAGAAAAGCGCTTAGAGAAGGAGCTTCGCTTGCCCGAACGAAATTACCGGGAGCTATGATCATTAAAGTGTAACCGATGATCGACCCGATGAGTCCTGCATATGCCCATATGGGTATATCCCATTTTTTTGTTTTGTAATAGTATATGTATGCGATAATCATAATGATCATAGCGGCAGCAGTGTTTTCGTTTGTCCATCCCGATATGACTCCCGACAGAAGCATAATTGCTGAAAATAGGACTGTTTTTGTGATGCTTTGTTTTGTGTTTTTATAAAACCGGTAGGGTAGCAAGAATAATAATATGAGGAGTGTGCCCCATAAATAATTTGAGCTTCCGGTCAGCCAAAGTACTGTTTCAGCGAAAACCGGTTGTATAAACCAGACAAGGGTAAATATTACTACTAATAAGTTTATATTGATAGTTTTCCGGGCTGTGATATGAAAGTATATAGCTATTATGTAAGCAATGAAAGCTATACTGTTTAGCGTGTCGGCGATAATTGGACTGTAATTAAGTAAGAGGCATTGATCTATTATGTGCACAACTGTTCTTCCTCCCCATTTATAATAATGGTTAAATTGGGAGTTGATAACATCATTGAAAGAGAGTAATTTTTGGTCGGTTTGATATATAAAACTGTATACGTAATCGTCTCCTATGAGGGGAGTTAGAGTATTTAATGTTAATAACGTTAAAAAAACAAAAAAAAGTAATCCTGCGAAAACCAACCGGGATAGTGCTTTATTACCCCTTTCGCCTTCATCGATAAATTCGAATTTGGCTTCTAATGAGATTAACTTATTTTTACTCAAAATAGAGGTTTTATCTGATTTGGAAAGGGGTTTCATTAACATATCATAGTTATATTTCACTTAAGAAATTGTTGAAAGCAAATATAAATAATTTACTTTACATATATATGTATATCGTTATATTTCTCTTTTTTAAGGGTTAATTCTTCCGTTAAAATCAGAAAAAAATGTATTTTGTATTTCACATTAAAAAAAAACAATATATCTTTGTCGCTGTATTACATGTATTTTAGAATTAACATTAACATATGTTTTGATATGAACAAAAAGGTTTTATTCCTATCGTTATTGTTTTCTTGCGGGATATTTTCATTGTCAGCACAAGAGGAATTTAGTCGGGATCTTATTCCTGATGAGGTTGAGTATGGTCAACCTAACCAAACATATAACACCTATAAAACAACTTGGAAAAAGAATGCTTTCAAAGATAACTGGACTATCTCTGTCGGAGGTGGTGCTCAGATATTGATGGGTATTGATGACAATAAAGGATCTTTCACCGATAGGGTAACCTTTGCTCCTCAGATTTCAATTTCTAAATATTTCTCTCCGATCTGGGGATTGAGACTGAATTTCACAGGAGGTTCATTGCACGGATTCAATGATGGTAGCTATGGTACATACGTAAAGTGGAACCATGGAACTAAAAACTATATGGGTCAAAGCGTTGTTGGTACGTCAGGATATCCAACTACTGTTGGTGCAGGTATGCTGACTTGGGACCCAACATGGAATTCTAGATGGGATTTGACGACACCTTCTGGTGTTGGATATAATCAGTCTATAATTGGAATGGATGGCGATAACTATTATTGGATACCAGGTAGAGAAAATGGTGCTTTGTATATGGATCATGTTCGTTATTTCCAGTTTAATGTTGATTTCATGTTCGACTTATTCAATCTTTTTGGAAACTATAATCCAAAACGATTCTTTGAATTAACCCCTTTCGGTGGTGTTGGCTTCTACAATTCATTCTCTCACATGGGTAATGATAACATTATGTTGGTGGGTGCTCATGCCGGTCTTATTGGTAAGTTCCGTTTGAGTGAGAAATTTGCATTGCATGCTGAAGTTTCAGGATCTGTTGTCGGAGACTCATTTGATGGACAAACAGGAGATAATCAAAGTATGGATGGTATCGCTCAGGCAACACTGTCAGTCGCATATAAGTTTGGTAAAACAAGCTGGGATGTTGCAGCTCCAATGGATGCTAAACTGATAAATAAGCTGAATAATGATATCAATATATTGAGAGAGTCATTGGCTAATCAGAAATGTCCTACATGTCCTCCTCCTCCCCCTCCTGTAGAAGTAAGACCTACTGCTCCAGTACAAGATATCAAGTTCTTGCCGGATCCGGTGTTCTTCAGAATTGATAAATCAGTGATTGATCAATCTGAGTGGATGAAGATCGATAAAGCAGCTAATTACTTGAATCAACATCCTGAGGTAAATGTGGTGGTTACCGGCTATGCTGATAAGAAAACTGCTTACCCTGAATATAATATGAAGTTATCTGAACGTCGGGCTAAGGCAGTATCGAAAGCTTTGATTGAAAGATATGGAATAAATCCGGCACGTGTTTCTATTAATTGGTCAGGAGATAGAATCCAGCCATTTACGGTAAACGAATGGAATCGTGTGGTAATATTTGTGATAGAATAAAGGAAAAGCAATTAATATATAAAATGTCTCTCGGAAACAAGCCCGGGAGACATTTGTTTTATTCAGTATAGATATAAACTAAACGTTATGGATAAAATAAACTGGGGTATAATAGGTTGCGGTGATGTCTGCGAGAAGAAGAGCGGACCGGCTTTTTATAAAATAGAGGGTTCTCATCTCGAAGCAGTGATGAGACGTGATGAAGCAAAGGCAAAAGACTTTGCTCAGCGGCACAATGTTCCTAAATACTATGCAGATGCGGATGATCTGATATCAGATCCCGAAGTGCAGGCTATTTATGTGGCAACACCTCCGAGTACCCATAAGGAATATGCTCTGAAAGCTTTAAGGGCAGGGAAATCTGTGTATGTCGAAAAGCCTATGGCGATGCACTATGCTGATTGTAAGGAAATGATAGAGGTTGCAGTGGCTGAGAATCAGAAGTTGTTTGTTGCCTTTTACAGACGGGCTTTACCGTACTTTGTGAAAGTGAAAGAGGTACTGGATTCAGGTGTGCTAGGGGATGTATTATGTGTGGATGTAAAGCATTTTAAGATGGCTCAGCCCACGGACTTTGACCCATCCCATCATACATGGAGAATAGATAAGGATATCGCGGGCGAAGGATACTTTTATGACCTCGCTCCACATACATTGGATATACTCGATTTCTTATTAGGGGAAATAGAAGAGGCCAGAGGGTTTTCTGCAAACTTAGGTAAACTCTATGATGTTAAGGATACCATATCGGCTGTGCTGCGCTTTAAATCGGGTGTGCAGGGCGTTGCCCAGTGGTGCTTTGTGGTAGAAGAAAGTTCTGTTCAGGATTCTATCGTTATAACCGGAACAAAGGGTGATATCAGCTTTAGTACTTTTGCATTCTCTCCCGTTAAATTAACTTTTGGAGGGCAGTCTCAAATCTTTGAAATTAAGACCCCCGAACATATCCAGCAACCATTAATACAGACAATAGTAGACGAACTTAGAGGTATCGGAAAGTGCCCTTCTACCGGAGAAAGTGGCGCTCGGACATCTAAAGTTATGGATGATATATTACGATAAAAAGGAAAGATTTATTCTTTCCTTTTTTTAATTATCGAAAGTCAGGGCTTTCCCTTTTATATCGTTTAACCGGCCATTGTCGAAAGCAATTTCACCATTGAGGAATGTCTTGGAAATGGTAGACGATAATGTTTCACCTTCGAGCGGAGACCACTTACACTTGTATAATATATTATCCTGTGTGATAGTGTATTCTTTGTTTGGGTCAACTAATACTAAATCGGCATAATAACCTTCCCTTATATATCCCCGTTTGTGTACCCTGAATAATGCAGCAGGGGCATGACTCATCTTGTTCACTACTTCCTCTTTGCTTATCTTTCCTTGTTTGGACAACTCAATCATCATCTGTAATGAATGTTGAACAAGAGGTCCGCCCGAAGCAGCTTTAAAGCAGCCGCCCAGTTTCTCTTCCAGTAAATGGGGGGCGTGGTCAGTTGCGATAACATCCAGCCTGCCATTCAATAAACCTTGCATAATAGCCGTCCGGTCTTCGGATGTTTTTACTGCCGGATTCCACTTGATCCGTGTTCCGTATTTCTCGTAATCTTCGTCTGAGAACCAAAGGTGATGTACGCATACTTCGCCTGTGATCTTCTTTTCGATGAGCGGTTTTGCCTCAAAAAGGCTTATTTCGCGGGCAGTAGAAAGATGCAGGATGTGAAGGCGGGCTCCGTATTTGTCGGCTAATTCGATAGCTTTGGCTGACGATTGATAACAGGCTTCGGCACTGCGTATCAATGGGTGGTATTTTACGTGAGGATCCTCTCCATAAAGACCTTTATAATAAGCAATATTCTTTTGAATAATCTCTTCTTCTTCGCAATGAGTAGCGATAATCATATCGATTTCACCGAAGATTCTCTCTAAAGCTTGCCGGCTATCGACCAGCATATTTCCGGTCGAAGAACCCATAAATATCTTGATGCCGCAAACGTTCTTTTTATCGACTTTTCTCAGTTCGGCCAGATTATCATTAGTCGCCCCCAGATAAAAGGAGTAGTTCGAAAATGCACGGCTTTCCGCCGATTCGAATTTAGCTTCCAGTGCTTCGATAGTTGTTGTTTGTGGTTTCGTGTTTGGCATCTCCATAAATGAAGTAACCCCTCCGGCAATAGCAGCACGGCTTTCGGTCGTGATATCTCCTTTGTGGGTTAATCCCGGATCGCGGAAGTGAACCTGATCATCAATTACTCCGGGAACCAGCCAAAGATTGGTTGCATCTATAACAGTAGCCCTGTTCAGAATGTCCGTTGGCACATCATTCGGGCTGTTATATATAGTTTTAATAAACTCGCCTTCGGTAAGTACGGATCCTTTGACCGATTTACCTTCGTTTATAATAGTTGCGTTATGTATCAAATACATGGCTTATAGCGTTTGATGATTATTCTGTGGACAAAGATACTATTTTGTTGAGAATATGAAGGGTGACACAGGTAACAATAAGGTGACAAAAAGGTGACACGTGTGAGTTTTGTGTCACCTTTGTAATAATCTTACAATGAGTGAGTTCTGTTGTTAAAAGTGACAAAGGTGACATAAGTAACTCTATTTTCGTTATTTTATTTTTTATACGCATATTGCTTCTGTTTTTATTGTATAGATAAATTTATAATGCCTTGATCTTAAGTTCCGGCAAGTATTTTGATAGTATACTTTGATCAGTATAACTGATTATTGCAGTTTTACTTACCAAATCGATAAAAAATTCTGAGGCCTTATGACTGATAGTCCCGGGGAAACGGAAATAATATTTTTACCTTTGTATTGAGTTGTAGGTAATAAAGAAGGTCTCAGGCCTCGATTGTGAAATTAAGTTCAAATAGTAGTGTTATGTCCCAGAAAAGCCTGAATAGTGCAAAAGGTATTATTTATGCCCTGATTTCGTCCGGAACTTTCGGTTTAATTCCCTTATTTTCTCTCCCTTTGATGAACGAGGACGGGGTAGGTTTGCCCACTATCCTTTTCTATCGTTTTCTTATATCGACAGTAATGATGGGTGCTGTTTGCCTTGTCAAAAAAGAAAACCTGAAAGTATCGGTTAAAGATATAATTACTTTGACATGGTTGGGTACACTCTATGCCGGAACTGCCCTTTGTCTGATTTATTCTTACAAATATATACCCAGTGGTGTAGCTACTACCATCCATTTTATATATCCGATATCGGTAAGCTTGATAATGGTATTCTTCTTTAAAGAGAGGCGTTCTGTTATTTTACTTCTCACCGCTATTTTATCTTTGCTTGGTGTGGCTCTGCTTTGTTGGACTAACAATGGGGTTATCAATCCGGCTGGAATAGGTATTGCTGCAATTACAATTTTCAGCTATGCGTGTTACATAGTAGGTGTTAATAAGTCGTCGGTTTCTTCGATGAATGCGGAAGTTTTGACTTTTTATATCCTGCTGGCAGGTGCGTTGATCTTTATGACTTTTGCCCTCACTACAACCGGAATAGACCCGGTGTCCGGTGTCCAGCCGTGGACGCGTTTAGTCTTATTGGCATTTCTGCCGACAGTACTTTCCGATCTTACCTTAATATTGGCGATTAAGTACGCCGGTTCTACTATCACATCGATATTGGGATCGATGGAACCTCTTGTTGCCGTTTGTATCGGCGTGTTTTATTTTCACGAGGCTTTCGGTATGTCGAGTTTCTTCGGGTTGGTTCTTATTTTACTGTCGGTGATCCTTGTAATTCTTTTTGGAAAGAAGCCGAAGGAGATTTAAGTTAGAAGGTCGTAAAAAGCTTATATTTATTATGCTCATCAGTAGGTGAAAAATATTCTTACTCTTTTCTAACTATATTTACTAACGCACCCTATCGGGTTTGTTCTTCATTTTGCCTTGATACAAAACGAAGCAAAAGATTAAGACTGCGCCTGCAAGCCCGACCCGTTAGGTGTTCGAAAGCTAAGACAAATAAAAAACGTTTGATACAAATTCTATTTGTCTTTTAACGCTTTCTTCTCACAACGGGTACCCCGTGCTTTACGACGATGTCCAAACTTTACAGACGAGAATGAAATGGGACAGAAACAAAAATTCGAAACACTAAAACACTTTTGATCTCTTTTTAGGGCTAAATCTAAAAGGAGGATAAGCAATTTTTGATTGCTCGCAGAAAAGGAAACTAAGTAATTATTTAAAAGAACATATTTCGAATATAGATTCCTATTTAATATAAATCCATCTTATCTATCGCTTGCTATCCTTATCGGGATACATTATCTTTGTCTTTATTGAAAAATATATATTATAATGAGCAATAGAGTTACAGAACTTTTTAAGATTAAATACCCGGTTATTTCGGGAGGAATGGTTTGGTGCAGTGGCTGGCGTTTGGCCTCGGCTGTTAGTAATGCCGGAGGATTAGGGCTGATAGGGGCAGGGTCTATGTATCCCGAAGTTTTGCGTGAGCATATTCAAAAGTGTAAAGCTGCAACCGACAAACCTTTCGGGGTGAATGTACCCCTTCTATATCCCAATATCGACGAAATCATCGAGATAATTATAGCTGAAGGAGTAAAAGTCGTATTTACTTCGGCAGGAAATCCGAAGACATGGACAAAGAAATTGCAGGAACATGGTATTACTGTAGCCCATGTAGTTTCCAGTTCTAAATTTGCTCTCAAATGTCAGGAAGCAGGAGTTGATGCTGTTGTTGCCGAAGGCTTCGAGGCCGGAGGGCATAACGGACGTGAAGAAACTACTACTCTGACTTTGATTCCTCAGGTTCGCGAGGTATTGCAGATTCCATTGATAGCTGCCGGAGGTATTGCTACGGGAACTACAGCTTTAGCTGCTTTTGCTTTAGGAGCCGAAGGCGTACAGATTGGTACCCGCTTTGCCCTGACTCAGGAAAGTTCGGCATCCGATGAATTCAAAAAACTGTGTGTTAGCTTGAAAGAGGGTGATACGATGCTATCATTGAAAAAACTGAGCCCGACACGGGTGATTAAGAATGAATTTTATAATAAGGTAACTGAGGCGGAAGATCGTGGGGCATCTGTCGAAGAGATGCGCGAACTTCTCGGACGCGGACGTTCCAAAAAAGGAATCTTCGAAGGTGACTTAGTCGAAGGTGAACTGGAGATAGGTCAGGTAGCTTCACTGATTAATGATTTACCGTCGGCGGCGGAGGTTGTGAAATCTATTGTCGACGAATTTAATGCGAAAGCGCATTCGCTTTCAACCCTTTCTTTATAATTCGTATGCAGTATGACCTTTTTACATCGGTACCTGCATTTCGTCTGATAAGCCTTTCGAGTGGAAGTAGTGGTAACTGTTATTATCTGGGTACATCGAAGTATGGTATTCTGATTGATGCCGGGATTGGCATGCGTACCCTCAAAAAGTATCTGAGGGATTATGGTGTAGCAATGGAAACCATTATTGCGGTTCTTGTTACGCACGATCATGGAGATCATATCAAGTCGATAAGCGGTTTGGGCGGAAAGCTCAATATTCCGGTTTATGCTACCGAAACCGTACATTTCGGTATTGAACGGTCTAAATATCTCGAATCAAGTATAAGTGCATCACGAAGGGTGATCGAAAAGAATATGCCTTTCAGCATAAAAGACTTTCAGATTACGGCTTTTGATGTACCGCACGATACAATAGAGAATGTCGGTTATCAGATAAAGATAGGCGAGAAAACTGTGGTTCTGATTACCGATGTCGGGCGCATAACCCCCACTATCGAAGAATTTGCGAAAACGGCCAACCACCTGATCATAGAAGCTAACTATGATGAAGAAATGTTGTTGAACGGCAGATATCCACAGCATCTGAAACAGCGTATCACTTCGGGCATGGGGCATTTGAGTAACAGGCTGACGGGCGAACTGCTGACTTCTATTTATAGTAACCAGTTAGATGAAGTATGGCTTTGCCATCTTAGTCAGGACAATAATCATCCCGAATTGGCGTATAAAACAGTCGAGATCGCACTGAAGGAAAAAGGAATCAGTGTCGGAAAGGATATTGTACTCAAAACCCTAAGCAGGGGAAAGCCCTCTGGTTTGAGAGAATTTTGAAGAAGTTACTGTTATTCCAGCATCAGGTTGATGACCGGCTGATGTTCGTCGAACTGAGATGCGTATTCAGCATCGAGTAAAGATGTATGGTAGCCGAATAGCAATCGCGTAAACAAAGAAATATCTATATCGGGAGCGGAAGAGTTGATGTAATCAACTTTTCCGTTCTCTATTTTATATGCTTGGTTTTCTACTTTTAGACTGAAGTTCTTGTCCGGATTTTTCTTCGCGAATAATCCGAGAGCCTTTTCGGGAAGTAGCACTCTTGCCATTCCCCTCAGGTTTCCTTTAGGGGGGCAATCTTCTGCCAGATAATCAATTATGATGGCTTCGAAGTCATTCCGGTTTTTCAGAACTGTAAAGTTTGACTGCTGATACTTTTTGTCAAATTCCGAATACGGGTCTTTACTCTTCAACATGGGTTTTAGTTCAATAGTGTTTTCCGATGAATCGAAAACAACTGTAAAACCATATTTACTATAATAGGAGAAAAGCCATTCTTCGGCAGGAACCAGTCCGCACAACGCAACTTCCCGTTCTTTCATTACCTCGAAAGAAGTATTTATAAGTTGTCCCATATAGCCTTTGTTCCTGTATTCGGGCAGGGTACATAATCCCGCCAGATAATAGAAGGACACAACTTCACCGTAAAAACGGATAGAGTAGGGTAGCATCTGTAATGCAGCTACGGCAACTCCGTCTTCAAAATATAGAAGGGTATTTTCGGGTTTATACTTACGGGTGAAATGCAAATCCAGATATTCCTCTGTATCCTCGAAGCAGGTTTTCCACATCGAACGTACTAAAGGGGTGGTATCTGTATTGGCAAACTGTATCATTTTTTAGGTAATAAAAATCCTTCTTCGAGTAATATTTCGGGCTGGTAAGACAATTTGGCTTGTCGTAACGATTCCAATCCCATGTCTTCCTCCCGGTTGATATATTTAAATTCCGAAGCTTCGTGTTTGATAAACTCGCGATTGATAATTGTGTAAGCTCCGTTGATATCGGCAAAAGCCTTCTCGACGTGTACTACAAAGGTATCATTTGTTAGCCGTTCGCCAATCGTAAAAGCGATTATTTTACCATTCACCTTTATCGCTCCGCCTTTAAGCTGCAACTCATCAAAGTGTTCGAGCATCAGTTTAGTTGCTATATAGTCGTATGCGAGAGATTTATTTTTATCATCTTTGATGTTTTCCCATTCATCGAGCATAAAAGCACATTCATCCAGATCTTTTCTACTGGTCAGGGGGAAATATTCCCAATCGGGATTGTCGGATATAAACCGGTTGATGTGGTTTCGTTTGCTTTGTAGTTTCTTACCGGAAAGTGTTATCAGTTTTTCAGAAAGGTAGATATATTCATCGTTATTTCGTTCGTGGAAATAGTCGAATTTGCCGGGCATGGCTTTATTTATTTCGTGCCACATCTCCTCGGTAATTCCTTTCATCATAAAAGGTATTTTACAAGCGGCGGCATCTGCCATTATTTCTTCTATTGCTGCCTCCACAGGCATCGGACCTATGGGCATCATGTAATAAGTTTTACCGTCGATCTCGTTGAATCGTAAAAACAGGGTTTTGTGTTTTATATCGTACTGTGTTTTGAATTTAGCATTCCATGTAAACATGTTGGTAAAACAAAAGTCGCACGCTCGGTATGTATTGTTCTCCAGACAAGAATCTATTTGTTTTCTGTCCGTCAGTTCTATTTGCTTAAAGTTGATCATAAAAAAATTCAGCTAATTACTCAGTTTTCCAAATAAACATTTGGTTTCTGAAAGTTGTTGCAATAACCATGCTAAATTAAGTTTATTAATCTCTTATTGGGGAATATTTTCAATCTATATGCTCTATCTCATATAGAACATATAGATTAAGCTTGATTGTCAGAATACTATGGGCGAAACAATATTTTGCAAAGTACTGACAACAGACCAGCCTGCAATCTCGGGCGTGGCACTGTATACATCTACTACAGCATGTACCTGATCGTTTTTTATTTCTACTCTTTGGGTATCGCCGATAAATCCGGGTGTTGATTGCATAGCTACCTGCATTTTTTCGGGCCCTACGGATGCCAATGATGCGGCAACCGATACATTCAATCCCGTAGGAAATACTCCGATAGCTTCTCTGGCCGTCCCTGAAAAAACGATGCGCTTTTCTGTTTCGAGTGCCGGATCATAAACAGCGGATCTTCTTAAAGCCCGTTGTCCTTTTTCATTAAAGAAGCGCGCAGAAGCATTGCCCATAAGGGTAGCGGTTCGGAGCACATCGAAACCACCTGTTGCGCCCGATGCTATATATATGCGTGTACCATTTGCTTTTGCCGTTTCTATTGCTTCCTTATAAAAAGCAGTATCTGCCAGTGCTCCTATAGATAGGGTAACGATAGACGTTCCGTTTTTTAAAGCGGGCAATGTCAGTTCTTTCATTGCAGCAGGCGATGCTGCTTCTACCAGATAATCGGGTTTAAGCGCCAACAAATCAACTAAACTACTGCATGGGGTGCAAGTTCTTCCTTGCTGCTGCATCTTATTCGCCAGATATTCGGCTTTTGCTTTTGTCCGGGAATAAACCCCTACTAAATCATACTCGGGCAATAAGCCGTTAATAACTGCATCTACTACGATTTCGGCTAGATGCCCACATCCTACAATTACCAGTTTTTCCATAATAAACAAAGATACATAAGTTATTTATCAAAGTCAATGTAATACGATTTCATATACCAATAACGATAAATTGAGAAGGTACTACTTCGAAGGGTATTTTTGTTAAAATCAAAACATTTCTTATATTTGCCATGTAAACAACCTATTACAATCTCTGAATGACTCAGGTTTTCACACATAAGAACATCGATAATAATCTAAATTTTAACAGTTTAGATTTGATGTTGTGTGCTAAAATATTAGAGAGAGAGAGAGAGAGAGAGAGAGAGAGAGAGAGAGACGCATCACTTGCGTTAACTAAACAGAATTTTTCTAAAATACAAATTTTCCTATT
>NZ_FQUC01000047.1 GCF_900128985.1 Indolivaga macrotermitis | reverse complement strand
CCATATTGATAATTTTTTTTAAGATGTGTACTAATGCCCTCCGGCTAATTTTGACACAAAAGAAATTATATTTTTCAGAACCCGGTCCATTTCTTAGCCCGGTGGTAGCGTTTGTCCGGTCATGTCTTCCTTTTTTTATTTTGGGTGGCAAACCGGAAGGCCCGGAGGCTAAAAAATCAGGTAGCCGAAGGGCTAACCGGAAGGGAAGCCAGATGATAGATTTGCCATTCATCCACCCAGGAAGCCAATCATTCGGCTCTCCAACCGGAAGGCAAGAGAAGCAACAAGCCAGAGAGCCAAATGAATGGACGGATAATCAACAGATACATCAGCCGGCCGGACGTCCAAAATACCATTCAACCAGCCGGATGAATAATCAGCTAACCGGAAGACAAAGCAGAAGGCTAATCTGCCGGAAGGAGAATCAGCTAAAAGGCAAACCATTCAGCCGGTTGACCGGATAAATAGCCAATCAGCCAAAATATCAAATAATCAGCCAGCCGAACATCAGGCGCCTCTTCCGGCTCTCCGGTTGATTGATGAGTCAGCCTTTCAGCCATCCGGCTATTCAGATAAAATGGTTACATATAACTAATTACAGTTTCAAAGTCCTATTTATACAAAATAGAATCACCATTTATGCAACAATATATCCTGTAAATGATGTGTCCGTAAATGATTTCTGGTAACTATCCGAATCCGGTTGCATCTCTTAGAAAAAATGTACATGTCTGCTTGGAAGTGGTAGCGTTTGTCCGGTCATGTCCACCCCCGGGTATTCCAATAGCCCATATCTTTGCACCAACGGAAATAATTCCACCCTGTACAGGTATATGTGATTGTTTTCATGCAATTGGACAGGCTCCGGATGCCTGTCTTTTCCCTGTCGGCATACCGCGTCCTTTTCTTAGCCGGAGGCTATCCCATTCCGGCTAAAATGACAAATCCGCCCTGCGCGGATTTTAAATGTCGTCAGACATTAGCAAGATGTGTTTTGAGTACACTCAAAACGTTTTAAGTGCCTTAAAACCATCTTGCCCCGCTCACCTGAAATCGGGGGAGAATCTTGCGCCGAAGTTGCAAGATTTTGTAAATATTCGTATGAATGAATGACCTGCTGTTACCGCAGGCTTAGTAAAAACAAAATGGCCTGTGGCCACGCTAATTATCCATTTAATTATCCAGATTATGAAACAAAAGAA